>NZ_CP017480.1:2260000-4765486 GCF_001887595.1 Luteibacter rhizovicinus DSM 16549
CCATCCTCCAAGGCTAAATACTCCTGACTGACCGATAGCGAACTAGTACCGTGAGGGAAAGGCGAAAAGAACCCCGGAGAGGGGAGTGAAATAGACCCTGAAACCGTATACGTACAAGCAGTGGAAGCCCGCAAGGGTGACTGCGTACCTTTTGTATAATGGGTCAGCGACTTACTGTCAGTGGCAAGCTTAACCGTATAGGGGAGGCGAAGGGAAACCGAGTCTGAATAGGGCGAATAGTCTCTGGCAGTAGACCCGAAACCGAGTGATCTATCCTTGACCAGGTTGAAGGTGCGGTAACACGCACTGGAGGACCGAACCCACATCTGTTGCAATAGATGGGGATGAGTTGAGGATCGGAGTGAAAGGCTAAACAAACTCGGAGATAGCTGGTTCTCCTCGAAAGCTATTTAGGTAGCGCCTCGTGCGAACACTGTTGGGGGTAGAGCACTGTTATGGCTAGGGGGTCATTGAGACTTACCAAACCATGGCAAACTCCGAATACCAACACGTGATACACGGGAGACACACGGCGGGTGCTAACGTCCGTCGTGAAAAGGGAAACAACCCAGACCCGCAGCTAAGGTCCCAAAGTCATAGCTAAGTGGAAAACGATGTGGAAAGGCATAGACAGCCAGGAGGTTGGCTTAGAAGCAGCCACCCTTTAAAGAAAGCGTAATAGCTCACTGGTCGAGTCGGTCTGCGCGGAAGATTTAACGGGGCTAAGCTATGCACCGAAGCTCGGGGTGTACAGATTTTGATCTGTACGCGGTAGAGGAGCGTTCCGTAGGCCTGTGAAGGTGGATTGTAAAGTCTGCTGGAGGTATCGGAAGTGCGAATGCTGACATGAGTAACGATAAGGGGGGTGAAAAGCCTCCCCGCCGAAAGCCCAAGGTTTCCTCGCGCAACGTTCATCGGCGCAGGGTGAGTCGGCCCCTAAGGCGAGGCAGAAATGCGTAGTCGATGGGAAGCAGGTTAATATTCCTGCACTTTTCTACAGTGCGATGTGGGGACGGAGAAGGTTAGGTCTACCAGGCGTTGGTTGTCCTGGGGAAAGGCGGTAGGCATGATTCTTAGGCAAATCCGGGAATCTTTATGCCGAGCACCGAGACGAGTCCTTTGGGACGAAGTGACTGACACCACGCTTCCAGGAAAAGCCACTAAGCTTCAGCTGTAGAAAAACCGTACCGCAAACCGACACAGGTAGGCAGGGTGAGAATCCCAAGGCGCTTGAGAGAACTCGGGTGAAGGAACTAGGCAAAATGGCACCGTAACTTCGGGAGAAGGTGCGCCTCTTGGTGTGGTCACGTGCGTGACTGAGCATCGAGGGGTCGCAGTAACCTGGCCGCTGCGACTGTTTATCAAAAACACAGCACTCTGCAAACACGAAAGTGGACGTATAGGGTGTGACGCCTGCCCGGTGCTGGAAGGTTAATTGATGGGGTCAGCCGCAAGGCGAAGCTCTTGATCGAAGCCCCAGTAAACGGCGGCCGTAACTATAACGGTCCTAAGGTAGCGAAATTCCTTGTCGGGTAAGTTCCGACCTGCACGAATGGCGTAACGACAGCGGCGCTGTCTCCACCCGAGACTCAGTGAAATTGAAATCGCTGTGAAGATGCAGCGTTCCCGCGGCAAGACGGAAAGACCCCGTGAACCTTTACTATAGCTTTACACTGAACGTTGAGTTCTTCTGTGTAGGATAGGTGGGAGGCTATGAAACCAGGACGCTAGTTCTGGTGGAGCCATCCTTGAAATACCACCCTGAAGTGCTTGACGTTCTAACCTAGGTCCGTAATCCGGATCGGGGACCGTGTATGGTGGGTAGTTTGACTGGGGCGGTCTCCTCCCAAAGAGTAACGGAGGAGCACGAAGGTACGCTCAGCGCGGTCGGACATCGCGCACTGTGTGCAAAGGCATAAGCGTGCTTGACTGCGAGATCGACGGATCAAGCAGGTACGAAAGTAGGTCTTAGTGATCCGGTGGTTCTGTATGGAAGGGCCATCGCTCAACGGATAAAAGGTACTCCGGGGATAACAGGCTGATACCGCCCAAGAGTTCATATCGACGGCGGTGTTTGGCACCTCGATGTCGGCTCATCACATCCTGGGGCTGTAGCCGGTCCCAAGGGTATGGCTGTTCGCCATTTAAAGTGGTACGCGAGCTGGGTTCAGAACGTCGTGAGACAGTTCGGTCCCTATCTGTCGTGGGCGTTGGAGATTTGAGGGGGCTGCTCCTAGTACGAGAGGACCGGAGTGGACGTTCCGCTGGTGTTCGGGTTGTCATGCCCATGGCATTGCCCGGTAGCTACGAACGGAAGTGATAACCGCTGAAAGCATCTAAGCGGGAAGCACGCCCCAAGATGAGATCTCCCGAGAGCTTGACTCTCCTAAAGGCACCATCAAGACTAGGTGGTTGATAGGCACGGTGTGGAAGTGCAGCAATGCATTGAGCTTACGTGTACTAATGAGCCGTGAGGCTTGACCATATAACCCCAAGACGCTTCACCGTCTTAACTCTCTCTACTCGCTTCCGAATCCGGACGCTTGTCACTCGTTTACACCCTCTGTGGAGCCGGCGCTCAAAAAGCGCTGCTCCCACCCCTTCCCTGGCGGCCATAGCGGCGTGGTACCACCTGATCCCATCCCGAACTCAGAAGTGAAACGCGCATGCGCCGATGGTAGTGTGGCTCAAGCCATGCAAGAGTAGGTCACCGCCAGGGGCCTTATACCGGAACAACCCGTCTTCGAAAGAAGGCGGGTTTTTCTTTGTCTGCGCGCAGCGCAAGACCCGCAACAGGTCACCGCCAGGGGCCTTATACCGGAACAACCCGTCTTCGAAAGAAGGCGGGTTTTTCTTTGTCTGCTTTTTACCCGAAACCCCTGTGGGAGCCGATTTATCGGCGATCCCGCGGCAGCGGGCAAGCTCGCGATATCCGGGTTATCGCCGATGAATCGGCTCCCACAGGAGCAGGGCTGCAACCCAGGCTCAACGCAACCGCCGCATGACACTCTCGCTGCGACCCGGCATCATGTCGCTGTGTCACGGAGTAACGGGATAACGATGGATCCACGATTGAACCGCCGGCAGGAAGAACTCATCGCGATCGTGCAGCGCGAAGGTTTCGTTGGTGTGGACGAGTTGGCCAGTCATTTCGACGTCGCCCCGCAGACCATCCGCCGCGACCTCAACCTGCTCTCCGACAGCGGCCTTATTCGTCGCTACCACGGCGGGGTAAGTCCCTCGTCGAGTGTCGAGAACGTTGCCTACGCGGCGCGCCAGACGCTGCAGGCCGCGGAGAAGAACCGTATCGCGGCGTCGATCGCAAAACAGATCCCGGATGGCTCCTCGCTCTTCATCAACCTGGGCACCACCAACGAAGGCGTCGGCCGCGCCTTGCTCGATCATCGCGACCTGCGTGTCATCACCAACAATCTCAATATCGCGCTCCTGCTCAGCGACAACCCGACGTTCGAGGTGATCGTTGCCGGCGGCGTGGTGCGTGGTCGCGACCGCGGTGTCACGGGCGAGGCGACGATCGAGCTTATTCGCCAGTTCAAGGTCGACTACGGGATCATCGGTATCTCCGGCATCGAGCTGGATGGAACGCTGTTGGATTTCGACTTCCACGAAGTGCGCGTCGCTCAGGCGATCATCGAGCACTCGCGCCAGGTGTATCTGGGCGCGGACCATACGAAGATCGGGCGCAACGCGATGGTCCGACTCGGCGATTTCTCGCGGGTCGATGCCTGGTTTACCGACAAGACGCCGCCGGAGCCGCTGCTGCCGGTGCTCGAGGCGGCGGGGACTCAGCTGCACGTGGCGAGCTGAGGCCCCGCTCGCGCACTAACCGAATTCGGGCTCATGAGGCCAGAGCTCACTCCACGGCTTGCGCGCGGGCCCGCAAACGAAGATGTCCGGGTGATCACGGCTCTCTTCGTTGACGACGCCCCATGCATTGTCCGAGTGACCGGCGAGGCGGCAATCGACGAAGAGCTCATCCGCGCGCTCGCGTGAACTCCCCAGCACGATGACCGTCTGCGGCGGAGTCTGCGGATAGCCGCGCAGCCATCCGGAATTGACCGCGGTGATCGGTGCAGGCAGGCCGTAAGCCTTCCCGAGCAAAGCAATGGCGCCCTGTTCGCCGTAGTTGCCCACGACAATGCCCAGGTTGACCTGCCGCTCGGCGGGCAGGGCGTCCCTGATGTCTGCCACGCGCGCCACCATTTCGTTCCAGCCAACTTTCTCGCGCAGGTCGTAGTTCCGCTTCAGTGCAAAGTCGCGCAACGGGCCGTTGGTGGTGACCGGCATGATGATCATCGCTGCGTAGATGCCGATAGCCGCCACGCCGCTGAAGATCAGCACGGCTATCGTTGTCCGCCACGCCTGATGCAGGGTGCGCAGCCAGCGCTCGCCAAGCACGGAGCCCATTGCCAGCAGCATCGGGTAAGCGGCGCTGACGTAGTAGAAGCGGCCTCTTAGAAGCATGAACAGCAGCAACGGGGTGACGTACATCCAGGCCAGCATGCGGTAGCGGGGCGTGCGGAAGTATCCCCACAAGCCCGCGATCCAGACCGGCGCGGCAAACAGGTTGGCATTGATCAGAAACTGGTCTCGCAGAAAACCTTCCGCGCGACCTTCGTTGACGTCGCGGGCGTGGATGCTCTCCAGGAAGCGGTAGGAAATGAAGTCGTGCCGGGCGAGCCAGATGAGGTTGGGAGCAAACACGAGGAGCGCCACACCCACGCCCACCCAGAGCCATCGCCCAGCGAGGTATCGCCGCGCATCGGTCAGCAGTAGCCCGATGACGACGCCTGTCAGCTCGAATGCTATCGAGTACTTGGTCTGCAACCCCAGGCCGGCGAACAGGCCGATCGCCACCCACCAGCGAGGATTGTCGTCGCGGAGCAGCCGAATGACACTCCACGCGATCAACACCCACCAGAGCATGTCGAACGACGAGTACTGGAACATGGTGGCATTGCTCATGGGCGCAGGCGACAGCCCGACGGCGATCGTCGCAAAGGCCTGGGCCTGGCGGCTGCCACCCAGGTCACGCGCCATGAGTCCGCTGATCAGGATCACCGCGCTCTGCGCCACGACCGAGAACAAGCGCAGCCCCATCAACGAGAGCCCAAACGTTTTCAGTCCCAGAAGCACGAGCGCCGACGTGAGCGGTGGGTAAGGTACGAAGCCCCAATCCAGATGCTGGGCGTCGCTCAGGAACTGGAGCTCATCGCGATGAAAGCCGTATTGCCCATTGGTCAGCACGTGCGCCAGGCCAAAAAGCCCGGCGATGACGAGCAGCGGCACGATGCCGCCTTGTGGACGAGGAGCGGTCGTTGCCGGCTTGGGCAGGTCGCGGTTGGACACGTTGGCGTTCCCAGGAGTCGTTGACTAACGATCCTTGCTGGTCCCCGCCTTCGGGGCCAGATGAAGGGGGCCAACCGACGTCTTTCGGGGACGAAGTGTGGGCTGGCAGGGACAGGTGTCGGGAGCGTTCGGTGAGCCCCTTGTGCGAATAGTCAGTAGATCCAGTGGATTAACTGGTCGCTCGACGGCGCGGCGCCCATACTCACCCTGCTCGGCGCTCGCTGTTTCAAACAAATGTCGCGTTGCAGTGCAGCGTGCCATGTTCGTTTATGTTCGAATATGCTCACTATTAACGCAGGCCCCGCTTGCTGACCGTGTGAAATGTTCGTTTTTCGTGCCCTTCGGGCGCTACGTAAAGAAAAACGAACATAGCCGAACAAGGCGATTCCCCTCTCAGTAAAGCGGTGCCTCCAGCCAAGCGGAGTGCGCGATGGTCGAGCAGGTCGATGTTCTGGTGGTCGGTGGTGGCGTCAATGGCGTCGGAATCGCGCGTGATGCGGTAGGGCGCGGACTGTCGGTGTGGCTGTGCGAGCGTGACGACCTGGCTTCGCATACCTCGAGCGCGGCGACCAAGCTGATCCACGGCGGGCTGCGCTATCTGGAGCAGTTCGAGTTCGCCCTTGTCGGCAAGGCGTTGGCCGAGCGCGAGGTCCTGCTCAGGGCCGCACCGCACATCATCTGGCCGCTGCGCTTCATTCTTCCGCACCAGCCGCACCTGCGCCCGGCGTGGATGATCCGCATCGGGCTCTTTCTTTATGACCATCTGGGTCGCGGCCGGCGGACGCTGCCCGGGTCGCGCCGCGTGCGTTTTGCCAAGCACGTTACCGGCGAGCCGCTGCGCAGCGAATTCCACCAGGGCTTCGTCTACTCCGATGCCTGGGTGCAGGATGCCCGCCTGGTCGTGCTCAACGCGATGGATGCCGTGCACCGTGGCGCGAAGATCGAGACGCACACCAAGTGCATCAGCGCGCGGCGTGATGCGGATGGCTGGACGGCCGAGCTCGAGGCACGCGACGGCAGCCGTCACTTCGTCAAGGCGCGCGCGCTGGTCAATGCCGCCGGCCCCTGGGCGGCGAGCTTCCTCGACGACGTGGTCCACCTGAAGCATTCGCACACGCTGCGCCTGATCAAGGGCAGCCACATCGTGGTGCCGAAGATCTTCGATCATCGTTACGCGTACATCTTCCAGCAGCCGGATCGCCGCATCGTCTTCGCCATTCCGTATGAGCGCGACTTCACGCTGATCGGTACGACGGACATCGAATACAAAGCGGATCCCTCGCACCCGGTGATCGAAGCGGAGGAGACCCAGTACCTGTGCGAGGCGGTGAACCGCTACTTCAAGAAGCAGCTCACGCCCGCCGATGTCGTGTGGAGCTATAGCGGCGTGCGTCCGCTGCTGCAGGACGAATCCGGCAGCGCCTCGGAAGTCACGCGCGATTACCTGCTCGATATCGATACGGATGGTGCGCCCCTGCTCAACGTGTTCGGCGGCAAGCTAACCACCTTCCGCAAGCTCTCCGAAGAGGCCGTCGACAAGCTCGCGCCGCTGCTGGGCAACGACAAACCCGCGTGGACAGCCGACGCACGTCCGCTGCCCGGTGGTGGTGAGCGCGATATCGACGCGCTCACCGACGACATCCGCTCTTCGCGTCCGTGGCTGCCGGAGACCTTTGCCTGGCGGCTCACGCACATGTACGGCACGCGCGCCCGCGACCTGCTGGGCGAGGCCAATGGCCTTGCCGCGCTGGGCGAGCATTTCGGCTCGGATCTGTACCAGGCGGAGGTGGATTACCTGGTCCGCCACGAATGGGCGACCGAAGCCGAGGACATCCTGTGGCGCCGGAGCAAGATCGGGCTGCGTGTCGGCCCCGACGATGTGCGTCGCCTCACCGAGTACCTGAACCGGCGTGTCCCCCAGGGGGCTGCCACCCACCCGTAGCGCCTGCCGGCGCTTCCCAGCCATGAAACCCGATGGAGAGACGGATCATGCGACAACAGATAGGCGAGCTGATTTCCGAAGCCCTCGCGATGTTCATCATCATTGCGTTCGGCGATTCCGTAGCGTGCATGTACGTGCTCTACGACCCTAGTCCCTACCTCAATGCGTATTGGGGCGTCTGTATCGCGTGGGGCCTCGCGGTCACCATTGCGATCTACGCGACCGCCTCGGTGTCGGGTACGCATGCGAACCCGGCGGTGACCCTGGCCCTGGCGATCTTCCGCGATTTCTCGTGGAAGAAAGTGGTCCCGTACTGGATCGCCCAGGTCATTGGCGCCTTCCTGGGCGCGGCCATCGTCTACGTCCTGTTCGGACCGGTCATCGACCATTTCAACGAAACGCACAACCTGACCCGCGAAGCCGGCGGTGCGGCCGGCGTGTTCTTCACGCATCCGGGGCTGGCCATCACGCCGATGCACGCCTTGCTCGACCAGGTCATCCTGACCGCCTTCCTGCTGTTCGGCATCTTCGCCATCACCGAGCAGTACAACGAGACCGCCCCGGGCGCCAACAGCGGCGCGCTGATCATCGGCCTGCTGGTGGCCACCATCGGTGCCTCGATGGGTTACCTCGAAGCATGGGCGATCAACCCGGCGCGCGACTTCGGTCCCCGTCTGTTCGCGTTCTTCGCCGGCTGGGGCTCGTCCGCCCTGCCATCACCCGACAACTACTGGTGGGTGCCGATCGTCGGCCCGCTGATCGGTGGTGTCGTCGGCGGCGGCGCTTACCAGCTGCTCGTGCATCCCTTCCTGCCGGCACGCCAGCGTGCGCTTGAAGAAGCGCGCCAGGCGGCCGGTCGCAACTCTTCCAACCAGACGACTCGGTGAGGCCAGCAATGGAAACGTCCAAGGACAAGCGCTACATCCTGGCGATCGACCAGGGAACCACCAGCTCGCGCGCCATGCTCTTCGACCATGACGGCAACATCGCCGGCACGGCCCAGCGCGAGTTTCCGCAGATCTTCCCGCAGCCGGGCTGGGTCGAACACAACCCGCGCGAGATCATGACCAGCGTCCTGTCGACGATGACCGAGGTCATCAGCAGCTCGGGCATCGACGCCAGCGCCATCGAAGGTATCGGCATCACGAACCAGCGCGAAACCGCGGTGGTCTGGGAGAAGAGCACCGGCCAGCCGATCTACAACGCCATCGTGTGGCAGTCGCGGCAGACGGCCGACATCTGCGACAAGCTCAAGGCCGATGGCTTCGACCCGATGGTCCGCGAGAAGACCGGCCTGCTGATCGACGCGTACTTTGCCGGCACCAAGGTGCGCTGGATCCTCGATCACGTCGAAGGCGCGCAGGAGCGGGCAGAGAAGGGCGAACTGCTCTTCGGCACGATCGACACCTGGGTCATCTGGAACCTCACCGGCGGCAAGGTGCACGTTACCGATTACACCAACGCCTCGCGCACGCTGATGTACGACATCTTCAAGCGCGAATGGGACGACGAGCTGCTCAAGATGCTCAACGTGCCGCGTGCGATGCTGCCCGAAGTGAAGTCGTCTAGCGAGGTCTACGGCAATACGCTGGCGAAGCATTTCTTCGGCCGCGAAGTGCCGATCGCCGGTATCGCGGGCGACCAGCAGGCGGCGTTGTTCGGACAGGCCTGCTTCGAGCCGGGCCTGGCGAAGAACACCTACGGCACCGGCTGCTTCATGCTGATGAACACCGGCGAGAAGGCCGTGCGTTCGAAGAACGGCCTGCTCACCACGATCGCGTGGGGTCTCAACGGCAAGGTCGAGTACGCGCTGGAAGGCAGCATCTTCGTCGCTGGTTCGGTCATTCAGTGGTTGCGCGATGGCTTGCGCATGCTGGGCAAGGCGTCGGACTCGCAGTCGTATGCGGAGCGCGCGAAGGACAACGACGGTGTCTATTTCGTGCCGGCCTTCGTCGGGCTCGGTGCACCGTACTGGCGAAGCGATGTGCGTGGTGCCGTGTTCGGTCTGTCACGCGGCACGACGAAGGAGCAGTTCATTCGCGCCGCGCTCGAGTCGATGGCCTACCAGACGCGTGACGTGCTGGAAGCGATGCAGATCGACTCCGGCATCCAGCTGAAGGAACTGCGTGCCGATGGTGGTGCGATCGCCAACGACTTCATGGCGCAGTTCCAGGCGGACATCCTCGGCGTGAACCTGCTGCGTCCGAAAATCCAGGAAACCACGGCACAGGGTGCGGCGTACCTCGCCGGTCTTGCGGTCGGATTCTGGAAGGACCAGAGCGATATCACCAAGCGCTGGGCAGTCGATCGCGACTTCAAGCCGTCGATGACGAAGGAAACGCGCGACGACCTGTACGAAGGTTGGCAGCAGGCGGTCAACGCGACGATGGGTTTCAAACCGCGTAAGTGATGGTGCGGTGTGTGCACTTTGTGGGAGCCGATTCATCGGCGATTGGGTGCTCGTGGCGAGATTGCCCGCTACCGCGGGATCGCCGCTGAAGCGGCTCCCACACAGAGCGCAAAGGCTCTTACACAGGGCACAAAAAAAGGGCGGCGCATTCACTGCGTCGCCCCTTTTTTTAGGCCTTTCGCCGATGAATCGGCTCCTACCGAAGCGATCAGGGCAGGTCGTAACCGAACTGGTCCTTGAACTCCGTGGCGAACTGCTCGTACGTGAAGTACTGGTTCTGCGTGCCCGGATGTTCGACCTTCAGCGCGCCCATGAGCGAGGCCATGTTGCCGATGGTCTTCCAGTCGTAGTTCTTCATGATGCCGAAGATGAGGCCGGCGCGGTACGCGTCGCCGCAGCCGGTCGGATCGACAACCTTGCGCTCGCGTGCCGGCTGCACCGTGATGATCTCGCCGCCAACGTGGATCAGCGAGCCGCGCGGACCCTGCGTGATGATGTAGGCGGTGACCTTGGATGCGATCTCGTCCGCGCTCCAGCCCGTGCGCTGCTGCAGCAGCTGCGACTCGTAGTCGTTGACGATGACGTACGTGGACTTCTCGATCATCGAGCGGAACTCGTCGCCGTTGAACAGCGGCATCGCCTGGCCCGGATCGAAGATGAAAGGCACGCCGCGCGCGGCGAACTCTTCCACGTGCTGCAACATCGCTTCGCGACCATCCGGTGCGACGATGCCGAACGAGTAGTCCGGGATGTCACGCACGTGGTTCTCGTGCGCGCTGGACATCGCACCCGGATGGAAGGCGGTGATCTGGTTGTTGTCCAGGTCGGTGGTGATGAAGCACTGCGGGGTGAACTGGTCGTCGAACTGGCGCACGCCGTCCAGACGGATGTCGAACTTTTCCAGGTGCGCGCGGTACGGCGCAAAGTCCTGGCCGACGGTGGCGACCGGCATCGGCGAACCGCCGAGCAGCTTCAGGTTGTAGGCGATGTTGCCGGCGCAGCCGCCGAATTCGCGACGCATGGCAGGCACCAGGAACGACACATTCAGGATATGGACCTGGTCCGGAATGATGTGGTTCTTGAACTGGTCCTGGAACACCATGATGGTGTCGTAGGCGAGCGATCCGCAGATAACGGCAGTCATGGCGTAGGTGACCCTGGAAGAATGAATGGCGCGACCGTCGATCCGGCCGCAGCGGGTGCCGAACGCGACGGGTCCGGCAAACCGACGGATCGTACCCAAAATCGCGCGCCGAGGCGACTCCCGGAGTCGTACAGAATTACGTAATCGCGAGAGAATCCCCACGCATCACCCGGACTTACAAGGCTTTCTTAACTTCTTCGCCCTTGCGTGGGGGAGTAGGCCAATCTAGACTCGCACGCTAACTTTTTCTTGCTACTGGCGTCCGCCGCATCATGTTTAAGAAGTTCCGCGGTCTCTTTTCGAACGACATTTCCATCGATCTCGGCACGGCCAACACGCTCATTTATGTGCGCGGCCAGGGAATCGTCCTCAACGAACCGTCGGTCGTCGCGATCCGCCAGGATCGGGGCCCGGGCGGTCCGCGAACCGTTGCCGCCGTCGGTGGCGACGCCAAGCGCATGCTCGGCCGTACGCCGGGCAATATCGCCACGGTCCGTCCGATGAAGGACGGCGTCATCGCCGACTTCACCATGACCGAAGCGATGCTCCAGCATTTCATCAAGCAGGTGCACCGTTCGCGCATGCTCCGTCCGAGCCCGCGCGTGCTGGTCTGCGTGCCCTGCGGCTCGACCCAGGTGGAGCGCCGCGCGATCAAGGAATCGGCCGAGGGTGCAGGCGCCCGCGACGTCTTCCTGATCGAGGAACCCATGGCAGCGGCCATCGGCGCCGGTATTCCGGTGCATGAGGCCCGCGGCTCGATGGTCCTGGATATCGGTGGCGGTACCTCCGAAGTCGCGGTCATCTCGCTGAACGGCATCGTCTACTCGCAGTCGGTCCGCGTCGGTGGCGATCGCTTCGACGAAGCCATCATCAACTACGTGCGCCGCAACCACGGCACCCTGATCGGCGAGTCCACCGCCGAGCGGATCAAGCTCGAAGTCGGCTGTGCCTTCCCGCAGAGCGAAGTCCGCGAGATGGAAATCTCCGGCCGTAACCTCGCCGAGGGCGTGCCGCGCATGTTCACGATCAACTCCAACGAAGTGCTGGAAGCCCTCCACGAGCCGCTCTCGGGCATCGTGGCAGCGGTCAAGGCCGCGCTGGAGCAGACCCCGCCGGAGCTCTGCTCCGACGTGGCCGAGCGCGGCATCGTACTCACCGGTGGCGGCGCGTTGCTGCGCGATCTGGATCGTCTCATCTCCGAGGAAACCGGCCTGCACGTGCAGGTGGCCGATGACCCGCTCACCTGCGTCGCCCGTGGCGGCGGCAAGGCGCTGGAGATGATCGACCAGCACGGCAGCGACTTCTTCGCGTTCGAATGATGGCCGCGCGCGACGGCGCGCTGGCCGGAACGCGCTGAGCCATGGCCCTCAATCGCGACGATCAGTCGCCGCTGTTCGCGCCCGGTGTGGCGGGGACCCTGCGGTTGATCGTCTATCTCGCGCTCGCCTGTGTGCTCATGGTGCTCGATCACCGCGGCGGCTGGCTCGGTAACGTCCGTTACGGGCTGTCCATCGTGGTCGAACCGATCTACCGGATCGCCGGTCTGCCGTCGCAAGGTTTCCAGGCGGCGACGGTGGCGTTCGCCGATCGCCAGCGCCTGACCGAGGCCAACCAGCGCCTGCGGGAAGACCTGCTCCTGGCCAATGCCAAGCTCAACCGCATGGCCTCGGTGGCCGAGCAGAACCAGCGGCTCAAGGAACTGCTGGACACCCAGCACAGCCTCTCGCTCAACGTGCAGCTCGCGCGCCTCATCGGCGTGGATCTGGGTACCTTCCGTCACCGGATCGTGCTCAACGTCGGTGCGCGCGACAAGGTGCAGGCCGGCCAGGTGGTGATCGATGCACGCGGCGTGATGGGCCAGATCGTCGAAGTGATGCCGACCACCTCGGTCGCCATGCTGATCACCGATCCGAACCACGCGATCCCCGTCACCATCGAGCGCACCGGCCTGCGCACGGTGGCTTATGGCTCGCGCGGGGGCGACATGCTCGTGCTGCCCAATATTCCCGTCTCCGCCGATGTGCAGTCCGGCGACAAGCTGGTCACCTCCGGCCTGGGCGGGCGCTTCCCGCCGGGCTTCCCGGTGGGTGAGATTCGCGACGTGGCGCAGACGGCCTCGGGGACGTTCCTGTCCGCGCAGGCGAAACCGGCCGCCGATCTGGATCGCAGCGAGGATGTGCTCCTGCTGCACGATCTGGCCGAGCAGGACGGTCCGCCGCCGCTCGCGCCGAACGCCGGTCCGCCAGCCGGCCTCGCGCCGGATCCGAATGCGCCGCCGACCGTACCCGTCGCGCCGACCCTGCCCAAGGTGACCTCACCGACGGCGACGCCGGTGCCCGCACGCGCCAGCTCGTCCACGGGCAATACATCGACGGGGACGACGCCATGAACAAGGTTCGTGTCCGCCAGCTGTGGTTCGCGGCGACGCTGTTGCTGTCGCTGTTCCTCATGCTGATTCCGCTGCCGGGGCCGCTGACGCCGTTCAAGCCCTACTGGCCGGCGCTGATCCTGCTCTACTGGTGCCTGCAGTCGGGCGACCGCGTCACGCTCGGCCTCGCCTTCTGCCTGGGCGTCGGTGCCGATCTCTTCGACGGCGTGCTGCTTGGCGAACAGGCGCTGCGCCTTACGGCGATGGTCTTCATCGCGCTGCGCTTCCGCTCGCGGCTGCGCTTCTTCCCCATGTGGCAACAGTCGCTGGCCGTGCTCGGTCTGCTGCTGAATGACCGCGTGCTCCTGCTGCTCATCCGCGTGTTCGCCGGCGATCCGCTGCCGCCACCCGAATACTGGATCTCGCCGCTGGTGGGCGCGGCGCTGTGGCCGTTCGTCTTCCTGATCCTCGACGACCTCCGCGCACGCCTGCGCATCCACGACACATGAGCCGGCGGCGCGCCTCGATCAAGGAGGTCCGCGGCGAAGTGGCGCTGTTCCGTCGGCGCGCCCTGGCCGGATTCTTCCTGCTCCTGCTCGGCCTGATCGCTGTATGCAGTCGCTATGTCTACCTGCAGGTGTTCCATCACGACGAGTTCGTGACGCGCTCCGAGCAGAACCGGGTGAAACCGCGGTCGATCCCGCCGGCGCGCGGGCTCATCTATGACCGCAACGGCGTGCTGCTCGCCGACAACGTCCCCGCGTTTCGCCTCGAGGTGACGCCCGAGCAGGTCGCCAATATGGACGACATGCTGCAGCGGCTCAGCGCGGTCGTGCCGATCAGCGACGACGACATCGTCACGTTCAAGAAGCAGGTGAAGCTCGGCCGGCGCTTCGAAGGCATCCCGCTCAAGCTCAAGCTCACCGAGGACGAGATCGGCCGCTTCGCCGTGAATCGCTGGCGATTCCCGGGTGTGGACGTGGTGCCGTATCTCACGCGGCGTTATCCGCTGGGTGGTGCGCTGGCTCATGTCATCGGCTATGTGAGCCGTATCGACGTGGACGATCTGGATCGCATGGACGATGACGAGGAGGCTAGCTACAAGGGCACCACGCACATCGGTCGCATCGGCATCGAGCGCTCGTACGAGAAACTGCTGCACGGCGAGCCGGGCTACGAGCTGGTCGAAGTCAACGCCGATGGACGCACCCAGGCGGTGCTCGACACCACGCCGCCGACACCGGGCAAGAATATTTACCTGAGCATCGACGTGCGGCTGCAGAAGGCGGCACTGGATGCGATGGCGGGGCGTTCGGGGGCGGCTATCGCCATCGACCCGCGCAACGGCCAGGTGCTTGCCTTCGCCAGCGTTCCCGACTTCGACCCCAATCTTTTCGTCAACGGGATCAGTTCGGTCGACTACAAGAACCTGATGACGGCGCCGGACAAACCGCTCTACAACCGCGCGTTGCGCGGCGTGTATCCGCCGGGCTCCACGGTGAAGCCATTCCTCGCGCTGGGTGGGCTCACCATGGGCATTCGCCGGCCGACGGATACGGTGCTCTCCACCGGCGAGTTCTGCATCCCGGGGCAGAGTCGCTGTTACCGCGACGACAAGCGCGGCGGCGACGGCACGGTGAACATGGTCCGTGCGATCGAACTGTCCACCAACACGTATTTCTACCGCCTCGCCCTGGACATGGGCATCGACCGCCTCGCGTCGTGGATGGGCGGCCTGGGCTTCGGCAAGAAGACCGGCATCGACCTTACCGGCGAAGTCGAGGGTGTGCTGCCCTCGCGTGAATGGAAAGCGACACGCAGCAAGGCGGGCTGGTATCCGGGCGAGACGATCATCTCCGGTATCGGCCAGGGCTACTGGGCGGTGACGCCGATCCAGCTGGCGCATGCCGTTGCTACTTTTGCCGGTCGCGGCATACCGTATGCGCCGCACCTGCTGATGGATACGCAGGATGGCGTGGACAGTGCGCGCGTGCGGCAATCGTTCCCACCCACCGGCCCGTCGGTGATCCGCAAGGCGGCGGATTGGGACACGGTGAACGAGGGCATGATCGCGGTGATCAACTCGGGCGCGGGTACCGGCAAGAAGCTGGGCATCGGCTTCCCGTTCGTCATCGCCGGCAAGAGCGGCACGGCCGAGCGCTTCTCGCGCAAATCCGATGCCTACGACACCAACAAGAACACCGCCTATCTGGCGACCCGCCATCGCGCGCTGTTCATCGCCTACACCCCGGCCGAGGATCCGAAGATCGCCGTGGCCGTGGTGCTCGAAGCCGGTGCGTGGGGCGCGGCGGATTCCGGTCCGATCGCCCGAAAGATCCTCGATCAGTGGGTCGTCGACGAAGGCGGTGCGCGCCCGACCGCGCTGCCGCCGGGCCCGATCACCTTGTCCGATGCACCGGCCGAGGCCGCGCCGGTCAGCGCGAGTTCCGTGCAGGGCGCACAGCCGGCCGCGCCGACGAGCAGCGAGTTGCCGCCCGACGATAACGGCGAGGACCAGTAACCATGTTCGCCAACCTCACCGTCCGCCTCAAACGCTTCGGCCTGCGCCTGCTCACGCGGCCGCGCCTCGATCTGCCCCTGCTGCTGGCGCTGTTCCTGCTTGCCTGCGCGGGCCTTGCGACGCTTTACAGCGCTGGCAACGCCAACCTCTCCCTGGTCGGCGGGCAGGCGGCGCGCTTCGTGCTCGGCGCCGTGTTGCTGGTGGTGATCTCGCGTATCCCGCCACCCGTGCTGCGCTCGTGGACGCCGTGGCTCTACATGGGCAGCACGGCGTTGCTCGTCGTCGTCGCGGCGCTGGGCGAGGGCCGTGGCGCCTATCGCTGGCTGGATCTGGGCTTCATGCGCTTCCAGCCCTCCGAGCTGCTCAAGCTCACCATGCCGATGATGGTTGCCTGGTACCTGCATCCGCGGCAGCTGCCGCCGGGCTGGAAGGACATCATCGTGGTCGGCCTGATGATCGCGGTGCCCGCCGGACTGATCGCCGAGCAGCCCGACCTCGGCACCGCCTTGCTGGTCGCGGGGGCAGGCGCCTTCGCGCTGTTCCTCTCCGGCATGGCCTGGTGGCGTATCGGCCTGCTCGTCGGCGGCGCGGGCGCGGCGATTCCGGTCGCCTGGCAGTTCCTCCACGAATACCAGCGCAACCGCGTGCGCACGTTGCTCGACCCCGAATCGGATCCCTTGGGCAACGGCTGGCACATCATCCAGTCGAAGATCGCGGTGGGCTCCGGTGGCGTGTTCGGCAAGGGCTGGCAGCACGGCACGCAGTCGCGGCTGGAATTCCTGCCCGAGCACACCACCGACTTCATCTTCGCCGTGTTCTCGGAAGAGTTCGGCCTGGTCGGTGTCATCGCGATCATGCTGCTCTACGCCTTCATCATCGGCCGTTGCCTGTGGATCGCGATGAACGCGCGCGACACCTACTCGCGCCTGCTCGCCGGCGCCATCGGCATGAGCTTCTTCGTCTACGTGGCGGTGAACGGCGGCATGGTCGCGGGCATCCTGCCGGTGGTGGGCGTGCCGATGCCGCTGATCAGTTACGGCGGCACGTCCGCGGTGTCGCTGCTCACGGGCTTCGGCGTGCTCATGTCGATCCACGCCAATCGCAAGCTCCACGATTGATGCCTGAACGCTTCCCGACGCGCGGCCCTGTGACGCCATTCCTGCGTGCTACGCTTCGGCGCATGGATGAAGTTCTTACCGCGCGCCGCGCACGAATCGCACGTTTATCCCCGCGCCTCGCTGGCGCGATGATCGCCTTCCCCCTGATGTTCGCCTCCGCGGTGTTCGCTGAAACCCATCCGGGCCAGGAACAGCTCGTGCGTGAAGTGGCGAAGGACACGGGCAAAAGCAAGGCCTCGCTGAACGCGATCCTCGACGGCGCGAAGATGCAGCAGTCCATCATCGACGCGATGAACCGCCCGGCGGAAGGCAAGCCGTGGCGGGATTACCGGCCGATCTTCCTGACCGAGCAGCGCATCCAGGCGGGCGCGGACTTCTACCAGACGCATCGCGCCCTGCTCGACGCCATCGGCAAGAAGTACGGCGTGCCGCCCGAATACATCGTCGCCATCGTCGGCGTGGAAACCTTCTACGGAAAGAACACCGGCAAGTACAAGGTGCTCGATGCGCTGACCACGCTCGCCTTCTACTACCCCAAGCGCGCGCCGTTCTTCCGCGAGCAGCTGAAAACGCTGCTGGAACTGCCGCCGAACCATCTCGCCGGACCACTGGACACGCTCACCGGCTCCTACGCGGGTGCGCAGGGCTGGGGCCAGTTCATGCCCTCGTCGATCCGCGACTGGGGCGTGGACTACGACGGCGACGGCAAGATCGACATGAAGGGCTCGATGGGCGACATCTTCGCCAGCGTGGCCAATTATTTCTCCGAGCACGGTTGGGAAACCGGCGGTCCGCTCGCCGTGCGGGCCCAGCCGGATGCCCGCGTCCGCGATCCGGACGTGCCGAAGGACTGGCGCCCCGTGGCGCCGGTGGAGTCCTTTGTCGCCGAGGGCTTCGCGCCCTTGCAGCACCTGAATCCGGGGCGTGACGCGCAGCTGGTGCGCCTCGACGGGCCGGCCGGCCCCGAATACTGGTTCGTCTTCCAGAATTTCTACGTCATCACCACGTACAACCGCAGCCCGATGTACGCCATGGCCGTGAACCAGCTGGCCCAGGCGATCCGCGAACGCACGCACGGGCCCGCCGCGCGATGAACGGGCGAAACGGGGGGCTCGCCGGCGCGGGGAGCGTCTCGCTTCGCAGGGATCGCCGGCATAGCCGGCTCCCACAAACCGCCCGATCCACCGGGCCTTCCCGCTCGTTGTGGGAGCTGCTTCAGCAGCGATGGGTGCTCGCGACTCGCCTCATTGTCATCCTCCTGGTCGCCCTTGTCCTCACCGCCTGCGGCGGCTCGAAAAACTCCCGCCCCTCATCGCGCGGCAGCAGCGGCTCGTCGTCGTCCTCGCGCGGCAGCAGTGGCGGCCGCGACGACATCAGCAAGTCGCAATCGTCGCGCTATCGCTCCAGCTCGGACAGCGTGCCCACCGAGATTCCGGATGTCAGCAAGCTCCCGGAGCCGGTGCCGAAGGTCGAGCCGCGCGCTCTCTACGGCAACAAGAGCCCGTATTCGGTGCTCGGCCAGACCTACAACGTGCTGCCCACGCCGCGCGGCTACGTGGAGCGCGGCATCGCCTCGTTCTACGGCAACAAATTCCACGGCTACAAGACCTCGAGCCTCGAGGAATACGACATGTACCAGTTCTCCGCGGCGCATAAAACGCTGCCGCTGCCGAGCTATGCGCGTGTCACCAACCTCGAGAATGGCAAGAGCGTCATCGTCCGCGTCAACGATCGCGGGCCCTTCCACGAGAACCGCATCATCGACCTGTCCTTCGCGGCAGCGGTGAAGCTGGGCGTGTGGCCGAAGGGCACGGGTCTGGTCGAAGTGCGCGCGATCGATCCGAGCGAAGCGAACAGCGATCGCGGTGCGCCTTACGTGAATACCGCGCCGAAGCCGGCACCGGTCACCGCCCCGGTGCCGCCGTCACGCCCGGCCTATGCGGCGGCGCCGCCATCGGCACGTACCGCGCCGACGCCGGACATGGCTACGTCGTCGCCGTCGACCGCGTCGCGATTCGCCACGGCGGGCGCTGTTTCCACCGCACCGGTGATGACCTCCGGGTCGCGCGCGCCGAGCGCCGCCATCTCGGCGCCGGTCGGCAGCGTTCCGGTCCGCGCCACGCCGAATGCGGGCGTGCAGGGCGGTAGCAACCAGGTGGCGAGCGCCCCCGCGGGCGCGGCGGCCGACGGCGAGGGTGATGACGGTCCGGTGCCCGGCATGACTGGAGTCTCCGCCGCCGAAGCCTTGCCGCCGTTGCCGGGTCAGAAGGCAGGATCGGTGCCGGCACCCTCATCCTCAGGCACGCCGTCAGGCAATGGCCAGACCCCGCGCCTCAGCACGCCAGCCCAGGGCCCTACCATCGCCTCGGTGCCCGGCAAACCCACGATTTACCTCCAGGTCGGCGCGTTTTCCGACGTGGCGAACGCCAACCGCGTGGCCGACCAGCTGAACAAAGCGGGTCTGGGCCCTGTCAGTGTTATCGAGACCGCTGTCGCCGGTCGTAGCGTGCGCCGTGTGCGCGTTGGCCCCCTGGCCGATGTCGACACGGCCGACCGCGTGACCGACCAGATCTCCGGCATGGGCCTGCCCCGGCCGTCGGTCGCGGTAGACTGACCTTCTTTTTTGTTGCTTTGACTGGATCGCTGAAACGATGAAGCTCTTCCCTCGCTCCCTGTTCGCTTTCGCCGCCGCTGCGCTCGTCGCCGGCGTCACCGTGGCGCAGCAGACTCCGCCGCATCCCGCACCCGTTCCGCGCCCGGTCGTTCCCGAAGCGCCGGTGCCGCCGCCGCCGGACGTGGAAGGCAAGAGCTGGGTGCTGATGGATTACAACACCGGGCAGATCATCGCCTCGAAGGATCCGGACGTGCAGCTGGAGCCGGCCTCGATCACCAAGATCATGACCGACTACGTCGTCTCGGCCGAGCTGGGCAACGGCAAGATCCACAATTCCGACCCGGTCACGATCAGCGAGAACGCGTGGCGCGGCGGCGGTGCGAGCACCGACGGCTCGACCAGCTTCCTCAAGCTCAACAGCCAGGTGCCGCTGAAAGACCTGCTGTACGGCATGATCATCCAGTCCGGTAACGACGCCGCCATCGCGCTGGCCGAGCACACCGCGGGCTCCGAGCCGGCGTTCGCCAACCTGATGAACGCGTATGCCAAGCAGATCGGCATGACGCATTCGCAGTTCCAGAACGCCTCGGGTTACCCGGTCGCCAACCACTACACGACCGCCCGCGACATCGCGATCCTGTCGCGCGCGCTGATCCACGACTTCCCCGAGGATTACGCGATCTCGGCCGTGAAGGAGTTCGAGTGGAACGGCATCAAGCAGCACAACCGTAACCTGCTGCTGTGGCGCGACAACACCGTCGACGGCATCAAGACCGGCCACACCGCCGCCGCCGGCTACTGCCTGGCTGCCTCGGCCAAGCAGGGCGATGCCCGCATGATCGCCATCATCATGGGCGCCAACAGCGAGAAGGGCCGCGCCGATGCCGCGCTGGCGCTGCTCAACTACGGTTTCCGCTTCTACGAATCGCACAAGCTCTACGAAGCCAACAAGCCGCTGGCCACGCCGAAGCTGTGGAAGGGCGCCGAGAACACCATCCCGCTCGGTGTCGCCGAAGACGCGCTGGTCTCGGTCAAGCGTGGCGACTACGACAAGCTCAAGGCCAACCTCGACATCCCGGCCACGCTGATCGCTCCCTTCAAGAAGGGCCAGCAGGTCGGCACGCTGCGCGTGACGCTCGACGGTCAGCCGGTGCTCACCACGCCCCTGGTGGCCCTGAACGATGCACCGGAAGGCGGTTTCTTCTCGCGCCTTTGGGACACGATCATGCTGTGGTTCCACAGCGACAGCGACAAGAAGTAAGAGGACGGCACGATGCGTGAGATCGACTTCAGCGATGCGCAGAAAGACGGCAAGGGCTTCCAGTTCCCGGGCGAGTTCGAGATCACGGCCATCGGCAGCGCCACGGCCGGCCTCGACAAGCACGTCCCGGCGCTGCTCCATGCCATCGGCCTGGAAGTGCTCCACGAGACCCTGACGACCAAGCTCACCCCGGCCGGTAACTACCAGTCGGTCACCGTGAGCTTCGTCGCACCGAGCCGTGAGAAGTACCTGGAGGCGCACAGCACGCTGCGCGCCGACGAGAACATCCGCTTCACGATGTGACGGCCTGCGCTTGGTAGGAGCCGATTCATCGGCGATTGGGTGCTCGCAGCAGCCCGGCCGGCTGCCGCCGGATCGCCGCTGAAGCGGCTCCTACAAAGAGCGGCCCCGCCAGCCTTGTATCGCTTGGCCTGCGCCCACAACTTCTCGACATCCCCTCCGACCCGATCCCGATGACCCTCCCCCTCAACGTCCGCCGGCTGGGGCGCGTCCCCTACGAATCCACCTGGAAGGCCATGAGCGCCTTCACCGACAACCGCACCGACGACACCGTCGACGAGCTGTGGCTGCTGGAGCACGACCCGGTGTTCACCCTGGGCCAGGCGGGCAAGGAAGAGCATGTGCTGGCGGCGGGGGACATCCCCGTGGTCCGCGTGGATCGCGGCGGCCAGGTGACCTACCACGGTCCCGGCCAGATCGTGGCCTACCCGATGATCGACCTGCGCCGCGTCGGCGTTGGCGTGCGCGAGCTGGTCAACCGGATCGAGCAGGCCATCATCGACACCATGGGCGAGTGGAATATCGGCGCCGAACGCCTCGAGGGCGCCCCGGGCGTCTACGTGGCGGGTGCCAAGGTCGCAGCCCTCGGGCTGCGCATCCGCCGGGGCTGCAGCTTCCACGGGCTGGCCTTCAACGTGGACATGGACCTCGAGCCCTATCACCGCATCAATCCCTGCGGGTACAAGGGTTTGGAGGTCACCCAGGTGTTAGACTTAGGCGGTCCGTCGCGGTTGGCTGACGTGGAAGACGTCCTGGTACAGGAATTCTGCAAGCAGTTTGGCTTCCACGCCGTGTCAGCCGAACCCTCCCTCCCCGAACTCCCGACCCGCATTGCGGTCTGAGGTCGTAGCCGTTATGAGCCAAACCTCCACTTCCCCCTCCCGCAGCATCCCCATCGCCGTCGTCGACAAGCCGGGCGAGAAGATGCTTGGTAACGACAAGATCGCGCTCAACCGCGCGAACTTCGATACCGACGTGCCCGTGCTGCGCAAGCCCAGCTGGATCCGCGTGCGCCTGCCCCAGGGCAACGCCGTGCAGCAGCTGAAGGCGCGCCTGCGCGAGAACTCGCTGGTCACGGTCTGCGAAGAAGCGTCCTGCCCGAACATCCATGAGTGCTTCTCCAAGGGCACCGCGACGTTCATGATCCTTGGCGAGGTCTGCACCCGCCGCTGCTCGTTCTGCGACGTGGCCCACGGCCGGCCGCAGCCGCCGGATCCGCTCGAGCCGGCACGCCTGGCCGAGACCATCCGCGACATGCGCCTGAAGTACGTGGTGATCACCTCGGTGGACCGCGACGACCTGCGCGACGGCGGTGCCGAGCATTTCGCCTCGTGCATCCGCGCGGTGCGTCACGCCAGCCCGAACATCCGCATCGAGATCCTCACCCCGGACTTCCGTGGCAAGGGCCGCATGGAGCGCGCGCTGGAAGTCATGAAGGACTTCCCGCCGGACGTCTTCAACCACAACCTCGAGACGGTGCCGCACCTGTATCGCGAAGTCCGTCCGGGCGCCGACTACCAGTGGTCGCTGGACCTGCTCAAACGGTTCAAGGCCCAGCATCCCGAGGTCCCGACCAAGTCCGGCATCATGCTCGGCCTGGGCGAGACGATGGATCAGGTGCTCGAGACCATGCGCGATCTACGTAACCATGACGTCGACATGATCACCATCGGCCAGTACCTGCAGCCGACGGCGCATCACCACCCGGTGGTCCGTTACTGGACGCCGGACGAATTCGAGGCGCTGCGCGTCGCCGGTGAAGAGATGGGCTTCGGCCATGTCGCTTCCGGCCCGTTGGTGCGATCCTCCTACCATGCCGACCTGATGGCTCACGCCGCCGGCGTCGTCGAATAAACGCCCCAAAGCAATCCGAGGCTTCGACTACATGACCCTTCGCCCCGCGTTCGCCCTCCTGCTGGCCCTTTCCGCCGCGGGTGCCCAGGCACAGACAGCCGCCCCGCAGCAGCCGGGTGCGGCCGCGCCGGCGACGAAGGCCGCGACGCCGCAGCCCAAGGATGCGTCCGAAGCAGCGACCTCGCCGGAGCCGCAGCGCAAGGAGTCGAGCCTGCCGTTGAAGCCGACCGCCGCCGAGGCCCAGGCCTCGCAGCTGTCGGCGCGCTTCCTCACGCGCTTCCATTACCAGGCCCAGCCGCTCGACGACGCCATGTCGGCCAAGATCTACAAGGCCTACTTCGACGCGCTCGATAGCGAGAAAGTCTTCTTCACCCAGGAAGACATGGACAAGTTCGCGCCGCTGAAGACGCAGTTCGACGACGCGATCTGGAACCAGGACCTCACCGGTCCGTTCTCGGTGTTCAACCTCTACATCACGCGCGCCGTGGATCGCATGAACTACGCGCGTGGCCTGCTGAAGAAGGGCTTCGACTTCAGCAGCAACGAAAGCTTCAACTTCGACCGCAAGAAAGCCGCGATCCCGAAGAACCAGGCCGAACTCGACGACGTCTGGCGCAAGCGCACCATGAACGACTGGCTGCGCCTGAAGCTCGCCGGCAAGAGCGACGACGACATCCGCAAGACGCTCGACAAGCGCTACGCGACGTACATCAGCCGCGTGCGCCAGCTCGACGACGAAGACGCGACGCAGGCCTTCATGACCGCGTACGCCAACTCCACCGACCCGCACACCGACTACCTCGGTCCCCGCGCCGCCGACGCCTTCGACATCGCCATGCGCCTGTCGCTGGAAGGTATCGGCGCGGTGCTGCAGGCGCGCGACGACTACACCACCATCCGCGAACTCGTTCCGGGTGGCCCGGCGATCAAGTCGGGCAAGATGAAGGCGGGCGATCGCATCGTCGCCATCGGCCAGGGTGAAACCGGTCCCATGGTCGACGTGGTCGGCTGGCGCCAGGACGACGTGGTCAAGCTCATCCGCGGCAAGAAGGACACCACGGTCCGCATCGAGATCCTTCCGGCCGACGCCGGCGTGGACGGCAAGCACGACATCGTGACCCTGGTCCGCAAGAAGGTCACGATGGAAGAGCAGGCCGCCAAGTCCAAGGTCATCGACGTGAAGGACGGCGATGTCACGCGCAAGATCGGCGTGATCGACCTGCCCACGTTCTACCAGGACTTCGGTGCGCGCCGCGCCGGCGACACCAACTTCAAGAGCGCCACCCGCGACGTCGCCAAGCTCCTCACCGAGCTCAAGGCACAGAAGGTCGAGGGTGTCGTCATCGATCTGCGCAACAACGGCGGTGGCTCGCTGTCCGAAGCCACCGAGCTCACCGGTCTGTTCATCGATACCGGTCCGGTCGTGCAGGTGCGTGACGCCCGTGGCCAGATCGACGCGCAGGGCGACGACGCTCCGGGCATGTCGTGGGACGGTCCGATGGCCGTGCTGGTCAATCGTGGTTCGGCCTCGGCCTCGGAGATCTTCGCGGCGGCGATCCAGGATTACGGCCGCGGCGTCATCATCGGCGAGCCGACCTTCGGCAAGGGCACCGTGCAGAACCTGGTCGACCTCGACAAGTTCGGCAAGTCCGTCACCGGCGAGACCGCCAAGTACGGCGAGCTCAAGATGACCATCGCCGAATTCATCCGCATCAACGGCGACAGCACGCAGCTGCGCGGTGTCACGCCGGACGTCATGTTCCCGCAGAACGGTGATGCGAAGGAATTCGGCGAGTCCACCTACGACAACGCACTGCCGTGGCGTCACATCGATCCGGCCGACTACAAGCCGGTCGCCGACCTCAAGCCGATCTTCGGTCCGCTCAATGCCAAGCACGAAGCGCGCGTCGCCAACTCGCCGGCATGGAAGCTCATGCTCGACGAAATGGCCGAGTACAAGAAGCTCCGCGACAAGACCGACATCTCGTTGAACTTCGCCGCACGGCAGGCCGAGCGCAAGCAGTACGACGCGCTGCAGACCGACTTCCGCAATCGTCGTAAGGCGATCTTCGGCAGCGCCGGCGGCGCGGCCGATGCCGCTGACGACGCCAACAACGGCGACGACGGCCTCAACGCGAACGAGCGCAGCCTGAAGACCGAAATCAAGGCGGAAGCCGATGCGAAGAAGGCCAAGGACACGCCGCTCGAGGAAGCCGCCCACATCGTCGGTGACGAGGTTTCGCTGATCAAGGCGGACCCGAAGGTCGCCGCGCAGGTCCTTCCGTACGGCGGTCGCAAGATCGACAGCCCGCAAACCGCGCAGGTGCCGCAGAGCCCTCCGGCTGCCACCACCCCGTAAAGAAAAAGCCCGCCACTGGCGGGCTTTTTTTTGACCTGTCTTTTTGTGGGAGCCGCTTCAGCGGCGATGGGTGCTAGCCTCACTGCCGAACAAAAAACGCAGGAGGCATAGCCCATGAACGATTTCCTCGACCAGATCGGCATCCACGCCGCCACGCGTGCCTTGATCGTCACGTATTCCATTCGCATCGGCCTGGCGTTGTTGCTGCTGTTGATCGGCTTCTGGATCGCTGCACGCGTCGCCAACCTCGGTCGCCGTGCCCTGGAGCGCGCCCGTGTCGATCTGACGCTGGCGATGTTCCTGCGCAACATCATCTACGGCATCCTTATCGCGTTGCTGCTGATCCAGGTGCTTGGCATGGCCGGCATTCCGACGGCCTCGTTCATCGCGGCGATCGGCGCCGCCGGCCTCGCCATCGGCCTGGCCCTCAACAGCTCGCTGTCCAATCTTGCCTGGGGTGTGCTGCTGATCCTGTTTCGCCCGTTCCGCGTCGGCGACCACGTCACCATCGGTGGCGTCGAAGGCGACGTGCAGAGCATCAACCTCATGCACACCTACCTGATCACACCGGACAATCGCCAGGCGGTCCTGCCGAATGCCAAGGTTGGCGGCGAGGCGATCATCAACTTCAACGTTCGCGGCACGCGGCGTTTCGAGATCAAGGTCGGCATCGGCTACAACGACGACATCGGCAAGGCGATGCAGACGGTGCGGGACCTGTTCGCCGCCGATGCGCGCATCCTCAAGGATCCGGCGCCGGGCGTGTGGACCGAGGCGCTCGGCGATTCCAGCGTGAACCTGGTCATCCGCGGCTGGACCGCTACCGGTGATCTCTGGGAAACGCAGACGACGTTGATCCGCAGCATCAAGGAGCGTTTCGACGAGGCCGGCATCACCATCCCATACCCGCAGAGCGAGATCCGCCTGGTGCGTGCGCCGGCAGCGCAGGATCCCGCGCCCCTGTAAGAACCGATTTCTGTAGGAGCCAATTTCTGTGGGAGCCGCTTTAGCGGCGATTGTGGGAGCCGCTTCAGCGGCGATCCCGCGGCAGCGGGCCAGGTCATCGCCAGCGCCCGATCGCCGATGAATCGGCTCCCACAGGGGCGAGAGCATCGCCGATGAATCGGCTCCCACAGGGGTAGCGGGGCGCTAGCGGGTTTGGTTCTAGCTGAAATACTGGCAAACAACCGTTTGAATCGTGGGAAACGTCGCCTGAGGGATTACAATCGACCGGTTGCGCCGTCCAGCGGCGCCCGTCCTTCCCCCGCCGGTGGGTTTGCCGCCCGCCGACGCCTGCTCCAGGAGTTCCTATGGCCGACGTCAAAGAAGCCCGTGTCCCCGATATCGGTGGCAGCGCGGTCCCCGTCATTGAAATCATGGTCAAGGTCGGCGATCGCGTCGAGAAAGACCAGAGCCTGGTGACGCTCGAATCCGACAAGGCCACGATGGAAGTGCCGGCGCCGTTTGCGGGCGTCATCAAGGAACTGAAGGTCAAGGTCGGCGATGAAGTCGACGAAGGCCACGTGATCGCCCTGGTCGAAGCCGAGGGCGACGCCCCGGCCGCCGCCGCAGCGAAGGCGGAAGCGCCCAAGGCCGAGGCCCCGAAGGCCGCCGCGCCCCAGGCCGCCGCACCAGCGCCGGCTCCTGCTGCCGCCAAGGCCGCGTCCGCGTCGAAGTCCTCCGGCCCGGTCAACGTCACCGTGCCCGACATCGGCGGCAAGCCGGTGCCGATCATCGAGCTCATGGTCAAGGTCGGCGACACCGTCACCAAGGACCAGAGCCTGATGACGCTCGAGTCCGACAAGGCCACGATGGACATTCCCGCGCCGGCCGCCGGCGTGATCAAGGAACTGAAGGTCAAGGTCGGTGACGAGGTCAACGACGGCGACCTGATCGCCGTGCTGGAAGGCGAGGGTGGCGACGCCGCCGACGCGTCGCCGGCTCCCGCCGCGGAAAAGCCGGCCGCCGCCCAGGCCGACGCGCCGAAGCGCGACGCCGCTCCCGCGCCTGCCGCTGCGACCGAAGCGCCAGTCGGTGGTGCTCCACGCACGCCGCCGGTGTCCTTCGACGCCAGCGTCATCATGCCGGGCAACGCGCCTTACGCCAGCCCCGCCATCCGCGCGTTCGCTCGCGAGCTCGGCGTGGACGTGGCCCAGGTCAAGGGCAGCGGTCGCGGTGGTCGCATCCAGCGCGAAGACATCTCCGGTTACGTCAAGCAGGTCATGACCTCGGGCGTGTCGACGTCCGCCGGTGGCAGTGTTGCCGCTGGTGGCGGTCTCAGCCTCCTGCCGTGGCCGAAGATCGACTTCTCGAAGTTCGGCGAAGTGGAAGAAAAGCCGCTCGGCCGCATTCCGAAAATCTCCGCCGCGAACCTCGCCCGCAACTGGGCGATGATCCCGCACGTCACGCAGTTCGAAGACGCCGACATCACCGAGCTGGAAGCCTTCCGCAAGAAGCTCGGCGAGGAGAACAAGGACGTCAAGGTCTCGCCGCTGGTCTTCCAGATCAAGGCCGTCGTCGCTGCGCTGAAGAAATTCCCGCAGTTCAACGCCTCGCTCGACGCTGCCGGTGAAACGCTTACGCTGAAGAAATACTTCAACGTCGGTATCGCCGTGGATACGCCGGACGGCCTCGTCGTCCCGGTCATCCGCGATGCGGACAAGAAGGGCCTGCTCGAACTCGCCGCCGAACTGAGCGAGATCTCGAAGAAGGCGCGCGACAAGAAGCTCACCGCAGCCGACATGCAGGGCGGTTGCTTCTCGATCTCCTCGCTCGGCGGTATCGGTGGCACGGCGTTCACGCCGATCGTCAACGCGCCGGAAGTCGCGATCCTCGGCGTCTCCAAGGCGGCGATGAAGCCGGTCTGGAACGGCAAGGAATTCGCGCCGCGCCTGATCCTGCCGCTGTCGCTGTCGTACGACCACCGGGTCATCGACGGTGCGCTCGCCGCACGCTTCGCCGTGTTCCTCGCCACCCAGCTCGGCGACATCCGTCGCCTGCTGCTCTGACGGGGGCGCATCGCCATGGCAAACACGATTGAACTGAAAGTCCCGGACCTCGGCGGCTCGCACGATGTGCCGGTCATCGAGATCCTGGTGAAGGTGGGCGACACCGTCGCCAAGGACCAGAGCCTGCTGACGCTCGAATCCGACAAGGCCACGATGGATATCCCGGCCTCGCAGGCCGGCACGATCGTCGAGATCAAGGTCAAGATCGGCGACGAACTCAACGACGGCAGCGTGATCGCGCTGATCGAAGCCGAGGCTGGCGCTTCGGCGTCGGCCGAGAAGTCCGCTGGCGACAAGGCGGCTCCGGCCGCTGCGAAGCCGGCGTCTGCGTCTGCCGCTTCGACGCCTGCCACGCCCTCGACGACCGTGTCGGAAGCCCCGGCTCCCGCCCCGGTCGCCACGTCGGCCGCCCCCAAGGCCGCCGCCGACTCCGGCCGCAAGGCCGACATCGAGTGCCAGCTCGTCGTCCTCGGCTCCGGCCCGGGCGGCTACACGGCGGCATTCCGTGGCGCGGACATCGGCCTGGATACCGTCCTGGTCGAGCGCTACGCGATCCTCGGTGGCGTCTGCCTCAACGTCGGCTGCATTCCGTCGAAGGCCTTGCTGCACGCCGCGGCCGTGATCGACGAGGCGGAAGCCATCGCCGCGCACGGCATCACCTTCGGCAAGCCCACGATCGACCTGGACAAGCTGCGCTCGTTCAAGGAGAAGGTCGTCGGCAAGCTCACCGGCGGCCTCGCCCAGATGGCGAAGGCGCGCAAGGTCCGCACCGTCACCGGCGTCGGCACCTTCATTTCGCCCAACGAAATGGAAGTCCAGACGGCCGAGGGCACCAAGCTCATCCGCTTCCAGAACGCGATCATCGCGGCGGGCTCGCAGTCGGTGAAGCTGCCGTCGTTCCCCTGGGACGACGAGCGCGTGATCGACTCCACCGGCGCGCTCGAACTGCGTGACGTGCCGAAGACGATGCTCGTCGTCGGCGGCGGCATCATCGGCCTGGAAATGGCCACGGTGTACGCGCGTCTCGGCTCCGAGGTCACGGTCGTCGAACTCGCCGACCAGCTCATGCCGGGCGCCGATCTCGACCTGGTCAAGCCGCTGCAGGCGCGTATCGCCAAGCGTTACAAGGGCATCCACCTCAAGACCAAGGTCGTCGAGGCGAAAGCCACCAAGGCCGGCATCGAAGTCACCTTCGAAGGCGAGAGCATCCCCGAGACCAAGGTATTCGACCGCGTGCTCGTTTCCGTCGGCCGCTCGCCGAACGGCAACAAGGTCGGCGCCGACAAGGCGGGCGTCGAAGTGACCGATCGCGGCTTCATTCCGGTCGATCGCCAGATGCGCACCAACGTCAAGCACATCTTCGCCATCGGCGACCTCGTCGGCCAGCCCATGCTGGCGCACAAGGCCACGCACGAAGCCAAGGTCGCCGCGGAAGCGGCAGCCGGCGAGAAGAGCTTCTTCGATGCACGTGTGATTCCGTCGGTGGCGTACACCGATCCGGAAATCGCCTGGGTCGGCGTGACCGAGCGCGAAGCGAAGGAAAAGGGCCTGAAGATCGGCGTCGGCAAGTTCCCCTGGGCAGCCTCCGGCCGCGCCATCGGCATCGACCGCACCGAAGGCTTCACCAAGCTCCTGTTCGATGAAGAGACCCACCGCATCGTCGGCGCGGGCATCGTCGGCGTCCACGCCGGCGACCTCATCTCCGAACTCGCGCTCGCCATCGAAATGGGCGCCGAAGCCGGCGACATCGGCCGCACCGTGCACCCGCACCCCACGCTCGGCGAATCCGTCGGCATGGCGGCCGAGGTGTACGAGGGCACGATCACGGATCTTTATATTCCGAAGAAGAAGTAACCCACCGACACCCGCGTTGCCCACCGGCAGCGCGGGTGATCGTGGCGCGGCATCGTGGGGCGATGAAACCATCACCTCACTCGCGCGATATCCGCGCCGGACGCGTGTCCGAACCCGGTCGGATCTACCTGATCACGGCGGTCGCCTGGAACCGGGCTCCTCTGTTTCGCGATATCGCCATCGCTCGGCGCGTCTCGCGCATCTGTCATTCCCCCGCGACCTGGAAAGACGCCACCTGCCTGGCGTGGGTACTGATGCCCGATCACTGGCATGGCCTGATCGAACTGCATGATGGCGACCTCTCGCGTGTCGTCGGTCGCTACAAGGCCATGGTTTCCAGCTCGATCAAGCGATCGACCGGGCGCAAGTCGCCGGTCTGGCAGAAATCATTCCACGACAGGGCGTTGCGCAAACACGACGATGTCAAAGCAGCTGCGCGTTACATCGTCGCCAATCCATTGCGAGCCGGTCTGGTGACACGAGTGGGCGACTACCCCTACTGGAACGCAACCTGGCTTTAACGCCTTACTGTGGGAGCCGCTTTAGCGGCGATAGGGTGCTTGCAACAAGCCGGCCCGCTGTCGCGGGATCGCCGATGAATCGGCTCCCACAGGAACCGCTCCCACACCGAGCGTCAGAAAAACCTCACGCGCGCTCCCACAATGCCCTGCTCTTATGGCATCGTCCGGGCATGTCTGCTCCTCAGCCTGCTCATTACCTCCGTCGCCTCGGCATCTGGGATGCCGCGATGATTGTCATTGGCGGTGTCATTGGCGCGGGTATTTTCCGTACGCCGGCCACCGTCGCGCAGCTGACCAGTTCGGGCGGGGAGGTCATCCTGCTCTGGACGCTGGGCGGTCTGCTCACCCTGGCGGGAGTGCTCTGTTACGCGGAGCTCGGCGCCCGGCGGCCGCAGGCGGGCGGTACTTACGTCTACCTGCGCGAGGCCTTCGGTCAGTTGCCGGCCTTCCTGTTCGGCTGGACCATGGCGCTGATCAACTACCCCGGCAGTGTGGCCGCGGTGGCGACCACCTTCGCCGATTACGCCTGTCGCGCGATGGGTCTGCCGCATGAATGGGTAAAGCCGCTGGCGGTCGGTGCGATCAGTTTCATCGTCGCGGTGAACCTGTTCGGTATCCGTGCCGGCGCCTGGGTGCAGAACATCTTCACCGTGCTCAAGCTCGGCGCGGTGGCCTTGCTCATCGTGGTCGGTCTGTTCCTGGCGAAGGGGCATCTTGGCGCGGCCTTCGCCGCCGACCCGACCCATGACGTGCCGGCGGGCACGATCATCGGGGCGCTGCTTCCGGCCATGTTCGCCTACGGTGGCTTCCACTACCTCAACGATCTCGCCGGTGAAGTGCGCAACCCGCAGCGCACCTTGCCGCGTGCGCTGGGGCTGGGCATGGCCAGTGTGGTCATCTGCTATGTGCTGGTGAACATCGCCTACATGGCCGGGCTCGGTCACGCCGGGCTCGCCGCGAGCACCGCTCCCGCTGCCGACCTCATGCGTCGCGTGTTCGGTGAGTCGGGCGCTACGATCATCGCGGTCGGCATCGCCTGTTCCACGTTCGGTTACTGCAGCATCGCGATCGCCGGTGGCGCGCGCGTGCTGCAGGTGATGAGCGCGGACGGGATGTTCTTCAAGCCGATCGCGCGCATCGAGCCGCGCACCGGTGCACCGCAGTTCGCGCTGGTCGCGCTCGGTGGCTGGGCGATCGTGCTGCTGGTGTCCGGTAGCTTCAATGCCCTGCTCAACTACACGACGGTGGGTGAGTGGTTGTCGCATGCGTTCGGCATCGCGACGATCTTCTGGTATCGCAAGAAATTGAAGTCGGAGCCGTCGCCGTACCTGGTGCCGGGGTATCCGGTGTTGCCCCTGGTTTTCACGGTGACGGTGTTGTGCGTGATTGGCGCGACGGCGATTACCGAGCCGGGGGATGCCGGGATGAGTCTGGTGATCATCGCGCTGGGCGTGCCGGTTTATTATTTTTGGCGGAAGCGGTTGGGGCGGGCGGTTTAAGAACGATCGCGATGAATCGGCTCCTACCGGGGTGAGGGGATGTCGCTGAATCGACACCCGCAACGTGGCAGGATCGGGGGATGCGATCACTTCTTTCGTTCTTGCTTGTAGGTGCCACCATGACGGCGCAGGCCGCGACGGTGGATCTCGCTCATCCGGATGCCTTGCGCATGACGCCCAAGGGCGCGACCGTGGATCCGACCATCTGCAAGGCGGCGGATGGGAGTGAACTGGTCGCGGTGACCTTCCAGCCATCCGCGCAGCCATCGCTGGTGCTCTCTCCGAAGCAGGGGAATTGGGCGTGGCCCGCGAACGGCGCCATGCGGCTGCGTGTGCAGAACGGCATGCCGTGGCCGGTCACGCTCATCGTCGACATCGCCTCGAACGGCAAGCACATCACGACCACGGTCGGTGTGCCGCCGGGACCGCCGCAGACGTTGTCGGTGGGTCTGAAGCCGACGTCGCCGCGTGCCTTCGGCATGCAGGTCGGTCCGCCCATGCCGTTCGACGAAGACAGGAACAAGTGGCTTGTCGCCACCACGGTCGACGGCGATGTCGATGCGGGTGCGATCACGTCGGTGACGCTATCGATGCCGAAGCCGGGTGCGGCGCAGACACTGCTGTTCGGCAAGCTGGACACGGTGGCCGACGATATCGATCTCCGCCAGGCGTACAACATCCTCGTCGACCGAGTGGGCCAATACACGCGCAGCGCATGGCCGGAGAAGGTCGCCAACACCACCGAGCTCAAGCGGCGCGCGAACGCCTTGCCACCCGCCACCGACATCAAGAACCTCGACAAGTACGGCGGCCGTACCGACCTCGCCGCACTGCAAGCGACCGGCTGGTTCCATACGCAGAAGCAGGGCGATCGCTGGTGGCTCGTGACACCGGAAGGCCATGCGTTCTTCTCACTCGGCGTCAATGCCGTGAACCTGACCGACGGTCGCACCTACGTGCAGGGCCGCGAGTTCATGTTCGCCGACCCGACCGTGGCCAACGGCGCGTTCAGTGGCACGTCGGACAGCCGCAGCGATGCCGGGTCACAGCGCGACAACGGTATGAACCACGGTCGCTGGTGGGACGTCTATGCGAGCAACGTCGCGCTCAGCCTCGGTGACCACCCCGAAGCCGCGTGGCGCAAACGCACGGTCGATCGCCTGAAGGCCTGGCGCTTCAACACGCTGGGTAACTGGAGCGATCCGGGATTCGCCGGCGACCATCGCATGGCTTACACCGTGCCGATCCTCATCCATGGCGACTTCAACACCGTCAGTACCGGCTACGACTACTGGGGTCGCATGCCCGATCCCTTCGATGCGCGTTTCATCAAGGCGACGGAAGCCGCCGTCGCTGCCGCCACGAAGAGCGTGCGCGACGATCCCTGGTTGCTCGGCTACTTCGCCGATAACGAACTCGCGTGGGCGGGGCAGGGGCCGCAAGGGCGCTGGGCGCTCGCCGTCGGCAGTCTCGCGCAAGGGCCGGAAAGCCCGGCGAAGCAGGCCTTCATCGCTTACCTGAAGAAGACCCACGGCGACGTGGCGAACTTCGCCAGGGCGTGGGGTGTGGAAGCGTCATCCTGGGACCAGGTCGCCGCGAAGGGCTTCAAGGCGCCGGACCCGAACGAGCCGCACCCGGCGATCGCCGTTGACTACATCGCCTTCCTCAAGCTTTACGCGGGGCAGTACTTCCGCACCGTGGCGGAGACGCTGAAGAAGGCGGATCCGCATCATCTCTTCCTCGGGGGAAGGCTGGCGGTGCGCACGCCAGAAACCGAAGAGGCGAGCGCGACCTACGCCGACGTCACCAGCATCAACACCTATACGGACCTGCCCGAGCACGGCTTCGATGTCGCCGCGTTTCGCAAGCTCGACAAGCCGGTGATGATCACCGAGTTTCATTTCGGCTCGGCGGACCGTGGGCCGTTCGGCAACGGTGTCGCCGCCGTGGGCAGCGAGGAAGAGCGGGGCAAGGCCTACGCGCGCTTCGTGAATGCCGCGGCCGCCTCGGGCGTCATCGTCGGCACGCACTGGTTCCAGTACGTCGACCAGCCGGTGACCGGTCGCATCCTCGATGGAGAGAACTCGCATATCGGGCTGGTCGGCATCACCGACATCCCGTTCGAAGGGTTTACGCGTGCCGTCACCGACGCGAATGCGAGCTCAGGCGGCGGGCGCTAGCTGCAGGCCGTTGCGGGTTTCGCGGGCGACTTCACGGCCGAAGGCAAAGGCCAGCGGCTCGGCGATACCCACGAGGGCGCTCAGCGCCACGTTCTGGTTCACCGCGTAGCTCATCGAAAAGGCGATGCTGAAATGCGTCGCCGCGTACTTGATCTTCCTGGCCATGGCCGGACGCTCCAATAAGAATGACTCTCATTATGGGGATCGCCGCGCCCGAGTCCAACTGATGAATCGGATCGGATCGATAGAAATTTCCTATCGATCTGGAGCCATTACCGTCGGATCGTCGTTCCGATCACCATCGCCACGACCATGACGATGGCGACGGCCATGCAGGCACTGGTCGGCTTCACCCGGCGTGCGTCGATGCGCGGCACCAGCCGCCAGATGAGAAAGGCGCCGATGATCATGTCCAGCACCAGCGAGGCGCGCATCCAGGGCAGGACGAAGATCGACTGCCCGGGTGCCTGGCCGTGCTGGGCGGCGATCACCAGACCGCCGGTCAGCACCGCGACGAGGGCCCAGATCAGGCTGGCCATGTACGCCCGGTTGAACACCACCGGCGTCTTCTCGAGGAAGCGCAAGGCGACCCAGACGATCAGGGCAGGGATGACGGCGGCGGCGCTGGAGTAAATCACCCACCAGATAGCGGCGGAGAGGAAGGTCAGGAGGGGTTGGGTCACGTGGTTTCCGTCAGTACGCCGGGCCGAAACGGCCGAGTGCCTTGCTCATCAGCCACGCCGGGCCGATCAGAAGGTACTGCAGGTCGGTCAGGAACGAGGGCCGGCGGCCTTCGATCTTGTGGCCGATGAACTGGCCGATCCAGGCCACCACGAACACACCGATCGCCAGCCAGAGCAGGCCGCTGCTGCCGATGCTGCGGTAGAGCGAATCGGTGACCAGGGCCAGCGACAGGAAGGCGCCGGCCATGGCCAGCCCGATCCGGCGCGACAGCCGGTAGTAGTAAAAGCAGAAGGCCAGGAACATGGCCAGCACCGACCACAGGCCCGGACGGCCGAGCCAGCCCGGCACCGGAATCAGCCAGACCAGGGCGACCACCGTCCAGGTGATCGCCGGCACGCAGATCCAGTGAATCAGCCGATTCGTCGGGTTCTGATGATCGGCTGCGTAGTTGTCGAACCAGGTGGCTGCGTCGCGCATGGTCGTACCCCCGTAAGAACCGTCTGACGAGAGCTTAGTCCAGTCGGATGCCGGCGAGCTTGTCCAGCGCCTCGGCGTACTTCGCCGCGGTGCCGTCGATGACATCGGCCGGCACCTTCGGTGCGGGCGGCGTCTTGTTCCAGCCGATCTGCTCGAGGTAGTCGCGGACGAACTGCTTGTCGTAGCTGGGCGGGCTGATGCCTACCTGGTAGTCGTCGGCCGGCCAGAAGCGCGAGGAATCCGGGGTCAGCATCTCGTCCATGATGTGCAGCACACCGTTCTCGTCCGTACCGAATTCGAACTTGGTGTCGGCGATGATCACGCCGCGCTCGGCGGCATAGGCCGCGGCCCAGGCGTAGATTTCCAGCGTGGCCTTGCGCACGGCGTTGGCCATGTCTTCGCCGACCAGGGCGACGATGGCGTCGAAGCTGACGTTCTCGTCGTGGTCGCCGACAGCGGCCTTGGTCGACGGGGTGAAGATCGGCTCCGGCAGCTTCGCGGCCATTTGCAGGCCTTCCGGCAGCGTGATGCCGCAGATGTCGCCGGTGGCCTTATAGGACTTCCAACCCGAGCCGATGATGTAGCCGCGAGCGATCGCTTCGACCGGCACCGGCTTCAGGCGCTTGGTGACCACGGCGCGCTTCGCGTAGAGCGCCGCATCCACACCCGCCGGCAGCACCGAGGCGACGTCTTCGCCGGTGAGATGGTTGGGGATGATGTGGGCGGTCTTGGCGAACCAGAAGTTGGAGATCTGCGTGAGCATCTCGCCCTTGCCCGGAATCGGATCGGGCAGCACCACGTCGAACGCCGAGAGACGGTCCGTGGCGACCATGAGCAGGCGATTGCCCGGCAGGGCGTACACGTCGCGGACCTTGCCGCGATGGATGAGGTCCAGGCCAGGCAGGTCGGATTGGCTCAAGGTCGTAGGCACGGCAGGGACTCCGGGTAGGGCGGTTCGAGCCGTCTATTGTAACTGTGGGAGCCGATCTAACTGTGGGAGCCGATTCATCGGCGATTGTGGGAGCCGCTTCAGCGGCGATCCCGCGGCAGCGGGCCAGGTTGCCGCTAGCACCCTATCGCCGCTGAAGCGGCTCCCACACAAGCTAAGACCCTTCTCGCAACCCGCCCCGCGGGGCCTGTGGCATTTGGCCTGCTAGAATTTACGGTTACTGCCCCCATTGCCCTGCCATGCGAATCCTGACGACCGCGGCACTTGCCCTGGCCTTATCCGCCCCTGTCCTTGCCACGCCGCCTGCCAAGCCGGCGCGTCTGGGCCTGTGCGCGGCATGCCATGGCGAAGACGGCATGGCGCGCATTCCCGGCGCACCCAATCTGGCCGGGCAGAAACTCGACTACCTGCGTGAAGCCCTGCGCCAGTACCGCGACGGCCGCCGCGACATCCCCGTGATGCGCGCGGCCACCGGCCCACTCACCGATGCGGAACTGGACCAGCTGGCCCAGTGGTTCTCCGCGCAAACTCCATCCAGAGCGGCTCCATGAATTTTACCGGTACCTTCATCGGCATCGTCGCGGGCATCTGGTTGACCCACAACCTGCTCGGCGCCCTCATCGGCGGCGCCCTCGGCTTCATGTTCGACGCCAGTCGCCAGCAGAGCCAGCGCCGACGCGCTCCCACGCAAGGCGGCTACATCTCGCCGCTGTTCGCGTTGATCGGCGCCGTGGCGAAGGCTGACGGACGCATCTCCGAAGCCGAGATCGCCATCGCCGAACGCCTGATGGCGCGGATGGGCCTGGACCAGACGCAGCGCACGATCGCCGTCGACGCCTTCAACGAAGGCAAGCAGCCCGAGTTCAACGCGGCCGAAGTGATCGACGAGCTGCGTCAGTGGGTCGGCCATCGCCGCGACCACGCCTTCCCCGTGATCGACGTGGTGATCGAGACGGTGCTCGCCGAGGGCAACCCGTCGCCGGAGAAGATGGCGATCCTGCGCCAGCTCGCCTTCGCCCTGCGCGTCAGCGACATGGAGCTCATGGCGCTCATGGCGATGAAGGGCTACGCCTGGAACGCCAACGCCGGCGGCCGCTCGTACGGCGGCAGCCAGGGTCGCACCGGGGGCGGCTACGTGCCGCCGCAGCGCAGTGCGCAGGGCCCCGACCCGTATGCGGTGCTCGGCATCCAGCGCGACACCGACGACCGCGGTATCAAGCGCGCCTACCGCAAACTGATTTCCGAGCACCACCCGGATCGCCTCGGCGACCTCCCCGAAGACATGCGTCGTCGCGCCGAGTCGCGGGCCAGCGAAATCAACGCGGCCTACGAGCGGATCAAGGCGGAGCGCGGGTTTAAATAGTAAATGTAGGAGCCGATTCATCGGCGAAGGGTGCTCGCGAAATCGTCGGCATCTACTAGAAATACGCAGCCCACTGGATCACGCTTGGAAAGGACCCATGTCCTATCGTGACGGGCCCGCTGCTGCGGGATCGCCGATGAATCGGCTCCTACACAGAGCCCGCCGGCCTGTGCCTCCACTCAAAACGGTATCGATCATGTCCAAGCAAGCTCCCGTTATCGCCCCGTCCATCCTCTCGGCCGACTTTGCCCGCCTGGGTGAGGACACGCGCAAGGTGCTCGACGCCGGTGCGCAGTGGGTGCATTTCGACGTGATGGACAACCACTACGTGCCCAACCTCACCATCGGGCCGATGGTGCTCAAGGCGTTGCGCGATTACGGCATCACCGAGCACATCGACGTGCACCTGATGGTCAAGCCGGTGGACCGCATCGTGCCGGACTTCGCCAAGGCCGGCGCGCGCAGCATCAGCTTCCATCCGGAAGCCAGCGAGCATGTGGACCGCACCATCCAGCTGATCCAGGGCGAGGGCTGCGAAGCCGGCCTGGTGTTCAATCCGGCCACGCCGCTGTCCTGGCTCGACTTCGTCATGGACAAGATCGACATGGTGCTGATCATGTCGGTGAACCCGGGCTTCGGGGGCCAGAAGTTCATCCCCTCGGCGCTGGAGAAGATCCGCCAGGTGCGCGAGCGCATCGACGCCAGCGGCCGCAAGATCCGCCTCGAAGTGGACGGCGGCGTCACCCCCGACAACATCGGTGCCATCTCGGCGGCCGGTGCCGACACCTTTGTCGCTGGCTCGGCCATCTTCAATGCCCCGGACTACGCCGACGTGATCCGCCGCATGCACGCGGCGATTGACGGCAAGTGACCGTTCGCAGCTAATTGCGCCCGAAGGGGCGGCATTAAAAAGATTTCACGAATAAAAAGCGAACTGGGTGGTACTGTAATCAAGACTCGGGGTGGGTCACGGTCGAGGATCTACGTATGAAAACGTTGTCCGTATTGACTCTTGCAGCAGCCCTCGCTGTATCGGCGTTTGCCTCCCAGGCCGCCGACCGCCCGGTTCCCTTGCCCGACCAAGAGAAGAAAGTCGCCGATTCGCTGCAGCCGTGTCCGGGCGGCCTCGAGCGCTTCCTTCCGGGCGAATACTATTTCTGTGCAGCCGCTCGCGACTTCTGGAGCGGCCATGAAGGCCTCGCTCGCGAGAACCTGAAAGATGCCGCCCGATGGGCGAGCAAGCCGGCGCAGTACGCGCTCGGCGTGATGTACTTCAACGGCGATCATGCACAGAAGAACCGGCCGCTGGGTCTGGCCTGGCTGGCCCTTGCCGCGGAGCGCCACGATCCCGCCTATGAGCCGGGCTTCGTCTCCGCCTACCAGCATGCCACGCCGGAAGAGATCGCCCAGGCCAATGCGTACTGGCAGGACATGAAGCCGGTCTACGCCGACGCCGTCGCTGGCCCGCGTGCCGAGCGCCAGTTCGATCGCGCGTACAAAGAGATCGAATGGGCCGCGAATTTCGGCGGCAGCGTCTTCATCGATGGTGTCTTCATGCCGACGTCGGCCATGGCGTCCGCGGATAACCTGCCGTTGCAGAGCGGCTTCAGCGTCGGTCGCATGCTGCAGTCGCAGAAGGCCATGTATTTCTACGGTTACGAAAGCCACGTATTCGTCGGCGATGCCGTGTTGGTGCCGGTCAGCCAGGTCGACACGCGCAAGCGCGACGAGTGATTCCGCCAGAAAGGGCTCGTTGCGAGCCGTCCAGGAGAAGCCCATGAAGTACGTCTCTATCGCTGCACTTACCCTGCTTTGCGCGGTGACTGGCACCGTGTTCGCCAAGGACACCGCGTCCACCTCATCGGAGGCCGCCAAGGCGGAGCTCCGGCAAACTATCCAGGGATGCGCTCAAGGCCTGGAGCGTCTGATTCCCGGCAACTACTACTTCTGCGCGGCCGCGCGCGACCTGGGTCATGGCCACAACGCCCGTTCGCGTGAGCGCTTGCAGGACGCGGCCCATTGGGCCAGTAAACCGGCGCAATACGCGCTCGGGCTGATGTACTTCAATGGTGACGAAGGCCCGCAGAACCGCCCGCTCGGCATCGCCTGGCTGGCGCTGGCCGACGAGCGGCACGACCCGCGTTTCGAAGGCGCCTTCATCCAGGCGTATCAACAGGCCTCGCCGGCCGAGCGCGCCGCGGCGAACACGTACTGGCTGTCACTCAAGGATGAATACAGCGACGCCGTCGCTGGACGGCGTGCGCGTCTTCGCTACACCAACGAGATGCGCAATATCGAGGCGGCATCGCTGTTCGGCGGCTCGGTGTTCATCGACGGGATCACGCCGCCGGATGGCCCCGGGTTCGGCCAGTTCAACAACGGGGAGACCTCACGGGTCTCCGGTTCGCACGGCTTTGCCATCAACCGGTCCCTGGCAAAAGACGGCGAGGAGTTCTTCCGCGGCATGGCCGGCACGGTCACCGTCGGCGAAGTGACGCCGACCAATCTCGTGCCGATCGGCCAGCTGGCCGCCGGGCAGGCCCGGGCGGCCGACTGAGGCTCCTACAACGGTAACCACTCGGGGTCGGGTTCGCCCGCCCCGACGGCTGGCGCACTTCCGTGCGCACCAGCCGCGCCAAGGCCTTCCATGGCCGGTTCCACGAAGTCGTCGAAAAGATCCATGAGGAGTCTCCCGTCAGTGCATGCCGAACAGGATGCCGAGCGCGAGCGCGCCGAGGGCTAGTGCCACGCGGAGCGGCTCGAAGTCGCGTTCCAGTTCGCTGTTATCGGCGTCGGGTTTGGTTTTCATGGTGTAAATCCTCGGCGCCGGATCGGCGCGCCGTCATGGCTAGTTGAACGCCGCGGGCGGCGGGCGGAGCGTCCGGGTTCGGGCAATCCGCAGGCTGTTTGTGGCAAATCCCGGGCAAACAAAATGTGTAGGCGCGGGCCGGGCAGGGGTGCGAGATAGGGCAAGACGCGGGCAATCGCCGCCGGGGCCTTGCGGACGGGCCGCCTGCATAGGAACCTGCGCTGGCAAATCACCTCAACGGAATGCCCCATGGCCCGCAGCATCGCCATCGTCGAAGACGAACCCCTCATCCGCGCCAACTACGTCGAGGCGCTCAACCGCTTCGGCTACGAGGCCCGCGGCTACGGCTCACGCGGGGAGGCCTCGATGGCCTTCGCCATGCGCCTGCCGGAACTGGTCATCATCGACATCGGCCTGGGCGACGAGCCGGAAGGCGGCTTCGACCTCTGTCGCGAACTCCGCGCGAAGTCGGCCACGCTGCCGATCATCTTCCTCACCGCGCGGGACTCGGATTTCGACGTCATCTCCGGCCTGCGCCTGGGTGCGGACGACTACCTGTCCAAGGACACCAGCCTGCACCAGCTCGCGGCGCGCATCGCGGCGCTGTTCCGTCGTATCGAATCGCTGAAGGCCCCGGCATCCAGCGAGACAGTGATCGAGCACGGCCCGCTGAAGCTCGAATCCGAGCGCATGCGCATCCTGTGGAACGGCATCGAGATTCCGCTCACCGTCACCGAGTTCTGGATGGTGCATACGCTGGTGCGTTTCCCCGGCCACGTGAAGAATCGCGACCAGCTGATGCGCGAAGCGGAGCTGGTGGTCGACGACGCGACCATCACCTCGCACATCAAGCGCATCCGCAAGAAGTTCATCGCGCTGGCGCCGGAGTTCGACGCGATCGAAACCGTGCACGGCGTAGGCTATCGCTGGACCTCGTGATGCGGCGCCCGCTTTCTGTGGGAGCCGCTTCAGCGGCGATGCTCGTGCTCTTTGTGGGAGCCGCTTCAGCGGCGATGCTTGTGCCCTGTGTGGGAGCCGCTTCAGCGGCGATAGGGTGCTCGCGGCAACCTGGCCCGCTGCCGCGGGATCGCCGATGAATCGGCTCCTACATCGATCTGACGACGCATGAGTCTTCGCCAGAAACTCCTCCTCGTCGCCCTGTGCACCCTGGCCCTTCCCGTAGCCGGGTGGCTCTATGTGCGCCAGATGGAAACGCTGCTGCGCGAAGGCCAGGCGCAGGCGCTGGTCGCGTCGGCGCGGGCGCTGGCGCGCAGCCTCGTCGTGGTCGATGCGCCGCTGCCGCCGGCCGGCAATGCCTGGTATGTGCAGCACACGCCCAGCGCGATCACCATGGACGGCTATGCGGACGACTGGGCGTCGCTGAGTCCCTGGGCGCAGACGCTCGGCAAGAACGCACGCGTGATGCTCGCCGAGGACGATCACTGGCTGTATTTCTACATCGACGTCCGTGCCACGCATCGCCGTCGCGCGGACGCGGACGATCGCCTCGCACTCAGCGCCGACCACCTCATCGTCTCCATCGCCAGCGGCGACGATGCGCAGCGTTACCTCATGGCCAGCGCGGCGCCGGGGGCGACCACCGCCATCGCGCTCGACCCCGAGGCTGGCGTGCTGCCCGATCGCATCAACGCCCAATGGCAGGAAGACGGCAGCGGTTTCCGCGCGGAGTTCCGTCTGCCGCGCGGGCTGCGGCTCGATCACTTCGGCGTCGGCGTGCATGTCGCTGCCGATGGCGACAACGAACCGCTCACCGCCGAAACGCGGCCGATACTCGACTTCTCCGCACCGCTGTCGCAGGAGCTGGCGCGCCTGGCACCCGATGGGGTGCGTGTACGCGTGCTCTCACCCGATGCCTGGCTGGTTGCGCAGAGCGGCAAGCTCGATCTGCCCGACCTTCCCGCGGCCGAACGGCCGGGCTGGTTCGCCTCGCTGGTGTATCGCTCCTTGCTGGCGACGCGGCTGGACGACGAAGGTGGCTGGGCCGAAGACGCCCCGCGGATCGACCTGCCGGAAGTGCGCGAAGCGCTGCTCGGCAAGCCGGCCACCGCGTGGCGCGCCGGCGAATCGCGCGGCAGCGTCGTGCTCGCTGCGGCCTTGCCGATCCAGGGCGGCGGCAAGCTGCGCGGCGTGGTGTTGCTGGAACAGCCCAGTCGCGCCGTGCCCCTGCTAGCAAATCGCGCCCTGTTCGGACTGCTGCTGACCAGCTTCGCCGTGCTGCTGATCGCCGGTGGCGTGCTGCTGCTGTTCGCCACGCGCCTCACCTTCCGCCTGCGACGCCTGCGCAACGCCGCCGAGCGGGCGCAGGACAATGACGGACGTCTGGATGGGCCGTTCCCGCTGATCGATGCGACCGATGAACTGGGCGACCTCGCACGCAGTTTTGCGCGGCTGTTCGAGGTCGTCGGCGGATACACCGACTACCTGCGCACCCTCGCGTCCAAGCTCTCGCACGAACTGAACACGCCGCTGGCGATCGTGAAGTCCTCGCTGGACAACCTCGATCATGCCGGCCTTCCGCCCGAAGCCGAGCCTTACCTCGCCCGTGCACGCGACGGTGTAGCCCGCCTCGGTGCGCTGGTTCGCGCGATGAGCGAAGCCAGCCGCATGGAGCGCGCGATCGCCTCGGCCGAAGCGGAAGACGTGAACCTCGCCGACATCGTGCGCGGCTGCGCCGATGGCTATCGCGGCCTGGCCGGTGACCGCACGCTCGAAGCCGTGCTGCCACCGGGGCCCGTACCGATGCATGTCTCGCCGGAGCTGATCGCCCAGGCGCTGGACAAGCTCTTCGACAACGCCCTGTCGTTCACCCCGCCGGGCGGCTGGCTGCGCATCACCCTCAGCCCCACGGCCGAGGGTGCCGATGTCGAGCTGGCCAACGAGGGACCGTCGCTGCCGGCCGCGATGCAGGGTCGCCTGTTCGACTCCCTGGTCAGCCTGCGCGACAAGGCCACCCCGGGCGATGCGCCACACCTGGGCCTGGGCCTCTACGTGGTCCGCCTGGTCGCCGAGCGGCACCAGGGCAGTGCCAGCGCAAGGAATATCGAAGGCGGCGTGGCCTTTACGCTGCATCTCAAGGGCCTGCCCCGCCAACGCCTGGCCTGACGCCAGGCTTTGGTAGGAGCCGATTCATCGGCGAACCCGCGGCAGCGGGCAAGGTTGCCGCAAGCACCCAATCGCCGATAAATCGGCTCCTACAAAGAGCAGCCGCGCAGCTTACAATCACCGGTCACCCCACCCGATTCGACGCCCCGAATGATTTCCCGCAAACAATTCGATGCCTACGCCGCGCAGGGCCATACGCGCATTCCGCTGGTACGCGAGGTCTTCTCCGACCTCGACACGCCGCTGTCGGTGTACCTGAAGCTGGCCGATGGCCCGTATACCTTCCTCTTCGAATCGGTCGAGGGCGGCGCCACGTGGGGACGCCATTCCATCATCGGCCTGCCGGCGCGGCGCGTGTATCGCCTGCGTGGCCACGAGCTGGAAGTGGAAGAGAGTGGTGAGGTGATCGAGCGTCGCCATCTCGACGATCCGCTCGCCGAGATCGAAGTGCTGCGCAAGCAGTACGACGTGCCCAAGCTGCCCGGCCTGCCGGACTTCACCGGCGGTCTTGTCGGTTACTTCGGTTTCGAAACCATCGGCTACATCGAAAAGCGCCTCGCCCAATGGGACAAGCGCGACGAGATCGGCACGCCCGACGTCCTGCTGATGCTCGCCGACGAAGTGGCGGTGTTCGACAACCTGAAGGGTCGTCTCTACCTCATCGTCCACGCCGATCCGTCGAAGCCGCAGGCGTATGCCGATGCGTCGCGCCGTCTCGATGCGCTGGCCTTCCGTCTGCGCCAGGGCGGCGTGTCCTACCCGCAGATGCTGCAGCCGGCGGCGATCGACGAATCCGATTTCAAATCCTCGTTCACCCGCGAGGAGTACGAGAACGTGGTGCGCAAGGCGCAGGAATACATCCGCGCCGGCGACATCTTCCAGGTCGTGCCGTCGCAGCGGTTGAGCGTGAAGTTCAACGCGCGGCCGGTGGACGTGTATCGCGCCTTGCGCGCGATGAATCCCTCGCCGTACATGTTCTTCATCGACATGGGTCCGACCCAGATCGTCGGCTCGTCGCCGGAGATCCTGGTGCGCCTGAAGGCCGGTCGCGTCGTGCTGCGTCCCATCGCCGGCACGCGCCGTCGCGGTGCCGACGAAGCCGAAGACGTCGCGCTCGAAACCGAGCTGCTCGCCGATCCGAAAGAGCGCGCCGAGCACCTCATGCTGATCGACCTCGGTCGCAACGACGTCGGTCGCGTGAGCAAGACCGGCACGGTCGAGCTGTCCGAGTCCTTCGTGGTCGAGCGCTACTCGCACGTCATGCACATCGTGTCCCAGGTCGAGGGCGACATCCGCGAAGATCTCTCGTATATGGACGTGATCAAGGCGACCTTCCCGGCAGGCACGGTCAGCGGTGCGCCGAAGATCCGCGCACTGGAGATCATCCAGGAACTCGAACCCTTCAAGCGCAACATCTACGCCGGCGCGATCGGCTGGCTCGGCTGGTGGGGCGATGCGGATACGGCCATCGCCATCCGCACCGCCGTGATCCAGGACGGCCGCCTGCACGTGCAGGCCGGTGGCGGTGTCGTTTACGACTCCGACCCGGCTGCCGAGTGGGAAGAGACGATGAACAAGGGTCGCGCACTGTTCCGCGCGGTCGCCCAGGCTGCCAAGGGTCTGTAGTCACAAACCATCCGTTTCGAAAGGAGATCGTCGGGTATGAATCGTTATGTGCTGGCTGTCGCTCTCGCCGTGTTGCCGATGCTTGCCTTGGCATCCGAGACGCCATCGTCTCCCTATCTGTCCGCCAAAGGTCATGCGGAGCGAACCGTGCAACCGGATCGATTCGGGATCGATCTGCGAGTCGTCGCCGTCGACATGAAGCCGGCGCTCGCCCGCAACCGCGTCGAGACACTGATGGCCGGTGTCCTGGCTGGCTTCAAGGCGCACCACGCGCTACCGGAGTCGATCGATGCGACGGCGATCAGCGTCTTTGCAAAGACCGAGTACCGCGATGACAAGGAAGCGTTCAGCGGTACCGAAGTGTCGCGCACCGCCCATGCTGTCTTCGCGAACCTGGATGATCTCCGGCAGTTCATCGACGGCATCGAGGCCGACAAGGAGCTGCAGATCACCGGGACGAAGGTCACCCGCAGTGACATCGATAGCGTTCGTCAGGATGTCCTGCGCGAGGCGATCAAGGATTCCATGCGCGCTGCCAAGGCCATGGCTGAGGCCTATGGGGTCCGGCTGGGTACGCTCTATACGGTCACGGATTCGCCCACCTTTGTCGGGGGGCGTGACGAGCTCTTCAGCATGACCCTGCCTGTCCCCGAGCCCAGGGCAAAAGTGGATCTTCAGGTCGGCGGAATGAAGGTCGAACAGAACGTCTTCGCGATCTACTTCATCGATACAGGCAAGTGAGCGTCATGACCAGCACCCGCACCTTCATCGCCGCCGGAAGTATCGCCGTCATGGCTGCCACCTCGGCGCCGTCGGCTCACGCGCGCGAACCGTTCACCGACGATGTCGCCTCGCGCACGCAGGCGCTGGCGCTGTTGGAAACGCTCAACGCCGACCTGCTCAGCCACCCCAGCGCGACGCTCACGCTGGAGCGCTGGTGCAGCGACCACGCGCTGGCCGGCGATGCGAAGATCCTCGCGCGCCAGGTGAAAGGTCAGGACAAGCCGCTGCCGGCCGACGATCGGCAGACCCTCGCCATCGGCCCGGACGAGCCGGTGAAGTACCGTCGCGTGCAGCTGGCCTGCGGCGACCACGTGCTCTCCGAGGCGGACAACTGGTACGTCCCGTCCCGCCTCACCCCGGAAATGAACCAGATCCTCGACACCACCGACCAGCCGTTCGGCAAGGTCGTCCAGCCGCTGCACTTCCGCCGCCAGACGATCAGCGCGGACCTCCTCTGGTCACCCCTGCCCAAGGGCTGGGAGATGGCAGCACCGCTGCCGCCGGCCACCAAGGGCCCCCTGGCGATCCCGCACGAGCTGCTGCGCCACCGGGCCGTCCTGTTCACCGAGGCCAACCAGCCCTTCAGCCTCGTGGTCGAGACCTACACCGCAGAAGTCCTGGCCTTCGGCCGCCGGTAAGGCTCCCACAGGGCTCGACCAACCGCCGTATTCCCTCCGGCCGACTTGGCAGGGGGCTCTGGGCGCCTGAAGCTGGGTGCCACGATAAGGTGGGAGGCGGCCCATGGCCCCAGCGAGCGCCGTTGCACGAAAGATCCCCGCGCCGCGGCTGACGGGCACGAACGCCTACGGCGCGATGCTCACTGTCGCCCACGAGCCGCGCCTCGGCCCCCAGCCGAACTCCCTCGACAACGCCGTGGCCAACGCCACGCACTGGGTACAGCTGTCCAACGCACGCCGGCCTGATGCCATGTGGCTCGAAGCCGGCGCGATGATGCAGAGACTCGTACCGCGCGCGGAATGGGTTCGCTATATGCGGAAGATTCGCGTCGACCGCGGCGCGTTGACCGGCCGGGAATGGTTCGAAGTCACGCGCGTGCGCGATCCTGTCGGGCTCCCTGCGGGCGATTACCTCAACGTGATCTTCATCGCGCAATTCGCCCGGGCGGTGCTCTTCGAAACCGTCTCGCTGGCGCCGGGTAGTGCAGGCTGGATGCCCGTGGGTTACGTCATCCGCCCCGTACAGCGCGAGATTTCGTTCGTGCAGTAACTGTTTGTTCGTGCAGTAACTGTGGGACCAATACTGTGGGAGCCGATTCATCGGCGATGCTTTCGACTCATGTGCGAGCCGATTCATCGGCGATCCCGCGGCAGCGGGCCAGGGTGTCGCAACCTGGCTATCGCCGATGAATCGGCTCCTACACGACCGCAGTGCGCGCCGCGAAGGCGGCCGCGATCGCATCGCGCGTCGCCAGTAGCACTTCATCCGACAACGCGGCATCGGTCTTGGCGACCGCTCGCGACACCGCGATCGCGCCGATCTGCGCCGCAATCGACGCCACCGCCAGCTGACGCCTGACGTCCTGCGGCACGGTCTCGTCGATCGCGCCGGCCATCATCGACACCTCTTCCTCGAACGCCTGCGCAAAGCTACGGCTGAGTGCCTCGCCCTGGCGTCCGACGTCGCTGGCGGATGCTGTCATCGGGCAGCTCGTCGTCAGGTCGTCTCGCTGGCGCGTGGTGTAGAGGCCGTCCAGGTATTCCTCAAACGAGGGATGCCGATCACCTGCCCAGGCACGTGCACGGTCCATCCGCTGCGCGAAACCGTGCGAGAACGCCTCGGCCGCGAGCAGATCCTTCGAGGGGAAGTGGGCATAGAGCGCGCCGTGGGTCAGCCCGGCTTCCTTTGCCACTTCCGCCACGCCTACGCCGTCCACGCCCTTCTCCCGGAACAGCCGGCTCGCCGCGGCGAGCAGGGCTTCGCGGTTCTCGGCCGATTTTTCCTTCGAAACACGCATTTCACACTCCTGAACCGTTCTGACGACTTTGATTGCAACCGCCACGAAAAGATATTAGATTGCAGTCGCAATCATAAACCATCACGAAGGAGATTGGCCATGTCGAAGTTTTCCACGCTGTTCGCCCTGGGCGCCCTGACGCTGGGTGTCGCCGGTACCCCCGCCGCCCAGGCGGCCCCGATCCATAACGTCGTCCTCGTCCACGGCGCCTTCGCCGACGGCTCCGGCTGGCGCGCGGTTTACGACTCGCTCGCTGCCAAGGGCTACAAGGTGTCGATCGTGCAGATTCCCGAAACCAGCCTCGCCGCCGACGTCGACGCGACCCAGCGCGTGATCGACCAGCAGGACGGACCGACCGTGCTCGTCGGCCACAGCTGGGGCGGGCAGGTCATCACCGAAGCGGGCGCGGATCCGAAGGTGAAGTCGCTCGTGTATCTGGCCGCGCTCGTGCCCGACGTCGGTGAGAGCACCGCGACGCTCGAGACGATGGCGAAGTACCCGGCGCCGAACGACGACGTCAAGAAGACCGCGGACGGCAAATTCTTCTACATGGACCCCACGAAGTTCCGCGAGAACTTCGCCGCGGATTCCTCCCCCGCACTGGCGGACTTCATGGCGCACTCGCAGGTGATCCTGTCCGTGGAAGCGTTCGGCACGCCAGCGAAGGCTGCGGCATGGCACACCAAACCCTCATGGGCCGTGCTGCCTGGCGCCGACAAGACCATCAACATGGACCTGCAGCGCTGGATGTACGAGCGCGCAAAAGCCAAGGTCACCACGGTGCCGGGTTCGAGCCACACCGTCTTCCTGTCGCATCCCGACGTGGTGGTGAAGGTCATCGAAGAAGCCGCCGGCAAGTAAGCCATCAGGCCCTCGCCCTAGGGGCGGGGCTTTCCCGCCTAACAGAGGAACCGGACATCATGCGTTACAAGCTTTTTGGTAAGCACACGGGTTTGCGCGTCTCCGAGCTGGTGCTCGGGACCGGCAGCTTCGGCACACGGTGGGGCCATGGCAGCGAGCCCGACGAGGCGAAGCGCATGCTCGATGCGTACGCCGACGCCGGCGGCAACTTCATCGATACCGCCGACAGCTATCAGTTCGGCGAGTCGGAAGAGATTCTCGGCACGTTGCTGGTCGGTCGCCGCAACGAATTCGTCCTGGCCACCAAGTTCAGCCAGAGTGCCCAGGCTAACGCGGGTCTCCTGGTCACCGGTAACAGCCGCAAGGCCATGGTGGCCTCGCTCGATGCAAGCCTGAAGCGACTCGACACCGATCACGTCGATCTCTACTGGGTGCATTACGCCGACGGCGTGACGCCCATGGAGGAAATCGTCCGCGGGTTCGACGATCTCGTGCGCGCGGGCAAGATCCTCTACGCCGGCTTGTCCGACTTTCCTGCATGGCGCGTGTCACGTGCGGCCACCATCGCCGAACTGCGTGGCAGCATCCCGATCGCCGGCCTGCAGGTCGAGCACAGTCTGGTAGAGCGCAGCACCGAGCAGGAACTGCTGCCGATGGGCGAGGCGCTGGGCCTGGGTGTGGTCGCCTGGTCACCGCTGGGCGGCGGCATGCTCACCGGCAAGTACCGCCAAGGTGAGCGTGGTCGTGCCGAAGGCTTCGGCGGGAGGGTCTTCCAGGCGGAAGACACAAAGCAGCGCACGGCGATTCTCGATGCCGTCATCGCGACGGCGGACGAGCTGGGTGTCACGCCGGGCGAGGTGGCTATCGCGTGGGTGGCGGCCAAGGGTGCGCTACCGATCATCGGTCCGCGCAGTGTGGCGCAGCTTCAGGCGAATCTGGCGGCGGTTAAGGTCGTCCTATCGCCCGACCAGCTTGCGCGACTCGACACCGTCAGTGCATTGCGGCCGGTCTTTCCGCATTCACTGCTCGAGGATCCCGCCAATCGCGATCGCATCTTCAGCGGCAAGCTCGCGCAGTTCGTGCCGCCACGCGAGCAAGTCGCCTGACCTGAAGGCAGGCCGGCTCTTTGTGGGAGCCGATTCATCGGCGATCCCGCGGCAGCGGGGCAGCGTATCGCAACCTGGCTTTCGCCGATGAATCGGCTCCTACACAGAGCAAGCCGCGCTAGAGCGCCTGGTCGAGGGCTTTGTAAAAACGCTCGGGCGCTTCGATCATCGGTGCGTGGCCAAGGCCATCGAGCGGAATCAGCTTCGCGCCGGGAATGGTCGCCGCTGCTTCCTTACCCAGCTCGGCGTAGTTGCCAAGCGTGTCACGCACCGATGACGGCGCCGCATCCTTGCCGATCGCCGTCTTGTCGGCCTGCCCGATGATCAGCACGGTCGGCACGCGGATGTTCGGGAACTCATGGACCACTGGCTGCGAAAAGATCATGTCGTAGGTGAGCGCACCCGCCCATGCGACCGTATCGCGGCCGCTACCCTCATACATGCCAGCCTGCATCACCGCCCAGCGGTCGTAGTCGGACTTCCACTTGCCGTCGTAGTAGCTCTTCAGCTGGTACGCGCGGATGGTCGCGTACGAGGTCTTCAACTCGCTCGCATACCACTCATCCACGCTACGCCAGGGCACGCCCTTGGCCTGCCAGTCTTCCAGGCCGAGCGGATCGACCAGCACCAGCTTCTCCACGCCCTGCGGGTACATCAACGCGTAGCGCGTGCCGATCATGCCGCCCATCGAATGCGCGACCACGGTGACCTTGTCCACGCCGAGGCTGGCGAGCAGGGCATGCGTGTTCGCCGCCAGTTGCTCGATGCCGTACTGGTAGCCACGCGGCTTCGACGATTTACAGAAGCCGATCTGGTCGGGAATGACCACGCGATAGCCGGCGACACGCAGGTGCTCGGCGGTCGCCTGCCAATACGGGCCGCAGAAATTCTTGCCATGCAGAAGGACGACGGTGCGCCCGTTGGCCTTTTCCGGCTTGAGATCCATGTAGGCCATCTCGAGTGACTGGCCTTGGCTCGTCACCGGGAACAGCGTGACGGGGTAGGGGTAGTCGAGGTGTTCGAGTCGGGGGCCGAGGTCCTTGATCGTTGGCGTGTCGTCGGCGAGCAAGGGCGTGGCGATGCAGAGCAGGGCGAGGGCGATGAGCGTACGGCGCATGGGGGAGGCTCCGGTGCAGTCAGATTCCGACGATACCGCATGCACTGTGTGGGAGCCGATTCATCGGCGATCCCGCGGCAGCGGGCCAGGCTGTTGTAGGAGCCGATTTATCGGCGATCCCGCGGCAGCGGGCCAGGTTGTGGCAAGCACCCAATCGCCGCTGAAGCGGCTCCCACAAAGAGCTATCGCCGATGAATCGGCTCCTACATAAATCTTTTGCCATAATCGGGGCGTACGGGCTGAATCAGGGAACCATCATGAGCGAATTCGAACCGCCGTCGCGCGAATACACGCGCCCGCCGATGACGCGGGGCGTCGATCCTCAGCGCATGAACTGGCTTTGGCAGTTGATCCTGCAGTCGACCGATCTGGACCCCGACGAGGTGCGCGAGGCGCTGGTCGCCAGCGGCGTGGCGGCGACATCGAAGCGGCTGCACAGCTGGCAGGTGAGCGATCGCGACGACGCGTATTTCCCGCTGTCGATCGCGGAGCTGGAGCGGAATCTGCGTGCGGTGGTTGCGCTGAAGAAGCAGCGCGCCGATGCGATCGACGCGGCGGCCGATGCGGTAGTGGCGGATCAGATCGCCGATAGCGAGCCTGAGGCCTGAGGTTCGCTTTGGCTGTTGTGTGGGAGCCGCTTCAGCGGCGATGGTGGGAGCCGATTCATCGGCGATCCCGCGGCAGCGGGCCAGGTTGAGGCAACCTGGCTATCGCCGATGAATCGGCTCCCACAGAGAGCTTTAGAGCATCGCCGATGAATCGGCTCCCACAGAGAGCTTTAGAGCATCGCCGATGAATCGGCTCCTACAAATTACGAGTAGCGCTCGGACAGGAACCGATAGAACGCACGCAAGCCCTGCGCTTCACCACCGCGCGGATGGGCCGGGCGATCCGTGTCGTTCCACGAGTACGTATCCAGGTGCATCCAGTTCTGCGTCTCGGGCACGAAGCGTTCGAGGTAGAGCGCGGCGGTGATGGCGCCGGCGTGGCGTGAGGGGCCGGCGTTGGCGAAGTCCGCCACGTACGACTCCAGCATGCGACGGTACGGACGCCACAGCGGCAGGCGCCACAGGGGGTCGCCGACGAGTTCCGCGGCGCCGATCACGTGGTCGGCGAGCTGGTCGCGGTTGGTGAAGAGGGCGGGCAGCTCGGGGCCGAGCGCGACACGCGCCGCGCCGGTGAGCGTGGCGAAATCGACGATCAGATCCGGTGCCTGCTCCACCGCGTAGGCGATGGCGTCGCAGAGCACCAGGCGGCCTTCGGCGTCGGTGTTGTCCACCTCCACGGTTTGACCCCCACGTGTCTTGATGACGTCGCCCGGGCGCATCGCGTTACCGGCGATGGCGTTCTCGACGGCAGGAACCAGCAAGGTGAGGCGCACCGGCAGGCGCGCCTGCATCACCAGGCCGGCGAGTGCGATGGCGTGTGCCGCGCCGCCCATGTCCTTTTTCATCCAGCGCATGCCGTCGGCCGGCTTGATGTCCAGGCCGCCGGTATCGAAGCAGACGCCCTTGCCGATGATCACCAGCTTGGGGTTGGAGTTCTTGCCCCAGGTCAGTTCGATCATGCGCGGCGGGCGATGGCTTGCGCGGCCGACGGCATGGATGGTCGGGAAGTTCGCGGCGAGCAGTTCATCACCGACCCATTCCTGCACCTTCGCCTTGTGTTCGTCGGCGTGCGCACGGATGGCGGCGGAGAGATGTTCCGGGCCCATGTCTTCGGTGGGCGTATTGACCAGGTCGCGCACCTGGTTGGTCGCATCGATCACCGGCTGCACGGAGCGCAGCGTCGCCGCATCCACCACCAGCTGTGCCGGCGGGCGCGCACGCGTGCGGTAACGATCGAAGCGATAGGCGCCGAGGGCCCAGCCGAGCGCGAGCAGGTCGCGGTCTTCGATGACGCTTTCTTCAGCCAGCTCGTACAGCCCTTCGGGCAAGCGCGAGGGCAGGGAGCCGAGGGCGGCGAGGGGATCGTTACGATCCACGCCGACGAGGACGCGGGCAATCGCACCCTTGACGTCGGGCAGGACGAGGATCGCGCCCGGTGTCGCACGGTACGCTGTCGATACCAACCACTGGCGATGCGCCGGACCGAGCCGCGCTTCAGCGGCGACCATGCCTGCCACATCGACGGTCTCGATGGGGATGGCGACACGTTTTCCGGTCTTGCGTTCGATCAGCGGCGACATCAGGCCTCCCGTGCCTCGCGGTCGTTGGCAACCGCGTCAATGGAATGGTGCAATCGGTAGGCCGCTATTCTAACTGTCCGTCAGCGCCGACGCTTCTACCCAATCGGCTAAATGAGTCATGTCAGGGAATTCCAGGTCGGGCGCAGGTCCATGCGACCAGGCCTCACCCGTGCGATTGAGCCAGACCGTGCGCAACCCGGCCTCACGCGCACCCACCACGTCGAGCAGGGGATCGTCGCCGACATGCAGGATGTCGGCCGGCGCGATGCCCAGGGCCTCGGCGGCCGCCAGGAAAATGCGGGCATCCGGCTTGGCCACGCCCAGTCCACCCGCACTGATTCGGGTATGGAAGAGGTGGTGCAGGCCGATGATCTCCAGATCCGCATTGCCGTTGGAGATGCTGACGATCGGCACGCGGTGCGCGATGCGCTCCAGGGCCGGCAAGCTGTCGGGGTAGAGCTCCACATTATTGCGAGCGGCGTAGTAGAGCCGCCACAGCTCATCCACCGGGGCATCGTCGATGCCGCAGTGTGCGAAGGCGGCGCGGATGGTCATCCGGCGCTGCTCGCTGAAATCGTGGGAAAGATGGGTGTTGTCGCGGGCGATCTGCTCGCGAAGCTCACGCATGGCCTCGATCGGCCATGCGTTTGCGACATCGGGATGGTGTTGCCTGAGCCAGCGGTCGACGACGTGCTCGGCCTCGATCAGGGCCGGAAGAACCGGCCACAGGGTGTCGTCGAGGTCGAGCGAGACGGCGCGGACGGCCATGGGGCTCAGCGTGCGCTGACCTTGAGCACCTGACCGGCGTGGACGTTGTTGTCCTTAAGGCCGTTCATGGCGCGCAGCTGGTTCACGTCCACTGCGTTCTTCTTGGCGATCGAGTACAGCGTGTCACCGGCCGACACCTTGTAGGTGTGCGACGCGGCGGCGGCGGGCTTCGACGCGGCCTTGGCGACCGCGGCCTTGGCTTCCGGCTTGGCGGCCGGGGCCGGCTTGGCCTCGGTCACCTTGGGCGTGGCGATCTTGGTCGACTTCTCGGAGCTGTCGATCGGGGCGGCCGGCTTCGCAGCCAGCTTGCCCTTCACCACCACGGCATCCGCCAGGACCTTGGCGAACTTGCCGCCGGCCTTGGCGTTGTCGGAGGCCGTGAAGGCTTCCGAGCGGACGCCGGAGAAGCCCATGTGCGCCGAGGTGCTGACGCTGGCGACCACCTTGGCGAACTGCGACGGCTCGGCGGCAGCAGCGGCGACCGAGGCCTTGGCCTCTTTCGCGGCCTTGCCGCCCTTGCCCTTCGTCTCGGCCTTGGCCACGGCGACTTCCTTCGCGGCTTCCGCCGGAGCGGCAGCAGCGACGGTCGGCGCGGTGGTCATCGCCTGGCCCACGTTGGCACGCGTGCCGACGGTGGACGCGATCGTGGCGCGGCGAGCGGCATCGCCTGCAGCGAGCGAGGCGCCATCGGCGTACGGCACGAGGCTGTGCGAGCGGAGCAGGGAGCTACCGGTGCTCGAGGTCACGAAGGCAAGGAATTCCTTGATCTCGGCGGCCTTCGGATTGGTGTCGTTGGTAACCAGGTAGATCTCGGAGTACAGCACGTAGGCGCCGCTCGCGACGGTCGAGGCCGACGGCGTGACGCCATCGATCTGCAGGATCTTCACCTTCTTGTTCGAGGCCACGCCCGCAAGCGTCGTCGCGCCCAGGCCCTGCTTGTCGAGGGTCACGCCCTCTTCGAGCTTGGCCACGTTGACGTAGAGACGCGGAGCGGCGACGGGCTGGTTGCCGCGTCCGAACAGCAGGCGACGCATGCTGTATTCCACACCATCGGCCGGGCTGGCCACGGCGTAGAGGTTGATCGGCTGGTCGGCGCCGCCCAGATCCTTCCAGTTGGTGATGTGCCCCATGTAGATCTCATGGAGCTGCTTGAGCGTGATGTTGCTCACCGGGTTGGACGGGTAGGTGACCATCACCAGGGCGTCCCATGCCACGGGGGTGAAGGTCAGCGACTGCTCGGCCGCGCCGACGGCAGGACGCGCGGAGCCGGCGATATCCGCCGTGCCCTTGACGACAGCGTCGATACCGGAGGCCGTATTGAAGGGCTGCAGTTCGAACTTGCCCTTGCCGGATTTCTCCCAGGCCTTGGCGACGTCGATGACCACGCCGCGCGCGGTGGTGATATCGCCACGCCACACGAGGGCGGTATCGGCGGCGAAAAGGGTTGCAGAGGCGCTAAGGCCGATCAGCGTGGCGGTAAACAGTCGCGCAAGACGGAGAGACATGGACGGCAAGAACCTCGGGACGGAAGCGGGGTTGGGCATTGGGGCGCAATTGTGGGCTATTGAAGGCCTCGGCGCACCCTTTGACGTCAATCGGCATCCTGCCGGTGGGAAACAGAACGTAGGCTGTCGGGGGATTGTGGCATTGCGGCAAGAGCATCGCATGGCGGCAAGAGCATCGCCGATGAATCGGCTCCCACACAGAGCCGGTAGCTCTGCTCTATGTGGGAGCCGCTTCATCGGCGATAGCCTACAAAACCGCGTAATACACACTCCCATCACGAACCACCGTCAAAAGCAGCTGCCCCCCAGAAGCCCCAGCCCCCAACGGCAACCCCTTCACCGACACCACCTTCCTCTGCTGCACCCCCACCACCACATCCCCATCCTTCAACCCCGCCGAAGCCGCCACCGACCCACGCTTCACCCCACCCAACACCACACCAAACAAGCCACCCGCTTTCTGATCCGCCGTGAGATCGCTCAAGGTCACGCCCGCCAACCGCGGATCCACCTTCCCGCCATCGACCGACGCGATAGCCACGGCGGCAATCGTCGCCTCCACATCGCGCGACGCGCCCTCGCGCTGCACCGACAGCTTCACCTTCGCGCCCAGCGGCAACAGGCCTTCCGTATTCCGCACATCCTGCGCCGAGCGCACCGCCTTCCCATCGATCGCGGTCAGCACGTCACCCGTCTGCAAGCCCGCGCCATCGGCCGGCGAGCCCTCATTGATACGCGTCACCACGGCGCCATTGCTGTCCTTCAGTCGCAGCGCCTGGGCGATGCGCGGCGTGATGTCCTGCACCTCCACACCGAGGTTGCCGCGTCGCACCTTGCCGTAAGACAGCAGCTGCTTCATTACGCCGGTCGCCAGATCCGTCGGGATGGCGAAGCCGATGCCAACATTGCCGCCGGACGGCGTGAAGATCATCGAGTTGATGCCGACCAGTTCGCCGCGCAGGTTCACCAGCGCGCCGCCGGAGTTGCCGGGATTGATCGAGGCGTCGGTCTGGATGAAGTTCTGAAAGCCCTTGCCCAGGCCGGAACGACCCAGCGCCGAGACCATGCCCGATGTCGCCGTCTGCCCAAGACCGAAGGGATCGCCCACAGCAACTACGAAATCACCCACGCGCAACGCGGAAGAATCCGCGATCGGCAAGGCCTGCAAGCGCTCGGCGGGAATCTGCAGCACCGCCACATCGGTCTCCGGATCGCTGCCGAGCAGCTTCGCCTTGAAGTCGCGACCATCCTGCAGCGTCACCGTGATATCGTCCGCGCCCCCCACGACATGGTGATTGGTCAAGACGTAGCCCTTTTCGGCATCGATGACCACGCCCGAGCCCAGGCTCTGCTCCACACGTTCGCGCGGAACACCCTGGTTGCCGAACAACTGGCGGAACACCGGATCGTCGTAATAGGGATTGCGGGTGCGCACGCGGGTCTTCGTGGAGATGTTCACGACGGCCGGTGTGACCTTCGCCAGCATCGGTGCCAATGAAGGCATCGGCTGACCGTCGATGGACGGCGGAAGGCCGGCAAACGCGGGCGAGGCCAGGGCAAAACCCAGGGCAGCGACCAGGGAAAAAATCTTAGTTCGCCGATATGCGCTGGCGGTCATGCAGGAACTCCTTGTTTGCTGGCTGAAACAGGCCAATCGACGCGTAAGACCACCGTCTTCGCGCCGAGTTTCAACCCGTGAGACAGCGATCACCGACACTTTACTTCGGGCCTCTCCGGGATTAAGGTTCACTCCGGTCGTAACCACAACATCTTGTGTTCCCAGGCTGACTTGTTACCTAGCACTGGTGCTGCGGTTAGGCAGGTTCATGCTTCAAACCATCGTCGGCAAAGGCTTTTTAGCCATGCGGGCGAGGGGGCTAAGGATGGTCGGCAGAAGCTCCGGGGGGAGAGCTGTCGAGGTGGTTGCGTCAACGCAAGCCAATAAGAGGCCTACAAGGGCCTAGACTCGAGGACGACACATACATGAGCACAGCACGTGCGCAAGCCATGGGGCTTGAGACCGCGGCCATTCCGCTTCAGCCTGCCTCATACGACATCTGGGACAAGAAGTACCGTCTGAAGGCCAAGTCGGGCGCGCCCGTCGACGGCTCGGTGGACGAGACCTACCAGCGCGTCGCCCGCGCCCTGTCCGATGTCGAGGCCACTGACGAGCTGCGCGCACACTGGTTCGAACGCTTCCTCTGGGCCCTGCGCCGCGGTGCCATTCCCGCTGGCCGCATCACGTCCAACGCTGGCGCGCTCGAGCACAAACCGGCGACGTCCACCATCAACTGCACCGTCTCGGGCACCATCCACGACTCGATGGACGACATCCTCGAGAAGGTGCACGAAGCCGGTCTCACGCTGAAGGCCGGTTGCGGCATCGGCTACGAGTTCTCGACGCTGCGCCCGCGCGGCGCCTACGTCTCCGGCGCCGGCGCCCACACGTCGGGCCCGCTGTCCTTCATGGATATCTACGACAAGATGTGCTTCACCGTCTCCTCCGCCGGCGGTCGCCGCGGTGCGCAGATGGGCACGTTCGACATCGCGCATCCGGACGCCAAGGAATTCATCCGCGCCAAGCGCGAAGACGGCCGCCTGCGCCAGTTCAACCTGTCGCTGCTGATCACCGACGGCTTCATGGAAGCGGTCGAGAAGGACCAGGACTGGCCGACGGTCTTCCCGGTGCACGTCAAAGAGCAGCACGAGATCGACCTCAACGACGCGACCAAGGTCCTCTGGCGCGAGTGGCCGACCAAGCAGAACTACGTCACGCGCGAAGACGGCCTGGTCGCCTGCAAGATCTACGGTCACATCCGTGCGCGGCACCTGTGGGACATGATCATGGTCTCGACGTATGACTACGCCGAGCCGGGTTTCATCCTCATCGACCGCGTCAACGAGATGAACAACAACTGGTGGTGCGAGCACATCCGCGCGACCAACCCCTGCGGCGAGCAGCCGCTGCCGCCGTACGGCTCCTGCCTGCTCGGCTCGATCAACCTGACGATCTTCGTCCGCGATCCGTTCGGCCCCAAGGCCCGGTTCGACTGGGACGAGTACCGCGAAGTGGTCCGCGTGTTCACCCGCATGCTCGACAACGTGGTCGAGATCAACGGCCTGCCGCTCGCCCAGCAGCGCGAAGAGATCATCTCCAAGCGTCGCCACGGCATGGGCTTCCTCGGCCTGGGCTCCACGGTCACCATGCTGAAGATGCGCTACGGCAACGCCGATGCGGTCGCCTTCACCGAGGAAGTCTCGCGTGAGATGGCCGTCGCCGGCTGGGAAGTCGCCCTGGAGCTGGCCAAGGAAAAGGGCCCGGCGCCCGTCCTGGCACGCGAGTACGAAGTGACCGCCGAGATGCTGCGCAAGCGCCCGGAGATGGTCAAGGACGGCTGGAAGGTCGGCCAGAGCATCCGTGGCAGCGCGCTGCACGCGAAGTACTCCCGCTACATGCAGCGCGTGGCCGAAGTGGCCCCCGAGCTGATCGAAGCCCTCGCCGAGACCGGCGCGCGCTTCACCCACCACTCGTCGATCGCGCCCACCGGCACGATCTCGCTGAGCCTGGCCAACAATGCCTCCAACGGCATCGAGCCCAGCTTTGCGCACCACTATTCGCGCAATGTGATCCGCGAAGGCAAGAAGTCGAAGGAAAAGGTCGAGGTCTTCAGCTACGAGCTGCTGGCCTACCGCGCCCTCATCAATTCCGAGGCGCTGCCGTTCTCCGATGACCCGAAGACCCGCCTGCCGGATTACTTCGTCTCCGCCGACGACATCAGCCCGAAAGAACACGTAGACATCCAGGCGGCCTCACAGAAGTGGATCGATTCCTCCATTTCCAAGACCGCGAACGTCCCGACGGATTATCCGTATGAGGACTTCAAGGACATCTATATGTATGCCCATAAGCAGGGTCTGAAGGGCTGCACGACGTTCCGTTTTAACCCCGCCGCGTTCCAGGGCGTGCTCGTAAAAGAAACCGACCTTGAGAACACCCTCTATCGCTTCGAATTGGAAGACGGTAGCGTTGTCGAACTGAAGGGTAACGAAGAGGTCGAATACGACGGTGAAATGCACACCGCCGCGAACCTCTTCGATGCTTTGAAGGAAGGCTATTACGGTAAGTTCTGACCCCGCGGAGAGGGAAAAACATGTCCAATGAAAACCAGGTTGTCGAGGGTGAGCTGCCCGATATCGACACCAATGACACCAGCGACACGCCCGAAGCGGAGACGAATGTCACCGCCGAAGTGACGCCGCCGGTCGTCGCCAAGCCGGTCGTCAAGAAGAAGCCGGTCGCCATCAAGACCATCGAGCCGACCCCGGCTGCCGCTGACGATGTGACCCCGGTCTCGGTCGATCATTACAGCGAGCCAGACTTCGTCAGCGGTCCCGACGACGTTTCGCCGGAACCGGTGAAGCCCGTCGTCAAGAAAGCTCGCAAGGCGCCGGTGAAGAAGGCTGCCGTTGTTGAGGTTGCCCCGGTGGAGACGCCGGCTCCGGCCAAGAAGGCTGCGAAGAAGGCAACCCGCAAGGCGGCTCCTAAGGCTGTGGTTGCCGAGGTTGCACCGGTCAAGGCGGCGCCGAAGAAGGCGGTTGCCAAGAAGAAGGCTGCTCCGAAGAAGGCTGCAGCTGCTGCCAAGAAGGCTCCGGCCAAGAAGGTCGTTGCTACCAAGGCTGCGACGAAGAAGGCTGCCGGTAAGAAGGCTGCGACGAAGAAGGTTGCTGCCAAGAAGGTTGCTGCCAAGAAGGCTGTCGCCAAGAAGGCTGTCAAGAAGGCTGCTGTGAAGAAGGTTGCCGCCAAGAAGGCTCCGGCCAAGAAAGCTCCGGCCAAGAAAGCAGCTGCCAAGAAGGCGCCGGCCAAGAAGACCGCCGTGAAGAAGGCAGCGGTCAAGAAGGTCGCCGCCAAGAAGGCTGTCAAGAAGGTTGCGGTCAAGAAGGCTGCCGCCAAGAAGGCCGTCAAGAAGGCGCCGGTTCGCAAGGTTGCTTCCAAGAAGGTCGCCAAGGTTGCCAAGAAGGTCTCGACCCGTAAGGCCGCTTCGACGGTCAAGCAGGTCAAGAAGGTTGCCCGCAAGGCAGCCGGTCGCGTCGTGAAGAAGGCCGCCGCCGTCCGCAAGACGGTCAAGAAGGCCGCCGGTCGCGTCGCCAAGCAAGTCTCGACGGCTCGCAAGGCCGTCAAGAAGGGCGTGGCCAAGGTAGCTCGCAAGAGCGCCGGCCGCGTCGCAGCAGTAAAGAAGACGGTCCGCAAGGCCGCCAGCAAGAAAGCCGCCCCCAAGGCGGTCAAGAGGTCCACTGCCAGCAAGACCGGTCGTACGTCGGCACGCAAGAGCGCCGTTCGTGGCCGTCGTAAGTAAGTAGCACCCATTCCGCCCGGCGCCTGGCGCCGGGCGGGATACCTATAAGAGAAGAGTCATGGCGATCAAGATCGAAAAGAAGATCAAGGGCTATAACGTCGTTAAGCCCGAGGACAAGGCCGCTCCGGCCCCCGCGCCCGTGCCGGTGAAAGAAGCCGCGCCCGTGGCCGAAGTCATCCAGATGCACGAAAGCCTGGAACGACCGGAGACCCTCGTCGGCAGCACGTACAAGATCAAGTCGCCGCTCTTCGAGCATGCGCTGTACGTCACCGTCAACGACATCGTCCTGAACGCCGGTACCAAGCACGAGCAGCGTCGTCCCTTCGAGCTCTTCATCAACTCGAAGAACATGGACCACTTCCAGTGGATCGTCGCGCTCACCCGAATTTTGTCCGCCGTCTTCCGCAAGGGTGGCGACGTGACGTTTATTGTTGAAGAGCTCAAGGCGGTTTTCGATCCGCGCGGCGGCTACTTCAAGACCGGTGGCGTCTATATGCCGAGCATCGTCGCCGAGATCGGCGCGGTGGTTGAGCAGCATATGAAGTCGATCGGGCTGATCCACGATCCGGAGATGAGCGATGCGACTCGCGCGCTGATTGCCGAGAAGCGTGCTGCCTACGAAAAGGCTGCCAAGCCCGCAACGCCGGCCGCCGCTACCACGGCAGCCCCTGTGGGAGCCGGCTCCGCCGGCGATAGCCAGGCCGCCGCAGAAGCCGCCCACATGAATGCCTCAGGCTTCCCGGCTGGCGCCACCCTTTGCGCGAAGTGCAATACGCAGGCGTTGGTGCTGATGGATGGGTGCCAGACCTGTTTGAATTGTGGGTATTCGAAGTGCGGGTGACAAACGCGCCGGTTGGCGCCGGATTCTGACTCCCTTTGGGAGACGAGCAGAACAGGGAAGGGTATGGCTCAGGGTAATTCGACAGTTGTGCCTGACGCCTCGGAAGGGGTGCCGGAGTTCCATAACTTTACCGTCGATGCGGCGCTGTTTAGAGAGCTGGGAGAGCGGCTCGTGGGCCGTCCGCATGTTGCATTGGCGGAGCTCGTCAAGAACGCGTACGACGCAGATGCGTCCGAGGTCTTGATCGATTTCGCTAATGACGCCATCACTGTCACCGACAATGGTCATGGAATGACTCGTGATGAATTCCTTTCATTCTGGATGCGTGTCGGCACAACGCACAAGCAACGTGATTTTCGGTCAAGGGGCCTGGATCGGCAGGTAACGGGATCGAAAGGCGTTGGTCGCCTCTCTGCTCAATTTCTCGGTGACACGCTTCAACTGAGGACCATTGCCTCCGGGGAGCAGCGAATTGGCGTTCGCGCCGACGTCGATTGGCGCGGTGCCAAGGCGGCTGGAGATCTAATTAGAGCTGGGGCGACGGTGCGTAACCTAGTTGCACCTAGCGCGCTTGCGAACCGGTACAAGACGGGTGTCCAAGTCCGTATCGGCGCACTAAAGCACGAGTGGGGGCATAAGGAGCTGCAGGAGCTCGCACGCGAGTTATGGTTTCTTCGTCCGCCACGCGCATTGCACGGGGATTTGGGCGCCGACGACGATTTTGTCGTTCGCCTTGCTGGTGTTTCATCTGAGGATGCTCACGCCTTTCACCGAAGTCATCGTCTGGAGTGTCGAGGTCAAGTCGAATGGCGATCTCAACCTCAATGGTGAATTCCCCATCGTTTCCAACGGTGCCTACATCGGCAACAAGATGTATCCCGGCTTCGTCTCCAACCTTGCCGCTCTGAAATCGGCAGGCGTCAAACGCATCACCTTCAGCATCGGCTCGTCCAACGTCGGCGACTTCCAGGACATCAAGGCTCTCGTGAACAGCACGGGTGCCGGCGGTGGCACGGGTACGCAGAGCACGCTCTATCGCAACTTCCAGGCGCTCAAGCAGGCCATCCCCTCGATCGATGCGATCGACCTGGATGACGAGAACAGCTACGACGCGGCTTCGACCGTCGCCTTCTCCGTGATGCTCGGCAAGCTCGGCTATCACGTGATGCCGGATGCCTATACGAACGCTTCGTACTGGAAATCCGTGGTGACGCAGATCAACAGCCAGCGCGCCGGCACGGTCGATGGTGTGCATTTGCAGGCCTATGCCGGCGGCGCGGGCAACAGCCCGTGTTCGGGTTGGGACTTCGGCGGCGTGCCGGTCTATCCGGGGCTCGGCGATTCGTCGATCGGCGGCGACACGGTGCCCAGCGCACAGAGCAAGATCGCGGGCTGGACGGCACAGTGCAACATCACGGGTGCCTTCCTCTGGCTCTACGACGATGTGGCAGGGAAGACCTACCAGGGCAAGACGCTCTCTGCGGCGTATGCCGGGGCGCTCGATGCGGGCCTCAGTCCCTGACGGTTTGAAACCGCGCACCGCTCTGACGGGTGGTGCGTGGTCTTTAGTCGAACAACCCCGACGCATGATAAGCCTCGATAATCCGATCAAACGAAGCCAGATCCGCACGACCTCGCGCCACCAGCTGCGCACCTTCGATCGCAGCAAAGATGGCCAGCGAGCGCGCCTCGAGCGCATCGTGAGGGGCGTTAGGGTGGCGATCCGTCAGAACCCGAAGTAACCAACGCGTGTTGACGGCGGTAAAGCGATCGACTTCGACACGAGCGATGTCGGGGAGGTCCGTGTACTCGGCCGACATGATGCCGCACAGGCACATCTTGTTGTCGTCTTCGAGCGCCTTGCGGAAGGCCGAGGTGTAAGCGCGCATGAGCGCATCGTGCGTTTGCGGGGTGGCCAGCAACTCGTCGAAGAACACTTCCGCTTCGTCGGCGTAGCGCTTGGCGAGCGCCGCCGCGAGATCGCCCTTGGTAGGGAAGTGGTAGTGGACGCTCGCGCTCTTGATGCCGACCGCCTTGGCCAGTTCCCGGAAGCTCAGGGCGTTGTAGCCGTGGCCCTGCACGGCCATCCGGGCGGCCGACATGATGGATTCGCGCATGTTCGTGTTCATGGACCGAAGTATAGCAGGGCTGGCTATCTATCGATCGATAGGGGTTGACAGGGGCAATGAGGCGGCCTAATCTCCGCTCATTCCTTCTAACTATCTATCGATCGATAGACAACCTAACTCACGGAATCTCATGAAAATCTATGACCGCCCCGGCTTTCCCAACCCCTCCCGCATCCGGATCGTCCTTGCCGCCAAGGGGCTCGACCAGGCCGTTGAGTTCGTCCCGGTCGACCTGATCGGCGCCGAGCACAAGCAGGCCGCCTTCTTGAGCAAGAACCCGTCCGGCGTCGTCCCCGTGCTCGAGCTCGACGACGGCACGCTGATCTCGGAGTCCACGGCGATTACCGAGTACTTCGACAACCTAGACGGTAACCCGATCCTCACCGGCCGCACCCCTAAGGAAAAGGCGGTCATCCACATGATGCAGCGCCGTGCCGAGGCGTATGTCACCGATCCGATCGGCCTGTATTTCCACCACGCCACGTCCGGTCTGGGCGACACGCTCAAGGCATACAAGAGTCCCGACTGGGACGGCCGCGAGGCCATGGGTCAGCGCGAGGGCGACAAGGTGCGCGCCAGCCTGACGTACTTCAACGAGCTTCTCCAGAGCCGCCCCTATCTTGCCGGCGACGCCTTCTCCATGGCCGACATCACCCTGTTCGCCGGCCTCATGCACGCCGACGTTTCCGGGATCACGGTACCGGCTGACTACACGGCATTGCTGGACTGGCGCGTGCGCGTGTCGGAGCTACCCAGCGTCAAGAACCGCAGCGGCCAGAACTTCCTCCAGGAAGACCTGACGCGCCTCGGCTTCTAAACGTGGCCTGATTGACCGCGAGGACGCACAGCCCTCATGGGGTGTGCGTCCTTCGGCCGACTCAGTTCGCCGGCATGATCGACGTCACCGTGCCGCCCATGCCACTCGGCCTCAGGCCGAAGTGCACGCGATCCCCGACCTTCGCAGCCGACAACAGGTCCGGCGAAGCAACCTTGAACACCATCGTCATGGCCGGCCAACCCATCGCTGAGATGGCTTCGTGCTGCAGGGTCACCGTGCCTTTGGTCGTGTCGACGGCCTTGATCACGCCAACGCCCTGTGCGTCTGCAGGTTGCGCGGCGTGTTCCATACCGGCCATGTGCGGATCCATGGCTTGCTGGGCGCTGACGTTAGTGGCGATAGCCAGGCCAGTCATCGCCATAAGTGCAAACATCGTTTTCATCAAAGTATTCCTCAGTGGGGGGAGTGGAGCGTTCCGGCACGCCGACGCAAGCGCCGACGAACCAGAAGGTGAAAAGCGGCAGGAAGAACCAACATGGAAAGAAGCGGTGCCGTCAGCATCCCGCCGACCATGGGAGCCGCAATGCGTTGCATGACTTCGGATCCGGCGCTTTGGCCAAGAAGAATCGGCAGGAGACCGGCAAGAATCACCGCCACCGTCATCGCCTTGGGTCGCACACGCTGCACCGCGCCTTCGCGGATTGCTTCGTCCAGCTCGAGTTCGCCGGCATCGGGATGCACCGCCAGCGTGCGGTCCCACGCATGCCGCAGGTACAGCAGCATCACCACGCCGAACTCCGCGGCAACGCCGCCCAGCGCGATAAAACCGATGATCGTCGCAACCGACACCGCGTGGCCCATCATCCAGATCAACCACAAGCCGCCGACCAGGGCGAGGGGCACGCTGGCCATGATCAGCAGCGCCTCGCTGGCACGACGGAACACCGCATAGATCAGCGCAAAAATGATGATCACGGCCGCAGGTACGACCCACACCAGACGCGCCATCGCACGAGCGAGATACTCGAACTGACCTGACCAGGCGAGCGTGGTACCCGGTGGCAGCGCAACGTGCGCGCCGACCGTACGCTGCAGGTCGGCGACGACGGAGCCGAGATCGCGTCCGGCGGTGTCGATGTAGACATACGTCGACAGTGAGCCGTTCTCGCTCTTGAGCATGGGCGGACCAGCTACCACGGCGATGTCGGCCACTTGCGACAAGGTCACTTGCGCGCCGCTGGCAGCGACCAGGGACAGCTGTCGTAACGCCGCCACGGAATCGCGGTCGACGCGCGGGTACCGCACGACGATGGGATAGCGTTCGCGTCCCTCGATGGTTTCGCCAACCGGATCGCCGCCGACGACGGTGGCAATCGTGCCTTGTACCTGGGCCTGGGTGAGACCGTAACGCGCCGCATCCTCCCGGCGCACGTGTACGTCGACGTAGCGCCCGCTTGCCGACCGCTCGGCCACGGCGGAGGCCACGCCCGGTACGCCGCGCGCGACCGACTCAATGCGATCGGCCACCTGCTGCAGGCTCGCCGGATCGCTCCCCAACACCTTGATCCCGATCGGGCTCTTGATGCCCGTGGCCAGCATGTCGATGCGATTGCGGATGGGCGGTACGAAGAGATTGGTCAATCCGGGCACGTGGACGGCCTGGTTCAGTTCGTCCTTGAGCTTCGCCATCGTCATGCCAGGACGCCACTGCGCCTTGGGCTTGAAGGTGATCGTGGTCTCGAACATCTCCAGAGGCGCGGGATCGGTCGCGGTCTCGGCGCGTCCGGCCTTACCGAAGACATGATCGACCTCGGGTACCGTCTTGATCATCCGGTCGGTCAGTTGCAGCAGTTGCGCGGCCTTGCCAGCGGACAGGCCCGGCAAGGCGGTGGGCATGTACAGCAGGGTGCCTTCGTCCATGGGCGGCATGAACTCGCTACCGAGCCGGCTCCACGGCAACAGTGCACTCAACAGGAGCAAGCCGGCCAGCGCGAGCGTCGTTCTCGGATAACGCAGCGCCGCATCGAGGATCGGCCGGTATATGGCAACCAGCACACGGTTGAGCGGATTGTCTTGTTCCGCGCGGATGCGACCACGCACGAGGTAGCCCATCAGCACGGGCACGAGTGTTACCGCGAGGCCGGCGGCCGCGGCCATGGCATAGGTTTTGGTGAAGGCCAATGGCTTGAACAGCCGGCCTTCCTGCGCCTCCAGCGCGAACACCGGCACGAAGGACAGCGCGATGATCAGCAGGCTGACGAACAGTGCCGGACCGACCTCGACCGAGGCCTCGGCGATCAGCGTCCATCGATCGGATGCAGAGGGCTCCTCGCCGTCGTGGCGATCCCGCCAGTGCTCGAGGTGCTTGTGCGCGTTCTCGATCATCACGACGGCGGCGTCGACCATCGCACCGATGGCGATCGCAATGCCGCCTAGCGACATCAGGTTGGCCGAGACGCCTTGCAGGTGCATCACTACGAAGGCGGCCAACACGCCCAAGGGCAAGGTAATGACCGCGACCAGTGCGGAGCGCAGATGCCCGAGGAACAGCACGCAGACCAGTGCGACGACGAGAAACTCCTCGACGAGCTTGCCGGAGAGGTTGTCGACGGCGGCGTCGATCAGTTGGGAGCGGTCGTAGGTCGGTACGATCTGCACGCCGACGGGCAAGCTGCGCTGCAAGGTATCCAGCTTTGCTTTCACGGCGGCGATGGCAGCCTTCGCGTTCTTACCCGAACGCAGCACGATCACGCCGCCAGCCACCTCGCCTTGACCGTCGAGCTCGGCGATACCGCGGCGGAACGTCGGACCACGTTGCACGCTGGCTACCTCGCGCAGCAGTACGGGCGTGCCGCTGGCCGATGTCGTGACCGGCAGGGTGGCGAAGTCCTCCGCCGTTCGCAGATAGCCCTCGCTACGGACCATGAACTCCGCTTCGCCTTGCTCGATCACGGAGCCGCCGTTGGCGCCGTTGGCGCTGCGCACGGCATCGACGAGACGATCGACAGTGATGCCGTGTGCGGCGAGTGCCGCTGGGTCGGGCACGATCTGCCACGCGCGCTCCATGCCACCGACGCTGGCGACCTCTGCGACATCCGGCACGGTCTTGAGCTGGTAGCGAAGGAACCAGTCCTGGAGGCCTCGCAATTGCCCGAGATCGTGCTTGCCGGTGCGATCGACCAGCGCATACTCGTAGATCCAGCCCAGGCCTGTCGCATCGGGACCGAGCGCTGGCGACACGCCTGAGGGCAAGCGGTCGCGCACCTGGCTCAGGTACTCGAGAACGCGCGAGCGCGCCCAGTACAGATCGGTCTGCTCGTCGAACAGCACGGTGACGTACGAGTCGCCGAAGAAGGAGTAGCCGCGTACGCTGGTCGCGCCGGGTACCGAGAGCATGGTGGTGACGAGAGGATAGGTGACCTGATCCTCGACGATCTGCGGCGACTGGCCGGCCCAGCTCGTACGAATGATGACCTGTGTGTCGGAGAGGTCGGGCAGGGCGTCGATCGGCGTTCGCACGGCGGCGTAAATACCGGCGGCGGCGAGGACCAAAGCGACCAGAAGCACCCAGCCGCGATGTGCGATGGATGCGCGAATCAGGCGCGCGATCATGGGTGATGCTCCAGACGGTTCAGCGCACCGGACAGGTTGGCTTCGGAGTCGATCAGGAACTGGCCGGAGACGACGATGCGCTGTCCTTCCGTCAGCCCACTGCGAATCTCCGTCATGCCACCGGTGGAGCGGCCTGGCGTCACTGTGGCTGCACGAAAGCGACCGTCCTGTTCGGCGACGATGACGCGCGCGCTCTCGCCATCGGCGATCAAGGCCTCATCGGGTACGGCGATAACGGGCGCGTCCGCCACAGGCGTGAGCGTGACGTGCGCAAACATGCCCGGTGCGAGGGCGTTGTCCGGGTTGCTCAACACGATCCGCGCGCGTTGAGTACGCGTGGCGCCATCGATGTCCGGCAATAGAGCCTCGACGTGTCCGGTAAAGGCACGACCGGGCCACGCGTCGGCGCGTACCGTGACCGGTGTGCCCGGACGTATCGCCGATGCCTGTCCCTGTGGCACGGCAGCTTCCACCCAGACCGACGTCGTGCCGTTGATCGTCATCAGTGTCTGACCGGCGTTGACGCGCTGGCCTTCGCGTACGTCGAGCGTGGTGACGATGCCGCTGACCGGGGCGTTCAGCAGAATCGCCGCGCCATCGCCGCGCGACATAACGCCATCCGCTGCGGACAGGCCGAGCACTCGCAGGCGTGCTTGCGACGCGTCGCTAAGGGCCTTGGCATCGGGCGATTGCACATGGCGAAGGGCGTTGGCCTCGGCCAGTGCACTGCGCCATTGCGGTGCAAGCAGTGCGAGCAAGGGGGAACCCTTGGTCACCGTCGTATACGTGGCGCGGACATCCAGATGCTCGACGATCCCGTCGACGCGTGCGCTGATCGTCACCACCTGACGCATGTCCCACGTGACGTTTCCTGGAACCTCCACAGTCGATGCCATGGCGTGGCGCTCGACCGGGGCGGTTCGCAGGCCGAGGTTCTGCACTGTTGACGCGTCGATATGGATACTGCCTGAGGGCGTGCTGGCGTCGTCGACCCTGGGAACCATCTGCATGCCCATGGGCGACAGGCCGGGGTGATCGAAGTGCTGTTCGGGAACCATCGGGTCGTACCAGTAGCGGACGGACTTGGTCGTCGGCTTGGCCATGGTCTGCATGGGCGTCAGTCCGGACGGCGTCGTGCCATGGCGGCCAGCGAGATAGGCAGCGGTGGCGATCACGGTGATAAACACCGCACCGAGAGCAAAGCGGGCGGTGAGGTTCATTGGTCGGCTCCGGTAGGAATGAGGTAAGCCAGGACTGCCCACGCACGGCCGTATTCGGCTTGCATGCGTGCGTAGTCGGCATGGTGGGCGAGCTCGTCGCGGCGAGCGCTGAGCAGGGGCGCGATGTCGCCGCCGCCGCGGTAGGCGGCCAGGGCCAGCGCGACGCGATCGCGGGCGAGTGGCAGCAATACGTCGCGGTGGCGACGCACTTGCGCACCCCACGCTTCCCATTGCGACCAGGCGCGCTGGATGGCTTCGATCTGCGCGCGCCTCGCGTCGGCGTGTTCGAAGCGCACCGCATCCAGGTCGGCGGTACGCGCGGCGATACCGCGATCCTGCCGGTTGCGCGTGAACAACGGCAGGCTCACGCCCACTTGCAACGAGACCATGTCGGACAGGCCCCGAACGCGCGAGCCGTAGGTCACACCGAGATTCCAAGCGGGGCGTTTGTCTGCTTGTGCAGCGGAGAGTGCCGCTGCGGCCGCATCCTCGCGCGCCGGCCAGGCCAGAAGGGCACCCTGCGCATCGACGTGGGCGAGCAGGCCCGTTTCGTCGAACGGCAGCACGCTGAAATCCGGTGGATCCGCCAGCGTCGTATCGGCTTCGGTGTCGACCCATCGCGCTAGGCTGGCGCGCGCCTGTACTTCCTGCGCGGCTGCCTCGTCGAGACGGTTGTCCAGATCCAGCGCTTCCATACGTGCCGCGAGGACATCCGCCGCGCTGCCGGAGGCGGCACTCAATCGCGAGGTCGCCACGTCGATGTCCTGGTTCCAGGAGGTGCGAAGCGCGCGGAGCATCGCAATCTGTTGATGCGCACCCCATGCGCCGACCCACGCTTCGGCAGCGGCCTGGCGAATGGATACGGAGGTTGCCACTTCGGTGGCGCCTGCCTCCACGGCCTGGGCCTGGCCCATCGCGCGTTCTGCCTGGCGTTTGCTGCGCGATGGCAGTGCCTGGCTGATGCCAACGGTGCGCATGGTCATGTCGTCGCCACCGGCGGTGAATGCGCCTGGCCCTTGCGTGGCGAGGTTGTCGATGCCGAAGGTGAGTTGTGGATCGGGCAGGGCACCGGCCCGGGCTGCTTCCTGGCGCGCGGAGTCCGCCTGCGCACGGCGCGCCTGGAGAAGCGGCGCCTGCGCCACGGCCCGATCGGCGGCGGTTTGAAGGGTGAGTACGGATGGCGGCGTGGCAGCCGCCATGACAGGAACTAACGCAAGAACGAGAGCGGCACGAAGCCGCTTGAACGAATCCATGGTGATCTCCGATCGCAGGCACACACGGCCGTGCGCACACGGCCGACGAGGGACGTGCGATCGGGGTCTAGATCAGGAGCGTGCAGAACCGCAGCGAGGGCGGTGGGTCGGGTCGAAGCAGGGTCGCGTCGGGCAGTGCCACACGCTCCGGACGATCGGTCATCGTGGCGCTGAGGACGGGCCAGTCGGCTGGCAGGAGCAGAGGCGGCAAGGACGGCACGCGCGCATCGGGCACGGCCGAGGTGTGGTCGCTGCAGTGTTCCGCGCAACGCGGATCGGTAGCGTGCACGTCAGGCGCATGGCTGGCTGGCGCGGCGCCCATGCCCATCTCGGCGCACGCACCGGTCATGGCCATCGTGGCCGATTGCGCCGGCAGGGTGCACACATAGGCCGCCATCGCCAACTGCTGGAACAGCAGGCAGAACATCACCAGCCCGATGGAGAGGGCTCGACGACGACGACTCAGGCGGAAGCGAGGACGCATAGGGGAGGCATTCTATCCGAGCTGGAGCCGGGTCCTGTCAAGTACCCCGCCGATGGCGGGGAAACATGTTCGACAGAATCGAACGTGTTGGTCGGGCCCAACGTACGTCTTGTCGCTTTCTCCGGCGCAGCATAGCCATTAATTCCTCGCTGGAGTTCTCCCATGAAGCGCTTCGTCTACGCCGCCGCCCTGTTCCTCGGTGCCTCGGCCCTGTTCTCCCCGGTGTCATCGCACGCCCAGGCCGCACCCCTCCCGTCGGCCGAAGATCAGGCGCTGGTTCACGAGGGCAAGCAGGAGGTCAACGGCGTTCGCTATCACTACCTGATCGCCCGTGGTGGCCCCCAGGTGATCGTCCTGCTGCATGGCTGGGGCTCGACCTCGTACATGTGGCGCTACGTCATGCCGGCGCTGGCCCATCGCGGTTACACCGTCCTCGCCCCGGATCTTCGCGGCCTGGGTGACACCAGTCGTCCCGCCACCGGTTACGAGAAGGCCACCATCGCCCAGGACATCCACGCCCTGGTCGCAGCGCTGAAGCTCGGCCCGGAGGTAAGCGTGGTCGGCCACGACATGGGCGGCATGGTGGCGTATGCCTATGCAAGCCAGTACCCCAGTGAAACGCGTACGTTCACCATCATGGACGTGCCGCTGCCCGGTATCGATCCCTGGGACAAGCTCGTTGGCACCGATCGCGTCTGGCACTTCCACTTCTTCGGTCAGCGCGATGTGGCCGAGCTGCTGGTGCAGGATCACGTTGCCGAGTTCCTGCCGTGGTTCCACAACAACGAGGCGGTCAATGCTGGCGCGTTCACCAAGGAAGTCGACGACTACTACGTTCGCAAATACAGCATGCCGGGCGCCCTGCGCGCCGGGTTCGAGTACTACCGCGCCTTTGGCCAGGATGCGAAGGACAACGCCGTCTTCTCACGTACCCCGTTGACCATGCCGGTGCTTGCCCTGGGTGGCACCGGTAGCTTCGGTCCCTTGATCGGCGACCAGATGAGCCATGTGGCGACCAACGTCCGCACCGTCCAGATCGAGAACGCCGGCCACTGGATCGCCGAAGAACAGCCGGACCAGGTCATCGCCGCCTTAGTCAGTTTCCTTCCTTCCGCTCGTAAGTAATTATCACCATCCCTCTCGGAGTAACGTCATGAACCGTTTTACTGGTAAGAACGTGGTCGTCACCGGTGGCACCAGCGGCATCGGCCTCGCCGTCGCCAAGGCTTTTATCGACGAGGGCGCTACCGTGCTCGTCACCGGTCGCGATCCCGCCGGCATCGAGCGCACTGCGGCTCTGCTCGGCGACAAGGCCATCGTCATTCGCAACGACGCCGGTGTCCTCAGCGATGCCCGCGCCCTCGCCGCCAAGGTCAGTGAGCTGGGTCTGCGTCTGGACGCCGTATTCATCAACGCCGGTGTGGCCAAGTTCGCTCCTCTGGCGCAGGTCGACGAGGCGCTGTGGGATCTCAGCTTCGACACCAACGTCAAGGGTGCGTACTTCCAGCTGCAGGCGCTGGCGCCGCTGCTCAACAAGGGCGCGTCGATCGTCTTGAACGGCTCGATCAATGCACACATCGGCATGCCGGGTTCGTCGGTGTATGCCGCGACCAAGGCTGCGCTGATCTCGTTCGCCCGCACCCTGTCGGCCGAACTGATTCCGCAGGGCGCTCGCGTCAACGTGGTCAGCCCGGGCCCGATCGAGACCCCGCTCTACGGCAAGCTCGGCATGGACGAAGCCACCCTGAAGGAAACGGCGGCAGGCATCCTGGCGCAGGTGCCGGTCGGTCGCTTCGGTCGCTCGGAAGAAGTCGCCGCGGCCGTGCTGCACCTGGCCTCACCGGAGTCGGCCTTCATCGTCGGCACCGAGATCATCATCGACGGCGGTATGAGCCAGCTGTAAGGCGTCGCGCTAAGCGGTAATCGGCAGCCCCTGGATCAGGCGTTTCGCCAGCCGGGGCTGCCGCATCTGTTCGACCCACCAGGCAAGGGCTCGGCCTTCCGAGTCACCGCGCCAGGCGACGTACAAAGTGTTGGGCTCGCGTGGATCGGCCACGCGTTTTTCGACAAGCTGGCCGGCGGCGATCAACGCTTGCGCCCGATGCTTGGGCACCCAGCCCACGCCGAGTCCGTCGCGCTGGGCAAGGATCTTCGCCCGCATGCTGGGCACGGCAAGCCGGCCTTGCCCACCGACGGTGCCGTAGCCACGCGACGCGGTCCGGGATGAGTCAGCGACGACGATCGCGCGATGCTTCGCTACGGTGTCGGCGTCCAGCGGTTCAACCACCTTCGCCAAGGGGTGTCGCGGCGAGACAGCGAACACCCATTCCATGACACCGAGCTCATGCCAGCGAAGCTTGGGAATGGCCGGCGGCTCATTGGTCGCACCGACGACCAGATCGGCACGACCTTCTCGCAAGGCTTCCCAGGTACCACCGAGCACTTCGTGGGTCAGGCGCAGTTGCACGCCGGAGTCGAGCGCGTCGAAGGCACGCAGCGAGGGGAACAGCAGCTCGAACTCGAGGATCTCGTCGGTCACGATCGAGAGGCGATCCTCCCACCCACTGGCGACCTGTTTGACGCGCTGGGTGAGACGCGCGTGGTCGGCCATGAGGCGGGCGGCCTCGTTGGTGAGGAGTTGCCCGGCCGGGGTGAGCTGGAGACGGTAGCGCCGACGATCGAAGAGCAGGGCGTCGAAGCGCTCTTCCAGATGGCGTGCCGCGTTCGACAGCGTCGAAGGGGCCTTGCCCAGGCGTGCAGCGGCGCGGGACAGGCTGCCGGTTTCGCGGATCGCCTCGAGGAGGGCCAGTTCATCTTCCGACAGCATGGCGGTCCTCGAGGCGCGTTGGGATGGGGTGATGGTAAGGCAAAGGCATCACCGGGCCGCTACTTATTCCAGCGATAATCCTTGCGCGGAATCACTTCATAGACCCACGACCGCCAGTGGAACTCGTTGCAGCCGTGAGCTTCGTCGCAGAGGATAAAGAACTCTTCGCCCTTGTCGTCGATCCCCATCGCTGAAGGCGGAATGCGTGAGCCGTGCTCCATCACCTTTTCGACTTTCGGTCCGGCGATATCGTGCACCATGACCCGATAGGCCGAGCCGGTTGTCCAGACGCTGATGAATCGGGTGGATCCGTCCTTCGGCAGCGTTACGGAGGTGGGTGCGGCGTCGACATGCTCGCGATAGACGGGCGCATTCTTCTTGCACTTTTCGATGCAGCGGATGGTGATGTCACTGCCATTTGCACCGGCGGCGCTGGCGTCGAACTGGAAGACCGCGCCGGCCTCATTCGAGGTTCGTCCCCGGATAGCTGGGCCGGCCTGGTCGGCCAAGGCGTTCGTCGCGAAGACGGTAGCCAGTAGTGCCAAGCCCAGGATGCGTGGATTCCTTTCAGCCATGAACGATCTCGCCATCTTCCTTGGTGAACGGACCCGGCAGCGGCGGGATGATCTCGAGTACCACCTCGGACGGACGACACAGGCGCGTGCCTTTCTCGGTCACCACGAATGGCCGTTCGATCAGGATCGGATTAGCCAGCATGGCGTCGAGCATCGCCTCGTCGCTGACGGACGGATCGCGCAGGCCGAGTTCCTCGAACAGCTTCTCTTTCTGCCGCGCGCCCTCGCGCGGTGTACGACCGGCGTCGACCAGCAGGCGGAGCAGGGTGGCCCGGTCCGGTGGCGTCTTCAGGTATTCGATGATGGTGGGTTCGATGCCGGCGTGACGGAGGATCGCGAGCGTGTTGCGCGAGGTGCCGCAGCGGGGGTTGTGGTAGATCGTTGCATTCATGGTCATGAGGTAGGTTCCACGACAGCCGCCGCGGCGGCCAGTGCTCGTGCTTCGGTAGCGCCTTTGCGCTCGCTGTAGCGATCGACCAGATAGTCGCTTCGCCCGCGAACCAGAAGGGTGAATTTCATCAGCTCTTCCATGACGTCGACGACGCGATCGTAATACGGTGAGGGCTTCATCCGGCCAGCGGCGTCGAACTCGTTCCAGGCCTTCGCCACGGAGGACTGGTTCGGGATGGTGACCATGCGCATCCAGCGGCCGAGTACGCGCAGGGCATTGACCACGTTGAACGACTGCGAGCCGCCCGATACCTGCATCACGGCCAGGGTCCGGCCCTGGGTAGGACGCACGCTACCGTCTTCGAGGGGGAGCCAGTCGATCTGGTTCTTGAAAACGCCAGTGACCGAGCCATGACGCTCAGGGCTGATCCACACCTGTCCTTCGGACCATAAGGAAAGCGTACGCAGTTCCTGCACCTTGGGGTGGTCGGCGGGCACGCTGTCGAGCATGGGCAGTTCGGCGGGATCGAACACGCGGGTTTCGGCGCCAAGATGCTGAAGGATGCGCTCGGCTTCGTAGGCGAGCTTGCGACTGAACGACTGCGGACGAAGCGACCCGTACAGGATCAGGATGCGCGGCGGATGGCCGGCGTCTCCGGCGACGGCGAGGCGCTCCCACTCGGGCGGCGGCAGGTCGCCTGTGAGGTGGGGAATATCGACTGGCGTCACGATGCGCTCCGAGGCTTGCTCGAGGTTGACGATTCCATCATTCTAGAGATATCGAAACATACAATGTCGACGCATGCAAACATCGGACGCCATCAAGATCCTTTCCGCGCTCGCCCAGGAATCGCGCCTGGCGATTTTCCGCCTGCTGATCGAGCAGGGACCGGAAGGCGTGCCGGTGGGCGTCATCGGTGAGCGTCTCCGTCTGCCGAGCGCCACGCTCTCGTTTCATCTGAAAGAGCTTCTGCATGCGGGCCTTGTGACCAGCACGCAGAGTGGTCGTTTCATTTACTACGCGCCGGTGATTGACGCGGTGGACGGTTTGGTCGGTTACCTGACCGAGAACTGTTGTGCCGCGAGCGGTGGCAGCTGCGCCCCGGTGACGAAACCCGTGCGTGCGGTCGGCAAGCGCACGGCCGCGGCCAGACCGCGAGGCGTAAAGGCCCCTGGATGATCGCGCGACGTCTGCGGCTATGATTCATCGCGGACCCGGAGTCCGCCTCCGTCCCCACCCACTCATTCGCCGAGCCTTTCATGCATTCAGTGTCCTTCGCCGGTCTGCCGGCCGCTTCACGTCGCAAGTTCTCGCGCCTCTCCCTGGCCCTTGCCCTGGCGCTCGCCGCCGGCACGGCTTCGGCGGACGTTCCTTCCGACCAGGTCCCGCCGCCGCAGGACACGCCGTACGTCGGCACGGTGGCACTCCATGTCGATGCCAACGATACGGCGCAGGGCATCTTCCGCGTTCGCGAATCGATTCCGGTGAAGGCTGGCGCCTTGACCCTGCTGTACCCGCAGTGGATTCCGGGCGACCACTCGCCGACCGGTCCGATCGCGATGCTCGCCGGCCTCAAGATCAGTGCGAACGGCAAGCCGGTCCAGTGGAAGCGTGACGAGTACAACGTCTACGCCTTCCATCTCGACGTGCCGGCCGGCGTCTCGGCGATCGACGTGGAGTTCCAGTACCTTTCCGAGCGTGCGGACGATGCGGACTTCGAGATCACCGACCGCATGCTGTACATGGAGTGGAGCAAGGTGGCGCTCTACCCGGCGGGTTACTACACGCGCGGCATCACCTTCGCGCCGAGCGTGACACTGCCGAAGGGCTGGCAGCTCGGGACCGCCCTGGAGACGGGGTCGAAGTCCGGCGACACCACCACGTTCAAGTCGGTGAGCTTCGAGAACCTGGTCGATTCGCCGATCTACGCGGGCCAGTACTTCAAGCGTGTTCCGCTCAACCCGGGTGACAAGGCACCGGTGTTCCTCGATGTAGTCGCGGATGAGCCGAAGTTCCTCGAGATCACGCCCGAGCAACTGACGGCGCATCGCAACCTGGTGACCCAGGCGACGAAGCTGTTCGGCTCGCATCATTACGACCACTACGACTTCCTGTTCTCGCTGTCCGACCAGCTGGCGGGCAACGGCACCGAGCATCACCAGTCGAGCGAAGACGGCCTGGGCGCCGACTACTTCACCGCCTGGAAAGAAAACGCATCGGAGCGCGACCTGCTTGCCCACGAGTACACGCATTCGTGGAACGGCAAGTTCCGTCGCCCGGCGGACCTGTGGACGCCGAACTTCAACGTCACGATGGGTGACTCGCTGCTGTGGGTGTACGAAGGCCAGACGCAGTACTGGGGCTTCGTTCTGACCGCGCGCGCCGGCATGTGGACGCCGCAGGAGTTCCGCGACGGCCTGGCCATGGTCGCAGCGAACTACGAGCGCAACCGCGAAGGTTTCCAGTGGCGCACGCTCGAGGACACCACCAACGACCCGACCGTCGCCCGCCGTTCGCCGCTGCCGTACCGCAGCTGGCAGATGAGCGAGGATTACTATAGCGGCGGCCAGATGATGTGGCTGGACGTGGATGCGAAGCTGCGCAGCCTGACCAAGGACAAGCACTCGCTCGACGATTTCGCACAGGCGTTCTTCGGTGTCGAGAACGGCAGCTACGTACCGAAGACCTATACGTTCGACGACGTGGTCGCCGCCTTGAACGGCGTCGCGCCGTTTGATTGGGCCAGCTTCATCAAGGCACGCGCTACCTCGCTCAACCCGCCGTTGCAGGACGGCCTCGCGGCTTCTGGTTGGAAGCTGGTCTACGACGATAAGGAAAGTGAGTTCGAGACGCAGTCCGACAGCCGTCCGGAATCGTCGCGCCACATGCTCAACTTCACTTGGTCGATCGGCCTGACGCTGACGAGCAGCGGCAAGGTCAATGACGTGCGCTGGGATGGCCCTGCGTTCAAGGCAGGCGTCAGCACGGGTGCCACGGTGATTGCGGTGAACGGCACCGTGTATTCGAAGGATGCGATGACGAGTGCGATCACGGCCGCCAAAGACAGCAAGACGCCGATCGACCTGACGGTGAAGTACCAGGGTCGCATCCGTACGATTCCGGTGGATTACCACGGTGGGCTGCAGTATCCGCATTTGGTGCGGATTGCGGGGACGCCGGATTACTTGAGCGAGATTATTGCGCCGCGGAAGTAACCCCTGCCGTTGCGATTATCGATGGACGCCGTCGCATCTCACGATGCGGCGGCGTTCTCATGTGCGCGATGGAAAATCAGTGAGCCAGCGTCCGCACGACGCTGCACGTAGCAACCGTCTCCTGCGCACACGAAGCAAGCATCCCCCGCAAATCAGCCGCCATCTCCGCCAGCGCCTTCTGCTTCGCTTCGATCTGCTCGAGGTGTGCCTGGACGATCACGTCGACCGCCGCGCAGGACGTGTCCTGTTGGGTGCTTAGCCCGAGCAGACTCCGCGTCTCCTCCAGGCTGAAGCCGAGATGCCGGCATCGCATGATGAAGTCCAGGCGCGCCACATCGTCGGGCCCGTACTGGCGATAGGTGCCGAGCCGAGGCGGTTCGGGGAGTAGGGCGATCCGCTCGTAGTAGCGAATCGTCTCCAGGTTGCACCCGGTGGCGGTGGCCAGTTCGCTGATGCGCATCGGTTGACTCCGTAGTTACTACGGACCTCATTCTAGTCGCATGACCTGTTGCCAACACGATAGCTGCGACGCCCGCCCCCTGGCCGATACCGGGGCGCATCGCCGCGTTCTTTGGCTGGTGCTGGCGATCAACCTGGTGATCTTCGGCGGGGAGTTCGGCGTCGGCTGGGTCGCCAGCTCCAGCGCCGTGCAGGGCGACTCGCTGGATAGCCTGGGTGATGCCCTGGTCTACGGGATCAGCCTGCTGGTGGTGGGGCGTTCCTTGCGTGCCCGGGCGATGTCCGCATTGACGAAGGGAGCCCTGCAGGTCGCTTTCGCGGTGGTGGTGATGGCCGAGGTGGTCTATCGCCTGTCCCACGGTGTGCCGCCCGCGACCGCACTGATGAGTCTGGCTGCCGCCGGGGCACTCGTCCTCAATGGCGCCTGCCTGGCCTTGCTGACGCGCTACCGAGCCGACGACATCAACATGCACTCGGTCTGGCAGTGTTCGCGCAACGACGTCATCGGCAACGCGGGCGTCCTGGTGACCAGCGGGCTGATCGCCTGGACCGGCTGGTGGTGGCTGGACCTGATCTTCGGTGCTGCGCTTGCTGCCTTGTTCCTGAAGACGGGGTGGTCGGTGATTCGGGCGGCGGTGCCGATGGTGCGGACGTCCGCGGCGTAGATGGCGGCCCCATCCTGTAGAAGTAAGTCAGCGATCGCAGCGATGTAATCGCCCACCAGAACGGTGGGCGACTCTGCCTTCAGGGGCCGTGCGACTGCTGCGGCGCCTGCGGTTGCTGCGTCTGCACCGGCTGCGAAACCACCGGCTTCTCGGCCTGCTGCTGATCCATCCGCGCGTATTCGGCACTGCTCTGCTCAAGCGGCTTCGCCACCGACTGCGCGACATCCACTTCAGCCACGCGCTTGAACGGCGAGCTCGTCTCGCCCTGCATGGCGTAAGCACGCTTGCCGTCGTCGCTGATCTCGACGTGGTTCACCCGCGAGAGGTCCTCTTTCCTCGCCGCGACGGCCAACGACCCTGCGAGGTTCTCCGACATGTGGTCGGACGGGCGACCCATCTTGGCATCGATGATCTTTACGCCGTCGAGCGCCTGCTTATAAATCCCATTGCCCGGGTGGCCGGGATCGGCGAGGCTGCCGACGTTCGGATGGCTGACTGGCGCCGCAGGACCTGCTTGCGTCGGATGAGCGACCTGCGGCGGATGCGCCGCCTTCTGCACGGCCTCGAGCGTTTTTGGCCCGGCCACGCCATCGGCGGTCAGCCCGTGCTCGCGCTGGAATTTCTCCACCGCAGCCTTGGTGCCCGGACCAAAGTCGCCATCCGGACGCAACGCGCGGCCGTGAGCATCCGTGATGCCGAGCTTTGCGAGATCGGTCTGCAAGGCCGTCACCTTCTCGCCGTGCGAACCATCCTTCAGCGAGCCGTGGCTGGCTGGCGCATGCGCACGGCCACCCTGGCCGATCGCCTTGAGCGCTGCCTTGATGTCGGCATCGTCGCCGGCCTTGGACGGATCGAAGTTGGCGTTACCGACCTTGGTGTGCGCGCGATCGAGGGCGGCGGCCTTCTCCGGATCCTTGTAAGCGTTCTTGTACTGCTCGGCCAGAGCGGCGGCTTTCGGGCCGTCGTAGTACGAGTAGGTTTCCTTGATCTCGTTGGCCTTGGCGAGCACGGCGTTGTAGTCACCGCCATCCTGCAGGACTTTCTCGAACTTCTTCATCTGTGACGGAATCTGGTTCTCCGTCTTGGCAAGGATGGCGACGGTCTCCAGGCGATGATCTTCCGGGATGTTCTTGCCGTACTTGTCGAGCGTGTCCATCGCCGACTGCGTCGCATTCTTGATTTGCGGGTAGTCGATGTTCGTATGGACCCACTTCTGGCCGTCCTGCGAACCTGCCCACGCATTGATGCTGTTGCGCGTGTCCGCATCGATGAAGTGCAGCGTGGTGCGGCCGTGCTCGCCGTTGCCGTGCGTCAGCAGGTCGCTGCGCAGCTTGGCCGTGTCACCGGTGTAGGTGAGGCCATGGTCCTTTGCGTATTTCGAGGACTGGTCGATGATGCCGTCGACGTAGGTGGTCTCGCCGGGCTTAAGCGCGGCGCCGTCGGTGGCGCCGAGCGCCCAGGTGCCGCGCTTGCCGAGGTCGACCTGGATGGTGCCCAGCGAATAGCCGCTGTCCGCGATGATCCTGTTGGCGTGACCCCAGTTGGGATCGGACGTGCCGGACGTGACGCCGGTGATGGACAGGTGGTAGGAAGACGGGCCACCTTCGGTGCCGCGTCCGACCACGAAATACGTGGCGCCTGCGAGCGAGTTCACATCGTGCGTATCGATACCAGCCATGACTTCTCTCCTTGAAGCGTTGGGTTATTGGTCGTTGGCGATGGTGAGGTACTTGTCCAGGGCATCGGCGCGTTCGGCGATGCTGAAGATTTCGTTCTGCGTGACCTGAAGATCGGCTACAGGCTCGTCGCCATACAGGGCGGCTTCGAAGTCGCCGTTCCGGTTGTGGAACTCGAGCCAGGCGCGTTCGGACGTCAGCAGATTGGCCTTGGCGTTGCCGGTGAGCTTGGCGGTCAGCGCCTTGTAGGTGGTGTTGAGCCGCGTGTCCTGGGTCTTCTTTTCGGTGGCGAGGCAGGCGCCTTGCGCCGTGGCGTCGGAACCGGCCTTGTCGACGCACGTATAGAACGTGGCCGTGATGCCTTTGGGGGCCTGGCGCTTGATGACCTGGCTGGTGCTGTCGGCGGCGAAGGCACTGCTGCCGGTGACGAGAAGGGCGAGAGTGATGGCGAGCGTGTGGACCGTTCTCATCATGGAGCTCCTGATCGTGCGTGTGTCGGGGTTTCTTGCGCCCCCGCAGCTTGCCGAACGTGGGCTCAAAAGCCAAGAGACGCGGGTCTCAGTTAAGCCGTCTTCACATAACCATCATGAATTTCCGAAATGGCGCAATGCGTGGAACGGATGCCTCATTGGTGCTGTCCGATCAACACCATGCGCACACCATTCCGCCTATCCAGCGTCATATTTGACCCCTACATTCGAAGGCTAGCCAACGCCAGCACGGGAACCTGCCATGTCTAACGATTCTGACTCCGCACCCGTCGGTCCCGATTTCAGCCAGGGCGTGTATGCGTCCACGATTCCCGAGGACGGTGTCTTCGCCGGCCATGTGAACGGTGAAGCGATCATCGTGGCGCGCACCAGCGACGGCATCGTGGCGCTGGGTGGCGCCTGCAGTCACTACAGCGGTCCCTTGCACGAGGGTCTGCGCGTCGGCGACACCATTAACTGTCCACTGCATCACGCTTGTTTCGATCTGAGGACGGGCCGCGCGCTGAAGGCGCCGGCACTCGCGCCCGTCGCGCGCTGGAAAGTGGACGAGGAGGGCGGCAAGGTGTTCATTCGTGAAGCGTTGCCTGATGAGGTGCCGCCGGCTCCGGCGTTGCTGGCGGACAAGCATTTCGTGATCGTGGGTGGTGGGGCGTCCGGCTTCGCGGCGGCGCAGCGCCTTCGCCAGCATGGGTTTGCCGGCGGTATCACCATGATCAGCGCCGATGCGGACGCGCCGTACGACCGGCCGAACGTGTCCAAGGACTATCTGGCCGGCACGGCCGAGCCGGAGTGGATGCCGCTGAAGGACGAGGCGTTCTACGCGGATCTGAAGATCGTCGTGAAGCTGGATACGGTCGTCCGTTCGATCGATGCGGGTTTGCGGTCGGTCGCGCTCGCGTCCGGCGAGTCCCTGGTCTACGACAAACTCCTCCTGGCGACGGGCGCGGAGCCGATTCGCCCCGCGGCGCCGGGCTTCGATCAGCCGCACGTGCATACCTTGCGGAGCATGAAGGACGCCGAGCGTGTGATCGCCGATGTGGACAGCCACGATGTCGTCGCGGTGATCGGCAGCAGCTTCATCGGTCTCGAAGCGGCAGCATCGCTGCGCCATCGTGGTATCGAGGTGCACGTGATCGGGCCGGAGCTGATTCCCCTGCGTAGCAAGTTCGGGCCGTCGATCGGAACGATGATCAAGGCCTTGCACGAGGAGAACGGCGTGGTGTTCCATCTCGGTCGTCGCGCGGAAGGCTATGCCGACGGCGCCGTGCAGCTCGATGACGGCAGCTCGGTGCGCGCGACACGTGTGGTACTCGGTATCGGCGTCAAGCCGCGTCTACAACTTGCCGAGGCGGCCGGTGTGCGCATCGAAGGCGGCGTCCTTGTCGACGCGTCGATGCGCTCCTCCGATCCGGACATCTTCGCGACCGGCGACATCGCCCGCTACCCGGGCAGGCACGGCGAGCCTGCACGCGTCGAACACTGGGTGCTCGCCGAGCGCCACGGCCAGGTCGCGGCGGCGGGCATGCTCGACATCGACGATCCGTTCGAAGAGCCGCCATTCTTCTGGAGCGTCCATTACGACACCACCATCCGCTACGTCGGCCATGCCGAGGACTGGGATGCGATTCGCGAGGAAGGCTCGGTGGCGGACAAGGACGCCGAGGTGCGCTACGAGAAAGATGGGCGCGTGATTGCTGTGGCGACGATCAATCGGGACCTGGATTCGCTGAAGGCGGCGGAGATGTTGAAGGGAGTGGCCTGAGCGTCGCTCGCTACGGAATGGGCTTGGTCGTCGCGACCTTCATGTTCGGTTGCGCGACGTAGGCCTGGGCATTGGGCGGTGTGTACTTGGGATCGTTGCCCGAAAGACGCGTGATCACCGAGGTATGGATCGCCTCTTCCCCATGGGCCTGTGTGCCGATCGGCCGAAGGTAGGCGCCCATGAGTCGATACTTGAGGTCCATCGAGTCGTACAGCTGGCCATCGGCGTGCGGCACAAAGGGCTTGAGGTAGCGAGTGTCGATGGCCAGGCCAAGGGCTGCAGCTTCCCCAGCGAGCCACCACAAGGCTTCGTTGGCGAGTCCATCATGCGGATAGCCACCGCCGACATTGCAGTGGACCCCGGCGAACCAGACCTGCTCCAGGTGCCCCCTCCAGCCGGGCGGTTTCTCCCACAGTGTCGGCACGAAGGGCTTGCGCCGTTCGTCGATGGCCAGCGCGTGGAAGGCGTTCTCTATCTCGTCGGATAACCCGACCTGGTGGTAGACGTACTTCTTGTCGTTGAGCACCTGGCCCAGCAGCCCGGGCGCTCCCAGGGAGCCGACGGTGTCCCAGACGCCGATCATCTTGATCGTCGGGAAGATGCGCTCGCCTTCCAGATGGTGGATGGCCGTCGCCCATGCCTCGCTGCCCGGCCCCTGCCCGCTTTCGTAGCAGGCGTAGAAATCGGGGGTGTAGTAATCGTCGGTCTTCCTCAGCAGGCCGGCGAACGTCAGGAAGCCGGCCAGGCTGCGTGCCGTGAAAGCGCCACGGCTGAAGCCGAAGAAGAACAGCTCGTCACCGGGTTCGTAGTTGTAGAGGATGCTTCGATAGAGCGCGACGATGTTGTCCTCTATGCCATCGCCGAACGCGCCGCCGGTCCATTTGTCCATGCCCGGTCCGGTGCCGACGCCTTCGCGATAGATCACCAGCTGGGTGATGCCGTTGGCATCGGTGGGCAGGATGGCGCGTGCCAGCTTGGTGACATTGGTCGGGCGCCGTGTCTTGCTGCCGTCGTTGATCTGGTCCTGCACGTTCCAGGTACCATCGGCGCACACAATGATCCGTTTCATCGTTGTTCCCTCATAGCTTCACCCATGTCACCACCTGTTCGTCGCCCGTTGTCGTGCGCGTATCGAACAGATCGGACTCCTTGGTCAGTGCCGTGACGAGTGGATCCCGCGGCACTTCCGTGCCCGCCGTCTCATTGCCGTGCACGCCGGCCAGGGTCGACAGCACCGAGATGAGCCGACCCTTCTTCGTCTTGGTTCCCCGGGCCGTGAATCCGTTCCAGAGGTCCTTGGGTGTGGCGTTGAGGCTGCCGTGGTGACCGACCTTGTAGAGGTCGACCTTGGCGAGCCGGGCCACGATGGCCGGGTGCGATAGCGCATACATCCAGTTCTCGTATTGCGCATCGCCGGGGAAGAGGAAGCTCTTGCCGGCCACTTCGAACAACAGGACGACACTGGTGTTGTTCATGGCGCTGTCCAGTGTGCGGACGATCGACAGCAGGTTCTCGGCCTGCTCGCGCTGGGCCTGGTATCGATACCAGCGCATGTCCCAGGGATGCCGCTTCTCGACATGGCGGGGAAATAGCACGCCGTCGGTCGCTTTCGCGTACCTGGCGATCTGTCCGTGTTGTGCCCAGAAGTCCGCCCGCGCTGCAAGTTGCATCCAGAACTGATCCGGGTCCTTGGCTCGCTGGGTCGCGATGCCCGGGGACTGCTTCAGCGTGGGTGGGCCTAGTACGGTGGTGGTGACACCGGGCAGCACCGATTCCAGCCCTGACTTGGCGCCGAAGTACACGTAGCGTTTCTTCCGCCCCATCTTCATCAGGTTGGTGATGGCATCGCGATTGGTCAGGTCGTTGTCATCGCCAAGGAAAGCCAGTTGCTCCCGGGTGGCCTTGAGGTGATTGCCGCGTAAGCGCTTGCTGGCGGAGACGACGTAGCCGGCGAACTCGTTCATGTCATGCAGGGCGTCGATGTGCTGGATTGCCGCCTTGGTATCGCCATTGCGCATGGCGCTGGTGGGGCCCTTGGCATTACGTCGCGCCTTGGGGTCTTCGGTCCAGGGCTGGATGACCAGGTCAGGATCGAGTCGACGAATCACGGCGCCCGGGCCCTTCCCGCCGCTGTAAGTGAAGCCGCTGATGTGGTCCTTGTGCCGGTGCGTGACGACGAGCGCGTGCAGCTTGCCCTCGCAATCGGTCTCGATCTGTTTGGCGATGGCCATCATGTGCGCGGCCATGACCTTGCCTTTGGGCGCGCGCGTGGAGCCGAAGTCGATCAGTACGTGGCGGTCGAAGTCGGTGTAACGAAAGGTCAGCAGGAAGCAGTCGCCGAAGCCGACGTTGTAGCTGCGCAGGACCATGTCGTGGGGTGCGGTGGCTTTGGGTTTTCGTGTCGTCGCCATCTCACCATTGCTCCCTTGTCGAAAGCAGCGGGCGCAGAACCCGATCCCGGTGCAGGCTGGCGATCCGCGCGGATGCAGTGATCTGCTGGCTGAAGTAGCCTCGATCCCAGAGGCTCTGCAGTCGATCGGATTGACGCGGACTCTTCACGCCCGTGCCGATATGGAACTTCAGCAAGCCGTATTCGTTGAAAACCAGCGTCCCGCCGCCGTACAGTTGGATCAGCCGGTTGGTCGGCATGCCGTCGGGCTTCCTGATGCCGAGCGACTTCAGCTCGCTGGCGTAGACCGATAGCTCCTGGATGTACTCCACGACAGTCTCACGCAGTAGCGTCTGGTCGTTGCTGATGCGCAGCACGGGTCGCACCGAGGTGACCCGGGAGAAGGCATTGCGCTCGATACCGAGTGCCGCCTTGTTCTCCCAGATGAAGCGGAACACTTCCAGCGGCTCGCGTTGCATCCGTTCGAAGTGCGTGCCGGTGAGGGTGAATTCACTGGCCGGCGGCGGTTGCCAGGCACCATCGGGTCGTGCACGCGCCGCGGGGTTGACGCCGTAGGCTTCAAAGGACGTCATCAGCACCTCGCGATACCGGTATCTCGTGTCGTCCGGATAAAGCTGCATATCGGCGGTGATCACGGCGCTGAGGAAATCGGGGAACGTCAGGTCGACCGGTGGCATGTAATCGAGCGCGCGGATCAGGATGCGCAGCAATTGCTTGGCGGCCGTCGTGCCTTCGTCGGTGACGACCGAGCGTGCGATGCCGTTGGGATACCCCTGGGCAAGCGGTTTGAGTCGGCGCGCCCAGACCTCGAAGAACGCCCGCAGCACGATGGCGACCAGCAGCTCCCCACGGTCGTGTTCCTCCGCGAACCGTGCGCTGGTGTAGTGGCCCTTGTTCGGCTTGATCCGGAGCGAGGCGCGTAGCGAGGACGTGGGGACGCCACTGAGCGCGGCCCCCATCTGCTCGGCGAGCTTGGCGATCTGCGTGCCACCCAAGGCCGCCGCCGTGAGATGTTGCAAAGGGATGCGGCCGCTGCGGTCGGTCAGGGGCACCAGGAGGCGCTCGATGATGCTTTCGCCCTGGAAGACCGACAGCAAGGCCACGATGTCGGAGAAGCCTTCATGGAAGGCCGCCTGGTCCGGCGACGACGGCAGGAGGTAGCTGGGACGGAGTCCATCCAGCAGGGCGTGCGTGGTTTCGTGCACCACGATGTCGTGGGATAGACATGTGAAAACCTGCTTGCCCTTGCTATCCGGGAAGTAGCCGAAGTTGAGGCTTTCGGATTCGCGCGAGTAGTAGGCGTTGGCATCGGCAAACGCGTGCGGCGCCACCTTGATCTGGTGGCTCGGGGTCGGGAATCCCCACGGCACGGGCCGACCCAGGGCGCCCTCGAAGGCCTGCAGGGTCGACATCACGATGGCGTAGACATTCTGCTGATGGAAATAGGGATTGCGGACCAGCTTCTCGATGTCGGTCACCTTGGCGAAGGTGTCCTTGTCGATATCCTTGTCGCGTGCGCGATAGAACGTATCGGACGAAGCGTCGTAATCGATCACGTGGACGCGATAGCCCTTGGGGCCACGCTCCAGACGCTCGGAAGGCACGCTTACCGTGCTTGTCAGCGCCTTGCCGCCCGCGCCGAGGATCGACGGATCCTGGGCAAGGATGGTCCACGACCGCATGGGCACGTCCTGCCGCAAGGTGTCGTACGCAGTCTTCCCTGACGGGCGCTGGATAGTCATGGTCGTTCCCCGTTTCTCCCGCGATCACACTACGCGATTCCCGACGCAGTGAAGAGGCCCCGTTGCCGGAATTGCCCACTAGTTCCGCCCCCGGCAGATATGCCATCTGGCCAAGACCCCATGTAGGAGCCGATTCATCGGCGAAAGCCAACGGAGCAAAGACGCGGAAGCCTCCACTCGTGGCGAGATCCGGGGCGGCCCCGTGCCGGAACGGCCTAAGCGAGACGCGGGCGCGCCCGACGTTACGGGCGCTCGGCGCTGATACCGCTACGATGCGCCAATCAGGAAGATCGTCAGGCCGAATTACCGGCCGAAGATGGAGGATTGTATGGAAGCAATAATCAGACCCGCCCGCTCGCCTTTTTATCGTGGGGCTCTCGCCGCCGCGTTTCTGGCCGCCTCAAGCGGCGCAGTCGCCGAGGTGCAGTATCCGCCGATATCGAGCATGTCTGACTTCGAGAAAGCGGCGCTCGAAGCGAGGCTGACGTCGCTTGCAACCCTGGGTGCGAATGAGAGCGAGGGCTGCGAGCACTGCGATGTCAAATTGGCGGTGTCGCTAGATGCAGAACACAACCGCGTCCAGGTCGATGTCATTGGCAGCACTAGCCCCTCCGAGGACGACGTGGGAGATGAGCACCTGGGCCGAGGGATTGCTCGCCGAATCGATCCGTTGGTGCAAAAGATCACAGGGGTAAAAGGGGTTACCTACCGCTCGGACGGGAACGATTTCTGGTGATGGCTGGTATGGCAACGCTCCCCAAGATCGGCAGGCGCGACGTACGAGGGCTCGGGTCGACGTGGCCTCTATATCGCATCGACACTCACGGTCGGCCGCGCGACTTCGGAATCTTGACGGCTCTTCGTGGCTCCGCAAGCCTGGTGGTCCCGTCACTTCAGACGGACTGGAGTTCACCACGACAATCGACGACGGCGAGGGGAGCTTTCGCCACGTCATCGTGAAGTTCAGCGAGCCCGTTGACGATCGTCCAGCGGCGCGTCGATGGGCCGATCTGCTCATCAGCGAACACTTGGCCGACCAGTTGCTCGCCGAACAGGAGGGAGCCGACGCCCGCACTGATCTGGTGTGGTCGCAAGGACGCGTCTGTCTGGAAGTGACTCGATTCGATCGCGTGGGGGTGCACGGATGGCGAGGATGCTTGACGCTTGCAGCATGGAGCGACGCACATGACGGCGACCGGGATGATTGGCCCGGCACGGCATTACGCATGCAACAGCATGGGTGGATCGAGAGCGACGCCGTGGAACAGGTGCGGAAGCGTTGGTGGTTCGGACGCCTGATTGCAAACAGCGACATGCATTTTGGCAATCTAAGCTTCTTCCTGGGTGACGCGCTTCCGCTTCAACTTACCCCGAGCTATGACATGTTGCCGATGTTGTATCGGCCGGCGACAAGCGGTGAACTGGTCGCGCGAGAGTTCCGGTCACCGTCGCCGACGCCTGCTGATCTCGCATTCTGGACGGTGGCTGCCGAGTGGGCTGACGCCTATTGGCAGCGCGTGTCTGCACACGCAGAGATCAGTGCGGACTTTCGACACATTGCTGCGACCAACCGGGAAGCCATCTCGAGAGCACGCATTCGATTCGAAGTCGGTAGCTAGCCAACTGCCACGGACGTAAATCTCAAGCGGGATGCGCTACTGTCATGGATCGTGCCGATAACGCACCGCAGATGTCTATTTTACCGCATGAAGTTTCCGAAGAATTGACACGCGCTTAACGTGTGCGGGACTTACTCTCTCGACACTCGATCGCTAAGGAGAGCGTCATGGGTCAGGCATTTGAACAAGCGCAATTGGATGTGAAGCAGTTGAGTGGCAGTCCGTCAGATGACGAATTGCTGCAGCTCTACGGGCTTCTTCGCCAAGGGACGGTCGGCGACGCCGACCTAAGCGGTAATCCAGGCATATTCGACATTCGAGCCAAGGCGAAATTGGATGCCTGGAAGCGCGTGTCGGATCAAGGCTTGTCTCAGGATGAAGTCGAAAAGCAGTACGTAGAACTCGTCGAGCGGCTAAAAAAGAGCTACGGATCCGACGCAGGTTAGCGGGCGTGGGATTCACGATTGCCGCGCTTGTCACTGGTCCAATGGAGCGGTCGTCTTCTCCAGAATCCGCATCGATTCCGCGTTCTTTCGTTCCCACTCCTGTGCTTCCTTCTTGCTCATCTTTGAAATTGCTGGAGGAGGCGTCGGATCAGCGAGCACGTTGTCGGACACATGGCCTGTCGGTGCCGGAGTACGCGGCATCGAAGGCTTCACAACGGGCGCTGGCTGTGGGACCGACACGTGTTGAGACGCGTGAACGAGCGAGGTCGTCATGTTCTTGAATATGGCGGGGATGACGAGGTAGTAGCCGAGCAGCAGAACGCCGATCGTCAGTCCTGCCTGGATGAGCAAGAACACGCCTTTTCGATCCTTTTTCGTCCACGACGGTTTCGATGGCTTATTACCGGCCATGGTCGACAGCGGATCCCCGGCCCAGTGAGCCGTCGGCAGATCGCCGGTTTCCGAGAGCATGCGCCGCAGACCCACGCCATCGATCAACTCGATCTGCGGGAACTCGGCGGCTGCGGTGATGGCGGCCGCGCTGAACGCTCCCGTGATGACGACGATAGCCCGCGTGGCGTGCTGGGTATGCATCACGCCGATCAGCTGGTGAACGACGTTATGCGTTACCTCGTAGAAATTCTCTCGCTTGCACTGCACAACGATGTATTCGCCGTCGCGGTAGAGCTTGAGGTCGCTTACTGATCTTTCAGCACGGTGGCGATCGGCTTCTTGTCTTCCAGCGCAGCGACGACTTCGTGCTCATCGGCGGCATGGTGGATCACAGGCGGACGCGTTCGCATCGTCTCGACCATCCTCAGGCCGGACGTTAGTCCTGGCAGGACAGAGGGCGGCGGAGCGGCCGCGCGTTGCTGGGTCGCCACTGGCTTTTGAGCATCCAGCAGCCTCGCCATCTGCGCCTGCTGAATCTCATGAATGTAAAAGGTGTAAAGCATCACCAGCGCCCCGGCCATCACGACGACGGCCGCCACCGCGGCGACTGCTGCGGCACGATCTGTCCGGTGCTGGCGCGTCTGTCTCACGGGCGGTCGCGCTGCGCCGGTCCAGGCGGGAAACGCGGGCAAGGCCGGTGCCTCGTCGATCGGCTCAGCAACCGGCCCGAGCATCGCCCGGATGGTCTTGCCGTCGATGAGCTTGATGTGCCGGAACTTCGCGGCGGCCTCGCAGGCCGCGGTGGTGAACTCACCCGAGGTGATCACGATGGCGGCTGTCGCTCCCGCGGTATGCATCACGCCGATGAGCTGATGTACGTCGTTGTGGGGCACCTGGAAGGAGTTCCAGTGCTTGCACTGGACGACGACGAGTTCCTGTTCGCGGTAGAGCGTGAGGTCGATACCGCCGTCCGTGAGCCTGCTGCTTTCACCGGTACCGGTGTGCTCGACGCGATAGCCTTGCCGACGGAAGTGCTCCGCGACCAGGTGCTCGAAAGCACCCCAGGTGACCCGGCTCAGTGCATCGTCGTGACGATGGCGCACGGACTTCATGCCAGGTCTCATCGACTCGGCTCCGCAAGGTACGGTATCGAACGGCGCTGACGCGCGCTGGGCAGGACTTCCATGACTTCCCCCGTTAGCGTCCTAAGACGACGCAGCCCCCCGGCTGCCTCGATCGGACCCGTGGAATATAGCGGGTTCTTCTGTGGATTCCTGTAGGCCGATTCCTACAACGCACCCTCGGTGGCTATGCCAATTCGGTGGGTCTGGCGTCATACGCCGCGCGGGCCTGCATAACGGCGGGGGAGTGATCGACCGTCCAGTCGAAGAGCACCCGGAACGGCTCTTCCAGGGTTCGGCCCAGCGGCGTGACGCTGTATTCCACCGCGACCTGAGAGCTTGGGATGACACGCCGGGCGAGGATGCCGTTGCGTTCGAGGCGGCGCAGGCTCTGGGCGAGTGCTTTTTGGGTGATCCCGTCGAGCCGGCGCCTGATTTCGTTGAAGCGGAGCGGTCCCGCGCAGAGTGCGGCCAGGATCAGGATGGACCACTTATCGGCAATCTGATCGAGCAGGAGGCGGTTGGACGTGTCCGAAGTCTCGGCGTTGTCGACGGGCACGGCGGCGAGCTCGGCGGACAGTTTCTTGCGCGGCATGCTGGTTTCCTCGGCGATACCTGATGGCTTGAAAGTGCGTTATTTACACTAAGTATCCAACGTATACCATGAGGTCATTCCCTCATCGAGCGACTTCTCATGACCACCGCCGCGCACGTTTCGTCCGCTACCGACCAGCTCGCCGTCACCGACGCCCTCTATCGCTTTGCCACCGGCATCGATCTCAAGGACCGCGATCTGCTCGCATCGTCACTTGCAGAAGATGCCGTATCCGACTTCCGCGCCGCTGCGGCGAAGGCCGGCTTTGAGTACCCCGTGCTTGAAGGACGGGACACGATCGTCAGTGCACTGTCGACCTCGCTGACTTCGCTCGACACGACACATTCGGTGAGCAACCCGCGCGTGACCATCGACGCGGACACAGCCCGCCTGGAGGCCATGGTGGAAGCCCAGCACGTACCGAAGAACAATGCCTCCATGCACTACCTCATGAAGAACCGCTACGACGTGCAGCTGATCCGGCAGGGTGACGCCTGGGTCATCAAGCATGTCGCGATCGACAACGTGTGGCGCGACGGCGACCCGGCGGTGCTTGCGGGCGTCTGAGCCCACTACGGGGCGGAAGAAACCCCATGCCGCCGCGCCTCGGCAACGATGCGTGCGGCGTCCTGCGTGGGTGGCAAGCCGAAGGCACGCGCGTATTCGCGGCTGAACTGGGTCGGGCTTTCGTAGCCCACATCCAGTGCGACCGTGGTGACGTTACCCGCGCCGCCCATGAGCAGCTTCCGCGCCTGCAACAGGCGGAGACGTTTCTGGTACTGCAAGGGACTGAGCGCGGTAACGGCCTTGAAGTGACGATGGAACGCCGAGGAGCTCATGGCCGCCCGCTCCGCGAGTGCCTCGATGCGTAACGGTTGCGCGAAGTCACGCCGGATCCACTCGATGGCGTGACCCACGCGCGACAGCGCACTGTCGGGCGTGGCGATGTCGCTGAGCATCCAGCCGAGGGGGCCCTGCAGGACCCGGTACAGAATCTCGCGCTCGTACGCAGGCGCCAGCGCGGGAACGTCCTGTGGGCGTTTCATCAGACGGAGCATCCGCACCCAGGCATCCATGAGTTCCGGTGTCACGGCGGCAACCGAGAACGCTGCCACGCCACGATTCTCTGCCGACGGGCGGGGCAGGTCGGCCAGCAAGGTGGCGACGATCGCGGGATCGAGCGTGAGGCTCACTGCGAGATAAGGCTCGCCCTCTGCGGAGGGCCGTACCGCGCCGACGGCAGGCAGATCCACGGACATGACGAAGTAGGTCGCCGGATCGTAGTGCAGGGTCCGGTCGCCCACGGTCATGGATTTTCCGCCCTGCAGGATCAGGTTGATCATGGGGTCGTACACGCCGGCCAGTTCATGCTGTGGGATCGCTCCCTGCACCATGGCCACGCGCGGAATGCCGGTGGCGGTGGCGCGGTTCTGCGCCCCGGCGGCGAGAGCCCTCAATTCCTGCAGTGCGTCGTTCATGGGTCCATGGTAGCGGCAGACTGCGCCCCATCCGCGTGAGGTGAGAGGAATAGGCAGGTATGCGGCAGGAACCGGTGCGACGCCCGCCGACGCGACTCCTAGAGTGAACCTCGTACCCACTACAACGAGTTTCCTCATGAAAGTCATTGTCATCACCGGCGGTAGCCGAGGCATCGGTGCCAGCACCGCCATCCAGTGCGCCGAGCTGGGCATGGGCGTGATCCTTACCTATAAGAACCAACCCGAGGCCGCGGCGTCGGTCGTCGAACGGATCGAAGCGCTCGGTGGCAAGGCGGTCGCCCTGGCTCTCGATGTGGCCGACGCGAACAGCTTTGCTTCGTTTCGCGACGATGTCCGCCGCACCTTGGCCTCTACCTGGGGCGACAGCTCACTCGCTGGCCTCGTGAACAACGCCGGCTATGGCCTGTTCAATCCGTTGGAAACCGTGACGCAGGAACAGTTCGATGGCCTGATGAACGTCCATCTCAAGGGACCGTTCTTCCTGACCCAGGCGCTGCTGCCGCTGCTGGCCGACGGCGCCAGTATCGTGAACCTGACGAGCGCGACGACGCGTGTCGCCACCGCGGGTGTGGCGCCTTACGCCGCCTTCAAAGGTGGCCTCGAAGTGCTGACGCGCTACATGGCGAAGGAGTTTGGCGGCCGTCGCATTCGGGCGAACGCGGTCTCGCCGGGTGCCATCCGTACCGAACTGGGCGGCGGCCTGAACGACGAGTTCGAAGCGATGCTCGCCGGGCAGACAGCGCTCGGCCGCGTCGGCGAGCCGGAGGATGTGGGTCGCGTGATCGCGAGTCTGCTGTCTGACGACAGCGGCTGGATCAATGCGCAGTCGATCGAAGTCGCCGGTGGCTACAATATCTAAGTCGAGGGTTTGCCATGTTGGATCATGTTTTCATCTCCGTCAGCGATATCGATCGTTCCATCGCTTTCTATACGACCGCGCTCGCGCCGCTCGGCATCACGCAGCGGGTCGATTACGACGGTAAATACGGTCCGCCAGGGCATCCGGACCTCAAGGGGTTTGGTGTGGACGGACGCATCGTCTTCTGGTTGAGGAAGGGCGTCGTGGAAGGTAGGTCCGCGCATGTTGGCTTCGTGGCGTCGAGTAACGCCACGGTCGATGCGGCTTATGACGCCGCGATCGCTGCGGGTGCGACGGACAACGGTGCACCGGGTGCGCGCCTGTACTACGACCCGCGCTACTACGCGGCCAATGTGTTCGACCCTGATGGTTACAGCCTGGAGTTCGTGTACAAGAGCTGGCAGCACGCGGCATGAAGACACCCCCTGAGCCACGGTATGCACGACCTCGACATCCCATGGAAATGAAAGAGCGCTTCCCTGCGCTCAGGCAATCGTTCAGGCGTGCTGGGACGGGGTCACCCGGTCATCGATTACGACCACATATCGACGCCCGGCGAGCGCGCCACCCAATGCGGCAGCCATTGCACCGAGGATCAACGCAATCGCGGCACCCAACGAAGCTTTGGCGGCGGCTTTAGCCGCGGCGTCAGCAGCCTCACGGGCCTTCACTTCAGCGTCGGCCTTGGCTTGAGCGATCTTCGCCTTGGTCTGCTGATACTGCGCGATCCACGTGTCGACACGCTGCTCCGCTTCCTGCTGGGAAACGCCGGTGCGCGCCACCACGACGTTCACCAATGCCTGCTTGTCGGCCTGCTGAACTGTGTCGGTGCCGGACGCGATGATGCGTTGGGCCACCGTCTGCACGTCTTCGCCGGTGTCGCCGTTGCCTTGATTTTGTGTGGCGTTGTTCAGCTGATTGGCGGCGCCGTTCGCTTGCTGCTTGATGGCGTCCGGCTGCAAGGCCGGTTTGCCAGTCTGCGCCAGCAACTGCTGGGCCTGGCCTTTCACTGAGTCCATCGTAATGCCGCTGTCCTGCAGCTGTTTTTTAGCTGCATCAGCCATGGGGCCTGCGGCGGCCGCAAGACCCGTGCCTGCGGCCGTTGCTGCAGTTCCCACGGCTGTGGCGCCGCTCTTTACGATCGACGTGACAGCCGTGGCTACCAAGTAGGCGCCCAGCAAGCTGGCTAAACCCCAAGCCACCAGACCATGAAGCATGGCGTCGGTGCGACCAGGTGCGCCGGCAAGATGGCCGGCAACCCATCCGCCAGTGAACAGCGCCACCACGCTGCTGACCGCCCACCAGATGGCGGCACCCATGCTCACGCTCGAGGCGTCGGGGGAGTCGTGCGCGATCGGGTCTGCGGTGCTGAACCCGACGCCCGCCCCGATAAGGCTCAGGACGAGTTGAATCACGATTGCAATGATCACTCCGGCGAAAATGGACCCCCACGACATGCGGCGGAGGAGGCGCGAATCCTGCCTCACGATGTCGGAGTGAACGGGCCGGTCAAAGCTGGAGTCGGTACGGATAGTATTCATGAGATTCCCTGAGATGTTCGCCGCGTTGGTAATTGCTTGAGGACGGCCGAGGCGAGCGGCCGGAGCAGTGCTTCTGACAGTCCGCTGCCCTACGTGATCAGGCTGTGTGGGGCGCGTGTGGTCATGCATCGCGGCGGCGTTTGACCCATCACCCTTCTGGCTTCCTGCATGAGGCCTACGGCACTGCTCCATTGGGGCCAGCGCCCGACCCGCGATCTGCTCAGTGATGCCGCCACAGATTCGCCGGCCCCCAATGGCCCGGTCGCTTTCTGCGAGACGAAAATTCAGTCCCCTCCCAGGTTCATTCGCGGGCAGGCGACCGGCGTTTTGACGCCAAATCGATGAGGCAACGCGCAGAGCGGGTGAGGAGAGAGACCGCGACCGTATCCATGCCAGTCACAGAACGCGGCACACGCTGCCGTTGCCCTTCGTTCGGAGATCTTCCATGGTAAGTAATGATGACGCGGGGCGACCGGTCGGCGCAGTAGGGTCCGAGTTTTTCGATGCCGAGACCGCACCGCCCGCCGCACTCATGACGCCTCAGGATCTCCTCGCTCTGGCGCTGGACCTCGTGGCATTAACGGAAGCACTTGCAGACAGCGACGACATTGAAGCGCTGTTTCGGTGCCAGCGCATTCGTCAACGAACAAAACTTCCTTCACTGCAAGGGACACACAACGCCACGTCTACGTTGGAGATCGCGATCGCGGAGGATACTTTCATGTTCACCCGTGAACGGTGCGCGCAGCATCTCGTCGATAACGTGCAGCAAGAGCTGTGCGTCGCTTTACGACCACTAGGCGCATCGCCTTTAGATTGAGGGGGCGGAGCCCGCAATGGTGCCGGCGTGGCTTATCGTCACACCAGTATCCGAGTTCGTAAGGCGTGGCAGGAACTACGCCAACCGCCCTTGTCCGAACCGTCCTGTGTTTAGGGTAAGCGCTCCACTGGATGTTCACCGTCCAACCAACCTGCGGGTTTACTCGCCGCCCATTCAATGTCGCGAGCGACAGAGTCGGATATAGGGCCGCCTTCGAGCATTGTTCTGAGATCGGATTCCGGAATACCGAGGACCCTTGCGGCAAGAGGCAGACCCATAGCGAGATCCGCTCCAAGATCGTCAAGAACAGACGCAAGGTTCGTCCTGCGATGGCCCGACCTCTCATCTATCGAACTGGCGACGCGCAAGACGTGCGCTACCGCTAGAGCCGCAGCATCTTGTTTCGAAGCAGCGAGTTTGTCTGACGTGGGCACGAAGACTCCCGTGATTTGGACCGCGCGCACTCGTGCGCGTATGTCCGCCTCGAGATGTTCCGGTGCCTCCGAGGCCCCCATTAACTCCGCAGGCGGCTCGCCTGTATCGCGGAACACGGCACGCCAGACCCACGGCTTGTGGCCAGACTCTTGAGTCGCGACCACCTTGGCCGTGACCTGATTGCCGGCACGGTCGGAGCAGCGAAACGAAAGCCTATGGGGCTCGGGTAGCGTATGCATTGGACCTCCTTGGCCAGAGGCCAGGGAGAATCCCTGTGGGCGCTCGGCGCAAGGTGGCCGGTGCCGTTCTCTTAACTACCCTACGATGGCACAGCATGCGCATGGCCTCGGTGACGGCTTCCATTCACGCATCCCCGGTAGCGACGGCGTCCAAGAGTGAGAACGATTGGTCGAGGAGATTTGCGAGAATGACCGTCAAGCGCCGGAACCCGGCACCCGCAGACCGTGCAGCTTTAAACGCCCCAATGGACTATTTGCTTCAGTTCCGGAGATGCGAGGCACGCAAAGACAAGCAAGAAGAGGCCAGACATGACGGCAAGCAGCGGCGGGCGACACCTGAACGGGTGCCGCCGACGAGCAAACAACCGCTCCGCACGGGTCACTGGTCCTTGGGCTCCTGGCTGAGAACGCCAAGATCGGCTCCAGTGACGGGGTCCCGCGATGGGTTGGACGCTCCTCTGGCGGCGAACGCGTCAACTGCCGCTTTATCATCGCTCGCGAGTTCGACCGACGCGGTGCCTTCGCCGCCGTCCAAAGGCGTGTTTTTGTCGGACGGAACTAAGACTTGCCACTTCTCGCCGCTGTTCCACGGGCCCGCCATGTCGCCCTCACCTGGCGAGGTGTTCACATAGAGGTCCGTAAATCGCGGATCGCCTGGCAGCTTGCCCGGCGGGAAGCTCTTGTCCATCGAGTAGAGAGCTTTCTCAAAAGACTTCTGATGTGCGATCTCACGTGTCATCAGGAAGGTCAGCGCATCCTTCACGCCTACATCTTCGGTCACATTTATAAGGCGCTCGTAGATGATTTTGGCCCTCGCCTCGGCAGCAATATTTGAGCGCAAGTCGGCTGTGGGCTCACCGATCGAGTCAACATAGGCCCCTGAGAACGGGACGCCCGCCGAATTGATGAGGGCGGGACCGCCGCCGAACAACACTTGGGTGACATGGGAGTCGTTGCCCGCGCCTTGGAGGGACCGAAACAAGTCGGCCTCAGAATCGACAGCTTCAGCGAGTCGACCTTTCGCGCCCCGGTTCAGCATGGCAACGAGCGAGCCAATGATCTCAAGGTGAGACAATTCTTCGGTTGCGATGTCGAAAAGCATATCCTTCCGGCCCATGTCCTCCTCGGCCAGTGCTTGTGTGAAATACCGCATGGCAGCGGCTAACTCGCCTTGCGGGCCGCCGAACTGCTCGAGCAACAAGTTAGCAAGACCGGGATTGCTCTCTGACACGCGGACGGTGTACTGCAATCGTTTGTTGTGACTAAACATCGGCTGGCACCTGATTTGGCTGGCTGGAGTGGACACAATGGGCTGCACGCTGTGTCGGGCAAGAGCCGCTTCCGTGAGTGCCCATCCACGTTCGTCAATGGGACACGTTCGAATTGGAGCGCTGGGTTTGGGTGAGTGTTACCTGTATGCGCGCGTTCACGTGAGCTTGCCGTCCGCTTACAAACACGGGCGGAGATTTAGATGCTATTCCCGCCCTGAGAGCCCAGCCCATGACGACGCCCAGCGATACCCAGAAGCCCCGTAGCCCTCTCGAATTTGACGAAAGCACGGGCAACCGTGTCGAAAAGAAACCGAAGGAACGCGAGTCAACGCAGCAGACCCATGACAACGAAGATCAAGGTTAACGAAGGAGCCAACGCCATGGCCGACCAGGACCATAAGCCCCAATCGGGCGACCGCAATCTCAACTACGTCGCCAAGCAGGACAAGCCTCAGCAAGACCGTCGTGACAAGGCCATAGCCGATGGCGAGGAGAAGATGGATGAGGCGTCCAAGCGTGACGAAGGGATTCGCTAAAACGAAAGAGGGTTGAGAAGGCCGCCTGATTTCCCTGTAACCGTCGCCGCCGAACCTGTTCATCAGCGCAGATCATGTGGGATGCCGTTTGGCGGCGGTGGTGGAGGGGCATCCGGACGTTCTAGACCTATGTGAAGCCCTGGCCGCGGGCGAGGTCACGACGCTCGTCAATTGGAGTAGTCTGGCGAGTCGGGACGTCAAGGTAGTCATATCTCAGCACATGGAACGCGAGGCGAGCGAGCACATCGGTATTGCCCTGATGCAGCGCGTGCAAAGCGGTGTCGATAGCGCAGGCTTGGCAGACGATAGTTGGCGTGTGGCGCCAGATTGAAGGCGTATTGGCCCCGATCCTTGGGCGTCGCGGGACGACGGTTCTATTCAAGCGCGCGCTATCCCTTACCGGTGCGACCGTTCCGTGGCTTGCTGCGGTCAACCTACAGTCCATGACCGAAATGGACTTAGACGCCCTGAGGGCTGCCTGTATGGCCCAGTCTGCTTCCGTTGTCGCCGATGGCGGAAAAGCCTTTTTCAAGTCTTTCTACGACCTCCTCAGCAGCTTGATCGGTGCCTCTCTGACCGCACAGCTACTCTCTTCGGTCAGTGTGACCCCCCCCTCACGATGCCAGCAGGACCCCAGGCCATGAGCAGTAACGTCAACATCCGCCGCTTGCCGACGGGCGTCGAGGGCCTGGACGAAGTCCTTGGCGGCGGTATTCCCGAATATTCGTTCAACCTCATTGCGGGTGCGCCTGGTTGCGGCAAAACCACGCTGGCCCATCAGATGATGTTTGCCATGGCGACCGCAGAGCGGCCAACTCTGTATTTCACGGTGCTCGGCGAGCCGCCGCTGAAGATGCTTCGCTACATGCAGCAGTTTCCATTCTTCGATCAGGATGTAGTTAGCCAATCGGTGCGCTTCATTAACCTCACCGATGAAACCTTGGTGGGCGATCTCGATGCGGTCCTTGACCGTATCGTCCAGGAAGTCGAAACACACAACCCCGGGTTGATTTTCGTCGACTCGTTCCGCTCTGTGGCCATGGCAAGTACGGCCTTGGGCAATGCTCAGCATCATCTGCAGCGATTCGTTCAGAAGCTGGGCATGGTGATGACCAGTTGGCAGGCGACCACGTTCCTCATTGGCGAGTATTTTGACGAGGCAGACGCCAATCCGGTGTTTACCATCGCGGATGGTCTCCTATGGGTTCGTCAGAGCGTCTTGCGCAATTCGATGGTCCGCAAGCTTGAAGTGATGAAGATGCGGGGCCAGCCATCCTTGCCCGGCCTGCACACCTTTCGCATCACCTCGACAGGGATCAAAGTGTTCGCACCTGTCGCCGCCGCTTCACGCAAAAGGGCGGACGCGCTGCCCCCGCTGGATGACCGTCTAGGCATGGGCGTTGCGGGGCTGGACGCGATGATGGGCGGCGGACTGCCACGCGGCTATTCCTTGCTGGTCGCTGGGCCTTCAGGGTCCGGCAAGAGCATCATGGCTGCCGCGTTTCTTGCCGCGGGTGCGCAGGCCGGGGAAACCGGGGTTATGGTGTCGTTCGAGCAGCACTCGAATCGCACCCACGCCCTCGTTCTGCGAGACCTTATCGAAGCCGGAAAAATTGGTGTGGTGGGGGTTCCGGTATCCGGCCTGTCCATCAATGAAGTTTTGTTGCTGATTTTGGGCGAGGTTCGCAAGCTGCAGGCTACGCGCGTGGTTATTGATTCTCTGTCTGGATTTGAACTCGCCATCGCGCCGAGTTTCAAAGCGGACTTCCGGGAATCGTTGTCACAGATGGTCTTCGCGTTGGCGGATGAGGGCGTGACGGTGTTGATGACCTCAGAGCTGGAAGATCGCTACGGCGACCTCCGCTTCAGTCCTTACGGCACGGCGTTCATGACCGACGCCATCATCGTTCAACGCTATGTGGAGATTGATAGTCGTCTGCTGAGGGTTTTGGCCGTGGCTAAACTGCGCGCCAGCGCACACTCCGACGAGTTGCGCTTGTTCCAAATCGACGATCAGGGGCTGCATATCGGGGAGCGGGCGACCGGCTACCAAGGCTTGCTTGGCGGCAGGCCATCTCAGGTATCGCAGCCGGCATCCGGTTTGCTATCGGACGAGCCGCCGTGAGTCCGCAGCGGGACGCCGACGGTTCGCCTGGCATGGAGAACGCGCAGGTGGCCCCGACCAACGACGAATTGGCGGCGAGCCTCAGGGAAGCACAAGAGCGCGCTCGCATCAGCGCGCGGTTGCTCGACGATATGTCGCGCACACTGGGGCCGGATACGCTCACGTTGCTTCCCAACAGGGTATTGCTGCTCGATCGAATCGTGCAGGCCATGGCCGTCGCCCGGCTACATCAGTGTCGATTGGCGTTGCTCTCCATAAGTCTCGATAACTTCAGCGACATTTTGCATAAGTTTGGCCGGGAAGAAGGCGATGCCGTCCTTCGACTCGTCGCAGGGCGTCTCACGGGGGCGGTCGGCACGGTGGAGACCGTCAGCCGTCATGGAACCCATGCATTTCTGATTCTGTTGCCCGAAATTTTGCTCGATGAAACCGACGTTATTGCCCAGCGTGTGCGAGAAGCGTTGGAGGCTCCCGTGGAGTTGCATGCGGAAATGCCACAGCTCGCGGTGAGCATTGGCGTGGCCTTTTTCCCAGACCACGGGCAATCGCCACTGGAGTTGATAGGCGACGCTGATGCCGCCATGCGCCGCGCCGCGCAAGTCGGGGACCGCACTCCAGCAATTTTCGACCGCTCAATGATAGTGGCATCCGCCGAGATCGCTGCCGAGCGGAGCGATGCGGCTGCGGGGCCGGCGGATCTCGGTAGTCTCGATGGCGCTGCTTCGCCCTTGCTTAATTATTTGCGCGACGCCAACGAGCAACTGCTGCTGGCTTCCATCAGCTCGTTAGACAAGAAAGAGCTGGCGGAATTGGCACTCCACCGCCACACGGATTTTCTCGCCGTGCTTGCCCATGAATTGCGCACCCCTCTGACGCCCATCGGACTAGCGTCCGCCATGATGAGCGAGGTGGAGAGCGATCAGATTGCAAGGTTGCAAGGTGTCATCTCGCGGCAGATCGCCCACATATCGAGGTTACTGACCGACCTCCTTGAAGTATCTCGCTTCAACACCGGCAAAGTCAGGCTTAAGCGGGAGGTGGTGCCCATTGGTGCCGTCATCAGTCAGGCGCTCGACACCTGCGGTCCAGCCATTCGATCACGCGGCCAAACTCTGACAACGGCCTTACCACGGGTGCAGGCGCGCGTCTTCGGCGATCCCGTGCGACTGGCCCAGGTGTTCACGAACCTGCTGGACAATGCATCGAAATACACTCCGGGCGGTGGTACGTTGGATCTGCGTGTGGAGGCGGACGCCGAATCCGTGAAGGTGACCATTGCCGACAACGGCATCGGGATATCGGCTGCGGCGCTTCCCCACATTTTTGAACCGTTCGTCCAGGACCGTAGTGCAGTGGCGTTCAATGGCACCGGTCTTGGCATAGGGCTCACGGTGGTCCGTGACATGGTTGAAGCCCACGGCGGTCGAGTCCAGGTATTCAGCCCGGGGACTGACCTCGGCACGAGTTTCGAGGTCACGTTGACCCGTGTGCACGACCCAGTTCGCCGGGTCTAGCGTCTGACGATGCGTTGAGCCTGCTGTCTCAGACGTCGGGCGATTTGAGGTCCGGCCCGAACAGCCGCCACTTACCGTCTTCGCCTTCGATGCTGAGGAAGACTTGGCGACCTTTGCTTGTGGTGAGCCGCGAGGCCTCCCTGGCAGCAAATCGTACCGCTTCGTGACGCGCTGAGAAGGCGTGCTGCGCTCCGGACGGGAGTGCAATGGTCCACGTGTCTTGCGGCGGATGGAACGGGATGTCGAAGACGACCATGGCACCGCAGGGGGGAGACGATGATTCGACTATGCCCAAGCCCTCGTTGTCATGTGTCAAGACGGTTTCGACATATGTGTACTCGTGACGTCGGCCGTTTTTGTGCTGATACGCGTAACTGGAGCGGCCCGCGCGCGTGCTTTGGCGTTCATGGCGGACCAGATGAAGCCAACCCCGCAAGTGCCCGATCGATAGCGGCCTCAAGTCTGAAATCAGGGACCCGTCTTCGGACGGGTCTTGCCGCTGGAGGCGCCTGTTATAAGGACGGTCGTGGTGTCCATGCCTTGCTCCGCGGTTGGTAGAAGGAAAGACAACATCACGCCGCACGTGCAGGACGAGTGTCGCCGCCGTATTGCTAGCGCGACATAAACGATGTTTTCGAAAGGGATGATGGCAAGCGCCTTCACGTCATTCAGTGAAGTGGGCCTCCGTCTTGACGGCGCGTGTCCCTGATCATCACCGACGCCAGCGCAACGTCCGCCGTGCCCACCAATGGGTTGGATACCGGGATAGGCTCATGAAAAAGATTCTTCTCCTCAGTATGGTCGTCGGCATGGCTGCCGCCACGACGTGTGTCGCCGCGCAGACGGCAGGTGGATCGGCGTCCGGGTCGGCGTCGGGTGCCGCAGGCTCGCAGGCCGGGCAGTCGGGGCAGGCCGGAAGCAGCAACGGTTCGATGTCGAACGGGAGCAACGGATCCATGTCGAACGGCGCTAACGGTTCAATGTCTAACGACAGCAATGGATCCATGTCCAACGGCACCAACCATGGTTCGTCGACGGGGACTGGCGCGACGAAGCATTCCCCCAAGTCGACCGGAGGCATGAAATCGAGTGGAAGCGACGGTTCGAATGGCAGCAGCACATCGGGCGGCACGTCCGGGAGCGACAGGACCGGCGGCGGTACCCAGCCTGAGCCGACATCCGGCGGACACTGAGCCACGGTCGCCGACCTCAGCCTTCAAAGACTGCGGTCGGCGGCGGTTTCTTCACGCGGTTGACGGGATGCTCCACGCATGTCGACCTTTTGTACCGCGATGGCAGCTTCACCGGGTGAGCTCCGCGCTTACGACTGCCTGATCATCGGGGCAGGGCCGGCCGGCCTGACGGCAGCGACGTATCTGGCGCGTTATCAACGACGAGTGCTAGTCGTGGACGCTGGTCAGTCACGTGCCCGGTGGATTCCGGCCAGTCACAACTGCCCTGGTTTTCCCTTCGGCGTGGCGGGCAACGAGCTACTCGCCCGCTTCCGTGCACAGGCAGAGAGCCATGATGTGCCCATCGTCGCCGGACGCGTCGATGCCATCACGCATGACGGGACCTTCTTTACGGTCGAAAGCGGGACCGACTGCTGGCATGCACGCGCCGTGCTGCTGGCCACATCGTTGACCGGCTGCCCCCCGCCGAGGGTGCGGAGGAGGCCATTGCTTCGGGCGTGCTTCGCCTATGTGCAGTGTGCGATGGCTACGAGGCACGCGATGAGGCCATCGGCGTTTACGCCCCCACGGGGAAAGGCCTCAACCACGCGATCTTCCTGCGTACGTTCTCTGCCAACGTGCATGTGCTCTCTCCGGACGATGAATTGCCGACCGCCGAGGAAAGCGAGCGGGCCGAGCAAGCCGGAGTCACGCTGCATGCGAAAGTCGAGGCGCTGCGCTTCTCCGCCGACGGCTGTGAGGCGTTGCTGGATGGTGGGGGCACGCAGTCACTCGACACCGTTTATCCCATGCTCGGATGCGACCCCCGAACCGCGCTTGCTCGTGCCATGGATGCTGCCACCGACGACGTCGGCAAACTCGTTGTCGACGATGCTATGCAGACGAGCGTCCCAGGATTGTTCGCGGCCGGCGACGTGGTCAGCGGGCTCAACCAGATAAGCGTCGCGGTAGGCCATGCGGCGATCGCCGCGACGGCTATCCACCGACGACTTCCTTTCAATCCAAGGCCACTCGTTAAGCCAATTCGGCAGTGATGTCAGGCGGGGCGAAAAGCGCCTTCTCTGTGGGTTGTCACCACGCCGCATCGCCGCTAACTTCGAAAGAAGACGGAAGCGAAGAGGGGGCGGGATGGCGTTACGCGATGAAAGCGAGGTTCTGTTAAATCGTGCCCGGGACATATGTCGTGTCCAGGAAGCCCGGTGCGCCGACGCCATTGTTGTGGCAGATATCGACGGAAGGATTGTCTTCGCCAATGCGCGCGCCAATGTGCTCCTTGGTTGCGTGCGCATCGGCTCCGGCGTCGAGGACTACAGCTGCATGCATGGCCTTTTTACCGAGGACGGCCGTCCGTATCCGTCTTCCGACCTTCCGCTATCGCGTGCGATCCTGCGCGGGGAAACCGTGTTTGACGTGCGGCTGGAAGTCCGACGTTACGACGGCACGGTATCGCTGCTCTCGGTAGACGCGGAGCCGCTATACGGTGCCGGCGGTAAGCAGATTGGCGGCGTCGCGATGTTCGACGTCACCAGGCTATCCGGGGAGCCCGGATCGACCATCTGATTGAGCGCTGCCCGATCGCAAAGACAGTCGGAACGTCCGGTAAGGAACGGGCCAACGTCGAAGGCGTCGGATTGGTCCAGGTGTTGCTCATCCAGCCATCCCCTCGGTTTACAGAGGCTGTGCTCGACACGTGACGCAAAGAGCGCCGGAACGGGCGTACCTTCGAGCATGGACTGAAGCTTGAACCCCGTCGTGGCGCACCCCAATAGCGCCGCCTGCGCATCGCGCCCGGTCACTCCCAGGTGCTCAAAAGATTGGATCAAGGCCTGCAGATTGGCAAGGCGGATAGCTTGTACAGGCATAACGGCTCTTTGGAGATGACATCGGGGGGCGCGATCATCCGACATCTGGTGTTTTTGGATAAGTCCCCCCTCGTCACGTTCGTGAAGGATCTTGCGAAACTAACGAATTGACCACTTTTGTTAATTCTCGTTGCGCGACAGGAGGTCGTCACGCCGGGCTCGGCACTCAATAATCCCTACCGCGATTTAGATAAGTGAAGCCGAAGACAGAGTGCTTACATCCGTTCCTCATCAAGGTGGCGCCTACAGTGGCCGGTCCTTATCCTGGAAGCGCGATGCGCATCAGGCGCGCCGGCGGTCGCACGCTTGCGCAGGATCCGCGGGAGGCCGTTGCGCCAGGGATGCCGCAGCACGCGATCCTTCGCGGTGCGGCGGACGAAGTGGCAATCCTCGCCGACATTCCCGCTCGCGTGTCGGCGGCGTAAGTAGATCACCTGGCCGACACGTCTGATGCCAGAAAAGCGCCGCTATTCCCGGGCGTGGAAAGCAACGACATCGAGAGCATCGGCGATCAAAAGCATTCCTGCTCCGTAGCCCGAGCACATTGGGGTTCCGGGCCGGCCGAGCGTTTGCGTCAACCTTGCGGCGGCTTGCGCAAGGTCGTTAAGCCCGTTTTTCTTGGCGGTAGCCTGGAGCTGCCTGATCCGAAAGCAAGCCTCTTCGATGTCGCCAGCTAGCACGGCTTCGCTCATGGCCGCAGCCTCATCAAGGACAGCGGCAAGGTTCTTCAGTTCGTGCTCGCGAATGTTCACGTGGCGATTGTAGGTAGCCGAAGTGATCCGGCCGTCCCATAGGCTGGGCTCATGCCGTCACGTTCCTGAATGCAGGATCTTGCGGTCGCGGAAGAAAAGGTGAGCAATAAGGCATCAGGCCTTGCCATGAGGGTCACCAGCTACGTGATTTGCTCGTGCTCTTGCCCCTGCAAACGAGCAAACCCATGGCGAAGAAGGCGGATGCCGTCCAGCACGAAGCGCCGGCGGGAGGTTGGGGCTCCGTTGCAGGAATGGCAAAGGTTCTCTTTCGAGAGAAGCCCACGCCCGCCGCCCTCGGAACGCTCCTGGATCAGAACAAGGCCGGCGGCTTCATGTGCACCTCGTGTGCGTGGGGCAAGCCGAAGCATCCGCACGCTTTCGAATTCTGCGAGAACGGTGCCAAGTCCACACTCTGGGAACTGACCTCCGACCGGTGCACGCCCGATTTCTTTGCGGCGCACACCGTGACCGATTTGCTGAACTGGCCCGACTACGACCTGGAGATGCAAGGACGCCTGACCGAGCCGTTGCGTTACGACGGGGCGACCGACCGCTACGTCCGTTGCAGCTGGGACGAGGCATTCGTCGGCATCGGCGCCTCGCTGCGCTGCCTCGAGCCGGACTCGGTTGTCTTTTATGCCTCGGGCAAGTCGGCACTGGAGCAATCGTATCTGTACGGGCTGACTGCACGTTTTTACGGGACGAACAATCTTCCCGACAGTTCGAACATGTGCCACGAAACGACGTCCGTGGCGTTGAAGAAAGTGATCGGCTCGCCCGTGGGCACCTGCGTGCTTGAAGACTTCGAGACGTGCGATGCCATTTTCTACTTCGGACAAAACCCGGGTACCAATAGCCCCCGCTTCCTGCATCCGCTCCAGGAGGCGGTGAAGCGTGGTTGCAAGATCGTCACCTTCAATCCCGTTCGCGAGCAGGGCCTCGTACGCTTCATCAACCCGCAGAATCCGCTGCAGATGCTTTCTGGTCAGGCGACCGAGCTGTCACACCTGTACCTGCAGGTGCGTCCCGGCGGAGACATCGCGGCGATCATGGGCGTGTGCAAGCACATCTTTGCACTGGACGCCGCGCGTTCCCTGACCACGCAGGCAAGCATCATCGATCGTGCTTTCCTCGCAGAACACACGAGCGAGTACGCCGCCTTCGAACGGACGGTGGAAACGACATCGTGGACCGATATCGAGCGCGAAGCGGGCTTGACGAGGGCGCAGCTCGAAGCCGCGGCCGCGGTGTATGCCGAGGCGAAGAATGTGATCGCCGTCTACGGGATGGGCCTGACCCAGCACGTTCATGGGTCGCAATCGGTCGGCATGCTGGTCAACCTGCTGCTTCTGGGCGGGCACATCGGCCGGCCGGGCGCCGGGGTGTGCCCCGTGCGTGGGCATTCCAATGTGCAGGGCCAGCGGACGGTCGGCATCTCGGAGAAGCCCGAACTCGTGCCTCTCGATCTGCTGGCCGGTCAGTTTGACTTCGAGCCACCTCGGGAGAAGGGAATGGGCACGGTGGAAGCCTGCGAGGGCCTTCTCGCGGGCACGGTGAAGGGCTTCATCAGCCTCGGCGGTAATTTCGTTCGGGCCATTCCCGACCACGAGCGCATGGAGGCTGCATGGGCGCGCCAGGAGTTGACCGTATACATCGCGACGAAGCTCAACCGTAGTCATCTCGTGCATGGCCGCGCCTCTTATCTGTTGCCCTGTCTCGCGCGTTCCGAAGATGACGTGCAGGCCGATGGCAGTCAGTCCGTCTCGATGGAGGACAGCTTCAGCCACATTCATGGCTCCATCGGGAAGCGGTCGCCGGCCAGCACGTCACTTCGTTCCGAGGTCGCAATCGTCGCGGGCATCGCTAAGGCGACGTTTCCACCTCATCCGAAATGGCAGTGGGATGCGTGGACGGCCGATTACGGGAGAATCCGCGATCTCATCGAGACGACGTATCCCGACCAGTTCAAGGATTACAACCGGCGGATGTTCGATGCCGGCGGCTTCTACCGCGGCAATCCCGCGCGCAAGCGCGACTGGAAAACCGAAACCGGAAAGGCTCGCTTCACCGACCCGACGGTCCTCTCAGCCGTCGGCGTCGGCGACGCGCCGGGGCGCTATCACCTGATTACGATGCGTTCGAACGACCAGTTCAACACGACGATTTACGGCCACAGCGATCGACTCCGCGGTCTGGAAGGATCGCGCATGCTGCTTCTCATGAACCCGGACGACATGATCCGCGACGGGCTGAAACAGGGCGAAGTCGTTGCCCTGATGGGTGATGCCGGCGATGGCGCCACGCGCGCCGTCGAAGGTCTGGCGGTTACGCCTTTCAATCTGCCCTCGGGCTGCGTCGGTGGCTATTACCCCGAAATGAACCCGTTGGTCCCCCTCTGGTACCACGACGTTGAGTCGAAGACGCCTGCCGCGAAGGGCGTACCTGTACGCATACAAAAGATCGCTCGATGACCTCTGAACCGGGGAGAACAGCATGCAAAATAAGAGCCCGCGTCGACACTTTCTACAGATGGCGGGCGGTGGTCTCGCTGCCTTGGCATCCGGTGCGACCATGGCGGCCTCGACCCCGGCCAGCGCCGGTGTAACGGTCAAGTTGCCGCCTATCCTTAACGCGACGGAAGCCCAAACGAAGGATCCGGTCATCAGCCCTCCCGGCAAACGCGTGGGTTTTGCGATCGTCGGCCTGGGTCACCTTGCACTGGAAGAGGTGCTGCCTGCCTTCGCCCAATCCCGCTTCGCCCGGCCGGTAGCGTTGGTCAGCGGCGACGGTAACAAGGCGCAGAGCGTGGCTGCGCAGTACGGGATCGCTCCGAAGGCGTTGTACAGCTACGACGATTTCGACCGCATCGCCCATAACAAGCAGGTGGAAGTGATCTACATCATTCTGCCGAACAGCATGCATGCCGAGTTCACCGAACGTGCGGCGAAAGCGGGAAAGCATGTGCTCTGCGAAAAGCCCATGGCCACGTCCGTGGCGGAGTGCGAGCGAATGATTGCCGCCTGCCGTACGGCAAAGGTGCGGCTCATGATCGCTTATCGCAGCCAGTACGAACCGATCGATCGCGCCATCGCGAAGATGGCACAGAGCGGTCAGCTGGGCGCGCTACGCGAGTTCATCGCCGGCAATTCGCAACGCCAGGGTGACGTCAACCAGTGGCGGCATCGTAAGGCGTTAGCCGGCGGTGGAGCGCTACCGGACATTGGGCTCTATTGCCTGAACGCAGCGCGCTTCCTGTCGGGCGAAGAGCCCACTGAGGTGATGGCGCGTGTCTGGTCACCCCCTGGCGACGCGCGATTCACCGAGGTAGAAGCGGCCGTCCGCTTTACCATGACGTTCCCCAGCGGCTTCGCCGCGACCGCGGTGAGCAGCTACGACAGCCACGAATCACGCTTCTTCCGCTTGCAGGGCACCGATGCCTGGGCGGGAATGAATCCCGCCTTCGCCTATGAGGGACTGAAAATGCAGTCGGCGCGCCTCATGGACGGACACGACACGCTGATCGAACCCCACTTTCCCGCGGCCAACCAGTTCGCCCGTGAGTTGGACCACATGGCCCGTTGCGTGCGCGAAAACCGAATCCCGCACACGCCGGGTGAGGAGGGTCTGCAAGATCACAGGATCATGGAAGCCATCTACCAGTCGGCGCGCGAGGGTCGGGTGGTTACGATTGCCCCGCCGCCGGGGCCCACTCGCGGTCCCGCCCCCGACGATGGTGAGGTCTAGCGCTGGCGCCCGCCGCCATTCTTGAAGAGGGCGTGTCGAGAACGCTCCCTCTGGTGAGCGTGTGGCTCCGCCCTGACGAGGCGGAGCTCTTGCCGCTATCCACTGCTTTTGTTCAAGATGCAGGTGTTGCCGTCATTCGCCGGCAAGACGAAGGATCGCCTGTGTCCAAGAAGTTACGAGCTGCCGGAGCCGCGCTGCTGCTGACCGCGCCGCTGATGGCCCATGCCGCCAGCTTCGACTGCGCCAAGGCGGGTACGCCCAGTGAGAAGGCGGTCTGCGCCGCGCCGACGATCTCGGCGCTCGATGGCAAACTCGGGGATGCCTTCCGCGCGGCACTCAAGAATCACCCGGACAAGGCCGACGCGCTCAAGCTCGACCAGCGCCATTGGCTCGCCACCCGCGACGACACGGCATGGACTTACCTCAGCGGTGGCCTCGGCAAGGAGCTGGTCAACGTCATGGCCGGCCAGTATCGACAACGCATCGAGTTCCTCACCGGGCTGGATAAGGGCAAGCCAGGGGCACCGCTCGCGATGGTTGCCGACGGCCTGACCAAACTTCCCTCCGGCTCGCACGACGTACTCAACGACCTGAAGGCGCAGGGTGTGCCGATCGTTCTCGCCACGGACGTGGAGATGAAGAACGTCGCCGCGTTGCCCTACCAGCCAGACGAGGCGCTGAAAAAGGCCATCGCCGGGCTCGACGACAGCCTGACCAACCGCGTACTCGCCGGTTCGCCTTTCAGCTCGGCGTACTCGATGGGCGGCACGGCGCACTGCCTTTCCGAGGCGCCCTATCGCATCGATGGCAAGAAAGCCGTCGCCATCGACGGGCCGCCGGTATGGGGCGACGATTGCATGACGAATCACCTCGTCGCGAAACTGGGTGATGACTACGCGGCGCTGAACGTCGATACGGGCAGCCCCGATCAGCAATCGATCGAGGCCAGTCGCTGGGTGGCCAGGGGCTTTGGACCGGCCGTCGAGCTGGTCCTGCGTTTCGATCACGCACTGAAGCTCGATGGTGCCGTATGCGCGCCGAAGCAGTCTCCCTGCGACGAGTTCGGCACCACAGCGATGACGTATGTCGCCAAGTACGATCGCAACCCTCAGGGCGGTAGCCTGGACCGGGCGCTGAAGGGCGACGAGAAAGCTTCGTATGAGGCCGCCGTGGCGCGGGCGAAAGCACCGGGCGGCATCGCTTCAAAGGGTGACGCACCGACCCTTCCGGATTTCGGTAGCGACGACCTCGCCGTCGGCTCCATGACGGGCTACGACAGTGAAGCCACCCTGTTCCCGCTCACCTTCCGCGGCGAGACCCTGGTCGGCTACATCGGGCATGGTCACGTGGGCTGGCGCGCGAACGACGACTGGATGGTCTCGGCGTGGCGCCTGAAGAACGGCAAGCTCGAGCCGGTCGCCTCGGCGTACGTGAATGTGGTGCGCGGCAGCCTGCTGTTGTCGGCACCTGTCACACCGCCACCGCCCGAGTCGCACTGAGCGAGGTGTAGCCATGACGACCTTTTCGACGAGCATGTCCGCCAACGTCCGTTGGCTCGGACTGACGACGCTAGCGATTCTCGTCATTGCGTTGGGCATCCTGCTCGGTCGCGACGCGGGGCGCTCGGTCGGTCCTTATCTCGCCACCGTTCTGGTGCTCATCCTGCTCGTGACATATCTGGTTTCGACACGTGAGTATGCGATCGGCAACGGCGAGCTCGTCGTGCGGAAGGTGATCGGCAGTAAATCGTTCGAGCTGCGTGGCGCTTCGATCGGGCGCGATGCGCTGGCATTCCAGGGCATGACCCGCGTGTTTGGCAACGGAGGCTTCTTCGCGTTCGACGGTTTGTTCTATTCGCGTCGGATCGGTTTGGTACGCAGCTATGCGCGCAACCGTGAGCATGGCGTGCTGGTTTATCTGGCCGGCGGCAGCAAGCTGTTGCTCTCGCCGGATGATCCCGACGCCTTCGTCACTGCGGCGCTGGCGCAGGGCGCTGTGCTAGCCGCCCCCTGACGCCGCTTCTTTGTAGGAGCCGATTCATCGGCGATAGGGTGCTTGCGCCACCCTGGCCCGCTGCCGCGGGTTCGCCGATGAATCGGCTCCTACCGAAAGCGCGATCCCGCGGTTACGCCCGCTTGCGACGCAACGCGTAGCCGATCCCAAGGATCGCAAACCACACCGGGCTCGCGATCAACGCCTTGCGCGTATCGTCTTCCAAGGCCAGCAGCACCAGCACGAAGGCGAAGAACACAAGGCACACCCAGCACATGAACACGCCGCCGGGCATCTTGTACTTCGACGCCGCGTGCAGTTCCGGACGCTTGCGGCGGTAGGCGATGTAAGCGGCCAGGATCAGCGACCACACGAACATGAAGAGGATCGCGGCCAGCGTCGTCACCAGGGTGAAGGCGGTGACCAGATCGGGAATGACGTAGACCAGGGTCGCGCCGCCGAGCAGGCAGATGCACGAGAACAGCAGGCCACGCGACGGCACGGCCGCCTTCGACAGGCGCTTGAAGGCGGATGGCGCGTGGTCTTCCTCGGCCAGGCCATAGAGCATGCGGCTGGTGGAAAAAATGCCGCTGTTGGCGGACGAGGTGGCCGAGGTGAGCACCACGAAGTTGATCAGGCTCGCCGCTGCCGGGATGCCGGCAAGCACGAACAGTTCCACGAACGGGCTCTTGCCCGGCAGTACTTCGCGCCACGGTGTCACCGACATGATGACGACCAGGGCCAGCACATAGAACAGGATGATCCGCACGGGGATCGAGTTGATCGCCTTGGGCAGGTTGCGCTCCGGATCGGCCGTTTCGGCGGCGGTGGTGCCGACCAGCTCGATGCCGACGAAGGCGAACACGGCGATCTGGAAGCCGGCGAAGAAGCCGCCCACCCCCTTGGGGAACATGCCGCCGTCGCTCCACAGGTTGCTGAGCGAGGCCACGTGGCCGTTCGGCGAGTGGAAGCTCCAGGCCACCATGCCGAAACCGCAGACGATGAGCGCGCAGATGGCGATGATCTTGATCAGTGCGAACCAGAACTCCAGCTCGCCGAAGAGCTTGACCGTGGTGAGGTTGAGCACCAGGAGCAGGAGCACGCAGAGCAGGGCGGGTACCCATGGCGCGAGGCCGGGGAACCAGAACTGGGCGTACGAGGAGATGGCGATCACGTCCGCGATGGCCGTGATGATCCAGCAGAACCAGTAGGTCCAGCCGCAGAAGAACCCTGCCCAGGGACCGAGCAGGTCGGTCGAGAAGTCGATGAACGACTTGTAGTCGAGGTTGGACAGCAACAGCTCGCCCATGGCGCGCATGACGTAGAACAGCATCACGCCGATGATCAGGTAGACGAACAGGATGGACGGCCCGGCGAGGCTGATCGTCTTGCCGGAGCCCATGAACAGGCCGGTGCCGATCGCTCCACCAATGGCGATCAGCTGCAGATGCCGGTTCGACAGGCTACGCCTGAGGTGCTGTTCGGGTGGCGATTCCTGCGGGTGCGACATCGGCGGTAACTCGATCGGGACGGAAGCACGCAACATACGGGGGAGACCGCGATCCGGCAAGGCGACCCAGGAACGGCTGCTTCTGCAGGAGCCGATTTATCGGCGATTTGGGGCTGCCTCATCGCCGCTTCGTTGGCTTTTCGCCGATGAATCGGCTCCTACGCATAGCGTTGGCGGCTTGGCGAAGGCGTGTTGCTCCTGCCAGCCATAGTCGTAAGCAACGGTGCCGATGCTGTAGCACGGGCCGAGCGTATCGGTGGGAAGCTGCAGTAGCTCGCCGTCCACGATGTAGCGCTGGTAGAGCGGCGTGATGTCGCCGCCGCCCTCGGCGGCCACGGCGGCGATCAGGGCTGGACCGGGGTCCGGGGTTTGGATGTCCATCCGGTTGAGCGCATCCGCCAGTTGCTTCCGGCCCTGGGTGGCCTCCCGCAGATGCGCGTCGATCAGCCACGCGAAGAGCTCGCCCCGGGCCCCCGGTAACTGCCGCGCCTCGTAGACGCGCGGAGCCACTTCAACGAGACCGGCATTCGAGGTTCGCCGGAAGGGCGAGCCGCCGTACTTGCCAAGGATGTCGTTCACGTGCCGGGCGAAATCGACGCGATCGAGCTTGCCTTCGGTGCGGAGGGCGCTGGCGACGCGGTACCCCGCGAAGCCCCGGCTGAACCATGCGTTGGCCGTGCCGCCTTGGGCAGTCCCGGTGGACGCGAATTGCCTGATCACTTCGAACGGCCAGGGCGGAGACGGCGCGCCGGGTGTTATCAGCAGCGTTGCCGATGTGCCGGTCGCCGTGGAGCCGTAGCCTGTTCCCTCGTCGAAGTTGAGCACGTTGACGGTAAGGAGGCTCGGCAAGTTCGCGTTGCGGTCGACGAGAACCAGTGTCGAGGCGATGAGGTCAGCGATCTTCTCGACATCCCAGGGCCGGCCACCCAGCGCACCCACGTGCAGCGTGGTCGCCTTGCCGATGCGGCGGGTTGTCAGGGTGAGATGGCGGGCGACCAGGTACGACGTGAGCCAGATGTCGTCGACCGTCTGAATGGGGCTACCTGAGGCGCCGACGGTGTGCCAGCCCTCGGGCAGCGTTACCGTCGACGAGGCTGGTCGTGTCGTGGGGCCTTTCGGGCGTGCTAGCAAGGCGCCACCGAAGGCGAACATTGCGCCGGGTCCTCCGAGCACCTGGGGATGAAAGACGTCCCACTTGCCCCAGTCGAGTGGTTGTGGCCTGGCAGTGCGCCACGCGACGACCACCTCGGCATGCGGCGAGGTGGTCACACGCCAGCGGTCCGGCATGGACGTGTCGAGGGTGCCGCTTTCGACGTGGACGTCGACAGGAGGCTGATCGGGCGGGGTGAAATCGACGATGCCGTCGTCGCCACTGCGCAGCGTGGCTCGCACGGTGATGGCGTCGAGGTCCCCCTGCTTCAGGTCCAGTCCGATGTCGTAGTGGATCGGTGGTGGTTCGGTCGCATGGACGAGTGGCGTGATGCCGCTCGCCGTGAGAACGCTCGCCGCCACGATGAAAAACCTGACCCTTCTCGATATGCCTGCCATCGCCGCTCCTTGTGATCGGAAGCGTCTCTGCAAACGGCGGGCCAAAGGGCATGCACCGGAGAAACGGGGATGGCTGCCCTCAGGGCGTGTCCGCGGACGGTCGACGCGGACACGCGGACGCCTGCGGTGCGCATCGCCGATGAATCGGCTCCTACCAGAGCTTTTTGACGCTGGCGCCGCCGCGGACGGTGTCGTGGACGCGGGGAAGGAAGGAGTGCGGGAAGATCGGGCCGATCGCGCTGGCGTCATCGAGCGTGCGGATCTGCTCGTCGGTCAAGGCGACATCGAGTGCCGCAAGGTTCTCTTCGAACTGGGCGGCGGTCCGTGCGCCGAGGATCGGGATGATCGACGGCGCCTGTTTGGCCAGTAACCACGCGATGGCCGTTTGTGCGGGCGTGTGGCCGACATCGCCGGCGACCGCCTTGAGCGCATCGACGATATCGAGGTTGTGTTCGCTCAGCGATCCCATGCCGGATGCCACGGCGGCGCGACCGCCGGCGAACATGTCGCCGCCCTTGTGCTTTTCGACATCGGCCCGGCTGTACTTGCCCGAGAGCACGCCACTGCCCAGCGGCGACCATGCAAGCACGCCGAGGCCGAGTTCCTGTGCCATCGGCAGGAGGTCGTGTTCCACCGTGCGCTCGATCAGGCTGTGCTCGATCTGCAGCGCGACGAGGGGCGCCCAGCCGCGAAGGTCGGCCAGCGTCTGCATGCGGGCGATCTGCCAGGCGGGCGTGTCGGAGATGCCGGCGTAGACGATCTTGCCGCTGCGGACGAGATCGTCGAAGGCGCGCATGATCTCTTCGACCGGCACCAGGCCATCCCAGACATGCAGGTAATAGAGATCGATGTAGTCGGTATCGAGGCGACGGAGGCTGTCTTCCACCGCGCGGACCATGTTGCGCCGGTGATTGCCAGATGCATTGGCGTTGGTGGGGTCCGTCGTCAGTGAGTACTTGGTCGCGATCACGGCGTGGTCGCGACGGCCGGCGAGGAACCGACCGAGCAGGGTCTCCGAGGTGCCGCCGGTGTAGAAGTTGGCGGTGTCGATGAAGTTGCCGCCGCGCTCCATGTAGCTGTCGAGCATGCTCCGGGATTCGGATTCCCCGGCACCCCAGCCCCATTCCTCGCCGAACGTCATCGTGCCCAATGACACAGGGCTGACGCGCAGGCCGGAGCGGCCGAGGGTGACGTAGTCGTTGAGGCGCTTGCTCATGGCATGTCTCCGTGGAGGGATGCCGCTGACGATAGTCCCGTGATTGCCTCTGGATAAACCAGTGATCAGGGGATAGGCTTTGAAGCATTGCTTCATAATGGAAGGCTGCGATGCCACCCGAGCTGTTACCCGCGATCTCCGCCTTCGCCCGTGTCGCGCACCACGAGAGCTTTACCCGGGCGGCGCGCGAAATGGGTATCTCGCCCTCGGCGCTGTCCCAGGCCGTTCGCTCGCTGGAGAGTCGCCTGGGCGTGCGGCTGCTCGATCGCACGACGCGCCGGGTGGGCGTGACCGAGATCGGTCGTCGTTTCCTGGCCGAGGCGCAGACGGGGCTCGCCGCCATCGCCCGGGCGGTCGATGCCGTGGACGAGTCCCGCGAGGCGCCGGCCGGCGTGCTGCGCATCAATCTTTCGCGCGTCGTGGCGGACCTGGTAGTGATGCCCCATCTCGGCGACTTCATGGCGATGTACCCGGACGTGGTTGTCGAACTGCATTGCGACAACCGCTTCAAGGACCTCGTGGCGGGTGGTTTCGACGTGGGCTTCCGGCTGGGCGAAAGCCTGGCCAACGATGTCGTCGCGGTACCTATCGGCGGCCCGCACCGGCTCGCGACGTTCGCCGCTCCCGCGTATCTGCAGCGTCACGGTGAACCGCGCACGCCCGCCGACCTGCTTGCCCACCGTTGTGCCTGCGTCCGCCTGGACGAGGAGCGCAGCCTGATGCTCTGGGACTTCGCGCAGGACGGCCGCCTGATCGAGGTGGAGGCTAACCCGTCGATGATCAGCAACGATGCCGACTTGCTGATCGAAGGTGCGCGGCAGGGTATCGGTATCGGCTGCCACTTCGAGGCGCTGGTGCGGGCGGATCTCGACAGCGGACGCCTGCAGCCCGTGCTGGAAGATTTCTGGCCCACCTTTGGCGCCTTCCATCTGTACTATCCCAGTCGTGTACACGTGCCGCGCAAGCTGCGCGTGTTCATCGACTTTTTCCGCGAACGCCTCGCCCCATCACTACCCAGGGACCCGCGATCATGATCGACGCCGCACGCCACGCCCTCATCGATGCCTACATCGACGCATACAACCACTTCGACATCGAGCGCATGCTGGCCCTGGTCACGGACGACGTGCGCTTCGAGCACCACACCGGCGACGAGCTGAGCGTGGCGACGAACGGCAAGGCCGAGCTGGAGAAGCTGGCGCGCGTGGGCGCGGCGTTGTTCGCCTCGCGCCACCAGAAGCTGTTGAAGATGCACGAGGAGGGCACGGTGGTGATTGCGACGATCGACTTCCACGGCGAGATCGCCGAGGACATTCCCGACGGCCCGGGTGCGGGCAGCATCATCGAGATGCAAGGCACCTCGGAATTCGGCTTCCACAACGGCAAGATCAACCGCATCATCGACCGCGGATGAGCCGCGATTTCTTGCTGAAAGCTTCTCGACAGGTGGGTTTCCCAAGCTTCGCCTCATCGAAAATGAGGGTGCCTGCGATGGTCAGGGTATGGAGAAACGCCGCGACCGTGTGCGTGGTGATGTCGCTGGCAGCGTGTGCAGCAGCGCTGCCGCCGAGGGAAACGCCGCAGTCGGAGAAAGTCGTCAAGCAGAGTAGTGACGACAAGGAAGTTGCCGACGCCATCAGCATGATCCACGCCGGGAAGATACAGGAGGCGATCGATGGTCCGTTGACGGACGTCGTCACGCGCCTCGAGAAGCAGTACGCGAACAGCCCCGACCAGGTCTATTCGCCGCGAGGGCCGGCACTGCGGGCCGATTACGCCGCGTTGGAAGTGGGCGACAAGAAGCACCCGGGCCACGGCAAGCGCATCGTCAACATTGGCCCGGCCTGGGCGATGGCCTATTGGGCGCGCGGCTACGGGTATAGCGACCTGGGTCGTTACGCGGAGGCCGAAGTCGAATTGAACAAGGCGCTGCAGCTATCGCCGAAAGATTCGCAGTTTCTCGGTGAGCTTGCCTTCGTCGCCCAGCGGGAAAACCGCTATGACGACTCGTTCAAGCTGTATCGCGCGGCGATCAGGAACATCGACCTGATGGATACCTGGAAGGACCCGGAGAAGAACGACTTCCTGTGCCGGGCGTATGGCGGGCAGGGGTTCGATCTGCTGCAGTTGAAGCGGTATGACGAGGCGGACAAGGCCTACCAGAACTGCCTGAAGATCGCGCCGAACGATGCCAAGGCGAAGGCCGGGGTGGAGAGTGTTCGGGCTTCGAAGGGCAAGTAGGCGAGGTGTTCGCCAGCACCCATCGCCGATGAATCGGCTCCCACAGGGGGGCTGAGGGCATCGCCGATGCATCGGCTCTCACAGGGGGCTGAGGGCATCGCCGATGCATCGGCTCCTACCTGTGGGAGCCGATTCATCGGCGATGCTCTTCGATCAGTCAGCGATACCGTTCAGGCCGCAATACCCTTGACCGCCGCCAGCAGCGACTTCCGGTCGTACGGCTTGGCCAGGTAGGCCATCGATGCCTGCAGCCAATCGTGCTGCTCCTTCGCTTCACCCGAGGTCACCAGTACGCGCATGTCGGTGTGGCGGGTGGCGAGGTCCTGGCCGGAAATCTTGCCCGGCATGCGCACGTCGGTGAACAGTACATCGGCCCTGCCGGTTTTGAGCCACTCCTCTGCTTCGTCGCCGCTGGAGACGGTATGCACCGTCATGCCGGCATCCTCCAGGATCATCGCGGAGATCTCGCGGATGGACGGGTCGTCCTCGACGAGCAGGACGAACAGGGGATGATCAGTGGTCATGGAGGGCACTTCATGGGCTAGGCGACGAGGATATCGGCGACGCAGATAGCGGGTTCGGTGTGAACCTCGCGTCAACGCACCTGAGGGGCCGGGCGCTATTCCCTTGGCCCCGGCTGGGCCGCATCATAGAGCTTTTAGGGGGATGACCATGAGCGTACTGAGCCAGCAGACCATCGATGCGACCCGCAAGAACGAAGGCCACCTCCTGGCCAGCTGGCAGGCCAACTTGGATGCGAGCGGTGCGTCACGCGATTCCCGGATCAAGCAGGCCGAGTTCGAGGGACAGACCCGCGAGTTCCTCCGCCTGTTCCTTGCCAGCGCGAACGGTAGCGACACCGCCAACATCACCGGTAGCGAATGGGCCGACGTCCGTGGCTTCCTCGATGGCCTGTCACGCAGTCGTGCGCTGCAGGGCTTCGATTCGCAAACCACGGCGAGTTTCATCTTCTCGCTGAAGCGCCCACTGTTCGAACTTCTGCAGGCGCAGTATGCGAGCGATGCGAGCGAACTTGCCGCGCAGCTCTGGGCGGTGACCGAGCTGCTCGACACGCTCGGCATGTACACCGTGCGCGCGTTCCAGAAGTCGCGCGAAGAAGTGATCGCCCGCCAGCAGGAAGAACTGCTCGAGCTGTCGACACCGGTGGTGAAGCTGTGGGACGGCGTGCTCGCGCTGCCGATGATCGGCACGCTGGATTCGCAGCGTACCCAGGTGGTGATGGAATCCCTGCTCCAGCGCATCGTGGAAACCGGTTCGGAAATCGCCATCATCGATATCACCGGCGTACCCACCGTGGACACGCTTGTCGCGCAGCACCTGCTGAAGACGGTCACGGCCATCCGCCTCATGGGCGCCGATGCCATCATCAGCGGTGTCCGCCCCCAGATCGCGCAGACCATCGTGCACCTGGGCCTGGACCTGCAGGGCATCGTGACCAAGGCCAACCTCGCCGACGCCCTGGCATTGGCACTGAAGCGTTCGGGTCTTACCGTCACCAAGGCGAGCTGACGTGGAACGCATCCCCATCTTGCGCATGGGCGACTTCCTGCTGGTCACCATCCAGGTGGACATGCACGACGAACTCGCCATCACGCTGCAGGACGACCTCTCCGAGCGGATCAGCAAGACCTCCGCACGCGGCGTCCTCATCGACATCTCCGCGCTGGACATGGTGGACTCCTTCATCGGCCGCATGATCGGCACGATTTCCGGCCTGTCCAAGATCATGGATGCCGAAACCGTGCTGGTCGGCATGCAACCGGCGGTGGCGATCACCCTGGTGGAGTTGGGTCTGACCCTCCCCGGCGTGATCACCGCACTGAACGTGGAGCGTGGCATGAAGCTGTTGCGTGAGCGCGTGCAAGCCGAATGAACGTCCTCAAGAGCGGCAGCCAGGCGGTTCGCATCGAACAGGACGTGGTGATGGCGCGACAGACCGCGCGCAAGCTCGCGGTGGAAGCCGGCCTGCGCCTGGTCGACCAGACCAAGCTGGTGACGGCGGCCAGCGAGCTGGCGCGCAACACCGTGGTCTACGGCCGCGGTGGCGACATGGATTGGGAAATCCTCGAGGACGAGCGCCGCAAGGGCCTGCGCCTCACCTTCCGCGACCAGGGCCCGGGCATCGCCGATATGAAGCTGGCGATGACCGACGGTTGGACCTCGGGCAGTGGCCTCGGCCTCGGCCTTACCGGCGCAAAGCGTCTCGTCGACGACTTTTCGGTGCAGAGTGCACCCGGGGAAGGCACCCGGGTAATGATCTGCAAATGGACCTGACCTTTGCCGGGGCGCCGACCCTGGTGCTGCCGCTGGAAGACACCAGCCAGATCGGACACGCGCGCCGCGTGGCGCTGAAGGAAGCCGCGCGCGCCGGCTTCGACGAGACGGATGCGGCCCGCGTGGCGTTGATCGCCACGGAGCTGGCGACCAACGTACTCAAGCATGCGCGTACCGGCGAGATCCACATCGCCCTCGTTCCCGGGGTCGCGACAGGCGGCGTCGAAGTCATTGCCGTCGACCGGGGTCCCGGCTTCAATCTCAGCGACTGCCTGCCGGACGGCTATTCCACCGGCGGCACGCGCGGCGAAGGGCTGGGCGCGGTGAAGCGCGTGGCCGATGTGCTCGACATGTATGCCGACCATCGCGGATCCGTGGTGATGGCGCGCATGTATCCGAAGGGTTTCTCCGGCGCCGATCTGCATTTCGGCGCCAGCCATCATGCCTTGCACAGCGAGGCGGTGAGTGGCGACGGCTGGGCGATGAGCCTGGGCGACGAGGTCGTCGCTGCGATGATGGTGGATGGGCTCGGCCACGGTCCGCAGGCGCATGACGCCGCGAAGGCGGGCACCGACGCCTGGCTGGCCGATGCGCTGGCCGACCCGCTCGACGGCATCGGCAACATGGATGCCTCGATGCGCGGCACGCGGGGCGGAGCGGTCGCCATCGCCCGTTACGATCGCACTTCCGATACGCTGCGCTATGCCGGCATCGGTAACATCGCCGGCAGCCTGCAGACCGTCGACGGATCGCGCGGCCTGGCCTCGCACCCCGGTATCGTGGGCGTGCAGGCCCGGCGCAGCCGTCCTTTCGAGTTCTCGCCGGTGCACGGCCGTTTGCTTATCCTGCACAGTGACGGCCTGCAGTCGCGCTGGAACCTGCTCGATTACCCCGGACTGGTGACACGCCACCCGGCGGTGGTGACCGCGCTGCTGCACCGGGACTTCTCTCGTGGCCGCGACGATGCGACCGTGCTTGCGATTCGATTGGAGACTTCCGCATGAATGGCGCCGACGACAGCGATAAACTTCGCGCCGAGAACGACGCGCTGCGTGCCGAACTGGACGAGACGAACCAGGGCGTGCTGGCGCTGTATGCCGAACTGGACAACCAGGCCGAGCAGCTGCGCCAGGCCTCCGAGCTGAAGAGCCGGTTCCTGTCGTACATGAGCCACGAGTTCCGCACGCCGTTGGGTTCCATCCTGAGCATGACGCGCCTGCTCGACGACGAACTCGACGGCCCGCTGACCACGGAACAACACAAGCAGCTGGCCTTCGTCAGCACGGCGGCGCGCGACCTCAGCGACATGGTCGACGACCTGCTCGATCTGGCCAAGATCGAGGCCGGGCGGATCACGATCTCGCCGGCCTGGTTCGAGCTGATGGACCTTTTCTCGGCCCTGCGCGGCATGTTCCGTCCAATCGTGGACACGACCGAGGCGGACCTGATCTTCGAGGCGCCGGAAGGCATGCCCAGGCTCTATACCGATGACAAGAAGCTCGCGCAGATCCTGCGCAACTTCATTTCCAACGCGCTGAAGTTCACGCCGCGCGGCGAAGTGCGCGTCACGGCGCAGATGGAAGGCGCCGATCGCGTGCGCTTTGCGGTGAGCGATACCGGGATCGGCATTCCGGAAGAGTTGCAGAACGTGTTGTTCGAGGACTTCGCCCAGATCGATTCGCCGCTGCAGAAACGCCTGCGTGGCACGGGCCTGGGCCTGTCGCTGTGCCGCCAGTTCGCCCACCTGCTCGGTGGCGAGGTGGGCCTGGAGAGCGCGGCCGGCGTGGGTTCGGTGTTTCATGTGGTCTTGCCGCTGAAGCTGGCGGAGGATACGGCCGATGCCGCCGAATAACCGACTGCTTATCGTCGACGACAACGCCGCGACGCGCTATGCGATGCGGCGCACCGTCGAGCGCCACGGCTACACCGTGCTCGAAGCGGGTACCGGGTCCGAAGGCCTGGCGATGATCGCGGCGAACGACTTCGCCGGCCTGATCCTCGACGTCAACCTGCCCGACATGAGCGGCTTCGATATCGTGCGCCAGTTGCGCGAGGCGCCCGAGACCCTGCTTCTGCCGGTGATCCATGTCTCCGCCGCCTCGATCGAGACCGGCGACATGATCACCGGCCTGGATAACGGTGCAGACGCCTACCTGATCCATCCCGTGGATCCGGATGTCTTGCTGGCGACCATCCGTACGCTGTTGCGCGTGCGCGAAACGGAAGATGCGCTGCGTGAATCCGAGGCGCGCTTCCGCGAGATCTTCATCAACATCGGCGCGCCCATCGGCGTGGTCGATGCCCGGCTCAATGTGATCGAGGCCAACGATGCCTTTCGTCGCCTGGCTGGCGACGCGGGGTGCGACGGTGCGTTGGAGGCGTGCTTCGTGCCTGGCCAGGAGGCCTTGCTCGAGGAAATGCGCCAGACCCTTGCCACGCGGCAACGCTGGCGCGGTGACTTGTCCATGCATAGTGCGCTGGGCACACGCGAGACGGAGTGGCGCGTCACGCCGTATCGTGACGACGCCGGCCTCGTCTTCATCGACGATGTGACCGAACAGCGCTTGCGCGAGCGCACGCAGCTGGAGCAGATCGACACGGCGACGACCCAGTTGGCGATCGAGATCGCCGAGCGCGAACGCAGCGAATCTCAACTTCTGCAGGCGCAGAAGATGGACGCCCTCGGCAAGCTCACCGGCGGCATCGCCCACGACTTCAACAACCTGCTCACCAGCATCATCACCGGTATCGACCTGATCAACCGTTCGGTCGAGGCCGGCAAGACCCAGGGTGTGCAGCGCTTTGCCGATGCCGCGCTGGGTTCCGCGCGACGCGCATCGGCACTCACCCATCGCCTGCTCGCCTTTGCGCGCCAGCAGCCGCTGGACGCCCAGGCGACCGACGTGAACGATCGCGTGCGTTCGCTGGAAGACATGTTGCGCCGGACGATCGGCGAGCACATCTCGCTGGCGCTCGACCTTGATGCGTCGGCGGCGATCGCCAACGTGGATGCCAACCAGCTGGAAAATGCGGTGATCAACCTGGTCATCAACGCACGCGATGCGATGGACGGCCAGGGCGTGATCCGGGTGACCACGGACCAGGTGCGGATCGAACGCGATGCGGAGGTGGCCGATGGCGATTACATCATGCTGACCGTCTCCGACAACGGCGGCGGTATCCCGCCGGAGATCCTCGACAAGGTCTTCGAACCGTTCTTCACCACCAAGCCGCTGGGGCAGGGCACGGGCCTGGGGTTGTCGATGATCTACGGCTTCGCCCGCCAGTCGGGCGGCCAGGCACGCATCGTCAGCACCGTGGGCAAGGGCACCGATGTCTCGCTGCTGCTGCCCGTGGGCCAGGGCGAGGTGGTGCCGCTGATGCAGCGCGCCTTGCCGATCGGCGGCGGTCGCGGTGAGCGGATCCTCGTCGTCGAGGACACCGATTCCCTGCGCATGATGACCGAGGAAATCCTGATCCGTGCCGGCTACGAATGCATCGCCACGGGCGACATCGAGCATGCGCTGCGTGTGTTGCGCGGCGACGAGGGTCTGGATCTCCTGCTCACGGACGTCGGCATGCCTGGCATGAACGGTCGTGACCTGGCCGAGGTGGCGCGGGCCTGGCGGCCGACCTTGCCGGTCCTGTTCATGACCGGCTACACCGAGAACGCCATGCAGCGCTCGCGCTTTCTCGGCACCGGCATGGACATGATCACCAAGCCCTTCGAGATCGACGGCCTGCTGGCCAGTGTCCACGCGATGTTCGACTAGGGACCTGCCCAAAAAGCCGATATCTTTCCGTCGCTTATCCCCCTATGATGCGGCCACGATCGGCAGGCGTTTTCAGGGGAACGGGATGTCGGAAGCGAAGGCAGGTACGCTGTTGGGCGACCGTCGGTTCGCCGCGGAAATGGATGCCTTGCAGCGATTCGGATCGCTGGAAAGGGACGCCCAGCTCGGCGACGCGCAGGCGCAGTTCCGCGTGGCCACCATGTATTACGAGGGTGAGCACATCACCCAGGACCGCTCACGCTCCGTCCATTGGTTTCGTCGCGCGGCCGAGCAGGGCCACCTGGAAAGCCAGTATCGGCTCGCCACGCACTACGCCGAGGGCACGGGTGTGCCGCGCGACCCGTTCGAGGCGGCCGGGTGGTTTCGCCGTGCCGCGGAGACCGGCTTCGCCGAGGCGCAATGTGCCCTGGGCACCCTTTACGCCCGTGGCCATGGGGTCAACGCGGACCGTGTGCAGGCCCTGCACTGGTGGGGTCTGGCCGCCGACCAGGGCCACGTGCAGGCCTGTGTAAACCTGGGCGTGTCGCACTATTTCGGTCGCGGCGTCCCGCGCGATGCGGAGCTCGCCTTCGCCTTCTACAGCAAGGCCGTGGAGCGCGGACAGCCTGAATCGCGTGGTTTCAGCGATGCGCTCTGCAGCCTCGGCCGCATGTATGTGGACGGCATCGGCGTGGCGCGCGATACCGCCATGGGAGCGCATCACTTCCGTCGCGCCGCCGAGCTGGGCAACAGCATCGCCCAGTTCACCCTGGGTAAGATGTACCTCGACGCCAGCGATCTGCCCGGCGACCGCGAGCAGGCCAGGCTATGGCTGGGCCGCGCGGCCGAGCAGGGCGACAGTGAAGCGAAGCAGCGCATGGTCGAGCTGGACGCCGAGGCGGATGCCGTGCCCGACGGCACCGAGCGCCTCAGTCAGATCGGCCCGCAGGATGCGCCGGCCCAGTTTCTTCTCGGTCAGCGCCTCGCCTCGGGCGACGGTGTGGCGCGTAACGAACCCGAGGCCGTGCGCTGGCTGGCCCTGGCCGCGGACCGCGGTCACGTCCCGGCCCAGTACGCCCTGGCCCAGATGATCGATAACGGCCGCGGCGTGCCCCGCAACCTCGGCGAGGTGGTGCGTCTGTACCGCGCCGCCGCCGGTGCCGACCACGCGGACGCCCAGTTCGAGCTTGGCCTGCTGCACGAGCGCGGCGAGGGAGTCCCCCGCAACGCCGCCATCGCCCGCGCCTGGTACCGCAAGGCGGCCAAACGCGGCCACCTGAAAGCCATGCGCCGCCTCGAAAAGCGCACTTGGTGGCGCTTCTGGTAACCCTGTGGGAGCCGCTTCAGCGGCGATCCCCTGCCTTTGTGGGAGCCGATTCATCGGCGATTGGGTGCTCGCGATGACCCGGCCCGCTGCCGCGGGATCGCCGATGAATCGGCTCCCACAATAAAAGCGATTCGCAAGAACCTGCGCCCATGACTTCCGGCGCTTCTCCGGCCCCGCCGGGTGTCCCAGCATCAGGGTAATCGACTCCGCCGGAGCTGCCGGCCGGGCGACGTACTCCCAGGGATCCCCGCCATGCGTACACCTCTCGTCACCGCGATTGCCTTCGCGCTCGCCGGCCTGACCACCGCGGCGTTTGCCGCCCCGGCCGCCGACGCCAGCGAACAGCTCGCCACCACCCAGCTTCCGCGCGGCGTCCGCCCGACGCATTACGACGTCTCGGTCGTGCCGCACGCCGACAAGCTGGTCTTCGATGGCAAGGTCACGATCGCCGTGGACGTGCTCGACTCGACGCCGTCGATCACCTTGAATGCGGAGGACATGACCTTCGCCAACGTGACCCTGATGCCGACCACGGGCAAGGCGAAGTTCGCCGCGCCGAAGGTGGCCATCGACGCCGAAGCGCAGACGGTGACCTTCATCTTCGATCATGCGATTCCGGCAGGCAGCTATCGCCTGGCCATGGATTACACGGGCAAGATCGGCACGCAGGCCAACGGCCTGTTCGCGATCGACTACGACACCAAGAGCGACGGCAAGAAGCGCGCGCTCTACACCCAGTTCGAGAACTCCGACGCCCGCCGCTTCATCCCGTCGTGGGACGAGCCGGCGTACAAGGCCACCTTCACTGTCGACGCCACCGTACCGGCCGCCGACATGGCGGTGAACAACATGCCGGTCGCCTCGAGCAAGGATCTCGGCAACGGGCTGAAGAAGGTAACCTTCGCGCAGACGCCGAAGATGTCGACCTACCTGCTGTTCTTCGGCGTGGGTGAATTCGACCGCGCGACGACGATGTCCGATGGCGTCGAGATCGGTGTGATCACGCAGAAGGGCCTCACCTCGCAGGCGAAGTTCACGCTCGACTCGGGCAGGGACGTGCTGAAGGAATACAACGCGTATTTCGGCGTGCCGTACCCGCTGCCGAAGCTCGACAACATCGCTTCGCCGGGCCAGAGCCAGTTCTTCGCGGCGATGGAAAACTGGGGTGCGATCTACACCTTCGAATACGCGCTGCTGCTCGATCCGTCCATCTCGACGCAGGCCGACAAGCAGGAAGTGTTCAACACCGCCGCGCACGAAATGGCGCACCAGTGGTTCGGCGACCTTGTCACCATGCGCTGGTGGGACGATCTCTGGCTCAACGAAGGCTTCGCCTCGTGGCTGGCATCGCGCACCACCGAGCGCCTGCACCCGGAATGGCATACCAATCTCGAGGCCGTGTCGATTCGCGAACAGGCGATGACGCGCGACGCCGTGGCCACCACCCATCCGGTGGTGCAGAAGATCGATACGGTGGAGCAGGCCAGCCAGGCCTTCGACGAAATCACCTACTCGAAGGGCGAATCCGTTATCCGCATGCTCGAAGCCTATGTCGGCCCCGATGCGTGGCAGAAGGGCGTGCAGGCGTACATCAAGGCACACGCGTATTCGAACACGGTGTCGAACGATCTCTGGAAGGAGATCGATGCGGCCGCCGGCAAGCCGGTCAGCACGATCGCCCACGACTTCACGCTGCAGCCCGGCATTCCGCTGGTGCGCGTGGACTCGGTGACCTGCACCAATGGGTCGACCACGCTGAAGCTCTCGCAGGGTGAGTTCACCCGCGACCGCCCGGACAAGAAGGCGCTTGCCTGGCACGTGCCGGTGATCGCGAAGACCGTCGGTGGCGCCGCGTCCACGACGCTGCTCGAGAATGGCTCGGGTACGCTCACGGTGGCCGGTTGCGCACCGGTGGTCGTCAATGCCGGCCAGACCGGTTACTTCCGCACGCTGTACCAGCCGGCGCAGGTCAAGGCGCTGACCGGCACGTTCGCCAAGCTCGAGCCGATCGACCAGCTCGGTGTGTTCGCCGACGTCTGGGCGCTCGGCATGGGCGGCCTCGAGCCGGCCTCCGATGTGCTCGACCTGATCAAGGTCGCGCCGCTGGATGCCCCGCCGCAGCTGTGGGACAGCATCGCCAGCGACTTCACCGCGCTCGACGCGTATTACCAGGGAGATGCGAAGCGCCAGGCGGTGCTGCGCAAGTACGCCATCGCACGCCTGGCACCGAAGTTCGCGCAGGTGGGTTGGGACGCGAAGCCGGGTGAAGAGGCGCCGGTCGCGATCCTGCGCTCGTCGCTCATCTCGTCCCTGAGCAACCTGGGTGATGCCAAGGTCATCGCCGAAGCGCGTCATCGCTACGAGAGCAACCAGATGCCGGCCGAGCTGCGCAAGGTGATCCTTGCCGCCGTCGCCGCGCACGCCGATGCGGCGACGTGGGACAAGATGCACGAAGCCGCCAAGGCCGAGAAGTCCCCGCTGGTGAAGGACCGCCTGTACGCGCTGCTTGCGCAGACCGAAGACGAGGCACTGGCCAAGCGTGCACTCGACCTTTCCCTGACGGGTGAGGCCGGCGAAACCAACAGCGCCGCGCTGATCTCGGGCGTGTCCCGCCGTCATCCGGAACTGGCCTTCGACTTCGCCGTGGCACACAAGGACAAGGTCGACGGCTTCGTCGACTCGACCTCGTCCTCGCGTTACTACCCGCGCCTTGCGATGGGTTCGCTGGAGCTGTCGACGATCGACAAGCTGCAGGCCTTCGCCGAAAAGAACATCGCGCCGACCTCGCGCCGCGATGCCGAAACCGCCGTGGCCACCATCCGCTACCGCAACATGGTGCGCACGCAACGCCTGCCGGCCGTCGATGCCTGGTTGAAAAAGAACGGCTGATAAGTCGTCATGAGTGTTTAGCCGCCGGCCTTCGGGTCGGCGGCTTTTTTATGGGTGCCCCACTCGCCGCAGGAGCCGATTCATCGGTCGCCACCCGATCCGTCTAAACTGCCCACCACCGAACGCCGGACCCTCCGCAATGAATCATCGCGTTGCCCGCAATATCCTGTGGGCCTGCCTCACCGCCGCGCTTGCCCCCACCGCCTGCGCCCAAGGCGACACCATCCCCGTCCACCCCTACCGCATCGTCCATACCTATCCCCACGATCCCACCGCTTTCACCGAGGGCCTCTTCTACGAGGACGGCTACCTCTACGAGAGCACCGGTGAATTCGTCGGTGCCGGCGTGCGCAAGGTGAAGCTGGAAACGGGCGAGATCGTGCAGCGACGCGACACGCCGGCTGGCTACTTCGGCGAAGGCATCATCGCGTCAGGCCAGCGCATCCTGCAGCTCTCATGGCAGCAGGGCGTCGGCTTCATCTACGACAAGGCCAGCTTCAAGCTGATCGACCAGATCCGCTATCCCGGCGAGGGCTGGGCTATGACACGCGATGCCAATCACATCTATATGAGCGATGGCACGCCGGTCATCCGCATTCTCGATCCGCAAACCTTTGCACAAACCGGGTCGATCGCGGTCACGGCGAATGGCGAGCCGTTGCAGCAGATCAACGAGCTGGAGTGGGTGAAGGGGAAGATCTACGCGAATGTCTGGCAGACGGCGCGGATTGCGGAGATCGATCCGGCGACGGGGCATGTCGTGGGGTGGATCGACATGACGAAGCTGGTGCAGGCGCAGACAGTGGGCGATCCGGAGAATGATGTTCTCAACGGGATTGCTTATGACGCGGGGCGGGATCGGTTGTTTGTTACGGGGAAGCGGTGGCGGTCTGTTTATGAGGTTAAGGTTGGGAAGTAGGGGGTGTTGGTGTGGGGAGAGCATCGCCGATGAATCGGCTCCCACAGGGGGCCGTCAGGCTTCGCAGGCGTCCATGAGGGCATCGCGGAAGCAAGCGGCGTCGACTAGCTTGGCGGCTAGCGTGCCTTTGAAGGCGTCGCCCAGGCCGCAGGTGCCGGCGCGGTAGACGTCGGCCGAGTCGCCGTGGCGATCGGTGCCGTGGGAGACCAGGCAGGTCTTGTCGAGTGACACGACGACGGTGCCGGCGCAGAGCCGGCGGGCGAGGGCGTTGATCGTGGTGTCGTCCATGCCGGTCACCGTGCTGGCGGTGATGTCGATGGAGAGGAAGCGTCCGCAGCAGCGTGCGAACTCGTGCAGGCTGAGCAACAAGACATCCGTGCTGGCGAACTCGCGCACGGACAGATCCGGTGGCAACGGACCCGGATCGAGAATGCGCAGCAAGCGCTTCTCACCCGCCAGCTCCAGGGTGGCGGCGACGGTGTCGATGTTCGCTTCGGCGGAAATCAGCAACACCTTCGCGCTGTCGAAAAGATCCGACTGCGTGGCGACGAAGTCCGCTTCGAGAAAGGCGTTGGCGCCGGAGGACAGCGCGGAAATCGTCTGCCCCTTCGCATCGACGATCAGTGCGGTGCGTCCGGTACGTACACCGGTCGTCACCTGCCAGCGCGCGTCGACCAGCGGTGGCAAGCCGGATGGGTCGATGACGTCATCGCCGATGGCGGCAATCAAGCCGACCGCGACGCCCGCATGCGAGGCCGCGACCGCCTGATGAAAGGCCTTCCCACCGGGCCGACGCTCGAAAGCGTCGGCATAGGCAGGCTCGCCGTTACGCGGCAGTTGCGGTGTCTGCCAGCGTTCTTCTTCGCTGTAACCGCCGATGACGATAAGACGTACGGCGGTCATGCCTCAGAACTGCTCGAGCACGCCGGCAATGGTCGCCGTCATGAACGTGGCGATGGAGCCGCCGAGCACGGCGCGCAGGCCGAGACGGGCGAGGTCGCCGCGACGGTTCGGGGCGAGACCGCCGATGCCGCCGATCTGGATCGCGATGGACGAGAAGTTGGCGAAGCCACAAAGGGCATATGTCGCGATGAGGCGGCTGTGCGGCAGCAGCTGGTCGAGGTGTTTGGCGAGGTCCGCATAGGCGACGAACTCGTTGATGACGACCTTCTCGCCGATGAAGCTGCCGACCAGGGTCGCATCCTGCCAGGGCACGCCGATCAGCCAGGCGATGGGCGAAAGCACCCAGCCGAAGATCGTCTCGAGGCTGAGCTTCACTTCGTGGCCGTTGAGGTTGGTGAGCCAGGTATTGAGGCTGTGGTCGCCGCCGAGCGTGCCGAGCCACTGCACCGGTCCGTTCACCAGCGCGATGAGCGCGATGAAGGCGAGCAGCATGGCGCCGACGTTCATGGCCAGCTTGAGGCCGTCGCCCGCACCCGTGGCAGCGGCGTCGATGACGTTGGCGGTGGTCTTCTCGACTTCGATCTTCACGGTGCCGCGGGTGAGCGGCTCCTGCGTTTCAGGCACGAGGATCTTGGCCAGCACCATCGTGGCCGGCGCGGCCATGACCGACGCGGTGAGCAGGTGCTTCGCATAGAACATGCGCATCGCCGGATCGTCGCCGCCGAGCATCGCCACATAGGCGGCCATCACCGAGCCGGCGATGTGCGCCATGCCGCCGATCATGACGGTCATGAGCTCGGCCTGGGTCATGCGCTCGATGTAAGGCTTGATGGTCAGCGGCGCTTCGGTCTGGCCGATGAACACGCTGGCGCAGACGCTGGTGGTCTCCGCGCCGGAGACGCGCATCACCTTGGTGATGACCCAGGCCATGCCCTTGACGATCTGCTGCATGACGCCGATGTGATACAGCACGCCGGTGAGCGAGGCGAAGAAGACGATGGTCGGCAGGACCTTCACGGCGAAGATCACGCCGAACTTGGAGCTGTCGAGCAGGCTGCCGAAGATGAAGCGCGAACCGACGTCGACATAGTCGAGCAGGTGCACGAAACCGGTGGCGATGGCGTCGAAGACGTCACGGCCCAGGGGCACCTTGAGCACCACCGCCGCGAAGCCGATCTGCAGGGCGATACCGGTGGCGACGAGTTTCCAGTCGACCACACGCTTGTTGTTCGAGAAACAGAAGGCGATGGCGAGAAGCATCGCCAAACCGAACAGGCCAAAACCTACGTGGCCCAACAGACCGAGCATCGTGACGTACCCCTATGAAGGCCGGGGGTAGCCCCGTGACCGCTATTGAGAATTTCAGCAAAGACGGGAGGTTACGGGAGGTGGACTTATCGGGCAAGGTAGCCCGCGAAATTGGCGCCGGGGCGGCCCTGGGCTACGCTTGGCCCATGAGCCTCTTCCTGACCATCGCCCTCGTCCATATCGTCGCCCTGATCACCCCGGGGCCTGATTTCTTCTTCGTTTCCCAGCTGGCCGCCAGCCGTTCGCGGCGCGAGGCCCTGGCCGGTGTCGTCGGCATCGGGCTGGGCGTGGCCGCCTGGGCCGCCCTGGCCCTGCTCGGCCTGCATGTGCTCCTGCAACGCCTGGCCTGGCTGGAGCGAGGCATCGCCATCCTCGGCGGCGCCTACCTGTGCTGGATGGGTTTCCAGATGCTCCGCGCGGCCTGGCGGGCCAAGCCGGACGCCGAGGCGCCCTCGGTCGATGTCCGTGGTTCCAGCCCCTGGAAGGCCCTGGTCCGCGGACTGGCGACCAACCTGGCCAATCCGAAGGCGGCGATCTACTTCGCGTCGATCTTCTCGGCCTTCGTCGGCGACGAGATGACCGCGGGCGCGCGCTGGGGCCTGTGGGCCATGATCACCGTGGAGACGATGCTGTGGTTCGCCGTGGTGGCAGGCATCTTCGCCTTGCCGGCCATGCGCCGCGGCTATGTCCGGGCGAGCCGCTGGATCGACGGTGGGGCAGGGGCGATCTTCTCGTTGTTCGGCCTTTACCTGATCTTCGGCCGCCGCGCGGCCTAGTCTTTCTCGAGGTTCCGGGTCACCTGGGCGAGGCTTTCCGCAAGGACGGCCAGGTCCGGTGTGCCGAGGCCCTCGAGCGCGCTGCGTGCGAGGTCGGCGACCAGGGCGCGAACGCGCTCGGCCATGCGCTTGCCGGCCACGGTCAGGCCGATGTCGACCAGGCGGCGATCCGCCTCGTTGCGCACCCGGCGCATCAGTCCGCGCTCGATGCCCGCGTCCACGGCATGCGTCACCGTGCTGGCGTTGACGCCGCAGGCGGAGGCCAGTTCGGTGGAAATCATGCTGCCGCGCGTGGCGAGCAGCAGGAGCATGTCGCTCTGCAAGGCCGTGATGCCGAACTCGCGCTGGGCGCGGCGGCCGACAGCATCGCGTAATCGCGAGCCGGCCAGCATGAGGTCGCGGCCGAGGTCGAGCGCGGTACCGCTGTTGTCTTCGTCGTCGCCGCTCATGAGCCTGCCGGTGCCGCGGTCATACGGGGATTTCCTGCCGCGTGATGTCGGGTCAAGGATACGCAGCGGATGGAATGATGGATTGACTGAAAGCACAATCGTTTGGCGTTTCCGGCCCGCGTTTGTGCAATTCAGTCGGCGGAACGGCGCCATGCCCCGGGCGGCATGCCGACCGTGCGGGTGAACACCCGGGTGAAGTGGCTTTGCTCGGCAAAACCACAGGCCAGCGCGATATCCGCCAGCGAGAGGTGGTTGATGCGAAGCATGTCCTGGGCACGCTGGATGCGTCGGTCGAGCAGCCAGCGGTGCGGCGGCTTGCCGATGCTGCGGCGGAACGCCCGCGAGAAATGGTTGACCGAGAGGCCGCAGGCGTCGGCCACGTCCGAGACCGGGAACGACTGGTCGAGCCGCTCTTCCATATAAGCGATCGCACGACGTTCCTGCCAGCCGGCCAGGCCACCGCGCGGGGCGCCGGGATCGTCGCGGCCGGCGGTACATGGAAGGATGGCCCGGAGAGCCAGCGCGACATGGGCGAGCAAGGGGGTATTCGGTGCGTCGGCACGAAGCGTGTCGAAAAGCACCTGGGCCAGGGTATGCACGGCCGGCGGGTGCGTGGCCACGCTGCCGGTGGCGTACTGGCGCCGGAACAGGATCGCACCCGAACCTTCGTCCGCGGCGCGAGTAGCCCGGTAGACCAGGAGTAGCTCGTCCTCGAGCCCGTCCACCGCATCGAGCAGGATCTCGGTGACTTCGTCGCGTTGGCGCAGCTCCTGAAGCAGGCTATGCCGACCTTTGGGTCCGCTGCCGCGATCCAGGGCGGCGGAACGCTGCGCCAGGTCGACGATGACCGTGGCTGTATGCGGTGACGTGGCGATACAGGCTGCTTCGGCGCGATACATGGGCCGATCCTCGTGGGAAATCGGATGTGGATCGAAGCATTGCGCACGCAAGGATCGGCGCCTACCCCCTAATGGGGTATGTCACGTTTATGTCACACCCCGTCGACTTCTTTTCGCTTGAGGATGTAGCCCAGGCCGCCCTCACGGAACCAGCGGTAGCCGTACGGTTCCAGCAGGATCCGGTGCTTGCCCTTACCCTCCGCTTCGCTGTGATCGTCCGACAATAGGTTGACCAGGTTGTCGGCGAGGGTGAACACCGCCTCGCACGGCGCGTCGGAAAGATTGTGCAGGAACAGCACCGAGTTCCCGCGCCAGGTGTAGCGCAGCATGAGGATGGCGTTGTCGTCCAGCGGCAGTACCTCGAAGTCGCCCCAGGACACCTCGAGGATTTCCTTGCGCATGCGTATGACCCGCTCCATCCAGTTGAGCAGGGAGCCGGGATCGCGACGTTGCTCGGCCACGTTGACATGGGCGAAGCCGAAAGGACCCTCGGCGATGACCTTGCTGACCGGGCGCCGCGCATCGGTGAATCCGGCGTGGCGCTCGGTGGACCACTGCATGGGCGTGCGCGCGCACTCGCGCTCGGGCAAGGAGAGGTCGTCACCCATGCCGATCTCATCGCCATAGCGGATCACCGGCGTGCCCGGCAGGGTCAGCATGAGGCTGTAGGCAAGCTCGAGGCGGCGACGATCGTTGCGCAGCATCGGCGCCAGTCGCCGACGGATGCCGCGGTCGTAGAGCTGCATGTCCTTGTCGGGACCAAATTCGGCAAAGACGCGGTCACGCTGGCGCTGGGTCAGCCGGCCCAGGTCGAGCTCGTCGTGGTTGCGCAGGAACATCGCCCATTGCGCGGTGGCCGGCCGCGGCTTGGTCTTCTCGAGCGCACCGGCCAGGGGGCGTACGTCGGCAGCGGCCAGGGCATAGAACAGGTTCTGGTTGACCTGAAAGTTGAACATCATCTGCAGCCGGTCACCATCGTCACCGAAGTACTCCAGGTCATCCTTCGGCAACACGTTCGCTTCGCCCAGGATGATCGCGTCGCCTTGTCGCCACTGCAGCAACTCACGGAACGAGCGCAGCATGTCGAACTGTTCCTTCGGCTTCCTGACATCGGCACCCTTGGTCGAGATGACGAAGGGCACGGCATCCATGCGGAAGCCGGAGACGCCAAGCTGGGTCCAGAAACCCATGATCTTCAGGATCTCGGCCTGCACATACGGATTGGAGGTGTCGAGATCGGGCTGGAAGTCGTAGAAGCGGTGGAAGTACCAGGCCTTGGCTTTCTTCTGGTAATTCCAGGTGCTTTTCTGCACGCCGGGAAACACCATGCCTTCGTTTGCGTTGGCTGGCCGCGTCTTCGACCACACGTACCAGTCGCGGTATTTCGAGGCGGGATCGCGGCAGGCTTCGCGGAACCAGGGGTGCTGGTCCGAGGTATGGTTCACCACCAGGTCGATGAGCACGCGCATGCCACGTTGATGCGCCGCGTGCGTGAACTCGACGAAGTCGCCGAGCGTGCCGTAGCGGGGGTCCACGTTGTAGTAGTCGCTGATGTCGTAGCCGCCATCCTTGCAGGGCGAGGTTTGGAACGGCATGAGCCAGACCGCGGTGACACCCAGGCCCTGCAGATAGTCGAGCCGGCGGCCGAGTCCCTGGAAATCGCCGATGCCGTCGCCGTTGGAGTCCTGGAAACTCCCGACGGACAGGCAGTAGATGATCGCGTTCTTGTACCAGAGGTCGTTGATCATGACGGCAGCCGGTGCGCAAGGGTGGAGCAAGAGCCTACGAGGTAGCGCGTGAAGGCGTTCCCTACACATCCGCCCTGCTTCTGTAACGGGACGCGCACAGGTTCGAAAGGTACGGGCATGACACAACCGCTGTGGTGGCAAGACGGCGTCATCTACCAGATTTACCCCCGCTCCTTCGCTGACGCCAACGGCGACGGCATCGGGGATCTCGAAGGCATCCGCGCCAAGCTCGGCTACCTCGCCGAACTGGGTATCCGCGCGTTGTGGATCTCGCCCGTCTTTCCCTCGCCGATGGCCGATTTCGGCTACGACGTCAGCGACTATCGGGGCATCGACCCCCTGTTCGGTGACATCGAGAGCATGGACGGTCTGATCGCTGACGCCCATGCCCTCGGTCTCAAGGTCATCCTCGACTTCGTACCGAACCACACCTCGGATGAACACCCGTGGTTTCGCGAAAGCCGCCGCTCGCGCGACAGCGCCTTCCGCGACTGGTACCTCTGGCGCGATCCCGCACCGGGCGGTGGTCCGCCGAACAACTGGCTATCCAATTTCGGCGGGAGCGCATGGGCGTTCGATCCGGTAACGGGCCAGTACTACCTGCATCTCTTCCTCGACAGGCAGCCCGATCTGAACTGGCGCAATCCCGTCGTCCGCGAAGCGATGTACGACGCCATTCGTTTCTGGCTCCGTCGCGGCGTGGATGGCTTCCGCGTGGACGTGCTCTACCACGTTATGAAGGACGCGCAGTTTCGCGACAACCCGATCAATCCCGCCTACCGCGATGGCATCGACTCCGAAGCGAATCGCTTCCTGCCCGTCCACACGGCCGACCTGCCGGAGGTGCTTGGCATCGTCACCGCCATGCGCGAGGTGATCGACGAGTTCCCCGAGCGTGTGTTGATCGGCGAGCTTTACCTGCCACTCGAGCGGATCGTCGCTTATTACGGTGAGAACCTCGACGGGGCGAACCTGCCGTTCAATTTCCTGCTGATCGGTGCGCCGTGGGAGGCGCGCTATATTGCCAGCCTGGTCGAGCGCTACGAGGCGGCGTTGCCGCACGGTGGCTGGCCCAACTGGGTCCTCGGTAATCATGACAAGCCGCGCATCGCCTCACGGGTGGGCGATCTGCAGGCGCGGGTCGCCGCCGTGCTGTTGCTGACCTTACGCGGCACACCGACGATGTATTACGGCGATGAAATCGGCATGCGCGACGGTCTGATCGCGGCGGATCAGGTGCGTGATCCCTTCGAGCTCAACGAGCCCGGCAAAGGCCTCGGTCGCGATCCGCAGCGCACGCCGATGCGTTGGTTTCCTCGCGAAGGCGCGGGCTTCACACGTGGCATCCCGTGGTTGCCGATCGGCGATCATCTCGCCACCTGCAATGTCGCGAGCGAGGCGGAAGATCACGCCTCCTTGTTGTCGCTCTACAAGACGCTGCTTCGCCTGCGTCGTGACAGTCGCGCCCTCAACGTCGGCCGCTTCCAGCTGCTGGCCGTCGATGACGCGGTGATGGTGTACGAGCGCAGCGACGGTGACGATCGCTATGTCGTCGCGCTCAACTTCACCGATACCGAGCGCAAGTTGCCCGTGTCGTGCCCGGGAACGCTGGTGCTATCGACGATACCCGGCCTCTCACTGGCCCTGCTTCGCGCGGGTGAGGCACGGATCTACCGGGCCTGATCAGAGCATCCAGCGAAGGATAGCGATGATGACGATCAGGATCGTGGCGCCCAGCACGATGTGGCGCAGGTAAGGGCCACCGGTCGCGCCGCCATCGTAGCTGGCATCGTCGTAATCGTGCGATGCATCGCGAGGATGGCGGACGAAGGGCAGGCGCAGGCGGCGTCTACGGGGCATGGCGACAATGCTCGTGCTCGGGATGTGTCGGCGCGGTCAAGACTCACTCGCCCACGCGGGATGTGTTCTTCAGTTCCTCGAGGATTTCGGGCCCGCGGACGTCGATATGGTCGAGATTGTTGACGTAGAAACGCACGAAGGGCTTCTCGGCGTCCTTCGGCATCCAGGGCTTGGCCCAGACGAAGACGACACAGTAGCCATCCGCCTCCGCGATAATCTTGTCGAGGCGTGCGCGCAACAGCTTGCGCACGGGATAGGCGTCGATCTCTTTCGCGGTGAGCGTGATGGTCGGCTTCAGCTCGATGTCGTCATGACGGAAGGGGCGCGAGAAGCGCAGGTAATAGCCACCTTCCTTTGTCGCACGCAGGGACGCCGTGCCCCACCAGATGGCCCGCGTGGTGAGCTGGTCGGCCGCTTTCTGCCGATAGACATTTCGGAATAGCGCCTCGTACGTACTGGTTTCCCCACCGATCTCCACGAGCGCCTCGGCAAGGTCCTTGTCACGACGATGCTCGAGAAATTTCTGCACCAGCGACGAGAGACGGTAGTAGTTCCTCGACCGTGCCCGCAGCCCGGCCCCGGCCCCTGGCCTGCTCCCGGTCCCCCTCTCTGTGGGAGCCGATTCATCGGCGATAGGGTGCTCGCCGGAACCCGGCCCGCTGCCGCGGGATCGCCGCTGAAGCGGCTCCCACAAGGGATTGGGGGCGGCAGGTTCGGGCTCCGACCCCGCAGGCACCGACCGGAAGTGACCGGCGGGCCGTTCGGCTTCGAAGACGTCCGGCCGCTTTTCCGCTTTCGTCTCGCCCTTGCCGTGGGCGATCTCGCAGGTCGCCGCGTGGTCTTCGATGCGGCGGGAACGAAAATAGGGCCGGATGCGAAGGTTTTGCTCAGGTTTGTCGAGGCAGGCGCAGATGAGCGGCGCGCTGCAGTCGTGGCCGATGCAGGTGAACCGGGGTGTCGCGCCGAGCAGATCGGCCCAGTGAAGCTCGTAGGCACGCTCGGCCGTGAGGCGTTCGTTGCGTTCGGCGTTGAGCGCTTCTTCGATCGACACGTCGGCGGGTTCCGGACTTCCCTGAATGGGCGACCACTCTAACCGGTAGTGCTTCTTGTGGGAGGCGCTTCAGCGGCGATCGGGTGCTTGCCGGAACCGGGCCCGCTGCCGCGGGATCGCCGATGAATCGGCTCCCACAGGGGAGCTCAGAAGGCGACGAAGCCGGCGGGGATCTCCAGGCCGAGGTCCACTTTCACGCCGCGAAGGAAGGCCAGCACTTCCTCGTAGCGGCCGGACTCGACCAGGACTTCGGCGGTCTGCAGGTCCAGATGCTCGATGGGATCGTCGCGGTACCAGGCGATGCGGCGGGCTTCGTCCGGCTCGACGCGCGCGGCTTCGCGCAGCACCTGCCAGGCGTGGGACTTCCGCGCCGGACTATCGGCGGCGGAACGGATATCGACAATCTGTGCGTACGACATACCCATAACCTCGTTGCGGCGTCGAACCATCGCTCACACGCGACCTCGACGACCAGCGTGCCTATCTATCCCTTCCCGATTCTTTCGTACAGGAGTTATCCCGATGGCAAAAGTCCTCGTTCTCTACTACTCGGCCTACGGACATATCGAAAAAATGGCCCATGCCGTGGCTGAAGGTGCTCGCGAAGCCGGTGCACATGTCGATATCAGGCGCGTACCCGAAACCGTTCCCGACGATGTTGCAAAAAGCTCACATTACAAACTCGATCAAGCTGCTCCGATCGCGCGCGTCGACGAACTGGAAACCTACGACGCGATCGTCATCGGCACCGGTACCCGCTACGGCCGCATGACCTCGCAGATGGCCAGCTTTCTCGACCAGACCGGCCCGCTGTGGGCGCGTGGTGCACTCAACGGCAAGGTCGGCGGCGCCTTCGCGTCGACGGCGACGCAGCACGGTGGTCAGGAAACGACCCTGTTCTCGATCATTACCAACCTGTTCCATCTGGGTCTGATCCCGGTAGGGCTGCCCTACAGTTTCCAGGGCCAGATGAAGCTGGACGAAGTGACGGGTGGTTCGCCTTACGGAGCTACGACCATCGCGGCGAGCGACGGTTCCCGTCAGGTCACCGAAAATGAACTCGCTGGCGCACGCTTCCAGGGCAAGCACATTGCCGAGGTCGCCACGAAGCTGTTCGGTTAGCGATTACGCTTCCTGCCACTGCGAACGCCGCCAATGGCTCGGGCTCTGCCCGACCAGGCGGCGGAACAGGTTGCACAGATGGGCCTGGTCCGAGAGGCCGCAGGCGAGGGCGATCTGGCTAAGCGGTTCGCGGGTCTGCAACATCAGGGTCTGCGCCCGCTCGACGCGGCGACGCATGATGTACGCGTGCGGCGGATCGCCGAACGTATCCTTGAAGGCGCGACAGAAATAGCTGCTGGAAAGCCCGGCGATCGTGGCCAGGTGATCGATGGTGATCGCGAAGCCGAGGTTTTCCTCGACATGGCTGGCGACCCGGCGTGCCTGCCACGGAGCCAGGCCGGCACCGACGCGGCGACGTGCCGACGCAGCGGTTTCCGTGTGACTTTCTTCGCGGTCCAGCAGGGCGGCGACCCGGGCGACACACGCGCGGGTGGTAGCCAGGTCGGTCTCGACGGCGGTCAGCGCCTGCTCGAGCAGGCGGGCGACGGTCGGTTCCTGCTCGGCGGCGGGGGCATCGATGGCGAAGGGAGCAAGGGCATGCATGGCCTCGGCGGTGCGCGCACCACCGGTCCCGGCGAAAGTATGGGTTTCGTATCGCATCAGCGTGAGCTCCACGGCAGCGGGCGTGGGCGGTCTGCCCACGGTTGCAGCCTAGCCGCGATGCGGGGGTGTACTGAATTCTACAAAGGGACTGTAAAGCCCATACCAAAGGGTTAAACCGGCTGCTTTGGGAATTTCTTGTAGCGGTCGTGCCGTAACGGTCAAAAACCATCACCGGCGTGCAAGACGGTCTGACGTCATTCGGACACGCTTCAGGCCGAATCTGCACAAGACGAACGGGCCGAGTCAAAGCGATGCCACCTTACCGACCCTTGCAAGCCACTTCCGGCGGCTCCTTCATCGGGCCACGTCGGGCCGTGGCTGGCCTGCTGATGACCGCGGGAGGGCTGCTTGCGCTCGCCGTTTTCCTGGTCGACACCTTCACCCAGCTACAGGGCGCCGTGGCCGTGGTGTACCTGGTCGTCGTCCTGTTGGTGGCGGCCAGCGGCAGTCGCCGCGCCATCGGTGGTGCCGCCTTCGGTTGCATGGGCCTGACTCTCGTCTCCTTCGTCCGTGGGCATGGTTGGCCGGGGCTGGACGCGGCCATGCTGCGCTGCCTGGTCAGCCTCTCCGCGATCGCGATCACGGCGGTGCTGTCGCTGCGCGCGCGCGACCGCATGGCGACCATCGCCGGCCAGGCCCGCCTGATCGAACTCACGCACGACTCGATCTTCGTGCGCGACATGGACGATGTCATCGTCCTGTGGAACACCGGCGCCGAACAGCTCTATGGCTGGACCGCGAGCGAAGCCATGGGGCACCGCGCCACCGACCTGCTCGGCACCGCGCTGCCCGGTCATCACACCTGCGTGGACGCTGCGCTGTTCAGCACCGGGCGCTGGGAGGGCGAGGTGACCCAACGTCACCGCGACGGCCGCCTCGTGATCGTTGCCGCCCGTTGCGCGCTATTGCGTGACGATCGCGGCAAGGCGAGGGTGATCCTCGAGGCCGGCACCGACGTGACGGCACGCCGCGCCGCCGATGCGGCCCTCGGCGATAGCGAACGCCGTTACCGCAGCATGTTCGAAAAGGCCCGCTTTTCTTTCTGGGAAGAAGACTGGACCCGGGTCATGGCCCGTATCGCCCTGTTGCGCGAGGAGGGCGTCACCGACCTCGCTGCTTACCTCCAGGCCCATCCGGCCTTCGTCCGCGAATGCTGCGGGTTGACCCTGGTCACCGACGTCAACGATGCCACCGTGCGCATGCTGGGTGGTCACTCCCGCGAGGACCTGGTCGGCCCGCTGGATCGTTTCCTGCCTGCCACGGACACGACCTTCGGCCGGGTGATCCTGACCATCGCACTGGGCGGCGGCGTGGCGGAGGGTGAGACCCATCTCATCAACTTCAAGGGCGAGCGGCTCACCGTGCTGTTCGCGCTGAACATGCCGCTGGGGCCGACACGCTTCGACCGCGTGCTGGTCAGCGTGGTCGACATCACCGACCGCAAGCGCGCCGAACGCGCCCTGATGGCCGTCCAGTCGGAACTGGCCCAGGCCGCCCGCATCACGGCACTGGGCGAGATGAGCGCCTCGATCGCGCATGAAGTGAACCAGCCACTGGCCGCCATCGTGACCCATGGCGAAGCCAGCCTGCGCTGGCTGCGCCGCCCGACGCCGGACCTGCAGGAGGCCTGCGATGCGATCGAACGCGTGGTGCGCGATGCGCGCCGGGCGAGCGAGGTGGTCCACCGCGTGCGTAGCCTGGCCAGCAAGGAGCCAAGGCAACATGTGCGTTTCGACCTGGCCACCCTCGTTGCCGAATGCGCGTTGCTGCTGGAGGGTGAGATGGCCCAGCATCACGTCATGCTGAGTGTCGACATCGCCCCGGAAGCTCCCTTGCCCCGCGGCGATCGCGTGCAATTACAGCAGGTGGTGCTGAACCTGATGGCTAACGCGATCCGTGCGATGTCCTGCGTGCCCGGCGCGCGCGCCCTCGTCCTGCGGGCCCTTCCCGATGGTGAGGAAAGCATCCTGGTCGAGGTCGAAGACAGCGGTACCGGCATTCCCGAAGATATCGCCGTCCATCTCTTCGACGCCTTTGTGACAACGCGGGGCGGCGGCATGGGCATGGGTCTTGCCATTTGTCGTTCCACCGTGGAATCTCATGGCGGACGCCTCTGGGCGACGAACCGACCCGAAGGCGGGGCGACCTTTCATTTCACGCTGCCCGTGACGGTAGCCGAGGAGGCTGACGCGTGACCCGGATGCCTCCCCCGATGACGCCGGCACAGGCACCCGTCGTCTGCATCGTCGACGACGATGCCGCCGTTCGCGAAGCCCTCGATTCCCTGTTCCGCTCGGTCGGCCTCAATGTGGCCGCCTTTGGCAGCGCCGCCGACTTCCTGGCTCGCGACAATGCCGATGCGCCCGGCTGCCTCGTGCTGGACGTGCGCCTGCCCGGGGTCAACGGGCTGGATTTCCAGGCCCAGCTGGCGGCGATGGACAACCACCTGCCGATCGTCTTCATGACCGGACACGGGGACATTCCCATGTCGGTGCGGGCCATGAAGGCGGGCGCGCTCGACTTCCTGTCGAAGCCTTTCCGCGACCAGGACATGCTCGACGCGGTGAGCATGGCGATCGAGCGCGACGCGATCGGTCGCCGTGATGCCGACGCCATCGGCGCGCTGCGCCTGGCCTATGCCTCGCTCACCCCCCGGGAGCGTGAGGTCATGCACCACGTCACGGCCGGGTTGATGAACAAGCAGGTCGGCGGCCTGCTGGGCCTGTCCGAGATCACCGTGAAGATCCATCGTGGCAACGTGATGCGCAAGATGGCCGCCCGCTCGCTGGCCGAGCTGGTGCGCCAGGCCGAGGCCCTCGCCGCCCATTCGTGACCCCAAGGGGTCACCGACCGCACACCTCCGTATGATTCCCATCGCGGGGCAGGCGGCGCACTGTAGGCCCGCACGATAGTGCTGGATGAGGACGACAGCTTGGCCGCGAACAGGATTGTGGCGATCGTTGACGACGACGAAGCGGTCCGGCAGGCGACCGCCAGCCTCGTGCGATCGCTGGGACATGAGGTGCGAGGCTTTGCTTCCGCTGAAGACTTCCTCCGCCCCGGTGGCGACGAGGGGGTCGATTGCCTCGTCACCGACGTCCACATGCCAGGTATCGACGGCACCGATCTTCAGCGTCGCCTGATCGAGCGTGGGCGCACCTATCCCATCGTTTTCGTCTCCGGGTTCCTCGACGATGCCGTACGCGAGAGCGTCATGGCCGCCGGCGCCTTCTGCTATCTCGGCAAGCCGTTCCAGGGAGATACCCTGGTGACCTGCCTGGAGCGAGCCCTGTCCCGCTCCTAATAGATAAATGTAGGAGCCGATTCATCGGCGAATCATAAATAAACCGCGCTGCGCAGCAGCGCTCCTCCCAGGTTGCTGGCCTCGGCCCCCCATCGGAGGAAGAGATCGCCGATGAATCGGCTCCTACACAAAGCGGTGGCGCGCGGTTACGCTCCGCGGCATGACACTCATCCTGTTTCTCCTGCTGGTTCTCGTCGCCCTCGCGCTGCTCTGGACCCGTCGCCCACGGGCTGGATCGGCCTGGCTGGTCATCGCCGTGGCCTGGTTGTTCTTCGCCGGCTGCGGTCCGCTCACCGGCACGCTGCTAAGTCACCTGCAGTCCGGCTTCGCGCCGGATGTCGCGCACTGGGGTCAGCGCAACGTCATCATCCTGCTGGGCGCGGGCACCGTGCGCAGCGGCGCGGGAGCGATCGAGCCCAGCCTGTACGCCAACGGACGCATCCTCCGCGCCGCCGAACTCTATCGTTCGTGCAAGGCCACGGGCGGCGACTGCAAGGTGGAAGTGAGCGGTGGCGATGCCATGAAGCTCAAGCAGGCCGAGGCGGATGTGTACGCGATTTCGCTGGATCGGCTCGGTGTGCCGCGCGCGGACATGATCCTCGAAGCGCAGAGCATGAACACCTTCCAGAATGCGCAGTTCACCAAGCCCTTGCTGATGAGCTACGGCGCCGACAAGGTCGTACTGGTGTCGTCCGCGGTGCACCTGAAGCGGGCCGTCCTGTACTTCGCGCACTTCGCCATCCACGGCGAACCGGTGCGCGGCGACTACGTCACGGCGCGCTACGACTGGCTGCCGGGCTCGGACAATCTTTCGTACGCCGACTTCGCCATTCATGAGTACGTGGGCATCGTCCGATACCACTTCTATAACGCCATGGGCTGGAACGTGCCGAAGATTCCTGAAGAAAGCGTGACCACGCAGACACATACGTAACAATTGGCGCTTTATGCTGCCTCACCGTCCAACACGGACAGCGAACCCCAGGAGATGCCCGTGAAGTCTCGTTACATCCTTGCCGCATTGCTCGCTACCGCCGCCGTCGCCCCGGCTGCCGTGTTCGCCCAGCAGGCCGCCCCGGCGGACCAGTCCGCGCCGGCCGCCAATCCGGCCTCGCAGATTCCTGCCGCGGACAAGCAGGCCATCCAGAACTACAACCTCAACGACGACGTGTTCAATCGCATCGTCAAGGTCTCGCAGGAAGCGACGAAGAACGGCATCAAGCCGAAGGATGCCAAGACCGATTTCTCGAAGATCCACTCGCTCGACGATCTCGCCGCGCAAATCACCGCTGCCGATCCGCGCATCGAGCCGCTGATCAAGAAATACGGCTTCACCCCGCGTGAGTTCCTGCTCGCCAACCTGGCGGTGACCAATGCGGCGATCGCCTCGGAAGCGAAGAACAATCCGCAGATGGCAGCGTACGTGGACCAGTCGAAGGTCAACCAGAAGAACGTGGCCTTCTACGAATCGCACAAGTCGCAGATCAACGCCCTCATGAACGAGGACGCTCCCGGCAACTGACCGGGATCTTTGCGGAAGCCGGCTTTCCTGTGGGAGCCGGCTACGCCGGCGAAAGGCGCAAAAGAAAAGGCGAGACTTCCCAGTCTCGCCTTTTCCATTTGCATGAATACCCATGCGGCTCCCAAGAGCCGCAACCGGTAGTTTTAGTGCGTACCGTGCAGCGCGTGCTTGAGATCGCGCATCTGGTCGTGACCGCTCTTCACCGAGACATACGCCTCGTTGATCAGCGACCGCGTGCCAGCGGTGACGTCGGTATCCTTCAGGGCGTCTTCGTACTTCGCCTTGATGTGATCTTCGCCACGCTCGACTTCATCCACGATGGCGGTATCGTCCTTCGAGCTCATCTTGGCGCGCAGCTCGACGAACATGCGGTGCGCCTTGGCGAGAACGGTGCCGTCGTCTTCCGGCGTGCCGCCGAGCGAGCTGACCTGCTGCTGCAGGCGCTGGGCGACCTGGCGACGCTCGGCAGCACGGCTCTGGAACGATGCAGCATAGCGGGTGTTGTCAGCGTCCTTCGCCGCTTCGCCATAGCCTTCGGCGCTGTCGATCGTGGTCTCGATGAGGCCGTTGAGAACCTTGATGTCGTGGTCGGTGCTGGTCATGGTGGTGGCTCCTTGGGTGACTCGCGTTGAGTCGTTCGGGGATGCCAAGCTTCGCTGCGCAGGGGTGCACGGATTCGTGAAATAAGCGTCGCGCGCATCAACACACGTGGATACCGTTCATGCTCATGCGGTGCATACTCGGCGTTCACGACACATACGGAATCCCGTTCATGGCATCGAATCGTCGTCGCGCCCTCGTCACTGGCGCCTCTGCCGGCATCGGCGAAGCGTTTGCCCGCGAACTGGCTCGTCGCGGCCATGACCTCGTTCTCACCGCACGTCGCGCCGAGCGTCTCGAAGCGCTCGCGACGGAGTTGCGCGATCGCCACGGCATCGAGGCGATCGTCGCGCCGCTCGATCTGTCGCGCACCGATGGCCCAGAGGCGCTGGTCGGCGCACTGGAAGCGCAGGGTCTGGCGATCGACGTGCTGATCAACAATGCTGGCTACGGCGTGACCGGTTACCTCGAAGAGCAGCCCTGGGCCACCCATGCCGCCTTCATCCAGGTTTTGATGACGGCGCCCACCGAGCTGGCCTACCGCCTGATTCCCGGCATGAAGGCGCGTGGCTACGGTCGCATCGTCAACGTCGCTTCGCTGGCCGGCCACGTGCCGGGTTCGGCCGGTCACACGCTGTATGCGGCGTCGAAGGCCTACCTGATCAAGTTCTCGCAGTCGCTGGCGCTGGAGGGCAAGGCCAGTGGCGTGCACACCACCGCCGTGTGCCCGGGCTTCACCTATTCCGAGTTCCATGATGTCACCGGCTCGCGCGATCTCGTCTCGAAAATGCCCGGTTTCATGTGGATGGACGCGCCCACCGTGGCGAGGCAGGGCATGGACGCAGTGGACGCCGGCAAGGCGGTTTATGTGAACGGCCGGGTGAACCAGGCGATCAAGGCCATGTTCAAGCTCCTGCCGGACGGCCTGGCCCTGAAAATGATCGAGCGCCAAGGCAAGCGCTACCGCTCCGGCCCCCATGCCGGCTAATCGTGGGAGCCGATTGATCGGCGATCCCGCGGCAGCGGGCCCGTTTGCCGCCAGCACCCCATCGCCGCTGACGCGGCTCCCACATAGAGCAGCCTCCACCAAGACACAGTTGGGGTCCGGGCCACCCGTGACCTCTGGCATAGGCCCCGGGACGCGCCGGGGGCTAGCCTCGTCCGGTTTGCGGCGCTTTCCGCGCCGCCCTGCCGTCACGGGGACCATCGATGTCGATTTCACGCACTGCGGCGCTTTCCGGCGCTGTTCTCCTCGGCCTGATCGGGGCTAACGCCTCGGCCCAGACCGTCACCACCGACGATTACCGCCGCGCGGACTCGTTCCTGGCCACCAACACGGCGCCCCTGGTCGACCATTCGGTCGCCAAGGTCACCTGGATCGACGATTCCCACTTCTGGTATCGCGACCACGACAAGGACGGCGACCAGTTCATCACGGTCGACGCCTCGACCGGCCAGGCCACGCGCGCCTTCGATCGCGACAAGGTCGCCACGGCGCTGGCGACCGCGACGGGCAAGAAGGTCGATGCGGCCAAGCTGCCGGTGACCGCCTTCGTCGTCCGCCCGGACGGCAGCCTGGACATCACATCGCACGGCAAGCATTACCTCTGCGACAGCGCGGCGAGCAAATGCGAGCTGGCTGCCGTGAAGAAAGACGCCAACGGCAAGGCCTACGGCGAAGAGCCGGGCCTCGCCTCGCCGGACGGCAAGTCCGAAGCCTTCGTCCGCGACTGGAACCTCTGGGTGCGCGACGTGGCCACGGGTGCGGAAACGCAGCTGACCACCAACGGCGTCAAGGATTATGGCTACGCCACCGACAACGCCGGCTGGAAGCACACCGACGAGGCCATCGGCGTCTGGTCGCCGGATTCGTCGAAGTTCGCCACGTTCCAGCAGGACCAGCGCAAGACCGGTGAAATGACCCTGGTCAGCACCAACGTCGGTCACCCCAAGGTCGAGACCTGGAAGTACCCGCTGCCGGGCGACAAGGACGTGACCATGATCGAGCGCGTCGTCATCGACGTGCCGACGAAGAAGACCGTGCGTTTCAAGATGCCGGCCGACCAGCATCGCTCGACGATCTGCGACGACGTGTCGTGCAGCCCGGGCCTGTGGGACGACGTGCGCTGGTCCGCCGATGGCAAGAGCATCGCCTTTGTCTCGACCTCGCGCGACCACAAGCAGGAGTGGTTCCGCGTGGCCAACCCGGAAACGGGTGACGTGCGTGAGGTCTTCGGCGAGAAAGCGAAGACGTACTTCGAAAGCGGCAACGAGATGGTCAACTGGCAGTACGTGCCCGAGACCGACGAGGTGATCTGGTTCTCCGAGCGGAGCAACTGGGGCCATCTCTACATGTATAGCCTGAAGACCGGCAAGCTCGAGCACCAGATCACCAGCGGCGATTGGAACGTCACCCAGGTGCTGCATATCGATGCGAAGACGAAGACGATCTGGTTCCGCGGCGTCGGTCGCGAGAAGGGCGTCGATCCCTACTACCAGTCGTTCTACAAGGTCGGCTTCGACGGCAAGGGCCTGACCCTGCTTACCCCGGAGAAGATGGACCATACGGTCTCGATGTCGAAGGACGGTACGTATTTCTTCGACGCGTACTCGACCATCGATACGCCACCGGTTTCCGTCGTTCGTCGCGCCGATACCGGGGCGACGGTGAAGGAAATCGCGCACGCCGACATCTCGCGGCTGAAGGCGACGGGCTGGATCCCGCCCACCGCGTTCACGGTGAAGGCGCGTGACGGCAAGACCGACCTCTACGGCCAGATGTTCAAGCCGACGAAGTTCGATCCGTCGAAGAAGTACCCGCTGATCGTCTACATCTATCCGGGTCCGCAGGTCGGCTCGGTGCGTACGCGTAGCTTCATTCCGTCGCACGGCGACAACCAGGCGCTGGCCGAACTCGGCTTCGTGGTGATCGCGGTCGATGGCATGGGCACGCCGCTACGTTCCAAGGCGTTCCACGATGCCTACTTCCAGAACATCGGCGACAACACGCTGCCCGACCAGGTCGCGGCCGTGAAGGAACTGACGAAGAAGTACAGCTGGCTCGACGCCGACAAGGTCGGTATCTGGGGTCACTCCGGCGGCGGCAACGCCACGGCCACCGCGATGTTCCGCTATGCGGATACGTTCAAGGTCGGCATCTCGGAGTCGGGCAACCACGACAACCGCAACTACGAAGACGACTGGGCCGAGAAGTGGCAGGGCCTGCTCGTCACGGACAAGGACGGCAAGTCCAACTACGACGACCAGGCCAACCAGAAGTGGGCCGACGGCCTCAAGGGCCACCTGATGATCGCCCACGGCACCTTCGACGATAACGTGCCGCCGTACGAGTCCCTGCTCGTCGTCGACGCGCTGATCAAGGCGAACAAGGACTTCGACTTGGTCTTGATCCCGAACGCCCACCACGGCTATGGTGCAGCGACCACGTATATGACGCGTCGCCGCTGGGATTACTTCGTGCGCAACCTCGCCGGCGGCACCCCGCCGAAGGAATACCAGCTCACGCCGATGACGCCGCCCGGCGGCTGATCGATCCTGTGGATTGTTGAAATACAAAGGCCCCGCTGCGAAGCGAGGCCTTTTTTTTCGCCAAAGTAATGTGGGAGCCGCTTCAGCGGCGAAAAGCCAACGAAGCGGAGACGCTGCAACGCCAATCGCCGATGAATCGGCTCCCACACAGAGCTGATCTGTGCCAGCGACTACGCCGCGTAGGGCACGAACCGCATCGCCACAGCGTTCATGCAGTACCGCAATCCGGTCGGGTCAGGACCGTCATCGAAGACGTGACCCAGGTGAGCATCGCAGCGCGCGCAACGCACTTCCGTGCGTTCTTCGATCAGGCTGCGATCCACGACCTCCGCGACGTTCCGCTTTGAAATCGCCTGGTAGAAGCTCGGCCATCCTGTGCCCGATTCGAATTTCGTTGCCGAGTCGTACAGCGCGGTATCGCAGCAAATGCAGCGGTACAGTCCGCTGGCGTGGGTCTTGTAAACCTCGCCGCCGCTGTACGGCGCCTCGGTGCCCGCCTCGCGCGTGACGTAATAGGACTGCGTGCTGAGCTTCTCCTTCCACTGCTTCTCGGTCATCACGACGCGAGGCAGGGAGCGGGTGTCGATCAGCTTCTTGTTGGCGCCGAACTCATCCAGGGTGACGTTGCCGGTCTTGACCGGCTTCGGGGCATCGGCGGCCATGGCGGGCCGCATGCCGCGGAGGATGAAGGGCAGGGAGATCGACGCGACCGCAGTCGCGGCGAAGACACCCAGGAAGCGGCGGCGGTCGGGATCGGTGCTGCGCATGGAGCCTCCGTAAGCAGGGAAGGGCGCGAGATCGCGCCCTTCCATCAGAGACCGGGGTTCCGGGGGAAGCCTTACAGCGGCCTCAGTCGTTCATCGATCAATCGTCGACCCAATGGCACTCGCGGTGGGTCTCATAGGTGGCGTTGTTGTTCTGGTGGGCCTTCTGGACCTGGTTGCCGACCACGCCGCCGGCGACTGCGCCGCCTACGGTGGCGACCGTCTTGCCCTTGCCATGGCCGACCTGGTTACCGAGCAGACCGCCAGCGACCGCGCCAATGGCCGTGCCGGCCACCCGATGGTCGTCGCTGGAGTTGATCTGCTTGGTTTCGACGTCGCGGCACACCTGGTGCTGGCTACGGTGCGACTGGGCCTGGGCCGTCGGGGCCGTCACGGCAGCGCCGGTGGCAAGTACGAACGCCGCAGCGGCGAGCAGATGGGTCTTCATGGCAGGTCCTCCTTTTCGGTGGCCTTCAGGGATACCGCCGCCGCCGTGACGGGTGGGTCAACAGGGGGCCTGTCCGGGTATTTGGTCGACATCGCGTATGGCCGCGGTTTAATTGGCGTCCCGCGGGCCTCGGCAACGGCCTCGGTCAGTTCGGCGCCGAGCAGCAGGATGAGGGCGGAGTAGTAGACCCAGACCAGCAGCACCACGACGCCGCCGGCGGGGCCGTACGGGCCGCCGACATTGCTGCGTTCCAGATAGATGCCGATGGCGAACTTGCCGATAGCGAAGAGCAGGGCGGTGAGGCTGGCGCCGATCATGGCGTCGCGCCACTCGATCACGGCGTCCGGCAGCACCTTGTAGATGGCGCCGAAGATCAGCACGAACACCCCGAACGAGATCACCATTTCGAGCACGTTCCAGCCGGTGGTGCCGCCCCGGACGAACACGGCGATCATGGCGCTGGCCGAGAACGAGATGACCAGCAGGAAGGCCAGCGAGAGAAGGAGGCCGAGCGCATGGAGGCGGGCGCGCAGCCAGCCGAGGATCGCGTGGGTGGCCTTGCCCGGGCGTGGCTGCAGGCTCCAGACACGATTCAGGGCGCCCTGGAGCTGGGCGAACACGGCCGACGCGCCGATCAGGGTCACGCCCAGGCCGATCACCCCGGCCATGCTGCCGACGCTGGGCTTTTGCTTGGCATTCTCGATGACCAGGCGCACGGCTTCGGATGCCCGCTCGCCGACGAGCCCGTTGAGGCTGTCGATCAGCTGCGCCTGCCATTCGGGGCGGAGCGAGGCGACCACCCAGAGCAGGAGGACCAGCAGCGGTGCGAACGACAAGGCCGAGTAGAAGGCCAGGGCAGCGGCGCGGGTCATCAGCTCGTCATCGCTGAAGCCCTTGGCGGTGGTGCGGACGACGGTGATGCCCAGTTTGAGCCTTGAATGCACGAGTCGATCTCCCTGGTTCTCTGGCAAAGGCAGGATCGCCGGCCGCGCGCGAAGCTGGCGTGGAGCAACGCTTCCCAAGGTGGGAGCCGATTCATCGGCGATTGTGGGAGCCGCTTCAGCGGCGATCCCGCGGCAGCGGGCAAGGTGGCGGCAAGCACCCTATCGCCGATGAATCGGCTCCTACAAGGAGCGGGAGCCCAGCATGTGCATGCGGTCGATGGCAGCCGGTATGCCCTCGGCACCCTTCACCTCGATCACGCGCTCGTTCAAGGCGAAATCGGTGTCCGTCTCGTACGACCAGGTGCTGTGGTACGGCATGTACACGCCCCAACCGCCGAGTTCCACCACGGGCGCGATGTCGGAGCGCAGCGAATTGCCGACCATGGCGAAACGGTCGGGCGTGACGTCGAACTCGCGGAACAACCGGGCGTACGCGGCGGGATCCTTCTCGGAGACGATCTCGATGCGGTGGAATACGTCGGCGAGGCCGCAGCGGGCGACCTTGTACTCCTGATGGAAGAGGTCGCCCTTGGTGATCAGCACCACGCGATGCTCGCGCGCGACGGCCTCGACCGCTTCGCGGATGCCCGGCAGCAACTCCACCGGGTGGGCAAGGACGTCCTTACCCAGGCGCACGATGCGGTGGATGTCCTGGGCCTCGACACGGCCTTCGGTCAGCTCGATGGCCGATTCGATCATCGACAACGTCATGCCCTTGGCGCCGTAGCCGAAGAGCTTGATGTTGGCGCGTTCGGTGTTGAGCAGGGCGTCGCGCAGGCCGTCCCGCTCCAGATCGATATAACGCCCCAGGATGGCCTCGAAGACGTCCTGTGCCCGGTCGTAGAACTCCTGGCTGTGCCAGAGCGTGTCGTCACCGTCGAAGCCGACCAGGTCGATCATGGGTACAAGATCCGTGTTTAAGCGGTGGGGTAGGATAGCGCGAGCACCTATCGCCGATGAATCGGCTCCCACAGAAGACCTGCGCAGGGCTTAGCTTATGTGGGAGCCGCTTCAGCGGCGATCCCTAGCAAGCGAGAACCCATCATGCCCGGCTACGAATTCACCGACATTGCCTGCCCCTACTGCGGCGAGACTATCGAGGTTGCTGTCGATACCTCGGGCGGCAGCCAGACGTATATCGAGGATTGCCAGGTGTGCTGCAGGCCGATCGTGATGCGGCTGATCGTCGACGAAGGGGATGATTCGTTCGATCTGACGGCGTCTGCGGAGAATGATGGGTGAGAGCATCGCCGCTGAAGCGGCTCCCACACAGGGCAAGGCTGCTTTCTGTGGATAAAAAAAGGCCTGGGTTTCCCCAGGCCTTCGATCAAAAAAAGTCGATACTTTCTTATTAGAACGCGACGCTCGTCTTCAGACCAAGGACGAACGCGTTGTTGCGCTGGCTGCTGCCACCCGGATCCTGGATGTACTGGAGGTTCGGGCGGATCGCGATCGAGGGAATCGGCGACCAGCTGTAGAACACTTCAGAGACACGCTCGTAACCACGGTTGACGATGACGTCCGAACCCGTGAGTTCGTTGATCAGGCGCTGGTTCTTCGCGGCGTAACCACTGGCGTACGAACCACCGAAGGCGGCGCCGATGAAGTCGTTCGGGCGACCGAAGATGCCCTTGTACTCCATGCCGAGCGCGAACTGGTTGTTCGTGGCCGAGGTAGCGTGGTCGGCGGACGTGATGTTCAGGAACACCGTCGCACCTTCGCCGCCTGCCGTACCCGTGACCTGCTGCGAGAACGTGATCCACGCACCCTTGCGGCCGTCGTGCTGCAGGGCCGTGTTGCCGGTGAGGGCGATCGGCTGGTGGTTCACGTCGAGGTAGAGATCGTTACCCTTCGAGGTGTTGTACCAGACGCCTGCGCGGTACGAACCCGGCAGACCGTTGACGGTCGGCTTCCAGCCGAACTCCAGCGGGATCAGTGCGCCGGTGGTGCCGCTCGGGAAGCCAGGCACGAGACCGTTGTGCGACGCGTACGAGTCGTCGGCGTACTTCGGGTTCACCTGGTAGCCAGCGATCTGCACCCAGGTGTTCTCCGTCGTCGCGTACTTCACGACAGCGGCCCACTGGCTGGTCGGCCAGTTGATCCAGTAGTCGCCCACGATGTTACCCGGCTGGGCACCGCAGAACGTCAGGTTCTGGAAGTCGCACGAGAACTGGTTGACGTCTTCGCCTACCGGCAGACGACCCAGTTTCAAGGTCAGGCGATCGTCCAGGAACTTCTGCTCGAGGGCGAAGATCGTCAGATGCCAGGTCTGGCCGCGACCGTAGACTTCCTGAATGAGCTGGTTGTTGCCGATGTTCGCATCGGCACCGAGGTTGCGGCCGTTACGATCGGTCACGACGACGGTGAACTTCGCACCCTGCCAACCCCAGAGCTTCTGGAGATCGAACGAGGCACCGAGCTTCCACTGGTCGGTGTAACGCGTGATCTCGCGATCACCACCGGAATAGTTGTGCGCGAGCTCCGAGCCGTAGCCCAGATCGAAGGTGACGCCTTCATCGGCGAGGCGCGAGCGATTGCCGCCCCAGTCGCCGAACAGATATTTGCTGGTCGACATGTCGCTGAAGTCGGACTTCATCGTGTCGTCAGCGTGAGCGGCGGTAGCGCCGAGACCGAGGCAAGCGAGCATCAGACCGGCGAGGGGGCGCTTAGAAAATTTATTGAGCATTTACCCTTCTCCCTGAAAAAATTTAAGCTTTTTCGTTTATGGCTTTTGATTATTAAAGTTGCAACGCACAATACTCCCCGTGCGATCAACCGCCGCATTCTAGTGTTTTTGTCTTACTAATGCGTAGGCATCGCGAATTCTGCGCCAGCGCTTTCATCGTGGTTCAGCCAACGCTGTGTAACGGCTTTCTGTTTTGTGTAGAAACGCACGGATTCAGGGCCGTGAGCGTGATGATCACCCATGAGGCTCTTTTTCCATCCACCGAAGCTATGGAAGGCCATCGGCACGGGAATCGGAACATTGACGCCAATCATTCCTACCTGAACGCGATGCGCAAATTCTCGCGCAACCTGTCCGTCCCGCGTGAAGATCGCGGTGCCGTTGCCATATTCATGTTCATCAACGAGTTTCAACGCGCTGGCGAAATCGGGTACGCGAACCACGCAGAGCACCGGTCCGAAGATCTCTTCCTTATAGATACGCATGGCCGGCGTGACGCGATCGAACAGCGTGCCGCCGACGAAGAAGCCCTGTTCGCAACCTGCGACCTGGTAGCCACGACCATCGACGACGAGCTCCGCACCGGAGGCGACGCCATCATCGATGTAGCCGGTGATGCGGTCCTTGTGAACGCCGGTGACGACCGGGCCCATCTCCACGCTGTCATCCATGCCGTTGCCGATGCGCAATGCCTTCACGCGTGGCGCGAGCTTGGCCACCAACGCATCTGCCGTCGCTTCACCAACGGCCACGGCGACCGAGATCGCCATGCAGCGTTCGCCAGCGGCACCGTATCCGGCGCCGATCAGCGCGTCGGCGGTCTTGTCCAGATCCGCGTCCGGCATGATCACCATGTGGTTCTTTGCACCGCCAAGCGCCTGCACACGCTTGCCCTGCGACGTGCCGCGCGCGTAGATATACTCGGCGATCGGCGTGGAACCGACGAAGCTCACGGCGCGCACGAGTTCGTGATCGAGTAGCGCATCGACCGCGGTCTTGTCACCGTTGACCACGTTGAAGACGCCGTCGGGAAGACCGGCTTCTTTCAGCAGCTTGGCCAATTCGAGCGCGAGCGAGGGATCGCGTTCGGAGGGCTTCAGCACGAAGGTGTTGCCGCAGGCGATCGCCATGGGGAACATCCACATGGGTACCATCGCCGGGAAGTTGAACGGCGTGATGCCGACGCAGACGCCGATGGCCTGGCGCATGGTCCACGCATCGATGCCGTTGGCGATCTGCTCGGTGTACTCGCCCTTGAGCAGTTCGGGAATACCGCAGGCGTATTCGACCACTTCGAGGCCACGCACCACTTCGCCCTTCGCATCGGAAAGTACCTTGCCGTGCTCGGCAACGATGATGCGCGAGAGGCGATCCATGTCGCGCTCGATCAGTTCCTTCAGCTTGAACATGACGCGTGCGCGCTTCAGCGGCGGCAGCTGCGACCAGGCGGGGAAGGCGGCATGCGCCGCGCGTACGGCGTGATCGACGTCGGCGACGGAGGCCAGATCGACTTCCGAGGCGACGACACCGCGAGCCGGATCGTAAACCGGCGACGAGCCCGACGGCGTACCGGTGTACGGCTTGCCGGCGATGAAATGACCGATGCGGGGGAGGGTGTTGCTGGAGGGCTGGGCGGACATGACGTGGTTACTCCGATCGCGGCGCGTCAGCGCGCGATCATCCATTCGTGGGCGGGATCGTTGCGGAAATGCCATTCGCGGCGGGGACCGGCCATGACATTGAGGTAATAGCCGCGGTAGCCATGAGGCATCACGACGGGGTGGTAGCCGCGAGGGACCATCACGACATCGTGGTCACCGACGGCCATGGACTCGTCGATATCGCGATCGTCGGTGTACACGCGCTGGAAGGCGAAGCCCTGCGGCGGGTCGATGCGGTGGTAGTAGGTTTCTTCGAGCACGCTCTCTTCCGGCAGCGCATCGGTGTCGTGCTTGTGCGGCGGATAGCTGGACGAGTGTCCGGCAGGCGTGAGCACTTCGACGACGAGCAGCGATTCCGCCTGCTCGGTTTCCGGCAGCACGTCGCATACGTAGCGTGTGTTGGCGCCGGTGCCGCGTACCGAGCGCTTCATCGAGCCGGGCTCGATCAGGCGGGCATCCAGGCGACCGCTGGCCGGTGCCGAGGCGATGGCGAGCTCCGCGTCGGTCTGCGCGGTGACCTCATAGACGGACGACGGCGGTGCGTAGATGGCGTGGGTGGAGCGATCTTCGAACACGCTTTCGCGGCCACCCAGGCCCTTCCAGTCGTGACCGGCGACGAGGACATCCACGGTGCCGGTGAGGATCACCAGGCAGCCTTCACGGTCGGCGGGCAGGGTGATCGTGGTGGTCTCGCCCTTGGCGAGACGGCGTGCTTCGAAGCCCACGTGTTTCCAGTGGGCGGACTCGGGGGTTACGCGAACGATGGCCTCGCCTTGAGCGGCGGCCTTGACCAGCAGACTCATGCGACCTCCCGCACCGGTACGCCATCGAGCAGCGAGCGCAGCGTGTTGTAGCCCTTTTCGGCAAATTCGTAACTGGGCGCGACCGACGGATCCTGCTCGGCCTCGACCACCAGCCAGCCCTTGTAACCGTGCGTCTTGAGCCGGTCGATGATGCCGGCGAAGTCGATGCAGCCGTCGCCCGGCACGGTGAAGGCGCCATTGAGCACGGATTCGAGGAAGGTCCAGTGGCGGTTGCGTGCCATGCGCACCACGCCCGGGCGCACGTCCTTGCAATGGACGTGGCAGATGCGGTCGATGTGCTTGTTCAACACGGTGAGCGGATCGCCACCGCCGAAATACGTGTGGCCGCTGTCGAAGAGCAGGCCGACCTCGTCACCGGTGTTGGCCATGAGCTGGTCGACATCGTCGGGCGATTCCACGTAGGCACCCATGTGATGGTGATACGCGAGGCGTACGCCGCGGGAGAGCGTGAACTTCGCGAATTCCGTGAGGTTCTCGCCGTAGCGCTTCCACGCATCCGCGCTGCGGAAACGCGGACGCTTGTACAGCGGATGCGGTTCGCCCTGAATCGCGTCGGCGACTTCGCCGTAGACCATCACCTTGCAGCCGTTCTCGGCTAGCAGGCGCAGGTGCGTCTCGACCGCGACGATCTCCTCTTTCGCCGAACGGCCGGCGACGCGACCGCTGTACCAGCCGGAGACCACGTCGAGGCCGTAGCCGGCCATCAGCTCGCGCAGCGCGGCGGGATCCTTCGGGAATTTGTTGCCGAGTTCGAAGCCTTCGTAACCGATCGCCTTGCCTTCACTGAGCGCGGTGGAAAGCGGTGTCTCGCCACCGAGCGACGGGAGGTCGTCGTTGCTCCAGGAGATCGGGTTGATGCCGATGCGGATGGGGTCGTTCTTCATGCTGGCGTGTTCCTGGCCTTGCGGCCCACGGTGGCGGATTCATAGCCCGCGCGCGCGTCGCGCACGGCTTCCCGCGTGGAAACTTCCGGCACCGCCACTTCCCACCATACGCCGCCTTCTTCGGTCGTGCGCGTGTGGTCGGTATCGATGCTGATGAGATAGGTACGGTCGGCGTCGCGTGCGCGTTCCATGGCCGCTTCGAGGCCGGCGATATCGGCAACGTGCTCCGCGATGGCGCCCAGCGAGCGGGCGTGCGCGGCGAAGTCGATCATCGGCATGCCGTGGCTGCCCTGCACGCAGTCGTCGAACATATTGTTGAACGGTGCGCTGCCCGTGGCCTGCTGCAGGCGGTTGATGCAACCGTAGCCACGGTTGTCGAGCAGCACGATGATCAGCTTGGCGTCGAGCATCACCGACGTGGCGATTTCCGAGTTCATCATCAGGTAGCTGCCGTCGCCGACCATGACGATGACCTCGCGTTCCGGCGAGGCCATCTTGGCGCCGAGGCCGCCGGCGATCTCGTAACCCATGCACGAGTAGCCGTACTCCATGTGGTAGCCGCCCGGCGTTTCCGTCCGCCAGAGCTTTTCCAGCTCGGCGGGCAGGGTGCCGGCGGCGCAGAGCACGATGTCGTTGATCGTCGACTGCGACGACGAGCGCTGCACCGCGCCGATCACTTCGCCGTCGTAGGGAAGGCGGCCCGGCGGTGCGCTGCGCTGTTCGGTGATGCGCGAGACCACATGCACCCATTCACTGGCGGCATCGCGCGCCCGTGTGGTCCAGTCATCGGGTGCGGCCCAGTCCTCGAGACCGAAGCTGAGGTCGTCGAGCACCTGCCGGGCGTCGCCGATCACTTCGAGGCCTTCGCCCTTGAGTGCGTCGAACGCGTTCACGTTCACCGAGAGGATCGGCACGTGCGAGAACAAGGCGTTCGAGCCCGTGGTGAAGTCCTGCAGCCGCGTACCCACGGCGATGATCAGGTCGGCGTCGCGAAGCAGGGCATTGGCCGACGAGGAGCCGGAGACGCCAGCCGGACCGAGGTGCAGGGGATGGTTCCAGGGCAGGGCACCCTTACCGGCCTGGGTCTCGCACACCGGCACGCCATGCTTGTCGGCGAAGTCGAGCAGCGCGTGCGAGGCCTTGGCGTAGAGCACGCCGCCGCCGGCGATGATCACCGGACGTTCCGAGGCCTCGATGGCGTCGAGCGCATACATCAGCTCGTCATCGGTCGGCTGCGGTGCGCGGAAGACGATCTCACGCGGCTCGAAGAAGGCGAGGGGAAAATCCCAGGCTTCGGCCTGCACGTCCTGAGGGAGAGCCAGCGTAACCGGTCCGCAGAGCGCGGGATCGGTCAAGGCACGAATCGCCCGGGGCAGGGCGACCAGGAGCTGTTCGGGACGCACGATGCGGTCGAAGTAACGCGAGACCGGACGCAGCGTGTCGTTGACCGACACCGTGCCGTCCGAGAAATCCTCGAGCTGCTGGAGCACGGGATCCGGCGCGCGTGACACGAAAATATCGCCCGGCAACAACAACACCGGCAGGCGGTTGACGTGGGCGAGCGCGGCGGCGGTCACCAGGTTGGTCGCACCGGGGCCGATCGACGTCGTCACGGCCATCATGCGACGCCGCATGTTGGTCTTCGCGTACGCGATCGCGGCATGCGCCATCGCCTGTTCGTTATGTGCGCGGTAGGTCGGCAGCACGTGGCGCGATTCGTACAACGCCTCGCCGATACCGGCCACGTTGCCGTGGCCGAAAATGGCGAAGACGCCGCCGAACAACGGCGTGGACTCGTCGGAATCCGCGTCGCGGCCGCGCAGGGCGGCCAGGTAACGGATCAACGCCTGGGCGGCGGTAAGACGGATGGTTGCGCTCATGCGGCAGCGCCTTCCTTTATCCGCTGGTCCGGCGTGCGCCGTCCGTCGCGCCATAGCGCGATCATCCGCTCGAACGCGGCCCGGGCCTGCGCGACCAGGGTGGCATCGTCGATCTTGCCTGCCAGCCAGGCGGAGGCCGGCTCGATGAAGAGCGTACGGCCGACGGCGAAGCCGCGAACGGTGGCGCTCTCCTGGGCGTCGGCGAAGCCGGCGGCCAACGTATCCACGGGCGCATTGAGGCCGAGCAGGAGGACACCGCGGCAATACGGATCCCGCTCATGGATGAGCGCGTCGATCGCCGCCCAGGCGTCACGACGGGGCGGGCAAAGCTTCCACCAGTCCGGACGGATGCCGAGGTTGTAGATGCGCTTCATCGACCGCAGGACCTGGTCGTCGCGGTGCGCGGCGTCCTTGCAGCCCGGCGGGATGACCTCGAGCAGCAACTCGTGGCCGCTGACCTTCGCCGCGTCATAAAGCGCGAGCAGCTGGGTCTCCTGCTCCACGCGATGCATGGGGTCGGCGTCCGGGTCGAAGGCGACCAGGCACTTGATCACGTGCTCTTTCGGCCAGCTGACCAGCTGGGTGCCGATGGAGCGGCCGCGTTCGAACTCCAGCGGGTTGGAGCCGGGGACTTCCACCGGACGACCGATCCACCAGCCACGGCCGCTGGCCGCATTGAGTGCGTCCTGGCCGTAGCGATCGTCGGCGAGCAGGCCGATGTGGCCATGTAACTGGCCGGCACGCTCGGTGGCAGCGACCGCCTCGACGAGCAACTCCTTCAGGCGCGGGATCTTTGCTTCGTCGCCGCCGACCTCGCGGCTGAGTTCGAAGAACGGCGTGCGGTGGTCGAAGGCGAACACATACAGGTCATCCCATGCCTTGCGCGGCACCGAGGTGCGGTGCAGGTGGGAAAGCTCCTTGTCCAGGTCCGGACGCGGAATACCGCCCTCGCGGGCAAGGAAGGCATCCAGCTCGGCAGGACTCGGCATCGCCGGTGCGCAACCGTGGCGCGATACGACGATCGCGCCGCAGGCGTTGGCGAAGGCGCAGGACCGTTCGACCGACTCGCCGCTCAGCCAGCCGGTGAGAAAGCCGGAAAGGAAGGCATCGCCAGCGCCGAGCACGTTGAGTACTTCGACCCGGCTGCCGCGATACGTGGGCGCCTCCTCGATCGTGGCGGGAATGACGCCGTCGATGACGCTGCAGCCGATGGCGCCGCGCTTGACCACCAGGGTCGCCGCGGTGATTCCGCGAACGGCGCGCAGGGCGGCCATGAGGTCTTCGCTGCCACCGGCGATGTGGAACTCTTCCTCGGTACCGACGATGAGGTCGAAGCCGGGAAGGATCGCCTGCAAATGGCGCGTGACGTGATCGGCGGCGACGAAGCGCTGTTCGCCTTCGCCACGACCGGTCAGGCCCCAGAGCACCGGGCGGTAGTCGATATCGAGCACGGTGCGCACGTCGTGCTTGCGTGCCAGCTCGATCGCCCGCGAGCTCGCGGCGTGAACGCCGGGTTCGGAGAAGTGCGTGCCGGTGATGGCGAGCGCGCGACAGGTCGCGATGAACGCTTCGTCGATGTCGTCCGCGGTCAGTGCCATATCGGCGCAGTTTTCGCGATAGAACAGCAGCGGGAAGGTTTCGCGATCCTTGATGCCGAGGATCGCCAGCGCGGTGAGGCGCTCGTGATCGATCCGGATCTGGCTGATATCGCTGCCTTCGGCGGCGAGCGTCTCGGTGAGGAAGCGACCCATGTGGTCGTCACCGACGCGAGCGAGCATGGCGGAGTGCATGCCCAGGCGGGCCGTGCCGAAGGCGACGTTGGCCGAGGAGCCGCCAAGGTACTTGGCGAAGCTTGTCACGTCTTCGAGACGGGCGCCGATCTGCTGGGCGTAGAGATCCACGGCGAGCCGGCCGAGGCAGGCGACGTCGATGGGGCGGGAGGAGGAACGGGGCAGGGGGCTTCGCATAAGGGTTCCGTGATCAGGCCGCGTTGCGGCCTTCCAGTTCGTCGACCAGGCTCTGGATCTCCGTGCCGCCGGCCATCATGTCGAGCACCGCTTCCTTGGTGATGTCCTTCTTGGAGAAGGTGCCCATGGACTGGCCGCGGTTGAGCAGCGTGAAGCTGTCGGCGATCGGGTAAGCGTGGTGCACGTTATGGGTGATGAAGATCACCGAGATGCCGCGCTCGCGCGCCTGGTGGATGAGCTTGAGCACGTTGCACGATTGCTTGACGCCGAGAGCGGCGGTGGGCTCGTCGAGGATCAGCACCTTGGCGCCGAAGTGGATGGCGCGCGCAATGGCGAGGCACTGGCGTTCACCGCCGGACATCGTGCCCACCGGCTGGCTGGCATCGCGCACGCGGATGCCCATCTCGCTCAGCTTGTCCCGGGCGGTCTCGTTGGCATAGTTCATGTCGATGACGGGAATGACGCCGAACAGCTTCTTGCGCGGTTCGCGACCGGCGAAGAAGTTGCGTGCCACGCTCATCAGCGGCACGAGTGCGAGATCCTGGTAGACCGTGGCGATGCCGCGGTCGAGGGCTTCGCGCGGCGAGTTGAAGTGCACGGCCTCGCCGTCGACGCGGTAGGAGCCCGAGCTCGGCTGGTGAACGCCGGCCAGGGTCTTGATCAGCGTGGACTTGCCCGCGCCGTTATCGCCGAGCAGGCAATGCACTTCGCCGCGCTTGAGGCGCAGGGTGACGCCCTGCAGCGCAATGACGGTGCCGAAGAACTTGCTGACGTCGTCGAGTTCGAGGATGTAATCGTCGGCCATGGTGGCGCTCCTACTTCGTCGCCGCAGCGCGGCTGCGGATGTAATGGTTGAACAGCACCGCCAGCAGCAACATGCCGCCGAGGAAGACGCGGTACCAGTCGGAATCGATATTGGTGTACGAGATGCCGATCTGTACGACGCCGAAGATCAGCGCGCCGAAGCAGGCACCGATGACCGAACCGAAGCCACCGGTGAGCAGGGTGCCGCCGATGACCACGGCGATGATCGCTTCGAATTCCTTCTGCAGGCCGCGATCGGCCGCGGCGGAACCCACATCGGCGACCTGGAGCACGCCGAACAGGCAGGCGCAGAACGCGGTGAGGACGAACAGCGAGATCTTCACGCGACGCACCGGCACGCCGACATTCTTCGCGGCGTTGGAATCGCCGCCGACGGTGTAGATCCAGTTGCCGAAGCGGGTGCGTGCAAGCACGAAGCCGGCGGCGAGCGCCATGACGATCCACCAGACGAGCACCTTGGGCAGGCCACCGACCACCGGCTCGCCGCTGGGCAGCTTGGTGATCAGGTCCATGCTGGCCAGGCCGTTGAACAGCCAGTGGAAGGTCGTGCCCTGGAACACGGCGGAGATCACCGGATCGTCGGTGAACTTGTCGCCGATGCCGCTGACGATGGTGCTGTTGGCGAAGCTGGTGGAAAGCACCAGCGTGAGGCCACGCAGGATGAACATGAAAGCCAGCGTCACGATGAACGACGGCAGTTTCGTGCGGACGACCAGGTAGCCGTTGAGCGCGCCCAGCGCCATGGAACCGACGAAGGCGAAGATCACCGCGGCCCACAGCGGCCAGCCGAGGTACATGGGTGGAATGGCGACCATGACGCCGGCGAAGCCGATCATCGAACCCATCGACAGATCGAATTCGCCGGCAATCATGAGGAGGCAGGCGCCCACGGCGATGATGCCGAGGTAGCCCGCCACCTGGGCCCAGTTGATGATGCCATCGAGCGCGAACATGCCCGAGCCGCCGGCGAAAACGCCGAAGAAGGCGAAGACGAGCACCGTGCCCGCGATGGACCCGAGCTCGGGCCGGTCGAGCAGGATGCGCCACGGTGACAGCTTGCGTACGCGTTCGTCCGTGGGTTTCGTATCAGTCATGTTGGTAACGCTCTGGTTGATGGCACTCATGGCTCTTGGTCCTTACCTGTCGCTCAGCGGTACGTGCCGGCGTATTTTTCGACCGTCGCCACGTTGTCCTTGGTGACGAACGCGGGACCCGAGCTGACGCCCGTGGCGGTATAGACCGGATGCAGGTCGTACTGCGTCAGGCGGGCCTGGAACTTCGGGTTGGCCTTCAGCGCGGCGATGATCTTTGCCGGGTCGTTGGTCTTCTGGTCATGCGCGATCACCAGGGCGGCGATACCCATGTAGCCCTGCAGGTAGGGCTGCTGGTCGATCGCGTACTGGATGGTTCCGGACTTGATGCCGGCGATGATCGCGGGCGAGAGGTCGAAGGTGCCGAAGTTGATCTTGCCGGCCAGGTGCATGTCGTTGACGACCTTGATGGTCGGTTCGGCGGCATTCGGGCCGAGGGCCAGGATGGCCTGGGTCTTCGGGTTGCTGCGCAGGTAAGCGCTGACCTTGCTGGCGACCACGGTCGGGTCCATGCCGGTATCGATCATGGACGTCTTGCGCCAGTCCTTCACACCAATAGCGTCGGCAAAGCCCTGGCAGCGTTCGAACGAGGCGTTGTTGGTCGCGTAGTGGTTCACGCAGACGAAGCTGGTGACGCCCGCGGCCTTGGCCCGGTCACCGGCAGCCTTGCCGGCGTCGTACTCACCCTGGCCCACGTGCAGGATCGCACCGAGCTTCTTGCTCTCGTCCGGCGTGCCCGAGTTGATCGTGACGATGGGGATGCCCTTGGCCGAGACCTTGGCGGCGGGGGCCTTGAGTACCGCGAAGCTGGCGATATCGAAGGCGACGCCCTGGTAGTTGCGGGCCGCTGCCGATTCCAGCTGGCGAGCCATTTCGCTCAGGTCGCCGTTACCGGAACCGCGATAGTCGACATCGACGCCGAAATCTTCGCCGGCCTGCTTGATCGAGTTCTTGATGGTGTTCCACCAGGAATCCGAATCCGCGGCGTGGGTAACCAGGACGTAACGGTCGCCGGGGGCCGCCTGGGAGGCGGGGGCGGCGAGGCCGAGGCCGAGGGCAAGGGCTGCAGCCAGGGTGGCTTGAATCAGTTTGGATCGCATAGTGCCTCCACAGGAGACCGGGTCTACCGGCCGGACGGGTGTCGAACGCGACGCGGCCGTACGGGCCGCTTTTTTGCCGAAAGCGGACCGAGCATGGACCCGCCGTTCCAGCGTTGCAATTTGCATTGCAGCAAAAAAATAAATGGAAAATTCATTCCATCGCGTGCTTCAATGCGGCCGGTCCCCACTGGAGCGCCCGATGGCCAAACGAAGCGAAGCCGATGCCCTCATGCAGCGCATCGCCGAGGAGTTCGAGGCCCTCCCGCGCCAGTTGCAGGGGGTGGCGCGGTACCTTGAGGAACATCGCAGTTCGATCATGGTCCAGCGCGTCGGTGAGATTGCCGAAGGCTGCGGCGTGCATGCCTCGGCGGTGGTCCGTTTCGCCCAGCGCTTCGGCTATTCCGGCTTCACCGAGATGCAGTCGGTGTTCCGCGACGCATTCACCGCGCAGGCGTCGCCCTCGCGCAGCTACCAGCAGCGCATCCGCAGCGTGATCAAGAACCGCGCGTCGGCGATGCCGGCCGTGGAGATCGCCTCGCGCTTCATCGATGCCAGCCGTGCCGGCCTGGACGAGCTTGCCGAGCAACTCGACGAGACGCGTTTCCAGAAGGCCGTGGACATGCTTGCCACCGCCGAGAACATCTACGTGATGGGCGTGCGGCGCTCGTTCGCCATCGCTACGTATATCGCCTATGCGCTGCAGCACACGCAGAAGCGCGTGCACCTGGTCAGTGGCCTGGGTGGCATGTTCCGCGAGCAGTTGCGCAGCATGGGCAAGGGCGATGCACTCATCGCCATCAGTTTTCCGCCGTTTGGCAAGGAAACGCTTTACGCGATGCGGGTGGCGCAACAGCACAAGGCTAGTGTGCTGGCTATCACCGAGAGCGATCTCGGCCCGCTCGCCCGCCATTCGGACGTTTTGCTCAAGGTGAAGGAGGGGAGCGCCTTCGCGTTCCGAGGCCTCACCAGCACCATGTGCCTGTGCCAGGCGTTGTTCGTCGCGCTGGCCTACCGGCTCGAACTCACAGTTGAAGAAACACTTCCCCGAGGAGAATACGATGATTGAAGTTGCCGTTCTCGGTGCCGGTCGCATCGGCAAGATTCACGCGGGCAATGTCGCCCGCCACCCGGAAGCGCGCCTGCGCTATGTGGTGGACGTGCACGCGCCCTCGGCGCAGGAACTTGCGGACAAGCATGCTGCGAAGGTCGCCACGGTCGACGAGGCCCTGAATGATCCGGCCGTCGGCGCCGTCGTCATCGGTTCCAGCACGGATACGCATGCCGACCTGATTCATCGTGCCGCCGCCGCGGGCAAGGCGATTTTCTGCGAGAAGCCGGTCGACCTCGACGTGGAGCGCGCGCGCTCCTGTCAGGCTGCCGTGGAAAAAGCCGGCGTGGTTTGCATGATCGCGTTCCAGCGTCGTTTCGATCCGACCTTCTCGGCGTTGAAGAAGCGCCTGGTCGACGGCGAGATCGGTACGCCGGAACTGCTCATCGTCACCAGTCGCGATCCGGGCGCGCCGCCGGTGAGCTACATCAAGAGCTCGGGCGGCATCTTCAAGGACATGCTGATCCACGACTTCGACATCTTCCGCTGGATCCTCGACGACGAAGCCGTGAGCGTGCACGCCACCGGCAGCTGCCTGACCGATCCGGCGATCGAGGCGGCCGGCGACATCGATACCACGGCCGTCACCATTCGCACGAAAAGCGGCAGGCTCTGCCAGATCAATACCTCGCGCCGCGCGGCCTACGGTTACGACCAGCGCTTCGAGGTGCTCGGCAGCAAGGGCATGCTCCAGGCCGGCAATGTGTCGCCGACCCAGGTGGTGTCGCACACGTCTAAGCACATCGCCCATGATCTCCCGGAGCACTTTTTCCTCGAGCGTTATCGCGAGGCCTATGCTGCGGAAATCGCCCACTTCTTCGATGCGCTGGTGGCGGGTACGCCGGTGCGCACCACGATCGCCGATGGCATCAAGGCGCTGGAGCTGGCCGAAGCCGCGGCACGTTCCTGGCGTGAAGGCCAGGCCGTGGCCGTGAACATCTGACCCGGAGCGCCTTCCATGACTTCCCTTCGTATCGGCCTCGCCGGCCTCGGTCGGCTCGGCCAGCGCTATGCCGAGAACCTCGCCCGGGCCGTGCCGCGGGCCGAGCTGGCCGCCGTATGCAGTCCCGTCGAGAGCGAGCGCGCCTGGGCGCGCGACACGCTTGGCATTTCGACCATCTACACCGACTACGCGGAGATGCTCGCCGATCCCTCGCTCGACGCCGTCTTCCTGGTCACGCCGACCTCGTTGCATGCATCGCAGATCGAGCAGGCGCTCGATGCGGGCAAGCACGTATTCTGCGAGAAGCCGTTGTCGCTGGAGCTGGAAGACTGCCGCCGTGCCGCTGCGCATGCGGAAAAGGCCGGCAAGCGGGCGATGGTCGGTTTCGTCCGGCGCTTCGACGAGAGCTACCGGCATGCGTTCCAGCACATCGAGGCCGGCGGCATCGGCAGCCCGTTCCTGGTCTATTCGCAGACGACCGACCTTGCCGACCCCAGCGGTGCCTTCCTGAAGTTCGCGCCGACCAGCGGCGGGATCTTCCTCGATTGCAGCGTGCACGACGTGGACCTGGCGCGCTGGTTGCTCGGCCGCCCGAAGGCGAAGAAGGTCTATTCGACCGGCACGGTGGCGATGTATCCGCCGTTGGAGGCCATGGGCGATGTGGATAACGGGATCGCGATCGTCGAGTTCGAAGGCGGCCGCATGGCGATGTTCTATGCCTCGCGCACGCAGGCTCATGGGCACGACACGCACACCGATGTCACGGGCACGGCGGGGCGTGTGAGCGTCGGCCGTAATCCGCGCGCGGATCGCGTGGAGATCGCCGATGCGCATGGTGTGCGGAATACGGTGGTGCCGTCGTTCTACGAGCGCTTCGCCCCGGCCTTCGTGACCCAGGCGAAGCATTTCGTCGATGCGGTGCTCGATGACACCCCGTTCGAGCTGACGATGGACGACGCGGTCGAGGCGACGCGGATCGCCGTGGCCTTGCGGGAGTCGTTGCAGAGCGGGCAGCCGGTTTTGCTGGACTGAGGTGCAAGAGCCTCTGCGAGGCTCAGGTGCAAGAGCATCGCCGATGAATCGGCTCCCACAGAAAGCGGCTCCCACAGGAAGCAGCTCCTGCTCCCTGTGGGAGCCGATTCATCGGCGATAGGGTGCTAGCCGAACCCCTCATGAAACCCTCATGAAAATCCCTTCATAAACCTTCAATGACGCACCGCAACAACGCCAAGGTATAATCCTCCGGCCATGTCTCTCCCTCCCCTCGTTCCTACCCGCGGCCGGCGCTTCGCCGTGACCGCGCGCATCCTCTCCTCGGTCGTCTTCTCCTTCGTCTGCTACCTGTGCATCGGCATTCCGCTTGCCGTGTTGCCGGGCTTTGCACACCTCGACCTGGGCTATTCCACGATCATCGCCGGCCTGGCCGTGAGTGCGCAGTATCTTGCGACCCTGCTCAGTCGGCCGCATGCCGGCCGCATGGCGGATGCGATGGGGCCGAAACGGACCGTCGTCGCCGGCTTGGTCGTGCTGGCGATTTCCGGCCTGTTCCTCGCTCTCGGCGCCATCGTGCCGAAGATGCCGGGGCTGTCGCTCACCCTGATCCTGCTGAGCCGCCTCGGCCTTGGATTTGCCGAAAGCTGGGTCAGCACCGGGGCGATCACCTGGGGTATCGGCGGCATAGGCGGCGAGCACACGGCGCGGGTGATCTCCTGGAACGGCATCGCCACTTACGGCGGCATCGCCGTCGGTGCGCCGCTGGGTGTGACCCTGGCGCGGGATCATGGCCTCATTTCGCTGGGTATCCTCACCTTCGCTCTTGGACTCGTGGCGCTGCCCTTTGCGCTGATGAAGGCACGCATCGCGCCGAGTCATGGCGAGCGTCTGCCGTTCAAGAGCGTGCTGACGCGCGTCATGCCCTATGGCGCGGGCCTGGCGCTGGGCTCGATCGGCTTCGGTTCCCTGTCGACCTTCGTGGCCTTGTATTACGCCAGCCGCGACTGGTCGGATGCGGCGCTTTCCCTCTCGGTGTTCGGCGGCTGCTTCATCGGCATTCGCCTGATTTTCGGCAATGCGATCGACCGCTTCGGCGGCTATCGCGTCGCCATCGTCTCGTTCGTGGTCGAATGCCTCGGGCTGATCCTGCTCTGGCTCGGCACGACCCCCCACGCCGCACTTGCCGGTGCCGCGCTGACCGGATCGGGCTTTGCCCTGGTCTTTCCCGCGCTGGGCGTCGAAGCCGTCGGCCGGGTCAGCACGCACAATCGCGGCGCGGCGCTGGGTGCCTATTCGGTCTTCCTCGATGTCGCCTTGGGCCTGACGGGTCCGGTTGGCGGCTGGATCGCAGGCTTGTACGACTATCCCGCCATCTTCCTGGCAGCGGGTTTCGCGGCGCTGGCGGCGGCGATCCTGTCGGTGTCGCTGTACCTGCGTTTCGGTCGCGATGCACCGCCGCGCGATCAGCGGGCCAATGCACGGGCATAATGGCCGTCTGATCCCTCACGAGTGCTCTTCATGCCGTACGACCGTAGCTGGATGGGCTTTGGCATCATCGGTGCCCTGGAATCGGGCGGCATCGCGCTGCTGGTCGGCATCGTCGTCTACGCGCTGCTGCATTTCCTCGCAGGCAAGAGCAACGGCTGGAGCGACGGCAAGGAAATCTCCATCGCCTTCATCCTCAGCGTGGCGATCGGCGGCGGCCAGGATCTGTGGGACCTGCTCTACTTCACCATGGCGCCCCTGCAGTCACTGACACTGTTGCAGCTGAAGCTGGCCGCCGTGCACGATCCCGACGCCATCGGCCTGCGCGTGTTCTTCGACATCGTCGGTGCGCTGATCGGTGCCTGCATCGGTTGGGTGTTGTTCTCCGGCGGCCTGAAGCGCCTCCTCGCCGGCATGCGCTCACCCTGACGCAGTAGTGCCGCCGCTTTGTGTGGGAGCCGCTTCAGCGGCGATTGGGCGCTTGCTACAACCTTGCCCGCTGCCGCGGGATCGCCGATGAATCGGCTCCCACAGGTCATCGGTCAGCTTTTGTGGGCAAACATCCAGTTCCACAGGTCGGGCGTCGCATACGCCTTCTCCCACGAGCCGTGATTCACACCGGGGAACTCGGTGTATTTCACTTCGGCCTTGCGCTCAAGCAGCGCAGCGTTCATCCGGCGGGATTGCTCGGTCGGCACCACGTGGTCGTCACCCCCGTGGAAAATCCACACCGGTAGCGTGCCGATCGTCTTCGCCGTCCACGCGTAGGCATCCTCGCCCTTGGGCACACCGTGCACGTAGAGATTGCGCCCGTCGTCCGGCAAGGCTTCGACGCCGCCGCAGATGATGGCTGCTGCCGCGAACAGACCGGGGTGGTCGGCGGCGATCTGCCATGAGCCGAAACCACCCATCGACAAGCCGGTGAGGTATAGGCGCTTACGGTCGCCGTGGAACTCCTTCACGCTCTTTTCGAGTGCCGCCAGCGCCATGTCGGCATCGGCCTTGTCGGTCCACTCGGTGTCGTCAGGCGCTTGCGGAATCACCACCACGGCGGGGAAATCCGTGTGCTGTTTCAGCCAGGGCGGCAGACCCTGCGACAGCTGGGCCTGGTTGTCATCGCCGCGCTCGCCGCTACCGTGGAGAAACAGAACGACGGCCGGATGCTTGCCCTCCACATCGGCAGGCACGAAGACCTGATAACGGTAGGTCTTGCCGTGGAGGTCGACGCTGCGTTCGACGAAGTGGGCGGGTGCGGCGGAGACGGTGCTCATGGCGGTCATGGCGGTGAGGAAGGCGAGGGCGCGCAGCATGCTGGTGATCCCGTGGTGGCAGGAGGCCGAGTCAAGCGGAGTAACGCGCGTATCGCAAGCCTTGTTCGCGGCTCGACTTTCGGCCTTGCTGGGCGGCTCGGCTTCGCCGTCGCTCCTCACACTTGGGCGTCTCGCGGGGAGACCTTGGTGTCCACCCTCGCTGCTCAGACAGGTCCTCCGCGTTCCGTAGCGGAAAGGCCGCTGACGCGGCCCGTGTACTTATCTGGCCTACGGCCGCTGCACTTGTGCGGAACTCGCCTCGAGGGTGGACACCAAGGTCTCTCACGACGATACGGTCAGCTGGACGGCGAGCCGTTGGCGTGGATGTGGCCGCCGAACCGGGCCGTCGCGGCAGTGGTTCGGGTACGTGCATCCCGGGTAGGAGAGCGCATTCCTCTCCGAAGCCCTGCCTCGCGCAGACCATCGCGACCAGCGTGCAAGCTCGACCTTTTGGCGATGGCGACGAGCCAGCCGTCGAAGCGGCGGTGCTTCGTCGGCTCGGCCCACACGAACCTCAGCGTTGGGAAGAGTCTTCGGTGTCCACCCTCGAGGCGAGTTCCGCACAAGTGGAGCGGCCGCAGGCCAAATAGGCACATGGGCCGCGTTAGCGGCCTTTCCGCTACGGAACGCGGAGGACCTGTCTGAGCAGCGAGGGTGGGCACCGAAGGCTCTTTGCCTCATCCCTCCACGCAATCGGCCCCTACCTACAAAACCGGGTCGAAGAGGCGGGCGACGTGTAGCGCCACGCGTTGCAGGTAGGTCAGGCGATCGTAGTCGTTCTGGTTCACCTCTTCGGACTGGGCGAAGTCGTGGACCAGCATGGCCTCGATCTGATCGGCGAAAGTCGTGTCCACGTTCAACGCCGAGATCTCGAAGTTCAGGCGGAAACTGCGGTTATCCATGTTCATGCTGCCGACCACGGCGGTATCGTCGTCGATCAGCATGACCTTCTGGTGGATGAAGCCGGGCTGGTAACGGAACATGCGGATGCCGGCCAGCGTGGCTTCGTGCGCATACAGCGTGGAGGCCATGAACACGGTGCGGTGGTCGGGGCGGCTGGGAATGAGGATGCGTACGTCCACACCGCGGAAGACGGCCAGGCGTAGTGCGCCGAACACGGCCTGGTCGGGCACGAAGTAGGGCGTGGTGATCCACACGCGCCTGGTCGCTGCATGGATGGCCTGGGTGAAGAACAGCGAGCAGCTTTCCTGACGGTCCGCCGGGCCGGTGGCGACGATCATCGTGTTGGCGCGACCGCAGCGTTCCGGCGGTGGCGACGACGGCGGTCGTTCGCCGGTGACCCAGTACCAGTCCTCCGCGAACACGCGTTGCAGGTCGGCGACAGCGGGCCCTTCGATTTCCATGTGGGTGTCGCGCCACGGCGAGAGCGGCGGCTTCGCGCCGAGGTATTCGTCACCGGCATTGAGGCCGCCGACGAAACCGCGCACGCCGTCGACCACGAGGACCTTCCGGTGATTGCGGAAGTTCAGCTGGAGGCGGTTCCGCCAACGGCGCGTGGCGAAGGGATGTGCGTTCACGCCGCCGGAACGCAGCGCCTCGATGTAGCTCGCGGGAAGGTCGTGGCTGCCGATGCCGTCATACAGCAGGCAGACCTGGACACCGGCGGCGGCCCGGTCGAGCAGGGCATCACGCAGGCGTCGGCCGAGCACGTCGTCGTGGATGATGAAGAACTGGACCAGGACGTAGTGCTCGGCGCGCGCGATCGCGGCGAACATCGCCTTGAACGCGTCGTCGCCGTCGATGTGCAGCGCCAGTCCGTTGCCGCCGTGCATGGCTGTCTTGAGCATGCGGCCGATGGCCTCGTAGCGCTCGTCGTTCACCGGTGCGGTGACGGGCAGGATGCCTGGCCGGGCCGGGTGCTCGGCTTCCTCGTGGAGCATGAAGAAGCGCGCCTGTCGCTGGCGGTGCAGGTCCACGTAACCGCCGAAGTGGCTGGAGCCGAGGAAGAAGTAGGGGATCAGGGTCACATAGGGCAGCAGGACGAGCCCGAGCACCCAGGCGAAGGCGCCCTGCGCGGTGCGCGTATGCATGACGGCGTGCATGGCGGCGAAGATTCCCGCCACGTGCAGGGTCAGCGCGGCAATCGCGATCATTGACCCGATCATGGGCTACCCGCCTCGATCTTCAATCCTGCGGCAAGAGTCTTTGTCGCGTGCGGGTGTATGTGCATAAGGGCCTGGGGCGGACAATCCACGTTATCGCTTTCCAACGAGCCTAACCCATGAACCCCTCTCCGTCCCGCCTGCCCTTGCTGGCACTGGCTGTAGCCGCGTTTGCGATCGGTACCACCGAGTTCGTGATCATGGGCCTGCTGCCGGAAGTCGCCACCGACCTCAAGGTGAGCATCCCCTCCGCCGGCATGCTGGTTTCGGGCTATGCCCTGGGCGTGGCCCTCGGCGCACCCCTGCTCGCCGCACTCACGGCGAAGATGGAGCGCAAGCATGCACTCCTGCTGCTGATGGGCCTGTTCATCCTCGGCAACGCCTTGTGCGCCATCGCGCCGAACTACGACGTGCTGATGGTGGCACGCGTGGTCGCCGCCTTCTGTCACGGCTCGTTCTTCGGCATCGGTGCCGTGGTCGCCGCCCATCTCGTACCGGCCAACCAGCGCGCTCGTGCCATCGCCCTGATGTTTGCCGGCCTGACGCTGGCGAACGTCCTCGGCGTGCCGTTTGGAACCTTCCTTGGCCAGTGGGCCGGCTGGCGCTCCACGTTCTGGGCCGTTACCGCGCTGGGTGTGATCGCCGCGCTCGGTGTGGTCCGCTTCGTGCCGTCGCTGCCCGACCTCAAGGCACCGGACATGCGTCGCGAATTGCGCGTGCTACGCGAGCCGCAGGCGCTGATCGCCCTGGGCATGACGGTGCTGGGCTTCGGTGGCGTGTTCACCGTGTTCACCTACATCGCGCCGATCCTGCAGGAGCAGTCGCATGTCAGCCCGCACTGGACCGGCGCGGTGCTGGTGCTGTTCGGCCTCGGTACGACCATCGGCAACATACTCGGTGGCCGCCTGGCCGACTGGAAGCTGATGCCTTCGCTGATGGGCATCCTCGTCGTCCTCACCGCCTCGCTGGTCGCCTTCGCCTGGACGATGCATTCGACCGTCGCCTCCGTGGTCACCGTGTTCCTGTGGGGCATTGCCGCGTTCGCCACGATCGCGCCGTTGCAGTCCCGCGTGGTGCATGTGGCTGGCGATGCGCCGAACCTGGCGTCGACGTTGAACATCGCCGCCTTCAACCTCGGTAATGCCGGTGGCGCGTGGCTGGGTGGCGCGGTCCTCGCCGCAGGGTATTCGATGCCGACGGTGAGCCTGACCGGCGCGGCCGTCACCGTGGCGGGCCTCCTTGCTACGATGGCCAGTGTTGCGCTCGAGCGTCGCCGTCCCATGACGGCGGTGGCTGAAGGCGCCTGACTTCCTGGAGAACCGCATGAAAGCCGTTGCCTATCGCACCCCGCTTGCCGTGAACGATCCACAGAGCCTGCTCGACGTCGAACTGCCCACGCCCGAGGCGCAAGGGCGCGACCTGCTGGTGAAGGTCGAAGCCATTTCGGTGAATCCGGTGGACACCAAGATTCGCCGCAACACCGATCCGGAAGGTGCCGCCAAGGTGCTCGGCTGGGACGTTGCGGGCACGGTGGTCGCCGTCGGCCCCGAGGTGCGGCGTTTCAAGCCCGGCGATGCGGTGTGGTACGCGGGCGCACTCGACCGCCCGGGTGCCAACAGCGAGTTCCATGTCGTCGACGAGCGCCTCGTCGGGCGCAAGCCGTCCACGCTGAGCATGGCCGAAGCCGCGGCGCTGCCGCTGACGACGGTGACCGCGTGGGAGCTGATGTTCGAACGCATGGGCATTCCCCATGGCACGCAGGGCCGTCCGGCCACCTTGCTGGTGATCGGTGCCGCCGGTGGCGTCGGTTCGATTGCCGTGCAGCTGGCGCGCCGGCTCACGGGCCTCACCGTGATTGGCAGCGCATCGCGTCCGGAAACGCGTGCGTGGGTCGAGGCCATGGGCGCGCATCACGTGGTCGACCACACGAAGCCCCTGGTCGACGAAGTGCGCGCGGTGGCACCGGACGGTGTCGACTACGTGCTCAGCCTGACACGCACCGAAGACCATTACCCTGCGCTGGTCGAGCTGCTGAAACCGCACGGCAAGCTTGGCCTGATCGACGATCCCGCCGAGCCGATCGATATCCGCCTGATGAAGCGGAAGAGCCTGTCGCTGCACTGGGAGCTCATGTACACGCGCTCCTTGTTCCACACCGACGACATGGCCGAGCAGGGCCGCATCCTCGACGAGGCGGCGAACCTGGTGGATGCGGGGGTGGTGAGGACCACGATGCGCGAGAACGTGGGCGCGATCAATGCGGCCAACCTGCGCAAGGCGCATGGCATGCTCGAGAGTGGCCGGACGATCGGCAAGGTGGTTCTCGAAGGCTTTGCCTGAGAAACCACCCGCCGGTGGCGCCGACTAGCGCGAGTGCGCTCGTTCGGCGCTTTCGGCCATGAGCATGTTCGCCACGCTCTGGGCCTGCTTGCGAATTTCCGGGATGGCCGTGGACTCCCACAGTGCACCGCGAAGCAGGCTGCCGATCGCAAAAAGATTCGAGCGGGCGCGTCCATTGCCGTCGAGCAGATGGCCGTCGGGCAGGGCGGCGAAGCCCAGGCCCAGCGGATCCGGCTTGACGAGGCCGTCGATCACCAGCTGACGCACGAGGCGATGCTCCGTGCGCAGCGTGTCGGTATTGAGGCCGACTGTCTGGATCACGACATCGTAGGATTCGACGGCTTCGCCGCCGCCCGCGAGCCCGCGCCTGACGTCGAGCGCTCCCTCGTGAGAAAGCGACACGCCCCGCATGCGTCCACGCCCACGGGCGAGGCGTCCGGCGCGTTCGAGGGCGGCAATCGAGGCGGCGACCTGCGGCGGCATGCGATGACGCGCGCGTTCCCACGCCCAGCGGGCATGACGCAGGAAGCGCGCACGCTCGGCAACGGGGAGATCGGCCCAGAGCGACTGCGTATGCGGACGCAGGCCATCGACCAGCGTGCGCCAGTCTTCCGCCTGCGACGCGGCGTCGCGCAAGGCGCGCATCCACACGCGCACGTTGGGATCGTCGCGCATCGACTCGACCAGGTCGGCGTCATCGCCACCCGGCGCCGAGGCGGAAGCCAGGTGCGGCTCCGGCAGTTTGCCGTGACGGGACAGGGCGGTGAAGGTCGCGTTCGGCCAGCGCGCCGACAGTTCGAGTACCACGTCGACGGCGGTGAGGCCCAGGCCGATGACCAGCACCCGCAGGGGGCGCTCGTCGACTGGCGCGGAAACCAGATAGGGCCACGGATCGGTGACATAGCGGCCACTGGCGATGGCAGCATCTTCCACGCCGGGCAGCGGTCGCGGAGGCAAGGAACCGATGGCCAGCACGGCAGCTTCCGCGTGCGCGACTTCGTCGCCGTAGCCGATGGTGACACCTTCACTCGAAGGCACCAGCGACTCGGCCATGAAAGGAATGACATTCACGTCGTGACCGAACGAACCGGCGTTCTTGACGGCCTGCTCGACGCGGGACTGCAGGAAATCGCCATACAGGCGACGAGGCAGGAAGTCCGAACCTTTCACGGCCGGATTCAACGCTTGCGCGTATTCGAGGAACCCACCGGGTTTGCTGACGAACATGCCCATGGATGCGGCGCGTACGTTGAGCAGGTGGCGCTCCGATGGCGTGCCGTAGGCAACACCACGCCCGGCGCTCACGGCGCCGGCATACCAGTTCAGGTGCAACGGCCGGGGCGTACGACGCTCCAGCAATTCGCTCACCAGCGTCGCCGCTGCTGCGCCACCGCCGATGATGGCGACTTTATGAAACATGCTTTGGTCCTTCGCCCTTGCGTTGGGGTGGAGGGCCGTTAGACCGTCAGGCCGTCAGGCGTCCCGCAATAATCGATTGCCTCGGTCGTGCGATCCAGTGTCCCGAAGGACCGGGCTGCTCATACGCGAGGTACTGTGCCAGATCGCCACCGTACACGTGAAGCGTGAGCGCGGTGTCATGGCGCGACAAATTGCGGCAGCGGTGGGCGTGCGCTTCCGCGGCTTCGAACCATGTCGCGTCGCCGGGGCCGAGCCAGGTGCGGCCGGTGCTGCGCAGCGAATGGTCGGTGTCGTCTTTGTCGAAGGATTCGACTTCCAGTGCACCGGCGATCATGGCTTCGAGGCCCCATAGACCGCCGTGGTCATGCACCGGTGTGGCATAGCCCGGCGGCCAGGCCATGACGAGGATGCTCACGCCCGGGCGAGCCCGTTCGGCGACCATCCAGCGTTCGAAGCCGCGACGACGCTCGCGCAACGGCCCCAGTGCCTCGATGACATCCGCGTGGCGGCCATGCAGCACACGGCCGATCTCACGCCCCATGGAGGCGAGGTCGGGCTGTGCCACGTCCGAATGATCGAGCGCGATGTCCCGCAAGGTCTTGATGATGGAAGAACGCTTACCCATGGCCCGAGGCCGTCCACATAAATCGACTGGCGGGAAGTGGAGCATGGGGCCCGTTAAAGCCTCGTAACCCGGGACCTTCGCAACGGCTTTAAACTCTTAGGGCGCAGGCTGCATCGAACTGTCGGAACCGCCCCCTGGCGGCTGTCGTCCCACGGAGAGCAAAGCCATGATCGTCCTCACCTCGCTCGTCGTCCTTGCCGTTGGTTTCTGGCTGGTCTTCGCGCTTATCGGCGCCGTGCTGAAGCTGGTGTTCGGCATCATCGGCGGTGTTTTCAGCCTCGTCGGCAGCATCCTCGGCGCCGTGATCGGCGGTGTGGTGATGCTGGTGGTCGCCCCTGTCGTCGCCCTGGCCCTGTTGCCGGTGCTGCTACCGGTGGCCTTCCTCGCGCTCATCGTCTGGGCCATCGCGCGTTCGTCGCGCCGCCCGGACGTGGTCGTGATGCCCGCCAGTCATCGCTGACCGGAACGCCCCGGCCCTTGCCGGGGCGTCCGTCGCACGGTCTCAGATACGCCTCAGATACTTCTCAGATCGAAGTTCACCGGGATACGTGCCCAGGCCTGTACCGCGTGCCCGTTGGACTGCGCCGGCTGGAAACGCCACCTTGCGAGCACCTGGTCGCGCGCTGCCCGGTCGAGTAGCTCATGACCGCTGCTGGACTCGATGACCACATCCAGGGGCTTGCCGGTCTCGTCCACCAGGACACGTAAGGTCACCGTGCCCTGCATGTGGCCGCGAATCGCCTGAGCCGGATACTTCGGCGCAGGCGCGGCCACGTAGGCGAGCGTGGCCTCGACGGGTCCGGCCTGTTCGGTCGGTGGCGATAAGGTGACCGGAGCGGGTGGAACCATCGGCGCCGTACCCTCGTCGGTCGCCATGGGTGGCGTCACCACCGGTGGGGCTTCGACGTGCTTCTGCAACGTGGTCGTCGGTGGTGCCTTGGTCGGAATCCGTTGAAGCTCGATCGGCGGTGGCGGCTTCACGGGAGGGGGTGGTTCGACGAACTGGAGCACGAACGGCTGGGTGGATCGAGGCGCATCCACCATGTGGGCGACCATGGGGCGCATCACGGCGATGAGCGCGGCGGCGTTCAAGGCGATGGCCGCACTCATGGCGACGATGCGAACGGTATCCGGGTGAACCCCGGCCAGGGACTGCGGACGAGCGAACGACATGAGCCACCTCCTGCAACGTGGGGGAAGGTGATGCGCGGTCGGGAACACGGCCGATGGGGATCGGCGGGGATCGTGTTCAGGTCCGGTTGCAGAGTAGGCAGGGTTCGCAGGAAGTTGCAAGCCGGCCGTTTAGATGGCTATTGGGTTACCGCTGACGGATATGGGCAAGCAGCACGGATATGGCAAGCACCCATCGCCGAGGAATCGTCTCCTACAACGAGCGGCTCTTGTGGGAGCCGATTCATCGGCGAAAGCCAGCTCGCCTCAGTGCGCCACCAACATAGGCACATCCGACTGCATGAAGAGAAAGCGCGTCGTTCCCCCAAGCACCATCTCCGACAACCGCGAACGCCCCCAGGCGCCCATGACGATCAGGTCCGCCTTCTCCTGATGAGCCAGCTCGAGCAAGGCCGGCCCCGGTGACGGCTGAGCGGCCGCATCCAGTCGCCTCACGTCGGCCTTCACCCCATGGGTGTCCAGCCAGCCGCAAATATCGGTGTCGGGCAGGGCGCAGGTGTCGAGGTCTTCATCGCGGCTGCCGTCGATGACGGTAACGCGCGCCGCTTTGCGCAACAGCGGCAGGGAGGAGCGGACCGCCAGCGCGGATTCGCGGCTGCCGCTCCAGGCGACCAGCACATGTTCGCCCAGGGTCTCCACCGGCGCCGCCTCGGGCACCACGAGCACGCCACGGCTGGCGCCGAACACGGTGCGCGACACGACGCCGAAGCCGACCGGTGCATCGCCACGCATGGTGGAGGAGCGTTCCATCACGAGCATGTCGTATCCGGCCGAGGCATGGCAGAGGAGGGTGACGGTGTCGCCGTTGCCCACCCGCCAGTTGCCCTTGAGACCCCGCGATTCGAGCAGCTGCGACCAGTCCGCGCCGACCGCCTTGGCGTCCGTGGAACGTTGGCGGACGGCGTCCAGCTGCATCGGGACCGCTTCGGGCACGGTGAATGCGGCGGCGGGCAGGTCGACGACGTGCATACCGTCCAGCCTTGCGTCGATACGCGCGGCGATGGCCAGGGCGGCACGAAGGCCCGCGCCCTGCGGGGGAAGACGACCGATGTGCACGAGCAGTTCGAGTGTCATGGCCCATGGAACAACGCGGGGTGCGTGCAGGTCAATGACCGCGACCGCGTGGCGGCCCAATTGCGAGTGTTTCGCAACAACGGGTGGCATCGGTTACCCTCGGTTCTTTGCGTCGTCCGGAAATGCCCATGGCCACCGAAAGCCTCCAACCGAGCTATCCCTTCGCCGAGGAAGTCGCCAGCAGCGTGATCCACGCCATCGGCCTCGTGCTGAGCATTGCCGGGTTGGCCATCCTGGTGGCGTTCTCGGCCATGTATGGCGGCCCACGTGCGGTAGTAGCCAGTTCGGTGTTCGGCGGTACGCTGATCCTGCTGTACACGGCATCGACGCTGTATCACTCGATTCCCGGCGTGATGGCCAAGCGCGTGCTGCGCACGTTCGATCACATTGCGATCTTCCTGCTCATTGCCGGCACCTATACGCCGTTCACGCTGCTCGCCCTGCCAGGCGCGTGGGGCTGGGGTCTGTTCACGACGATCTGGAGCCTTGCGATCATCGGCAGCCTCGCCGAGCTCGGCATCCTCAAGCGCTACCGCAAAGCAGCGGTGCTGATGTACGTGTTGATGGGCTGGGTCGCGGTGATCGCGATCGAACCCTTACGTGAGCACGTGGAAACCGGCGGCCTGGTCCTGCTGTTCGGCGGCGGCATGGCTTACATGCTTGGCGTGCCGTTCTATCTGGCGCGAAAGCTGCCGTATCACCACGCGATCTGGCACGTATTCGTGCTTGCAGGCAGCGTGCTGCATTTCCTGGCGGTGTTGCTTTATGTGATCCCGGACGCGCCGGGGCATTGATCGGCAGGTGGCCGGGCTTGGTGTGGGTGGCTCGGCTTTATGTGGATGGCTTGGCTTTATGTGGATGGCCTGGCTTTATGTGGGAGCCGCTTCAGCGGCGATGTGCCTTTCAGCTACACCGCTCCGTTGGCTTTTCGCCGATGAATCGGCTCCCACATGGACTACTTGAAGCGCGTGCGTACCGCTTCGGCCAGCAGGTCCGGTGGCAGCAGCCCCTGGGCGATCAGGAAATCGTTGAAGGCCTTGCGATCGAACGTCTTGCCCAGGCGGACCTGCGTTTCCGCCCGTAGCTGCAGGATGCGCGTGTAGCCGTAGAAATAGGCCGTGGCCTGCCCGGGGCTGGTGAGCGTGTAGCGATCCAGTTCCTGGCGTGCCAGGGGCTCGGACAGGCCGACGTCGTTGACGAGGATGTCGTGGGCTCGGTCGCGATCGATCAGGCCCAGGTTGAGCATCGGATCGAGGAAGGCGCGCGCGGCACGCAGCAAGCGGAACTGCAATGCGACGAACTGACCTGCCGGCGGTTCGTACGGCATCATTTCCATTTCGGAATAGAGAGCCCAGCCTTCCACGTTCACGCTGTTGAAGGCGAACAGGCTGCGCGTGAGCGACACGCCTTGTTCCACCATCGCGGCGAATTGCAGCTCATGCCCGGGTCGACCTTCGTGCGCGGTCAAGGTCCACGCGGCGGCCTCGAAGGTGAAGTCGTCGTACATCTGTGTCTTTTCGCCACCCTTGGGCGGATTGCCCGTCGTCAGCACGAAGGTGCCGCGCTGCCCCGTATTGCCGACGAACGGGGGCGGATCCATGTGCGGTGCAGGCGAGCGTGCGTTCTCCGCATCGGAGGCGACACGCATGGCCATCTGCCGTTGCGGCAGTTCGACGATGCGTTGCTTGCGGATGGCATCTTCGATCTTCAGCAACACCTCGTGATAGGTGGGTTCGACCTTGTCCTTGGCGAGCTGCTTCTTCTTCAAGCCCTTGAGCACGTCGCGGTAGTCGCCCTCGGGCAGACCCTCGGCCTTCGCCACCACGGGTGCGAGCGCCTGCAGCGCGTACGTCGTTTCCATGAATTCGAGCTCCGCACGCCCGATCAGGTCACGCGGTGCGATGTCGAGGCCGACCTGTTCGAGGTTGTAGGCGTAGAGCGGCTCGGGCAGGCGGAAGTCGGTGCGTGCGAGGGGCAGCACGGTCTTCTTCACCCACGCGTTGTAATCCTTCAGTTGCTTGTCTAGCTTCGCCATGGCCTCGTCGCTGCCGGCGACTTTCTTCTCGGCGAAGAGTTTGCGGATGCCGTCCACGTAGCGCTGCGTATTGCCGAGCTTCTGTTCGACGTCGGCCCTGACCGGTCCAAGCAAGGCCTTGTCGCCGAGCTTTTCGCTGGTGCGCGCACGGGCCTCGTCGACCAGGGCCTTGCAGCCGGGCGTCATGCCGACATAGCACTTCAGGCGGCCCAGGGCGGCCTGGTTCTGCTCCGGTGTACTTTGCTCGTTGAGCAACGAGAATTCGCCGCTGAAGACGATCTGCCCTGCGTCATACCAGGGCAGCAGGTACTTGTCGTTGAGGTCGATGCCCTTGATGCTGCCGTCGATCTGTTTGATCAGGATCTGCAGGTCCTGATGGACGTTAGGATCCTTCTCTTCCGCGAGGCGTTGCGCGTACTTCGCGCGCGCGGCGACGAGTGCTTCGCGCTGGCGCTTGTCGGTGTCGGCACCCAGGTCCGCGGTTTTCTCGTCGTAGCCCTTCACGCCGATATCGGTTGCCGTTTCCGGGCTGAAGCGCGCGGTGAGATCGAGCAGGGTCTGCGCATCGGCGTTACTGCGTGCGATCCAGTCAGCGGGCTTGGCGTCCTGCGCATGGGCGGCGCCCATGGTGAGCGCGATGGCGGCGGCGAGGCTCAGTCGTCGAAACATGGGTGTCTCCCCGTGATGGTCCCTGGAGACTAGCCGCTGGGCCCAGGCCCGCCAATGTGCCGGATGGCGGGTCAGCTGAAGAGGAGGGCGAGGCCAGCCAGGCCGATCATGAGGAACGACAGCACGACCTTGGCCACGACACCTAGCAGCATGCCGAACCAGGTACTCACGCCGACATGTGCGGAGCGCAGGATGCTTTTCCCCGACCACAGCTCGCCGATCACGGCGCCCGCGAAGGGCCCGATCAGAAGCCCCGGAAGGCCGAAGAACATGCCGATGGTGGTGCCGATGCCGGCACCCCACAGGGCCCGTGGACTGGCGCCGATCTTTTTCGCACCGAGCGATCCGGCGATGAAGTCCACGGCGACGCCGAGCACGGCGATGGCACCGATCGCCACCAGCCAGCCCCAACCCAGGTGTCGATACCCGTCCACGGCGGCGGCCAGCCAGATCCCGCCAAAAATCATCGGGACGCCGGGCAGGACCGGCAGGATGGCACCCGCGACGCCGCCGATGATGAGGGCGGCGGCGAGGACGTAGAGGAACAGATCCATCAACGGAAGGCCCCGCGATACTCCGGCTTCAGGTACGACGCGAAGGCATCGCTGGGCACGTCCACCGCCTGTGGGCCGGCGGCGTACGAGGCCACCTGGTAGGGCGGGAAGATGAAGGTCAGGCCATGGACCTTGTTGTCCGGGCCCGTCAGCAGGCTGAATACGCGAAAGTGGTCCTTGCCGGGCTCGGTGCCGGCGGCGATCTGCTCGCTGTCCGAGGCGAGCGGTTCGTCCTGGTCGTCCAGCGCCGTGAGCAGTTGGCGCCGTGCCTCGGCGGCGAAAGCCTTTTCCGCGGCGCGCGGATCGGCGAACAGCTCGCGAATACCGATGACGCGATGGGTTTCGAGATCGTAGGTGAAGCTGTCGACGATGGGTGCCGGATGGGTTGCGCCGGTGAAGGCGGAGCCGTCGACCTGCACATTGATGAAGCGGTCGGTTCGCGAGGCGACCGCGATATCCAGATTGAGGTCCCAGGGCAGCTCCCGGGCGCGTTCACGCGCACCGGGGGCATCCAGGCTGTCCATGAACGCGCGCTTCTGCCGATCGACATAGCGCTCGATGGTCGCGCGCAGCGGCTCGGCCCTCGGCGGCAGGTCGGGCAAGGACAATTCCATCGTATACAGGCCCTCCTGGCCGGATTCGGTATCCTTGTCGACGCTCGCCCGTGCGGGCGGCGGCGAGTCCCCGCCGTTCGTCCGGTCCGTTCCGCCGCGGCAAGCTGCAAGGCCGGCCGTGGCAAAGACCAGCGACAGGATGTGTCGCACCAGCATGTCGGCAATTCCTCCCTGCAAGGCTCGCATCTTAGCGTAGCCCCTCCACGGCGCAGGGAGCGTCAACGAATCGAAGGAATAGCGTGCACGACGCGACGACGGAAAACGTCACCCTCCTCAAAGCCGACGAGCTCGGTCGCATCGAGCGTGTCGAACGCGGCGGCCAGTTGCTGATTCGTCGCGATATCGCGGCGGCACGCTGGTGGGCGCGCGCGTTTGCCCGCCGCGCGGCCGCTCGCGAGGCGCGCGCTCTCGGTCGTCTGGAGGGCATCGACGGTGTGCCGCGCCTGCTGGCATGGAACGGTCGCGTGCTCGAGCGCAGCTACATGGCGGGCGAGCCGATGCAGGTCGGCAGGCCGCTGGATCCCGCGTACTACCGTGAGGCGCTGCGCCTGCTCGCCCGTTTGCACCGGCGCGGCATCGTGCACAACGACCTGGCCAAGGAGCCGAACTGGCTGGTGCGTGAGGACGGATCGCCGGGTCTGGTCGATTTTCAGATCGCGTGGACCCGTGGACGCCGCGGCAACCTGTTTCGCCTGCTGGCCCGGGAAGACCTTCGCCATCTGCTCAAGCACAAGCGTACCTACGCGCCGGACCGGCTATCCGCCCGGCAGCGGGCGATCCTCGCTGCACCAGCGCCGCATTCGCGGCTATGGCGCGCCACCGGCAAGCGCCTCTACAAGCTCATCGCGCGGCGGATCTTCGGCTACTGGGACAACGAAGGCCAGGGTCGCATCCGCCGCTGACGGCAGGATCCGATTCCCTAGCCCCCTGTGGGAGCCGATTCATCGGCGATCCCGCGGCAGCGGGCCGCGACTCACTTCTCGACAAACGCCCGCTCGATCACGTAATCGCCCGGCTCCCGCGTGCGCGGAGACGCCTGAAACCCTTCGCCGTCCAGCAGCACGCAGATATCGTCCAGCATCGACGGGCTGCCACACAGCATCACCCGGTCTTCCGCCGGATTGATTTGCGGCAGGCCGAGCGCGCGGGCCATCTCGCCGTCCGCGATGGCGTCCGTGATGCGACCGCGGTTGCGGAAGTCTTCGCGCGTGACGGTCGGGTAGTAGCGCAGCTTTTCGCGCACCAGGTCGCCCAGGTACTCGTGCTCGGGCAGCACGTTTTCGATGTAGTCGGAGTAGGCCAGGTCGTTCACGTGACGAACGCCGTGCGCGAGGACGATGGTGTCGAAGCGCTCGTAGGTTTCCGGGTCGCGGATGATCGACAGGAACGGTGCAAGACCGGTGCCCGTGCCGAGCAGGTACAGGCGCTTGCCTGGCTTGAGGTCGTTCAGTACCAGCGTGCCGGTGGGCTTGCGACTGACGATGATCGGGTCGCCGGGCTTCAGGTGTTGCAGGCGCGAGGTCAGTGGGCCGTCCTGCACCTTGATGCTGAAGAACTCCAGGTGCTCCTCGTAGTGAGCGCTGGCGATCGAGTACGCCCGCATCAGCGGGCGGCCTTCCACTTCCAGCCCGATCATCACGAAGTGCCCGCTTTCAAAGCGAAAACCGGGATCGCGCGTGGTGCGGAAACTGAAAAGCGTGTCGTTCCAGTGGTGCACGTCGATGACGTGCTCGGTCGCCAATGCCACCATGGTCTGTTCGAACCTCGAAGTCGTAGTGACGGAGCTACCGCGCCATGCGGGGAAGCCGGGGATCAGCTGGGGAAGCGGCCTGCGGGGGCCGCGCTGCCTCGCGCGTCGTGGCCGCTAGGATAATCCATATCCCGCCGCCGGCCCAACCGGCCTGTGGGGCCGCGATGGGGCATGCGCTGGTCGCGTCCTGCCTTTAAGATGCAAACCCCCTGCCGGAACAAGGTGCTACCGATGACGAAGCCCGACTACGCCGAGGGCCAGGTCTGGACCTACGACCACCGCCCTGGTGAGGATGGCTCGCGGGTCGTCATTCGCAAAAAGGGCGTCGAGCCGGAGGATGGCGAGGTGTTTCACATCTCGATCCTGGGCGTAAAGCTGCGCAACCACCGGGTAGAAGGCGGCTTCCAGCCCGCCATGCATCACGCCGCCGTGCTGCGGACCACGCTGGACAAGAGCCTGCGTGAGCTGACCAAGGCCTCGAACGACGATGCGGGCTGGGAGAATGGCTACGGCGTCTGGCGCCAGGCGTACGACAACGGTGACGCCGGCGTTTTCGACCTCAGCGTCGCGGAGATCCTTGGGTATATCGAGATGGTAGTGGCCGCCTCGGGTGAGGCCCGCTAAAAAAAGAGCGCCCGGCTTCGGAAACCGGCTGGGGAGAAGCCGGCATCCGAAGGGGGCGCAAGAGTTACACAGGGATTGGTAAAGGTTTACGCGTTCTTAGAAGTCGTACGTGACTGCCAGGCGGCCGTAACGCGGATCCTGCGTATAGAGCGGCACGCGGTAGATCGTGTTGACCGTGTTGGCCGGGCCTTCGCTTGCCGGGTAACGGAAGATCGCGCGCTGCTCGTTGAGGACGTTGAAGACGTTCGCCGAGAAAGCGAGCTTCTGGTCGGCCCACAACGGGCGGTACGTGATGCCCAGGTCCAGGTTGAACGTCCACGGCAGGCGGCCATGGCTGCCCGGCGGGGACGGCTCGCCATTGCAATAACGATACGAGCTGCCATACGAGACCGGATCGGTATGGTCGGGACCGTAGTAACCGGTACAGACTTCCGGAGCGCCCGAAGCGGCCTGGAGGTTACCGGAGACCTGCCATTCGGGGGCGAACTGCCAGTAGCCATACGCCTTGAAGACGTGGGTATGGTCGTTACCCTGCGGGCCGTTGGCGTTCTCCATCACATACCGGTTGTCCCAGTCCACGCTGCCGGCGGCACCGTCCTGACGGGTATCGGTACGTGCCTGGCCTTCGGTGTTGCCGTAGCTGCGCGAGAAGACGTAGTCGAACTTGCCGTACCAGACGCCGTCGAAGCTGTGCTCGATGAAGGTCTCGAGGCTGTAGTACTTGCGCTTCAGGGCCGGGAAGCCGAGTTCGTCACGGCTGAGCGGGACTTCCTGGGCATTGCCGCTGGCATCCAGCACGGTGAACGTGTTCGCCGCGCCGCCGTTGATCAGGTAGCAGCTGTTGGTCGAACCCACGCTGTAGCCGAGAGCCGCGGCCTTGGCCTTCACCAGGTCGATGTCGCAGAAGTCGTCGATGGCCGCGTGAAGCGTGCGCTTGGTCAGCTTCGCACCGTAAACCCAGTTGCTGCCCAGGGTCTTGTCGAAGCCCAGGATGTATTCGTCCTGGTTCTCGGCCTTGAGGCCCTTGCCCGCCACGGTGCGCGGGTCGGGCGGAATGCCGTACGAGTTGTTCGCCGAGACCGGCTGGCTGATCTGGGTGAGGCCCGTCGGACGCCCCAGGCTGTCGATGCCGGAGTAGGTGTAGTACTGCTGCGTGGCGGTGTAACCCGCGGCTGCGCCCGTTGCCGGGTTCAGCGGAAGGCCGAGGTAGTAGCGACCGGCGTTGCCGAACACCTTGAACGATCCATCACCGTTGACGTCCCACGACGCACCCAGGCGCGGAGCCCACTGCGGCTTGGTCTGCGTGATGAACGCCTGTCCGGACTGGTTATAGTCGGTGAACTGGTCGTTGCGCAGGCCGAGCGAAAGCAGCACGGTGTCGGTGACCTGCCACTTGTCTTCGATGTACTGCGCGCGCTGGTCGGAGCGGACGTTGACCAGGTTGTTGACCACGTTCTTGCTGACGTAGTAGCCGCCGGCGCCGTTCGGGAACAGGGCCGGTGCGGGAACGAAGTTGATGCCCGGCGCTTCGGAAATCGGCGTGTTGGGGCTATCGGTCTTGCCATAGGTCCAGGCATAGCCGGGGCCCGGGCTGTTCGTACCGAAGTCTTCGGCGCGCGACTTGACGTTGTCGATACCTGCCGAGATCGTGTGGTCGCCCAGGGTGTAAGCGACGTCGAAGCGGAAGTTGGTCGACTTGTTACCGCGACCGGGCGAGCTGAGGTCGGCCACCTGGTTGTTGTGGATCGCCGTACCGCTGTTCAATGCCGGATTCTGCTGGTCGGAGCTGTCGACGCGCGCGAGGGACGGATCGTAGTTCGTCGGCTGGTCGTAGTTCTTCGTCTGCATCTGACCGTACATGGCGCTGATGGTCAGGGAGTCGGTGACGTAGCTGGTGAACTTCGCGACGTAGAGATCGCCGCCGGTCTTGGTGTTGTCGACGTCGCCGATCTTGTCGGTGCGCTGGAGGTTGGCGTAGTCGTAGTTGTAACGCGTGCCAGAACCTTCGCGCTTGTCGGAGGCGCCGGTCAGCTCGAGGATGTTGCTGTCGTTGATGTTCCAGTCGAGCTTGGAGTACCAACGCGGTGCCTTGTACGTGTTCGTCGATGCCGGCGGATTCGTACCCACCGAGTTGACGTTGTGCTGGCCGGTCTTCTCGAACTCACCCGCCACGAAGAAGAACAGCTTGTCCTTGATCAGCGGACCACCGGCATAGGCACTGACGGTGGTGATCCACTGACGATTTTCACTCTTCGGCTGGTAGAGATCGCCGGCGGGTGCGGACGAGGGCACGCGTGTGTAATACAGGTTGTCGTTGTCGGCGCGCGCGAATGCGGGCTGCCAGATCACCTGGGCGCCGAAGTGCCATTCGTTGGTGCCGCGCTTGCCGACCTGGCTGATCACGCCGCCGTCGGAACGTCCGTACTGCGCGCTGTAACCGCCGGTGTAGACCTCCTGCTGGTCGATCGCGCCGTAAGGCAGCTGCAGGCCGCCGACCGCGCTCAGCGGATCGGTGGTGTTGAAGCCGTTGACGTAATAGGCGTTTTCATTGGACGCCGCGCCGCCGAAGCTGGCGATCTGGTGGCCGGTGTCGCTCTTGAAGTTGCCGCCGTTCATGACGACGCCGGGTGCGAGCTGCGCGATGGCTTCCGCACTGCGTCCCAGCGGCAGCTTGGCCAGCTGTTCGGAAGTGATGATCGTGCGCGAGTCGACGGCGGTCACGTCGATGTTGGGCATCGCGGTACCGGTAACCGTCACACCGCTGAGCGAGGTGGCGTCGGCACTCGAACCGGCCGTCGCCGGCGCCGCGTTGAACGACACGTCCGTGCTGGAACCGACACGCAGGCTCACGTCCTTGCGCGAATCGACGGTGGCACCGTCGCGCTGCAGGCTGACCGTGTAGGTGCCGAGCGGAAGCTGGTTGGCGGCGTACTTGCCGCGCGCGTCGACGGGCACTTCGCGGCGGAAGCCGTTGGCGCTTTCGATGAGGACGGTTTCATTCCCGCCCGTGGGCACGTTGCCGTTGATGCTGCCGGTAGTGGACTGCGCGTAGACGCTCGACACGCCGCCCAGGCAGGTACACACCGCCAGTGCGAGTGCGCTCCTGCGAATTAGAAACTGGTTTTTCATGCCTTCCCCGAAATGTCTTTGCCCCGGAATGACGGCAGCACGGGACCGCGGCGATAGGCCCCCGCCTTTCGCCGTGTCTGGAGCCTCGAAGACCCCCTCCCGCACTCCATCGCTTTATCCGTTCATTTGTCTCGATCCAAATGAACTGGTCTTACGGTTTACAGGAGGTAACTTGCGTTGTCCAGACCATCGAACGGGCGTTTGGACGGACGTCCAGCCGTCCAAACGCGATGGCGCAGTGCAGCAGAAAATGATGTAACTGTGGGTGTTTGCGTGCTTTTATGTCTTTTGTGTGGCTAGCAGGTATTGCAATGGAGGGCACTTTGGGGGTTCGCAAATAAAGGCGAAAAAAGTTGCTGGCTTGTCGCTCGGCGTCACGCTTTGCGCACACGGTTGGATCGTGGCAAGTCCCGTGCCAGCCGCCGCTCACCTGGCGTCGACCGGGTCTCCTCGACATTCCGGGCCATGAAGATCGCCACGTTCAACGTCAATGGCGTCCGTTCGCGCCTCGACCATCTGCTGAGCTGGCTGGAGCGGGAGGCGCCCGATATCGCCTGCCTGCAGGAGCTGAAGTCGACTGACGCTGCGTTTCCGGTCGGCGCGATCAACGAGGCGGGCTATGGCGCCCTGTGGGCCGGGCAGTCGTCCTGGAACGGGGTGGCGATCCTGGCCAAGGGAGTGGATCCCGTCGAGAGTCGGCGCGGCCTGCCCGGCAATCCGAAGGACACGCAGAGCCGATACCTCGAGGCCGCGGCGCACGGGGTGATCGTGGGCTGTCTCTACCTGCCCAATGGAAACCCGCAGCCCGGCCCGAAATTCGACTACAAGCTGGACTGGTTCGAGCGCTTCCTGCGCCACGCCGCCACCTTGATGAAAAGCGGCCACCCCGTGGTACTGGCCGGTGACTACAACGTCGTGCCCACCGACGAGGACATCTACGATCCCAAGGGCTGGCGCCGCGACGCCTTGCTCCAGCCGGAGAGCCGGGAGGCGTACGCCCGCCTCCTTGCCCAGGGCTGGACCGATGCGTTGCGCGAGATGCACCCGGACGAGCGCATCTACACCTTCTGGGACTATTTTCGCCAGCACTGGCCCCGCGATCGGGGGCTGCGCATCGATCATCTGCTCCTCTCAAAGGACCTGGCAGCCCGTTTGAAGGATGCCAACGTGGACCGTTGGGTTCGTGACCTGCCCAAGGCCAGCGACCATGCGCCTACCTGGGTGGAGTTGACGTCGCCCAAGGCCCGGAAAGTGGCAAAGCGCGGCTAGGCAGGTGGCGGAAATCGGTTAATTCGTGCGCGAGAGGCCATGTAAGCGTTTACATGGGGCGTGACGCTGCAACCGCACTTGCCACCACCCGCCCAAGTCCTAGACTAGGCAGCTATCAGGGGAGGGGGCGGACCGGGCGGTAATGAAGATCGATGGCGGCAGCGTTAATCGCCCCGAACCGGTAATGCTGAGCGAGGTTGCCGAGCGGCTGCGCAATCCCCGCATCGACCGGATCGTGGCGAGCTTCCGCGAGTACCGCGTGTCGCTCATGCGCACCGTGATCCTCGGTTTCGTGGTCATCTGGACCGCGGCCTGGCTCCGTGGCCCCGTGCCGATGGCGCTCGAAGCCCATCGCGCCTTCCCTGTCGCACTCGCCCTGTTCGCCATGAGCACGCTGTGGATGCTCTTCCTCCGCGCCCGGCAGCAGGGGCAGGGCAGTACGGTCGATGTCATCGGCAACGTGGCCAACTTCGCCATGGTTGCCTTGCTGCTCAAGTCCGCCTTCATGCTGGTCATCACGTTGACCGCCGTGCTGCCCTTCCTGTCGGTGGCCGTAGGCGTGCGTTACAGCCGCCGGGCTTTTGCCGGCGGCGTCGTCGCCTCGGTGGCCATCCTCCTGGTCAGCGCTCCGGATGGCTACTGGGTCGCACGGCCCGCCTACGCACTTTATGCGTTGGCCCTGGTCATCGTCCTGCCGATGACGCTGTACCGGATGATGGACGCGCTGCGCGAGGTGTCGGCGGAAGCCATCGCGTCGCGCGAGGCCCAGCATCGTTTCATCTCGATGATGAGTCACGAGATGCGGACGCCGTTGAGTACGGTGATCCACTCGGCCTCGCTGATCGATACCTCGGTGATGAGCGACGACCAGCGCCGCCTTGTCGCGCTGCTGGCGACCAACGCCAACGCCCTGTTGCATCGTGTCAACGCGGTGCTCGACGTGGCCTCCTTCGCTGGCGGCAGCTTCACCTTGCGCCACCAGGCGTTCGCCTTCGACGAAGTGCTGGCGACGGTGGGTGCGGTATGTCGCCCGCTCGCCGCGGAAAAGCGCATTGCGTTCAGCCTTGCCCGCGATGCCTCGGTGGAGGGCGTCTTCAATGGCGATCCGGGGCGCATCGAGCAGGTGCTTTCCAACCTGGCGTCGAACGCCCTGAAGTTCACCCCGCCGGGTGGCTCGGTCAACGTGCACGTGGAACTCCACGAGGGTGTCGGCGGGCGCGACCCGACGATCACCTGCAGTGTCTCGGACACCGGCATCGGCATCGCCGACGCCGATAAGCAGCGCATCTTCGACCCCTTCCACCAGCTCAGCGCCGGCGAGAGCCGGCGACAGGAGGGCGTCGGGCTGGGGCTGTACATCGTGCGCAACGTGTCGGAGCAGATGCAGGGTGGCCTCGATGTCACCGACAACCCGCTGGGTGGCGCTGTCTTCACCTGGCGTTTTCCCTTGCCGCGGGCGGCGGCGGGCGCGCGCAGCGTGGCGGAGACGCCGCTGGTCGAGCTGCTCGACGAGCACCGGCGCCGCGTGGAATCGCAGCGTTGCCTGGTCGTGGACGACAACGCGGCGAACCGCGAGATCGTCGGTCGCATTCTCGAGCGTGCCGGGCACCAGGCCGTCTTCAGCGCGAACGGCGACGAAGCGCTGGCGCGGCTGGGAACGGACGGTTTCGACCTGATCTTCATGGACCTGCACATGCCGGGCAGCTCCGGCTGGGATGTGCTGGGTCGCATCGACGTGATCCGGCGCACCGAGAGCGTGCCGCCTATCGTCATGCTCAGTGCGGATTCCAGCCATGACGCGGTGCGCATTGCCTTCAAGGCCGGTGCACGTGCCTACCTGACCAAGCCGATCGCCGCGCAGCGCCTCCTCGATGTGATCGAGTCCATCGCCGCCGAGCGACGGATGGAGGAAACCGCGCGCGGATGGCAACAGCCGTTGCTGGAGGAGCCGACAGAGTGGGGAACGACGAGCACGCCGCTGGACGAGATGCGCGCGCTGACCAGCGTCGAGGAATACAGGGGCTTCATCGACCTGTGTTCGGGCGCAGCCGAAAGCCACCTCGATACCTTGCGCAATGCGGTGCTCTCGCGTGACATCGCCACTGCAGCCGAGTGCATCCACGCCCTGCGCAACGTGCTGGGCAACCTTGGCGTGCCGGGTGCCTCGCGTGTCTGCGACGATCTCTCCGTGCTGATCGACGCCGGTGGCGACATGCGCGCCGCCGTGGTCGAGCTGGACGGCCTGGCTCGCTCGGTGCGCCGTTTTGTCGAGGCCCAACGCAGTGGTGCGCGCACGTCGGCGGATGTTGGCGCATGACGGATCTGGAAAGCCTCGCGCGGGACATCGGCGAGGGCGAACTGGCGGCGACCGCGATCAAGCCGGATAACGAGGCGCGCATCGTCTTTCACGGCGCCGCGCCGCATCGCCGGTTGCCGCTCGCGATCGTCTATCTGCACGGGTTCACGGCGAGCCAGGCCGAAGGTGCGCCGGCTCACCGTGAGATCGCCGCCGCGACCGGCGCTCACCTCTACCTTGCCCGGCTCAGTGACCACGGTAGCGATGCGCCGGACGCCATGGCCGGGGCGACGCCTGAGCGCTGGCGCGACGATGCCCGGCGAGCGCTCGACATCGGCCTCCAGCTGGGCGAGCGCGTGCTCCTTATTGGTACGTCCATGGGGGCATCACTTGCACTGGATCTTGCCGCGACCCGGCCGGACGTGATCGCCGGTGTCGTTGCCTGGTCGCCCGGCATTCGCGTGCACGATCCATCGCAGCTGCGCGCCGCGGTGATGCTCCAGGGCTCCGTGGCGCCACCGGGCGAACGCAGTCCCTTCCAACGTCGCTATTGGTCGTCGATGGTGCACACCGATGGCTACCGGGCGATCGCACGCCTGTTTATCGAGCGCATGCGTCCGGAGGTATTGCAGGACGTCGTTTGCGCGGTCTTCTTCGGACTGTGGGATGGCGGTGAGGGCGATCGCGACACCCTGACCTCGGCGAGCGCCATGCGCCATGCCTTCGGTTGGCTCGGTACGCCGGCCTCACAACGCCGGCTGGTGGCTTACGACCACGCGGCCCATGTGCTCGCGTCGCCGGAGCGCTCTCCGGCGGCCGCGCGTGTCCTCGCCGATTCGCTCGCCTTCCTGCGCGATATCGGTCTTACGCACTGAAGCCGCCACGCGTTATCGTGGACCCTCGACGGATGTGGGGGTGAAAGGGGTGCGTTTCGCTCGCGCAGTAGCTGCGTGGTTAGGGCTGGCCGTCGGCTGGTGCCTCGTCGTGCCCGTCGCGGCGGCGGCCGATAGCCGTGCCCGCGCGATCGACCAGTTTTACCACACGGCCTGGACGGTTCGCGAAGGTGCGCCCGGTCAAGTCACGGCGCTGGCGCAGACCAGCGACGGCTACCTCTGGCTGGGTACGCAGACCGGCCTTTATCGCTTCGACGGCGTGACCTTCGAGCATTACCGGCCGCGCGAGGGAGGGGACTTCCTCGCGTCGAGCGTCGCCTCTCTGTATGCGCCACCCTCGGGTGGACTCTGGGTCGGGTTTCGCTACGGCGTGGCGAGCTTCGTCGAAGGCGATCGCGCGACGCACTACGCCGCGTCGTCGGGCCTGCCCACGGCCACCATCTACGCGATCGGCGGCACCCCGGACGGGCGTATCTGGGCCGCGACCTTCAATGGTCTTGCTCGCCTGGACGGGCAGCGTTGGTCCCTCGTCGGCGCATCGATGGGCCTGCCGGGCAATCGCGCGCGCAACCTGTCGGTCGACCGGGAAGGGCGCCTGTGGGTCGCGACCGACCAGGCCCTCGCCTGGCTGCCCAGGAATGGCGCGCACTTCGAGCTGGCCACGCATGCCGTCGGCCGGGTGAACCGGATCGCGGAAGCGCCGGACGGCTCGATCTGGGTGGCCGAGGCCGATGGTGGTGTCCGGCCGGCCTGGGCTGGCGACTCGCCGCCGGAAGATCACGGGCCCAGCCTCAATCTCTCCTCAGCCGGCCTGCTGTTCGATCGCGATGGTGCCCTGTGGATGCCGACGCTCGGCGACGGCATCCGTCGCGTGCCACGCGTCAGCGACCTCCCGCGCGCGCAGATCGAGGCGAGCGGCACGGCGGCCCAACGCTTTATCGAACGCGACGGGCTCAGCTCCGATTACCTCAGCGCCGTCATCCAGGATCGCGAAGGCAGCATCTGGGTGGGCGGCAGTCGCGGCCTCGACCGCTTTCGCGTCAGCCGTCTTCTTCCTGCGCCGCTGTCGCCCGGCGCGAGCGACTTCGCGCTGGTCGCCGCGAAAGGTCACGGCGTCTGGGTCGGCACGAAAAATCGTCCGTTGACGCGCGTGGATGCGACCCGAGTGCAGCCGGGCGACTTTCCCGAAGCGATCACGGCCGCGTCGCGCGATCGCGAGGCGACGTGGTTGGCCGGTCCGCACGGCGTGTGGCGGCTCAAGGACGGCATGCCGGAGCGCTTTGCTTCCCTGCCAGCCGAAGATTACACCGGCGTGCAGGCCATCGTGGGCGATGGCAAGGGCGGTGCGTGGCTCTCGATCAACCGGCCGGGCATCTACCACTACACCGAAGGCGCGTGGGTCTATGACCCGATGCCAGCCATCGCCAACGATCCAGCGCCCCTGGTTCTCATGGGCGACTCGCGCGGACGTTTGTGGATGGGTTTCGCCCGCAACACCATCGTCATCCGCGACGCCGGTCACGATACGCAGCTGGGCCCGTCGGATGGGCTCGCGGTAGGCAATGTCACCGCCCTGCTGGAGAACAGCGACGCCGTGTGGGTCGGCGGCGAACTCGGCATCGGTGTGGTCGTCGGGCGGCAGGCACGAACGATCGTCACCCGCGGCGAGCCACTTCGTGGCGTGTCCGGCCTGGTTCGCGATGCCCGTGGCGATTTCTGGGCGAATACCGCGCAGGGCGTGGCGCGCATCGGCGCGGCGCACATGGCGCGGGCGCTGCAGGATTCCGCCTACCGTCCGCCGGTCACCCTGTTCGACTCGCTGGACGGGCTGCCGGGCACGCCGGCTCAGTTCCGGCCACTGCCGACGGCCGTCGTGGCCGACGATGGTCGTCTCTGGTTCGCCACCACCAGCGGCGTCGTCTCGATCGATCCGGCCGACGTACCGCGCAATCCCCTGCCGCCGCCGGTCTCGATTCGCTCCATCACCACCGATGCGGGCAACTGGCCCGTGGCGGCGACGGTGGACCTTCCGGCGCACACCGAGCGGCTGCGCATCGGTTACACGGCGACCAGTCTGGCGATGCCGGAGCGCGTGCGCTTCCGCTACCGCATGGAGGGTATCGACACGCGTTGGCGTGACGCAGGCACGGAACGCGAAGCGGTCTATACCGATCCGCCGCCGGGCCATTACCGATTCCGCGTCACCGCGGCCAACGAGGACGGCGTGTGGAATGAAGAGGGCGCATCGGTCACGATCGTCGTTGCGCCGACGTTTTTCCAGACACCCTGGTTCGTGCTCATCTGCATGCTGCTGGCTTTCGCCGCGCTTTGGCTCTCGTTCTACGTACGCATGCGCCGGATGGAAGCGCAACTGCGTGCGCGGCTGCACGAACGCCATGCCGAACGCGAGCGGATCGCCCGAGAGCTGCATGACACCTTGCTGCAGAGCATCCAGGGACTGATGATGCGTTTCCAGGCCATCGCCAATCGCGTGCCTGCCGATCAGCCTTTGCGTATTGCCATGGAGGGCGCCCTGGATCGTGCCGAAGAGGCGCTCGTGGAAGCGCGCGACCGCGTGCGTGATCTGCGTGGACATGCGGGCGAATCGTTCGCACTGGATGTCGCCCTCGTCGAACTCGCGCGTGTTTACGCGACGGAACACACCGTGCCCGTGCTGGTGCATGCGGCGATCGACATGCGGGACATGGATCCGCTGGCGCGCGATGAACTCTATGGCATCGCGCGCGAGGCGGTGCACAACGCGATCGCCCACGCCGAAGCGTCGCGCATCGATGTGGTGATCGAAACCGAGGGTACCGAACTCGTCCTCCGTGTTCGCGATGATGGTCGTGGCATCGACGACGCCGTGCTTCGCGGTGGCGGTCGCGCCGGGCATTGGGGTTTGCGCGGAATACAGGAGCGTGCGCAGGCGATCGGCGGGACCGCCGCGTTCGCATCGCGTGTCGAGGGCGGCACCGAGGTCATCGTGCGCGCGGCCGTCGACCGGGTGTTTCCTTCGCGCGCCCGATGGTGGCGGCGTTGGTATGGGTGATGCGGCGACCCTGCCGTCGATGATCGCCGCTCTCACGGCCGACCCGGGCTGGCGCGAGCCGATGGCTTTCCTTTATCGCGCCGAGGCGATCGATCAGCTCGACCTTCACCTGGTCGGTGCGAGCGGAGCATCGCTGCGCGCGCAAGCCGAGGGCTTGATCGAGGCGATGGAAGCGATCGACCGCGAGCTGTTCGATTTTTTGCGCGGACGCATTCGTCGTGGCGAGGCGCGCCAGGCGTTGTCGCCCTGGATCGCCAGCGAGGTGATGCCCGGCCAGCACTACGACGCGCTCGATGCCCTGCTAGCCGGCGTCCTCGCGATCGATGAGCCCGACGTTGCCGACCCCGCGCCACCGCCGGAGATGGTGTTTTACCAGCCCTCACCCGCGCGGCACATCGTGGACGGTATCCGGCGTGCATCGATCTCGGCCAGCGATGCCGTGCTCGACCTCGGCTCGGGGCTCGGCCACGTGCCGATGCTCGTGCACATGCTTACCGGCGCGCGTGCGCGCGGCGTGGAGCGCGAGCCCGCCTATGTGGACAGTGCGGCGAGGGCCGCCTTTGGACTGGGCCTGGGTCGGGGTGAGGTGGCATTCACCGCCATGGACGCCCGGGACGCCGATATGACCGGCGTCGACGTCTTCTATCTGTTCACGCCCTTCCTGGGCACGGTGTTACGCGACGTGCTGGCGAAGATCGAGACCGAGGCGTCCCGGCGGCCGCTGCGGGTGGTAGCGCTCGGACCCTGCGCCCGGTCCTTTGCGCGAATGCCCTGGTTGCACAGCAGGGATCCCGATCCCGCGGCGACGGATCGTATCGTGGTGTTTCGTTCCTCGCCCTAGGCTTACCAGCGCCCGCGACCGCCGCCGAAGTTGTTGTTGCCGGCACCGACAGAAATGCTGACGCCGCCCGTCGGGTGCTCGCAGTCGCCGAACGCCTGGCTGAGGCTGACCACGCCGGCCTGGTAGCTGCCGCTGCCGCCATGGCTGGCGCTGACCACGCCGGTGCTGAGGCTGCCGTGCACCTGGGGCTTGTTGTAGGTCGCGTCGTCACAGCGCGGCACGCCGCTGTCGGTCTCGGTATTGGCCATGCGGCCGCTGGTGTCGCCGTAGTAGGCGCCCGGCGGGTCCTTCGGACGGGGCGGCGTGACCGCCACGCTGCCGCCATTCTTCGGCGCGGTGCCCGCCACACTGCTGGCAGAGGCTGGCGCGGCCGTGCTGCTGGCCGGCGCCGGCACGTAGTCGGCCGGCAGCCGCAGGTTGAGGGGCTTGCTGGCGTCCTGAGCCCACGACGACGTGGCGACAAGGGCGAGGGCGGCTAGGACGGCAACGGCTTTCATGGGGAACACTCCGGGGACAGGCTCTCGAACGCTCGAGGGCGCGTCCGGTGTACCGGCCTTTGAAAGCCGGATGCCGGTCGGAGTTCCCGGCCGGCCCGGTCCACTTTACTCCGCGAGTGCCTCGTCGGCGTCTTCGGGGACGCTTTCGCCCAGACGCACGCGGAGAGCGTCGATCTCGCGACGGAGGTTGCGGTTCTCCGCCTCGAGGTCGGCTACCTGCTCGCGCAGGGCTTTCACCTCGTCGGTGGGCTTTTCGCGGGGCTTGCGCTTGGACTCGCGGACCCGCTTGGCGGCCTGCTTCAGTTCGTCGTCGCCGGCGGTGGCGGCCGCCCGCTGTTCGTCCTCGGGCAGGCTGGCCACGGCGGCGGCGGCACTGATCGAGAGCGCGCCGGACTTGACGGCGGCGACCACCTCGGGGGCGGCCTCCTTGCGGATCTTTTCGATCATGCCGACCTGGTTGCTGCTGATCCGGGCCTCGCGGGCGATGTCCTTGCGGCTGTCGACCGGCGCGGGCTTGGGCGGCTTGGGCGCGGCGGGCTGGGCATCGGTGGTGTCGAAGGGCACGTCCGATTCGGCGAGCTGTGCGCGGCGCTCGGCGAGGATCTCGCGCTTGCGCAGGGCGAGCACGCCACGCTGGAAGTCCGACACGCTGCGCCGACCCAGGTGCTGCTCGATCATCCACAAGTGGACGTCGTCGATCGAACGGAAGCGTTCGTTCTGCACCGTCTGGAAGGGAATGTCGTGTTTGCGGCAGATGCCGTATCGGTTGTGGCCGTCGACCAGCGTGTCGCCCCAAAGCACCAGGGCGTCGCGGCAGCCCTCGCTAAGCAGGCTGCGCTCCAGCGACTCGTACTCGTCGGGGGTCAGCGGGTCGATGTAGGCCTTGAGTTCTTCGTTGACGACGATGTGCATGACGGGCTGCCCTGTAAACCACAACCCACCATTCTACCGGAACCCCCTGGAAGCGACGGCGCGGGTCGCATCGCCGAATTCCCTCCGCCGCCTTTTTGTTGCAAACTTATAGTTGTCATGGCAGGGGCTTCCATGACCCACAAGGACACCGGATTCACGCCACGGCGTGCGTCTGATCGCGCTTGCGCTCGGCGCATGGTTTGGGGAAAACACGATGAATGGATTGGCAAGGATGTTGGCAGCCGCGCTCGCGCTGTCGTGGGTGACCTTCGTCGCCCAGGCGTCTCCGGTATCGGAGCTGCCGTGGAAATTCGGGCCCACCAAGGTGCAGGTCGGCCCGCAGGCGACGCTGGACGTACCCAAGGGCTACGCCTTCCTCGATCCTGAAGGCACCAAGCGTCTCAACGTGCTGATGGAAAATCCGCCCGACCAGACCGACACGTATACGCTGGCTCCGGAAGACATGGCCTGGACCGCGTTCTTCGACTACGACGACATCGGCTACGTCAAGGACGATGAAAAGCTCGACGCCGACGACATCCTGAAGAATGTTCGCGAAGGCACGGAGCAGAGCAACAAGGAGCGACGTTCGCGCGGCTGGGACACGCTCACCCTCATCGGCTGGAAGAACCCGCCGAAGTACGACAACGAGTTCAAGTCGCTGGCCTGGTCGTTCATCGCGCGCAACGACAAGGCGCAGACCGAGGTGGTGAACTACAACGCGCGCATCCTCGGCCGTAGCGGCGTGATGAACGTCGTTCTCGTCGCCGATCCGGACGGGCTCGCCACGGCGGTCAACCAGTTCAAGGGCACGATGGGTGGCTTCGCTTTCGCACCGGGCCAGGCGTATACGGACTTCCATAGTGGCGACAAGGTGGCCGAGTACGGCCTTGCCGCGCTGATCACCGGTGGCGTTGCCGCGGTGGCCGCGAAGAAGGGCTTCTTCGCGATCATCGGTACCTTCCTTGCGGCCGCGTGGAAGTTCATCCTGATCGGCTTTGCCGCGCTGGGTGGCGCCATCAAGCGCCTGTTCGGCCGCAAGGCGTAACGAGGCTCATGCTCCTGACCTCATGGTGGCTGCTCGTTGGCGTCGTCGGCATGTATCTGTACGACGCCACCTTGCTGCTTTACCACAACGAGGTCGTGCTCTTCGAGCGACGCGACGGTTCGTGGTCGTTCTCGGTGGGCTCGGACTTCGAGCTCGCCGGGCGCCATGTCTATGTTCCTGCCTTGCTCGCGCCGCATCGCGCCGAACTCCGCCTTCGCTGGTCATCGGCGCGGGTGCCGTCGGCACTGACAGCACCGCGTGGGCTGCGGGCCTGGCGGATCGGCGTCGCGGCATCGGCCTTGCCCGTGACGCTGGTGGCCATGATCTTCGCGGTGCTCCCGGTCGTGCTCCTGAGCAACGTGCTCGTGCTGCTTGGCTGGATGGTTGCCGTGTACGCGGCCATCGCGTTTGCGGTCTTCCGCGTGTGGCGCCTGCGCAAGGTTACCGGTATCGGCGGCAAGGAATTCACCGGCATCGCATCCGATGCACTCCTGTGCGCCCCGTATTCGCTCGATCTGGTCCGCAAGCAGGGCCTGCATGCCGCCGGTCGCTTCGATCTCGTATCGACCGCACGGCGCCTGCTCGACGCGGGCGAGCGTCTTCGCCTGGCAGGGGCGATTCGTGGCAGGCTCCAGCGGCAGATGGACATCGAAGAGGCGGGCAGTGAGCGCCATGCCCAATTGACTACCTATCTCCAACACATCGAAGGCGCGCTGGCATGACCCTGGCCGACATCATCGTTATCGCCATCTGCCTGGCACTGGGCTACAAATTCGCTTCATCGATGATGAGTAAATCGGAGAAGCCGGCAGCAGAGCCGCACCGCCCCGAGCCGCCGAACCTTTTCCAGCGTCAGCCGCCCTGGCATGACGTGCTGGGCGTTCCGCCCGATGCGACGCAGGAGCAGATCGTCAGTGCCTACCGCGCACGGATGAGTGAGTACCACCCGGACAAGGTGGCCAACCTCGGCCCGGATATCCGTGCGCTGGCCGAGCAGAAGGCAAAAGAAATCAATGCAGCGTATGCCGAAGCCACGGCCGGCCACTGAAGGCCAACGGACAGGGGATGAGTTGATGATGAAGAAAGCATGGTGCGCGGCGACTCTCGCGATCGGCCTCGTTTCCGCCGGGCATGTGCGGGCCGTCGAGGGTCTGAGCGATGCGGTCGGTAAGGAGGAGATGTGCAAGCACACGCTCTGCCAGCACGACATCCGCGTCACCCTGAAAACCAAGGATGGCGGCACGTACGACCATACCTTCGATGTGCTGCCGGGAACGGTACAGCCCTTCGGTCTGGCTATCGTCGCAGGCCAGGCCCTCAATCTCGAAGCGGATGTCACCGGTGACACCGTGTCGAACTTCCGTGCCGTCGCCGTAGTGACGCACCCGGAGAAGACACTGACGGCGAGTCTGGAGCAGTCGCCCAAAGGCGACATGATTCTGTCGCTTCACAATCCCTTCGATCGGCCCCTCAAGTTCGACATGGGCATCATGCCGCTCGACAATGACAAGGTACTGGCGACGTCGAGCTGCCCGATCAAGGCGGGTATGTCGTCGTTCGAGATGTGGCCCGGCGCCCTGTTTCAGGTGCTGCTGACCAAGCCACGGTTCGTCGGTACGACGGGCAAGGCGATGAACTGCGATTGAGCCTTAAAAGATGACGTGGGGATACGGATAGCGATCAGCCGGCTTATCGCAGTAGGAAAGACCCTCGGTGTAGATGTCGCCGAGTTCCTTCTCGGAAGCCAGGGGATGTATAGCCAGATACCCTCTCGCCGCAACCAGGGCACCGGCATCCGTCGGCCTGCAAGGGATGTATCGGGGCAGGTTGGCTAAGCGCACGAGGCTGGAGCTAAGCATCGTGGTTTCGCTGGCTCGGTGCACGGACAGATCGTCGTCGCCGAGCAGGCGCAACGAAACGCGGACCTGGCCAAGCGTCTGGACGCGGTCATGGTCCAGGATCATCATGCCGAGCGTCGCGTTGTACACCTGGAAGCCGAACTTCGTGCCGCCCCAGAATGCAAGAATGGCGATGGCGAGCCAGACGACATGCACCACCCATCGTCTTGGTTTGCGCACCGTGGCGGATGATTCGGTCATGGGCATCCTTTCGTGATGACGTGATGCTAGCGGATGCGTCAGGCGCTCCGGAAGAGGAGGACGTGTGACCGAAGTTGATGTGGCCATGAGCCGTGCCGTCACGTTCGCACGTGACGGCTTTGCCATTCTGCCGCGCATTGTCGCGGCGTCATCTTGTGACGCGCTAGTCGAAGATCTCGAAGCGTTGCCTCTGGCCGGCGCAGGTTCGCGAGCGCTCTTGTCGTTCGAGGGCATCGGTTCGCTGGGACGATCGCTGGCCAGCCATCCATTGATTGCGACGCTGCTGGCACCCGGTGCGCAAGCCGTGCAATGCACGCTGTTCTCCAAATCCGATACATCGGCGTGGTCGGTGACACCCCATCAGGACCTGAGCATTCCGGTGCACGAACGCCACGACACGATTGGCTGGTCGGGTTGGTCGCACAAGGAAGGCATGTGGTTCGCCCAGCCGCCCGTCGAGGTGCTTGAGCAGTTTGTCGCGGTGCGACTGCAACTGGACGACAACGCGGCGGAGACGGGGCCTCTGGAAGTCGTTCCCGGCACGCACCGGATGGGGCGTCTGTCGAGTGAGGCTATCCGGGATGCTGCCGCATCCTGCAAAGTGCCCTGCGTGGTCGAGCGCGGCGGCGTGGTTGTCCTCCGTCCGCTGCTGATCCACTCGTCGGCGAAAGGGCGTACGGCAGGGAATCGCCGGGTACTTCATTTTCTCTACGGCCCGCCCCTGCCAGGCACTTGTAAGCGTGGTTGATAGTCAACTATATTGACTATCAACCACATTGATGAGGTGCGCTGCCATGGCCCGTGACCAACCCGCCTGGTATGAAGACATCGTTGTGCCCGCGCTGCTCAGGCACGCTCGCGGCACCTACGCTGCCGCGATGCGCCGTGCGCTCGACGAGGCCGGCTACGACGACATTCCCGAAAATGGCCTGTATGTGATCGGCGGCCTGGCGGGGGATGCCAGTGACGTCCCGCTGGGGCGACTGGTCCAGGAACTTCGCATTTCCAAGCAGGCTGCCGGGCAACTCGTCGACACCCTGGTTACCCGGGGTTACCTGACGCGTGAAGGCGATCCCGTGGATCGTCGCAAGCTGGTCATCACGCTGACCGAGCGTGGCCTCGATGCCGCCGATGTGCAGGGCGCCGCGCGCGATCGCATCGACGCGGATCTGCACGCGCGTATCGGCGACAGTGGACTTCGCGCGTTGAAACGAGGGCTCGCCGCCCTCGTCGAGATCGGACGCAAGGATCGTGAGTCGACCTGACTCGCATTACCCGACGAGGAAAGCGCAGTGACGATGGAAACGGTAGAGATCAAGGCCTTCGTGCCAGCGAAGGATTTCGAGTTGTCGAAACGCTTTTACAGCGACGTCGGATTCACCGTGGCGTGGTCGTCCGACGATCTGGCCTATCTCAAGGCGGGAGAAACCAGCTTTCTCCTGCAGAAGTTCTACGTCAAGGAGCACGCCGAGAACGTCATGATGCACATGCTCGTCGTCGACGTGGCCGCCTGGTGGCAGCACCTGCAGGCCCAGGACATCGCCGGACGCTACGGCGTGCGGGTCGTTCCGCCTGCCGACCAACCCTGGGGCATGCGCGACTTTGTACTGATCGATCCCACGGGCGTACTGTGGCGGATCGGCCAGAACATCGACGTCGTTTGATTCGTTACGACCGGCCGGGAAGACGCTCGAACATCGTCACCGTCGAACCCTTATACGGTGCCTCGCCGAACGGACGATAGCCGAGCCGTTCCGCAACACGAACGGACGCGAGGTTCTCCGGATTGATGATGCACACGGTGCGCTCGGCCTCGCGCTGGGTGAAAAACCAATCGTGCGCCGCCTGCACGGCTTCGGTCGCGTAGCCCTTGCCGTGTGCGGATCGTGCAAGCACCCAGGCCGCTTCCGGGAAGGGATCGAAGTCCGCACCGAGATCGCGATGAAAGGTCGCCAGGCCCACGTCACCGACGAAGCGGCCGCCGTGTCGTTCGCGCACGGTGAACAAGCCGTGGCCGTAGGCGGTCCAGTGGCCGATATTCCGGAGCAGCTTGAGCCACGTGTCTTCGGAGGACGCGGGTCCACCGATGAAGTGCATGACCTCGGGGTCAGTGCGTGCCGCGTGGCAGTCCTCGAAATCGGAAACCGTCGTGGGACTGAGGATCAGGCGTTCGGTGACGATCATGGCGTGTCGGATTCCCTGCGGACAGCGTGTTCCCCAGTTTACGGCGCTTGCTGCCCCGCAGCGAGACTCTCTGCGGGGCAGCATCGTGCCCCTACGTCATGACCCAACCGCATACCGTTCAAGCCAGTGCGCATACGGCGCCGGCAAGGTCCAGGACGGACGCTCGAGGCCGAGCTTGCGCGCCGCGTAGTAGGGCCAGTGCGGATTGGCCAGATGCGCCTTTCCCACCATCACCAGGTCCAGCGGTCCTTCGCTGACGGCCCGTTCGGCGATCTCGGGCGTGTCGAAACCCCACGACGACGACAATGGCATGTCGACCTCGCGACGGAATCGCTCAGCAATCGGTGCCATGAAGGCCGGCGTGCCCCAGGGGATGTCCACGTCGAGCGTGGTGAACCCCATGCTCAGATCGAGCAGGTCGACGCCGGAAGCCTTGAAACCAGTGGCGACGGCAATCGCGTTTGCCACGGTCTCCTCATCCCGGCCATCGAACTCGATGACACCGAGCCTGACGCTCAGGGGCAGGTGGTCTGGCCATGCCGCGCGCACAGCGTCGACGGTTTCCCTCAGGAATCGTGCGCGGTTCTCCAGGCTTCCACCGTAAGCGTCGGTCCGGTGGTTCGAATGATCGTTGAGGAAGCTCGCGGCCAGGTAGCCATGCGCAAAGTGCAGTTGAAGGAACTCGAAGCCGGCGGCGAGCGCGCGCTTCGTGGCGGCGACGTAGTCGTCCTGCACACGCTTGATCTCGTCCAGCGTGATGGCGCGAGGGACTTTAGGGAGAAGGCCGCCAAGCGCGATGGCCGAGGGCGCGATCGTCTCCCAACCGCGGGGATCGTCGTGCGCCATGCTGTCGTCGCCTTCCCAGGGGCGATTCGCGCTCGCCTTGCGGCCGGCATGAGCGAGCTGAAGTCCGGGAACGGCACCCGCCGCCTTGATGCTCGCGGCCACCTCGGCCAGCACGACTCCCTGGCTGTCGTTCCAGAGACCGGAATCCCCCGGTGTTATGCGACCTTCGGGTGAGACCGCTGTGGCCTCCACGACGACAAGCCCTGCGCCACCACGCGCAAGCGAGGCGTAGTGGGCGCGATGCCAGTCGGTGAGGACACCGTCGATCGCCACGTAATTGCACATCGGTGAAACGACGATCCGGTTCCGGAAGGTGACGCTCCGCAAAGTATACGGTTCGAAGAGGGTGGGCATGGGTGAGAACTCCAGCTAACAAGGGGCGTCCGAGGATTGTTCGGACGAAGGACACGCCTTGAACTGGGCTTGCAGGGAGGTTGTCAGAACGGCGTCGCGGGTCCGTTCACTGCGGAGCGCTTTTCCTGAATCGGAAACATGAAAAATGACGGGCGGCTGTCGAAATCCAGGCCTGTCGTTCGTCGTCAGGATAAGGCGGGCACGGGACCCGCCCGACGACCTAATCAGGAGACGACAATGCCGCAGTATCTGGTTGCTGGTTACCTCCCCGACGACTTCGACCCCTCCCAGGTGGACGAGGCGACGGCCAACGCGATCCATGCACTCAACAAGGAAATGATTGCCGCCGGCGTCAGGAAATTCGCCTGCGGCCTTGGCGGCGCGAAGTCGCTGCGATCGCAAACCGACGGTGGAGTACTGATTACCGACGGCCCCTATCTCGAAGCCCGGGAACATATTGGTGGCTTCTGGATACTGGAATGTGCCGACATGGACGAGGCGGTAGCGTGGGCACGCAAAGGTGTGGCCGCGACGCGGGGGCAGGTGGAGGTGCGGGAGATTTTCTTCAGTCCGGCGCCTGACTAAAGCACGCGGCGCGGCTTTGCGGATGCCGGTGTCGATCAGATGATGTGATTGAAGATTCGATGAGGTTGGCGCGAGCCACGATGGGGTCCGACGCGAAGTCGCGTCCCTCGGCTAGTCGTCCCCCGACGTTCCCTTCATCTCGTATTTTTTTCTCGGCTCCGGCACGTTCCTGTCGTCCGTCGGCCTTATCTCAACGACATCTGTCGGTACGAGCCTGTGCTGCACCCAGTCGTAAAGATACTTCTTTCCATCTTCCATGCAGACCGCGTTGGCGAACAGATCGGCGCCGTCCGGATTGGCCCATAGCACGGAGACATTCATGTTCAGTACGTTGGGGTGACCGAACGTCCCGAAATCCAGCCCATTGATTCGTACCTTGTAATACATGCGTGGCTTCCATGGCAGTAGAGAGGGGGCTGCAAGCGACGAGCGTCACGATGCTTCCTTTCAATCCCAATTGGCAGCGGCCTGAATGACGGCCGGAGTGCGAGGCGGGTCGGGCAGTTCAGCCGGCTTGTCTGACTCAGCGGCCCACCTCACAAACCGGGTGAGCGCAAAGCTCGTCTGCAGGAGGATGCCCGATTCGTGGATCAGCTCTGCGACGGTGATGTCGGGATCGACGACGTAGCGCTCGTCGAGGAGGGCATCCAGGGACGCCGGATCCGATGCCGCGATATGCATGGCTACGCCATGGGCAACCGCCAGAAAAGCATCGTCTCGGGCGGCGAGTTCCGGAATATCAAACTCGACCAGGACACCTATGCGTCCGTTGTGGACATAGGAAGTAATGTGCCTGTTGTAGTGCGTCATCCGTCGGCTCCACTGTCGCCATCGTGGCTGCGAGCCATTTTACTGATGAAGGGTGCTCAGCTGTGACGGGCAAGCGTACCCCTACCGGGGTTGCTAAAATGGCCGAATGCAACCCACCGATCCCTCAGCCTTCCGCCTCACCGTCGCCCCCATGATGGATTGGACGGACCGCCACTGCCGGTACTTCCACCGGCTGCTGTCCCCCCATGCCCGCCTCTACACCGAGATGGTCACCAGTGCCGCCCTCGTGCGCGGTAACCAGATTCGCCTCCTCGAGCACAGCCACGAGGAGCATCCGGTGGCCTTGCAACTGGGCGGCAGCGATCCGGTGGAACTGGCGAAGGCGGCGGTGATGGGCGCGGAAGCCGGGTACGACGAGATCAACCTCAACGTCGGCTGCCCGTCGGACCGCGTGCAGTCGGGCAAATTCGGCGCCTGCCTGATGCGCGAGCCCGAGCTGGTGGGCGAGTGCGTCCGCGCCATGGCCGACGTGGTCGACGTCCCGGTCACGGTGAAGTGCCGTATCGGCGTGGACGACCAGGACGAGTACGCCGACCTGCAGCGCTTCACCACCACCATGATCGAAGCCGGGGTGGACATCCTTGTCGTGCACGCCCGCAAAGCGTGGCTCGAGGGTCTCAGCCCCAAAGAGAATCGCGAGATCCCGCCCCTGGACTACGAACGCGTCTATCGCCTGAAGCGCGAGTTCCCCGAGCTGACCGTCGTGATCAACGGTGGCATCACCACGGTCGAAGCGGTTCGCCAGCACCTGGGCCAGGTCGACGGGGTGATGATCGGTCGCGCCGCGTACCACGACCCCTTCGTGCTGGCGAAGCTGGAGGCCGATCTCTACGGCACGCCCCTGCCGGATCGCAGCGAGGTGCTGGAGCGCATGCGTATCTACATCGAGGCCGAACTGGCGCGCGGCGGCCAGTTGAAGCACATCACCCGGCACATCCTGGGCCTGTACCAGGGCGAGCCGGGCGCCCGCGGATTCCGCCGGCAGTTGAGCGAAGGGGCCCACCTTGCAGGGGCCGATTGGGGCCTGATCGAGGCCGCCATGGCACCGCTTCGCCACGCAGCCTGATTTCGTTCAGCTTCGGGCTGGTCGGGCGTGGGCATGATCGGCCGACCAGTCTTTCTGCGCCAGACATGAAAATCACGTTTCGTCCGCTATTTTTCGCCGCACTTTGCCTTGCTGCGCCCTTTGCCGTGCAGGCCGACCAGTCGCTGACGCTGGAGCAGGCGGTGACTCAGGTGCAAAAAGAAACCAGGGGCAAGGTGCTGTCAGCGGACACGCGGCTCGTCGAGCGCGGTCGCTTTACCGAATACCGGGTCAAGGTGCTCACGTTGGACGGTCATGTCCGCGTCGTGCCGGTCCGTACCGAAACCCCCAAGCCCCTGGACGCCAGCGCCGGGGATAACAAGGAGAAACATTGATGCGAATCCTGCTAGTAGAGGATGAGGCCCCGCTTCGCGAGACCCTCGCCGCGCGCCTGAAGCGCGACGGCTTCGCCGTGGACGCCGCCCAGGATGGGGAAGAAGGCCTGTACCTGGGCCGCGAGGTGCCGTTCGACCTGGCGATCATCGACCTGGGCCTGCCCAAGCTGTCGGGCATGGATCTGGTCAAGGCGCTGCGTGAGCACGGCCAGCGTTACCCGATCCTGATCCTTACCGCCCGCGGCAGCTGGCAGGACAAGGTCGAGGGGCTGAAGCACGGTGCCGACGACTATCTGGTCAAGCCGTTCCATGTCGAGGAACTGCTCGCCCGCATCAACGCCCTGGTCCGCCGCGCGAGCGGCTGGTCCAAGCCGGTGCTGGCCTGCGGTCCCATCAAGCTGGACACCACGGCACAGACGGTCACCGTCGAAGGCCGCCAGGTCGACCTCACCAGCTATGAATACAAGGTGCTGGAATACCTGATGCTGCACGCGGGCGAGCTGGTCTCCAAGGCCGACCTCACCGAACACATCTACCAGCAGGACTTCGATCGCGACTCCAACGTGCTGGAGGTCTTCATCGGTCGCCTGCGCCGCAAGCTGGATCCGGAAAGCGTGCTCAAGCCGATCGAGACCGTACGCGGCCGCGGTTACCGCTTCGCCATCCCGCGCAGCGAAGCGGACGAAGATTGATCCATCCGGGGGTGGCGCGACCCTTTCGTCGCGCCACCCCGAGGTAAGCTCGACGCATGGACAACGCTTCATCCACCAAACGCCGGCCTCTTTCGCTGGCCGCGCGAGCGGCGCTGGCGACCGGTTTCGCGCTCGCCGCCTTCCTGGGCCTGACCGGCCTGGCGCAGAACAAGGCGAACTACGCCTCCGAGCTGTCGGCCATGCACGACCGGCTGCACAACTACGCCATTGCCTACATCACCGGCACGGACACGACGCGTGCCGGCAAGGTGACGACGCCCGACAGCCAGCCCAATCCGGACTTTTCGCGTCCGGGCTCGGGCCTCTACGCCATCATTGTCGGCAACGACGGGTTTCGTTGGGAGTCGTCGTCGGCGCTGGGTCGCGACTTCGATTTCGTGCGCATGCTCTCGCCCGGCGAGACCGCCTTCGAACCGGTGGAAACGCGCAGCGGCAAACTCTATGTTTTCAGCTACGGCGTGTCGCTGGACACCACCGACAAACGCAGTGTGCCGTTGACCTTCGCGGTAGCGCAGACCGAAGACCAGTTCGAGCGACAGGTCGCCACGTATCGGCGCACGCAGTTCCTGTGGCTGGCCATGCTCGGCATGATGCTCATGCTGCTGCAGCTGTTCCTGCTGCGCTGGAGCCTGCTGCCGCTGCGCCGGGTATCGAGCGACCTGGCGCACATCGAGCGGGGGACGCGCGATCATCTGGATGGTCCGTACCCCGTCGAGCTGACCGTACTCACGCGACGTCTCAACGCCTTTATCGACAGCGAGCGCGAACAGCGATCCCGCTATCGCGACACGCTGGCGGATCTCGCGCATAGCCTGAAGACGCCCCTGGCCGTCGTGCGCTCGCAACTGGAAACCGATGGCGATGCGCGCAGCCTGCGTGGCGATATCCTCGACCAGGTGCGCAAGATGGACGAGATCGTCGCCTATCAGCTGTCGCGCGCCGCCACGTCGGGTCGTCGCACCATCGCGGCGGAAGAGCCCATCGCCGGTCATGCCGAGGACCTCGTGCAAAGCCTGGAGAAGGTCTATGCCGCCAAGAACGTCCTGTGCGAATTCGAGATCGACGACGGTGCCGCGTTCGCGGGCGAGCAGGGCGATCTGCTCGAACTGATGGGCAACCTGGTCGAGAACGCGTTCAAGTGGGCCGAGCACCGCGTGCTGCTCACCGCGCGAAGCAGCGGCAAGGGCAAGGGGCGCAGCGGCCTCGAACTGATCGTCGAAGACGATGGCCCCGGCATCGCGGATGACAAGATCGACAAGGTCCTGCAGCGTGGCGTGCGCGGTGACGAGCGCGTCCAGGGTCACGGCATCGGCCTGTCCATCGTGCAGGACATCGTCAAGGCGTACCAGGGCGAGTTGCATGTCGACCGCTCCGAGGAGCTCGGCGGCGCGCGTTTCAGCGTTCGTCTTCCGCCCGGCTGATCGCCTCGGCCATCAGCGAGGCACCTCAGCCTGCCGGTGACGGCCCGTAGAACGCATCGAGCAGACGCGCCACCTCGGGCGCGGCCTCACGCAGCAGGGCGGGCTGCGAAAAATGCATCTCGCTCGTTACCGCGAAATACTCTTCCGGCGCTTCGGCCGCGTAGGGGTCGATGGCCGTCTTGCGTCCCCGACCCACTTGGCGGGACAGCGTGTCGAAACCGCGCTGCATCGTCTGGATCCACTCGCGACGATTCATCGACGAGGGCAGGGGTGGCACGCCGTTCGCGGGGCCGGCCAGCATGTCGAGTTTGTGCGCCATCTCGTGCACGACGACATTGAAACCGTCCCAGGGTGCTTCGATGTCCAGCGCCACATCGGCCAGTGAGAGCACCATGGGGCCGCGCTCCCACGCCTCGCCGATCAAGGTGTCGTCGCGGTCGGTGACCACGCCGGTGGGTGCATCGTAGTGATTACGCCGCACGTTGAACTCACCCGGATAGACCAGCACGTTGGTCCAGCCCTTGAAGGCTTTCGGGCCGTGAGGCAAGGCAGGCAGGCTGGCTTGCATGGCGATGACCAGGCGCCAGAAGTCGTCCAGCGACGCGCCACCCAGTGCATGGAACCGCTTGGTGTGCAGGAAGCCGGCGGCGAGCTGGCGCAGATAGTGAAGGCGGGGTGCGTCGAGGCTACGGACGAGCGGAAGGCGCGATACCGCCTGCTGCCATAGCGTGTCGTCGATCGGGGGTACCGGCGCGCGAAACCACGCTAGCAACGATTGGACGAAACGCATGAGTGACGACCGCAGGGACTCAGAGCATCGAGCCGGGGAGCATGGACTGCCAGCTGGGAGCGGGCGAGCGCATCGGCGCGGCACCATCATGCGGACCATCGTCGGCATCGACGGGGGAGGGCGTGGGCGAGGGATTGCTGCTGCGCTGGGGGGTATTGCCCGGACGGGTCGACATGGGGTCGGCCGAATTGCTGTCGCGATTGCCCGACGACGAACGCGAGCTGTTGCCCTCGAACGACGACGACACGGCGCCGCCCAGCGAGAGCAGACTACCGGTCAGATCGATGTCGGAAGCGGCGGCGGTGCCGGTGGCACCGACGAGGCACAGACATCCGAAGATGTAGGGTCTGGCGTTCATCGGTAAACCCTGAAAACCTCCGGACATGCCGGGGGACGTCCGATCCTCTCAGAAATTTCACAGGCCTGCCAGTGCTGGAGGTCCGGCGAGGGGACGATTCCAGCGAATACGGGCGAAATGTTCGCCGCTGCCCTAGAATCGCCCGATGTCCCGGCTTCCCCCACCCCCGACAGCGGCCGCCTGACGGCCCGACGGCTACCCATGCTCGCACGCGATCTTCTCGAAGCCCTTGCTGGAGGCGATGCCGTGTCCGGCGCCACTCTCGCCAGGACAGCCGGCGTCACGCGCGCCGCGGTCTGGAAACAGATCGAGGCCCTGCGTCTGAAGGGCGTGCCCGTCGAAGCCAAGGTCGGCGGTGGCTACCGTCTGCCCTGGTCGACCGAGCTGCTCGAGGCGCCGCGCATCCGTGCCGGGCTGTCGCCCGCCGCCCTGGCCGACGTCGGCATGATCGAAGTGCACTGGGACATCGACTCGACCTCGAGTGAGCTGGCCCGGCGTATTCCCGTGCTGGACGACCTGGCATTCGTCATGGCCGAGACGCAGTCCGCGGGACGTGGACGGCGCGGGCGGACGTGGCTTTCGCCGCCGGGAATGAATCTTTACCTGTCCGTGCTGAAACGTTTCGACGCCGGCTTTGCGTCGCTGTCCGGTCTGTCGCTGGCCGTCGGCGTGATGTTGATCCGTGCGCTGGACGACCTGGGCATCCGTACCGCCGGTCTGAAATGGCCGAACGACGTGCTGGCCGGCAACGCCAAGCTGGCAGGCATCCTCGTCGAGCTGTCCGGTGAGTATTCGGGTCCTTGCGCGGCGATCATTGGCGTCGGCCTGAACATCCGCCTCCCGGATTCGCTGCACGAGCGGGCGGACCAGCCGATCACGGATCTCGCATCCTTGAGCGGTGGCCAGCCACCCGGACGCAACCGTGTCGCCGCGGCGGTTGTCGCGTCGTTGAGCGAAGGGCTCCGGCATTTCGAACGGCATGGCTTTGCGTCGTTCGCAGCGGAATACGGCGCGAGCGATCTCCTGCGCGGCCAGTCGTTGCGGGTGATCGATCCGCGTGGCGAGTACACCGCAACGGGCGAGGGCGTCGATGAACGGGGCGCTTTGCGCGTGCGTCGCGCTACCGGCGAGCTGGTGACGGTCGACAGCGCCGAGGTATCGGTGCGGCGGAGCGCGCCATGATCCTGCTTCTCGACCTGGGCAATACGCGCCTGAAATTCGCCTTGCTCGATGGCGACGCCTTCGTGCACCGTGGCGCCTTCGGCTGGGATGCGGACATCGCCCACGAACTGGCCACGCTGTGGGCCGAGTGGCCGCAGCCGACACGAATCATCGGCGCATCCGTCGTCGACACGGCCAGGGAGACGGCGGTCGCCGTCGCCGCCGATAAGGCGTTCGGCCATCAGCCGGTGTGGGTACGTACACCCGCCGAAGCCTGTGGCGTGACCAACGCCTATGCCGAGCCGCATCGTCTGGGTGTCGACCGCTTCCTCGCCATGGTCGACGCGCTCGCCGCGGGACGCGCGCCCTGCGTGCTGGCCAGTGTCGGCACGGCCTTGACCCTGGACGCGCTGGATGCGAACGGCCGGCACCTCGGTGGCTGGATCGCACCGGGGCCCCTGCTCATGCAGCAGTCCGTGCTCGGCGCCACCGTGCAGGTACGACCGACCCAGCCAGGTGCCGTGCGTGACCTGGCAGACAATACGGCCGATGGCCTCGCCTCCGGTTGCTGGCAGGCCTGCGCGGCGCTGGTCGACCGCTTCGCGGATCGCTCGGCGGCGATGCTCGGTGGTACGCCAACGGTCACCCTCGGCGGTGGCGATGCCGCCGTGCTGGCGCCCTTGCTACAGCGGGATGTGATGCTGGTGCCCGATACGGTGCTGCGTGGCCTGGCTGTCTGGGCCAAAGCGCACACCCACGCGGACCATTTCGCCTAGAATCGCGACGCCACCGGTTCGCTCAAGGCCCCCATGCTTCTGCGTTTGATGTTCGTTCTCCTGATTGCCCTCAATATCGCGGTCGCCGCGTGGCTGCTGCTGGGCGAATCGGGCACGCATGCGGTGGATCCTGCCGACAAGGGCGTGCCCACGCTCAAACTGCTCGCCGAACTTCCGGCGCCGTCCGCGACGGCGCCGGCACCGGCGGCGATGCCATCGGTTTCAGGGTCCGCGGCGACGTCGGTCCTCGCCGCCGCCGCGGCACCGGCGCGCGTGTCGGAGGAGAAGGGCACGGCGGTTTCAACGCCTCCCGTCGCTCCGGCCGTCACCGCCGCGACACCGGCCCCACGCGAGCCCGCGAAGAAAGCGCCTGTCGAGGCACCCGCCACGACAGCATTACTCGCCAGCGCGTCTACCGCGGACGCGCCGACCAGCGCCAAGCGCAGCTACCGCTGCCTCGCCATTGGCCCCTTCACCAACCAGGTCGACCTGCGCAGCACGCGCACCGCCCTCGCGCCGCGCACGGTACGCAGTCGCCAGCGACAGGAGCAGACCAGCGAATCCCACGGTTGGCGTGTCTTCCTCCCGGCGCAGGCCACGCGTGACCTGGCCCTGGCCCAGGCCCGGCGGCTCGAAGCCAAAGGCGTCAAGGATTACTTCGTGGTCAGCGCCGCCGGCGAGATGCAGAACTCGGTCGCCCTGGGCCTGTTTCACGACCCCGCGAACGCGAAGAAGCGCCGCGACGACGTCATCGCCGCCGGCTTTCCGGCGCGCATGAGCGAACGCACGGAAGTCACGCCCGTGTGGTGGCTCGACGTGGTCGTCCCCGACGACGCCAATGCCGACGTTCGCCGCGGCATCCGCAGCCCAGGTGCAAGCGCCAAACCGACCGGCTGCTTCTGATAAACTCCCCGCCTTCGCCGGCATAGCTCAGTTGGTAGAGCAACCGCCTTGTAAGCGGTAGGTCCCCAGTTCGAATCCGGGTGTCGGCACCAGCGAAATCAAAGGCCTGCCTTGTTGCGGGCCTTTTTTTTTGACCTCACACGCCGGATTGCCGTGCCGGACGTCATTCAATCGACCAACTTCCATGTTGCGGCGGTCGCGATCGACGACAGCGCAGCCACAAGCCAATAGACTGGCCCGCACGCATGCGCCGCCACGAAGGGACCTTCATGAAGCTCGTCCGATGGATGATCGCGATCGTTGTCGTTCTCATCGCAGCGCCCTTCGTCTTCCTCTACTTGATGCAGGATCGCCTCCTTTACCCGGGAGCCGAAGCCGTCGAAACCTTTGGTGACCTGACGGTCACCCGACCCGACGTGACGCTACGTGGCTGGGTACTCCATCCCGACGCCAGCGATGCTCTCATCGTGTTCGGCGGCAACGGCATGAGCCTGTCGGGCTTCGCGTCACGCCTGGGCCAATGTTCCGATCGCGCCATCTACCTGCTGCCTTATCGCGGGTATGAAGGGCAGGCGGGAAAGCCCCGTGAGCGCGACCTCGTCGACGATGGTGTCGCGCTCGTGGCCGAGGCGGCGAAGAAACACGCCAATGTCGCACTCGCGGGCATCAGCCTCGGCAGTGGCATCGCCATCCAGGTTGCCGCGGAAACCCATCCGCAGCGGTTGTTGCTCGTCACGCCGTACGACAGCATCGCCAACGTGGGAAGAGAGGCCTTCGGGATACCCCTGGACTGGTTGATCCGCGACCGCTACGACACGACGGTGACGGTGTCCCGTCTGGGTACCGTGCCTGTGTACGTGTTGCAGGCAAACAACGATCAGGTTATCGGCTCGGCGCGCACCGAGGCACTCGTCCGGTCGCTGCCGCAGCCACCGGTTCGCTGGGAGCATGTGGCGACCGGGCACAACAGCATGCTTCGTACGGAGGCGTTCTGCCAGGCGCTTCGCTTCTGACGATCCGCGCGCCCATTTCACGCCTGACGCAGTGCAGCGTGGGCGTCTTACAGGGGGGTGTAAACTTGCGGAATGAGTCCAACCACACGTTCCGTCGCCCTGATCGGCGTCCCCACCGATATCGGCGCAGGCCATCGCGGTAGCTCCATGGGTCCAGAAGCCTTGCGGGTCGCACGCCTGGGCGAGCGCCTGGCCAAGCGTGGCTTGCACGTCGTCGATCGCGGCAATGTGTCCGGCCCGCTCAATCCCTGGCTGCCGCCGACCGATGGTTACCGACACCTCGGCGAAGCCGTGGCATGGAACACGTCCGTCCATGAGGCCGTGTTCGCCGAATTGAGCGCCGGGAACCTGCCGATCATGCTTGGCGGCGACCACTGCCTGGCCATCGGCTCGATTTCCGCGGTATCGCGCCATTGTCGCGATACGGGCAAGAAGCTCCGCGTTATCTGGCTGGATGCCCACGCCGACTTCAACACCAGCCAGATCACACCCTCGGGAAACATCCACGGCATGCCCGTGGCCTGCCTGTGCGGATACGGTCCGGACGAGCTCACGCATATCGGCGGCACCGTGCCGGCGACGTCGCCGGACGTGTTCCGCCAGATCGGCATCCGCTCGGTGGACGAGGGCGAGAAGCGTTTCGTCCATGAGGTCGGCATCGACATCTACGACATGCGCTACATCGACGAAATCGGCCTGAAGGCCGCGATGGAAGAGGCACTGGCCGGCGTGGATGCAGACACCCATCTGCACGTGAGTTTCGATGTCGACTTCCTCGATCCGAGCATTGCGCCAGGCGTGGGTACCACGGTACGCGGCGGCCCAGGCTATCGCGAAGCCCAGCTGTGCATGGAGATGATCGCCGACACCGGTCGCGTCGGGTCGCTGGACATCGTCGAGCTGAATCCGGCGTTCGACAAGCGGAACCAGACGGCGAAGCTGGCGGTGGATCTTGTCGAGTCGTTGTTCGGGAAGTCGACGTTGATGCGGTGAGGCGAGCACCCCGTCGCCGCTGAAGCGGCTCCCACAGGTGAAGCGGCTCCCACGGGGGTCTGCTTCCCTCCGGGCTTGCTCCCATAAGGGGTCAAGCGGGCTAAACTCGAGGGGTTATCGTCTGCAGCCCTTAAGGTTCCCATGCACACCCGCGTCCTCACCGGTATCACCACCACTGGCACGCCGCATCTTGGCAACTACGTCGGCGCGGTCCGGCCGGCCGTCCTGGCCAGCAAGGATCCGAACGTCGACGCGTTCTACTTCATGGCCGACTACCACGCCCTGATCAAGAGCGACGACCCGGACCGCATCGAGGCATCCCGTTTCAAGATTGCCGCCACGTGGCTGGCGGCGGGTCTGGATCCGAATGCGTCCACGTTCTACCGGCAGTCGGATATCCCCGAGGTACCGGAGCTGATGTGGCTGCTGACCTGCGTGACGTCGAAGGGTCTGCTCAATCGCGCGCACGCCTATAAGGCAGCGGTGGATCGCAACGTCGAAGCGAACGAAGACGCGGACGCCGGCGTCACGGCGGGCCTGTACATGTATCCCGTGCTCATGGCAGCGGACATCCTCGCGTTCAACGCGAACAAGGTCCCGGTGGGTCGCGACCAGATCCAGCACATCGAGATGGCGCGCGATATCGCGCAGCGCTTCAACCACACCTTCGGGCGCGAGTTCTTCGTCATGCCCGAGGCGCATATCGAAGAACAAGTCGCCACCTTGCCAGGCCTCGACGGCCGCAAGATGTCCAAGAGCTACGACAACACCGTCCCCCTGTTCGAAGGCGGAGCCAAGGGCATGCGCGATGCGATCATGAAGATCGTGACCGATTCGCGTGCCCCCGGCGAACCGAAGGACACTGAGGATTCGGCGCTCTTCACCATCTTCAAGGCCTTCGCCACGCCAGCGGAAACCGCAGCGTTCGCGGACGCTCTGCGTGGCGGTATCGGTTGGGGTGAGGCCAAGCAGGTGTTGTTCGAACGTGTCGAAGCCGATGTGGCGCCGATGCGCGAACGCTACGAGGCCCTGCTGTCACGCCCGGACGATATGGAAGACATCCTGCTGGCCGGTGCGGCGAAGGCGCGCGCGATCGCCGGTCCCCTCGTGGAGACCTTGCGCGACGCCGTGGGTCTGCGTAGCGCGCGTCATCGCGGCGCGGCAGTCGCCGAGCCGGTGGTGACCAAGCCGGTGGCGAAGGCCAAGCCGCCACGTTTCGCCAGTTTCCGCGATGACGACGGCAGCTTCCGCTTCCGTCTGTTCGCGACCGATGGCGAAGAGTTGCTGCTGTCGAAATCCTTCGCCGACCCCAAGGCAGCTGGCGCACTTCGCCAGACACTGTCGACGGTGGGCGGCACCGCTGCGGTCATCGAATCGCAGGGCGATCACGTCGCCTTGCTGGTCGACGGCGAGGTGGTCGCCAATGGTGCGTCCTACCCGGACGAAGTAGCCCGCGCCGCGGCCGTACTTCGTCTCCGTACGGCGCTCGACGCACTCGCCGCCGCACAGGATTGACGATGCGCTATCTCGCCCTCATGTTGCTGGCGCCCTGGCTGATCGTGTTGGGCTGGGCCTATTGGCAGTACCCGAAGGCGTTGCTCAGAAATGCCACGCGGCGCGCGTTCGACGTGCTGGCCCTGATCGCGGCGATCGCCGCGGCCGTCCAGGCGGCGATAGCGTCCTTCGATGCCGTGGTGATTCCGGCGGCGGATCAGTTCGGCCCGAAGAGCGGCGCTATCTGGCAGCAGGTGGTACCCGCGCTTTGGGGCTACGGCGCCTTTGTCGCCGTCCTCGTCGTCGCCTTGATCGTCCGCCAGCTAGTCTGGAAGCACCGCGCGCCTAACCTGTAGGAGCCGATTTATCGGCGATTGTGGGAGCCGATTCATCGGCGATCCCGCGGCAGCGGGCCAGTTCAAGGCAAGCACCCAATCGCCGCTGAAGCGGCTCCCACAAAAAGCGATCAGCCACAAAAACGCGATCAGCCGCGGAAGCGCTTCGTGAGGCCCTTGAGGAAATTACGCAGGAACTGGTCGCCGCACAGGCGGAAGTTGCTGTGCTTGGGCTGACGGAAGAGGGCGTTGATCTCGCCACGGGTCACTTTGAACCCGGCCTCGCCCATGATCGAAAGGATGTCGTCCTCCTTCAGCTCGAAGGCGACGCGCAGCTTCTTCAGCACCACGTTGTTGTTGATGCGGCTTTCCACGGGGCGCGCCGGCTGGCTTTCGTCGCGACCACGACGCTGCAGGATCAGGCCGTCGAGGAAGTGGGCCATCGCCAGGTCGGGCATCTCGACGAAGCCCGGCTCGTCTTCCTTGAGCAACCAGGGATCGACGGATTCGCGGGTGGCTTCGAAGCCGGAAAGCTTGAGGATCTCGACCACATGGACCTCACCGAGGTCGAGCATGTAGCGGATGCTGCGTAGGGTGTCGTTGTTGAGCATGGACATAGGGTAGCACTGGGGCAGGAGCATCGCCGATGAATCGGCTCCCACAAAAGAGAAGCCCGGCTTGCGCCGGGCTTCGGAACCGCTTTCTTTGGGACCGCTCTCTGTGGGAGCCGCTTCAGCGGCGATTCCTTCGAGGCTTAGTTCGGCAGACCCAGATCGTCAATCATCGCCTTCAGGAAGCGAGCTGCCTCACCGCCCGTCGCAGCGCGGTGATCGAAGGTCAGCGACAGCGGCATGCGGCGGTGCACTTCGATACCGCCCATCACGGCAACCACGTCGTGGCTGAGCTTGCCGGCGCCGACGATGGCGACGGTCGGCGGGACAACCACCGGCGTGGCGTAGCGGCCAGCGAACATGCCGAAATTCGACAGGCTGATCGTGTAGCCGGAGAGCTCCGATGCCGCGATGCTGCGATCTTCGACGGAGGAACGCAGGCGCTTGATCGCGGCACGGATGCCGGCGCCGTCGAGCACGTCCGCATTGCGCAGGGCGGGCACGAACAGGCCGTCGTCCGTATCCACGGCAATGCCGATGTCCACGTGCGGGTGCAGCGTGCGCGTGAGGTCCTTGCCGTTGAACCAGGCGTTGAGCGCCGGCACGGCCTTGCAGGCGACCACGACCGCACGGATGAGGCGGGCGGTGATGTCCTGCTTGCCGATCCAGGCGTGCAGATCGGCGTCGTCGACGATGGACGTCGGGACGACCTGGGCGTGTGCATCGGCCATGACGCGCGCCATGTTGCGGCGGACGCCCTTGAGCTGCTCGGGCTGGCCCATCGCTTCCTTGCCCGGGGGCGAGGTGCGCACGGCCTTGCCGGCCAGCGACACCGGCGTACGCGACGGAGCGGGACCCGGCTCCGGCAGCGTGGGCGCGAGGTGCTGCGCGGCGGCCGGGCGTGCCGGGGCCGCACCCACGGCGGCGCTGCCGTTGGCGGACGCGTTCTTGACGTCCTGCATGGTGATGACACCACCGGCGCCGGTCGGCTGCACGCGGGCGAGGTCGATCTTCATCTTCTTGGCGAGGGCGCGCACGGCCGGCACGGCCTTGACGCCACCGGCGCTGGAGACCTGCTCGGTGTGCACGGCATTGCCGCTGATCATGGCGCCGACGACGGTGCCTTCGTCTTCGCGCTTGGCCGGTGCCACGCCGTCGGAGTCGATCTCGCCGCCGTCATCGGAAGCGATGACCTTGTGCGCATCGTCCGGTGCCTGGCTGCCGACGCCCTTTTTCGGGCCATGGTGGTGACCGGTGGATTCGGCTTCGGCACGCTGGCGCGCGTTCGGGTCGATCTCGAAGTCGGCCAGCGACGCACCGGTCTCGATGATGTCACCGACGGCGCCGTGCAGCTTCTTCACGGTGCCGGAGTACGGCGAGGGAACGTCGACGACGGCCTTCGCGGTTTCCATGGACACCAGCGGTGCGTCGAGCTTGATCGTGTCGCCTTCCTTGACGTGCCATTCGACGACGGTCGCGTCGGGAAGGCCTTCGCCGAGGTCCGGCAGGTAAAAGGTCTTGATGTCGGCCATTGCGATAGGTTCCTCAGGATGCCGCGAGCGTGCGCTCGGCGGCCTCGACGATGCGTTCGACGCTGGGCAGGTACTTCATTTCCAGGCGGAACAGCGGGATGTGGGTATCGAAACCGGTCACGCGCTGCACCGGTGCGAGCAGGCTGTACAGGCATTCCTCGGCCAGGCGCGCGGCGATTTCCGCGCCGAAACCGGCGGTCTTCGGCGCTTCGTGCACGATGACGCAGCGGCCGGTCTTGGTCACCGACTCGGCGATCGTGTCGAAGTCGAGCGGCGTGAGCGTGGCCACGTCGATCACCTCGGCACTGATGCCCTTGGTGGCGAGTTCGTCCGCGGCTTCGAGGCATTCCTTCACCTGCGCGCCCCAGGTCACCAGGGTCACGTCGGTGCCGTCGCGCAGCACGAAGCAGACGTCGAGCGGCAGGGCCTCACCGTCGTCGGGCACTTCTTCCTTGTACTGGCGATAGATGCGCTTGGGCTCGAAGAAGATCACCGGATCCGGATCGCGGATGGCGGCGAGCAGCAGGCCGTAGGCGCGCGCCGGCGACGACGGCATGACCACGCGCAGGCCCGGGATGTTGGTGAACAGGTGCTCGTTGGCTTCGGAGTGATGCTCCGGGGCACGGATGCCGCCGCCCCACGGGGCGCGCCAGACGGCCGGCACGGTCATGCGGCCGCGCGTACGGTTGCGCATGCGGGCGGCGTGGCAGGCGATGTGCTCCATCATCGGGTAGATGAAGCCTTCGAACTGGGCCTCGGCGACGGGCTTCATGCCCTGCACGGCCAGGCCGATGGTCAGGCCGGCGATGGTGGCTTCGTCCAGCGGCGTGTCGATGACGCGCATTTCGCCGAACTGTTCCTGCAGGCCCTGGGTGGCGCGGAACACGCCGCCGTTGACGCCGACGTCCTCACCGAGCACCACGACGCTGTCGTCGTTGCGCATCTCGTAGGCAAGCGCCTGGGTCACTGCTTCGATAAGAGTGATTTGTGCCATGGGAAGGGTTCCTTACGACGTGCGATCGAGGGAAGCGGCGAGCTCGCGCTGCGCTTCGAGGTCGGCCGGGAGTTCGGCGTACAGATAGTCGAACATCGCCGTTGCCGGCTGGTTCTTCGTCTCCAGATACGCATTGACCTCGTTGTCCATCCAGTCGTCGCACTCGGCCTTCCAGGCCTCTTCCTTCGCGTCGTCCCACTTGCCCTTGCCTTCGAGCCACTTGCGCAGGCGCGGAATGGGGTCGCGTTCCCAGGCGTCCTTCACTTCCTGCTCGCCGCGGTAGCGGCGGGCATCGTCGGCCGTGGTGTGGTCGCCGAGGCGGTAGGTCACCGCTTCGATCACGCTGGCGCCCTGGCCGGAGCGGGCGCGCTCGAGCGCGATCTCCATGGCGGCGCGCACGGCGATGATGTCGTTGCCGTCCACCTGGATGCAGGGCAGGCCGGCGGCGATGCCCTTCTGGGCGAGCGTGCCGGAGCCGCTCTGGATGCGACGCGGCACCGAGATCGCCCACTGGTTGTTCACGATCACGGCGACCATCGGCAGCTGCTGTGCGCCGGCCACATTGATTGCGCCGTAGAAGTCGCCCTTGGACGAACCACCGTCACCGATGGTGCAGACGGCTACGCGCGGTTCCTTGCGGATCTTGAAGGCGAGGGCGGAACCGGCGGCGTGCAGGCACTGCGTGCCGATCGGCACGCACCAGGCGAAGTCATGGGCGGGCGCGTCGGCGAAGTCGTTGCCGCGCTCGTCGCCACCCCAATAGGTGTAGACCTCGCGCGGCTTGACGCCGCGGTACAGCTGGGCGCCGTACTCGCGGTAGGACACGGCCAGCGAGTCTTCGCGGCGCATGGCGCTGCCGATGCCCACGTGCGCGGCTTCATGGCCGAGGCACGAGGCGTAGGTGCCGAGCTTGCCGGTGCGCTGCAGGGCGATCGACTTGGCGTCGAACACCCGCGTGGACACCATCAGCTTGTAGAGCTCGACCATGTGGTCGAGATCCTTGGCGAAGGCGGGGAGTTCCTTTCCGGTTTCCTTGCCGTCCTGGTCAAGGTATTGCAGGTATTCGATTTCGAACTTGGCGGCGATGGACACGACTCGCTCCCAGGGGAAGGGTTAGAAACGACACGCACGATGGGGGAAGCGGACGGGCCCATCCAGTGGGGCACGATCGACTTTCGGGTTGTTGCGAGCCGGACTAGATATCAGGGGTATTATGGCCCGGCAAGGCACGGCGCAGCATAGAACCGGTTGTCTCCAGTCCCGAAACCGCGCCACGGCGCCGTTTGCGCCGATCCACCCCTAATGTGAAATCGTCCATGGCCAACTCCCAGCGCGACCTCGAACCCGGTATCCGCACCGATCTCGACGGCCGTCTCACCTACGGCGAGTACCTCAGGCTGGACCAGGTACTGAGCGCGCAGGTACCCCGCAGCCAGCCCGCGCACCACGACGAGATGCTCTTCATCGTCCAGCACCAGACCTCCGAGCTGTGGCTGAAGCTGATGATCCACGAGCTGGACGCCGCGCTGGCCCACCTGCGGGCGGACGATGTGGACGGGACGCTGAAGATCCTGGCCCGGGTCAAGGCCATCCAGCGCCAGCTCTACGAGCAGTGGGGCGTGCTGGAAACCCTCACCCCGGCCGAATACCTGCAGTTCCGCGACGTGCTGGGCCCCTCGTCGGGCTTCCAGTCCCTGCAGTACCGCATGGTGGAGTTCCTGCTCGGCAACAAGCACGCCGACATGCTCCGCGTCTTCGAGCACGATCCGGTGGCTCACGCGCGCCTGAAGCTGGTCTTCGAAGCGCCCGGCCTCTATGACGAATTCCTGCGCTACCTGGCGCGCCGCGGCCACCCGGTGCCGGTGGACCTGCTGGAGCGCGACCTGACCCAGCCCTGGCGAAGCCAGCCCGCGCTGCTGCCCGTGTTCAAGCGAATCTACGAAGACACCGCCCACCACTGGCCTGAGTATCATCTCAGCGAAGAACTGGTCGACATCGAAGAGTCGTTCCAGCTCTGGCGCTTCCGCCACATGAAGACCGTGGAACGCATCATCGGCTTCCGGGCCGGCACCGGCGGTTCGTCCGGCGTGGCCTTCCTGCGCAAGGCGCTGGAGCAGAGTTTCTTCCCCGAACTGATCGAAGTACGCACCATCCTGGGAACGTAAATATTTGACGGGCGGCAGCCCGGACAGTTAAACACCCTGCACCAAGCGTCTTCACGCCCAAGGGAACTGCATGACTCCGACTGCCCCAGCCAACGCCAGGCCCGTGCCCGATTACCCGCAGACCCTCGGTCATCCGCGTCCCTTGTGGATGCTGTTCATGACCGAGTTCTGGGAGCGCTTTGCGTTCTACGGCATGCGCTGGGCGCTCACTCTGTACATCGTGGCCCAGTTCTTCCACGGCGATCAGGCGGGGCAGGGGTACGCCAGCCGCACCTACGGCTCGTACCTGGCGCTGGTCTACGCGTCAGCCATCTTCGGCGGCTACGTGGCCGACCGGGTGCTCGGCTACCAGCGATCGATCCTGGTCGGCGCGGCGGTCATGGGCACCGGCCTGTTCCTGGTCATGGTGCCCAGCCAGGATGTCTTCCTGATCGGCCTGGCGACGGTGATCGTCGGCAACGGCCTGTTCAAGCCGAACATTTCGTCGCTGGTGGGGCAGATCTACCCGGTGGGCGACGACCGTCGCGACCGTGGCTTCACGATCTTCTACATGGGTATCAACATGGGCGGCTTCCTCGCCCCGTTGGTGACCGGCTGGCTGGCTTCCGTGCTGACCGACACGCCGCTGCAGGACAACTACAAGGCCGTCTTCGCCGCGACCGGCTTCGGCATGGTGGTGTGTTTCATCTGGTTCCTGGTCGGCAAGCGTCAGCTGAAAGGCGTGGGCCTGCCGCCGCCGGAGCGCCACGAGGGCAAGAACCTCATCGGCGTGATCATCGGCATCATCGTGGCGATTCCGCTGGTTTACCTGCTGATGGCGAAAGCCGGCGCGATTTTCATCGCCTGGCTGCTGGGCGCGCTGTTCATCGGTGTGGCCGTGATGCTGGTGCTCGAGGCCGTGCGTCACGACCGCATCCAGATCCACCGCGTCATCGCCATGCTGCTGCTGTTTGCCTTCAACGTGCTGTTCTGGATGTTCTTCGAGCAGGCCGGCAGCTCGTTCAACTTCCTCGCGCAGAACATCGTCGATCGCGACATGTTCGGCGGTTGGGAGTTCCCGACCGGCTGGTTCCAGTCGGTGAATTCAGCGGCGATCCTGGTCTTCGCGCCGCTGGTGGCACTGGCCTGGGGCTGGTCGGCACGACACAAGCTGGAACCGTCGATCCCGCGCAAGTTCGGGCTTGGCCTGATCTTCAACGCGCTCGCCTTCCTGGTGCTGATGTACGCCCTGGCGAGTCTCGTCGGTGGCGACGGCCACATCCCGTTCTGGCCGCTCGCGGCCTGCTACGTGCTGCAGACCATCGGTGAGCTGTGCCTGTCGCCCATCGGTCTGTCCATGGTGACCAAGCTGGCGCCGATGCGCGTGGTCGGCCTCGCCATGGGTGGCTGGTTCCTCTCCACAGCCATCGGCAACAACCTCTCGGGCCTGCTTGCCGGCCACATCAGCGGCGAGACCGGCATGACCGTGGCCTCGGCACTGAGCGGCTTCACCTTCAGCTTCGAGCTGCTGGTGGGTGCGGGTATCGTGCTGTTCCTGATCGCGCCGCTGATCAACCGCCTCATGCACGGCGTCAAATAAGGCGCTTTCCGGCTGGAATGCCGCTCTGTGTGGGAGCCGATTTATCGGCGATAGGCCTCTCGGCATCTCCGCTCCGTCGGCTTTTCGCCGATGAATCGGCTCCCACATGTATCTCTAAAGCGCCAGCAGCTTGTCCAGGATGCTGTTCAGCTGCGCCTGCTCGCCCTCGTCGAGGCGGGCCAGCAAGTCGCGCTCGTGCGCCCGTGCCAGCGGTGCGACCTCGTCGTGAATCGCCCATCCGGCCTCGGACAGCTGCAGCACCGAGCGGCGCTTGTCGCCATCGTGGATGCCCCGGTCGACACGCCCGGCGTTGACCAGCCGGGCCACGGCGCGACTCACCGCCACCTTGTCCATGGCGCTCCGGTCCACCACTTCCCTTGCAGAGATCTCGGGAAACCGCGCCAGGATCGTCATGACACGCCATTCCGTCATGCTCAGTTCGAAGCGATCCTGGTATTCAGACGCGATCGACTGGCTCACCGTGTTCGAGAGGATGGACAGGCGATAGGGCAGGAAATGCTCGAGCTCCAACGGGGCATGGGCGGGAACGGTTTCTAGGGTCATGCTGCGCTGGTCCTTGCAAATGGTTACAAGTGAAACTATAACGTGGGGGTAGACGGCGCAAGCCGTGCCCCAAGCCAGGAGTATCGCCCATGAGCGCCCAGCCCAATATCGGTATGGAAGTCACCACCTTCGAAAACCCCCAGGGTGTCGATGGCTTCGAGTTCGTCGAGTTCGCCGCGCCGGACCCGGCCCTGCTGCATACACTGTTCCCCAAGCTCGGCTTCACGGCCGTAGCGAAGCACAAAACGAAGAAGATCACCCTGTATCGCCAGGGCGAGTGCAACTTCCTGGTCAACGAAGAGCCGAACTCGTTCGCGTCGGACTTCGCCGCCGAGCATGGCCCGAGCGCTTGTGGCTTCGCCATCCGCTTCAACCGCCCGGCGACGGACGTGCAGGCCACCGCGCTGTCCAACGGCGCGGAGAAGGTCGAGCACAAGGCCGATACGCTCGCCCTCGGTGTGCCGACCATCCAGGGCATCGGCGGTTGCGCGCTGTACCTGATCGACACCTACGGCGCCAAGGGCGACGTGTTCGACAGCGAGTTCGAGTGGATCCCGGGCGTCGACCGTCACCCCAAGGGCTTCGGTCTGACCTTCATCGACCACCTGACGCACAACCTGCACTTCGGCAACATGCAGAAGTGGTCGGATTACTACGAGCGCCTGTTCAACTTCCGCGAGATTCGCTATTTCGACATCAAGGGCGCGAAGACCGGCCTGGTGTCCAAGGCGATGACCGCACCGGACGGCATGGTCCGCATCCCGCTCAACGAATCGGCGGACGAGAAGTCGCAGATCAACGAGTACATCCGCGAGTACAACGGCGAAGGCATCCAGCACATCGCGCTGTTCACCGACGATATCTATGCGTCGGTCGAAGCCATGCGCGCCCAGGACGTGGCCTTCCTGGAAACACCGGATACGTATTACGAAGTGATCGACATCCGCGTGCCGGATCATGGCGAGGACATCCCCCGCCTGCAGAAGAACAAGCTGCTGATCGACGCCGACGACGAAACCAAGAAGAAGTTGTTGCTGCAGATCTTCACCCAGAACAACATCGGTCCGATCTTCTTCGAGATCATCCAGCGCAAGGGCAACGAAGGCTTCGGCAACGGCAACTTCAAGGCGCTGTTCGAATCCATCGAGCGCGACCAGATGCGCCGCGGCGTGCTCTAAGCGCGCGAAGCCTTCGCGAAAGCTAGACTAAGCGCGGCGCGGTCCCGAGACGGACCGCGCCGCGATGCGTTCATCCCAAGGATCCCCACGATGAGCCACACCGACGATACGCGCGGTTACCAGACCGGCTTCGGCAATGAGTTCGCCACCGAAGCCGTGGCCGGCGCCTTGCCCACTGGCCAGAATTCGCCCCAGCGGGTGGAGCATGGCCTCTACGCCGAACAGCTTTCCGGCAGCGCGTTCACCGCGCCGCGTCATCGCAACCGGCGTAGCTGGCTGTATCGCATGCGCCCGGCCGCGCAGCACTCGCCGTTTACCGAGCTGTCGCACGCCACGTTCCACAATCGCTTCAACGAAGCGCCTGCCACGCCGAATCAGATGCGTTGGGATCCGCTACCGATGCCGTCGCAGCCGACGGACTTCGTCGACGGCCTGGTGACGCTCGGTGGTAACGGCGGTGCGGAAGAGCAGGCCGGTGTCGGCGTGCACCTCTACTGCGCCAACCGATCCATGCAGGGCCGCTACTTCTACAACGCCGATGGCGAGTTGTTGATCGTCCCGCAGCAGGGTCGCCTGCGTATCCGCACCGAGCTGGGCGTGGTCGAGGTGGAACCGCTTGAGATCGCCGTGGTTCCCCGCGGCGTACGCTTTTTGGTCGAACTGCCCGATGGCGAGGCGCGCGGTTACGTCGCCGAGAATTTCGGTGCCCCGCTGCACCTGCCGGACCTCGGTCCGATCGGTGCCAATGGCTTGGCGCATCCGCGCGACTTCCTTACGCCAGTGGCCGCTTACGAAGACCTCGAAGGCGACTTCGCACTCGTCGCCAAGTTCCAGGGCGCGTTGTGGTCGGCCCGCATCGACCACTCCCCGCTGGACGTGGTGGCATGGCACGGCAATTACGCGCCGTACAAGTACGACCTGCGCCGCTTCAATACCATCGGCTCGATCGCCGTGGATCATCCGGATCCGTCGATCTTCACCGTGCTCACCTCGGCCAGCGACACGCCGGGTACGGCGAACATGGATTTCGCGATCTTCCCGCCGCGCTGGCTGGTCGCCGAGCACACGTTCCGGCCGCCGTACTTCCATCGCAACGTGGCCAGCGAGTTCATGGGCCTGATCGATGGTGCCTACGATGCGAAGCAGGGCGGTTTCGTCCCCGGTGGCTCGAGCCTGCACAACTGCATGAGCGGCCACGGCCCCGACGCGGCCAGTTTCGAGAAAGCCTCGAATGCCGACGTTTCGCGTCCCGACCATATCGTGGGCACCATGGCCTTCATGTTCGAGACGCGCAAGGTCATTCGCCCGACCCGGCAGGCGCTCGACTCGCCGTCGTTGCAGGGTAACTATTACGAATGCTGGCGCGGGCTGAAGAAACACTTCACGCCGCCGTCGGCCTGATCGAGAGGAAACGCATGAAACTCGCTTCGCTTAAGGAAGGCGGCCGCGACGGCACGCTCATCGTCGTCAGCCGCGACTTCGCTCGCGCCGTGAAGGCTACCGGCATTGCGCCGACCCTGCAGGCTGCACTGGACGAATGGAGCACGATCGCGCCGCGGCTCAATGCGCTGTCGGAAGACCTCAACGAGGGCCGCGCGCAGGATGCGTTCGACCTCGACATGACGAAGCTCGCCGCACCGCTGCCGCGTGCCTACGAATTCGTCGACGGTAGCGCCTACCTGCCGCACGTTGAGCGCGTGCGTCGCGCGCGTGGCGCTGAAGTGCCCAAATCGTTCTACACCGATCCGCTGATGTACCAGGCGACCAGTGCCGGTTTTCTCGGTCCGCGCGATCCGGTCCTCGTGTCGAGCGAAGAGTTCGGCATCGATCTCGAGGCCGAAGTGCTCGTCATCACCGACGACGTGCCGATGGGTGTGACGCCGGCACAGGCCGCATCGCACATTCAGCTGGTTGGCCTGGTGAACGACGTCTCGCTGCGTGGCCTGATCCCCGGCGAACTTGCCAAGGGCTTCGGTTTTCTGCAGTCGAAGCCGCGTTCGGCGCTGTCGCCGGTCTTCGTTACGCCCGACGAGCTTGGCGAGGCGTGGATCGACGACAAGCTGCACCTGCCGATGCGCACGTGGATCAACGGCACCTGGTTCGGCGAGGCTGAGTGCGGCGTCGACATGCAGTTCGACTTCTCGCAGCTGGTGGCACACGTGGCGAAGACCCGGCCGCTGACCGCGGGCACCCTGGTCGGCTCGGGCACCATCGCCAACGAGGACACGGGCAAGGGAGCCTCCTGCCTGGCCGAGCAGCGCACGGTGGAAACCCTGCGCGACGGCAAGCCGACCACGCCGTTTCTGTCGTTCGGCAATACGGTAAAGATCGATGTGACCGACGCTACCGGTGCCTCCATCTTCGGCGCGATCGAACAGTCCATCCAGAAAGCCTGAGAGCTACGAAGTCGCGAAATAAGAAGGGTCCGCACGTTCTCGTGCGGGCCCTTTCTTGTTACACGGCTCAGATCGCTAGGGACGCCTACATAAGGCCAAGAAGATGCCTACATTCACCGCGGGCTCGACCGATTAGCGTGTTTCGATCGCCTGCAGGATCAACGAATGAAAGCGCTATGGTCGATTGTCGGGTTTTCTGTGGCCGCCGTGATTGTCGGACTCGGTGGGCCGGTCCGGTCGGAGGGCGGCAGGACCGATGCAGCCATCGCAGCGGCTGTCGCGGGGACGACGACGCGAGTCGACATCGAGCGTCAGGCCTCCCTCGTTCGCGCCCTCTCGACTCTCCCGGAGAAGGAGAGGGCTGCGACGGGGAAAAATCGCGGAGCTCGTTGCTACTACAACTGCCCGCCTCCCATCGGCAGCGTGACCGCCTCACCCCAGGTCGTCAGTATGCCGCCGGGCGCTCTTGGCTCGGTGACTATCCACTGGCGGTGGGACCAGTCTGCCACCGAGGCAGTCACCCAGCACAGCTGCCTTTGGGTGAGTAAGGGCGACGAGAGCGAGGCGCATCTCGTGAAGTGCAAGGGTCCAGGCCTTACGTACGCGACCACGGTAGGCTGGATTGGCTCGGGCAACTATATCTTTCGTGTCGCCCCCGGCAATCCGAAGGGACCTTTTAGCAAACCAGTCGCTGGCCTGTTCCAGCTGGCCCAGACCATCGTGGTTGGCGCTGCATTGTAGGAGCCGATTCATCGGCGATGGGTGCTTGCGACACCCTGGCCTGCTGCGCGGGATCGCCGATGAATCGGCTCCTACAAAAGAAAAAGGCCCGCATGTGCGGGCCTTTCGATGTCACGCCAAAGAGATTATTTGGCGTTCATCAGCGCCTTGGTCATGTCGAGCATGCGGTTCGAGAAGCCCCACTCGTTGTCGTACCACGAGAGGACCTTGACCAGCGTGCCTTCCATGACGCGCGTCTGCGTCGAGTCGTAGATCGACGAGTGCGGGTTGTGGTTGAAGTCGATCGACACCAGCGGCTGCGTGTTCACGGCCAGGATGCCCTTCATCGAGCCATTGGCGGCCTCGTTGATCACGGCATCGATCTCTTCCTTCGTCGTCGCGCGAGCGGCGGTGAAGACGAGGTCGACCACGGACACGTTGATCGTCGGAACGCGCATGGCGAAACCGTCGAGCTTGCCGTTGAGTTCCGGCAGCACCAGGCCGACCGCGGCAGCGGCGCCGGTCTTGGTCGGGATCTGGCTGTGCGTGGCGCTACGGGCGCGGCGCAGGTCCGAGTGGTAGACGTCGGTCAGGACCTGGTCGTTCGTGTAGGCATGGATGGTGGTCATCAGGCCGTGCACGATGCCGATCTTCTCGTGCAGTACCTTGGCCAGCGGAGCCAGGCAGTTGGTGGTGCACGAGGCGTTGGAGATGACTTCGAGCTTCGAGGTCAGCTTGTCGTCGTTGACGCCCATGACGAAGGTGCCGTCCACGTCCTTGTCGCCCGGCGCGGAGATGATCACCTTCTTGGCGCCACCGGCGATGTGCGCGCTGGCCTTGGCCTTGGAGGTGAAGAAGCCGGTGGATTCCAGCACGACGTCGACGTTGTGCTCACCCCAGGGCAGCTTGGACGGATCGCGCTCGGCGAAGACCTTGATGCGGTCGCCGTTGACGATCAGGTCGCCGCCGTCAACCGACACCTCGCCCGGGAAACGACCGTGGGCCGTGTCGTACTGGGTCAGGTGGGCATTGGTGTTGGCATCGCCGAGATCGTTGATCGCGACGATCTGGATGTCCTGGCCATTTTTCTTGGCTTCATAGAGCGAGCGCAGGATGTTGCGACCGATGCGACCGTAACCGTTGATGGCGACCTTGATGGTCATAGGGCAAGCCTCCGGATGGGATGTGCTGACTAAGTAGGGGCAGGTGGCGTAAACGTCCATGGTAACGGAAGGTCGCAGGGGGCGGCTTGCTGCATCGCGGCGATCTGTCATCCGGGTCTCAGTCCGGCTGTGGCACACTTGGCCGTTCGCCCGTCCGGAAACGTTTACAGCTCCATGAAAACGACTCATAAGCGCGCGCTAGCCGCCTTCCTGGTCCTTACCGTCCCCGCCTTCGCGACCAGCGTCCAGGCCTGGGGTGACATCGGCCACCGTATCGTCGCCGAACTGGCCTGGCGCCAGCTCGACCCCTCGGCCAAGGCCGAAGTCGAACGCCTGCTCAAGGCCGACGGCTCCGATTCCCTGGCCGATGTGGCCAGCTGGCCCGACCACCTCCGGGACGATCCGACCCAGAAAGACCTGGGCAAGGCCACCGCCAAGCTGCACTACATGGACTTCCTCGACGGCAAGTGCGTCTACGTGCCCCCGGTGGACTGCAAGGATGGCGAGTGCGTCGTCGGTGGCCTGGAGAAGTACGTCGCCATCCTGGGTGACCGCCACAAGTCCGAGGCCGAACGGGCCCAGGCGCTGAAATTCGTCGTCCATTTCGTCGGTGACGTGCACCAGCCGCTTCATGCCGGCAACCGCGACGACAAGGGCGGCAACGATTACCAGGTCCAGTTCGACGGCAAGGGCTCCAACCTGCACAAGGTCTGGGACTCCGGCATGCTCTACACCCGCGACCTGAAGTGGCCGGCCTACGCCGACCGCCTCGCGGCCGAGGGCGCGGTGAAACTGCCCAAGCCCATCCCGCCGCTGGATAACCCGTACGCCCAGTGGGCGGAGGAATCCTGCTCGATCGTCGCCGCGAACGGGTTCTACCCGGACGGCCACACGGTCGACGACGCCTATGTCGCCAAATACCTTCCGGTTGCCGAGACCCGCCTGCGCCTTGCAGGCAAGCGTCTGGCCGACCTGCTCAACCACACGCTGGACTAACAACAAATGACCGATATCCAGGTTCGCCGCACCAAGATCGTCGCCACCCTCGGACCCGCCACGGACGCGCCGGGCATGCTCGAGAAGATCCTCGAGGAGGGCGTCGACATCGTCCGCCTCAATCTCTCGCACGGTACGCCGGACGACCACCGCGCTCGCGCCAATGCGGTTCGCGCTGCTGCGCTCGCCGTCGGTCGCGAAGTCGGCATCCTCGCCGACCTGCAGGGTCCGAAGATCCGCATCGAGAAGTTCGCCGATGGCCCGATCGACCTCATGGCCGGTGACAGCTTCGTGCTCGACTGCCGCCCGGATGCCCCGGCCGGCAACCAGAACCGCGTCGGCGTGAGCTATTACGACCTGCCCAAGGACGTGGTCGCCGGCGACGTGCTGCTGCTCGACGACGGCCTGATCGCCCTCTCGGTGATCGAGATCTCGGGTAGCGAAATCCGCACCCGCGTCGTCATCGGCGGCCGTCTGTCGGCACGCAAGGGCCTCAATCGCCAGGGCGGCGGCCTCAGCGTCAGCGCCTTGTCCGACAAGGATCGCAACGACATCAAGCTGGCCGCCGAAATGGGTGCCGACTTCCTCGCCGTGTCCTTCGTGCGCTGCGCCGACGACCTCCACGAAGCCCGTCGCCTGATGCGCGAAGCCGGTGGCGACGCCGCCATCGTGTCCAAGATCGAACGTGCCGACGCCATCCCCGTGCTCGGTGAAATCATCGACGCGTCCGACGTGGTGATGGTCGCCCGCGGCGATCTCGGCGTGGAAATCGGCGATGCCGAGCTGCCGGGCCTGCAGAAGAAGATCATCCGCGAGTCCGTCCAGCGCAATCGCTCGGTCATCACGGCCACGCAGATGCTGCAGTCCATGGTCCGTGCGCCGATCCCGACCCGCGCCGAAGTGCTCGACGTGGCCAACGCCGTCATCGATGGCACCGACGCCGTGATGCTCTCGGAAGAAAGCGCGGCCGGCGCCCATCCGGACAAGGCCGTGGCTGCGATGCGTCGCATCTGCCTCGGTGCCGAGCGCCAGTTCGAGCCGCGCGACGACCTGCGCCCGGATACGCACTCGCTCGATCGTAGCGACCAGGCCATCGCCCTGGCCGCGATGCTGCTGGCCGCCCAGGTGGGTGTACGCGCCATCGTCGCCCTGACCGAGTCGGGCGCCACTGCCCAGTGGCTCTCTCGTTACCGCTTCGCCGTGCCCATCTACGCACTGTCCCCGTCGGACATGGCCCGTCGCCGCATGCTGATGCTGCGCGACGTGCAGCCGGTGGACTTCGAGCAGAGCAACCTCGATCCGGCCCACACCGCTCGCGCCGCTCTCCAGCACTTGTTCTCGCTGGGCAAGCTGGCCAAGGGCGATCGCGTCATCCTGACCCACGGCGATCACATCGGCCGTGGCGGTGGTACCAATACGCTGAAGCTGCTCGTCGTCGGCGACGACGGCATCGCGGATAGCCTGCGCGACTTGTAATTGGACAAGGTAGGAGCCGATTCATCGGCGATGCTCTTGTGGGAGCCGCTTCAGCGGCGATAGGCCTTCCGGCTTCGTCGCCGCGTAGGCTTTTCGCCGATGAATCGGCTCCCACATCCCCTCAGTCGCCGATGAATCGGCTCCTACCGAGTCAGGGCGGCGGAATACCACCGCACGATTTCACACGCATCCCATGCGTATGCAGGGTTAAACTTGGTGCCCTGGCAACTCACCGAGGGCGTCATGATCCGACTCAAGCTCCGTACCGGCGCGATTGCCGCCACCCTTCTGCTCGTCGCTGGCGTCGCCGAGGCGCAGAACCTCCGCCGCGTCGCCCCGGAACGCCTGACGGGCTACTGGTATCTGACCAACAAGTCAGTCAACCCCGACGTCCCCAATACCGGCAAGAACCTCGACCAGCCGACCTGCGTCGCGGTGACCTACATGATCGGTTCCGACGGCCGCACCCAGAACGCCACCATCGCCAAGGTGGTCCCCGCGGGTGACCTCGGCCAGGTGGGCGTGAGCATCGTCAAACAGCTTTCCTACGTGAAGGGCTCCCAGAACGGCACGGCCGTTCCGGTGCAGACCTACTACGTGACCGGCTTCAACCTGCCGGAAGATCCTGCCAGGAAGGCGGCGATCCTGAAGCAGTGCGAGCTGCCGGGCTACCAGACCACTTGATCGCGCCGCACAACGGCTTTAGCGGGGTCGTCCCTTATACTCCGCCGGTTTTTGCTTTCGCTTAGCCCTTCGTCGAGGGGCATACCACTACACCCATACGGAGTTGTCATGAGCATCGAAAATCTCGAAGACGTCGCGCAGGCGATGGTGGCCACGGGGAAGGGCATCATTGCCGTCGACGAATCGACCAACACCATCAAGAAGCGTTTTGAGGCCGCCGGTGTCGAGAACACCGAGGAAAACCGCCGCCGCTATCGCGAACTGCTCCTGACCGCCCCGGGCCTGGGTGAGCACATTTCCGGCGCCATCCTGTTCGACGAGACCATCCGTCAGAAGACCAGCGACGGCACGCCGCTCGTCGACGCCATGAAGAAGGCCGGCATCATCCCTGGCATCAAGGTCGACAAGGGTCCCGTGCCGCTGGCGGGTTTCCCGGGCGATGTCATCACCGAAGGCCTCGATGGCCTGCGGGACCGCCTGAAGGAATACGCCCAGCTCGGCGCCCAGTTCGCCAAGTGGCGTGCAGTGATCAACATCACCGATGACAACCCGAACTCCACGGCCATCGAGGCCAACATGGAGAACCTGGCTCGCTACGCCGCGCTGTGCCAGGAAGCCGGTCTGGTGCCGATGGTCGAGCCGGAAATCGTCATGGACGGTCCGGAGAGCACGCACGACATCGATGTGAGCTACGAAGTGCACGAAGCCGTGCTGCGCAGCCTGTTCAACGCGCTCTATGCCCACAACGTGATGCTCGAAGGCCTCATCCTGAAGGTCAGCATGGTGATCCCGGGCAAGAATGCACCCGCGGACGAGCAGGCCACGCCCGAACAGGTCGCCGAGGAGACCGTGCGCGTTCTCCGCACCACCGTTCCGGCAAGCGTGCAGGGCATCGTGTTCCTCTCGGGTGGTCAGAGCGACGAGCAGGCCACCGAGCACCTGGACCTCATCAACAAGCTGGGCCCGCACCCGTGGCCGGTCAGCTTCTCCTACGGCCGCGCATTGGTCGCCGAGGCGCTGAACGTGTGGTCCAAGGACCTCAAGGGTAATTACGAGAAGGCCCAGAAAGTCGTGCACGAGCGCGCCAAGGAAAATGGTGACGCTGCGTTGGGTCAGTGGAAGAAGCGCGGTTGATCGAGATGTGACGCACCCCCGCTGCGCGTTCATCGCGATGGTCGTGCGACAAAAAAAAAACCCGGCGCCTCGCGGCGCCGGGTTTTTTTGTTTCACCCACTGCGGCGGTCAACGACCGACGCATTGATCAGAAGCGGTATTCCGCACCCACCGAGGCCACGTTGGTGGACAGGTTGAGGCCGTGCTTCTTGGCATCGTAGTGGTCGTAGTTCAGGCCGAGGCTGAAGTTGTCGGTCAGGTTGTAACCCACGCCTGCACCGGCGTACCAGCTGGTCTTGTCGAAGTTGTGGCGCGTGATGTCGTCATGGCTCACACCGTCGCCCTTCCAGGCGTAGAGACCGGCACGGCCGCTGATGTACCACTTCGGATCGATGTTGAAGCGGCCGTTCACGCCAGCGGTCCAGCCATGCAGGCTCGACTTGCGATCGTCGATGGCATTGCCACCGGTGACCAGGTGCTTGGCGTGGATGTTGCCCAGGTCGTTGTAGCCACCTTCGACACCCAGCGCAACCGACGGGCTGACAGCCCAGCGATAACCGCCGTTGATGTCGTACGCGACGTCATGCCCGTCGTAGTTGCCCTTGTTGACCTGCGCACGTCCGGCGCTGCCGTTGACGAAGAAACCGGCGCCACTGGCGTCCTGCGCGAAAGCCGGGGCCGCAACCATACCGGCCGCCATGAGGCCAAGAGCGATGAGGGTCTTTTTCATGGGGAAAACTCCTGCTTATTCTTTATGCGTTCAATGCGGATGGCTTGGGGAAGCCGTCTCCGCCACAACACGCGAGCGGGGGTGCCGCGCGTCCAGGAAGTAGATGCGGCGCTGCCACAATAGATTCAATACCCATAAGTTCATTATTAAGAAAAAATTAAGCCACGGCGTCTGGGGCGCCGTGGCTTATGACTTCAGAACAACAACTTATGCCGTCTTAGAAACGGTATTCGCCAGCGAGCGAAATGATGCCGGTGGAGCGCTTCAGGCCAACGCTGGTGTCGCCGGTGGCGTTGTCCATGACCTTGCCCGCATTCGCGTGGAAGTAGTCATAGGCAAGGCCGATACCGAAGTGCTCGTTCACGTCCCAACCGGTGCCGACGCCGGCATACCAGCTGCCGCGGTTCGGGCGACCGCCGTTGGAGAAGCCGATGTCCTGGCCAACGCTGTTGTTGTAATTGTTGTTGTTGTCATTGGCGCGGAAGTAACCGCCGTGGCCGCTGAGGTACCAGCCCGGCACGAGGTTGATCTTGCCGTTGACACCGAGCATCCAACCACGCAGCGCGTTCTTGGTCTTCTTCTGGTCGACGTCCTGATCCGACTCGAACGCGTTTTTCACGCGGTAATTGCCGAGATCGGTATAGCCGGCTTCGACGCCCAGGCCAAGATCCTGGCCAACCTTCCAGCGATAACCACCGAGCAGGCCATAGCCCGTGCGACGGCCCTGTTCGCCGTGCAGCGGATTGAAGCCGCTCACATTGCTGCCGAAGCCACCGGTGTCGCTGCCGTTGGTACGGCCCACGTTGCCACCGATGAACCAGTTGCCGCTACCCACGGCCTGGCTCGGCTGATAATTGCCGGAGACAGCCGGGTTGCTGTCCTGGGCGAAGGCCGGAATGGCCGCAAACGAGACGCAAGAAACTGCAAGGGCAAGAGCTGCCTTCTTCATGGGGATGTTCCTCTTATTTTGGGGCGGCGACCGATCCGTGGGGATGGGGGGAAGATCGGTTGCCGTGATCGATTAGAGTCCTTCGAACCTGAAGCGCCCCGAAAAACAGAACGGAAAGATTAAGGTGGAGTTAACTTTGCGTTTGCAGCATGAACGTCCACGACAAGAAGTGATCAATGCGCGACAATCACGGTTTTTCCGCCGCCTGTTAACTGGAGAACGCCGATGACGACACGTCGCGAACGCGCAAATGCGATCCGCGCCCTGGCCATGGATGGTGTGGAAGCCGCCAATTCCGGCCACCCGGGCATGCCGATGGGTATGGCCGATATCGCCGAGGTCCTGTGGGGCGATTTCCTGCATCACAACCCGACGAATCCGCATTGGCCCAATCGCGACCGCTTCGTGCTGTCGAACGGTCATGGTTCGATGCTGCAGTACGCGCTGCTCCACCTGACCGGCTACGACCTGCCGATCGGTGAGCTGAAGCGTTTCCGCCAGCTCGGTTCGAAGACCGCCGGCCACCCGGAATTCCACCACACGCCCGGCATCGAGACGACCACCGGTCCGCTCGGCCAGGGTCTCGCCAACGCCGTCGGTTTTGCGATCGCCGAGGAAGTCCTCGCGGCACGCTTCAACCGTCCGGGTCACGACATCGTCGACCACCACACCTTCGTCTTCGTCGGCGATGGCTGCCTGATGGAAGGTATCTCGCACGAAGTGTCGTCGCTCGCCGGTACGCTCAAGCTTGGCAAGCTCGTCGCGATTTACGACGACAACGGCATCTCCATCGATGGCGAAGTGCACGACTGGTTCACCGACAACACCGCCGAGCGCTTCCGCGCCTATGGCTGGAACGTGGTCGTCGGTGACAACGACAAGCCGGTCGATGGCCATGACGCCGAGGCGATCAAGAAGGCGATTAGCTCCGCCACCTCGCAGAGCGACAAGCCCTCGCTGATCATCTGCAAGACGATCATCGGCTTCGGTTCGCCGAACAAGGAAGGTAAGGAATCCTCGCACGGCGCCGCGCTGGGCAAGGACGAAGTCGCCCTGGCTCGCAAGCAGCTGGGTTGGGAATACGGTCCGTTCGAAATCCCGCAGACCATGTACGACTCGTGGAGCGCGAAGAAGAGCGGTGCCGACGCGGAAAAGGCCTGGAACGACAAGTTCGACGCCTACGCCAAGGCCTTCCCGGAACTCGCCAGCGAGCTCAAGCGTCGCCTGTCCGGCGAGCTGCCGGCCAACTGGAAGGAAGGCGCTGCCGCCTTCATCAAGAAGCTGCAAACCGAAGGCCCGGTGGTCGCGTCGCGCAAGGCATCGCAGATGTCGCTCGATGCGTATGGCCCGCTGCTGACGGAACTGATCGGCGGCTCCGCCGACCTGGCCCCGTCGAACCTGACCATCTGGAAAGGCTCGAAGAACATCGCCACCGGCGGTGCCGAAGGCAACTACATCCATTACGGCGTGCGCGAGTTCGGCATGACGGCGATCTCCAACGGTATCGCGCTGCACGGTGGCTTCATCCCGTACGACGCGACCTTCCTGGTGTTCTCCGACTACGCTCGCAATGCCGTACGCATGTCGTGCCTGATCCCCGCGCACACGATCCACGTGTACACGCACGATTCGATCGGCCTGGGCGAAGACGGCCCGACCCATCAGCCGATCGAGCACATGGCGTCGCTGCGCCTGATCCCGAACAACCGCCTGTGGCGTCCGGCCGATGCGGTTGAGTCGGCAGTGTCCTGGAAGATGGCGATCGAGCGTGCCGGTAACCCGTCGTGCCTGATCTTCTCGCGCCAGAACCTCAAGCATAATCCGCGCACCGACGAACAGCTGGCGAACATCGAGAAGGGCGGTTACGTCCTCTGGGAGCCGTCGGAGAAGTTCAAGGCGATCATCATCGCCACGGGCTCGGAAGTCGGCATCGCCGTCGAAGCCGCGCAGGCACTGGGTGACCAGGGCGTGCCCGTCCGCGTCGTGTCCATGCCCTGCACGGAAGAGTTCGATGCACAGCCGGTCGAATACCGTGAGGGCGTCCTGCCGTCGTGGTGCCGCGCCCGCGTCGCTGTCGAAGCGGCCAGCGTGGACTTCTGGTTCAAGTACGTCGGCCTGGACGGCAAGGTGATCGGCATGACCACCTTCGGTGCCTCGGCGCCGATCAACGACCTCTACGAGCACTTCGGTATTACGACGCCGAAGATCGTCGATGCGGTCAAGAGCGTGATCAAGTAAGGCGGTTTTTCATCCGTGTATACGAGAGAGGCCTCCGCAAGGAGGCCTCTCTTTTTGTACGCCTATGGAATCTATGGCCGGACGCTGTGCACCGCAGCGCTGAGCGCAATGAAGGCCGCGCAGCCGACCGCCTGGGAGCTGGAGCCGCTGGACGAGCAATGTCCCGTTGGCGTCTGGGGGCCGGCGACGACACTGTCCTTCGAGGACGATGTGCGCGTGGCGCCCAAAGCTTGCGGATTCCTCGGAAACACGCCCTGGCTGTCGCTTTGCAGCGGCGATTGCCAGGAAATCGGTGACGCCTGTGGTTGCGTGCCCGTCAGCCACGTGTGAGGCGCCGGGACGACGGGAGCCTCTGCCGCTGCGACCAGCGATGCCTGGGTAGCCGCAAGAAGCGCCAGGATGTACGGAAAGCACGATCGACGACGCATACGTTCCTCCATGGATAGCCGCCAATGGGTGCGGCCAGGGAAAGTCTACCAATTCGGCAGAGGAATGGGCGCTGCCGCACGTTCGCGCCGATGGTTGGCCGCCCCTCTGGTAATCTTGGCGTTCCGGGCACCCGATTCCTCCGTTCATGACACCGACCTCCCAACGACACGCGTACCTCCCGTACGTCGACGGATTGCGAGCGATCGCGGTCCTGGCAGTCGTGCTGTATCACCTGAATCCGGCTTGGCTGCCGGGCGGATTCGCGGGCGTCGATATTTTCTTCGTGATCTCGGGCTTCGTCGTGGCCGCGTCGGTAGGCGACCGCGAGCGCACGTCGTTTCCGTCGTTCATGTCGTACTTCCTTTCGCGGCGCATGCTGCGCATCGCGCCTGCGCTGATCGTCTGCCTGTTGGTGACCGGATTGGTCGCCGCAGTGTTCATTCCCGATGCGTGGTTGAGCGAGAGCAATCAACGAACCGGTCGATACGCCTTCTTCGGCTTCGGCAACCTGATGCTGGCGCGCTTCGGTAACGACTACTTTTCGCCGATTTCCGAGTACAACCCGTATACGCACACCTGGTCGCTCGGTGTGGAAGAACAGTTTTATCTCCTGTTCCCGGTGCTGTTCTGGCTGTGGAGTTTCGGGGGGCGTTGGCGCCATGTCGTCGCGGGTCTGTTCGTCGCAGGCGGCTTGTGGTCGTTCGGTCATGCGATGCAGATCGGTTCCAGCGATCATGCGTCCGCCTTCTACCTGCTTGCCAGCCGATTCTGGGAGCTGGCAGTCGGTGTACTGCTCTACCTCGGCATGGCGATGGCGGGGCGCCGGTTCGATACGATCGATCCGGTCACGCCGCGCTGGTTGTTTCCCGCGGGCGCACTCGTTTTTTCGGTATTGTTGGTCAGTCTGGTGACATCGCAGCCCGCTAGGTTCCCGGCGCCGGGTGCCGTCTTGCCTGTGCTGGCGACCGCGGCGCTGCTCGGCATGCTGCACGGCCGGCCGATGAGTTTTCCCTTCGTACGCGCGCTCACCTGGCATCCGATGCTTCGGATCGGACGGCTTTCCTACTCGCTTTACCTCTGGCACTGGCCGGTCTTCGTCCTGTTTCGCTGGACGGTGGGTACGGGATCGTTCGCCACGCGTATTGCGGCGCTGGCGATCGCCGTGATCCTTGCCGTGTTGTCCTGGCGTTATGTCGAGACCCCCGTGCGCCGGGCGCCTCGCCTCAAAGCGATGCGCCGGGTGGCCGTGGTCGGCTGTGGTGTCGTCGCACTGTACGCGGGCATGTGGATCAGCGGGTGGGTGGATAGCCAGCAGCCGAGCCTTTCCATCAGCGCTGTCTCGCGTCATGCCGACGACTGGTATCCGTCGCGCAAGGCCACGGTGACCAATGCGGCGGGATGCTCGGTCACACCTGCGCGCGAGAAAGTGGGTGACGGCTTCCGCGTGGTCTTTGAACGCAAAGCGTGCAACGACCCCGTCACGGCGCCGGATGTCTTTGCGATTGGCGACTCGCACGCCATGGCCTACGGCACGATGTTCAGCGCGTATGCCCTGGAGACGGGCGCCAAGGTGACCCTCTACAACAATGGCGGTTGCCCCTTCCTGGGCCTCCAGCCCTGGCGCGACCGCGCGCCGCGTTGCCTGAAAGTGGCGGGGCAGGCACTCGAGCACATGCTGCCGCGATTGGGCGCCGGCGATGTCGTCTTCATGCCGTCGTTGCGCGTTCCGCGCTTTGTGGACCAATGGGACCGCCTGCCTCAGGACGATATCCCTGAACTCGTCTTTGGCGCCGCCGCGGCGAAAGAGCGCGAGACGGCCATGCTGGACGGCGAGAAAGTGCTCCAGCGTATCCAGGCGACCGGCGCACGCGCGATGCTCGAAGCACCCGACCTGGTCATGAAGGCGCCGCTGTTTCGTTGTGCGGATGTATGGACCACGACCAACCCGGTCTGCGCGGACGGCACCGTGGTCAATCGCGCCGAATTCGAGCGACTCCGCGCGCCGATGCTCGCCTCGCTTCATGACATGGTCGGCCAGGTACCCGGATCGATCGTCTGGGACCCGTTCCCGGTCATTTGCCCGGTGGGCGGGGACTGCAACGGCTTCCTCGGTGGCAGGCCGTTGTTCTTCGATGGCGACCACCTCAGTGGTTTCGCCAATCGCCTGCTGCTGCCGTCGTTCACCCAGGCCGTTCGCCGACTCCACGACACGTCGTCGAGCATTGCCGCGACCGCTGACTAGGGCCTTGGAGCAAGCAAGGCGCCGAGACGGTCCGGCGTCCCCTGGATACGCTGGAGGTGCGGATAGCGCAGCGGCCCCACCGGTTGCACGACGATGATGGCGGTCGTCCCGTCCATGGTCGTCGTCAGTTGCAGTGGTGCGGGCTTCGACGCTTCGAGGAGGCCGTCGAGAAGCTCGGGTCGGTAGGCCTGCCCGTTCACCGCCTCGATCCGTGCACCGGGAGCGAAGCCTACGCGAAACGCCGGTCCGTTCCATGAGACGGTTTTTACGATGCCGCCCTTGCCGATGGTGAGGCCCACGGCGCTGGAAAAGTCGCGGGCACCGGCGTCGATTTCGCTCTGTCGAAAGTAGTCGCTCGCCGTAGCATCGAAGACGAGTCGATAGCCTTCGCCGGCAAGGCCGTCGGTGACATGGCCTGGGTCATGGCTGTCGAGGCGTGAGCGAAGGAAGGTCGGCCAATCGTTGGGTGCGACGCGTTGAAGAGCAGCGCACACATCGTCGAAGGTGTAGGTCGATGTCGTCATGTCACCTTCCTTGCCCCCGGCAAAGAAGTCGCGCGCGACGTCGTCGAGACTCTTTGCGTCATGGGTCTTCGTGCGAATTTCGGCATCGACGGCAAGCCAGAGGAAAACACCTTCGCCGTAGTAATCCTCGCGTCGTTGCCAGTCACGCCAGGACATCGGGTGGCCGGCGGCAATCAGGGGATCGTTGGTGCTGTCCTGCAAGGACTTCCACGCGCGCCCACCCTGGCCAAGGACGCCGGCCGCCCCCACGGCGAGGGCATCGAGGGTTTCCTGCGTCGTCCGCAGCCCCGCGCGCGCCGCAAGGACGCGGCCCCAGAACTCTGTCTGGCCTTCGTAAACCCAGAGCAGGCTGCCGCGCATGGGCTCGTTGAAGGTGGCCGACCACAGGTCGGCTGGCTGGCGGTAGCGGCCATTCCAGGAGTGGACGAACTCGTGAGCCAGCAGGTCGCGGTCGACGAGATGGTCGGCGTTGTTCCGGAAGAAATCCGGAGCGAGGACGTCGCTGCTCGATTGCGCCTGCTCGATACCGCCCGGCCCGGGTAGATCGTCGCTGAGCGCAAGCATGAAATCGTAGTGGGCGTAGTGGCGCGTCGGCAGCAGCGCGCGGGTCTGCCGCACCATCGCCCGTAGTTTGCCGAGTTGCACCGCGTCCACCTCCACGTCGTCGGCGCTCGCGGCGAGCGCGGTCAGCCGCACGGGCGCATCGCCGGCCGCGCCCAGGTCGTATCGCTTGACGTGACGACCGGCGACGACCGGTGAGTCGACAAGGGTTTCCAGTGACGTCGTGTCGAACGCGAGAGGGCGTTCGGGCCGGCTTTCCAGCGCGGTGACCGCCTGGAATCCGGGCGGCAGTGTCAGGTGGGCCGTCACCGGGATATTCCGTACGAACCAGCCGGCCGGGTAGAGGAGCACGCTGTGCCATGGCACGGTGACGATGTCCGGTGTCGTGCTTACCAGGCCCTGCCGTGCGGAGAAGGGCGAGAGAAACTGGAACGCGAGATCGAGCGTGGTGGCACCCGCAGGAACGTCCACGTGAAAGGCGAAAGGATTGACCGCGTCACGCTTCCAGGCGAGCGGCTTGCCCTGGCTACGGATGACCAGGCCGGCCAGCGCGGTGGCCGATGCGGTGGGCGCGTGGCTGGCGGTTTCCCACTGCGGGTAAAGGAGCGTCATCGGGCCGGTGGACTGGACCGGTATGGTTTCGCGTACGCGGTAGATGCGTTGCGAGGTGTTCGTCGCATCGACGGAGAGCTCGATGCTGCCCTTGAACGGCATGTCGCGCGGCGCCGGAACCGGCGTCGGCAGGGGCAGCGGCTGCGGCCCCTCCGACGCATGCGTCGCGGTGATCATGGCTAGCGCGAGAACGAGGAATCGACCGATACCCTGCATGACGCGCCAGCCTGCGTTGTGTGGAACGACGCTTCTACCCTTGCGCGGGTTAATCGGCCATGACCGCCGCGGTAACGGTGGCGATATCCGCTGGTGTGGCGACGACCTTCCATGCTCCGGCCGCTTCCAGCTCGTCATGATCGCCGAAGCCCCAGAGCACCCCGATGCCACGCACACCGTTGGCGACGGCGCCTTCCATGTCGTAAAGCCGGTCGCCAATCATGACGCTGTCTTCCGGCGCCTGGCCGAAGTCGGCGAGAGCCGCCGCGATCATCGTGGCTTTTTCGCTATGTGACGTGGACAGGTCGGGGGCGTAGACGCGCTCGAACAGATGACCGAAGGGCAGGTGGGCGATGATCGGCCCCGCATGCGGGAGCGGCTTGCTCGTCACCACGGCGAGGCGGTGACCCGCCGCGGCGAGCGAGGCGATCAGCTCGGGGATGCCGTCGTACACGGTGTGCTCCGACCAGCCCACATCGCGGAAGCGATCGCCATAGGCGGCCACGGCGGCTTCGATACGTTCGTTGTCGTCACCGAGAATGGCGGCGTAGCTGACACGCAGCGGCGGGCCGACCCACGCCCGCAGGGCGGCATCGTCCGGCGACTCCGCGCCGACGGCCGCCAGCGAATGGCGGACGCCGGCGAAGATGCCGATTTCGGAATCGATGAGGGTGCCGTCGAGGTCGAAGAGAAACAGCATTACTTCGTCTCCGCGCGCGCCTTGAGCGCGACCACGGCCGGCAGCTCCTTGCCTTCGAGGAATTCGAGGAACGCGCCGCCACCGGTGGAGATGTACGACACGCCCTCTTCGATGCCGTACTTGTCCACGGCGGCCAGCGTGTCGCCACCGCCGGCGATCGAGAAGGCCTTCGAGGCCGCAATCGCGCGGGCCAGGGTCTCGGTGCCCTTGCCGAAGGCATCGAACTCGAACACGCCGACCGGGCCGTTCCAGACGACCGTGCCGGCCTTGGCGATCAGCTCGGCGTAGCGCTTGGCGGTATCGGGACCGATGTCGAGGATCATCTCGTCGTCGGCGACCTCGCTCACCTTCTTGATGGTGGCCTTGGCCGTGGCGGCGAATTCGGTAGCTACCACGACGTCGGTCGGCACCGGCACGTCGGCGCCGCGCGACTTGGCATCGGCGATGATCTTCTTCGCGATGTCGAGCAGGTCGCCTTCGACCAGCGACTTACCGACCTTGTGGCCTTCGGCAAGGATGAAGGTGTTGGCAATGCCGCCACCGACGATGAGCTGGTCCACGCGGCCGACGAGGTTCTGCAGGAGCTCAAGTTTGGTCGATACCTTGGAGCCGGCGACGATGGCGAGGAGCGGCTTGTCCGGGTTTTCCAGGGCCTTGCCCAGCGCGTCGAGCTCTTTCGCCAACAGCGGGCCCGCGGCGGCGATCGGCGCGAAGCGGATCACGCCGTGGGTGGAAGCCTGGGCGCGGTGCGCCGTACCGAAGGCGTCCATGACAAACACATCGCAAAGCGCGGCGTACTTCTTCGACAAGGCCTCGTCGTCCTTGCCTTCGCCGACGTTCATGCGGCAGTTCTCGAGTACCACCACCTCACCCTCGGCCACGTCGACACCGTCGAGGTAGTCGCGAACCAGGCGAACGTCCTTGCCGAGTTTCTTGCCCAGCCAATCGGCGACCGGCTTCAGTGAGGAGGCTTCGTCGAACTCGCCTTCCTTGGGCCGGCCCAGGTGGGAGATGACCATGACCTTCGCACCGGCGTCGCGCGCGGCGACGATGGTCGGCAGGGAGGCGTCCAGGCGCTGGGTGGAGGTGATCTTCCCGTTTTCCACCGGGACGTTGAGGTCCTCGCGGATCAGCACGCGCTTGCCGCGCAGGTCGAGGTCTTGCATGCGGATGACGGACACGTTGGACTCCAGCTTCGGTTCGGAGAAACGCCCATTGTCGGTGGGTGGCCCTCTGGCAGCAAATCTCGGCCTGGAATCGCCGATGAATCGGCTCCCACAAAAAGCAGGTGGCGGGCTGTGAAAGCAGGTGGCGGGCTGTGAAAGCAGGTGGCTCCTTGTGGGAGCCGATTCATCGGCGATCGCGCGGCAGCGCGCCATGGCTTGGCCAGAGCCTCCCGTTAGAATCCGGCAGTCCGCAAAAAGGAAGGCTCATGTCCCTCGTCCTCTACACCTACTGGCGCTCCAGTGCCGCCTATCGCGTCCGGATCGCCCTGAACCTGAAAGGCCTGCCCTACGAAGCCCGTCCGGTCCACCTGCTGAACGAGGGTGGAGAGCACCTGAAGGCGGCCTACCGCGCTGTTTCGCCCCAGGCCCAGTTGCCGACCCTGCTCGACGGCGATCACACGATTCGTCAGTCCATGGCCATCCTGGAATACCTGGATGAGACCCGTCCCGCGGTCCCCCTGATGCCGGGCGACGCGCTGGGGCGGGCTCGTGTTCGAGAGCTGATGCAGGCCGTGGGCACGGATATCCACCCGCTGGGCAACCTGCGCGTGCTGCGGGCGATCGAGGCGGAATTTGGCGCGGACCAGTCAGTCAAGGAAGCCTGGTCGCGGCGCTGGATCAAGCAGGGCTTCGACGGACTCGAGGCGGTGCTGGCCCAGGGGCCGGCGGGGCGTTTCAGCTACGGCGACACGCCGACCCTGGCCGATTGCTGCCTCGTGCCGCAGTTCTACAACGCGGTGCGCTGGGGTGTCGACCTGACCCCGCACCCGACGATCCGCCGGGTGGTCGAGGCTTGCCAGGCACTGGAGGCGTTCCAGAAGGCTGCGCCCGAGGCACAGCCCGACGCCGGCTGAGGCCATCGCCTGGTAGGAGCCGATTTATCGGCGATGCTTTTCGGCTTCACCGCTCCGTTGGCTTTTCGCCGATGAATCGGCTCCCACATTTCCTTTTCGCCGATGAATCGGCTCCCACATTTCCTATTCGCCGATGAATCGGCTCCTACAAAAGCAGAGCGGGTCAGACCCCGATGCCGTACGGATCGCTCGAGGCGAACTCGTTGCTCGTCGAACCCTCGGACAGGCGGATCTTCAAGGCCAGGCCATCGCGCGAGTCGGCCTTGTTCAAGGTTTCCTCGAGGGTGATGTAGCCGTCCTTGTACAGCCGGTACAGCGACTGGTCGAAGGTCTGCATGCCTTCCTGCAGGCTGCGGTCCATGGCGTCCTTCACCTCGTGGATCTGGCCGCGACGGATCATGTCGCGAATCAGCGGGGTGTTCAGGAGCACCTCGGTGGCCGGCATGCGGCGGCCGTCCTTGCCGATCACCAGACGCTGGCTGATCACCGCGCGCAGGTTCAGGGCCAGGTTCATCAGCACGTTCTTGTGCGCCGACTCGTGGAAGAAGTTCAGGATGCGCTCGAGGGTCTGGTCCGCATTGTTCGAATGCAGGGTGGCCAGGCACAGGTGACCGGTTTCCGAGAAAGCGATGGCGGCCTCCATGGTCTCCGTGTCGCGAATCTCGCCGATCATGATCACGTCCGGCGCCTCACGCATCGCGTTCTTCAACGCCTCGTGATAGCTGTGCGTGTCCAGGCCCACTTCGCGCTGGTTGATGATCGAGCGCTTGTGGCGATGCAGGTACTCGATGGGATCCTCGATGGTGAGGATGTGGCCCGAGCTGTTGTTGTTGCGGTGGTCCAGCATGGCCGCCAGCGTGGTCGACTTGCCCGAGCCGGTGGCACCGACGCAGAGGATCAGGCCGCGTGGCTCCATGATCAGGTCACGGAAGATCGTGGGCAGGCGCAGCTCTTCGAGCGAGGGAATCTCGCTCTTGATGGCGCGGATGACCATGCCGATCTCGCCACGCTGCTTGAACACGTTGATACGGAAGCGTCCGGCTTCCTTCACGGCCAGTGCCATGTTGAGCTCGAGATCGCGCTCGAACTGGGGCACCTGGCCCTCGTCCATCAGCGAGTAGGCGATTTTCTTGACCATGCCGCTGGGCAGGCCCGTGTTACCTAACGGGTAGAGCTTGCCTTCCACCTTGATGTTCACGGGGGCGCCGGTCGTCAGGAACATGTCCGACGCACCCTTGTCCACCATAAGCTTCAGGAAATAACCAATATCCACCTAAACCCCCGGGCATTCGCATTACAATCGAGATGAGGTCTCCCTAGACCTTCATATATCGACAATATCTCGCAAACCTGTAAGAGGATAACGAGTGATGGTGCACATCTTGCCGTCGAAAGCCCTTTCCAAGGGCCGCCGGCTCCTCGCCCTGGCCTCCCTAGGCCTGGCGATTGCTACTCTTGCTGGCTGCGCCAGTGCTCCGCCCCCGGATGGTGCCATGAATCAGGCACTAGCCCAGCTCCAGGCGGCGCGCGACGCAGGTGCAGCCGATTATGCGCCGGTCGACCTCGACTATGCGCAGGGTAAGTTCCGCCAGGCACAAACCGCCATGGCGAGCCGCAAGTATGACGAGGCGTCCGTTCTGGCCGACGAGTCGCGTGCGGATAGCGAACTGGCCCGGGCCAAGGCCCGGTTGGGTGCCGCTCGTGCCCAGAACCAGACCAAGAGCCAGGAAAACTCGCGTATGCGCGTCGAGATGATCGACAACCATGCGAACGACACGGTGCCGATCCCGACCAACGTCCAGGAGACCGAAAGTGTCCTGCCGGAGCCGACCGACACCACGCCGCCGCCCGTGGGTGGCCAGACCCAGCCGCTGAACGACCATCAGGGAGGCCAGTGATGAAGCGCTCGACTATCCTCCTTTCCGCCCTGGTCCTTGCCGTCTTTTCGGCAGGCTCCGCCATGGCCGCCACGGATGACCTCGATATCCGCCGGCTGAACTCCAGCCTGGACCAGCTCTCCGCGGACCCTGTCCTCGGTGGCTATGCCCAGGCCGAGCAGGCGCGGGCCCGTGAGGCGATCAACCAGATGGGCCAGTTCAAGCCAAAGGACAAGGAACACGCCCACTATCTGTATATCGCCGAGCGCCGGGTCGACATTGCCAAGGCGATGGCCCAGTTCCAGGACGCGCAGAGCAAGTCGGCCCAGCTGGACCGCGAGCACGATTCCATCCTGCTCGAAGCCAGCCGCCTCGACGCCGAGATGGCGCGCCGCCAGCTCGAGCAGCAGCGCGCCCAGAACCAGATGATCCAGGAAGAGGCCGCCCGCCTGCAGCAGCAGGGCGTGGAGTACTCGCAGGCTCTGGATCAGGCCAAGGCCGAAGGCGACAAGGCCCGCCAGGTCGCTGCCGCCCAGGCCAAGGTCGCCAACGCGGCCAAGAAGCAGGCCGCCCTGGCCGAGGCCGCGGCACGCGCCATGCGTGACGCGAGCTCGTCCGACGGTGCGGCCGACCCGGCGCCGACGCCAAAGAAAAAGAAAAGCAGCAACGGCAACTGAACGACCTGCTCTTGTAGGAGCCGATTCATCGGCGATGCTCGTTCATGTCGCGAGCACCCATCGCCGATAAATCGGCTCCTACAGGAAGCCGGTGGGATAACTCGCCCCGGCCCCGCCAGACGGCGGGCCCGGGGCTTGCCTGCCGCCTAAACCGTTGCGCCCGCAACCATTTTTTCATGCGTCGATTGAGAAAGATCGGTCTTGCGGCACCTTATCGAGCGGAGTAGCTTCGAACTCCCGCCACGCGAAAAACACGTGACGGCCCTCCCCAACGCGAGGAGCTCGCTATGTTCGAAAACCAGCAGCGCGACGACGTCGAAAAGTTCATCCACGCCGATGCCGACACCCGTCGTCTCTTCTACCGTCACCAGGAACTCGACACCAAGCTGCATGACGCCAATATCGGCTGTCTGCCCATGGATGACCAAAGCCTGGCGGGACTCAAGAAAGAAAAGCTGCAGGCAAAGGAGAAGCTCCAGCGAATGTGGGACAGCTGGCAGCAATCACGACACTGACCCGATCGAACGGGTTCACTAATTCAGGGAAACGGGCACGGAAACGTGCCCGTTTTTTTTGGTCTTCCCTACACCCTTTCGGATCGGCCGAGAAGCCGGGCATCGGTTCAGCGCGTCACCCTTTATCATGTGCGCCCAAAGGGGCGAGGTCGCAGGGACCGCGCCCGAGCAATGATGGAGTTCCAATGAGCGTTCATGACAGCGTCCTCGATCTGATCGGCCACACCCCCATGGTGCGCGCCCAGCGTCTGGATACTGGCCGTTGCGAGCTCTTCCTGAAACTCGAAAGCGCCAACCCGGGCGGTTCGGTGAAGGACCGCATCGGCATGTCGATGATCGAAGGTGCCGAGCGTGCCGGGAAGATCAAGCCAGGCGACACCCTCGTGGAAGGTACGGCCGGCAATACTGGCCTGGGCCTCGCCCTTGTCGCGCAGCAGAAGGGTTATCGCCTCGTTCTGGTCGTACCCGACAAGATGAGTCGCGAGAAGATCTTCAACCTCAAGGCCATGGGTGCCGAAGTGGTGCTTACCCGCTCCGACGTGGCCAAGGGTCACCCCGAGTACTACCAGGACATGGCCGAGCGCATCGCGCGCGAAACGCCGGGCGCCTATTTCATCAACCAGTTCGGCAATCCGGACAACCCGCTGGCGCATCAGCAGACCACCGGCCCCGAGATCCTCGAGCAGATGGACGGCAAGGTCGACGCCATCGTCGTCGGCTGCGGTTCGTCGGGCACGATGAGCGGTCTCACGGCCTACCTGCGCGAGCATTCGCCGCACACCCGCATCATCCTGGCCGATCCGGTCGGCTCCATCCTTGCCGAGTACATCAACGACGGCGTCCTGTCGGAGAAGTCGGGCAGCTGGATGGTCGAAGGCATCGGCGAGGACTTCCTGCCCTCGATCAGCGACTTCTCGATGGTCGAGAAGGCGTTCGCGATCAGCGACAAGGAAAGCTTCCTCGCCGCGCGCGAGCTGCTGGCGAAGGAAGGCGTCCTCGGCGGTTCGTCCACCGGTACCCTGCTGGCTGCCGCCCTGAAGTACTGCCGTGAACAGACCGAGCCCAAGCGGGTCGTCACGCTGGTCTGCGACACCGGCAACAAGTACCTGTCGAAGATGTACAACGACTACTGGATGCTCGACAACGGCTTCCTCGAGCGGGAACGCTACGGCGACCTGCGCGACCTGATCCTGCGTCCCTATGCCCAGCGCGACACCGTGGTCATCAAGCCGGACGACATGCTGGTCACCGCCTATAACCGCATGAAGCTGTACGACGTCTCGCAGCTGCCGGTGATGGAGGGCGAGCGCATCGTCGGCATTCTCGACGAATCCGACGTGCTGATGCACGTCCATGCCGACGAACGACGGTTTCGCGATCCGGTCGCCACGGCCATGATCGCTTCGCCGGAAATGCTCCAGGTCCGCGAACCGATCGATGCATTATTGCCGGTGTTCGAGAAGGGTCACGTAGCCATCGTGGTCGACGGCGAGCAGTTCCTCGGACTGATCACCCGGATCGACCTGCTCAACTACCTGCGTCGCAAAGTCAACTAAAAAGGATCACGACTCATGTGTGGAATTGTTGCTGCGGTTGCCCAGCGCGATATCGCGCCGATCCTCATCGCCGGCCTGAAGGCCCTTGAATACCGCGGCTACGATTCCGCGGGCATGGCCATCGCCGATGGCGGCGAGATTCGCCGCGTTCGCGCGAAGGGCAAGGTCCGCGAGATGGAAGCCCTTTACGACGCCGATCCGGTGCCGGGCGGTACCGGTATCGCGCATACGCGCTGGGCGACGCATGGCGTGCCCAGCGAAGCCAATGCGCACCCGCACGTGCAGGGCCGCATCGCCATCGTGCACAACGGCATCATCGAGAACTACGCATCCCTGCGCGATGGGCTCAGGGCCAAGGGCCGCACCTTCCATTCGGAAACCGACACCGAGGTGATGGGTGCGGTGATCGATGAGCATGTGCAGGCCGGTAAGTCGCTGCGTGAGGCCGTCACCGCCGCGGTGCGTGAACTCGAAGGTGCCTACGCCATCGCCGTGATGAGCCTGGATGAACCCGAGCGCATCGTCGGTGCCCGCCGTGGCTGCCCCCTGCTGGTCGGTATCGGCATCGGTGAGCACTTCCTCGGATCGGACGCGCAGGCGCTGATCAAGGTCACCAACCGGATGATGTACCTCGAAGAGGACGACGTAGTCGAAATCACTCGCGACAGCGTCGAGGTCTTCGGCCTCGACGGCCAGCGCGTGGACCGCACGGCGCACGAGAGCGAGATCAGTGCCGACTCCGTCGAGCGTGGCGAGTACCGTCATTACATGCAGAAGGAAATCTTCGAGCAGCCGCGCGCCGTCGCCGATACCCTCGAAGGCCGCATCGGCCCGCATGGCATCCTGCCGAACATCTTCGGTATCGATGCCGATCCGATCCTCGAGAAGACCCGCGCTATCCATATCGTCGCCTGCGGTACCAGTTACCACGCCGGCATGGTGGCCAAGTACTGGATCGAGCAGTTCGCCCGGATCCCGGTCGTCGTCGAAGTCGCCAGCGAATACCGCTACCGCGATGTTGTCGTGCCGGAGAACACGCTGTTTGTCGCCGTGTCGCAGTCGGGCGAGACCGCCGATACGCTGGCGGCGATGCGTGAATCGCGTCGCCGCGGTTACCTGGCTACGTTCGCCATCTGCAACGTGCCCGAGTCGTCGGTGGTCCGCGAATCCGACCTGCGCCTGATGACGCGGGCGGGTCCGGAAATCGGCGTCGCCTCGACCAAGGCGTTCACCACCCAGCTCACGGCGTTCGCGTTGCTGGCGCTGGACCTTGGTCGCCGTCGTGGCCTGGATGGTGCGAAGTACCTCGAGCACTGCAAGGAACTGCAGTCGCTGCCGCGTTACATCGAGAACGCGCTGAAGATCGAGCCGGAGATCCTCCGGATCGCCGATCACTTCATCAACAAGCAGCACGCCCTGTTCCTGGGTCGTGGCGCGCAGTTCCCGGTGGCCCTGGAAGGCTCGCTCAAGCTCAAGGAAATCTCGTACATCCACGCCGAGGCCTACCCGGCCGGTGAGCTCAAGCACGGCCCGCTGGCGCTGGTCGACGAGAACATGCCGATCGTGGCGGTCGCCCCGAACGGCCCGTTGCTCGACAAGCTGAAGTCTAACCTGCAGGAAGTGCGGGCTCGTGGTGGCGAACTGATCGTTTTTGCCGATGAGCGCGCGGAGATGGATGACGGTACCGAGCACGTGGCGATGGTACGCGTGGATGGCGGTGGCGACCTGATCGCGCCGGCTGTGTTCACGATTCCGCTGCAGTTGCTGGCTTATCACGTCGCCGTGCAGCGCGGGACGGACGTGGATCAACCGCGGAATCTGGCGAAGTCGGTGACGGTGGAATAAGGGCCCCGCTGACGTGACCGACCAGCCAATCATCCACGCCCTCTCCGACGTCCAGTCCAGGAGCGTGGGTGCCCGCACGACGGTGTGGCAGTTCGTGGTGATCCTCGCCGACGCAGTGATCGGCAAGGACTGCAACATCTGCTCACACTGTTTCATCGAGAACGACGTCGTCGTCGGCGATCGCGTTACGGTGAAGAGTGGCGTGCAGCTATGGGACGGTGTGCGTCTCGAAGACGACGTCTTCGTCGGTCCGAATGCCACCTTCACCAACGATCGGATGCCACGGTCACGCCAGCACCTGGAACGCTTTCCCCAGACTCTCGTGCGTCGCGGCGCGTCGATTGGCGGCGGCGCGACCATTCTGCCGGGCCTGGAGATCGGCGAGCGGGCGATGGTCGGGGCAGGTGCGGTGGTGACGCGAGACGTCCCCGCACGAGCCATCGTCGTCGGGTCGCCCGCGCGCGTGATCGGCTACGTCGACGACGCGGTGTCGTAGTCGCCGTTGAGTACCTTGCGCAGGTCGCTTCGCCAGTCCGGCGGCATGACGCCGAACGACGCAAGGGTCTTGGTCGTATCGAGCACGGACCACGCCGGACGCTTCGCTGGCGTCGGGTAGTCGGCACTGGGGATAGGCAGCACGGAAGGCTTTCCCGGCAAGCGTCCGCTCGTCACCGCTTCGTCGAAGATCGCCTCGGCAAAGCCATGCCAGGTGGTATCACCCGCGGCTGTCAGGTGAAAGATGCCGCGTGGTCGCGCATGCGTCGCGCCATTTTTCAGCCACTTGTCGGCGATGTTCGCCGTGGCTTTCGCAAGGAAGCCGGCACTTGTCGGCGTGCCCCGTTGATCGTCGACCACGGAAAGCGAGTCGCGGTCGGCGCCGAGCCGCAGCATCGTCGTGAGAAAGTTTCTCCCGCGCAGGCTATAGACCCAGGCCGTCCGCAATACGAGGTGATCCACCCCGGTCGCGGCGAGCGCCTGCTCGCCGGCGAGCTTGCTGTTCCCATAGACGCCGAGCGGCGCCGTGGCATCGTCTTCGGTATAGGGGTGATGCGCCGTTCCGTCGAAGACATAGTCGGTGGAGTAGTGAATCACCGCGCCGCCCCAGGTGGCGACTGCCGCGCCGATCACGCCGGGCAGGATCGCATTGATGCGCATCGCGGTGTCCGCATCGGTTTCCGCCTGATCCACCGCCGTATAGGCGGCTGCGTTTACGACCAGGTCGGGGCGCAGGCGGCGAAGCAGGCCATCGACGGCTGAAGGGTCGGAAAGGTCGCAGCGCAGGTCGTCGTTCGAGGTGGACCGGGACGATGCGTGTACCTCACCAAGAGCGGGCAGCGTGCCGCGTAGGTACCCGCCAAGCTGCCCGTCAGCGCCGAACAGCAGGATCTTCACGACAGGTAATCGGGAAGGCGGTCGCGCGATACTTCGTCAAAGAGCGGCGCCTTGCGATCCTTTGCCGAGAGCTCGGGGTCGGATACCGGCCAGTCGATGGCGAATCGGGCATCGTTCCAGCGAATCGACGCATCGGCGGCAGGGTCGTAAAGGGTCGTGCACTGGTAAACGAAGGTGGCCTCGTCGGAGACGACGCAAAACCCGTGCGCAAAGCCCGGTGCGATCCACAGGTGTCGCTTGTTGCTGCCGGAAAGCATGACCGCGACCGACTGGCCGAAGGTCGGTGACGCCGGGCGGATGTCCACCGCGACGTCGTAGACCTCGCCGTCGAGCACGCTGACCAGCTTGCCCTGCGGGTTGGGCCACTGATAGTGCAGGCCGCGCAGGACACCGCGGCGCGAGCGCGAGACGTTGCTCTGCACGAAGCTGGCGTCGATGCCATTGGCCGCGAAGCGCGCCTGGTTGAAACTTTCATAGAAGAACCCGCGGTCGTCGCCGTGCACCGTCGGTTCGACGATCACGACGCCGGGGAGTTCCGTGGCGATGCACTTCACGCTTGTCCATCCTGCTCGGCGAGGCGGAGAAGATACTGTCCGTATCCGACTTTGGACAGGGGCGCGGCGAGGCGAGCCAACTGTTCCCTGTCGATCCAGCCATTGACGAAGGCGATTTCCTCGGGGCAGCAGATCTTGAGTCCCTGGCGGTTCTCGATCGTCTGGATGTAATTGCCGGCTTCCATCAGCGATTCATGGGTGCCCGTATCCAGCCATGCGTAGCCGCGACCGAGTTGTTCCAGGTGTAGCTGCTGCTGACCGAGGTAGCGCCGGTTGAGGTCGGTGATCTCCAGCTCGCCGCGCACCGACGGCTGCAGCTCCGCCGCATAAGCGGGCGCGTGCTCGTCGTAGAAGTACAGGCCCGTGACGGCATAGTTGGATTTCGGTCGGGCCGGCTTTTCCTCGATATCGAGCACCTTGCCGTCCGCACCCAGGCTGGCGACGCCGTAACGCTGGGGGTCGCGCACCCAGTAACCGAACACCGTGGCGCCCTCGTCGCGCGCGTCGGCACGACGCATGCGCTCGGTGAGGCCGTCGCCGTAGAAGATGTTGTCGCCCAGCACGAGGCAGCTAGGTGCGCCGTCAAGGAACTCCCGGCCGATCAGGAACGCCTGGGCGAGACCGTCCGGGCTGGGCTGGACCGCGTAGCGGATGGAAATGCCCCACTGTGAACCGTCGCCCAGCAGGCGCTGGAACGTGGCCTGCTCGTGCGGGGTGTTGATGACGAGGATCTCGCGGATACCCGCCAGCATGAGGGTGCCGAGCGGGTAGTAGATCATCGGTTTGTCATAGACCGGCAGGAGCTGCTTGCTGACGCCCTGGGTGATCGGATACAGCCGGGTGCCGGATCCGCCGGCGAGGATGATGCCCTTGCGATTCTTCATTGTCCGAGCCGTTCCATCCGATAGCTGCCGTCGAGGATGCCAGTGACCCACGCTTGGTTGGCGAGATACCAGTCCACCGTGAGTGCCAGGCCGGAGGTGAAATCGTTGCGTGGCGTCCAGCCGAGTTCGCGTTGGATCTTGCCTGCGTCGATGGCGTAGCGCCGGTCGTGTCCGGGACGATCGCGGACGAAGCGGATCAGCGAGGCGCGCGGCGTACTCGTCGGCACGCGGCTGTCCAGTAGCGCGCAGATCGTTTTCACCACGTCGAGGTTGGTCTGCTCGCTGTCACCGCCCACGTTATAGGTCTCGCCGACGGTGCCCCTGCCGAGGACGGTGGCGATGGCGTCGCAGTGGTCCTCGACGAAAAGCCAGTCGCGGATGTTGAGTCCGTCGCCGTAGACGGGTAGTTCCTCGCCCGCGAGCGCCTTCTGGATCACCAGGGGGATCAACTTTTCCGGGAACTGATACGGGCCATAGTTGTTCGAGCAGTTCGTCGTCAGCGTAGGCAGGCCGTAGGTGTGGTGGAACGCGCGTACGAGGTGGTCCGACGCGGCCTTGGAAGCCGAGTAAGGGGAGTTCGGGGCGTAAGGCGTGCTTTCGGTGAAGCGACCCTCGGGGCCGAGCGAGCCGTACACCTCGTCCGTAGAAACGTGCAGGAAGCGAAACGCCTGAGCCTGGTCGGCGGAGAGTCCACGCCAGTAATCCCGGGTCACTTCCAGCAAGGCGAGGGTCGCGGTCACATTGGTCTGGATGAAGGCGGCCGGCCCGTCGATCGAGCGATCGACGTGCGACTCCGCGGCGAAATTGATCACGGCGTCCGGCCGGTGTTCGGCCAGCAAGGCGGTCACGAGAGGAGCGTCGCCGATGTCCCCCTGGACGAAGCGGTGCCCGGCATGGTCCCGGAGAGAGGCCAGGGTGGACAGATTGCCGGCGTAAGTCAGCTTGTCCAGGTTGATGACGTGGTGGCCCGTTGCCACGGCCCGATGAACGAAATTGCCGCCGATGAAGCCGGCGCCGCCGGTGACCAGAAGTGTGGACATGAACGACCTTGATGGGGCCCCGAGTGAGCTCTCGCAGGCATTGCCGCCGATTATGGGCGATCACGCACCCTCAGTCGCCTACACCGGGAGTAGATGAACACCGCTTCATACTCTCCTGCCGAGAGAACGCCAAGACGGTAATATAAGGCGCTTTACCGTAGCGCATCGTGCGCGCTCGGAACAATTATCTCAGGTAGATCAATGGCTTCCAAGAAAGCGACGCAAGAACTGGGTTTGGGCACCCGGGCGATTCACGCCGGCCAGCACCCCGATCCGTCGACGGGCGCCATCATGACGCCGATCTACGCGACTTCGACCTACGTGCAGTCCAGTCCGGGCAAGCACCAAGGCTACGAGTACTCGCGAACCCAGAATCCCACGCGCATGGCCTATGAGCGCTGTGTCGCCGACCTCGAGGGCGGTGTCGCCGGCTTCGCCTTCGGCTCCGGGCTGGGCGGCGCCTCGACGGTATTGGACCTGCTCGACTCGGGCGACCATGTCATCGCGATGGACGATCTCTACGGTGGCACCTACCGGTTGTTCGAGCGCGTGCGCCGCCGCTCCGCCGGTCTGGACTTCACCTTCATCGACCTCAACGACACGGCAGCGCTGAAGGCTTCCCTGAAGCCGAACACCAAGATGATCTGGGCGGAAACCCCGACCAACCCGATGCTGAAGCTGGTCGATCTGGCCAAGCTGTCGGCCTTCGCGAAGAAGCACGGCCTGATCCTCGTCGTCGACAACACCTTCTGCTCGCCCATGCTCCAGCGTCCGATCGAATACGGCGCGGACCTGGTCCTGCATTCGGCCACCAAGTACCTCAACGGTCACTCCGACATGGTCGGCGGCATCGTGGTCGCCGCCAACCAGGAGATGGCCGAGCGCATGGGTTTCCTGCAGAACTCGGTGGGCGCGGTCGCTGGTCCCTTCGATTCGTTCCTGGCCATGCGTGGCCTGAAGACCCTGCATCTGCGCATGCAGGCGCATTGCGCCTCCGCGCTGGATATCGCGCGCTGGCTCGAGAAGCATCCGGCCATCGAGAAGGTGATCTACCCCGGCCTGAAGTCGCATCCGCAGCACGCGCTGGCGCGGCGGCAGATGGATGGCTTCGGCGGGATCATTTCGGCCGAGGTGAAGGGTGGTATTCGCGCCGCTCGCAAGATGCTCGAGCGTTGCGAATTGTTCGCGCTGGCTGAGTCGCTGGGCGGCGTGGAGAGCCTGATTGAACACCCGGGGATCATGACGCATGCGTCGATTCCGCCGGCGACGCGCAAGCGGCTGGGGATCAGCGATGGCTTGATCCGGCTGTCGGTGGGTGTGGAGGATGTGGAAGATCTGCGCACCGAGCTTACTCATGCCCTGGGCCGTTGACACCAGAGGGTATGCTTCATGAGTGAGCTACTACGCTCTGCATGGCGTTACCGCCATTTCATCCTCTCGTCCGTCAAAAATGACCTGAAGGCACGTTTCGCGCGAAGTCGCCTGGGCGCCGCGTGGATGGTGCTCCAGCCGCTGGCGCAGGTGGCCATCTATTCACTCGTGTTGTCGCGCGTGATGGGCGCGAAACTCCCGGGCGTCACGAATCAGTACGCGTATTCCATTTATCTCATGGCGGGCATGCTTGCCTGGTCGCTCTTCGTCGAGGTCGTGCAGCGGTCCCTGACGTTGTTTGTCGACAACGGCAACTTGATGAAGAAGATTTACTTTCCGCGGGTATGTCTTCCGTTCATCGCGGTCGGTACCGCCCTGGTAAGTAACGTGCTGCTCTTCGCGGCAACCGTTGCCATCTTCGCGTTGGTGGGGCATTTTCCGACGAGTGCGCTCGTGTGGCTGCCTGTCCTGGTTGTGGTCAATGTAGCGTTTTCGCTCGGCCTGGGCCTGCTGCTCGGCGTGATCAACGTATTCGTGCGGGACGTCGGACAGGTCATGGCTGTGGTGATCCAGCTATGGTTCTGGATCACTCCCATCGTTTACATGCCGAGCATCCTGCCGCATGGGTTCGGCCGGATCATCGAGCTGAATCCGCTCTATTACATCGTCGGTGGATTCCAGGACGTCATGCTTTTCGACCGCACGCCGAACCTGGTTGCGCTGGGCTGGACGGCACTGGGCTCGCTGGTGTTGCTCGCCCTGGCATTCATGATGTTTCGCAAGGCAGCGCCTGAAATGGTCGACGTTTTATGATGGACCCCGTTCTCGAAGTAAAGGCGCTCGGCAAGGCGTTCCGCGACTATGGCAGCGAATTCAAGCGGTTCGCCTCATGGTTCGGCGTCAAGGTGACACCGAAGGCCGAGCACTGGGTGATCCGTGATATCTCTTTTGCTGTTGGCCGGGGCGAAGCGATCGGTATCGTGGGCCAGAACGGCGCAGGAAAGAGCACGCTGCTCAAGCTCATCACGCGAACGCTCATGCCCAGCGAAGGGTCGGTATCCGTCAATGGCCGGATCGCCGCCATTCTCGAGCTCGGCATGGGTTTCAGTGGCGATCTTACGGGTCGCCAGAATGTCTACCACGCCGCGGGCCTGATGGGTTTCACGCGCGAGCAGATTGACCGTGCGATGCCTGAGATCCAGGCGTTCGCCGAGATCGGCGATTACTTCGACGAGTACGTTCGCACGTATTCCAGCGGTATGCAGATGCGCGTCGCCTTCAGTGTGGCGACGGCATTCCGTCCCGATATCCTGATCGTGGACGAGGCGCTTTCGGTCGGCGACGCGTACTTCCAGCACAAATGCTTCAAGCGCATCAAGGAGTTCCGGGAACTCGGGACGAGCCTGATGATCGTGTCGCACGATAGCGGTGCCATCCAGAGCCTCTGCGATCGCGCGATCCTCCTCCAGGCGGGTCGGGTCCTCAAGGACGGCGATCCGGTCGAGGTCATGGATGCGTACAACGCGCTGATCGCGGAGCGCGAAAACAGCACCATGAAGGTCGAGCGCCTCGAAGGTGGCCGGTTGCAGACGACCAGCGGCACGCTGGAAGCCGTTGTCGACTCCATTCGCCTTTATTCGGAGAAGGGCGAACCTATCGAATACGTCGATGTGGGCCAGCCAGTCGAACTACGCATCGACGTTCACGTCAAGGCGGACATCCCCCGCCTCGTTCTCGGATACCTGATCAAGGACCGGCTGGGCCAGTCCATTTTCGGTACGAATACCCATCACACCAAGCAAGTTCTCGAAGACGCAAGGGCTGGGCAGGAGCTCCACTACGTCGCGCGTTTCCCCATGAACCTCGGCCCGGGCACGTATTCCATCTCGACGGCACTCGTCAGTACGGATACGCATCTGGTCGACAACTACGAATGGCGTGACATGGCGCTCATTTTCACGGTCGCCAATCACTCACATCCCCATTTCGTCGGGAGCGCATGGATTCCACCCTATATCGAATTGACAACCTGACCATGACGTTCGTCAGCTACGCCCAGAACTTCGAAGACATCATGCTGCATCGTGCCCTGAAAGATGTGCGGCGCGGCTTTTACGTGGACGTCGGTGCGCAGCATCCCGTCAGGGACTCCGTGACCAAGGCCTTCTCGCTGGCCGGGTGGCGGGGCATCAATATCGAGCCGGTGAAGCACTGGTTCGATATGCTCGAGGCCGACCGGCCCCATGACATCAACCTCAACCTTGCCGTGGCCGAGGGCGAGGGTTTCCTCGATCTGTTCGAAGTGACCGGTACCGGGCTATCGACGACGGATCCGACGTTCGCGGAAGAACACCGTGGGCAGGGTCATGACGTCGTGGCACACCGGGTGCCGACGATCACGCTTGACCGGATATTCGCCGAGCACGGTGTCGACCAGGTCCATTTCCTGAAGGTCGACTGCGAGGGCGCCGAGCGCACCGCGCTTGCCTCCTGCTCGTTCACGACGGTGAGGCCGTGGGTAGTCGTGGTCGAGGCGACGTTGCCGAACAGCCAGGTCAGCGTTCACGACCAGTGGGAGTCCCTCCTGCTTGAACGTGACTATACGTTTGTCTACAACGATGGCTTGAACCGTTATTACGTGGCGGCGGAACATCCCGATCTGCTTCCGGCGTTTGCGTTGCCCCCCAATGTTTTCGACGAGTTCGTCCGGGTGGGCGATAAGGAAGCGCACGATGGCCTCAACGACGCGCATGCGCGTCTTCGTGCCGCCATCGTCGAGGCGGCGGAATCGCGCAGCACGGCCGCAAGCCTGGCGCAGCACCTGCACACGATGAATGAACAGTATGGCCAGTGGCGGGAAACGGAGCATGCCGCGCTTGCGTCCGTGTCTGCCGAACGCGATCACCTGGTTGCGACTCTTACCGAGGCGCAGCAGACGATCGAGCGCCTGACCGGCACGCTCGCGGATAACGCACGGCGCATGGCTGGCGGCCATCTACGTGACCATGAGCAGGTCGATGAACTTTTGCGTCGCCAGCACGAGCTGATCCGGCAGGTCGAGGCGCTGACCGTGGATCGCACAGAACGGGACGCCTTCATCGCCGCGTTGACGACCAGCACCTCCTGGCGCATCACGGCACCGTTACGCGCGGGTCGTATAGTTGCCGGCAAAGGCGTGCGTCGCCTTTGGAGGCTCGGACGCCCCATGGTGGGGCGGGCGGCACGCGCGGCTCGCCCCGCTGTCAAGTGGACCCTCCGCGTCCCGGGGGTCAGGGCTGCAAGCCGCATGGTTGCCGGCAAGGAGTCGCGCCTCGGCCGCCGCGTTCGTTCGTTCCTGTTTCCGCAGCCGGTCCAGGATCAGACGACTGTTCCACTCGCTCCGACTGAGCAGGCTGAGGCGGTCGAGGCCATGCTGCGGCGGGCCATTGCACGTCGCAACCGATGACTATTCATAGATGAGGGTTGAATGCGAGTTGTAGTCGACCTACAGGCCTGTCAATCACCCGACGGCCGAATCAGAGGGGTAGGACGCTATTGCTTGTCCTTGACCACCACCCTTGCCCGGCAGAATCGGGGGCACGATGTGTGGATCGCGGTCAACGGAGCGATGCCCGAGGCCGTGGGCACGATACGCGACATGTTTTCGGGGATTGTCGCGGCGGACCGCATCGTAGCGTGGGAAAGCCTCGCGCCGACGGCGTCGATGTGGCCGGAGAATCGTAGCCGCGGGCTGGTTGCCGAACGTCTGCGCGAGAGCTTCCTGGAGTCCCTGGATCCGGATGTGATCCTTACGGCGAGCATGGTCGATGGCTTCGTGGACTCGGTCGTCACTTCCGTGCCGGCGAATTCGCGTGCGTTGCAGGTAGCGATCCTCTTCGATCTGATTCCGCTGGCCATGCCCGAGGCTTATCTGGTCAAGGAAGGGCAGTCGGCCTGGTACATGCGCAAGGTCGATCACCTCGCGCGTTGCGATCTTCTGCTGGGTATTTCCGAGTCGGCGTGCGGTGAGGCCGTTCGGATGCTCCGCGCATCGCCCGAACGCGTCGTCAACATCTCCGCGGCCGTGAGCGGCGAATTCCGAAAGCTGCCGGGATCCCTGAGCGCCGCCGCCGTTGGAAACAAGCACGGCATCGGCAAACCCTTCGTCATGTATGCGGGTGGATTCGATCCCCGGAAGAACCTGGTTGCGCTGGTTCATGCCTATGCCGCTCTTCCGCGGGCGATTCGCGCGGGGCATCAGTTGGTGATGGTCGGCAATATCGACACCAAGGAGTTCGACGAACTCACCGAAGCGCGTGACGCATGTGGTATGGCGAAGGACGAACTTGTCTTCACCGGATTTGTTTCCGATGCGGAGTTGATCCGTCTTTACAACACCTGTGCGCTCTATGTTTTTCCGTCGACCCACGAAGGTTTCGGCTTGCCGGCCCTGGAAGCGATGTCCTGCGGCGCGGTGGTGATTGGCGCCTCGACGACCAGCCTGCCTGAGGTCATTGGCGCCAACGAGGCCTTGTTCGATCCCGCCAGTGTTCCCGATATCACGGCGAAGCTCGCCGAGGGTCTGACCGACGAGGCGTTCCGGCAGCGCATGCGGGAACACGCCGCCGTGCAGGCAGCCCGCTTTTCGTGGGAATCGTCCGCCGATCGCGCGTGGACCGCCATCGAGTCGGCATACGGACGCAAGTCGGCCGATCGAAGCGAATCGAACGTTCGTCGCGTTGCCGAAGGGGCACGAGTCGCCGTGCTCACCACGTCCGCCGTGACCCCAGACGAGCTTGCGGGTGTCCTTGGGTATGTCCCGGCGAACGTCGACATCTTTTGCAGGAGCCGTACCGCGATTGCTGGTGAAATGCCCGGTGGATGGCGTCTGCACGCGTTGGGCGCGTTCGACCCGCCGTCGTTCGACCACATCGTGGTGAAAGTCGACGACGCCGCCGACGCGCATGACCTGCTGCGTGCCGTCGCGCGTTGCCCGGCGACTTTGCTCATGACGTCCGGGCACCCTTCGTCGGTATATCGTGCCCTGGCGGAATCCGATCCGCCCCTTCTCGCAGCCATGTTGTATCGCTGGGGTGGCTATCGCGCGCTCGACGTCATGGGCGCCCTTGGTCCGGACCGCTTCGACGCGCTACCGGCCGCCGTACTCGCCTTCGGCGACCCCGCGTGGTGTTCTTCGGGTGAGTCCGCGGAACGGCAAGTGGCCTGCTCGGCACTCATCGACGAGCTGGTGGCTATGCCGGGTGTTGCGGAGTGGCCCGCTGCTGAAACGCTGCGCCTTGCCACGGCGATCTCGGCCAACACGCCGCCGGCATCGTCGCTGAAATCGCTCTATGTCGACATCTCGCACCTGGTGACAGAGGACGCCAAGACAGGTATCCAGCGCGTCGTCCGGCACATCGTCGCCGAATTGCTGGCGACGCCTCCGGACGGGTATCGGGTCGAACCCGTGTATATCCAGCCCGATGGCGTCTTTCGCTACGCGCGGTCGTATTGCGTCAACCGGTTCCATCCGGGCGTCGTATTGCCGGACGATTCACCGGTCGACTTCCGGCCTGGGGATACCTTCCTTGGGTTGGACCTGGCGGCGCACCTGGTGCCTTACCTCAGAGATACCTACGTCCGCATGCGTAGCCGGGGCGTGGATATCCATTTCGTGGTCTACGACCTCCTGCCCCTGTTTCGTCCCGACTGCTTCGACGAAGCGGGACTGCCGACATTCCGCCTCTGGTATGAGGCGATTGCCGAGCTTGCCGAGGGCATCATCTGCATCTCGAGGACCGTGGCTGACGAGTTCAAACAATGGCTGCCGCAGGCCATGCCCATGCGAGGGCGGCCGGTGCGCATCGGATGGTTCCACCTGGGCGCTGACCTGGTTCCGACAGCCGAAGCCGACGATGTCGAGGGCGTGTTGCCTTTCGATCTGGGCGGCAAGCCAAGCTTTCTCATGGTCGGCACGATCGAGCCGCGCAAGGGACATGCGCAGACCCTGGCGGCATTCGAGGCCTTATGGGCCCGGGGCCACGACGTCAACCTGGTCCTCATCGGAAAGCCGGGCTGGCGGGTGGAGTCATTGGTGACTCGCCTGCGCGACCATGCCGAGATTGGAAAGCACCTGTTCTGGCTGGATCGGGCAGACGATGCCCAGCTCATTGCCATGTACCAGACGGCATCCGCCCTTCTGGCGCCATCCGAAGGCGAAGGATTCGGCTTGCCTCTCATCGAGGCGGCACAGTACGGTCGACCGATCATCGCCCGCGATCTGCCTGTGTTCGAGGAAGTCGCGGGGGAGCATGCGTTCTACTTCTCCGGCGTCCAGCCGGAACCGATGGCGGATGCGATCGAGCGGTGGCTCGGGCTTTTCGCTACGGGCGACGAGCCGCGGTCGACCGGATTGCCGTGGCTTACCTGGCGTGACAGCGCGCGGCAGCTCGCCGAGGTTGCGGTGGGTGGGCGCTGGTACGAGTCCTGGATGCCTGGCGCCGTCCGGCATTTCGTGGCGTCGGACTATCGGGCACAGTCGACCACCGGCGAGCTCGTCAGAGGGCAGCGCATCGCCATAGGCACGTCGGGACTGCTGTATGCCACGCCGACCTTCGCTGTCTCCGCCGGCGAGTATCAGTTACGCGTCATGGGTTCCCGTGATGGCGATAGCGGATCCGCCTGGGTCGATGTCGAAGCCCATGGCGGTGCCTGGAGGCTCGCTTCCTCGGAACTGACGGCGGGCGAGGGGGCTATCGGTAACATCGATATTCGCATTCCCGAGGATGTCCGCGATTTGCGAATCAGGATCATGGTCAACGGGGGCGCGACGATCGTCTTCGGAAGCATTGAATTATCGCCGGCCGCTTAGCTTCGCGCTGGTGGAGGTTTTTCGGACTTGAGTCACCCGGGCCCATCATGGAAAATGAGGGGTCCAGCTAAATCAATTATTTACAGCGACGGAAGCAGATGAAGACAGCATTGATCACCGGAATTTCTGGCCAGGACGGCGCCTACCTGGCGGAGTTGCTCCTTGAAAAGGGCTACCGCGTCTACGGGACCTATCGGCGCACGAGTTCGGTCAACTTCTGGCGTATCGAAGAGCTGGGCATCCAGAATCACCCGAATCTCGAGCTGGTTGAGTTCGATCTGACTGACGGTGGCTCGGCGATCCGCCTCCTCCAGGCCACGGGTGCGACCGAGGTCTACAACCTGGCGGCACAGAGCTTCGTCGGCGTTTCCTTCGACCAGCCGGCGACCACGGCGGCGATCACGGGCGTTGGCGCGCTGCACATGCTCGAAGCCATCCGCATCGTCAATCCGAAGATCCGCTTCTATCAGGCGTCCACGTCGGAAATGTTCGGCAAGGTGCAGGCCGTTCCCCAGAAGGAAGATACGCCGTTCTACCCGCGTAGCCCGTATGGCGTGGCCAAGCTCTACGCCCACTGGATGACGGTGAACTACCGCGAGTCCTACGGCATCTTCGGTTCCAGTGGCATCCTCTTCAATCACGAGTCGCCGCTGCGTGGCCGTGAGTTCGTCACCCGGAAGATCACGGACTCGGTAGCCAAGATCAAGCTTGGCAAGCTCGACGTTCTCGAGCTGGGCAACCTGGATGCAAAGCGCGACTGGGGCTTTGCCAAGGAATACGTCGAAGGCATGTGGCGCATGCTGCAGGCGGACGAGCCGGACACCTTCGTGCTCGCCACCAACCGCACCGAGACCGTGCGTGACTTCGTGACGCTTGCGTTTGCCGCTGTCGATATCGACATCGACTGGAAGGGCAGCGAAGAGGACGAGACCGGCACCTGCCGCAAGACCGGCAAGCTGCTCGTGAAAATCAACCCGAAGTTCTACCGTCCGGCGGAAGTCGAGCTGCTTATCGGCGATCCCGCCAAGGCGTTCGAAAAGCTTGGCTGGAAGCCCGAGACCACGCTCGAGAACCTCTGCAAGATGATGGTGGAAGCCGACCTGCGCCGGAACGAACGTGACGCCTCGTTCTGAGGGTGCGCCCGGCCGGGTTCTCGTCACCGGCCATAAGGGCTTCACGGGGCATTACGTGGTCGCCGCGCTTCGCGCGGCGGGTTACCAGGTTCTCGGGCTGGTTGAACAGCCAGAGAATCTCGAGGCGCCGTCGGTCAATCTGCTTGATCGCACGGCGGTTGCACGCGCCGTCGCTGACGCGCGACCGGATGCGGTCATTCACCTCGCCGCCATCGCCTTCGTCGCGCATGGCGACGCCGACGAGATGTACCGCACGAACGTCGTCGGTACGCGTCACCTGATGGAAGCGCTGGCCGCCTTGCCCAAGGCCCCCGGTGCGGTATTGCTGGCCAGCAGTGCCAACGTCTACGGCAACAGCGATGTCGAACTGCTGAGCGAGTCGGTCGAACCGTCGCCAGCGAATGATTACGCCGTCAGCAAGCTTGCCATGGAATACATGGCGAAACTCTGGTCCGATCGTCTTCCCATCGTCCTTGCAAGGCCTTTCAACTACACGGGCGTGGGGCAGGCGGATAATTTCCTGCTTCCAAAGATCGTCTCGCACTTCCAGCGCGGCGAGCGTGTCATCGAACTGGGCAATATCGATGTCGCGCGTGACTTCCAGGACGTCCGCTTCGTCGCCGACGCCTACGTCCGCCTGTTGTCGTCGAACGCCGCCGGCCAGACCGTCAACCTGTGCTCGGGTACCTCAGTCTCGCTGATGCAGGTCATCGGCATGATGCAGGAAATCGCCGGGTACGAGATCGAGGTCCGGGTGAATCCTGCCTTCGTACGCGGGAACGAGGTGGCTCGCCTCACCGGCGACAATCGGCGCCTGCAGTCGCTCGTCGGACCGCTCGATATCATCCCGCTGCGCACCACGCTCGAGTGGATGTTCGCCAATCCTTTGCCGGCGCGCTGAGCGCGCTTCCAGGAATCTGCATGAAGTGCTTCAAGGCTTACGACATCCGCGGCCGGGTCCCGGACGAGCTCAATGCCGACATTGCCTACCGCATCGGTCGCGCGTTCGCGCGCACGGTGGGCGAGGGCGAGGTGGTCGTTGGATTTGACATCCGTCTGGATAGCCCGACGTTCGCGGCTGAAGTGGCTCGCGGCCTCGTTGACGAAGGTCGGGGTGTGATCGACATTGGCCTGTGCGGCACGGAAGAAGTCTACTTCCAGACCGCGCACCGAGGCGTTGCCGGCGGCATCATGGTCACCGCCAGCCACAACCCGATCGACTACAACGGCATGAAGCTGGTGCGCGAAGGCGCGCGTCCGATCAGTGGCGACACCGGTCTTCGTGAGATCGAACGGATGGTTGAAGAGAACGCGTTCGGCGAGGCGGGCCCGACCCGCGGCTCCGTGCGCGTAGACCATGACAAATCGGCCTACATCGCTCACTTGCTGAGCTACATCGACGTGCCGGCCCTGCGCCCGCTGAAGATCGTGGTTAACGCGGGCAATGGTGGCGCCGGGGCAATCGTGGACCTGCTCGAGCCGTATCTACCGTTCACCTTCGTCCGCGTGAATCACGAGCCGGACGGTACCTTCCCCAACGGCATTCCCAATCCGCTCCTTCCAGAGAATCGCGATGCCACGGCGAAGGCCGTGATCGCTTCTGGCGCCGACCTTGGCATCGCGTGGGACGGTGACTTTGACCGTTGTTTCCTGTTCGATGCGCAGGGCGGCTTCATCGAGGGTTACTACATCGTTGGCCTGCTCGCCGCGCAGTTGCTCGAGAAGCACCCGGGTTCGAAGATCATCCACGACCCGCGTCTGACCTGGAACACGGTCGACATGGTGGCCGCCGCCGGCGGTATGGCGGTGGAGAGCAAGACCGGCCATGCGTTCATCAAGGAGCGTATGCGCTCCGAGGACGCCGTTTACGGCGGCGAGATGAGTGCGCACCATTACTTCCGCGACTTCGCCTATTGCGACTCGGGCATGATCCCCTGGTTGCTCGTGGCGGAGCGTATCGGCAAGACCGGCACGTCGCTGACCGACATGCTGGTGGAGCGGATGGCTGCGTATCCGTGCAGCGGCGAGATCAACTTCCGTGTCGACGATGCCCCGACGACCGTGGCGCGCATCGTGGATCACTACAGGGCGGCGGCGGAGAGCATCGAGCATATCGATGGTGTCAGCATGTCGTTCGGGAACTGGCGTTTCAATCTGCGCTCGTCGAATACCGAGCCGCTGCTTCGTCTGAATGTCGAGGCGCGCGGTGATACCCATCTGATGGAGTCTCGTACTGCGGAGCTGCGGTCTCTCATTGGCGGTAAGCCCGCTTGAGGACCTTACGCAAGCGAACCTTGCTTGCAGAGGCGCATCGTGAGGCTTGATAAGACAGTGCTGCTTCGAAACCGCTGCCTGGATGCGTCTCCAGGTGCTCTTGCGGGGTTTCAGTTCGGTCCACCTCATCTTCTCGAATAGTGGGCTGGATGCTCGAATACAGTTCGAAACACGCTGATATCGCCGTCACAGCAATTGGCGTGATTACCGGGCTTTCCGAGCTTGCCCGTACCATCGAGACTCCGAGGCAAGCGTCCTACGATGTGACCATGTAGGAGTTGGCGCCGCAGGCGTCTAAGTACCGGACACAGTATCTCGTGGACAGAATACTTTGGATGCTTTGCGACCGCTAAAGTGAGAAGTGGCGAGAGTCTGAACGTCGTGTACGCAAAAAAGGCAAGTACTGCCGTTTCGTTCGATTATTAAGCGATTTTCTCGGTTATATCGATTCGAACGAATTCCTCCTCATCCAGGCGGCTGCCCGACCGCAGCTCGTGCTCTATTGGTCGGAAGCGTGGACGGTGTCATCATCGTCCTTTGGGGGGCGGGGGAGTTGTCCATGGAAGCTAGCGTCGAAATCGCCGGTACACCTTTCTTGCTGCGGTCCGATGATATTTACCTCGAGGCTATCGGCTCTGTTTTTGAGCCGGACATGATTGCGCTTTTTCGTTGCTTCGCAAAAGGCACTGTCCTGGATATCGGGGCCAACATCGGCTGTACCGCTCTCGCGTTTTCATCGATGGCTGCGACGGTGCATGCGTTTGAGCCGTCGCCAACGACATACGAGTTGTTGCGATTGAACACCGCCGTCGCCCCGAACGTCATTCCGCATAATTACGGTCTTGGCGCGAAGAATGGGTCATTCGAACTTACGTTTGCCCCAAATAATCGGTCGGGTGGTTATATTTCCGACAAGCTGAAGGCAAGTGTTGGTCATACGGTAGAGCGTATAGCGCTGAGGAAGTTAGACCGCATGGTCCGGTCACTGAAACTTCGCGCCGTCGATTTCATCAAAATTGATGTTGAAGGCTTCGAAGGCAGCGTCATCAAGGGCGGGGCGAGGACGATCAGGAGGTTCAAGCCAGTCGTGGCGTTAGAGCTGAACCACTGGTGCCTGAATGCATTTCAGCGCACATCGGTCCCTGATTTTCTGGATACGTTACGTTCTGTGTTTCCAATCCTATATGCCGTACACGGCAATACGTATCAGAACCTCTACGATACAGACGAAAGCTATACGGTCATGCATCGGCACATAGTCATGATGAAGTATCCAACCATCGTCGGCGCTTTCCATCGACATCAGTTGGACGTCTTCGAGAAATCATTCATTCATGCACCGGCGGCGTAACGCAAAGAAGGCGGGCCAGTGGCCCGCCTTCTTTCTACGGTTCGCGTTGATCAGGTGCGGCCGTACACATCCTCGAATCGCACGATGTCATCTTCGCCGAGGTAACTGCCCGACTGGACCTCGATAAGCTCTAGCGGCACTTTTCCTACGTTACGCAGGCGATGTGTTACACCAAGCGGAATATAGGTGCTTTGATTCTCAGTGAGGAGGAATACCTTCTCACCGCAGGTCACTTCGGCGGTGCCCGAGACGACAATCCAGTGCTCCGCGCGATGGTGATGCATCTGCAAGCTGAGGACGGACCCTGGCTTGACAACGATACGCTTCACCTGAAACCTCTCACCCATGTCGATCGAGTCGTAGCTTCCCCAAGGACGATGGACCTGGCGATGGGCCAGGTGTTCGCCACGACCCGCACTGCTGAGCTGGTCGACGACCTTCTTGACGTGCTGAACGCTGTCGCGAGAGGCGACCAGGGTCGCATCCGGCGTAGTGACGACAACTATGTCATCGAGGCCGATTGTCGCCACCATGTGTCGATCGTGAGTGCGGACGAGGGTATTGCGGGTGTCCAGCGTGATAACGTCGCCATTGGTGGCATTGCCGTCGGCGTCTTTATTGGACGCGTCCCAAAGAGCGGACCAGGAGCCAATGTCACTCCAGCAGCAGCTGACCGGCACCACAGCGGCACGATCGGTCTTCTCCATCACCGCGTAATCGATAGAGTCGTCCGGCACCTCGACCATGGCGGCCTTATCGAAGCGAACGAAGTCCAGGTCGGGCTGTGCCGTTTCGAACACCTTGGTAGTGGCCGCATGGATCGCTGGGGAGTGTTTCTCAAGTTCCTCAAGGTAACGGGAAGCCTTGAACAGGAACATCCCCGAGTTCCAGTCGAAATCACCGCTCTCGACGTACCTTGCCGCTGTTGCGGCGTCGGGCTTTTCGACGAACTGAGCCACCTTGAAGCCATCGTTGGAAACGGCTTCCGCGCGCTTGATGTAGCCAAAGCCGGTTTCGGCTGCCTCGGGGCGGATACCGAACGTCACGAGCCAGTCTTGCGTGGCCAATGGCACGGCGCGTTCGACCGCGTCGACGAAGCTGCTCTCGTCGCCGATGAGGTGATCCGCCGGTAGCACCAGGAGAATGGCGTCGGCGTCCTTCCGCCGCGCCTGCATCGCGGCAAGAGCGATGGCCGGCGCCGTATTGCGGGCGGCGGGTTCGAGCAGGATCGACGAACCGGCCACGCCAAGCTCCTGGAGCTGCTCGGCAACGGTAAAGCGGTGGTCTTCGCTGCACACGACGACCGGGGCCTCGGCCCCGCCCAGCTTCCTGGTGCGCTCGACGGTCTGCTGGAACAGGGTGGTGTCACCGACAAGGGCCAGAAACTGCTTGGGGCGGTTCTTGCGGGAGAGAGGCCAGAGGCGAGTGCCGCTTCCGCCGCTGAGAATGACTGGGACAATCATGGGTTCCGCTCCAAGGCTACGTTAACCTCCGGATTATAGCGGGGCCCCCGGCATGATGGCTGGGGGACGCAAAGGGCGTTCAGTCGCAGAGATCAGCTTCGGGATAGCTGCGATACAGCCAGCGGGGCTTTCCGGGCTTCGCCGGACGGTTGTTCCGCGCCCGCAGGAAAATGTACTGCCCTAGGTCGTAGCCGCGATTGGGGGTGGCCAGGATCTGGTTGGCGAGCCCTGCGATCGGGTAGTACAGGTTTGAGTGGTTCTCGTGAACGTCCGACGAGAAAAGCACCTCCAAGTCGAATCCGAGATGGTCAAGCATCAGAAACAGTTCGTGCTTGTTGTACTCGCGATTGTGGCGGCCATAGACGCCGTAGCCGGAAATCGGGTCATACATGTTCTGGCCGGCCATCATCTTGGCTATGTTCTCCAGCCGATTCACGTTAGGCGTCGTTAGAATCAGGGCGCCTCCAGGAGCGAGTTTGTCCTTGATTCGCCGGAGCGCGCCGATGGGATCTGAAACGAGGTGTTCGATGACCTCACAAAAAAGAACGACATCGAAGTTCCCATCGAATGGAATGTCTTCTTTATCGACATTATTGTTCATGAAATCGAAGGCGAACTCTTCGCCTGTCTCTCCACTCTTACAAACCTGGCGAGAGCCGCCTCCTTCGATGCCAAAGTAGTTAGTGCACTGGATTTCGAAGTCGCGGAATTTTCTTAGAAGAATCGTGGTGAAGTAGGGGTTGGCGCCGATTTCGAGGAGGCGTCCATGTGCGTCGGGAACAAGTCCTAGCGTGTGGACAAACCGCAGAAAATCTTCATTCAGATAGTTTTCGAGCTCGGCGGCGGGCGCGCCATCGAGTGAGAACGAACCTAGATAACGCTTCAAGGAGTCTGCTGTGTGTCCCGATGGGAACTGAACCATTTGCTCGAGATCGGAAAACGTGGCGCGAAGCGATTGATTCATGGTTTTTCTCCAAGAAGATCTTGTGAACTCTCAAAAATCGTGACGTATGTTCAAGGGGCGGTATCAATCCAGAATGCGGTTAGATAGACGCCAAGCTCGCGTCCATCCCCAGAGACCCCTGCCTTTAGAGGAGATATGTATCCATCGATGCCGAAGGTGAGGTCCAGGCGCCCGTTGGCTACAGCGGTGCACGGAACGTCGAACGTCGCCGTCGACGGCATGCCTTTATCGAATACATGTTGGCCCAGCTCGGTTCCGTTCGCTGTCGCTCGAATCGCGATTTGCGGATTGGCAGGCGTGATGAAGGGGACGAACTCGAGCGTGAAGCGAAATCCGTGAGCGGGGCACTCAGGAGTTTCACCGCCAATCCGTGCACTTGCCGCTTGAGACCACACGCCCTGCTCTTCGGCGGGATACCAACCCTTCCCCATGAAATCCACCGAGCGGAGATTGCCTGATACTGGCGTGTAATGAACCCCTGGTCGCAACATCGGTCGCGCATCGATCTGCTCCTGAGGAGTGAGATGTAGATACACGTACTTGCGACCGTCGGGGATGGTGCCGTCCCAGTGCGCTGGATGTATAACCCGATCGGGCATTGCTCCCAAATCGAACTGGCAGCGACGACTGCGTGTCGGCACCACATCATGGCCGTCCTTCGCGACCACGACCAATTTTGCGCAGTCTGGACCTAATGAGGCGAAGGATTCAGGCTGGGAACCGATCGGAATCCCGGTGAATCGCTCGGAGAAGATCTGCGGAGGCGGGTCGTAGAATGACGGGAATCGTCGCTGCAACTGACGGGAAAATGCCGTTGGTTGCATATACGTCTCCGGCTTCGATGGACGGAAGTAGCTGGCGTTGGCTACTGCAGATGCCGCGAGGAAGGCAACGCCGATCCAACGGACGATACGACGTGCCGAGCCCATGCGGGTGAGGGCGAAAGCCAGGAGAGGAACGAATAGGCCGATGTACCACGTCGCATAGCGTGCGATATGCACGGTGGCGCCAGAGTTCAGGTTCTGAGTAGATGCCTGCGCGTAGAGGTTGGTAATAAGAAAAACGGCAACATACGCGATCGTCAGACGCGATGGCTTCGCGGAACCCCGCATGGATCCGGCGGCGAGTGCGATGATCACCAACCCTATGGGCCAGTTAGGAAAGAGGCCGACGTCTGGATCGATTAGCCAGATAAGCATGTTACTAAAGTTAAGACCGATTTTTGCGCCACCAGCGAGCAGCTGCGGGTCGATCACTCCAACTCGGACAAGGTAATAAAGTGGATGCAGCGCGACCAGGACAAGCGTCGCCACAGCCAGTATGACGTCAGTCAGGCGGATCGGCTGATTCCGAGCCCGCCACGCCGCAATGGCCAGCACTAACATCGCCGTAGCGCCGATGCTGATGTTCTGTGTCGACGCCAAAGCGAGGAAGACCGCAGCTGGAAAATATTTCCTTCTGGCGAACAACGTGGTGGCGATGGCAATCGAGCAAAAAGTGAAGAATTCGGTGTGTACTTTGTCGACGAACCAGACGATGGGAGATCCGACTAGGACGATAGCGACGGCGAGCACGCCAACCCGGCCGTAAGCGCGAGCGGATACGTAGACGAGCGTGCCGAGAAGAAGGGTATGAAGGAACAGGAACGACGCGTGGCTGTTCATGCCGAACAACGCGAGCCAACCACCTGTTATCGCGGCCGCCGCCGGATAAAACCAGAAGTGATTGAAGTCGGCGCCGCTTAATTGGATCAAGGGCGGAAACGCGTGCCTCACTCCGTTCGTGTCTGCGAGTCCAGGAATGTTGCCGCTCTTGAATAAGACGTCATAAGCCTGATACGCGGGCTCGGTCATGAAAGTCCGGTAACCGTCCTTGATCGCGTAGAAGAGCGCGTAGTATTCCGATCCGTCGCCGACACGCTGTGGAGGAAGCGCCAGGACGGCGATGAAGAATACGAACGCGAACAGGGTTGCGAAAACTAATGCAGACTTGACAGTGCCCGGATGAATCCATGGATGAACTCGCGGGGGACCGGACGCATGAGGTCTTGACGATGCAATGTCTATTGGCGGCATGGATTCATCGGACTCTGTAAGGCGTTGCAATGGCGAGGTGCTCATTGGAGATTCAGTTTCTTCACCAGGAGGCCGAGCTCGCGACCATCTGGACTGATGCCTGCGTTCTTGGGGGATAGGGTATTAGGCAGCGACATCGTCACGGTGATCCCGTGAGGGTCATTGCGCGCAGCATCGGGAAGGGGAACGGTCAGTGTCATAGCATCTGTTAATGTGAATTTTCCGGCCTTCACGCCATTGACTGCGATCTCCACAGTTTGAGCATGACCGTGAGGGCTGAAGGGCTGGACATCGAGCTGAAGTCGCGTCCACCGTGGCCTCTCCGGATCGTAGCGGCATGTGAGGGTCGACAGACTGCCATCAGTCCAACGTCCGCCGGGCTCTGCGCCGCTGAACCCAGTCATCATGCTCGCTGGAAGGAATCCGCCCGAGGAGAGGTCAAATTCACCCCGGCATGCATCGGTGAACTTTGCGAGGATGCACGACCCGTCGCTGACAACGAAACCAGCACCGAGCTGTGTTCGTACACAGCCTGCGTCCGACCATACGCTGGGGTTCGTCGTGGAACTGAATATGGCGCCTACTGACCCTGGCGCCGGAAAATCTCGTCCATACAGTGGGGCGAGGCCGTTCCCATCACGCGGAGCGTCGAAAATGGCCTGTGATACAAGGTAGTTGGCAACATTGCTCATGCCACCAAGTACAAGGCCGCGCGCATAGGCTTGGTTCGGCCCGTTGACTGCACCGATTTGCTTGGCCACGGTTGCAGCGCTTTCCACGGCAAGAAACGAAGGGGCATCGACTTCGCGGTGACTACGCGAAAAGGTGAAGACCCACAGTGCAGCGATGATTATTGCCGGTTGCAGCCAACCCAGCGGAGGGCGAACAAGTGTGGAGTCCTGTGCAAGCCGTCGGTTGACAAGCAACGTTACGACCAGGGCTGTCTCGAGGAAAAGGACCGTCGACAGTCCAAAGGCATACTTTCGGGCTGCGTATTCCGACCCGATACCCAGAGAGGCGGCAGCGGTCTGGAGTATGCAGAAGAACGCAATGGCTCCGCCCGCGCTTCCCAGGTGGCGTGCAAGAGAGGCTACTCGTGTTATGTGGAAACGGTGCCAAGGCAACGAAAGCCATACCAACGCGAGCGACACGATGCCGGTCGTCGTCGCAAGTACCATCAAGCGAGTAAGGGTCGTTACCGCTGACAGCGGCAGGTAGCCGTTGTTGTCGCTGATCGTGCGCATCGCCGTGAAGGCCGGGTGCAAATAGATCGCTGCTACGCCGACGCAGGCGGCCCCTGCCAGCACGGCTGAGCGGCGCAACCAAGCACGCTTTTCACTTAGTGCGTGGGCAGCGATCAGAGCCAGCCCGTATCCCAGCCCCTCGATGGCAGGTAGCAAGTGGACTCCGGCAGAGACGACGGATAGTGCAATCACCGCAAGCGGCAGACGGATCCCCGCGCCCTTGACGGTCTCGATGCGTGCGAAGGTCGCGACGACGACCAGAAAACAGGCCTGTCCGGCGAGCTGTGAAAAGAAATAGTTGACGACGATTTCGTGGCCGACCAGGTCGAGGTCGAGTGTGATCCGATTCAGGGCGAGCAACGCTATGTACGTGCAAACGAATGCCCACGAGGCACGTCCCGGCAAGAGCCGGGCCATCGACGCCAATGCCGCCCAGCAGGCAACCAGTGACAGCGTGGCCACGAGCTGCATCCCGAGGAACGGCGAATGCGCGCCAGTCCCGAGCACCGCAGCCAGTATGTGGGCATAGCGTGGATAGACGCTCATCTCGCCGAGGATCGGCGCGGCTCCGTCCGTAACGCTCCAGTGCTCCATCAGCCAGCGGATAAGGGCGTAATGGTGGGCGACATCTGGACTGGAACTGTATCCGTATGGGAACGCTCGAATGAAAACGGCTGCACCGAGCGCCAGCGTGGCTGCTACGGTGAGCAGACGGCTCCCGCGCAACGTGTAAGAGCCGATGTAGCCGTCCCATTTCGTCATGAAGGATCAGGCTCCCTGCCGCGGCAGCTTCGAGAGGCGTTCCGCCATGCGAGAACCTTCCCGGATGGCATAGTTCGTCCCGCGGTCTTCGGGATAGATCTGGGCCATCGTCGAGATCAACGCATTCACGTACGGCGTCTCTTCCGCAGGCACGTACTTCGAGTAGCCACGCTCGGTGACCGGCTGCGCGTAGTCGGCACGCCAGATGCGGAATTCCTTCACCCAATCCCTGCGGAAATTCGGGAACATCCGTTCGAGATGCGGCAGCGCGTACTGCAGGTACTCGTCGTCGCTCATCGACCAGGTTTCGTCCGAGGTCGCGAGGTAACGCGAGAGGAACACGATATGACGGCCCGCATAGTGCGAACTGTCGTCGAGGTTGGTGTGCTCGATCACGCCGACGAACGGGAAGCCCGGGTCGTTGACATTGATCCAGTAGGTATCCGACAGGCTGTGCGTGAGCTCCATGACCAGGCAGACATTGCCCAGGTAATTGACGCGCTCAAGCGTGTCGAGCCACGGTTTCGGCGCGTCTTTCAGGATCTTTGCAATGATCTTGAACGACGGCGTGAACAGGAAGTTCGAGGCGGTGACGTCGCCGGCCACCGTCTGCAGTGCGTGGATGCGGTCCCCGTCCGTGACGGTGCCGGTCACGGGCGTGTTGTAGCGGATTTCCCCGCCAAGCGACTCGATTCGTTCCGCGATCGCCTCTGCAAGCCGGCCGAAGCCTCCACGGAAATAGGCGAGCTGTTCGCCGCCCTTCGGGTCGCGGGTGCTTCCGCGAAGCACGAGCTTCTTCCAGAACCAGACCGCGTTGATGTCTTCGGCGAATACCGAGAACTTCGAACGAATGAGTGGCTCCCAGACCAGCTCGAAAACCTTCTTGCCGCAGAGCGGTTCGAGCCACTCGCGAATCGTCAGGTGCTCGATTTCCTTCCAGTCCTTTACCTTGCGGACCTGGAAAACCAACCAGCCGAGGCGAATGCGGTCGACGAACGGCAGCGGGCTGAAACGAAGCACGTCGAGCGGCGTCGAGAGCTTCCAGAGACGGCCGTTGTAGTACATGCCGGTGCGCGAAGGGAGGGTCAGGATCAGGTCACTGAGGCCCAGCTCTTCGACGAGCTTCGGTACGTAGGCATCGTTGTTGAACCAGTGGTGGTAGAACTTTTCGATGCGAACGCCATCGTCGAAGTCGAACGTACCGGCGAGACCACCGGGAGATGCGTCCGACTCGAGGACCACGACTTTCTTGCCGGCCTGTGCGAGGCGGAGCGCCGCGACGAGGCCGGCAAAGCCGGCACCGACGATCGCGGTGTCATAGGTAGGGGAAGCGGGGTGGTTCATGCTTGGTCTCCGGAAGCGTCGCGCGAGGCCTGGTTGCGCGCCGCATTGAATAGGTTGCGATGGAAGAGCATGACGGTCGCGCCGGCGATCGTCGTAGGGAGCCAGACGCCCAGGTGGCAAAGCACGGCAAGCGTCATCGCCTGGGTGGCGGAGCCGCCCATCAGGTGGGCGGCGGTGAACGCCGCCAGATGGTACGGACCGACATAGCCGGGCGAGGAAGGGACGAGCGTGGCGATGGTCGCCATTGACATCAGCAACAAGCCACCAGGCAGCGAGAAAACCATGCCGATGCCCTGCATGAGCGCAAGGTAAAGTCCGAGTTCACCCGCCCAGGCTACGAACGATATGGCGAGCGCCGCGATGATCGTGCGCATGCGCGAGATCGACTGCAACGCTTCGACCAGATCGGCGATCGCATGAAGGACGCTGATCAGTTTTTCAGGTGCCTTCGGCTGGAGGCGAGTGGCGAACCACCGTACAAGGCGAACAATGAGGCCGGTGAACAGGATAAGGCTGAGCAATGCCGCGCTACCCAGGACAGCGAGGACAATGACGATGTCGACTACCGAAGCAGGAAGTGCTCCCTTCGGAAAGAACGACGCCGCCACAGCAAGGCACATAAGCAGGGTCAGTAGGTCAACCAACCGCTCCAGTACGAGGGTGGCGGTTGCCCCGGTCTTGGTGACGCCAAGCGCAGCAGGAAAGACTAGTGCCCGCACGACATCGCCTAGTCGGAAGGGAAGAACATTGTTCAGGGCGATCGATGCCAGGAAGGGACTGGCGCAGGCAGCTGTGGTGACTTTGGGGCCGGATGCCTCGAGCAAGAGCTTCCAGCGGAAGATACGTGCCGTGTACCCGATCGCGAGCGATAGGATGCCAACAATCAGATACGGCCAGTGAAATGTTGCAAGTGCGCGCCCGACTTCCTCGAACTTGATATTGCGAAAAACGAAGTAGAGGCATACGGCCGACAATGCACAGCCGACAATAAGGCGAACGATGCCGCCTTTGCCTTTCATCGGTTTGATGCTGGCTACCGGTTCATCAAGCATCGTCAGGCTTTCCACGGGGCGTTGCCGGTGTCCCATAGCGCCTGCAGTTCACGTTTGTCACGCAGCGTATCGCAGGGCTGCCAGAATCCATGATGTTGGAAGGCCATGAGCTGACCGTCCTTCGCAAGGTTCGCGAGCGGCGCCCGCTCAAACGATGTGTCGTCGCCATCGATATAGTCGAGGGCCGAAGGCTCGAGGACGAAGAAGCCACCGTTGATCCAGCCGATCTCGTCTTGCGGCTTTTCCTCGAAGCTCGTCACGTTCGCGTCCTTGCCCATGTTGAGGACGCCGAAACGGCCGGGTGGCTGCACCGCGGCTACCGTGGCCAGCCTGCCGTGGCCCCGGTGAAACGCCACTTCCCGCGAGATGTCGATGTCGGATAGACCATCGCCGTAGGTCAAGCAAAACGTTTCCTCACCGAGATACTGGCGGACCCGCTTTACGCGACCTCCCGTCATCGTGTCCTGCCCGGTATCTATCAGGGTAATGGTCCAGTCCTCGGCCTGGGTATCCAGGACCGCTGCTTCGCCCGTGCGGAGGTTGATCTCCAGATCGGCCGTATGGCGGTAGTAGTTGAAGAAGTATTCCTTGATCACGTACCCCTTGTAGCCAAGGCAGATCACGAAGTCCTTGATGCCATGCTTTGAATAGCTCTTCATGATGTGCCAGAGCAGCGGCCGCCCGCCAACCTCGACCATGGGTTTGGGTTTGTAATCGGACTCTTCAGCGATACGCGTGCCGAGCCCGCCTGCGAGAATGACTGCCTTCATGTTTGAGCTACTCAAAGTTTGATGTCGTTGGAATCCAGGTTCAACGAATCCTGGATGATGGCGATGGGTTCTTTGCGGAGAATCCGATAAATGCGTAGCAGATATTCACCCAGGATCCCGAGCAGTAGCGACTGAAAGCCGATACCGAAAAGGATGAGGATGTGCAAGCTTGCCAGGCCTCGCGGGAAGTCCGGGAAAAGCAATTTCAGCACGAGGTAATACACGGTGCCGAGGGCGGACAGAGAGAGAATCACGATGCCTGCAACCGTCGCCAGACGGAGCGGCACCAGGGAATGATTGAATACGCCGGTAAGGCCGAGGCGGATCAACTGCGCGACGCCGAACTTGCTTGAGCCGGCAACACGTGCGGATCGGTCATATGTCACGCCAATCTGCCGAAAACCCATGCCAGCAATGAGACCGCGGAGGTAGGGCTCTGCCGAGCGTTGCTTCTCAAGCGCATCGATGACCTTTCGATCGACAAGCCGGAAGTCGCCGGCGTTCCGGGGGATAGGATGTTCACTGATGCGATCAATGACCCAGTACCCGATTTTTCGGAACGAATGAATGAACTTGCCCTCCGGACGCGATCGGCGCACGCCGTAAACGACGTGATATCCCTGCCGCCAAAGAGCCAGGAAGTCTTTCAGAAGCTCGGGCGGATCTTGCAGGTCTGCGTCGATTTGAAGCACAGCATCGCCGCGAGTGTGCAGGTAGTTCGCCATGATGGAACGTTGGAAGCCGAAGTTCTTCGAGAAACGAATGGCACGAACGCGCTCATCTTTTGCCGCCAACGCCTCCAGCATGCTCCACGTGGTATCGGTCGAGCTGTTATCGCTGAATACAAATTCAAGGCGGCATTCGTTGGCCATCGTGGTGGCAAGTGCATCCAGCCGTTGATACAGCGCTGCGATGTTTCCTTCCTCGTTGTAAACCGGAATGGCTATCGAGATCAGCGGTAGTGAGGTCATGGCGTTCCAGCGCTTTTGACTTTGGATAGATCGGAAAGGGTTTCGGCGATGCCTTGGGCCACGGTTAACCGTCGACGCCAGCCTGTATGTGTTTCGATCGCAGATGGATTTCCCACGACCCTGGGCTGATCGTCCGGTCGCAACGGCAAGGCTCCAAAACGAAGAAGCGAAGGATCAGCGTTCATGGCATCCGCTACTTCCAGCGCGAACGTCCGCACACTCGTTCCTTCGCCGGTACATACGTTGTAGTGACCGGTTGGAAGTCTGCCTTCGATCAGTCCGGAAAGGGTAGCCAGAATCGCCCCGCAAACGTCGTCGACATGGATGAAATCGCGGATCTGGAGGCCTTCGGAAAGCGGAACGTCTTCGCCTCTGAGAAGCGATTCGCGCAAGGCTGGGAGGAGGCGGTGCGGCGCTTCCCCTGGGCCAAAAACGTTGAAGAGACGTAGGTTGACGCTAGGCAATCCTAACGCCAGTCCGGTGGCGAGTGCCATGAGTGCACCTGCTGCCTTCGTGGCTCCGTACACCTTCGTGGCTTCGAGAGGAGCGTCTTCTGAAATGCATTCACCTTTGAAACGGGCGTATTCCGAATTAGTCCCGGTCATCACAAAGCCCCGCGCCCCAAGCGCGTAGGCCATCTCGGCAATCTCGGCCGGGAGTTGCCCGTTGATCCGGCGGAGATTGCCAAGATCGCGGTCTGCTGGATTCACGCCGGCAGCAGCGAGATGCACGACTGCGTCGATCTGTGTAGACCCGATGGCAGACCGCATTTGCTCTGTATCCAGCCGCGATACGACACGATGATCGACGGTACCCGCAGAGCTTCCGCGCAATGCGCCGCGGCCGACAGAGAGGACGTCGATGTTCGCGGCTGCCAGATGAGCAAGGAGTCTGTTGCCGATGAACCCGGATCCGCCGGTGAGCAGGATGCGAGTCATGCGACCTGGTTCTCGCGATCGAGCAGGGTCTTTCGCCAGGCCCCTATCTGGGCGGCTGTGATTGCGGGGGCTCCCTGTTCGCCGAGGTAGAAATCGCGATACCAGGCAGCCGTGCGCTCGATCGTTTCCTCGACCTCCCACGCTGGACTCCAACCAAGCACATCACGTGCAAGGGTGCTATCAAGGGCCAGCAACTGAGCTTCTTTCGCGGGGTTGTCGAGGTATTCGAGATTCGGCCGGGTCCAGGTGCCTGAGAGGCTCTCGAGCACCGTGCGTACAGTCAGTGCACGCCCGTCAGCGGGCCCGAGGTTCCAGCTGCGGGCCGCGGCTTGGGGATTTTCAATGAGGCTCGCAGCCAGCATCAGGTAGCCCTGGACAAGGGCGAGGACGTGCTGCCAAGGGCGCGTTGCATCCGGATAACGCAGTGTGAGTGAAGATCCGCTCGTGACGGCGCGCACGAAATCGGGAACGAGCCTGTCCTCCGACCAGTCTCCTCCACCAATGATGTTGCCACCACGGGCCGTCGCGATGGGGAGGGCACTGCCATCGACGCGCTGGAACGCGTATTGATAGCTCTGGATGACCATTTCCGCTGCCGATTTCGACGCGCTATACGGATCCTTTCCACCCAGAGGATCGTTCTCGCGGTAGGGCCAGGGCCACTCCTTGTTCTCGTAAACCTTGTCCGTCGTCACGCATACAATGGCTTCGAGACCCGGAACGTGTCGGGCAGCTTCGAGCACGTTGAGCGTTCCCATGACGTTCGTATTGAATGTCTCGAAGGGCTCGCGGTAGCTTCGGCGCACGAGGGGTTGGGCAGCCAGGTGAAGCACAACCTGTGGTGCAAAGGCCCACATGGCCTCGTTCAGGGCGTCGCGATCACAGATGTCCCCGATGGTGGAACGCATGCGACCTTCCAGCGCGAGTTCGTTCCACAGGCTCGGTGATGTTTCCGGCGCGAGTGAGAAGCCGCATACATCAGCTCCGATTTGCGCCAGCCAAGCGGAAGCCCAGCTGCCTGTGAAGCCTGTATGGCCGGTCAGAAATACCCGCTTGCCACGCAAGGCCGTTTCGAAGGCCAGAAGTTCGGTGTGTTGCATTGTTGCAAGTATCCCTGTCAGGCCGGTCGTGAATCCGGGGCGACTCTCTCGCCCCGAAGCGTCAATGGCGTCGTAAGTTCGGTCCAGCCGACATGCGCAGACGTCTCGCGAATTCCCCTGCGGCGACGTCCCTTCCTGCTTGTATCAGCTAATGGCGGCTTCGAGCTCCGGGAGGATCTTGAAGAGATCCCCCACCAGGCCGATGTCGGCAATCTCGAAGATCGGTGCCTCGCCGTCCTTGTTGATGGCAACGATGGTGCCGGCGTCCTTGATACCCGTCAGATGCTGGATCGCACCCGAGATACCGATGGCCATGTAAAGCTCCGGCGCAATGATCTTGCCGGTCTGGCCGACCTGCATTTCGTTCGGGCAATAGCCGGCATCGACAGCGGCGCGCGAAGCACCTACTCCCGCACCGATCTTGTCGGCGAACTTGTAAATGATCTCGAAGTTTTCCTTCGAGCCCACGCCACGGCCCCCGCTGACGACCCTGGCGGCACCCTGCAGGTCCGGGCGGTCGCTCTTGCCCTGCTGCAGGTTCACGAAGCGCGTGTGCGAGGGCAGGGTGGCATCGACGGTCAGTGCCTCGATCGGCGCGTTGCCATTCGAAGCCGCTGCCGGCCAGGACGCCGTACGGATCGTGGCGACGACCGTGGAGGCGGCGTCGACTTCGACGGTCACGATGGCGTTACCTGCATAGATCGGGCGCTTGAAGCTGTGCGCGCCTTCCACGCTCATCACGTCGCTCACCTGCGACACGCCGAGCAGGGCGGCCACGCGCGGGGCGAGGTCTTTGCCGAACGTGGTCGAAGGGGCAAATACGTGCGAGTAGCCGGCGGCCGCCTTGGCGATCTGCGGGGCGAGGATCGCGGCCAGGGCATGCGCATTTTCGGCACGAGCGATTGTCAGCACCTTGCTGACGCCATCGATCTTCGCAGCCGCGGCGGCAACCGCTTCAGGCGCGTCCGACAGCACGATGACGTCGATGGATTCCGGCTTGGCAGCAACGGCGGCGCTGACGGCGCGGGCCGTGGCGCCATTGAGCTTGCCGTCGAGGTGTTCGGCGATAACGAGGATCTTGGACATGTCGATTCTCCGGTCGGCTGCTTTACAGCAGGCCCTTCTGCTTGAGGGCCGCGACGAGCTCGGCGGCGTCCTTGACCATCACGCCCTTGCTGCGCTTGGCCGGGGCGGCGTAATGCGTGGTCTTGATGTGGTCGGCGGCATCGATGCCGAGCGAGCCCAACTCGATCACGTCGATCGGCTTGGCCTTGGCCTTCATGATGTCCGGCAGCTTGATGAAGCGCGGCTCATTGAGGCGCAGGTCCGTGGTGATCACGGCCGGGAGGTCGGTTTCGATGGTTTCGAGGCCGGCGTCGACCTCGCGGGTCACCGTGGCCTTGCCGTCGGCGATCTCGACCTTGCTGGCGAAGGTGGCCTGCGGGCGATCCCAGAGAGCCGCGAGCATCTGGCCGGTCTGGTTGGCATCGTCATCGATGGCCTGCTTGCCCAGGATCACCAGGCCGGGCTGCTCCTTCTCAATCAGCTTGAGAAAGGTCCGGGCGGCTGTCAGCGGCGACACGGCCTCGGCGGTCTGGACGTGGATGGCGCGGTTGGCGCCCATGGCCAGGCCGTTGCGAAGGTGAGCGGTGAGGTCGGCCGGGCCGATGCCGACCACGATGACTTCCTCGGCCACGCCCTTCTCGCGCAGGCGCAGGGCCTCTTCGAGGGCGATATCGTCGAACGGGTTGGCGGAGAGCTTCACGCCGTCCGTGACGACGCCGGTGCCATCAGGCTTCACCTGGATGCGGACGTTGTAGTCCACGACGCGCTTGTAACCGACCAGAATCTTCATTTAGGGGCCTTTGGCAGACGTTCGGGCCAGGGCCCGGGGACGATTGGACAAATTGACCCCGTATTATAACGCGATGGCGGCATGCGGCATCGTGCGTCGCAATACCGCCTTTGCGGCGACGGCCCGGCGGCTGGTCGTGGTCTCAGCCGGTGGCGCGATGGTGCATGCCGGCGCGAAACGATGTGACCTGGTCGGCGGAAAACGCGCCCACCAAGGTGACGTACTTCATGTGCAGGATATGGTGGTACATAACGATGTAGTTTTCCTGCGGATCATGAAGATCGAGATAGGTCGAACCCTCGACCGCATAGAGGATGGGGAACACGCCACGCAGGAAGTCCAGAAAATCGGGAACCGACGTACGCTGGAAGGCGTTCAGGCACCAGTGGTTCAGTTCAAGTGCGACGACCGGCTTGAATCGCATGATCGTGTTCAGGCCGCCGCGAAGCACTCCTCCCTCGAAGCCTTCGACATCGATTTTTACGAAGGCAAGCGCGTCGAGATCCAGCTCCGCAGCGAGATCGTCCAGGCGCCTCACATCGATCTTCTCGGTGACGTGCCCGCCCGAAACCGGCGTCCCACCCGAAACGAAACCTCCGGCTCGGCTCGATGGTGAGAAAGTCAGTTCGAATTCGCCAGAATGGTCGCCCAGGCCTACGTTGTGGAGCACGATGGCAGCGTTGCTGGAAGTGTTTTCGCGAAGGAAGGCGAATGTCGTCGGCGATGGCTCGAAGGCGTGCACGCGGTTGGCCATCCGGGAGAGCGCGAGCGCGGTGAGGCCGACGTTGGCCCCGATGTCGAGGACTGTGTCGCGAGAGAAATGGCGGAACAGCGCGATCGTATCCGGTTCGAACGTCGCGCCCACGGCCTTGAGGTAGTCGTCGTCCGAATGGATGAGGTAGGCCTGTCCGGCAATATCGATAGTTGCCGCCCTGGGCAGGCGCGACGCGGACAGGTTGTCGTTGCCGGTTCGTTTTACGGTCCGGCCTTGCGATTCGCCCCGCACGAGGTGGCTAGCAATGCGTTTGAGGTCTGCAAGCACGCACATCGATACCCACCCCTTGTTGTGCTGCCTCGCGGGCAATCACGCAGTGTTGATTGTGCCCCGATGTCGTGCCGATTGCGTGCTGTTCACTTCCACGGCCTGTCGCAACGACGCAGCGCTCTCCTTCCACGAGCGCCAGACGGGGTGGTTCCCCGGGCGCGGCCGATCGACCAGCCAGCGCGCGAAATGCGTCGCCAGACCCTCGGCGGAATCGGTATTGAAGTACGAGGGATAGTCGCCCGCCACTTCCCGGAAAACGGGGAGGGATCTTGCGATGACCGGCTTGCCTCGTTGGGCCGCTTCGATCAGGGGCAGGCCATAGCCCTCACCGCGTGAGGCGGCGACGAGCGCGGTCGATTGCCGGTACACCGCTTCCAATGTCTCGTCGTCGGCATCGGCGAGCCAGAAGAGGCGCTTGCCGTTCTCGCGGTGCTGCTGGAGGCGGTTGACGAGATCTTTCACGAGCCAGCCCTGATGACCGACGATGACCAGGCAGAGGTGCGCACCGGACTCCCAAAGGAGCTCTACCGCCTCGAGGACTTGTTCATGCCCCTTGCGCGGCTCGACGGTGCCGACCATGAGAAGTGATGGGCTGGCGGCCATCGCCTGCTCCAGGACCGGGTCGAGCGTGCCGTGTCGGCGTTCTCCATCCGATTCGGCACCGAGCTCAAAGCTGGCAATCGCGGGTACCCGTCCGGATGAGCGGGTGGCTAGCCAGGTCGCCACATCGGTCGCCGTCGTGCGGGAGATGCAATGCAGGACGTCTCCGAGATCGGCGATCATCGTCATCCAGGTGGCAAAGCGCTCCCGTGACTGCGCATGAAATGCCTCCGGCATCGTAAGCGGCAACAAGTCGTAAACCACGAAATGCATCGGTACGCCGGCGCGCCGCCAGGTTCGTAGCAAGGGACCGCTTGAAGGCAGGCTTTCCATGGCCCAGTCCAGCCCGACGTAAACCTCGTTGCCGGTGATGGCAACGAGGTCATCGGGAAGCTCGCCCTCCATGTCGACGCCGAGGAGTTGGCACGCGTAGGCGTGCGCGTGGTGGTATCGGCCTTCCCGAAACGCGATGGGTTCAATCCGGACGCCTTCCGGCGGATCGCGCAACCATTCACGAAGAATCGATCGCACCACACGATGCACGCCTGTTCCCAGATCGTTCGAGGCGATATGGGTGACGTCGACCAGCCAGCGAGCATGCCTGCCCGGCGTCGCGCGGCTCAGGGCATCTGCCACACATGCCAGGTCGTCATCCGAAAGTGCAGGAGCTATCGAGGGGGCGATACGTTCTTCAACCATGCGCTGGCGGGCCAGCGGATGGACGCGGTGAAGGCGTTGAAGTTGGGTCCGTAACGCGGTGCCCTTTGGCACGTCGTCATGCAAGACGCCAATGGCGTCCTGATCGATCAAGGCGATCCAGTCTTCAGAATTCCAGCGGCTGGCGAGCCCGGCGTAGCCGCCCAGCCGGTAGCGATCGCCAGCGAGCTGGGGGCCCTCCGTGGGCAGCGGACCTGACCAAAGGACGGTACCGGGCCACTGGCGCAGTGTTGGCAGCGTGGCACCGACATTCGTGGCATCGATGCGATACAGCGGCAGTTCGAGAGGAGGTTCATCGGCAAGGAGCCGAGGCCGGGGCCCAGGCACGGTCGTTCGAGATTCGATAGCAGCCATGGCGCGCTCTGCCACCGCTTGCCAACTGAAGTGTGAAGCCCGCGCCAGGCCGCTGCGGCGGAGGCCTTCCGCGATCTCTGGATGGGTGAGCACGGCTTCCATGCGTGCCGTCATGGCGCCTGGTTCATCCGCGTCGAAAAGGGCTTCCGGGTCGCCCACGACTTCCGGCAAACTGGTTGCGTCGTTGACGATAGCCGGTGCGCCGCAAGCCATCGCTTCCAGTGGCGCCAGGCCGAAGCCTTCGCGTTCGGACGGAAACACGAACAGTGCGCAAGTCTGATAAAGCCGGACCAGGTCCGCGTCACTGACAAACCCGGTAAAGATTACTTCGTCCGGCCTCAGGTGCGAGATCGCCATCGCTTCGGCGAGACGTTCGCCGACAACCGGGCTGATGCGTCCCACGACGACGAGAACGTGTGTCGAACGCAGTGTGGCGGGAAGTGCCGCATAGGCTTCGACCAGCGCGATGACGTTCTTTCGCTTATCGAATCCGCCGTTGTACATCACGAAGGAGCGGGTGATCCCGAAGCGCTCGCGCAGCACGGTCGCGTGGTCGATGCCCGGGACGGGCGGAGCAAAACACGCCTCCACGCCTGCGCCGATCGCAACGATGCGCTCCGGATCAATACCGAGTCGTTCGATGGCGTCGGCGCGAACCCACTCGGAAATGGCCAGGAGCAGGTCGCAATGCTTCAGGACCTCGATCCTGCGCATGTACCAGTCACGTGATCGGGCATGACCCAGGTACTCGGGGTCGTGAAGTGGAATCAGGTCGTACAGCGTGGCTACCGTAAAGGCATCGGGTGTCGTGTATGGGACGAGCGCGTCGTCGGCAAAACCCTCCACGACACTGCTCAACCAGACGACATCTGGGCTCCCGACGTCGAGCGCATGGGTGAAGACGCGTTCGGCGGCTTCACGACGCGTGTCGTTGATGTGATTGTCCGAGGACGTGTTGCGAATGGGGCCGATGGCACGGCGGCGAACGCCCTTGCCGGTTTCGGCCAGCGTCTCGACGGCCTCGTCGATGCCATCGAGCGCGGCGTTGAACACCAGGCTCGTGTCATGAGACGGGTGTCCGAGTTCGAGGAAGGCTCGGGTGACGGCCAGGCAATAGCGACCAATGCCACGATGCCGGCTGTCCGTCTGCGCTCCCTGCATGTCAATCACGATCTTCACCGACGAGTATCTCCGCGCATTCTGTCGTAAGCACGGCGGCTCGATTCAGGCAGGCGCCTGGCATCTACGTCGAGCACGGCTTCGGGATGGATGACGCGGTGGGCTACCGTGCGCAGCTTGCCGTCGAGGGTGGGAAAGCGGTAAATCACGTTGACGAGGAATCGCTTCAGAGCCGGATATCGCCCGAGAAAACGAAGAAGCGAGCGCAGCGCGGGGCGAAAGAAGCGACTCATGCGAGCGGCTCGTCCAGCGCCCGACGCAAAACCTCGCGCGCACGCTCGATAGAAAAGTGGCGACGGACGTTTTCCAGGCCGGCATCGGACAGCTGCAGCCAGAGGGCCTCATCGTGGTAAAGGCGATCGACGGCATCAGCCATGGTTGTCGCGTCATCCTGGATCAGCGCATCCACGCCATTCTCCAGATACATGCCCTCCGCAGCCAGCGTGGTGACGACCACGGGCAGACCATGGCTCATGGCTTGGTTTACCTTGCCTTTCACGCCTGCCCCGAAACGCAGGGGTGCCACGGAAATCCGCATGCTGGCAAGCAGGGGAGCGAGGTCTTCGACACGGCCGTGGACCACCATGCCTTCGCGTTCAATGGCGCGGCGCGTGGCGTCGTCGATATCGCCGACCACGTGAAAGACAATGGAAGGATCGCGCTCGCGCACCCTGGGCAGCACATGCGTGGCGAACCAGCGAACCGCATCCTCGTTCGGTGGATGCCCGAAACCACCGACGAAAAGCAGTCCACTGCGCGTAGCAAACGGCTCCGACCGGCCGGCGACATCATGGATATTGCTCACCAGCTCCACGCGCGAGCGCGGCGTTTCGGCGGTGAGAATGTCGCGTTCGTCCCCGCTGACGACGAGCGTGACATCGGCGCGCTCGACCATCGCCAGCTCACGTCGACGGGACCTGGCAGCCTGCCGGGCGAGCGAGGCGCTCAATGTCAGCGTGGCGGCGCGCTCTTCGCGTATGTAGTGCAGATCCACGGTATCGAAGACGATCCGTGCCCGCGGCGCGAGGCGACGGGCGAGGGCGAGGTACTGGTCGGCCACCGGCAGGCGACAGAGCATGATCGCGTCCAGCGTGGGGCCATGCTCGCGCATCCACGAGGCGGGACCGCCACGGTGCACCTGCACGCCAAGTGCCGCCAGTCGCACCACGTCCTGCGCCGTCGCATCGTCATCATCCGCGATGAAGTCGACATGCCAGCCGTCGGCATTGAGCAGCGCGAAGATCTGGCACAGGCGCATCGAGCCGGAATCGCGGGTCGGATCGGGCGTCATGGTCTCGACGACGAGGATCCTGCGGTGCTGCTTGCCATCGGCAGGGGCACGCAGGACGCCCGTTGCGACTCCATCGTGAGCGATGACGGATGCGACGGCGCGATCGCGCATGGCCCGTCTAAACGTTCCGCGCCACCCGCGAATGGCAATGCTGCCCTTCAGTCGTCGTACCAGGTGCCCGATACGGCGCAGCTTCCAGCCAATATCCATCAAAGGTTCTGGTAGTTCGGACCAGAGCCGCCTTCCGGCGTCACCCAGGTGATGATCTGGTAGGGATCCTTGATGTCACACGTCTTGCAATGCACGCAGTTCGCCGAATTGATCTGGAGGCGCTTCCCAGCGTCATCCTGGACGATTTCGTACACGCCAGCGGGACAGAACTTCTCGCAGGGATTGCCATATTCGGTGGTGCAACGATCGATGCAGATCGACGTGTCGGCCACCTTCAGGTGCACCGGCTGGTCTTCATCGTGTTCGGTGGCGGCGAAGTACACGCTGGCCAGGCGATCGCGCGGCGCAAGCGTCCGGTCCACGTAATCCTTGGTGGGTGCCTCGTACTGCCCCAGCTTGTCCAGTGACGACCAGTCCGCATGGTTCTTCATCGTCCACGGCGAGCGGCCGCCGGTGACCGTTTCCCACGCGGCGTTGATCAAGCCGAACCACAGGCCCCTGTTGAATCCAGGGCGGATGTTGCGCACTTTCTTCAGCTCGCTCATCACGGCCGAGGCACGCAGCTTCGCATCCCAGCCGGCGGGATCCAGCGCGCTGGCAACGAGGTGTTCCGCGGCAAGCATGCCCGAGGCGATGGCCTGGTGGGTGCCCTTGATCTTCGGCACGTTGACCAGGCCGGCGGAATCGCCGATCAGGATCGCACCGGGCATGTCCACCTTCGGCAGCGACTGGAAGCCGCCTTCGATGATGGCGCGCGCGCCCGCCGAGAGGATGGTGCCGCCTTCGAGCAGTCCCTTGACGTTCGGATGGTGCTTGAACTGCTGGAACGCCTCGAACGGCGAGAACGTCGGGTCCGGATAGTCGAGGCCGACCACGAAGCCGATCGCCACCCGATCCTTGTCCAGGTGATAGAGGAAGCTGCCGCCGTAGGTGTCGTTGGCCAGCGGCCAGCCAGCCGTGTGCACGACCTTGCCGGCTTCGCCGCGACCCGGCGGTAGCTGCCACAACTCCTTGATGCCGATGCCATAGGTCTGCGGATCGCTGTCCTTGTCCAGGTCGAAGTGCTTGATCAGCGACTTGCTGATGTGACCGCGGCAGCCTTCGGCGAGTACGGTGACTTTGGCGCGGATATCGATGCCTTCGGTATAGCCGGGCTTGTGCGTGCCGTCGCGCGCCACGCCCATGTCGCCGATGCGTACGCCGTTTACCGCGCCGGCCTCGTCGAACAGGGCTTCGGCCGCGGCATAGCCCGGGAACACGTCCACGCCCAGGGCCTCGGCCTGCGGCGCAAGCCAGGCGCACAGGGCGCCGAGGCTGACGATCACGTTGCCGTGGTTGTTCATCTGCGGCGGCGCCACAGGCGCCTTGATGCCCGTCGCGTGATCGCGCAGCAGCCAGAACTCGTCCTTGGTCACCGGCACGCAGATCGGTGGGGGACTGTTGCGCCACTCAGGCAGCAGGCGATCCAGCGGCGCGGTCTCGATGACGGCGCCGGACAGGATCTGTGCGCCGATGGTCGACGCCTTCTCGATCACGCAGACCGTGACCTCCGGATTGAGCTGTTTCGTACGCATCGCGAACGCCAGGCCGGCGGGGCCGGCCCCGACGACGACGAGGTCGTATTCCATGGTTTCGCGTTCGCTCATGGCTGGCTCACTCAATCTTGGCTGGCTTCGGGGATCAACCCGGCATTGTCCGGCTTCCCCCTCGCGCGGGCAATGTCGTCGTTTCAAACAGGCTGGGTTGCATGTCCTTCACATTGCGCGTTCATAATCGGACCCATGCGCAAGGAGAGTTCATGAATACGATGCCGCCGGTGGCCGACACCGACATGCGCCGCGCCACGCTGCTGCAGATCCTGCATTGGCTGGCGATCGGGAGGGTCCAGCCCCAGGCCCTTTCGGATGCTTACCAAAATGCGATCGAACGCTTGAATCCACGGCTCAACGCCTTCGTGGACTTCAGCGCTCCGCTCATCCAGGAGCAGGCGCTCGCTGCCGATCGGCGCCGCCGCGACGGCGTTATCGGTCGTCTCGATGGCATCCCCATCGCCATCAAGGACAACTTCGACGTCGCCGGCGTGCCGACGCGTGCCGGTATGCGGCGGCGCAGCGTGATCCCCGACGACGACGCACACTTGGTCGCACGCCTGCGCGCCTCAGGCGCCGTGCTGCTGGGCAAGACCAACATGGACGAAGGTGCGCTCGGGCTCACCACCAACAATCCGTTTCATGGCGCAACGCACAATCCGCATCGACTGGGCTTTACCGCCGGCGGTTCGTCCGGTGGCGCGGCGGCTGCCGTCGCGTCGGGCATGGCCGTCGCGGCGATCGGCTCAGACACCCTGGGTTCGGTCCGCGTTCCGGCAAGCTATTGCGGCGTGTATGCGCTGAAACCGACGCACGGCGAAATCTCGGCCCGGGGCCTGGTACCGGCGGCGCGCCGCCTGGACGCGGTCGGCCTGCTCGCGCGTGGCGTCGACGACCTCACCGTCCTTCTGCAGACGCTGGCGGGCTATGACGCCGATGACGCGCGCTCGCGCCGTCGCCGCGTGGCGTTCTCGCCGCCGGATTGGGAGCCGGGCAACCTGCGCGCGGGTTTCCTGCCAGACCTTGCCGCTGTGGGCGTGGAGCGCGATGTCATCGATGTATTCGAGGACGCGCTGAGCAAGCTCAACGGTGAACTGGGCGAACGGCGTCTGGTGGATTTTTCCGATTGGGACTTCGCCAGGACACGCCGTGCCGGCCTGTTGCTGATGGAGGCCGAAATGCTCAACACGTTCGCGGACGAGTTGGCCGATGAGGCGTACCCGGTGTCGCCGGGCTTCCGGAAGATGGTCGATTTCGCCGCGGGCAAGTCGGCGGCCGACTATGTCGCCGCAGACCGTGTGCTCGACGACGCCACGCTGAAGATGCGTCGCCTGTTCGCCCAGGTCGACGTGTTGGTGATGCCGACGACCTCGCAGGGTGCTTTCCCGTTGGACGGGCCGGTTCCCGCCTCGCAGGCGGACCTGTGCAGCTTCGCCAGCCTGGCGGGATGTCCGGCGGTCAGCATTCCGATGGGTACGTTACCGAACGGAATGCCGATCGGGATGCAACTGGTCGGTGCGCGTGGTTCGGACCTGCGACTGCTGGAGCTGGCGGCGGTATGTGCGTCGTCGCTGGATGCCGAGCCGGCGTATCCCGTCGAGCCCGTCTAGGCACATGGGCATCTGATGTGGGAGCCGCTTCAGCGGCGATGCTCTTGCGAGGCCAAAGGCATCGCCGCTGAAGCGGCTCCCACATGTCACGCGGCTCCGACGTTCGCGGGCCCTGATTACCGAGGCGCGTTACCCGCCTCCAACGTCCACCCCACGACCTCGCGCGACACCTTATCCATCGCCCGTCCGAACGCATCGACGACTTGCGGCACGTCCTTGCCTTCCACCGGCTCGTGCACCTCGAAACGACGGCTGCCTACGATCTGGTGCTTGCGTGTCGAGGCGAGCACGGCGTCGTAGCGAATCACCACCTCGGGCTTGCCCGAGACGTACTCGGTCTGGAACGCGGCGAGACTGCCGCCCAGCTCGAAGTCCGCGCCGAGGTTGTTCTCGTCCGTGCTCAGCGCGGCGATCCGGCCGCTGTCGCGGAACGCATCCGCCAGGCGATCGCGGAAGAGCTTGGTCGTGTTGTCGTTCCACCGGGCGCCCGCATACACGGTGATCTGGTTCGAATCCGGGACCACGGCAATGCGCACGTTATCCAGTGAGCGAGGCGCGCTGGGTGCGGCGACGCGCAAGGCCCAAGTCACTGGTACGGCGGCAGCGGGTCGCGCCCCGGGTGCGGCGGGCAGGGTGTAGATCTTCGGCGTTTCGGCCCTGGGCAGGATCGAGCATGCCGACACCAGCGCGAGGAGCAGCGGAGCGGCGAGGCGGGCACGCATCATGGGGTGAACTCCTTGGTCTTTTCACGGCCGAACAGGTAGCCGCTGGGATTCTCGTCGAGGCGACGGGTGATCGAACGTAGCGAGGTCAGGGTGTCGCGTAGTTCGCGCAAGGCCGGGGCCAGTTCACCCAGGCTGGCCGCACCGCCGTTCAGCGCATCGCTGTTGTCGTTGATCAGGCGATCCACCGAGGCCATCGAATGTTCGAGTGACGCCATCGCGTGCTGCGCGCTTTCCAGGGTGGCCTTGCCCTGGCCTTCGATCAGGCCATTGGCGTTGTGCACCAGCTTCTGGCTTTCCGCCAGCGTCTCGTTGGCCTGTGTCGTCGCCGTGGTCAGCTGCTTGATCAGCGTACGGATGTCTTCGCGCTCGTCGGCAATCACGCCGGTGGTCTGGTCGAGGTGGTCGAGCGTGCGTTCGATCCGGTGCACGTTCTCTTTCGAAAGCAGGTCGTTGGCTCGCGCAGCCGCCTGGCTGATATTGGTGATCAGGTCTTCGCCGTTGGCGAGCAGGCGGGCGAGCGGCGAGGGGTCGGCGATGATCACCGGCACTTCGCCGTCGTGCCCGACCAGCAGCGGGGCGCCGGGCGTGCCGCCGGACAACTGGATGATCGCTACGCCGGTCACGCCGGTGAGCGCGAGCTTGGCGTGGGTGTCCTTGCGCAGCGGCGTGTCGCCGGTCACCCGCACGCGGGCGAGAACGCGTCGCGGATCTTCCGGGTCCAGTCGCAGCTGCATGACGTCGCCGAGCCGGATGCCGTTGTACTGGACGGCACCGCCCTTCGACAGGCCGGTGACCGCCTCGTTGAAGACAATGTCGTAGTAGTTCCACTCCTGGTCCGAGTGGGCCTTGGCCAACCAGACGCCGAAGCCGAGACCAGCCATGACGATGAGGACGGTGAACAGTCCGATCAGGATGTGATGCGCGCGCGTTTCCATGGTGTCAGTCCTTGCCTTTGTGGGCGGCGAAGGTGGCCGCGCGTCCGCGCGGTCCGTTGAAATAAGCCTGTACCCAGGGATCGTCGGTGCGGGCGACCTCGTCGATCGGCGCGGCGGCGAGCACGCGCTTTTGCGATAGCACGGCCACCCGGTCGCAGGTCGAGTAGAGCGTATCGAGGTCGTGTGTCACCAGGAACACGGTGAGGCCGAGCGCGTTCCGCAAGGTCACGAGAAGGCTGTCGAAGGCAGCGGCGCTGATCGGATCCAGGCCGGCCGTCGGTTCGTCGAGGAATAGGATTTCCGGATCCAGCGCGAGGGCTCGCGCAAGCGCGGCGCGCTTGATCATGCCGCCGGAAAGCTCCGAGGGGTACTTGCGGCCGGCGTCGACGGGCAGGCCGGCGAGCGCGAGCTTCACGCCGGCCAGTCGTGTCGCATCGATGCGCGGCAGTCCCGCATGCTCGATGAGCGGCAGGGCGATGTTCTCGGCGACGGTGAGCGACGAGAACAAGGCGCCGCTCTGGAACAACACGCCGAAGCGACGCTCCACTTGTGAACGACGTTCGGCCGGCAAGGACAACAGGTTCTCGCCGAAGACGCGTACCTCGCCCGCGATCGGCCGCACCAGGCCGATGATCGTGCGCAGCAGCACCGACTTGCCCGTGCCCGAGCCACCGACGATGCCGATGATCTCACCGCGGTAAACGTCCAGATCCAGGTTTTCATGGACGGTCTGCGAGCCGAAACGATTGATCAGCCCGCGAACCTCGATGACGGTTTCACGCGCCGGTACAGCCTGGGTCTGCGCGTTCACCAGCCCATCTCCATATAGAAGAGGGCGGCGAGGGCATCGAGCAGGATAACCACGAAGATCGACTGGACCACGGCCGAGGTGGTGTGTTCGCCCACCGACTGCGCACTGCCGGAAACCTTGAAGCCTTCCATGCAACCAATCACACCGATCATGAAGGCGAACACCGGCGCCTTGCCCATGCCGACCAGGAACTGGGTCAGCGACATGTCCTGCTGCAGCATCGACAGGAACATCGAGGGTGACATCTTCAGGACCGCCAGGCAGACCACGCCACCACCGACGATGCCGGCGATCATGGCGATGAAGGTCAGCAGGGGCAGCGACACCAGCAGGGCGAGCACACGGGGAAGGACCAGCAGCTCGATCGGATCCAGGCCGAGGGTGCGGATCGCGTCGATTTCTTCGCGGGCTTTCATCGAGCCGATCTGGGCGGTGAACGCGCTGGCTGTGCGGCCGGCGAGAAGAATGGCGGTAAGTAACACGCCGAATTCACGGAGGAAGGCGAAGCCGATCAGGTCCACGGTAAAGATGCTGGCGCCGTAGCTTGCCAGCGCGGTGGATCCGAGGAAGGCCACCACCGCGCCGACCATGAAGGAGAGCAGGGCCAGGATCGGCACGGCGTCGAGCCCGGTCTGTTCGATCTGGGCGACCACCGCGGTGGTTCGCCAGTGCCTGGGGCGAAACGTGGTGCTGGCGAAGCCCTGCAAGGTGATGCCGATGAAGCCCAGTAGCTTTAACGTCTGTTTCCAGAACGAGCCCATGGCGGTGCCGATGCGCTCGAGCATGACCACGAAGCCGGCATCCCTCGGCCGCTTCACTCCCTTACAGTACGTGTCGATCGCATCGCCGACGGTCTTCAGCAGGGCGCGCCGGGCAGGTGGCAGCGACTCGTCCTGGGCCAGGGTCTGGGTGCGCTGGCTGCCGAGCATCTCGGCGATCACGAAGGCGCCAGAGGTGTCCATGGCGCCCAAGTCGTGGATGTCCACCGTCACGTCGTTGCCCACCGTGCCCGCCAGCGCGTTGGCCCGGGCCTGCAACTCCATGTAGTGGACCAGCGTCCAGTCCCCGCTCAGGGCAAGTCGAGCACCGCCCGCATCGCGGGTGAGGGTGGCCGAGCCAGGCGGGGATGGGGTCGTCATGGGCGAAGGCTAGCAGATGCCGATGCTGCGTTTGCGCTTGGCCTGATGGCCTTTGCGGGCCGATAATGCGGGGCTGTTCCCGCCGACATTCCCCTGCAAGGTACGACGATGACCGACAAGACCGAACTCAACGCCTCCCACCGTGAACTCGGCGCCCGCATGGTCGACTTTGGCGGCTGGGACATGCCGATCGCCTACGGCTCGCAGATCGACGAGCATCACGCGGTGCGCAAGGACGCCGGCATGTTCGACGTCTCGCACATGACCGTGGTCGACCTCACCGGCGAACGCACCCGGGAATTTCTCCGCAAGCTGGTCGCCAACAACGTCGACAAGCTGACCAAGTCGGGCAAGGCGCTCTACACCTGCATGCTCGACGAGACCGGCGGGGTGATCGACGACCTCATCGTCTACTTCCTGCGTGAGGATTTCTTCCGTCTCGTGGTCAACGCCGCCACGCGGGCGAAGGACCTGGCCTGGATCGAAAAGCAGGCCACGGCCTTCGGGATCACCGTGCGCGAGCGCCCGGAATTCGGCATGGTCGCCGTTCAGGGCCCCAACGCCCGCGAGAAGCTGATCGGCCTGCTGCCGGACGACATCCGCGAGAAGGCACGCAAGCTCGGCAAGTTCGCCGCGATCGAATGCGAGGGCCCGAACGGCATGCCGCTGTTCCTGGCACGCACGGGCTACACGGGCGAGGACGGTTTCGAAGTGGTCGTGCCGAACACGCGCGTGGTCGAGCTTTGGAATCTCCTGCGTGAGGCGGGCGTCGCTCCGGCCGGGCTCGGTGCGCGCGATACGCTCCGCCTCGAGGCCGGGATGAATCTTTACGGTCAGGACATGGACGAGACGGTCACGCCCTGGGAAGCCTCACTCGCCTGGACCATCTCGCTCGACGAGGGGCGCGACTTCATCGGCCGCGAGGCGCTCGAGAAGCAGAAGGCCGACGGCGTGCCGCGCGTGATGGTCGGTCTGGTCATGGACGAGAAGGGCGTGCTTCGCCACGGCCAGAAGGTCATCGCCGCCAACGGCGAAGGCGAAATCCTGTCGGGCGGTTTCTCGCCGACCCTCGGTAAGTCGGTCGCCTTCGCGCGCCTGCCCGTGGGCGACCATGGCGACGTTCGTGTGGATATCCGTGGCCGCGAAGTGCCGGTACGTATCGTCAAGTTCCCCTTCGTCCGTGACGGTCAGCCGATGCCGGGCATCGTCGACGGCTGATCCGCGCGTCACTCATATATATATGTCAACGACAAAGGGGTGGCCGGGAGGCCGCCCCTTTGTCGTTGCGAAAGGCGACCTTGCCTCAGCGGTTCTTCACTTCATGCGGGGCGAGCACCATCCGGGCTTCGCCGCGAGCACCCACGAGGGGCTTCGCCTCCGTACCGTAGTTCCCGCCGCGTTCGATCACGTAGAAGGACTCGACGTAATCGTTCGAGTTTTCGAACCAGACCGCCGGCATGGCCTTGAGGATCTCGTTCGCGATCTTGGTCACACCGGTGACAATGAGGGCCGGCGGTGCTTCCGGCGAGATGAGGAGGGACAGGTCCCCCACGGCGACCAGGACGGACTCGGCCAGCGCCTTGAAGTTCGTGTTGCCGTCCTCCTCGAACAGCTGCACGTTGACGTAGTTGGTGCCGTAGTCCGTCCAGTTGATCAGGTCCATACCCGGCGTATACCAGCGCTTGTCATGGTCCAGCCATGGCATGTCCTTGGTGATGAGCTGCGGCTTGCCGTCCTTGCCCACACCCGAGACGATGGCGAAGATTTCCGCGTCGCCCTGGATGTCCGGCTCATGGTCCTTCTCCAGATAGATGCGCTTGAGCAGCGTGAGTTCCTCGACCTTCGCGTCGCTTTCGACGCCGGACACACCCGGGTGGGAGGACCCCGCCAGACGATGCGCCGCCTGCACGCCACCCTGTCGCAGGATCTCGTTCATCACCGTGGTGCCGGCGCGAATGGCGGCGCCGCTGTCCGATTCGATGATCAGCATGGGTACGGCCGGCACGGCCTCGAGGTCGTAGTGGTGCTCTGCACCCGCGGCATCGAACGCCACGACCTGCCTGGCACCAGACACCGGGTCGCGGCTCACCGTTCCCACCCATACGTCATCGGTTGCCGGCAGGGGCGCATCGCGGCCGACACCGTGAACGCGCACGTCGATCAGTGCGTCCAGCGCTCCGGTGAGGCCGCGTAGCTCGATCGCCTTGCGTTCGAGGTCGCGTAGAAGGCTGACCGTGCCCGCGCTGGACGGCGTGTGCACGTCGCTCAGGACCTCACCGAGGGAGGCCTTTCCCTTGGCGATGTGTTCGCGCAGCGCGCTGTCGAACGCCGGATCGGCCGCGAGGGTCGCGACGCCGCGAGCCAGTTCCTCGCGGGCTTCGTCCATGTTGGTGACGTCTTTTGCCATGAGAGACGTCGGGAGGGTCAGGGCGATGGCGGTACCGATGACGCCTGCTTTGAAAATCCGTTTCACGGGGGAGCTCCTGATGGGTGGCTGTGTGGTCAGATGACGTTGCAATCGGGCAATGACCTCGAATGGGGGAAGGTATTGCCGTCGAGGTGTCGGCCGTGGCCTAGGCTCGGTGCGAAGTTACCTAGCGCTGTGAACGCGGGATGTAGGGGGGCGGTCTGCATTTATGTAAGCGGAGGCCCTGGCGCGCTTTCCCCCATCGCGCATCCCGGTACAATTGACCGGCGCACAACCCGCCCCGGCCCCGATACAACGAGGAACTCCCCATGAGCGATAAAGAAATTCCCGGCGACCTGAAATTCCAGAAGACCCACGAGTGGGTGCGCGTCGAGCAGGACGGCACGGTCACCGTCGGTATCTCCGACCACGCGCAGGGCGAACTCGGCGATCTCGTCTACGTCGAACTGCCGGAAGTCGGCTCCAGCGTCCAGGCGGGGAACGGCGTCGCCGTCGTCGAATCGGTCAAGGCCGCCTCCGACATCTATGCACCGGTCTCGGGTGAAATCACCGAGGTCAACACGGTCCTCAGCGACAAGCCGGAAACGATCAACGAAGACGCGTACGGCGACGGCTGGATCTTCAAGTTGAAGCTCGACGACAAGTCCGAACTCGACGCTTTGTTGACGGCCGACGAGTATGCCGAGATCGCCGAGAGCGACGACCACTGATCCTACTCGGCACGTTCGATTCGCATGCCGGTCGTCCTCGACCGGCATTTTTTTGTCCGGAACGGCCCTTCGGCGAAATTTTTTTTCACCCTCGGTAGCGCTTCGTTCATCCGCCAAATCGCCCCCGACAGACCGTGTCGGACGGCGCCTCTTTTTTCGTCCGCCGCCATGTGTCGTCGACTCATTGTTCGCGCCGACGAACGAAAAAACATCATTATTTAAGCTATTTGCTGAACCATTTATCTGCGCCAGTGTTTTTTATTTTGGCAGTCCATTCACTTCCGGACGTAACAGATAACCCCTCGCCACGGCCCGAGCGTGGACCCGGACGGAGGAGGTATGCATCCGCAACGTCTTCAATTCATAGCCAAAGTTTATTGACAGCGGATATGTTCAGGAATAGCTTTTGCACCAATTGACGGGGAACCCGATATGGAATTAGGAAAATTCATCAGGCCGTACGTCGAACACGGCAACAAAGCGGGAGCGGTTCGCAAGATCACTGTGTCCATTCCGCTTCACGTGCTTCGACTGCTTTCCGATGAACGTACTCGCCGCCAGGTGAACAATTTAAGGCACGCAACGAACAGCGATCTGCTGGTTGAAGCGTTCCTTCATGCTTTTACTGGGCAACCACTGCCAACTGATGAGGAGCTGAGACGAACCATGGCCACTGCCAAGAAAGCCACTGCCAAGAAGTCCGCCGCCAAAAAGGCGACGAAGAAGTCCACCGTGAAGAAGACCGCCGCGCGCAAGTCGCCGGCAAAGAAGGCCTCGACCCGTAAGGTCGCGGTCAAGAAGGCTGCGACCCGCAAGTCGCCGGCCAAGAAGGCTGCTGTCAAGAAGGTCGCCCGCAAGGCTGCCGTCAAGAAGGTAGCTGCCAAGAAGGCGGTCAAGAAGGCCGTCAAGAAGGCTTCCGTAAAGAAGACGGCGCGCAAGGCAGCACCGCGCAAGGCCGCCGCTCCGCGTAAGGCTGCTTCGAAGAAGGTTGCGGCCGCCAAGGTCGTTCGCGCGACCAAGGCTGCCAAGCCGGCTAAGGCACCGCGTGCTGCCAAGGCCCCCAAGGCTGCTAAGGCCGCCAAGTAATAAGCGTCACCTTCCAATAAGAAAGCTCGTTACGAATTATCTCCCCGCGGTGCCCAGCGCGGGGAGACACTTCGAAACCTTGACCCCGGCCCTGCCGGGGTTATTCATTTCCAGGGTGCGGTTTCTTGCCCCGGGAAAACCTCCTAGACCGCCGTGCTGGATTCACGGGGCTATTACGGTTACCTTGTCGCCACATCGCGCTGCGGGGGACGGGGGGTTCTTCGCGTCAAGCCATCAGGGGGCGCGCGCTATGCGGAGTCCGCTTTCGACCGCCATGGATAATCGTCATCGCATTCCGTCGCGCCATTGCGCGCGCGGCGCCGTCAATCCCGTGACACTCACCGTCATCGCCATTGTTCTGGCGCTGGCAGTCGCGGCCTGGTTTCTGATCATCAAACCCTATCGCGACGCGAATGCAGGCGTCACGCCGGCCACCGCCGCAGCGACCAAGCCTGGGGCGACGCGGGATACGCCAGCCAACGTCGACGCACTCAGCACCGACCAGCTCCTGGCCGAAGCCCGCACGGCGATGAACGAGCAGCGTCTCGTCGCGCCGGCAGGCAACAATGCCTTCGAGTTCTATATGAAGGTGCTGCAGAAGCAGCCGGGCAACCCCGTCGCCGCCGATGCCTTGCGCGAGACCTTCTCATACGGCGCCGCGGCGACCGAGCAGACGATCAACCAGCGGGACTTCACCGAAGCCCAGCGTGAGATCGACCTGCTCGCCAAGGCGGATCCCGAGAACTACACGCTGACCATTCTGCGTTCCAAGCTCGATGCCCAGCGCAAGACGCTGGACCGCGAGCAGCAGCAGGCGCTCGACGCGCAGAAAGCCCAGCAGCTGGCTCAGCAGAACGCCACCAGCGCCGCCAAGTTGCTGGCTGAGCAGCAGGCCTCGGCCGCCGCCGAGGCGCAGCGTCAGCAGGCGGCGCGTGAGCAGGCCGCCCGTGTCGCCCAGCAGCAGCCCGCCGCCGCGGCCGCACCCGTTGCAGCGGCACCACGTCCTGCGGCACGCGCTGCGACGGACGAGTCCATCAGCGAGGCTGTCCTGATTCGCCAGGTGAATCCGCGCTACCCGACGGCGGCCATGCGTGCGAACCAGGAAGGCTGGGTCGACGTCGAGATGACGGTCGGCGCCGATGGCACCGTGGGCAATGTCTCGGTGGTCGATGCGCAACCCAAGCACGTGTTCGACCGCTCGGCGATCGACGCGGTGAGCAAGTGGGAGTTCAAGCCGGCCAGTCGAAACGGCGAGGCGATTTCCGTCACGCTCCGCCGACGGTTGCAGTTCAACCTCGGCAGGTAAACCAAGACGGCCCCGCAAGGGGCCGTTTTTTTTGAGCCCGAACTGATTCATGTGGGAGCCGCTTCAGCGGCGATTACCAAGGTGCCGGGTTCAGCCTCTTAAGCGGATAGCCCGCTTCGCGGACTCATGTATCCAGCGGCATTCGCCGCATCACGGCCGGGGCGGTGCGAAAACCGCGAGGGGCAAGGCCCTTGGGGCCGCCGGCGCAGCTCTTCGAGGCGGGCGGTAGCTGTTCTCTCGCTCCGTAGTGAGTCGGGGCCGCCCTCAGCTCATGCGGCCCCAAGGGCCTTGCCCCTCGCGGCACCGAACACTGAGGTGGCATGTGGTCGAGCGCACCACCCACAAGCGTGCGACCCAACTGTAGGAGCCGACTATGTCGGCGAACCCTCAACCGCAATATTGCGAACGGGGCCGAACATCGCATCATGCAGGCGGTTCAACCGCTCGCCCGATGCGATGAAAGGCCTCCCTCGAAGGCCCCAGAGCCAGAGGATTCGCCGCTGAAGCGACTCCCCAGCAGCACGAGGGTGATGCGGCGAACGCCGCTGGATGCACGAGCCCGCGTAGCGGGCTGTCATTCCAGATCACCGATAGCTGACGCTCAGGGCTTCTTCTTTTTCTTCGTGGTCGCTTTGGCTGGCGCAGCTTTCTTCGAAGCAGCAGCCTTCTTCGTCGTCGCTGCTTTCTTCGTCGGCGCAGTGGCGGGGGCGGTGTGTACCGAGCCCTCGACGCCGGCCCAGTCGACGTGGTTGAGGCCGAGGAGATCGTCGAAGACCATCGGCATCAGGCCGGCGGGGATCGGGCCCGCGCCGTTCCACATCGTCACCACGCCCGCGTGGTATTTCGGGAAGAAGCCGATCATCGTGCGGTAGCCGGAGACGGCGCCCGCGTGGAAGATCAGGTCTTCGTTGGCGTACTTGAAGACGCGCCAGCCCAGCGCGTAGTGCGCATCGGTGACGCGGGCGCGACGCCAGGGCAGGGAGTGCACCTCGGAGGGCGTGGCGACCTCCGGTGCGTGCAGCACGTCCAGCGAGGGCGTGGGCAGCACGTCGGGGCGACCGCCCATCTGGGCCATCAGCCACTGCTCCATATCGCGCAGGCTGGCGTTGACGCCGGCGGCGGGGGCGACGCGGTAGTAGCTGTCGTTGGGCTCGTAGGGAATCCAGTTATGCGGACCGCCGCGGTGTGGCCGTGCCCAGCTCTTGCTCGCCTCGAGGGCGTCGCGTCCGTAGCTGGCGGTGGTCATGCCCAGCGGTGCGAAGATGCGGCGCTCCACCTGGCGAAAGAAATAATCGCCGGTGGTGGCGTAGATCACGTCGCCGATCATGCTGAAGGCGACGTTCTGGTAGCCGTAGCACGCACCCACCTTGCAGGAGAGATCCACCTCGTCGAGCTTGCGCACGAGTTCCTCGTACGGCATGTCGGCTTCGAGCATGTTGTCGTAGGTGTTGCGTGGCAGGCCCAGGCGCTGGCCGAGGATGTCGCGGACCGTGGCCTGCTGTGCCGCCTGCATGTCCTTGAGCTTGAAATAGGGGATGGTGTCGATCAGCTTGGTGTCCCAGCTGAGGAAGCCTTCGCGGACGAGCACGGCGGTCACGCCGGTGGCGAATGCTTTCGACAGCGACGCCAGGCGGAAGACGGTTTCCGGCGTGGCGGGTTCTTTGGTTTTTGCATTGGCGTAGCCGAAGGCGCGTTCATAGACGACCTTGTCGTCCACGATGACGGCCGTGACGAGCGCCGGCGCGGCGTCGCGCGCTTCGGCGGCATCGAGCCAGCGTTTGTAGTCTTCGACGGTTTGTTTGATGCGCTCGGGCGGCAGTTTGGCGGATTCGGGATCGACGTGAACCACCGGCGGTTTCGGCGGTGGCGGCGGCGCAGCCATGGCAAAGGGAGCAGCGACGGCGCAGGCGATGGCGCAAGCGAGCAGGGAAGCGGAACGAAACGACATGCTTATCTCGCGGGTCGAGGCGTGGGGACACGCCGCGGAAAGGGGGACGTCAGCGCGCTGATCGTCGTGCTCCTCATTGTCTTTTACTTAGGGGCCGGGGACAACGGATTGGGGTTGCCGAATGTGGGAGCCGATTCATCGGCGATTCCAGGGTGGGGGAGGGCATCGCCGATGAATCGGCTCCCACAGGGGCGTGATAGGCTTTCGTCAGCTCCCACCGGACCGAAGTCGGCCACTTGTGAATACACGTCGACACGCCGTCATGGGCGAGGGCATGACCCTGGCCCTCTCGGTCATCGCCTTTTTTTGCGTGATGACCTCGTACTACGTGATCCGGCCGGTCCGCGACCAGCTGGTCGGTGCGGCGGGGTCATCGTCGCTGCCTGTGTTCTACGCCATCGTGCTGGTGGTGATGCTCGCACTGACCCCCGTTTTCGGCTGGCTGGTCTCGCGTTTTTCGCGCAAGCGGGTCTTGCTCGGCAGCTACTTGTTCTTCGCCGCCTGCCTGGTCGGCTTCATCCCTGCCTTCATCGCCCAGGACCGCATCGGTGCGGTCGCGCTCGGCCGCGTGTTCTTCGTCTGGGTGAGCGTGTTCAACCTGTTCGTCGTGTCGCTGTTCTGGAGCTTCATGGCGGATATTTATCGCAGCGTCCAGGCACGGCTGATGTTTCCATTCATCGCCTTCGGTGGCATGGCGGGTGCGCTTGTGGGGCCCCTGCTGACCTCCATGCTCGTCGCACGCATCGGGGTGCCGGCACTACTGGTCGTGTCGGCGACCGCGCTGCTGATCGCGCTAGGCCTCCTCCTGGGCGTGTTGACGGGCGGCACCGCTAATGACACGAGTGGCGGCGCACCCATGGGTGGCTCGTTGCTGGACGGCGCGAAGGCCGCCTTCGCCCAGCCGTTCCTTCGCTACATGGCGATCCTCATGCTGCTCAGCGACGGCATCGCCACCCTGGCCTATGCGCTGATGGCCGACTACACGAAAGTGCATTATCCCGGCATCGCCCAGCGCACGGCGTTCTACGCCGACCTGGACCTGGCGATCAACGGCTTTGGCGCGCTGTTGCAGCTGACCGTCACACCGCTGATTCTTCGCGGCCTGGGCACGCTCTGGGCCATGCTGCTGCCCACGGTGGTCAACTTCGTCCTGTTGGCCCTGCTGGGCATCTACGGACCTGCCGATATCGCCGTCTTCGGTTCGGTCGTCTCGCTGTTGACCATCGTGCAGGTCGGTACCCGCGGCATGACCTTCGGCATGACCAAGCCGGCATCCGACGCGCTCTACACGCGCATGCCTCGCGATGCCCGGTACAAAGGCAAGAACTTCATCGAGACGACGGTGTGGCGCTTCGGCGACCTGCTGGTCACGACCGGCTTGACCGCCTTGCGCGGACTGGGCGTCGGCATTGCAGGGCTGGGCCTGATCAGTGCGGCGCTCTGCGGCGTGGCCACGATCGTGGCCCGTCGCGCCGCCACATCGCCCGACCTGCTTCCGGAGTCGGGCGACACGGATACCTAGCTGGTGATGTAGCTCTCGAGCTGGTTGATCGTCTGCTTCTGCTCGGAGATCACGGCCTTGACCAGGTCACCGATGGAGATCACGCCGACGACACGGTCGCCGTCACGTACGGGCAGGTGGCGCAGGCGGCCGTCGGTACACAGTCGCATGCACTCATCGACCGTCGCACTGGGCGACACGGTAACCACCGTGGGCGTCATGATGTCGCCTACCGGCGTGTCGCGGGACGACCTGTCCTTCAGGATGACTTTCCGGGCATAGTCCCGCTCGGAAACGATACCGACCAGTTCGCTGCCCTTGAGGACGACGAGCGCGCCGACGTTCTTCTCGGCCATCTGGCGGATCGCGTCGTACACCGGCGCGTCGGGCGCCACCGCGTAGACCTCCTTGCCCTTCGATTCCAGGAGATGCTTGACCTGCTGCATGCTCGACCCTCCGAGTGGAGGCGGCGCGTCGCCGCGATGGCTTAGTGTAGCGCCGGTCGCGGCGGCGGTGGGGGTCGCCATCAGGCGACCGGCGGTTCGCCGCCGAGGCGGGATTCCACGTAATACAGCGGCCGCCGTTTGGTCTCGGCATAGGTCCGGCCGACGTATTCGCCGATAATGCCCAGGGCGAGGAGCTGGATGCCGCCCAGGAACAGGATGACCACCATCAGGGTGGGGTAGCCCCGTACCGGATCGCCCCAGGCCACCACCTTGATCAGCACCCAGATGCCGTAGAGGAAAGAAATGACGGCAGCCGACAGGCCGACCCAGGTGGCGACGCGCAGGGGTGCTGCCGAAAACGAGGTGATGCCTTCGATCGCGAGGTTGCCCAGCCGCCAGTAGTTCCACTTGGTCGTGCCGGCATGGCGGGCGTCGCGGTGGTAGACCACGGAGGTCTGCCGGTAGCCGATCCAGGCGAACAGGCCCTTCATGAATCGCTGGCGCTCGCGCAGGCCGCCCAGGGCAGCGACAGCGCGTCGCGAAAGCAAGCGGAAGTCGCCGGTGTCGCGTGGCAACGGCGTGTCGGAAAGTCGCTCCATGACGCGGTAGAACGCGGCTGAGGTGAATTTCTTCAGGCGGGTTTCGCCGTCACGCTCACCACGCGTCGCATAGACCACGTCGAAGCCCTCGCGCCAGCGCGCGATGAGCTGCGGAATCAGTTCGGGAGGATCCTGCAAGTCGGCGTCGATGACCACGACGGCATCGGCGTCGGCGGCGTCCAGGCCCGCCGTCATGGCGGCCTCCTTGCCGAAGTTGCGCGAAAGCCGGACCGCGATGGCGCGTGTATCGGCGCTCGCGATCGCGCTCAGCTTCTGCCAGGTGTCGTCGCTGCTGCCGTCGTCCACGTAAATCACCCGCGCCGTGGCATCGATACCGTCGAGTACGGCGCCGATCCGGGCATGGAAGATGTCGATGACATCGCTCTCGTTGTAGGCAGGGACCACGATGGCCAGTGAGAACGTCATCTCGATCCTTTAGCGAACGCGGCCGGCGACAGGGGCCGGGCGGGAGAGGTAGGCGGGGCCGCCCAACTGGCCCATCTGTTGCGCGATCCAGGCCGTGCGCTTCTGCACATAGGCGCTGGGCGCGTCTACGCGGAAGCGGCGCGGATTGGGCAGGACGGCAGCCAGTCGTGCCGCCTGCGTCACGCCAAGACGATCGGGCGGGCTGCGATAGAACACGTCGCTTGCCGCACCGACGCCGTAGATGCCGTTACCGAGCTCGACGATATTCATGTAGACCTCGAGGATCCGGCGCTTTGGCCAGGTCGCCTCGATCAGCACGGTGAAATAGGCCTCCAGGCCTTTACGGACGAAGCTGCGGCCGTTCCACAGGAAGAGGTTCTTCGCCACCTGCTGGCTGATCGTGCTGGCGCCGCGAAGGCGCTTGCCTTCATCCGAGGCGTCGATGGCGTCCTGGATGGCGTCGATGTCGAAGCCGTGATGAAACGGAAATTTCTGGTCTTCGCCGGCGACCATCGCCAGGCCGACCTCGGGCGACACGGCATCCCACGGGACCCAACGATGGCGAAACGTGAAGTCGGGTTCGCGGGCAACGAGCGCCTCGACACGACGCTCCATCATCATCGCGCTGGTCCAGGGCGGCACGAAACGGAGCACCAGTACGACCAGCCACGACAGGACGAGCCAGGCCAGCAGGACCAGGCCGACGATGCGGGCAATACGAATGGGCAGCGAGCGAGGCGTCGGGCTCATGTCAGCGCGGTGGCAAGGGATGGCGCAGTATAGGGGCCCCGCGTGTGCCGGTCTTGTCGGCGCGCCGGCACGGCCCCATCTTTCGTCGGATCACCAGGAGGCCACCGTGACCGATTCGATCGTCGAAACCCTGCCATCCGAAGACGTGCTTCACCGCTTCATGCTCGAGAAAGCAGGCGTCCGCGGCGTGCTCGTGCGTCTGGGCGCCAGCTGGCGCGAGATCGTTTCCCGTGGTGACTACCCCACCGACATTCGCAACACGCTGGGCGAAGCCGCGGCTGCGAGTGCCCTGCTCACGGGTAACATCAAGTTCGACGGATCGCTTTCGCTGGAGTTCAAGAGCGAGGGCGCGCTGCGCCTGCTTTTCGCCGAATGCACCGATCAGGGGCATCTGCGCGGTTTGGCGCGCTACGACGCCGACACCCTGCCGACGGCCCTGCACCTGAACGAGCTGCCAAATGCCTTGCTCGCGATCACCATCGGTCAGGTCGACCGTGGGCGCTACCAGGGTGTTGTCGATCTGGATGAGCCATCGATCGCGAAGGCGCTGGAGAGCTACTTCGAGCGATCGGAGCAGCTGCCGGCGCGCATCCTGCTCGCGGCGAATGCCGATCACGCGGTCGGGCTCATGCTGCAGCCGATCGCGGGCGAGGGTGGCCACAGTGCGGCCGAGGAGGATGACGACGCCTGGGCGCGGGTCGGCATGCTCACCGACACGTTGAGCAGTTCCGAGATGTTGTCGATCCTGCCGGAGGAACTGCTTTACCGGCTGTATCACGAAGAGACCGTGAGCGTTTACGAGGCGAAGGGCCTCGCCTTCGGCTGCACCTGTTCGCAGGAGCGCGTGGAGGGCATGCTGCGTGCGCTCGGCAGGACGGAAGTGGAAGCCACGCTGGACGACCGCGACGGCGAGATCGAAGTGGTCTGCGAATTCTGTGCCACGCGTTATGTCTTCGACCGCGTCGACGCCGAACGCCTGCTCATGCAGGTGGAAACCCCGCCAGCCCCCTCGACCCTGCAGTAATCTGGATATGTGGGAGCCGCTTCAGCGGCGAAAAGCCAACGGAGCGGTGAAGCCCTAGCGCCAATCGCCGATGAATCGGCTCCCACAAAAAGCCACCCGCCGCAGGTGGCTTTTCAGGCGTCGAGGGAAAGCGGCGCCGCCAGCCACTTGCTTGCCGGCTGCGGCTGGGCGAACAGGAAGCCCTGGCCGAAGCGACAGCCGATGCGGCGCAGGGCGCGCATCTGCGACTCGGTCTCGATGCCTTCGGCAATCACCTGCATGCGCAGCGAATTGGCCAGTGCCTGGATCGCCCGGACCACCGCGGTGCTGTGCGCGTCGGTTTCGGTGTCTTCGGAGGGCAGTTCGATCACGAACGAGCGGTCGATCTTGAGCGTTTCGATCGGGTACTGATGCAGATAGCTCAGCGACGAATACCCGGTGCCGAAATCATCCAGCGCGATGCCCACGCCGTGGTCGCGCAGGTTCTCGAGAATGCGCTTGACCTGTGCCGGGTTCTCCAGCAGCGCTCGCTCGGTGACTTCCACGCGTACGCAACGGGCCGGCACGCCGTGCTCGGCGAACAGGTCGAGCAGACGCTGGTCGAGATCGGGCGAACGGAAATGGCTACCCGAGACGTTGATGCTGACAAAGCCTTCGTCGCGCGTGAGTGCGCGCACCTGGCGTGCCACCTGCTCGAAGATCTGCCAGTCGATGGCTTCCGAGCAGCCGGTGTCTTCGGCGACGGAGAGGAAGTCGCCCGGCGGCAGCAGGCCGCGCTCCGGATGACGCCAGCGCAGCAGGGCTTCATAGCCGACGACGCGGCTGTTCTCGAGATCCACGATCGGCTGGTAGAACGGGACGAATTCGTTACGCGTGAGCGCACGGCGAAGATCGCCTTCGAGTTCGAGCAGTGACAGCGCTTCACGGCGCAGGCGATCGTCGAAGACCGCCGCACGGTGCCGGCCTTCGTCCTTGGCGCGGTACATGGCCGAGTCCGCGTCGCGCAGCAGTTCCTCGGGGCGCGTGTATTCCGGTGTCGGCAGCGCGATACCGATCGATGCGGAGGTGAAGATCTCCTTCGCCCCCAGGCGGAACGGCGTCTGCAGCTGCGCGATGATGCGTTCGGCGATATGCGTCGCCGCCTGCGGATCGGTGATGCCTTCGACCAGCACCGCGAATTCGTCGCCACCCAGGCGCGCGACCACGTCGCGTGTCTTCAGGCAGGCGCGTACGCGGCCGCCCACCTGGAACAGGAGGTCGTCGCCGACCAGATGGCCGACCGAATCGTTGATGACCTTGAAGCGGTCCAGATCGATGAAGAGCACCGCGAAGAGATCGGCGGGATTCTCGCGGTAGTGATTCAGTGCCTGCTCCAGACGCTGCAACAGCAGCGTGCGGTTGGGCAGGCCGGTGAGCGAATCGTGCAGGGTTTCGTACTTCAGCCGGCGCTCGACGCGCTCGCGCTCCGCGATCTGCTCGCGCAGGTCGCGGTTGGCCAGGGCCAATGCGCGCGTGCGTTCGGTGACCCGGCGTTCGAGGCTGGCGTAAGCCTGCTTGAGCGACTCGGTGGTGTACTTGCGCTGCAGCGCGTTGGCGATGTGGTAACTGACGAAGGTCAGCAGTTCCTGGTCGCGCGCACTGTAGGTGTGCTCGGGCGAGTAGCTCTGCACCGCCAGCACACCCATGGATTTTTCGTTCCAGATCAGCGGTACGCCGAGCCAGTGCAGCGAGCGCGCGCCACTGGTGGAAAGCACCTGGTCGCGATTGAGCCGATCGATCTCTTCGCGGTCCGCGAGCAGGGCTTTGCCATTGCGCAATACGTACTCGGTGAGCCCGCGGCCCAGCTCGCGCGGTTCGCGGGAGCCGTCGAGTTCGTCGACCGAGTAGGGGAAGGTCAGTTTGTTCTGGTCTTCGGAGAGCAGCGCGATATAGAAATTACGCGCGTACAGCAGGCCGCCGATCACGCGGTGAACGGCGGCGTAAAAATTCTCGATGCTGTCCGAGGTGTTCGCGAGTTCGGCGATGCGGAACAGTGCGGCTTGCAGGCGCTCGCCGCGCTGGCGTTGCAGCACCTGCTGGCGCAGGACGCGATTGGCCTCGCGCAACGCCGCCGTGCGCGTGGTGACGCGGCGCTCGAGCTCCTCGTGCGCCTGGCGACGCTCCAGCGCCGTCTGCACGTGCTGGGCAACGTAGGTGAGCAGTTCGCGGTCGTTCTGCGTATAGCGGGTGTCGTCCCGATAACTCTGCACGACCAGTGCGCCGACCACGTCGTCGCCGCGTTTCATCGGTACGCCGAGCCAGTCGTCGCTCGGCGGTCCGATCGACACGCGCGGACCGGGAAGATTCTTTTCCAGCTCCGTGCTCGCGCCCATCAGCGACTTGCCACCCTGCAGGACGTGCCAGGTCAGCGAGTTCTCGATCGCATCGATCGGGCGGATGCCTTCGGGATCCGGGATGTCCGGATCCAGCGAGTCGACGAAGTAGGGGAAGCGCACCGTGCGGTTCTGCGCGTCGAAAAGCACGATGAAGAAATTCTCGGCATACATGAGGCTGCCCACGATGCCGTGGAGCGCACTCATCATGTCCTTCATGTTGTGCTCGGCACCCGCCTGCTCGGCGATCGCATACAACGCGCGCTGCAGCCGTTCGGCCAGCGCGAGTCGCGAGATCGCCTCGTACAGGTTGGCGGTCTCGGCGAGTTGCCTCAGCCGGACAGACACGAGGCGGCCCAGCCAGTCGATCAGTTCGGCCGAGTCGGCGGCCCCGGCTTCGTCGGTGTGCAGCTCGAGGACGTGTTCGGTCTGCGGATCGACACCCAGCTCGATCACGGCGTGACCCGTCGACCGGGGTTCGCCGGCCGGCCGCCAGGCCACCCGGGCGCCGGGCATCAGGTGGCGAGCGAAAGCCTCGCCCTCGCTGAGGACCACGTCGGCCTCGGCCGCCCGCAGCAACCGCTCGACAGCCTCGTGCAACGGGGTGCTATCACCGTGACCGGGCGCCTTGAGGGACGGGCTTTGGGTTGGAGCGATAGTCATCGCCTGGCGAGGATTCCGGTGTGGTCGGATGCAGTCTATATGCGTTACGGCGGCCGCGCGATGGGCGTGGGACGCCAGTCTCAGGGGCCTTGCGCCAGCAGCGATCGTTTCCCCCATGGTCATAAACGGCAGCCTTGCAGATTCCTGAAGGGCGCCCCGCCGGGGTGTTAGTAAAACGTAAAACGCGATACACTGGCAGCGTTTCCGCGAGGCTGAAGCGGGACCTCGGGGATTTCAGCCACCTGCCGATATGATGACCATGCGCAGATCCTTTCTCACCTTGCTATTGCTGATGCCGCTTGCCGCGGCAGGGCAGATTGCGCCGGTGGGTTCGGACGCCACGGCCTCGAGGCTGCTCGGCCAGCAACCCGACGCTTATGCCCAGAACGCACAGGGTTCCGTGCCGCTCTGGCGCGCACCGGACGGTCGTATGCTCGCCCTGAAGACGGACGATCGCTCCGATGCGACCCAGCCGCTGGCCTTGCACGCGGTGGATGCCGGTCCGTTCCTTTCCAGTGGCCTGCAGTACGACCTGGGTCCCCGCGTCCAGGCGCACGCGAACATCACCGGCCAGGGCTGGATGAATTCCGTGGAGTCCTGCGGCAGCTCGGGCACCGGGCGTGGCGATCTCTGCAATTCACCTGGCGCGCCGCCGCGCATTGTCGGCAGCGAAGTCGGCGCCACCTACCGCGGCACCGGTTACAGCCTCGGTCTTGGCGTCGGTTCGAGCCGTCCCACGGGCACCGGCGCCGCATTGCCTCGCGTGCTGCCCGGCCTGGCGACGGCTTCCGGTCTGCCGATTACGGCCCTGTCGTCGAGCACCGAGTTCAACGCGCACGGCCGGGTCGACCTGGGTGCCCGTAGTGGCATCGATCTGGGTGCCAGCATTGGTCGTATCCGGCTCACCCCGGGCAACCTGCTCGGTATCGGCTCGGTCGACCAGAAGGCCTTGAGCTTCGGTGTCGATCGTGGTCCGCTGTCCGGCCTGATCACCGGCCGCACGATGCAGCCCGAAGCGACGGCGATCAATCAGATCAACGGCGATCGTCGCTGGAGCGCGATCGACCTCGGCGTCACCTGGCGTCTGCCCTGGCGCGGCGAGCTCTCCGTCGGCGCGCAGAATGTCTGGTCCTCGGGCACCGCACCGAACAGCCCCACGGGTCCCGAACCCGACCAGTCTCGAACCCCCTACGTCCAGTACCACCAGGACCTGTAAAAAAGCCGCCTCAAGGCGGCTTTTTTATGTGCCGATGAATCGGCTCCCACAAAGGCCGGTCAGCGACCCTGGCCGCGTAATCTAACGTCGCCGCTGAACGACTCGACGTGGATGTGAGCGCTGCCGCTGCCGATGGTGGTCTTCAGTTGCTTGCCGGGGCCATCCTCGCCGCTGGACGGGCTGCCGAAATCGCTGCGGATGCTGCCGCTGAAGGTGGAGGCCTCCAGCTTCGCGGACACGTCGGACGGGAGCTGGAGCTGGACGTCGCCGCTCATCGAGTCGACGTCGATCTTGCCGTCACGCGACGGGCCGCCAGTAATCTGCGTGTCGCCGGACACCGTGCTGAAGTTCGCCTGCTTCCAGGGGCCGCCGCCGATCGTCATGCGGCCGGACACAGTCTGTGCTTCGACGCGTTCGGTGACGGTCGGTGCCGTGATATCGCCGGACACCGTCTGCAGGTCGGCCTTGGCGGCGCTGCCGGCCAGGTCGATCGAGCCGCTGACGGTCTGCAGGTTGAGGTCGGGCGAACGCAGGTTGCCGCGGATGCGGCCGCTGACCGAGTTGATCTCGATCTTGCCGCCATCGAGCCCGTCGATGCTGACCGGCGCGCTCACCACGTTGATTTCCACGGAGACCGCTTTCGGCACACGCACGTTGAGTACGGTGGGCTGCATGCGGGTGTCGCTGCCCCAGCTGAACATGGAATGTTCTTTCGAGTCGCTGTCGACATGGATCTCGACGTTGCCGTCGCTGCCTTCGATCTCGAGCGGCCGGGCGCCGTCGCCCAGGGTGCCGGAGACCTGGATCTGGTTCTTGTCCCAGGCGGTCACGGTGACCTCGCCCTTGACGTTGTCGATGCTGACCTTGGCATTGGGCCGGATGTCTTTCGACAGGTTGATCGGGGTCGAGGCGAGTGCCTGCCCGATCGAGAGCGCCAGCAGCAGGGGAGTGAGATAGAGCGTTTTCATGAGTGGGGTCCTGGCTGATCGCATGTTAGCCGGCTTGCTTTTCGAGGTTACGCAGACGGTCGCGCTGGCGTTCGGTCTTCAGCAGCAGACGCTGCAGGGCGGCCGAATCGGGGGAGTCCTGCATGGCCTGGGTCAGCTCCATGCGCGCGGCGTCGAGTTCTACCGCGGCTCCGGAGAGCCGCGGGTCGGTCGGTTTCCAGTGAACTTCATTCGTACTGGCGAGGCCGTCGCTGCCGGTGGGCGCGACGAGATGGAGTCCGATGCCGCCACCGAGGACCGCGACACCGGCGATGGCGGCGGCCATCAGCCAGGGCTGCGCCCGTCGGCGACGCGGGACGGCGGCGACGGGCGCCTCGTCGAGGCGGGCCTCGATGCCGGCCCAGAGGTCGCGACGGGGCGCGACCGGGCGGTTGAGGGAGCGCATCTGGCGGAGGTATTCGAGGTCATTCATGGCGTATCTCCCAGTGCGCGGCGGAGCAGTCCGCGCGCACGGTGTAACTGCGCTTTCGAGGAGCCGACCGCCATCCCGAGTTCGATGGCGATCTCCTCGTGTTTCCAGCCTTCCACGTCGTAAAGGACGAGCACGGCACGGGCCCGCGGCGGCAACGCCGCGATGGCCTTTTCCAGTTCGTCGCGCTCCACGGCGCGGACGGGATTGTCGAGGTCGGCGATGTCCGGCAGATGTTCATCGTCGACGATGCTGACCGGGTCGGCGTTGCGGGCACGTATGGACATGAGTGCCACATTCACCGCCAGCCGGTACACCCAGGTACCGAACGCGCTCTCGAAGCGGAAGCCGTCGAGCTTCTGCCAGGCGCGGATGAAGGCTTCCTGGGTCAGGTCTTCCGCACGGGCGTGGTCGAAGGCGGCCAGGCGAAGGATGGCGCCATAGACCCGGTCCGAATGCTTGCGATAGAGCGTCTCGAACGCCTTCCGGTCGCCGCCGACGGCAGCGCGCACCACATCGTCATCGGACGTGGCGACAGGCAGCTCAGGCTGCATGAAGGAGGTGGCGGCGAGGCATAGGGCATTCATCTTGCCAGCTTGGATGCCGGCAAGGGGAGAAGCGTTTAAGAGACAAGGAATGTGGGAGCCGATTCATCGGCGAAAAGCCGACGGAGCGGGTTAGCCGGAAGGTCCATCGCCGATGAATCGGCTCCCACACGGAGCGGGCCTCGCGCAAAGAGGGGCCCATGGGGCCCCTCGGATTGCCGAATCAGGCGACGTTGGCGGCCCGACGTTCCACGGCCGCTTCCAGCGCCTTGCTCACGCGCAGGCGCTCCGCTTTCAGCCGCTCGGGCATACGCGCCCCAAACCCATCCAGGTACAGACCGATGGCGTTGAGCTCTTCGGTCCAGCCTTCGACATCGACCTGGAGCAGCTCGTCGAGGGCGCCGGGTGCCAACGACAGGCCCTCGGCATTGAGCTCGCCCTGGGCCGGGACCACGCCGATCGGTGTCTCCACGCCTTCGGCCTTGCCGGCGACGCGCTGGATCATCCAGTCGAGCACGCGCAGGTTTTCGCCGTACCCCGGCCACATGAAACGACCATCGGCATCCTTGCGGAACCAGTTCACGTGGAAGATCCGCGGCAGCTTCGCGCCCGGTTTGTCGAAGGACAGCCAGTGGGCGAAGTAATCGGCGAAGTTGTAACCGCAGAACGGCTTCATCGCCATCGAATCGCGACGGAGCACGCCGACCGCGCCGGTTGCCGCCGCCGTGGTTTCCGACCCCATCGCCGCGCCGACGAGCACGCCGTGCGCCCAGTCCTTCGCCTCGAAGACCAGCGGGACGAGCGAGGGCCGACGACCGCCGAACACGATGGCCGAGATCGGCACGCCGGCTGCGTCTTCGGACTCCGGCGCCCAGCTCGGGCACTGCTTCGCGCTGACGGTGAAGCGGGAATTCGGATGGGCGGCGGGACCGTTGGCGATGTCGAAGGGACGACCCTGCCAGTCGGTGACAGGCTCGCCCTCACCCAGGCCTTCCCACCAGGGGCGCGCATCGGCGGTGACGGCGACATTGGTGAAGATCGCATCGCGACCGAGCGTGGCCAGTGCGGTCGGGTTGGTATTCGCACCGGTACCCGGGGCGACGCCGAAGTAGCCGGCTTCCGGGTTGATCGCCCAGAGGCGGCCGTCTTCACCCGGCGTCATCCAGCAGATGTCGTCGCCGACCGTCCACACCTTCCAGCCCGCCTTGCGATAGCCCTCGGTCGGGATGAGCATGGCCAGGTTGGTTTTGCCACACGCCGACGGAAACGCGGCGGCGATGTAGTGCTTCTCGCCCTGTGGATTCTCGATGCCGACGATCAGCATGTGCTCGGCGAGCCAGCCTTCGCGTCGGGCCTGGTGGCTGGCGATGCGCAGCGCGTGGCACTTCTTGCCGAGCAAGGCATTGCCGCCGTAGCCGGAGCCGATCGACTTGATCGACAGCTCCTCGGGGAAATGCATGATGAAGCGACGCTCGGGGTCGAGGTCGCCAGTCGAGTGCAGGCCCTTCACGAACTGACCCTCGCGTTCGATCCGCGCCAGGGCAGGCGCACCCATGCGCGTCATGATGCGCATGTTGGCGACCACGTAGGGGCTATCGGTGATCTCGACGCCACAACGCGAAAGCGGCGAATCGATCGGTCCCATGCAGTAGGGGATCACGTACATGGTGCGGCCACGCATGGCCCCGGCGAACAGCGCATCGATCTTGGCATGGGCCTCGGCCGGTGCCATCCAGTGATTGTTCGGGCCGGCTTCCTCTTCCTCGGGTGTGCAAACGAAGGTCAGGTGCTCGACGCGAGCGACGTCCGACGGATTCGATCGATGCAGGTAGCTGCGCGGGTTGGTCTCCTCGTTGAGCGGGAGGAGATCGCCACTGGCGAGCATCGTCTGAACGAGTTCCGCGTATTCCGCGTCCGAGCCGTCACACCAGCGAACGGAGCCGGGCTCCGTCAGTCGGGCGACATCGTCAACCCATCGATTCAATGCTTCCAGGGAACTTCCGTACGAACGCATCCGTTGTGGTCTCCAGTTAAACGCTGTGGAGACAGTAGTTTGCGAGCGTTGGTATTGGCAAGGCACGGCGCAGCAATTTGCGCTGCGCCGTTCAGCTCACGCGTTCGGTTTGGCCGGCGTCAGCGTAAAGATCACGTGCTCGACGTAGGCGTCGAACTCGTCGTGGCTCAGTCGCGGCAGACCCAGCGTGAAGTTCAGCTGGAGAAAGCCGACGTACGCCGCGTAGGTGAGACGAGCGCGATGCAGGGCGACCACCGGCTCGAGACCGGCTTCCTTGTACATCGTGGTGAGGAACTCGATGCGCCGCTGCGATACGCGCGCCATGACCGGCACGACCTGGGGGTGGTCGAGGGCTTTCAGTAGCGCGGCATACACACGGTGGGCCTGCAATTCATGGGCGACGCGGCGGAACAGTTCCGGCAAGCGCTTACGCGGATCGGCAATGCGCTCGATTTCCCCGAGGACTTCGCGTTCGCCGTATTCTTCCCAGCGCTCCAGTGAGGCCTGGAGCAACGCTTCGCGCGTACGGAAATGCCAGTAGAAGCTGCCTTTGGTCACGCCCAGACGCCGCGCAAGCGCCTCTACGGCAAGGGCGCCGACGCCTTGTTCGGCGATAAGGGCTAGGGCGCCGTCTTCCCAGTCTTCTGCGGAGAGGCGGACTCGTTCATTCTTGGCACCGTCGGTCATCGACGCATGGTAGCCGAGACGCGGCGGTTTGCAATCCGGCAGGCGTCCGGCGTGTTGCATAAGACCTTGACTTGGTTGCCATTGCGTGACCGTACGCTGGCGTATTGACGCACCTCGTCCGGCGTTACATACTCGGCCGTATGGTAGCCAGCCCCATGTCCCCGTCGTCCACCACCGCGAGCCTGGTCTCGCTGGATGGGATCGCCCTCGCCACGCAGCGCTGGGGCGGTGCGCGGTCGCCTTCCCTGGTGTTCGCGCATGGCTTCGGCCAGACGCGTCATGCCTGGAACGGCGCGGCGCGAACCCTGGCGGAGCAGGGCTTCGACGCCACTACCTTCGATGCCCGCGGCCACGGTGAAAGCGAGCGCGTGCCCCGCGGCGAATATCACATGGAGCAGTTCGTCCACGACCTGCTCATGGTTTCGGCCCGGGCCCACTCGGCCGACGGCCGGCCTCCGGTGCTGGTCGGCGCCTCCATGGGGGGCCTGCTCGGCCTGATGGCGGCCGGTGAAGCCGAAGCAGATCGTCCGCCGTTCTCCGCCTTGATCCTGGTCGACATCACCCCGCGCTGGGAAACCGCCGGCGTCGAACGTATTCTCGGCTTCATGCGCGCGCACCCGGACGGTTTCGCGAGTTACGAGGAGGCGGCCTCGGCGATCGAGGCGTACCTGCCGCAGCGTCGTGAGCGCAAATCCGAGGCCCAGCTCAAGCCCCTGTTGCGCCAGGATGGCCGGGGCCGTCTGCGCTGGCATTGGGATCCCGCCCTGCTCGATGGCCTGGTCCAGGAGAGCGAGCGTTACCAGCCGCGCCTGTTCGCCGCCGCCGCGCGCGTCGAGGTGCCGGTCCTGCTCCTTTCCGGCAGCCGCAGCGACGTCGTCTCCAGCCATACCGTCGAAGAATTTCTACGTCTCGTACCGCACGCGCGCCATGTCTCCCTCGCCGATGCCACGCATATGGTGGCCGGTGACGCGAACGACGCGTTTACCCGCGAGATCACCCAGTTCATGCAATCCCTGACGAGGTAACACCGATGTCTGCAATCCTGGTTGTACTGGCGGCAATCATCGCCTCCGGTGCCTGTGCCTACCACCGCACGTCGCTCCGTACGTGGGCTGTCGCCACGGCGGTCACGACCCTCGTCGTCGGCCTTCTCGCACGTGCACCGGTGACCACGGTCGTCGTGCTGATCCTGCTGGCCCTCGTCGCCGCGCCCCTGCTGATGGTGGACTTCCGCCGGAAGAAGATCAGTGCGCCGCTGCTGTCGATCTTCGCCAAGGTGACGCCGAAGCTGTCCGAAACCGAGCAGACCGCGCTCGAAGCCGGCACCGTCGGCTTCGAAGGCCAGCTGTTCTCGGGCAAGCCGGAATGGTCCGAACTGCTGCGCCAGCCGAAGCCGGAACTGTCGGTGGAAGAACAGGCCTTCCTCGACGGCCCCGTCGAAGAACTCTGCAGCATGATCGACGACTGGCAGATCACCCACGAACTGGCGGATCTCCCGCCGAACGTCTGGGAATTCATCAAGAAGAACAAGTTCTTCGGCATGATCATTCCGAAGACCTATGGCGGCCTCGGTTTCTCGGCGCTGGCGCACTCCGCCGTGTTGCAGAAACTCTCGAGCATGTCGCAGACGGTCGCTTCCACCGTCGCCGTGCCGAACTCGCTCGGACCGGGCGAGCTGCTCATGCACTACGGCAGCGACGAGCAGAAGAACCACTTCCTGCCGCGCCTGGCCGATGGCCGTGAAGTCCCGTGTTTCGCACTGACCGGCCCGTACGCCGGTTCGGACGCGACCTCGATTCCCGATTTCGGCATCGTCACCAAGGGCCTGTGGAACGGCGAAGAAACCGTCGGTATCCGCCTGACCTTCGACAAGCGCTACATCACGCTGGCGCCGGTCGCGACCATCGTCGGCCTCGCGTTCCGCATGTACGATCCGGACAAGCTGCTGGGTGATAAGGAAGACCTCGGCATCACGCTGGCCCTGCTGCCGCGCGAAACCCCGGGAATGGAAATCGGTCGTCGTCACTTCCCGTTGAACACCCCGTTCCAGAACGGTCCGGTGCACGCGAAGGACATGTTCGTCCCGTTGTCCGTGCTCATCGGTGGCCCGCACATGGCCGGGCAGGGCTGGCGCATGCTGGTCGAGTGCCTGTCCGTCGGTCGCGCCATCTCGCTGCCGTCGAACGCAACGGGTGCGTCGCGCATGGCGGTCTCGGCGACCGGCTCGTACGCACGCATGCGCAAGCAGTTCGGCCTGGCCATCGGTCGTTTCGAGGGCGTGGAAGAAGCGCTCGCACGCATCGGCGGCCTGACCTACGCCATGCAGGCGCTGTCGCGTGCCACCGCCGCCGCGGTCGATCGTGGTGAGAAGCCGGCCGTGCCCTCGGCGATCGCCAAGTATCACGCCACCGAATGGTGCCGCCAGATCGCGTCGGACGCGATGGACGTGCACGGTGGCAAGGGCGTCATCCTCGGCCCGAAGAACTATATGGGGCGTGGCTGGCAGTCCGTGCCGATCGCCATCACGGTGGAAGGCGCGAACATCATGACGCGCAGCCTGATGATCTTCGGCCAGGGTGCGATCCGCTGCCATCCTTACGTACTGAAGGAAATGCAGGCCCTGGGCATCGCGGACTACCGTGAGCGCCTGAAGACCTTCGACAAGGCGCTGTTCGGCCACATCGGCTTCGGCTTCTCCAACGCCGTGCGCAGCTTTGTCCTCGGCCTGACCGCGGCGAAGATCGGCGAGACCGCCGGCGATGCTTACACGCGCCGCTATTACCGCAAGCTCAACCGCTACTCCGCGGCACTGGCACTGTGTGCCGACGTGGCGATGGGCGTGCTCGGCGGCAAGCTGAAGTTCAAGGAGAAGCTCTCGGCCCGCCTCGGCGACGTGCTTTCGTACCTGTACATCGCCAGCGCCATGCTCAAGCGCTACGAAGACACCGGTCGTCCGGAAGCGGATCGTCCGCTCCTGGCCTGGGCCTTCCACCAGTGCGTCTGGAACATGCAGATGGCGCTCGACGGCGTGATCCGTAACTTCCCCGTGCGTCCGGTGGCCTGGCTGCTGCGTGCCCTGGTGTTCCCGTTCGGTCGCCGCGAAGTGCCGCCGTCCGATCGTCTCGGTCGTCGCGTCGCCGCGCTGATCACCGCGCCCAGCGAAGCTCGCGATCGCCTGACCACCTGGACGTATCTCACCCCGACGGCGAACAACACGGTGGGTCGCATGAATGCGCTCCTGCCCGACGTGATCGCTGCCGAGCCGGTGGAACGCAAGTTCCTCAAGGCCTTCAAGGGTGGCCAGCTGAAGTCGCATACGTACAACGAGCAGCTTGCCGAAGCCGAGAAGCTGGGCGCCATCACCGCCGCCGAGCGCGACCTGCTCCAGCGCGTGCGTGACGGTGTGGCCGAGTTCATCTCGGTCGATGACTTCGACAGCGAAGAGCTGCAGGCCGGCGTGCAGCGGAAAGCAGAAGCGATCAACAAGGTGCGGGCTGCCTAAGCAACCGCGCTCTTTGTAGGAGCCGATTCATCGGCGAAAGGCCGCGAGCGATCGCGGCCTTTCTGCTTTCCGTGAGCGTCGTTTCAGGGGCGACGAGCCTGCGCAGCGGAGATGCCGCCACGGCTGCCTGCTGTGACGCCTCGATGGTTGGCGCAGCTATCTGCTGTTTGACCTGGGTTATGCGCGTGACGTCGTGAACTCAGCGAACGACCTTGCACAGACGAAGCCCTTCTGAGATATCCCGGCGGCGCTTGGTCTGTTCGATCTGGCTAACGACCGGATGACAGGCGTCGAACCTCATGCCGGGAAGGTAGCCGGCAAGCGTGGCCGCCGCGGCGGTGCTGTCGTCGCGAAGCAGGGCATACATCGGGCCCTTGTGGCTGACGATGTCCTCGCGGACGCGACGCTGAAGTTCATAGCCGGCGCCGAGGTCGTTGAGCCAGGTGATGCCGACGAAATGGCTGCCTTCCGCGTTTTCGAGGAAGGGGGCGAGGTAGGCATTCGGTTGCGAGAGTACGACGACCAGGCTGCCAGGTTCGATCTCGCCGGGATGGATGTCGAAGGCCTGGCGGCCGAACGGTGCGTGGCCCCAATCCGTGTAGCGGGTCATGATCACGATCGGCAGAAGGCATGCCACCATGACTGCCGTCGGGAGATAGGTCCGCCACGTTGCGGCCATACCGCTTGTCGTGCTGGACATCTCCGACACGCCGGCGAGGAGAATCAGGCCGGTCAGTGCCTCGATGGGCACGGCGTAGCGAAGGATCGAATACAGGGCGAGCCAGAGCACGTAACTGGTGGCGACGAAGACGAAGAGAAGGCGATTCGTCCTGCTCGCTCGCACGGTCGTACGCGTGAGGCGGCCGAAGAGATGGTAGGCCGCGAAGGCGAGCATGGCGACCATGGCCAGTGCATAGCGCGGATCGGCGAATTGGTTTCCCGCCTGGGTGCGATTCCTGTGCAGCCACCAGAACGGATAGAACAACGCCTGGAGCACGGATGTCGGCATGAGTGCGCGATCCGTGCCGCCAACCGGCGGCATCCATGGCGAATGGAAGAACTGGTTGAACATCGGGAATATGGGGTTCCCGGTCAGCTGCCACAGCTGCCATCCCCAGACGCCGTAAGTCAGGACGAAGGCTGCAAAGCTGGACAGCCCGATGACGACGGCAAGCTTGAGGCCGGCGATCCGCCACTCGTAGGCGGCCCAGACGGCGAAGGCGAGCGCAGGCGCGTAGACGATGGCCGTCGGTTTGAGCCCGGCGGCCGCACCGCAGAGCAAGCCTGCCCATGCGACACGAGAGAGCGGTGCGGCGGACTCGTTACCTGCGAACAACGGCATGACGAGGTAGAAGCCGAGTAACACCAGCAGCGCAAGCGGTAGCTCATTCGTCGACATGCCCGCCTGGGTAAGCGTCATCGTTCCCGTCGCGCCGACGATGACAGCAGCGGCAGCCTTCCAGTCGAACGGGATGCCGCGCTGAACGGTGTACTTCAGAACGATGCGGCTGAGCACGAAGATCGTGGCGCCATACCAGAGGCCCTGGAACGCAGCCAGAACGCGAGGCGCGTCCTTCAGCACACCCGTGCCGAGCCAGAAGTAGGGGATATCCAGGAGGGGGCCGAAATAACCCTGCAGGCCTGCCGCTGCCGTATCGACGGGCAGCCGGCCGTTGAGGAACGCCCAGGCGTTGTAGAGGTGATAGTTCTTCAGGTCCCAGGCGGCATCCTGTCCGCGGGCGACGGAAATCGCGGCGCCAAGAAGCAGCAACGCCGGCAGCAGGAAGGGGCTTCGGGCGAAGCGATCAAACAGTCCGTGCTTCAAGACCCGCGGCCCTCGGAAAGCGCGGGGTGCGCGAGATAAGCGGCGTTCTTCGTTTCACGGCGGCCGAGCGTCACCGTATCCAGGACGATGCCGCACACCGTCGATATGCTGCCCATGAGCGCGAGGCCGACACTCAGGACGGCCGTGGGTATGCGCGGAACGAGGCCCGTATCCAGATACGTTCGCAGCAGCGGAAACGCGATGACCACCGCCGCGATGATGCAAATCGCGCTGATGGTCATGAAGAAGGCAAGTGGCCGACCGTTCTTCGTCAGGCGCAGGATGGTCTTCAGGATTCGCCAGCCGTCGCGGTACGTGCTGAGCTTGCTATGTGAGCCCTCGGGTCGGGCGAAATAGCGCGTCGGCACTTCGACGACGGGCACGCGCAGCTCCAGTGCGTGGACCGCCAGCTCAACTTCGGTATCGAAGCCGTTGGCGTGCGCGGGAAAGGATTTGACGAAACGTCGCGACATGACGCGGTAACCGGAGAGCATGTCGTTGAACGACCGACCGAAGATCCAGCTCGTGAGACTTGTCAGGGCCCAGTTCCCGAACTGATGGCCGCTGCGATAGGCGGCATGGTCGTCGGTCACCCGGCTGCCGACGACCAGGTCCAGCCCGTCGTCCAGGAGTCGTGCCACCAGGGCGGGGGCAGCGGCGGCGTCGTAGGTCGCATCGCCATCCGCCATGATGTAGATGTCGGCCTCGATGTCCGCGAACATCCGGCGCACGACATTCCCTTTGCCCTGCAGGCGCTCGAACCGGACCTCGGCGCCGGCAGTGCGGGCAACCTCGGACGTGGCGTCGCTCGAGTTGTTGTCGTACACCACGATGCGGGCAGATGGCAGTGCCTCGCTGAAGCCTTCCACCACCTGCCTGATCGCTACTGCCTCATTGAAGCACGGGATCAATACGGCTATGCGGAGGGATGAGTCATCCATGAGGGAATGCCAGGGCGGTAGTTGCGAGAAGGGCCAAATGGTACCGGGCAAGCTGGAAAGTTCCCACAGCGGCGTCCTGCCGGGCTCCAGGGCCTAGGCGCAACCATCCTGCCGGGCGACCACCTCGAGCAGTCGCGCCTCCACCTCATCCCGCGAATGTGCACGGAACAACCGCGGTGCCGCACGGCGGAGCGCGCAGCAGTCCAGCGTGGTGAGGCGGTCGCGCACCTGGAGCAGCTGCCCCGGGTGCATGCTGAACTCTTCCAGGCCCATGGCCAGGAGCAACGCCGTGAACTGCGTATCGCCGGCAATCTCGCCGCACAGGCTCACGGGCTTCTTCGCTCGCCGCGCACTCGCGATCACATGGGCGATGAGCCGCAGGAACGCCGGCTGCAGCGGATCGTAGATGCCTTCGAGCGCATCGTTGTTGCGATCGGCCGCGAGCACGTATTGGGCGAGATCGTTCGTGCCGATGGCGAGGAAGTCGGCCTTCTCGAGAATCGACGTCACACCGATCGCAGCTGCCGGGACTTCGATCATCGCGCCGACGTCGAGTCGCTCCGGCAACTCCTGCCCCACGCGCGCAAGGTCCTCGCGCGCCTTCTTGATCAGGCGGCGCACCTCGGTCATCTCACCCAGGTGGGTGATCATCGGGACGAGAATGCGCACCGGGCCGTAACAGGCGGCGCGCAGGATCGCGCGCAGCTGCACGCTGAAAATGTCGGGGTAGCGCAGCGACAAGCGAACGCCCCGAACGCCCAGGGCGGGATTGTCTTCCCCACGGATGGCCAGGCCCGCCGCGTCTGCCTTATCGGCACCGAGGTCGAGCGTGCGGATCGTGACGGGCAGGCCGCCCATGCCGAGGACGACATCACGGTAGGCAATGAACTGCTCCTCTTCCGAGGGCAGGCCGCGCTGGCGAAGGAACAGGAATTCGGAGCGATACAGGCCGACACCGTCGGCACCGCGGGCGCGGGCCAGCGTGATGTCGCCAATCAGTTCGGCGTTGGCGTAGAGGCGCACGTGCGCGCCGTCTTTCGTCAGCGTCGGTGCCGAGGCGAGGGCGGCCAGGCGACGGCCTTCCGCGGCGGCCTGACGCTGCCACTGACGATAGCGTGCGAGGTCCTGTGCGGTCGGATGCACAATGACTTCGCCGTGCTCGGCGTCGATCAGGACGAGGTCGTCGTCATTGATCGTGGCGAGGGCGTCCTTCGTCCCGACCAGCATCGGCAGGTTGAAGCTGCGCGCGAGGATGGCGCTATGCGAGTAGATGCTGCCTGCGCTGGCAATGACGCCGAGCATGCCCTGGCCGGCCATGCTGGCCATGTCGGCGGGAGCGACCGTATCGCTGACCACGATCTCGCCGACGCGTGCGGCGAGCTTGCGCTCTTCGCGGCTGGATTGCTGGAGCAGGGCGGACATGACGCGGCCGATCACCTGGTCGATGTCTTCGCCGCGACTCTTCAGGTAGGGGTCGTTCATCGCATCGAACACCGCGGCGAGGCGGTCGCGCTGCATCTTCAGCGCGGCGCTTGCGGTGTAGTGGCCGACGGAAACCAGTTCGTCCAGGCCGCGGAGCAATTCTTCGTCGTCGAGGAGGAGGCTATGGGCGTCGATAAAGTCGCCGACCTCCCTCGCCAGTGCGCCGTGCAACTTGCCACGTAGTTCACGCAGTTCCGTGCGTGCGCTGTCGATGGCCTTGTGCAGGCGGTCGATCTCGGGCGCGATCTCCGCGTCCTCGAGCATGCGCGTGTCGACCGCATAGATACTCGGCTGGACCAGGCGTGCGCGACCGAGGGCCATGCCCCGGGCGGCTTGCGTGCCGGTCAGCACGACTCTCATCGGTCAGGCACCCTCGTCGAACTTGCGGTCGAACAATTCGACCACGGCCGCCAACGCGGCTTCTTCGTCCTCGCCCTCGGCGCGCACGCCCAGGGCGGTGCCCATGCCGGCGGCCAGCATCATCACCCCCATGATGCTCTGGGCATTGACCTCACGACCCTTGCTGACGATCCAGACGGTCGATTTGAAGCTGGAAACCAGCTGGACGAGTTTGGCTGAGGCGCGTGCGTGCAGGCCCAGCCGGTTGGATACCACGATGTCCCGTTCAAGCATGGTCGATGAAGATCCCTCCGCGACCGCCACTGGCCGCGATTTCGGTCAGTTCGGTCAGCGATTTGTCCGAATAGTTGAGCACGCGCAGCAGCATCGGCAGGTTGAGTCCCGAAACGCAGCGCAGGTGCACGCCCAGTTCGCTCAGGGAAAGACCGATATTGCACGGCGTCGCGCCGTAAAGGTCGGCGAGGACGAGAACGCCGTCGCCATGGTCGAGGTCGCGGGCGTGCTTCGCGGTTAGCGTGCGCATGACGTCGGGATCCGCACTGGGCGGCACTTCCACGGCGTCCACATCCATCGGCAGCCTGGGCATGACATGGCGTGCCGCGGAGATCAGCGCCTTGCCGACCGCTTCGTGGGTCATGAGGAGGACGCCGACGCTCATCGCCCGGACGCTCGGTAATGCTTGGGCTGGGTCATGGCGTTATTCGAGCTCACGATGAAATGTCAGTACGTTGCCGCGTTCCGAGCGGAAATGCTGGGCCAGCTTCTCGACGAGGTAGACCGAGCGATGGCGCCCGCCCGTGCAACCGATCGAAACGGTCACGTAGCTGCGATCCTCCCCTTCGAAGCGTGGCAACCACGTTTCCAGCCAGCGAGTCACGTCGGCATAGTATTCGCCTACGAGGGGGTTCGCGTCGAGAAATTCCCTCACGGGCTGGTCCTTGCCCGAGAAGGGGCGCAGGCGTGGGTCCCAGTGCGGGTTGGGCAGACAGCGGGCGTCGAAGACGAAATCGGCGTCCGAGGGCAGGCCGCGGCGGTAGGCGAACGATTCGAACAACAGGGTGGTGCCGTCGGAGGCGGCCGCGTAGCCGGTGGCAAACAGGCGGCGTAGCTGGTGGACGTTGAGGTCGCTGGAGTCGATGACCTTCTCGGCGATCGCGATCAGCGGCCGGAGCAGCTTGCGCTCCTGGGCGATCGAATCGGCCAGGGAAAGCTTTTCGGCGGCCAGCGGATGACGGCGGCGGGTTTCCGAGTAGCGCTTGATCAGTACGTCGTCGCGGCTGTCGAGGAAGATCAGGTGCACGTGCACACCGGCCATCGACAGTTCGGAGAGGACGTGGGGCATGCGCGAGAGGTCGACGCGGCGATTGCGCACGTCCACGCCCACGGCGATACGCCGGCGCGGGCCATGCTCGCCCTGGCTTACGGCCGCGACCAGCTGCGGGATGAGCTCGGCGGGCATGTTGTCCACGCAATAGAACTCGAGATCCTCCAGGGCGCGCAACGCGACCGTCTTGCCACCACCGGACATGCCGGTGAGGACGATCAGGTGGATGGCATCGGGCTCGACGATCGGGCTCATGACTTCATCGGTCACGGGGGTCACCACGGTGGCAGCCGGCGCATCTGGTGCGCCTGGCGGTCGATGAAGGTCTGCGCGGGGTCGATGCCCTTGCTCTTGAGGACGTGGCTACGCACGGCCGCCTCGACGAGAACAGCGAGGTTGCGGCCCGGCGCGACGGGAATGGTGATCTTGGGGACGTCCACGTCGAGCACATTACGCCGACTGACGTCGCCGGTGAGGCGGGTCATCGCATCCGTCTCTTCGCCGACCAGCATGGGCTTGAGGTGGATGACCAGGCGGAGGTACTTCGAGGGCTTCACCGCGGTATGGCCGAACATCTCGCGGATGTTCAACACGCCGAGACCGCGTACCTCGAGCAGGTCCTGGAGCAGATCGGGGCAGGCGCCGTCGATGACGTCGGGCGCGATCAGGGTGAATTCGGTGGCGTCGTCGGCGACCAGGCGATGACCACGGCTGACCAGCTCCAGCGCCAGCTCGCTCTTGCCGGAACCGGGTTCACCGGTGATCAGCACGCCGATCGAAAACACCTCGAGGAACACGCCGTGCAGGGTGACCCTCGGCGCGAGCGTGCGCGCCAGGTGGTATTGCAGGTAGGTGAGCAGCTCATGACCGCGGCGGGTGCTCTGCCACAGCGGGGTATCGGTTTCCTCGGCGACTTCGCGCAGATCCGAGGGAATCGCTTGATCCTTGGTGACGATGAGCGCCGCCGGCTGGTAGGCGGCGATCTTGTGGATCGCCTCCCAGCGCTGGCGCGGCTCCAGGCCGTCGAGGAAGTTGAGTTCCTCGGTGCCGATGATCTGCACCTTGTTCGGGTAGATCACGTTCAGGTAACCGACCAGGGACGGCCGGCGACTTTGCTTGGCGTTGGGTTCGAGCACGCGCGATTCGCCGCGCATGCCTGCGGCCCAACGCAGCGCCATGCGCTCGTGTACTCCGTCGAAGAGTTGTCTGGCGGTCAGCCGGTCCACGCTGGATCCCTTGAAATGGCGAAGCCGGCGCGAGGGCGCCGGCTGGGGCTATTGTGCCATCAAGCGTGGACGGGGGTTCAGGGAGCGGCGACGCGAGCGTCGCGACCCTCGGCGTTGTGGTGATCCTTGAGCTTTTCCTTGTGCTTCTTCAGCTGGTCGGCAAGCTTGGCGATCATCGCGTCGATGGCTTTGTGCAGGGCATCGGGCTTCTTTTCATCTTCGAGGCTGGCCACGCCGTCGGCGTGGAGACGGACGCCGGCACAATGGAGCGTGCCGCCGGCCTTGTGCTCGTTCTTGTCGACGGAAAGGACCACGTCGAGGGCGGTGATGTTGTCGAAAAGGCGTTCGAAGCGGCTGATTTGCTGTTCCACGCGCTCGCGCAGGGCAGGGGTGGGATGGATGTGCTGGCCGCTGATCTGGATTTGCATGACGCCTCCTTCTTGCTGAGGGTGCCGCCTTGGTGGCGACGAGTGCGGAACGACGGAGTGCCGTTCCTCAAGCCTGAAATGGTGTGACCGTGGACCTCCGTGAGGGTTCCCCGCGCCTCAACTGGCGCGGACACGTTCGCTGGAGCTGGGGATGCGCAGGGCTTCCCGGTACTTGGCTACCGTACGGCGGGCTACCTGAATTCCGCGTCGATGGAGTTCCTCGGCCAGGGCCTGGTCGGACAGCGGGCGCCGCGCGTCCTCGCCCGTGATGAGCTTGCGGAGCATGGCCTGGATCGCGGTGGCCGAGGCGCTGCCGCCGTCCTCCGTGGCCACGCCACTGGAGAAGAAGTGCTTCAGTTCGAAGGTACCGCGCGGCGTGTGCATGTACTTGCGCGTAGTGACCCGGGAAATGGTCGATTCGTGCATGCCGACCTCCTCCGCCACCTCGCGCAGGACCAGCGGATGCATCGCCTCCGGGCCGTAGTCGAGGAAGGCGCTTTGCCGGCGGACGATCACGTCGGCCACCTTGGTCAGCGTCTCGGCGCGCGACTGCAGGCTCTTCAGCAGCCAGCGGGCTTCCTGTAGCTGGCCCTTCATCCAGGTGGCGTCGTCGCCGCGGGCGCGAGCGATGAGGTTGCAGTAGTGCTGGTTGAGGCCCAGCCGGGGCTGGGCATCGGGATTGAGGCTGACCTGCCAGCGGCCGTTTTCGCGGCGCGCGTAGACGTCGGGGGCGACGTATTCCACGGGCGTGGCGTCCAGGGCGGAGCCGGGGCGCGGATCGAGGCTGCGGATCAGGGCGGCCGCGGCGGCGACGTCTTCCTCGGCGGCCTTGAGCTTGCGGGCGATCTTGGCCGCGTCGTTGCGCGCCAGGAGCTCGAGCTCATCGGTGACCACGCGGATGGCAAGGTCGCGATGCGGCGTATCCAGGGCGAACTGCGACAGCTGGCAGAGCAGGCAGTCACGCAGGTCCAGGCTGGCGATGCCCGTGGGGTCGAAGCGCTGCACGCGCTGGCGCACGCGCTCGATCTCCTCGGCGCTGGCATGCAGCTCGGCCGGCAGGGCGGCTTCGACGGCCTCGACGCCGTCACGCAGATAACCGTCCTCGTCCAGCGCGTGGATGATCGCGGTAGCGATGGCGTGGTCGCGCGGCGAGAACTGGGACAGGTTGAGCTGCCACTCGAGGTGTTGCTGGAGGCTTTCGGGAGCGGCGTTCTGCGGTTCGAAGCCGTCCTCGTCGCCGCTGCCGGAGCGCGAAGGCGCACCGGCGTAGTCGCCGGCTTCGCCGTGGAAGCGATCGTCGTCCCACTCGGGAGCGAGCTCCTCCGAGGGGGTCGCGGTCGACTCTTCCTCGGCCTTGGAGGTCTTGGCGGGTGGTTCGTCGCGTGCCGGGAAGTCGGGGCCGTCGTAGTCGCCTTCTTCGGGCAACTCGGCCTCCGCTTCGGCATCCTCGGCGAACTCGAGCAGGGGGTTGCTTTCCGCGATCTGGCGGAGCTCGGCCTCGAGCTCCAGCTGCGACAACTGAAGCAGGCGGATGGCCTGCTGCAGCTGGGGCGTCAGCGTGAGCTGCTGATGCAGGCGAAACTGAAGTCCGGGTTTCATGCCTTGGATGCGTGAGGTGTCGAATCCATCGTAACCCCTTGCGACCTTTCCAAACCAGCATTCCGGTGAGCCAGGCCCACCGGCCGAATAGGCAATACGTCAGATACGGAATTCACGGCCCAGGTATACCTCACGCACCTTCTCGTCGGCGAGGATGTGCTGGGGCGTACCCCGGGACAGGACTTCGCCGTCATTGAGAATATACGCGCGGTCGCAGATGCCGAGCGTCTCACGGACGTTGTGATCGGTGATCAGCACGCCGATGCCGCGTTCCTTCAGGTGGCGGACGATGCGCTGGATCTCGCCGACCGAAATCGGATCGACGCCGGCGAAGGGTTCGTCCAGCAGCATGTAGCGCGGGCGCGCGGCCAGCGCACGGGCGATTTCCACGCGCCGACGTTCGCCACCGGACAGGCTGATGCCCTTCTGTTCCGCGATGTGGGCGATTTTCAGCTCGTCGAGCAGGCTTTCCAGCTCCTCTTCACGCTGCCGGCTGGTCATGTTGTCGCGCAGTTCGAGCACGGCCAGGATGTTGTCCGACACGCTGAGGCGGCGGAACACCGAGGCTTCCTGTGGCAGGTAGCCGATGCCGAGCTTGGCGCGGGCGTGCATGGGCAGGCCGGTGATGTCCTGCTGGTCGAGCTTGATCGAGCCGGCATCGGCCTGGATCAGGCCGACCACCATGTAGAAACAGGTGGTCTTGCCGGCGCCGTTGGGGCCAAGTAGCCCGACGACTTCACCTTCCCGGATGGAGAAGGCGAAATCACGGACTACCTGGCGGGCGCGAAAGCGCTTCTGCAGGCCTTGGGCTGAAAGCATCGGGTCAGGGCTTCTTCGGCTGGGGCGGCTTGGCGGCCGGCGGTGTGGCGGGTGCGGCCGGAGCCGCGCCCGGGGGCGGGTTCTTCGGCTGGAAGACCATGTGCACGGGCTGCGGGCCGTTGCTCTCGCCCGTCATGGTGCTGTTGGTCGTGTTGTAGGTGATCTTGTCGCCGTCGCTCTGGTTGAGCTTGCTCTTGTCGGCGCCATCGGTCTGCTTGTCGACATGCGCATTGCCGGTGAGCACGGCGATGCCGTTGCCGCTGTTGGCGGGGTCTTCCGGCTTGTAATCGATGTTGCTGGCGTGGCCCCGCATCAGCAGGTCCTGGTCGTCCAGCTGCTGCACCGTGGCCGGGCTACCGTCGATGATGACGCGGATGATCTGGTTGTCGGCGTCGAGGTAGCCGGTCGCCTTGTCGCCGGTGATCTTCAGCGTGCCCTGGGTCAGCAGCACGTTGCCGGTCCAGATCACCTTGCCCGGCTGGGTGCTGTTCGCCTGCTGCTGGGTGCCGTCGAACGACTTCGAGGTGACGTTGGTTGGCTGCGTGCGATCGGACTGCTTGGCGACGGCGGGCATGCTCGTGGCGAATGCCACGCCGAGCACCGCAAGGAGGACCTTAGCGCTTGCGAGGCGGGTAGACGGTGTGGACTGCATCGAGGAGCTCCAAATGCTTGGTATCGAGATTGGCGCGCATGCCAACGCCTTCCATTGTAGAGGCTCCCTGAACGATCCGGGCCGCCTCCGCCGTCTCCAGACGGTTCTCCTTCGGCCACGCGGTGACCTCGGAGGTGTCGATGCTGGCCGGCGGGTTCTGCTCGAAGGCGATGCGGTCCATGTGGACCTTGCCCTGCAGCTTGAGCAGGCTGCCGTCCTTGTTCACCCAGCCGTATTCGGAATGACCTTTCCAGGGTGGCGCCGTCAGGTCCTTGGTCGGCGGCAGGACGAAGTCGGGCGCGTTGATGTACAGCGACTCGTCGTCCTCGCGGCGTTCCAGGTGGGGCGCAATCAACTTGAAGGCGGGCTGGCCGAAGTCGTTGTAGGAGTCGAGATTGAAGTTGGTAAGCACGTAGCCCGAGCGCGGCGGCCCGACGAAATCGTCGACCTTCTTGTCGGGGGCAACCCAGTAATAGAGCAGGACGCTGGCACCAAGCAGCACGGCGAGCACGCCGGCGACGCCCGCGGCGCTGCGGTCCTTGAACAGGAGCATCAGGTTCACAGCCAGCGATCCCGCTCGGCTTCGGCCTTGCCCTGGGCGGCGAGGATCAGGTCGGCCACCTCGCGGGCGGCGCCGTAACCGCCGGACAGGCGGGTGCGGATGTGTGCGCGCTCGACAACCCAGGGGTGTGCGTTGGCGACCGCCACGGCGAGTCCGGCGATGCCCATGGCAGCCAGATCGGGCAGGTCGTCGCCGACGAAGGCGGATTGCTCGGGCGTCAGGCGCAGGGCATCCAGCAGCTCGGTAAGGCAGGCCCGCTTGTCTTTCTGGCCCTGGTAGACGTGCTGGATGCCCAGCTCTTCCGCGCGCAGCGACACCGGGTGGCTGATGCGGGCGGTGATGATGGCGACCTTGACGCCGTTTTCCTGCAGGCGCTTCAGGCCCAGCCCGTCATGGACGTGGAAGACCTTGGTCTCGCGGCCGTCTTCGGCGTACCACAGGCGGCCGTCGGTGAGCGTTCCGTCCACGTCAAAAACGACCACGCGTACTCGGGCAGCGCGCTCGGCGATATCGGCGGAAATCTCGGTGTAATGCGTGTAGGGCATGGGCTTCTGGTGGCTGGGCGTCAGACGACGCGGGCGCGGAGCAGGTCGTGGATATTCAGTGCGCCGACCACACGCCCGTCGGCATCGGTGACCAGCAGCGCGTTGATCTGGTGTTTTTCCATCAGCTGCGCCGCTTCCACGGCGAGCTTGTCGGAGCCGATGGTCTTCGGCCCCCGGGTCATCAGCTGGGCGACGGTAGCGCTGCGCAGGTCGATGCCGTGGTCGTCGAGACAGCGGCGAAGGTCGCCGTCGGTGAACACACCCAGCAGGACGCCGTCGTCATCGACCACGGCGGTCATGCCCAGGTGCTTGCGGCTCATCTCGACGAGCGCTTCGCTGAGGGTGGCATCGCGGCGGACGCGAGGAACGTCGTCCCCGGCGTGCATGACATCGGCGATGTGCAGGAGCAGGCGGCGGCCGAGACTGCCGGCCGGATGCGAGCGTGCGAAATCGTCGGAGGTGAATCCACGGGCCTCGAGCAGGGCGACGGCGAGCGCATCGCCCATCACCAGGGCGGCCGTGGTGCTGGCCGTGGGTGCCAGGCCGTGCGGGCAGGCCTCGGAGCTCACGCTGCCATCGATATTGACGTCGGCCTGCCGGGCCAGTGACGACTTCGGGTTGCCCGTGATCGCGATCAGCCGAATGCCCTGGCGCTTGATCGCAGGAAGGATGAAGAGCAGTTCGTCGGTCTCGCCGGAGTAGGAGATTCCGAGCAGGATATCGTCCGGCTGGATCATGCCGAGATCGCCATGGCTGGCCTCGCCCGGGTGGACGAAGAACGACGGCGTACCCGTCGACGCCAGTGTGGCGGCGATCTTGCGTGCGATATGGCCGCTCTTGCCCATGCCGGAGACGACCACGCGGCCCTTGCAGGCCAGGATCATCTGGCAGGCCGCCACGAAGGAGGCGTCGACCTTCTCTTCCAGGGCACGGATGGCCGCTGCCTCGGTGACGATCACGGTACGCGCACTACGGACGACGATATCGGCGTTCACGAGCGGGTGATCGAGAGGCGGTGCGGTGCGGGCATTCATGCGGCCTCGGGGGTCCGGGTTGGGGCGTTTGACCCGGGATGTCCATTTCTGCGACACCGGATTTCCATTACCATTACATATTCTCATTTTATCGTCGCCGCCATCGAACGGTGGTTCAGGGTCCGTTTCGGAACCCTTCGGCCTGGCGACCCCCTTCCAACGGAGAATCCATGGACGCTGCACGCATCCAGGCATTGATCGAAGCCGGCCTGCCCGGTGCCCTGGTGAACGTTCGCGGCGACGACGGCGTGCACTTCGAGGCTGACGTGATCTCGGATCAGTTCGCCGGCAAGCTTCCGCTGGCGCGTCACCGCCTTGTCTATGCCACCCTCGGCGACCTCATGGGCGGTGCCATCCACGCCCTGGGCCTGAAGACCCTCACTCCCGAAGAAGCCGCCGGCCGCCGCTGACGCGCGCCGCGACTTCCTTCGCACGATCTCCTCTCTAGGTATTCGACACCATGGCCAAGATCCTTATCACCGGCGGTAATCCGCTCGTGGGCGATGTGAGCATTTCCGGCGCGAAGAACGCCGTCCTGCCCATCCTCGCTTCCTGCCTGCTCGCCGACGAACCGGTAAGCATCGGCAACGTGCCGCACCTGCACGACGTCACCACCTTCATCGAACTGCTCGGTCGCATGGGCGTGCGCGTGGTGCTGGACGATCGCATGAAGATGCACATCGACCCGCGCCCGGAGAATTCCTGCGTGGCGCCGTACGAGCTGGTCCGCACCATGCGCGCGTCGATCCTCGTGCTGGGCCCGCTGGTTGCCCGTTTCGGCAAGGCCGAGGTCTCGCTTCCCGGCGGTTGCGCGATCGGCTCACGTCCGGTGGACCAGCACATCCGCGGCCTGCAGGCGCTCGGCGCCGAGATCACGGTGGAAAATGGCTTCATCAAGGCGAAGGCCGGCCGCCTGAAGGGCGCCCGCATCGTCATGGACATGGTTACCGTCACCGGTACCGAGAACATCCTGATGGCCGCCACCCTGGCCTCGGGCACGACGATCATCGAGAACGCCGCGCAGGAACCCGAAGTGGTCGACCTCGCGCATTGCCTCATGGCGATGGGCGCGAAGATCGACGGCGTCGGCACGTCCACACTCATAGTCGAAGGCGTCGAGCGCCTGCATGGTGCGCACTACGAAGTGCTGCCCGACCGCATCGAGACCGGCACCTTCCTCGTCGGCGCGGCGATGACCGGCGGCAAGGTGCGTGCGCGTGGCGCGCGTCCCGACACTCTGGACGCCGTGCTGCAGAAGCTCGAGGAATCCGGCGCGCACATCAGCACGGGCAAGGACTGGATCGAGCTCGACATGGGCGGTCGTCGGCCTAAGGCGGTCAACCTCGTCACCGCGCCGTACCCGGCGTTCCCGACCGACATGCAGGCGCAGTTCACCGCGCTGAACTGCGTTGCGGAAGGCGTGGGCGTGATTACCGAGACGGTATTCGAAAACCGTTTCATGCATGCGCTGGAGCTGCAGCGCCTCGGTGCGGACATTCGCCTCGAAGGCAACACGGCGATCATCACCGGCGTGCCGAAGATGAGTGGTGCGCCGATCATGGCTACCGACCTGCGCGCCTCGGCATGTCTGGTCCTCGCTGGCCTGGTCGCCGAGGGCGACACCACGGTCGACCGCGTGTACCACATCGATCGCGGCTACGAGAACATCGAGGAAAAGCTGGGGGTCCTCGGCGCGACGATTCGTCGCCTGCCGGGCTGAGCCATCTGTCTGTGGAACAAAAAAGCCGGCTGACGCCGGCTTTTTTTGCTCTGGTAGGAGCCGATTTATGTGAAAGCCGCTATTTCAGTTGCCCTTGAAGCTCACCAGCTCCAGCGTCAGGTCGCCGCCATCCTTCGGTGCCAGCTTCACCGGCACCGGGTACTTTGTCGGCACGTACCACGCGCTGAAGGTGGCGGCCTGGTCGGCACGGTCCACGCGCTGGGCATCGAACGAGCCGGCGGGAACGGTGACTTTCTCCTTGCCGGATACCTCGAACGACTGGTTCTCCACGGCCTGTTTCACGGCGACGGGGAAGGTGACCTGCTGCCGGCCCGCAGCCAGTGCGACGCCAAGTGCCAGGGGGAGCGTATTGCGCTCGACCATGTTCGGCACGGCGGCGTAGCTGTAGCTCTTCTTGGTGTCCTGCACCTGGACGGTATTGCCCTGGATGGTCACGTCACGCGTCTTGCTTTTGAACGACGAGTCCAGCTGGTAGTGGTAGCTGATCGCCGACGGCACCATGCCGGACCAGGCGAAGCGCGAGATTTCGCTCACGTTGGCACCCATGGCTGCCGCAAGGCCACCGGTTCCCTTGGTCTGGTTGCTGTATTCGTACTGGCCGCCACCGACGGACTTGAGGGTGATGGTCGCGTCGCCGAGCGGTTTGCCGCCCTGCAGCACGCGATACGTCGCGGTAAAAGACTGCGGTACGTTCGCGGCAAAAGCGGCGACGGGCAGGGCGAGGGCCAGCGCAAGGCCGGCGCGGAGCAGGGGAGTGGTCTTCATGCCGCCAAGTCTAGCGGCGGCGCCTGAATGGTGGGCAAGGGCCGCCGCTCTTGGTAGGAGCCGATTCATCGGCGATCCCGCGGCAGCGGGCCGGGTTGGCGCGAGCACCCAATCGCCGATGAATCGGCTCCTACGGAAGGAGCGTCGCGATATCGAGCGGAGAGGCGAGCGGCACCCCATCGAACACCGGCTGGCCATCCCAGCGCAGGCGGTGGCTGGCAATGGCCGCCACGACGGCCGGCAACAGGCGATGTTCCTCGACCAGCAGTCGCGCGGCCAGCGAGGCCTCGGTGTCGTCGGCGTGCACGGCGATACGGGCCTGCGCGACCACCGGTCCGCCATCCAGTTCGGCGGTGACGAAGTGGACGCTGGCACCGTGTTCGGCGTCGCCGGCTTCGAGGCATCGGCGATGCGTATGCAGGCCGCGATACTTCGGCAGCAGGGACGGATGCACGTTGATCGCCCGGCCTTCCCAGTCGGCGACCACGCTGGCGTCGATGATCCGCATGAAACCGGCCAGGACCAGCAGGTCGGCACCGGCCTCGGCGACGCGGCCGAACAATGCGCGATCGAAGTCGCTACGCGTGGCGTAGTCACGTGGATCGAGGAAGACCGTCGGGATGCCCGCATCAGCGGCCACGGACAGGGCACCGGCCGATGCCTTATCGCTACCGACAAGGACGAACTCGACCGGCAGCCGCGCGGCGATCAGCGCGGCGAGATTGCTGCCGCGCCCGGAAGCGAGCGCGGCGACACGCAAGGGTCGATCCACGGAGCGGATCAGGCGATGTGGACGCGCTCGTCGCCGCCGGCGGCGACGACCGAGCCGATCGCCCAGGAGGCGAGACCGTGGGTAGCCAGCGCGGCCTTCGAGGCGTCGACCTGGTCCTGAGCCAGCAGCACGGTGAAACCGATGCCGCAGTTGAACGTGCGCCACATTTCCTCGCGGGCGACCTTGCCTTCGCGCTGCAGCCACTGGAACACCGGCGGCAGCTCCCACGACGATGCATCGATGCTCAGGCCGAGGCCGTCAGGCACGACGCGGATGATGTTTTCCTTCAGGCCGCCGCCCGTGACATGGGCCATGCCGTGCACGTCGACCTTGGTCAGCAGGTCGAGGATCGGCTTCACGTAGATGGTGGTCGGCGCCATCAGGGCGTCACCCAGCTTCACGCCGCCGATGTCCAGGTCGAGCGGCGAACCGGCGCGTTCGAGGATCTTGCGGATCAGCGAATAGCCGTTGGAATGCGGGCCGGAGGCGGCCACACCGAGAATGACGTCACCAGCGACGATTTTCGAGCCGTCGTTCATGGCGGACTTTTCGACCGCGCCGACGGTGAAGCCGGCGAGGTCGTATTCGCCCGGCGGGTACATGTCGGGCATCTCGGCGGTTTCGCCGCCGATCAGGGCGCAACCGGCCAGCTCACAGCCACGAGCGATGCCGCTGATGACCGAGGCGGCGGTGTCGATGTCGAGCTTGCCGGTGGCGAAATAGTCGAGGAAGAACAACGGTTCGGCGCCCTGGACGAGGACGTCGTTGACGCACATGCCGACCAGGTCGATGCCGATCGTGTCGTGACGGCCGAGGTTCTGGGCCAACTTGAGCTTGGTGCCCACGCCGTCGGTACCCGAGACCAGGACCGGCTCCTTGTAGCGACCGGAGAGGTCGAACAGGCCGCCGAAGCCACCGAGCCCGCCCATGACTTCAGGACGGAAGGTCCGCTTGACCATCGGCTTGATACGTTCGACGAGGGCGTTGCCGGCATCGATATCGACGCCTGCGTCGCGATAGGTGAGGGAGCCCTGGTCGGAGGACATAAGCGATACCGGCGCGTATTGGAAACCGTGCATGATAGCAGCAAGCGACCCCGCGGCCTTGCCCTGCACGCCGTCTGGATGGACGGCATGGCAAGGTTTGGGCAGACTCCCCGTCTTCACAGAGCGACGCCACAACCATGCGCCCAGCCCGTTTCCTCGCCTTCCTGATGCTCTTCCTGCTGTCCTTCGTTGGCACGGCGGCGGCGCAGACCGCGATCTATACGGTGACGGTGCCGGTCGCCGACACCAGCGCCGCCGTGCGTGACCAGGCGTTTGCCAACGGCCTGACCCAGGTGCTCGCCCGGGCATCGAACGGCGCGGATCCGCGCTCCAAGCCGGGCTATGCCGAGGCGATCAAGCAGCCCGGTGGCCTGGTTCAGCAGTATCAGTACGCCCGCACGGGTGGCGCCAACGGCGCGCCGCTGAGCCTCGATATCGTCTTCGATCCGGGTGCGATCCGCCGCGTGCTCGCCGTCGGCGATGCCGCCGCGGCCGCTCCGAAGTCGCCGGTGCTGGTGATCGCCCGCGATGCGAGCGGCAAGCTGCTCGGCCAGCAGGACCTGCTCCCGCTGTCGCAGATGGCCGATACCCGCGGCTACCAGACCATCCTGCCCAAGCCGGATGCCACCCTGGACGCCAATGCCATCGCCGGGGGCGATCCCGCCGCGATCGCGACGGTGGCGCGCCAGTACAACACCGCCGTGATCCTTATCGGCAAGGTCGGTGGCGACCAGACCGACTGGACCCTGGTCTCGGCCGGTCGCACGAGCAACTGGAAAGACAGTGGCGAGGCGCGCGCGGCGCTGCTCTCCAATGGCGCCAACGCCATGGCGGACAAGCTGGATCGCCAGTTCGCGGCGACCCAGGGCGGTAGCTCCAGCGGCAAGGTATGGGTGTCGGGCCTGCGCTCGGCCGCCGACTATGCCGGTCTGCTGTCGACCTTCCAGAACGACCCTGCGGTGAAGTCGGTCGCTCCGGTCGGTGCTACCGCCGAGGGCGTGCTGTTCAACGTGAGCGCCACCGCCCCGCTGGCCCGCCTGATCGCCGGCTACGCCTCCGCCGGCCATGTTCTTGCCGCCGACGCCCACGACGGCGCCGACCTCGCCGTTCGCTGGATCCCCTGATCCACGACAATAGCGTCACCGCCGCCACGGGACGATGGCGGCGACCTTCTTATGCCGGAACTGGAATCGCATGACTCACGACACTTCGCGCCGCTGGCAGATGCTTGCGATCGCCGCCGTCATCATTTTCGTGATCTGGCTGTTGGCGCCCGTGCTCATGCCCTTCGCCGTCGCCGCGATGCTTGCCTACCTCGGTGATCCGCTGGCGGACCGCCTGCAGCGGCTGGGCATGGGACGCACCTGGGCGGTCAGTATCGTCTTCACGGTTATCGCGCTGGTCTTCATCGGCGCGCTGCTGCTTCTGGTCCCGCTGATCCAGCACCAGTTCGAGAACCTCGCCGAGAACCTGCCGCGTTACGTCGAATGGGCGAAGAGCACGGCCTTGCCGTGGATCCAGCAACGCCTGCATCTGGATGCCGACGTGTTCGATAGCGATCGCCTGATCGCGACGATCAAGGAGCACATCGGCTCGGTCAGCAGCGTGCTGGCGACGGCCGTGGCCAAGGTGTCGCAGTCTGGCATGGGCATCGTCATGTGGCTGACCAACCTCGTGCTGATCCCGGTGGTTGCGTTCTACCTGCTGCGCGACTGGGACACGATGATCGCGCACATCCAGCGCCTGCTGCCGCGTTCGATCGAGCCGACCGTCGTGCGCCTGTCGCGCGAGTCGGACCAGGTGCTCGGTGCCTTCGTCCGCGGCCAGCTGCTGGTGATGCTCGCGCTCGGCGTGTTCTACGGCCTTGGGCTCACGTTGTGCGGCATTTCGATCGGTCCGTTGATCGGCATGGTCGCCGGCCTGCTCAGCTTCGTGCCTTACCTCGGTTTCATGATCGGCTTCGTCGCCGCGATGATCGCCGCCCTCGTGCAGTACGGCGACTGGACCCACGTCATCCTGGTGGCCGTCGTGTTCACCATCGGCCAGCTGCTCGAAGGCTATGTGCTGGTGCCGCGCCTGGTCGGCGGCAAGATCGGCCTGCATCCGGTGGCGGTGATCTTCGCCGTGCTCGCCGGCGGTCATCTGTTCGGCTTCCTCGGCGTGCTGCTCGCCCTGCCGGCCGCGTCGGTGGTGGTGGTCCTTATGCGTTATGTCTTCGCGCGGTACCGCGAGAGCGATCTCTACACGGAGCCGGCCGTCGTGGCGGAGCCGGAGCGCATCGATGTGGACGTCGACGTGGACGTGAGCGTGAAGCCGGTCCGCCCGACCATCCCGGGTGACGGCGGTCCATGACGACCCAGCTTCCCCTCGCGCTACGCTGGCCGCGTCGCCAGCGCTTCGAGCACTTCCATGCCGGCGAAAATGCGGTAGCGCTCGAAGCCATTCGCGCGGCGGCAGTTGACCCCGTGGCGCCCTGGGTGTTCGTCGCCGGGCCTGTCGGCAGCGGACGCACGCATTTGCTCATCGCCGCCTGCAAGGCGGCGATCGATGCGGGACGCACGGCGCAATACCTGCCTTTGGCAGGGCTGCGCGGTTCGCGTGCGGCCGCCATTCGTGGCATGGCCGGCAGCGATGTGCTGGCGATCGACGATGTCGATTCGATTGCTGGTGAGGCCGACGCCGAACATGCGCTGTTCGACACCTTCAACCGCTATCGCGCCGATGGCTGCACCTTGCTGTTCGCCTCGGTCGCCGCGCCGGTGTCGCTGGAGATCGCCTTGCCCGATCTTCGTTCGCGGCTGGGCTCGCTCACGCAGGCGCTGCTGAAGCCGCTGGCCGACGTCGAACGTCGCCAGGTCCTGCGCGACCATGCGGCCGGCCGTGGCATCGAGCTCGACGACACCGTGCTCGACTGGCTGTTCGCCCACCATGCACGCGACCTCGGTGCCTTGCTCGACCTCCTCGACACGCTCGACCGCGCGTCGCTGGCCGCCCAGCGACGCGTCACCGTGCCCTTCCTGCGCAACCTGCTCAGAAAAGAATAGGTAAATGTGGGAGCCGCTTCAGCGGCGAAAAGCCAACGGAGCGGTGAAGCCTAAGAGCATCGCCGATGAATCGGCTCCCACAGTCAATCGGCTCTCCAGCTCAACGATTGCCGTGAGCTGGCACGGTGTCGATCAGCTGCTTCTGCTCGGGCTTGTTCTCGCGCACGCCATAAACCCGCAGCACCTCGGCGCCCGTATCGTGTTCGACGATCAGGTAGGTGCGCTGCGAGGCCGAACCACTGAGGAAGACGGGAACGTTGCCGAGGCTGCCATAGCGGCCATGGTCCCATGCAGGTGCCCCGCGAAGATGGCGGCGATGTCGGCGTTCATGACCAGCCGTGCGAAATCGCCGTCGAACATCGTCGGGTCGTGCATGTGGATGATGCCGAAGTCGTACTTGCGGTCGTTCCAGTCGCCGAACGTGGGCTTATCGAGCCGGGTCTGGATCAGATGGCCGAGCCACGCCAGGGATGAGTCGATGTCGTAGCGCTCCTTGCCGATGCCTTCGGTCGTCTCGAACGTCACCCGGTAGTCCGGATAGTTGTTGAGCTGGATGTTGAGCACGCGATCGAGCCCGCGCGCGTTGACGGCGTAGGCGAGGCTGCCCCGATGGAGGGTCGTGAACACGCCGGGTGTGACGGAGTAGTCGAACGCGATCTTGCCGGCTTTGGCGGTGACGTGCCTGACGAGGTCGCCGATGCTGTCTCTCGCGCAACCGTTGTTGTAGCAGCCCGAGCCATTTTCCTTCCGGATGTTGTTGTCGTAATCGTGGTTGCCCAGGCCCAGGTGCACGTTGTCGCCGAGTATGGGCAGGAGTCGCGCCATGACGCTGCGCTGGTTGCCGTGACCATAGGCGGTCAGGTCGCCGTTGATGAATACCGGGATATCTTCGCCGGGTCGTGCCGCGCGATAGGCGGCGATGCTCCGGTACTGCTCGGTGATCAGGGCTTCGGAACGACGGTCGCGTTCGTTGTCACTCTCCGGGGAACCACGGTCGGTCAGGTCCGTCCAGGGGTATTGCGGATCGGAGGTCACGATCATCGTCTGGATGCCGGCGACCGCGTTCGCGGCGAAACCGACGCCGGCGAGGGCGAGCGCCAGGGTCAGGGCAGGGTGGGTGAAGGTTTTTCTTGGCACGGCCTATCGTCCTTGTGTCGGTGCGGATGCATGCGAACGTCCGGTTCGCAGCGACAGGGTAGACCGATGGCAAGCCGGCGACTGTAGGTGGTCGGCAGGTAGTGTTTCAGCTGAAAGACGACGTTGGGTCGCGGCGTTCGCCCGGGTTGCTTTCCTGGCGCCCCACATGCAAAACGCGCACCCCGTCAGGGGCGCGCGTTTTGGGGAGCGCATCGTTCGGAAGTTACCGGAGACGATTCCGGGTACTTCGCCGACATCGTCGCTCGGATCAGACCCCGAGCAAGCGGGCCGTGGCGTTGGCCTTGATCACGTCCGTCATCGCCGCGGCGACCTTGTGGTTGCCGGCGACGATGTTGCCACTCTCGGGCAGGCCTTCGCGGCCGCCGAAGTCGTTGTAGACACCACCGGCCTCGCGAACCAGCAGGGCGCCGGCGGCGATGTCCCAGATGTTCAGCGCCGGCTCGAAGAAGCCGTCGACGCGACCGGATGCCACGTAGGCCAGGTCCAGCGCCGCCGACCCCATGCGACGGATGTCTTCGGCTTCGGCGAGCAGGGCCGCCGTCATCGCCAGCTGCGGTTCCAGGTGGTTGCGGGCGCGATATGGATAGCCGGTGGCGATCAGCGCACCCGACAGGCCTTCGCGCTTGCCTACGCGGATGCGGCGATCGTTGAGGTAGGCGCCATCGCCCTTGCTGGCGGTGAACAGTTCATCGCGCAGCGGGTCGAAGACCACGCCGTACACCGGCTCGCCCTTTTCGACGAGGGCGATGGAGACGCAGAAATGGGGGATGCCGCGCAAGTAATTGTGCGTGCCGTCGAGCGGATCGATGACCCAGGTCAGCGGCCCCTTGCCGATCTGCCCCGACTCTTCGCCAAGAATGGCGTGGGTGGGGTAGGCACGACGAAGCTCCTTCACGATCTCGGCTTCGGCGAGGCGATCGACTTCGGAAGCGAAGTCCATGCGCTGCTTTTCGACGACCGCGAGGCCCTCGAGGCGATTCATGTAGCGCAGGATGATGTTTCCTGCGGAGCGCGCGGCGCGCGCCGCAACGTTGACGGCGGGTCTGGGCATGGGGATCGACTTGGTAAAAGAACAGGTGAGCGCGGTCAGGCCGCGTCGGTCGGGCAGTTTAACACCGCCTTGCGGCTCACCCAAGTCATTGCCGTTGTAGACTTTCCGGTCCTCCCGTTCAGCCCCTCGACGCCATGGCCCTTTCCGAGCTCAACGACCGCCTCCGTTTCGTCCTTGTCCGCACCTCGCATTCGGGGAACATCGGCTCGGCGGCCCGCGCCATGCGCACCATGGGGTTCGACCGGCTGACCCTGGTCGCCCCGCAGCGCTTCCCCGATCCGGAGGCTACCGCCCTGGCGGCCGGCGCGGACGATGTGCTCGCTAAGGCGTCCATCCAGGAGGATGTGGTCGCTGGCCTGGCGGGTACGACCTTCGCTCTCGGCCTCTCGGCGCGGCGTCGCGGGGTGAACATTCCCGAGCTGGATCCCCGTGAGGGCGTGGCCCAGGCCATCGCCGCCGCCCGTCGGGGCGAGCAGGTGGCCCTGGTCTTCGGCAACGAGCGTACCGGCCTGGAGAATGACGAACTGTCCCGCTGCCACGCGATGATCCGCATTCCCAGCGTGGATGACTTCAGCTCGCTGAATCTCTCGCAGGCGGTGCAGGTGGTGGCCTACGAGCTTCGTTCGGCCCTGCTGGCCGACGAGGTGACCGACGCGAAGAGCCCGGAAGCGGTCCCCGACCCCGATGAAGTCCCGGCCGACGCCGAGCAGCTCGAACGGTTCTTCACCCACCTGGGCCAGATGCTCGACGACATCGAATTCCATAAGGGCCGCTCGCCCGTGACGATCATGCTGAAGCTGCGCAAGCTGTTCCTGCGTGCCCGCCCCGAACTGCGCGAACTTCGCATCCTCCACGGCATCCTCGCCGATGCCCAGCGCATGGCCGAGATCGCGCACAAGAAGGATTGACCGGGTCTCCCCCGGTTCCTGAGGCTCAGAACAGGTCGCGCACCAGTCCCGCCAGCGCGCGGCTGAACGTGGCCGATGCGATGACGATGGCGAGAGTCGCCGTCCATACGCCGATCAGCAGCGCCCCATCGCGCTCCACCAGCGCGAAGGCGAACGCGATCAGCATGCCGCCGAACAGGTAGTTGGTGAAGGGGATCGGCAGTGCGAGCAGGACGCCGATCAGGATCATGACCCCGCCGGAGAGCAGGGTGAACGGGCGGCGCGTCAGCCGCTGCAGGCGGGGCCTGCACACCGTTTCGAGGCGTCGCGTGATCGGCTCCGCGCGATCGAGGAAGCGCAACAGGCCCTCGCGCGACAGCGTGCGTCGTCTCAGAAACCCCGGGATCCAGGGGTGCTCGAGGCCGATCAGCATTTCCAGGCCCAGCGCGATCACCATCACGCCCATGATCCCCCCGATGCCCAGCGGTACCGGGATGAAATTGGGGATGGCGAGCAGGAGCAGCAGGAAACCGAAGGCGCGGCGCTTCAGTGGTTCAAGGAGTGCCGCGACTTCAATACGGTCGTCGGGGGCGTCAAGCAACACCCGTCGAAGGAGGGCGGTGGTCTTGTCCTCACGAGGCTCGGGGGCGGCGGTCATGAGGGGACGATCACGGGCGGCGCTTGAACCCCGGCTTTACGCGCCGTCTTCGGCGACGGCCTCACTCTCGCCCGCCATGCTGACCAGCAGCTTGTCGATGCGGGCGCCGTCCATATCCAGCACCTCGAAACGGATGCCCTGCCAGACAAACGATTCACCCGCGCGCGGGATATGGCCGAAATTCGTCGTGACCATGCCGGCCGCCGTGCGGAAGTCGTGTTCCTCTTCGTTCGGCAGGCGGTCGAGCTGCAAGAGTTCGCGCAAATCGTCGGCCGGGAGGGCGCCGTCGACCAGCCAGCTGCCGTCCTCGCGGCGAACAATCGGGCCATCGTGGGTCGTGTCGTCGGTCGACGGTGCGGTGGCGCCGACCACGGCCGACAGCAAGTCGTTGAGGGTGACCAGGCCTTCGATGTCGCCGTATTCGTCGACGGCCAGGGCCAGCTGGGTGTCGGCGTCGCGGAAGGACTCGAGCAGGTCCAGCGCGCGCGCGGTCGCGGGGACGAAGAGGGGGCGCGAGATGTGCTTGAACAGGTCCACCTCACCGCGCTGCAAGCTGCCGAAGAGCGATTTCACCTCGACCGTACCGACGACCTCGCTTTCGTCGCCGCGGTAGACCGGGTAGCGCGAGAAGGGGGTCTCGCGCAGCACTTCGAGGTTGTCTTCCTGTGACGCGTTGGTATCGAGCCAGGCGATCTTCATCCGCGGGGTCATGACCGAACCGACGGTCCGGTCGCCGAGGCGGAGCACGCGGTTGACCATGTTGCGCTCGTCCAGGTCGAGGATGCCTTGCTCGGCGCTCTCGGCGACGAGCAGGCGGATCTCCTCTTCGGTGGCGGCCGAGGCGTCGCCACGGCGCAGGCGAAGCACGTGCAGGATGCCGCTGGACAGGTGGTTGAGCAGCCAGACCATGGGCAGGGTGATCCGCGAGATCACCAGCATGGGCATGGCGATCTGCGAAGCGATGCGCTCGGGCGCGGTCAGCGCGGCGCGCTTGGGCACCAGTTCGCCGATGACGATCTGGACCAGGGACATCAGCAGGAAGCCGAGCAGCCAGCCGACGATCTTCGCGTACGGCTCCAGCCAGGCGGGTTCGCCGCGATGGATGAGGGCGGTGAACTGCTCGCCCAGCGTGTCGCCGGCCACGGCACCGGTGACCAGGATGATCAGGGTCATGCCGACCTGGACGGTCGACAGGAAGCGCTCCGGGGACTCGGCCAGGCGCAGCGCCGCCGCAGACCGGCGGCTGGTGCGCGCCATTTGCTTCAGGCGGCTCTTGCGAGAGGCCACGACGGACATCTCGGACAGCGCGAAGAACGCGTTGCCGAGGGAAAGGAAGAGGACGAGCAGGATGTCGGGGAGCATTTGGGGGGATATATATCAGACTGGGGGGTTATCGGTCGTGTGGGGGTGGGGCGTCGCCGCTCCGTTGGCTTTTCGCCGATGAATCGGCTCCCACATGTCTCTTCCGGTAACATTAGCGTCATAAATCCCCCAGGTTCCCCCAGGCGACCCCATGTTTTCACTCCAGACGATGTTCGGTAAGGGCGACAAGTTCTATGGCCTGCTCGAGGCGAGCGCCGAAGCCGCCCGCGAAAGCGCCAAGGCGATGCACGAACTGGTCACCCAGACCGATCGGACCCCGATCATGGCTGCCTTCAGCACCGCACGGGCCCGCGAGAAGGCCTTGCACGGCCAGATTGGCGAGGAACTGGTCAACACCTTCGTCACCGCGCTGGATCGCGAAGACATCGAGGCGCTGAACTCCGCGCTGTACAAGATCCCCAAGACCATCGAGAAGTTCGCCGAGCGCTACGTGATCGTCGCCGAGCGGCTCCAGGGCATCGATTTCAGCCAGCGCGCGGCCCTGCTCGAGCGGTCGGCCGAGGTGGTCGTCGCCATGATCGGCCAGCTGCGCAACGGTCTGAAGATCGACCCGGTGAAGAAGCTGCGCGACCAGCTGCAGGCGCTGGAGTCCGAGGCCGACCGTCTCCTGCTCGATCCCTACCGTACGCTCTACGCCGAAGGCTCCGACCCCTTGAAGGCCATTCTCGCCAAGGATCTCTTCGAGCTGGTGGAAAAGGCGGTCGACAAGTGCCGCGATGTCGGCAACGTCGTTTACGCCATCGTGCTCAAGAACTCCTGAGGGCGGCCGTCCCATGAGCATGGTCATCGCGGTCGTCCTGATCGCCCTCGCGTTCACCTATATCAACGGCTTCCATGACACGGCGAACTCCATCGCCACCGTGGTCGCGACCAAGGTCCTCACACCGGGCCAGGCCGTACTTCTGGCGGCGGTCACCAACCTGGCGGGCGCCCTGTGGGGCACGGCCGTGGCGGCGACGATCGCGTCGGGCCTGATCGACACCGGGGTGGTGGACGTCGGCTCACAGCTGCTGATCAGCGCACTGCTCGGGGCGACGATCTGGAACCTGATCACCTGGTGGATGGGTCTGCCGTCGAGCTCCAGCCACGCCCTGGTCGGTGGCTTGTGCGGCGCGGCCCTGGCGGCGTCCGACGGCAACCTGCACTCGATCATCTGGTGGCAGGGCGGGGCGCACTGGTGGCTGGGCAAGGGCGTCATGCCCAAGGTCATCCTGCCGATGATGGTCTCGCCCTTCCTGGGTTTCGTCATCGGCTATGCGTTGATGGGCAGCCTGTATGCGCTGCTCGGCTTCTTCTCGAGCCGCAAGGGTCCGCTACGCCGTTTCGGCCGCACCCCGTTCGTCAACAGTTTTTTCGGCAAGGCACAGATCGTCTCGGCCAGCGCGATGGGTCTGTCCCATGGCATGAACGACGCGCAGAAAAGCATGGGCATCATCGCCCTCGCCCTGGCTGGTGCCACGGCGGCGGGTCACTTCGACCATCTGCCCGCGATCCTGCATTTCCTGCGCATTCCGCACGACCCCGCTGCGCCCGGTGGCTTCCCGATCCCGGTCTGGGTCAAGGTCGTCTGCGCGCTGACCATGGCCGCGGGTACCGCAGGCGGTGGCTGGCGCATCATCAAGACGCTGGGCCACAAGATGGTCAAGCTGCACCCGATCAACGGCTTCGCGGCCGAGGGCAGCTCGGCGGCGGTCATCCTCACCGCGTCCATCCTCGGCGTACCGGTGTCGACGACGCACAACGTGTCGGCGTCGATCATGGGCGTCGGTGCCGCGAAGCGCTGGAACGCCATCCGCTGGTCCGTGGTCGAGCGGATGGTCTGGGCGTGGATCCTCACCCTGCCGATCACGGCAGGCATCGGCTACGGCCTGGTCAAGCTCAGCCGGCTGTTCTTCTGACTCAGAGGGCGTCGGCCTCGCCGTTGACGACTTGTTCGAGCTGGTCGCCGGTGGCGCCCAGTTCTTCGATCAGGCGTGCGAGTTCGCGCTCGTCCAGATAGTCATAGGGGCGGTTCTCGCAAAGGTGCAGATAGGGCGAGCCGTCCAGGTCCGCCTCGGCGAGGTAGCCCGTACGCTGTTCCCAGTTGAAGCGAAGGCAACGCCGCGCATCCACGCCGGCCAGGGGGCCGATCGGGGTCGACAGGCGCAGGAAGCGCAGGCCTTCCGAATCTTCCAGCTCGGCCAGGTAGATGCCCTGGTGGCGTCCGTCGGGAAGCTCCAGGTCGAAGCTGATGAGGTAGGGCTCGTTCTGGCGGAGCTTGTGAACGCCGCCGACATGGGAGCGGATGGCCTCGAAGTGTCGCATCGCCGTGGGAAGTTCCGTCACTGGGGAGCGTCGATGGTACGCTCCCTGCCGTTTCCAGGCATGCACGAAACGATCATGACGGATGAACTCGACGACGACGAGGCCCGCGCGCTCCGCGCGACGCGGATCATCGAAGCGGTGGCTGCCATCCCCCGCGGGCGGGTGGCCAGCTACGGTGCGATTGCCGCACGGGCCGGTTATCCGGGTCGTGCCCGCCTGATCGGCCGCGTGCTCGGCGACGCGCCCAACCGACTCGACCTTCCCTGGCATCGGGTGCTCCGCGCCGACGGCCGGATCGGCATACCGGCAGGCACCCAGGGGTTTCGAGAACAGTGCCGCCGGCTCAAGGCCGAGGGCGTCACGGTAAAGGACGGCCGCGTGCCGATGAGCGCCTTCGGGCTCGATCACGACCTCGACCGGGCCATCTGGGGATGACGCCGGGCGCGTCATTGTCGGACGGCGTCATCGATACGTGATGTCGACCACTTGCCAGGCGGCCGTACGGTCGCGCTGCAATGCGTAGGCGAAGAGCTCGGCGCGGATCTCGCGCTGGGCGGACGCGATGTCGAGCGGCCGGACGGCGGCAAGGGCCTGCCGACCTGGCGGACAATCGAGCGCGCCGTCGCGCAGTGGACAGCCGGGCTCGACGATATCGCCGGTGAAGGCGATGCGACCGCCCTCGGCATACAGGGGTGGGGCGCTCGCGACGAAGGCACAAGCGAGGCATGCGGCGGTGAGGCACGGATTCTTCATCTTCCTTCCCCTTCGAAGGACACGAACAGCCGATGAGCCGGCGAGGTCGGCTCGCCTCCATTAGCTGCTCGAAGGCCTCGAAAGAACATCGCTTTCATCCCAAATCGGCGTAGGCCTACAGCCTGTTCAGCTGTCAGCAGATGACGGATGAAGGCCCCGGTTTGTTAGCATGGCGGGATGCAGTCCCAGGCCCACGACCTCCTTCACTCCGTTTTCGGTTACCCCGAGTTCCGCGGCCAGCAACAGGCCATTGTCGAGGAGGTCGCCAACGGCGGCGACGCTCTCGTCCTGATGCCTACCGGCGGCGGCAAGTCGCTGTGTTTCCAGATTCCCGCGCTGATGCGCCACGGCACGGGCATCGTCGTTTCGCCACTCATCGCCCTCATGCAGGATCAGGTCGACGCGCTGACCGAGGCCGGCGTACGCGCCCGTTACCTCAACTCCAGCCTGGACTCGGCCACGCAGCGCGAGGTCGAGGAGCTCCTGCTCGCCGGTGACCTGGACATGCTCTATGTCGCGCCGGAACGACTGCTCACCGGGCGTTTCCTGGGCCTGCTCGACCGTATTCCCATCGCCCTGTTCGCCATCGACGAAGCGCATTGCGTCTCGCAGTGGGGACACGATTTCCGTCCCGAATACCGTGAGCTGGCGATCCTTCACGAGCGCTTTCCGGAAGTGCCGCGTATTGCCCTCACCGCTACGGCGGACGATCGTACGCGCGAAGAAATCGTTGAAAGGCTCGGCCTACATGCGGCGCGTCGCTTTGTCTCCAGTTTCGATCGGCCCAACATCCGCTATCGCGTGGCGCCGCGACAGAACGCACGGCGGCAGCTGCTGGATTTCCTCGACGCGCATCGGGGCGAAGCCGGCATCGTGTATTGCCTGAGCCGCCGCAAGGTGGACGAGACGGCCGCATGGCTGGTCGAGGCTGGCGTCGAAGCCTTGCCGTATCACGCCGGCCTCGACGGCGACACACGCACGCGTCACCAGCAACGCTTCCTCCGCGAGGACGCGGTGGTGATGGTGGCCACCGTCGCCTTCGGCATGGGTATCGATAAGCCGGACGTGCGCTTCGTCGCCCACCTGGATCTTCCGCGCAGCATGGAAGGGTATTACCAGGAGACCGGTCGTGCCGGTCGCGATGGCCTGCCGGCGGAGGCCTGGATGGTCTATGGCCTGGGCGATGTCGTCACCATGAGCCAGATGATTTCGCAGTCCGAGGCAGGCGACGATCGCAAGCGCATCGAGCGTCTCAAGCTCGACTCCCTGCTCGGCTTTGCCGAGGCGACGCGCTGCCGTCGCCAGTTGTTGCTCGAGGCCTTCGCCGAGGTCTATCCGCAGCCTTGCGGCAATTGCGACAACTGCCTGGTGCCGCCGACGACATGGGACGCCACGCTTGCCGCGCAGAAGGCCATGTCCTGCATTTATCGCAGCGGCCAGCGGTACGGTGCGGGGCATCTCATCGAGATTCTGCGTGGCGAAGCGGGCGAGCGCGTCCGCGATCTTCGCCACGACCAGCTCACCGTGTTCGGCGTCGGCGCCGACATGGATGCCACGCAGTGGCGGTCGGTGTTCCGCCAGTTGCTCGCGGCCGGCCTGATCGAAGCCGATCCCGAAGGTTATGGCACCCTGCGGCTGTCACCGACCAGCGGCCCCGTGCTGAAGAGCGAACGCAAGGTCTGGCTGCGCGAGGACGCACGTCCGGCCAAGGGCCGCCGCACCTCGCGGCCGTCGCCGGCAACCACCGGCGGCTCGCTGGGCATCGAGGAGATCGAGCAGCCGCTATGGAGCGAACTGCGCCGCGTGCGCTCGGAACTGGCCAAGCAGCACGGCGTGCCCGCGTATGTCATCTTCCACGATGCCACCTTGCTGGCGATGCTTCGTGCGCTGCCGGCGAACGAAGACGAACTGGGTTCGATCAGTGGCGTGGGTGAGAACAAGCTCAAGCGCTACGGCAAGGATTTTCTCGCGGTGCTGACCGCTAGCGGGGCTTGAGGATCTTCTCAGGTTGCATGGTCCGCTAGTCGTCCCCAATCTTGAAGGGTTGATCAGGGAGCTGCCATGCACGACGCCACGCCACTCATCGCCACCATCGTCGGCGGACTCGTCCTCGCTTTCATCTTCGGGGCCATCGCCAACCGCCTTCGATTGCCGGTACTCGCCGGCTATCTCGTCGCCGGTGTCGTCGCCGGTCCTTTCACCCCGGGCTACGTGGCCGATGCCGGCATCGCCCAGGAGCTGGCCGATCTCGGCGTGATCCTGCTGATGTTCGGGGTGGGCCTGCATTTCTCCTTGAAGGACCTGCTCTCGGTCAAGGCGATCTCCATCCCCGGCGCGGCCGTGCAGATGGGCGTCGCCACCGGGCTCGGCATGCTGCTGGGCTGGGGGTTGGGTTGGCCGCTCACGCAGGGTTTCGTTTTCGGCCTGGCGCTGTCGGTGGCGAGCACGGTGGTCCTGTTGCGCGCCATGGAAGAGCGCCGGTTGCTCGACAGCGATCGCGGTCGCATCGCGGTCGGCTGGCTGATCGTCGAAGACCTCGCGATGGTGCTGGCGCTGGTCTTGCTGCCGGCTATCGGCGGCTTCCTCGGGTCGGAGAAAGGCGGTGCCGCGCCCGCGATGGGCGAGCTGTTCGAGACCGTGGCCTGGACAGTCGGCAAGGTCGTGGTCTTCGTCGCCCTGATGCTCATCGTCGGCAAGCGGGTCATTCCCTGGACGCTGCAGGCCGTTTCGGCCACGGGATCGCGCGAACTGTTCCGCCTCGCCGTGCTGGCCATGGCCCTGGGCGTCGCCTTCGGCGCGGCCCATCTGTTTGACGTCTCGTTCGAACTGGGCGCTTTCTTCGCCGGCATGATGATGGGCGAATCGAAACTCTCGCAGCAGGCCGCGGAGGAAACCCTGCCGTTGCGCGACGCCTTCGCCGTGCTCTTCTTCGTCTCCATCGGCATGCTGTTCAATCCGCACATCCTCGTCGAGCATCCGTGGGTCGTGCTCGCTGCCTGCCTGATCATCATCGTCGGTAAATCGGCTGCGGCGTTCGTCATCGTGCGTGCCTTCGGCCGGCCGGTGAAGACGGCGCTGACCATCGCCACCAGCCTTGCGCAGATCGGCGAGTTCTCGTTCATCCTCGCGGCGCTCGGCGTCTCGGTCGGCCTGATCAGCGCACAGGCGCGCGATGTCATCCTCGCGGCCGCCATCGTCTCGATCCTGGTCAACCCGCTGCTGTTCGTGGCGCTGGATCGCTGGATCGCCAAGCACGATGCGGACGCGCCCGACCAGCATCCGGCGGCCGTCGGTGGTCATACCGTGCTGGTCGGTTTCGGCCGTGTGGGACGCCGCGTGTTCGCCGAGCTACGCGAGGCTGGCGCGCGCGTGCTGGTCATCGAAACCGACGAGGACGCCGTGCGGACCCTGCGCGACTCGGGCGAGGCGGATGTGGTGATCGGCAACGCCGCCGCGGCACTGGTCCTGGCCGAGGCCAATCTCTCCAGTGCGCGTGCGCTGATCGTCGCCGTGCCGGATCCCTTCGAGGCCGGACAGGTGGTGCGTGCCGCGCGTCAGCTTCGCGACGACTTGCCGATCGTGGCGCGTGCGCATTCGCAGGAGTGCATGGATCACCTCGCCGGGCTCGGTGCGAGCGAAGTCATTTACGGGGAGCAGGAACTTGCGCATAGCCTGTTCGAAGCCGCACGCGGCGATCGGTCGCCGGTCGCGACATCCGGTCACTGATCGCTACGCGGTCCTAACGTCCGGGCGACTACCGTAAACGGAATAGCGCCCACGACGAGGACCCCATGGCATCCCGGATCGAAGACTACGCAATGCTCGGCAATTGCCGCAGCGCCGCCCTCGTATCACGCGACGGTTCGATTGATTGGCTATGCGTACCGCGCTTTGATTCAGCCGCCTGTTTCGCGGCACTCGTCGGCGATGAAAGCAACGGGCGCTGGCGCATCGCACCCGCCGATCCAGACGCGACCTGTCAGCGGAAATACATCGACGGCAGCCTGGTGCTGGAAACGGAGTGGCGATGCGCCACCGGCCGCGCACGCGTCATCGAGTTCATGCCCTTCGCCGGCGAACAGGTCGGCGTGACCCGGATCGTGGAGGGCATCGAAGGCCGGGTGGATTTCGAAAGCGTCCTCACCATCCGCTTCGACTACGGCAGTGCCTTGCCCTGGGTGAGTCGTCTCGATGAGCAGACGATCACCGCCGTGGCAGGGCCCGATCTGCTCGTGGTCCGCAGTCCGATCGCCGTCGAAGGCGAGGGCATGCACAGCGTCGCTCGCTTCGCCGTCGGCGCGGGCGACTCGGTGCCCTTCGTCATGGCCTGGGGGCCCTCGCACCTGCCGCCGCCCGAGGCGCTGGATGCCCGGCAGGAACTGAAGGACTCGCTCGCCTTCTGGGAAAACTGGTCCGATCGCTGCAACGACTCCGGTGAGTGGAGCGATATCGTGCGCCGCTCGCTGATCGTACTGAAGGGCTTGAGCTATCTGCCCACCGGCGGCATCGTCGCCGCTCCCACGACTTCGTTGCCCGAACAGCTCGGCGGCCAGCGCAACTGGGACTACCGCTTCTGCTGGGCTCGCGACGCCACCTTCGTACTCTCGGCGCTGGTCAATGCCGGCTACCACGACGAAGCCAGCGCCTGGCGCGAGTGGGTGCGCCGTGCCGTGGCCGGGTCGCCCGGTCAGTTACAGGTGCTCTATGGCCTGGCCGGCGAGCGCCGCCTCGAGGAGTTCGAACTGCCCTGGCTTTCGGGCTATGAGGGCGCCAAGCCCGTTCGCGTCGGTAATGCGGCGTCGGCCCAGTTCCAGCTCGATATCTTCGGCGAACTCGTCGGCGCGTTCGACCACGCGCTGCGCCACGGCGTGGCCTTGCAGCCCGATGCCGACGACGTGCAGTCGGTCTTCCTCGAGCACCTCGAGAGCATCTGGCGTCACCCGGACGAGGGTATCTGGGAAATCCGCGGCGAGCCGCGTCATTTCGTCCACTCAAAGGTCATGGCGTGGCTGGCGTTCCAGCGTGCTGCCGAGCAGAACCGCGACGGTCGCGACCCGGGCTTCGCCCGCCGCTGGCGTGGCGTGGCCGACGAGATCAAGGCCGATATCCTCGCCAAGGGCGTGGACCCTGTGCGCGGTTGCTTCACCCAGTCCTACGGATCGACCGAACTCGACGCCAGCCTGCTGCTGGTGACCCTCACCGATTTCCTCCCCCCTGACGATCCGCGCATCGTCGCCACGGTCCGGGCCATCGAGGACGACCTCCTCGTCGAAGGTTTCGTCCGCCGTTACGACACGCGCAGCGGTGTCGACGGGCTGCCGCCGGGCGAGGGGGAATTCCTTCCATGCAGCTTCTGGCTGGTGGAAAACTACGTATTGCTGGGGCGCCTCGACGAGGCGAGGACACTTTTCACTCGTCTGGTCGGGCTATCGAACGACCTCGGATTGCTCGCGGAGGAGTACGATCCACGGTCGAAACGACTACTGGGCAATTTCCCACAAGCCTTTTCCCACGTAGCGTTGGTTAATGCCGCTTTCAGTCTCGCGCATGGTTACAGCGCGACTGCCGACAGCCACGCTTCCCCCCATACCACCGATCCCCAAGGAGCCCGTGCATGAGCCAAGCCCAATCGAAGCGCGTCACCTCGCGCGCTCACCCGGCCGACCCGTGTACCGTCGTGATTTTCGGCGCTGCCGGTGACCTCACCAGCCGCCTGGTCGTACCCGCCTTGTACAACATGCGCCGCACCGGCCTGTTGTCCGACAATTTCTCCGTGATCGGTTTCAATCACGGCAAGATGGCCGATAACGCGTGGAAGAAGAGCCTGCACACGGCGCTCGAGCGCTACGTAAGCAACGCGGGCGCCAAGCTCGATGACGACGCTTGGGGCTGGCTGAGCAGCCAGATGAGCTACCACGCCGGCGACTTCGACGACCTCAGCGCCTTCCAGAGCCTGGCCACCAAGCTCAAGGACGCCGAGCGCCGCCGCGGCACCCAGGGCAACGTACTGTTTTACCTGGCGACGCCCGAGCGTTTCTTCGGCGACGTGATCGAGCAGCTGAAGAACGCGGGTCTTGTCGACGATGGGGGCGCGGAAGGTCGCTTCTGGCGCCGCGTGATCATCGAGAAGCCGTTCGGCCACGATCTCGCCTCGGCCCACGCGTTGAACGAGCGCATCCTCAAGGTGTTGCGCGAAGACCAGATCTACCGCATCGACCATTTCCTGGGTAAGGAAACGGTGCAGAACATCATGGCTTTCCGTTTCGCCAACGGCCTGTTCGAGCCGATCTGGAACCGCGACCGCATCGACCACGTGCAGATCACCGTGGCCGAGACCGTGGGTGTCGAACGCCGCGGCTCGTTCTACGAGCAGACCGGTGCGCTGCGCGACATGGTGCCCAACCATCTGTTCCAGCTGCTGGCGATGGTGGCGATGGAGCCGCCCACCTCGTTCGATGCCGAAGCCGTGCGTACGCGCAAGGCCGAGACCATCGAGGCGATCCGTCCCATCCAGCCCGAAGACGCCGTACGCGGCCAGTACGGCCCGGGCGCGGTGAACAACGAGCTGGCTACGTCGTACCGCGACGAGCCGAATGTGGCGCCGGACTCGGTCACCGAGACCTTCGTCGCGCTGAAGCTGTCGATCGACACCTGGCGCTGGTCGGGCGTGCCGTTCTACCTGCGCACGGGCAAGCACATGGGCCGCCGGACGACGGAAATCGCCATCCGCTTCAAGTCCGCGCCCTTCGCCCCGTTCCGTGGCACGGGCATGGACGCGTTCGGCCCGGACTGGCTCGTCCTGCAGATCCAGCCGGACGAAGGCATCTCGCTGCAGTTCGACGTGAAGCGTCCTGGCCCGCGCGTGGAACTCGCGCCGGTGCGCATGGACTTCAAGTACGCCGACTGGTTCCGCGCCGAGCCCAACGTCGGCTACGAAACGCTGCTCTACGATTGCATGACCGGCGACGCCACGCTGTTCCAGCGTGCCGACATGGTCGAGGCCTGCTGGCGCGCCGTGCAGCCTATCCTCGACGACTGGGCACAGCGCACCCCGGCCGATTTCCCGAACTACGCCTCGGGCAGTGCGGGTCCGGCCTCGGCTGACACACTGCTGGCACTCGGTGGCCGTTCGTGGCGTCCGCTGAATTCGGCCGCGGAACTCAACGCGCGCCGTACCGCGAAGCCCAAGGTGGATGCTTCCGCTTCTGCTGAGAAGAAGGCCGCTGCGAGCAAGACGACCAAGCGTGCGCCGGCCAGGAAGTCGACGCGTGCCGCTGCGACGAAGGCCGCACCGGCACGCAAGGCCGCAGTGAAGAAGGTGGCGGCGAAGAAAGCGGTGGCGAAGAAGGCGGCTGCGAAGAAAGCGCCTGCCCGGAAGGTCGCAGTGACGAAGGCGCCGGTGAAGAAGGTCGCGGCAGCTCGCAAGGCTGCACCGGTGAAGAAAGCATCGGTCACCGTGAAGAAAACGACGGTCGCCAAGCGCGCACGCAAGAAGTAACGGCGTCGCATTCGTTCGATGAAAGGGCCCGGCTTGCGCCGGGCCCTTTTTGTTGTGATGGCTGTGGGAGCTGGCTGTGCCGGCGATGGGGTATGGCTACACCGCTCCGTTGGCTTCTCGCCGATGAATCGGCTCCTACATGTATCTATTCGCCGATGAATCGGCCCCTACATGTATCTATTCAACCGCCGTGCTCGTCTTTCTTGTCGTGATGTTGCGGCGCCGACCTGGGCGCGGGCGCATGGTTTTCGTGCTGTGGTTCCGGACGTTGTTGCGGCGCGGCCCGTTGCGGCTCACGTTGCGGTTCCGCACGCTGCTGCGGTTGGGGACGTGGCTGCTCGACGTGCTGAGGCTCCTGACGTTGGGGCTCCTGACGCTGGGGCGCGGCGCGCTGCGGCTCCGGTCGCGGTTGCTCGACGCGTTGGGGCATGGGCTGCGTTGGACGTTCCTGAGCGGCAGGGCGCTCGACCGGCGGCTGACGCTGCGACTGCGGCTGCGGGAAGGCTTGCTGTCGCGCCGTCGCGGCGGCTCGCTGTTGGGCTTCCGCGCGCGAGTGCTCCGCTTCATCGGCGCGCGGGTCGATACGTTGCGGCTGTTGCGGCTGGGCAATGGGCAGGGGACGAGCGTCCTGTCGGGCTGCCTGTGCGCCACGCTGCTGCTCGCGAGGATCCACGTGCGGCACTTGGCCTACCTGGCCGCCGACCTGCTGGCGCGGATCGAAGCGCGTGGGCTCGCCGCGTGCGACGTTCTGCGCCGGCGTGTTCTGCCCAGGACGGAACGCCTGGCCGGCGTTGGCGTTGCGCACATCGGCAGGATTGCCTGGACGCCCGGCGAACTCGGGTCCGCGCCCGTCGGCACGTTGTCCTTCCGCATGGACTGCCTGCGGAGGTGGCAGGGCCGGCCGCGCATTGGGTGCGGTGGGATGTGTCATGCCAGCGGTGAACGTCGGCCGCTGCATGTGCGCGTAATCGGGCGGCGAGGGGCGCGCGGCGTTCGCGATCGGTGCCGCCTGTCGACGAGGATCGATGGGATGGTTGGCGAAGCCGTTATTGGTGGTGTTGTTGAAGTCGTGCCGGTTGTCGATGTGGTTCGAGCGGTCGATATGCACCGAGCGATCGATGTTGACCGTGCGGTTGATCACCGTCGTGCGATTCACCGGGTAGGGATGGTTGTCGTAGACGATCGCCGGACGACCACCGTAGTGCGGTCCACCCGGGCGACCACCGCCCCACGACGTGTTCCACGCATTCCAGCCCCAGCGCGGCGGTTCGCGATGCCCGTGCGAGGCGAACAGTTCGCCGACCAGGATGCCCGCGCCGAACGAGACCAGCCCGGTGGCGATGAGATCGTCACGGCGGGGTGGTGCCTCGTACCAGCCCTGCGAATACACGCGGGTGACGATCGGCTCGCCATACACCGTATCGGGATCGTAGTCGGGCACGTAGACCACGTCTGACTCGGCGGGCTCGATGAGGATGGTCTGCGCGGGTGCCGCGACGATGCCACCGTCCTCGGCGACGGTCTCGTCGTCGGACGGCCCGCGCGGATCGATCTGTACGGTCTGCTGGGCGGAGTTCTGCAGGTTGCCGTGGGCGCGGGCGCGACCGCGCATGACCTGGATGGCATTCATCACGTCGGTGGGTTCGCTGGCGTAGGCGGCGCCCAGCGCAGCGGTCCATTCGGTGTTGTTGGCGAGCTGATCGAGCACGGCGGGAAAGGCGACCAGCGACTTCACGCTGGGATCCCAGGGCTGGCCATCGGCGGCCTCGATGAGCGCGCTGCCGGTGAGATTGCGATTCTGCTCCAGGAAATCGCGGGCGGCAGCGACATCGTCGGGATGCGTCGATGCGGCCAGCGTCTGCGCGACAAGGCGGTCGGGGAACAGGGCAACAGGTGCTACGAGGGCGAAGAGTTGTTCGGCCGTCGGCGGCTGATACGCCGGTGCCGGTGCCGGGGCCGTGGCGGGCGCCGGCGCGATAGCGCTCGTGGCGGCGACCGGTGCCTGAGGGTCGGCCGGTGCCTGGCGCTGGCAACCCGCGAGGGCGCCGATGAGTGATACGGACAGGACGGACATCATCGAGATATCCAGTGCGAATCGCTTGCTCACCATGAGTTCCTTTACGCGAGGGTAGGGCCGTGTTGCGTTCAGCTTCGACGAGCCGAGGTGACTGATCGCTGTCTGAAATGCCATTCCGCAAGGACTTGCCGATGTCGTTCATCGCCCCGTTGGGATCGAATCGGTCTCTTTTTACGCTGCACCGCAGCAAAGCAGGTGTCTGACTGATGCCTCACTTCATGTTGTTTGAGGACCTTCAGGAAAATCTATCTGAGACAGCTATTTACGACCGGCCATCGAATGTCCTGCCCGCGCATGGATCGATCCAAATGCCTCATGAGAAATTCCGCATTGCAGTATTTTCGTTATTTCACTAAACCTAGCAATTACAGTTAGTTGCATTCATTTGTCTGACTTTAGATCGAGTTAAAAAATCGGTTGACAACGTTGTCACCGGACACTAAAAATCCGCTGCGTAACAAGGTTGCAACAGCAACACGCTGCGGTCCCCCCAGCGGCAGGGCAAGCGACACATTCAAACGGAACGAACGACGAACGCAGGCGAAAGCTTGCGCGGTGTCGTTCGTCCCGAAAAAACATTCTCATCCCCAGGAGATAGCAGTGAATTACCGGATCAGCGCCCTTTCCATGGCCATCATGGCCGGGCTGTTCGCCACGGGTACCGCCATGGCGCAAGACGCCGGCGCCACGCCCCCGCCCGCCACGACCGCCAAGAAGGCTGAGCCCGCATCGGCACCGGCCACGGATGCCAATGCACAGAACGCGGCCAACCTCGAGGGCGTGACCGTCACCGGCATCCGCGCCAGCCTGCAGAAGTCGCTCGACCTCAAGCGCAACTCCGACTCCATCGTCGAGGCCATCTCGGCCGAAGACGTGGGCAAGTTCCCGGATCGCAACGTGGCCGAATCGCTCTCGCACCTGCCGGGCATCAGCGTCGATCGCAACTTCGGCGAAGGCGATAAGGTCAGCATCCTGGGTACCGACCCGGCGCTCAACCGCCTTCTGCTCAACGGCCAGACCCTGGCATCGACCAACTGGACCTCGGATCCGAACAACCCGGACAGCCGCTCGTTCGATTACAGCCTGCTCACCTCGGAAATCATCGGTAACGCCCAGGTCTACAAGACCCCGCAGGCGAACATCGACGAGGGCAGCATCGGCGGCACGGTCATCGTCAATACGCGCAAGCCGCTGGACCTCAAGGCGAACACGCTCACCGGCAACGTCAGCTACGGCTATAACGATCGCGCCGACACCGGCAAGCCGAACGCCTCCATGCTGTACAGCTGGAAGAACAACGACTCCACCTTCGGCGTGCTCGGTTCGGTCATGCATTCCGACCGCATCATCGATCGCCAGGGCACCGAGGTCTTCGGTTACCAGCGTGCCAACGATCCGACCGATACGGATCCGAACCACCAGTTCAATCCCAACGTCGTCGCGCCGGGTACCAAGGGCGTGTACCCGACCGCGATCAACACCGCGTGGTTCCAGCAGCAGCGCAAGCGCGACGGTGTGTCGACCGACCTGCAGTGGAAGCCGAACGATGCGTTCGAGCTGAACTTCACCGGCCTGTACGTCACCGAGAAGTTCGACAACTTCAACCAGAGCCATTACGGCGACTGGTCGGGCAGTGCGCCGCAGGCCACGGCCCTCGGCTTCCAGAACGGCGTCGCCACCAGCGGCTCCTATGGCCCGGGCGCGTCGACCTACCTCGACGGCTACGAGCGCGAGTCCAAGGTCAACACCGGCACCGCGCAGCTGCGCGCCGATTGGTACGGTGACGGCTGGTCGGCGACGAGCCAGGTCGGCTACACCGGTTCGACCGGTGGCTCGGAAGGCATCTGGAACGCGCAGTTCCAGGGCTTCGGCGGCTACAACTGGAACCTTGACGGCCAGCACCCGCAGATCAATTTCAACAGCGCGGACAACCCGGGAGCGATGCTCGCCCACGGTGCGGGTTTCAGCTACGCGCCGAGCTACGATCGTGAGCGTTACTTCCAGACCGACTTCCGCCACGACGTGTCGTGGGGCCCGCTGAACCAGATCGAGGTCGGCATCAAGGCGACGAACCACCTCAACGGTCAGGACGCCTATGCGGCACGTATTCCGTCGCCGGACGGCAGCGGCGTCTCGCTGTCCGATGTCCTGGGCGGCGGCACCCCGAGCGGCTATCTCGGTGGCCTCGACGGCACGAGCAGCATGGCCAACTGGAGCACGATCAGCGCAGGCGGCCTGAAGGACTACGTCAACAGCCTCGTCACCAGCGTCCCGCTCGATCCGAAGGCCACCTACAGCATCGCCGAGCAGAACCGCGCCTTCTACATCCAGGGCGACTTCTCGGGCGACTCCTACCGCGGCAACCTCGGCGTGCGCTACTACCGCACGCGTGACACGGTCAACGGATACAACAGCATCGGTCCGGACCAGTACGCCCCGGTGAACAAGCGCAGCGCGTATCACGACTGGCTGCCGTCGTTCAACATCGCTTACGACCCGATCGAAGACGTGACCCTGCGTTTCGCCGCGGCACAGACCATGGCCCGTCCGCGCTACCAGGAAATGACCCCGTACATCGCGCTGGACGACCGTACGCTGACCGGCTCGGGTGGCAATACCGACCTCAAGCCGTACAAGTCGACCAACTACGATGCCTCGGCCGAGTGGTACTTCTCGGAGAACAGCGTGCTGTCCGCGGAGTTCTTCTTCCGTCGCATCTCGGGCTATATCCTCAACACCAACGTCAAGCAGACGCATTACAACCTGACCAACCTGCGCGACGACGTGTACGACATGGAAGTGCCGGTGAACGCCGGTGTGGCCAAGGTCAAGGGCATCTCGCTGACCTACCAGCAGGTGTTCAAGTACGGCTTCGGCATGCTGGCCAACTACACGTACTCCGACGCGAGCACGAGCAACGACTTCCCGCTGCCGTACAACTCGAAGAACGCGTTCAACCTCAGCCCGTACTACGAGAAGGGTCCCTGGGATGCGCGGATCACCTACAGCTGGCGCTCGGCGTACTTCACGCAGATCGCCCAGTTGGAGTCGGCGCAGATCACCGGTATCTTCCGTGAACTGGATGCGTCGATCGGCTATCAGGTAAACGACCACATGCGCATTTCGCTCGACGGCACCAACCTGCTCGACGAAACCTACTACGTGTACAACAACACGCCCGCCGAGCCGCTCAATGCTTACAAGAACGGCCGGACGTACACGCTGACGCTGGGCTTCAAGCTGTGATGCGCCGCGCGTCGCTGGTGGTGGTGGCCTGGCTCGTCGCCGGCGCCGCCACGGCCGCCACGCCGGTGGAGAGGGACCTCTCCACCGGCTGGCAGTTCCGCCTCGCTCCCGGGGCGGCGCCAGCGATCGCGCAAAAGGCTCCGACGGACTGGCAGCCGGCCATCGTGCCGGGTGCCGTCCAGACGGATCTTCTGGCGCTGGGACGGATCGGCGATCCGTTCTGGCGCGACAACGAGGCCGGCCTGCAATGGATCGGCCTCGCGGACTGGGACTACCAGCTTTCTTTCGACGTCGACGCGGCCGCGCTCAAGCGTGGCCACGTCGATCTCGTTTTCGACGGCCTCGATACGTTTGCCGAGGTCAGCCTCAACGGCAAGAAGCTGCTCGCCGCGGACAATATGTTCCGCCGCTGGCGCCTGCCGGTGAAGGGCGCGCTTCACGCCGGCAGCAACAGCCTGCGGGTGCATTTCCAATCCCCTATTGCCCGCCTGCAGCCCTGGCTGCTCAAGCAGCCGTACGCGCTGCCGGGTGAATTCGATTCGTCCTTCGGCGATGAGCCGAAGGGCAAGCAGACCTCCAACTACGTCCGTAAGGCCAACTACCACTACGGCTGGGACTGGGGTCCGCGTTACCTCGCCGCCGGCATCTGGCGGCCGGTGCGTCTGGAAAGCTGGGACGACCTGCGGCTGGCGGACTTCCACATCGCCCAGGCGAAGGTCGACGAAGCCGATGCGCACGTCGATGCGCAGCTCGCCTTGCAGGCCGATAAGGCCGGCACGGTCAAGGTCGCCGTCGAATGGACCGCGCCGAACGGCACGCATGGCACGCAGGAACGCGAGGTGACCCTGGTCGCCGGCGAAAACCATGTCGCCGTGCCCATCGACATCGATCATCCGCAACGCTGGTGGCCGGTCGGTTACGGCGATCCGAACCTGTACCGCTTCCACACCACCGTGAGCACGGGTGGCGCAACGGTCGCCCAGGCCGATCGCGAGACCGGCCTGCGCAGCGTGGAGCTGCGCCGCGACAAGGACCAGTGGGGCAGGGGCTTTGCCTTCGTGGTCAACGGCGTGCCCATCTTCGCCAAGGGCGCCAACCTGATCCCGTTCGACAGCTTCCCCGCCCGGGTGACCACGGCGCGCATGGAGGCCATCCTGCGTTCGGCGCGGGATGCCAACATGAACATGCTGCGCATGTGGGGCGGTGGCACCTACCAGGACGACGCGTTCTACGTCGCAGCCGACCGCATGGGCCTGATGATCTGGCAGGATTTCATGTTCGGCGGCGCCATCACGCCTTACGACCCGGCGTTCCGCGAAACCTCGCGCATCGAAGCCGTCGAGCAGGTCACCCGCCTCCGCGACCACCCATCCATCGTGCTCTGGGCCGGCAACAACGAAGTGCAGACCGGCTGGGAGTCCTGGCCCGATCGCGAGGACTTCCGCAAGTTCATCAATGCCGACGAAGTACGCCGCCTCGATGACGGCATGCGCGAGCTCTTCGGCAAGACCTTGCGCAAGGTCGTCGGCGACCTCTCCCCGCAGACGCCTTACTGGGCGAGCTCACCGAGCACCGATTTCGACGGCGAAGCCAATGTGGAGAACGACGGTGATTTCCACTACTGGAAGGTATGGTCCGGTTCGGAGCCGATTTCGCACTACCTCGATGTCACGCCGCGCTTTCAGTCCGAATACGGCCTGCAGTCGTTCCCGGTGATGGCCACCATCAAGGCCTTCGCCGAAGCCGGCGACATGCAGCCGGAATCGAAGGTGATGCGCGCCCACCAGAAGTTCGCCAACGGCGACGGCAACCAGCGTCTGCTGCTGTATATCCGCCAGGAATACGGTGAGCCGAAGGACTTTCCTTCGTTCGTCTACCTGAGTCAGGTGATGCAGGCCGAAGGCATCGAACTGGCCGCCGAGCACCTGCGCAGTGCGCGCCCACGCAACATGGGCTCGCTGTACTGGCAGCTCAACGACGTCTGGCCGGGCGCATCGTGGGCGAGCGTGGACTATTTCAACCGCTGGAAGGCCTTGCAGTTCCACGCAAAGCGCTTCTATGCGCCGGTGGATGTCGTGCCGCTGCGGCGCGACGGCACGACCGAGGTGTTTGCCGTTTCCGACCGCACGACCGACTTCGACGCCGTGCTGCGCACGCGTATCTACGACATGGCTGGCAAGCTCCTGCGCGAAGAGAGCCGTCCCCTGCGGGCTGCCGCGCTCAGCAGCACGAGCCTCGCACGTCTGGATGATGCCACCCTGCTCAAGGGCGCCGATCCGCGACGCACGGTGGTCGCCTTCGACCTGCTCGAGCAGGGCAAGGTCGTTGCGCATCACCTGCTGTACTTCGGTGCGGCACGGACCCTCGCGTTGCCCCAGCCGGAGCTGGCGACGAGCCTTCGCGACAGCGGACACGGCCTCGTACTGACGGTCTCCGCGAAGCGCCTGGCGCGCGCGGTGTGGATCGACACGGGCGACCTCGACGTTCGTCTGTCCAACAACGCCTTCGACCTGCTGCCCGGCGAAAGTGTCGACGTGGCGATCGACGGTCACGTCGATGCGGACACGCTTCGCCATGCTTTGTCGGTACGCTCACTGATCGATGCCCTGAAGGAAAGCCAGCCGTGAATCCCAGCCGTCGCAACCTCATCAAATGGATGTCACTGGTCCCCAGCGCCGCCATGGTCGGCGGGATGAGTGCAGGCGCGTTCGCCGCGCCACGCTTTCCCGGCAAACGGCCGCCGGTAGGCCAGCGCAAGTTCACCAGTCCGGCCGTCGAAGCACTGATCGCCGCGACGAAGAAGAAGATCGCCGATCCCGAGCTGGCGTGGCTGTTCGAGAACTGCTTCCCCAATACGCTCGACACGACGGTGGAAGTCGGTCGCCTGGATGGTTACGAAGACACCTTCGTCGTCACCGGCGACATCGACGCGATGTGGCTGCGCGACTCCTCGGCCCAGGTATGGCCTTACCTGCCGCTGGCGCCGAAAGACGAAGCGTTGCGCAAGCTGTTCCGCGGACTGATCCGCCGCCAGGCCCGCTGTATCGCGATCGACCCTTACGCGAACGCCTTTCTTCCCGACCCCAAGGGCAAGAGCAAGCTCGACTGGGCGCAGTCCGACCAGACCGACATGCACCCCGGCGTGGCCGAGCGCAAGTGGGAAGTCGATTCGCTCTGCTACCCGGTGCGCCTCGCGCACGGTTACTGGCAGACCACCGGTGACCGCGAGCCATTCGACGATGCATGGCGTGCGGCCACGCGGCTGATCGTCACGACCTTCCGCGAGCAGCAGCGCAAAACGAGCCCCGGCCCGTACCACTTCCAGCGCCCGTCGCCGAACCCGACCGAGAGCCAGTTCCTGCACGGCTACGGCCAGCCCACCCGTCCGGTCGGCATGATCCACCAGATGTTCCGTCCGTCGGACGACGCCACCGTCTACGCGTTCAATATTCCGGGCAACCTGTTCGCCGTGGTCACGTTGCGCCGACTCGCGCAAATGCATGCGAGCTTCTATGGCGACCAGGTCTTCGCTGACGAATGCCACGCCATGGCCGACGAGATCGCCGCTGCCGTCGAACAATACGGCGTGGTGAAGGATCCGCAGGGCGACTACTGGGCCTACGAGGTCGACGGTTACGGCAACCAGCTGTTCATGGACGACGCCAACGTACCGAGCCTGCTCGCGTTGCCGTACCTGGAGAGCGCGCCGCACGATGCCCGCTACCAACGCACGCGCGACCGGGTGTGGAGCACGCACAACCCGTATTTCTTCAAGGGCAGTGCCGGTGAAGGCATCGGTGGCCCGCACGAAGGCCTGCGCATGATCTGGCCGATGTCGATCATGATGAAGGCGTTCACCACGGACGACGTGGCCGAGCAGCGGCAGTGCCTGCACTGGCTCAAGACCACGCATGCCGGCACAGGTTTCATGCACGAGGCATTCGATCAGGACGATCCGAAACAGTTCACCCGCGTGTGGTTCGCGTGGGCCAATACCTTGTTCGGCGAGCTCGTGGTCCATCTTGCCGACAAGCATCCCGATTCCCTGCGCCGCGTCTGACGCGCGCAACTGAGCTGGAGCGATTCATGGTTACCCGTCGACGTTTTCTGCAAGGCATGGCCGCTGTTTCGGTCGTTGGTCCGCTCGGTTCCCTCACCGTGCTGGCCGACGGGGTACACAAAGGCCTGACCGCGCCACCCGCCAGCGGCGGCACCGCTGGGGATGGCGTCTTGCGTTACGTCGACGTCTTTGTTGGCTCGAGCGGCCACGGTCACACCTATCCGGGTGCGACGCGGCCGTTCGGCATGGTCCAGCTGAGCCCGGACACGAACAATGCGGAGTGGGACGGTTCGTCCGGTTACCACCAGGGCGACGGCTCGATCATGGGCTTCTCGCACACGCATTTGTCCGGCACCGGCGCAGCGGACATGCTCGACTTCCTGGTCATGCCGGCGATGGGCGCGGTACGGCTGCAGCCGGGCGATCGCGACTACGACGGCGTGAACTACGTGTCGCGCTTCGACGCCAAGCACAAGGGTGGACAGAAGCCGGAGAAAGCGCATCGCACACACGTCAAGGGTTACCGGTCGCACTACACGGGCGAGCAGGCCCACCCCGGTTACTATCGCGTCAAGCTGACCGATCACGACATCTTCGCCGAGCTGACCGCGACCCTGCGTGCGGGCATGCATCGCTATACCTTCGCGAAGGACGGCGACGCGCACCTGCTGCTCGATCTCGCGCATGGCTACCAGGACAACATCGAAACCCCCACGCGACTCAGCGATGTCGAGCTGACCCTCGTCGGCAATGACACCGTTGTCGGCGGGCGTCGCGTCTACCAGTGGGCGACCGGCCGGGTGATCTACTTCGCCATGAAGCTCTCGCGACCGATCGTCAGCGCCACGCTCTATAACGACGACAAGGCGCTGCCTGCGGGGACGACCACGATCAAGGGCGACCAGCTGAAGGCGGCGCTGCAGTTCGACAAGGCCTCGAGCGAGCCCCTGCTCGTCAAGGTCGGCATCTCCGGCGTCGACATCGATGGCGCCATGCGTAACCTGGACAACGAGATTCCCGCCTGGGATTTCGATGGCGTGCGCGCTTCCGCGGAAGCCGAATGGGAGCACGAGCTCTCGCGCATCCGTATCGAATCGTCGTCGGACAAGATCAAGCGCACGTTCTACAGCTCGCTGTACCACACCATGCTCGCACCGACGGTGTTCAGCGACTTCGACGGACGCTATCGCGGCATGGACAAGGCGGTGCACACGCTGCCCGAAGGCCGGCACAACTACAGCACGTATTCACTGTGGGACACCTACCGTGCGGAGCATCCGTTGTTCACGCTGTATCAGTCCGAGCGGGTGCCGGACCTGGTCGACGGCCTGGTGCGCCTTGCCGTGGAAAGCCCGAGTGGCGCGCCGGTGTGGCCCCTGCAGGGTATCGAGACGGTATGCATGATCGGTTACCACTGCGCGCCGGTGATCGCCGAAGCGCAGGCCAAGGGCTTTACCGGCATCGACTACGCGAAGGCCTGGCCGGTGCTTCGCCGTCGTGCCCTGCAGGACGACTACTTCGGCTTGCCGGCGTTCCGTGCGAAGGGGTACATCCCCAGCGACAAGGAAGGCGAGGCAGCCAGCAAGACCCTCGAGTACGCGTACGACGCCTGGGCCGTGGCACACATGGCCGATGCGCTGGGTCATGCCGACGATGCGGCGCTCCTGCGCACGCAGTCGCAGAACTACCGCAACGTGTTCGACAAGGACACCCAGTTCGTCCGCCCGCGTGCGGACGACGGCAGCTGGCTGCTGCCCTTCGACCCGATCAATATCGGTCACTCGAAGCGCTGGCGCGACTTCACCGAATCGAACGCCTGGCAGGCCACCTTCCTCAACCAGCACGACGTGTACAACTACATGGCGCTCTTCGGTGGCGAGACGGCCTTCGAGGCCAAGCTCGACGGCCTGTTCAACGCGGACCCGGCCCTGCCGGACAACGCGCCGCCGGACATCGCCGGCATGATCGGCCAGTACGCGTTCGGCAACGAGCCGGGCCACCACATGCCCTACCTCTATGCGTACGCCGGCTCGCACCACAAGACCCAGGCGCGCGTGCGCATGATCCTGGAATCGATGTACCTGCCCGAGCCCGATGGCCTTCCCGGCAACGAGGATTGCGGGCAGATGAGTGCGTGGTACGTGATCAGCGCGATGGGCCTGTACGCCGTCGATCCGGTCAGCACGAACTACGTGTTCGGCAGCCCGCTGCTCGATCGCGCGGAAGTGCAGGTCGGCGGTGGCCGCACGCTGGTGATCGAGGCGAAGGACAACGGCCCGGGCCGGGCTTACATCCAGTCGGTCAGCTGGAACGGCCAGCCTTGGTCGAAGAGCTGGATCAGCCATAAGGAACTGGCGGCAGGCGGGACGTTGAGCTTCGTCATGGGCGATACGCCGAACGAGGCCTTCGGCAAGGCCAGGGCCGACCGGCCGCCCTCGTTCGGGGCAGTCGCCGGGTAGTAGCAAGTTCTTGCGTCGGTGCCCGCCTGTTCACGGCGGGTAGACCCCACAGGCGCCAACCTGACCTTGCCGGGAGCATCCGGCTGGGTCAGGGGACCACCATGTCATACGCCGGACGGATGTACTTTCGGATGTTTTCGCCGGGCCTGATGGTCCTCGGTGTGGGTGCCCTTGCCGCGGCGGCGATGAAGGCCGTCCAGCAGATGCCCGGCGACCTGGGCATTCTTTCTCTGTATTCCAACCTGCCGGGCTGGATCGTCGCCGGATCGGTGACCGCAGCGGTAGCCTGGGTCACTGTGCAGGCCGTTCGCGTGAAGCTATGGGAGCGCGGCGCGGTGGCGAGCTGTTACGTGTGCGGCTGCCTGCTGAGCACGCCGCGTGGGTCCCGACGTGGGCTGGGCATGACCCGGCATTGCCTGGGCTGCCGCAAGGTTCATGGCGTCAACCATCGGCTGACGCCCGTGGTGGTGCCGCTGGCTGTCGCGGTGACTACGGTGTCGGACGCCGCGACGGTCCCGGTCAGGCGCGTACGTTCGTTACCGTAAGACGGTGACCCACACGCTCGAGCAGCGCACGTAGCGCCTCCGCGTCTGCCAGGCTGGCATCGTCCTCCAGGGACAGCCACAGCGTGTCGCCGGAAAGCCCGTGGATTTTTTCGTTGAATTCGATTTCGATGGCGACCTTGCCACCGGGCTGGACAACCGATACCGCGAAATTACGTGCCTGCACGCCCTGAATCCCCTGGTGAACCGTGTTCCGGATGAGGCCATGTTACCCACCCGCGACGAAAAGTGGTGTCTGTGTCCGGTGATGCGTGATCGACGGCACGTTCACTCCGGCCGCACGTGGCTTTGGCGCTAATCGGGCCACGAGGAGGACGCCATGCTGCAACTCAATCCGCCGCTGCCCATGAACACCCCCAAGGGTGAAGGCTTCGCCCATTTCCTGATCGATTACGGCCCCGAGTCGGATCTGTACTGGACGGTTTTCGTTACGGAAACCGGCGAGATATGGACCTTCGCCAACCGCGAAGTCCGCGCCTCGAAGAACATCACCCTGGGGCGGACCTCACCCTCGGTGCCGCGTCCGGCACCGCCGAGCCGCCGCCAGGCCGGTGAAGCCCGCGAGCCCGGCGTCGTCCCTTTCGCCGTGGCTGACGGACAGATGTGAATTGACGAAACTGGTATCGTTCGCCTAAAGCCCGGACCGCCTCCGGCCGATAAGCCAGTTCGAATCACATTGCAGTACGGGGCGCGACGATGGGTATGTTCGGATGGGCGCGCGGCATGCGCAGCGCCCGCACGGAGCGCGCGATCATCGCCGCGCTCTCGCGCAGCCAGTCGGTCGTGGAGTTCGGCATCGACGGCGTCGTGCGCTCGGTCAACGAGCGTTTTCTCGCGGCGCTTGGCTGCCGTGCCGAGGCCGTGGTCGGCCAGCCCCATAGCCGGTTCTTCCCCGTCGACGACGCCGAACACCTCTGGCGTGCTCTCGCCCGTGGCGAGCAGGTGGCCGGCACGTACCGGGCCACCGGCGCGCCCGGTCGCGAGGTCTGGTTCCAGGCCGTCTACATTCCGCTGGCCGGCCGGGGAGGAAGGATCTCGTCCGTGCTCCTTTATGCCTGCGATATCTCCGACGAACGGGCGACGGTGGCCCTGCGCGAGCAGCGTGTCGATATCGCCGATCGCACCCAGGGCGTGGTCGAGTTCTCGCTCGACGGGATGATCCTGGACGCCAACGAGGTCTTCCTCGGCTTCACCGGCTACCGTCTCGATGAGATCGTCGGCAAGCACCACAGCCTTTTCGTCGATCAGGACGAAAGTCGTTCGGATGCCTATATCGGTTTCTGGCGGCGCCTGCGGTCGGGCCTTCACGACGCCGGGCTCTATCGGCGCGTCGCCAAGGGCAAGGTCGTGGTCTGGATCCAGGCGACCTACAACCCGATCTTCGATGCCAACGGTCGTCCGGTGAAGATCGTGAAGTACGCCACGGAGATGAGTGCGGACGCCCTCGGGGGATCACCCTCGCCGGTAGCCGCCGACGAACATGCCGTGCCCCGCGCCGTCGCCCCGCCGTCGACCGGGGTGGCCGACGTGCTCGAGCTGATCGATGGCGCATCGCTTCGCGCCAGCGCCCTGGCGATGGACGCGGCCATCGATGCCGCCCTCGCCGAACAACGCGGCGATCCCCGATAGGGCATAGGCCGTGTGGCGATCTGGCCGGTCGCCCGAACCGATGTCACATTGTCCTTGCAGGGTAACGCCACTCCGGCGTTGGAACCCGTCACTGGGGGCGGTATGGCTAGGTGCGGCGACGAGCGCGTACCCGCGATCGTGATGGGGCGCGGACCGACCGCGCTGGGTATCCTTCGTAGTCTTCAGCTCGCCGGCATTCCTGCCTACGTGGCATGCCCGCCGGGCGATATCGTCACCCATTCGCGCTGGTACCGGCCGGCGCCCGGTAACGTCCCGTGGGACGGCCAACCTGGCGAGCAGGCACTTGCCGCCTTGCGCGCCATGCCCCTGGACCGGGCGGTCATCATTCCCGGCGCGGACGACGCCGCGCTCTGGCTGGCCGACCTGCCGTCGTCCGATCTCGGCCATCGCTTCCTGGCCAGCACATCGAGCCGAGACGCTCAGGAACTGCTGCAGGACAAGGCCGTCTTTGCCGGCTACCTGGCGGCCGCGCATATTCCGCATCCGCGCACGTATCGCATCGCCTGCCGGGAAGACATCGACGCCATTCCGTTCGCGTCGATGGATCGCGTCTTCGTCAAGCCGGTCAACTCCCAGCGATTCAGTGACGTCACGGGTGTGAAGGGCCTCTGGGTCGACCGGCCGGAAGCGCTTCGCGAGACGTGGGCGCGCCTGCATGCGCAGGGCTTCAGCGTCATGGCGCAGGAATACGTTCCGGGTCCGGCCAGCGAGCATTTCTTCGTCGACGGTTTTCGCGACAGGAACGGCGCGTATGCCGGCCTCTTCGCGCGACGGCGCCTGCGCATGTCGCCACCGGATTTCGGCAACAGCTCATGCTGTCACTCGGTGCCGCTGGCGATCCTTTCGGAGGCTGTTCGCCATCTGCGTCGCCTGCTGGATGGCCTGGACTACCGCGGCATTTTCAGCGCCGAATTCAAACGCGATCCGCGCGACGGCGTGTATCGCATCATCGAGGTGAACACGCGCGCCTGGACCTAGGTGGAGTTCGCTGCGCGCTGCGGCATGAACGTGTGCGAGATGGCCTGGCAGGACGCGCAGGGGCTGCCGGTGACGCGTGCGGCGCGCGACTATCCCGAAGGCGTGGCGTGCGTCGACCTCTACCACGATATCCCGACCGTACTTGCCCTGCGCAAGCGCGAACGGCTGCCGTGGTTGCCCGTGCTGGCACAGTGGGCGAGGGCGCAACTGCACACCTTTCGCTGGGACGATCCACGGCCCGCGCTGGGCTTCGTGCGCGGCATCGCGCGCAAACGCTTCCTGCGCTCAGTCGGCGCGCCCGAGCGGCGCGGCGATGTCCTCCAGGGGGCGTCGCTCGGCGGCGATCCCAAGGCCTAGCGCGGCGGCAGCGCCCAACAGCATGAGGCAGGCACCGATCGCGTAACCCCAGCCGATGGCGGCGCGCTCGCCGCTGCCGATCAGCGTACCGAACAGCCAGGGACCGACGACGCCACCGAGCGCCGTGCCGAAGGCATAGAACAAGGCGATGGCCAGGGCACGAAGTTCCAGCGGGAAGCTCTCGCTCACCGTCAGGTAGGCCGAGCTCGCCGCGGCGGAAGCAAAGAAAAACACGATGCTCCAGGCAACCGTCTGCGTGCGGGCGTCGAGCATGCCGTGGACGAACAGCCATGCCGTGGCGAACAGCAGCAGGCCGGACATCGCATAGGTGATCGCAATCATCGGCTTGCGCCCGACCGTGTCGAACAGGCGCCCGAGCAGGAGCGGGCCCAGGAAATTGCCGGCGGCGAAGGGCAGCAGGTAGAAGCCGACGTCGGCGTCGGAAACGCCGTAGAAGCGCCCGAGGACCAGGGCATAGGTGAAGAAGATCGCGTTGTAGAAAAAGGCCTGCGTCGCCATGAGGATCAGGCCGAGCAGGGTGCGCCTGGGATAGTCGCGAAACAGTGTGGTGGCGACGGTACCCAGCGTGAGTCGGCGCGGTCGCAGCCGCAGCCGTGGCAGGGGCTCCGTCGGCGGCGGCACGCCCAGCCGTTGTTCGATCTGGGCGACGATGGCCTCGGCTTCGTCGATGCGTCCGTGCAGCATCAACCAGCGTGGACTTTCCGGTATCCACTGTCGAAGCACCAGCACGCCCAGGCCGAGGACGGCGCCCAGGCCGAAGGTGAGCCGCCAGCCGAGTTCGGCCGAGACCCAGCCGCCGTCGAGCAGGGCGACGGCGCCGAGCGCGCCCATCGCCGCACCGATCCAGAAGCTGCCGTTGATGACGAGATCGGTGTGTCCGCGGTACCGGGCGGGGATCAGCTCCTGGATGGCCGAGTTGATCGCCGCGTACTCGCCGCCGATGCCGGCGCCGGTCAGCATGCGGAACAGCACGAAGGTGACGAAGTTCGGCGAGAACGCCGTGGCCGCGGTGGCGACGAGGTACAGGCCGAGCGTGATCGTGAAGAGCTTCTTGCGGCCGAGGCGGTCGGTCAGCCAGCCGAAGTACAAGGCGCCTGCCACGGCGCCGACCAGGTACAGGCTGCCGGCCAGGCCGACCTGGGTGTCGCTCAGATGCAATACCGGACTGGACTTCAGCGCTCCGGCGATCGAGCCCGTGATGGTGACCTCGAGTCCGTCGAGCACCCAGGTGATGCCGAGGGCCACGGCGACGAGCGTGTGGAAGCGGCCCCAGGTCAGCCGGTCCAGTCGGGCTGGTACATCGGTCTCAACGACGCCGTCGCGGGTCCTCGCCTGATCGTTCATGCCCCGACCGTACGGGGCACGAAGTCGTCACGGCGTCAGCGTGGCACGCGAACGCCGCCCGGCACGCCTCTGGGTGACAGGGTCAGTTGCCACAGCTGGTCACGACGACTACGGAAGATGCCCGCCGAGCAGCCCAGGTAGAACTGCCACATGCGCCGGAAGCGTTCGTCGTAGCGTCCGGCCAGGTGGGGCCACGCCTCGTTGAAGTTGGCCAGCCACGCGGTGAGCGTCCGGTCGTAATCGGTGCCGAAGTTGTGCCAGTCCTCGACCACGAACAAGCCTTCCAGGGCGGTCGCCACCTGGCTCATCGCGGGGATCACCGAGTTGGGAAAGATGTACTTCTCGATCCAGGGATCGGGCCGGCCCGGCTGCTCGTTGCTGCCGATGGTGTGAAGGACGGCGAGGCCCTGGGGCGCGAGGCAACGTCGTGCCACCTCGAACCAGGTGCGGTAGTTCTTGCCACCCACGTGCTCGAACATGCCGACCGAAAGGATGGCGTCGAAGCGTTCGTCGAGATCGCGGTAATCCTGCAGGCGGATCTCGATCGGCAGGCCCTTGCACAGCTCGCGTGCGTACTCGGCCTGTTCCTTGGAGATGGTCACGCCGACGCCGCTCACGCCGTAGCGCTCCGCCGCGAACTTCAGCGCCTCTCCCCAGCCGCAACCAATGTCGAGCAGGCGCTGGCCGGGCCGCAGCTGCAGCTTGCGGCAGATCAGGTCGAGCTTGGCTTCCTGGGCATCGTCCAGGTTGCTCGCCTGGGCCCAGTAGCCGCAGGAATAGACCAGGCGCTTGCCGAGCATGGCCTCGAACAGGTCGTTACCCAGGTCGTAATGTTGCCGGCCTACGTCCCAGGCGTGCTCACCGCGTTGCAGGTTGAGGAAGCGGGCCTTGAGGTGCGCGACGAGGGTGTCCAGCGTGCGCAGCGAGTCGTCGACATGGGAGGCGAGGACGCGGGCGAAGAAGGCGGGCAGGTCGCCGACATCCCACCAGCCTTCCATATAGGCCTCGCCCAGGCCAAGCGATCCGTGGGCGAAGACACGGGGATAGGTGCGTTCGTCGTGCACGACCAGGTCGGTGGGCCGGTTACCGCCGAGGGTGATGCCGGCCTGTTCCAGCAGGGCCTGTGCCCGTGCCTTGAGAGAAGAAGAATCGTGGCTCATCGTCGTGACCCCTGGTGATCCCTCCGCCGCCCCGCGCGGCGTGGCGCTTAGAAATGCTTCAGTACTCCGCGTGTGATGAACAGGCCGGCGATCGTCATGACGATGGAGCCGACCAGGTGCGACCCGACGTGCGCGGCGAACCAGCCGTACTGTTCGCGGAGGAGCAGCCCGGTGGTCTCGGCCGAGAAGGTCGAGAAGGTGGTCAACCCGCCGAGGAATCCCGTGGCGACCAGCAGCCGCGCTTCCACCGGCAAGGTGGTGAAGTGGTCGAACACACCCAGGGCGACGCCCATGAGCAGGCCACCGACGAGATTGGCGGCGAGTGTGCCCAGCGGCAGGTTCGGGAACAGCGGGTTGAAAGCGACCGCCAGCCACCAGCGCAGCCAGCACCCGAGTACACCGCCCACGCCGACGGCCACAAAACCGGTATAGCCCACGACAACTCCCATGCGGTTCGTTGGCACGATTATGGACCGAAACCTTGTGGCTATACTCGCTCAGTTCCCTTGCCAACGCCTTGAAGGTCCATGACCTCCGCGACCCGCGACCTGCGGCGCTACCTGCCGTACCTGCTGGCGGCCCTGTCCATGATCGGGCCGTTTTCGATCGATGCCATCTTTCCGGGCTTTCCGGATATCGGGCATGACTTCGGCGTGGGCGAAGTGGCCTTGCAGCAGTTGCTCAGCGTCTACCTGCTGGCGTATGCGGTGATGAGCCTGTTCCACGGGGCATTGTCGGACGCTTATGGCCGCAAGCCGGTCATCGTGGTGGGCATGGCGATCTACGCCGTCGCCTCGGTAGGCGCCGCGATGGCACCGAGCTTTGCCTTCCTGCTCGGCTGTCGCATCGTCCAGGGCATGTGCGGCGGTGCCGGCATCGTCATCGGCCGCGCCGTCGTGCGCGACACGATGCAGGGCGAAGAAGCCCAGCGGATGATGTCCAAGGTCATGATGATCTTCGGTATCGCGCCGGCCATCGCCCCGATCATCGGCGCATGGCTGCTCGGCATCGATGGCTGGCGTGGCATCTTCTGGGCCCTGGCCGCTTTCACGGTAGCCCTCACCGTCAGCGTGGCGCGGCTGCTGGTCGAGTCCCATCCGAAAGAAAAGCGCACGGTCTTCCGGCCCCGCCCGCTGATGCACGGTTACCTGACGATCCTGCGCGACCTGCCGTTCTGGCCGCTGGCGATCGCCAGTTCGATCAACTTCGCCGGCCTGTTCCTTTATATCGCCTCGGCGCCGCAGCTCATCCGCGATCTACTGCACCTGGGCGCCGACGGTTTCCCTTGGCTGTTCGTGCCGGTGGTCAGCGGCATGGTCTTCGGTGCCTTCGTTTCGGGCCGCGTCGCCGGTCGGGCGAGTGCGGCGCGCACGGTGAACTGGGGCTACGCGGCGATGCTGTCGTCGTGCGCCCTGAACCTGATCCTCGCGCTGACGCTGGATCATCCCCGCGTGCCCTGGTCGACCCTGCCGCTGGCGCTTTACGGCTGCGGCGTCCAGCTGGCCTTCCCGACCCTGACCCTGCTCCTGCTCGATCGTTTCCCCGAGCAGCGCGGCGGCGTGTCGTCGGTGCAGGCGTTCGGTAGCCTGATCTTCACCGCCATCGTCGCCGGCGTACTCTCGCCGGCGCTATCGGGCAGCATGCTCACCCTGGCTATCGGCACGACCGTGATGTGCCTGATCGGCCTTGGCGCATGGCTGACTTATGGCACGCTCGAACGCCGTCGACTGGCACGTACGCAAGCCGCCGCCGCATCGAGCGTCGTCTCGCAGATCGAGCGCAACGAGCCGGGATAGAGGCTCGCCTTCGGCCTCGCGTTGGGCTCTTCCCCACGGTGAGGCGAATGGCCGGTAGAGCGCCAAGCGCGACGCTCGCGTGCAACGCAGATGTCGCGCCCACGCAATGCAGATCCCGCACCGGCGCAACGCAGATCTTGGGTAGGAGCCGACTGTGTCGGCGAACCCTCAGGGCATCGTGCAAACGAGTGAGGCCGGATAGTGATGAGGCGAGCCCGGGCCCGAGTCCGAACCGCGTGCCTCAGCCAATAGGCAATCCACGCTCGCGCAGGAAAGCCTGCGCTTCCGGAGCATCCTGTTCAAACCAGGCACGCGTGGAGCCAAGGCGATAGGTGTACCCCCAGCGGTCCATGTCCTCCATCAGGCGAGCAGAGCCGACCGACGGCAGTTCGCCGGCGAGGACGATCTGCAGGTAGCAGGTGGCGTCTTCTTCCTCGATCGAATCGGTAGCGTCGGTGTGTACGAGCGCGCGCTTGTCCTCGGGAAGCACGATGAGGTGGCAGGCTTCGTGGAGCAGCGAGTGCACAGGCGTGTCGGCGCGGGCGTAGACCGTCGTGCCGATGATGCCGGCCTCGGTGTCGCCCCAGAAACTACCGGGAATGGCTTCGCCGTCGGCGACCTCGATGAGCGTGAGGCCGTAACGGGCGAGGAGGGTGCGCGGTTCGTCGAAGCCGATGGCGCCGACGCGGAGGACCGCGTCGGCGGAATCGGGTGCGTTCATGCCGAGGTAGCAGGCTTGCCGTCGGGAAGGGCGACCGAGAGTTCGAGCACTTCGTGGCCGCTGTCGCGGTCGAGGGTGACGTTCACCGCGTCGACATCGACGTTGACGTACTTGCGGATGACTTCGAGCAGCTCGTTACGCAGCAGCGGCAGGTAGTCGGGGCCGCCGCGCGCCGAACGCTCCTGGGCCACGATGATGCGCAGCCGTTCCTTGGCCACGCCCGCACTCGCTTCGGGTTTGCGCTTCAGGAAATCGAGAATACCCATGCTCAACCTCCGAAGACGCGCTTGAGGAAGCCCTTCTTGACCGGCTCGATGAAACGCAGCGGAAGCTCGCGACCGAGGATGCGGGCGACCGTATCCTTGTAGGCGAGACCGGCGTTGGAGTCATCGTTGAGGATCACGGGAACGCCGGCGTTCGATGCCGCGAGCACGTTCTCCGATTCGGGAATCACACCGACGACGCTGATGCCGAGGATGTCCTCGACGTCCTTGACGCTGAGCATCTCGCCGGCTTCGACGCGATTGGGGTTGTAGCGCGTGAGCAGCAGGTGCTGCTTGATCGGCGTTTCGCCCTTTTCGGCGCGGCGGGTCTTGCTGGCGAGCAGGCCGAGGATGCGGTCGGAGTCGCGCACGGACGAGACTTCCGGGTTGACGACGACGACGGCGTGATCGGCGAAGTACATGGCCAGGTGCGCACCCTTCTCGATGCCGGCCGGCGAATCGCAGACGACGAAGTCGAAGCCTTCCTTGGTCAGCTCGTCGAGGACCTTCTCGACACCTTCCTGGGTGAGTGCGTCCTTGTCGCGCGTCTGCGACGCGGCGAGCACGAACAGCGTCTCGTGGCGCTTGTCCTTGATCAGGGCCTGCTTGAGCGTGGCTTCGCCATGTACGACGTTGACGAAGTCGTACACCACGCGCCGCTCGCAGCCCATGATGAGGTCCAGGTTGCGCAGGCCGACGTCGAAATCGATGACGGCGACTTTCTTGCCTTCGAGAGCAAGACCGGTGGCGAGGGAGGCGCTGGTGGTGGTCTTGCCGACTCCGCCCTTGCCGGAGGTGACGACGATGATTTCTGTCAAGAGATGTCTCCGCGAATAAGCGTGGGACCGCGCGTCACAGGCGCGCGATCATGAGTTTTCCATTATCGAGCCAGCATTGCACGGCCTGGCCCTCGAATTCCTTTGGCATGTCTTCGAACACGCGGTAATGCCCGGCGATCGCGACCAGTTCGGCGCGGAAGTCGGAGCAGAAGATGCGTGCGGATTCGTCGCCCTGCGCGCCAGCCATGGCGCGGCCGCGAAGGCTGCCGTAGATGTGGATCGAGCCATCGGCGATGACTTCCGCGCCATTGGCGACGGCGGCGGTGACGACGAGGTCGCGGTCACGCGCGTAGACCTGCTGGCCGGAGCGCACGGCGCTGCCGGTGTGGTGCTGGGCTGTCGTGCTGCTGCCCGGTTCATGGTCCTGGTCCATCGGGGCCATCGCGGCCACCGGTTCGCTGCGCGCCGGTGCAGCGGCACCCGGCGCGGTCGCGACCTGGCCGGGTTCGTACTGCGCGCGGAACTTGGCGATCAGCGGCAGGTTCATCCGTTCGGCGAGTGCTTCGGTCTCCGGCGTGCCATAGGCGATGCCGACCGGCAGCATGCCGGCGCTGCGAATGGCTTCGAGCAAGGCATCGACCATGCCGTCGTCGGGCAGCTTGGGCAGGTGCGAGAGATCGAGCACGACCGCCGCACGGGCGAACATCTGCGGTGCCGAGCGCACGCGGCGCTCGAGTTCCTCGACAAGGGCGGCGGCGTCCACGCGGCGAAGGCGCACGCAGGCAATGCCGACCTGGCCGAAACGGAGGTCGCAGGCGGCTTCGAGGGGTTCGGCGCGGGCGTTCATGCGCTCACCTTGGGGCCGTCGATGGGGCGCTGACGCTCGCTGAGCCAAGCCACCGCAGGCAGGCCGTCCTGCTCGATATAGCGCTCACGCACGAACGGGAAGCTCGGCAACTCACGGGCGAGCAGGCTCACCTTCGGGCCGGTCTCGCCCATCGTCTGCTGGCCGACTTCCTGGAAGCCCATGGTGCCGTGGAACAGCACGGTCTGGTCGTTACGTGGTTCGAGAAAAACTTCACAGGTCAAAAGCGGCACGCGTACCTCGGCATAACTCTGCACATCGCAATAAAAGATTCGGCCCAGCCCGTGGCCACGCGATTCGGACGCGATCACGATGCGATCGATGTACACGAAGCTTTCGTAATGGGCCTGGAACCAGCGGAAATTCGGACTGCTGTATTCGGCGTCCGGGCGCATGGCGATAAGAAAGCCGAGGATCCGGCCATCCTGTTCGGCGACGCGAAAATAGTGCGCGATCTCGTACAGGTGGCGCAGGCGGCTGCGGTCCGTGGCGAGGATACCGGTGCCTGCCTCGTTATTGAGTGCCAGCACGGCATCCAGGTCGTGCTCGCGCACGTCGCGGATGGCAAGGGCCATTCGTTGCTCCGCTGTGGTTCTGGAATGAGGGGTTCTGAAACGGGCGACCCCCGGGCCGCCGAATGCGCGGCATTATGGCATGCCGGCCACCTCAACGGCGCGCCATCGCGTATGTAAAACCGTTGTAAAGCCGACGCTTGCCGCGTTGCCGGAGCGTGACTTCTATCAGGTGGTGCGGCGGGCGCGAAGCCCTATGATGCGGCCATGTCGAAGGTTCAGTTCAATAATGTCCGCCTCCTCAAGTACGCCACGTACTTCGTTTTCCTGTGCGTCGGCCTGCCTCTTTCCATGCAGCGGGTGGGGGGTGGCCCGGGAACGATCGGGGACATGGCATTACTGGGCTGGACGGGTAGCTACCTGGTGTTCGGCCTGGTGTACTGGCTGCTCACCCGCAATCTCGGCCTTCGCGTAGACGGCTTCACCCGCATCGCGGTGCTGCTCATCCTTACCGGTACGGCGCTCGCGGTGGGCGTGTTCAGCAAGAGTGGCGTCGCCGCGCTGCTGCTGATCATCGTGGCGACGGTGGTGCCCTGGCTGGTCACCTTGCCCATCGGCATCGCCTGGATGGTGCTCGCCCATCTGCTCTTGATCCCGGTGTTCCTTGAGATTCCATTCACCCTGATCGCCTCGACGATGCAGGCCTGCCTGTATTTCGGCTTCTCGGCCCTGGTCTTCATCGCCTCGATGGTGGCGAGCCAGCAGGCCGATGAGCGAGAAGAGCTGCGACAACTCAATTCCGAGCTACGTGCCACACGCGCCCTGCTGGCCGAATCGACCCGCATCGCCGAGCGCATGCGCATCGCGCGCGATCTGCACGATCTGGTCGGTCATCACCTCACGGCGTTGAGTCTCAACCTGGAAGTGGCCAGCCATCTCACCAATGACACCGCCCGGGAGCACGTCCTCAAGGCCCAGCGCACCGCCAAGCAACTCCTGGCCGACGTGCGCGAGGTGGTCAGCGAGCTGCGCCAGGACGATGCGATCGACCTCACGCAGGCGGTGCGGAGCCTGATCGAGGGCGTACCGGGGCTTCAGGTGGCGTTGAGCGTGCCGCCGCGCTTCGGCGTCGAAGACCCTCGTCGGGCGCAGATGCTGCTGCGCTGTGTACAGGAAATCCTTACCAATACGGTGCGCCACGCGCATGCCCGGAACCTGTGGCTGACCTTCCGCCACACCGGTCCTGACGAGCTCTGCCTGGAGGCACGCGACGACGGTCGCGGCGACGGCAGCGGCGCGGTCCGCCCGGGTAACGGCCTCAATGGCATGCGTGAGCGCCTCGCCGAGTTCGGTGGCACCGTAACCTTCCGGACCGGCGCAGAAGGCGGCTTCGCCCTGATCGCGCGGCTGCCACTGGGCGAGGAGCCGACCCTGGCCCACGCGCCGGCGCGTCCCGCGCTGGAACAGGGGCTGGTCGACGATCCGGACCTCACGCCCCGTGCCACAATTCCTCTTCCTTCCGAGGGTCATTCATGATCTCCGTCTGTCTCGTTGACGATCAGAACCTGGTTCGCCAGGGCATTCGCTCGCTGCTCGACCTTGCGGGGGATATCCGCGTCGTTGCCGAGTGCGCGGATGGCGCCCAGGCCGTGCAGACCATTCCGCAGATCCGCCCCGATGTGGTACTGCTCGACCTGCGGATGCCCAATATGAGCGGCCTGGACGTGCTCCAGGCCCTCGGCGGACGTAACGAACTACCGCCCACCATCATCCTGACCACCTTCGATGACGACCAACTGGTGCTGGCCGGACTCAAGGCCGGCGCGCGCGGTTACCTGCTCAAGGACGTCTCGCTGGACCAGTTGGTGGAAGCGGTACGCACCGTGGCCGCGGGCGGCTCGCTGGTGGCCCCGATGGTGACCCAGCGGCTCCTGGCTGGCGTGGGCCGCATCCAGAATCAGTTTTCCAGCCTCGAGCAGCCCGATCCCCTCACCGAGCGTGAAACCGAGATCCTGCGCCTGCTCTCGGGCGGCTACAGCAACAAGGAGATCGCCAATTCGCTGCGCGTGGCCGAAGGCACGGTGAAAAACCACGTCTCCAACATCCTGTCCAAACTGGGCGTGCGCGACCGCACGCGGGCCGTCCTGAAGGCTCTGGAGCTGGGTATCGTCTGACCCGGCGCTGACCGCCAGGCCCGGTTGGGCCCTGGCGGCCGAAAATCGCCTTGTACCCGCTTGCGAAAAAGGGCAGGGCACCCAATGGCGTTCCCCGCCGCGAGCAAGTACCATCGGCTCTTTCGGCGCGGGCGAACCCCTGCCACGGGCCGATTCTTCAGGGGTGAGCGTACGGCGTCCGTAGCTGTGCGTAAAACCCGTTCGTAAGACGTTCGGAGAACCGTGGAATGACGCGTCTGTTAGAATTTATTGTCGCCCTCGTCATCGTCGCCGTACTCGGTGTCGTGGTCGGCGTTGCTATGCCCTCAACTGGACACGTTGAGCGCGAAATGCTGATCAGCAAGGATCTGCGTCAGGTTTACGACGTTTTCAGCAACTTCCGTCGCTTCCCCGACTACACCGTGCTGCGCTCCTTCGATTCGAAGGTGCAGTTCGAGCTGTCGGGCAAGGCGTACGGCCCGGGTGCAAAGATCGCGTGGAAGGCTTCCGACCCGAAGGTCGGCGATGGCGCCCTCGAGATCGCCTCTATCGATCCGGGCTTCGCCCAGATCTCCGATGCCGGCAAGGGCACCATTGTCTGGAACCTGGACAACGGCTGGCGCGGTACCGACAAGAAGTTCACGATCACGCTGGAGCGCACCGGTCGCAGCCAGAAGCTGGTCAAGGTCAACTGGGCCTACGATGTCTCGTACGGTTTCAACCTGGTCAACCGCTTCTCGAACCTCTACATCCACGGCGATCCGGACGCGCTGATCCAGTTCAGCCTGTCCAATCTGCAGAACCTGATGGCGTCGATCCCCAACATCGACTACAGCAAGATGGTTCCGTCGATCGTCGAGCAGCCGGCCAAGCCGATCCTGTTCGTCTCCACCACCGCCCCGCGCACCCTCGACGATGTCGATACCGCGTCGGATAAGGCGATGGCCGAGATCCAGGCGACCGCCAAGAAGCTGGGCGTGAACATCACCAGCCCGCGCATCACCATCACCACGAACTGGGGTGATCAGAACTACACCTTCGACGTGGCCGCCGAGATCGATGCCACCACGCTGAAGATCAATGGCCAGGATGTCGAGATCACCGCTGCCCAGCGTCCTTCGCTGGATCCGGCCGAAGCCTCGACCGCGGCCGCGCCGGCTGCTGCCGAAAGCGCGGCACCGGGCAGCAAGGACAAGCTCGGTCGCGTGGTCGTCGACGGCAACGTCAAGGCCGTGCTGGCCTTCGGCGGCAAGGCCCTCAAGGCCGACTGGGCCGGCACGGGTGCCGGCCTGCCGCAGACGCGTCAGATGCTCGAGGCGTATTCGCAGACCCACGGCTACAAGTACGACGACGTGGTGTTCCGCGCTTACGACATCCAGACCAAGGCTCCGACCAATAACCACGGCACCATCGAGGGTTACGACGAGCAGAAGTTCGAGATCTACCTGCCGCTGCAGGGCGACAACCTCCCGGAGCAGACCCCGGAGCAGGAAGCCGGCCTGAAGCCGCAGACGCTGGACGACGCGGCCCCGGCCGGTTCGTCGACGGCCCCGGCCCCGGCAGGCACCGCCGCGGCTCCGGCCGAAGCGGCCTCCGCGCCGACGCTCGCGAAGTAAGTCACGCGTAAAGCGATACCCGAAAGCCCCGCCGGAAACGGCGGGGCTTTTTTCTTGCGCGCTTTGTTGGGTGGGCTCGCCTGCGGCCTCGCTTTGCGCTCGATGTGCGTCGCAAGAGCCGGCGGGCATCGCCCTCGGGGCCCCGAGGGTGGCACCCGCCGGCTCTTGCGACGCACCTCACCGCACCGCCTTTTTCCGAAGCCCCTCGCTACACTGCGAAGTAATGATCGAGACCGACCGACTCACTCGTTGTTATGGGCCGCTGACCGCGGTGGATGCCCTGACCCTGCGCGCCGAGCCGGGGCAGGTGCTTGGGTTGTTGGGGCCCAATGGCGCGGGCAAGTCGACGGCCATGCGCATGATCGCCGGCTTTCTTGCCCCCACCTCGGGCACGGCCCGGGTCTGCGGCCACGACGTGCGCAAGGAGCCGCTCGCCGCCAAGCGCGCCCTGGGTTACCTGCCGGAAGGGGCACCCAGCTACGGCGAGATGACGATCCGGGAGTTCCTCGTCTTCATGGTGCGCGTGCGGGGCCTGGACCGGGACATCGCTTTCCGCCGATTCGACGAAGTCGTGATGCGGCTCGAACTGGAAGACGTGCTCGAGCAGACCATCGGCACGCTATCGAAAGGACTGCGCCGGCGCGTGGGCCTGGCGCAGGCGATCCTTCACGATCCTCCCGTGCTGATGCTCGACGAGCCCACGGACGGCCTCGATCCGAACCAGAAGCACTCGGTGCGCATGCTGATCGACGCTATGGCGCGCGAACGCACGATCCTGATTTCGACGCACCTGCTCGAGGAAGTGCACGCGCTCTGCAACCGTGTGGCGATCATCGCCAACGGACGCCTGCTTGCCGATGCGACGCCCGCGGAGCTCGAGGCGCGCTCGCGTTATCACGGCGCGGTGTCGTTCAGTGCGCCGGGTAGTGGTGTGTCGCGCGAGATGCTGGCGCGTATTCCCCATGTTGCGTCGGTGGAAGTGGATCCGCTCGACGGGCGCGTCACCGTGTTTCCGCGAAACAGCCAGCCCATTCTCGACGAGGTACAGGCCCTCTTGCGCACGCAGAACCTCGAGGTCTCGGAGATCCAGCTCGAGCAGGGACGCCTGGACGAGGTGTTTCGCCAGATCACCACGCAGCCGCGCGGAGCCCAGGCATGAGCGGCGTGACGGCGATCCTGCGTCGCGAGTTGTGGAGCTATTTCGTCACCCCCGTGGCCTATGTCTTCATGGTGATCTTCCTGGTCATGGCCGGCGTGCTGACGTTCTACTCGGGCGACTTCTACGACCGTGGCCTGGCCGACCTCCAGCCGTTCTTCGACATGCATCCCTGGCTCTACCTGGTGCTGGTCCCCGCCGTGACCATGTCCATGTGGGCCGAGGAGCGCGCCTCCGGCACGCTGGAATTGCTGTTTTCCCTGCCGGTATCGATCTCGCAGGCCGTGCTCGGCAAGTTCCTCGCCGCCTGGGCCTTCATCGGCATCTGTCTGTGCCTGACCTTCCCGATCTGGATCACCGTGAATTATCTCGGCGATCCGGACAACGGCGTGATCCTTGCCGGCTACGTCGGCAGCTGGTTGATGGCCGGCGCGTTCATCGCCATCGGCACATGCATGTCCACGGCGACGCGTAGCCAGATCATCGCGTTCATCCTCACGGCCGCCGTGTGTTTCCTCCTGCTGCTCTCGGGCCAGCCCCAGGTGCTGGACTTCTTCCAGGATGCGGTGCCGCCGAGGATCATCGGCGCGCTGGGTCAGCTGAGTATCGCCCGGCACGCCAACGCGATCGCGCGCGGCGTGCTCGATCTTCGCGACCTGGTGTACTTCTTCGCCACCATCGTGGCCTGGCTGGCTGCCAGTGTCGTGGTCCTCGACCTGAAGAGGACGCGATGAGCATCTCGCGTCACCTGCACCTGTCCCGTACCTTCCTGCTGCGGCTCTCGTTGCTCGGCATCGCCGTCCTGTTCCTGGTGGTGATCGCGATCAGCTCGTTGTCGCTGCGCACGGCGCGCGTCGATCTCACGTCGGATCGCATCTATACCCTCACACCCGGCACCCTGGATATCGTCGATGGCCTGCGCAAGCCACTCACGCTGACCCTCTACTTCTCCGATCACGCCACGCGCGACCTCGCACAGCTGCGTAGTTACGAGCAGCGCGTACACGAGATGCTGCGAGAGATCGCCGTAAGGGCCCATGGCCGGATCCGCCTTCGCGTGATCGATCCCGTGCCCTATTCGGATGACGAGGACGCCGCCGAAAGTTACGGGCTCACGCCTGCCAGTGGTGGCAGCAACGGTGAGCGCGTGTTCTTCGGCCTGGTCGGCAGTGCGGGTCCCGGTGACACGGCACCGCAGGCCATTCCCTTCTTCGATCCGGCACGCGAGGCCTTCGTCGAGTACGACATCGCCAAGCTGCTGTACGAGCTGGGCATGCCGAAGAAGCCACGACTCGGTGTGATGAGTTCCTTGCCACTGGAGGGGAACCTGGTGATCGGCGAGGCGCCGTGGACGCTGATGCGGCAGCTGGACCAGCTGGCCGACGTCACCACGATCGACCCGGACAGCGTGACCCATATCGACCCGGCGATCAGCGTACTGCTCCTCATTCATCCGAAGCACCTGTCGGAGGATGCGCAGTACGCGATCGATCAGTTCGTCCTGCGTGGGGGCCATCTGGTCGTCTTTGTCGATCCCGATGCGGAGATGGACACGGCACCACTGATCGATTCGCAGGGCACGGTCGACGATCACGATTCGAACCTGCCGCGGCTGTTTCAGGCATGGGGCGTGGTGTTCGACCCGACCCGTGTCGTGCTCGACCGCTCGCAGGCACTGACCATCGAGCTCAACGGCAACAGCATTGGCCACCCGGCCATGCTCGGTCTGGGTGCACAGGACCTCAATCATGACGACGTGGTCACGGCCAGCCTGCAGCGAATCAATTTTTCGACGGCGGGCTTCTTCGAACTCGCGCCGGATACGAAAGCCCGCCTGATTCCGTTGGTGCAGACGTCGGACGAGGCCGCCATCGTGCCGGCGCAGCGCGTGCGCGATTCGGCCAGCGATCCGACCAGCCTGCTCGAGAACTACGAGCCGACCCACGACCGTTATCTGCTGGCTGCGCGCCTGCGTGACACCTTCCATACGGCGTTCCCGGAGCGTCGCGAGAAGGGTCACCTCGCCGTTGCCAGTGGTCCGGGCGAAGTGGTGCTGGTCGCCGACACGGACCTGCTGTCGGATCGCCTGTGGATCGACGTGCAGCCCCTGCTTGGCCAGCAACAACTCACGCCGTTCGCCAACAACGGCGACTTCGTCGCCAACCTCGTCGATAACCTGGGTGGCTCGTCGGCCCTGCTGTCGATCCGTGGGCGGGTGAACTCGCAGCGGCCCTTCACGCGGGTCAAGGCATTGCAGGCGGCGGCCGATCGCAAGTTCCTGGTCAAGAAGCGCGAGCTCGAGAACGAGCTCTACGAAACCCAGCGGCGACTCGCCGAACTGCAGCCGGCGAAGGGCGCGGCGGCGCCGACGACCGCGACGGCAGAGCAGCGCCGGGAAGTGGAGCAGTACCTGCAGCGCAAGCTGGCCATCGGCAAGGAACTGCGGGAGGTACAGCACCAGCTCAATGCCGAGATCGATGCCCTGGGCCTGCGTCTGAAGTTCATCAACATCGTGCTGGTGCCGGGCCTGGTGGCCCTGCTCGGCCTGATCTACGGCTGGCGGCGCACGCGTCGCGCCCGTCGCGTCGTCTGAGCGGATGGGTGCCGGCGTCATGAAGTGGATCGTGCCCTGGGAGTTCTCCTGGGTGTTCCTCATCGTCTTTCTCGCCACGGCGGCGGCGTACGTCGCGGGGACCCGGCGCCTGCGCGTCACGCCGTTGCGCCAGGCCGCGTTCTGGGCTGGCATGGCGATCGTGTATGTCGCGCTGCATACGTATTTCGATTACTACGCCGAGCATGAGTTCTTCATGCATCGCATCCAGCAGGTGTTGCTGCATCACCTCGCGCCATTGCTGCTGATTGCGGCGTACCCGGGCACGGTGTTGCGCGCGGGCCTGCCACTGGGGCTGCGCGTTCACCTGCGACGCGCAGGACAGTCGCTTGCGTGGCGCATCGCCGCCGGATGCCTGTTCAACCCCGCCTTCGTTACCCTGTTCTTCGTCGCGCTGATCCTGGTCTGGCTCATTCCCGACATGCAGACCATGGCGATGCTGGACTGGCGGATCTATCGCGCGATGAACTGGTCGATGGTGCTCTCGGGCCTCGCGTACTGGTGGATCGTGCTGGACCACCGGCCGAAACCGCCGGGAAGGATGTCGCCGGGTATCCGTGTGCTGTCTCCGGCGATCACCATGACGCCGCAGATCGTGGCCGGCGCGATCGTGACGTTCTCGAAGACCGACCTGTACCCCATCTTCGAGATATGCGGCCGCGCTTTCACTCTCAACGTGCTCACCGGCCAGCTCATCGGTGGGGTCATCATGTGGGTGCCGGCGGCGATGATCGAATCGGCCGGTGGCCTGCTGGCCTTGCGCCAGTGGCTGAGGCTGTCGCGCAGTGGGCGCCTGCCACGCAGGGCGCCCGTGCGACGTGCCGCCGTGCGTCAGTAGACCTTCGGCACCTTCTCCGCCTTGGCGGTGACCTTGTCCTTCTTCGGCTTGCCCTTCAGCGGGGGCAGGTCGAACTCCTTGTCCGGTGTGAGCTTGTCGGGTACCTGGTCGAGCAGGTGGCGGATAAGGTTCAGACGACCTTCTTTCTGGTCGTTGAAGTCGGCGACGAACCACGGCGCATCGGCGGTATGCGTGTGCTGGATCATCGCGTCACGCAAGTCACCCATCTCGGCGTACTTTTCGCGGGCCTTGAGGTCGACGGGCGAGAGTTTCCATCGTTTGAGGGGATCGGCCGCGCGTTCGGCGAAGCGCTTTTCCTGCGGCTCCTGGTCGACCGACAACCAATACTTGACCAGGATGATGCCGTCGTCGGTCAACAGTTTCTCGAAGGACGGACACGCCTTCATGAAGGCGTCGTACTGTTCGTCGGTGCAGAAGCCCATCGCAGGCTCGACCACGGCCCGGTTGTACCAGCTGCGATCGAACAACACGAGCTCGCCAGCCGCCGGCAGCTGCGTGACGTAGCGCTGGAAGTACCACTGGCCTTCCTCGGTGTGCGACGGCTTGCCCAGGGCGACCACGCGCGCGGCGCGGGTGTCGAGCTTGTCGGTGATGGCCTTGATGGTGCCGCCCTTGCCGGCGGCATCGCGTCCTTCGAGGATCACCAGCATGCGTTTACCGGTGGCGCGGAGCCAGCGCGTGAGGCCGACCAGTTCGATCTGCAATGCCTCGAGATCGTGTTCGTAGGCTTTCTTCTTTTTCTTGCCCATCGGTTAGCGTCCGTTTTACGGGGAGGTGACCGGCATTGTGGGGCAGGAGATGTCAGTTTGGTGCGAGCACGCATCGCCGATGAATCGGCTCCTACAAGATCTTGCATCCCTGTGGGAGGCGCTTCAGCGGCGATGCTCTCAGCCGCCGCCGATCAGGTTCTGTAGCTCGTCGGCCTGGTGTTCGCGGGTCAGCGTATCGATCAGCTCGTCCAGGTCGCCCTGCATCGTCTCGAGGAGGCGGTAGAGGGTGAGGTTGATGCGGTGATCGGTGATGCGGCCCTGCGGATAGCTGTACGTGCGGATACGCTGGCTGCGGTCGCCCGAGCCCACCTGCAGGCGACGGGATTCGGCCTGGGCGGCGCTCTGCTTGCTGCGCTCCGCATCGAGCAGGCGTGCCTTGAGCAGGCTCATCGCGCGGGCGCGATTCTTGTGCTGGCTGCGCTCGTCCTGGCACTCCACGACGGTGCCCGTGGGCAAGTGGGTGATGCGAATCGCCGAGTCCGTCTTGTTCACGTGCTGGCCGCCGGCGCCGGAGGCACGGAAGGTGTCGACCTTGAGGTCGCCGTCGCGGATCTCGATGTCCCCGACCTCGTCCTGCTCGGGCAGGATCGCGACCGTTGCCGCCGAGGTGTGGATGCGCCCCTGCGATTCGGTTTCCGGTACGCGCTGCACGCGGTGCGTGCCCGATTCGAACTTCAGCTTGGAGTAGGCGCCACGGCCTTCGACGCGGGCGACCACTTCCTTGTACCCACCGTGCTCGCCTTCGTTGGCATGCAGGATCTCGACGTTCCAGCGCTGCCGCTCGGCGTAGCGGGCGTACATGCGGAAAAGGTCGCCGGCGAAGATCGCCGCCTCGTCACCGCCCGTTCCCGCGCGGACTTCGAGGAAGAGATTGCCCTCGTCGCGTGGATCCGTAGGTAGCAGCAGCACCTGCAGGTCGGCATCCAGATCGCGTAGGCGGCTTTCGATCCGGGCGATGTCGTCGGCGGCCATCTCGCGCATCTCGGCGTCGTCGAGCATGGCCTTGGACTCGGCCAGTTCGCGCTCGGCCGTGTCGTGTTCCTTCAAAGACAGCGTCACCGGTTCCAGCTGCGCGTATTCGCGCGAGAGGTCGCGGAAACGCTGGCCGTCGGCGAGAACGTCCGGCTGGGCGAGCAGCAGGCCGATTTCTTCGTGCCGTTCGGCCAGGGCTTCGAGTTTGCGGCGGATCGAGGGGGTCATTCGGGGCACGAGGTGTGGCAGGAGCCGCACATCATGCGGAAACGTCGTCGTCCGGGTCCAGTCCGTAAAGCCGGCCGGCCGCGTGGAGGAGGTCGAGATCACCCGATAGCGCGGCATCCCGCAAGCGTGCACTGGGTGCGTGAAGCAGCTTGTTGGTCAGCGTATTGGCGAGGAAGGCGAGCGCTTCGTCAGCCGATCTTCCCTTGGCCACCATGGCCTGGGCCTTGGCCAGCACCTCGTCGCGTTGCGCCTCGGCGGCCACGCGCATGTCTACGGCGGGGTTGCGCAGGCTCAGCGCCCGGCGCCACGCCATGTAGCGATCCACCTGGAGATCGATGATGGCATCGGCTTCGCGGGCGGCCAGCTCGCGTGAGCGGCGGTTCTCGTCGATCACCTGCTTGAGGTCGTCGATACCATAGAGGTACACGTCGTCGAGATGGGCCACCTCGGGCTCGATATCGCGCGGCACGGCGATGTCCACCATGAACATCGGGCGGCGGCGACGGGCGGCGATGGCGTCGGCCACCATCTGTTTCGTGACCACGGGCAGGCGCGAGGCCGTGGAGGTGATCACGATGTCCGCTTCGGCGAGGTGCCGGGGCAGGTCGGCCAGCGCGATGGCATAGCCGCCGTGGCGGACGGCCAGCTCCTGCGCGTTTTCGAGGGTGCGATTGGCCACGATCAGGCGGCGCACTTTCTTGTCGGTCAGGTGCCGGGCCGCCAGTTCGATCGTCTCGCCGGCACCGATCAGCAGGACGCAGGCCTGGCGCAGGTCGGTAAAGACCTGCTCGGCCAGCCGCACCGCGGTATAGGCCACGGACACCGTATGCGCGCCGATGCGGGTGTCGGTGCGGACCCGCTTGGCCACGGCGAACGTATGCTGGAGCAGGCGTTCCATCGGCGCGCGCAGGCTCTGCGCCGAACGGGCCTGCTGGTAGGCGTCCTTCACCTGGCCGAGGATCTGCGGCTCGCCCAGCACCATGGAATCCAGGCCCGTGGCGACGCGGAACATGTGGCGCACGGCGTCCTGCTCATCGTGCCGGTAAAGGAACTCGTCCAGCCGTTGTGGGGTCAATCGGTGCTGACGCGACAACCACTGGCCCGGTATGGCCTCGAAACCTTCCGTGACGCTGCAGTAGAGCTCGGTGCGATTGCAGGTGGAGAGGATCATGGCCTCTTCGACACCCGGCTGACGGACAAGGTCGTCCAGCGCCTGCGGCGCCACCGCGGCATCGAATGCCACCTGTTCGCGCAGGCTGACCGGCGCGGTGAGGTGATTGAGCCCGAGGGCGATGAGTGGCATGACGGGCGTGAGTCGGCTTCGGTGGCGTCGGCTAAGCTAAGGGCGCATTGTGCGCTAACAAGGCGTGTGGCTCTTGCAGCGCCCTATCGATTATGACGGAGACTAGTGTGCTGAGCGGTCGGTCCAAGTTCAAGCAACTGCGGCATTTTGTGGTCCTGGCCAGTCTGATGGCCGCCGCGACCGGGTGCGCCGTAGCACCTCACGAGGCACCCAAGGCGACCCGAACCGGCGTCCAGCCCCTCGACCGGCTCCAGGTGGCTATCTTGCCGCCCGAGCGCGATGTCCAGGCCCAGCTCATGGCAGGTGACTTTGCGTTGGCCGGCAACGATCTCAAGGCTGCCGCCACGGCTTATGGCCAGGCGGCCCAGCTCAGCGACGACCCCCGCGTGGCCGGGCGGGCGACCGAGCTCGCCCTGGCCGTGCATGACCAGGCGGCCACTACCCGGGCCATCGACCGCTGGGCGGTGCTTCATGGCAAGCCGCTCGAGTTGGCCGAAGCCAGGGCGCGGGCGGCGCTGGATCGCGGCGACACGGTGGAAGCCGAGCGCCAGCTCGATGCCATGATCGCCACCGGCGACCCGGACGCCTGGCGTGAGATCGGCCGCACCCTGATGAGCGCGCGCGATGCGGCCCAGGCCGGTGTGCTGCTGGAGAAGATCGCCACGCCGCAGCGTCTGCCCAACGATTCCAGCGCGTGGCTGGCCATGAGTGAGCTTGGCGAGAACCTGGGGCGCCACGACTACGCCAAAACCGTCGGCGACGGCGCCATGGCGCGCTTTCACGATGGCACGACCTACGCCTGGGCGGCCCAGCAGAAGTTTCGCGCCGGCGACAAGGCCGCGGCGAAGGCGTTGTTCGCCAAAGCCGTCGCGAAGGATCCGAAGAACACCCGCCTGCGCCTGGCCTACGCCAGCGTGCTGGCGCAGGATGGCGACGAGAAGAGCGCCGCGAAGCTGCTCGCGACCGGCCCCCAGGACAACGACACCTATACGATGCGGATGACGCTTGCCGCCCGCGCCAACGACAAGGCGGCGGTGGGGCGGCTCTACGACGAAATCCGTCACCGCTCCGACGAGGTCCAGTCCGATAACGCCTTCACCCTGGGTCAGCTGGCCGAGCTGCTCGGCAAGCAGGAAGACGCACTCGACTGGTACGCCGCGGTCGGCGATGACGATCCACACATCTACGACGCCTCGGTCCGCAGCGCGGTCGTGCTGCACATGCAGGGCAAGGACGACGACGCGCACGAGATCGTCGCCGAACTGCAGACCACCTATGCCGATCGCCCCGAGCAGTTGCTCAAGGCTTTCGCGCTCGACGGTGAGCTGTACATGGATGCCCACCAATTCGACGCCGCCGCTGCGTCGTATGACAAGGCGCTACGCGTCAAGCCCGACGACACCGACATGCTCTACGGGCGCGGTCTTGCCTATGCGGAAGCCGGAAAGATCGATCTTTCGGTCGCCGATTTCCGCCGGGTGCTCGAGATCAAGCCGGGCGATATCGAGGCGAGCAATGCGCTCGGCTACACGCTGGCCGATAACGACCGCGACCTCGGCGAGGCGCAAAACCTGATCGAGGCGGCCCGCAGTGCCCGCCCGGACGACCCGTCCGTGGCCGATTCCTGGGGTTGGCTGAAATTCCGCCAGGGCCAGCTCGATCAGGCCGAAAGCACCCTGCGTAACGCCTGGCTCAAGCGCAAGGATGCCGACATCGGCGTCCATCTCGCCGAAGTGCTCTGGGATCGCGGCGAGCATGACGAAGCCCGCAAGGTTCTCAACGAGGTGCGTCGCATCGATCCGAAGAACGCTTCCCTGGAGCGGACCGAGCGGAAGCTGAGGCCTTGATGCGCCCAGGCAGTGTCTCGTCTTTCGCAGTTGTAGGAGCCGATTCATCGGCCATGGGTGCTCGCGAGCAGGCCAGCTATGGGCGCCATGTCAGGTGGCGATCGCCGATGAATCGGCTCCTACAAAAAGCCGCCATCGGCCTTGCTGTCCTCGCGCTTGCCGGCTGCGCCACGACCCGGGCCCCGGTGCGCCTGCAGGGCGACGCCGCGACCCTCGGTCTGCAGGAACAGCGCGAACGCGGCCTCGCCGATACCGACCACTGGACCCTCGAAGGCAAGCTGTCGGTCAGTGATGGCAAGGACAACAACTCCGGCTCGTTGACCTGGCGGCAGGACGGCGACCGTTACGAATTCACTGTGCGCGGGCCGATCACCGGCCGTACGTTCCGGCTGACCGGTGGTCCGAACGGTGCCGAACTGGAAGGCCTGGACGGCGGCCCGCGTCACGGCGCCGATGCGGAGTCGCTGATGGCGAGCACGGTGGGCTGGCAGATTCCCCTCGCGGAGCTCAAGCGCTGGGCGCTTGGCCTGCGTGCCGACACCGGGCCCGCGGACATCGCGTTCGGTGCCGACCGGCTACCGTCGCGCCTGGTTCAGGATGGCTGGACCGTCGACTACAAGCAGTGGGATGTCACACGGCAACCCGCGATGCCGACACGGGTTTTCGCCGAGAAAGCGCCTTACAAAGTCAGGCTTTCCGTCGAGAACTGGTCATTCGGGCGATAGCTCGCCGCTATACTCCGCTCCTCTGTGGCACCCCGGTCCCCGATGAACTTCCAGATCTCCCGCGCCCACGCGGATGACGCCGAGCGCCTCTGCGCCATCGAGCGGGCGGCCGTCGAACTGTTCCGCGGACACGAGGCGTGGCGTGCCTATTCATCGATGGCCCTGCCAAGCGATATCGTCCGTGGGCTGATTGTCCGCGGGCTGGTGTGGGTCGCCTCGGTCGACGATGACATCGTGGGCTTCGTCTGCCTCGATACGGACGGCGTGCCCGGTGCGATCGGGGTGGCCGAAATCGACGTTCTCCCAGCGTTCGGTGGCAAGGGCATCGGCGCCGCGCTGCTCGAGCATGCCTGCCAGTGGGCGCGCGAAGCAGGGTATCGCCGGGTCGACCTCGGCACCCTGATCGACGTGCCCTGGAACGCCCCGTTCTACGCAAAGCATGGCTTCAGCGTGGTCGATAAGCATGCGCCGGCCTTCGCCCGGGCCCTCGAGCGGGATCGTGAAAACGGCTTCCCCGACCACCTGCGCGTCTTCATGAGCCGTTCCCTGGCACCGCTGGAGGACGGCGACTGGACCGTGTGGCCCGCGCCGGCCAAGCTCAACCTGTTCCTTCGCATCGTCGGGCGTCGCGACGATGGTTACCACGAGCTGCAGACCGTTTTTCGCCTGCTCGACTGGGGCGACGAAGTACGCCTGCGGATTCGTGGCGACGGTGTCGTTGCCCGGCCCAACCCAATCAGCGGGGTGCCCGAGGATGCCGACCTGACCATCCGGGCGGCGCGTCTCCTTGCGGCTGAGACACGGACCGAACTGGGTGCGGACATCGCGGTCGCCAAGCGCATTCCCATGGGGGGTGGCCTGGGCGGCGGCAGCTCCGATGCCGCGTCCGTCCTGGTCGGCCTGAACCTGCTGTGGCGCACTGGCCTGGACGAAGACGCGCTGGCCGCCCTCGGCCTCCGGCTCGGTGCCGATGTGCCGGTCTTCGTCCGTGGGCGGTCCGCCTGGGCCGAGGGCGTGGGGGAGCAACTGACCCCGATGCGCCTGCCCCGGCGCTGGTACGTGGTCGTGGACCCGCGTGAAAACGTGCCTACGGCGGCGCTTTTCAAAGCCACCGAATTGACACGAAATGCCCCGCGGGCGACAATTTCATCCTTTGTTTCCGGGGATTCTGCGGAGAACGCCTTCGAGCCTGTGGTTCGCGCGCGTCACCCGCAGGTAGCGGCTGCACTGGACTGGCTAGGTGGCTTCGGCCAGGCGCGCCTGTCCGGTAGCGGTGGCTGTATTTTTCTGGAAACGAGAACCCACGAGGCGGCCCTTGCGGTCGCCTCGCGCTGTCCCAGGGGCTTCAGGGCCCATGTGGCAGCGGGTATCGACCCCTCGCCGCTGCATGTCGCGCGGCAACGGTTCGAAGCTTCGGGGATCGTGTCGTAAAGGACGGGAAGGGCCGCGGGCTGCGGCAAAATGTACTGTTGGGGCGTCGCCAAGCTGGTTAAGGCACGGGATTTTGATTCCCGCATACGCAGGTTCGAATCCTGCCGCCCCAGCCACCGTTCGCGGTGGCAGAGCCGATCCATCCCTCTCTCACGCCAGGAGTTCCTACGTGGATACGTCCACCCCGATGCTGTTCAGTGGCAATGCGCACCGCCTGCTTGCCGACGATGTCGCCGCCCGCCTCGGTATTCCGCTCGGTAAGGCTCTCATCGGCCGGTTCAGCGATGGCGAGGCCCAGATCGAGATCGAGGAAAATGTTCGCAAGCAGGAGGTCTTCGTCATTCAGCCGACGGGCGCCCCTAGCGCAGAGAACCTGTTCGACCTGCTGGTGCTGATCGACGCGCTCAAGCGCGCATCGGCCGGCAGTGTGACCGCGGTGATGCCGTATTTCGGCTATGCCCGCCAGGATCGTCGCCCGCGCTCGGCGCGTGTGCCGATCACGGCGAAGCTGGCCGCCAAGATGATCGCGACGGCCGGTGCCGACCGCGTCCTGACGATCGATCTGCACGCCGATCAGATCCAGGGCTTTTTCGACATCCCGGTCGACAACGTGTACGCCTCGCCGGTGCTCCTGGCCGACATCTGGCGTCACCACAGCATGGATGACCTGATCGTGGTCAGCCCCGACGTCGGTGGCGTGGTGCGCGCCCGCGCGCTGGCCAAGCGCCTCGACGACGCGGACCTGGCGATCATCGACAAGCGCCGCCCGAAGGCGAACGTGGCCACGGTCATGAACATCATCGGCGACGTGGAAGGCAAGACCTGCGTGCTGGTGGACGACATCGTCGACACCGCTGGCACGCTCTGCGCCGCCGCCGCGGCGCTGAAGGAAAAGGGCGCCCGCAAGGTCGTCGCGTATTGCGTCCATCCGGTGCTTTCGGGTGCCGCAATCCAGAACATCGAAGGCTCCCAGCTCGACCAGCTGGTAGTCACCAATACGCTGCCGTTGCGCGACAACGCCCGCGACTGTGCGAAAATCCGCCAGTTGTCGGTTGCGGAACTGCTCGCGGAGACGATCCGCCGCATCGCCTTTGGCGAGTCGGTGAGCTCGCTCTACATCGACTGACGTATCGCTTTTCGGGCTCCCCTGGTCGCGGAGGAGCCCTTTACCAGTCGCCGGAAGGCGGCTTTCAACACTGAGGCAACACCAATGGCAACGAATCATCAGCTCACGGCTACCAGCCGCAAGATCGAGGGGAAGGGTGCGAGCCGCCGCCTGCGTCTTGCCGGTTACGTGCCGGGTATCGTCTACGGCGCGGGCGACGCGCCGCAGGCCATCCAGGTCCTGCACAACGACGTCCTGCTCGGCTCGCGTTTCGAGTCGTTCTACTCCTCGGTCATCGACCTCACCGTCGACGGCAAGAAGCAGAAGGTCCTGATCAAGGACTGGCAGAAGCACCCGTTCAAGCAGCTCATGCTGCACATGGACTTCCTGCGCGTTAACGAGAACGAAGTCCTGAAGGTCGCCGTTCCGGTGCACTTCCTGAACCAGGAAAAGTCGCCCGCCGGCAAGACCGCCGGTCTGGTCATTTCGCACAACCTGACGGAAGTCACCGTCTCGTGCCTGCCGAAGGACCTCCCGGAGTTCATCGAACTCGACCTCGCCAAGCTGTCCGCCGGCGACATCGTCCACCTGTCCGACCTCAAGCTGCCGGCCGGTGTGGAAATCCCGGAGCTCGGCCTTGGTAAGGAACACGACGTCGCCGTCGTGACCGTCGCCTCGGTCCAGGAAGAAGTCGATCCGGAACCGGCTGCGGGCGCTGAAGCGCCGGCCGCCGACGACAAGTCGGCCGACAAGAAGTAATCAAGCTGTTGTAGGAGCCGATTCATCGGCGAAAAGCCAACGGAGCGGTTTAGCCGGAGGCCCCATCGCCGCTGAAGCGGCTCCCACACAAGTCTGATTCAAGCAATGGCAACACTACGTCTCATCGTCGGCCTCGGTAACCCCGGGGCCGAATACGTCAGGACCCGGCATAACGCCGGGTTCTGGTGTGTCGACGCCCTGGCGATGGATCAGGGAGAGCGTTGGACCTTCGACGGCAAGCTGCATGGCGAGACCTGCAAGCTACGCCTCGGTGGCGAGACCATCTGGCTGCTCAAGCCCGCGACCTTCATGAACAAGAGTGGCATCGCTGTCGCCTCGGCGCTGCGCTACTACAAGATCGCGCCGGAAGAATGCCTCGTCGCCCACGACGAGCTCGATCTTCCGCCGGGTACCGTCCGCATGAAGTTCGATGGTGGCCACGGCGGCCAGAACGGATTGCGCGACATCGTGGCCCATCTCGGGCACGGCAAGTTTCACCGCCTGCGGATCGGCATCGGCCATCCGGGGCACAAGGACAAGGTCACCCCGTGGGTGCTCGGCCGCCCCAACGCGGCCGACGAGGACGCCATCATGCACGGCATCGGGCGCGCGTTCGACGTGCTGCCGCTGGCGCTGGATGGCAAGTTCGAAGAGGCGATGAAACGCCTGCACACGGTCGCCTGACCGCACCAATCACTTCTACCGGACAACATCGCCATGGGCATCAAATGCGGCATCGTCGGCTTGCCTAACGTCGGCAAGTCCACCCTGTTCAACGCGCTGACGAAGGCGGGCATCGCCGCGGCGAATTTCCCCTTCTGCACCATCGAGCCGAACACGGGCATCGTGCCGGTCCCCGACCTGCGCCTGACCCAGCTCGCCGATATCGTCAAGCCGCAGCGCGTGATCCCGACCACCATGGAATTCGTCGACATCGCGGGCCTCGTGGCCGGCGCGTCCAAGGGCGAAGGTCTGGGTAACAAGTTCCTCGCCCACATCCGCGAGACGGACGCCATCGCCCACGTGGTCCGCTGCTTCGAAGACGGCAACGTCATCCATGTCGCGAACAAGGTCGACCCGATCGCCGATATTGAAACGATCGACACCGAGCTGGCACTGGCCGATCTCGAGGCCGTGCTGAAGGCGCTCGACCGCGCCACGCGCGCCGCAAAGGCCAACGACAAGGACGCGATGGCGAAGAAGCCCGTGCTCGAGAAGCTCCGTGCCGTTCTCGACGAGGGTAAGTCGGCGCGCTCCGCCGGCCTCGACGCCGACGAGAAGGCGCTCGTCCGTGACATGTTCCTGATCACGATGAAGCCGCTGATGTACATCGCCAACGTCGCGGACGACGGCTTTGAGAACAACCCGCACCTGGATGCCGTGCGCGCCCACGCCGCCCAGGAAGGTGCTGAAGTGGTACCGGTCTGCGCGTCGATCGAGGAAGAACTCGGCCAGCTCGAAGACGCCGATCGCGACGAGTTCCTGAAGGACCTCGGCCTGGAAGAGCCAGGCCTCAACCGCGTCATCCGCGCCGGTTACCGTCTGCTCGGCCTGCAGACCTATTTCACCGCCGGTGAGAAGGAAGTCCGCGCCTGGCAGGTCCGTGCAGGCTCCACGGCACCGCAGGCCGCCGGCGTGATCCATACCGACTTCGAGCGCGGCTTCATTCGCGCCGAAACGGTCGCCTTCGACGACTTCATCAAGTTCAAGGGCGAGCAGGGCGCCAAGGAAGCGGGCCGCCTGCGCCTGGAAGGTAAGGACTATCTGGTGAAGGAAGGCGACGTGCTGCACTTCCGGTTCAACGTCTGATTGCAGGCGCCATTGTCCTTAAAAAAAACCACGGCTCGCGTCGTGGTTTTTTTTGTCAGCGGGCAACGATGTCATCAATCCTGACCAGCACCCACAGGTAGCCCGGAGGCGCATCTCGTTTCGCAGCGTTCGTTGTTGGCGCGGTGTTTTCGAAGAAATGCGCTGGGGGAGGTTGCATGGGTTCGGAAGGCGGCGGGTTGGTGTTGGCGTAGCGATTGTAAAACCGTGGATCTTCCCAGAACCTTTTCTCGGCCGAATCTGGCATCACGTTCTCTCCTTCCGTGCGGGGAACTCAACAAGGGTTACGTCTACTACATTTATCATCAGGGCTTCATGGCTGGAAGTCACGATGTCAGTGCCTCTTGCTCTCCGCGTTGCGCCAGTAATGAAAAAATGGCCTCTTTCAGCATGGGAGGGCCACATCGACGGCCATCCATGCACTTGTGTTTCGTCCTTGAGGTGAAGCACGACGGTTTGCGAAGTTTCCGAGAAGGCGCCGAACCATTCGCTGGGATGGGAGGTCCTGTGCGTCACCCTTAGCTTGCGTAGAACGACATGCACGAGATCGTGGTTTGCGGTCGTGGCAACCACGAGACCTATCGTCAGCGCCGATATCACGGCAGCGATCAGATCGCTGTCCTTATCCCATTCGCCGAACGTATGCCATTCACCTATCCATGATGCGACCTGTCGTTCAGCAGCAACGAGAGCGTGCACGATGGCGGTGTAGATGAGTGCCTGCACGGTTCGATCGAACTGGGACGGCTTCTCGTGTGAGGTCAATCCGAAGTACAGGCAAGTCACGAGAAAGCCGGGAGCCAGGTACTGGAGAAGCGCAACAACCTCGGTGGATATTTCGGGCATATCACTGGCGCATGGGTGGGTTGGATAACTTGACTCGATTCCCCAGCTGCGATAATCCCAAGGGGAAGGCCAAGACGATCTCCATGACCGAGGAAGGATTGGTGGCCTCCGAGAGCGCTTTTAAGAGGCTCTTCGTTACTTCCTAGACCCGGGGATGACTGTCGCCAGCCACTTCCACGCGACAAGCGCCGAGGGCACGCCAAGCGACCACGCGAGGCCAAACCGATCGAGGAAAGCGCCGTGCACGAGCGCGCGCGCGGCCGGGCCGGCACCCAAGTCGACCGCCGCGTGGCTGGCCATCAGTCCCTGCACGATCAGGAACGCCAGGAGGAAAAGCAGGGTGTAGGGAATAACGCGGATTACATTGCTGATCAGGTCGATGATGTCTCCGACCCACGATGATGTGAGGAAATCCCAGAGGGGATCCAGACTCATGAAAGGCACTCCCTGTCTGCCGTGACGGGATCATACGGAAGCCGTTCATGACGAGCCGCTGGCACAATTCAATCGCTTGCAATTGAATATCCGCGTCCCTACATTGGATGCATGAGCAAGAACGCCCTCCCTGCAGGTATCGAAGCGCCGCGCACCCTCGACGGGCAGCTGTGCTTCGCGCTGTATTCGGCCAACCTGGCGATGGGGAAGCTTTACCGGCAGTTGCTGGCCGGCCTGGACCTGACCTACCCGCAATACCTGGTCATGCTGGTGCTCTGGGAGGGTGACGGGATCACCGTCTCGGAGCTGGGCGAGCGGCTGTTCCTCGATTCCGCCACGCTGACGCCCTTGCTGAAGCGCTTGCAGGCGGCGGGCATGGTCCAGCGCACCCGTGGCACCCGCGACGAGCGGCAGGTCATCGTCACCTTGACCGACGAGGGCAGGGCGCTACGCGAGAAGGCCGGGCAGGTGCCCGTCGATGTGTTCTGTGCGACCGGCTGCGAGATCGACGAGGTCGTCGGCCTGAAGAGCCAGCTGGAAAAACTTCGTGCCGGCCTGATCGACACCAACAACGGCTGAGCGGCGAAGGCGGCCCGTCAGCGGTGTGGCATTCAGCCCGTAATCTGCCGCTGCATGTGGTCCAGGTACTGATCCAGTTCCGCCACGCTGGCGAACACCTCGGCGACGGGCACGGCCTTGACGATCTCGAAGACCTTCTTCACCTGCGGCTGCGGGTTGAGCAGCAGGGTGCGGCCAAAGCGGTCGTGCATCTGCCTGCGTAGCTGCGCGAGGCTGCGCAGGCCGGCGCTGCTGATGTATTCGAGGCCGGAAAGGTCGATGACCAGCGTGCCGCCGTTGTCGACCATCGGCGTGATGTCGCGCAGGGCGCTGTCGAGATCACCGAAAGTCGCTGCGTCGAGTCGCCCCTCGAGCCAGACGGTGGTGCGGGCGGGGGTGGGGCTTTCGCTGCGAACGATCAGGGTCATGAGGACGGCTCGTCGGACAAGGATGGATCGAAACGGATAACGACACGGTTGCCGTGTGCGTCGCGTGCATATTCGAAGTCGCTGGCGATGCTGCGTGCCAGGTGCAGGCCGAGCCCGCCGATCTCCCGGTCCGCGATGTCGCCGGGAAGGTCGGGCGGCTCATGCTGGAGAGGGTCGAACGCCTCGGCGTCGTCGCGCAGTTCCAGGCGAACGATGTCCGAGCAAATCTCGAGGTGAATCGTGATCTCGCCGTCACGGCCATCCGGATAGCCGTGACGCACGGTATTGACCAGCAATTCCTCGAGCACGAGGCGTACGTCGGCGCGACAGGCATGGTCGATGGCCGCGAGATCGAGGGTCATCTCGGCACGGTCCAGGGCGAGGAACACGTCCTCCAGGCGGTTAGGAATGCACAGCCGCATCGAGGCGGGCTCCCTCGGCGCCGGTGTCGTGCCAGGTCAGGGCGAGCAGGGCGATGTCGTCGTAGGCGACAGCGCCTTCGACATACGCATCGACATCGCTCAGTACACGATCGACGAAGGCTTCCGGCGTCGCGCCTTCTTCGATGCGCGACACGCTTTCGAGCAGGGCGTGCGCGCCATAGAGCTTCTGGTTTCCCGCATGCGCCTCGCTGACGCCGTCGGTGTACATGAGCACGGTGTCGCCCCCAAGCAGCGTGAGTACGCGTACAGGGTAGCGTGCTTCGCGATCGAGGCCGAGGGCGGGGCCGGTCTCCACGTCGACCAGGATGGCGCTACCGCCTGCGTGCAGCACGGGCTGTTCGTGCCCGGCGCTGGCGAGGGCGAGCAATCCGGTTTCGGTCTCGACCACGCCGCACAGCAGGGTGACGAACATGCAGGTGTCGTTGCCTTTGCACAGTTCCCGGTTGAGCGAACCGAGGATGTCACTGGGTGAGCGCGCGTGGGTGGCGATCGTGCGCGCGAGCGTGATCGTGCGCGCCATGAACAGCGCGGCCGGAATGCCCTTGTCCGAAACGTCGCCGACCATGACGCAGACGTGCCGTGCGCCGAGCGCGAAGTAGGTGTACAGGTCGCCGCCCACCGCGCTGGCCGGGCGAAGCGCCGCATGCAGCTCGAGCCGGCCGTCATCGGCGAGCCAGTGGGCATCGGGGATCAGGGCGAGCTGGATCTGCCGGGCGATCTCGAGTTCGCTGGCCATGCGCTCCTGCTCGCGCGCCGTCCGCTTGGCCGTATCGATATGGCCGGCAAGTTGATGACGCATGTGATCGAAAGCGCGCGTGAGTCGGCCGACTTCGTCGTTGCGGCGAAGGACCGGGAGCTCGAAGTCCAGATCGCCGCGCGATACGTTCTCGGCGCGCTCGGCGAGCACTCCCAGTGGCGCCATCAGGCGGCGTGTCACCACCAGGGTGATCAGCGACACGCCGGCAAGGGCGAGGATGCCGAGCAGGATGTCGACCATGTAGGTATGGCGCAGGTCGGCAAGCACCTGACGTTCCGGCATATTCAGGCCGAACGTCCAGCGCGTGCCCTCGATCGGGACGAAGTAGATCCACACGGGCTCACTCACCCGGCCGCCCTCCTCCGGGGTGATGCGTACCGGGTTGCGCTTCGCTGCCAGGGCGGCGAGCAAGGGGCGGCTGCCTCGCGTGCCGATGTAGGACACCCAGTCGTGGGCCAGGAACTTGCCGTCGGCGTCGACCACGAAGGCCGAGGCATGGTCGGGCTTGTCCAGTTCGCCGAGTAACTTTTGCAGCCAGTCCAGGCTGATGGTGACGTCGGCCACGCCGATGACCGGCAGGTTCTTGCCCGCTATGGCGGTGGAGAAGCCGACCAGGGTCTCGTTGCGCTCGGCGGAGCGGAACGGTGGTTGCCAGCAGCCTTTGTCGCAGTTGAGGCCACGGATGAACCAGGGTGAGCTCCAGTACGGGGCGGGATCGCTCAGGCGGGTTCCCATGACGATGCCCCCGGCCGGATTGCGCCTTGCCACGGGTGCGTCCTCCGGGCGCAGGGTCGAATGGTCGTGTGGCACGAAAGCGGCGCTGATATCGCCGATCTCCGGGTTCGCCTCGAGAACGTCGCGGATGATCGCCGGCGCCTGCTCGCGCCGGGTGGTGAGCAGGCCGGCGAGTACCTGGTCGACCTTGGCGACACCATCGATGCGTGCCTGGATGCGGTTGGCGGCGGACGAGGCGATGGCCGCGGCCTCGCGTTCGGTCTGGCCGAGGGTTTGCTCGCGGGTGTGCGTCAGCAGCAGGCCGCCTGTGACGATCAGGACGATCGCCGACCCCAGCAGGACGGCCAGGGCGAGTCGGGAGGCGACGCTGCGAAGGGCCATCGGGCATTCCAAGGGTGCGTAGGGCCGAATCTATGCCGGTCGGGTCGGTCGGACAAGCCGCCGGGAGGCCATAATGCGACTTTTCAGAGCAAGGTGATTGCATGCCCGGCACGCAGCGTGAGGTCGAATTCCGTTTCCTGGCCCAGCCGACCGACGTGAATTTCGGCGGGAAGGTCCATGGCGGCATGGCGATGAAGTGGCTGGATCAGGCCGGCTACGCCTGCGCAGTCGGCTGGAGCGGGGCCTACTGCGTCACCGCCTCGGTCAGCGGCATCCAGTTCCTCGCGCCGATCCTGATCGGTGACCTGGTCACCGTGCGCGCCCGCCTTATCCATACCGGCACCTCGAGCATGCACCTGGCGGTGGACGTCCTTGCACGGGACCTGCGCAGCGGCGAGCAGCGCCTGGCGACCAGTTGCGTCATGGTTTTCGTGGCGCTCGACAAGCCGGATGGCGGCAAACCCACCCCTGTCCCGCCGTGGAAGCCGGTGGAGGCGAAGGATCTGCGTCTGCAGGAGTACGCACTGAAGCTCATGGAGATGTCGCGCGCAATGGAGCCGCTGGTGCTGGCGACCCGCGAGGCGTAAAAACGCTTCCCTTCACGGGGGCTCCTCGCTACACTTCGCGGCCCACCCGTCGACGGCCCGTATCGACGGGGTGTCCGGGCCTCCGGAAGCCGTCATTGCACGCTGATTCGCCTGCAGAAGTTATTGACAGTTTCCGGGACGCTCGCGACAATAGGCGTTCTATGTTGGAGGAATACCCAAGCGGCCAACGGGGGCAGACTGTAAATCTGCTGGCTTACGCCTTCGGTGGTTCGAATCCACCTTCCTCCACCAGACGAGTTCCGCGCAGTGCGGGAGTAGTTCAATGGTAGAACTTCAGCCTTCCAAGCTGATTGTGCGGGTTCGATTCCCGTCTCCCGCTCCATTGTAACTTCGCGCGCTGCGTAATCGTGCTCATGTAGCTCAGTCGGTAGAGCACTTCCTTGGTAAGGAAGAGGTCGCTGGTTCGATTCCAGTCATGAGCACCATCTTCGTCGTCCGCGGCGGTTCCTTTTTTTACTATCTCATTGGCTCCAGCGGAGTTTAGCGCTCATGGCAAAGGGTAAGTTCGAACGTAAGAAGCCGCACGTCAACGTCGGCACCATTGGTCACGTCGATCACGGCAAGACCACGCTGACGGCTGCGCTGACGAAGATCGGCGCCGAGCGTTTCGGCGGTGAATTCAAGGACTACGGTTCGATCGACGCTGCGCCGGAAGAGAAGGCGCGCGGCATCACGATCTCGACCGCCCACGTTGAATACGAATCGCCGATGCGCCACTACGGCCACGTCGATTGCCCGGGACATGCTGACTACGTCAAGAACATGATCACCGGTGCGGCGCAGATGGACGGCGCGATCCTGGTGTGCTCGGCCGCTGACGGCCCGATGCCGCAGACGCGCGAGCACATCCTGCTGTCGCGTCAGGTCGGCGTGCCGTACATCGTCGTGTTCCTGAACAAGGCTGACATGGTCGACGACGCCGAGCTGCTCGAGCTGGTCGAGATGGAAGTCCGCGAACTGCTGTCGAAGTACGAGTTCCCGGGCGACGACACCCCGATCATCCACGGTTCGGCCCGTCTTGCTCTTGAGGGCGACCAGTCGGAAATCGGCGTGCCGTCGATCATCAAGCTGGTCGACGCGCTCGACAGCTGGATTCCGGAGCCGGAGCGCGTGATCGACAAGCCGTTCCTGCTGCCGGTCGAAGACGTGTTCTCGATCTCGGGTCGCGGTACGGTGCTGACCGGTCGCGTCGAGCGCGGCATCGTCAAGGTGGGTGATGCGGCCGAAGTGGTTGGCCTGAAGGACACCCAGCAGACGACGGTCACGGGCGTGGAAATGTTCCGCAAGCTGCTCGACCAGGGTCAGGCCGGTGACAACGTCGGCGTGCTGGTCCGCGGTCTGAAGCGTGAAGACGTCGAGCGTGGCCAGGTGCTGGCTGCTCCGAAGTCGGTCACGCCGCACACCGAGTTCGAGGGTGAGGTGTACATCCTGTCGAAGGACGAGGGTGGCCGTCACACGCCGTTCTTCAGCAACTATCGCCCGCAGTTCTACTTCCGTACCACGGACGTGACGGGTTCGATCAAGCTGCCGGAAGGCGTCGAGATGGTGATGCCGGGTGACAACGTGAAGATCAACGTCACGCTGGGCTTCCCGATCGCCATGGACGAAGGCCTGCGCTTCGCGATCCGCGAAGGCGGTCGTACCGTCGGCGCCGGCGTCGTGGCGAAGATCAACAAGTAAGTACGAGTGATGCCGGTCCCCTGGGGCCGGCATCCCCACTGTTTCATTTGTACGCCAGTAGCTCAATTGGCAGAGCAGCGGTCTCCAAAACCGCAGGTTGGGGGTTCGAGTCCCTCCTGGCGTGCCATTCTTGAGCGCGCATGAACACGAAGGCAGAACAAGCCAAGGGTATGGGCCCGGCCGACATCGGCAAGCTAGCGCTTGCTTCCATCGTGCTCATCGCCGGCATCGTCGGTTTCTACTATTTCAGCGATAACCCGAACGTGCCGTCTTTCGCGCGCGTCGTCGGCGTTATTGTCGCCGTTGCCGCCGCCCTGGCGATCGGTGCATTCACGGTCCCTGGCCGTAAGCTGCGCGGCTTCATCGCCGAGTCGCAGTTTGAGTTGCGCAAGGTCGTCTGGCCGTCGCGCGACGAAACGCTGAAGACCACCGGTATCATCATCGTGGTCGTCATCATTCTCTCGCTGCTAATGGGGCTGATCGACTGGTTGCTGAAGACGGTCGTGCTCGATTGGCTGCTTAAGCTCGGACATTGAGGTAAGGCATGAGCAAACGCTGGTACGTGGTTCACGCCTATTCGGGATTCGAACAGCAGGTTCGCAAGGCCCTGACCGAGCGCGTCGTGCGCGAGGGTATGGAAGAAAAGTTCGGTGAAATCCTGGTTCCGACCGAGGAAGTCATCGAGATGCGCGGTGGCCAGAAGCGCCGCAGCGAGCGCAAGTTCTTCCCTGGTTACGTCCTGGTGCAGATCGAAACCGATACCAACGGCAAAACGCCGCGTATCGACGACGAATGCTGGCATCTGGTCAAGGAAACCCCGAAGGTCATGGGTTTCATCGGCGGTACCGCCGACCGTCCGCACCCGATCAAGGACACCGAGGCCGAGGCCATCCTCAGCCGGGTCCGCGAAGGTGTCGAGAAGCCCCGCCCGAAGGTCCTCTTCGAGCCCGGCGAGATGGTTCGCGTCACCGAAGGCCCGTTCAACGACTTCAATGGCGTTGTCGAGGAAGTGAATTACGAAAAGAGCCGCCTGCGCGTCGCGGTGCTCATTTTCGGTCGTTCTACCCCGGTCGAGCTCGAATTCGGCCAGGTGGAGAAGGCCTAAGGGCCTCCTGGTCGGTCCTCCCGACCCGTTCGGCACGGGCGTTGCATAGCCCGAAGCCGGCGCCTATAATGCCCGGTCCACGCTGGAGCTTTATGCTCCGGCGTGTCCGTGTTTCAGGGGTTCGCATAAGCGGGCCCATTCACCACCAGGGAAGGTCTACAGCGAGGAGCCGCAAGGCGCCAGCACTCGCGAGGAAAGTTAAATGGCAAAGAAAGTCATTGGTTACATCAAGTTGCAGGTGAAGGCCGGTCAGGCTAACCCCTCGCCGCCCGTCGGTCCGGCGCTCGGTCAGCGCGGCCTGAACATCATGGAGTTCTGCAAGGCGTTCAATGCCGCGACGCAGAAGCTCGAGCCGGGTCTTCCGATCCCGGTCGTGATCACGGCCTATTCGGACCGTACCTTCACCTTCATCACGAAGACCCCGCCGGCCTCGATCCTCCTCAAGAAGATCACGGGCGTGGCCAAGGGCTCGCCCAAGCCGAATACCGACAAGGTCGGTAAGGTCACCCGCGCCCAGCTCGAGGAAATCGCGAAGCAGAAGGAGCCGGATCTCACGGCTGCCGATCTGGATGCCGCCGTGCGTACGATCGCCGGCAGCGCGCGTTCCATGGGCCTGGTAGTGGAGGGTTAAGAAATGGCAAAGCTCACGAAGCGTATGAAGGCCGCTACGGCCGCCGTCCAGCCCGGCAAGACCTATGGTCTCGACGAAGCGCTGAAGATCGTCAAGGACAACGCCAAGGCGAAGTTCGCCGAGTCGGTGGACGTCTCCGTCCGTCTGGGCATCGACGCGAAGAAGTCGGACCAGGGCGTGCGCGGTTCCTCGCTGCTGCCGCACGGCACCGGCAAGACCGTCCGTGTCGCCGTGTTCGTTCCGCCGGGTGAGAAGGCCGATGCCGCTCTCGCCGCCGGTGCCGACGCTGTCGGTATGGACGACCTCGCCGAGAAGATGGCCGCTGGCGATCTGAACTACGGCCGCGTCATTGCGACGCCGGACGCGATGCGCGTCGTCGGTAAGCTCGGCCAGGTCCTCGGTCCCCGTGGCCTGATGCCGAACCCGAAGGACGGCTCGGTCACCGCCGACGTCGCCACGGCCGTCAAGAACGCCAAGGCTGGCCAGGTCAAGTTCCGTAACGACAAGGGCGGCATCATCCACGCCACGATCGGTAAGGCCAGCTTCGACGCTGCCCAGCTCGCGGACAACCTGAACATGCTGATCTCCGATCTGCTGAAGGCCAAGCCGGCCGCGGCAAAGGGTCAGTACATCCAGCGCGTCGCGATCTCCAGCACCATGGGCGTGGGCGTGCCGGTCGATACCTCGACCGTGAACACCTCGGCCAAGTAATTCGTTTTACGGCCTCTGCCGGGTCTCCCGGTGGAGGAACGTTTTTGAAGGCAGCCCCGGTCGATAGACCGGTGCAGCCGTCAAAGACCGTAGGCGCGATCAGCGCGCGACGGCGACGAGCAGGGAGCTCGTGTTGGCATGGAAACGCCGTCGTCGTTAGCGGGATCGCTTAATCGGATGCCTCCATGGGTCTGGCCTGCGTAGATGGTGCTGCCCCTTCTGGTATTCGTTTCGAATCTGGAAAGGCCACCACCCGGGACACCTCGTGTCCCCGACGTCAGGACGATGTCGCCCAGGACCGCAAGCGGCAGGAGCCGTGAGCGGAGTTCATTTGGAGGAGTGCAATGGCTCTCAATCTGTCCCAGAAGCAAGAAGTAGTCGCCGAGCTGGCAGAAGTCGCTGCGAAGGCTCACTCCTTGGTCGCCGCCGAGTACGCAGGCACCACGGTCTCTCAGATGACCGCGATGCGTAAGAAGGCTCGTGAGTCCGGTGTTTTCTTGAAAGTTGTCAAGAACACGCTGGCCGCACGCGCTGTAGCCGGTACCGAATTCGAAGTCGTCCAGGACGCCCTCGTCGGTCCGCTGCTGTATGCGTTCTCGCTCGAAGAACCCGGCGCTGCCGGGCGCGTGATCAAGGAATTCGCAAAGACCAACGACAAGCTGATCGCGAAGGTCGTGTCCGTGGAAGGCAAGCTGCTTCCCGCCGCCCACGTCGATGTGCTTGCCTCGCTGCCGACCCGTCAGGAAGCGCTCGCCATGCTGGCTCGCGTCCTCAGCGAGCCGGTCGCGATGTTTGCCCGTGCCGTCAAGGCCGTGGCCGACCAGCAGGGTGGTAGCGACGTCGTCGCCGCCGAAGAAGCCCCGGTCGAAGCCTGATCCCGTCGACTTTCCATACCGAAACCATTTCAGAAGGTAAGAAAACCATGTCCACCCTGACCACCGAACAGATCGTCGAAGCCATCAAGGCCAAGTCCCTGATGGAAATCATGGAACTCGTCAAGTCGATCGAAGAGACCTTCGGCGTCTCGGCTGCCGCTCCGGTTGCCGCTGCTGCCGGCCCGGCCGCTGCCGCTGTCGAAGAGCAGACCGAATTCGACGTGATCCTGATCTCCGCCGGCGACAAGAAGGTCGACGTGATCAAGGCCGTTCGCGCCATCACCGGCCTCGGCCTGAAGGAAGCCAAGGACCTCACCGAGGCCGGTGGCGTCGTGAAGGAAGCTGCTTCGAAGGACGACGCTGCCAAGTTCAAGAAGGACCTGGAAGCTGCGGGCGCCAAGGTCGAACTTAAGTAATCGGCGCCTTGCGCGCCTGTAGTTCGATATAGCGTCAAGTGAGCCTGGGGGCGTAAGCCCCCGGGCTTTGGCCGTTCCTGGCCATGTTCGATCCCCGTTCCGATCGTCGGAAATGGGACATCGGGAGTTGAGGGCAGCGATGCCCTGCAGTCGAATCTCGATCTCCGATTTTCGATTCATTTTTGCTACTGAGCCGAGGCGGTACCCACCATGACCTACTCGTTTACCGAGAAGAAGCGCATCCGTAAGGATTTCGGCAAGCGTCCGCCCGTACTGGGCGTACCCAACCTGCTGACGATCCAGACCGACTCGTACAAGGAATTCCTGCAGGAGCAGGTCAGCTCCAAGCAGCGTGAGGAGAAGGGTCTCCACGCCGCGCTGAAGTCGGTGTTCCCGATTTCGAGCTATTCCGGCAACGCCGCCCTCGAATACGTCGACTACAGGCTCGGCGAACCGGCGTTCGACGAGCGTGAATGCCGCAACCGCGGCATGACCTTCGGTGCGCCGCTGCGCACCACCGTGCGCCTCGTCATCTATGACAAGGACAGCCCGGCATCGAAGAAGGCCGTCAAGTACGTCAAGGAGCAGGAGGTCTACATGGGCGAGATTCCGCTCATGACCGACACCGGCACCTTCATCATCAACGGCACCGAGCGCGTCATCGTCTCGCAGCTGCACCGTTCGCCGGGCGTGTTCTTCGATCACGACCGCGGCAAGACGCACAGCTCGGGCAAGCTCCTGTTCTCGGCCCGCGTGATTCCTTACCGTGGTTCGTGGCTCGATTTCGAGTTCGACCCGAAGGACGCGCTGTTCACCCGTATCGATCGTCGCCGCAAGCTGCCGGTGACGGTGCTGCTGCGCGCGCTCGGCTATAACAACGAAGAGATCCTTTCGATCTTCTTCGAGCACAACACGTTCCACCTCGGCAAGAAGGGCGGCGTCACGCTCGACCTCGTCGCCGAGCGCCTGCGCGGTGAAACCCTCTCGTTCGATCTCGTGATCGACGGCAAGGTGCTGGTCGAAGCCGGCAAGCGCATTACTGCGCGCCACGTTCGCCAGCTCGCCAGCGAGAAGATCACCACGCTCGAAGTGCCGGAAGACTACCCGGTCGGCCGCATCGTGGCCGTCGACATGATCGACAAGGACACGGGCGAGATCATCGCCGCGGCGAACGACGAGCTCACGCTCGACCACCTCGAGAAGTTCCGCAAGGGCGGTATCGAGACGGTGCCGACGCTGTACGTGAACGATCTCGATCGTGGTGCGTATATCTCGAACACGCTGCGCATCGACAACACGCGCACGCAGCTCGAGGCCCTGGTCGAAATCTACCGGATGATGCGTCCGGGCGAGCCGCCGACCAAGGATGCCGCGCAGAACCTGTTCTTCAACCTGTTCTTCACCTTCGACCGCTACGACCTGTCGGGCGTCGGCCGCATGAAGTTCAACCGTCGTGTCGGCCGCAAGGACGTCGTCGGTCCGGGCGTGCTGTACGACCACAAGTACTTCAGCGAGCGCAAGGAAGAAGAGTCGCAGCGTCTGGTCGCCGAGCAGGGCGAGACCTCGGACATCCTCGACGTGCTGCGCGTGCTCATCGACATCCGTAACGGTATCGGAACGGTCGACGATATCGACCATCTCGGTAACCGTCGCGTGCGTTCGGTCGGCGAAATGGCGGAGAACACCTTCCGCATCGGTCTGGTCCGCGTCGAGCGCGCGGTTCGCGAGCGCCTGTCGCTGGCCGAGTCCGAGGGCCTGACCCCGCAGGAACTGATCAACGCCAAGCCGGTTGCGGCTGCGGTGAAGGAGTTCTTCGGTTCGTCGCAGCTCTCGCAGTTCATGGATCAGAACAACCCGCTGTCCGAAGTCACCCACAAGCGCCGCGTGTCCGCGCTTGGACCAGGCGGCCTGACGCGTGAGCGCGCCGGCTTCGAAGTCCGCGACGTGCACCCGACCCATTACGGTCGCGTCTGCACCATCGAAACGCCGGAAGGCCCGAACATCGGCCTGATCAACTCGCTGGCCGTGTACGCCCGCACCAACTCGTACGGCTTTCTCGAGACGCCGTATCGCAAGGTGGAAGGCGGCAAGGTCACGGACAAGGTCGACTACCTCTCCGCGATCGAAGAGGGCGACCACGTGATCGCGCAGGCGAACTCGCCCCTGACGAAGGAAGGCAAGTTCATCGAAGACTTCGTCTCCTGCCGCTTCCGCGGTGAGTCGGAGCTGCGTCCGTCGGCCGAGATTAACTACATGGACGTCTCGCCGATGCAGACCGTGTCGGTCGCAGCGGCGCTCGTGCCCTTCCTCGAGCACGATGATGCTAACCGCGCCCTCATGGGTGCGAACATGCAGCGTCAGGCCGTCCCGACGCTGCGCAGCCAGAAGCCGCTCGTCGGCACGGGCATCGAGCGCGCCGTGGCGCGTGACTCGGGCGTCACCGTGTCCGCCAAGCGCGGCGGTGTCATCGACCAGGTCGATGCCGCCCGTATCGTGGTGCGCGCGAACGAAGCGGAAGTGGACGAGAACGACGCCGGCGTGGATATCTATACGCTGACCAAGTACACCCGCTCCAACCAGAACACCAACCTCAACCAGCGCCCGCTGGTGAATGTCGGTGACGTGGTGGCGGTGGGCGACACCCTGGCGGACGGTTCCTCGACCGACCTCGGTGAGCTCGCGCTCGGCCAGAACATGCTTGTCGCGTTCATGCCGTGGAACGGCTACAACTTCGAAGACTCGATCCTGATCTCCGAGCGCGTGGTCCAGGAAGATCGTTACACCTCGATCCACATCGAGGAAATGACCTGCATCGCCCGCGACACGAAGCTCGGCGCTGAAGAAATCACCGCGGATATCCCGAACGTCGGCGAGCAGGCCCTGGCCCGTCTCGACGAGTCCGGCATCGTCTACATCGGTGCGGAAGTGAAGGCAGGCGACATCCTCGTCGGCAAGGTCACGCCGAAGGGCGAGAGCCAGCTCACGCCGGAAGAAAAGCTCCTCCGCGCCATCTTCGGCGAGAAGGCCTCGGACGTTAAGGACAGCTCGCTGCGCGTGCCCCCGGGCATGGACGGCAATGTCATCGACGTGCAGGTCTTCACCCGCGACGGTATCGAGAAGGACAAGCGCGCCAAGCAGATCGAAGAGACCGAACTGAAGCGTATCCGCAAGGATCTCGACGACCAGTTCCGCATCCTCGAGAGCGCCATCTACGCGCGTATGCGCTCGCAGCTCGTCGGCAAGTCCGCGATGAGCGGTCCGGGCGGTCTCAAGCGCGGCACCGTCATCGACGATGCCTACCTCGATACGCTCAAGAAGGACGACTGGTTCAAGATCAACGTCAAGGAAGAGGAAGTCTCGGAGTTCCTCGAGCGCGCGGCCGACCAGGTCAAGCGTCATCGCGAGGCCTTCGACAAGCGCTTCAAGGAGAAGCAGGGCAAGATCACCCAGGGCGACGACCTCGCACCGGGCGTGCTCAAGATGGTCAAGGTCTACCTGGCCGTTAAGCGCCGTATCCAGCCGGGCGACAAGATGGCCGGCCGCCACGGTAACAAGGGCGTCGTGTCCATGATCGTTCCGGTCGAGGACATGCCGTTCTCCGCCGACGGTCGTCCGGTCGACATCTGCCTGAACCCGCTGGGCGTGCCTTCGCGTATGAACATCGGTCAGATTCTCGAGGTCCATCTGGGCTGGGCCGCCAAGGGCCTGGGCCACAAGATCGCGGCCATGATCGAAGCCAACGAGAAGCCGGCCAAGCTGCGCGAGTTCCTCGATGAGGTCTACAACCACGGCAATGCCGGTGCGGAAGGTGCGGTGCGCCACGTCGACCTCAAGTCGATGACGGACGCCGAGATCATCCAGCTGGCCGACAACCTGCGCGACGGCGTCCCGATGGCCACCCCGGTCTTCGACGGTGCCGAAGAGACCGAAATCAAGCACATGCTGAAGCTCGCCGATCTGCCGGAATCCGGCCAGACGGTGCTCTACGACGGCCGTACCGGCGAGGCGTTCGATCGCCCGGTCACCGTGGGCTACATGCACATGCTGAAGCTGAACCACCTCGTCGACGACAAGATGCACGCGCGTTCGACGGGTCCGTACTCGCTCGTTACCCAGCAGCCGCTGGGCGGCAAGGCGCAGTTCGGCGGTCAGCGCTTCGGCGAAATGGAAGTCTGGGCGCTGGAAGCTTATGGCGCGGCTTACACCCTGCAGGAAATGCTCACCGTTAAGTCGGATGACGTCCAGGGCCGTAACCAGATGTACAAGAACATTGTCGACGGCAACCACGAAATGGCGGCTGGCATGCCGGAATCCTTCAACGTGCTCGTGAAGGAAATCCGCTCGCTCGCCATCGATATCGAGTTGGAAGAGATCAAGTGATCGTCGCGGCTACCGGAGATTACGCATGAAAGACCTGCTCAATCTGTTCAACCAGCAGCGACAGACGCTGGACTTCGACGCGATCAAGATCGCCCTGGCTTCGCCGGAGCTGATCCGGTCGTGGTCGTACGGTGAAGTCAAGAAGCCGGAAACCATCAACTACCGCACGTTCAAGCCTGAGCGTGACGGTCTGTTCTGCGCGGCCATCTTTGGCCCGATCAAGGACTACGAGTGCCTGTGCGGCAAGTACAAGCGCATGAAGCACCGTGGCGTGGTCTGCGAAAAGTGCGGCACCGAGGTCACGCTGGCCAAGGTCCGTCGTGAGCGCATGGGCCACATCGAGCTGGCCAGCCCGACCGCGCACATCTGGTTCCTGAAGTCGCTGCCCTCGCGCATCGGCCTCATGCTGGACATGACCCTGCGTGATATCGAGCGCATCCTGTACTTCGAAGCGTTCGTCGTGATCGATCCAGGCCTGACCGCGCTCGAGCGCGGCCAGCTGCTCAGCGAAGACCAGTACCTGGAAGCCACCGAAGAGCACGGCGACGAGTTCGATGCCCGCATGGGTGCCGAGGCCGTCTACGAGCTGCTGAAGAGCCTCGACCTGCCGGGCGAAGTCATTCGCCTCAAGGAAGAGATCACGGCGACCAATTCCGAGACCAAGCTGAAGCGCCTCACCAAGCGCGTGAAGCTGATCGAGGCGTTCCTCGAGTCTGGCAACAAGCCGGAATGGATGGTCATGACCGTCCTCCCCGTGCTGCCGCCGGACCTGCGCCCGCTCGTCCCGCTGGATGGCGGTCGCTTCGCGACCTCCGACCTCAACGACCTGTACCGCCGCGTCATCAACCGTAACAACCGCCTGAAGCGCCTGCTCGAACTCGCTGCGCCGGACATCATCGTCCGCAACGAGAAGCGCATGCTGCAGGAATCGGTCGATGCGCTGCTCGACAACGGCCGTCGCGGTCGTGCCATCACCGGCACGAACAAGCGCGCGCTGAAGTCGCTGGCCGACATGATCAAGGGCAAGCAGGGCCGCTTCCGCCAGAACCTGCTCGGCAAGCGCGTCGACTACTCGGGCCGTTCGGTCATCGTGGTCGGCCCGACGCTGCGTCTGCATCAGTGCGGCCTGCCGAAGAAGATGGCGCTCGAGCTGTTCAAGCCCTTCATCTTCGCCAAGCTGCAGGCTCGTGGTGAAGCCACGACCATCAAGGCCGCGAAGAAGCTCGTCGAGCGCGAAGAGGCCCAGGTGTGGGACATCCTGGAAGACGTGATCCGCGAACATCCGGTCATGCTCAACCGTGCCCCGACCCTGCATCGTCTCGGTATCCAGGCGTTCGAGCCGGTCCTCATCGAAGGCAAGGCGATCCAGCTGCATCCGCTCGTGTGTACGGCATTCAACGCCGACTTCGACGGTGACCAGATGGCCGTCCACGTACCGCTGTCGATCGAGGCGCAGCTCGAAGCCCGCGCCCTGATGATGTCGTCCAACAACATCCTGTCGCCGGCGAACGGCGAGCCGATCATCGTGCCGTCGCAGGACGTCGTGCTCGGCCTGTACTACATGACGCGCGAACTGATCAACGTGAAGGGCGCCGGCATGGTGTTCGCCAACGTTGCGGAAGTGCGCCGTGCGTACGACAACCGTGCCGTCGAACTGCACGCCAAGGTCAAGGTCCGCATCCACATCACCGAGCAGGACGAAGAGGGTGCCACCTCCTCGCGTACCGCGATCGTCGATACGACGGTCGGCCGTGCCCTGCTGATGGAAATCATCCCGGAGGGCCTGCCGTTCGCGCTGGTCAATACCGAGCTGACGAAGAAGAACATCTCGCGCCTGATCAACCAGAGCTACCGTCTGCTCGGTCTGAAGGAATCGGTCGTGTTCGCCGACAAGCTGATGTACACCGGCTTCCGTTTCGCGACGCGCGCCGGTATCTCCATCGGTATCGACGACATGAAGATCCCGGCTGAGAAGAAGGGCATCCTCGAGGAAGCCGAGAAGGAAGTCGTCGAGATCCAGGAGCAGTACCAGTCCGGTCTCGTGACCGCCGGCGAGCGCTACAACAAGGTCGTCGACATCTGGTCCCGCACCAACGAACTCGTCGCCAAGGCGATGATCGACGGTATCGGTACCGAGAAGGTCGAGGACGCCGACGGCAAGACGGTCAACCAGAAGTCGATGAACTCGCTGTACATCATGGCGGACTCCGGTGCGCGTGGTAGCGCGGCCCAGATTCGTCAGCTGGCGGGTATGCGTGGCCTGATGGCTCGTCCGGATGGCTCGATCATCGAGACGCCCATCAAGGCGAACTTCCGTGAAGGCCTGAACGTGCTGCAGTACTTCAACTCCACCCACGGTGCCCGTAAGGGTCTCGCGGATACGGCGCTGAAGACCGCGAACTCCGGTTACCTCACCCGTCGTCTCGTCGACGTGGCGCAGGACGTCGTCATCACCGAGCACGATTGCGGCACGGAAGACGGCGTCATGATGTCCCCGATCGTCGAAGGCGGTGACGTGGTCGAGCCGTTGCGCGAGCGCGTGCTCGGTCGCGTCGTGGTCGAGGACGTCTACGCCCCCGGCGACGACGACCAGGCCATCGTGACCCGCGACACCCTGCTCGACGAGTACCTGGTCGACAAGCTCGACAAGGCCAGCGTGCAGCTGATCAAGGTGCGTTCGCCGATCACCTGCCGTGCCAGCCATGGCGTGTGCGCGCTGTGCTACGGCCGCGATCTGGCTCGTGGTCACTTGGTCAACATGGGTGAGGCCGTGGGTGTGGTCGCCGCTCAGTCGATCGGTGAGCCGGGTACCCAGCTGACGATGCGTACGTTCCACATCGGTGGTGCGGCGTCCCGTGCGGCAGCCGTCGATAACGTCACGATCCGCACGACCGGTGCACTGAAGTTCAACAACCTGAAGTCGGTCGAGCACAGCCAGGGTCACCTGGTCGCCGTCTCGCGTTCGGGCGAAGTCAGCGTCATCGATTCGAACGGTCGCGAGCGCGAGCGTTACAAGGTGCCTTACGGCGCCACCATCGCCGTGAAGGATGGCGACCCGGTCAAGTCCGGCCAGACCGTGGCCAACTGGGATCCGCATACCCATCCGATCGTCACGGAAGTGGCGGGCGTGGTGCGCTTCATCGACTTCATCGATGGCATCACCGTGCAGTCGCAGACGGACGAACTGACCGGCCTCGAGTCGGCGGTGGTCACCGATCCGAAGCGTCGTGGTACGCAGGCCAAGGATCTGCGCCCGATCGTTCGCCTGGAAGACAGCAAGGGCCGTGAGCTCAAGCTGCCGGGTACGGACATCGCGGCCCAGTACTTCCTGCCGGCCGGCGCGATCGTGTCGATCCAGAACGGAACCGAAGTGGGCGTGGGTGACGTTGTCGCTCGTATCCCGCAGGAAACCTCGAAGACCCGCGACATCACCGGTGGTCTGCCGCGCGTTGCCGACTTGTTCGAAGCCCGCAAGCCGAAGGAGCCGGCGATCCTCGCGGAGCGTTCGGGTATCGTCAGCTTCGGCAAGGACACCAAGGGCAAGCAGCGCCTGATCATCAAGGACGTGGACGGCAACGAGCACGAGGAGCTGATTCCCAAGTGGCGTCAGGTCATCGTCTTCGAAGGCGAGCACGTGGAGAAGGGCGAAACCGTCGTCGACGGCGAGCCGAATCCGCATGACATCCTGCGCCTGCTGGGTGTCGAGCCGCTGGCCTCGTACCTGGTCAAGGAAATCCAGGACGTCTACCGCCTGCAGGGCGTGAAGATCAACGACAAGCACATCGAAGCGATCATTCGCCAGATGCTGCGCAAGGTCGAGATCACCGAGGCGGGTGACAGCACCTACCTGCGCGGTGAGCAGGTCGAGCGTGTCCGCATCAACGAGGAAAACGATCGCGCCGAGAAGCGGGGCGAGCGTCGGGCCGGGTTCGAGTCGGTCCTGTTGGGTATCACCAAGGCGTCGCTGGCCACCGAATCGTTCATTTCGGCGGCTTCGTTCCAGGAAACCACCCGCGTCCTCACGGAAGCGGCGGTCCGTGGCACCCGCGACACGTTGCGTGGCCTCAAGGAAAATGTTATTGTTGGACGGCTAATCCCTGCGGGTACGGGTCTGGCATACCACGCATCGCGTCGTAGCCAGGGCGGCCTGACGGCTTCGGAGCTCGAAACCCTCTCGGGTTCGGCACCGGTCGTCACGTTCGAAGAGGCCTCCGCCGGGTCCAACGATAGCGCCGAGTAAGACCCTCCCGGGCTTTGCTTTACATACGAAATGAGGCGCAAGGATGCGCCTCGTGTTCGGAATCACGGACGATGGGCGCCCTCCCGCTTGGCGGGAGGCGCACGTCAACAACGCTTATCTGGCGGGCCGATCTTTCGGTCTGCCTTTATGTTTCTCAGGAATAGCTTCGCATGACGACAGTCAACCAGTTGGTTCGCAAAGCCCGCAGCCCGAAGGCGTACAAGAGCGCGTCGCCGGCCCTGCAGAGCAGCCCGCAGCGTCGCGGCGTCTGCACGCGCGTTTACACGACCACCCCGAAGAAGCCGAACTCGGCGCTGCGTAAGGTTGCCAAGGTGCGCCTCACCAACGGTTTCGAAGTCATCAGCTACATCGGTGGCGAAGGTCATAATCTCCAGGAGCACTCGGTGGTCCTGATCCGCGGCGGTCGCGTCAAGGATCTCCCGGGTGTGCGTTACCACACGGTTCGCGGCAGTCTCGACTGCGCCGGCGTGACCAAGCGTCGCAAGTCGCGCTCGAAGTACGGCGCCAAGCGCCCGAAGAGCTGAGCAAAGGACAAGAATTATGTCGCGTAAAGGTTCCCATCCCGCCCGTGTGGTCCTCCCGGACCCGAAGCACGGAAGCCAGCTGATTGCCCGCTTCATCAATATGGTGATGAAGTCCGGCAAGAAGTCCGTAGCCGAAGCCATTGTGTACGGCGCCCTCCAGCACATCAGCGAAAAGCATGGTGAGCCGGTGCAGCTCGTCGAGAAGGCCCTGGGCAACATCGCCCCGGCCGTCGAGGTGAAGTCGCGTCGCGTTGGCGGTGCCACGTACCAGGTGCCGGTCGAAGTTCGTCCGGGCCGTCGTATGGCGCTTGCCATGCGCTGGGTGATCGACGCAGCGCGCAAGCGCGGCGAGACGTCCATGCCGCGCAAGCTGGCCGCCGAACTGCTCGAAGCCTCGGAATCCCGTGGCGGCGCCGTCAAGAAGCGCGAAGAAACGCATCGTATGGCAGAGGCCAACAAGGCCTTCTCGCATTACCGCTGGTAATTACTACAGCTTCAGATTGAGGAAAGACCGTGGCACGCACCACTCCCATCGAGCGCTACCGCAACTTCGGCATCATGGCTCACATCGATGCCGGCAAGACCACGACCACGGAGCGCATCCTGTTCTACACCGGTGTCAGTCATAAGATTGGCGAGGTGCATGACGGTGCGGCGACGATGGACTGGATGGAGCAGGAGCAGGAGCGCGGCATCACCATCACTTCCGCTGCCACGACGGCATTCTGGAAGGGCATGGATCGTTCGCTGCCCGAGCACCGCTTCAACATCATCGACACCCCGGGACACGTTGACTTCACCATCGAAGTGGAGCGTTCGCTCCGCGTGCTCGATGGCGCGGTGTTCGTGCTCTGCGCGGTGGGTGGTGTGCAGCCGCAGTCCGAGACCGTCTGGCGCCAGGCCAACCGGTACAAGGTTCCGCGCCTCGCGTTCGTCAACAAGATGGATCGTACCGGTGCCAACTTCGACAAGGTCGTTGGCCAGCTGAAGGCTCGCCTCGGTGCCAACCCGGTGCCGATGCAGGTGCCGATCGGTGCCGAAGACAACTTCGAAGGCGTCGTCGATCTTCTCAAGATGAAGGCCGTCAAGTGGGACATGGAGTCCCAGGGCATGAAGTTTGAGTACGTCGAGATCCCGGCCGAGCTGCAGGCTCGTGCCGAGGCTGACCGCACCACCATGATCGAAGCTGCGGCGGAAGCCACGGAAGAGATGATGGACAAGTACCTTGGTGGCGAAGAGCTGACCGAAGCGGAGATCATCGAAGGTCTGCGTCTGCGCACCCTGCGCAGCGAGATCATTCCGGTCTTCTGCGGTACCGCCTTCAAGAACAAGGGCGTGCAGGCCATGCTCGACGCGGTCGTCAATCTGCTCCCGTCGCCGCTCGACCGTCCGCCGGTCGAAGGTATCGACGAGAACGAGCAGCCGGACACCCGCGAAGCCAAGGACGACGCACCGTTCTCGGCGCTCGCGTTCAAGATCATGACCGACCCGTTCGTCGGCGCGCTGACGTTCTTCCGTGTCTATTCGGGCACGCTGAACGCCGGTGACCCGGTGTACAACCCGGTCAAGTCGAAGAAAGAGCGCATCGGCCGCATGCTCCAGATGCACGCTAACGAGCGTCACGAACTGAAGGAAGTCCGCGCTGGCGATATCGCCGCTGCGGTTGGCCTGAAGGACGTCACGACCGGTGACACGCTTTGCGCGCAGGATCACATCATCACCCTGGAGCGCATGACGTTCCCGGAGCCGGTGATTTCGATGGCTGTCGAGCCGAAGACCAAGTCGGATCAGGAAAAGATGGGCGTCGCCCTCGGCCGTCTGGCTGCGGAAGATCCGTCGTTCCGCGTCAAGACGGACGAAGAGTCCGGTCAGACGATCATCTCGGGCATGGGCGAGCTTCACCTGGACATCCTGGTGGACCGCATGCGCCGCGAGTTCAACGTCGAGGCCAACGTCGGCAAGCCGCAGGTGGCTTACCGCGAGACGATTCAGGCGCAGGACGTCAAGTCGGACTACAAGCACGCCAAGCAGTCGGGTGGTAAGGGTCAGTACGGTCACGTTGTGATCGAACTCTCGCCGATCTCCGATGCCGACCGTGCGGATCCGAAGATCGCGCCGTCCATCAAGGACGACTTCCTCTTCATCAACGACATCAGCGGCGGTGTGATTCCGAAGGAATTCATCCCGTCCGTCGAGAAGGGTCTGCGCGAGACGATCACCAGCGGTCCGCTCGCGGGCTTCCCGGTCGTCAACGTGAAGGTCAAGCTCGTCTTCGGTTCGTACCACGACGTCGATTCGTCGGAAATGGCGTTCAAGCTCGCCTCGTCGATGGCGTTCAAGCAGGGTTTCGCCAAGGCGAAACCGGTTCTGCTCGAGCCGATCATGAAGGTTGAAGTCGTGACGCCGGAAGACTACGTCGGTGACGTGATGGGCGATATCTCGCGCCGTCGCGGCATGCTGACCGGTCAGGAAGAAACTCCGTCGGGCAAGACCATCAATGCGATGATCCCGCTCGGTGAGATGTTCGGTTATGCGACCACGATTCGTTCGCTGTCGCAGGGTCGCGCCACGTTCACGATGGAATTCGACCATTACGAGCCGGCGCCCAGCAACATCGCTGAGCAGGTCATGAAGAAGTCCTGATTGGGACTTCTTCTTCAAAACATATAACGTTCTCTTCGAGGTTTTAGGTCATGGCAAAGGGTAAGTTCGAGCGCAAGAAGCCGCACGTCAACGTCGGCACCATCGGTCACGTCGATCACGGCAAGACCACGCTGACGGCAGCACTGACGAAGATCGGTGCCGAGCGTTTCGGCGGTGAATTCAAGGACTACGGTTCGATCGACGCTGCGCCGGAAGAGAAGGCGCGCGGCATCACGATCTCGACCGCCCACGTTGAATACGAATCGCCGATGCGCCACTACGGCCACGTCGATTGCCCGGGACATGCTGACTACGTCAAGAACATGATCACCGGTGCGGCGCAGATGGACGGCGCGATCCTGGTGTGCTCGGCCGCTGACGGCCCGATGCCGCAGACGCGCGAGCACATCCTGCTGTCGCGTCAGGTCGGCGTGCCGTACATCGTCGTGTTCCTGAACAAGGCTGACATGGTCGACGACGCCGAGCTGCTCGAGCTGGTCGAGATGGAAGTCCGCGAACTGCTGTCGAAGTACGAGTTCCCGGGCGACGACACCCCGATCATCCACGGTTCGGCCCGTCTTGCTCTTGATGGCGACCAGTCGGAAATCGGCGTGCCGTCGATCATCAAGCTGGTCGACGCGCTCGACAGCTGGATTCCGGAGCCGGAGCGCGTGATCGACAAGCCGTTCCTGCTGCCGGTCGAAGACGTGTTCTCGATCTCGGGTCGCGGTACGGTGCTGACCGGTCGCGTCGAGCGCGGCATCGTCAAGGTGGGTGATGCGGCCGAAGTGGTTGGCCTGAAGGACACCCAGCAGACGACGGTCACGGGCGTGGAAATGTTCCGCAAGCTGCTCGACCAGGGTCAGGCCGGTGACAACGTCGGCGTGCTGGTCCGCGGTCTGAAGCGTGAAGACGTCGAGCGTGGCCAGGTGCTGGCTGCTCCGAAGTCGGTCACGCCGCACACCGAGTTCGAGGGTGAGGTGTACATCCTGTCGAAGGACGAGGGTGGCCGTCACACGCCGTTCTTCAGCAACTATCGCCCGCAGTTCTACTTCCGTACCACGGACGTGACGGGTTCGATCAAGCTGCCGGAAGGCGTCGAGATGGTGATGCCGGGTGACAACGTGAAGATCAACGTCACGCTGGGCTTCCCGATCGCCATGGACGAAGGCCTGCGCTTCGCGATCCGCGAAGGCGGTCGTACCGTCGGCGCCGGCGTCGTGGCGAAGATCAACAAGTAAGAAGATCGCCAGGGCAGGGTGACCTGCCTGGGTATCGAAAAACGGAGGCCTTCGGGCCTCCGTTTTTTTTGGCTCGCCTTCGGCCTCGCGGAGGGGCGGCTCGGCTTCGCCGTCGCTCCTTACACTTGGGCGTCTCGCGGGGACACCGAAGGCTCTGCGCCGCTGCGTACCAGGGCTCTGTGTCGCTACGTAAGGGCTCGCTGCGGCGTGAGCTGGTGCCTGATGTCGGCAGGGCGAGTAAGGCAGTGCGAAAAAAGCTTCCCTTTTTTTCCGAGATCCGATATATTCGTCGGGTTATATACGTCGAGTGCCCCTTAAGGGCGCCGGCTCACAGCGAAATGAGGCGCACGGAATGTGCTTCGAGTTCGCAGGCAAGGATGCCGGGTAGAGTGCCAACGGGCCACGGGGCGGAAGCTCTGTTGACCCAATTCGTTGTGTATTCTATACTTTTCTGTCTGGGCAGGCCGATAACTCGGTCTGCCTGACTTTTTCGGGTCATTCCGGGCGGTTTTACCGTTCCAGGGTGGCCCGTTGCGGCACCCGTAGTTAGGTAATTGGGTTGTGCGGGGTGGCGAGAAGCCATTCCGAATCACAAGAACGTTCTTTCGATAACAGGACACGGTTTTTATGGCGAACCAAAAGATTCGCATTCGGCTCAAGGCGTTCGATCATCGTCTGATCGATCGTTCGGCCAGCGAGATCGTCGAGACGGCTAAGCGCACTGGCGCCACGGTCCTCGGCCCGATCCCCCTGCCGACCAAGATTGAGCGCTACACCATTCTGGTGTCGCCGCACGTCGATAAAGATGCCCGCGACCAGTACGAAACCCGTACTCACAAGCGCGTTCTTGACATCATCGACCCCAACGACAAAACCGTGGACGCGCTCATGAAGCTCGATCTTGCGGCTGGCGTTGACGTGCAGATCAAGCTCGGCTGAGCGGAATAAAGGATACGAAGATGAGTATCGGACTGGTTGGCCGCAAATGCGGCATGAGCCGGCTCTTCACCGAAGACGGCCGCTCGATTCCGGTGACGCTGATTGAAGCGACCCCGAATCGTGTGACGCAGGTGAAGACCGAAGAGAACGACGGCTACAGCGCGGTGCAGGTTACGACCGGTGCCAAGCGTGCGTCGCTTCTGACGGGCCCCGCAAAGGGTCATTACGCCAAGGCCAAGGTTGAGCCGGGTCGCGGTCTGTGGGAATTCCGCGTGTCCGCGGAAGACGCAGGCAAGTACGCGATCGGCACCGAGATCAAGGCTGACGACGTGTTCACCGTCGGTCAGACGGTCGACGTTGCAGGCGTGTCGAAGGGTAAAGGTTTCCAGGGCACCATCAAGCGTCACCATTTCAAGATGGGCGATGCTACGCACGGTAACTCGCTGTCGCATCGCGCCCCTGGCTCGATCGGCCAGCGCCAAACGCCGGGTCGCGTGTTTCCTGGTAAGAAGATGTCGGGCCACATGGGCGCGGTCAACCGCACCCAGCAGGGTCTCGAAGTTGTCAAGGTCGACGCCGAGCGCCACCTGATCGCAGTCAAGGGCGCAGTCCCTGGCGCGCCGGGCGGTGACGTCGTGATTCGTCCGACGACCAAGGGCTGAGGAGAGACGCCATGGAACTCAACGTTATTGGCGCCAAGGCGCTCACCGTGTCGGACGAAGTGTTCGGCGGCGAGTACAAGAAGGCCCTCGTGCACCAGGTCGTCACCGCCTATCAGGCGGCTGGCCGTGCCGGTACGAAGGCTCAGCTGTCTCGCGGTCAGATGTCCGGTACGACCAAGAAGTTCAAGAAGCAGAAGGGCGGCGGTGCCCGCCACGGCGATTACCGCGCTCCGATCTTCGTCGGTGGTGGTGTGACGTTCGCGGCCAAGCCGCGTAGCTTCGAGCAGAAGGTCAACCGCAAGGCTTATCGCGTCGCGATCCGTTCGATCGTTGCCGAGCTGACCCGCCAGGGTCGCCTTAAGGTCGTCACCGAACTGTCGATCGATGCCCCGAGCACCAAGGGCATGATCGCCAAGCTCGCCGAGCTCGAGGTCAAGGGTCGTGTGCTGCTGGTGTCGGAAGACGCCACCGAAGCGCTCTACCTGTCCGCCCGCAACATTCCGTACATCCACGTCGTCGACGTGTTGGCCCTCAATCCGGTCAGCCTCGTCGGTAGCGACTTCGTCGTCATGACGGTGGACGCGGTCAAGAAAGTCGAGGAGTGGCTCGCATGAGCACCGAACGCACGCTCAATACGCTTCGCGCGCCGCACATCTCTGAGAAGTCGGCTCGCCTCGCTGAGAACAACCAGTACGTATTCGTCGTGGCGCCTGAGGCGACCAAGGCCGATGTCCGTGCAGCGGTGGAACACCTCTTCGACGTCAAAGTCGTGGACGTGAACCTCGTTAACACAAAGGGCAAGGTCAAGTCGTTCCGCTTTCGCACTGGCAACCGCCAGGGCAAGCGTAAGGCCTACGTGCGCCTCGCCGACGGTCACACGATCGACGTGTCGGCCAAGGCCTGAGCCAGGAGTTGAATTGAGATGGCACTGATCACTCACAAGCCGACCTCCCCGGGACGCCGCGACGCTGTCAGCGTGCGGACCGAAGGTCTGCACAAGGGCGCACCTTACGCGCCCCTGACCGAATCGCAGTCGAAGACGGGTGGCCGCAACCACTACGGTCGCATCACCACGCGTCATCGCGGCGGCGGTCATAAGCAGGCGTACCGCATCATCGATTTCAAGCGCGACAAGGAAGGCATTGCCGCCGTTGTCGAGCGTCTTGAATACGATCCGAACCGCACGGCGCACATCGCGCTGCTGTGCTACGCCGACGGCGAGCGCCGCTACATCATCGCGCCGAAGGGCGTGGCGGTGGGCGACCGTCTCGTGTCGGGCTCCGACTCCCCGATCAAGCCGGGCAACTGCCTGCCGCTTCGTTCGATCCCGGTCGGTTCGACGATCCACTGCATCGAAATGAAGCCGGGCAAGGGTGCGCAGATCGCGCGTTCCGCCGGTGCATCGGTCCAGCTGGTCGCTCGTGAGCAGGGTTATGCAACGCTGCGTCTTCGCTCCGGCGAAATGCGTCGCGTCCCGGTTGAATGCCGCGCCACCATCGGTGAAGTCGGCAACTCGGAGCACAGCCTGCGCAAGCTCGGCAAGGCCGGTAAGAAGCGCTGGGCGGGTATCCGTCCGACGGTTCGCGGCGTGGTGATGAACCCGGTCGACCATCCGCATGGCGGTGGTGAAGGTAAGACCTCTGGCGGCCGTCACCCGGTCAGCCCGTGGGGTACCCCGACCAAGGGTTACAAGACGCGTAACAACAAGCGCACCCAGCAGTTCATCGTGCGTCGTCGCAAGTAATTAGGAAACGATCATGCCGCGCTCTCTAAAAAAAGGTCCGTTCGTCGACCTGCACCTCGTGAAAAAGGTGGAAGCCGCCGTTTCCGCCAATAACAAGCGTCCGATCAAGACCTGGTCGCGTCGTTCGATGATTCTGCCGGAGATGGTCGGTCTGACCATCGCCATCCACAACGGCCGCCAGCACGTGCCTGTGTTGATCAACGAGAACATGGTCGGGCACAAGCTCGGCGAGTTCGCGGTGACCCGCACGTACAAGGGTCACGCCGGCGACAAGAAGGGCAAGTGATGAGCACTGAAGCCAAAGCGATCCTGCGCAGCGCCCGCATCTCGGCGCAGAAGGCACGCCTGGTGGCTGACCTGGTCCGCGGCATGCCCGTAGGCCGAGCCAGCGACGTGCTCGCCTTTACCAACAAGAAGGCCGCTCACCTTGTTCGCAAGGTGCTGCTCTCCGCCGTCGCCAACGCCGAAAACAATCTCGGTGCCGACGTGGACGAGCTGAAGGTCGTCCGTATCTTCGTCGACGAAGGTCCGGCCATGAAGCGTATGTACGCCCGCGCCAAAGGCCGCGGTTCGCGCATCCTGAAGCGCACCAGCCACGTTACTGTGGTTGTTGGCAACTGACTGGGGTAAGACACGATGGGTCATAAAGTACATCCCACCGGTATCCGCCTCGGCATTGCCAAGGACTGGAACTCGAAGTGGTACGCCAATAAGGGCGAATACGCGGTGTATCTGCAGGCCGACCTCAAGGTCCGCGAGATGCTCCGTAAGAAGCTCGCCGCCGCCGGTATCTCGAAGATCCAGATCGAGCGCCCGGCCAAGACCGCCCGCGTGACGATTCACACCGCCCGTCCGGGCGTGGTGATCGGCAAGAAGGGCGAGGACATCGAGAAGCTGCGTAAGGAAGTCACCGACATGATGGGCGTTCCGACGCACATCAACGTCAGCGAAGTCCGTAAGCCGGAGCTCGATGCCCAGCTTGTCGCAGAATCGATCGCTCAGCAGCTCGAGCGTCGCATCATGTTCCGCCGCGCCATGAAGCGCTCGGTCGGCAACGCGATGCGCCTCGGTGCCCTGGGTATCAAGATCAACGTTTCCGGCCGTCTGAATGGCGCCGAGATCGCTCGCTCCGAGTGGGCCCGTGAAGGTCGTGTTCCGCTGCATACCCTGCGTGCGGACATCGACTACGGCACCGCCGAAGCCAAGACCCAGTACGGCATCATCGGTGTCAAGGTATGGGTCTATAAGGGCGAGATCTTCGATCTGGCAGCAGCTACCGCCGAGTCGAAGGAAGAACAGCAGCCTCAGCAGTCGCGCCGCGATGGTGGTGAAAACCGCCGCGAGCGGACGGCCAAGTAAGGAGCGTTGCCATGTTGCAACCTAAGCGTACCAAGTACCGCAAGATGCATAAGGGTCGTAATGACGGCCTGGCATTCAATTCCAACCTCGTGAGCTTCGGCGAGTACGGCCTCAAGGCGACGACGCACGGTCAGCTGACCGCACGTCAGATCGAAGCGGCCCGTCGTTGCATCACGCGCTTCGTCAAGCGTGGCGGCAAGCTCTGGATCCGCGTGTTCCCGGACAAGCCGATCACCCGCAAGCCCATCGAAGTTCGAATGGGTGCAGGTAAGGGTAGCGTCGAGTTCTGGGTCGCCCCGATCCAGCCCGGTCGCATGCTTTATGAAATCGAAGGTGTCGACGAGACGACGGCCCGCGAAGCGTTCCGCCTGGCAGCTGCCAAGCTGTCCGTGCAGACTCAGTTCGTCTCCAGGGCGGTGATGTAATGGCCAGCAAAGATATCAACCAGAAGTCGGCGGACGAGCTCAAGCAGGATCTGCTGGACCTTCGCAAGGAGCAGTTCAATCTGCGCATGCAGAAAGGCTCCGGTCAGCTCACCCAGCCGCACCAGCTGCGCCGCGTTCGGCGTGACATCGCCCGCACGAAGTTCGTGCTCGGCGCTAAGAAGTAAGGACGGCGGACATGAGCGATAACACAAAGACCGCGCGCACCCTTACGGGTCGCGTCATCAGCAACAAAATGAACCAGACCGTGACCGTGTTGATCGAGCGCCAGGTGCAGCATCCGCTGCTCGGCAAGATCATCCGTCGCTCCACGAAGCTTCACGCACATGACGAGACCGGTGCGAACGAAGGTGACCTGGTGCGCATCGCGGAATGCCGTCCGCTGTCGAAGACCAAGCATCACCGCGTGGTCGAAATCGTCACGCGCGCTGAAGTCTAAGGAGAGCTGCCATGATTCAGGTACAGAGCTCGCTTGCTGCAGCCGATAACAGCGGCGCGAAGGAAATGATGTGCATCAAGGTGCTGGGCGGCTCGAAGCGCCGTTACGCCAGCGTCGGTGATGTGATCAAGGTGACCATCAAGGACGCCATTCCTCGCGGTAAGGTCAAGAAGGGTGAGGTGTACAACGCCGTGGTGGTTCGTACCGCCAAGGGTGTCCGCCGCGCCGATGGTTCCGTGATCCGTTTCGACGGTAACGCAGCCGTCCTCCTCAACAACAAGCTCGAGCCGATCGGTACCCGTATTTTCGGGCCGGTTACCCGCGAGCTGCGCACCGAGAAGTTCATGAAGATCGTCTCGCTCGCGCCCGAAGTGCTCTGAGCGGAGGCCAGACCATGAACCGTATCCGCAAGGGTGATAACGTCGTCGTCATCACCGGTAAAAACAAGGGGCAGCGCGGTGACGTGCTGCGTGTTGACGGAGAGCGCGTTGTCGTCTCGAACGTCAACCTCGTCAAGCGTCACACCAAGCCGAATCCCCAGGCCAACCAGCCGGGTGGAATCGTCGAGCGTGAAGCTTCGATCCATATCTCCAACGTACAGCTCTTCAACTCCGCCACCAACAAGGGCGAGCGCGCTGGCACCAAGACGCTCGAGGACGGGCGCAAGGTGCGCGTGTTCCGCTCTGGCGAAGTGGTCGACGCGTAAGGAACCGAAGTCATGACCCGCCTTGAAACGTTTTACAAAGAGTCGGTAATGTCGAAGCTCACTGAGCGCTTCGGTTACCAGAACGTCATGGAAGTCCCGCGCATCTCGAAGATCACGCTCAACATGGGCGTCGGCGAAGCCGCCGGTAACAAGAAGATCCTCGAGAACGCGGTCGCTGATATGACCAAGATCGCCGGCCAGAAGCCGATCACGACGAAGGCCCGCGTGTCGGTCGCTTCGTTCAAGATCCGTGACGGTTGGCCGATCGGTTGCAAGGTCACGCTGCGTCGTGCCCAGATGTGGGAATTCCTGGATCGCCTGATCAACATCTCGCTGCCGCGTACGCGCGACTTCCGTGGTGTCTCGGGCCGTGCTTTCGATGGCCGTGGTAACTACAACTTCGGCATCAAGGAACAGATCATTTTCCCGGAAATCGACTTCGATCAGGTTGATGCGCTGCGCGGTATGGATATCTCCATCACCACCACCGCCAAGACCGACGAAGAAGCCAAGGCGCTGCTGGAAGCATTCAGCTTCCCGTTCCGCAACTGATTACAGGTAGAACATGGCTAAGACCTCGATGATCCAGCGCGATGTTAAGCGCACCAAGCTCGTCAAGAAGTTCGCCACCAAGCGTGCCGAACTGAAGGCGATCGTCCTGAGCTCCACCGCCTCGTATGACGAGAAGATGGAAGCCCAGACGAAGCTGCAGAAGCTCCCGCGTGATGCCAGCCCGGCGCGCCAGCGTAACCGCTGCGCCCTGACCGGCCGCCCGCGTGGCGTCTACAGCAAGTTCGGCCTTGGTCGCAACAAGCTTCGCGAAGCCACCATGCGCGGCGATGTGCCGGGCCTGCGTAAGGCTAGCTGGTAAAAAACTCGCCATCGGCGGGGCAAGCTGTTATAGTCGTCGGTCTGCGCAACGCAGACCGACTTCTGTCGGCTTTACAATTTGAAGATTTCCGGTAATTCGGATATCGGTGCACTCTCAAGGGTTTTCTTATGAGCATGACTGATCCCATCGCCGATCTGTTTACGCGCATCCGTAATGGCCAGGCATCTGGCAAAGCGGTTGTTCGTATGCCGTCGTCGAAAATGAAGCTGGCCCTCGCGCAGCTCCTGCAGAAAGAGGGTTATATCCTCGACGCCCGTGCCGCTGACGAAGCTGGCAAGCCGGTCCTCGAGATCAAGCTGAAGTACTTCGAAGGCCTTCCGGCTATCGAAACCATCTCCCGTGTCAGCCGTTCCGGTCTCCGCGTCTACCGCGGTAAGGACGAGCTGCCGAAGGTCCTCGGCGGCCTGGGCATCTCCATCATCTCGACTTCCGCCGGTCTCCTGACCGACGCTCAGGCCCGTGCTAAGGGTCTTGGCGGCGAAGTCATCGGCCAGGTGGCGTAAGGAGTCCCGTATGTCACGTGTAGCCAAGTTGCCTATCAATCTGCCGAAGGGTGTCGAGATCTCGATCGCCAACGGTACTGTTTCCGTCAAGGGCCCGAAGGGCACCCTGACGACCCATGAACTGCCGGGCGTCTCGTTCCAGCAGGAAAATGGTGTCGCCACGGTCGTTCTCGCCGATGGCGCCGACGACAAGTTCGGTGGCACGGCTCGCGCCGTCGTCGCCAACATGGTCCAGGGCGTCACCGCCGGCTTCGAAAAGAAGCTCGAGCTGGTCGGCGTGGGTTACCGCGCTCAGCTTGCCGGCAAGGCCGTCAACCTGTCGCTCGGTTTCTCGCATCCGGTCGTCTTCGAGGCGCCGGAAGGCATCACCATCGAAGTCCCGACGCAGACCGAAATCCTGATCAAGGGCGCTGACAAGCAGCTCGTCGGTCAGACGGCGGCGAAGATCCGTGCTTTCCGTTCGCCGGAGCCTTACAAGGGCAAGGGCGTCCGTTACGCGGGCGAGAAGATCATCCTGAAGGAAGCCAAGAAGGCCTAATCGGTCTATCCGCTTTCTGGAGTAATACGATGAACAAGAACGATTCCCGCCTGCGCCGCGCCAAGTCGACCCGCTCTCACATCCGTGAGCTCGCGGTCCACCGCCTGAGCGTGCACCGCACCGGCCAGCACATCTACGCCCAGGTCTTCGCACCGAACGGTACCGTCGTGGCAGCCGCCTCGACCGTGCAGTCCGCGGTTGCCGAGGGTCTGAAGGGTACGAAGAACATGGAAGCCGCCACGGCCGTTGGCCGCATCGTTGCCGAGCGCGCCAAGGCCGCCGGTATCGAAGCAGTCGCGTTCGACCGCTCGGGTTTCCGTTACCACGGTCGCATCAAGGCTCTCGCCGATGCAGCTCGTGAAGCCGGCCTCAAGTTCTAAGAGGCGTCAGGCGACGGCATCGGTTCTTCGGAACCGATGCCGCCCGATTTAGCTCCTACAACTCCAAGCGGCGACCGAGCCGTAAACAGAAGTCCCGGCTAACTATCATTCCGGGCTATCAGGAAAAGAGATGTCCTCGACAGATCGCGAAAATTCGGACGGCATGCTTGAAAAGCTTATCGCCGTCAACCGCGTGGCCAAGACCGTCAAGGGTGGCCGCCAGATGAGCTTCACCGCGCTGACCGTTGTTGGTGATGGCGAAGGTCGCGTCGGTTTTGGTTATGGCAAGGCGCGTGAAGTGCCGGTCGCCATTTCCAAGGCCATGGAACGCGCCCGCCGCAACATGGTCACGATTGAACTGAACCAGGGCACGCTGTGGTACGCCATCAAGGCTAACCACGGTGCGGCTCGCGTCTACATGCAGCCCGCTTCCCAGGGTACCGGCGTCATCGCCGGCGGCGCCATGCGCGCTGTCCTCGAAGTGGTCGGCGTGAAGGACGTGCTCGCCAAGGCCGTCGGCTCGCGCAACCCGATCAACCTCGTCCGCGCGACGATCAAGGGTCTGCAGGCCGTCGCTTCGCCGAAGCGCATCGCCGCCAAGCGTGGCAAGACGATCGAAGAGGTCCTCGGCAATGGCTAAGAACACCGAAACCGCCGTTGGCGGTACCGTCCGCGTCCGCCTGGTCAAGGGCCTGCGCGGTGTGCAGGGTCGTCATCGTCTGAGCGTGAAGGCCCTTGGCCTGAGCCACATCAACGATGTGCGTGAACTGAAGGATAGCCCGCAGGTTCGTGGCCTTATCAATAAGGTCTACTACCTGGTTCGGGTCGAGGAGTAAGAATCATGCGTCTTAACGATCTACGTCCCGGCAAGGGCGCTCGCAAGTCCCGTACCCGCGTCGCTCGCGGTATCGGTTCCGGCCTCGGCAAGACCGCCGGCCGCGGCCATAAGGGTCAGCATGCCCGCGCCGGTAACACGCACCGTTACGGTTTCGAAGGCGGCCAGATGCCGCTGCAGCGTCGTCTCCCGAAGGTGGGCTTCCGCTCCCTGAAGAAGCGCGACACCGAAGAAGTGCGTCTGTACCAGCTGGCTGCCATCAAGGCCGACACGATCGATCTGATCACCCTCCACGCTGCCGGTCTCGTGACCAGCCGCGCGAAGAAGGTCAAGATCGTCCTGAAGGGTGAAATCACCCGCGCGATCAAGCTCTCGGGCGTGCTTGCGACGGCCGGCGCCAAGGCGGCTATCGAAGCCGCCGGCGGCAGCGTGGAGTAATCAGGTGGCTGCAGCGCAGGGCACAACGCTCGGCTCGCTGGGCAAACTGACGGAACTTCGTCAGCGCATCTTTTTCCTGATTGGTGCGCTGGTGGTCTTCCGCCTCGGTTCGTTCATTCCCGTTCCGGGCGTGAATCCCGAGGCGATGACCAGCCTGGTTGAGGGTGGCGGCGGTCTGTTGAACATGGTCAACATGTTCTCCGGCGGTTCGCTTTCCCGCTTCTCGGTGTTCGCTCTCGGTGTGGTGCCGTATATCTCGGCGTCGATCGTGGTGCAGATGATGGGCTCGGTCATTCCGTCGCTCATGGCTCTGCGCAAGGAAGGCGAGTCGGGTCGTCGTAAGATGACCATGTACACGCGCTTCGGCACGGTCGGCCTGGCGGCATTCCAGGCGTTCGGCATCGCTGTCGCCCTGCAGAAGCAGGTCGGCGCGAGCGGTCCGGTGGTCTATATGCCCGGTGCGGGCTTCGTCATGGCATCCGTCGTCGGTCTCACCGCCGGCACGATGTTCCTGATGTGGCTCGGCGAGCAGATCACGGAGCGTGGTATCGGCAACGGCATTTCGATGCTGATCTTTGCCGGTATCGTGGCCGGTCTCCCGGGTGCCATTGCGCACACGCTGACGATGGCGAACAACGGAGAGCTGTCGGTTCTGAAGCTGCTCATGGTGACCGCGCTGATCCTGGCGGTGACCGCTTTCGTGGTGTTCATGGAGCGCGCTCAACGGCGTATCACCGTGAACTACGCGAAGCAGGGCAGTCAGCGCCAGTTCCAGCGCCAGACTTCGCACCTGCCGCTGAAGATCAACATGGCGGGCGTCATTCCGCCGATCTTCGCGACCAGCCTCTTGCTCTTCCCCGCGACTGCGGCGACCTGGTTCGGCACTGCCCACCAGTCGCGTTGGTTGCAGTGGTTGACCACGGCGCTGAGCCCGGGTGAACCGGTGCACGACATCGTGTTTGCGGTGCTGGTGATCGGGTTCGCCTTCTTCTATACGGCGATCGTGTTCAACTCGCAGGAAACGGCCGATAACCTCAAGCGTTCGGGCGCGTTGATTCCGGGCATCCGTCCGGGTCGCGCCACGGCAGACTACATCGATGGCGTCATGACCCGGCTTACCGGTGTTGGCGCGGTTTACATCGTCCTGGTCTGCCTGGTGCCCACGTTCATGCAGAACGCCTGGCACGTCCCGTTCTATTTCGGCGGCACTTCGCTGCTGATCGTGGTGGTGGTGGTGATGGACTTTACGGCTCAGGTCCAGGCCCATCTCGTCAGCCACCAGTACGAGAGTCTGCTTAAGAAGTCCAATCTCCGCCGCAGCTGAGACGCAGCGGAGATCCCCAAGTAGGGGAGGCCTTGGCGCCCAGCGCCGCAGGACTTCCCGTTTAGGTTAATTCAGGTTAGAATTGCGCGTTTACCGCGCACGAAACGCATCGGAGACAGTACATCATGGCGCGCATCGCGGGTGTCAATTTGCCAGTCCAGAAGCATGTCTGGGTCGGCCTGCAGAGCATTTATGGAATCGGCCGTTCGCGGGCGAAGAAGGTTTGCGTCGACTCGGGTGTGGTTCCGACCACCCCCATCAAGTCGCTTAGCGAAGGTGAGGTCGAGAAGATCCGCGCCGAGATCGCCAAGTACACGGTCGAGGGCGATCTTCGCCGCGAGATCGGTATGGCGGTCAAGCGCCTCATGGACCTCGGTTGCTATCGTGGCCTGCGCCACCGTCGCGGCCTGCCGGTGCGCGGCCAGCGCACGCGTACCAACGCCCGTACCCGTAAGGGTCCGCGTCGTCCGATCAAGAAGTAACGGATACCGATTATGGCTAAGCCGGTTAAAACCAAGAAGAAGATCAAGCGCGTCGTCACGGATGCCGTGGCCCACGTGCAGGCTTCTTTCAACAACACCATCGTTACGATCACCGATCGCCAGGGCAACGCCCTGTCGTGGGCGACGGCGGGTGGCGCGGGTTTCCGCGGTTCCCGTAAGTCGACCCCGTTCGCCGCTCAGGTGGCAGCCGAAAAGGCTGGCCGCGCTGCTGGCGACTACGGTGTGAAGACCGTGGAAGTTCGCATCAAGGGCCCCGGCCCGGGCCGTGAGTCGGCCGTGCGTTCGCTGAATGCGTTGGGCTACAAAGTGCTCAACATTATTGACGTCACGCCGATTCCGCATAACGGCTGCCGTCCCCCCAAGAAGCGTCGCGTCTAAGGAGCATACCCATGGCCCGTTATCGTGGAGCTACCTGCAAACTTGCGCGTCGTGAAGGTGCCGACCTCGGTCTGAAGAGCCCGGCCCGCGCGCTTGATTCCAAGTGCAAGCTCGAAAACAAACCCGGTCAGCATGGCGCAAACAAGCGCGCCCGTCTGTCCGACTACGCCGTCCAGCTGCGTGAAAAGCAGAAGGTCAAGCGCATCTACGGTGTGCTCGAGCGTCAGTTCAGCAACTACTACACCAAGGCTTCGACCCAGAAGGGCAATACGGGTGAAAACCTGCTGCGCCTGCTGGAAAGCCGTCTCGACAACGTCGTGTTCCGCATGGGTTTCGCGGTTACCCGCGCCCAGGCTCGTCAGCTCGTGGCTCACAAGTCCGTCACGGTCAATGGCAAGAAGGTCAACGTGCCTTCCTACCACGTCCGTCCGGGTGACGAAGTGTCGCTGACCGAGAAGGCGCGCGGCCAGCTGCGCGTCCAGGAAGCGGCGACGGTCTTTGACACGATGGACCTTCGTCCGTCGTGGGTCGAGGTCGACAGCAAGAAGTTCGCAGGCACGTTCAAGGCTGTGCCGGATCGCGGTGACCTGCCGGCCGACATCAACGAAGCCCTGATCGTCGAGCTTTACTCGAAGTAATTCACCGGAGCCTTGCATGGCAGTTTCGTCAACTAGTGTGCTGCGGCCTCGTGGCCTCAGCGTCGAGCAGCTTGGAGCGAACCGCGCTAAGGTGGTGGTCGAGCCGCTCGAGCGTGGCTTTGGTCACACCCTGGGCAACGCGCTGCGTCGCGTGCTGCTCTCTTCGATCCCGGGCAGCGCCATCGTCGAGGTCGAAATCGACGGCGTGCTGCACGAATACACCACGCTTGAGGGTCTGCAGGAGGACGTGATCGAAGTCCTGCTCAACCTCAAGGATGTTGCCATCCGCCAGCACAGTGGTGACGAAGTCACCCTGACGCTGTCGAAGAAGGGCAAGGGCGTGGTCACCGCAGGCGACATCGCGGTTGATCACTCCGTAGAAATCGTCAACCCCGAGCATGTGATCTGCCATCTCACCAAGGATGTGGCACTGAACATGCGCCTGAAGGTGCGTCGTGGCGTCGGCTATCAGCCGGCCAGCGCGCGCCAGCATCCGGATGATGAGACGCGGCCGATCGGCCGTCTGCAGCTCGACGCGTCGTTCGCGCCGGTCCTGCGCGTGGCTTACGAAGTGGACGCCGCTCGTGTCGAGCAGCGCACCAACCTCGATAAGCTCGTGCTCGATATCGAGACGAACGGTACGATCGGTGCTGAAGACGCTGTCCGCAAGGCGGCTGAAATCATCAACGACCAGCTGTCGGTTTTCGGCGATTTCTCGCGCCGCGAGAGCGATTCGACCAAGGCGGAGAAGGGCGGGTTCGATCCGCTCCTGCTGCGTCCGATCGACGATCTCGAACTGACGGTCCGCTCGGCGAACTGCCTCAAGGCCGAAAGCATCTACTACATCGGCGACCTGGTCCAGAAGACCGAAGTCGAGCTGTTGAAGACGCCGAACCTTGGCAAGAAGTCGCTGACGGAAATCAAGGATGTGCTGGGTGGGCGTGGTCTCGCTCTCGGCATGAAGCTCGAAAACTGGCCGCCGCCGGGGCTTTCCCACGGTATGCAGCTGGGCTGATTCAAACGGGGCGACCGCTTTTCGGTCGCCCCGGTCTTTTGCGCCATCCGGCGGATGCCTCGCGCATTTCCTCCGGAATTCCAAAGCGGTCCAAAGAGGCCGTGCTCTTATAGCGAGGCGTTCTTACAGCCTTGCATCAGCGGGTAACCGCGGGAAGCCGCATCATTCTGACGGCTTTTCATAACAACAGACCTTAGAGAGTAAACGCCATGCGCCACCAGAAATCCGGTCGCAAGCTCAACCGCACGAGCAGCCACCGCGAAGCGATGTTCAAGAACATGGCTTCGTCGCTGATCAAGCACGAGCTTATCCGTACCACCCTTCCCAAGGCGAAGGAACTCCGTCGCGTCGCCGAGCCGCTCATCACGCTCGCCAAGACCGATGGCGTTGCCAACCGTCGTCTCGCCTTCGCGCGTCTGCGCGATAAAGAGGCCGTCGGCAAGCTCTTCGTCGAGCTGGGTCCTCGCTACCGCGAGCGTCCCGGTGGCTACCTGCGTATCCTCAAGTGCGGCTTCCGCCCGGGCGACCACGCTCCGATGGCCTACGTCGAACTGGTTGACCGCCCGGCTCGCGCCGAAGCAGTCGACGCCGAATAAGCCTTAACCGGCTGTTTCGAACGAACCCCGGCAGGGTCTCCCTGCCGGGGTTTTTTCGTTTAAGGTCCCGCGACCGGCGTACTGCGACAATTCTTACGCAAGCCCTTGATCCTTGGTTACAAAAGAAACTTTACGTGCTTGCTGACAAGCATGTGCACAAAGGGTTAACGTGGGGGTTCCCCACCCCATATCGCCCCTATGAACCTCTCGTTCCGCGGTCGCTACCTCGCAGGTTTTGTCGTCTGTGTTGCTCTCATGGCTTTCGCGCTCTACGCGCAGTACGTCATGCACCTGGACCCGTGCCCGCTGTGCATCTTCCAGCGCATTGCGGTATGCACCATGGGTGTGTTCTTCCTGGTTGGCGGCCTCCACGCGCCCCGTAAGGTCGGCGCACGAGGCGTCTACGCGCTGCTGATCACGCTGGGCGGTCTGTGGGGTATCGCCACGGCGGGACGCCATCTCTGGTTGCAGTCGCTCCCGGCGGCCGACGTGCCCGCGTGTGGGCCTGGTCTGGGTTACCTGTTCGATGCGTTTCCGTTCACCAAGATGCTGAAGCTTGCGTTCACCGGTTCCGGCGAGTGCGCGAAGATAGAGCCGATCCTCGGCATTCCCATGCCCGGCTGGACGCTGTTCTGGTTCATCGTGCTGACGATCTGGGCCCTGGTGGCCGTCCGTCGCACCGTCCGTTGATTTCCCCGCGCCAAGCAAGGCGCAACCACGAAGGCACCGCCGTCATGCAGCACTCCCTCAAAGCCGTAGCACCCTCGTCCCTCGACTGGGCGCCGGGTTCGTGGCGGTCGAGGACCGCCCTCCAGCAGCCGACGTATAACGACGCCGAGGAGCTCAATCGGGCGCTCGAGCAACTCGGTCAGCTGCCTCCGCTGGTCACCTCCTGGGAAATCCTCGCCCTCAAGCAGCGCATCGCCGAGGCGCAGGACGGTGAGCGTTTCCTGCTTCAGGGCGGGGACTGCGCCGAGAGCTTCGCGGACTGCAATAGCCCGATCATTTCCAACCGGCTCAAGGTGCTGTTGCAGATGAGCCTCGTGCTCGTGCATGGCTTGAAGAAGCCCGTGCTTCGCGTGGGCCGTTTTGCCGGCCAGTACGCGAAGCCGCGCTCGGCCGATAGCGAAACGCGCGACGGTGTCACCTTGCCGGCGTTCCGTGGTGACCTGGTCAATAGCCCGGAATTCACGCCGGAAGCCCGTCGCGCGGATCCGAATCGCCTGATCAAGGCGCACGCGCGTTCGGCGATGACGATGAACTTCGTACGCGCACTCATCGACGGCGGTTTCGCTGATCTGCACCACCCGGAATACTGGGACCTGGCCTGGGTCGAACATTCGCCGCTGGCCGCCGAGTACCGTCGCATGGTCGCCAGCATCGGCGATTCGCTGCGCTTCATGGAAACGCTCGCCGGTCAGTCGATCTCCAGCTACTCGCGCGTGGATTTCTACACCTCGCACGAAGCGCTCCTGCTGCATTACGAGGAAGCGCTCACGCGTCAGGTGCCGCGCCAGGATGGCTGGTTCAACCTGTCCACGCATTTCCCGTGGATCGGGATGCGCACGGCGGCACTCGACGGCGCGCATACGGAATACTTCCGCGGCATCCGCAATCCGATCGCGGTGAAGGTCGGACCGACCGTGCAGGCGGACGATCTGCTCCGCTTGATCGACGTATTGAATCCGAACGAAGAACCGGGTCGCCTGACCCTGATTCACCGCATGGGCAACGACAAGATCGGCACGCACCTGCAGCCGCTGCTCGAGGCCGTGAAGCGGGAGGGGCGCCGCGTGCTCTGGGTGGCCGATCCGATGCACGGCAACACCGAGAGCACGACCAACGGCTACAAGACCCGTCGCTTCGCGAACATTGCCGGCGAACTCGACCAGGCCTTCGACATCCACGCGGCCGCCGGCACACGGCTGGGCGGTGTGCATCTGGAACTCACCGGTGAGGACGTTACCGAATGCCTCGGCGGCGCCCGCGATCTGGTCGAGGGCGATCTCGACCGTGCGTACCGCTCGATGGTCGATCCACGCCTGAACTACGAACAGTCGCTGGAGATGGCGATGCTGATCGTGCGGAAGTCAGGTGGCATGGTTTGATTGCTGCAAACATGTGTTAACCGAGCCCGGCCTTGCGCCGGGCTTTTTTTGGCGTATCGGTTCACTCGCGTTGCGAGTGCGCGTTTTGAGCGGCTCGCGCCGCCGCTCGCGTGGAGGTTCGTCGCGCAGAGCCTTCGGTGCCCACCCTCGCTGGGGAGGGTGGACACCAAGGTCTCCTGCGCGAGACGCTCAAGTGTTACGAGCTCGAGCGCAACGCATGTTGCGCACGAGCCCAGGCCACGTGTTCACGCACGACGTCCGACGGATCATCCGCGCGTGCTTCGAGTGCGGTGAGAATCTCGGTGCTCGTCGGTGCGTTGCCCAATCCAACGGCGAGATTGCGCAGCCAGCCTTCGTAGCCGGTGCGGCGGATCGCCATGCCTTCGGTGCGGGACAGGAACTCCGCTTCGGTCCATGCGAAGAGATCCACCAGCTTCGGTCCATCCAGGCTATGACGTGGCGCGAAGTCGGGCTCGGTCGCTTCTTGTGCGAACTTGTTCCAGGGGCAGATCAGCTGGCAGTCGTCGCAACCGAAGATACGGTTGCCGATCGGCGCGCGTAGTTCTTCGGGGATGCTGCCCTTCAGTTCGATGGTGAGGTAGGAGATGCATTTGCGCGCGTCCAGGCGATACGGCGCGACGATGGCCTGGGTCGGGCAGATGTCGATGCAGCGCCGGCAGCTGCCGCAATGCGCGGTGGCGGGCTCGTCCACCGGCAAGGGGAGATCGGTGTACAGCTCGCCGAGGAAGAAATACGAGCCGGCGCGCTTGTTGATCACAACGGTGTGCTTGCCGATCCAGCCGAGGCCGGCATTACGGGCGAGTGCCTTTTCGAGCACGGGGGCGGAGTCGACGTACGCGCGGTAGCCGAAGTCGCCGATGCGCTCGCCGATGCGCGCGGCGAGCTTCTGCAGTCGGTTGCGCATGACCTTGTGATAATCACGGCCGAGTGCGTACCGGGCCACGTAGGCCTTGTCGCCATCGTTGATCACCTCCCACGCATTCGCGGTGCCGGGGGGGATGTAATCCATACGGACGGAGACCACGCGCAGGGTGCCGGGCTCGAGTTCGGCAGGGCGGCTGCGACGCGTTCCGTGACGGGACATGTATTCCATCTCGCCGTGATGGCCGTCCGCCAGCCAGCGCTCCAGGTAGGCCTCGTCGTTGCCGAGGTCGGTGCCGGAGATGCCGACGTCGGCAAACCCGAGCTCGCGTGCCCACGCCTTGATGTCAGTGGCGAGGATGGCGTAGTCGATGGAGGGTGGGGCGGACATACGTGCATTCTACTTGCCCCTTCTATAATCCCCCGATGACCGCACCCAAACTCGGCACCGCTCTCTTCACTTCAGCGCAGGCCCGCGCGATCGACCAGCGCGCGACGGCCGAGCTCGGGATCCCGGGATTCGAGCTGATGACACGTGCGGCGGCGGCAGCCTTCGCCATGTTGCACGAGCGCTGGCCGGTGGCCGAGCGGCTACGGGTGGTCTGTGGTGCGGGCAACAACGGCGGCGACGGCTATCTGGTGGCTCGCGACGCACTTGCCGCCGGCCTGGACGTCGATCTGGTCGCTCTCGGCGAACCCAGGGGCGTCGATGCCATCAGGGCTCGCGACACCTTCGTCGCGGCGGGTGGTGAGCCGGTTTCCCTGGCGACCTGGACGGCACTCCCGCCGGCCGACGTGCTGGTCGACGCGATCTACGGCACCGGTCTGAACCGGGCGCCCGAAGGGGATGCACGCCAGGCGATCGAGGCCATGAACGCGTATGGCGCACCCATCCTGGCGCTCGATCTTCCCTCGGGCCTCTCCGCCGACACGGGCGCCACGCCCGGCGTGGCGATCCGCGCGGAGGCGACCGCTACGTTCATCGTGCACAAGCGCGGTTTGCATACCTTTCACTGCGAAGTCGCCGGCGACATCGCGCTGCATACGCTCGGGCTTCCGGAAACGCTGTTCGACTCGCCGGATTCGCATCTCCTGCTGCCCGGGCACCTGCCACCGCGGCCGCGCGAGTCGAACAAGGGAACGAACGGCCACGTGCTCGCCATCGGCGGTGACCATGGCATGGGCGGGGCGGTGCGCATGGCTGCCGAGGCCGCGCTGCGCACGGGCGCCGGTCTGGTCAGTGTCGCCACCCGAGACGAGCACGTGCTGGCCATGAATGCCGCGCGGCCGGAGCTGATGGCGCACGGCGTCAACGGCCCGCAGGCCCTGCAACCCATGCTGGAAAAGGCCTCGGTGCTCGCACTCGGTCCCGGCCTGGGTCAGGCAGCCTGGGGGCACGCTCTATGGACCACCGCGCTCGACGCCGATCTGCCGACGGTGCTCGACGCCGATGGCCTGAACCTGCTCCATGCCGAAGAGCGGTCCCTGCCCAGGATAGTCGTGCTGACGCCGCATCCCGGCGAGGCCGGTCGCTTGCTGGGTATCGACACGAAAGCCGTGCAGGCCGATCGCTTCGCTGCCGTGCGTGAAATGGCCAGGCGCTTCAAGGCGGTGGTCGTGCTCAAGGGCAACGGCAGCCTGATCGCCTCGGCGGCCGGCGAGGTCGCCGTCTGCCCCTGGGGTAACCCGGGCATGGCCAGTGGAGGCATGGGTGACACCCTCACCGGGATCATCGCGGCGCTGTTGGCGCAGGGGTGTAACGCCTATGAGGCAGCCTGCCTTGGCGTGAGCCTGCATGCCCGGGCTGGTGACGTCGCCGCCCAGATGGGCGAGCGCGGGCTGCTTGCCGGCGACCTGCTCGAGCCACTGCGCCGCCTCGTCAATGGGCTGGACGCATGAGCGCCGTCGCCGAGCTGATCCTCGCGGACGAGGAGGCCACCATGGCGCTGGGTCGCCGACTGGCGGACGTTCTCGACGCCGACGGCCTCGTCGCTTTTCTTTATGGCGACCTGGGCGCGGGCAAGACCACGTTCGCCCGCGCCTTTCTCAAGGCGCTCGGTGTCGGCGAGCGGGTCAAGAGTCCGACCTACAGCCTGGTCGAGGGCTACGAGCTCGGCGAGCGGCAGGCCTTCCATCTGGATCTTTATCGCATCGCCGATCCGGGCGAGCTGGAGTGGCTGGGCCTGGACAGCCTGGCGGAGCCCGGCGCCATCGTCCTGGTGGAATGGCCGGAACGGGGTGCCGGTGCCTTGCCGCCCGTCGATCTGGCCTTGAGTTTTCGTCACGAAGGGCCGGGCAGGGCGGTCCGACTCGAGCCGACGTCGCCTAAGGGCGAGCAGATCGTCGCCGCGCTGACCCTGGCGCCGACACCGCAGGCCTAGCATGCGCCCTTGTCCGCGGTTTACGGCCTTTATCCCTGAAAACAGGGGTTTTTCGGCATGCGACGACGTGTCGCTTGCGGCACATTCCTGTACGCCGGTTGACGAAGGTTTCGCAGGTTATGGATTATCAAGGGAAAACGTCTTGCATTCGTCGGGCGCTTGCAGTTCAATCCGGGCCGTATGAGGGGAATGACTATCAAACTTGGCCTGCTTGCGTGCGTGACCGCCATCGCGACGCTGACGGCTGTCGCCGTTTCGGCTGCCGACGTGAAAGCAGCCCGCGCCTGGGCGGGTCCGGAATACACCCGCGTGGTCTTCGATCTGTCCGGTCCGGCCGCCTACAAGATGTCGCAGGGCGATGTGCCCGGCAGCGTCGTGCTGGATATCGCGGGTAGCTCGGTGACGGGTGATTTTTCGGCGCCGGGCGGACAAGGCCTGTTCAAATCGATGAGCGTGAGCAAGCAGGGTGGCTCGGCGCGGCTGGTCGCGACGGTCGATCCCAGGGCGAAGCCGAAGAGCTTCCTGCTCAAGCCGGCCGGCGACTACGGCTATCGCCTGGTGCTGGATCTCTATCCGGGTGGGCAGAGCGATCCGGGCGACAACCCGCCCCCGGCCGCCGACCACGACTCGCCGTCCGTCGCGTCAGCTGGCAACGACGACGACGCTGAGGCATCCGCGCCAGCGCAGGCGCCCCTGCCGACACGCGGCAGCCGCAACTCGCGCAGCAAGTCGGTGCCGGCGGGCAAGCCTCCCATGCTGCCCACCGGTGACCGCAAGGTGGTGGTCGCCATCGACGCCGGTCATGGCGGCGAAGATCCGGGCGCGAAAGGCGCGACCGGCCTTCGCGAGAAGGACGTCACCCTCCAGGTGGCCCGCGAACTGGCTGACCAGATCAACCGCCAGCCCGGCATGCAGGCCGTTCTGACGCGCAACGGCGACTACTTCATTCCGTTGAAGCGGCGCTACGAAATCGCGCGGGAGCACAACGCGGACATGTTCGTGTCCATCCACGCCGACGCCTTCAAGAACGGCGACGCCAAGGGCTCCTCCGTCTGGGTGCTGTCCCCGCGCGGCAAGACCAGTGAGGCCTCACGCTGGCTGGCCGATCGTGAAAACCGCGCCGATCTGGTCGGCGGCGTTTCGCTCGACGACAAGGACGACAGTCTTGCCGCCGTCCTGCTGGACCTCCAGCAGGGCTACGCCATGCAGGCCAGCGAATCCATCGCCGGCAACGTGCTCAAGGCCTTGGGTCGCCTGGGCCCGACGCATCGCGGCTATGTCGAGCGCGCCAACTTCGTCGTGCTGCGCTCGCCGGACGTTCCGTCGATCCTGGTCGAGACCGCGTTCATCACCAACCCGGCGGAAGAAACCCGTCTGCGTGACGACGGTCATCGCCGCGAACTGGCCACGGCCGTGCTCGGCGGTGTGCGCAATTATTTCGAATCGATGCCGCCGCCGGGCACGTGGTTTGCCGCCCAGGCCGCACGCCGCAACGGTGGCTCGCTGGCCAGCACCGCGGCGTCCGCACCAGCGGCGCCGGCCGTCGCTGCCGACGCCGGTGCGGTCGCCTCGGATGCGGTCAAGGCGGCCACGCGCGCTACGCCACCCCGAAAGACCCTGGCCAGGGCCGACACCACGGCCTCGGTGGCGAAGGCATCGAACGGTCGCGCCGATGACAACGTGCGTGACCTGCACCGGGTCAACCGGGGTGAGACGCTCACCGGTATCGCCAACCAGTACGGCGTGTCCGTTGGCGCGCTGAAGATGGCCAACAAGATGAACGACGACAACGTCCGCATCGGCTCGGTCATGGTGATTCCCTCCGGCTGACGCGGTGAGGCGTCCGGTGGGGCCTTGGGCTATCCTTTCGACCTGAAAGCACGTCAGGTCGTACCCCTCATGCCCAGCATCCGTCCCCTGCCACCCGAGTTGATCAACCAGATCGCGGCTGGCGAAGTGATCGAACGCCCCGCCTCCGTGGTGAAGGAACTCGTCGAGAACAGCATCGACGCCGGCGCGCGCCGCATCGAGGTCGACATCGAGCAGGGTGGCACCCGGCTGATACGTGTGCGCGACGACGGTGGCGGCATTCCGCGTGACGAACTCGCGCTGGCCGTGGCCTCGCATGCGACGAGCAAGATCGGCAGCTTCGACGACCTCGAACGCGTCGCCAGCATGGGTTTTCGTGGCGAAGCGCTGGCCTCGGTATCGTCGGTGGCGCGCTTCTCGTTGACCTCGAGGCACCAGGGCGAAGACGCCGCGTGGCGCATCGAAGTCGACGGCGGGCGCCTGCAGGAGGCACGTCCGGCGCAGCATCCGCCGGGAACCACGATCGAAGTACGCGACCTCTTCTACAACGTACCGGCTCGCCGCAAGTTCCTCCGTGCCGAGCGGACGGAGTTCGCCCACATCGACGACCTGCTGAAGTCGCTCGCGCTGGCGCGCGAAGGCGTCGACATCCGCCTGACCCACAACGGCAAGCCGGTGCGCCTGCTGAAGCCGGCGCGCGACGAAAACGCAGCCCTCGCGCGCGTCGCCGAAGTGCTCGGCCCTGAGTTTCCCGGGCAGGCCCTGCGCGTGGAGCATGAGGCGGCCGGTTTGCGGCTCTCAGGCTGGGTCGGCTTGCCGACGGCGTCGCGCTCGCAGGCCGACCAGCAGTATTTCTATGTCAACGGCCGCCTGGTGCGCGATCGCATTGTCGCCCATGCGGTTCGCCAGGCGTATTCGGACGTGCTGTTCCATGGTCGCCACGCGGTGTTCGTCCTGTTCCTGCAACTGGACCCGAGCGGCGTCGATGTGAACGTGCATCCGGCGAAGAACGAAGTACGTTTTCGCGAACAGCGCCTGATCCACGATTTCCTGTTCCGCACCCTGCACGAGGCGCTGGCGCAGACACGCGCCGGTGCGACGGCACCGGCGGGAGAATCCGCCACGCCGATGGCGGCCGCCGGCAGTGACTATCGCCCGGTCGGTTCGTTTCCGGCAGTCGCCACGCAAGGGTCGCCGGCCATGCCGGCGTGGCCGCAGTCGTCCAGCCAGTCGCGGCTGAGTCTTGGTGTGCGTGACGAACCTCTCGCCGATTACGCGACGCTGTTCGGTGCGGCCAACGCACCGCGCCCTGCCGGCACTTGGACGCCGCCGGCCGGCAACGAGCCAGATGCCAGCAGCGACGTGCCACCCCTGGGCTATGCCATCGCCCAGCTGAAGAATATCTATGTCCTCGCCGAGAACGAGCACGGCCTGATCCTGGTCGACATGCATGCGGCGCACGAGCGCATCACCTACGAAAAGCTCAAGAACGGCCGCGTCACCGCCAACCTGCGCTCGCAGATGATGCTCGTGCCCTTGACGATCGCGGTCAGCGCGCGCGAAGCCGCGGCCGCCGAGGAGCATGCCGATGCCCTGGCGGAATGGGGTCTCGAACTGTCGCGCAGTGGGCCGTCAGGCGTCGTCGTGCGTCGTATCCCGTCGCTGCTCGAAGGCGCCGACGTCGCCCAGCTGACGCGCGATGTCCTCGGCGAGCTGGCCCAGCACGGTAGCTCGCGCCGCCTGGAAGAGCTCGAAAACGAACTGCTCTCGACCATGGCCTGCCATGGCTCGGTGCGCGCGGGCCGACGCCTGGGTATTCCCGAGATGAATGCGCTGCTCCGTGAAATGGAAGCCACCGAGCGCTCGGGACAATGCAATCACGGCCGGCCTACCTGGGTACAGTTATCGCTGGGCGAGCTGGATCGCCTGTTCCTTCGCGGTCGCTGATCCGTTCCCGCTTTAGCGCTATGCTGGACGGATAGACGTCCAAACGAGGTATCGCCATGATCCGCTCGCTCGCCTTCGCTTCCGTGGTCGCCGTGGCCGCCGGCAGCGCCCTTGCCGGTGACGACTACACCGCCTCCGTCGAGAAAGTCCGCGCCGCCCGTTTGCAGACGCTGAAGGCGCCGGATGGCTGGCTCAGCCTCATCGGCCTGGAGTGGCTGCAGCCAGGGGCCAACCGTATCGGCAGCGCGGCGGACAACGATATCGTCCTGAAGGCCGGCCCGGCGCATCTGGGCACGATCACACTGGACGAAAGCGGCGTCGCCACGATCGAGCTGGCCAGGGGCAGTGGTGCCCTGGTCGATGGCCGCGAGGTGCAGCGCGCCACCCTGGTCGATGACGGCGGCGCGGGACGCAAGGCTACCGAAGTGAGCTTCGGATCGGCCAAATTCCTGGTCATCGCCCGTGAGGGCAAGAAGGCGTTGCGCGTGAAGGACGAGAACGCCGATTCACGCACCCACTTCGCGGGGATCGACTATTTCGGCATCGACCCGACGTGGCGCGTGGTCGCCGACTGGGTGCCGTTCGATCCGCCGCACGAGCTGGAAATCGGCAACGTGCTCGGCGGCATCGACAAGGAAAAAGTCCCGGGCAAGGCCGTGTTCGTCCGCGACGGCCACACGTTCGAGCTCTACCCGATCCAGGAAGAACCCGATTCGCTGTTCTTCGTCTTTGCCGACCGCACCAGCGGCAAGGAAACCTACGGCGCGGCGCGTTTTCTCGATACCGCGCTGGCGAAGGACGGCAAGCTGATTCTCGATTTCAACGAAGCACGGAACCCGCCGTGCGCTTTCACGCCTTATGCCACCTGTCCGCTGGCGCCGCCGGAGAACCGTCTGGATGTGCGCGTGACCGCCGGCGAGAAGAAGTACGCCGGCGGTGGGCATAGCTGACGGTTGTCCGGGCGTAGAGCGTCGCCACTGAAGCGGCTCCCACAGGGGCAGCTCTGTGTGGGAGCCGCTTCAGCGGCGATAGGCTTCCTGGTCTCAAACGCCCTTGAACGACGGCTTGCGACGCTCGAGGAAGGCGCTCGTGCCCTCGCGCATGTCTTCCGTGGAAAACGCGATCGCGAAGCCCTGCGTCTCGAACGCCAGGCCCTGGTCGATCGCGCATTCGCCGCCTTCGATCACGGCTTCCAGGATGCCCTTGAGCGCCAGCGGCGCGGCGGCGGCGAGCTGGTCGGCCATGGCGTCCACGGTCGCGTCGAGTTCCTCGGCGGCGACCACGCGGGCCACGATGCCGAGCCGCTCGGCGCGCGCCGCATCGATCTGTTGACCCAGCAGGCACAGTTCCAGTGCCGCACCGCGGCCGGCCAGGCGGGAGAGACGCTGCGTGCCACCGAAGCCGGGGATCAGCCCGAGGCCGATCTCGGGCTGGCCGAACTTCGCCTTCTCGCTGGCCACGCGGATATGACAGGCCATCGCCAGCTCCATGCCGCCGCCGAGGGCGTAGCCCTGGATCTTGCCGATGACCGGCTTGCCGAGGCGTTCCACGGCGAGCATCAGGTCCTGCCCGGCACGCGATGCGGCCTGCGCTCTCACCGGGGCCCACGCCGTCATTTCCGAGATGTCCGCGCCGGCCACGAACGCCTTCTCGCCCGCACCGGCCAGGATGACCACGCGCACGGCGTCGTCCTGTGCGGCCTGGCGGAACGCGAGGGTCAGCTCGGCGATCGTCTCCTGGTTGAGCGCGTTGAGCTTGTCGGGGCGGTTGACGGTGATCGTGCGGACGGCGGCGCGGTCCGCGGTGGTCAGGTTGCGGAAAGCCATGGCGATTCCTGGCGAGGGGATGAGGAGGCGAATGTTAGCAGGGGAACCTTTACCCCTCTGAGGCGTCTGATGGCGAACGGGCGGCCTCGTGGCCGATGGACTATCCTCCACGCACGCTCAAAGTTCCGGGTTCACGGAGAACGGGATGTCACCCTTGCGTTTCCTGGTCATCGCCCTGTCACTGCTTAGTGGCGTGGCGCTTGCACAGTCGGCCCCGACCTTACCGGCATCCGGGGCACCGGCGATCGACAAGGCCAAGCTGTCCTATGCGATCGGTTACCAGATAGGTACCCAGTTCGCCAACAGCGCGCAGCCCGATGTCGACATTGCCGTACTGGTGAAGGCCTTGCAGGACGGTTATGCCAAGCGTGCCCCCGGCGTGCCGATCGACGTCATGCAGCAGCAGCTTGTGAACTTCGACGCCAAGGTGCAGCGGGATTCCGCCGTCGAGTTCCGTCGCGTGGCGACGGCGAACGCGCAGCGTAGCGCCGACTTCCTCGCGCGTAACCGCACGCGACCCGGCGTGGTCACACTGCCATCGGGCATCCAGTACGCGGTGCTGACCAAGGGTCGCGGCGCGCAGGCACAGATGACCAGCACGGTGGTGGTGAATTACCGCGGCGCGCTCATCGATGGCACCGAGTTCGACAGTTCCTACGCCCATGGCAAGCCCGTGACCTTCACGGTGAACCGCGTCATCGCGGGCTGGCAGGACGTGATCCCGCGCATGCGTGTCGGTGACAAGTGGAAGGTGGTGATTCCGCCGGCCCTTGCGTACGGTGAGCGAGGCGAATTGCCGCGCATCGGGCCAAACGAAGCCCTCGTCTTCGACATCGAACTGGTCGACATCCAGCAGTAACCGGAGCGGGGCGCTAGAATGGCCGACGGTATGGCCATCGTCCCCTCGTCAACGCTTCCCCTGACGCCCTGCACCGGCGTGTGTCGTCTCGACACGCGTGGCCTGTGCGAGGGCTGCCTGCGCACGGGTGACGAGATCGCCCGCTGGTCGACGATGGACGATGTACAGAAGCTCTGGATCATGGACGAGGTCCTTCCTCACCGGCAGGCCGGCTGATGGACGACCTGCTGGCGAGACTGCGTGGCGCGCTGCTTCCGCTCGATGCGCCGCCGGGTCCACGCGGCTGGAACCATGACGACATGGCTGAGCTCATCGGCGCCACGCCGCGCCGCGCCGCAGCCGTCCTCATCGGTATTCGCGACGACCGTGAGCAACGCGTCGTGCTCACCGTGCGCACGGACACCTTGCAGCAGCATGCGGGGCAGGTGGCTTTTCCCGGCGGGCGTGTCGAGCCTGACGACGTCGATGTCGTCGCCACCGCGCTGCGCGAGAGCGAGGAGGAGATCGGCCTCGATGCAGGCATGGTCACGCCGCTCGGGTTCCTTGAAGCCTTCGAGACGATCAGTGGCTATTCGGTGACACCCGTGGTCGCCCGGATCGCGGCGAACGCGGTGCTCAAGCCGGATCCGGGCGAGGTCGCCGAAGTCTTCGAGGTGCCCTTCGCCTTCTTCCTGGAGCCGGCCAACCTGCGACGGTATACGATGGATTTTCGCGGCCATCGACGGGACATGGTCGAGTTTCTCCATGCGGGTTACCGCATCTGGGGCGTCACCGCGGCGATTCTCTACAACCTCCTGAAGCGGATGGGTCATCCATGTTGATTTCACGCACGCTGGTCGATGCGGCGACTGCCGCGAACCTCCCCACGGACGACGTGCTCTTCGTCGACTGTCGTTTCGATCTCGCCGATGCCGGCAAGGGTGACCGCGAGTACGCGGCCGGACACATCGTCGGTGCCGTGCGGGGCGACCTCGACCGCGACCTTGCGGACATGGCGACACCGTCGAACGGGCGGGGTCGCCATCCACTGCCCGAGGCATCGGCGTTCTCGGCGTGGTTGTCGCAGGCGGGGTGGCGGCCGGACCTGCAAGTCATCGCCTATGACGCGGCCGGTGGGGCGTTGGCCGCCGCGCGCTTCTGGTGGCTGGCGCGTCTCGCCGGCATCGACAACGTCGCCGTGCTCGACGGCGGTTGGGCCGCCTGGCTCGAGGCGAACTATCCGGTCGATGCCGGAACCGTGCGGCGGGAGGCCACCTCGGTCCACGTCGCCTTCGACGAGGCGGGAACGGTGGCGGCCGACGAACTGGCCGAAGGTGTCGCCAGTGGGCGTTTCCTGCTGCTCGATGCGCGCGCAGCCCCGCGCTACCGCGGTGACATCGAGCCGCTGGATCCGGTCGCCGGGCACGTGCCGGGTGCGAGGAATCATCCGTTCGCGGACAACCTGGACGCGCACGGGCGCTTTCAGCAGCCCGAGGTATTGCGCCGCGACTTCAACGCGATGATGGGGACGCACGCCGCCGAGGATGTCGTGCATATGTGCGGCTCGGGCGTGACGGCCTGTCATAACCTGCTGGCGATGGAATATGCAGGGCTTTGTGGGTCGCGGCTCTATGCGCCGTCTTGGAGCGGGTGGGTTAGTGATCGGTCGCGCGGTGTGGCCCTGGGCGAAGGGTAGCGGTGCGCGGGGAATGGGAGCGTCGCCGCTGAAGCGGCTCCCACAGAGAGCCGCATACGCCAGCCTTTTGTGGGAGCCGCTTCAGCGGCGATAGTTCACAGCGAAACGCTGCGCCGTTCGCGTGCACTGATCTGCGCCGCCTCGATCACCCGGATCACGTCGCGGGCCGAATGCGCTTCCACCGGCATCGCGGTGTTCTCACGGATCGCCGCCGCAACGCCGTCATAAAACGCCGTATAGCGGCCCGGTAATGTGTCGATCACCGTCGCCGTGCCATCGACGTCGGTGAAGCGACCGAACAGCAGCGGATCGTCGCTGCCCCAGCCTTCGCCACCGGGGCGGCGTCCCTCGCGCAGCGCGGCTTCCTGGCCATCGATGCCGTACTTTACGAAGCTGCCGCCGTCGCCATGGACCAGATAGCGCGGGCCGGGATCGCGCACCAGCACGGACGCGTGCAGCACGGCGCGACGATGCCCGTAGTCGAGCACCAGATGGAAATAGTCGTCGGCTTTCGCCGCTGCGCGCTGGCGGGTCACGTCGGCCGTGATGGCGTGGGGCATGCCGAAGAGCACTAGTGCCTGGTCGATCAGGTGCGCGCCAAGGTCGTAGAGCAGGCCCGAACCGGGAGCCTCGGTTTCGCGCCAGCCCTGCTTGATCTCCGGACGGAAGCGATCGAAATGGGCCTCGAAATAAACGACCTCGCCAAGCCGGCCGTCGTCCACCAGCCGCCGCACGGTCAGGAAGTCGTTATCCCAGCGCCGGTTCTGGAAGACCGAGAGTTTGCGGCCGACCTGGTCGGCAAGACCGATGAGCGCCTCGGCTTCGGCCGCGTTGAGCGTAAACGGTTTGTCGACCACGACATGCTTGCCGGCTTCGAGCGCTGCACGTGCCAGTGGCGCGTGCGTCTCGTTGGGCGTGGCGATGACGACCAGGTCGATGGACGGGTCGGCCAGCAGGTCGCGAGGATCCTCATACGCGACCGCCTCGGGAAAATCGCGGCGGATCTCGTCGGCGCGGCGGCTGCCGATCGCAGAAAGGTGAAGGCCGTCGGCGGCGGCGATCAGGGGCGCATGAAAGAAGGCGCCTGCCGTGCCATAGCCGATGAGGCCGGTGGAGATCGGTTGCATGGTCGCTCCTGGGTCGGATAGGCGTCCAAGATTAACGCGGCGGGCCTGACCATTTCATTTAAAGTCGAACGTCCGACGAAGGAGACCGATCATGCCCCTGTCCCTGCCGAAAAACGCCGCTCCCGTCCCGTCCCCGCCTGCGGATGAATGGCCTGACAAGGTGGTCCTGGTCACCGGCGGTGCGCAGGGTATCGGCCGGGGTATCGCCGAAGGTGTGCTCGCGGCGGGCGGTCGCGTCGTCATCGGCGATGTCGACGTCGAAGCGGGTAAGGCCTGCGTCGAGGCCTGGCATGCCGGCGATCGCGCCGCCTTCCTCGTCCTCGACGTGGCGAAGGAAGCCAGTGTGAAACGCTTCGTCGCCGCGGCCTTGCGTCGCTTCGGACGCATCGACGGACTGGTTAACAATGCAGGCATCGCCAGCGCGCATAGCGGCCCGATCGAAAGACTCGACTGGGCCGAGTGGAAGCGTCGGCTCGATACCAATCTCGGCGGTACCTTCCTGTGCAGCAAGCACGCGTTGCCGTCGTTGAAAAAATCCAATGGCGCAATCGTCAATATATCTTCGTCGCGCGCCCACCAGTCCGAGCCGGACAGCGAAGCCTATGCGGCGAGCAAGGGTGGCATCGTCGCCTTTACGCATGCACTCGCGATCAGTGCCGGTCCCGTGCGCGTCAACGCGATCAACCCCGGCTGGATCGTCGTGGACGACTGGCGGAAACCGTCGGCCCGGCGCAAGCCGAAGCTGTCCGCCGCCGATCATGCGCAGCATCCGGTCGGTCGGGCGGGTGTGCCGCCCGATATCGCCGCACTCGCGGTCTTTCTGTTGTCGTCGCAGGCGGGCTTCATCACCGGGGAGAATTTCACCGTGGACGGTGGCGTCGCCCGCAAGATGCACTACGTGTAGCGGCGATAGCGCTCGAGCGGGACCGTGGTCTTGCCGCCGGGATCGAAACGGCCGTTAGCCTCGTTGTAATCCCATTGCTCGACGATGCACACGGATCGATCGCCCTGCGCATCGTGGCGGATGACGTTGAACGAGTTGCTGATTCCCTCGCGGATGCGGGTCGACAGCGCCGTGCCTGCCTGCACCGACCACAGTTCGCTGGCCAGCGCGCGCGCGGGGGTATTCAGGGGACGAACGTACGGCAGGTGAATGTGCCCGCCCAGGATGAGGTCCGCACCGGCCTCGGCCCAGGCGGCGATCGCGCGTTCGTGGTTGATCAGCAGGTTGCGTACGTCCTTGTCGCGGATCACATGCACGGGCTGGTGCGTGACGACGATGCGCAACTGCGCATCGGTCGCTTCACGCAGGCGGGCGCTGATGCGATCGACCTGTGCGTTGGACACCTCGCCGTTCTTATGCCGGTGCGGCCGGACGGTGTTGACGCCGATCGTGAGCACATCGTCGCTGACGAACGTCGGCTCGAGGTTGTCGCCGAACACCCGGCGGTATCCGCCGAAGGGCGAGACCATGCGTGCGAAAACGTTGATCAACGGCACATCGTGATTGCCCGGTATGACCAGGGTGGGCCGATCGTAGCTATCGATGAAACGCCGCGCGGCATCGAACTGCGAACGTCGTGCGCGCTGGGTGACATCGCCGGAGAGGATCACCAGCTCCGGGCGCATCGAGACCAGTAACTCACCCAACGCCTTCATCACGTCGGGCCGTTCGGTGCCGAAATGCGTATCCGAAATCTGCGCGATGGTACTCATCCGGGGTCCTCGCCGGGCTGGCGCGTGCCGTCGGTGAGCAAAGCCAGCGGACGCGGAGCGGCACGGAAGACGATGGGCGGATCGAGCCAGACGATCTCACCGTCGACCGCTAGCTTGAGTTTCTGGCGATGATGTTTCGGCGTCACGGTGATCTCGCGAAACGCAAAGCCGACGGCGTTCTGCGCATCGCCCAGCTTGCCCAGGGCTCCGCGCACGATCAGGCCGAGCATGGTCAGCCGGCCGATCGGCTTGAGTACGAGGCCGGCCAGCGTGCCGTCGTTGCGCTGCACGTCGGCGGCTTCGGCCAAGCCGATTTTTTCCAGCTGAAGCGCGTTGTTGCCGACGAAGAGGGTCGGTGTCCGCAGTTGACGGGTCCGCGTGCCGTCGCTGACCTCGATACGCAAGGGTCGATACCCGCGCATCATGGTCGCCAGCCCCGACCAAAGGGCGACGATGCGATGGCGTCCGAAACGCTGCTTCCAGGCTTCCCGATCCTCGAGCACCTGCGGATACAGGCCGAGGCTGGCGTTGACCAGGAACACGCGATCGTTGACCATGCCGATCTGTGCCTGCCCCAGGGTTGCGCGCAGCAAGGCTTCGGTCGCACCGCGGGTATCGGTCGGTATCCCATGCGTACGGCCGACGAAGTTGAACGTGCCCTGCGGCAGGACGCCCATCGGCAGCTGCTCGCGCCACGCCGCGGCCGCCACGGCGTTGATCGTGCCGTCGCCACCCGCGCCGACGATGGCGCCGCCGTTGTCCTTCGCATACGCCACGGCGTCGCGCACGACACTGGCGATATCGCCGCCTCCATCGAACAGGAAGAAGCGGTGGCGCCGCCCGGCGGCATCCAGGATCGAGGCGATCTCCTCACGCGCGATCACCGCATCCTGGTGGCCGGAGCCGGCATTCATCACGATGGCGAAGGAAAGGTCGTTGCCCATGCGCAGGGATCGGAACATCCGGCTCGTCACGGCCGCATGAATTCAGTGCGTCGCCTGGCGTCCCTGCCGCAGGCGAATGTATTCGGCACTGCCCACGCACAGCGTCAGCCAGGCGAGGCCCGTGGCGTAACCGGCCATCACATCGCTGAAGTAATGCACCTGCAACAGGATGCGGCTGATCCCGATGAGGCTGGTCATCGCGACGGCGACGACCACGATGGGCCGGTGAAAGCGCGGTGGCGTGAGCACCACGAGCACATAGGCGAGCATGCCGTAGAACACCATCGAGCCCGAGGCATGGCCGCTGGGGAAGCTATAACTCTTCTCGATGATGAAGCCGTGGTCGTGCAGCGGTCGCTCACGCTGGAACCACAGTTTGAGCAGGCTGTTGATGACGACCGTCCCGACCAGGGTGACGATCCACGCGATCGCCAGTCGCCAGTGGCGCCGCCACAGGAGCGCGAGGAAGACCAGTGCGGCGACACTGCCGAGCACCAGGGAGTTTCCGGTCCGGCTCAGCAGGGCGATGCCGTGGAGAACGGGGCGCGGCATGTTGTCCCGCAGGTCGCTGGCCAGCGCGGCATCGAAGACGGTGAGGCCGGCCTGCTCGCGGACTTCCACGGCGATGACGGTCGCGATCAACAGGGTCGCCACCAGCACGGCGATGGCCGTGGTCGGCCGCAACAGGCTTCGCGCGGCCGCGTCCAGGCCTTCGCGACGGCGCACGGCCCGCCGCCACGCCACGTCGGCGCCGAGCAGGGCCACGGCGAGCAAGACCGCCCAGATCGATAGCGCGTGCTGGCTGATCCATTCCGCATCCATTTCCGCAAGCTCCTCGTCTCGTGGCAGGATCGCTCATGTTGCCATGCCGCGCCTCCGCGGCGAGAAGGGGAAGTTCACGATGAAGACCATGCCCGCCCGCGCCCTTCTGGCGCTCGCGTTCCTTGCCACCGGATCCTTCGCCGCGCAGGCCGATGAAGCGCCGCTGGCGCACCGGATCGTGCGGGTCACCCTGGACGGGGCGACCGACAAAGGCACGTCGGGGCGCCTGCTCCTGTTCGCCGCGCCGGCCGCCACCGCCCGCGAGGCGGCCAAGGACGGCAAGGTGGAGGAGGTCGACACCAATCCCTTCCAGCCGAAGGCGGTTTCCGTCGCGGCACGCGAGGTGACCTGGCTCGCCCCCGGTCAGTCGGTCGACCTGGACACTGATGGCGAAGCGTTCCCGACAGGCTTCTCCAGCCTGCCGCCCGGCGACTACCTCGTCCAGGCCGTGCTCGATGTCGGCCACGACTACAACTACAGCGGCCGCCACGGTGGCGACCTCATCAGCGAGGTCACCCCGGTGAAGCTCGCCGCCGGCGGCTCCCTGCCGGTGCTGAAGCTCACCCGAAGCGTCCCGGCAAAGGATCCCTGGCAGCTGCCCCCGACGGTGCCGCAGGCTGTCCGCGATGCCTTGCCCGAGGCACGCCAGCACGCCCATGCCGAAGTTCTGCAGAGCGCCGCCCTCACCGCGTTCGCCGGTCGCCCTCTGTCGATCCGCGCCTGGGTGGTGACGCCTCCGGGTTATGACCCGAACGGCAGCACGCGCTATCCGACCGTCTTCGTCACGCACGGTTTCGGTGGCGGTTTCGACCGGTATGCCGGCACCATCGCCGGCCTGTGGTCGGCGATGTCGGACAAGACCATGCCGCCGATGATCTGGGTGCTGCTCGACGAGTCCGGTCCGACCGGGACACACGAGTTCGCCGATTCGGTGAACAACGGTCCCTGGGGCCAGGCGCTGACCACCGAATACATCCCCTGGCTGGAAGGCCGCTACAAGATGGACGCCAAGGTGGGCGGCCGCTTCCTCAACGGGCACTCCTCGGGCGGCTGGGCCACCCTGTGGCTGCAGACGCGCTACCCGAAAGTGTTCGGCGGTACCTGGTCCACGTCGCCGGATCCCAGCGATTTCCACAACTTCACCGGCATCGACCTGTATGCCGCCAACGCCAACGCGTACAAGAAGGCGGATGGCACGGCGTATCCGCTGATCCGCGACAAGGGCCAAGTGATCGCCACCTTCGACACCTTCGCCCACCTCGAGCGCGTCCTTGGCGCCTACGGCGGCCAGCTCGCCTCCTTCGAGTGGGTGTTTTCGCCCCGCGGCAAGGACGGTCGCCCCGAGCCGATGTTCAACCGCGACACGGGCGCCATCGACCCGGCCGTGGTCGCCTACTGGCACGACCATTACGACATCGCCCAGCGCCTGCGCACGCACTGGCCCGAGCTCAAGCCGGACCTGGACGGCAAGATCCACCTCTACGTGGGCACGGCGGACACGTTCTACCTCGATGGCTCTGCGAAACTTCTCAAAGACACGCTCGACGGCCTGCACGCGAAGAGCGACATCCGCTTCCTTCCCGGTAAGACGCATTTCGACCTGTACGTGGAAGGCGAGGACCGCAACGCGCTGCTGAAGAAGATCGCGTGGGAGATGTACGGCGTCGCAAGGCCCGGGCAGGGTAAAGCACCCTGAGCCGCTCTCGGTAGGAGCCGATTCATCGGCGAACGGGTGCTAGCCGCAACCTGGCCCGCTGCCGCGGGATCGCCGATGAATCGGCTCCTACCTCGTCATGACGCCGTGCGACCAAGGTGGAAAGGCGCCGGCTACGGCGCTGACGTAATCTCGGACGATGACCTCCGAAGGCAAGCCGATGGGCTACGACGAACTCTGGCGACGCTCGGTCGATGAGCCCGAGTTGTTCTGGGCCGAGCAGGCGCGGCTGATCCACTGGGAGACGCCGCCCCAGCGCATCCTCGACGATTCACGGCCGCCGTTTCGCCGCTGGTTCGTCGGTGGCACCACCAATCTTTGCCACAACGCGATCGATCGACACCTCGACGAGCGTGGCGATCAGCTGGCGATCGTCGCTGTCTCTACGGAAACGGAGTCGACGCGCGAGATCACCTATCGCGAATTGCATCGCGAGGTGAACGCGTTCGCCGCGGTACTCGTCGAGCTCGGCGTCGGCAAGGGCGATCGGGTCGTCATCTACATGCCCAATATCGCCGAGGCGGTCTTCGCGATGCTGGCCTGTGCCCGCATCGGTGCGATCCATTCGGTGGTCTTCGGGGGCTTCGCCGCGCATAACCTCGCACTGCGTATCGACGACGCCGAGCCAGTACTCCTGATCTGCGCCGACGCCGGCATGCGGGGTGGCAAAGTCATTCCCTACAAGCCCCTGATCGATGCCGCGCTGCGTGAGACCAAAGCCCCGCCGGCGCACGTGCTGATCGTCGATCGCGGGCTCGATCCCGACATGGATCGCGTCGAACTTCGTGATGTTGATTACAACGAACGACGTCGCCGGCACGAGGGTGCGAACGTGCCGGTGACCTGGCTCGAGTCCAATGAGCCGAGTTATTTGCTCTACACCTCCGGCACGACCGGCAAGCCGAAGGGCGTGCAGCGCGATGTCGGTGGTTATGCAGTGGCGCTGGCACTGTCGATGACGACGATCTTCGACCTGCATCCCGGCCAGACGATCCTGTGTACCTCGGACGTGGGCTGGGCGGTGGGTCACTCGTACAACGTCTACGGACCGCTGATCGGCGGCTGTACGGCCATTCTCTACGAAGGTTTGCCGACGGCACCCGATCCGGGTATCTGGTGGCGGCTCTGCGAAACCTACCGCGTGCGCACCATGTTTTCCTCGCCGACCGCCATTCGCGTGTTGAAGAAACAGGATGCGTCCTGGTTGTCGCGATCTGACCTCTCCGCGCTGAAATACATCTTCTGCGCGGGCGAACCGCTGGACCAGACGACGTACGAATGGCTGTCGGGAGGGACCGGCAAGCTCGTCGTCGACAACTACTGGCAGACCGAGACCGGCTGGCCGGCGGTGTCACTGATGCCCGGGCTGGACCTCAAACCGGTCAGGCCAGGTTCGCCCGGTTTTCCGACGTTCGGCTTTCGCATGCGCGTGATCGATGAAGCGACCGGCGACGAAAAAGCGGCGGGGGAGAAGGGCGTGCTGGTCGTCGAGCTACCTTTGCCGCCCGGTTGCCTGACCACGATCTGGCGTGACGACGATCGCTACGTGCGCAGTTATTTTGGGCACTTCAAGGAACTGCTCTACAGCTCGCTGGACTGGGCGGTCCGCGACGCGGACGGCTACCTGTTCATCCTGGGCCGCACCGACGATGTCATCAACGTGGCCGGACATCGCCTGGGCACGCGCGAGATCGAGGAGTCGGTGGCCACGCTCGGCGCGGTGGCGGAAGTCGCCGTGGTCGGTATCGGTGACGAGCTGAAAGGCCAGCTGCCCGCCGTCTTTGCCACCCTGAAGCAGGGCGTTACCGATGACCCGCGCGATGTCGCCCAGGCGATGGAGCGGCGCGTTGTCGAACTGCTGGGCGCGGTGGCGCGGCCGGGCTGCGTCTACGTGGTGAGTGCCTTGCCGAAGACGCGGTCGGGGAAGCTGTTGCGACGGGCGATCCAGGCGGTGATGGAAGGTACCGACCCTGGCGACCTTTCGACGCTGGACGATCCGACTGCACTGGAGGCCGTGCGCAGGGCGGTGGCGCGCGGGCCGCATTGCGGACGGCACGGGTGAGGTAAGGGCGGGGCAAGCTCCCATTCGCCGATGAATCGGCTCCCACACACAGCATGGCCTGATGGGAGGCGCTTTCTGTGGGAGCCGATTCATCGGCGATGCTCTCCCGCGACGCAGCAAAGCCCCGGCGCCGGTTCGCGCTAAAATGGGATTCTTTACGCGGAGAGTTCCATGGCACAGCTTCCCTCGGCCGGCGGTCGCTTCCGCGCCGCACTCGCGGCCGAACAGCCGTTGCAGGTGATCGGCGCGATCAACGCCAATCATGCCTTGCTGGCCAAGCGCGCCGGCTTCCGTGCCATCTACCTGTCCGGCGGCGGTGTCGCTGCCGGTTCGCTGGGCCTGCCGGACCTGGGCATCAACACCCTGGACGACGTGCTCACCGACGTCCGCCGCATCACCGACGTGTGCGACCTGCCGCTCATGGTCGACATCGATACGGGCTTCGGCCCCAGCGCGTTCAATATCGCGCGTACGGTGAAGAGCCTGATCAAGTTCGGTGCCGCCGCCTGCCATATCGAGGACCAGGTCGGCGCCAAGCGCTGCGGTCATCGTCCCGGTAAGGAAATCGTCACCACCGAGGAAATGGCCGACCGGGTCAAGGCCGCGGCCGATGCAAAGACCGATCCCGACTTCTTCCTGATCGCCCGAACCGACGCCATCGCCGTGCTCGGTGTCGACGCCGCCATCGAGCGTGCCATCGCCTGCCAGGAAGCCGGTGCCGACGCCATCTTCGCCGAAGCGGCGTACGACCTGCCGACCTACCAGCGTTTCGTCGAGGCGCTGAAGGTTCCCGTGCTGGCGAACATCACGGAGTTCGGCCAGACCCCGCTGTTCAGCACCGAAGAGCTCGGCAGCGTCGGCGTGGGCATCGTGCTTTATCCGCTGTCTGCGTTCCGCGCCATGAACAAGGCCGCCGAGAACGTCTACACCGCCATTCGCCGCGACGGTCACCAGCGCAATGTCATCGACACGATGCAGACGCGCGAAGAGCTGTACGACCGTATTGGCTATCACGACTACGAGCGTCACCTCGATGCTCTGTTTTCCAAGAAGGGTTAAGGAGAGTCACGCATGAGCGACACCACCACCACCCCGCCGAAGGCAAAGAAGTCCGTCGCCCTTTCCGGCGTTGCGGCCGGCAATACCGCGCTTTGCACGGTCGGCCGCAGCGGCAACGACCTTCACTATCGTGGTTATGACATTCACGATCTTGCCGCCAAGGGTTCCTTCGAGGAAGTCGCCTACCTGCTCGTCCACGGCGTGCTGCCGAACTGGATGGAGCTCAACGCCTATCGCGCCAAGCTGAAGCGCCTGCGTGGCCTGCCCGCGCCGGTGAAGGCCGCGCTCGAGTTGCTGCCTGCGGCGACGCACCCGATGGACGTGATGCGCACCGGTGCATCCGTACTCGGCACCGTGCTTCCGGAAAAGGACGACCACAACATCACCGGCGCGCGCGATATCGCGGACCGCCTGATGGCCAGCTTCGGTTCGATGCTGCTGTACTGGTACCACTTCAGCCACAACGGCAAGCGCATCGAGACCGAGACCGAGGACGAGTCGATCGCCGGGCATTTCCTGCACCTGCTGCACGGTCGCAAGCCGAGCGATCTGCATTCGCATGCGCTCGATCGCTCGCTCGTGCTCTATGCCGAACATGAATTCAACGCCAGCACGTTCACTGCGCGCGTCATCGCCGGTACCGGCTCGGATATGTATTCGGCGATTACCGGCGCGATCGGTGCGCTGCGCGGTCCGAAGCACGGCGGCGCGAACGAAGTGGCGATGGAAATCATCGCGCGCTACCGCGATGCGGCGGAGGCCGAGGCGGACATCCGTGCACGCGTGGAGCGCAAGGAAATCATCATCGGCTTCGGTCACCCGGTGTATACCGTGTCCGATCCGCGCAACGAGATCATCAAGGAAATCGCGCGCAAGCTCTGCACCGACGGCGGCAACCCGCGCCTGTTCGAAGTGTCGGAGAAGATCGAGAAGCTGATGTGGGAACTGAAGAAAATGTTCCCCAACCTCGACTGGTACTCGGCGTCGGCGTACCACATGATGGGCGTGCCGACCGCGATGTTCACCCCGCTGTTCGTCATCGCGCGTACGTCGGGCTGGAGCGCGCATGTGATCGAACAGCGTCAGGACGGCAAGATCATCCGTCCGAGCGCGAACTACACCGGCCCAGAAGACCAGGCCTACGTGCCGATCGAAAAGCGCTGAAAATAGGGACATGTAGGAGCCGATTCATCGGCGAAAAGCCAACGAAGCGGTGTAGCTGAAAGGCCCATCGCCGATGAATCGGCTCCCACAGCAAGCAGGGCCCCACAGCAAGCAGGGCCCCACAGCAAGCAGGGCCCCACAGCAAGCAGGGCCCGTCCGTCGGGCCCTCCAGGATTACAGCGCGGCGGCCAGGCGGGTAGCTTTGTCGATAGCCCGCTTCGCATCCAGTTCCGCCGCGGCATCCGCGCCACCGACCAGGCGGACGTCGACGCCGCGTGCGACCAGTGCCTCGTGCAACTGCCGGTTCGGTTCCTGTCCGGCGCAAACGATGACGTTGTCGACCGCCAGCACCTGCGCCTTGCCGTCGATAGTCACGTGCAGGCCGTCGTCATCGATGCGGTCGTAGCCAACGCCGCCGACCATCGTCACTTTCTTGTTCTTCAGCGTCGCGCGGTGCACCCAGCCCGAGGTCTTGTTCAAGCGGGCGCCCGGGCGTCCGGCCGTGCGCTGCAACAGCCAGATCTGCCGTTCGGATTTTTCGGGCTGCGCGGGCATGAGGCCGCCCGGCGTGGCCATGGTCATGTCGACACCCCATTCCTTCGTCCAGCGCGCGATGTCGGTGCTGGGGGAGGGCGCCGCTTCGCTGAGGAATTCGGCGACATCGAAGCCGATGCCACCGGCGCCAATGATTGCGACCCGGGGGCCGACCGCGGCATTGCCGTGCAGGACATCGAGGTAGGACAACACCTTGGGATGGTCCGCGCCGGGGAGGTCGAGCGGACGCGGAAGTACGCCGGTCGCGAGGATCACGGTATCGAAGCCGCCATCGGCCAATGCGTCCGTCGTTGCGTCGGTGCCGAGTCGGCACTCCACCCCTGTTTCATCGAGGCGATGGCCGAAGTAGCGCAGTGTCTCGCTGAATTCTTCCTTGCCCGGGATGCGCTTGGCCATGTTGAACTGGCCGCCGATCTCGCTGGCGCGATCGAACAGGGTGACCGAATGACCGCGCTCGGCGAGCGTGGTCGCGGCGGCGAGGCCGGCCGGCCCGGCGCCCACCACGGCAACGCGCTTCATCGCGGCGGCCGGCGTGATGGTGAGTTCAGTTTCGTGGCAGGCGCGCGGATTCACCAGGCAGGAGGCGCGACGGTTCTCGAAGACATGATCGAGGCAGGCCTGGTTGCACGCGATGCAGGTGTTGATGGCGGCGGGGCGGCCGGCCTTCGCCTTGTTGACCCATTCCGGATCGGCGAGCAGCGGGCGTGCCATCGAGACCATGTCGGCATCGCCATCGGCAAGGATGCGTTCGGCCACGTCGGGCATGTTGATGCGGTTAGTGGTGACCAGCGGGATGCCGACTTCGCCCTTCATCCGACGCGTCACCCAGCTGAATGCACCGCGAGGCACGCTCGTCACGATGGTGGGGATGCGTGCCTCGTGCCAGCCGATGCCGGTGTTGATGATCGTCGCGCCGGCGGCTTCGATGGCCTTGCCCAGGGTGACGATGTCACCCCATGGCTGCGCGTTGTCGACCAGGTCGAGCATCGACAGGCGATAGATGATGATGAAGTCCTTGCCGACCGCTTCGCGCGTGCGGCGCACGATCTCGATCGGAAAGCGCATGCGGTTCTCGGCCGAGCCACCCCAGCGGTCCGTACGCGTATTGGTCCGTTCGGTGAGGAACTGGTTGATCAGGTAGCCCTCCGAACCCATCACTTCGACACCGTCATAGCCGGCGTCGCGCGCAAGCTTCGCGCTGCGCACGAAGGCGTCGATGCTGCGCTCGACGCCGCGCGACGACAAAGCGCGCGGCGTGAACGGCGTGATCGGCGACTTGATCTTCGAGGGGGCCACCGAGAACGGCTGATAGGCGTAGCGCCCGGCGTGGAGGATCTGCATGCAGATCTTGCCGCCCTCGGCATGCACGGCACGGGTGACCTTGCGATGCCGGCCGACGTGCCAGGGCATCGACATCGTGCCGGACAGGGGCTTGAGCCAGCCCTGGAGGTTCGGCGCGATGCCGCCGGTGACAATCAGGCCAACGCCGCCCCGGGCGCGCTCCGCGAAGAAGGCGGCGAGTTTGTCGTAATCGCTGGCCTTGTCCTCCAGGCCCGTGTGCATGGAGCCCATGAGCACGCGGTTGCGCAGCGTCGTGAAGCCGAGGTCGAGTGGGGCGAGAAGATGCGGATAGGACACGGCGGGATCCGGGTTCAAACGATCGTTCGAATGATCCTCGTAACCGCCGCCCGGGGCAAGGGCGACAGCAGCAAGGGGGGGCCGGACCAGTGGCGTTACGGCGTGTATCAAGGCCTTTACAAAATGAGTCGCCCGTTCATTTTGCGTATGTCGCAAAACCCGCATGGGACGGTGATCTCGCCGCATACGCGACGCCGGGCACGCAATTTGCTCTCTCTTATGACCCGGAACGTTGGCAGGGCGTCCGGCTTTCCCGCAGAAACAGGGGTTTCGCGTCGCTCACAGGAGACTCTCCCATGCGTAAGACTCTTATCGCCACGGCGATCTGCCTCGCTATCGGATTCGCACTGCCGGCCATGGCCGACGATACCCAGACGGGATCGTCAGGTGCATCGGCCCAACGTAAATCGATTGCCGTGCAGTACTCAGACAGCTCGACTTACTCGGACAGCTCGACCCATTCCTGGGCCGACAGCTCGACTCATAGCAAGACCACATCCGGATCGTTCAACACCACGAACGCGGTCGCCAACAGCGAACTGAACGGAACGGTCAGCGGCGTCACCACCTACGGCAATGGCAATGTCGCCCAGAACTGGGGCAACGCCAATGGCGGCAAAGGGGGTTCGGGCGGCGATGGCTACGGCGCCAAAGGGTATGGCGGTAAAGGCGGATCCGGTGGCGATGGCGGCAACGCGCGTGCTCGTGGTGCTGTCGGTGGCGACGCCTCCTCAGATAGCGGCGACGCCGGCTCCCTGACGGCAGCGTCCGGTGGCGGTGCTCACGGTAACGGTGGCGACGCCTCCGGTGACGGTGGCAATGCCCGGTCGCGTGGTGCCGGTGGCGGCGCTCCGACGGGTGGATCCACGGCCAGCACGGGCGGCGCAAGCGCCAGCACGGGCGGCGCGGGCACCTCGGGCGATGCGACCGCGACGGCGACAGGCGGAGCGTCCACGGGTGGAGCCGGCGGCGAAGCGCTCGCCTCGGGCGGCGCCGGTGGCGCCGGCGCGTCGGGCGGTAGCGGCACCGGTGGCAACGGCAACGGCGCATCCGGTGGTGCCGGCGGTGCCGGTGGTGCGAACAACGTCAACGCAGGCACCTTCAGCATGGCCAACGACATGGGCAGCGCTGCAGGTGGTGCCGCGGGTATCAGCACCTTCGCGCAGAACAGTGGCGCGGCGTCGTTGATCCAGCAGAGCGTGAACGTCCAGGCCAACCTGAGCGTGGGTTCGGCTCCGTAAACGCACGGCAAGACGAAAGCGACGGGAACCACGGAGCGCCTCGTGCGCTCCGTGGACAGCCAAAGGAAAGAACGTCCTTGCTGGAGAACACCCATGCCGCACGACAGGAAACACCGTACGTCGCTTGCGCTGGCAGCCTTGCTGGCTGCGTGCGCGAGTTCGGCCGCGTATGCCACGCCACCCGGACAGGAGCCGCCGCCTTCGTTCGGGCCGGCCACGCCGTCCGATCAGTTGCAGGACATGAGCGGCGGCAGCAACACCACGAACAACGTCAACGCCCAGACCCTCAACGGCACCATGTCCGACACCGAGGCAAAGGGCACGTTCAGCGGGAGCAATGTCGTATCCGGGAGCGCGTTCGGTAGTTCCGCCGGGTTACCCACGGTGATCCAGAACTCCGGCAACAACGTGCTCATCCAGAACGCCACGATCGTCAACATCAGGATGAACCCATGAGGATGGCCTGCGCCGTCGCCCTGCTCGTCGCGCTTGCCGCCACGCCGGCGGTCGCGATGAAGGCGGAGGTGCAGACCAGCCCGGGTACGTCGTACCCGATTCGCCTGACGAGCCTCAAGGAGGCGCGCTTCCGTAACACGATTCGACAGAAGTACGATTTCAGCTGCGGCTCCGCTGCCGTGGCGACCCTGCTCACCTACCAGTACGGCTACCCGATCGACGAGCAGGCGGCGTTCGACGTGATGTTCACCAACGGCGATCGGGCCAAGATCGGCAAGGAAGGTTTTTCCCTCCTCGACATCAAGCGCTTCCTCGCTTCGCGTGGCTTCGACGCCGACGGCTTCGACGTGCCGCTGGAAAAACTCGACGACGAAGGCATCCCCGCCATCGTGTTGATCAACGAACGTGGCTATCACCATTTCGTGGTGATCAAAGGCTACAAGAATGGCCGTGTGCTGGTCGGCGACCCTGCACGTGGCACCCGTTCGATGTCGAAGCGCCGCTTTGATGCGATGTGGAACAACCATGTCGTCTTCGTCATCCATAACGAGCGAGACCGCGCCATTTTCAACAGTCCGCGCGACTGGGCGGTTGCTCCCGCGGCACCGATCAGCGAAGGCATCGAGCGTAACGGGCTCGCGCCGATCGTCATGCCCAAGCGCGGACCGGGGGACATATGAAAACCCGCCCCATCCTCATCGCCGTCCTGCTGGCCGGCGGTACCTGTGCCGCGAGCCATGCGGCGACCTTTCCGGTGAACCACGCCGTGCCGGACGCCCAGCTGGACACCATTCGCGGCGGCTTCGACTTCGGCGATAACCTGCGCGCCTCGTTCGCCCTGCAGCGAACCGTACTGGTCAATGGCATGGAGGCCATGCGCACCACCATCTCGGTCCCCGACATCGCCAATATCACTGCCCAGCAAGCCGCCCAGTTGCAGAGCGCGCTGCAGACGACGGTGATCAATGTAGGCAGCAACAGCGTGAATGCGGCCGCGCTTGCGCCGACCGATGCGGCCCAGGCAAACGCTACGGCGCAGTCAGCTGCGTCGGTACCCGCGATGGGTGTGCAGGCAGCTGGGGCGGCGACGGCGACAGTCAATTTGCCCGCGTCGATCACGCCAGGGCTCGTCATCCAGAACTCGCTAGACAACCAGGCCATCACGGCCACCACCACGATCGACGCGTCGGTGAATACAGCACGCATGCTTCAGAACATGCGGGTAGCAGAATCGGTTAACGACGCGGTGGTCCAGTTCCGGGGGAACTAAGCATGTATCGCAACGGCAGGGTGATGCAGGCAAGAACGTGTGCGGGCGCGCTTGCGCTGGCGACGCTACCGATGTGGATCGGTGCGTGCCTTGCGCAAGAGGCCAGTGCGGCCAGTACGAGTAATACGGTCGATCCGGTACTGCGCGAAAAAATCGAGGCGCAGGGCCGACGTATCGATGCGATGCGCAGCAAGATGGCCGAGCAGCTCGCCGAACTCGAGCAAATGAAGCGCGAGCTCGCATCGCAGGAAGTCCAGTACAACGACCTGCGCAAGGCGATCGGCATGAACGCGCTGGAAGAGGCGCGTGGTGGGTCCGCCGCGGTCGCCGGCGCGCAGTCCGCGCCGCCGCAGGAAGATCCGACGCCCGGTACGCCGGCGCCTGGCGCACCGCCCGGGCAGACCTCGCAACCCGTGGTCGCGACGCGGCCGGTCGGCAAGCGCCCCGAACAGGATGACCGTCCGCCGGAGGTGGCGCCGATCTTCGACCAGCCCGGTGTGTTGACGCCGCGAGGCAAGCTCATCATCGAGCCGTCCTACCAGTATGGGTATTCGTCGAGCGATCGCGTAGCGCTCGTGGGCTATACGGTGATTCCGGCCATCCTCATCGGCCTGATCGACGTACGCCAGGTGAAGACGACGACGCAGACCGGTGCGGTGGCGTTCCGTTACGGCCTGACCAACCGCATGGAACTGGAAGTCCGCATTCCGTACGTCAGTAACCACACCGACACGATCAGCCGCGAAATCTTCACCGGCACCGCACAGGACAATCTCTTCACGACCAGCGGCAAGGGCATCGGCGATATCGAAGCCACGTTGCGGTATCAGCTCAACGACGGCGGTGCGGACAAGCCGTACTACGTCGGCTGGTTCCGTGCGAAGTCGCGCACCGGTCGCGATCCCTTCGAAGTGACCAGCGATTGCGTCACGCGATGCCTCGAGAACTTCACGGGCACGGGCCTGCCCCTGCAAAGTCCGACGGGCACGGGTTTCTACTCCGCGCAGGCCGGCGTGACCTGGCTGTATCCCTCCGATCCCGTCGTTTTCTTCGGCAACCTGAGCTATCTGCACAACTTCGAGCGGAAAAACGTAAGTCGTAACGTAGTACTCGCCGGCAAACAGTTCCTCGGCGATATCAAGGCGGGCGACATCGCCGATATCAGCCTGGGCATGGGTCTTTCGCTCAACGAGAAGGCCTCGATCAGTATCGGTTACGACCAGGCGTTCGTCGGTCGCACGCAACAGAACGGCGATCCGTTGCCGGGATCCGCGCGTGCGACGCTGGGTTCGCTGCTGATCGGCGGCTCGTACCGCTTCAATGAAAAAGAGACGTTAAACGTCACGCTAGGCGTTGGTGTCACGCGCGATACGCCCGACACGACGATCACGGTGCGCGTACCGATTACGCTTTGATCCACACAATTCGTTGACTCTGCTGAACGCGTTTCAAACACGCGCGAATTCGCGTGCACGCGGTGCACACATTGCCACTCGTTAATATTTCGATGGGGGTTTGATCGACAACTAAAAACATTGGCAGGGAGTTTCACACACATGCGCAACCGTCATCATCGCTTTGGCAAGGCCACCGCGGGCCTCGCCATCGCAACACTCGCTGTCTTCGGTGCCGCTGCGCATGCGCAGGACAGCAACAAAAAGTCCCAGTCCCCGGCGCTCGACAACATCAGCCTTTGGGTCGGCGGTTACTACACCAACAACGACACCAACATCGGTGGCAAGACGGCGTATCTGAACACCAGCGGCAACGTGAACCTCGAGAAAGATCTCGACTTCAAGAAGCACAAGACCGTGCCGCGCGTCCGCCTCGACTTCCTCATCGGTGAACACCAGGGTTTCAGCTTCGACTACTACGAAGTGAACCGCTCGCATTCCAAGTCGCTCGACGAGAACATCGAGTTCCTTGGCCAGCCGATCGATGCCGCTGCCGAAGCGAAGGGCAATTTGAAGTTCACCTTCGGTAGCGCTGCTTACAAGTGGTGGTTCGGCACCGGCGACGACGTCTTTGGTCTCGGCATCGGTGCGGCGTATTACAAGGTGCACGCCAGCGTCTACGGCAGCGCGACGGTCAACGATGAGAGCGTTGCCTCGGGTGCGAGCACGAACCAGAGCGCCTGGGCACCGAACCTGCAGATCGGCTGGCGTCATGCCTTCAACGACCAGTGGCGCATGTACTTCAACGCCTCGGGCGTGAAGAAGAACGGTGGCGAACTCAACGGCCACATCTTCGATGCGGCACTTGGCCTGGAGTACTTCCCGTGGCAGAACGTGGGTATCGGCGCGGAGTACGCGTACACGAAGATCAAGCTCAACCAGGACAAGCGTAATTACAACCTCGATCTCGACATGAAGCTCAACGGACCGGCTGCTTACATCCGTTTCCGCTTCTGATCGTCTGGTTGGCGAGCGGCCTTGGGCCGGTCGCCCTGCCAGGGGGAATCCATCGGCCGCCTTCGGGCGGCCTTTTTTTATGGGATCTGGGATCTGAGAAATGTGGGAGCCGCTTCAGCGGCGATGCTTCTCTTCGGTGGAGACTGGGGCAAGCAGCCTGTGGGGGCGCGGCTGCGCCGCGGGTTTATTTACTATTCGCCGATGAATCGGCTCCCACATTCGGCACCGATGAATTGGTTCTTGCCCTTGCCCGCCACCAGCCACCGGCGCAGATGCCGATGACGAGGAGGGCGTCGAGGGTCCACGGGGCCCACGGGTTCGCCTCGAACCAAGGCGAGACCAGGTTGTCGTGCGCGATCATCCGGGCGGCCGTCCAGGCGATGGCGGCGGCGCCGATGTAGATCACGATGGGGAAGCGTTCGATCAGCTTGAGGATCAGGGTCGAGCCCCAGACCACCAGTGGGACGCTGATGGCCAGGCCGAGGACGACCAGGCCCATGTGGCCCTTGGCCGCTCCGGCAATCGCCAGGACGTTGTCCAGGCCCATCAGCGCATCGGCGATCACGATAGTGCGGATCGCCGCCCAGAAGCCCGCAGCGGGCGTAATGGACGGGTCGTGCTCGTCGTGCTTGAGGAGCTTCCAGGCGATAGGGATGAGAAGGGCGCCGCCGATCAGCATCAGGCCGGGCAGCTTGAGCAGCCAGATCACGGCGAAGGTCAGCACGATGCGCAGGGCGATCGCGCCGAAGGTGCCCCAGAACACCGCTTTCTTCTGCAATTCGCGGGGCAGGTTGCGTGCAGCCAGGGCGATGACGATGGCGTTGTCGCCGGCCAGCACCAGGTCGAGCAGGATGATCGCTGCGAGGCCGGAGAAGAATTCGGGAGTGAGGAAATCCATGAAGCGGGTCCTTCGCGCGTTGTGAGATCGAATGCGGCGGCGACGGGTACGCGCACCCGTCGTCACCACAAAAGTCTCGTTCCCGGCGCGATGCCGCCGCGACGCCCGGGACGCGTGTGGCGTCCGTACTGACGATCGTCGCGCACGAAGCCGGAAGGCTCCGCGGAACTACTCCCTCTTGGGCGGTAGTCGGGGGCATTGTGGCGGTTGAGATGCACCGCGGCAAGACATACCCGGGGGTCGACCGGTTAAAATCGCCGGTTTCCCACCCTCCACGAGTGAAGTCCATGAGCGCACACGATATCCGTTCCGCCACGCGTCCCGATCCGGACCAGCCGCTGGTGGACATCGCCAACTACGTGGCCGATTACCAGATCGACTCGACAGAGGCGTACGACACCGCGCGCTACATGCTTCTGGACTCGCTGGCCTGCTCGGCCCTGGCGATGAAGTTCCCGGACTGCGTCAAGCACCTCGGTCCGCTGGTCCCGGGCGCGGTGATGGAGGGCGGTGCGCGCGTGCCGTTCACCTCGCACGTACTGGATCCGGTCCAGGCCGCCTTCGCCATCGGCACCCAGATCCGTTATCTCGACTTCAACGACACCTGGCTGGCCGCCGAGTGGGGCCATCCGTCGGACAACCTCGGCTCGATCCTCGCCGTGGCCGACTACCTGTCGCGGAAGGCCGAGAAGGAAGGCGGCAAGGCGCTGACCGTGCGTGACGTCCTCGGCTACGCCATCAAGGCCCACGAGATCCAGGGCTGCTATGCGCTGAAAAACAGCTTCAACCGCGTCGGCCAGGACCACGTGATCCTGGTCCGCCTGGCCTCCACGGCCGTGACCACGGCCATGCTCGGCGGCGGCAAGGAGCAGATCACCACGGCCGTCTCGCACAGCTGGATCGACAACGGCGCGCTGCGTACCTACCGCCACGCCCCGAACACCGGTCCGCGCAAGAGCTGGGCCGCCGGTGACGCCTGCCGCCGCGCCGTCACCCACGCCATCAACGCCGTGTATCGCAACGTGGTGGGCTACCCCTCGGCGCTCACCGCCAAGACCTGGGGCTTCTACGACGTGGCCTTCGAGGGCAACGCCTTCGAGTTCGAGCGTCCGTTCGGCAGCTACGTGATGGAAAACGTCCTGTTCAAGATCAGCTTCCCGGCCGAATTCCACGCCCAGACCGCGGTGGAATGCGCCATGGCCCTGCACGGCCAGGTCGCCGACCGGATCGACCAGATCGAGAAGATCGTCATCGAGACCCAGGAAGCCGGCGTCCGCATCATCGACAAGACGGGCCCCCTGGCCAACTACGCCGACCGTGACCATTGCATCCAGTACATGGTCGCGGTCCCGCTGATTTTCGGTCGCCTGACGGCAGACGACTACAACGACTCGATCGCCTCGGATCCGCGTATCGACGCCCTGCGCGACAAAATGACCGTGGTGGAGAATCCGCAATTCACCAAGGATTACTTCGACCCGGAAAAGCGCTACATCGGCAATTCGGTCCAGGTTTTCTTCAAGGATGGGTCGAAAACCGAAAAGGTATCGATCGATTTCCCCATCGGCCACCGCAAGAGGCGTGCCGAAGGCATCCCCGTGCTGCTGAAGAAATTCGAGGCTGCCCTGCGCGCCGAGTGGCCTGCAGAGCGGGTGGAGAAGGTTCTTGCGGTCACTTCTTCGCCGGAAACGCTTGATGCCATGCCCATTCACGAGTTCATGACACTCTTCACGGCTTGATAATAGCTGTGACTCAAGTATGAACGGCGGTTTTTAGCACGTGTTCAATTGTTTGATTTTTGCTAAACTGCCGCCGCCCGTTGAAGGGGTTTAAAGCGAGGGACGGCCGAAGTCCCCGGATTCGAAAAGAGTTTCTACGCGCGATTTCCGTCTGGGGTGGAGCGCGGACGCGAATACCAATAATGAGGAGACACCGATGAAACGTAAGGGCTTGTTTTTGCTGATCGGCTTGGCCCTGGGCGGCGTGGGTGCCGTTCACGCGCAGGAATCCGCTGACGCGGGTAATGGCTATGACGGCCGCTGGTACATCGCCCCGACGGTTGGCGGTTACTACAATGACACCGACCGCAACACCAATTCGCGTCAGGCCTACTACGGTCTGGGCGTTGGTAAGTTCATTTCGAGCAATGCGTCGATCGACATCTTTGCCGACCGCACCAAGCGCGACAATGATGGTTCGGGCCACTGGTCGAACAACGACTACGGTGTTGCCGCTCGCTTCTACGCTGGTGCGTGGGACGCGTGGCGTCCGTACCTGCTCGCCGGTGTGATGGGTGCTTACCACCACAATCCGTCGGACAAGGGCTGGTCGCCGGCTGCAGAGCTCGGCGTCGGCGTCTCCAAGACCCTCACCGACAGCTCGGACTTCCGCGTCGAAGCCGGCTACCGTTACGACTGGGACGACAAGACCATTCGTAGCGAGAACGGCTACGGTGACTGGTTCCTCGGCTTCTCGATCGTCTCGCGCTTCGGCGAGCCGCCGGCAGCTCCGGCTCCGGTCGCTGCTGTCGCTCCGGCCGCTCCGGATTGCTCCACCCTCGACAGCGATGGCGATGGCGTGAACGATTGCGACGACAAGTGCCCGGCCACGCCGGCTGGCACGATCGTCGGTCCGGATGGTTGCCCGCAGAAGGTCGTCATCGACCTGCGCGGCGTCAACTTCAAGTTCGACCGTCCGAAGAAGGGCGAGACGAACATCGGCCCGACCCTGCAGGAGCCGACCAGCGAATCGCTGGGCGTCCTCGACCAGGCTGTCGACACGCTGCAGCGTTACCCGACCGTCAAGGTCACGGTTGCCGGTTACACGGATAGCGTCGGTAAGGACGCTTACAACCAGGGTCTGTCCGAGCGTCGCGCCAAGATCGTGTTCGACTACCTCACGGCTCACGGCATCGGTGCCGACCGTCTGGAAGGTCCGATCGGTCACGGCGAGAACAACCCGATCGACACGAACGACACGGCCGAAGGCCGCGCTCGCAACCGTCGTACGGAACTGCAGGTTCAGCAGTAATCCGTTAAAGATCGGTAGTTCGATAAAGGAGCCCGGCGAAAGCCGGGCTCTTTTTTTGTGTAGCGGTTCACTCGCATTGCGAGTGCGTGTTTTGAGCGGCTCGCGCCGCCGCTTGCGTGGGGGTGTGAGGCAAAGAGCCTTCGGTGTCCACCCTCGCTGCTCAGACAGGTCCTCCGCGTTCCGTACCGGAAAGGCCGCTAACGCGGCCCGTGCACCTATTTGGCCTGCGGCCGCTCCACTTGTGCGGAACTCGCCTCGAGGGTGGACACCGAAGACTCTTCCCATCCCTGAGGTTCGTGTGGGTCGAGCCGACGAAGCAACGCCGCTTCGGCTACTGACTCGTCGCCATCGCCAAACGGTCGACCTTGCGCGCTGGTCGCGATCGTCCGCGCGAGACGGCGCAGCGGGAGGAAGGCGCTCACCGAGCCGGGATGGTCGTGTCAGCACGACTGCCGTAACGGCTCGCTTCGGTGGCTACACCCACTCCAACGGCTCGCCTTCCCGCTGACCGTATCGTCGTGAGAGACCTTGGTGTCCACCCTCGAGGCGAGTTCCGCACAAGTGGAGCGGCCGTAGGCCAGATAAGTACACGGCCGCGGTAGCGGCCTTTCCTTTACGGAACGCGGAGGACCTGTCTGAGCAGCGAGGGTGGACACCAAGGTCTCCCCGCGAGACGCCCAAGTGTACGCAGCGACAGCGACGGCGACGGCGAACCCGAGCCAGCGCACAAGGCACCGCACGCACCCCGCGGAAATGCGCGAAGAACCGTCCTTACACCAGTCACCAGGCGTACCGGGCACGTGCATACCAATAGGCCCCGTTCGAGCCGATCGGCGATATCACGTCATACGGAAAATTGCCGGCATAGGCGATATCGGGGATCGAGCGCTGGGGGTACTGGTCGGTGATGTTCTGGCCACCGAGGGCGATCGAGAAGCGGTCGGTCGCATGCCATTCGGCCTCGGCATCGAGCTGCCAACGCGCACCGTAGGTCTGCGTCGGCACGAAGCCATCACCGAAGTCGAAGACGCGCGTCGTGCTGCCCTGACGGGTCAAACGACTCAGCAGCGACCATCGCGGGTGATCCCAGCGGGCGGTGAATGCACCGCGCTGGCGCGGCGCGGCGTCGGTGAGCGTATTGCGTTCCTCCAGGCCGAACAGGACCGCATCGGCGCCAAGAGCGGCGAGTTCCGGCGGCGTATCGCGGACCTTGCTGATCGACGTGCGGTTGTAGCTGTACGTCGCGGTGAGCGTGAGGTTGCCGCCGTAAGCCGGCTGGCGGTAGTTCGTCACGAGCTCCGCCCCGCGGGTGCGCGTGTCGACGGCATTGGTGAAGAAGGCCACGCTTTGCACGCCCGGCACACCGAAACGCGTGTCGATGTAACCCTCGAGTCCATCGGGAGCGATCGTTTCGGACAGCGTCACGCGATGGTCGACGTCGATGCGGTAGACATCGAGGGAGGCGTCGAAACGATCTCCGATTTTCGCGGTAAGGCCCAGGCTGATGTTGCGTGACTTTTCAGGCTTCAGGTCCTGCGCGCCGAGCCCGCGGGCGATCGGGTTGTTGACCGAGAGAATCCGCCCCTGCACGAGGCTGCCATCGGCGCCGTAGCCCGTCGATGTCGATTCGAAGCCGACCTGGCTCAGCGAGGGCGCGCGCAGGTTGTTCGAGACGGCGCCTCGGATCGCGATGGCGTCGGTGATCGCAAAGCGGCCGCTCAGCTTGCCCGTCCAGGCGGAACCGAAGTCGTTGTAATGCTCGTAACGGCCGGCGGCATCAGCGAAGAAGCGGTCCGTGACATCGCCAGAGAGATCGATGTACGCCGCGCCGACGTTGCGATGCAGATCGGCCGTGTCCTGTGGCGTCAGGCCGCCGCCTGCCTGCGCGCCAATGGGGGCGCCAACGACGGGTCCCACCGCATAGGAGGCAGGATCACCCGGGTAGGTGCGAAAACCCTCATGGCGGAATTCGGCGCCGGTCGCCAGGGTGAACAGCTTCGATCCCCATTCGATCGAGCGACTCAGGTCGAGGTTGGCGGTGCCCTGTGCGTTGTCGTACTTGCCGATGTTGAACCGAGTGGGGCTGGTATCGCCGAGCGACACATTCACCGTATCACGCAGGTCGTAGTCGAACGTGTTGCGACCCCAGGTCAGGCTGCCATCGATGTCCCACTCACCGATACGGCTGCGCGCACCAGCGGTGAGGTTGATATCGCGGTTGTAGCCGAGCGATTCCGGGCGGTAGCCGCTCGGGTAGATCGACGGGACGTTGGCGTCGCTGTCCGGGTAGCGGAAGTAGTTGTCGCCGACGGTCCGTCGCTGCGTGTAGGTGCCGAAGGCATAGCCGCGCAGGTTGTCGCCGAAGGGTAGCTCGGCATTGAACCAGCCACTGTAGTTCTCGTTGCGCGGGTCACCCGCAGCGTAGTTGCGCTTGCCTTGCAGCGCGAGGTTGGCTGCGGAAGCGTTCTCCCACGAAGGAATCTGATCGGGGCCGGCACGGTTGGTCGGCTGGCGGTTGTTGCCTTCGATACCGCCCCTTACAAAGCCGCCGTCGCCGCCGAGTTTCGTGCCGGCCTTCGCGCTGACATAGCCGCTCTGGCCATCCGTGATCGTGCGATCGCCGGGGCGAAAGTTCGTGTGGTAGGCGCCGTAGGTGGCATCGACTTCGCCACCCTCCGGCGCATCGTCGAGGATGATGTTCACCACACCGGCGATGGCATCGGAGCCGTACTGCGCGCCTGCGCCGTCGCGCAGCACCTCGATGCGCTTGATCGCGCTGATGGGGATCGCGTTGAAGTCGACGGGAGTGGTGCCGCGACCGATCTTGGTGTCGCTGTTGACCAGGGCCGAGGTATGGAATCGCTTGCCGTTGACGAGCACGAGGACCTGGTCGGGACTCATGCCGCGCAACTGGGCCGCGCGCACGTGGTCGGATCCTCCGGAATTGGACTGGCGGGGAAAATTGAACGAGGGCAGCAGGGTGGCCAGCGCCTGACCAAGCTCGCCATTGACGGCGCCTGCCGAGCGCAGGTCCTCCGCGGTCAGCACGTCGATGGGGACCGGCGAATCGAGGACGGTGCGGTCCTTGGCGTGCGTTCCGGTGACCACGATCTGGTCGAGGTTGGTGGCGGACCGATCGGCTTCCTGGGCGGCGGCGGGGAGGGTGGCGAGGGCGATTGCGATGGCAGTGGCGAGGCGGGACGGGTGCATGGAGGTTCCTGGCGGGCACACGGGGTCGTTGCCGCCGAAGGGCGGACGACAAGAGGCGGGAAGCGGTCGGGGCGCGGCGTCAGCCGTGCGTGGCGCGGCCCGGGCGACATCGGGCATCGACCGCGAAGCGGTGTGCCAGGATCTCGAGGCGGGGCGGGCGGGGGCTCACGACAGGTGGTTCCAGTGGCCGCAGGAACGTGCGAACCTTTCACTATTTGTTGCACCGCGGTGTACGCTGTGTCAATAGGTTGGACGCCTGGACGTATGGACGTCCGTTTCTTCAGAGCTTGCGCAAGGGGTTCGCATGAGGGTGCTTGCTGGTCTTTTTCTCGCCATGTCGCTGGTCACGGCGGGCTGCGCTACCTCGCCTCAGCATGGCGCTGCCGCTGCGACCCGCAGCCAGGCGACGCTGAGCGGCGACGCCGTGCATCCGGATGCGACGCAGGGCTGGGTGCGTACCGAGCTGTACTTCGGCCTGGGTCTTGCCGACGGACACGACGGCGTGGATGAGGCGGCATGGCGGACGTTCCTGGACAAGGAAGTCACGCCGCGTTTCCCGAGTGGCCTGACCGTGGTCGATGCCTATGGGCAATGGCAGGGCGTCAACCAGGCAAAGCCCGAACGCCTGCGCTCGAAGATCGTGATCCTGCTTTACGCCGACACGCCGACGCAGCGCGCATCGATCGATGCGATCCGTAGCGCGTGGAAAGCGAAGACCGGCGACCAGTCGGTGTTGCGTGTGACCCAGCCTGCGGACGTGTCCTTCTGATGACCACAACCACTGCATCGCGTCGCCGCTTCGGCGGTGGCGACCTCAACGGCGTGCTCGGCCTCGTCGTCGACAACCTCTCCCTGCTGGCCTTTATGGCCACCGCCCTGATCGGTATCTTCGGCATGCCTGCGGATCTCGTCTTCCGCCGCATGTTCCCGGGCACGGCGCTGGGCGTCCTCCTCGGCAACCTCGCCTACACGTGGATGGCGCACCGGCTGGCCGCACGGACGGGCCGCCAGGACGTCACGGCGATGCCTCTGGGCATCGACGCACCGACCACCATCGGCATGGCCTTGCTTGTCCTTGGCCCCGCGTTCGCCGGATATCGCCAGGCGGGCATGGATCCGATCACGGCTGGGGAGGCCACCTGGCACCTCGGCATGGCCTCGCTGGTCGTCATGGGCGTGCTGAAGTTCGTCCTGTCCTTCTTTGGCGCCTGGGTGCAGCGTTCCGTGCCGCGCGCCGGGCTGCTCGGCTCGATCGCTGGCATCGCCCTGGTGCTGATGGGCTTCCTGCCGCTGGTCGAGATCCTGCGTGTGCCGGTGGTGGGCTTCGCCGGGCTGGGTGTCGTGCTCTATGCGCTGGTGGCGAAGCGTCGGCTGCCGTTCGGATTGCCGGGCGTGCTCGGGGCCTTCATCGTCGGCGTCGTCCTCTATTACGGGCTCGGCCCCTCGGGTTTCCTCGGTAGCGGGTATCACCCGCCCGGTACGTGGCAATGGCGCCTTGGCTTCCCGCTACCAACCCTGGGCTTCATCGACGGCCTGCCGGCTACCGTGCCGTACCTGCCGCTGATCCTGCCGTTCGGTCTGCTGATGGTGGTGGGCGGCATCAACGTCACCGAGAGTGCGCGCGCCGCGGGTGACGACTATCCGACCCGCGACATCCTGCTGGTGGAAGCCCTGGCCACCCTGATCGCCGGCTTGTGCGGCGGCGTCGCGCAGACGACGCCATATATCGGGCAGCCGGCGTACAAGGCCATGGGGGCACGGACGGGCTACACGCTGGTGACGGGCCTCGTCATCGGTCTGGGCGGCGTCCTGGGTTACCTGGCGAACCTGGTCGAGTTGCTGCCGGTGGCCGTCCTGGCACCGATCCTCGTCTTCATCTCGATCAGCATCACCACCCAGGCCTTCGAGGCCACGCCGCTGCGCTACGCGAGCGCCGTCGTTTTCAGCTTCTTCCCGGCGATTGCGCGGATGCTCGCGATCAAGCTGGGCGATCCGTCCATCGTCGATCCCGCGCACTTTGCCGTGCTTTACGGTGATGCCAGCCACGGCATCTCGGCGATGGCGGTGATCTTCATCCTCGGCAACGGCTTCATCATCACCTCGATGGTGTGGGCCAGCTTCGTCGTGGCGATGATCGATGGGGACGTGCGCAAGGCTTCGGGCATCGTGGCGATCGGCGCTGTGCTCACGGCGTTCGGCATCATCCACTCGGTTGAACCGATCGGTCCGGTTTATCTGCCTTGGTTGCTCGATGCGGGTGCGCGCGGGGTGGTTTTGCAGTTCGTGGCGGCGTATGGCGCGCTGGCCGCGGTGTTGTTTCTGCTTTCGGTGGGGCCACGGCGGCGCTGATGCTCTGCTTTGTGTGTGAGCCGGCTGTATCGGCGATGGGTGGTGAGGCGACCTGGCTATCGCCGCTGAAGCGGCTCCCACACAGAGCGTGGTGCGGGCCTGGAGTGCCGCTGTGCTTGAATTGCCGGCCCGCGGCAGCCACCCTTGGGCTCTTGCCCCAAGGAAATCCCCCATGTCCCTCGCCGACCTCACCTCGCTGCCCGGTGTGACCGCCACGCCGGATGCCGCGACCCACGGCTTCGTGTTCAACCACACCATGATCCGCGTGCGCGATCTCGACGTGTCGCTGGACTTCTACACGCGCGTGCTCGGGTTCACGCCGGTCTACAAGCACGTCTATGCCGAGGCGGCGTTCACTATCGTCTACCTCGTCCTGGTCGCTGACCAGAGCGTCATCCCGGACGACGATGCGGCTCGCAAGCAGTGGGCGCTCTCGCAGCCGGGCGTGCTCGAGTTGACGCACAACCATGGCACCGAGAAGGAGCCCGACTTCGCTTACCACAATGGCAACAGCGAGCCGCGCGGCTTCGGTCACCTGTGCGTGAGCGTGCCCGACGTCAATGCGGCCTGTGCCCGTTTCGAAGCACTCGGTGTCACCTTCCAGAAGCGGCTAAGCGATGGCCGCATGCGCCATATCGCGTTTATCCGTGATCCCGACCAGTACTGGATCGAGATCCTGCAGCCGACACCGCTGGCCGGCTGAGACAGGAAACGACGATGCCGACCAAGCTGCCCCCGGTGACGCGTTACCTGCTCATCGCCAATGTGCTCGCCTTCATCCTGCAGCTGTTGCTGCAGGATGAAACCACGTACGCACTCACGAAATGGTTCGCGCTGTGGCCTGTCGGGCATGACGTCGCGATGGAGATGGCTAACGGCGACATCGCCGGTATCGGGTTCAGGCCCTGGCAGCTGGTCACCTACGGGTTTCTGCATGGCTCGATTCCGCATATCGTGCTGAACATGTATGCGCTGTACATGTTCGGTAGCCTCATCGAGCGGGTGATGGGCCAGCGACGCTTCATCATTTACTACTTCACCTGCCTGGTCGTCGCGGCCTTCGCCCAGCTCGCCATCGTGTATTTCTTCGAGCCGGATCGCGTCTTCCCGACGGTGGGTGCGTCGGGTGCGATCTTTGGTTTGCTCGGCGCGTTCGCGATGCTTTTCCCACGGGAGAAGCTGATGATGATCCCGATTCCGGTCGGCATCCCGGCGTGGCTGTTCGTCACGCTGTACGGTCTCGCCGAGCTGGTGTTCGGCGTGACCGGCACGTTGGCGGGCGTGGCGCATTTCGCCCACCTGGGTGGGCTGTTCGCGGGATTGATCCTGCTCTGGGCGTGGGGCGTTCGACCGCCACCACGCCGCGACTACTGAGTCTCAGCGCAGCGAGAGGAAGTCCGGACTGACCACGAAGCGCACGGCATCCAGGCGCAGTCGCGCGTTCGGAATCGCCGCGAGCAGGGCGTCGCGTTCGGCGGCGATGGCATCCACTTCCGCGGCGGCGATGGAGGGATTGACGGCGCGTAGGGCGACGAGGCGTGCGTGCTCGGCATCCAGCTCGAGTTTCGCCGCGTCGATCGCTTCGAACTTGAGCAGTTCTGCGCGCCCCTCGGCCAGATCGAGCGCATGCTCGAGCATCGGCGGGACGAGCTTGGAGAGGAATTTGCGGAAGCGCGCCACTTCGATATTGCGATCCGTCGCGCGACGCAGGGCGATATCGCTCGGCCGGAAGCCCGGACGTTCCGACAGCTTGGTATCCACGGCGACGACCAGCGGCGTCGTCGGCAGGAAGCGGCCGGCATCGAGCGCGCGGTCGGCGATGATCTCGAGAACATAGACCGTCTGCAGCAGCGCGGTGCGCACGGGCAGCGCGTCGTCGACGAGGAAGGCCGCGTTGCCGGTTTCGCCGCTGACGAGCAGATCCACCGCCGCATAGACCATCGGATGGTCCATGCGCAGCAGGGGCAGGTCTTCGCGGGCCAGCGCGACATCGCGCGAGAAGGTCACCGAAAGCGGACCATCGGCGAAGCCCGGGAGCCCATCGGTGGAAAGGTACTGCGGGTCGAGCAGGACGATATCCGGCGCCAGTTCTTCCGTGTGCACGCCATAGGTTTCGAACAGACGCTGGATGAAGGCATCGCGTGACGGATCCTGGTCCTCACGGGCGAAACTGGTAGCGAGGTCGTCGGCGTGCGGGTCACGGCTGGCCGCCAGTTCGAGCAGGTGGTCGCGTCCGGCGTGGATCAGGGCGGAGAGTTCTTCGTGCACGCCGCGGGTTTCCGCGATGAGCGCATCGAGTTCCTGATCGCGGGAATCGTCCTCGCGCGCATGTTCGTCGGCAAGGTTGGCGAGCAGTTCGCCGAAGCGACGTAGCAGCTCGCGGCCATCGGCAGGGCTCGAGCGGAACGCGTCGAGACCTTCGTCGTACCAGCGGGCCAGCACGTGCTGGGCGCTCTGCTCGACCACCGGCACGTGCACGACGATATCGTGGCGCTGGCCGATGCGGTCGAGACGACCGATGCGCTGCTCCAGCAGATCTGGATCCAGCGGCAGGTCCCACATCACCAGTCGATGAGCGAACTGGAAGTTGCGGCCTTCCGAACCGATCTCGGAACACAGCAGCAGGCGCGCGCCGTCCGGCTGCGCGAAGAACGCCGCGTTGCGGTCGCGCTGGACGATACCGAGGCCTTCGTGGAAACGCGCCACACCCACGCCGCTCTTCGTGCGCAGTGCGTCTTCGATCGCGAGCACCTTGGCCTGGCTGCGGCAGATGAGCAGGAACTTGTCGGCCGGGTGCGCGTCGAGCAGGTCGATCAGCGCCTCGAGACGAGGGTCGTCGTTGTAGTCGAATTCGAGGTGGGCCGCGGTGTTCTGGATGTCGGCGCGGAATTCGGCGAGCAGGGCATCGCGGCGGCCGGCGTCCAGGGTCTCCGGGTCGATCGCCAGGATCTCCGGCGTACGGCGCGGGAATCCACCGATGCCGGCACGACGGTTACGGAACATCGCGCGTCCCGTGCCGTGGCGGTCGATGAGGGCGGCGAGCAGCTCGGCGTGCGCGTCGTCGCGCATCAGCAGGCCGGCCAGTTCACGGTCGCCCTTGAAGCGCGTGGTGAGCAGCGTACGGTGCGCGGCGGAGAGCGGTTTGCCGTCGGCCAGCGCGTTGGCGACTTCCGACAGTTCGCCGTACTCGGCGGATTCGGCAAGGTAGGCGTCAAGGTCGCTATAACGCTGGGGATCCAGCAGGCGCAGGCGGGCGAAGTGCCCGGCGCGGCCCAGCTGTTCCGGCGTGGCGGTGAGCAGAATGACGCCGGGCGTCGCCGTAGCCAGTTCTTCCACGAGGCGATAGCGCGGGCTGGCGGCGTCGGGCGTCCACTCGAGGTGATGCGCTTCGTCGACGACCATCAGGTCCCAGCCGGCCTCGATCAGCTGGCGTGCGCGTTTCGGCGCGGATTCGAGGAAGGCGAAGTCGGCGATCACCAACTGATCGTCCTCGAACGGGTTGCGCCCGTCGTTTGATTGCTCGATGGCTTCGCAGCGCTCTTCGTCGAAAATGGCGAACGACAGGTTGAAGCGGCGCAGCAGTTCGACGAACCACTGGTACACCAGGGTCTCCGGCAGCAGCACGAGGACGCGGCCGGCCCTACCCGCCGCCAGCTGGCGCGCCAGGATCATGCCGGCTTCGATGGTCTTGCCCAGGCCGACTTCGTCGGCAAGCAGCACGCGTGGTGGACGACGGGCGGCAGCGATGCCGGCGACGCGCAGCTGGTGCGGGACCAGGCCGATGCGGGCGGATTCGAGGCCCCAGGCCGCCGAGCGACGCGCGTCGGCGCGCCGGCGCAGGGCTTCCAGGCGCAGGTCGAAGCTCTCGTTGCTTTCGGTACGGCCGCCGATGAGGCGGTCGTCGGCTTGCGACAGCGCCTGCTCATCGTCGAGCTGGCCTTCTTCCAGTTCACGCCCTTCGCCGCGATACACGAAGAGGCCTTCGCGCTCTTCGATGCGCTCGACGAGGAAGGCGAGCCCTTTGCCAGATACGCGCTGGCCTGCGCGGAACTCGGCGCGGATCAGCGGTGCGCTGTCGGTGGCATAGGGGCGCAGCACGCCCGCCTTGGCGAACAGGACCTGCACGCCGCGTCCTTCGACGCGAAGAATGGTGCCGAGGCCGAGCTCGGGTTCGGCGGTGGAGATCCAGCGTTGACCAGGTTGGAACATGCGGTGGGGAGCCAAGGACATCAGGGGGCGCCAATTATCCGCCCCCGAGGGCGCCCCTGCCTACCTTTGTTTTGCCTCAGGTTTCCGCCCAACGGCGTAACAGGTTGTGGTAGACACCCGTCAATTGCAGGATCGACGCCTGATCGGCGCCACTGGCGGAGAGGTTGCGGATCGCCGTATCCAGCTCCAGCAACATCCGTCGCGCGCTGTCGTCGCGCACCAGGCTCTGGACCCAGAAGAACGAAGCGATGCGTGCACCGCGGGTCACCGGCGTGACCTTGTGCAGGCTGGAAGAGGGATAGACGATGGCATCGCCGGCGGGCAGCTTCACCTCGTGCTCGCCGTAGGTGTCACTCACGATGAGTTCGCCGCCGTCGTATTCCTCGGGTTCGCTGAGGAACAGCGTGCAGGAGATATCGCTGCGTACCTGGACATCGCGGTCGCCGGTGGCCATGACGGCACCGTCGATGTGGAAGCCGTATTCGCCACCGCCTTCATACCGATTGAAGCGGGGGGACAGCGTGCGCAGGGGCAGGGCGGCCGCGTGATACAGCGGATGGCGGGCCAGTGCCGCCACCACGAGATCGCCCAGTTCGCGGCGTAGCGGCGACGCATCGGGCAGTTGCAGGTTGCGTTTTACTTTCGCACCCTGCGGACCGACGGTCTGGCGACCGTCGGTCCATTCGGCAGCCGCCATGGCGCGGCGCATCCCGGCGACCTGTTCCTTGCTCAGGACCTCGGGGATGTGCAGCAGCATGGCGGTGTTCCTTGAGTCGATCGGATCAGTCGATCAGAAGCGGACGTTCGCGGTCAGCATGGCCGAACGCGGCGTGGACGGGGTGTAACGATAGCCACTCTTGTTGATCGCAGCCACGTAGTCCTTGTCGAACAGGTTGTACACGTTGAGCTGCAGGTCGAAGTTGCGGTTGATCGGGTAGCTGGCCATGGCGTCGAACACCCAGTAGGCACGGGTGTAGGCCGGCGTGCCCACGGCACCATCGGTACCGCGCTCGAGCGCACCGGAGTAGCGGCCGCCACCACCGATGGTGAGGTCGAACGGCAGGTGATAGGTGACCCACGAGGTGAACGCCTTCTTCGGCGTATATGCCAGGTCGTCCGATCCGTTGGCGGTGACACCCGGGCCGTTGGCGACGGTGGCATTCATGGTGGTGAAGCCGGCACTCACGGCGAGATCGTCGGTCAGCTTGCCTACCGCCGTCACTTCCACACCCTGCACGCGCTTCTTGCCGACCTGGTAATAGAGCAGATCGGTGGGATCCTGCACGACGTCGTTAGTCACGGTGGTGCGATAGAGGGCGCCGGTCAGCAGCAGCTTCGACCCAAGCAGGTCCCACTTTGTACCGATCTCGGCGGTACGTGCTTTCTGCGGATCGAAGTTGGGGTTGTCGGCGCTGTTCGTCGCGGTCGACAGCGTGAGGGTGTTACCACCCGGAGGCTGCTGGGACTGCGCGAAGTTGACGTAGATGCTGCCATTGGCCGCCGGCTTATACAGCACACCGATCTTGTAGTTCTTAAGGTTGTCGCTGGTGCTGGTGTCCACGCCCGGAATGACGCTGCCAGCGGGCAGGACGCCGCAAACCGGACCACCGCGTGCGCCACAGACCACAAGGCTGGAGAAATCCGTCTTGTAATGGTCGAGGCGCACACCCGCGTTCACCTGCCAGTGCTCGCCGAACTTCAGCGTGTCGAAGAAGTAGGCGCCTGCCGTGTTCGTCTTGCCGTTGCTGGTGGCGCCGGTTTCACCGTAGACCAGGCCGCCAACGTCGGAGTTGGGGTGGTAGAGGTTGGCTGCCGGCCAGGTGCTGCCGTTGAGCGCGCCCATGCCGATCGCACGAGCCTGTTCAGAAGTCAGCTCGATGCCCGTGCTGATGTCCTGCGTAAAGCCTCCAGACTCGATCGTCGCTGTGATGTTCGTCTGATTCGTGGCGATGCGGTTGGACTGGTGCTTGAAGGTGGGATTGCTGCGCGTGAGGGTCCAGGTGGAAGGGTCTGCCGGATTCGGCGTGAGCAGGTTGGCCGTGGCGCCGAGGAACGACGTCAGCAGGTAATCCTGCGTCGTGCGACCCCAGCGCGCCGTGTTGTGCAGTGCCACCTTGTCGCTGAAATCATGCTCGAGGATGACCGTGAGCATGTCCTGCGTCACATGGTCGTGGTCCTGGTTCGTGCCGTAGTAGTTGTCCGGATCGACCTTCTCGGCGTCGTTGAGGAACGCGCGCTTATCGGGGCTGCTGTAGCCGGGCAGACCGATCGTCGGAATGCCGCCATCGGGCACGTTGTTCTGCTTCACGTGCAGGTAATCGATGTAGACGCGGGTCGGCGTGCCGAGGCCGAATGCCAGCGACGGTGCGATACCCCAGCGATTGTTCTCGATCTTGTCGCGACCGTACACGCCGCTTTTCTGGTCCATCACGTTGAGGCGGACGGCAGTGGTACCGTCCAGCTGCTGGTTGATGTCCGCCGTACCGCGACGGCGCTGGCCGCTGCCGCCCTGCAGCGAGCCGGATTCACCGTTACCCAGCACCGGCTGCTTGGTCACCAGGTTGATCGCACCGGTCGGTGCGGTACGGCCGTACTCGGTGCCGTCCGGGCCCTTGGTGACTTCGACCTGCTCGATATTGAACACGTCGCGCGATACCGTGCCGACATCGCGCACGCCATCGACGAAGATGCTGCTCGACGTGTCGAAGCCGCGCATGTAGATCGCGTCACCCGTGCTGGTCGAGCCGTTCTCACCAACATAGAACGTGCCGACGCCCGGGCTGTTGCGCAGGGCCTCGGTCAGGGTGGTCGCGCCCTGCTGTTTGATGAGTTCCTTGCCGATCACCTGGATCGTCTGCGTGGTGTCGAGCAGGGACTGGGTGAACTTGGGCGAGGAGACCTTGTCCACGCGGAAATCGCTGGAACGATCCGCGTCCACCTGCATGCCGGGAAGCGCCTGGACGTCGCTGGTCTTGGCCTGCTGCGGTGGCGCGTCGACGGTATCGCTGGCGACGGCGGCATGGGCGAAGGTCAGGAGGACGGCGGCACCGACGGTGCGCGCGGCAGGAGCGGCGTGCTTGCGGCTCTTGATGAAGGCCATGGGTGATTCCCTTGCGTGGCAATAAATGGGTCATCGGGGCCCGGATCGCGCACGAATTCGCCCGGCGCGAGCCAATGGCTCACGGCAGTGGATTTCGTTGATGCCCTGACAGACGAGGCGACGCGCGGGTGTTAACCCGATGTGGCGCATATCGTAAGGGTAATGAGAATGATTCGCAATCTAAAACTAGACGTTAACGCAAGTGGTCCAAGCGGAGACGTTCGCGGTCGTCGCGCAGACGCGCCACGCAGGCGTACGCCGTGCCCACCGCAGCGAGGCAACTCGCACCGGTCAGAAGGATCAACAGCAGGATCTGATACTTCACGGCTTCGACCGGGTCCGCCCCGGCGAGCATCTGACCCGTCATCGTGCCGGGCAGCGTGATGACGCCGGCGGCGGCCATCTGATTGATCACCGGCACCATCGCAGAGCGGATCGCACGACGCAGGAGCGGTGCCGTCGCGGTACGGAAGGTCGCCCCGAGCATCAGTTGGGCCTCGATCGCGTCGCGCTGCTGGCGCACGTTGTCGAGGACACCTGCCAGCGCGATGCTCGCCGCATTGAGGATGCTGCCGAGCAGGATGCCGACCAGCGGGATGGCGTAACGGGCGTCGTACCAGGGATGCGGGCGGATCGCGGTCATCAGGGCGAAGCAGCTGGTTAGCAGGACGACGCCCAGCACGTTCGGCAGGGCGACGATGGCATTGCCGCCGACCAGGCGTCGGGTCGGCCGGACAGCGACCTCGCGGACGGCGACCAGAGACATGGCCAGCACCAGCGCGGCGGTGAGCCAGGGCGAATGGCCGGCGAAGACATAACGAAGCAGGTAACCCACCGCGACGAGTTGGACCACCATGCGCAGCGAGGCGATGGCCAGTGCGCGGTGAAAGCGCAGGCGAAGGCCGATCGAGAGCGCCGCGTCGACGACCAGAAGGATGGCAGCGATCGCAATGTCGCCGGCGTGCAGGCTCAGGGGCGTCATGCGGCCAGTACTCCACCGGGGAGCATCCGCAGGGCAAGATCGCCCACGCGGCTGGCCTGGGCGGCATCGTGGGTAATCCAGACCACCGTGGTGCCGGAGGCGCGTCGGCGGGCGATCATCGATTCAACGGCCTCCGTGGACACCGGGTCGAGAGACGCCGTAGGCTCGTCGAGCAACAGGAGGCGTGGCTCGGCAAGCAGCGCGCGGATCAGGGCCAGGCGCTGGCGTTCGCCGGTCGAGGCTTCTTCGATCGGACGGTCGAACAGGGAGCCCGGCAAAAGCAGGTCGGCTGCAAGTGCGTGTTTTTCGACCTCGTGCTCGGGCGCGAAGTGCTCGCCGATCGTGTCGGCCCACCAGCCGCTGCGGGCAGGAATCAGCGCGGTCAGGCGTCGCCATGCGGGGGCGGGGAGCGTGGCCCGGTCGATCCCGGCGAACGTGACCCGGCCTTCATGAGGGTCCAGGTCCGCGATCATGCGCAGCAGAAGCGTCTTTCCGGTGCCGGATGCGCCCGTGACGGCGAGGCACCCGCCCGCCGGTACGTCGAATGTGAAAGGACCCACCAGGTGGTTGTGCAGTCCTTCGACAAAAAGGCTCATGATGGATTCCCCATGGGTCCGACCACAGACTGCCGGTCGCGACTTAGGGTCGGCTTACGGGCAGGTACTCAGCAAGGCCTAAGGCCGCCCCTCGAATAATGACACCGGGTTGCCGTTTTCGTAGACAGGTCCGGACGCACGGATGCGATACCCGACGCTTTGGCTTGGCATGGAGGACTGGAACGTGAACATCATCGTGGTCGAGGACGACATCCGCCTCGGCGCAGCCATCAAGCGCGCACTCGAGCACCTCGCCTATACGGTGACCTGGCTGCGCTCGGGCGTGGAAGGGCTCGAGGCGCTGCGCAGCCAGTCCGTCGATCTCGTCCTGCTCGATCTTGGCTTGCCGGAGAAGGACGGTATCGATGTGATCACCGAGGCGCGACGACTGAAGGTCAAGACACCGATCCTCGTCATGACGGCGCGCGACAGTGTTGAATCACGCGTGCGTGGGCTGGACGCCGGCGCCGACGACTACATGACCAAGCCGTTCCATCTCGATGAACTCGCCGCACGTATTCGCTCGCTCGCCCGTCGGGCACAGGGACTCGCGGACAACCAACTGGAAGCCGGCGCGCTCTCGCTCAATCTGAGCACCCTCGAGGTGACGTACCAGGAGCGCCGCGTCGAGCTGACTCGTCGTGAGTTCGCACTGCTTCGCATGCTGATGGAACGGCACGGCAAGATCGTCCGTCGCGAGTCGATCGAAGGTTCGGTTTACGGCATGGATTCGGACGTCAGTCCCAACGCGTTGGAAGTCCTGGTTCATTCCCTGCGACGCAAGCTGAGTCCCGACGCTATCCGGACCATCCGCGGCTTTGGCTACATGGTGCCGCGAGACCTCGCTTGATGTGGGAGCCGCGTCAGCGACGATAGCCAGATGGCCGCGGCGCCATCGCCGGCATAGCCGGCTCCCACAAAAAAAGGCGCCGCATTTGAGTGCGGCGCCTTTGCTGATCAGCCTTTCGGCATCACGGCTTCGTGGGCTTTTCGCCGATGAATCGGCTCCCACATGGGGCGGTTACCAGATCTTCACCAGCTTGTCGCCCGAGCGGACCATCTTCGCGTCCGGCTTGCACTGGAACGCCGTGGCGAACGAGGCCATGTTGGACGGCGCACCGATCGCGCGCAGCGAAGCCGGTGCGTGCGGGTCGACGTTGAGGTACAGCTCGGCCTGCTTCTGGCGGACGCTGCCGCGCCACACGCGGGCCCAGTTGAGGAAGAAGCGCTGGTCCTGCGTGTAGCCGTCGATCTTGGCGTTGGCTTCCTGCGGATTCTTCTTCAGGGCTTCCTGGAGGGCGTCGTACGCCACGGCCGTGCCGCCCAGATCGGCGATGTTCTCGCCGAGGGTCAGCTTGCCGTTGACGTGCAGCTCCGGCTTGTCCTTGATCGGCGCGTATTCGTTGAACTGGGCGACCAGCTTGCCCGTGCGCTCTTCGAACTTCTTCTTGTCGGCCGCCGTCCACCAGTTCTTGTTGTTGCCTTCGCCATCGAACTGGCTGCCTTCGTCGTCGAAGCCGTGGCTGGCTTCGTGACCGATGACGGCGCCGATGCCGCCGTAGTTGATCGCGTCGTCACCGTTGGCGTCGAAGAACGGCGGCTGCAGGATCGCGGCCGGGAAGTTGATCGTGTTGTCGGTCGGGTTGTAATACGCGTTCACCGTCTGCGGGGTCATGCCCCAGTCGAGGCGATCGGTCGGCTTGCCGATCTTGGCGATGTCGTAGTGGTAGTTGAACTTGCTGGCGGCCTGCACGTTCGTGTAGTAGTCGTCGCCGCTGACTTCCAGGCCCGACCAGTCACGCCACTTGTCCGGATAGCCGATCTTCGGCAGGAAGGCGTTCCACTTCTGGATCGCCTTTTCCTTGGTTTCGGCACTCATCCAGTCGAGGTTCTCGATGCGCGCCTTGAGGGCGTTACGCACGTTGTCGACCAGTTCGTTGGCGCGCTGCTTCGCTTCCGGCTTGAACACCTTGGCGACATACAGCTGGCCGAGGGCTTCGCCCATCGACGAGTTGACCGTGCCGAGGACGCGCTTCCAGCGCGGCTTCTGCTCCGGCTGGCCGGCGAGGGTCTTGCCGTAGAAATCGAACTTGTTGTCCTGGAACGCCTTGGACAGGTAGGGCGAGGCGCCGTCGATCGCGTGGAAACGGAGGTAGGCCTGCCAGGTGCTGACCGGCGTTGCCGCCAGCATCTTGTCGAACTCCTTGAAGAACTTCGGCTGGGACAGCGAGAAGCCCTTGTCGATCGTCACGTTCTGGGCGGTGAAGAACTTTTCCCAGTTGAAGTGCGGGGTGATCTTGTCCGCTTCGGCGACGGTGACGAAGTGGTACTGGTTTTCCGGGGCGCGCAGCTCGACCGGCGCCAGCGAGGCCGCAGCCAGCTGCGTTTCGAACTTCATCACCGCATCGGCCTGGGTCTTGGCGTCGGCATCGGACACGCCGGCAAGGGTCAGGGTCTTGACGATGTAGTCGACGTAGGCCTTGCGGTTATCGGCCTGCTTGGGATCGGTGTAGTAGTCCTTGGTCGGCAGACCGAGGCCGTCCTGCTGGGCATAGCCGATCTGGATCTTGGCGTTCTTGAAATCGGCACCCGAGCCGAATCCGAAGACGTAGTTGTCGCCGTCGGCGAAGCTCTGGTCGAGGAAATTGGCCACGTCGTCGCCGTTCTTCAGTGCGTCGATCTTGGCCAGTTCCGGCTTGAGCGGCTCGATGCCGGCCTTCTCGATGGCGGGCTCGTTCATGCCCGAGCGGTACAGCAGGCCGATCTTCTGTTCGATCGAGCCGGCCTTGGCGTTGGGCGCACCCTTGTCCATGGCGTCGACGATGTCGTGCTGGGTGTTCAGGCTGCTCTCGGCGAGCTGGTCGAAGGCGCCCCAGCGGGTGCGGTCGTTCGGGATCGGGTTGGCGGCCACCCACTTGGCATTGACGAAGCCGTTGAAGTCGTCGCAGGCGTCGATGGTGGTGTCGATGTCGGCCACGTTGAAGGTCGGCGCGGCAGGCGCGGCGGCGGCCGTGGTGGCCGGCGCCGGGGCGGCGCTGCCGGTCGCGGCAGGTTGGTTGCCGCCCGGTACGGCGGTATCGGCATCGTTGTGTTGGCTGCATGCCGTGCCGGCGAGCGCGACGCCGAGCGCCAGTGCGAGCGGCTTCAGGTACTGCTTGGTCATGGGTGTCCCTCTTCCAGGTGTAGCGGTGCCCCCGGGCACCGGTGGGATCCGAGCATAGCCGCTGCGAACGGCCGCGAGGGCCGACCGTGACGAAGGTCATGGATTGAGAAATTTCGCAAGCTCTTGCGGAATTTGTCCCCCGACTGTCATGCGGCGTTCTTACGCTGGTCGGACCGCATGACAGGGGATGCGGAACCTTGCAGTCCGGCCGCCACATCCTTCGAGGAGCCTAGTCATGCGCAAGTTACTGGCCGCAGGCATTGCCTGCGTGCTCACCCTCTCCGCCGCGTCGATCGTCGCCGCCCAGCAGGTGGTTTCCGCCCCCGCCGCCTCGGCGACCACGGCACTGGGCTTCGGCCACGGCGGTCACGGCAGCGATCCGCGCACCGCCACGCCGATCAAGCACCTGGTCGTGCTCTTCCAGGAGAACGTGTCCTTCGATCATTACTTCGGCACCTATCCGTTTGCCGAAAATGGCAAGGGCGAACCGTCGTTCTACCCGCGCCCCTTCACCCCGCCGGTGAACGGGCTGTCGCATAAGCTGCTTACCAGGAATCCCAACGCGGCCAACGCCGGCAATGCCGACGCCGCGATCAATCCGTTCCGCCTCGCCCGCGCCCAGGCGGCCACGGCCGACCAGGACCACGGCTACACCTCCGAACAGCGCGCCTTCGACGGCGGCCGGATGGATCTCTTCCCGCTGTACACCGGTCACGGTGAAACCCTGCCGGGCGGCGATGCCGCCGAGGAAGGCAAGGGCCAGGTCATGGGCTACTACGACGGCAATACCGTCACCGCGTACTGGAACTACGCGCAGAACTTCGCCATGAGCGACAACCACTACGGCACGGGCTTCGGCCCCTCCTCGCCGGGCGCTGTGAACCTGATCGCGGGCCAGACCGCCGGCGTGATCGACACGCTCAACGGCACCGGCGCGGAAACCGACGATGGCCATGGCGGCCTGACCATGATCGGCGATCCCGATCCGATCGGCGACGTCTGCTCCTCACCGACGGCGAGCCAGGCGACGATGGGTGGCCGCAACGTGGGCGACCTGCTCAACGCGCAGAACGTCACCTGGGGCTGGTTCCAGGGTGGCTTCGACCTGACACGCGCCAATCCGGACGGCAGCACGGGGTGCACGCGTCGTACGCTGTCGAAGGTGACCAACACGACGTCGAACGACTACAGCCCGCATCACGCACCGTTCCAGTACTACCCGTCCACGGCGAACCCGACGCACGCGCGTCCGTCGTCGATCGCTGCGATCGGCAAGACCGACGCCGCCAACCATCAGTACGACATCCAGGACTTCTACGACGCACTCGACACCGACAACCTCCCGTCGGTGAGCTTCCTCAAGGCGCCGGCGTACCAGGACGGTCATGCGGGCTATTCCGATCCGATCGACGAGCAGGCGTTCGTCGTCCACGTGATCAACGCGTTGCAGCAGAGCAGCGAGTGGAAGGACACGGCCGTCGTCATCGCCTATGACGATTCCGACGGCTGGTACGACCACCAGGAACCGCCGCACACCAACGGCTCGACCGGCACGACGGATGCGCTCGACGGCGCCGGCCTGTGCAAGGGACGCGTGACGCTTCCGGGCCTGGACGGCAAGACGCCGGCACAGGGCCGTTGCGGCTTCGGTCCGCGCCTGCCGCTGCTGGTGGTGTCGCCGTGGGCACGCGAGAACATGGTCGATCACAGCGTGACGGACCAGAGCTCGATCACCCGTTTCATCGAAGACAACTGGCTGAACGGCAAGCGTCTTGGTGGCGGCTCAACCGATGCGACCGCTGGCCGCATCGACAGCATGTTCGACTTCTTCTTCCCGCGCCTGTTCGATCGCAAGCTGATCCTCGACGAGTCGACCGGTCAGCCGAAGCGCCCGCAGTGGCCGTTCGGGAACGGTGGGCATGGTTGATCGCCGTCGCTTCCTGAGGACGGCTGGGTGGATGGCCGCGGCGGGTTGGATCCCGTCGCGGCTACTCGCGCATGACATGCACGGCATGCAGGCCGCTCCCGCCGGCAAGGTGGGTAACGACCTGTGCATGCATCCCATGGGCGATACGACGCACCTGCCTGGCCTGGTCGATCCGGGCAAGCTGGCGCCCTTCGTCGATCCACTGCCGATTCCGCCGACCCTGCGTCCCGTCGCCGGGAAGGTCCTCGACGTACGCATGGCACAGACCGCACAGAAGCTGCACCGCGATTTGCCGCCGACCGAACTGTGGACCTATGGCGGCCACTATCCCGGACCCACGATCGAAGCTCGCACGGGTCAGGCGTTCGATGTGCGCTGGAACAACGCGCTGCCGACGAAACATTTCCTGCCCGTGGACCACGCCATCTGTGGTGCCGAGGCCGACCAGCCCGAGGTGCGCGCCATCGTGCATCTGCACGGGGCCAAGGTGCCGCGCAAGGACGACGGCTATCCGGAGGACTGGTATGTCCCCGGCAAATCGCGCCAACACCATTACCCGAACGCGCAGGATGCGGCCACGCTCTGGTACCACGATCACGCCATGGGCATTAACCGGCTGAACATGTACGCCGGGCTGATGGGGCTTTACCTGTTGCGCGACGACCACGAGTTGTCGCTCGGCCTGCCTTCCGGCGAACAGGAACTGCCGCTGGTGCTGGCGGATCGCCTGTTGCATACGGACGGCCGTCTTTATTACCCGGATTCGGGCGACGCCTCGGCGCCCTGGGTGCCGGAAGTGTTCGGCAACCTCACCCTGGTCAACGGGGCGATCCTGCCACGTGCCGACGTGCAGCCGAGGCGGTATCGCCTGCGCGTGCTGAACGCGGCGAACGGACGTTTTTATCACCTGCGTTTCAAGGACGGTCGGCCGTTCCATGCGATCGGCTCGGACCAGGGTCTGCTGGCCGCACCGGCGAAGGTGACATCCATCTTCCTCGCGCCGGGTGAGCGGGCCGACCTCGTCGTCGACTTTGCTGCCTTGCGTGGCGGCACGGTGGAACTGATGAACGACGCATTGCCGCTGATGCGCTTTGCGGTGGGGCAGGGCAACGTGCGGGACGACAGCCGGCTACCTGACGTGCTGCGCGATCTGCCACGCGTCACCGAAGCGAGCGCCTCGAAAAGCCGCGAACTGACGCTCGACGAATACAGCGACTGCGTCGCCACGCCGATGCTGATGCTGCTCAACGGCAAGCGTTGGCACGATCCGGTCACGGAGACGGTGAAACTGGGCAGCACGGAGATGTGGAGCCTGGTGAACCTCACCGAGGACACGCATCCGATCCACCTGCACCTGGTTCGCTTCCAGATCCTCGACCGCCGTCCTTACGACGTGGACGAGTACATGGAGAAGAAGACGCTCCGCTACGTCGGGCCGGCGCAGGAGCCGCCAGCGCACGAACGTGGCTGGAAGGATGTGGTGCAGGCGTATCCGGGCATGGTCACGCGAATCGTCGCGACGTTCGATGGCTACGCAGGACGCTACGCCTGGCACTGCCATCTCGCCGAACACGAAGCCAACGAGATGATGCGACCCTTCGAAGTCGTCGGATAATCCTGCTGTTGTAGGAGCCGAATGCATCGGCGATGGGTGCTCGCGACACCCTGGCCCCGCTGCCGCGGGATCGCCGATGCATTCGGCTCCTACAATGTCACTGAATCGTTGAAAGTGCCGCGGCGTCGAGGCGCACGATGGGATACACACCGACCTTCTGCACCGTGTACCACGGGCTGCGTTCGTAGAAGAAGGTGAGGCGTGCGCGGGGGCTTGCGGCGAAAGCGGCGTCGCTCTTCAGCTTCGCTTCGAACTCTGTTTTCAAGGCGGGATTCGCGGCCATCATCTTTCGCGCCAGGGCTTCGAGCACGCGCGCCTCGCCGTACTCCTTCTGTTCGAACACGGCATTGAAATAGCCCCAGCGGAGCAACGAATCCGGGGCCCGGGCATCGAGCAGGTTCAGGGCGAGCACGGCATCGGCGTTGTCCGCGCGCACGATCACGGTGCCGGCGGGAAGGTCGACGTCCTGCTTCGACGACGCGATGTGCACGTCCTTGAGCATGTGGTGGCTTTCGAAGGGCTTGGCCGCCCACGTGGGGTCGGTCATGTCGTCGCGTTCGGCCTGCACGCGTACCGGTGCGGTCGTGCGCGTATACGGGATACCGTGCGCATCGAGTCGATCGATCGCATCGGTCCACTGCGGCGGGATCGCCCAGGCAGCCGGAATCGATGCCGACACATCGGGAAGCAGGTCGTTCCAGTTCTGGATCGCGTAGTTCTTCTTCGTCTTCGGGTCGTACTGCACCCAGATGTCGCCGGAGAGTTCGCTCTTCGTCTGCGTGAATGCGTAGCCCTTGAGCATGAAGGGTGTCGACGTCGGATCTTGCTTGAAGGTGACCGGCAGCGAGGCGCCGGGCTTCATGGAAAGCGTGGCCGCCCAGCTATCGGCGTCCTTCGACGCCTGGAGCAGGGCAGCGGGATCCTTGTTCACGTGCGCGAGCACGGCGCGCACGACATCGTAGGTCGCGCGGACGCGTATCTCGTACGACTTGAGCATGTGCGTTTCGATCAGCAGGCCGGCACGATTGCGGATGGCCGCGTAACCTGTGGAAAAGCGCGGGCCCGAGCCGAAATTCTCGATGCCCTTGGTGAGGTCGCGGCCGTCGCGGAATTCCAGGTACGGCGCGGCGAGGTGGCCGAGCTTCTCGTAGGCAGGCATGGCATCGCCTTCATACGCCGCCCGCTGCCAGGTCGCGATCGACGGCGGCAGCTTGTGTGCATCCTCCGCGTACCAAGTGACGTCGTACTGGTAATCCGCGCCATCGGTGGTGTGGATATCGATGAGCAGGTCGGGCTTCCACGTATTCCACAGTGCCAGCCACGCGCGCGTCTCCGGCGCGTCGGCCTTGACGTAATCGCGGTTGAGGTTGAGGTACTGCGATTGACCGCGAAAGCCCATCTCGTCCGGGCCGTTCTGGTTGATGCGGTTGTACGGGTTCGCGTTCTCATGGCCATCGACGCTGTAGACCGGGATGTAGACCAGCACGGCATGATCGAGCAGGTGGGGTAGGCGCCCGGTCGCGGCGAAGTCGCGCAGCAGCATCAGGCCGGCGTCCTTGCCTTCGATCTCGCCGGGATGGATACCCGCCTGGAGCAGCACGATGGGCTTGCCGGCGGCGCGGGCCTTCTCCGGCGTGAGGTCGCCATCCTTTGCCGCGATGACCACGGTCATCGGCCGCCCTTCCGGCGTCGTGCCGAAGGTCGCCAGCCGGATCGTGCCCGGTGCCGCCTGGGCGAGCCGTTGCAGGAAGGCCTGGGTGTCGGCGTAGGAGGGCGTGGTGCGGAAGGAGGAAGCCTCGGCGGGCGTGATCCAGGTGTCTTTCGCCTGGATCGCGACGGGGGCCAGCGCGATCAGGGCGAGGAGGAAGCGTGCGGGGAGCGTGGCAGGCATGGACCCATCCGGCAGGAGAATCCGGCCATTGTGTGATTTTTTCCACGCCGTCGCGAATCATGGGGGAAAGAGGAGGGTTCATGGCCGAGGCCGAGAGACGTCGCGCGTTCGAAGCGCTGCTGCAGACACACCGCAAGATCGTCTTCAAGGTTGCGGCCGTTTACGCCCGGGGCGAGGAGGATCGGCGGGACCTTGCCCAGGAAATCCTTCTGCAGGTCTGGCGATCGTTCGGTGGTTACGACGCGGGACGTCCGTTTTCCACCTGGATGTATCGCGTTGCCCTGAATGTGGGGCTGTCGCATGCGCGGCGCCAACGTGAGCGTACGCAGTCACTGGATGCCTCGCTCATCGATACGCTGGGCGGCGGCACGGCGATCGACGAACCGGACGAGCGTCTCGTTCAGCTGGCCCGCGCAATCGAGACCCTGGAGCCGCTCGATCGCGCCCTGATCCTGCTCCACCTCGACGAGCAGCCCTATGCGGAGATCGCCGCCGTGCTGGGCATCGGCGAATCCAACGTTGGTACCCGCCTCGCGCGGCTGAAACAACGCCTCCGTCGGGATATGACCGGCACACCGTCCAGCAGGGGAGAACGCGATGGAACTCGATGAACTGAAAGCCGCCTGGCAGGTCCTGGACCATCGGGTGTCCCGACTGGAAGCCGCGGCACCCGCGCGTGGCGTTGGCGGTGTTCGCGCCGAACTACGCCCGCTCGTCATCGGCCAGACGATCCAGATCGTCGCGGGCCTGGCGTTGGCGGTTGGGGCGGGTTCGTTCTGGATCGATCACCGTGACATGCCGAACCTGCTGGTTACCGGCTTGCTGCTGCACCTGTACGCCATAGCGATGATCGTGGCCGCGGCGCGCAACCTGTTCCTGGTCGGCCGGGTGAACGAAGGGGCACCCGTACTGGAGTTGCAGCGACGGGTGGCGAGTCTGCGCGCCTGGCGCATCCGCGAGGGCCGCTGGTTCGGCATCGTCGGCTGCTTCATGTGGATAGCCCTGATCGTCTGGGCGTTCGCTCTGCTTGGGGTGGACATCGTCGCTACCCGCCCGGGACTCGTCGGCTTCCAGCTGGCGACCGCCGTCGTCTGCCTCGGCGTTTACGTCGTGGTGTCGCGCCTGGCGCGCTCCCCCGAAGGCAGGGCGGTGCACAGGGCCCGCGAGCGACTGGACGAGATCGCCCGCTTCGAAGCCGGTTGACCGAGGTTTCTAAGGCGGCACTAAGCTCGGGGCAGGGATACTATCGCTCGTGTCCGCCACGGGATCGCCCCCTTGCACATCATCCTCGTCGAAGACGACGCTCAGCTCGGCGACGCCATCCGCAGGGCGCTGGAGCGACTGGCCTATACGATCAGCTGGTTCCGCGACGGCAACGAGGCGCTGGCGGCCATGCGCGAGCATGAGGCCGACCTGGTGCTGCTCGATCTCGGCCTGCCCGGCAAGGACGGCATGGATGTGCTCGTCGAGGCGCGGCAGTCCCGCGTGACGACGCCGGTGATCGTCATGTCCGCCCGCGAAGCCCTGGATTCGCGTATCCGCGTCCTCGACGCCGGCGCCGACGATTACCTGGTCAAACCCTTCCACCTCGACGAGTTGGCCGCGCGCATTCGCTCGCTGGCCCGGCGTGTCAGAGGGGAGGCGGTCAACCGACTCGACGCCGGCGCCTTGAGCCTCGACCTGGGCACGTGGGAGGTGATCTGGCACGGCGACAAGGTCGACCTGACGCGCCGTGAGTTCGCATTGCTCCAGGCGCTGATGGAGCGCGCCGGCCGCATCGTCCGCCGCGAGGCGCTCGAAACGTCCCTGTACGGCCCGGATGCGGCGATGAGCAGCAGCGCGCTCGAGGTCCTCGTGCACGCCCTGCGGCGCAAGCTCAGCCACGACGCGATCCAGACGGTGCGCGGCTTCGGCTACATGTTGCCGCGGGAGCCGCGGTGAAGCCCCTCAGCCTGCGTTCGCACCTGCTGGTCCTCATCATCATCGTGCTCGCGGCGGTGCTGCTGCCGCTGGGCATGCTCAGCGCCAAGCGCACGCTGGAGGAAGTGGACGAACTGTCCGACGGCCGGCTCGCCCAGGCGGCACGTACCCTCGAAGTCCTGGTGGGCCGGATCGGCGTGGACCAGTTGCGCAGCCAGCGTGCCGCGCGCCTGCTGGTGCCGAGTATGTCGAACCATCCGCAGGAGTTGACGGTGCAGGGTCGAACTTACGAGTCCGAAGTGGGCTTCGAAGTGTTCGATCGCGACGGCAGCTTGCTCCTTGCGACGGAAAACCTCGCCATGCTGCCGAACACGCCCGCGGCCGACGGCGAATTCGAAGACGTGGTCAGCGGCAGGCACACCTGGCGCGTGTTCACCCTGATCATGGAAGACGAGGGCATCACGATCCGCTCCGGGGAGCGTTACGACAGCCGCCACGAGATCACGCGCGCGCTGTGGGTCGAACACGGCTTGCCGACCTTTCTCGGACTGCCCCTGCTCGCGCTGCTGGTCGGCTGGGCGATCCGGCGTGGTCTGCGCCCGCTGGAGATCCTGGCAGGCGCGCTGTCGCGTCGCGAGCCCGGTAGCCGCGAACCGATCCGCCTGGAGCACGCGCCGACCGAACTGAAGCCCGTCCTGGACGCCCTCAACGGCCAGATCGGTCGCCTGGAGAGCGCCCTCGAGCGCGAACGGCGCTTCAGTGCCGATGTCGCCCACGAGTTACGCACGCCGCTGGCGTCGACGATGATCAATCTCGAGAACGCGATGTCGTCGGCCCAGCCGCACGAGGCCCAGGCCGCCCTCGAGGCGGCTCGGGAATGCCTGGTCTCCCTTGCCCGGCGCACGGAGCAGTTACTGGCGTTGGCGCGACTGGAGGTCGGGGCGGCTTCGGGTGCGCGTAGCCGCGTGGATCTTGCCGAACTGGCGCTCGAGGTCATCGAGGAGCTGGCGCCGCTCATCGGCCGCGGTGGCGTCGAGCTCAGCATCCGCGAGTTGCCGGCGAACCTGCTTATCGAGGGTTATGGCGTCGCGCTCGGTGCCTTGCTGCGCAACCTGCTTGAAAACGCCTTCCGGCACGTGCCCGCAGGCGGTCACGTAGAGCTTTCGATCAGTCGTGACGAGGACGAGGTCCTGCTCGAAGTCCTCGACGATGGTCCGGGTATTCCGCCCGAACGTCGCGCGTCCATGTTCACCCGTTTCCAGCGTGGCATGGACACGCAGGGTGAAGGTTTCGGCCTGGGCCTTTCCATTGTCCAGCGCGCGGCCGAGCTGCATGCGGCGAAGGTCCAGTTGCTCGATGCGCCATCCGGACCGGGCCTGCGCGTGATGGTGACGTTGCCGTTGTCCTGAGCGGAATTTCCAATCTCCGTAACAAAGGCCGGCGCATACTCAAGGGCCCTCCGTGGAGCGCCGCAATGAAGAATCCCGAAGCGACCAAAGCCAAGCGCAAGGCCGACCTGCACACACCGACCGGCCTCGGCGCCGACGCCACCCGCGATATCTCGGCCGAACTCAACGCACTGCTCGCCGATACGTTCGCGCTTTACCTGAAGACCAAGAATTTTCATTGGCATATGTCGGGCCCGCGTTTCCGCGACCTGCATCTGTTGCTCGATGAGCAGGGTGAGCAGATTTTCAGCATGACCGACGATCTCGCCGAGCGCGTGCGCAAGATCGGCGGAACCACCTTGCGTTCGATCGGCCACATCGCGCGCGTGCAGCGCCTGTCCGATAACGACGCCGATTTCGTCACGCCGCAGGACATGCTCGCCGAACTGCGCGAGGACAACCAGCGTCTGGTCGGCTTCCTGCGTGAGACGCATTCGCTGTGCGACGAATACTCCGATGTCGCCACGGCCAGCCTCATCGAGAACTGGATCGACCAGGGTGAGCGTCGCGTATGGTTCCTGTTCGAGACCAATCGCGAGAATCCCTGATCGGAAGGGCGGCGCGGTCATGGCCGCGCCGCCTGCCCCGGCCGCCTACTTGCGCGGCGTGGCGATGACACCGATGAGGTCCTTGCCCTCGCCACGCACCAGGTGCGGATACTTCAGGCCGCCGTGGTAGTCGACCTTCACGGTGCTGAACTCGTCGATGTTCTTGACCAGGAACTCGATCGGCGTGGTGGTCGACTTCGCGTCGGTCACCGCATCCTTCAGTGCCTGTCCCGAAAAGTCCTTGCCGTTGACGGCAACGATCGTCAGCCCCGGTACGAGCCCGGCCTTCGCCGCCGTGCCATCCCACTGCACGTCCTGGATCACGCCCTTTTCGGACACCTGCACGCCGAGCGAGTACGCGAGGTTGGTCGACTTGCGCAGGGTCTCGGCCGTCTTGTCGAAACCACTGGGCTTGTCGTCGAAGACCACCTTCCAACCGCCGTTCTCGATGCCGTGCTCGGGCAGGGTGTTGCCGGTGGCGTCGAGTCGCTGGCGCAGGAAGCTCGCCCAGTCGTAAGCCTGGACGCCGTTGAGCGTGCTGACGACGTCGTCGAAGGTATAGGTCTTCGTGCCGTACTCACCGTTGTCCATGCCGTAGAACGCACGCGCGAAATCGTCGAGCGAATGCTTGCCACCGGAGAGGTCGCGGATCTTCGTGTCTACGTCGAGCCAGAGCAGCTGGCCTTCGGGATAGAAGTCCGTGCCGCGACGGTAGTTCGACCAGCCGCCACCGCCTGCATAGGTCAACGGTGCGGCGTCGGCGGTGTCCTGCAAGGAACGCCATGAACGGCCCGTACGGTTGGACATGCCGGCCGAGATGCTGGCCAGCGAGTCGCGCCACTGATCGGTCGTCCAGATGCCGGAGCGCGCGGCGAGCACGCCGCACCAGTAATCGGTCAGGCCTTCGTACACCCAGAGCAGGTCGTCCTGCATCGTCTCGGTGAAGGTCGGCGTCCACAGGTCGGCGGGGCGGCGGAACTTACCGTTCCACGAGTGCACGTATTCATGCGGCAGCAGCGTACCGGCGGCGAGGTTGACGTCGTTGTCGGTGAGGAAGTTGGCGAACAGGCGATCGTCGCTGGACTGATGGTGTTCCAGGCCGAAGTGTTGCGTGTGATCGGAGTTGATCAGCAGGAAGTCGTAATGGCTGTAGTGATGTGCGCCGAACAGCTTGTTGGCCTGCACGATCAGCGCGCGCTGTCCCGCTATCTGCTTGTCGGTGGCTTTGACGCTGGCGGCACTGTCGCCGACGATGTTCAGGTGAACGGCGGTCGATGCGCCCGGCGCAAGGTCGACACGATTGAAGTGGCGACCGGCGACCAGCGGCGAGTCGACGAGGTTCTCGAAGCTGACCGCCTTGAAGCTCGGCGACGCACTGTCGGGCGTGTCCGTTTCCAGGGCGCTGGCAAACTTCCACCCCGCCGGCAGCTTCACGGTCGGCTGGATCATGATGCGGCTGGTGTAGTAGCCCGCCGGATAGAACGCGACCTGGTTGAACTCGAGGGCGACGAAGTTCGGTGTGGACGAGGGGCTGGACGAGAATCCGCCCGACTCGCGCGGCGCGAGAAACTCGAAGGCGACGTCGAGCTTGTCGACGCCGGCGGGGACATCCACGTGCAGGGCGAACATTTCCTTGAGGTCGCGGCGCCATGCGAGCGGCTTGCCGTTCGCGGAAATCGTCAGGCCGGCGACATTCTGGATCGGGCCCGACGGGGAGTGTTCGCCCGGGATCCACTTCGGGTAGAACAACGTGAGCGGCCCGGACGCGACCGGAATGGTCTCGCGCACGTGATAGATGTTCTTCGGTGCGTCGGTGAGATCGACGTTGAGGCCGAGCGTACCCTGGTAGGGCTGGTCGACCGGCGGGGGAAGGTCCTGGGCGAACGCGGAGGAACCTGAGAGAGCCATCGCCACGGCGAGGGCGGTGGGCAGGGTGGCACGGCGGAGCGTAAGACGCATGGCTCGGATTCCCGCGGCGGGTAGGTGCGATCGATGGTAGGCGCGCGAACCCGGGTGGCCCCCTGCCATTGGTCACCCTTCGTTTAAAACGGGGGTCTTCGTTCGTCGCCCGGGCGCCACTAGGATGACTGGCTCCCCGATCCCGAATCCCTCGTCATGAAAGCAAGCACCTTGCGACGCGTCCTCAACTGGTGGCCTCCGTTTCTCTTCGCCGGGGTTCGCGTGCTGCGACTCGACGACGACTATCGCCATGCGCGGGTGCGGCTGAAACTCGCCTGGTACAACCGCAATTACGTGCGGACGCATTTCGGCGGCAGCCTGTTTTCGATGACCGATCCGTTCTGGATGATCATGACCCTGAAGAGCCTGGGCGACGATTACATCGTCTGGGACCAGGCGGGCGAGATTCGTTTCGTGTCGCCGGGGCGGGAGGATGTGTTCGCCGAATTCCACGTCGAGGAGGCCGTGCTCGACGAGGTGCGCGCGGCCACCGCGAACGGCGAGAAGTGCCTGCGCTGGTTCGAGACCGATGTGCGCACGGCGTCCGGCGAGCTGGTGGCGTCGGTGCGCAAGCAGCTGTATGTGCGCCGCAAGAAGGGGCGGTGAGGCAAGGCTTTGCGGAATCGCCGCTGAAGCGGCTCCCACACAAAGCCTGTTCTGTGTGGGAGCCGATTTATCGGCGATGGGTGCTTGCAGAAGCGCCCGGTTTCAGAAAACCAGCGAAGCCATCTTCCGGCGGTACTGGCTGACCAGTGCGGCATCGTCGAGCGTGGTGAACGCCGCGAGCAGCCGCTTCTTGGCTTGTCCCTCGTTCCAGTCGCGCTGGCGCTTGAGGATGTCGAGAAACTGGTCCAGACCCGCGGCGGCCTCGCCCTCGATCAGCAGACGCACGCCGAGCAGGTCACGGGCTTCCCAGTCGGCGTCGTCCGACTGCACGCGGGCCTTCAGTGCCTCGAGGGACGGCGCGCCGGCCAGGGCGCGGGCCAGCTCGAGCTGGCTACGGAGGCGCACGGCACGGGCGTCGGTGGCCAGGTTGGCGGGCAGGGCGTCGAGCTCGGACTGGGCCGAGGCCACGTTTCCGGCACGCATCAGGGCCAGGGCGAGGTCGAGCTTGAGTTCCGCGCGTTCCGGCTCGGCGGCGATGGCCTGCTGGAGCCGGTTGATGGCCTCTTCAGCGGTTTCCGGTGTGGCGGCCTCGGCGGTCCCATCGTTGGCGGCCTCGCCCGGCTGGACGCCGTGCTTGGTCAGGAACTCGCGGATCTGGCCCTCGGGCAGGGCACCCGCGAAGCCGTCGACCACCTGGCCGCCGCTGATCAGGATCACGGTCGGGATGCTGCGCACGCCGAACATGGCCGCCAGCTCCTGCTCGGCGTCCACGTCGATTTTCGCCAGGCGGAAGCTGCCGTTGTACTCGGCGGCGAGCTTCTCGAGGATCGGTCCGAGCGACTTGCACGGGCCGCACCATTCGGCCCAGAGATCCACCAGGACCGGGGTCTCCAGCGAGGCCTTGATGACCTCGTCCTCGAAAGCGGCCGTGGTCGCGTCGAAGATGTGCTCGCTACGGGTCTGGGCGCTGGTCACGTGGGGCTCCTGGGACGCTGATTCGATGCCCCATAAATCGGGGAAGAGGCGGAGCATATCAAGCCCGTACACCGTTTTAGGACTGATCCTACGTCTCTCGTCATGCGCCGTTTACGCGGATTTGCGATCATAGGCGGGCAGGCCACCGTGGCCTTGAACCGCCGGGACGGCATGCACCACGCCCAGAACCTGATCATTTGCGAGCACTGCGACTCCGTTTACCAGAAGCGGAAGCTGTTGCGTGGGCAGGTGGCCGACTGCACGGTCTGCGGTGCCGTTCTCGAGCGCCATCAGTGGATTGGCGTGGACGGGCAGTTCGCCCTGATCGTCGCCTCCCTGATCGTCTTCGTGATCGCCAACGTCTCGCCCATCGTGACCCTGAAGCTGTCCGGCATGGCGGAGGACACGACCCTCTGGGGCGCCGTGATCGCCATGTGGAACGATGGCGCGCAGATCGTAGCCGTATTGACCGCCCTGACCCTGTTCTTCTTCCCGCTCAGTCAGCTGATGATTTTCGCCTGGGTGCTCTGGTTCGCCCGTGACGGGCGCCGCGCCCCCGGCTTCGCCGAGGCGATGACGGCGCTGGTGCGGGTCAAGCCCTGGAGCATGATCGAGGTGTTCATGCTTGGCACCCTGGTGGCCGTGGTCAAGGCGCACACGTATTTCGATGTCGTACCCGGCGCAGGTATCTGGGCGTTCGGTTTCCTTACCGTGCTCATCACGGTGTTCTCCAGTCATGATGCCCGCCACCTGTGGGATGTCACCGGGGACGCGAAAGCATGAGTGCGCCTCCGCGGGCCCAGGAACTCGGCATGATGTCGTGCCATGTCTGTCGCCTGGTCACGGCTTACAGCGAGGATCCGCACGCGCATTGCCCGCGTTGCCATAGCGCCCTGCACGTACGCAAACAGGGCAGCATCGCGCGCTCGTGGGCGCTGCTGCTGGCCGCGGCGATGTTCTACATCCCGGCGAACGTGTTTCCGATCATGCGCACGCAGAGCCTGTCCTCGAAGGACGACAACACCATCCTCAGCGGCATTTTCGAGTTGTGGCGGGCCGGTTCGCCCGGCCTGGCGGTCATCGTTTTCACGGCGAGCATCGTCGTGCCCATGTTGAAATTCATCATCATGACGGTGCTGCTGGTGTCGGTGCAGCGCTCGAGCGGGCTGGTATCGAAGCAACGCGCGAGGCTCTACCGTTTCGTCGAGTTGATCGGCTACTGGTCCATGCTCGACGTGTTCGTCGTGGCGATACTCTCCGCCCTGGTGCACTTTCAGATTCTCAGCCGCGTCGAGCCCTTGCCCGGCGTGGTCTATTTCGGCGTGGTCGTCGTACTGACGATGCTTTCAGCCATGAGCTTCGATCCCCGTCTGATCTGGGATAACAGGAAATCGCAATGAGCGACACCAACCAAGGAAATACGCCAGTGCAGGACGACGACCTGCCGCAACCGGAGGTGCGCAAGTCGAAGCTCGGCTTCTCGCTGATCTGGCTGGTGCCGATCATCGCCGCCCTGGTGGGCATTTCCCTGATGGTGACGCACTTCACCTCGGCAGGACCGAAGATCACCGTCACCTTCCTCACCGCCGAAGGCATCGAAGCCAATAAGACCCAGGTCAAGTACAAGAACGTGGTGATCGGCAAGGTCACCACCATGCGCCTGTCCAAGGATCGCACGCACATCTCCGTGGTGATCGACCTGGAGAAGGACGCCGCGGCCTTCGCGACCAAGGGCACGCGTTACTGGGTGGTTCGTCCGCGCATCGGCGCCAGTGGCGTGTCGGGCATCGATACCCTGCTGTCCGGCGCCTTCATCGGCGCGGATGCCGGTGACTCGCAGGACGACCAGAACGACTTCACCGGCCTGGAAACCCCGCCCGCCGTGACCCATGGCGCACCGGGCCGTCGCTTCGTGCTGCACGCCAGCGATCTGGGCTCGCTCGATATCGGCTCGCCGGTGTACTACCGGCGTATCCAGGTCGGCCGCATCGTGTCGTACGAGCTGGACAAGGACGGTAAGGGCGTGTCCCTGCAGCTCTTCGTCGACGGCCCGAACGATCGCTTCGTCAGCAAGGATGCGCGCTTCTGGAATGCCAGTGGCGTCGACGTCTCGCTGGGCGCGGATGGCCTCAAGCTCAATACGCAATCGCTCGCCACGGTGATCGCCGGCGGCGTCGCGTTCCAGGATCCGCCGGGACCGCACGAGGAAACCGCCGCGCCGGAAATGCAAGAGTTCACCCTGTTCAACGACCAGGGCACGGCGATCGCGCCGCCGGACGGCAAGCCACGCTACATCCGCATGCGCTTCGAGCATTCGCTGCGCGGGCTGGCGGTGGATGCGCCCGTGGAATTCCTGGGCGTGAAGTTCGGTCGCGTCGTTTCGGTCAATCTCGACTACGACGAGAAAACGCAGACCTTCCCGGTCATCGTCGGTGCCGTGGTCTATCCGGACCGTCTGGGCCAGGCGCATGACAAGCTGGCCAAGCTATCCGGCGGCGACGGCGACTCGGAGATGCCGAAGATCATGAGCGGCCTGGTGGCCCACGGCCTGCGCGCACAGGCACGCAACGGCAACCTGCTGACCGGCCAGCTTTATATCGCGCTGGATTTCGATCCGAAGGCGAAGAAGGTCGAGTTCAATCCGAATGCCCGTCCGTTCGAGATCCCGACCACGCCGGGCGATTTCGATCACATCCAGGAGCAGGTGGCCAGCATCGTCGACAAGATCGAGAAGATCCCGTTCGATTCGATCGGCAAGAACCTCGACGGCAGCCTGCATGAGCTCAACGCCACGTTGAAGCAGGTCAACACCGAACTGCTGCCCGAAGCCAAACGCACCCTGCAGGGGGTGAACAAGACGGTCGGCACGGCCAACGATGCACTGTCGGAGGATTCGCCGCTCCAGCAGAACATCGGCAACACCCTTGAGGAACTGCAGCGCACGATTCGCTCGGTTCGTGCTTTCACCGATTACCTCGGTCGTCACCCCGAGGCGCTGCTGCGCGGCCGTGGCGCTGATGCCGCACCGCCGGTCTCGACGCCGGCGACCCCGAAGCAGGGCAAGGACGTACAGCCATGATCCAGACACTTCGCCGTTTCGGCATCGCCAGCCTGATCGTCGCCCTGGGCGCCTGTTCGTCGGCGCCCACGCACTTCCACACGCTGGTGCCGTCGTCGGCCCCGCCGGGGTCGGTCGCCGCGCCCTTCGTGATCGACGTGCAAGCCGTCGGCGTGCCGCCGCAGGTGGACCAGCCTGCCCTGGTGCTGCGCCACGGCGCCACCGGTGTCTCCGTGGTCGATGGCGAACGCTGGGCCTCGCCGCTCGGCGACGAAATCCGGGGCGCGCTCGTGGCCGACCTGTCGACCCGCCTGGGCACGCACGACGTCCATGGCCTGCCGCACGCCAAGGGCGAGAAGGTCGTTCGGGTACAGCTCGATGTCCGCCGCTTCGACTCCGAAGTGGGCGGCAGCGCCACCCTGGAGGCCAGCTGGTCGGTCCGCTCCGGTGATACAGCCGGCGCGGCCTGTGCCTCGCGAGCCAGCGAGCCGGCCGGATCGAGCTACGACAGCCTGGTCGAGGCCCACCAGCGGGCCATCGGCCAGGTGGCCGACCAGGTCGCCGCCGCCGTCCGCGCCGTCGCCGCCGGCCAGTCCACCTGCCAGTAAACCATTCCACCCGCCAGGTGGCCTTTCGCTTTGCCTGAACCGCTCTCGTGGGATAGTCTCCCGCGATTGTGAGCATCCCACCGGTACCCAACACCATGCAGGACACCCAAGACCAGGGCACGCGCGAACAGGGCGGTTACGCCCCCGACGCCGTCGAGACCGCCGCCCAGCGCTTCTGGAACGCCACCCGCGCGTTCGAAGTGACCGAGGACGCGAGCAAGCCGAAGTTCTATTGCCTCTCGATGCTGCCGTATCCGTCTGGCGCCCTGCACATGGGGCATGTCCGCAACTACACCATCGGCGACGTGATCAGCCGTTTCCAGCGCCAGCAGGGCAAGAACGTCTTGCAGCCGATGGGTTGGGACGCCTTCGGCCTGCCCGCCGAAAACGCCGCGATCAAGAACAACACCGCGCCGGCGAAGTGGACGTACAAGAACATCGAGCACATGCGCGACCAGCTCAAGCGCATGGGCTTTGCGTACGACTGGACCCGCGAGGTCACGACCTGCCGCCCCGAGTACTACCAGTGGGAACAGCAGATGTTCACCCGGCTGATGAAGAAAGGCCTGGTGTACCGCAAGAACAGCGTCGTGAACTGGGACCCGGTCGACCAGACCGTGCTGGCCAATGAGCAGGTGATCGACGGCCGCGGCTGGCGTTCCGGTGCGCTGGTCGAAAAGCGCGAGATCCCGCAGTGGTTCCTCAAGATCACCGCTTACGCGCAGGAACTGCTGGACGGCCTGGATACGCTTCCCGGCTGGCCCGATGCGGTCAAGACGATGCAGCGCAACTGGCTGGGTCGTTCCGAAGGCCTGGAAATCCAGTTCGACGTGGACGGCGAAGCCGAGCCGCTGACCGTGTTCACCACGCGGCCGGACACCTTGATGGGTGTCTCGTATGTCGCGGTCGCGGCCGAGCATCCCATTGCCACGCGCGCCGCCGTGGGCAACCCGGGCCTCACCGCCTTCATCGAGAGCTGCAAGGCGGGCGGGGTCTCCGAAGCCGAGCTCGAGACGCAGGAAAAGCGCGGCTATTACACGGGCGTCGACGCCACGCATCCGCTCACCGGCGAGAAGGTGCCGGTATGGGTCGCCAACTTCGTGCTGATGGGCTACGGCACGGGCGCTGTCATGGCGGTGCCGGGTCACGACCAGCGCGATTGGGAATTCGCCCAGAAATACTCCTTGCCGATCAAGATGGTCGTCGTCGATCGCGGTGTCGTCGACGCCGTCGCCGAGCTTCGTCGCGACCTCGCGACCGAGGGCGGCGACACGCTGCAAAACGCCCTGGAAGGCGGTTCGTCCGACGCCTACCAGTCGTCCGCGGCCGTCGAGACGATCAAGACCTTCGAATCCAACATCCAGACCGCCGGCGCGTACACCGAGTACGGCACGCTGATCAATTCCGGTCCGTTCGACGGCCTTGGGTTCAAGGCCGCCTTCGACGCGATCTCGCTGGCGCTGATTGCCGCCGGCCGCGGCGAACGCCGGGTCAACTGGCGAATCCGCGACTGGGGCGTGAGCCGACAGCGCTACTGGGGCTGCCCGATCCCCGTGATCTATTGCCCCCAGTGCGATGCCGTGCCGGTGCCCGAGGACCAGTTGCCGGTCGTGCTGCCCGAAGACGTCGCGTTCTCCGGTGTGCAGTCGCCGATCAAGGCCGATCCCGAATGGCGCAAGACCACGTGCCCTTCGTGTGGTGGTCCTGCCGAGCGCGAAACCGATACCTTCGACACCTTCATGGAGTCGAGCTGGTACTACGCGCGTTACACCAGCCCCGGTGCGACGGCGCAGGTGGACGAGCGAGCCAACTACTGGACGCCGGTCGACCAGTACATCGGTGGCATCGAGCACGCCATCCTGCACCTGCTTTATTTCCGCTTCTATCACAAGCTGATGCGTGACGAAGGGCTGGTAAACAGCGATGAGCCGGCGACGAACCTGCTCTGCCAGGGCATGGTGATCGCCGAAACCTACTTCCGTAAGGAAGCGAATGGTTCGCTCACCTGGTTCAATCCGGCCGATGTCGACGTGCAGCGCGACGAGCGCGCGCGCATCGTCGGCGCCGTGCTTCGCAGCGATGGCCAGCCGGTGGAAATCGGTGGCATCGAGAAGATGGCCAAGTCCAAGAACAACGGTGTCGACCCGCAGTCCATGGTCGACAAGTACGGCGCCGATACGGTTCGCCTGTTCTCGATGTTCGCGGCACCACCGGACCAGTCGCTGGAATGGAACGAAGCGGGTGTGGAAGGCATGGCCCGCTTCCTGCGTCGCCTGTGGCGCGATGTCTCGGCCCATGCCGACGGAGCCGCGGCGGCACAGGGCGAGAATCCCGCCGCCGACGGCGCACGCAAGGCGCTTCGTCGTCAGTTGCACGAGACCATTCAGAAGGTCACCGACGATATCGGTCGGCGCCAGTCCTTCAATACGGCTATCGCGGCGCTGATGGAACTGTTGAACGCCCTGGCCAAGTTCGACGACGCCAGCGCGCAGGGCGCCGCCCTGCGCCAGGAAGCGTTCACCGCCGTGGTCCAGCTGATCAACCCGTTTACCCCGCATATCGCCCATGCGTTGTGGCAGGTGCTCGGTCACGGCGAGACCCTGGTCGAGGATGCCGGCTGGCCGGTGGTGGACCCGACGGCCCTGGTCCGTGATTCGCTGACCTATGCGGTGCAGGTCAACGGCAAACTTCGCGCTACCATCGAGGTGCCTGCCTCGGCCTCGAAGGAAGACGCCGAGGCCATGGCGCGCGCCGAGCCCACCGTGGCGCGCATGCTCGAAGGCCAGACCGTGCGCAAGGTGATCGTCGTGCCCGGAAAGATCGTCAACATCGTCGCAGGATAATCATGATCCCGATCCTCTCCCGTTCCCTGCGTACCGCCCTGGTCCTCGCTGCCGTCGCGCTGGTCAGTGGCTGCGGCTTTCATCTGCGGCAGACCGCGGCGCTCCCGCCAGGCATGAAGAAGATCCACCTGACCGTGGCGGCGGGCGGGTTGCTGGAGCGCGAACTGAGCCGCGCGCTGTCGAATTCGAATGCGGAGATCGTCGACCACGCGTCCGTCGACGCGGCCGACCTGACGATCACCGCGAACACCTTCCGCACCGACTCGCTTACGGTGAGCGGTACGGCACGCGTGACCGAGTACGCGGTCCGCTATCACGTGGACTTCAACGTGCGGGCCGGCGACGGCACGGTCATCGTCCCGACGCAGTCGGTCGATATGTCCCGTGAGTTCAGCTACGACGCCACCAACACCATCGGCACGGCCAGCCAGACCGAGGAGCTGCAGCGCAGCCTGGTCGGCGACATGGTCCAGTCGATCCTGTTCCGCCTCGAAGCCGCCGGTGCGCATCCCGCCGCCGCGGCGACGCCGGCCCCCGCGCCCAGCGGCACCTGAGGAAACCCGACGGTGCCGATGAGTCCCGGCCAGTGGCAGAAGCATCTCGCCGGTGACCGGATGGCGCCGGTGTACCTGCTCGCCGGTGAGGAACTGCTCGTACTCGAGGCGGCGGATGCCGTCCGGGCGATGGCGCGCCGACTGGGTTACAGCGAACGCGAAGTGCTCGAAGCGGACAGCCGCTTCGACTGGGACGATCTGGCCCGGTCCTCGGCTGGCCTTTCCCTGTTCGCCACCCAGCGGCTGCTCGACCTGCGCCTGGCCGGTGGCCGGGCGGGCAAGGACGGGAGCAGCGCGATCAGCGAATTCGTCGCCAATCCGCCTCCGGATACCACCCTGCTGATCACCGCCACCGAATGGAGCACCAAGCACGAGGCGGTGTGGACCAAGAACGTCGACGCCGGCGGCATCCAGGTCGTCTTTAATGCTCCGCGCCCGAACGAATGGACCCAGTGGGTTGGCGCGCGCCTCACCTCCCGTGGGGTCAAGGCCAGCCCCGACGCCGTGGCCATGCTGGCCGAGCGGGTCGAAGGCAACCTGCTGGCAGCGGCGCAGGAGATCGACAAGCTCGTGGTCCTGGCGGGCGATCAGCGGCTGGATGCGGCGACGCTCGAAGGCCTCGTCGCCGATAGCGCGCGCTTCGACGCGTTCAAGCTGACCGACGCTGCGTTTGCCGGTGAGGGCGGTCGCGCCCTGCGTATCCTGGCGGGCCTGCGCTCCGAGGGCGACGAGCTCATCGCACTGATGGGCTGGCTGGTGAACCAGCTGCAGTTGGCGCTGCGCCTGGCCAATGCCCGTGATTTCGCGGCACAGGCCAAGGTGGAGCGACTCTGGCCCGCGCGCGAGCAACTGTTTCGCAAGGCCCTGCGTCGTGCGCCCCGTGAACATTGGCTGGCCTGCCTGGCCCGTGCGGCGCGGATCGATCGCATGGCCAAGGGACGCGAGCAGGGCAATCCCTGGCTCGAGGCCGAGCGGTTGATCGCCGCGATCGCCGAACCCCGGGCCGCGGTAGCGTTCGGATGAGCTCTGTACGTCCGCTCGCCATCCTCGGGGGTACCTTCGATCCGATCCATCACGGTCACCTGCGTGCCGCCTGGGAGGCGGCCGAGGCGCTCGAGGCCGAGGTCCGCCTGGTGCCGGCGCGTACGCCGCCACACCGACCGGCGCCGGTCGCCGATGCGGCAGGTCGGGTCGCCCTGCTTCGGGCGGCGCTCGCCGGCCAGGACCGGCTCACCATCGACACCCGTGAGCTGGACCGCGACGGCCCGTCCTATTCGGTCGACACCCTGGCTTCGCTGCGTGCGGACATTGGGCCGGAGCGGCCTCTGGTGTTGCTGGTCGGGGCCGACGCGTTTGCCGGGCTGGCGTCCTGGCACCTGTGGCGGGAGCTCTTCACCTTCGCCCACGTCGGTGTGTTGAACCGGCCCGGCGTGACGCATACGGCGCCCCCCGAACTGGCCGATTTCATCGCCGGACGTCGTTCGGAGCGGGTCCACGGCGCCGCCGGGACGGTGATCGACATCGCCATCACCCCGCTGGATATCGCCGCGACGGCGATCCGCGAGGCGTTCGCGGCGGGGAGTGAGCCGCGGTTCCTGCTGCCCTCGGCCTGTTTCGACGACGAGTCGCTGCTGGCGCCGTATCGCGCCCTCGGGCGCTGACCGCCGATAAATCGGCTCCCCCTACACCTGAATACCTGCCCAGGCATTTGACGCGCCCCGCAGCGGCGGGGGTTATACTGCCCTCGAAGCCGGCATCCCGCCGCATGAGGTTTTCGCATCTTGAGTTCGACCGCATCCCGCAAGGCCAAGGGCAAGTCTGCCGACAACAACGAGCTCCTGCGCCAGCGCGTCGTCGCCGCGCTCGAAGACCTCAAGGCCAAGGACGTTCGCGAAATCGACGTTCGTGGCAAGACCTCCATCGCCGATATTCTTTTCATCGCGTCGGGCACCTCCGCCCGTCACGTCAAGTCGATTGCCGACGAAGTCATCAAGTTCGCCAAAGAGGCGGGCGTGATGCCGCTCGGCGTCGAAGGTCAGACCGAAGCCGAATGGGTGCTGGTCGACCTGGGCGACATCATCGTCCACGTGATGATGCCCCGTATCCGCGAGTTCTACGGCCTCGAGCGCCTGTGGACCGTGGGCGACGACGGCTTCGAAGCCGCCAACGACTGAGCCCGCGGTGCGGGCTCGACTCATCGCGGTCGGCGAACGCATGCCGGCCTGGGTGGCTGAAGGCTTCGCCGAGTACCGCAAGCGGCTTTCGCACGAGCTCCCGCTCGAGCTGATCGAGATCAAGCCCGGCACGCGGGGCAAGGGTCGCGACGATGTACGCGCCACGCTCGACGAAGGCGTGGCCATCCTTGCGGCGCTGCCTCGCGATATCCACGTCGTGGCGCTCGATGGACGGGGCAAGACCTGGTCCAGCGAAGACCTCGCCCAGCAACTCGAACAGTGGCGGATGGGCGGTCGCGATATCGCGTTCCTCATCGGTGGACCCGACGGCCATGCGCCGGACGTGCTCGCCCGGGCCGACCAGCGCTGGTCGCTCGGTCCGTTGACCCTGCCGCACATGCTGGTCCGCCTCGTGCTGGCCGAGCAGTTGTATCGCGCCACCACCCTGGTGGCCGGCCATCCTTACCACCGCGCCTGAAGGACACGCCGTGCTCTACCTGGCTTCGCAATCGCCGCGCCGGCGGGAACTCCTTGCCCAGATCGGTGAGGCCCCTCATGTGCTCGATGTCGAGGTCGAGGAGATCCGACAGGCAGGGGAGGCGCCCGACGCCTATGTGGCACGGGTGGCCCTGGACAAGGCCCGCGCGGGCTACGCGATGGTCTCGCACGAAAACGGCATCCGGGTGATCGGTGCGGATACCGAGGTGGTGCTGGGCGACGAGGTCTTCGGCAAGCCGCGTGATGCGACGGACGCGGCCCTGATGCTGCGCCGCTTGTCCGGTCGCGAGCACCGCGTCGTCTCGGCGGTCTGGCTGATCGACGGGAAAAGCGAGCGCCATGCTCTTTCGGTGTCGATCGTGCGATTTTCCGCACTCGACGTGGCCCAGATAGACGACTATGTCGCCAGCGGCGAATGCTTCGGCAAAGCCGGAGCCTATGCCATCCAGGGTCGCGCGGCGGCCTTCATCGAACACCTTTCCGGCAGCTATTCGGGCGTCATGGGCCTGCCGCTCCACGAAACTTCCCGGCTCCTCAGGAGTCAGTGACATGTTATCGACGCGCGGGCTATAAAGCGCGATGACTTAAGGATAGGGGCTGGTGTGAGCGAGGAAATCCTGATCAATGTCACGCCGCGTGAGACGCGAGTGGCCGTTGTCGAAAATGGCATGCTGCAGGAGGTCCACGTCGAGCGCGCATCCAAGCGCGGCTACGTCGGCAACGTGTACAAGGGTCGTGTGCAGCGCGTCATGCCCGGCATGCAGGCGGTGTTCGTCGAGATCGGGCTCGATCGCGCGGCGTTCCTGCACGCTTCCGATATCGTTCGTGCCCCCTTGCCGCCCACCGATGCCCCCACGGATGGCAAGTCCAACGGCCACGGTCCGGTGCCGCCGATCAGCGAGCTCGTCCACGAAGGCCAGGAGATCGTGGTCCAGGTGGTCAAGGATCCCATTGGCAGCAAGGGCGCGCGTCTTTCCACGCATCTGTCCATACCTTCGCGCTATCTCGTCCTGCTGCCGCATTCGCGGACGCTGGGCGTATCCGTGCGCATCGAGGAAGAGGCCGAGCGTCAGCGGCTGAAGGACATCATCACGCCGCTGATTGGCGAGAACCCGCTGGGCTACATCGTTCGCACCAACGCGGAAGGGCAGTCCGAGGAATCACTCGCGTTCGACGTGACCTACCTGAGCAAGGTGTGGCGTGTGGTCCAGGAGAACATCCAGAAAGCGAAGATGGGCGAGCGTGTTTACGAGGAACTCTCGCTGCCGCTGCGTTCGTTGCGCGATTCGCTGAATGACGGCATCGAAAAAGTGCGCGTCGATTCACGCGAAACCTACGAGAAAACCGTCAAATTCGTGCAGAAGTTCATGCCGGTGCTGTCCGACCGCATCGAACACTATGCCGGTGAGCGGCCGATCTTCGACCTCTACGGGGTCGAGGACGAGATCCAGCGCGCTCTCCGTAAAGAGGTGCCGCTGAAGTCTGGTGGCTACCTCATTGTCGACCAGACCGAAGCGATGACGACCGTCGATGTGAACACGGGTGGCTACCTCGGCAGCCGCAACCTCGAAGAAACCGTGTACCGCACCAACCTGGAGGCGGCACAGTCCGCGGCGCGCCAGCTTCGGCTGCGCAACCTGGGCGGCATCATCATCATCGACTTCATCGACATGGTGGATGACGAGCACAAGCGGCAGGTACTGCGCATGCTGGAGAAGGGCCTGCTGAAGGACCATGCCAAGACCACGGTCTATCCGATGTCGGCGCTGGGCCTGGTCGAAATGACGCGTAAACGCACGACGGAAAGCCTCGAGCGCCAGCTCTGCGAACCGTGTCCCGCATGCAGCGGTCGCGGTGCGCTGAAGACCGCGGAAACGGTGATCTACGAGATCTTCCGTGAGATCACGCGTGCCGTCCGCCAGTTTAACGCCCAGAAGCTGTTGGTCATGGCGAGCCCCAAGGTCGTCGGCCGCATTCTCGAGGAAGAGTCCGCCGCCGTCGCCGAGCTCGAGGAGTTCATCGCCAAGAGCATCCGCTTCCAGGCGGAAGAGCATTATTCGCAGGAACAGTTCGATGTCGTACTGCTCTGACGCCGGCGCGTGCCGGAACGTAGGCCGGTGAGTCCCGGCTGGCGCCATCGCGCACGACGCCTGCGGTTCTTCCTTCTGGGCCTGGTCGCAAGCGTGCTGGTGGCGCTCGCGCTGGTGATGGCGGTCGGCCAGCTATTGCTGCCGCTGGCGGCGCGCTATCCCGATCGGGTCGCCGCCCTGCTGAGCAAGCAGCTCGGCAAGCCGGTGCGCTTCGGTTCGCTGGAAGGCTTCTGGCGGCCGTCAGGCCCGTTGTTCGTGATGCGCGACGTGACCATCGCGCCGACCGAAGGTGGTGACGCGCTGCGCCTGCCCCAGGCCGCGGTGAAGCTCGACTTCGGCGCCTTCGTCCTGCCCTCGCGCCACCTGCTCAATCTTCGTCTGCGCGATATGCGCATGGGCCTGCATCGTGCGGCCGACGGCCGCTGGAGCATCGATGGTTTCGGTGCCGGCGGCGGTACGCAGAAGGTGTCCTTCGGCAATCTTTCCGCGGATCTGTGGCTCAGCAATCTCCACCTGGATATCGCCGACGACACCACGCACCGCAGCTATGGCCTCATCGCCGATCAGCTGCGCATCAGTCTTCAGGGGCAGGCGGTTCGGGTCGGTGGCAGCTTGCGGCGCGAGAACGTCAGCGGCCTGCTGACCGCGGCCGGACGCTTCGCCGCTGACGGCTCCAGTGGCCGTGTCTACGTCAAGGGCGCCGACCTGGATCTCGCCGCGCTCACGGCCGACGTCAACGCCGGCGGCTATGCGCTGGCTGGCGGCAAGGGCGGTTTCGAATCCTGGCTCGACTGGCGCGATGGTCACGTGGTCCGCGCCACCTCGCGCATCGCGTTCGACGGACTTGCCGTGCGAGGTCCGGCACGCACCGTGAGTACGCCCGGCCTGCACGGTATCGTCGACATGCATCGCACCGCCGACGGCCAGCGCATCGATTGGGCCGGTGCCGATGGCGGGGACGTCGCGTTCGTGACCCACGTGCAGGCCGATCGCAGCGATGGCACGGTCGTCGCACGCAGGATCGATCTCGGGCCACTGTTGCCCTGGGTCGGCATCGCACCGCAGGTGTCTCCGTCGCTGGCCCACTGGCTCGCGGACGGGCGACCGCGCGGACGCTTCAACGACGTGCGCGCGGACTGGAATTCCGTGGACGGCCTCCGCTTCGTCCACGCGACCTTTGCCGGGCTGGGCATCGACGCGATCGGCAAACTGCCTGGCGTATCGAAACTCGATGGCGAAGTGTTCGGCGACGACCAGTCGCTCGCGCTCAGCCTGCCCCGACAGGCCACCACGCTCGATTTCACCGGCGTGTTCCGCAAGCCCTTCGTGATGTCCATGCTGGGTGGCGACGTTGCGGTCTACAAGGATGGCGACGACTGGCACATCGGCGCCGATCCGCTGGACTTCCAGGGCGAGGGTTTTGGTGGTCAGGCGCGCGGCGAGTTCGTTCTTCCCGGCGCGGATACCGGTCCGTTCATGGACATGTATGTCGCCCTCGGGCCGGGTGATGTGCCGGCGGCCAAGCTCTTCTGGCCGCATTCGATGTCCGAGGGATCGCAGAACTGGCTCAACCGTGGTCTGGTCTCGGGCCATATCGAAAGCGGTTCGGCCCTGGTCCGCGGCAACCTTCGCGACTGGCCGTTCCGCAACCAGGAAGGCCGTTTCGAGGGACGCGCCGTCATCAACGACACGGTGCTCGAGTACGGCACGGGTTGGCCGCGCGCCGAAGGACTGTCGGCCGTGGCCAGCTTCATCGACAACGGCATGTATATCGAAGCCAGCGAAGGTCACTCGCTTGGCAATGCCGTCAGCGCCGCGACCGCGGCGATTCCCGATTTCGCCGAGGGCATCCTCGACCTGAAAGTGAGTGGCGCGGGTACCGGCAACAGCTTCCTCGATTTCATCAAGAACAGCCCCATTGCCAGCAACAGCCGCGAGTCGATCGACAAGCTGAAGCTGGGCGGTACCGGCGAGTTCGGCTTCAACCTGCTCATGCCGCTGGCCAACGCGCATGACGTGACACTGGATGGCAAGGCCACGCTGAAAGACGCCGACCTCGTCGCCAACGAATGGAAGCTGCGCCTGGACAAGATCACCGGGCCGATGAGTTTCGATGCGAAGGGCTTCACGGCGTCCAACCTGAAGACCTCGTTCCACGGCCAGCCCGCCGCCCTGGATCTCGCTATCGCCGGCGCGACCGGCGATCCGGCGAAGGTGATCGATGCATCGATCACCGGGGCGTTCACGGTGAACGAGATGGTCGCCGATTACGAGAACCTCGCATGGCTGGGCGACACGGCGAAGGGGCGCGGCAACTTCCGCATCGGCTATGTGCTTGCGAAAACGGGGCAGGGCGATGCGACCTCACAGGCCCTGACCGTGGACTCGGATCTTCGCGGCGTGGAGTTGATGCTGCCGACGCCGGTGAAGAAGCCAGCGCCGCTCGCGCAGTCCCTGTCCCTGCGTGTGGGCTTGCCCGTGGATGGTGCGCGTCTGGATCTCGCACTCGGCGACATCGTGCGAGGGCGGCTGCGCCTGCCCACCGACAAGCTGCCGATCGCCGCGGCATTCAACCTCGGTGCCACGGTGCCGGGCGTCATGCCCGCGCAGGGTTACCTGATCGGCGGCCACGCGTCGAAACTCGATGTGTCCGGCTGGGTGCAATACGTGGTCGGCATGTCTACCAGCGGTAGCGGTGGTCCCGGCCTGAGCGGTTTGGATCTGGTCGCCGACGACGGCGAGGTGTTCGGCCAGCATTTTTCCAACATGCATATCGTGGCGAAGCCCGGTCCCAAGGAGCTGTCGCTACGGGTCGACAGCGATGCCATGGCCGGCCAGCTCACCGTACCCAACGAGGACATGCGTCGCCGTGGCATCACCGCGCGCATGGACCGTTTGTGGTGGCCGGCAGCGGACGATGCCGCCGATGCGAGCAAGAAAGGTAAGGCTGCCGCCGGTGCCGCGGCGACCGTAGCATCGACGACGTTGAAGGCTGAAGACAAAGCCGCCGCAGCCGCTAATGCGTCGACGGCAACCAATGCGGCGGCGAGCGATGCGTCGTCGACCGCCGCGATGGCCGCGACGGCAAAGAAGCCGCCCGACGCGAACGAGGCGGGCGTCGCGCCTTCCAGCCTCCCGCCACTGCATCTTCAGGTGACGGACATGCGTCTGGGCAAGGCCAAGCTGGGCGAAGCCCGTCTGGAGACGTGGCCGACCGACGAGGGCATGCACATCGACCAGCTGCGCGCGCAGTCCAAGAACGTCCAGATCACGGCCACCGGCGACTGGAACGGCGACGAAAAGCGCAGTCGTACGCATCTCACCATGGACTTCGCCTCCGAAGACGTGGCACGCATGCTCGACGCCCTCGGTTTCGTCGGTATCTTCCAGGGCGGACGCACGTCGGCGAAACTCGATGCGGTGTGGCCGGGCGGCCCGTCAGCGCTCGCGCTGGCGAACATGGACGGCACGCTCAAGATCGATATCGCCAACGGTCGCATCCTCGAAGTGCAGCCCGGTGTCGGCCGGCTCTTTGGCCTGGTCTCCGTCGCCGAGCTACCGCGTCGCCTCTCGCTCGACTTCGGTGACGTCGTTGGCAAGGGCTTCGGTTTCGACTCCATCACCGGCGACTTCCGCTTTGCCAATGGCGATGCGAGCACACAGAACCTCAAGATCAAGGGCCCTGCCGCCGAGATCACGATCACTGGCCGCACTGGACTCAAGATCCACGACTACGACCAGGAAGTGCTGGTGGTGCCCCACCTCGGCAGCAGCCTGCCGATCGTCGGCGCTATCGCCGGCGGCCCCGTCGGTGCCGCCGCCGGCCTTGCCGTGCAGGGCATCCTCGGCCACGGCCTCAACCAGGCGGCGCGCAAGCGCTACCACGTGACGGGAACCTGGGAAAAACCCATCTTCACCCCGATCGACAAAGGCAGCACCTCCACCGCACCGTTGCTCTGACCCCGCTCGTTGTACGAGCCGATTCATCGGCGAAAGCCAACGAAGCGGTGAAGCCAGGCGCTCATCGCCGATGAAGGCGGCTCCTACGAAAGACACGCGGTGTGCCGACGCTGAGTCGGCCCCCTAACCGGCATTCGCCAACGCGTCTTGTCGATAGTATCGCCACTCGTTATTATCGAGCGGCGTTACTAGTCATGATCTTGTCCTATGGCGATCCGGACGTGCGGGCGTTCTTCGAGGGCGAGCGCATCCGGCGCTGGATCAACGTCGAGCGGACGCTCATGCGCAAGCTCGCCATGCTCAATGACACGCGAAAGCTGGAAGATCTACGAGATCCGCCATCCAATCGCCTGAAGTCGCTGCAGGGCGATCGAAACGGCCAGTACAGCATCCGGGTCAACGATCAGTACCGGATCTGTTTTGTCTGGAACAACGGAAACGCGCATAGCGTGACCGTTGTCGACTACCACTGAGAGGATCGCAATCATGCGCGAGGTTCCCTACCCCCATCCGGGCGAGATCCTGCTCGAGGAATATTTGAAGCCCCTGGGTTTGACCCAGTATCGTCTCGCGAAAGCGATCGGCGTACCGGCTCCGCGAATCGGTGAGATTGTTGCTGAAAGGCGTTCGATTACGGCGGATACAGGCCTGCGTCTGTCGCGCTTCTTCGGACAGTCGCCGGAGTTCTGGACGGGCCTGCAGGCAAGCTACGACCGAGAAATGACTCGCGACCTCATGGCCGACACGCTCGCCGCGATCGTTCCTTGGTCGGAGTTGTCGAAGGTCACACCAGCAGCGAAGGCTGCCGCACCTCGTGCGGCGACGTCCGGTAAACGCAGCTCTCGCAGCTGATCAGGGCTTCTGCCGCCGAAACGGAAACATCTGCTGCTTTACGAATCCATCCGGCATGTAGTCGCCAACAACGCCGTACTTTTCGGGAAACGTCTTCGTCGACTTCACGGCCGTGCCGAAGAGGTAATCCAGGAAAGCCCAATGCGCGGCGTAGTTCTTGTCGATCGCCTCGTCGTCCGAGGCGTGGTGCCAATGGTGGAAGTCCGGCGTGACGACGACGTACTTCAACGGGCCCCAGGGCAGATGCACGTTGGCGTGATTGAACACGGCCTGGAAGCCGACCACGATGATGTAAGCATTCATCACCGCTTCGCTGAAACCCAGCACATACAGCGGTGCCAGCACGCAGACCCGGGTAAAGATCAGCTCGAGCATGTGCTGGCGTGAGCCGGCCAGCCAGTCCATCGTCTTCACGCTGTGATGCACGGCGTGGAAGCGCCAGAGGAAGGGCACTTCGTGATACGCCCGGTGCGTCCAGTACTGGGCCATGTCGGCGACGAGAACGCACAGCAGCAGCTGTGGGACGAACCAGATGCTGGCGACCATGCGCTGGAACTGACTGCTGACCAGCCAGCCGAACGCATGGTGGATCAGGAAGTTCACGATCAGCAACGCGAGACCCACGATGAAGTGGTTCACCGCGAAATGCTTCATGTCGGTCTGCCACTCGAAGCGGAAGACGCTTTGCCCGCGATAGAGCGGAAAGAGCTTCTCGATGACGACGAAGAGCACGGTCGAGCCGAGCAGGTCGAGAATGAACCAGTCCAGCCCGATGTACGGTGTGTGATCCGGAAACGCTCCCACCGGGACCCGGGAGCCACCCAGCGCGACGGCGGCGACCACCATGACGAAGGCGGCGATGTTGAGGTTGCGCTTGCGGCCCAGGATCACGTTCGCCAGGGACAGGCCGCCGGCCACCAGCAGGGCGCCGAGCAAGGCCTGCCGAAGCACGTCGACCGAGTACTTATGGCGGAGGTCGGGTGTGGTCAGGTACTGCGGGTAGTGAAAGGCAATCACCGCCAGAAGGCAAAGGAAGCCGAGCGATAGCGCGATGGCGGTACTGACCATCGCCTTGCCCGGCGAGAGCTCGCCACTCTTGTGCAGCAGCTCGCGCGTCTCGTCGACGACCGCCTCGGCGCGCCTGGCAGGTGCCGCCACCACGCGGCGGGCGAAGTCCCTCTTGATTCCCTTGCTCATGCTGGTCCGTCCGTCTGGATTCCGGCCCATCGTAGCAATTTGCTTACCCGCCAGCCCGCTCCCTGCCAAAGCCGGCCCCAGGGTTTAAGCTCCCCCTATCCGACCCCATTTCCGGGGTAACCCCGATTCCCTACCGGCAGACCTGATGGACTCCCTGATTTCCCTCGCCGAACGTCGCCTGCTCACCCCGGGCGGCCTCGCGTCCACTGACCTGGATCGCGTCTTCTCCCAGCTCATGGGGCCGTCGATCGACGCGGCCGACCTCTACTTCCAGCATTCGCGCAGCGAATCCTGGGTGCTGGAGGAGGGCATCGTGAAGGACGGCAGCCATTCCATCGAGCAGGGCGTCGGCGTCCGGGCGATCTCCGGCGAGAAGACCGGTTTCTCCTACTCCGATGAAATCGTCCTTCCTCAGCTACTCGAGGCGTCGCGTGCGGCGAGGGCGATCGCGCAGGGTGGTGCCGGTCAGGGCAAGCCGTTGGCCATCGCCACCGGGCGCGGCCTCTATCCGGCGATCGATCCGGTCGAGAGCCTGCCCAACGAAGACAAGATCGCACTGCTGCGCGAGGTCGATGCCTATGCTCGGTCGCGCGATCCGCGCGTCAAGCAGGTCGTGGTCAGCCTGGCAGCCACGCTGGATACCATCCTCGTCGCCGCGTCCGATGGCACGCTGGCTGCCGACGTGCGTCCGCTCGTACGCCTCAACATCCAGGTGATCGTCGAGCAGAACGGTCGCCGCGAGCAGGGGCATTCCGGTGGCGGCGGCCGTTACGGTTATCGCGAACTGATCGCCAATGGTCGCGCGCACGGTTTTGCCGATGAAGCCGTACGCCAGGCGCTGGTCAACCTCGAAGCGGTCGACGCCCCGGCGGGCACGATGACCGTCGTCCTCGGTCCGGGCTGGCCCGGCGTGCTCCTGCACGAGGCGATCGGCCACGGTCTGGAAGGCGACTTCAACCGCAAGGGCAGTTCGGCGTTTGCCGGGCGAATCGGCCAGCGTGTCGCCGCGGAAGGCGTCACCGTGGTCGACGACGGCACGTTGCCGGGCCGCCGTGGCTCCCTCAGCATCGACGACGAAGGCACGCCGACCGAGTGCACCACGTTGATCGAGAACGGCATCCTCAAGGGCTACATGCAGGACAAGCTCAACGCACGGCTCATGGGCGTGAAGTCCACCGGCAACGGCCGCCGCGAGTCGTTCGCTCAGCTGCCGATGCCGCGCATGACCAATACCTACATGCTCGCCGGCAAACGTGAGCCGGAAGAGATCATCCGTTCGGTGAAGCGCGGCCTCTACGCCGTGAACTTCGGCGGCGGCCAGGTCGACATCACCAACGGCAAGTTCGTTTTCTCGGCGAGCGAGGCCTACCTCATCGAGGACGGGAAAGTGACGCGTCCGGTGAAGGGCGCAACCCTGGTTGGCTCCGGTCCGGAAGTCCTGACCCGTGTCTCGATGATCGGCAACGACCTCAAGCTGGACGAAGGCGTCGGCGTGTGCGGCAAGGACGGGCAGAGCGTCCCGGTCGGCGTCGGCCAGCCGACCTTGCGGGTGGATGCCATGACGGTCGGCGGCACGGCGGCCTGAGGCCCATGCTCTGGTAGGAGCCGATTCATCGGCGATTGGCGCCGCAGCGTCACCGCTCCGTTGGCTTTTCGCCGCTGAAGCGGCTCCCACATGTATTTACGATGGCATCGTAATTGCTTGCGAGTAGGGAAAGCGGCTTGACGGCGTCATGGCCGTCAAGATCCCGACGCCTTGAACAGGCGTTCTCAAGGAGAGAACCTCGTGGCAACCAACACCATCAATCTCGGGTCGAGCTCGATCGATGTCTCGAGCATCGTCACGAATTTGTCGAACAACAAGCGCGCAGCCACGGACAAAGCCCTGGCCGTACTGACGACGACGAACAAGACGCAGATCTCCGCCGTCGGCAATTTCACCGCGTCCCTGACCAACCTCCAGACGGCGATCAAGTCGCTCGCCGATGGCTCGGTGTTCAAGGCGCATAAAACGACAGTGAGCGAGACCACCGTTCTCTCGGCCGTCGCCGAGCCGGACGCCCGCTCCAACACGTACACCATCGTCGTCGACAAGCTCGCCGCCGCCCAGAAGACCACCTCCGCGGCCTTTCCGGGTAGCAAGGAGGCGGTCGGCACGGGCGCGCTGACGATCGCCATCGGCGACAAGTCGATGATTCTCGACATCAAGCCGCCGGCGAACACGCTGGAAAACATCCGCGACCTGATCAACAAGGCGCCGGGTAATCCCGGTGTCACGGCCAGCATCGTGACAGGTACGGATGGCGCGCACCTGACGCTGACCTCGACCTCGACAGGTAAGCAGAATGCTTTCACGGTCGCCGCCAGTGGCGATCCCGCACTGACTCAACTCGCTTTCGATCCGGCGACGGACAGTGCGACCGTCGTCGCGCAGGATGCCGAGTTCACCATCGACAATACGAAGGCGAGCAGTCCGTCCAATACCGTGGCCTCGGCCATCGATGGCGTCACGCTCACGCTGACCAAGGCGGGCACCAGCACGGTCGTCATCCAGAACGATACGAGTGCGGTTGCCGCGGCGCTGACCTCCCTGGTCACCGCTTACAACCAGTTCGTCTCGCAATACCAGACGCTGACCAAATACGACCCGAACAACAAGCAGGTGGGTGCGCTGATCGGCGACGCCACCGTGACCTCGATCAAGAGTCAGATGACGGCGTTGCTAGGTTCGCAGTCGACAGGTTCCAGCAAGGGGCCGCGCTCGTTGAGTGATCTGGGTATCGCGTTCCAGCTCGGCGGCACGCTGAAGTTCGATAACACCAAGCTGACCAAGGCGCTCGCGACATCGCCCGCCGAGACGCAGGAACTGCTCAGTGGTTCGCAAAGCGTCGCCGGGAAGCTGGACAAGTTGATCACCGGCTGGACATCGTCCAGCGGCATCCTCAGTCAGCGCTCCGCCAATTTAAATGCGCGGACCAAGGACATCGCCAAAAAAACGGCGGACTTCGAAGTCACGATGAAGACCTTCTCCGACCGCATCACCAAGCAATACACGGCGCTCGACACGATGATGACGAAACTCGGCAGCACCAGCAGCTACCTTCAGCAACAATTCGACGCGCTGTCCAAGAAGTGATCCCGGCGGCATACCCTCGAAAGAGGGATGCCGCGATATCACCGCACGATGCTGCAAAAGCGTCTTGCCGAATTCTATCCCGTCCCGAATAAATATGACGCACGTCACGGAACGCGAGCGTATGGTGGAGAAACCTGCGATTGCGTGATCGCAAGGTATTGTGAGTGTCATCAGGCAGGCGGATGATCCGCCGGCAGACAGCGTATGGACGGCTAAATAGCCTCCCACTCACCTCGTATCGATCGCAGTAAGCCGGCAGCTCGACTCGCCGGCTCGTGCCGTCGTGCCTGTTGCGAACGCGCTGTCCCACAGCGGCTCTCACAGGGGACCCACACCCAATGCAGACACACCCGATCTTGCAACGCAGGGCGAACGGACGAGGGCGGCTGGCAAGCCTGCTCGCGACCGTGCTCCTTGGCGCGACGATGACCGCGCAAGCGGTCACCGTCGCGCCATCGGACCGCCAGGACATCAACCTCGGCGCACGGCCCTGGAAATACACCAAGCAGGCCGTGCAGAACCCGAACGACCCGGTGGTGTACGCACCACTACCCAACGGTGACGACGGCGCGATCCCGACCTATAACGACAGCGCATGGCTGACCGTCGGTATCCCGCATGCCGCCAACGATTTCACCACCTTCATCAACCAGGAGTCCGGCGGCGGCCAGGGCAGCCTGGACGGCGAGACCAGCTGGTATCGCGTCAAGCTCGATGACTCGGCGAAGTTCGCCGGCAAGAAAGTCATGGTCGAGTTCGAAGGCGCCCACACCGGTGATCGCGTCTACATCAACGGCCACTTCGTCCCCGGTACCGGCGTGCTCAACCAGCCCGGTCAGCCGGACGCGAACGCCACCCACGTCATCGGCTTCCTGCCGCACATCGTGGACCTGACGCCCTTCCTCAAGTTCGACGGCACCGACGTCCTGGCCGTCAAGGTCAGTCGCGGTGGCGGTGGCTTCTTCGAGGATCCGGGCTTTTCCGGTTCGTTCCGTTTCGGCCAGGCCGAAGCGGGTCTGTTCCGCCCGGTAAAACTGCACGTGACCAACTTCGTGCACATCCCGGAGAACGTCTACGCGGGCCAGAACACCTGGGGCACGTACGTCGGCACCCAGAGCCTCAGTGCGGACCACAGCACGGCGACGGTCAGGGTTCAGACCAACATCGCCAACGAAACCAACGCTGCCAAGACGGTGACGCTGACCACGCAGATCGTCGATGCCGATGGCAACGTCGTGAAGTCCGACCAGCAGCAGAAGACGCTGCCGGCGAACTTCGTGCCGGGCAACGAAACGCCGGTGTTCGATGAAAGCCTCCAGGTGAGCAATCCGCACCTGTGGTATCCGAACAACAGCGTCAACGGCAAGCCGTACCTGTACAAGGTGCTGCATACCGTCAGCATCGACGGCGTGGTGGTGGATGCGAAGCAGAGCACGCTCGGCATCCGTGTCATCACCTGGGACAAGGACTTCCCGTACGTCAACGGCGCGAAGCAGTACATGTGGGGCGGCTCGGGTCGCTACGACTATCCCGCGCTCGGATCGTCCGTGCCCGAGGAGCAGCAATGGCGTGACCTCCAGCAGCTCGCTGCCGGCGGTGGCAACCTCTGGCGTCCTGGCCACTCCCCGTCGAGCCCCGAGTTCGTCGAGGCCGCGGATGCGCTGGGCGTGTTCATCGTCCAGCCCAGCGGCGACGGCGAGAACGGCTTCGCCACGCCCTGCAAGGCAGGCGACCAGCAGTGCAACGACATGTGGACGATCAAGCGCGAGGTCCATCGCGACATCGTGATCCGCGATCGCAGCCATCCGTCGATCCTGGCCTGGGAGCACGACAATGGCGTGATGTCGACGCCGTTCGCCGTCGAGCTCCGCGCGCTTGCCCGCACGTGGGACAGCATCAATCCCCGCGCCGCGGCCGACCGCACGCCGGACGCCGCCAACGGTGACATCCTCAGCTGCTCGAAGGCCGGTTGCGAAACCTACCTGCACTCGAACGAGTTTCCGAACAAGCCCGCCTGGGGCGCGGAATACTGGGGTCCGGGCACGCTTCGCCATTCGTACGACTACGAGCTGGCGTTCGCGCTGAACTACCTCGTGCCGTACTCGCAGGCCCGCAAGGTCGGCACCTTCGGCATGGCGCAGTGGTACATGTCCGATACGCCGGGCGAAGTCATCGAGATGGTCGAAGGTCTCGAGGACGCCACGCACTGGACGTACCAGAAGAACCCGGACGGCAGCATCGCGACGCATGCCGACGGCAAGCCGATCAAGGGCTTCCGTCACAACGTGCGTGGCAACAACGCATCGATGACCGATGCGAACCGTTTCCCGCGCATGCTGTACTACATCTACGAGTCGGTCTGGGTGCCGTATGACCTGCGTCCCGTGGTGAAGCTGGCGAACACCTGGAATCGCACGGGCGACATCCAGGTCAATGCCTTCAGTAACTGCCCCAAGGTTCGCCTGCTCGTCAATGGCATCCCGCAGGGTAGCGACCAGGTGCCGAACCCCTGGGACACGATCGACGACGCGTCCTATGCCGCCGAAAATGGTCCGACGGACGAAGACACCGGCAAGATCGTCGGCTCCAGCAAGGCGCAGGCCACCACGAAGCTGCCGGGCCAGGTCCACTGGAACGTCACGTGGCAGGCAGGTACCGCGACGGCGCAGTGCATCGATGCACTGGGTAGCGTGCGTAACGGCGCCGATGGCCAGCCGGTGTCGGATACGCTGACGACGGCAGGCAAGGCCGATCACATCGAGCTCGATGTCGTCCCGAACGTGGTCAAGCCGGATGGCACGCGTTTCCAGGTCACGGCCAACGGTTCGGACGCGGCTTTCATCGTTGCGAAGGTGGTCGATGCCAATGGCATCGTCGTGCCGGATGCCGCGCAGAAGGTGACCTTCGAAGTCACCAGCGGTGCGTCGATCGTGACGTACCAGGGCGGCACGCAGCAGTACGTCGATTACAGCGCCGGTGAAGTGCCGGACAACAACGGCGGTATCCCGGAGCCGATCCACAGCTACCACTCGCCGGGTTCGTCGGAGTTGCAGTTCGAAGGTGGCCTGCAGAAGATCGCACTGCGCTCGAAGTTCACCCCGGGCCAGGTGACGGTGACCGCGTCGGCGACAGGCCTCACGGCCGGTAGCGCGACGTTCGCCATCGTCAACGTGCCGGCGCCGCCGACTGCATCGGGTCCGCCGTCGATCATTGCGCAGCCGATCGAACAGGACATCACCGAAGGCGATGTCGGCCACTTCTCGGTGACCGCTTCCGGCACGCCGCCGTTGAGCTTCACCTGGAAGAAGAATGGCGTCGAGATTCCCGGTGCGACCAGCGCGAGCTACGTCACGCCGGCCTCGACGCGTGCGGACGACGGTTCGACCTATAGCGTGGTCGTGCACGGACAGGGTCCGGACCAGGAGTCCAGCAGCGCCGCACTCAAGGTGTTTGCCTTCAGTCCAGTGGTCATCTCCACCCAGCCCAAGGCGCAGAACGTCGACGAGGGCCAGCAGGCTCACTTCCAGGTGGTTGCAGCGGGCTCTCCGACGCTCACCTACCAGTGGATGAAGGGCGCTTCGGCGATTCCCGGCGCGAATGGCCCGAGCTATGACACGCCGACGCTGAGCATTGCGGACAGCAACGTCAACTACTCCGTCGTCATCAGCAACTTCGGTAGCAACGTGCCGTCGCAGGCGGCAGCGCTCACGGTGAATGCCGCGCGTCCGCCGGTGTTTACCGGCACGCTGGCTGACGTCCGCGCGAACCCTGGCCAGCCGGCCACGTTCGACGTGACCAGTCTGGTCGCCGGCACCTCGCCGTTCCACTACAAGTGGTCGGTCGGTGGCGTGGCGGTGGGCGACGACTTGCCGACGCTCACCATTCCCGCCGTGCAGCAGGGCGATATCGGTACGTATACCGTCACGGTGAGCAACATCACCGGCACGGTGGCAACGACGACCGCCAAGCTCACGCTGGCTCCGCCGGGTGCGAACCTGGCGCGTGAAAAAGTGACGGCCTCCTCGCTCGTCGAGAACACCCAGGGCACCGCTGCCTGGCAGGCCGTGGACGGCGACGAGACGACGCGCTGGGGCTCGAAGATCGGCGACGATGCAGCGTTCATGACGGTCGATCTCGGCTCGTCGCGTACGTTCAATCGTGTCGTGCTGAAGTGGGAAAACGCCCACGCCAGCGAGTACAAGATCCAGTACTCGGACAGCCCGGATAGTGGCTTCCAGGATGCGTACCACACCGACACCAGCACCGGCGGCACGGAGGACTTCACCTTCGATCATCCGGTCAAGGGTCGCTACGTCCGCATGCAGGGCATCAAGCGCGCCACGGACTACGGCTACTCGCTGTATGAGTTCGAGGTGTACAACTCGCCCGGTTGCTGTGCCGCCACGGACCGCTATACCTCCGCGACGGGTTCGAACCTGGTGACGGACAACCTGAGTGGCCTGCAGTGGGATCGCGTGCAGCGCGGCTTCACCGACCAGGGCGCGCAGTTCACCCAGTCGGTCGCCATCCAGGAATGCGCGAAGGACGGCATGCGCCTTCCGACGGTCGACGAAGCGCTGGCCATCAGTGGTCAGAGCTACTCGAGCGAAGCGTTCCCGGGTGCATGGAACACGTGGACGGCCGGGCAGGATCCGAACGATTCGACCTTCGCCTTCCAGGTGAGCTCGCTGGGTGATATCCGTCGCGAAGTGGCGGAGAACAACCCGGGTCACGTGCTCTGCGTGAAGGGCACGAAGGTGGTCGCGCCGACCATCACCGCCCAGCCCTCCAACCAGACCGCCGGTGTCGGTCGTTCCGCGCCCTTCACGGTGAAGGCGACGGGCGTCGGTCCGCTCAGCTACGACTGGTACACGGTCACCAAGGACGCCAACGACCAGGACGTGCTCACGTTCGTGTCGAGCACGGCCGATGGCAACTACGCGACGCGTGCCCTCACGGCTGCGCAGAACGGCACCGTTTACCGTGTGAATGTCGTCAGTGCGCAGGGCCTCACCACTGCCAGCAACAACGTGCTGCTGACGGTCGACAACTCCACGGCCGGTATCGACCCGCCGACGTGGGCAGGCCCGGTCACGCAGCCGAACAACGGCGGCGGCAACGACAACGGTGGCGGCAATCCGCCCAGCCCGGGTACGCCGGGTGACGGCAAGGGTGGCGTGAACATCGCCCTCGGTGCCACGGCGTCGTCCTCGTACGACACCGAGCGCCCGGACCTCAATCCCGGTGCGGCCATCGATGGCGACTTCAACTCCCGCTGGGGTTCCATCCAGAAGCAGGACCCGGTCGACCTGATCGTGAACTTCGGTTCGCCGAAGAGCTTCGACCACGTGATCATGCGCTGGGAGAACGCTTCGTCCGCCCAGTACACGATCGATGTGTCGTCGGACGGCACGACGTGGAAAACCGTGGTCGGTCCGGTCGTCGGCAAGGGCGGCGTGGACACGCAGACCTTCCCGGTGCAGACCGCGCAGTACGTTCGCATGAACAGCCTGAAGCGCAACACGGACTACGGCGTCTCGATGTTCGAGTTCGAGGTGTATGCCGCGACGGCACCGACGATCGTCGGCCAGCCGCAGTCGCAGACCGTGACGGCAGGCCAGGCGGCCAACTTCACTGTCGGCGTCAAGGCCAATGGCACGGTGGGCTACCAGTGGCGCCGCAACAGTGCGTCGATCGCCGGTGCCACCCAGGCCAGCCTCGGCTTCAACGCCACGGTGGCCGATGCGGGCAATTACGACGTGGTCGTCACCGACACGGCCGGTCGCACCGCAACCAGCCAGCCGGCGACCCTGGTCGTGCAGCAGCCGGCCGCTCCGCAGCAGCCGGTCTCCGGGTCCAGCAACCTCGCGCTGAACCGTCCGGTGGTCGCATCGGATTCGGAGAATCCGACGGCGTTCAAGCCGGCCAACGTCAATGACGGCGATGCCGGCACGCGTTGGTCCTCCGGTTTCACCGATGACCAGTGGATCGAAGTGAACCTCGGTTCGGTCAAGCTGGTGAACAAGGTGGTGCTCAACTGGGAAAACGCGCACGCGACGTCGTACGTGATCGAAGTGTCCACGGACCACACGACCTGGCAGACGGCGGATGCGAATCCGGCGAGCACGGGTGGCGTGGAGACGCGCACGTTTACGCCGGTCTCGGCGCAATACGTCCGCATGCACGGCATCAAGCGCAGCACGCAGTACGGCTACTCGCTGTGGGAACTGGAGGTCTACGGTACGGACGGTGACGGCACGACGCCGACCCAGCCGACCCAGCCTGGTTCGGGCGATCCGTCGCAGGGCTTCGATTACTCGGTGTATCCGGGCTTCATCGGCACCCAGCTGCGTAACACGACCAACGGCAAGTGGACCGACGACAAGGTGTACGTCGCGGTGATCGGTCGTGACCCGAAGACGAACGTGTTCTCGTGGGTCAAGCCGGATGGCACCGTCGCACCGCTGAAGGTCGAGGACAACGATGGCGCAGGCCACCTGACCAAGAACGGCCAGAACTACCCGAACTACTTCTTCACGCTGGCGCAGTCCAAGCTGCTCCTGCTGCCGAAGCTGGATTCCGGGCGGATCTTCGTTTCGGTCGGTGAACCGATGTACATCAAGGTGCTCAAGGCCGCTGACGATTCGATCGGTTTCGCGGGTCCCAACCCGCTCAACGGTACCGATCCGAACATTGGCGTCTACTACGACTGGTACGAGTTCACCTGGAACGACAACGCCATCTTCATCAACACGACGCAGGTGGATCAGTTCTCCATCCCGCTCGCGCTCGATGTGTTCGGCGGCAACAAGACCAGGCACGTGGCGTCCGGCATCACGCAGACCCGCGCGCAGATCTTCGCGCAGTACAACCAGGAAGTGCCGGCGGAGTTCGCCCTGACCGAGGCCGATCCGATCCGGATCCTCGCCCCGGGCAAGGATCAGTTCGACGTGGGCAAGCCGCAGGAGCATTACTTCGACGGCTACATCGACGATTCGTGGACCTACTACCAGAGCCACCTGTTGGAGATGACGATCGGTAACAAGCAGTTCGAAGGGTCGGTGGTCAACGGTGTGCTGACCTTCCGCCACACGAACTGGGCCGATACGCATGAAGCGGACGAGCCGCAGGGCATGCTCTTCAACGTGCAGAAGCCGACCACGCAGGATGTGCTGGAAGGCAAGGGCGCCCTGGCCCGGTCGAACGACCCCTGGGGCGTGGAAGGCCAGCTGGAGGCGCAGATCTGTGCCGCGTTCAACCGCCACGTGATGGAAGACACCACGCAGTGGAAGGATGCCTCCTCGTTCTACCTGCAGTCGCCGGCGAACTACTATTCGCGCTTCTGGCACCTGCATGGCGTGAACGGCAAGGCCTACGGCTTCGCGTACGACGACGTATCCGACCAGAGCTCGACCTTGATCGAGACGCAGCCGGAACATCTCGAACTCGGGATCGGCTGGTAAGCGGTTGGTGTGACAGGGCGGCGGGTTCATCCGCCGCCCCTTTAAAAGGAGAGCCCGGCTAACGCCGGGCTTTTTCTTTTTGCGACCCCGCCCCCTGTGGGAGCCCACCCCCTGTGGGAGCCGATTCATCGGCGATAACCCGGTCGCCGCAACCCCGGACACCCGTCCGGACGCCCCACATATCGTCCGCGGACACGGACACCTTGTCTGATCACTTCGCGAAAACCGCACAGGAATGCGCCCTGCAGCGGATTTCTCCCGTTGGCACGCCCGATGCAAAGGTATCTACGACTCCACCTCAAACATCGTCTAAAGGACAACGACCATGAAATTCGAAACCGCCATGCTGCACACCTTCTTCGCCGCCAGCGTCCTGACCTGCCTGCTGATGCTGGGTGCCTTCGTCGCTTCGCCCACCACGCATGTCGCGTCGGCTGCCGCGTTCGTTGTCGCTGATCGCTAAGTTGTCTCGGGAAAAGGGACGGGCTGAAACACCCTCGTGTTGATGCTCTTTGCAGTCTCCGATAACGTCGCCAGGAAGACTCGTCCCATGGACATCACAAATGAATCGTCCTCTGAGCGACGGCGAAAGACAGCTTGTCTGCTGGATGCTCGAGCATGGTTCGGTCACAGCAGCTGGCTTCCTGCCTCAAGTTGATCTGCTCGAAGTCTCGCCGTGGAAGTGCCAGTGCGGCTGTGCAAGCCTTCAATTTGAAATCAACGGTTATCCTGCGCCGGTGGGCGGCATGCGACCTTTGGCGGAATACACCTTCCAGGCGGGACTGGAGCGGAGCGGCATTTTCGTCTACGAACAAGCGAGTCGGCTTGCAGGCGTTGAGGTCTACGGGTTGACCGGAGAAGCGGCGAAGACGCTTCCTTCCGTTAGCGAACTCGAGCTTTTCGGCGACTGAGTGCTTCTTTCCCGTTCGTTCCTCAAAGAACAAAAAAAGCCGGCGCTCTGAAGCGCCGGCTTTTTTTTAAGAGCATCGCCGATGAATCGGCTCCTACAGGGAGAGTGGAGCTCAGGTTTCGTCGTCGCCCGTGCCGGCTTCGAGTTCCTTGATGATCCGGTAGAGCTCACGGAACGCATGCAGCGGCTTGCTCGCTTCGCGTTCGGCCTTGGCCTGGCGGACGAGGGAGCGCAGGTGCTGGCGATCGAGTTGCGGGTATTCGTCGAACAGTTCGCCGAGGGCGACGTCGCCGCCTTCCATCAGCTTTTCGCGGCGCGCTTCCAGGCGATGCATGTGCGCGGCTTCCTGGCGCTGGCGGTCGCGGTCTTCGCCGAGTGCGGCGCGCGCATCGGTGAAGGCCTCATCGCCGTGGCGACGCATCTGCTTGGCAAGGAACGCCAGCTGGCGCTTGTGGGCGATGTGGGCGGTGACCTTACGCGTCCGGCCGATCTCGTCGACGATATCTTCAGGCAGCTTCAGCTTGGGGATGCGGCTGGGCGGTAGCTCGACCAGCTGCTTGGCGAGCTTGAGCATGTCGAGCGCGTTGCGGCGCAGTTCGCTGCGGCTCGGGCCGAAGTCTTCTTCTTCGTCGTCCTTCTTCGGGCGATCGTCGTAGGGCTTCATGGCTGGGTCTCCGGCGTGGCGAATAGGTCGGTGGCTTCACCTTCGAAGGCGAAACGGGGTTGCGTGCGACCGTCGTGCTCGACGGTCTCGGCGAACATGGCGGCGGGGCGTACCCACAGGCCGTGCTCACCGTAGAGGGCCTGGTAAACCACGAGTTCTTCCATGGTTTCGCTATGCCGGGCGGTGCCCAGCACGCGGTAGGGCATGCCCTTGAAGTGGCGGTAGAAGCCGACACGGATGCTCATATGGGTTCCATGGCACCATGCGCGGTGCGTTGCTTTTTAATCGGGTGACGCGACCCCATCTGGATGGGATTGGCCGCGTGCGGCCTGCCATTCTAACCGCCAGCCCCCCGGGAAGCCCACGTGAGCCTCGTTTCCACCGTCGACAGCAGTCAGCAGGACCTCGATCGCCTCGCCACCCTGGCCGAGGACACCATCCGCAGGGCCCGCGCCGCCGGGGCAACCCAGGCCGAGGTATCCGCCAGTGTCGATGTCGGCCTGAACGTGAATGTCCGCCTGGGCGAGGTCGAAACCGTCGAACACACGCGGGACCGCGGCTTCGCCCTCACCGTGTACTTCGGTCAGCGCAAGGGATCGGCGAGCACGGCCGACCTCAATCCGGACTCGATTCAGGCCACGATCGACCAGGCCTGCGCCATTGCCCGGTTCACCGAGGACGACCCGGCCTCCGGCCTGGCCGAGGCCGATCGCATGGCCACGAGCTTCCCGGACCTCGACCTCTGGCACCCTTGGGACCTGGACGTGGATCGCGCGATTGCCCTGGGTCAGGAGATCGAGGACGCGGGTCGTGCCATCGCCGGCATCACCAACTCCGATGGCTCGAGCGTGAGCGCTGGCCAGAGTCTGTCGGTCTATGCCAATTCCCACGGCTTCCTCGGACGCGAACGGGGCACCCGGCATTCCCTGTCGGTCGCCCTGATCGCCGGTGACGATGACGACGGCATGCAGCGCGACTATTGGTACGACAGCCAGCGCCGTGCCGCCGATTTCATGGATCCCGCCGCGATCGGCCGCAAGGCCGCCGAGCGCACCCTGGCTCGACTCAATGCGCGTCGCCTGGGTACCCGTCAGGCACCGGTGTTGTTCGCCCCCGAGATTTCCCGTTCGCTGATCGGCCATCTGCTCGGCGCCGTGAGCGGCGGATCGCTTTATCGCCGCTCCAGCTTCCTGCTCGACCACGTCGGCAAGCAGATCCTGCCGTCGTGGTTCCGCATCGATGAGAAACCTCTCATTCCGCGTGCCATGGGCTCGTCGGTCTTCGATGCCGAAGGCGTCGCCACGATCGATGCCCCGCTGATCGTCGATGGCGTGCTCTCGCGCTACATCCTCGGCAGTTATTCGGCACGCAAGCTCGGCCTGACCTCCACCGGCAACGCGGGCGGCGTGCACAACCTGCTGGTGAAGACGGGCGATGACGACTTCGCCGGCATGCTGCGGAAGCTCGGTACGGGCCTTCTCGTCACCGAGGTGATGGGGCAGGGCGTGTCCATCATTACCGGCGATTATTCGCGCGGTGCGTCGGGCTTCTGGGTGGAAAACGGCGAGATCGCCTATCCGGTCGAAGAGATCACCATCGCCGCCAACCTACGCGACATGTACGCCAATCTGGTGGCCGTGGGTAACGACGTGGACCGTCGCTCGCACATCCTCACCGGATCCTGGCTGATCGAAAACATGACGATCGCCGGCGAGTGATCGAGGCGCGCCGCCCCTCGCGGGGCGGCATGTGCCGTAAGGACGGCTTGACACGCCCCCGGCGCTCTCCGACAGTGGGCCTGACATCGCCACCGGAGTCGCACCATGAGTACGCCGTCCGACCAGATTCCACCGTCGCCCCCGCCGAGCCCACCGCCTTACGAGCCGGTTCCGCCGGTGTCCCACGGGAACGACGACAAGAACCTCGCGATGCTCACGCATCTCTCGGGATTCCTGTTCAGCATCATCGTTCCGTTGATCGTGTGGCTGATCAACAAGGACCGGTCCGACAAGTCCTATCTCGTAACCGAGTCCAAGGAAGCCCTGAACTTCCAGCTCACCGTCCTTTTGGGCTACGTGATCTGCTGGATCCTCACGGTCATCCTGATCGGTGCTTTCCTGCATGTGGTGCTGTGGATCCTCAACATCGTCTTCTGCATCCTTGCCGCCGTGCGCGTCAGCCAGTCGGGCAGCTACCGCTATCCGTTCGCGTTGCGGCTGGTTAGCTGAGTTGTCGCAAACAGGGTGACGAAGAGCCCGCGTTAGCGGGCTCTTTTTTTGGAAGGACCGCCACTTCGCGGCGCGTGTATCAGCGGCGTTCGCCGCCTCGCGCTCGCGTGGGTGTGGGAGTCGCGGTCGGGTTGGCCCTTGGGGCCGCCGGCGCAGCTCTTCGAGGCGGGCCGTAGCAACGCGCTCGCTCCGGCCGATCACTGAGCGGCCCTCAGCTTATGCGGCCCCAAGGGCTTTGCTCCTCGCGGCTTTCGCTAGCGATGACCGCAGCGGCATCCCCGCTCCGTTGGCTTTTCGCCGATGAATCGGCTCCCACATGGCTTCATCGCCGATGAATCGGCTCCCACAATGGAAGCATGAGCCCGCGCAGCGGGCTGTCCGATCAGTGCGCGCGCTGGGCGGAGTAACGCGCCAGGTCGGCGAGCCATTCGCCGCGTGTGCCGAGTGGTTCGATGGCGTCGAGGGCATCGCGGACGAGGGTGTCGAGGCGCTCGCGTGAGGCGGGCAGGCCGATGATCGACGGGAAGGTGGGCTTGTCGGCGGCGGCGTCCTTGCCGGCGGTCTTGCCGATAACGGCGGATTCGCCTTCCACGTCGAGGATGTCGTCGCGCACCTGGAAAGCCAGGCCCACGGCATGACCGTAACGGTCCAGGCGGCTGAGCAGGTCGGGATCGGTGCAGCCGGCTGCGAGGGCGCCCAGGCGCACCGAAGCGCGAATGAGGGCGCCGGTCTTGTAGGCGTGCATGCGCTCGAGATCCACCAGTGACAGCTTCTGGCCCACCGCGGAAAGATCGAAAGCCTGGCCGCCGGCCATGCCCTCGGCGCCGCAGGCGGCGCCGAGGGCGCGCAGCATGGCGATGCGCGCCAGCGGATCGTCATGGTCGCCGTGCGGCGTGGCGAGGATCTCGAAAGCCAGCGCCTGCAGTGCGTCACCGGCGAGGATCGCCATGGCTTCGCCGTAGACGATGTGGCAGGTGGGCCGGCCGCGACGCAGGGCGTCGTCGTCCATCGCCGGCAGGTCGTCGTGCACCAGCGAATACGCGTGGATGATCTCCACGGCGCAGGCGGGTGCATCGAGGATGCCGTCGTCGCGGCCGAGTGCGTGCCCGGCTGCGTAGACCAGCAGCGGGCGCAGGCGTTTGCCACCGCCGAGGACGGCGTAGCGCATGGCGCCATGCAGTTCCACGGGAGGAAGGTCGCCGCCGGGCAACGCGCGCGCCAGCGCCTCGTCAGCCCGGCCGACCAGCGCCTTCAGTGGCGCCGGCAGGTCAGTCGATGTGGGAATCAAAGGGTTCGGCGGTCTCGGGGGCTTCGGGATCGAGCAGCAGGCGCACGCGCAGTTCAGCCTGCTCGAGTGCCGTTTGGCAGTGCCGGTAAAGGCCGATGCCGCGCTCGAACGATTTGAGCGATTCGTCGAGGCTCAACTCGCCGCCTTCCATGCGCGTGACCAGTTGCTCGAGCTCGTCGAGCGAATGCTCGAATTCGGCAATGGATGACGCGGGTGCAACAGGGGCGGGGGACTTCGGCATGCCCGCAAAATTAGCTCACATGGCCTTTTTGATCAATCGGAAACGCCGCGCTGCCATACCGGCAAGGCACCTATTCCGTCGAACAAAGCCTTACCGCGATCGTTCATCCAGCGGTCGCCGACCGCGATCAGGCTGCCGTTTTCGCACAGCAGGGGCATGCGCGGTCGCCGCCAGGGCGGCACGGCGCCTTCCTGGAAAAGATCGCGCAGTTCCTTGGTGATGTGGTTGCCTGCGGTGCGAATCCGGTCGCCGCCGCGCCGGTAGCGCACGGTGAGCGGTTCGGCGAGGCGCGCGCCGCCCAGCGTCAGCACGCCGCCGCCGGGCAGGGCCATCGGTTCGCCGTGCCACAGGCCCGTCCATGCCTCGTCGAACGGCTGGTACCGGGACATGGCCCACAACCGCCCCTTCCAGACGCGAACTTCCGTGTCCTGCCAGCCGACGAGTGGCAGGCGTTCTGCCGAGGCCTCGCGTATCTGCCGCTCGAGCGCCTCTCGCTGCGCCGTCGTCGGTGCGCTCAGGCCAGTGGCGTGCAGCCAGTGGTCCAGCAGCGGGGCGCGCCAGGCCGGGCGCAGGTCGAGCCATTCACGGGCGTCGAGGGTGTTCTCGTCGCGGCGCAGGTGGTCGAGTGCATCGATCCAGCTCTCACGCAAGGCGTCCGCCGCCTCCCGGCACAGGCGCGCGCTGTGCGTGATGCTGACGGGTGCCTGCGGCCATTGCGCGATCAGGGCGGGCATGACGGTGGCGCGGAGGTAGCCCCGTGCGATGCGCGGGTCGTCGTTGGAGGGGTCGTGCAGGGTCGACAGTCCATGTGTGGCGACATGGTCGAGCAGCGCGGCACGCGGGAGATCCAGCAGCGGGCGCCACAGCATCCCGGCGGCGAGCGGGCGCATCGCCTGCATCCCCGCCAGTCCGTCCGGACCCGCGCCACGCATCAGCTTGAGCAGCACGGTTTCCATCTGGTCGTCGCGATGGTGGGCGAGCACGATGTGTTCGCCGGGCCTCAGCGCCGCAGCGAAGGCGTCGTGGCGTGCGCGTCGCGCAGCGGCCTCGATGCCTTCGCCGCGCGTTAGGTCCACGGTGACTCGTACCACCTCGATCGGCACACCAAGCGAATCGCACATCCGGCGGCAGTGCACGGCCCAGGTGGCGCTATCGGCATGCAGCCCGTGGTCGACATGCAAGGCGCGCAGCGCCGGCCGCGGCATCTGGCCGGCGAGTGCGTGCAGCAGCGCGGTGGAGTCCGGGCCGCCACTGAAGGCGACGACAAGCGCAACGCCCGGCACGTCGTCCAGGGCTGCGGTGAGGTGATCGATCAGCGAGACGTTCATTTACCTTTGGCACGGAGGCGAACGAAGAGATGCCTTGCGTTGCCGATCGCGCGCTCCTCGACCTCGAACAGGCCGATGCCGTGGATCAGCCCGCTCAGTTTCGAGTAACCGTAGTTGCGCGAGTCGAACTCGGGCGAGCGCTTGTTGATGATGCTGCCGATGGCGCCGAGACTCGCCCAGCCGTTCTCGTCGGAGCCGGCGTCGATGGCGTTGCGGATCAGGTTGACCAGCTTGGTGTCGCCGCGCAGCTCGTGCGCGGTGCGCTGTACCGGCGGCTCGGAGGCTTCGTTCTCCACCGTGCCGACGAGCACTTCCGTGTAGACGAACTTGTCGCAAGCGGAGACGAAGGGTTTGGGGGTTTTCTGCTCGCCGAAACCGTAGACCATGAGGCCGGCTTCGCGGATGCGCGAGGCCAGCCGCGTGAAGTCGCTGTCACTGGAGACGATGCAGAAGCCGTCGAAGCGATTGGAGTAAAGCAGGTCCATCGCATCGATGATCATCGCCGAGTCCGTGGCGTTCTTCCCGGAGGTGTAGGCGAACTGCTGGATGGGCTGGATCGAATGATCGAGCAGGGCGGTCTTCCAGCCGTTGAGGTGTGGGCCGGTCCAGTCGCCGTAGATCCGTTTCACATGGGCGGTGCCGTACTTGGCGACTTCGGCGAGCAGGCCGTCGACGATCGCGGGACGCGCGTTATCGGCGTCGATGAGGACGGCGAGCTTATCGGTGACGTCGTTGGCCATGGTTCGATCCGCGTGCGGGGCATGGAAGCCCGATGGTACCCCGCCGCGATGTGTCGAAGCTCAGCCTTCGGTGAAGGCGCCGTAACCGCGCAGACGCTGGTAACGCTTCTCGAGCAGCTTATCGACGCCGAGCGTTTCGAGTGCATCGAGCTCGTTGAGCAGCACGGCCTTGAGGCGAATCGCCATGGACTGGGCGTTGCGGTGTGCACCACCCAGCGGTTCGCGCACGATCTTGTCGATCAGGCCATTTTCGAGCAGGCGCGGGGCCGTGAGACCCATGACTTCGGCGGCGTCCTTGGCCTTGTCGGCGCTCTTCCACAGGATGGAGGCGCAACCTTCCGGGGTGATGACGGAGTAGGTCGAGTACTGCAGCATCAGCGTGCGATCGCCGACGCCGATGGCGAGTGCGCCGCCGGAACCGCCTTCACCGGTCACGGTGCAGATGATCGGCACGCGCAGTTCGGCCATCTCGAGCAGGTTCCGGGCGATGGCCTCGGACTGCCCGCGTTCTTCGGCATTGATACCTGGCCACGCACCGGCGGTGTCGATGAAGGTGAACACCGGGATGCCAAAACGCTCGGCCATCTTGAACAGGCGCAGCGCCTTGCGGTAACCCTCGGGGCGCGGCATGCCGAAGTTGCGCTTCACCTTGGCCTTCGTGTCGCGGCCCTTCTGGTGGCCGACGATCATCACGGAGCGGCCGTTGATCCGGCCGAGGCCGCCGACGATCGCCTGGTCGTCCGCGAACATGCGGTCGCCCTTGAGCTCGTGGAATTCCTCGCACATGGCCTGGATGTAATCCAGCGTGTACGGGCGTGCCGGATGGCGCGACACCTGGCTGACCTGCCAGGGCGTGAGGTTGCGGAAGATCTCGGCGGTCTTGATCTTCAGCTTTTCACGCAGGCGGCCTACTTCCTCGTCGATATTGAATGCCTGCCCGCTGCTGGCGTGGCGAAGCTCTTCGATCTTCGCTTCCAGCTCGGCAATGGGTTGTTCGAAATCGAGGAAGTTGGGATTCATGAAATAGGGTGCATCCGGGCAAGACCGCTGATTATACCTAGTGGCGCCCGGCGCGGTGTGCGCAAGGGTACGGACGACAGAGGATCGGTGTAAGTGATTGAGCGGATTTCTGAAATCCGTGTAGGTCGACCGCCTGATCAGGCGTTGGGCTCGCCCGCGATGCAGCCCTCCATGCTCCAATCGCCTCACCCCCAACCATCAAGGAATGATGATGCGCAAATCCCTCCCCGCCTTCCTGCTCGCGTCCGCTGTCGCCCTGGGTGGCACCGGCACGGCCCTGGCCGGCGATCCCGGGCGGCTTCCGGACCTCCCGGCCTGTGTCCTCGGGCAGGCCTACGATGGCGCCTGCCTCCTGCCCCTGAAGGACGGTCAGTTCACGGACGGCAGCCTGTCGTCCTGGCGTCGCGTCGGTCTGCCGGGTCACGGTGTCGACCCCGACGGCATGACCTATGCGGCCCTGCCGACGGGCAGCGGCATCTCGCAAGCGGTCTACGCCCATACGGGCCAGAATACGGCCGATGCCGTCTATGCCGTGCGCTTTCGCGTCCGCGCCGAGCACGATCAGGCGCAGGTACGCGCCACGCTCTCGATGAGCACCGACCAGGGTGCTGGCAGGGTTGTCCTGGGTCACATCACCAGCACGGCGCAGGCGGAGGAATGGAGCACCGTGGCATTGAGCGTGCAGGGTCGCCCTTACGCCGCCCCGGCACACGTGCTGCTGGAAATCGAGAACGAAGGCGGCGCGCACACGACCGTGCAGGTGGACGACGTCGCGCTCGTCCAGAACACCGACGTGGACGTGCTCTGATCGGAACGGCTTAGTCGGCCGGCCGCACCAGTCGCAACTCGGTGCCCAATACTCCCGGCAAGGCGCGCAGTGTGCGCATCAGGTCGGGCAGGGCACGTACCCGCCAGGCCTCGCCCAGTTCGAAGCTGGCCTGGCCGGTGTCGTTGCGGTAGCCCGAGAGCATCAGCGGCGTGCGGCCGCCGCGATACGCCATGAGGGCCTGACGCAGGTGCTGTGGAAAATCCGGACCGATGCCGTTGAGTCGCAGCGTCAGCAGGCGGCCGAAGTGTTCCATGGCATCGGACAAGGCATAGGCCTTGCGCGCACGCAATTGATACCCGCCGGCGAAGTCGTCGATACGCAGGCCACCCTCGACGACGATGAGGGTGCCCCGCGTAAGCAGGGGTGCCGCCTCGGTGAATACTTCGCGGAAAAAGCTCGTTTCCAGCAGGCCGGTGGCGTCTTCGATCTGTACGAAGGCATCGCTGTCACCGCGCTTGCGCATGCCCACCACCATGCCGGCTACCGTCCACGGCGTTTCCGGGCCACGACGGAAACGGCTGGCGTTTTCATCGTCGTCGTTGCGACGTGGTTTGGGCGGCTGGTAGCGCTGAGGGATCTCGCCGATCGGGCAGCTCGACAACTGGGCGAGCTCGCCCTTCCATGGGTCGGTCGGATGGCCGGACAGGTAATGGCCGAGCGTATCGTGCTCACCCTGCAACAGCTGTTCGAGCGGCCATTCCGGCACGGCGCCGGAGAGTTCGATGATGCTCGGCGTTTCCGCCGCGCCAAAGGCGTTGCCGAAGATATCGACCTGGCCGGAAGCGCGGTTCTTCGCTTCCTGGTCGGCGGCGCGCATCGCTTCGGGCAGGTGCATGACGAGGGTGGCGCGGTTCTCGCCGAGTCCGTCGAGCGCGCCGGACTGTACCAGCGCCTCCATCGTGCGCTTGTTGAGCTTGTTCGAGCCGACGCGCTGGCAGAAGTCGACGAGACCCCGGTACGGGCCCTTCGCCTTGCGCTCGGCGACGATCTCCTCGCAGATGCCCTGGCCCACGCCCTTGATCGCGCCGAGGCCGTAGCGCACGACCTTCGGCTCCACCGCTTCGAACATCCAGTCCGAGGCGTTGACGTCCGGCGGTAGCACCTTGATGCCGATGGTGCGGGTTTCTTCGAGGAAGGTGACCGCCTTCTCGGTGTTGTCCATGTCCGACGAGATCGTCGCGGCCATGAACTCGGCGGGGTAGTGCGCCTTCAGCCAGGCGGTCTGGTAGGACACCAGCGCATAAGCCGCGGCATGCGACTTGTTGAAGCCGTAGCCGGCGAACTTCTCCATGAGGTCGAAGATCGCATCGGCCTTGATCGAATCGATGCCATCCTTCGCCGCGCCTTCGCGGAAGGTGGCGCGATGCTTGACCATCTCCTCGGCTTTTTTCTTACCCATCGCACGGCGCAACAGATCGGCGCCGCCGAGCGTGTAACCGCCGACGATCTGCGCCATCTGCATCACCTGCTCCTGATAGACCATGATGCCGTAGGTCTCTTTCAGGATGGGCTCGACGCGCGGATCCGGATACTCCACCGCTTCGCGGCCATGCTTACGCGCGCAGAAGCTGGGGATCAGGTCCATCGGGCCGGGGCGGTACAGGGCCACCAGGGCGATGATGTCTTCGAAGCGATCGGCCTGGGCATCCTTGAGCATGCCCTGCATGCCGCGCGACTCGAGCTGGAAGACGGCGACGGTCTGCGCCTTCTTCAGCAGGTCGTAGACCTTGGGATCATCCAGCGGCAAGGCTTCGATCACCAGTGCTTCGGTGCCTTCCTTCGCGCGACGCTTGTTGATCGCCTTGACGGCCCAGTCGATGATCGTCAGCGTGCGCAGGCCGAGGAAGTCGAACTTCACCAGGCCGACCGCTTCGACATCGTCCTTGTCGTATTGCGTGACGACGCCTTCGCCGCTCGCTTCGCAGTAGAGCGGCGCGAAGTCGGTCAGCGGCGTGGGAGCGATGACGACGCCGCCTGCGTGCTTGCCGGCATTTCGCGTGAGGCCTTCGAGGCTGAGCGCGAGGTCGATCAGCTGGCGCGGTTCTTCCTCCTGCTCATAGACATCGCAGAATTCCTTGACGATGCGGTCCGGCTCTTTCTTCGACTTCTCGGTGCGGCCGAGCGCGTCGCCCAGTGTGAGGTCGAGAGGGCGGTTCGGAATGAGCTTGGCAAGGCGATCCACCTGGCCGTAGCCCATGCCGAGCACGCGACCGGAGTCGCGAAGCACGGCCTTCGCCGCCATCGAGCCGTAGGTGATGATCTGGCTGACGTGGTCGCGGCCGTATTTGCGCGCGACATAGTCGATCACCTCGTCGCGGCGATCCATGCAGAAGTCGATGTCGAAGTCGGGCATCGACACGCGTTCGGGATTGAGGAAGCGCTCAAACAGCAACTCGAACTGGAGCGGATCCAGATCGGTGATCTTGAGCACCCAGGCGACGAGTGAACCCGCACCGGAACCGCGGCCCGGACCGACCGGAATACCGTTGTCCTTACCCCAGCCGATGAAGTCGGCCACGATCAGGAAGTAGCCGGGAAAGCCCATGCCGATGATGACGTCGACTTCGCGGTCCAGGCGCGCCTGGTAGTCCTCGCGCGTCTTTCCCGCGGCGAGCGGATGCACGGCGAGGCGTTCTTCGAGGCCGGCCTGGGCCTGGGCACGAATGAAGGTGTCGAGCGTGTGGCCTTCGGGCACCGGGAAGTTCGGCAGGAAGTATTCGCCGAAGGTCAGTTCGAGGTTGCAGCGCTTGGCCAGTTCGACCGTGTTCTCGAGGGCTTCGGGAATGTCGGCGAAGAGCGCTTCCATCTCCTCGGCACTCTTGAAGTATTGCTCCTCGCTGTAATCGTGCGGACGCTTCGGATCGGCGAGCACGCGACCCTGGTTGATACAGGTGCGGGCTTCGTGGGATTCGAAACCCTCGCGCTCGAGAAAGCGCACGTCGTTGCTGGCGATGACCGGCAGCTCGTAATCGCCGGCGAGGGCCATGGCGGCACGCACCCAGTCTTCCTCGTGCTGGCGACCGGTACGGGTCAGCTCGAGGTAGAGGCGATCGGGGAACAGGCGGCGCAGCGATTCCAGACGGAGGCCGGCGGCGGGCAGGCCGGCGCCGAGGGCGACACGTGCGAGCTCGCTTTCCCGCCCAACCACGGCAATCAGGCCGCGCACGCTCTCGGGGTGCATCCAGGTAGCGTCGACGAGCGCGCGACCGGTGCCCTGGCCTTCACGCCACGCACGGGAGACCAGGCGCGACAGGTTGAGGTAACCGTCGCGGTCCTGGCACATCAGGGTCAGGCGCCAGGGGCGCGGATCGTCCGGACTCGATACCCAGACGTCGCAGCCGGCGATGGGCTTGATGCCCGCTGCCGTGCACTGCTTGTAGAACTTGACCAGGCCGAAGAGGTTGTTCTCATCGGTCAGTGCGACGGCAGGCATGCCGGTACGCACGCAGGCAGCGACCAGCTGCTTGATGCGGATGGTCGAATCGACCAGCGAGTACTCGCTGTGCAGGTGAAGATGGGCAAAGCGAACAGACATGGGCGGCGCCGGGTGAAGCAGAGGGAAGGCTAACCGGGGTGGGGGTTGTCAGCAAGAATTGACATTGCGGTTACCCCACCCATGGACCCTACCTGTGGGAGCCGCTTTAGCGGCGATCCCGCGGCAGCGGGCCAGATTACTGGCACCTGCTGGCTTCCTCCGATGAGGACCGAGGCCAGCAACCTGAAGGAGGCGCTGCTGCGCAGCGGGTTTATTCATTATTCGCCGATGAATCGGCTCCCACATGTATTTGATTAGCGCATGTGCGCTTCGGGGTGATCGATGAACCACAGCCCGGCGAACAGCTTGGCGTCGATCGAGAAGCCCTCGGCAGCCCGGTCGAACAGCCACTTGCCGGCTTCGGCGCGCGGCACTTCGTGCACGATGATGTTTTCGGTTTCATCGCCGCCGCCCTGGCCGACGCGGACGAGGTCCCAGGCGCGGGCGAAGGCGATCATCTCGGTGCTCATGCCAGCCGACGACGGGCCCTCGTGAATGAACTCGATCTTGCCGCAGGCGTAGCCGGTTTCTTCCTCGAGTTCACGTCGTGCGGCGATCAGCACGTCTTCGTCTTCGGCGTCCGCGAGATCGCCGACAAGGCCGGCGGGCATTTCGATGGTGTTGGCCAGGATCGACACGCGGTACTGCTCGACAAAGACGACCTTGTCGTCGGGCGTCACCGCGAGAATGATCACCGCGCCGCCGGGATTGTTCCGCTCGGCGTACTCCCAGCGACCGCGACGCTTCAGGGTCAGCCACTTCGCCTTGTGCAGCACCTCTTCCGGTGCGCTGGCGTCGTCGGGGATCGGCGAGGCGTGGGGCAACGGGCTGGTCTGCATGGTCGGGCTCCTGGAGGGTGGATACGAAGTATCCGACCAAGGGTAGCGCGGCCGTGTGACGTTGGGTGGAATCCTCTCAGATCAGCGCACGCAGCCGCGAGCGGGTGAGCGGCCCGAAGCGCAGGCGTTCACAGAGTTCGTCGAGCGTGGCCGCTTCACCTTGACGGCGGCGTAGCGCATCGGCGGTCTCGGCCACCGCGATGTCGAGGGCGATCCGGGTCAGTCGGCGGCACATCAAGGCCTGCTCGGCGTGTTCGCGCAGGCGGGCCGCACAGGCGGCCGCACCGCGGATGCGCAGATACGGGACCTCATCGATCCGGTCCAGCACCGCGTCGAGGCTGCCGAAGTGGGCGAGCAGCGCCGCCGCCGTTTTTGCGCCTATGCCGGGTACGCCGGGGATGTTGTCGACGGCATCACCGCAGAGGGCGAGGTAGTCGGCCACCTGGTGCGGGTGAACGCCGAGCTTGTCGAACACGCCGCTCGGCCCCCAGCGGACGTTCTTGGCGAAATCCCACTGTTCGTCGTGCTCGCCCAGCAACTGGCCGAAGTCCTTGTCGGCCGAGACGATGACGCCGCGGAAGCCATGCGAACGCAGGCCCCACAACGCGCTGCCGATGAGGTCGTCGGCTTCGTACTGATGGTCGTTGAGCACGCTCAGGCCCAGGGCCGCGGATATTTCACGGCAGACCGAGAACTGGCGCACGAGCTGCGGCGGTGGCAGCTCGCGATTGGCCTTGTAGGCCGGGTAAATCGCGTTGCGGAACGACGTGGTGAGCGAGGCATCGAAGGCGACGGCGACATGCTCCGCGCGGCTACGCTCCAGCAGCTCGCACAGGAACCGCGTGAAGCCGTGCACGGCATTGACCGACTCGCCATCCTGGTCGTGGAACTCGTCCGGCATCGAATGCCAGGCGCGGAAGACGTAGAGACTGCCGTCGACCAGGTGGACGAGCGAATCGCCGCTCACGGCGACCACACGCTCACGATATCGTCGTAGGCCGGGCGATCCCGCTCGGGTGCGTCCATCGAGGGCGTGCCGATGTGCAGGAAGCCGATGACGTGTTCGTGCTTCTTCATCCCGAGCAGTTTGGCCACGCTGCGATCGTAGGCGGCCCAGCCGGTGAGCCACTGCGCGCCATAGCCGAGCGCCTGGGCGCCCAGCAGCACGTTGTACGCCACGCAGCCTGCGGTGAGGTTCTGTTCGAGCTCGGGCACCTTGCTCTCGTCGTCGATCTTTGCCGAGACGACGAGCACCAGCGGCGCGTGGTCGTAGCGCCTCAGTTCTTTCTCGCGCTTGGCCTCGGAGAGGTCGGGATTGGCCTCGATGGCGAGCTTTGCCAGTTCGGCGCCGAATTGCCGCTTGGCGTCGCCGCGCAGCACGCGGATCCGGAACGGCTCCAGCTTGCCGTGGTCCGGCACCCGGATCGCGGCTTCGAGCAGGCGCTTGAGGGCGGCATCGTCGGGCGCCGGTTCGCCGAGCTGGCGCGAGGGCACGGAGCGGCGACGGTCGAGGAGGTCCAGCGTGGTTTGCGTCATCCGCCCAGTTTAGCGGAACCGTCCGGCGGTGGCCCACGCTCGCCCGGCCTGTCGCCGCGAGGCGGCGGGGGCGGGAGGGCGTCGTTCGGCCCCATATTGTCGATGGCCTGGCGGCGCTGCTCGGGCGTCTGGTTGCGCCACTTCTCCATCAGCGCCTGTTTTTGCGCCGGGGAAAGGGTGCGGAACCGTTCGAAGGCGTCGTGCAGCTTGGCGCGCTGCTCCGGGCTGAGGTCCTGGAATTTCTGCTGGTTCTTGCGCGCTTCCGCGCGCTCTTCCGGCGTCATGTGCTGCCAGCGATCGATACGCTCGCGGATTTCGGCGCGGCGTTCCGGCGGAAGACCTTTCCAGCGCTGCGCCATTTCGAGCATGTGCGACTGCTTCCGGGCGGGGAAGCTGTCCCAGTCGTGCGCGACCGGGGACAGGATGTCCTTTTCATCAGGCGTCAGCTGGCTCCAGGGGCGCGGCGGCACCTGCGGCTGCTCGCTGGTAGGCCAGGCCCCGCCCGGCGGCGGACGATCCTGGGCCGTGGCGGCGAGAGGCGCAGCCAGGGCGAACACGGTGGCGATGATGAAGGGAACGCGGCGCATGGGGATCACTTATGGGCAGCGGACGGCTGCGTGTCGTTGTAGGCCAGCCAGCTGTAGAACTGCAGGTTCTGGTACAGGGCGGGATCGGCGCTGTCCGGGTCCGGCGGCAGATCGGTCGCCTCGGTATCCGCTGACTGCATGACCGCCGGCGGTGCCGCCGGAGGTGCCGCACCGGGCTGCCAGAGCATCAGCGACGCCAGCGCAACGACGGCGAAGGCGCCGGCGGGCAGCATCATGCGCCGCGCTGCGGATTCATGCGGTGCGGCCAGTGCCGTGCGGCGCGCTGCGCGCAGGCGGCCGGCCGTGGCCGGATCCACATCGCGGCTGGCGCGCAGGTAGAGTTCCCGGGCGCGACGTTCGAGGTCTCGATCGTGCTGGCTCATCGCCATGCCTCCAGTTGATCGCGCAGCGCATGCATCGCGCGCGAAAGGTGAGTCTTCACACTACCGTCGGAACAACCCATGACGGCTGCCGTTTCGGCCACGTCCAGGCCTTCCATGATGCGCAAGGTGAACGCCTCGCGCTGGCGCTGTGGCAACTTGCGCACCGCGACAACGATGTCGCCATAGGCTTGCGAGTCCTGCAGGCGGGCGGATGGGTCCGGACTGTCGTCGGCGGGCTCCCAGGCCGGAAGCTCGTCGCCGTCGTCGTCGCGGCCCCCGCCGATCCAGCCGACGATGATCGAGCGCACCTTGCGGCGGCGCTGCAGATCGACGATACGGCGGCGGAGGATGCCCCAGAACAGCGGGGTCCACTCGCCCGGTGGCTTGTCGGCGTAGTGACGGACCAGGCGCAACATCGCGTCCTGGACCGCATCCATGCCGTCTTCACGGTTACCCAGATGGATCTCGGCCATGCGCCAGGCGCGACGCTCGATAGCCGCCAGGAAGGCGTCCATGCTCGCGGGGACCTCGCGGACATCGTCGAGGGATGCGCTGTCGAGCGCGAGCGAGCCGTTCACGGCGCCCTTCGCTTCGTCGGTCTTGGCATCCTGATGCTCCATACAGCCTGAATCTCTCCGGTAAACGCGGTCGGCGACCGCCGGTTGACTGGTTCCGCACCCGCCATCTTCATGGGCCGGGCATTTACGGCCTATGAAGTCAGGAGCGCCCGGGTGGACGACGGCCGATCGGCCAGGCGACGAGGGCGGCGAGCAAGGCGCCGGCGACGTAGAGAAACAGGTCCCAGGGGCCTTGGGCCAGGCGCGCCAGTTCGAGGAGCATGCCCGCCCCGGCGTCATGGATGGCCTGGCCGAAGCCGATACCCATCATCCCCGAGATGGTCGCCGCCGCCACCAGGCAGGCGGTATAGGCCGATGCGAGCAGGGTGGCGAGCGCGGCCAGGGCCGAGCCCAGTCCACGCTCGATGCCCAGCCAGCGCCGGACCACGATACCCAGCACCCAGCCCACCGGAAGCACCAGCGCGGGCAGGGCGCGGCCGAACATCATCGACGGCACCATCCAGACGGCACCGGCGGCGAATCCGAACGCGGCGGCGCAAAAGGCGCCAAAGAGGAGGCCGGGGAGGCGGCGGAAACGCTCAGCCGGCATGGTGTTCCTTCCGATGGCGCATGGGATCCGGGGTCGGGCAAAGGGGGGCAATGATAGCGGGCCGGCGGCCGGCGCGCTCTTGAGGCGGTCGGCCATCGCCCCGATCTACCCTGCAGGATGGTTACCGTCGGCTCCCGGCGGGCGCATAATCGACGACTTTGCGGCCGCGGCGCGGCCTTTACAGGACAGCAATGAGCGGTTTCAGCCTTAGCAGCGAACCTTTCACCCTCGAGCGCGACTGCCAGGCGGTCATGGTGCCCCAGGGCGAGACGGTGACGCTTCCGGCCGGCCAGATCGGCTACATCACCCAGGCCCTGGGTGGCAGCTTCACTGTGTATGTGGAAGGCAACCTGTTCCGCATTGCCGGCGGCGATGCCGACGCGCTCGGCAAGGAGCCGCCCCGCCCGATCGAACTGGAAGACGGCGCCTCCGACGACGAGGTCGAGAAGCTGGTCTGGCAGCAGTTGCGTACCTGCTTCGATCCCGAGATTCCGATCAACGTGGTGGAGCTGGGCCTGGTCTACGACGTCAGCCTGGAATCCAGCGACGAAGGCGTCCGCAAGGCCTACGTGAAGATGACCCTGACCGCGCCCGGCTGCGGCATGGGCGACATCCTCGTCGACGATGTGCGCACCAAGCTCGAACTTATCCCGACAGTCGCCGAAGCGGATGTCGACCTCGTCTTCGATCCGCCCTGGAACCATTCGATGATGTCGGACGCGGCCAAGCTCGAGACCGGCATGCTCTGAGCGGGCGTCAGGCGACCGGGGATACCGCGATATCGGCTTCCAGCGAGGCTTCATAGAGCGCCACGGTCCGGATGTTCACCGGTGACCAGTAGCAGGCCGGCACACGGTCGCCGGCGACCTGCACGTGCAAACCAAAATGCGCGTCGAGTTCCAGGCTGCGGATGGTCGCGACGATATCGTCCCGGTGCGGGGCAAGCACGGCCAGCAGCTGGCTGAGGGCATCGTCGAGCGAATACGTTCGTTGCTCGGGCAGGTCCACGCACCAGCCGTGGCTGCGACGCTGCAAGGTATCCCCCTCCGTTTCCCCGCGCTGCCAGCACCGGGCACCTGCCACGCCCAGTTCGTCGAGCAGGTGATCGAGGGTATGCCGCTCCGATGTGAGCCGGAATGAGGCACGTACCGAGGGGGTCATGTGGCGGAGGTCGAGGTCGATATCGGTCGGCTGCGTCATGGCGTTCATCTTCGCAAGTTCGTGTAATGGATCCGTGCGTCGCTTCGCGGTTCCGGCGGTTTCCTAGGGAAATCCCTAGGTAGTCGACCGCGAGAACTTGCGTTAGGTTGACAAGGACTTTCGGCAGGGGGGCCGAAGGTTGCAACGGGCATCGCGCTTCGGCGCGTCAATCATATCGTTCGGAATGTGGTCCACACGACCGCAATGGGTTCGTGTGGCCTGTTCCTGGAGGAGGAACGTAATGGCAAGTCATGTTCGCTTGAAACTCCTGGTCGCTTCGCTGGCCGTCGCCACCTGTTCCGTCGCTTCGGCGGCTACCGAACAGGCGCTGCGCGCGCAGAGTCTGGGAGCCATCCCCGCCAGCCAGCTGGCCGCAAAGCTCGGCCTCTCCGCCGATAACGCCTTCGTCGCCAGGAACGCGCTACCGACCGTCAGGGGTACGCAGACCGTTCGCATGCAGCAGACCTTCAAGGGCGTGCCTGTCTTCGGCCGGAGTATCGCCGTGGAGCAGGATGCCCAGGGTAACTCGCTGGTCGCCAACGGGGTGGTCACGTCCGATCTGCAGGTCGACCTGGCGTCGGTGACGCCGAAGATCGACGCGGCTCGCGCGGTGGCGCTGCTTGGCAAGCAGGCGACGGCACTGGCCGGTGCGGTGGCCAAACCCGAGAACGCCAAGGCGGATCTCTACGTCTATCCCGGTGATGGTGTCCCGGCACGCCTGGTTTACCTCACGTCGTTCTTCTCCGGAGGCGACCATCCGACGCGTCCCACGGCACTGATCGACGCCAACACGGGCGCGATCATCGAGCAGTGGGATGGCCTGACCTATGCCGAAGTGAACGCCACCGGTCCTGGCGGCAATCAGAAGACCGGCCAGTACACCTGGGGTGCCGGCGGTAAACCCGCCTTGATCGTGACGCAGTCGGGTAACACCTGTACGGCGCAGAACACGAACGTGAAGACATACAACCTCAACCACCTCACGTCCGGTGCCGGCACGTTGTGGAGTTTCACCTGTTTCAATTCCACCGGTGACGCGATCAACGGCGCCTACGGACCGATCAACGACGCCCATCACTTCGGTGGCGTGGTGCACGACATGTACACCGCGTACACCGGTGCGGCACCGCTGAACCAGGTGCTGGTGATGAAGGTGCATTACGGTAACAGCTACGAAAATGCGTTCTGGGACGGCAGCTCGATGAACTTCGGCGACGGTGCCAACACGTTCTATCCGCTGGTGGCCCTGGACGTGACTTCCCACGAAATCAGCCACGGTTACACCGAGCAGCATTCGAACCTGACCTATAGCGGCCAGTCCGGCGGCATGAACGAAGCCTATTCGGACATCGCCGGCGAAGCGGCCGAGTATTACGACCGCGGCACCAATGACTTCCTCGTCGGTGCGGATATCGTCAAGGCCAGTGCCGGAATCGGCACCGCACTGCGTTACATGTGCAATCCGCCGCAGGACGGTGGCTCGATCGGCAACGCTTCCGATTACACCAGTGGCCTCGACGTGCATTACTCGTCCGGCGTCTACAACAAGGCCTTCTGCCTGCTGGCGAAGACGACCGGTTGGGACACGGTGAAAGCCTTTAAGGTATTCGCTCGCGCGAACGCCTTGTACTGGACGGCGAGCTCCACGTTCAACAGTGGCTCGTGCGGCGTCGCCAGCGCGGCGACCGACCTGGGCTTCTCGGCCACGGATGTCGCCTCGGCGTTTACCGGCGTCGGCGTCACCTGCTCGACGGGTGGCGGCGGTGGTGGTGCCTTGACCAATGGCGTCGCCAAGACGGGGCTCGCCGGCAGCACCGGCCAGGAGCTCAGCTACACCGTGGTGGTCGCGGCTGGCGCCAAGAACCTCGTCATCGCCACGAGCGGCGGCACGGGTGACGCGGATCTCTACGTGAAGTTCGGTTCCGCTCCGACCACGTCGAGCTACAACTGCCGTCCGTACAAGGCAGGCAATGCCGAGTCGTGCACCTTCGCGACGACCCAGGCTGGCACGTACTACGTCAAGGTCCGCGGCTACTCCGCTTTCTCGGGTGTGTCGTTGAAGGCTACCTGGACGCCGTAAGCGTCTGATCGTGTGTTCCCTGAGGCCCGGCGGCGACGCCGGGCCTTCTTTGTGGGGAAAAACTGACGCAAGTCCGGCGTCATTCGCACGCGGGTAGTCGGGGCGTTGCGAATGTTTGTGATGGCAGGTGTCTTCTAGTTTGTTTCGACCGGCGCATCGAAGCGCTCTGTCGAAGGAAAGCGTCATGTCGAAATGCTCGGGTTCGCCCCTTGCCGTCGTTGCCCTGTGCCTTTCGGTAAGCACGCCCGTCGTGGCCTCGGACGGAACGACGACCCGCTACATCGTCCACTTCGAGGACGTCCTGGTCGAGAAGGCCATGGCAGACGAGGCGGCGCCCGCCACGATGTCGCGCCCTTCGCCTTCGCCTTCGCCTTCGCCTTCGTGGCATCGGGGTCGTCTTGCGACGGGTGGTGAAGTCATGGAACTTACCGCCGCCGAGGCCGACGCCGTGGCGGCGTCGGCGGGTGTCGTCGCGGTTGAGGAAGATCGCATGGTCACCCCGGCGGGCGGCATCGTCGATTCGCTCTGGCGGCGCCAGTGGTATATGCACGATCCGAAGGTCGGTATCGATGCAACGGTCGCATGGGTCGATACGCGCGGCGACGGAGCGGTGGTCGCCGTATTGGATACGGGCATCACGGCGCACCCGGAATTCGACGGCCAGCTGCTTCCCGGCTACGACTTCATCACCGATGCGCAAGGGGCGCGCGATGGCGACGCGCGCGACGCCGACCCTACCGACGAGGGCGACTGGACCGAGCCTGGGGACTGCGGATCGAGCCGGAGTGAGCCTTCGACGTGGCATGGGACGCATGTCGCGGGCATCGTCGTCGCGAGGGCCGGCAATGTACAGGGTATCGTTGGCGTGGCACCCGAGGCCAAACTCGTCCCGGTGCGCGTCATGGGCCACTGTGGCGGCAGACTTTCCGATGTGGCGGATGCCATCGTGTGGGCTTCCGGCGGTGAAGTGGCCGGCATACCCAGCAGGCCCCCCGTCGACGTCATCAACCTCAGCCTGCGCCTGCACGGCGCCTGCGGCGTGGCCATGCGGCGCGCCATCGAACAGGCGCGCAGCCGGGGCACCGCCGTGGTGGCGGCCGCAGGTAACGATTCGATCCTGGCTTCCACCGTGTCGCCGGCAAATTGCCCGGGCGTCATTTCAGTCGCCGCGCTCAATCGCGACGGCGGCATGGCGTGGTACTCGAACTACGGCGACGGCGTCACGGTGGCCGCGCCGGGCGGCTCACTCGGGCAGTTCGGCAGCGACGACATCGTTTCGTCGGTCGACGCGGGCGCGCGTACCCGCCAACGGCCCATCTTCAAGTACTACGCGGGCACATCGATGGCGGCGCCACAGGTCGCCGGCCTGGTCGCGCTCATGCGGTCGGCCGATCCGCTCATCGGCGTGGACGAGATCACGACGCAGCTGGTCGACAACGCCAGGCCGCTGCCTGGTCCCTGCCCGAAAGGTTGCGGAGCAGGGCTGATCGATGCGGGAGCGACGGTCGACGCGGTGGTCGAGGATCGGGTGCTCCCCCGCCCCGGCACGTGAATGGCCGATCCGGGGGCGTCAAATCGCTTCGAAGCGATTCGCGTCGCGATTCTTGCGTACGGTGGCCGGGTCCCATACGCGGCCGTTCATGGCGATGTACACACCATCGTCCAGCGATTGCACCGCGCCGACGGCGCAGCCAATGTTGAACACGGCGTCGGAGCCCTGGAAACGCGCTGGGTTCAATGCGCCGGTCAGGACGATGACCTTGCCGGGGATGCCAGCCAGCACGCGCGCCGTCTCGACCATCGTGTCGGTGCCGTGGGTGACCAGCACGTGGCGGTGCGGTTGGGCTTCGATCGTGCTGCGCATCAGCGTGCGATCTTCGTCCGTCACATGCAGGCTGTCCTTGCGCAGGATCGGAATCACGTCGAAGCGGAACGCGACGCCGAGCTGCTGGAGGATATCGGCGATCTGCGGGCTACCGATCTGGTAGTCCGATTTGTCGTCGAAGTAGACCTTGTCGATCGTGCCGCCGGTGGTAACGATGGTGAGCTGCTGCATGTCAGACCTGGGAAGCCGGGTAACGCGGGGCAGCCATTCTACCGCGTGACCGGGCCGGTCATGGGCAGTACGTCGGTCGCGAGCAGGATGTCCTCCTCGTTATCCGGCAGAGCCAGCCTGTCGAGGCCGCGAGCGATGAAGCGCCGGGCGGCTGCCGAGGCCCGTGTGTCGCCGCTCGCGCTCGACCATCCCGCCGAGCGCACCAGCAAGGCCGCCGCCATCGTGCGCGCCAGAGTGTAGGCGACGCCCCGCGCAGAGGCTTCGAGCGAGGCGCGGTCCGCGACGACGTCGCCGAGCAGGGCCTCGGTGGCGTCGAGGGCGACGTTGATCGGCGTCCGCTCGGCGGCGCCAGGATCCACCAGTGCATCGATGGCGACCCGCAACGGTGCGATGCCGGTGCTGCCGATGGCGCGCAGCATGTCGAGCGAGAGGACATTGGTCGTGCCCTCCCAGATGGCGTAGACCTGGGCATCGCGCAACAACTGCGGTAGGCCCGTGTCCTCGATGTAACCGGCGCCACCGAAGCATTCGAGCGCTTCGGAAACGACGCGGATCGATACTTTCGCCGTCCACAGCTTGGCCAGCGGCGTGAGCAGGCGAAGCAGGGCGGCCTCGTGCGCGGCGCCTTCTCCGTGCTCGGTGCGACCCAGCAACTCGGCGACGAAGAAGGTGAGCGAGAAGGCGGCTTCGAACTCGGCCTGCATGTCGGCCAGTGTGCGGGCATGTAGCGGATGGTCGATCAGGCGCGCTCCGAACGCGCTGCGCCGTGTGGCGTAGTCGCGCGCGAGCGAAATGGCACGGGCCATGCTCGCCACGGCGCACACGGCGTTCCAGGTCCGGGTGACATTGAGCATCGGCGCGATCTGGCGCACGCCGTGGTCGAGGGATCCCACCGGCGTCGCGGGCAAACCGTCGAGATGGATCTCCGCCGTCGGCAGTTCATGGGTGCCGAGTTTCTTTTTCAGGCGATCGATCGTGATACCGCGCCATGCTCCCCGATCATCCCTGGTTTCCACGTAGAACAAGGCGAGTGCCGATGTGCCGTGACCCGCGCCGTCAGGCCGGGCCAGGGCCAGGGCGGCTTCGCCGACCACGGCCGAGCTGAACCACTTGCGGCCGTACAGGCGCCACTGGCCGTCGGCGTCCTGTCGGGCAACGGTTTCCGTGCGGCCGACATCGGAGCCGCCCGGCGTTTCGGTCATCCACTGTCCGGACAGCCAGAACGTCGCGGCATCTCGGCTGAGGAAATGCGGTAGCGCGCGTTCGATCAGTGCGCGGTTGCCCGAGGCGCGAATCGCCGTGGCGGCGCCGTCGGTCATGGCCAGCGGGCAGCAATAGAACTCGCTGGCGATGTGATACAGGTAAACACGTGCGAACTCTTCCACGCGCGCCCAGGGCGACGCGTCATGACCGGAAGCGAGCACGGCATGGCGGGTGGTGACGCCGGGACCTTCTTCCCATGCGGGTGTGAGAGCGATGCGATCCACGCGGACGCCCCACGCATCCCACGAGGTGAGGATGGGTTCGGTGCGCGGTGTGCGGCCGCGTCGATCCCAGGCCATGACCGCGTAATCGCCGAGGGCGTCGAGGTCGGCACGGATCGCGTCGAGCCGTTCGGCGGGCAGGACACGGCCGAGCCATGCGGTCAGTACACGGTCGTTGCGATAGGGGTGCGCCAGTCGAGGCGCGTCCTGCAGAAAAGCCATCGTGGCATCCTCTCCGTCGGTCAGCGGGCCTAGCGTGCACCGATGACTTTGCAGAGTCCATCGACTAGCGCCGCCGGCGAACACCCACGCCGAGCGTGCCGATGAGCAGCAGGGTCAGCACGAGCTCGATCACACCGAGCCAGCGGTCGGGCCCGCCACTCCACGTCTCGGTGACGCCATGGCAGAAATAGAACAGCGCCAGCACGCCGACCCAGAGCAGGGCGCGTGTCACCCGCGGCAGCGATAGCAGGGGCAGGAGCAGTGGCGGTACGGTGATCGCGAAGGCGACCCAGGTCGGGATCGATACCGGCGGATACAGCGAGTACCACAGCACCTGGAGCAGGAAGAGGCCGCCCCATGCCCACAGCCCGGTCTTTTGCGTGCCAGTGAGGGGCACGCTCATGCGGGCGTCGCCAGCCGCCGCGCCACGTCGGCCAGTCGACGTCCCAGCGCGCGGGCGAGCTCCCGCTCGTGCTCGCTGATGGTGTTGTCCCCGCGACCGCCGGCCACGTGACTGGCGCCATAGGGCGTGCCGCCGCTGGTCGTGCTGGTCAGCGCGGGCTCGGTGTACGGAATGCCGACGATCAGCATGCCATGGTGGAGCAAGGGCAGGGCCATCGACAGCAAGGTGGCTTCCTGGCCACCGTGCATCGTGCTGGTCGAGGTGAACAGGGCGGCTGGCTTGCCGGCCAGCGCGCCGGAGGCCCATTCCGCACCGGTGGTATCGAGAAAATACTTCAACGGCGCGGCCATGTTGCCGAAACGCGTGGGGCTGCCCATGGCCACACCCACGCACTCGAGCAGATCGGCGCGGGATACGTAAGGAGCACCCTCGTCCGGCTCGGGCGGCATGGCGATTTCGGTCACCGGCGCCACCGGCGGCACCTGGCGCAGGCGTGCCCGCATGCCCGGTACTTCCTCGATCCCGCGGGCAATGAGGCGTGCGAGCTGGGCCGTGTGGCCGCTACGGCTGTAGTAGAGTACGAGGACGTCGTGGGACATGGATGGGCGCCTGTGCGAAGGCGCTAGTCTCGCAGAACTGCCACACGTTCCCAATGTTTCGGGACAGGATTAAGGACAGACATGCCGCCGCTTCGCTTCGACCGCGACCGCGCCCTGAGCTTCACCCGCTTCACGTGGCTGCGCTTCGTCGACGATAAATGCTTCGAGACGGCCGGTGCGCTGTCGTACACGACGCTCGTCTCGCTCGTGCCGCTGACCGTTGCCGTGTTCGCCATTCTCTCGGCGTTCCCGGTGTTCGCCGAGTGGCGCGGCAGCCTGGCCAACTATGCGTTCCAGAACTTCGTGCCGGCCACGGGCATCAAGATCCAGGAGTACATGCTGGCCTTCGCCGACAAGGCCAGCCAGCTGACCGGCATCTCCATCCTGGTCATGCTGTTCAGCGCGGTGTCGATGATGATCAGCATTGAAGACCGCATGAACCGCATCTGGCGGGTGCGCAAGCCGCGAGGGTGGACGTCGCGTCTTTTGCTCTACTGGGCGGCACTCACCCTCGGACCCATCCTCGTCGTCGGCAGCCTGGTGCTCACCTCGTACATCACCGCGTTCCCGATGCTGCATGCGGCCGCGGACCAGATCGCCACGCAGAGCCGTCTGCTCAATTTCCTGCCGTTCGTCATCACCTTCGTCACCCTGGTGCTGATGTACACCATGGTGCCCAACCGCCGGGTCGACTGGCGGCACGCCGGCATCGGTGCGCTGCTGGGCGCGATCCTGTTCGAGATCGCGCGCTGGGGCTTCACGCTGTTCATCCGTAACGCGCCGACGTACGAAGAAATCTACGGCGCGCTCGCGGCGATCCCCATTTTCCTGCTGTGGATCTACCTCTCCTGGATCATCGTGATCCTCGGTGCGTCGATCGCCGCCTCGATTTCCGCGTTCGAATACACCATGCCGCAGGAAGCCTTGCCCGAAGGGGCGGAGTTCATCGGCTTGCTGGTGGTGCTGCAGCATTTCGTCGAGGCGCAGCGCGCCGGTGATAGCGTGGATCCCGCCACGGTTCGCGTCCGTGCCCCGTACCTGCCGTCGAGCGCGATCACCTGCTACTTCGACGATCTCCAGCGCGCGGACATGATCCAGCGCGGCGAAGCCGGTGGCTGGCTGCTCACCCGCAGCCTGGATTGCACCGAGCTGCTTCGCGTGTACCGTTGCACGTCGTATCGCCTGCCGCTGCATCCGCGCGAGCAGGTGGAACGCCTCGGCATCTATCTCCCCACCGAGCTGCTCGTGCTGCTCGATCACCTTGCCGCCGCGCTGGACGCGACGCTGGGTGCGCGGCTCGACCAGCTCTTTCCCCCCGCTGTCGTCAGTGTTTCCATCGAGGACTCTCCCGCATGATTCGCCGCTTTCTCGCCGTCGCTCTCGCCGCGCTCGTACTCACGGGTCCCGCGGTCGCTGTCGCGGCCGCCACGCCCGATCTGAAAGTCACCACCCTGGACGGCAAGCCGTTCGATCTCGCCGCGCAGCATGGCAAATGGGTGGTGGTTAACTACTGGGCTACCTGGTGTGTGCCGTGCATCAAGGAAATGCCGGATATCTCGGCGTTCGTGAAGAACCACAAGAACGTCACGGCGATCGGCCTCGCCTTCGAAGATACCGATGCGAAGGACATCCGTGCCTTCGTCGCCAAGCACCCCGTCGTGTACCCGATTGCCCAGGTCGACGTCATGGATCCGCCGAAAGCGTTCGAGGCGCCGAAGGGCCTGCCGACGACGTACCTGATCGCACCGGACGGCACGGTGGCCAAGCGATTCGTCGGCCCCGTGACCGAGCAGAGCCTCGGCGAGGCCATCAGCAAGGGGAAATGAGATGAAAGCCGCTCGCTTCATCGTCAGGGGAAAGGTGCAGGGCGTGTTCTTCCGTGCCTCGGCACGCGAGAAGGCGACGGCACTCAAACTCACCGGCCACGCCCGTAACCTGCTGGATGGCAGCGTCGAGGTGGTCGTCTACGGCGAGGCAGCGGCGATCGACCGGTTCGAAGTGTGGCTGCACGATGGCCCGGACTCGGCCGAGGTCAACGAGCTGTACCGCGAAGATCTCGGCGCGCACGACGCGCCGAGCGAATTCATTACCCGGTAGCGCCACCGCTTCTGTGGGAGCCGCTTCAGCGGCGACCCCGCGGCAGCGGGGAAGGGTGCGGCAAGCACCCAATCGCCGATGAATCGGCTCCTACAAAGAGCCCGCGCGACTTAGTCGGTCGGGCCGGACGCATTGGCGGGGCGCGCCAGCAAGGTGACGGGAAGCTTCCCGCCATCGGACAGCGCAAAGGTCACGACGATCTTGTCGCCCGGCTTCACCGGGTGTTTCGCCTCCATCAGCATCACGTGGTAGCCGCCCGGCGAGAAGGCCAGCTTGCCCTTCGGCGGCAGCGGCACGCTGTCGACCATTTCCATGCGTCCCATGCCACCGTCGGTGCTGCTGCGATGGACCATGGCCTCGGCATAGTCCGGCGACGACGCACCGACGATCGACACCGCGCGATCGGACAGGTTCTCGAAGCTCACGTAGCCGCCCGCGGGCAAGCTTCCCGGCAGGACACGCAGCCAGCCATCGCTGGCCTTGACCGAAGGTGCGTCCGCGGCTTGTGCGGCGCCGGCAACGAGCATCACGGCGATGGCGAGCGATCGGAAAGTCACGGTTGGGCTCCCAGTGAAGTGAGGAGGTGCAGGTCGTGCACCATGTCGTCCTGTGATGCGGAAGGCGTGGCCAGCAGGCGGGCCTTGCCCTCGGCATCGAAGAAATAGATGGCCGAGCTGTGGCTCACGTCGTAGGCACCATTGCCACGGTCCGGTTCGCGGGTGAAGGCGGAACGATAGCGCTTGGCCAGCGCTTCGACGTCGGCGTCCGAACCGACCAGGCCGACGGCGCGCTTGTCGAAGGCGTTGACGTAGGCGTGCATGATCTCCGGCGTGTCGCGCTTGGGATCGACGCTGACGAACAGGATGCGGACCTTGTCGGCCGGCGGGCCAAGACGATCCAGGACCACGTGCAACTGGGTCAGTGTCAACGGGCAGACATCCGGGCAATGCGTGTAGCCGAAGTACATGAGGGTGACCTTGCCCTTGAAGTCGGCCCCGGTCACGGCCTTGCCGTTGTCATCGGTCAGCCGGAAGTCGAGGTCGGGCAGGTGGCCGGACACATCGGTCAGCCGCCACTCGGGTTGCGGCTGGCGCTGGCAAGCGCTCACGCCGACGAGGGCGATCAGGATCAGCAAGGCCCACAGGACCCGGCGGGAGAACAAGGGCTTCATGCGACACTCCGCGACATATCCCGCAAAGGATACGCCACCCGTGCCGGCCTACAGGCACCTCCTTCACCTGGAACGATCCGGATGCGACAACATGTCAGCGGCGCGCAAGCCCTTCTCGCCGGCATCGCCGGCGCCTCCGCGGTGGCGCTCGGCGCGTTCGGTGCGCACGCACTGCATGGCGTGGTGGACGAGCACGGCCTGGGTATCTGGCACACCGGGGTGGAATACCACTTCTGGCACGCGCTGGCGTTGTTCGTCGCGGTGATCGGGCTGCCGTCCGGCCGGGCCCGGTCGGTGGCGATCGCTCTGTTCTCGCTGGGCATCGTGCTGTTTTCGGGCAGCCTCTATGCGTTGGCCGTGGGTGCGCCGCGGCTGGTGGGACTGGTGACGCCAGTGGGCGGCGTGGCATTTATCGGTGGGTGGATCGCTGCGGCGATGTCGTTACGGGTGGCGCCCGCTCCGTAGCATCGCCGCTGAAGCGGCTCGCACACGATCAGTCGGATCCCTTGCCGCCGTTGGAGCTGGCCGTCATCCCGGAGGGCACGGGCATGTCCATCAGGTTCGACGCGGCGATCGCGCGATTGATGGTGATGTGACCCAGGGTGCTCATCGCAGCAAAGAAGCGCCAAGGGTCACCATTGCCGACGCCCAGCGCGATGTGGGTCGAGTCGAACCGGCGCTGCGCCGAATCGAAGCTGATCCAGCGTCCGTTGATGAAGGCCTGCGTCCAGGCATGGGGAATGAAGACGCGCGACGCACCGCCCATGCGCTCGACATAGACGATGCCGGTGACCACGCGCGCCGGGATGCCGACGGCCCGCGCCAGGGCTGTCAGCAGGACGGCGTGTTCAGTGCAGTCACCGTTCCGGCTTTCCATGGTTTCCAGGGCTGATGCGTAACCGACATCGAGTCCTTTCCGTGAGATGTAATCCGAGATGTAGGAGCGAAGTCGGCGCATGCGCTGGAGATCGCTGGTCGCGTCGCCGACGATCTGTTTTGCGAACGCACGGATCTGCGGTGAATCCGATTGCACCCATGCATTGGGTGCGATGTCTTCGGGGGAGGGCGCCGCCTCGTCGCTCGTCATATGGCCGAAGCCGACGTCGATCGTGTAGACACCATCGCCGATCGCGGTGACATGTTGCTCGTCGGTTTCAACGAAGGGCTGCGGGAAGTTGCCTCGTACCGTGATCGTGTAGCGCACAGGCGCAGCACGCAGCGCCATGACCATCGGGCGCGGCGACTGGATCATGGCCGCGCGGAGCAGGTCGACGTCCTGGTCGGGCGCCTTCGCGCAGGCCTCGCTGCATGCGGCCATTTCCAGGCGAAAGCCGAGCATCGGCGAGATGCCGCGGCGAATGTAACCCTGGTTGTCGACCCAGATATCGACGCTGCGATCGCCCGTGAAGCCCACCAGTGACTGTCGCAGGTGATGCAGGGTCTCGCGGTTGCCATCGGGCATTTCGATCACTTCATCACCGATGACGAGCACATCGACGGTGGCCACCTGTTGCTTGACGGCATCGAAGTTGCGGATCTGGTACGTCGTGCCCTGTCGGAACCCATGGGCCACCATGGACAGGCGCTGTCCTTCGGCCAGTGACGCCCCGGTAGGCCAGATCAGCAGATTGACCTTCGACTGGCCGCCCACCGTATTGGCCACCTGGAAAGCCCCATCGTCACGGACCTCGCCCTGCACCAGGTTCTGCTGCGAGGACATGTTGGTCGTGGCGTAGAACGCGAGCGGGGCACCCAGCGCGGACTCCAGGGTCTGGATCCGGGTCTGGAGCAGGATCGGCGTGTGCACACGGGTGAGACGGAAGTTGAGCACCTGGGTCGTGGTCACCTTGTCGCCCGTCGCGTCGCGGTCGATCTGCAGGCTGCCGACCTTGCGGCCGTCGAGGAGAACGGTCATCCAGCGCTGATCCGCCAGGGCCGAGGTGGCGGTCAGACACAACAGTACGGCGACGGCGGCAAGACGACGTCTCATGATCGTACTTCCGGATTGTTGGGGACAGCTTCATAACAGCACTTTCGTGGCTGGAGTCAAGTCCCCCATTGGTCGTGTCCCGGCCCGGTAGAATAGGGGCTTCGAATTCCCTCCGGACCCACCCCATGACCAGCTTCGGCACCCCGCATTCCCCTAACGCCCTGAAGGTGCTTCTGCTGGGGTCCGGTGAGCTCGGCAAAGAAGTCGCCATCGAACTGCAGCGCTTCGCCGTCGAGGTGATCGCGGTGGACCGGTACCCGAACGCGCCGGCCATGCAGGTTGCCCACCGCAGCCACGTCATCGACATGCTGGATGGTGCCGCCCTGCGCAAGCTGATCGAAGAGGAGCAGCCGCACCTGGTCGTTCCCGAGATCGAGGCCATCCACACGCAGACCCTCATCGAGATGGAGAAGGAGGGCCTCAGGGTCATCCCCACCGCCAAGGCCGCGTGGCTGACCATGGATCGCGAGGGCATCCGCCGCCTTGCCGCGGAAACGCTCGGCCTGCCGACCTCGCCTTACCGGTTCTGTGACACGCACGAGGCGTTTCTTACCGCCATTGCCGAGCTCGGCACGCCGTGCGTGGTCAAACCCGTGATGAGCTCGTCGGGCAAGGGGCAGAGCGTCGTGCGTCAGCCGGGCGATGCGGACGCGGCGTGGGAATACGCGCAGTCCGGCGGCCGCGCCGGTCGCGGTCGCGTCATCGTCGAAGGCTTCATCGACTTCGACTACGAAATCACCTTGCTCACCGTACGTCATCGCGATGGCGTGTCGTTCTGCGCGCCCATCGGCCACCGCCAGGAAGAAGGCGACTATCGCGAATCATGGCAGCCGCAGCCGATGAGCGAGGAGGCGCGCGCTTCCGCCGAGCGCCAGGCCGACGCGATCACGGCCGCCCTGGGCGGCTGGGGCGTGTTCGGTGTCGAATTCTTCGTGCGTGGCGATGACGTCATCTTCTCCGAGGTCAGTCCGCGCCCCCACGACACCGGTCTGGTCACCCTGATCTCGCAGGACCTTTCCGAATTCGCCCTGCACGCGCGGGCCATCCTTGGCCTGCCCGTGCCCGAAATCCACGCGTTCGCACCAGCCGCCTCCTGTGCCGTCCTCGTCGAAGGCGAGGGCGCGGCCCCGATGTACCACGGCGTCGCGGAGGCCCTGGCCGAGACGGGCACGATGTTGCGCATCTTCGGTAAGCCGGAAGTGCGGGGTCGCCGCCGCATGGCCGTGACCCTGGCCCGCGGCGCGACCGTGGAAGAGGCGCTCGACAAGGCCAAGCGCGCGGCCAGCCGCATCCGCGTCGAGCTTTGAACGGCCGTTCACACCCCGATGTTAAGCTGCTGCGCTCCTAGGGAAGATGCCTGACCGATGAGCGGACGCCGAGACTCGAACGACCACGAACCACGCGGACGAACCGAACCGACCCTGGGTCGGCTCGACGACCTGGACAAGCCGGCACCGCCGGTCGACGACGGCTTGCCTCACTTCGTCGTCGACGAGCCACGCCGCCGGACGGGTGGGCCGACGCCGCCTCCGCGCCGTGCACGCAAGCGTGGCTGGCTGATTCCCGTGCTGGTATTGGTGCTGATCGGCGCCGTCACCGGCCTGTGGCTGCAGCAGGATCGCCTGCGCAATCTTGTTCCCAGCACCGAACTCAACGACGTGCTCACCCAGGCCAACCAGGCACTGGACGCCGGCAAGCTCGACGGCGCGCAGGGCGACAGCGCCCGCGAGCTGTTCGAAAAAGCACGCGACCAGCAACCGGACAGTGACCAGGCGCGTGATGGTCTTCGTCGCGTCGGGCAGGCCGAGATCGCCCGCGCCGACCAGGCGCTCAACGCCGGTCGGCTCGACGAGGCCGATGCCGCGCTCGGCGTGGCAAGGGAGTTGCTCGGTGGCGGCAACGATGTCGAGCAGCTGAGCGCTCGCCTCTCGCAGGCACGCAACCCGCAAGGGCATACCGCGTCCCTCATCGATCAGGCCCAGGAAGCGTTCGCCGCCGGCAAGTTCGATGGCGACGACGGTGCCGGTGCCCTTTATCGCCGTGTGCTCGACGCGGACAAATCGAACACCGTGGCCGCCCGCGGCCTGGACAAGGTCGGCGACGCACTCGCCGCCCAGGCCCGTCAGGCCATGGCCAGCAACGACAGGGCCAAGGCGAATGCGCTGGTCGATCGCATCGCCATCCTCGTGCCGGGTTATGGCGACCTGCCGTCGCTGCGCGCCTCGCTGGCGGAAAACCGGAAACAGGACGACCAGGCCATCACGGCCCTCGTCCAGCAAGGTAATGACGCCATGCGCGCCGGCCAGTTCACCGGTGACGGCGACGACAATGCGCTCGCCCGCTTCCAGGCCGTGCTGGCCGCCGACCCCGATAACGCGGATGCAAAGGCGGGCCTCGGACAGGTTGCCCAGGCCCTCATCGTGCAGGCCAACGCCGCGCTCGACAGCGAAGACGATGCCCAGGCCTCGCGCCTGCTCGATCAGGCCGCGAAGCTGGCGCCGAAATCCGCCGAGCTCGCCGCTGCGCGTGCGCGTATCGGTGGCGGGGACGCGAAGGGCGCCAGGCTTGGCCCATCGTCCGATGCGGTCGCGACGCTACGCAACGGCGACACGGCCGAGGCGTCGCTTGCCGTCAGCCCGGAACAGAAGGCGAAAGTCACCGCGCTGGTCGGTCGGGCGCAGGCCGCCGCCACGCGCGGCGACATCATGGATCCGCCGGGCGACAGCGCCTACGATTTGTATCGCAACGCGCTCGCCATCGATGGTAACGACCCGGCTGCCCGTGCCGGCTTGCAGGGTTTGCCCGGTCAGGTCGAGAAGCTGATGCAACAGGCCGTCGCCAATGGCAACGTCAAACGTGCCGAGGACCTCTACGCCACGCTGTCGGACCTTGCTCCGGGCGATGCGTCGCAGGGCGAGATGCGTCACCGTCTGGGCAGCGCCTGGATCGACAGCGCCCTCCAGCGCTCCTCGCAAGGCGATCGCCAGGGGGCGTTCCAGGCGCTGGACCGGGCACGCCATTACACGCCGGACGACCCGCGCCTGCAGGGCGCTTACGAGCGCATCGCGACAGGACGATGAGCGAACGCATGCGGATTCTCGTCATCGGCGCCACCAGCCAGATCGGTCATTTTCTCCTGCCTCGCCTGGCCGCCGCCGGCGAGGACGTGCTCGCCCTGAGCCGGCAGCCTCACGATAGTCATCCCGATTGGATCGTCGGCCACCTCCCGGGTGGCATGCCCTCGCTGCCGCCGCTGAAGGCGGTCGTCTGCCTGGGTCCGCTGAACGGGTTGTCGCCATGGCTGGCGCTCACGCGCCTGCCGGGCACGCCGCACATCGTGGCGACCTCGTCGATGAGCGCGGAGACCAAGCGCGACTCGACGGACCCCGCCGAGCGGGAGTTGTCGCGCATCCTGCGCGACGCCGAGACCGAGCTCAGTACCACCTGCGCGTCGCGCGGCATGCCGTGGACCATTTTCCGCCCAACCCTCGTCTATGGGGCTGGCCTGGACAAGAGCCTCACGCCGATGGTCCAGAACGCCTTGCGCCGCCGCGTGTTCCCGCTGCCGGCGGGACGGGGGCAGCGTCAGCCTGTGCACGCCGACGATATCGCCGCCGCGATCGTCGCGGCCCTGACACGGCCGGCAGGGCGTAACCAGACGTTCTCGATCGGGGGCGGCGAACGCTTCAGCGCCGCCGAGATGTTCCGCCGGGCACGCCGTTCCGCCGGTTCGGCGACCCTGCCATTGCCGGTTCCCCGGTTTATCCTGAACGTGGCTTCCGCTGTATCGCCGGCCATGCGCGGCCCCATCCACCGACTCGATAGCGACCTGATCGCCGACAATCGGGCTCTGGAAGCGACTCTGGACATCCATCCGCGCGCCTTCTCACCCCAGCCCGAGACCTGGCAGGCGGGCTCCTGACGCCGCAGGTCACCGCTTTGCCAGCATTCGTTCAGATGGGCGCCGGGGCGCTGCCCCTATCATCCGGCTTCGTCTCTCTCCGCAGGACTTCCCCGCGTTGGCTTTCCTGAATCGTCTTGGCTCCATCCTGCGTGCCAGCTGGCCCTGGCTGCGCATTCCCTTCTGGCTCGTCATGGGCCTCGTGTTTGGCTTCCTTCTGCCCTACACGCTGATCCTCAATGCCCGCCTGCAGGATCGGTTCAACGACCTGGTGTTCGCGGTGCCGACGCGCGTCTACGCGCGACCGCTACCGCTGGAACCGGGCCGTGCCATGACCCCGGCCACCCTGGAGCTGGAACTCACCTTCGCCGGTTACACCACCGACGGCGCTGGCAAGGTGCAGGGCAGCTATGCGAAGAACGGCTCGCGCTTCCTCATCGCGTCGCGCGGCTATTCGGGTCCGGACGGCGGCGAGCTGCCGCATCGCCTACGTGTCAGCCTGGCTAACGGCCAGGTGGGCGCGATCGTCGACGACACGAACGACAAGCCGATCAAGGCCATCCACCTGGATCCCGCGCGCATCGCCACGCTTTACGGCGCGCAACAGGAAGAACGTCGCATCGTCCGCCTCGAAAACGTGCCGCCGCTGCTCGTGCAGGGCTTGCAGGCCGTGGAGGATCGCGACTTCAATCATCACATCGGCATCGACTTCTCCGCGATCGCGCGCGCCTCGCTGGCGAACCTGCGCGCCGGCCATGCCGTGCAGGGCGGTTCGACGCTGACCCAGCAGCTGGTGCGCAACCTGTTCCTCGACCGCAGCCAGAACATGATGCGCAAGGTGAACGAGGCGATCCTCTCGGTGTTGATGGAGGCGCATTACTCGAAGGGCCGCATCCTCGAGGCCTACGTCAACGAAGTGTTCCTCGGCCAGCAGGGCAGCCAGGCCGTGCATGGCTTTGCCGCCGGCGGCGAGTTCTTCTTCGGTCGTCGACTGGAAGATCTGAAGCCGCAGGAAATCGCCCTGCTTGTCGGCTTGGTCAAGGGGCCGAGCTATTACGATCCGCGGCGTTACCCGGATCGCGCCCTGTCGCGGCGTAACCTCGTGCTGCAGCAGTTCCACGACACCGGGCTGCTCGACGATGCGCAAACCAAGGCCGCGCAAGCCACGCCGCTCGGCATCGCGGACAACGCACAGCTACCGCACAACCGTTTTCCTGCCTTCATGCAGCTGGTTCGTTCGCAGATCACGGCCGACTTCGACGAGGCCGCGCTGCGCGATGGCAGCTTGAGCATCTTCACCACCCTCGATCCGGCCGCCCAGCTGTACACCGAGCAGGCCATCCTGACCACGGCCAAGTCCCTGGGCAAGCGTGGTGCCGCCGCGCAGGCGGCGGCCGTGGTCACCGACGTCGCCACCGGCAGCGTGCTCGCCGTGGTCGGCTCGCGCGACCCGGGCGACCAGGGCTTCAACCGCGCGCTGGATGCCCGTCGGTCGATCGGTTCCCTGGTCAAGCCGCTGGTGTATCTGGTCGCGTGGTCGCAGCCGTCGAAGTGGTCGCTGGCTACGATCGTCGATGACACGCCGATCAATATGACCCAGCCCGACGGCAAGCCGTGGACGCCGCAGAACGACGACCATGAAATCCACGGCCAGGTGCCGATGCTCGACGCGCTGGTGCATTCCTGGAACCTCGCCACGGTGCATCTGGGCATCGAGGTCGGTGTGCCGCGGATCAAGGCCTTCCTCGAGTCCTTCGGCCTGCAGGACGTCAATCCCAGTCCGTCGCTCCTGCTTGGCGCGATCGATCTGTCGCCGTTCCAGGTCGCCCAGCTCTACGAGTACATCGCCGCCGATGGCCATGCGCTGCCGCTGATCGCGGTGAGTGGCGTGATGGACAACAAGGGTCAGGCGATCAAGCGCTACGAGGTGAAAGGCGGGGAGGGCGAGTACCAGGCTGCCACGCGCCTGACCACGTGGGCCATGCAGCAGGTGGTCAACAGCGGTACCGCCGCGGCTATCGGCAATTCGTCCCTGGGCTCGCTCCATGCGGCCGGCAAGACGGGCACCAGCGACAGCCAGCGCGACAGCTGGTTTGCCGGCTTCACTGGCGAACACCTCGCCGTGGTCTGGATGGGACGCGACGATAACAAGCCCACCGGGCTATACGGCGCCACCGGCAGCATGCGCGTGTGGCAGGAGTTGTTCCGCAAGCTGCCCACGCGACCGCTGTCCGCCGCACCGGGCGATGGCCTCGAGATGGCCTGGGTGAACCCGCAGACCGGCAAGCGCACCGACCCGTCGTGCCAGGGCGCGCGGCAGTTCCCCTTCGTGTCCGGTTACGTGCCGGATGCCGAGGAGGGCTGTTTCTGGCAGCAATTCAAGGGTATGTTCGGCGGCGGTGACGCCCAGCCGGCGTCGCCCGTTCCCAGTAATCCTACGGATTGACCCATGCATCGCCTTCGCTTTTGTGCCATCGCCGCCGTCGCGCTCGTCGCCGCGTGCAGCCAGCCCGCCCCGCCGCAGGCTACCCGTCCCAGCAAGCCCGCTTACGACATCGTCGCCCAGATCCGCGCCGCGGGTGAGCGCGAAAAGTCAGCGATCGAAGTCGCCCCGCTGCGCGATCCCGGCGTGCAGGGCCTGGAAAAGTCCGCCCAGGTGGATGAACAGGCCGGTCGCTATCCCGACGCGGACGCCAAGCTCGTGCAGGCCCTGAAGCTGGCGCCGCAGGCGCCGGAGCTGATCCAGGATCGCGCCGAAGTGGCTGTTCGCATGCAGAACTTCCCGCTGGCCGAGCAGCTCTCCAGGCAGTCCTTCGAGATGGGCCCGAAGTCGGGCAGCCTGTGCGCACGCAACTGGCAGACGATTTACGAGATGCGCATGCAGGCCAATGACCAGGCACAGGCCATGGCAGCTCGGGCGGAAGTCGGTAAGTGCCATATCGCGGGCCCGAACCGGTTCTAATCGGACCGGTGCCTTGCGTGGGAGCCGATTTGTCGGCGACAGGGTGCTTGCCGCGAGCCCCGAATCGCCGCTGAAGCGGCTCCCACAAAGAGCCGGCTTCCACGACCCGGCTTCCACCGCGAAGCCGCTTCAACGGCTCCGAATCACCCGGCCGTGCTCGTGCACGGTATCGACCAGCACCTTCACGTTCTCGGGATCGACCTCGGGCGTGATGCCGTGGCCGAGGTTGAACACATGACCGGGGTGGTTGCCGAAGTCGTCCAGGACCGCGCGGGCTTCGCGTGCCACGATCTCGGGCGAGGCGCGTAGCACGGCGGGATCGAGGTTGCCCTGCAGGGCGACACGGTCGCCGACGCGACGGCGGGCTTCGCCGATGTCGATGGTCCAGTCCACGCCCAGGCCGGTGCAGCCGGTGTCGGCGAGGGCTTCGAGCTGGCCGCTGGCGCCCTTGGAGAACAGGATGACCGGCAGGTCGCGGCTGACCGGGTCGGCCTTCAGTGCGTCGACCACCTGCGCCATGTAGTGCAGCGAGAACGCCTTGAAGGGTGCCGGGCCGAGCAGGCCGCCCCACGTGTCGAAAATCATCAGTGCCTGCGCGCCGGCATGCGCCTGCGCGATCAGGTAGGCGGCGACCGAACGCGCCACGGTGTCGAGCAGGTGGTGGGCGAGTGCCGGCTCGTTCCAGGCGAGTGCCTTGACCCGCGCGAAATCGCGCGAACCTTCGCCCTCGACCATGTAGCAGGCCAGCGTCCACGGGCTGCCGGAGAAGCCGATCAGCGGGACGCGGCCGTCGAGTTCCTTGCGGATCAGGCGGACCGCGTCCATCACGTAGCGCAGTTCGCCATCCATGTCGGGAACGACGAGTTTTTCGATCGACGCGGCATCGCGCAGCGGGCGTTCGAAGCGCGGGCCTTCGCCCTGGGCGAACGACAGGCCGAGGCCCATCGCGTCTGGAATCGTCAGGATGTCCGAAAACAGGATGGCCGCGTCCAGATCGAACCGGACCAGCGGCTGCAAGGTCACTTCGCAGGCGAACTCGGGGTTGGTTGCCAGGCCCATGAAGCTGCCGGCACGGCCGCGCGTGGCGCGGTACTCCGGCAGGTAGCGGCCCGCCTGGCGCATCACCCAGATCGGCGTGGTGTCGGTCGGCTCGCGGCGCAGTGCGCGGAGGAAACGGTCGTTGCGGAGGACGTCAGCGGCCATGCGCCGACTCCTGACCCTGGCTGAACATCACTTTGAATCCTTTTTTGATCTGCGCGTCGCGCGCTTTCTCGAAGGCGGCCTGCGCGGCGTCGCGTTCGAGGTAGACCTCACGCTTGAGTGTCGTCTTGCCGCCCTGCACGCCGCTTTCGCGGTACAGGGTCCAGCCGCCGAGGAGGTCCTGCTCCAGCGTGATCTGGACGAAACGGGGCGCTTCCGTCACCGCTTCGGGCATGGTTTGCATGTAGATCCGCATCAAACGATCCGGGCTGGCGCAGGGCCGATCATTGTAGGTGGTCGCTCCAGGGTACGCACGGTATGCGTCAATCGAGCACGGCCAGGACGTCCGCATCACGCACGCCGGAGACGATTTCCGCATGCCCGATCCCGCGCCAGAGGATCAGGCGCAGCGTCCCCGCCGTGTTTTTCTTGTCCAGGCGCATGAGGTCGAGCAGGCGACTGGCGGCATGTTCGCGCGATGGCGTGGTAGGCAGGCCGAGACGTTCGAGCAGCCGGGTGAGGCGTTGCGTGTCGTCAGCGGCGGCCATGCCGAGCTTCTCCGACAGTCGCGCGGCCAGGACCATGCCGATGGCGACACCTTCGCCATGCAGGATCTCGCTGTAGTTGCCCGCTGTCTCCAGCGCATGACCGAAGGTGTGGCCGAGGTTGAGCAAGGCGCGCTCGCCCTGCTCGGTTTCGTCGCGCGCGACCACGCCTGCCTTGTAGCGGCATTTGCGCGCGATCGCCTCGATCAGGATGGTGGGATCGCGCGCGGCCAGGGCATCGGCATGCGTTTCCAGCCAGGCGAAAAAGGCGGGATCGCCGATGGCGGCGCCTTTGACGATTTCCGCCAGGCCGGCGCGATATTCGCGCTGGGGCAGGGTGGCGAGGACGTCCACATCCGCGACGACGGCGCGCGGCTGGTGGAAGGCCCCGGCGAGATTCTTCCCGGCGGGCAGGTTTACGCCGGTCTTGCCGCCGACGGACGAATCGACCATGGCCAGCAGGGTGGTGGGTACCTGGATGAAGTCGATCCCACGCATCCAGCACGCGGCGGCAAAGCCGGCGAGGTCGCCGACCACACCGCCACCGAGGGCGATCACGCAGGCGTCTCGCGTAGCGCCGAGTTCGCCGAGGGCTTCGAGGACACGCCCGACGTTGGCGAAGGTCTTGTGGGTTTCGCCGTCGTCGATGAGGTAGGACGACCAGGTCAGGCCTTCAAGGCCTTTTGTCAGCGCGGCAAGGTAGAGCGGCGCGACCGTGGTGTTGCTGACCACCAGCACATGCCGTCCGCGAATTCTGGCACGCCAGCGCGCGTTGTCGGCAATCAGGCCGGGGCCGATCCAGACGCTGTAATCGCGGCCGGCAAGTGCGACGTGGACGGTTTCCATCAGTGGCGTTTCCAGTGGCGGTCGAGGAGGGCAATGGCCCGGGGCGCGGCGTCGTCGACGCCTTCGTGCCGACCACGGAAGATCAGGTCGGCGATTTCCTCGTAGAGGTGATTGCGATCGTGGGCGAGGTGCTCCAGCCGGCCACGGCGGTCGTCGCCGGCGATCATCGGGCGCACGCGATCGTGCTGGAGTCGGTCGAGTTGTTCCTCCACGTCGACACCGAGCATGAAGACGGTGCCGCGGCTCATGAGGATCTCGCGGTTTTCAGGGGCTACCACGGCGCCCGCGCCGGTGGCGAGCACGATGCCGTTGCGCAGACTAAACTCGTCCAGGTGCGCGCGTTCGCGCGCCCGGAAACCCGCCTCGCCTTCGTTTTCGAAGATCGCGGCGATCGTCGTGCCGCAGCGTGCCTCGATTTCCACGTCGAGGTCGACGAAAGGCAGGCCATAGTGCGCCGCGAGGCGCTGTCCGATCGTGGTCTTGCCGGCCCCCGTGGGGCCGACCAGGAACAGGTTGGGCGAAGGATTCATCGCACCCATGCTAGCAATAAGCTATCCGCAGAAGAACGAGACCGTGCTGATCGCCGGCGCCGGCGATGTCGGTATCCGTGCGGCCCGACGTCTCGTGGCGCAAGGGAAGCAGGTTTTCGCCCTGCGTCGCCGTGAGGTCGCGCCGGACCCGTCGATACGCTGGCTGCGCGGTGACCTGACCCGTCCCGACACCTTGCGCGGCCTGCCGCAGGTCGATGCGGTGGTTTTTGCGCCCACGCCCGACGCCCGCGACGAGGCGGCCTACCGTGCGGTGTTTGTCGACGGACTGCGCTACCTCATCGATGCGCTTCCGGCGCCACCGAGCCGCACGGTGTTCGTCTCCTCGACGGCCGTCTATGGCGAGCATGCCGGCGAGTGGGTCGATGAAGCCACGCCCACCGATCCTCCCGGATTCAACGGACGTGTTCTGGTCGAAGCGGAGGATTGGCTGGCATCGCGTGGTGTCGGCGGCATTTCCTTGCGACTGGCGGGCCTCTATGGCCCAGGCAGAACCCAATTGCTCGAACGGCTTCGCGAGGGCAAGGTCTCCGTGCCACGCGGGCGTCGCGTTTTCGCCAATCGCATCCATGTCGACGATGCGGCAGCGGCGATCGCGCACCTGCTGTCGCTGGACGTGCACGAGTCACTTTATGTCGGCGTCGACGATACGCCGTTGCCGATCGACGAACTCTACGACTATCTCGCCGGCCTGCTTGGCGCCGTGCCACCGCTCGACGGTCCACCCGCAGCTGGCATCGGCAACAAGCGGATGTCCAATGCGCGGCTGCGTGCCACAGGATTCAAGTGCCGGTGGCCCGATGCGCGCATGGGTTACGCCGCACTTTTGTAGCGCGCTGTTGTGGGAGCCGATTCATCGGCGATTGAGTGCTTGCACAACCTGGCCCGCTGCCGCGGGATCGCCGATGAATCGGCTCCTACAAGGGCGGGGTGTCTCGATTCGGGTCGAGGGTCAGGACCAGGTCGGCTTTCGCGGGTAACGTCGCCAGCGCATGCCGGCTGAGGCGTTCGTAGTGCTGGAGAAAGCGTGCCATCTCGTCTTCGTCCATCGCTTGCGGCTCGCCCCGGGCGCGAAGCGGCCACTCGGCTTCGTCGCGCCATCGCGTGACGACATCCCACGATGGCGCCTGGAGCAGCACGAGCGCATCGAGACGACGCCAGACCGAAAGATAATCGGCGAGTTTGGTGTTGACCCATTGGCGCCAGATCCCTTCGGGATCGTCCTCGCGCTCCAGCGCGTTGATCGGCTCGATCGCGTCGGCGTCCGACTGCGGTTCGAGGCCCAGGCACCAGCCTTCGAGGATCACCAGCATGGGTGGTTGCGGGACTTCGGGCCACAGCGCCGCTGGGTAGCGGTCGTCCTGACCCTTGTCGAAGCGTGGGATGGACACGGGCCGCTCAGGCGCCGCCTTGTCGAGCGCGTCCAGGGTGGAAGCGAGCAAGGCCAGATCGTGGGTCCCCGGAACCCCGCGGGTACGCAGCAGCGGATGGACCTCGCGGGCCAGCGCCTCGCGCTCGGCGCGGGTCAGGTACACATCGTCCAGCGACAGGGCGACGGCGGACCAGCCGCGTTCCCTGGCGGCCTCGATCAGCGCCGCGGCCAGCGTACTCTTGCCGCTGCCCTGCAAGCCGGAGACGCCCAGGATGAACGGTGTCGAGGCATGCCCGATCGCCGCGGCGAAACGCCCCAGGACCCGTTCGGCGAGCGTGATAGCATCGGGTGATTCCATACCGGCAAGCATAGCCTACCCATGCTGACTCCCGAGATCCTCGACACATTCCGCGGCCTGCTCGACGAAGCGAAGGCCAGTGGCGATCGCGAACCGACCGCCATGAACCTCGCCACACTAGATGCCGACGGCCGCGTGCATTCACGCATCGTGCTACTCAAGCACATCGATGAGAACGGGCTGGGTTTCTTCACCAACTATGAAAGCGCGAAAGCCGGCGAGATGGCCGCGCACGACCAGGTCGCGGTGTGCTTCCACTGGAAGCAGATTCGTGACGGTATCCAGGTGCGTTTCGAAGGCCGTGTGAGCAAGGCCAGCGCGGCCGAGTCGGATGCGTATTTCGTGCGTCGCCAGCGCGGCAGCCAGATCGGTGCGTGGGCGTCGAAGCAGAGCCAGGAACTGCCGGACCGGCAGACCTTCGAAGACCGCGTGGCGCATTTCGAGAAGGAATTCGATGGACGTGACGTGCCGCGTCCGCCGCACTGGGGCGGCTACATCCTCAAGCCCGATCGCGTGGAGTTCTGGTACGGCGCCGAGTTCCGCCTGCACGAACGCATCGTGCACGCCGAACACGATACGCAGTGGACGAGCCGCCTGCTTTATCCCTGACCCGGAGTTCGCGATGAGCCGCGCCCAGCCTGTTCAGCACATCGCTCAGACCACCTTCACCGTGCACACGCGCGGGCGGTCGCTGATCGAGATCACCGACCGCCTCGCCGACGCGGTGGCGGCCAGCGGCGTGGCGACGGGTATCGCGCACGTGTTCGTCCAACACACCAGCGCGTCGCTGCTCATCGGCGAAAACGCCGACCCGACGGTCGTCGCCGACCTCGAACGTTTCTTCGCGCGGCTGGTGCCCGATGGCGATCCGCTGTTTCGCCATCAGGACGAAGGCCCGGACGACATGCCGGCGCATGTGCGCGCCGTACTTACCGGTGTTTCGCTGTCGGTCCCGGTGCACAGCGGACGCCCCTTGCTGGGTACGTGGCAGGGCGTGTTCCTTTACGAGCATCGCCACGAAGCGCACCAGCGCAAGATCACGGTGACGATATCGGGCCACTGATAGCGGGTGTGAGGGCCAGCATCTGGTAACCGAAGATCATCATCTGCACCGACAGGCCCACGGTGAGCGAGCCGATCACCGTACCGAACAGCTTGAAGGGCAATGGCCCGATGCTCCGCACGATCGGTCCGGAAAACAGCATCGCCAGCAGGTGGAGGACCATCACCAGGATGAGCATGCCGACCACGCCCATCGTGCGCTCCGTGCTGTGACTGGAAGCGAGCAGGATGATGAGGCCGGCAAGACCGTACGGCGTCACGATCATCGGCACGGCGAGATCGAAGGCACTGGGCGCAGACGGATGCGCCGGCACCGCGCCCTCGGGCACCGGATGCGGGACAGCACTGGACGTGTACTGCTCCAGCACCGTGCGCAGCGAGACGAGAAGAAAGATCAGGCCGCCGGCAAGAAGCATGGCCGGCACCGATATCTGCCAGCTGCGCTGTAACGAAAGGCCGAGAAAGCCGCCGATCAAGACCGCCACCGTGGCCAGGAGGGCCGTCTTCAAGGCCAGGCTGCGGCGTGTCGCGGCGTCGAAAGATTGCATGCGCGCGTAGTAGGCCAGCGGGGTCTTCAACGGCGGCCCCATGACGACGAAGAGCAGGGTGAACACTTGCGCAAGGCTGAGTAAAGGCGTGGCATTCACGCTGAAGCCTCCGGGGCGATGTCGGCAACGCAGCGAAAGCCGATATGGCTGGTGGACGTATCGATGGGGTGGGGGTAGCGCGCCGCCGGTCGATAACGCTGGCAGTAGTTCAGCGCACACAGGTGCGACCCGCCCTTGAGGACGCGTCTTGGGATGGCGGGTCCCGCGGTGCGGGCGTCGTGGCTGTGCTCCCGGCTCCCGCCGCGGGGATTGGCCGGTACGCAGCAGGCTTTTTGTACCTCGGCGGCGTGGGTGGCTCGGTACCAGTCGGCCGTCCATTCCCAGGTGTTGCCGACCATGTCGACGAGACCATAGCCGTTCGCGGGATACGAGCCGACCGGCGAAGTCCGCTCGAAGCCGTCGTCCGCCGTGTTCTCGTACGGAAAGCGACCTTGCCAGTAATTGGCCATGAAGTGACCCGCGGGTTCGAGGAAATCGCCCCAGGCGTACTCCGCCTGGTCGAGGCCGCCTCGCGCGGCAAACTCCCACTCGGCTTCGGTGGGCAGGCGCTTGCCTGCCCAGGCCGCATAAGCCTCGGCGTCGGCGGCGGTGACGTGCACGACGGGATGATCGTCGAGGTCGTCGAGATCGCTGTCCGGACCGGTCGGGTGTCGCCAGTCGGCACCGAGCACGAATCGCCACCAGCGATCGATCTGCATGGGTACCGGACCGGGCGGCTGTATGAAGACGAGCGAACCCGGATGCAGCATGTCGGCGAGAGCGCCCGGATAGTCCTCGGCGCGTGGCGGAATCTCGGCGAAGGTGACGTACCCCGTGGCCTTCACGAAGCGGGCGAACTGCGCATTCGTTACCGGGGTGCGATCGATCAGGAAGGAGCTCACGCGCACGCGGTGCACGGGCTGTTCCTCGGGATAAAATCGGTCCGATCCCATGCGAAACAGGCCGCCCTCCAGTCGGACCATGCCATCGTTCTCCGGCGTGGTGACGAAGCGGCGCGCAGGATCGGCGAGGGCCATGAGCACTCCCTGGAGGTTGCCTCGATAAAGAACCCGTCCACCACACCGACGGCAGACCACCGGGGGTGGTGGTGGCCATGTTCCGTGTTCCGCCGGGCGTGGCGAACGGGAAAAGGATGTCGGCTTGCATGCTCGCGCGTCGACCGGCCGCGTGCGACCGAGGAACTACGGTCCCGCCCCCAAGTAGAACTACGGTGTGTCGGGATAGCCGGCGCGGACCGAGCATGAGACGTAGGCATCGCCGCGGAGTGCCGCGTGCACGGCATCGAGCAGGTCCTCGCCGGCGGATGCCTTCACGACGAACGCGCTGCCGACGGAAAGCGCCCGCCGGGCAACGCTGGCATCGTCGTGACAACTGACGAAAATCACGGGCAGGCCGGGGCAGTTGACGGCGATGCGGCGTGCCGCCTCCAGGCCATCCATGCCCGGCATGGCGATGTCGGTGACGACAGCGTCGGGCCGGAGGATCTCGACCAGCGAGACGAGCGCGACGCCGTTGCCGACCACGCCGACCACGTCGAAGTCTTCGCGCAGCAGGCGCTCGATTTCCAGCGCGGTCTGCGGATGGTCGTCCGCAAGAACAACGCTGGCCCTGAAACGTGTGTGGCGTAAGTCGTCCATGAGAGTCACTCTCCACCTGGCAGCGCATGCGGACCAGCGTAAAGCCACGCGACTACTGCTGCGTATATCTACTTCCGTGTTTCCCGGTCAGAACAGCAGGCCGAGGTCCTCCGATCGGCGCACCAACTCGAGTGTGCTGTGCACGTCCAGGATCTGCATGATGGTGTACTTGTGGGCTTCGACGGTGCGCACCGAAAGCCCCAGCTGCGCCGCAATCTGCTTGGAACGCAGGCCGGAGCCGACCAGGCGCAACACTTCGCGCTGTTTCGGCGTGAGTTCGTGCAGATCGGCCATGCGACCGCGCAGGTAGCGTGCCCCCAGCGAAGGGGTGACATACGTGCCGCCGGCAAGCACCTGGCGCAGCGCGCTGAGCAGTTCGTCGCCGGCGGACACCTTCAGGACGTAACCGTTGGCGCCCGACCGCATGGCCGAGGCGGCCAGGGCGGGCTCGGCATGCATGGTAAGGAAGACGAAGGGCGTGCTGTCCCCGCGGGCACGCAGGGTCTTGAGCACTTCGAGGCCATTGCCACCGGGCATGTTGATGTCGGAGAGGATCAGGTCCGGGTTTTCGCGCTCGATGATGTCGAGCAGGCTGCGACCGTCCTGGGCCAGGGCGACCAGCTCGAAGTCGTCGTCGAGCAGGCGCTCGATCCCTTCGGCGACCATGCGGTGGTCATCGGCAAAGACGATGCGCGGCAACGCCTCGCAGCTCAACTCGTTTCCAACGGAATGCGCAGACATAGATCCACTCCCTTCCCCGGTGCAGTACGCAACTCGAAGCTGCCCCCCAGCAGCTTCGCTCGTTCGTTCATGCTGATCAGGCCGATGCCTGGCCCCGTCGATGGCAAGATCTCGGGATCGATGCCCTTACCGTCGTCGAAAATCCACAGCGAAGCAAGTCCGCTGGTCACGGACGCCTTGATGGTGACCTGGCTTGCATCGGCGTGACGCAACGCGTTCGTCAATGCTTCCTGGGTGACCCGGTAGAAACAAAGCGCGATATCCGCCGAGAGCACATCGATGGCACGGTCCGCGATGAAGACCACGTGTGGCGCCCGCGGACGGCGCGAGGTATGGCACAGCGCTTCGAGCGAATCGCGTAAGCCCGCATGGTGCAGGCAGCTGGGGTGAAGCTCGTGTGAGAGTTGGCGCACATCCTCGGACAAGGCGATCACCTGGTGCTGGATGTGGTTGACCTCGGCCTGTATCGCCGGTGCAACACGTCGGCGCAACGAGCTGAGGCCGATCGATGCCGCGGCCAGGCGCTGGTTGATGTCGTCGTGGAGGTCGCGCGCGAGGCGGGCGCGTTCCTGTTCCTGGGTGGCGATGAGCCGTCCGGTCATCTCGCGCAGCTCGTCATGGGCATGGCTCAAGGCGCGACGGCTGGCGAAACGCTGCTCGACGACCACGCCGAGTGTCAGTGCGGACAGGGCCGCGGTCAGGGTCCAGAGCTGCAGGGCGAGCGTCGTCTGTTGCGGCGTGGCGGCCATGAAAGGGCCGTGGCCACCGATGCTCAGGTGTCCGGCCATGATCACGATGACGAAGACGGCGATGGAGCTGCCGGTCATCTGTGCCCGGATGATCGCCGCGATGATGATCGGCGCCGGCGCGAGGCAGAGTACGGGCACGAGCTCCGCATGATTCCCGTAGCCGTACCAGATGACGCCGAGCAGGGCGATCGAGACGACCATGAGCAGGTAGAACTCGGTGGGCAGTCGCGGTTCGTGGCGCACGGCCGCGTCCGGACTTCGCACGCTCACCCAGACCGGGACGTACAGCACGTAGCCAAGGGCATGGGCGAGTGCGATGTTCGGCCAGTCGCTGAGGATCGAGCCGCGAAACGACGTGTAGCGACTCGCGTGCTCGATGAGCGTCGCGCATACGGCGGGCAGGGTAATGACGGCGACCGCCGCGAAAATATAGAGCCGCGTGAAATCCTCCAGCGGCGGGACACGCGAGGGCACACGCTGGAGCAGCCACGCGGCGACCGGCGTGAGCAACACGGCTGGCGACACGACCAGGGCGGTATCCGCCAGCGGCAGCCCGAAACTCACGCCAGTGACGACCAGGCCCATCAGTGCGGCGCCCATCAACGCCGGCCACATCCGTCGCGGCGTGGCGAGCAGGGCGCCGAGCAGGACGGCCCCCGGGAACCAGACGATATGCGTGCCGCCCTGATGGCTCCACAAGGCGGCCGAGAGCAGCTGCGCAACGATGGCGCCCACGAAAACGCCCCCGCACCAATGGGCCGCGCTCTGCGTCGATGCCAAGGTCTGCGTCATCGCCTCTCCCGCCACCTCGTCACGGTGGCCCCCGAACAGCTGTCATGACTTCAAAGGGCGGCCCCTGCCACACCCCCGGAGGACTATACGCGTGCATCGGGCCAAGAGTGTCTTTGCCCCTCGGTCGGCCGTCCCACTTCTGTCTAAGTAGTTCTGCGCAGTTCCCGGGTCCGGTTCTTCGCTGCCCTGCACGGTCGGTCTGTCCGACACTGCGGAACCGATCGCGACAAGGGCAACCCGCATGCACCTGTCTACCCCGTGGCTTTCGACGCTGGCAGCCTGCCTCTTGCTCGGCACGGCGAGCGTGCACGCCGCCCCACGCGATCCCTCACCGTGCATCGGCCTGGTCCTCGGCGGGGGCGGTGCACGGGGTGCCGCCCACATCGGCGTGATCCAGGTGCTCGAGCGCGAGCACATCCCCATCTGTCGCATCGCAGGCACCAGCATGGGCTCGATCGTCGGCGGCCTTTACGCGGCCGGTTACAGCTCCGACGAGATGGCCAATGTGATCGGGCAACTCGACTGGAAGGACCTGTTTTCCGACGATCCGGACCGCGTCGAGGAGCCTATGCGCCGGAAAGATGCCGATTATCGGTATCTGCTGAACTTCGAGGTCGGCTACAAGAACGGCCATATCGTCACGCCCGCCGGTGTCGTCCAGGGCCAGAAGCTGCTTCTTCTGCTGCGTCGCCTGTTGCTGTCGACCTGGAACGTGACGGACTTCGACGACCTCCCGGTGCCGTTCCGCGCCGTGGCGACCGACATCGTGGCAGGCCAACCGGTCGTGTTCTCCCACGGCGACCTGCCGCTGGCGATTCGTTCGAGCATGTCCGTGCCGGGGGCATTCGCGCCGACCAATGTCGACGGGAAACTGCTGGTCGACGGCGGGCTGATGGACAACGTCCCGATCGACGTGGTGCGCGACATGGGCGCTGACCGGTTGATTGTCGTGGATGTGGGGTCGCCCCTGGCCGAGCAGTCGACCTTGACCAACCCCGTCGCCCTGCTCAACCAGATGGTCAGTGCGTTGATGGCAGAGAAGACGGCCCGACAACTGGCCGCGTTGAACGACAGGGACATCCTTATCCGGCCGGCCCTGGGCAAGCTGGGAGCCGGCGAGTTCAATCGGGCGCAAGAGGCGATCGCCATCGGCCGCGCCGCCGCGGAGGCCGCGCTTCCGCGTCTTCGTCAACTCACCGCGTCGCCGTCGTCCTGGCAGGCATTCGAAGAAAACCATCGCCAGCGCAGCTTCGATCCGAAGCTGGTGGCCTTCATCGATGTCGATACCAAGAGCACGGCCAGCGGTCAGTTCGCCGCCAATCGCCTGAAACCGGAGGTCGGCAAGGTCTTCGATCCGAAGGATGTCGAACAGCGCATCGGCGGCATTTACGGGCAGGGTGGCTTCCAGCAGGTGGACTACCACCTCGTCGAGCGCGGGGAAGATCGTGGCATCCGCCTGACGCCGGTAGACAAGTCGTGGGGGCCGATCTACGGGAAGATGGGCTTCCAGCTCGACGACGATTTCAACGGCCGCAGCGAATACCTGATCTCGGCAGAGATCACCGCGGCCAACCTCAACGACAGCGGCGGCGAGTGGCGCAACACGCTATGGAGCGGCCGCATCGGCGGCATACGATCGGAGTTCTATCAGCCGTTCGGACAAGGCGCGACAGCCTATGTCATGCCGTTCGCGGTACTACGCAACGAGGACGTACCGGTCTTCGACCATGGCGCCGATCACCAGCTGGCGGAATACCGCATCCGTCGTCGCAATGCAGGCTTCGAACTCGGCTGGACGCCGGCGTCCTACTGGCGCGTCTCGACCGTCTTCGCGCGCGGAAGGGACAACGGGGATCTCCGCGTGGGGACGCCGACGACGTTCCCGAGCGGCTCTTCGGACTTCGCCTCGCTCGGTGTCAAGGTGGACTGGGACAGCCTGGACAACGCGGCGTTTCCCACCCGTGGTGCGCACGTCAACCTCGATTACGAGAGCTACAGGCCGGTACTCGGCGGGGACGTGAAGGGCGATGTGGCACGTCTCGTCGCCGACTGGGTACCGAACCTGGGCATGAGCGACGGACGCTATCACCTCCTGCTCGGCGTGCGTGCTTCGAGTGCCGTCGACAACTCGAATTTTTTCGAGGCCCAGGACTTCCTGGGTGGCTTCCTCAATCTCTCCGGCTATAGCGAACGATCGCTGAGAGGTAATCAGTCCGCCCTGGGACGCGCTGTCCTGTATCGCCGTACCGGTAACCTCGATGCCTTGTTTTCGACGCCGATCTTCATCGGGATGAGCCTGGAAGCCGGCAACACATGGCAGAGCAAGAGCGATGTGAGCTTCGGCAACCTGATCTATGCCGGGAGCATCTTCGCCGGCGTGCAATCGCCTTTGGGGCCGGTGTTCCTGGGACTCGGTCACGCCGCGGGTGGACACACCGCCGTGTACCTGAGCTTCGGTTCCCTGCTGAGACCGCGCTTGTGAGGCCGGTAGTTTTACCTATGCGTACAGGGTGAAAGTTCGCTTATCGCACGGGTGCGTGGGCCGCACTCTGCGTATACCGTCAACGATGCCGGATCGTGACCAATGAACCGTCGACTCGTCTTTGCCCTGATCGCCACGGCGTTGTCGCCGGTAGCGGCGCACGCCACGGAAGCCGCACTGGGCCGTTCGATCACGGGTGCGCAGGTCACGCCCTATGTCGGCATCATTCCGCCGACACCGGGGCTGAACGTCTCCGTGAGCTACATCAATTACGACGGCAGTATCGGTGCGAGCCGGCCGGTGCCGATCGGCGGCAGTACGGCGCTGAACCTGCACGCCAAGGTCGATCTCTATGCGGCGACTTTCGCGTACATCTGGGATACGGGGAAGGGACGCTGGAACTTCGCCACCATGTTCACCGTGCCTTACATCCGTCCTTCCGTGTCGGCGTCACTTTTCGTCGGCCAGCGCTCCGGCAGTGTGAATGACCGGGCGTCCGGCCTTTTCGACCTGTACTTTGCACCGGTGATCGCCAGCTACCACGTGAGCGAAGTCGAACATTGGTCATTCGGCGTGTATGTCTACGCGCCTACCGCGGACTACGAGAAGAACCGGCTGGCAAACAAAGGCCTGAATATCTGGACGTATACGCCGGCCGTCGGATACACGCATCTCTACGACAAGGGAAGCATCGAATTCAGTGCCCTGGCCGGTATCGACTTCTACTCGAAGAATCACGCCACCGACTATCAGAACGGCGCCGTCTTCCACCTCGACCTGCTGGCCATGAAGCGCACGCCGGGTGGCTGGGGCTTTGGCGGCGTCATCGGTGTGATTCGCCAGATCGATGACGACAAGGGGGCGACGGCGGATCGACTCAATGGTTTCAAGGGCCGTTCGTATGGCGCCGGGCCTGCGCTTGCTTACAAAAAATCCTTCAGCAAGGAAAGCAGCATCGATTTCACCCTGCGCTGGGTCAAGGAGTTCGATGTGAAGAACCGGATCAAGGGCGAGCCGCTTGTGCTGAATATCAATCTCGCGCTCTGACGACGATGCACGAGCTACGCGAAGGCCCAGCCCTGGCGGTCGATGTCGTCGTCGCCGATCACCACCGTGTGGTGGCGGAAGGGGTATCGGCCTTGCTTGCGCCGCACGTCCGTTCCGTCGTCCTGGTGTATTCGGCCAGCGCGCTGCTCGAATGCGTGAAGCCTGGCATGGTGATCGTCGGTGACATCGACCTGCCCGACATGCCTGGCCTCGAACCCGTCCGGCGGATCGCCGAGCGTCGCGACGGCAGCCGCTTCATCATCCTTTCGGGTCATGACGAGCCGCTGATCGTGCAGGACGCGATGCAATCGGGTGCCTGGGCGTATGTGCTGAAGCAGTCACCACGCAACGAATTACTGGATGCCGTCAGGGACGTCCTGGACGGTCATCGCTACGTCAGCCCGGGTTTGATGGCAGCGCTGGTCAACGCACCACCTTCCGTCCATCGCCTGACCCGTCGCCAGCGCGAGGTGCTCGAACGGATGGCCAATGGCCTGCGAGCCAGCGACATCGCCATCGAACTCGGCATCTCGGTGCGGACCGTGGAGAGTCATCGGCAATCGCTACTGGATCTGTTCCATGTGCACAGCGGCGTCGCGCTGGTGCGCGAAGCGATTCGCATGGGACTGATCCGTGATCCGGGCGGTCCCTACACGGCGGCGAGGGACGAGAGCACACCGTAGAAGCCGTCATCATCCGAGGAGCTCCGATCATGAAATACCGTGCAAGCCTCATCGTCGCCCTGCTGCTGTCGGCCTGCGCCACGTTCAGTGTCACCAACGAATGGAAGGACCCGAGCTGGTCCGGCCCGCCGGCCTCGAACATCCTGGTGATCGGTGTCGCACGCAGCGACACCATGCGCCGGCTGTTCGAGGATACCTTCGCCCGTGACCTCAGCGCCGCCGGGGTACGCGCGGAGGCAAGCTACGCGGCCATCCCGTCCGGCCACGACGGCTCGGCGAAACTCGGCGACGTGGTCCGCAGTACCGGCAGCGACGCGGTACTGGTCACACGCGTCCAGCGCGTGGAAGATCGCATCAATGTGACGCCGACCGGCCCGGGTCCAGGCTACGGCGGCTTCTACGGCTGGTATGGCGGTGCCTGGGACAACACGCCCGAGATCACCCAGACCACGGTCGTCACCCTGGAGACCAGCCTGTGGGATGTGCGCAGCCAGAAACTGGTCTGGACCGTGACCACGCAGGGACTGGCGAGCAACGACATTCCCAAGGCGACCAACGAGCTGTCGAAGACCCTCATCCCCAAGATGAAGGCCGACGGCGTCATCCGCTAGTCGAAGGGATCGATGTGAGTCGTCATGCTGATAATGGCGAGCACGCCCAGAAGAAGCATCACGACCGCCACCAACAGGGTCATCGATACGGGATAGGGCGTCTCGCCGTGGATCAGGCCCTCGCGCGTCATCGCGAGCCGTTCGTGGCGAAGCGTGCGCATGTAGTGCAAGTGGTAAATGATCCCCAACACGAGCATGAAGATTCCGAGTGCTACCAGGGCCACGCCGAAATTACGGGGTGCATGACTCTCCTGCGGCAGGATCTTCGACGTTCGGAGGCGCTCGAAGAATTGCCCGATCGTGAAGCCGAAGCTGATCAGCGATATCGACGTACGCATCACCGACATCAGCGTGCGGTCGGTACTCATGCGCGTACGCTGGAACGACATGCCTGTGCGCCGCGCCGAGAGTTCGACGGCGGGATCGCCCCGGTCGTCCGGGTTGCCGACGATGGCGGCAGGGGTGTAACGGTAGTCGCCCGGTGTAGTCATCGCAGTCTCCGTATTAGCGCCAGGCGCTGCCGACCTGCAGGTACCAGGCGTGGTCGTCGTGGCTCCAGGCCCAGTCCACACCGGCATACAGGCCAAGTGCGCTGGCAATGAGGTAACGGAAGCCGACTCCCGTGGTCGTCTCCGTGGGTGCGCTGTCGAACGCGTTATGCCTGCCCCATGCGCGCCCCGCGCCGGCGAAGGCCAACGTGGCCCAGCGTTTGGTCATGTTCCAGCGTACTTCCGCCTCGACCATGCCGACCGAGGTGTCCTGATAGCGGCCATAGGAAATGCCCCGCAGGTCGATCGATGGCAACTGGTAGAACGGCACATTGCCCGGCGCCGTGCGGTAGTCCGCGCGCAGGCCGAGCACCAGTGCGGTGCCGATCGGGATATAGCCCAGCGTATGGGCGCGATAGGACTGGAACGTGTTGCTGCTGCCGATGCCCGGCATGTAGAACGTGGTGTCGATCATCGCCAGCAGGCCGCTCGACGGAGTCAGGGTATTGTCCCGACTGTCGTATTCGATCACCGGGCCAAGGCCCGACGCCTTGCTGGCAAAGTCCTTCGGCTGGAAGAACTGGCGGTTGCTTTCGATGTTCAGGCGACTGTTGAGATCGATGTAGATCCAGCGCACGCCCAGGTACAACGGCGTGTCGCCCACGCGGCGCTGCACCTGCTGGAACGAGAAGTACCCATTGAGGTTGTAACCGATCTTCCGCGGCGCGAGCACCAGCCCCTGCGTGTAGAAGTCGAGGTTGACCGACGCCTTGCCCAGCGCCGCCTTGTATCGCCAGCGATCGTCGCGGAAGTGAAATTCGCCGGCGAGGGCTCCGCCATAGGTTCCATTCTGCGTCTTGGCCGCGCCGAAACCATAGATGTCCGGTGCGATGCGTTCACCACGGTCCTTCGAGGCCTGCGATTGCTTTGCGGGGCGAAAGAACACGGCCGCCGCGCCACCTCCGTTTCCGACCGCCGGTTCGGTGATGACGATCGGCACGATCAGGGCGCCCTTGTGCTGGAGCAGCCAGCGGGACATGTCGATGGCGTGGTCGTTCGGGTCGTGCATGAGCTGCCAGAAGGAGGGTTTGGCAGTCGGTTCCTCCTGGGCGACGGCAAGCGCGGGCACCAGCGCGAACATCGCGCTGCACCAGAGGCGTGGGATCGTCGCGCTTCGCATGCGTTGATCTTCGCGGCCGATGAGCTCCCGACACAGAGCAAACCATCGTGAAACGGCTGGGTATTTCTACCTAGCCTGCGCTTCCCTCGTAGATTTACTTACGGTCTTATGCGCGCTACTACGCTTCGACAATCTCAGTCATCTGCGGATCATCGGACGCTCCAGAGGAGGGAGTGTGTCCATGCTTTGCTATCGATGGGAAACGCGTCATAGCGTCGCCGTGCTCGGGTTGCTGCTCGTCCTTGTCACGACAGGGCGGGCTCATTCGGACACGGGCGACGTGCTGCCCTCGTGGAACGACGGCCCGACACGCACCGCCGTCATCGATTTCGTGACGGCCGCCTCGAAAGTCGGCGATGCGGGTTACATCGCCCCCGAGGCTCGCGTCGCGGTGTTCGACATGGACGGCACGCTGATGACGGAGAAGCCCCTGCCGGGTGCCGTCTTGCCCTTGGTGGCGGATGTGAAGACAGCGGTGGCCAGACATCCCGAGCTCAAACAGCAGCCCGGCGTGGCGGCGCTCCTCGCGGGTGATCTCAAGGGTCTGCAGGCACTCGGCGAAAGCGGGCTTGCGCAGATCGTTGCGGCCGCGGTGGATGATCGTACGGCCGACGAGGTGTCGGTCGATATGGCGCGTGAGGAACGCGCTGCGCCGAATCCACACTTTGGCCAGCCCTATACGAAACTGGCCTACCGGCCGATGGTCGAGTTGTTGCGTTACCTCGAGGCCAACGGTTTTCAGACCTGGATATGCAGCGGCTCTCCGGTCGCGTACACGCGTGGGATGTCGCAGGAGGTCTTCGGCATTCCTCCGGAGCGGGTGATCGGCAGCTCCTTGCAGACGCGCTTCGGCGAGCGCGACGGCAAGACCGTGCTGACGTACACCGGCAAGATCGAGCACGTCACCGATCGCGAGGGCAAGCCGCCCGTCATCCATCTGGCTATCGGTCGTCGGCCGGTCTTCGTCGGCGGCAATGTCGGCGGCGTGGGCGACGTGGCGATGATGCGCTATGCCATGGACCGCGGCGGTCCGTCGTTCGCGCTGCTTGTCAATCACGACGACGCCGCGCGCGAATTCGCCTATGCCGAAAAGAACGGCGACTCCCTTGCCGCCGCCACGCGTTACCACTTCCGCGTCGTCAGCATGAAGAACGACTGGAAGACCGTGTTCGATCCGTCGGTGAACCCACGTCCGTCGGCCCCCTGACCCATCGGTGCATTTGTGGAGAAGCGACCATGGCAAGCGCAAGCAAGAGCGACAAGAAAGACAAGAAGAAGGCCGAGCCTGCCAAAGGAGGCGGGTCGGAACATGGTAAACGCCCGAACATCCTGGTCATCTGGGGCGACGATATCGGCATCTCCAACCTGAGCTGCTATTCCCACGGCCTGATGGGGTATCAAACGCCGAACATCGACCGCCTCGCGAAGGAAGGCATGATGTTCACGGATTCGTACGGCGAGCAGTCGTGCACGGCGGGAAGATCCTCCTTCATCACGGGTCAAAGCGTCATGCGCACGGGCCTTTCTAAAGTCGGCATACCCGGCGCCCCGGTCGGAATGAGCGAGAAGATCGTCACGATCGCCGCCCTGTTGAAAAGAGAGGGCTACGCAACCGGCCAGTTCGGTAAGAATCATCTCGGCGACCTCAATCATATGTTGCCGACCAATCATGGTTTCGACGAGTTCTACGGCAATCTCTACCATCTCAATGCCGAGGAGGAGCCGGAGATGTACGACTACTTCCCCGAGGCGGACTTCGGCGCTTTCATCGAGACGGTGAAGCCACGCGGTGTCATCCATAGTTTCGCCACCGACGTCGACGATCCCACCGAACAGCCAAGGTGGGGGAGGATCGGCAAGCAGAAGATCGAAGATACGGGTCCGCTCGACACGAAGCGCATGCTCACCTGTGACGATGACTTTGCCGAGCGGGCGAAAGGATTCATCAAGCAGGCGACCGAGGACGAGACGCCGTTCTTTGTCTGGGTCAACTTCACCCACATGCATCTGTACACGCATACCAAGGAGGAGAGCCTGGGTCAGGCTGGACGTTGGCAATCGCCCTATCACGACACCATGATCGACCACGACAAGAACGTCGGCACACTTCTGGACTACCTGGATGAACTCGGTATCGCCGACGACACGATGGTCCTGTATTCCACGGATAACGGCCCGCACCGGAACTCCTGGCCGGACGGTGGGATGACGCCTTTCCGTAGCGAAAAGGACACGAACTGGGAAGGTGCTTTCCGTATTCCACTGGTTGTTCGTTACCCGGGGAAGATCGAGCCGGGCACCGTGTCCAACGAGATCGTCCAGCATCACGACTGGCTGCCGACGTTCCTCGAGCTCGCGGGTAACACCACGGTCGTCGACGATCTCAAGAAGGGCGTGAAGACGCTTGGTCGCACGTACAAGAACCACATCGACGGCGTGAGCCTGCTCCCTTATCTGACCGGCCAGGAGGCGAAGTCACCGCGCAAGCTCTTCGTCTACATCTCCGACGACGGCGACATCCTGGGTATTCGCTTTGACAACTGGAAGGTCACGTTCATCGAACAAAGGTGCAGAGGCACGATGGCGATCTGGGGGGAACCGTTCACGGCCATGCGTGTTCCCAAGATCTACAACCTGAGGACAGACCCCTACGAGTTCGCGGACGTCACATCGAACACCTATTGGGACTGGCTCATCAAGCACGTCTATATCGTGTACGGCGCGATCGCGCTTCTCACCAAGTTCAATCAGACGTTCGTGGACTTCCCGAAAGTCCAGAAGCCCAACACGTTTACGGCTGATCAGGCGATCGAGAAGCTCAACGACGCGGTGACCGGGAGGTAGCTGGCCGCGCGTGGCGACGGTTCGCGGTCAGCGCGAACCGTCGCTGGCCGGCTTGTGCGCCTGAAGCTTTTTCATCTCCAGGCGGGCCTCTTCGACCGCCTCGTCTTCGGCGGCTTCGACGTAGCTGTGCAGGCGCTTGCCGACCAGTCTCGTCACCTGTTTGCCGTCGGCATCGCGAATGACCACGTCCGCCGAAAAGCACGAAGCACCCGAATCGCTCAGGTGCCGCACGCAACTCACCTCGTAGGAGTAGTCGAGTTTGACCTTGCGCATGGCGTTGTACCTCAGGGCACTTTCTCGATCGTCATGCCGCCAAGGGTGACACCCAGGCCGAAGCCCTTGCCGGCGCCGGCGAGGGACATGTTCACCTCGCCCTTGGTCATGATCTGTGCTTCACCGCTCTTGGGTATACCCATGCTCGCTTCGGCGGCGACATATGTGCCGAGCGTCTCGTCGATGGACATGACGTGCGAGAAGTTGGCCTTGCCATCCTTGATCGTGGACTGCCTACCGAGAGGCCGCCGCCGTTGGCGGTGAGTTTCACCTTGAGGTGACTGCCGTTCGCGCAGGTGATGGTCCCCGTTCCCGAGGCGTGTTTGTAGAGGATCGACCACGACGCCAGGTCGAAGCGCATCGTGCACTTCAATGTGGCCTCGGCATGACCCGGTGTCGCGACGAGGGTGCCGGTAGCGAGGGCGAGCAGGGCGATCAGGGGGCGAGCGTTCACTGGGTATCTCCTGCGGTCGGCGTGTCGGCCTGCACTTCGGTCCAGCTCGAGTCCGGGTCGAAGCGGTTGATGGCGGCGGCAGCGTGCTCGGTATCCTTGCCAAGATTCTTGGCGAAGATCTGCCCGTCATGGCTGATCTCGAACGTCATCACGCCTGTCTCGCCGTAGCGCACCGGCCAGGCGATCAGCGCGAAGCCATTGGCCAGCACCTTGCCTTGCATGTAGTTGTACGCGCCGCCGGGCGCGGATGGCCCCTGCGCGGTGAGGATGCGGTAGTGATAGCCGTAGTAGCCGCCCCCGGTAGGTGGCGTGATGAAGTAGGGGCCTAAAGGGCTCTCCGGCGCGTTGTCCTTCGCCTCCCAGTACAGGCCGTCATGCCTGCCCGGGGTACTGATCAGCTTGCTCGCGTAATGCGGCTCCGTATCCTGGTCGTGGGTGCTGGAGGCGTAATCGCGCTGTGCATCGTAATAGGCGAGCAGGGCCTGGGGTACCGAGGTTTCGTTGTGACCAATCTGGCGGGCGATGATCTCTTCGTGCCCGGCCTTCGTATCGAACGACCAGCCGCTCGCTCCCTTCACCAGGGGGATGGGTAGCACCCAGTTGGCGCTGCCCACGGCGAGGTGATTGGTATCGCCGACGGTGACGATCTTATGTGCGCTGTCGTAGTCGGCGATGAAGGCATCGACATCGGCTCGATCGATACCATCGGTCGGGATGTACGTGCGCCAGTCGTCGCCGAGGACACGGGCGAGGGCAGGCTGATCGTGTGCCTTGAGCGCGGCGACGAAGGCATTGGTCGCCGCATCGGGGGTCGGATAGGTAGCCGCAGCAGCCCAGGCGCCCAGCGCGACAAACAGGGACGTTGCAAGGAGTGACTGCGCGAACCGTTTGGCAAGGAATCGGGACATGTCGTGCTCCTAGCGACGATGGAATCCGCCGCCGCCAGCGCGGGCGGGGACAGGCCGATTGATCTGGCGGCCGGCGGCGGCACCGCCACGCTGGCCACCCATGCTCTGCATGCTGCGTTGTCCCTGCTCGCGCTGCGCAGGCGCATTGCCAGGGGAGCGCACGCCGGAGAAGGCATTGGCCCGCGCCTGCGGCGCATTCGGCCGGTTCTGCACACCGCCGCCGTTCGCGCCGGGACGGTTCAGCCCACCGTCGCGGCCGCCGTTGTTGTCCCCGGCGCGGTTGAAGCCACCCTGTCGGTCGCCACCGCCGCTGCGATTGGCGAGGTCCCCACGATTGCCGGCACCGGCAGCACCACCGGCGTTGCGTCCGCCGTTGAAGGTCTCACCTGGCCGCCGTGCCGAGGCCGCCGCGCCACCACCCGTGGTCCGGTCGAAGCTTTGCATCGCCCGTTGCCGGCTGGCATCGGCGGTGCCGGCCTGGCCGCGGAAGGCCTGACGTTGCTGCGCACCGCCGACGCCCTGGTTGAAGCGCTGCTGGGTAGCCGCGCCACGATACGGCGTGCCACGACGATTGGCGGCGTTGTGGTTCCAGTTGGTGTTGCCGTTGCCGCTGATGCGGTTGTTGACGTTGAGATTGTTGTAGCGATTGACGTTGATGTTGACGTCGTTGTGTCCCCAATCGCAGCCGCCCCACAGCGAATTGGCCACGGCGATACCCGTACCGAACGCGAGGCCGGCGGCCAGTCCCGTGGCGACCGGGTGGTAATAGCCCGGGGGTGGCGGGTAATACGGCGGCGGATACGCCGGGTACGCCCAGGTGCCGTACACCACGGTGGGGTTGTACGAGGGCACGTAGACCACCTGCGGGTCGGCCGGTTCGATCTGGATGATCGTCGTCTGCGGCGTGCTCTGCTGCACGATCACCTTCTGCTGCTCGGTGCTCTTGAGGTTGCCGGCCTTCTGCGCCTGGGCACGAAGCCGCTGCACCGAACCCATCACGTCATCGGGCTGGGCGAGGAAGGCATCGCCGACGTTGCGTACCCAATCGATGTGGGCGCCCATCTGCGCTAGCACCTGGGGGAAAGCCACCAGCGATTGCACGCTGGGATCCCAGGGCTGGCTGGCCACCTGTTTCACGGCGGCATCGCCGGACGCCTTGGGGTTGGCTTTCGACCAGGTCGCGGCATCCGCCACATCGGCGGGATAGGTCGAAGCCATCAGGATCTGGGAGAGAAGGGCGTCCGGATAGAGCGCGATCGGCGCCATGAACTGGTCGATCTGTTCCTTCGGGAACACCTTTGCCGGTGCTGTCGCCGCTGCGTTCTGTGCGGCGGGTGCGGCTGCCTGGGCCGAGGCGACCGACGCGCCGAGGGCAAGCAGGATCGCCATGCCAAGCCGCCAAGCCATGCGTGCATTCACGAGCGCTCTCCCACGATACGAATCCCGTGGAAGAGCATCGATCCGCATCGATGAGCGCGACAGCGCAGTTGTGCGTAGCGAACTTCCGCAAAACTACTTACGCCTGTGCTACCTCACCGCCCACCCATGGATGATCCGCCGCAACTCGGCCAGCCCGTCCGTCAACGCCGCCGGCCCCGGCTGGAGAATCAAAGGCGATTTGACCTCGTACAGCTGACCATCGCGAACCGCCGGCACGTTCTCCCAGCCCGGCCGCGCAGCAACCTGCTCGGGACGAAACCGCTTGCCACACCACGAACCGATAATGATGTCCGGTGCGGTGTCGATCACTTCCTGCGCGTCGGCGATGATGCGGTCCCTGGCGAGCGACTGCACCGCGCGACCCGGCAACACATCGTCGCCACCTGCGATACCGACCAGCTCCGACACCCAGCGGATGCCGGAGATCATCGGTTCATCCCATTCTTCGAAATAGACGCGTGGGCGGCGCAAGAGGAGCGCAGAGGCTTCGCGTGTTTCGTCGAGTCCACGTTCGAGCGTCGCGGCCAGCTTGTCGGCTTTATCGGCGACACCGACCATCGCGCCGAGCCGGCGGATGTATTCGAGGATGCCTTCCACACTACGGTGGTTGGATATCCACACTTCCACGCCGGCCTTGATCAGTGCCTGCGCGATATCGGCCTGGATGTCGGAGAAGCCGATGGCGAGGTCGGGCTTCAGGGCGAGGATCTTGTCGACCTTGGCGCTGGTGAAGGCACTGACCTTGGGCTTGTCGCGACGGGCTTCGGTGGGCCGTACGGTGAAGCCGCTGATTCCTACGATGCGATCCTGCTCACCAAGGAGGTAGAGGGTTTCGGTCGGTTCTTCGGTGAGGCAGACGATGCGGCGCGGGCCCATGGGGGTTCCGAGGTTTGGCTTGAGCGGCAATTGTGACACCGCCCTGCGATTGTCCGACGGTCCTTGCTAGTTACGGTCGTCGTGATGCGTCGGTCAAGCCCTCGATCTGGTGTCGGCATTTCGTAGTCGCCGCGCCTAACGCGTTGTTATCGAGGCGAAATTGTCGACAGTGAGGTCGTGAAAGGCAGTCTCCAGAGCAATCTGATGGGCTCATGATTTCTCGCATACTCAACGACAGCTTGTACCTCACCGCCGCACGGGCGCGACGTTACGGAGACAATGAGAGCTCGCATGGATGCACCACTATTTCGCTCGCAGTTGCTGGAGGGCAGACAGAACACAGGATTCGGTCGGGTAACCGTCGCATCCCCGCCCTCACACATGGCTTGGGTCGCATGCGCTGTCGTTTCCGCGACGATGATCGTCGCGCTCTTGGTCTTCGGCCATTACACGCGTCGCGAGCGTGCCCTAGGCAGCCTAGTCCCGCGCGATGGCCTCGTCCGACTATCGGCGAGGGACGGCGGTGTGGTCTCAGAGGTTCTGGTATCCGAGGGGCAGCAGGTTGGCGCTGGGCAAGCCCTTCTACGAATCTCCGGCGACAAGAATAGCCGGGCGATGGGGAGTACTGGATCTGGCGCGGCCATGAGTCTCGCCCTGCAAAGGGCAGCGCTGGACACCGAGATGCTCGATCTCGATCGAATCGCCATCGTGCAGAAGGAAGGGCTTCGGAGGAGCGAGGCTCTCTTAAAGCGCGAACTTCAGCAGTTTGCGCAACAGCTAAAGCTCACTCGTCAGCAATCGGAAAGCGGGACTGCCTTTTAAACAGTGCGCACAAAGACAGTATTCGCACTTTTCTTAGAGGTCTGTCACATGAATTGGGGCACGTCGACCACGCTGTCCGTCTCGAGCCGTCCCAGGTGACATCGCAGCACTACATCAACGAGGGCCTCATTGGCGAGGGCTTCGCCACCTTGAGCAACGAGCGAGTTCGACACGAGATTCTGGCGTCTGGCGGTGATGATATTGGTATGTCAGGCAACGAGGCCAATCACGCTCGTTACGAGGCTGAATATCAACGCTTCGCCAATAGGGAGATAAATATGCAACAAGCGGCATCGGCCATCGGCACTGTCTACGGCCAAAGTGAGCTCGCTGGCCCGGATCTTTCGTACCGCGACTCGTTCCTCAAGTACTACCGGGAGCATGGCGGTACGAAGTGATCCCCGTTGCGGGGGTGGGTCTTAGTCTCGGGTGCTGGAGGCAACAGTGAAATCGATCGTGTTGTTGGCGGGGACGTTTTTTGGTCTGTTGGTAGTGTCCGGCATGCGGTCGCAGGCCTCTTCCGTGCAACCTCCCTCGCCATATTCTCCAGAAACGCCACCGATCTTGACAGTTCTCTCTCGTAGCAAGACGTCGACCCTGTTTGCAGACATCTTGCGTCTCTCAACGATCCGGCGGACTGATATTGAGGCCGGTTACGTAAGCTTTCTTGTTCCCAGGGATTCAACCTGCTCAGGTGCTGACCGCGCGTACTTAAACGGCTTGCTGAATCGTGCTTCGTCGTCTAGATATATCTATGACCATGCCTTCGAAGGGCAGCTGGCTATATACAGAGAGAATGAACAATTAGTTAGCGTCAATTACTTTCCCCGTGGCGGAGATCTGGATGGGCGAGTGTCGATTGACGAAGGCCATCCCTTTGACATGAAGTTACTGAGCGGCAAATCGGTGCTGATCTCTGTCCGTGATGGAGTCATCTATGTCGGCGAAAAAAGTGTTGTGCTTTCTAACCTGAACGAGGGCGATGGCGGTGAGATCGACGTCGACGAGTGCGCCGTCTTTTAGTTTGATAGTCATTTGCAATGGGCAACGGGCGCGATGGATCAGGGCCGAGAGCCGTGAGTTTTCTCTAATGGGCTGATCGAGCCTCACGGCATCTCAATCCAACGCCCATGCTTCCGAATCTCCAGCGGCCGGAACCGCCGCTTGTAATCCATCTTCGGATGCCCGGCGATCCAGAAACCAAGGTAGACGTAAGGAATGCCACGCCGCCGGGCCAGCTCCACCTGCTGCAGGATGCCGAAGGTGCCGAGTCCGCGCGCTTCTTCATCGGGATCGAAGAACGTATAGACCGCAGAAACACCGGCAAGGGCGATGTCGGTCACGGCGACACCGAGTAGGCGATCGCCAAGGTAATACTCGAGGAAGAGGGTGGGGCTCCATGGCGCCGCCAGGAAGCGCTGAAAATCTTCCTCGTCCGCCCCGTCCATGCCGCCGCCGCTGTGGCGTGCGCGCAGGTAGCGTTCGTAGAGCTCATGCCGGTCGGGCGTGAAGCCGGGGATGCCTTCGCGGATGGTCAGGTCGGCATTCCGCTTGAGGCAGCGGCGCTGGGCGCGATCGGGGGTGAAGCGGTCCACGTCGATGCGGCAGGGCACGCAGGCCTGGCAGGCGCTGCACTGGGGCAGGTAGAGGTGTCCGCCGGCGCGGCGGAAGCCCTTGGCGAGCGCCGGGCCGTACAGCTTGTCGAGATTCGGCGCGCCCGGATCGACCACGAGGTTCTGCGCCGTCCGCTCGGCGAAGTAGCCGCAGGTGTGCGGAAGGGTCTGGAACAGGCGGACGCGGTCGGTCATGGGGCTGTTATAGCGCCGAAGGGTGGTCGGCGTCATCGCGTGTCGGTTTCGCCGCTGAAGCGGCTCCCACGGGTTGGTGAGGGGGCGAAGGCGGGGGTGCCCTCACTGCTGTAATTCGATCAACGCGCGCAGGCCGCGCGCGGATTCCAGGTGCAGGGGTGACCAGGGGCGCGAACGGCCGCGTACGTTTTCCTGCCAGGTGTCGAAGCTCTGCCGTGGTGACAGGCGCGCACCGGGGTAGACCTCCAGCTTGGCGAGGGCCGGGTTGCCGGCCCACCGCACATTGCGCACCTGCTCGGTGCGTGTCCACACGATGGCGTCGTTTGCGTCCGAGGGGAGCGGCATGACTATGATGCCGGCGGCGAGGGTGGCGACGGCGGGATCGGCCAGTTCGGGGTAACGCGCGCCGATCTCGTCGGTGTGAATCACACCGGTGACGCTGTCGCCGTTCCCGGCAGCGCTTCGGCCGGCGCATTCGCGAATGCGCAGCAACGCAGCTTCATCGGGTAGCTGGCCATAACGCGTCACCTTGTTCCCCGAGAAGATGGCAATGCCGTCGGCATCGACGACTTCAAGCAACTCGGGGGCGAGCAAGGCAAGCCGTTCCGGATCGATACGATCGCTCTCGTTGAAAGCGGTGACCAGCTTTTCGCGCACGGTGAGCAGGACGCTTTCGATCTCGATCTTCGCCAGTTCCTCGATGGCGGCCACGCGCGAGGCGAAGGCGCGTGCCACCGCGTCGGCGATGTCGCGCATGCGGTGGTCGGCGAAGAACGGACTGTAGTGGTGGCAGGAGATCAGGCCCCACAGTTTGCCGTGGGTGATGATGGACGCGACCAGGGTGCCGGTGACGCCCATGTTGCCGAGGTATTCGAGATGCACCGGCGACACGCTGCGCAGCGAAACGTCGCTCAGGTCCGTCGCCGCCGCGGTCTCCGGATCGTACGCAGGCAGGATGCGTGCCGGCACATAGCGGCAGTTGCTGATCTGGCGGACGCGGTTGCGCAGGTAAAGCGCGCGTGCCTGCGCGGGGATATCGGTAGCGGGGTAGTGCAGGCCCAGATAGGCCTCGAGGTCGTCCCTGCGTGCTTCGGCGACGACTTCGCCATGCCAGTCGTGATCGAAGCGATAGATCATGACGCGGTCGTAGGCGAGCAGGCTGCGTACGGTGCGTGCAAGCCGCGCGGCCGCGCGTTCCACGGTAGCGTCGAGTTCCAGCTTCTGCGCGAGGTCGTTGCCAATGTGGACCGGGTCGTCGTCGAAGTCGCCGGCGCGCGGCTCGAGCTCGATCATCCATCGCGTGTCGTAGGCATGCACGGCGGCATACCACGTGGTCGGCTTCGTGGCATTCGGAAACGTCACGGGCACCCAGGGGCTGTGCGCCGGGCGTTCGCTGTCCTCGAACAGATCCGAGGGGAGCGTTATGACCTCGTCCAGCGGGGCGTCCAACATGACGGCCGGGTCGACGCCGAGCACGTCGGCGGCGTTTTCACTCACCTGAAGGATGGCTCGCGTGCGCGCATCCACGACGACGAGGACGCCGTGAGGCTGGATCGAGCCGGGAATGTGGATGGGTTCGCGGTCGCAGGCGGTCAGATCGGGCAGGTCAGTCATGCGCTGCAGGATCCTTCAGCGTCTGTTGAAAGCGCGCGAACATACGCTGCGCGGCGTGGGCGGCGACCTCCTGCGAGGCCTCATCGGGGAGGGCGCGGTCGAGCAGGGACTGGAAGTGTCGCCAGCTGGTGGGGGCGTTTTCGCCGACGGCGTAGTAGTGGTGCGTCAGGTCGGGGTAGAGCTCGCGCAGGCGGCGGACGATCACGCGGCCGCCAAGGGCGGAGCCTTCGATGACGTAGAGCTCACCCCAGCAAGCCGCGTTTGTAAGAGCCGATTCATCGGCGATAGGCGTCGCAGCGAAACCGGCGCCGTTGTCGAGCGCCGAATCGCCGATGAATCGGCTCCCACAGGAATTCGAATCGCCGATGAATCGGCTCCCGCAAAGATCCGCTTCGATCAATGTGGCGCGTGAGACGTGACGCCAGTCTGCCAAGCCGGCCAACCAATCGCGGCGCTCGGCTTCCCATGCACGGAACAGCGCTAGCTGTGCCTGCAGCAGAGCCGAGTAAGCGGCTCGATCGAGCTCACCGCCGAGCAGCAGGCGCATGCCCGGCGTCGCCTCGGCGGCCTCATGGGCATCGCGGGTCGCTTCGCGGAGGAATAGATGGGCAGGCGTCAAACCGACGGCGCCGGCCACTCAGAGCACCTGGACGGCCTTGAGCACCACGACCACGACCACGCCGGCGACGATGGCCAGGGCCATCAGGCGCACGCGGGATGCCGTGCGCTGGGGCTTGGGACGCAGGTCCGGCGAGCGGTGCATCTGCAGTTCTTCCTGGAAACGCACGACCGGCTCGATGCCGATCTCTTTCAGCAAGGCACGGGCCTTGGGGAAGTCGTCGGCGCTCTTGACCCACACCTGGGGCCACGAATCGCGGTCGTCGTTGCGCTGCGAATAGCTGAAGCGCTGGTAGGTCGGGCGATTCCAGGTCGACCGGTTGGTGACGGTCGTCTCGATGTCGTGCTCGGTGAGGAGCGACACGATCCGGTCGATGTTTTCCGGGCGGGGTGAGGTATAGATCTGGCGCATGCCCCGATTCTACGGGATTTGCGCGGGCGCCAGCAGGCCCTTCACGTCCTGGAGATGGCCATCGTTGGCCTCGGCGGGCAGGTGCAGCAGGCTCATGATCAGCGGATACACGTCCACGTTGGGGAAGGGCGCGACGCTCACCCCTCGCGCGAACGCCGGACCATGCGCGACGAACAGGGCACGCATGGACGGGTCCAGGTTGTCGTAACCGTGCTCACCCAGCGACATCGGGTCCTTGCGCTTGGCGAGTGCCTCGCGGCTGATGATCGACCAGCCGGTGTCGGCCAGGCATTCGAATGCCGGCACGCGGGCATGGGTACCGTAGTCCAGGCGCTTGGGCAGGTCCTGCTTGCGGTAGCAGTGCATGTGCTCGTGCGGGCCGAGCAGACGCGCCACGGCCGGGCCGGTGTCCACGCCCGGCTTCGGGTTAAACGTGGCCATGACGCCGTAGGACACCGCATCGAGCGCCTTGAGGTCAGTCGCATCGTCGGCGAAAACGATGTTGCCCTTGGGCACGTAGGCCATGCCGTGGTCGGACACGATCACCAGGTTCATGTGCTCATGGAGGCCGCGCTGGCGCAGCTGGGTCACGAGGTAGCCGATCGCGTCGTCCACATCGCCCAGGGCGGCGTTCAGCTCGGCGGAATCCGGTCCGTGCTCATGCCCGGCGTGGTCCACGGTGTCGAAATACAGCGTATCGAAGGCGGGCTTCGGACCGGCCTCGTCGATCCACGAGAGCAACTTGTCCACGCGCTGGCGCGACGTGAGCGAATCGTCGAAGGGAATCCAGTGGTCGGGGCGCACCCCGTGAATGGCGGCCTCGGTGCCGGGCCAGAACATCGTCGCGGTATGAAGTCCGTGCTTCTGGGCGGTCACCCAGATCGGTTCGGCGTCTGCCCACCAGCGTCCATCGCTGGTGGCGTCGTGATTGGACAGGCTGAACTTGCCCAGCGCCGGGTCCTGCATGGTGTTGTTCACGATGCCGTTGCGGTCGGGTACGCGTCCGGTCACCAGCGTGTAGTGGTTGGGAAACGTGAGCGAGGGGAACGAAGGCAGCATGTACTTGGCGCGTGCGCCGTCGGCCGCGAGCGCGACCAGGTTCGGCGTCAGGCCACGGTCCAGGTAATCCGGACGGAAGGCATCGATCGAGACCAGCAGCACGGGGGTGAGGGGCGAAGCGGCAGGCGTGGCGGGGCGCGTGGCGCATCCGGCCAGGGCCACTGCGAAAAGCGCGATGAAGACGCGTTGCAGCGTGGACGACGTGGCGTTCATGAGGGTCGACGTAGGCTCTATATATCCAGGCAATCCGCCCATGATGGACGAGTCCCATGACCAATTCATCTCACAAGATTTTGCTGTTCGTTCTTGCGACCGCCATGCCGCTGACGGCTTCGGCGCAAACCCAGCCGCAGCCCGCGCGAGCGGCGGCTCCCGCCCCCCGTCCAGCCCCGCCTCCGGCGGTCGCGCGGCCCGTCGTCGCGACGCCGTCGCACACCCAGCAGTTCCAGCAGCAGGTGAATCGCCAGCAGCTGATCAACCAGCAGAACCAGAACGCCGTGCAGCAACAGTTGCGCCAGAACAACATGAGCCAACAACGCAGCACAGCGACGGATCCGGCCCTGCGTACCCAGCTGGACAACGCCGATCGCGCCCAGCAGCAGACCTACCAGGCCCAGCAGGACGCGAACGCAAGGCGTGACCAGACGGTGCCCCGGGTGCGCGGCACGACCCAGCGGGGCGCGCCGGCCAGCTCGGGCTCCGCAGGACGCTAATCCGCAGGGCACTAACGCGTTGTTTGCTGCGACGCGGCTGGCGAGGTGCCGCGGAGGAAGCCCATAATCGGCGATTCCCCTGGATCGACGGAGCCTCCCCGATGACGGCCTTTACGCGCATCGACACGACCCGCACCGTCCGCGCACCGCGCGGCACCGAACTCACCTGCCGCAGCTGGCTGACGGAAGCGCCGTTCCGCATGCTGCAGAACAACCTGGATCCCGAGGTGGCCGAAAACCCGGCCGAACTCGTGGTCTATGGCGGGATCGGTCGCGCCGCGCGCAACTGGGAATGCTTCGATGCCATTCTCGAGGCGTTGCGCGAACTGCGCGATGACCAAACGCTGCTCATCCAGTCCGGCAAGCCGGTCGGCGTCTTTCCGTCGCACCCGGATGCGCCGCGCGTCCTCCTGGCCAATTCCAACCTCGTGCCGGCCTGGGCGAACTGGGAGCATTTCAACGAGCTCGATCGCAAGGGCCTGATGATGTACGGCCAGATGACGGCCGGTTCCTGGATTTACATCGGCTCGCAGGGCATCGTCCAGGGCACCTACGAAACCTTCGTCGAGATGGGTCGCCAGCACTACGGCGGCAGCCTCGCCGGTCGCTGGATCCTCACCGCCGGCCTCGGCGGCATGGGCGGCGCGCAGCCGCTGGCCGCGAGCCTGGCTGGCGCGTCGTCGCTGACCATCGAGTGCCAGCAGAGCCGCATCGATTTCCGCCTGAAGACCCGCTACGTGGACGAGCAGGCGACCGATCTGGACGACGCGCTGGCGCGCCTGGACCGTTACGCGAAAGAAGGCCGTGCCGTCTCCGTCGCCCTGCTGGGCAACGCGGCCGACGTGCTGCCGGAGCTGGTGCGTCGCGGCGTCCGCCCGGACGCCGTCACCGACCAGACCAGCGCGCACGATCCGGTCAACGGCTACCTGCCTTCCGGCTGGACGGTGGACGAGTGGTTCGAACGTCGCAAGTCCGATCCGGCCGGCACCTCGCACGCGGCCAAGCAATCCATGCGCAAGCACGTCGAGGCGATGCTGGCCTTCCACGCCATGGGCGTGCCGACCTTCGACTACGGCAACAACATCCGTCAGATGGCCAAGGACGAGGGACTTGCCGAGGCCTTCGCCTTCCCGGGCTTCGTGCCGGCGTTCGTCCGCCCGCTGTTCTGCCGCGGCGTCGGTCCGTTCCGCTGGGTCGCGCTGTCCGGCGATCCGGAAGACATCTACAAGACCGACGCCAAGGTGAAGGAGCTGATCCCCGACGATCCGCACCTGCACCGCTGGCTCGATATGGCGCGCGAGCGCATCGCCTTCCAGGGGCTACCGGCACGTATCTGCTGGGTCGGCCTCGGCCAGCGCCATCGTCTGGCCCTGGCCTTCAACGAAATGGTCCGCAACGGCGAGCTCAAGGCGCCGATCGTGATCGGCCGGGATCACCTCGATTCCGGCTCGGTGGCCAGCCCCAACCGCGAAACCGAGTCCATGCGCGACGGCAGCGACGCCGTCAGCGACTGGCCGCTGCTCAACGCCATGCTCAACGTGGCTGGCGGCGCGACCTGGGTCAGCCTGCATCACGGTGGCGGCGTTGGCATGGGTTACAGCCAGCACAGCGGCGTGGTGATCGTCGCCGACGGCAGCGAAGCAGCCGACAAGCGGCTGGCGCGCGTGCTGTGGAACGACCCCGGCACCGGCGTCATGCGCCACGCGGATGCGGGCTACGAGGAGGCGATCGCCTGCGCGAAGGAGCAGGGGCTGAACCTGCCGATGGTGGGGTAAGGCATCGGCTCCTTGTGGGAGCCGATTCATCGGCGATGGGCGCTAGCCTCAGCGCCCGTTCGCCCAAGTCGCGACATACCGCTCCGGATAAATCCGCTCCAGCGCCAGCACCTTCGGCCGGTCATTGATCGCGATGTACATCGCGTCCGGATTCAGCCGCATGTAGTCCTGGTGCTCGTTCTCCGCCAGGTAAAACCCCTTCAGCGGGGTCACCTGGGTGACGATCGGCGCCGAAAACGCGTGAGCCGCGGTCAGCTGGGCGACGTACGCGTCGGCCACCTTCTTCTGCTCGGGCGTGGCGTAAAACACCGCGGACCGGTACTGCGTACCCGAGTCCGGACCCTGGCGGTTCAGCAGGGTCGGATCCTGGGCGACCGAGAAGAACACCTGGAGCAGCTGGCCATAGGTGACCTGGCCCGGGTCGTACACCACGCGGACCGACTCGGCGTGACCGGTGTCGCCATCGCTCACGTCGTCGTAGTTCGCGTGGGCGGCGTCGCCGCCGGCGTACCCGTTGCGGACGCTTTTCACACCTTTCACGTGCTGGAACACACCTTCGACGCCCCAGAAGCAGCCGCCGGCGAATACGGCCGTGGCCTCACCCGGGGCGGTAGCGGCATCGACCGTGGGGGCGGGCAGACGAACGCCCTCGTCGCGGGCGGAGGCGGCGGAGCAGGCTGTGAGGGCGATCAGGAGCGGGGCGAGCAGGGAGCGGCGGTTCATGCGGATCTCCGAAGGAGGGGGCCTGCTGAATGAGACCGGGGGAATCGCAGGAATCTGACAAGCATCCCCGCTACAGTTACCGGGGCCCCGGCCGATATAGGACGGACGACCGTGGGTTGGCTGACTTGGCGCGGATTCGGCAAAATGGCGCGCTTTGTTTAGCAAGGGAGGCGGGGAAACGTGGCGTACGACCTGGTAGAGAGACGCGTATTCGTGACCGATCTGGAGATCGGCATGTACGTGAGCCGTCTCGATTGTGATTGGTCGGACACGCCCTTTCCGTTGCAGGGGGTGCCGATCGCCTCTCGAGAAGACATCGAGGCGCTGCGGCGCTTCTGCAAGTACGTCTTCGTCGACCTGCACCGCCGCGTCACGCCAGCGCACGTCTCCGCCGCCGTCCCGGTGCGCGCCGCGACACCGCGCCCCGCCCTGAATACCCGACTGGTCACCCGGCACAGCTACACCGACACCGCCTCCTTCGACGACGAGATGCCGCGCGCACGGGAGGCTTTCGACACGGTGGCGAGCTTCGCCGAGCGTATCGTCGAAGACCTCCAGGCTGGTCGGGCCATCGACCAGGGCGCCGTCGAGAATGCCGTGCGTCCCATGGTCGAGAGCGTGCTGCGCAGCGGCGACGCCTTCTTCTGGATGCAGAGCCTGCGCAAGCGCGACAGCTACACCTACCAGCATGCCGTCGGCTGCAGCACCCTGGCGGCCGCCTTCGGCCGGCACATGGGCTTCACCGGTGACGCCATCGTCAGTCTCGCCGCCGGTGGCCTGCTGATGGACGTGGGCAAGTCGCAGCTGCCCGAGGAGATGCTCGAGCGAGGCGGACCGCTCAACGACGCCGAATGGGAACTCGCGCGCCAGCATGTCAACGAGGGCGTGGCCATCCTCGACCACTCGGGTGTCGTCGACATGGAAGTCCGCGACATGGTGCTCACCCATCACGAGCGCTATGACGGCAGTGGCTACCCGCATGGCCTAGCCGGCACGGCCATTCCGCTGGCCGGACGCATGGCGGCGATCATCGACACTTACCACGCGATGTCGACGCCGCGGCCTTACCGTCCGGCGGTGTCGCAGCATCTCGCGATCCGGCAAATCTATTCCGGTCGCGACCGTGAATTCCAGGGTGAGCTGGTGGAGCAGTTCCAGGCCTGCCTGGGTGTGTATCCTACCGGCTCGCTGGTGGAGCTCAACACCGGCGAAGTGGCCATCGTCATGGTGCAGAACCAGGCACGTCGCCTGCAACCGCGCGTGGCGATCCTTACCCGAACCGACAAGAACCACCTCGACGAGTTCATGATTGTCGACCTCATGCGCCAGACCGACGGCGTACGTCGCGAGATACTTCGCACACTAGCCGCCGGCAGTTACGGCATCGAACCCAGGGAGTATTTCCTGTCATGACCAGCGAGCGGTCACACATCCTGCCCGCCGTCCAGGCCATCCTCGACCGCACGGCCAACGCCGAAGGCATGTGCGGCATCCTGGTCATTCGCCTGCAGGGCATCCGAGAGGCGCAGCTCCGCTTCGGTTTCGAGTTCGGCAGCCAGATCATGCTCGCGGCCCGCGAACGGATCGTCGAGGCCGTGCGCCATGTCGACAAGATCTTCGTCGCCGGCGACGACACCTTCGTCGCCGTGCTGCCAGCCATCCGCAATCGCACGCATGCCCTGCTGGCCGCCACGCGCATCGTCGGTGCCTTCGACAGCCCGCTGCTGCGCGGCGAGCGCCCCTGGCATGGCCGCGCGGTGATCGGCGTGACGCTGTACTCCGAGCACGGCACGACGGCGGAGCTGCTCTACCGGCGCGCCGAGCTCGCGCACGACGAGGCGCTCCGCGTCGGCGAACCGTTTGCGGTCTATCAGCAAGACGTCACGCCGATCGAAATTCTTTACGGCGAACTGCGCGAAGACATCGAAGCCAATCGCTTGCACGTGGCCTTCCAGCCACTGTGCGACCTGCGGACGGGCGAAGTGGTGCGTGTGGAATCGCTGGCGCGCTGGAATACGCGCTCCGGTGTGGAAGTCGCCCCGGGCGACTTCGTTCCCTTCGCCGAGCGCAGCGACCTCATCGTCCAGCTGACCCGCTGGAGCCTCAATGCTTCGTTACGTCACACGGCGGCGCTTCACCGCGGCGGTTGTCCGCTCGACGTGGCGATCAACCTTTCCCCGCGCGTCTTCGTCGAGCAGGGCTTTGCCGAGCACATGCTCGGCGCGCTGGAAATCTGGGGCGTGCCGCCGGAATCGGCGATCATCGAGATCACCGAAACCGCGCTGCTCACCGACCTCGACATGAGCGTGCGCGTGCTGCGCCGCCTGCGCGACCACGGTGTGCGGGTGGCCATCGACGACTTCGGTACGGGCTACGCCTCGTTCGCCTACCTGCGCCACTTCCCGGCGACCGAGCTGAAGATCGACCGCACCTTCGTCGACGCGATGATCGGCGACCGCCGCACCGAGCTGCTCGTCCAGGCCATGATCGACGTCGCCCATCGTCTGGGTCTCGAAGCCGTGGCGGAAGGTGTGGAGAACGAGGAAACCCTGCGTCGCCTGGTCGAGATGGACTGCGACCTCGTCCAGGGCTACCACGTCGGTCGCCCGGTGCTGGCCGAGACCTTCGTCGCCGAACGCATCGCTGCCGCCTCGACGGTCTGAGCCGCCCCGCGACCGCGCACACCCGTCATCGCGCGACCCTGCTCGGTAGGAGCCGATTCATCGGCGATCCCTAACGGTGTCGCAACCTGGGATCGCCGATGAATCGGCTCTTACAGGGCAGCGAGGCCGAGGTAGCTCTGGTGCAGCTCGGCCACCTTGCCGGCCAGATCCAGCTCGCTCCCTTCATTGACGATCACATCGTCCGCGATGGCCAACCGCCGCTCACGCGACGCCTGCGCCGCGACCATCTTGCGTGCCAGCGCCTCGTCGACCCCATCACGCCGGGTCAGCCGCTCGATCTGGATCGCCTCGGGCACGTCGACCACCAGCACGCGGTCCACCCACTCGTAGTTCGCGCGGTTCTCCACCAGCAACGGTATCGAGAGGATGCAGTAGGGGCCGGTGTCGGCGTTTACTGCATCGTGCAGCCAGGCACGGATGCGCGGGTGGAGGATGCCCTCCAGCGTCGTCCGGGCCAGCAGGTTGTCGAACACGCGCTTGCGCATGGCTGGGCGATCCAGCCGGCCGTCGCTGTCGAGGGCATCCGTACCGAAGGCGCGTGCGATCTCCGCCAGCGCTTCCGACCCCGGCTCGACCACCGCACGCGCCGCGACATCCGCATCGTAGGCGCGCACGCCGAGCGCTTCGAAGCAACGCTCCACCGAGCTCTTGCCCGAGGCAACGCCGCCGGTCAGCGCAACGACGAAGCCGCTCATCGCATCCCCGCCAGGTGCAGGTAGCTGCTCAGCAGCGTGTCGCCGAAGATCAGCCAGACCCAACCGGCCGCCGCGAGGTAAGGGCCGAAGGGAATCGGCACCTCGCGCTGGTGCTTGCGAAAGAGCATGAGCGCCCCGCCGACCAGCGCGCCGATCAGCGACGACAGCATGATGATCGGTAGCAAGGCCACCGGGCCTAGCCACGCGCCCAGCGCCGCCAGCAGCTTGAAGTCGCCGTGGCCCATGCCCTCCTTGCCGGTGAGCAGCTTGAACAGCCAGTAGACGCTCCACAGGCTGAGGTAGCCGATCAGGGCACCGAGGATGGCCGAGGAGGGCGTTACCGGCAGCGCCTGCCAACCCGGGATGAGGGCGAGGCCCAGGCCGATCCAGAGCAGGGGGTAGTTGAGTTCGTCCGGCAGGTATTGGGTTCGCGCGTCGATGCCGGACAGGGCGATCAGGAAGTACGTCATGGCCAGGGCTGCCAGGGCGCCGATGGTCGGTCCGAATCGCCAGACCACGATGGCGCTTGCGACACCCGCCAGCAGCTCCACCAGCGGGTACTGCGCTGAAATCGGTTCACGGCAGTAGCGGCAACGGCCACGCAGCATCAGCCAGCCGAACAGCGGGATGTTGTCCCGCACGGCGAGGGCATGCTTGCACCTGGGGCAGTGCGAGCCTTCGACCACGATGCCCGGCGGGCGGGGTTCCTCGGGAGCATCGATCTCCAGCACCTCGCGAGCCTGCTTGCGCCAGTCCGCCTGCATGCGCTCGGGCACGCGCAGGATGACGACGTTGAGGAAGCTGCCGAACAGCAGGCCGAAGACACCGGCGATACCGATCCAGAGGGCGAGAGGTAAATCGAGCATGGGCAATCCGAGATCCAAGAAAAAACCCTCCGCCTGTGAGGGCGAAGGGTTCCTATTGTGCATGGCGCAAGGGCGGAGGGGTCAGACCGTGCCGGCCAGCTTGAAGATCGGCAGGTAGAGGGAGATGACCATGCCGCCGACGAGGACGCCGAGGACGACCATGATGAGCGGCTCGAGCAGGCTGGCGAGGGTGTCCACCGCGGTCTCGACTTCTTCCTCGTAGAACTCGGCCACCTTGAACAGCATGTGGTCGAGCGAGCCGGCCTCTTCGCCGATGGCGGTCATCTGCACCACCATGTTGGGGAAGAGATTGGTCTGGCGCATGGCCAGCTGGAGCTGGTGGCCGACGGCGATGTCGTCGCGCATCTGCTTTACCGCGTCTCCGTAGACGACGCTGCCCGTTGCACCGGATACGGCATCGAGAGCTTCCACCAGAGGCACACCAGCGTGGAAGGTAACGCCCAGCGTACGAGCGAAGCGGGCGATAGCCGACTTGTTGAGAATGTCGCCGATGACTGGGAGCTTCAGCGAGAGTCGATCAAGGAAGTGGGCGAACTTGAGCGATCGCTTCTTGAAGAAGATGAGCGCGAAAACCGAACCGACGATGATGCCGATCATCGCCCACCAGTAGGCCTGCACGAACTTCGAGGCACTGACGATGAACTGGGTCGGCGCCGGCAGTTCCACCTTGGCTTCGGCGAAGGTCTGCTGGAACACGGGAACGACGAACAGCAGCAGGATCATCGACACCAGGAAGGCGACGACCAGGATCATGATCGGGTAGAACAAGGCTTTCTTGATCTTGGCCTTGATGCTCTCCATGCGCTCCTTGTAGGTCGCCACCGTGTCCAGCACGGTGTCGAGCACACCGGCCGATTCGCCAGCGTGCACCAGGTTCCGATAGAGCTCGTCGAACTCGACCGGGTAGAGGCCAAGCGCTTCGTGCAGTGAGGAACCACCCTCGATGGCTTGGCGGATTTCCACCAGCATGTTCTTGAAACGGGCGTTTTTCTGGCCGTTGGCAATGATCTCGAAGGCCTGCACCATGGGGACGCCCGCCGCCATCATGGCGGCGATCTGGCGGCTGAAAATGGCGACGTCACGCGGCTTGACGCGGCTGCCGGACGCGCCGAATATCGGCTTGGACTTCTCGCGAACCGTCTGGGGATTCATGCCCTGCCGGCGCAACTCGGCCTTGACCATGGCCGCGTTCTTCGCCTGCATCTCGCCCTTCATGCGCTTGCCGCGCTTGTCCAGGGCAGTCCAGTCGTACTGGACGAGCTTGCTTATTTCAGCGCGCGCGGCACCGATGGCGCGCGCGTTTTTAGTGGCGGTGGCAGTGGCCATGACGCGGTGTTCCCCCGGGTTGATGCTTCAGGGGACCGCCCCCTATCGGCCGGCCCCTGTTCTTATTCTAGTGTGAAGCTTTGGTCGTCGGTGATTCTGCCATCTGGCGCACATCTTGAGCGCGCCGAATGGCCTGGATCGGTGTCAGTCCTTGGTGACGCGGTTGATCTCGGCCAGGCTGGTCATGCCATTGCGGACCTTGAGCAGGGCAGACGCACGCAGGTCGTTGATGCCATTCCGGCGGGCGACCTCGCCAATCTGCATCGCGTTGCCGCCCTCGAGGATGATCTTCTGGATGTCCTCGACCAGGGGCATGACCTGGTAGATACCGACGCGGCCCTTGTAGCCCTCGTTGCAGCTGTCGCAGCCCACGGCCTCGTAGACCTTGAACCCAGCGTCTATTTCTTCCTGGGTATAACCCTCGGCCAGCAAGGCCGTCGCCGGCAGGACGATCTCGCGCTTGCAGTCATGCAGGCGGCGGGCCAGGCGCTGGGCGATGATCAGGGTCACCGACGAAATGATGTTGTAGGGCGCGATGCCCATGTTCATCAGGCGGGCGATGGTCTGCGGCGCGTCGTTGGTATGCAGGGTGGACAGAACCATGTGGCCCGTCTGCGCGGCCTTGACCGCAATTTCGGCCGTCTCCAGGTCGCGGATTTCGCCGACCATGATCACATCCGGATCCTGGCGGAGGAAGGAGCGCAGGGCGGCGGCGAAGGTCATGCCGCGCTTGACGTTCTGTTGAACCTGGTTGATACCCTCGACGCGGATTTCGACCGGGTCTTCCACCGTGGAGATGTTGCGCCCCTCGGTATTGAGGATGTTCAAGGCCGTGTACAGCGACACCGTCTTACCGGAGCCGGTCGGGCCGGTGACCAGCACCATGCCGTAGGGTTTTTCGATGGCGTCGAGGTAGAGGTTCTTCTGGACCTCCTCGTAGCCGAGCTTGTCGATGCCCAGCTTGGCCGAGGAACCGTCGAGGATACGCAGCACGATCTTCTCGCCGAACAGGGTCGGCAGGGTGCTGACGCGGAAGTCGATCGCGCGGGTTTTGGTCAGGTTGAGCTTGATGCGGCCATCCTGCGGCACGCGGCGCTCGGCGATATCCAGGCCGCTCATCACCTTCAAGCGCGAGGCGAAGCGATTGCCGAGCTTGATCGGCGCCGTCGCGACAATGCGCAGGATGCCGTCCATTCGCAGGCGCACACGGTAGACGGTTTCGAAGGGTTCGAAGTGGATGTCCGAGGCGCCACGCTTGATCGCGTCGACCAGGATCTTGTTGACGAACTTCACGATCGGCGCGTCATCGCCCGCCGTCGCGTCGATGCCGGAGGTCGGCTCGTCGTCACCGTCGCCGCCTTCGAGGGACAGCTCGTCGAGCGCGCCGTCTTCGTAACCGGCGACCTGCGAGCCCATCGATGCCAACGCGGCGTCGATGATGCGACGCAACTGGCCGCGTTCGACCAGCACCGGCTCGACCATGTGGTTCGAGTGGAACTTGATCTCGTCCAGCGCATGCGACTGCATCGGATCGGCAATGCCGACGAACAGGCGCTTGCCGCGCTTGAACAGGGGTAGGGCCTGGTGCTTGCTGATCAGGGCTTCGGTCACCAGGTCCAGCGGCATGTTGGCCGTGGCCATGTTGCCGATGTCCATCAGCGGCATGCCGAACTCGGACGACGCCACCTGGGACAGCCGGGGGCTGTCGACCAGGTTGTGATCGACGAGCCACGCAGACAGCGAGACCCGTTTTTCGGCCGAGTCCTGGACTGCCTTGCGTACGTCCGCCTCGGGCAGGACACCCTCGGTGACTAACCGACGTGCCATACCCGTCAGACCCGCAAGCATGGGCGACTGCATTTGTGAAGCCATTTTGGGTCCCGTTTCCCCGAGATACGCGCCTGAATCTACTCTAGATTGTGGTTTTGGTCACGCGCTCAGGCGTGAAAGTGCGGACTGGGCATTCGGCGAAGGCCCTGCGCCCCGTGTCTCGTTTCCTGGCCCGCATATCCCTTATGATTCAACGATCATCGGGGACATATCTTGAGCCGTATCAGCATTATTCTGCCCGCCAAGAACGAGGCGGCCGCACTGAAAAACCTTCTTCCCCGTCTGACGGCCGCCCAGCCGGGCGCCGAGATCATTGTCGTGGACGACGGATCGACCGATGACACCCGCGCCGTCTGCGCGGCGTCGGCGGTTACCTGCCTGTCTTCCCCGTATTCGATGGGCAATGGCGCGGCGATCAAGCGGGGCGCCCGTAAGGCCTCCGGCGAGATCCTGGTTTTCATGGACGGAGACGGCCAGCACGACCCGGCGGACATCGATCGCATGGTCGCGCGTCTGGACCAGGGCTTTGACATGGTGGTTGGCGCGCGCGACTGGGAGAGCCAGGCCGGTGTGGGACGCGGGCTCGCCAATACCCTTTACAACTGGCTGGCCAGCCGAATGACCGGGCATGTCGTCGCGGACCTGACGTCCGGGTTCCGGGTCGCGCGAGCCGAGCGTTTCCGTGAGTTCATCCACCTTCTGCCGAACGGTTTTTCGTACCCGACCACCAGCACGATGGCATTCTTCCGCAGCGCCTACGGCGTGGCCTATGAGCCAATCAAGGCGGCCGAGCGCGTGGGCAAGAGCCATATCAAGCCGCTGAAAGATGGTATTCGCTTCCTGTTGATCATCTTCAAGATCGCGACGCTGTACTCGCCGTTGAAATTATTCGTGCCCGTGAGCTTCCTGTTCTTTCTCGCTGGGTGCGTGAACTACGCCTTTACTTTCCTGACCTATGGTCGCCTGACCAACGGCAGCACGCTCATGTGGAGCGCATCCGTCATCGTGTTTCTCATTGGCCTGGTGTCGGAGCAGATTACGTCGTTGACGTACCGGCGCACGGATTGACCGTCATGGAATCGACGAGTGAAGTTGCCGGAGGGCGCCCGACCGTCGCTGTCTGTGTGGTCACGTACAACCACGCGGCCTATATCGCCGATTGCTTGACCAGTGTGCTTTCCCAGCAGGTCGACGCCGATGTCCTTGTTTGGGTTGGCGACGACATGTCGACCGATGGCACGAGCGACATCGTCGCCAACATCGCCAGGGCCTGGCCTGGGCGGGTTCATCATATGGTGCACGCCTCGCGGCTTGGGCCGATAGGAAACTATCGCGCCATCATCGAGGCGGCCGAAGGCGACTTCGTCGCTCACCTCGATGGCGACGATATCTGGCTGCCCGGCAAGCTCCGCGAACAGCTTGCTGCGTTGGCGGCGGCTCCGGGCTGCAGCGCATCCTGCACCAATGCATTGGTTTTTGACGACGAGCGTGAACCGGTGGGCTGGTTCAGCAATGCAATCTCGGGAATATTTGATACTGCTGCACTTCTCCGGCGCGGTAATTTCCTCAACCACAGTTCGCTGCTCTACCGCGCTGAGTTTCGGGAGCGCATTCTCGCGCTACCACCCCCTTTCATCGACTATCGGATGCATCTCACGTTGAGCGAAGCCGGGCCGATTCTGTACACGTCAAAGCCCTTTGTCGGCTACCGTGTGAACGCTGCGGGCTCCATGCTTCGACGTGATAACGAAGCCGTTCGTCGCCAGTATTTCGAAGCCATCGAGAAGGCGCTGCCCGCGGTGTCGCCCAAGGTTCGGGCGGAGGCCTGCGCGGACTTCCTCCGCCGTGTTTTTTTTCGCTCGATGAGCCTTCGCCGCGCCGCGCTGATCACCGAGTGGTGGCCCCTTCTTTCGGGCCTTTCCGGTGAGTCGCGCCCGCGGTTTATCGCGCGCTGCGCGCTCCAGGTGATTGCCGAGGGTATGCGACAGGCTATCCAGGCAACGGGGTCCTTCCTCCTTCGCGCTCGTCTGCGCGTACTTTATTTTCGGTAACCCATGTCGAAGCGTTTTTTGCGGATGGCGCACGCGGCCGTACTCGGCTGGCTCACACCTCGTAACCATGAGTGCGCCGCGTGTGCACGCCATGTTGGCGGATTTCTTCCTTATCGACGAGGCATGGCGTCCGTGTCTCCTGCCATGCGGCAGCTCCAGTTGAACGGAAGCGACGTCGATCACTTCGAGTGTCCACGCTGCGGTGCCAATGACCGGCTACGTCACCTTGTCCTCTATCTGGACGCGACCTCGCTCATGTCACGGGTATCGGGAGGGCGCGTGCTGCATTTCGCGCCGGAGAAGAGACTCGTCGAACGGATTGTCGCTGCCCGGCCGACGACTTACATACGAGCCGATATTGCGCCGACGTCAGCCGACATGGTTCGGGTCGACATGACGGCTATGCAGTTCGCCGACGATTCATTCGATGTGCTCATCGCGAATCACGTACTCGAGCATGTCGCTGATCTCGAGGGCGCGCTACGTGAGGTGGCACGTGTACTCGTCCCAGGCGGCCTCGCCGTTCTCCAGACGCCTTACAGTCGCGTGCTCCACCGGGTTTTCGAGGATGCGGGCATCCAGACGGATGCTGCGCGCCTCGAACTCTACGGGCAGGAGGATCATGTGAGGCTGTTTGGTAGCGATATTGTGGAACATATCGCCCATCTTTCAGGCATGACGCCCTGCGTCAGCACGCACGATGAGCTCTTGCGCCATGTCGACTTTCGCCGTCATGGCGTCAACCCGAATGAACCATTCTTTCTGTTTCGGAAAGACGCTTAGCGGACCGTGGGCAGCCCGTAACGCAGTAGCAGGGCCACTTTGCGAGGAAGCCAGGTAAATGCGCTGTAGTACCGCTTCGCGTCGACGGAGCGTTTTTTCTGAAGATCGCGCCGCAGCGTCATGAGTTGCACACGATGAACCCACGTCGCCGCGGCAGCAGCAAGATAGACTTCGCTCCAGAGTCGTCGATCCCGGCGCAGTAGCGTGAGGGTGGCGCCCTCGGCCAGCAGCACGAGCAAGTGGATTGCAAGCAGGACAAGCCACGCGGCAGAGGGAGTGAATATGGCCAGGAGGAACGTCTTGTTCTTCTCGCTTAGTGCTCGCCGGCGATACGTTGTCACCAGCCTGCCTTCGTCAACGCGGTTGCCACCGAAGCTTGCGCCCTGCCGGTGGCGGTATCCGGTGTCCGGGAGGCATCGTACGTCGTAGCCGCGTTGCCGGGCCGCGCAACAGAGATACATGTCTTCGGCGATCGAGCCGATCCACGAGGGAAAGCCACCCAGCGTGTCCCACAAGGCTCGCGGGAGCCACATGCAGGCGCCTATCACCATGGCAACGTCGTTCCGGTCCGCCTGAACGTTCGGTACCGGGTTCATGAAGGGATCGAGCAGACAGCCACGATCCACGAGCTGGTCCGTTGCCCAGTCTCGTTGAGGCAGCGTCAGGATCGCGTGCCGCGGCGACCGCCTGGCGTCATCCAGCAAGGCCTGGAGCGCACCTGGGAGCAGAGCTGCATCGTTGTTAAGAAGCAGCACGTAGTCACCGCGGCTCACGTCGACCATGCGATTGTTTGATTCGCAAAAGCCGATGTTTTTCTCGCTGTGAATAACCTTGACACCGTGATACGTAGCGAGAAGTTCCATGGAGCTGTCCGTCGAGGCGTCGTCGTGGACGATGATCTCGATGGAACCGTCAACTACCTGGTCCAGCACGGAGCGCAAGCAGTCATCGATGATGGCGATGCCGTTGTAGTTCGCGATGCACACCGATATGAGCGGGGCCGGGGCCGGGCTATTCATCGGGCGGCTCGCCAGGTACGTTCGAGACCATCGCGCAGATCGGTTCGGGGCACCCAGTCAAAGGCGTCCCTCGCTAACGCATTGTCGAGAACGATGCGATGCACGTCGAACGCGCGAGCATCGTGGTACTCGCGCGGAACAGCCTTTCCCAGGATGTCGCCGATGAGGTCGAGGAGGGTGTTCAAGGAGACCGGTACATGGCTGGACGCATTGATGGTGCGGAAGCCTGGCGATATGGATTTCGACAGCGCCTTGATCACAAGGCTGACCAGGTCGTCAACGAAGAGGTAGTCGCGCACGGCGGTTCCGTCGCCACGAACGAAGATGGGATTACCCGTCTGGACTGCATGGAAAGCCGTGGGAACGATACCGAACCCGCTGCGAAACGGCTGGCCAGGACCATACACATTGGAAGGGCGGAGAACAGTGATGTCGTGATCTCCTTCATGTGACCACGCACTGAGAAATGCTTCGGCGGCCAGCTTGCCTGCGCTGTAAAAGCTTTTCGGCTCGAGCCGTGCCTGTTCGGTCGCGTCGCGAACCTCGACATCACCATAAATCGCACCGCCCGTCGACAGGTAGACGACGCGGCGGGCGGGTGCGCCAATGCTGGCTTGTATGAGGTTGAGCAGTGGGCGAAGGTTGCTGTCGAGTTCGGCAAGAGGGCGGCCCGCGCTAGAGCTCGGTGTGCTTGAACCGGCGAGCCAGATGACGCCGTCCGAGGACTCGAACCATGATGCGAGAGCGTCCCCGGTCACCGTTGTCGCATCGACCCAGGTGGTGCTGTCGCCGGGCGGCAAGGCGCGCGGTGACAAGGCGATCACGCGGTCGCCCGAGGTCACTAACGCCCTGACCAGATGACCCCCGATAAATCCGCCTGCGCCCACGACCAGCCATGTTCGCGTGATCATTCTACCGACTCCTTGGGAGGACGAGTTGCAGGAATCCATCAATGGCGGGGTGGCCGAGTGCCCAGCCGATGATCAGATGCGTGGCGCCGGCAAGCGCCGCTCCGGCGCCTAACGACCACAAGGACGAGGGTAGCCAGGCTATGCAGCCCCAGGCGGTTAGCGCGGCTCCTGCGGTCGCCAGCGTCGTTGGAAGCAAGTCGTGTAGTTGACTAAGGGCGTCGTAGCCGATGCGTTTGCCCACGACGTAGGCGTTGAGCAGGTAGGACACAAGGCTGGTGATCACCGTCGACCATGCCATCGCGGGAAGACCCCACGGGGCGCTCGCGAGCAGAAGCGCGACCGCGATGGCTTTCTTCACTACTTCTACGCGAAGCACAAGGCGGGGTTGCCCCAACGCGTTGAGAACCACCAGGCTGAGTACGTGCGCGGGCCAGGGAATCGCGCCAAGGGTCAGAATCGCCAGGAGGGGGCCAGCGGGGAGCCACCGCTCACCGTAGACGAGACGAACCACGGGGGTGGCGTAGATGGCGAGGATCACCATCATCGGAGCGAAGGCGAACAGGCTCATTCGCAGCGCTGTCCGGAGAAGTCTGCGGACCTCCGCGATATCGCCGTTGACCGAGGACAGCAACGGTAGGCCAAGTCGGTTGAGAAGTGCGGCAGCAAACGATGTAGGGGCCTGTTGGGTGTTCTGAGCCAGTGAATAGAAGCCAAGGTCCCGTGCACTGAACAGCCGCCCGATAAGGACGGCTTGCAAGCGGTTGTAAGCGGTATCGATCAAGCCGGCGACCAGCATGTAGCCGCCGAATCCGACGATCGATCTGGCTGCCTCGCGGCGATAGTGGCCCCGCGGTCGCCAGCCAGACACGATGTACAGCATCGCCGCTCTCGAGCCGATAGAGGCGATTGCCTGGTAGACCAGCGCCCAGGGGCCAAAGCCCATGGCGGCAAGAACAATGGCGATCCCCCCGGAAATCAGCGAGCTCGCGACTTCAACTCGAGACCGCGTCTGAAAGCGAAGCTGCTGCGTCAGCAGTGCATCGGGAACCACGGCAAGAGCGTTCAAGGGGAAGACCACTGCCAGGACGAGGCAGAGACGGGAGACTTCCGGCCTGCCGTAGAATGCCGCGATGAACGGCGCTCCTGCGATCAGCGCTGCGCAGGCGACCAGCGAGATTGCCACGTTGATGAAGAAAGCAGACGTTTCTTCGTCGTCAGTCGTGCGCTGACGTTGGATCAGCGCAAGGCCGGTTCCGGAGTCGACGAATACATTTCCCAGTGCTGTGAACACAAGCACCATGGCGACGATGCCGTAGGCAGCGGGATCGATAAGATGCGCCAGCACAACGGTGACGCCAAACTGCAAGGCGTAACGAATGCCTATTTCGAAGCCACTCCATCGAGTGGCATGTCTGATGCTTCCCGGCGCACTCACGTTGCCACCTCAACCGGCCTTTGCAGGCACGCCCATGACGCGGATGCCTTTCGCGACAGGGCCGACCACGCAGGCGCCGGCGGCGATAACGGCGTCGTCGCCAACGACGAGGGGTGCCCCCGGTGTTCCGTTGATGATCGTGGCGCCGACACCCACGAATACGCGACGGCCCAGCGTCACATGGCCAGCGATCCGGGCTCCGGGCGATACGATGCTAAATGAACCCAACACGGCATCATGCGAAATCGAGGCGCCGATATTGACGTGCACGTGATCGCCCAGCGTGATGTCGACGGTCAGGACAGCCCCTGGTGCAATGATGCCACCGTCGCCGATCCGGACCGAATCGTGACGTTGCACTGACGGGTCGCACAGGGTGACCGCGGTCATGCCACGAACCTCACACAGCGCGACCACGCGCTCGCGCAGTGCCGGGTCACCCACGGCAGCTACGAAGGGCCATCCATCGCACTCTCCCGATTCGAGCGTGTGCACCGCAATCCCGTTCAAAGTCTCTTCTCGGCGGTGCGCGGCTTCGACGACGAAGGCCAGGTCGCGGCGTGCCATGCCCATGCGTTCAGCGATGAATGCCGCTTCGCGGGCATGCCCGCCAGCGCCGAAAATGGCAAGCTTTGCGGATCGCGCGTGAGAGGAATGGGCTGCCATCACTCAGCCGATGCCGCGCGAACAGCTATACGCAATGACATCGCAAATAGCGTGAACGTCGTCCAGGCTCAGTGATGGACCGCTCGGCAGCACCACATTGTGCTCAGCAATACGCTCCGTCGCCGGAAGCGGCACGCGCAAGGGAAGAGATGCGTACGGTTTCATCTGGTGGCAGCCCGGCCAGAAATACTTTCGGGCGAGAATGTTCTCGGCGTGCAGAACGTCGATCAGGTTATCGCGAGACAATCTTGCCGGTGCATCGATCGAAGCGACGATGTAGTGGAAGTTGTTTTCCTCCGCGTCGTCATACTCGACCATGGTCACGCCGGGCACGCCGGAAAGTCTCTCGCGATAAATCTCGTAGCGCTCCCGGTTGGCGGCGACGAAGCCATCGAGGGAGGCGAGATTGGTCAGGCCCATGGCGGCACTGGCCTCGATCATCTTGCCGTTCGTGCCCGGGTGGATCACGTTGTCGTAGCCGGCAAATCCGAAATTCCGCATCAGCCGCATGCGTTCGGCGAGCGCGTCATCGTTGGTAACGATGGCACCGCCTTCGAGAGTGTTGAACACCTTGGTCGCGTGAAAGCTGAGGACCTCGCAGGCACCGAAGCCGCCGATCCGCTTTCCGTTGTGGGTGCAGCGATAGCCGTGCGCCGCGTCGAACATGAGTTGCAGTCCGAACTCATCTGCGATGGCGGAGAGGCCCTCGACATCCGCCGGACGGCCCCATGTATGCACCGCCATGATGCCCGTGGTGCGTGGGGTGATGGCGGCGCGTACGGATGCAGGGGAGAGATTCTGCGTTACAGGATCGACGTCGGCGAAAACCGGCGTAAGACCCTGCCAGGCAAGCGCGTGGGCTGTGGCGATGAATGTCCACGAGGGAACGATGACCTCGCCGGTGAGACCCAAGGCACGGATGGCGATCTCCAGCGCCACCGTACCGTTGCAGATGGCAACGCAATGGCGAACGCCCAGATCCTCAGCGATACGTCGCTCGAATTCCTGGACGAGAGGGCCATTGTTGGTCAGCCAGTTGCGGTCGAACATCGCTTCCATGTGAGCCAGGAAAACGCTGCGGTCCCCGGTATTTGGCCGGCCGACGTGGACCGGCTCGCGAAATCGCGGTGGCGCACCGTTGATGGCGAGAGGGAAGGTGGTGTCTATGCTCATGGGTTCACCGACGATTCGCTCCAGTGTGACGTTAGCCGGACTGCCGTTCAATGGCCGCGGCCTGCGCGCGTCATCAGTCGATGGTAGATCGTCGCATAGCGGGCGCCTGCGTCGTCCCAGGTGCCGAACTTGGCGAGGGCGTCCTTTCGTGCCTGCTCGCCTACCGAGATGTTCGTTCGGCCATCTTCCAGAGCGGCGATTGCGTTGGCATAGCCCGTTGGATCGGAGCACAGGAAACCGTCGACCCCGTTTTCTATCATGGTGGCGTGGGCGGGCATGTCCGACGCGATGATGGGAAGGGATGCCGCCTTTGCCTCGAGCATGGTCTGGGGGCGCCCCTCGGAATGCGTGCTCAGTGTGATCAGGCCCTGAGCGCGCGGAAACCAATGGGTCGCGAGCTCTTCCGGCGTGGCCGGCCCATGCCAGCGAACCCAGTCGGGAATCGCGATCTGCTCCTGCATTGGCCCCAGGAGGTGCAGCGTTCGGCCGCCATGGCGGAACAAGGGTTCCGACCACTCGAAGAGAGGGCCGAGCTTATTCGCCGTCAGGCGCGTCACCGCAATCCACTCCGCCGGCTCGACGATGGTCCGCTGCACGTCGTACCACGTGCTGTCGATCCCGAAGGACACCGGAATGACTTCAGCCAGGTCTCCGAAAGCGCGTTCGAGCACGGGGACCATCCATTCCGCGTTGGGGCACAGGGCGACCGGTCGGTTCAGGAACGTACGTCGCAAGAGATGCCGCATGCCAGGGATGCGCAGGAGGTTCAGATCGTTGCCGAGCACCGATACGACGACCGGCTTGCCGTCGGCCGGCAGCGGCAACGCGCACTGTAGCCAGTTGACGTGGTAGAGGTCGGCACTGGTTTCGCGACGATAGGTGTTCCAGAGCATGCGAAGCAGGCGCAGCGGTGCGTCGAAGCCGCGCCAACCCTTTTCTCTCATCAGGTGCGAAATGCCGCCGGCCTTCATGAGACTGCCCAGCCAGGCCGCTTCCGTGGCGGTGGTCACCGATTCGACACGGGGGGGCAGTTTGCCGGGAGGCGCCCATAAGCTCAGCAGGAGATCCGGGCGGCGAGCGACACCGCCAGCAAGATGGCGAATGAAGACGCCACGCCAGTCACGCTCGTCCTCCGGGTAGGAGGTGCTGATCATCAAGACTTTCATGCGAGAGTCCGGCCGATGTCGGTCATGGTTCGTCAAGCTCCTTGGCACCCTCGCTATTCTCCTCGACCTGTATGCGCAAGGGAGCGAGTGAATTCTCCAGTCGGCCGCCGACATTCAAGGCTTCCAGGGCGGTCATGTGCTCGGCGACGGCAGCATGGTCGCCGAGCGCCAGCGCCTCGCGAATCACGGTGATGTGATACGCAGGTTCGCGAGGCTCTTTGGCGGATGCGGCTTTCGAAAGCCGGAACGCGAGAGGCGTGTCATGGAGGCCTCTCCATGCAAAATCGGCGTAGCCGGCGAGGAGCCTCGCGCGAGGATTCGGGTGCGCAAGGGCTGCAAGATACAGCTGAACGATGCGATCGGCGGGAAGTGCGCACGTGCCGCTGAGGCTACAGCTGCTCAAGGACGTGATGGCACTCTCGTCTTCGATCGTCGGTGACTTGGCATGAAGTTTTGCCACCATGGAATCCCACCAGGCGTCCTTGATTGGCCTATGCATGCGTGCGGCAAAGAAAATCAAGGCTTGCTCCGGAAGCGTCGAGGCGCCAGGCAGGACTGCCGCGCGTTCAAGCTGTCCCGAAACCAGGGGCGTGAAGGGCGACGACGGCTCATATTGCGACCCGATGACGTACATGCGCCCAAGTTCGTACTGCGCTCGCGGCGAATGTGGATTGCGGATCGCGAGTTCTTCAGCTAGCCCGACGGGAGTGGACCACCGATAGGCGGTGAAGGCGGTGAGGGCAGCCCAGTAGAAGATGGCCAACGCGAGGATGACATTGGCGACGCCCCGGCTCCTCGGCGAAGTGACGTCACTTGAGCCTGCCGCGGTCGTCATCGCTCTGCCGCGCAGAGCGGTCACGAGGGCGAGCATGACGCCCATGCTCGCAAAGTAATTGCGATGCTCGTAGATGAGCTCGAGTGGGATGACGGTGCCGGTCAGTGTGTGGCAGGCAAGCATCCAGGCGATGCCCAGGCCGACCAGGGGCGCGCGCTTGCGGACAAGTACGGCTGCTGCGACCAGGCTGACGAGTCCGGCGATGCTGATGAGGGTCGTCACCGGCGCGAGGAGGCCCGTCGAAATACGGAAATCGTCGTGATAGAACGAAAGGCTGCCGGGCGACGGGAAGATCGTCCAGGCGAGATAGTCGAACACGATTCTGGCTTCGCTCATCAGTCGCGTCGACATCGTGAATTCGCGCGGAGCCCAGGTGGACGCTCGAAGGAGTGCGGGACCGATCCACATGGCCCCTGCGATACCAGGGATGATCAGAATCACGATGAACAGCGCGATGACGAAGCGCGATCGCGGCAAGCGGCCACCCGTTGCCGCCGTCTGCCAACGGAAGACGAAGATTTCGAGCAAGAAGGCATACAGAGGCGTGAGAACCGCAGTCTCCTTCGCGAGCAGGCCGAATGCCGTGCAGGCGACGAGGCTCATGGTCACGGTCAGGCGTCCGTCTCCGGAACGGAGCATCCGCTGTCGACCCACGGTGTACCCGTACAGCCCGAGAAGTACGAACAGGTTGGCGAGGCTTTCCATTCGTTGCACGACGTACAGGACGGCGGTCAGATTGATGGGCAAAACCATCCAGGCCACGCTCACGAGTATCGCCGTGCGGCTTTCATGCAAATCCGGTTGCAGCGGATTGCGTGCCAGTAACCTGCGTGTGAGTAGAAAGACAAATACGCCGTTCAAGAGATGGATCACGATGTTGGTGATCTTCATCGGCACTGGATTCATGCCAGTGGCGAGGATGTTCAGCGCAAAACTCAGCGACGCAAGCGGCCGCTTGAAGTCGCTGGACGGCGACGAAAGGGCCGCCGAGATCAAGCTGGGTACCGAGGCGTGGGCAACGCGAAGATCGGTGTTATCGACGATGTTGGGAAAGTCGTCGAAGGTGAACGCGCCCGGAAGGCCCAAGACATAAATCATCGCTGTCGCAATGACGGCTAGTGCCATCCAGGCGGCTGGAAGTGCGCCGATCTGACGGAGCGTGGGCAAGCGCATCAGTGAATGCTTCCCGGAAACGGTACGGTCATTGGGAAGACTCCTTTGAAGCGTTCGAAAGCGCAGAGCGCAGGTGCACCAACTCATTGTTCCAATAGTCCTGATGACTCAGTACCTGGTCGTGTACCCACGCCATGCCCGTCGACGGGCTACGCATAGCGGGTGGGGTGAGTTGCGCGTACACGTCCAGGTGGCCGATTGCCAGGTCAGGTGCATTGGCTCGCCCGAGGGAGGCCGCTTGTTCGAGAGCCACATTAGCGGCGGGCAGGAGACGCAGGGCGGTGTCGAAATGCGCACGGGCAGCCGTTGTGTCGCCACGCGCAAGCGCCAGCTCACCGCGGAGATGCTCGATGTCCTGCATCCGTCCCGGAAGAGCTACCACGTGTGGATTCGTGGCAGCTCGGTCCAGCATCCTCTCGAGCGTGGCGGCGTCCAGCCCGTGGCAGGTCCCGCTGCGAGCGACTGCAATCGCCGGAGAGAACCAATTGAGCACGAGCTTTCCAGGGTCGCGCGGCGCGATCTGCAGGGATGTCCCGGCGAATGCAATGTCAGCGGCGTCTACGTCGCCGAGCTGGCAGCGCAGGTCAAGGATCGCCAACGCGACCTGCGGTTCGGCGGCGAATTCGGAGCGGTGAAGAGCCAGGCGTTGAAGTCCTCGACGCGGATGCCCGGCTTCGCCTTCCATCTGTGCGGCATAGGTTTGTGCACGCGCGGATCCCGGGGCGTCTTCGGCCCACATGGAAGCTTGCGCCACAGGATTGCCCCAAAGCTTCGTGACTCCGAGTGTGATCGTGCCCACGCCGACGGAGAGAAGGACGCCGATCGCAATGGCCCCGAGACGATAACGCAACCTGCTGAGCGCAAGTCCAAGAGGCCAGAATAACAATAGTGCTGGCAGGTAATTGCGGTGCTCGAAATAGAGTTCCAGGGGGATCGACGTGGATTCCACCAGATGCGCCGCAAGGTAGAACAGCACTGCCATGGCGAGTGCCGGATAGCGCTTGCGGTAGCGCCAGCCCAGGAAGATCACGATGCCGAGGGCCGCTATCGCCGGCAGGGTCCATAAGGGATCGAATAGCGAATTCGCAGCGGGGTATTGATCGTGAAACACGCTCCCGGCAATCCGAACGACCAGGGCAAGCTGTCCCACGTAGGTCCAGATGATGGTCGGTTCCGTCAGGAGGCGCTGTCCGACGGACCAGCCGCGGTACGAGGGCGAGGCATTGTCGATGCCCCTGCCGGCAAACCACAGAAGGCCCAAAACGACGGCAACAATCCAGGGCACGCAGGTGGACAGCAGCCAGCGCCGATAGCTCCGTGCGTTGCCTGCGAGCGGTGGAAGGCAAGCCTCGATGATCAGTACCAGCAGTGGAAGCAGGACGCCGTTGGCTTTTGAAAGAAAGGCGAGAACGGTGAACATGCTTATTCCGCCGACGACCCAGGCGCGTCCTCCGTCAGCCTGCGCATAACGGTGGCGCCCACTGAGCCACGCATGGATGCCGAGCAAGGTGAACGTTGCCGGCAGCATCGCTTCACGTTGAACGATGTACAGAACGGTCGAGGCAAAGAGCGGATGAAGCATCCACACGGTGCCACCGAACCAGGCGCTCATCGCCCGATCGCGGCGTGGCAGCTGGAGGACGCCGCCCAGGCGCCATAACAGGCCACTCAAAAGCGACCCGTTAATGAGATGGATCAGGAGGTTAGTGCGTTTGAACGGTGCGGGCGACGCGGGCCAATGGTGGGCGTCGAGCAAGAACGACAGCAGCGCAAGGGGGCGGCCAGTCGGGTCGGCGGTGCCCGACGTGATGTAGCGAAGGAAGGCCGGCCAGTGGTCGACCGGCCCCTGTGCGCCAAGCGCGGGCAGGTTAGCCCAGTCGTCGAAGAGGAAGTCGCCCTGAAGACCCTGCGAGTAGATCAGTAGTGTGGCGATCAGGGATGCCAGGATCCCGGCAAACAGGAGGGCAAGGGAGCGGTCGATACGCACGTGTTCCATCCAAAAAAAAAGGGGCCGTGAGACGGCCCCTTCTCGTGAAGCATGAAGCGTATCAGCTACGGCAGGAGGTCGGCAGGTAAGCGTCCGGCACGTCCGTACCAGCGCTCGTCTTGCAGCTCCAGCTGATCGAGCCGCCGTTGTCCGTTGCCGACAGGACGAGCTTCTTGCCAGAGATCTTGCTGTTGACTTCGGCGCCGCCGAACGTGGCCGTGATCTTGCCCTTGTCCGTGCTGGCGTCGACCTGGGTCACGTACTTGCCGGTGACAGAGGTAACCGCCGGCAGGCCAGCGGAGGTCTGCGTGCTCGGCCAGCGGCCCGTGTTGTTGTAGAACTCGGAAACGGCGGTCTTGTTACCGTCAGCGAGGTTCATGCCTTCCGACACCTGGGTGCGGATGAGGTAGTTCTGGTACTGCGGGATGGCGATGGCAGCCAGGATCGCGATGATGGCGACCACGATCATCAGTTCGATGAGCGTGAAGCCCTTCTGGACGTTCTTCATGGAGTTTCCTCGTTACAGTTGACTAACCGAAATTAAGTGACGCCCCCTGAGCCCTAGCCCCCTCCTCCCTAAGGGCGGAGGACGCTCCCTCACTTGCTTTGGTCAGGAACGACCAGGAAGCTCGCCGCAAAGCCTGCATTGAACATGCCACGACTCCCGCGACCGGCGTATTTCCTCATATTGCCGGTGCCGGGATTGTGCATCGGGTCACGCTTGCGGATCAACAGGAAAATTTCGCGGATTCAGTGAATTGCGGCACATTTGATAGTGACGCATAAGGTCAGGATGTGACGTGATGCGTCAGTTCGTGCGGCAGGTCGTGGGCAAGTATCGGTTGTCCAGCGTGGACTTGCAGACCCAGCCGATGCTCCCTGTGTTGTCGATCGGAGAGAGGGTGATCGTGCTTACCTGCAAGACCGCGTTTGCATCCGGCTTTTCGTAGGCAATAAGGATGGCACCCGTCGTCTGTAGGTCGATGGAGGACACGTACTTGCCGCTGATCGACGTGCCGACGGGCAGGCCAGCCGACTCATTGGTCGACGGAAACCGACCCGTGTTATGGCGGTACTCCCACACGGCGGATTTGGCGCCAGCAGCTGTGAGCAGTCCCTCGGACGCCTGCGCGCGGACAAGGTAGTCCTTGTAAGCGGGTATCGCGATCGCGGCCAGGATTGCGATGATGGCGACGACGATCATCAATTCAATTAGCGTAAAGCCGGTGGCTCGTCGCTTCATAGGCATGAACATGTGGTGGGGCCCCTGTGAGTCAGCGGGAGCGTCAGCACACTTCGTACCAAGGTCGCGGCCCGGTACAGATTTGTCGATATTTTGTGACGTCCATCGCGATTGCACGCTATTTGGAGTCAGGGGCTGCTGAGCCGAGGACCCTTCGGCGAGGGTGGAAGCGCAGGCGGCGGAGGGTTGCGGTCCCGGCGGCTGCCATGGGGCGGGACGAATCGTTGTGAGTTTCGCTTTTATCGCATTGGGTTTCCTTCGCGCGAGATCACGATGGATCCTGTGTCCCGACGACCCGCTTACGGAGGTAGGTCACGATGAAAGACACGGCCACGCAAGCCAGGACAATCTCCGCGGCCCGGTAGGGGGTCGAGTAGCGGGGGTCCGACTGGAGCACGCCATAGACCACGGTGACCCATGCGGCGGTGACGGCGAACGTGATCAGGGCGGCTGGCGGATCACGGCGTAATGCAACGACGATCAGGCCTGCCAGTGCCAGTAGTGCGAGCACACCATTGAAGATAAACGTCACAGCCTCGATCGCCTTGAATATCGGGTTGGTAACGAAAGGAGAGTTGTGCGTTGGGTACATGTAGATATCACCTGCACCAAGCCCAATCTCCCATCCCCACAACAACGCCGGCTTGCTGAGATACCACGCCAGGTAAGTGCCTGGCGCGTGACCCATGCGTGCCGCCATGGCCTTCAGGCCCTCGACGCGATCGATATGCAACGTGGCCATCTCGAGATTCATCGCATCGATGGTCTGAACGCCGACAGGGTCCTCGACGGACGCAAGTTGGGCTGCGGCGTGATACGTCGGCCAGGATCCCTGGACAAGGTTCATCTCGACGCGTATCGCAGGCGAAAGGGGTGCCGTCAAGTGGCTGTTCCGAATGCCCCATGCAAGCAACGGCAAGGTCGACACGGCAACCAGCACCAGTAGCAGGCGAGGAGGTAGCGAGCGTTTCGATGCAAAGGTACACGCAAGCACGACGGCCAATGGTCCGAGGACTGCGTTGGAAAGCGCGGCGAGTGCCATGCTCACGCCAGCGACGAGAACGTAACCCATGGAGCGCCTCACTGCTGCCTCACGCAGGGCAAGCGCTGAGATCGCACAAAGGGGGGCGGTGAGATTCTCTGAAAGTACGTAAGCCGGGATGCTGACCAGATGAGGCCACACGGCCATGGCAAGAGCAGCTACTACGAGTAGCCAGGTCGGCAGCGCATCGCGAATGGCAAGAATGACGCATGTGACGGTAACCGCGCCGAGAACCGTCTGGCTGAGAATGACCAGGGTGTACCAGTGATCGTAGTTGTCCGTGATCGCCATCCCCAGGGCGAGAAAGACGGGATACGCCGGGTCACGAAAGCCGTCGGAGATCGGGTTGGCCGAGCCAGGAGCGGCGGACGAGAACAGGCCATGGTGGAAGAGGTTCCACGCGTACCTGTAGTACTGCCCCGCATCGCCCCAATTCGAGTCACGAAAAAGCGGCTGAAGCACCTGGGCGTGGGTGACGAAGTACCAGCGCAGGAACATGGCGAGCAGCCCGCCAAGCATTGCCACGGCGATCGCGGTCCGCCCCGTCGCCGGTCGGCCGTTACCTAATGAAAAGCGCATGAGATCCCCTGCCGCCCTCGTTCACGGGGTGGCCATAAGCGGGCGAGGATACGCGAACCTGTCATGAGCAGCGACCACTCGCTGCTTGCAAGCGCAGTCTCTCCCCCGTACCGTCCTCCTCGAGCACAACCCCAAGGGAGCCCCCATGAAACCACTTCTCGTCGCGCTGGCCCTCGCGCTGGCGTCCGGCCCTGTCCTGGCCGCCGACGCCGACAGCGCCGCCCCGCATCCTTTCTCGATCCGTGACCTGGTCATGATGGATCGCGTCGGGGATCCGCAGCTGTCGCCGGATGGGCGCTACGCACTCTTTACGGTGCGCGCCACCGACTACGCCGCCAACAAGGGCAACACCTCGATCTATGTGTTGGACCTCAATAAGCCGCCGCAGCCGGTCAAGGTGGTGGAGAAGGGTTCGTCGCCGCGCTGGTCCCCGGACGGTAAGTCCATCTTCTATAGCGCGCCGAAGGACGGCGTTGCCCAGGTCTGGCATCGTGCGTTCGACGCCGATAATGGCAAGGGCCTGGCCCTGACGGTCCGGACCGGCGACGCCGTGACCTCGGCGCCCCTCGATGTCGGCTCGTTCAAGCTCTCGCCGGACGGCTCGAAGCTGCTGCTCAGCTACGAGGTCTTCACCGATTGCGCCGACCTGGCCTGCACCAAGGAGCGCCTGGACGGCCGTGAGAAGGACAAGTCCACCGGCACCGTCTACGACAAGCTCTTCGTCCGCCACTGGGACACCTGGGCTGATGGCCGTCGCAACCAGCTCTACATCGCCGATGCCAACGACGCTTCGCAGCCGGTGTTGCTGAGCAAGGGCATCGATGGCGACGTGCCGAGCAAGCCCTTCGGTGGAGAAGATGAGTTCACCTTCTCGCCGGATGGCAAGACCGTGTATTTCGATGCACGCATTGCCGGCAAGACCGAGCCCTGGTCGACCAACTTCGATGTCTATAGTGTGCCTGCCGACGGCTCGGCCGCTCCGACGAATCTCACGGCCGACAACCTGGCCTGGGACGCGAACCCGGTCGTGTCGCCGGACGGCAAAACCCTCTTCTATACGGCCATGAAGGATCCCGGTTCGGAAGCCGATCGTTTCGGTATCTGGGCTCTGGACATTGCCTCGGGCTCGAAGCACGAAGTCGATCCCTCGTGGGACCGCTCCGCCGGGACGCTCACGGTGTCGGCTGATGGCAAGACCCTTTACACCACCACCGACGACAACGGCCAGCATCCGCTGTTTGCGATCGACGTGGCGACGGGCAAGGCCACTACGCTGGTCACCGACGGTTCGGTCAGCGGCTTCTCGATCAGCGGCAACAAGCTGCTGCTCACCCGAGACGACCTGAAGCGTCCGGCCGATCTGTACACGGCCGACGTCAAGGGCAAGGGCCTCAAGCAGGTCTCGCACTTCAACGCCAAGCGCATCAAGAGCGCGCAGACGGGTGACTTCGAGTTCTACACCTTCAAGGGTGCGAACGGCGACACCGTGCAGGGCTACGTGGTCAAGCCGGTGGGCTTCAAGAAGGGCAAGACCTATCCGGTCGCCTTCGTCATCCACGGCGGTCCGCAGGGTGCGATGACCAATAGCTGGAGCTATCGCTGGAACGCCCAGACGTACGCGGGGCAGGGCTTCGCGGTGGTCACGGTGAATTTCCACGGCTCCACGGGTTACGGCCAGAAGTTTACGGATGCTATCTCGGGTGACTGGGGCGGCAAGCCGCTCGAAGACCTCAAGGCCGGCTGGAGCGCCGCGCTGTCGAAGTACAGCTTCCTCGACGGCGACCGCGCCTGCGCCCTCGGCGCGAGCTACGGCGGCTACATGGTCTATTGGATCGCCGGCGTGTGGAACCAGCCGTGGAAGTGCCTCGTCGACCACGACGGTGTCTTCGACGCGCGCGCCATGTACTACGACACCGAAGAGCTCTGGTTCGAAGAGAAGGAGAACGGCGGCACGCAGTACGATCACCCGGAAAACTACGAGCGCTTCAACCCGATCAATCACGTGAAGGACTGGCGTGTGCCGATGCTCGTCATCCACAGCGGCAAGGACTTCCGCATTCCGGAGACCCAGGGCCTGGGCGCGTTCACCGCGCTGCAGCGTCGTGGCATTCCGAGCAAGCTGCTGCATTTCCCGGATGAGAATCACTGGGTGCTCAAGCCGCAGAACAGTGTGCAGTGGCATGAAGAAGTGAATGCGTGGCTGAAGGAGTGGACGGCTCCTGCGGCCAAGTAAACTGATAGGAAGGCGGCGCCCTGTTCGGGCGCCGCTTCTTTTTGTCGAAGCGCTTGGCATACATGCCGGGGCCCACGGTCTGATGCGGCGTTCTTGAACGACTCCTTCCACCGCCATTGGGCGGGTATGACCACCGATGAGCTAGTACACGGTAGGATTGCGTTGTGATGAATCTACGCATGATGTGGACGGCTGCAAAGTTTTCAGTGGTAACGTGCGGCATCTTTTTTGCCGCCGGTCTGATCGTCGGATGGCCGCGGCTGTTCGATGCAGCCTTCAGTCCATATATTCAGTTCGGGGCTTTCGCACTGGGTCTGGTCGCGGCCAAGTTCTGGAATATTCGTTAGGTCAGTCACTTTTGTGCTGGCCCGAACGGAGCGAAAGATCGCAGCGCAAAGGTCGAGATCTGTTGTTTCGGTTGCGCATGGCTTCCCGAGAAGCCCGATAGCCGACCGCCAGCGCTTTAACGCAGTGCCGCAGTTTCTAGACATCATCCGGGGGCCCTGAATGCAGCGTTTGCAGTGCTCTACCTACATCCTGACGTCTTTGTTGGCTCTCACCGGTTGCAGTTACGATGATGCCGCCTTTAGGCCTGATAGCGAACCTCGTGCTACTCGATTGAATGCGGCATATAAGTCGTTAATCATTGGAAAGACAACCCGGGGCGAAGCGGAGCAAGCCCTGGGTCGTCCCTATTGCACGAGAAATCTCCGCGACGGTGATGTCGAACTCCGTTGGGGTGGCCCGATGACGCGGGTCAGAAGAGTGCACTTTCTGGGTATCGAGACAAGACGATACGTGGCTCACAACTCCTGGGCTTTTGCCTTGATCCTGCAGCATGATGTCGTTGTGCAAAAGAAGGACGTCGTTGTGAATGGGATCGATGGTTCCGAGCCGTGTGTGGAGACGTGTCCAGAATGCTTTGCGACCGCGTTGCTACCGTTGACGCATGGTGGCCGCGCTCAGGCTTCGTCATTAAATCGCGGCATCGCCAGGGGCTCAAACACCTTTGATGAGATGGATGGCCATGACTAGGGACCGAGGCGGTAAGCCTCCGTTCCTGAGCAAGGCTTTCCTCGCCGCGGCTTTTGTCGTGGCGTGCCTTTCATGTGCCTGGTTCGGTTTCTGGTTCGGCTTCAGCGAAATGTTCTTCATTCACGTCGACGGACGATATACCAGTGATGCGGCTGAGTTGGTCTCTCAGAAGCGCATCTTGCGCTGCCTGGAGGAGGACCCAAAGAGGGCCGCGGATCGCTTAAGGGAGATACTGACAATTCAGCGTCAGATACTCGCACTGGAACCTCAGCCTGTCGGGCAACTCGATCGGCTACAGGTCATCGTGGATCCGCGGGCTCTGTGGCTCATGATGCAGCAGCGGCAGGCCATCGCTGAAACCCGCGTCAGAATGACTGCGCTTGCATTGGACGATTCGCGGCCTGCCAGTTGCGGCGGCAGGGCAGCTGAGGAGAGGCGAGATGTGCACGAGCGTGATATCTGAGCTCGCTGGTCAAGAGAAGTGATCTATTTGTCGGCGAGTTAAACGACTATCTTGATCGAATGGGTGCTCTACATGATTGCGTAAGGGGCGGCGTGTACGGTTGACGGCGGATAGGCTTGCGGCGAGGATACGCTGCGGCCGGCAGCCGCTTCAGGGGATCAAGGGAAATGATTGTCCTGTTTCACGCACTGTTGGCGGTTTCCACGCAGGCCGCTGTCCCGCCGCGGGATTCGCGTCCCGTTCCTCACGATGCACCGGCGATGCCCTATGTCGCCCAGAACGCCTGCACGTTCGAGTGTTGCCAGTACGGGCCCTGGCGGGCGACCGGGGTGTCTATCGCGCTGGCGTCCGCCGCTCTTGGCGCGAAACCCGTCTTCACAGTGAAACCTGGTGACCAAGTCGTCGCCCGTCGTGGCATCGTCATCACCAGCAAGCCTGGCGTGACACGGGTGGTCCAGGCCGTCAGCCTCGGCTACCGCGATGGCGATAAGACGCCCCGGCTCGCGTTGAAACCAGGTGATGCGCTGCTCACCCTTTATCCGATGGGCGAGGCCTACGATCGCTTCTGGCACGGGGGAGAATTCTATGATGACCAGATCGATATGCCGGAGGACAGCTACGGCAAACCTCCCTTCTCTGGCGTCCTCAAGGTTGAGTCCCGGCCGATCTTCGTTTGGTGGGTTGAGGTCAGCAATGCGCAAGGTTAGTCGGGTGGATGGCGAATCCCAGGGCATTCGACGGGATGGATAGTTGTGCCTAGAGGACTCCCGGGGACTGGTGATATGTCCGCCAAAAAACATGGTTAGGGAAACGGATCGATCGCGCGATCCCGCCGCCTCGGCGCCGCCCGATGAGGCCGATATATCCGGACCTCCCGGCGAAGCATTCCGATATGGCCTGTTCTACGAGTTGGTGCGGAACGGGGGGGGCTTGGGACTTTAAGCAGCAAGGCTCGCAGTACGAAGACTACGGAAACTTTCATTACGGGGTCGTGGGCTCTGCTGAAGGGAGTCCACCTGACGTTCTCTCGAGAGCTGCCGGCTGGGCTCAAACGCGTTCTGGTAACTATGACCCCTCCAACGGTACGCCACTTGGGGATCCGCCCTACGGAGATGATCCTAAGGACCAGGATCAGATTGCCAAGGGAATCTGGCGGTACGAGCATTGTTATGGCAAGTAAGGCGCGCTGCAGGCGAACGATGTCCAGGCAGTCTTCGACAGGGTCTCTCCGAGAATGAATACCTTAAAAACTGCAGCCCTTCTCGCACTATCTTGCCTCTTCGGAGGGTGCTCAAGCGGAGCTGAAGAAGTTGTCCGAGCTCCGTCGCCCGGGAATGTTGTGGATGCATTGGTGGTCGAGTCGAGTGGGGGCGCGACGACTTCTTTTCTGTATGAAATTTGCGTCGTTGCCCACGAGATGAGGTGTGCCAGGGCGGATGTGGTTGCGGATCTATATGGGGCGACTCGAAGTGATCGAGCTTACGGTGTAAATGTGCGTTGGGTTGACCCTCAGCATTTAGTCATCGAGTACAAGAATGCCAAGCGTTCCACGCTGATAAGGCCAACGGTCAATGTCGGATCTGAGACGATTTCCATATCCTTGGCCGCTGGCGTGATGGACGCGTCAGCTCCAGATGGCGGGATGGCATATAACAAGCGCAAGCCTTCGAACTGATATGCATTGGTCCGACAGGGAGTGGCTCAGAAGTTATGGTGGTGCCACTTGGTGGTGGCCACCGCGAATCGGCGTGATGTCCTGTGTGCCGGATTCTTCAATCCAGTAGCAACGCGAGCTGTCGCCCCGGATTTCCCAGAAATGCCTTCATCACCAAGAAGTGCTCCGTGTCCTCGTAGGCCGTCCTGACTAGGCCCGTTTCATCGATCTGGTAGAGATCCGCATCTGGATAAGCCATCAAAATCGGCGAATGCGTGGCGATGATGAACTGCGAATTCAGTCCAACGAGTTGATGGATTCGCGACAGCATCGCGAGTTGTCTTGACGGCGAAAGGGCTGCCTCAGGCTCGTCGAGAATATAGAGCCCGTTCCCACCAAATCGCTTCATGATCAGCGCGAAGAACGACTCTCCGTGCGACTGCTCGTGAAGCGACTTGTAGCCGTAGGAGTTGATGATGGGCGGGCCACCGGGCCCCTTGTCGAGTTCCTCAATCTCCGTAGCTACATTGAAAAAGCTCTCGGCCCGAAGGAAAAACCCATCTTTTGCCCGCTTCACGCTCTTAGCCAGCGTCAGAAACGCGTGCAGCTCCGAATGCGACCGCCGCGTCCCGAAGTTGAAGTTCTTCGTCCCGCCTTCGGGGTTGAAACCCCAGGAGGTGGCGATACCTTCTAGTAGCGTCGATTTCCCGCTGCCGTTCTCGCCGACAATGAAGGTGACCTTCGGGTGGAGCCTCAGCGTGCCCAGTTCTTTCACGGCGGGCAGAGAGAAGGGGTAGGTGTCGAAGGATGGGACGCGTTCTCGGCGTAGCTTTACGTCCAAGAGGTAGTGTTCTGCGTCTAGTGAACTCATATGGTGGCTTCCTTGTGGCCAGCGCCCTTCGCCGATGAATCGGCTCCTACATAGAGCGCATTGCTCCATACTGGCGGGTCTTTGTCTCAGAATTGGTGATTGGATTCAACGCGATGGCGATATAATGCGCTATAAGCAGGCCTACGACAGGGAAGTGACCATGACGGACAGAGAGCGTGTGGTGTATCGCTTGCTTATCGGTGTCGTCGTTTTGACGAGCGTCGTTGCAGGATTGGCAACTTTTTTCGCCTCTTCCTACGAGTCGGTATGGGACCGCCTCAACGCGATCGTGGACAGCGTTCCCATGATTCCCGCGCGCTATTGGGCTAGCGGCTCGGATTTTCCCGATCTCTCCGCGATTTATTTCTTCTGGTCCTGGCCGGTCTTCCCGGCGTCAGGTGCCGCACTGGCCGTTCGCTTCTGGACCCCTAACGACATGTCGTGGGCGGGACGTGTCAACTCCGAGCTCAAGCTTGTGCTCGGTTGCCTCGTCATGCTGGCCACTGGACTCAGCATACTTTGGTCTCTGGACGGCGCAGAGGTTATGGGCGTGCCGATCGGCGCGCGACTGGCCGATCTCTTGATGGTTGGCTGGGCCCCGTTTGCGATGGGTGGTTGTCTGACGGGACTCGGGGTATTAGGGTTTCGACGGTTGCTTGGTCCGAGCACATCTACGCGTGGTTATTGAAGCATGCTGAGAACCATTCTTTTCTCAATTCTGGCTGGTCTCGTATCCGCAGCCGTCTGCGCAGTCTCGGCGAGGTTCAGGCCGCCTCGCATGAAAGAACATTCCGAGTTTCGTTTCTTGACCGGTAGTAGGGCACTTATGTGGATCATCACGTCCGCCGCCCTCGTGGGTCTTACGGCCGCGATGTCGGCTGACAGGTGCCTACCGGTAACGACGTCAAGCTTGCTGTTCGCCGCATGCGCGGCGAGTTTTGGATTTGCCGGCTGCGTGTGGACGGACAGATTTGCCCTCAAGTTCTTCGACGACCACTTGACCTATGGCGCTTTCAGGACGGCGAGGCTCGACTACAGGGACATCGTTTCCTTCAGGCTGCGTCGTGGGGGTAGGGGTGGACCCCGCCTGTACATCAAGACAGCGAGGAAAACGATTTCCATTTCTGTGGATTCGCTTGGAGAGGCGACGGAGGTTCTGAAGGGCAAGTTGGGGGCTGGTCGCTAGCACCCTTTCGCCGATGAATCGGCTCCTACACGGAGCGCGTTACGCCGTGTTGGTGGCGCTGAGGCTTAGAACCACTTGTTGCGCTTCAGGGCGATGAAGATGATGCCAACGACGCACGCCACCAGGCAGGTGATGGCTGGATAAGCCCAGGGTTGCTGCAACTCCGGCATGTGCGCGAAGTTCATGCCGTACCAGCTCGTGATCAAGGTAGGCGCCGCCAACATAGCCGCCCAACCGGCCAGCTTCTTCATCACCTCGTTCTGTCCAAAGGTAACGAGCGCCAGGTTCACACTGATTGCCGCGCCAAGCATCTCCCGCATCGCGGAAATCGATTCGTTCACACGAAACACGTGATCGTAGATATCGCGGAAATACGCCCGCAGCTCATCGTGAATCAAATGCGGATGCAGCCGCGTCAGCTGCGCCACGATGTCCTGCAACGGCACGACAGCCAGACGCAAGGTCATCAGCTCACGCTGCATGTCGTACAGCCGCTTGATGGTCATGCGGTTGTACGTCTCGGCGAAGATATCGTTCTCCAGCTCGTGCAGCTCCTGCCGGAAGTCGCGCACGATCGGCAGGAAGTTGTCGACGATGAAGTCGAGCACGGCGTACAGCGCGTAGCTCGGGCCCATGCCGAGCAACTCGGGTGATTGCTCGCAGGTGCGGCGTGCCGGCGCATACGACAGCGAGGCGCCGTGGCGCACGGTCACGAAGTAGCGCTGGCCGACGAAGATCTGCGTTTCACCGAAGGCGATGTTGCCGCCGACGAGCTGGGCGGTCTGAGCGACGATGAAGAGCGAGTCGCCGTAGGTTTCGATCTTGGTGCGCTGGTGGGCGAGCTGGGCGTCCTCGATGGCAAGGTCGTGCAGGTTGAATTCTTCCTGCAGCTTCAGCAGCAGCGCTTCGTCGGGCTCGTGCAGGCCGACCCAGACGAAGGTGTCGGGCTCCTTGAGCACGTCGCTGATCGCGTCGATGGAGATGTCGCCGATGCGGCAGCCGTCGTTACGGTAGGCGACGCAGTTGACGACCATGCCGCCGTTGGAAACGGGCGGAGCGACGGGTTCGGGAAGAATCGAGACAGATGCCATGGCGGCATGATGCCGCCCCTCATGTGACGGGGCAATCTCAGCGACGAAGAACGCTCAGTCGTGCTTCCGGCAAAAACTTGCGAATAGCGCCGCCCAGCACGGCAGGGCGAGCAGCAGCCACGGCATGTTGCGCTGCGGGAAGTCCGGCCACAGGTGCAGCAGCAGGCCGATCACGCACGCTGCAAACGACATGGCGGCGACGCGGGGCGCCATCCGCCCCATCGGACGACCCGCACGGCGCAGGTGCCAGATACCTGGGATAAGTAGGAACGCGAACGGCTGATAAGCCAGCAGGTTGAAGTTGCCCCAGGCGGATCGATGCAGGGTGAGCGTCCACAGCCCAAGCATGAACAGGCCGGCCAGTCCGGCGAACACGGCGAACAGGGTGGCGGCGGCAACGAAGACGCCGCGAGCAACGCGGTGCCGGGTGAAAGCGGGCAGGGCAAGCGGAATCGCCCAGAGCAGGCCGGCGATCAGTAGCGGCCAGCGCAAGTCGGGTGCCTGCTCCGGCGGCGGATCGAGCTTGTTCTGCGCCAGCGTGTCTTCCTGGTCGACCAGCGGCCGCGCATCGGCGCCGTCACCGATGCGGACGTGACGGAGCTCGTCTTCGAGCACCATCGGCAGAAAGGCTTCCTTCCAGGCCGTCATTGGTTGGTCGGCATAGGGGCCGAGGCCGAGATCCATGCCCAGCATCAGCCAGGCCTGGTTGCTCATCAGGCGCGCCGTCTGCTCGCGGAAGGTCATGCCACCGGGTCGCTCACGCAACTGGCGGCTGAGCGCGCCACCGAGGGCGCCGTCGAGCGCATCGCGTACGCGCGTGGTGCAGTTGTCGGCGTAGTAGTCGTAGTTGTAGCCGGCGTTGGCGGGTTGCACGTTCCACAGCAGGAAACGGCGCAGGCTGTCTTTCTGGTCGTTGTCCAGCGCCAGACGCTGGCGGCGCACGTAGCGACCTTCGCCCGAGTAAAACTCCACATCGGACTGCGTGGTCTCGGCGTCCATGCGGTAAGCCATGATGCCGCGGGCGAAATTGAGGATGAAGCCCTTCTGGTCGAAGTCGAACACGCCGTAATTGAACGCGATGGCTTCGCCGCTCACGGTGTCGCGAACTTCCAGCGCATCGTGGCCGAAACGCTCCCAGTAGATGTCGCCGGGCCCGTACGTCATCAGTGAGATTTCGAGGTTGGCCGCCGGGGCATCGACGATGCCCGCGTGGGCTGCCGGAACGAAACACAGGGCGATCAACAGGAACAGGGCGTAGCGCATCGTGGGGCGTGGTCCTTGCCCGCAGGCATGGCTTGAAGGGAAGGCGAACCGCCGGCCTTGCGGGCCGGCGTCGATGTCAGGCGCCGTTGCTGGCGCCACCGTGGCCGCTGACGCGGGTGACGTGGAAATGCAGCACGCGACGATCATCGGCTTCGGTGACGCGGAAGACGAAGTCGCCCATGGTGATCTCCTCGCCCACGCTCGGCAGGTGGCCGAACTCGGAGGTGATCATGCCGCCGATGGTGTCGAACTCTTCGTCGGAAAAGTGCGCACCGGCCACCTCGTTGAAGTCGGCGATGGGGGTGAGCGCACTAACCGCGAACACGCCTTCGTCGAGCTGGGTGGCGAGGATGGGATCTTCCTCGTCGTCGTGCTCGTCGTCGATCTCGCCGACGATCTGCTCGAGGACGTCCTCGATGGTGATCAGGCCGGCGACGCCACCGTATTCATCTACCACCAGGGCCATGTGGTTACGCGTGAGGCGGAACTCCGCCAGCAGCACGTTCAGGCGCATGGACTCGGGGATGAGCACCGCGGGGCGGAGCAGGGCGCGTACATCGCCACACTCGCTCTGGCCGAAGTACTTCAGCAGATCCTTGGCCAGGAGGATGCCAAGGACTTCGTCCTTGTCCTCGCCGTGCACGGGGAAGCGGGAGTGACCGGATTCGACGACGGCGGCCATGATCTCGGCCAGCGGCGCATCGACAGGCAGGCTGACGATCTGGGCCCGGGGGACCATGACGTCGTCGACGCTGAGTTCGGTGACTTTGATCGCACCCTCGACCATGGTCAGGGTGTCGTTGGAAAGCAGGCCGTTGGCCTGGGCGGTACGCAGTTCCTCGATCAGTTCGTCGCGGTTGCGTGGCTCGCCGGAAAACATGTGGCCCAGACGGTCCCACCAGGATCGGTGTGTAGGGCCGTTGGTACTGCCAGGGTCCTCGTTCATTACTCTTTGATATTCGGCCCGAATGGGCGGAATGAGCAGTCTAGCGGAATTTTTGTGACGGTTCAGGCTGGATCGCTTGGTAGGAGCCGATTCATCGGCGATGGGGTGCTGGCCGAAACCTGGCCCGCTGCCGCGGGATCGCCGATGAATCGGCTCCTACAGAGGAGCCAGGTAGGGATCGGAGATGCCCAGCCCCGCCAGAACCTTGGTCTCCAAGGCCTCCATCGTCTCGGCCTCAGCCTCGTCGATGTGGTCGTAGCCCAGCAGGTGCAGGGTGCCGTGGATGGTCAGGTGGGCCCAGTGGTCGGCCGGCTTCTTGCCCTGCTCGGCGGCTTCGCGGGCGACGACGGGGGCGCAGATGACCAGGTCGCCGATCAGCGGCAGGTCGACGCCGGGCGGTAGCTCGACCGGGAACGAGAGCACGTTGGTGGCGTAGTCACGACCGCGGTACTGCAGGTTCAGTGCCTGGCCTTCTTCAGTGTCCACGATGCGGACGGAGACCTCGGTCGCCTTGCGGCGCTTCGCGCCCTTCAGCGCGGCCTCGATCCAGCGACGAAAGCTGGCCGAGGCCGGCACGCCTTTACGCGGCGCGGCATAGCCGACGGCGACGTCCAGCTTGCTCAACGGGCTTCGTCCTTCTGTTCGAAGGCCTCGTAGGCACGCACGATCCTGGCCACGATCGGATGGCGGACCACGTCGCGCGAGGTGAAGAAGGTAAAGCTGATGCCATCCACGCCGCGCAACACTTCGACGGCATGGCGCAGGCCCGAGCGGATATGGCGCGGCAGATCCACCTGGGAGACGTCGCCCGTGATCACCGCGACCGAGCCGAAGCCGATGCGGGTCAGGAACATCTTCATCTGTTCGACGGTGGTGTTCTGCGCTTCGTCGAGGATCACGTAGGAATCGTTGAGCGTGCGGCCGCGCATGTAGGCAAGCGGCGCGATCTCGATCACGTTGCGCTCGATCAGCTTGGCGACCTTCTCGAAGCCGACCATCTCGTAGAGCGCGTCGTATAGCGGGCGCAGGTAGGGATCGATCTTCTGGCTGAGGTCGCCAGGCAGGAAGCCGAGCTTCTCGCCGGCTTCCACGGCTGGGCGCACCAGCAGCACGCGCTGCACGCGGTTGTTCTCCAGCGCCTCGATGGCGCTGGCGACGGCGAGATAGGTCTTGCCGGTACCGGCCGGGCCCACACCGAAGTTGATGTCGTGGCTGGTGATGGCGTGCAGGTAGCGGGCCTGGTTCGGGCCGCGGCCCTTGATCACGCCGCGCTTCACCTTGATCACCACTTCCTGCGTCGACTCGGCGGCCTGGTCGGCGAGTGCGTCGATGCCGGACTCGGCGAGGTGCAGGTTGATGATCTGGCCGTTGAGGGTTTCGTGCTCGGCGGCGGCGTACAAGGCGCGCAGCACCTTCTCGCCGGCGCGCGCGGTCAGCTCGTCACCGATCACGCGGAACGTACTGCCGCGATGATCGATCTCGACACCCAGGCGCAACTCGATCTGGCGGATGTGCTCATCGAGCGGACCGCAGACGTTGGCAAGGCGGATGTTGTCCTCGGGCTCGAGGGAAAAGTCACGCTGGATGAGCTGGCTCATGGCATTCACGAGGCGAGGGCGACCTCTTCGTCGAGGCGGACACGGCCGCGCAGGGAGTTCGACATCGCCTCGGTGATCACCACGTCGACGAACTGGCCGATCATCCGCGCGTGGCCCGGGAAGTTCACGTAGCGCATGTTTTCGGTGCGTCCCGACATCTCGCTGGCGTTCCGGCGGCTGGGCTTTTCGACCAGCACGCGCTGCACGCTGCCGACCATGGCTTCGTTGATCTTGCGGGCGTTCTCATTGATCGCGGCCTGCAGGCGCGCCAGGCGCGCCTGCTTCACCTCGGCCGGCGTGTCGTCGGCGAGGTTGGCGGCCGGTGTGCCGGGGCGCGAGGAGAAGATGAAGGAAAAGCTCTGGTCGAAACCGATATCGTCGATCAGCTTCATGGTCTTCTCGAAGTCGTCGTCCGACTCGCCAGGGAAGCCGACGATGAAGTCCGACGACACACAGATATCCGGACGTACGGCGCGCAGCTTGCGGATTTTCTGCTTGAACTCGATCGCCGTGTAGCCGCGCTTCATGGCCGAGAGGATCCGGTCCGAGCCGGCCTGCACGGGCAGGTGCAGGTAATTGGCCAGCTGTGGCACGTTGGCATAGGCCTCGATCAGCGAGTCGGAGAACTCCAGCGGATGCGAGGTGGTGAAGCGGATCCGGCCGATGCCTTCGATCTGCGCGATGGCGTGGATCAGTACCGACAGATCGGCCATGTCGCCGTCGTGCATCGGGCCGCGATAGGCGTTGACGTTCTGGCCAAGCAGGTTGACCTCACGCACGCCTTGCTCGGCGAGCTGGGCCACCTCGACGATGACGTCGTCGAACGGACGGCTGATTTCTTCGCCGCGCGTATAGGGCACGACGCAATAGGAGCAGTACTTCGAGCAGCCTTCCATGATCGAGACGAAGGCGGTCGGGCCCTCGGCGCGCGGCTCGGGCAGGCTGTCGAACTTCTCGATCTCCGGGAAGCTGATGTCCACCTGCGACTTGCCGCTGGCGCGCTGGGCTTCGATCATTTCCGGCAGGCGGTGCAGGGTCTGCGGGCCGAACACGAGATCCACATAGGGCGCGCGCTTGAGGATGGCGTCGCCTTCCTGCGAGGCGACGCAGCCGCCCACGCCGATCAGCACCGGCTTGCCGCCGGCCTTGTGGGCCTTCCAGCGGCCGAGCTGGCTGAAGACTTTTTCCTGGGCCTTTTCGCGGATCGAACAGGTGTTGACCAGGATGACGTCAGCTTCCGCTTCGTCCTGGGTCAGCTCGAGACCGTGCGATGCGAGGAGGACGTCGGCCATCTTGGCCGAGTCGTACTCGTTCATCTGGCAGCCGTGGGTCTTGATGAAAAGCTTGCCGCTCATGGGCCGGGGTACCGTGATTCGTGGGGAGTTACCGAACCGCGCAGTTTACGCCGCCACCACCCACCTTGCCACAGGGTTCGGCGGATCAATGACTTGCGTGAGGAAGATCACGTTATTGGCCCTTGGCAGGGCAGGGGTGCTCGGGCACACTCGCGCCCATGGCTCACGACGCGATGCCAGGGGAAAGCGCCGGCCATCGCGCCTGCCGTTTTCTGCTCTCCCGGACGGCCCTGCGAAGGGCCGCGGGCGTTGTCGTGCTGCTTTTGGGCCTGTTCGCCGGACCGGCTTCGGCGGGTGCCCTATATAGATGTGTCGGCAGCACCGGGGAAACGGTGTTCGCTGGAACGACGGTGGGCTACAAGGACTGCAAGCGGCTGGCCAACATGGCGCCCGCGCGACCCGCCCGACCGATCGCGTTGTCTTCGGCGGCGGCTCCCGCCTTCCAGGCCGTCGAGGCGCCGCCTTCGTTGAAGGGCGTGATCGGCAGTGTGGTCCTGGCGCCGGGGCGGAACGATGACCCGTCAGCGTCCAGTGCGGCGGCGGGCAACCTTGCAGCGACCAACCTGCCGACGGCCAGCCCGGCGCTCGCCGGCCTGACGGTGGAGAGTTCGGTTACCACGACGGCAAAAGCCCTCGGCCCCGCCCGCGTCATCGCCGCCAATCCGGTGACGGTGGCCGATGCCGTCGCGACATCGGGTCGTCCCGCGGGCGCCACAGCCGCCGCAGCCAATGCCTTGCCCGCCAGCAAAGCTCCGAAGGGCACCTGGGATTACCACGAGTCGGCCTCGACGGACCTAGCCTCGATGCCGGCCCCCGAACAACCCAAGGGCTCGCGCGTGCTCCGCGGTGCCGTCTACCGCATCACCCGCGCCGATGGCGGTGTCGAGTACACCAATATTCCGCAGGCGGGCGGCGGCGGGAAGGGGCAGAGCATCAAGATGCTCTTCACCTACATCGCGACCTGCGCCGCCTGCGACGTGCATTCGAAGATCGACTGGAACAGCGTCGCGCTCAACCTCAGCGCGTACGGCGATGCGATCTCCTCGGCCAGCAACGAGTTCGGCGTGGACGAGGCGCTGTTACGCGCCATCATCCATGCGGAAAGTGCGTTCAATCCGCGGGCACTTTCGGTCGCGGGCGCGCAGGGCCTGATGCAGTTGATCCCCGGCACCGCACGAGACATGGGTGTGCTGGATGCCTTCGACGCGAACCAGAACATTCGTGGCGGCGCGCGGTATCTGGCGCTGTTGCTGAAGAACTTCAACGGCAACGAACGCCTCGCCGCGGCCGCGTATAACGCGGGCCCGGGTGCGGTGCAGAAGTACAACGGCGTGCCGCCGTATGACGAAACCCAGGTGTACGTCGAACGCGTCGGCCAGCTACGCAAGCGCTACGGCGAGACGTTGAAGAGCCGGCCGGGCACCAATGTGCCCCTGGCCTCGCGCGGCAGCTGAGTGCTCTGCTTTGTGTGGGAGCTTTTGTGGGAGCCGCTTCAGCGGCGATTCCTAACCGTTTCGCGAGCCCCCGATCGCCGCTGAAGCGGCTCCCACAAAATCGGTTCCTACCGGGCAGGGGTTTGCAACGCCTGCATGGGTGCCGTGGGTGGGCGCTGGCTGGGTGTGATCGTGCTGGTGAACGGCGCGCCACTGCGCAAGCCGGAGACCTCGATCGCGGTGCCGGGTTTGAACGAGGCCTCGCGCCGGCGCAGGTCCGACGGGTCGAGGATGTCTTCGCCGCCAATCTTCAGCAGCACGTCGCGCTGCTGGATGCCGGCGATGGCGGCGGGGCCCCCGGGCGAGACATCGTTGACCACGACGCCACGCGCAGCGGAGGGCAGGCCGCTGTCGGCCGAAATCGGCAGCACGCCATAGTCGGCGCCGATCCACCCGCGCACCACATGACCGGTCTGCACGATCTGGTCGAGCACGTTGCGCGCGCTGGCGACGGGAATGGCGAAGCCGATGCCTTCGGCGCCGACGGCCTGGCCGATCAGCGAGGTGTTGATGCCGACCAGCTCGCCGTGGGCGTTGACCAGTGCGCCGCCCGAGTTGCCGAAATTGATCGCAGCGTCCGTCTGGATGAAGTTCTCCAGGCTGGACAGGTTGAGCTGGCGGCCGATGGCGCTGACGATGCCCATGGTCACGGTCTGGCCGATGCCGAAGGGATTGCCGATGGCGAGCACCACGTCACCCACCCTCGGACGACGATCGGGATCGGTCATGTGGATGGCTGGCAGGTTGCCGGCGTCCACCTTGAGCACGGCCAGGTCGGTCTCGTCGTCGGAGCCGACGACGCGCGCCTTGGCCACCCGGCCGTCGTAAAGCAGCAGCTGGATGTCGTCGGCGTTGGCGATCACATGGTTGTTGGTCAATACGTAACCATCGTCACTGACGATCACGCCCGAGCCCAGGTTCTGCTGGCGCCGTGTCCGCGCCGGCCCGGTGGGTACGCTGAAAATGCGCTGCAGCACCGGATCCGAGTACAGCTGGCGGGGCTGCTCGGTGACCATCTTGTTGGCGTAGATGTTGACCACCGAGGGCGCGGCCTTGGCCACGGCATCCGCGTAAGAGACCGGACTGGAGGTGGGCGATTCGCCCGTGGTGGTGGCCGTGATGCCGGCTGGCGCGGTGAAGCGCTGACGGAGGAAGGCACCGCTACCTGGCCAGAACAGGCCAATGATGAAGGCCACGGCAAGGCCGAGCACGACGAAGCGGGCAATGAAGGCGAGCGTGCGGGCGGCGTGTTTCATCTAAGAACGAGGGATCCTGTCGTCGTCGCATCGCCGTGCCCATGGCACCCCTTGCCCCTTATGGGATAGGGTGGCGTCCAGTTTATTGTACGTCGCTAGTGCTGACGTTACACTGACGCGATTTGCGGAAGCCGATTTCCGAACGAACCGGCGATAGGGGTCCGCAACCTCAATGGCAAAGTTCCGGAGAGCCTGATGGCGAACGAAGTCGTCGATCACGGGCGCCGTCGCTTCCTTACCGTTACGACAGCAGTCGTAGGTGGTGTGGGAGTGGTCGCGGCGGTCGTGCCCTTCATTAAGTCGTGGGAACCAAGTGCAAGGGCAAAGGCGGCGGGAGCGCCTGTCACGGTCGATATCAGCGCCATCGATGCGGGCCAGAAGGTCACTTTCGCATGGCGTAGCCTTCCGGTTTTCGTGGTCAACCGCACCACGGACCAGCTGGCCCAGCTGAAGGGCCTCGAGCCCCGCCTGCTGGATCCGCAGTCTTCCAACGCCGAGCAGCAGCCGAAGTACGCGACCAACGAAACGCGTTCCATCAAGCCCGAGTGGCTGGTCGTCATCGGCCTGTGCACTCATCTGGGCTGCGTTCCCGACTTCGTCCCGGACATCAAGCCCGAGCCGTTCGATGCGAACTGGAAGGGCGGTTTCTACTGCCCCTGCCATAAGTCGCGTTACGACCTCTCCGGCCGCGTGTTCAGTGGCGTGCCCGCACCGAAGAACCTCCCCGTGCCGCCGTACCACTTCGTGGACGACACGCACATCCAGATCGGTGTCGATCCGAAGGAGGCCGGCTGATGGCTAACCTATTTGATTGGGTCAACGAACGTGCGCCGAACCTGGCCCCCACGTTCCGCAAGCACATGACCGAGTACTACGCGCCGAAGAACTTCAATCTTTGGTACTACTTCGGCTCGCTGGCGATCCTGGTCCTCGTGAACCAGATCGTGACCGGCATCTTCCTCACCATGAACTACAAGACGAGTGCGCTGGAAGCGTTCAACTCGGTCGAGTACATCATGCGTGACGTGGAGTGGGGCTGGCTGATCCGCTACATGCACTCCACGGGTGCCTCGCTGTTCTTCGTGGTGGTGTTCCTGCACATGTTCCGCGGAATCATGTACGGCTCGTTCAAGCGTCCGCGCGAGCTGGTGTGGATCCTCGGCATGCTGATCTTCCTGGTCCTAATGGCCGAAGCCTTCATGGGCTACGTACTGCCCTGGGGCAACATGTCCTTCTGGGGCGCGAAGGTCATCATCTCGCTGTTCGGCACCATCCCCTACATCGGCCCCGGCCTGGTGGAGTGGATCATGGGCGACTTCCTGCCCGCCGATGCCACGCTCAACCGCTTCTTCGCGCTGCACGTGATCGCGCTGCCGCTGGTGCTCCTGCTCCTGGTCGTGCTGCATCTGGCCGCACTGCACGAAGTGGGTTCGAACAACCCGGACGGCGTGGACGTGAAACACGGTCCGAAGGGCAATCGCTGGGATGCCAGCAAGCCCATCGACGCGATTCCGTTCCACCCGTACTACACGGTGAAGGACCTGGTCGGCGTCGGCTTCTTCCTGCTGATCGCCGCGTTCATCATCTTCTTCGCGCCGACCTTCGGCGGCTGGTTCCTCGAGCACGACAACTTCACGCCGGCTAACAACCTCGTGACGCCGACCCACATCAAGCCGTCGTGGTACTTCACGCCGTTCTACGCGATCCTGCGCATGATCCCGTCGTTCTTCGGCACGGCCATATGGGGCGTGATCGGCATGTTCGGCTCGATCCTGATGCTGGCCCTGCTGCCATGGCTGGATCGCGGCGAAGTCCGCTCGGTACGCTTCCGTGGCATGGGCTATCGCATCGCCCTGGCGGTGCTGGTGATTTCCTTCCTGTCCCTGGGTGCGGTCGGCGCCGGCGTCACTGCCGAGCTGATTCCCGAGTGGTTCCCGGGTGCGGACGCGACCACGATCGAGAACGCCTTCGGTCGCGTCATGACGCTGGCCTACTTCGGGTTTTTCGTCTTCATCTGGGTCTACACGCACTTTGGCTTCGAGAAGACCAAGCCGGTTCCGGAACGGGTGACGATGCATGATTAAGCGCTATCTATCCGCCATGGCCCTGGCGCTGGGCCTCGTCGTCGCCACCATCCCCGCCTTCGCAGCGGAAGGCGGTGAGGGGTTGCCTTCCGCCGGCACCAACGTGAACGACCGGGCTTCGCTGCAACGCGGTGCCAAGCTGTTCTTCAACTACTGCGTCGGCTGCCACTCGCTGAAGTACGTGCGCTATTCGCGGCTGGCCAGCGACCTGGGCCTGAGCGAAGAAGAGGTGATGACCAACCTCAACTTCACCGGCGCGAAGTTCGGCGAACCGGTGATCTCGCACATGCCGGCCGACTCGGCGAAGACCTGGTTCGGCAAGGATCCGCCGGATCTCTCGCTCGAAGCGCGCGCCAAGGGCGTGGACTTCATCTTCAATTACCTGAACTCGTTCTACCTCGACCCGAGCCGTCCGGTCGGCTGGAACAACACGGTATTCCCGAATGCCTCCATGCCGAACCCCTTGTGGGAACTGCAGGGTCTGCAGGTCGCCGTGCATTCCGAAGCCAAACCGGGCCAGGAGTCGGTAGTGGAGAAGCTCGAACTCTCCCAGCCGGGTCGCCTGACGCCGGAGGAGTTCAAGGGCGCGACGCGTGATCTCGCTACCTTCCTCGAGTACACGGCCGAGCCGGCCGTCCTCGAACGGCAGTCGGTCGGCGTGTGGGTCGTCCTGTTCCTGGCCCTGCTCACCTTCCTGCTGTACCTGGTGAAGCATGAGTACTGGAAAGACGTTCACGAGAACCACTGAATGATGTCCCTCGGGGCGGCCTGACCGGCCGCCCCGTTTGTTTCATGGCGGCAGGGAGAGGGCTCGCACGCATGGTCCAGAATGCTCGTTCGCGAACGGCTTTGACGCTGTACACCAGCGCCGACGACATCCACTGCCACCGCACGCGGTTGGTGCTGGCGGCCAAGGGCGTGGCGTACGATCGGATCATCCTGAAGTCGGACCAGCCCACCCCGGACCTGCTCGAGCTGAATCCCTACGGCACGCTGCCGACCCTGGTCGATCGCGACCTGACCGTCTACGACCCGATGATCGTCGTCGAGTACCTCGACGAGCGCTACCCGCACCCCCCCCTGATGCCGATCGACCCGCTGTCCCGGGCGCGCCTGCGCCTGGCGACCTGGCGGATCGAAAACGATTGGCTGCCCGAGATCGACGCGATCGGGGAGGGCGGCAAGACCGCCGACGGCGCCCGTCGCCGCTTGCGCGAGCACCTGCTACAAGCGGTGCCGCTGTTCCGGGCCTCGCGGTTCTTCCTGAATCCGGAAATGAGCCTGATCGATTGCCTGGTCGCCCCTGTGGTCTGGCGCCTGTCGTACCTGGGCGTGAATCTTGGCAACGAGGGCAAGCCGGTCGTCGACTACGGCGAGCGCCTGTTCCACAGCCAGGGCTTCGCCCGCAGTCTCACGCCCGAAGAGCGCAACATGCGCCCGGACTTCAATTTCGCGCCCGGTTAGCCTCGTTACCGCGTATCCCGTAAACTGTGCACATGGATACGAACGAAAGCTCGGGCATGACCTCCAATCGCCCTTATCTGCTGCGCGCCATCTACGACTGGATCAGCGACAACGGCCTGACCCCGTACGTACTCGTGGACGCGGCGCAGCCCGGCGTGAAGGTGCCGGCCCATGTCGTGAAGAACGGCCAGGTCGTGCTCAACCTGGCCATGCGTGCCGTCGCGCACCTCGACCTGGGTAACGATCGCATTGCCTTCCAGGCGCGTTTCTCCGGCGTGAGCCAGTCCATCGTCATTCCGATGCACGCCGTCCTTGCGCTGTACGCGCAGGAAAACGGCCAGGGCATGATGTTCCCGGCCGACGAAAACGAAACCCTGCCCACCGACGGTGTCGAAGCCGCCGACGAGGCCGAAGCCCCCGCGCCGTCCGCCGGCGGTGACGACGATCGCCCCAAACGTGGTGCCCCGCACCTCCGCGTCGTCAAATAAAAAAACCGCCGTAAGGCGGTTTTTTTTGAGCTGTTGTAGGAGCCGATTCATCGGCGATCAGACAATGTGGGAGCCGCTTCAGCGGCGAAAAGCCAACGAAGCGGAGTAGCTGCAAGCCCCATCGCCGGCATAGCCGGCTCCCACACAAAGCCGGCTCGACCATTCAGTGCAAGCGCCGCCGATCGGCCAGCGAAATCACGTTCGCGCCGTGCACGATCGAATCGGTCGCCACGACGGTTTCCAGGGCCGGCGAATCGCTCATCGGGAGCGAAAAACTCACCACGTCGTTCCCGGCCATCCACAGTCGTGCCGATTCCCGCGACTGGCCGTCTTCGCTGACTTCGAATACGTAGCAACGCTCGAGTCGCCGCACGCCATCGACGCCCTGCAGGCGGATGGAGCGCAGACCCACGCTCTGGTCCAGTAACTGGAGGCCGTGGCGCTTGGTCAGCGAGGCCGCCGCGCGAACCGCCACCTCACGGGCGCGCGTCAACCGATACCAGCTGGCGATGCCAGCAGCCAGGGCCATGAGCCAGAACAGATCGGAGAAGGAAGCCATAGGGTCAGTGTGTGGCCGCGTCGGCAGGACCACAAGTCCCCTCATCCCCATGTAGGAGCCGATTCATCGGCGATTCCCCGCGAAGCAAGACACTCAGCTACCGTCGTGCTTCACATCCAACCGAAGCGAAAGATCGATCGCCCGCACGTTCTTCGTCAACGCCCCGCTGGAAATGAAATCCACGCCGGTCTGGGCAATCGCCCGGATCGTGTCGATCTCGACATTGCCGGAGACTTCGAGCGGCATCCGGCCGGCGGTGAAGGCCACGGCTTCGGTCAGCATCGCCGGCGTGAAATTGTCCAGCAGCGCCCGGTCGGCGCCGGCGTCCAGGACCTGCGCCAGTTCGTCCAGCGTTTCCACCTCGACGATGAGGGGTAGCGCCGGATGGATCCGCCGCGCCGCCGCGACCGCAGCGGGAATGCCGCCCGCGGCAATGATGTGGTTTTCCTTCAGCATCATCGCGTCGAACAGGCCGATGCGGTGGTTCGTGCCGCCGCCGCAGAGCACGGCGTACTTCTGCGCGCGCCGCAGGCCAGGAAGGGTCTTGCGCGTGTCCAGGACGCGAGTCCGCGTCCCCGCGATGGCATCGGCGTAGCGCGCGGTCACCGTCGCCGTGGCGGAGAGGAGCTGGAGGAAATTGAGCGCCGAGCGCTCCGCGGTGACCAGCGCGCGCGCCTTGCCGGCGAGACGGCAGACGGTCGAGCCGGCGCGCATGCGGTCGCCATCGTGGACGAGCCATTCGATGCGTACATCGGGATCGAGCTGGCGGAAGGCGGTTTCGAACCAGGCCGCGCCGCAGAGCACGGCGTCTTCGCGGCAGGTGAGGACGGCGGTGGCGGTGGCGCCGGGATCGAGCAGGTCGGCGGTCGCGTCGCCCGGGCCGATGTCTTCGGCAAAGGCGCGCTGCACATCGGCCAGGATCTCGCTGGCCGGCGGCAGGGCGTCGACCAGGTGTCGCGTATCGGGAGAGCTCATCGTGTCGGGCTGTCCATGAAGGAAGGCCGCTACCTTAGCGCGGCCTTCCGTTCCTGGGGAGTCACGCCGAGGGCGTGGCTTCAGGCTGGCGCAGGCGTTCGACGATCGCGTCCATCGCACGGTCGAACAGCAGCGAGGAGTCGAGCAGGCGAGCCGTGCCGTTGGCAAAGGCTTGGGCAAGGCCAGCAAGGCTGTGATCGGCGACCTTGAGGCCGCGACGATTGACGAACAGGAAGCGGCCGCTGATCGGGCTGACCCAGGACAGCTTGGCGCGATCCGTCGTGCCGTCCTCGGACGTGAACTCGAGCCATTGGCCGACCTTGAGCTCGCGTGCCTGGGCGAGGTTGCGCTCGTCGAAGGCTTCGTCCATCAGGGCTTCGGTCTCGTCATCCGGCTCCGGTTCGAGCGTGGGCTCTTCGATCGCCTGGATGGATTCGGGCAGCGGCATGACGCTGGCGACGAGGGTGCCCGACTCCGTCTCGGGCGTCGATTCGCCGAGCTGCTGGCGATAGAAAGCATGCAGCTGGCCGAGCAACTGCTCGGTGTCGCCCTCCTGGAAGGCCACCGAGGCGAGGCCGCGGCGTAGGGAGCGTTCGATGCCGGGTAGCAGCGAACGCAGGTCGCGACGACCGTTGAGGTCGTATACCGGGCGGGCGCTGGCAATGAAGTCGTCGATGAAACGCAGCGACTCGCGGAACTCGGGGGATTCGTCGCCCTGGCGGAGCAGGGTGAGCACGATGTAGTTCGCCCAGGCGCGGGTAAGCACGCCGTAGATCAGCGGCGGCAGTGCGGCACCGCCGATGCGGGTGACGATTTCCGACGCCGCGCGGCGACGCGCCTGTTCCAGTTTCTCGCGACCGCGGGTGGATTCGGCGACGCGCTGCTCGGCCAGTTCGGCACGCTTGCGGCTGACGTCGAGGAATTCCTGCAGTTCGCTGGCCAGACGCGTGAAGATGACCACGTCGTCGTCGAAGTCGTGCAGCAGGCGCTCGACGATCGACTTGACCTTGTCGAACAGGCGGCCATCGCGATCGGCTTCCGCCGACCAGCCCTTGGCGGCATCGGCGAGGGCATCGAGCAACTGGCGCGCCGGATGCGACTTGTGCGCGAACATGCGGCGATCGAGCAGGGCGACCTTGAGATAGGGAATCTGCAGGCGTGCGAGCAGCACCTGCATCTCGGCCGGGAGGTTATGGTCCTCGAGGATGAACTCGAAGAGCATGCCCACCAGGTCGATCGTGTCTTCGTCGACACCGGACACATGCGACGTCTGCTGGCCTCGGAGCTGGCCGATCTGCGCGAGCAGCTGCTCCTTCAGGTGAGCGACGTCACGCGTGACGTCGGCCTGGCTGACCAACGGCGTCGCGTGCGACGGCAGGCTGGCGATCTGGCTCTGCAACAGGGTCAGGGCGCCGAGCAACTCGGCCGCGCTGGGCAGCGGGCCGGTGGGCATGGGCGCCGAGGTTGCCGCGCCCATGACCATGGAGGCGCTGTCGCGCCGCGCCGAAAACAGGGCATGCAGGGACTGCATGAACTCGGCCGCGGCGACATCGGTCACCGGTGCGCTGGCGGCGGCCTGTGGCGGTGCGACCGCCGTGGTGCCCGGGCCGATCGGTGCCGGCGCATCGCTGCGACGGGTGGAAATCTCATGGCGCAGCTGCGGGAGTACGCCGGCGGCGGCCAGTTCGTTATTGATATCGTCGTAGAGCTCGTCGATGCCGGCGAGCACGTAGCGATCGAACAGCTTGTAGATGATCAGCTTGACGCGGACTTCCACCAGGAGCTCGCGCATGGCCTGACGGAACGCCGCGGCCAGGGCGGCGGGGCCGACCGGGTTGGAGGCGTCGTCCATCTTGGTGCCGCCGCAGATCACGGACAGGCGCTGGTTGACGGCGAAGAGTGCGCGCGCGAGGCGCTGCTCGTTCTTGCCGATCATGCTGGTGATGGCGAGCGACTCTTCCAGCTCGTTCTCGCCGACCAGGCTCAGCTCGATGTTGGCGAGCGGGCGGGCGGCGCCGTCGGCGTTCGGAGCACGGGTGCGGCCGGCTGAAAAATCGGCCAGATCGCGGGCGACCTGGCCGAGGAAGGTCCGCTCGACGATCGCGCGCTTCTTGCGGACCTCGCGCATGCCATCGAAGAACTGGGTCTGCGCGGCGTTGTTCTCCGCCTTTTCGGCGAGGTCGAACAGGGCGTCATCGATGTTCTCGAACATGTTCGTCGCCAGCGCATGGAGGCGCTTGGTGGCAAGGCCACGAACCGTGACCAGAAGCGCGCCCACGCGCTCGCTGCGCGGGTCGAGGCGCTGACTCAGGTCGACAACGTTGGACGGCTCGCTCGCGTTGGTCATCACGCTTCTCTGGATTCTTACTGGCCCCCGCCCGAGGGGCCATTGTGCGGGAACGGATGCTTTAAAGTGTGACTCGCGTCACGGATTTTGCGCGAGGCCGGATTCTGTCGTAAAGCCCTGCAGCTGGGTCGTGCCGATGCCGGCCTCGGGCAGCATGACGGGGATGCCGTCTTCCACGCGATAGACCAGCTTGCCGTCGGTGGTGATGAGACCTTCGGTGATCGGCTCGGCGATTTTTTCGCCCGCGACGGTCTCGAGGCTGCCGGCACGGATGGCGCCATTGAGGTTGTCGCGCTCGGTCGCCGTGAGCGGGCGCAGCGGTCGCTTGCTGACGGGGCAGCAGAGGATGTCGATAAGACGCTTGTCCATGGGAGCGGCCGCGAAGGGCCAACCTGTATGTAGATCGGGAATGCACTTACAATAGCGACTTTTGGGTGCTCCGGCCATGACTTCCAACGAGGTGAACGAGGCGAACGCACCGCGCGTTGGCGTGGTGATGGGCTCGCGTTCGGACTGGGAAACGATGGAGCACGCCTCGACCACGCTGACCCGCATGGGCATCGTGCACGAGGTTCGCGTGGTCTCGGCCCACCGTACGCCGGACCTCCTGTTCGACTACGCCGATGGCGCCCGTGGTCGTGGCATCCAGGTCATCATCGCGGGCGCCGGTGGCGCCGCCCATCTTCCCGGCATGATCGCCGCCAAGACGGCACTGCCCGTGTTCGGCGTGCCGGTGCAATCCAAGGCCCTCAACGGCATGGACTCCCTGCTGTCGATCGCCCAGATGCCGGCCGGCATCCCCGTCGGCACCCTGGCCATCGGCCGCGCTGGCGCGACCAACGCGGCCCTGCTCGCCGCCTCGGTACTCGCCCTGCACGACACCGCGGTCGCCGCTGCCCTGGATGCGTTCCGCGCCGAGCAGACCCGTACCGTCCTCGACAATCCCGATCCCCGCTCGCCGGATCCGCGCTCGTGACCCGCAAGCTGCCCACGGTCGGCATCCTCGGCGGCGGTCAGCTCGCCCGCATGCTTTCGCTCGCCGCCGCTCCCCTGGGTGTGCGTACCCTCGTGGTCGATGGCTCGGCTGACGCCTGCGCCGGGCAGGTCAGTGAGCTGGTCGTCGCGGACTGGAACGACGATGAGGCGCTGGAAGCCTTCGCTGCTCGCGTGGACGTGGTCACGTTCGATTTCGAGAACGTACCTGCCGCCACTGCCGAGCGCCTGGCCGGCCTCACCAACGTGTTCCCGAACCCGGGCGCGCTGTCGGTCGCCCAGGATCGCCTCGCCGAAAAGACCCTGTTCCGGGCCTCCGGCCTGAATACCCCGGATTTCGAACCGGTCGACAACCGCGACGACCTGGTTCGCGCCGTAGCGCGCATCGGCGCCCCGGCCATCCTCAAGACCCGCCGCCTCGGTTACGACGGCAAGGGCCAGTTCCGCCTGAAAACGGCTGACGACATCGACGCCGCCTGGGCCGCCCTGGGCGAGGCCGCCGCGTCGGTGGGGCTGATCCTGGAGGCCTTCGTGCCGTTCGACCGTGAGCTGTCGGTCGTGGCCGTGCGTGGTCGCGATGGTGCGTTCCGCACCTGGCCGCTGACCCGTAACTGGCACGTCGATGGCGTGCTTTCTCTCAGCCTGGCGCCGGCTCCCGGTACCTCGGATGCGCTGGAGCAGGCCGCGATCAGCCACGCCCGCACCATCGCCGAAACGCTCGACTACGTCGGTGTCTTCGCCCTGGAACTGTTTGTCTGTGGCGCCGAGTTGCTGGGTAACGAGATGGCGCCTCGCGTCCACAACTCGGGGCACTGGACCATCGAAGGCGCCCACACCAGCCAGTTCGAGAACCACGTGCGGGCCGTCCTCGGCCTGCCGCTGGGCGATACCGGCGTGCGCGGTGCCAGCGCCATGCTCAACTGGATCGGCGACATGCCCGATCCGACCCCGGTCCTGATGGTTGCCGACGGCCATTGGCACGACTACGGCAAGGAAGCGCGCCCCGGCCGCAAGGTCGGCCACGCCACCCTCTGCGCCCCGGATGCCGGCAGCCTGCGGACGAAGCTCGCCGCCGCCGGTGCCGCCCTGGGCCGCGACGAGCAGGTAGCCCCGGCCGTCGACCTGCTCGGATAGCAACGCGCTCTGGTAGGAGCCGATTCATCGGCGATCCCGCGGCAGCGGGCCAAGGTGCCGCAAGCACCCGATCGCCGATGAATCGGCTCCCACAAGAACCAAAAAAGGCCGGGTCGCGAGACCCGGCCTTTTTGCTTTCTACCTGAGGAAAATCAGGCGAGGTTCTTCGCCGCAAAGTCCCAGTTGACCAGGTTCCAGAACGCTTCCAGGTACTTCGGGCGGGCGTTGCGGTAGTCGATGTAGTAGGCGTGTTCCCACACGTCCGCGGTGAACAGCGGCTTGTCGCTGCCGGTGATCGGGGTGGCGGCGTTGGAGGTGTTGACGATAGCCAGGGAGCCGTCCGGGCGCTGCACCAGCCAGGTCCAGCCCGAACCGAAGTTGCCGGCCGCGCTCTTGGCGAACTCTTCCTTGAACTTGTCCACGCCGCCAAAGGCCTTGGTCAGGGCGTCGGCAAGCTTGGCCGGCGGCTCGGCACCGCCGGGGGCGCGCATCGAGTTCCAGTAGAACGTGTGGTTCCAGACCTGGGCGGCGTTGTTGAAGATGCCGCCGGACGAGGCCTTCACGATATCGACCAGATCCTTGCCCTCGAACTCCGTTCCCTTGATCAGGTTATTGAGGTTCGTGACGTAGGTCTGGTGGTGCTTACCGTAATGAAACTCGAGGGTTTCGGCGGAGATGTGCGGCTCCAGGGCGTTCTTCTCGTAGGGAAGCGGGGGAAGTTCGATCGCCATGTGCGGGACTCCTTAGCGTTGGCTGGGGGAAAAGGGACAGGGCAGGGCGCGGGGCGCGGCACTGCTACACTACGCAACTATCAGCATTCTAATGATGAAACCCGACCTATGGACGTCGTAGACGAGATCAAGGCCATCGTAGCGGCGCACCCCATCGTGCTTTTCATGAAAGGCACGCCGGAATTCCCTACCTGTGGCTTCTCCGATCGCGCCGTGAAGGCGCTCGAGGCGGCAGGTGCGAACTTCTTCTCGGTCAACGTATTGGCGGATCCACGCGTGCGCGCGGGCCTGCCGCATTATTCCAACTGGCCGACCTTCCCGCAGTTGTTCCTGCTGGGAGAATTCATTGGCGGCTGCGACATCGTCGAAGACCTCCACGCCGCGGGCGAACTCAAGCGCATGGCGGTGGAAGTCGCCGGAGCCGAATCGTGAGTGCATGGTCGTCCGTGGGGCTGCCCGAAGGCTGGGCGCCGGCACCGGGCTCGCTGGCCGGTCGCGTGATCGTCGTCACCGGTGCGACAGGAGGCCTGGGCGGCGAGACGGCAAAAGCCGTTGCGCGCGCGGGTGCGACCGTGGTCATCACCGGCCGCAAGGTTCGCTCGCTGGAAAAGCTCTATGACGAGGTGGTCGCGCTCGGCGGTGCCGAACCGGTCATCCATCCGCTGGACCTGGAAAGCGCCACGCCGAACGATTACGCCGCGCTCGCCGACGGTCTCGAAAAAGAATTCGGTCGGCTCGATGGCGTCGTTCATGCCGCCGCGCATTTCAACGAGTTGACGCCCATCGCCATGCACAAGCCGGACGACTGGCTGCGCGCGATGCAGGTGAATGTCTCCGCGCCCTTCGCACTGACGCAGGCCTGCATGCCCCTGCTGACGAAGGCCGACGACAGCGCGGTCGTCTTCGTGTTCGACGATGCCGATCTTGTCTCGCGCGCACACTGGGGCGGCTACGGCGTCTCCAAGGCGGCGGTCGAGCGCATGGCTGCCGTGCTGCATGCGGAAAACGGCAAGGGCAGCATGCGCGTGCATGCCTTGCTTCCCGCGCCCATGCGGACAGCGCTGCGCCGTGCGGCCTATTACGGCGAGAACACGCTGGAACGGCCGCTGCCGACAGCCTCGGCCGAAGCCATCGTTTACCTGCTCTCCGGTGCCGGCGCGGATGCGCGCGGTGCCGTACTCGATATTCGCAACACCCACTGACGTACCGCGCCGCCCTGGCCATAGGGGCGCGCCGCAAAGGAGTTTTTCATGGAAGCGCAGATGACGACGTTGTCCGCGGGCATCCTGCTGTTCCTGATCATGGATCCGTTGGGCAACATCCCGTTGTTCCTCGCCCTGCTCAAGGACGTGCCGCCACAGCGCCGCCGCAAGGTGATGGTGCGCGAGTTGCTGATCGCCCTTGCCGTGCTCATCGGCTTCCTGCTCGGCGGCCAGTACATCCTCAAGGTGCTGCAGTTGCGCCAGGAGTCCGTCAGCATCGGCGGCGGTATCGTGCTGTTCCTGATCGGCATCCGCATGGTGTTTCCGCCCGTCGAGGGCGGCGTGTTCGGCAAGCAGGGGGAGGGCGAGCCCTTCATCGTGCCCATGGCCATCCCTGGTGTAGCCGGCCCGTCGGCCATGGCGGCCTTGCTGCTGCTGACCAACTCGCAGCCCGGCCGCACGGCGGAGTGGGGCATCGCCCTGTTCCTGGCCTGGCTGGCAACCGCGGTCATCCTGCTCAGCTCGACCTTCCTGTTCAAATGGCTGGGCGAAAGTGTTCTCACGGCACTCGAGCGCCTGATGGGCATGCTGCTGATCGCCTTGTCGGTCCAGATGTTCCTGACCGGACTCTCCGCCTACCTGCACATTGCCGTATGAACATACGAGGCAGTAGGGTTGCTGTCATAATTCCCCGCGAGCATGTCCGGGGGTAGGCGCCGTCTACCTTTGGGCATGTCGTAGCCCCTCAAGGGGCACTGAGGACGTTCGAAGGTATGAAAAACACGACTCTGCCCCATCATTGGGAGCCCAAGTCATGCTGAGCATCGATCAGACCCTGGCCGAGCGCATTCCCTGGCTGGACCAGCACCCCCTTCTCCGCAAGCCCCTTGTCGGCATGCTGGAAAAGCTGGCCCACGAGACACGTTTCAACAAGACACTCGACCATGCCGGTTCGGCGCTGGGTTTCGACTTCTGCGAACGCACGCTGGACTATCTCGGCGTCAGCTGTCGCATCACCGAGCGCGAGCGCGAGAACATTCCCGTCGAGGGACCGCTGCTCGTCGTCGCCAATCATCCACTCGGCATGGTCGACGCGATCGCCCTGCTGCAGATGATCGGTACGGTGCGGCGCGACGTGCGCATCCTCGGTAACGATGTCCTCGCGGCCGTGCCGCAACTGGGTCCGCTGCTGTTGCCGGTGGACGTTTTTGGCAAGGGTGGTGCCTCGAAGATGCGCGGTATTTTCCGCAGCATCGAGGCAGGCGAAGTCCTGGTGATCTTCCCGGCCGGCGAAGTGTCCCGCATGGGCGCGACCGGCGTGCGCGACAGCAAGTGGTCCGACGGATTCGCCCGCATCGCCATGCGTACGGGCGTGCCCGTGTTGCCCGTGCATATCGCCGCGCGCAATTCGGCCATGTTCTACGGCGTGTCCATGCTGGCCAAACCACTCAGCACCGCGATGCTTCCGCGTGAAGCGACCTCGGGCAAGCAACGCGTCGGTTTCCGCATCGGCAAGCTCGTCGACGCCGAGGAGCTCAAGAAGCTCAGCGGTGGTTCGCCCGAGCAGGCCGCCAAGCTCATGCGTCGCCATGTGTACCGCGTGGGTCGTGGCCGCGATCTCGTGTTCGGCGGACAGACGCCGCTGGCGCATCCGGAGCCGATCGAGCGAGTGGTCGCCGAACTGGACAAGGCTGAATTTCTTGCGGATCTGCCGGACGGCAAGCGCATCCTGCTCTTGCAGGGGTCGCAAGATAGTGCTGCCTTGCGTGAGATCGGCCGCCTGCGTGAACTTACGTTTCGCCGGGTGGGCGAGGGTACCGGCAAGCGCCGTGACCTCGATGCCTACGACCCGTACTACGAGCATCTGGTGCTGTGGGACCCGAAGGCCCTGCGCATCGTCGGTTCGTACCGCTTCGGTCACGGCGGCCGTCTGATTGCCGAGCGCGGTCTGTCGTCGCTCTACACCTCAAGTCTTTTCGATTACTCCCCCGCGCTCGAATCGCGCCTGTCGCAAGGTCTCGAAGCGGGTCGTAGTTTCGTCGCACCGGCCTACTGGCGCTCACGGGCGCTCGACCATCTGTGGCAGGGCATCGGCCTCTATCTGCAGCGGCATCCGGACCTGCACTACGTGTTCGGACCGGTGAGCATGTCGGTCAGCATGCCGCGTGAAGCGCGCGAGTGGATCACGGTCGCGCACCAACATTTCTTTGGCGTTGAAGGCCTTGCGGCTGCGCGTATTCCCTTCGTCGTGCCTGGTGCCACCAGCGAGGCGATCCGTGCCGAGTTGGCCGGTCTCGATCCGGCGGCCGGCCTGGGCAAGCTCAAACACCGCCTCGACGCCCTCGGCGTCTCGCTGCCGGTGCTCTACCGTCAATACGTCGATCTGGTCGAGCCTTCGGGCGTCCAATTTCTTGCGTTTGGCGAGGATCCGGACTTCTCCGGATGCGTAGACGGCCTCGTAATGTTGGATCTGGCTTCCCTGAAACCTGCGAAGCGATCCCGGTATCTCGGTAAAAACGCTTAAAATTCATAGAGGTGCGCGGGAAGGGCGCACCTCTAGGAAAAAGTGGTATTTATCAATGTTACGTGAAAATGTTACGAATCTGTCATAGAATCCCGTTAAAGTTCGCTTAACAAGTGTCGCCGTCCCGGCGCGTTACGTGACCCGGATCACACCGGCCGACATCAAAAAATTGGGGAAAGCTCAACGACTGTGTCAACCCGGCCTTGCGGCCAGGTGGCCTTTCGTTCGGCCGAATTTTCGTTGCAAGTCACAGGGCAGACCATTAGATGAATAGTCGTATCCGCGCCAAACTTCTGCCGCTCGCGATCGCATCGCTGCTCGCGGCACCTGCCTTTGCGCAGGAAACGTCCTCTACGATCAGCGGCCGTGTTCTCGATGCCGCCGGCCAGCCGGTAGCTAACGCCACCGTGCAGATCGTGCATGAGCCTTCAGGCACGACCAAGGTCGCCACCACCGACGCTAGCGGCCGTTACTCGGCTCAGGGTCTGCGCGTCGGCGGCCCGTTCGACGTGACTGCGACCAAGGACGGCACGCCGTCGGCGAAGCAGGACAACGTGTATCTCTCGCTTGGCGCCGACACCGCCGTTAACTTGACCGTGGGTGGCGCTAACGTCGCCGACGCGACCGCACTGACCGGCGTCACCGTGTCCGCCGTCGCCGGCCAGTTCAACTCCGAGAACAAGGGTCTCGCCACCAACATCTCGCAGCGCGAGCTGAAGACCGTTCCGACGCCGAGCCGCAATATCGGTGATATCGCGCGCCGCGATCCACGCGTGAATGTCGATCACGGCACCGGCGCGATCTCGGCCAACGGCCAGAACACCCGCGCGAACAGCATCAAGGTCGACGGCCTGGGCGTGGGCGACCCGTTCGGCCTGAACTCGACGGGCATGCCGACGGTTGGCTCGCCGGTATCGCTCGACACGATCGACCAGTTCAGCATCTCGACCGCCAACTACGACGTCACCTCCGACACCATCGGTGCGGAAATCAACGCGGTCACCAAGTCGGGCACGAACGATTTCCACGGCTCGGTCTATTACGCGTACAAGAACGCGAACGACATGGTCGGCAAGGCGGGCTGGCTCAACCAGAACCGCGACTACACCGAGTTCGATCGCAACTGGACGGCCGGTGCGACCTTCGGTGGCCCGATCATCAAGGACAAGCTGTTCTTCTTCGTCGGTTACGAAAAGGAAGACGTCACAGGCCTCAGCTCGGGTGCCGTCAACGGCCTCGACGCCTCGCTGGTCAACTCGACAACGAACAAGGTGTCGACCAACGACCTGAATCGCGCGATTGCCGCCGCGAACGGTCTCGGCCTCGTGCCGGGTACGACGGGCGCCAATGCCGGCACGCTGGAAGACAAGCGCTACATCGGCAAGATCGACTGGAACATCACCGACGGTCACCGTGCCAACTTCGCTTACTCGCAGACGAAGGAAGGCAAGCCGAACCCGCAGGGTAACGGCACGTCGTCGATCGGCCTGTCCAGCTACTGGTACAACGTCAACACCAACATCAAGAACTACACGCTGCAGGGCTTCGATGACTGGAGCGACGTGTTCTCGTCGGAAACCAAGATCGGCTACAGCGATTACCAGCTCGATCGTTCGGTGACGAACCAGCAGCCGCAGATCACCCTGCGCGTGAACAACGGCCTGGTGACCACCGGTCCGGTGATCAACCTCGGCGAAGACCAGTTCAGCCATTACAACTCGGCCTCGGTGAAGTCGCTGAACGCGCTCTGGGTCGGCACGCTGTACCTCGGAGACCACACCATCAAGGGTGGCGTGGAGTGGGAGCGCAATCGCATCTATAACCTGTTCGGCCGTACGGAATTCGGTGCCTATACGTTCAACGGCATCGATAACTTCCAGAAGGGCCTGTACACGAACTATGCGTTGTACCAGCCTGCGCCGGGCTATAGCCTCAACGATATCGCCGCCCAGTGGGAGCTGCGTCGCCACACGTTCTTCCTGCAGGATACGTGGCAGGTCAACGATAACTTGTCCGTGCAGGCCGGTTTCCGGGTGAATAAGTACCTCACCGACGACAAGCCGCTCTACAACGCGACGTTCCAGCAGAAGTTCGGCTTCAGCAACGCCAACACGATCAACGGCAGCCAGCTGGTCGAGCCGCGCATGTCGTTCAACTACACCTTCGACAGCGAGTACAAGACCCAGCTGCGCGGTGGCGTTGGCCTTTTCCAGTCCGATCCGCCGACCGTGTGGATGACGAACCCGTACCAGAACAACGGTATCAACATCGTCACGTACTCCTACGATCGCACGACCCCTACGGGCAATATCTGCAAGCTCGGTACGCAGAACGTCGCATGTCCGCAGTTCAACTCGAACCCGCTCGCCCAGAACACGAGCGGCCCGGGTACCGTGCCGCAGATGGCTGTCGACACGGTCGACAAGAACTTCCAGCTGCCGAGCGTCTGGAAGTCCTCGATCGCGTTTGACCGCGAATTGCCGTGGGACGGCATCATCGCCAGCATCGAGTACCAGCACCTCGACGTGCGCGATGGCATCCTCTATCAGAACCTGAACATTGGTGCTCCCACCGGCCTGCTGCCGGACGGCCGGTACACTTACTCGGGATGCATTGGTGGTGCCTCACCGCTGGGTGGCCCGACGGGCTTCGCCTGCGGAGCGAATCCGACCGGTAACAACAACGCCACGGCCAATACCCGTGCTCGTGCCGATGGTCGCTTTGCCCAGGGTGTGACTTACCTGACCAACACCAGCAAGGGCGGTGCCGACTCGGTGACGCTGTCGTTCACCAAGCCGATGGCCAATGGTTGGTCGTGGAGCATCGCGGCGACCGGCGGTCACTCGACCGAAGTCAATCCGGGCACCTCGAGCCAGGCGACGTCGAACTTCTCCAACAGTGCCTGGACCAACCCGAACGAAGACAAGGCCTCCACGTCCAACACGAACATCGGCAAGCGCCTCAATGCTTCGCTGACGTGGCAGCACAACTTCTTCGGCGACTACGCCACCACCATCAGCGCGTTCTACGACGGCCATGACGGCGTGCCGTACAGCTGGATCTTCTCGAACGATGCCAATGGCGACAGCTACTCGAAGGACCTTGCGTACATCCCGAACAAGGGCGACGTGATCCTGCGCAACGCTACCGGCGGTGTCGCATCCCAGGCGTTGCAGGACCAGTTCTACAACTTCATCCAGAGCGACGACTACCTGCGTAAAAACCAGGGCAAGATCGCCAGGCGCAACGGCGCGCAGTCGGCCTGGGTCAACCAGATCGACCTGAGCCTGAGCCAGGAAATTCCGGGCATCTTCAAGGGCAACAAGGGCGAGATTCGCCTGGACGTCTACAACTTCCTGAATGTCCTGAAGAAGTCGTGGGGCGAGCAGTACTACGTGGGCTTCCCGTATACCCGTAACCTCGCAGCGTTTGGCGGTGTGGACCCGTCCACCGGCAAGTACATCTACCAGCTGCCGACCGATGCGAACGGCAACTTCCAGCCGGGCCTGAAGGGCTATTACGACGCCCCGACGGACAACAGTGCAACCAAGGTCAATCCGGTTTCGCGCTGGTCGGCGATGCTGACGGTTCGCTACACGTTCTAAGCGAGGCACCCCTTCGCGGAAACACAAGGCCGGCCCCGCAAGGGGCCGGCCTTTTTCATGCGCAGATGCCCCACTCTTGACCCCCGCGCCCGCCACGCGTGATCCTAGGCGGTCCGCTCCCGATCCGGAGCGGGGTTCGCCGCTAATTCGCGGTCAGAAGGACGAGTCACACCATGAATGCCAATCAGTTCGGGGAGCCGGTATCCGGCAAGACGGTCAGTGCCCGCGTTTCGCCGGCCGGCGGCCTCGATATCCTTTCCCGCAACGAGGTCGCGCGCCTGCGCGATGCCAGCGGGTCCGGGTTGCACCAGCTGCTGCGCGGTTGCGCGCTGGCGGTACTGACATCGGGCAACCTTTCGGACGATCCCGGCACCATGTTCGGGAAGTATCCGGACTTCGACATCCAGGTGCTGCAGGAAGACCGCGGCATCAAGATCGAGCTGAAGAATGCGCCGGAACAGGCCTTCGTCGATGGCCGCATCATTCGCGGTATCAACGAGCTGCTGGTCGCCGTCGTGCGCGACATCGTCTACGTGTCGACGCAGCTGGAAGCGGGCGCGTTCGATCTGGACGACAGCGTGGGCATCACGCATGCCGTGTTCGAGATCCTGCGCAACTCGCGCATCCTGCGTCCGCAGATCGATCCCAACCTGGTGGTCTGCTGGGGCGGCCATTCGATCTCGCGCGACGAATATGAATACACCAAGCGGGTGGGTTACCAGCTCGGCCTGCGTGCCATGGATATCTGCACGGGTTGCGGTCCGGGTGCGATGAAGGGCCCGATGAAGGGCGCGACCATCGCCCACGCCAAGCAGCGTCGCAAGGGTAACCGTTACATCGGCGTAACCGAGCCGGGGATCATCGCCGCGGAGTCGCCGAACCCGATCGTGAACAACCTGGTGATCATGCCGGACATCGAGAAGCGTCTCGAGGCCTTCGTGCGTCTCGGTCACGGCATCATCGTGTTCCCGGGCGGCGTCGGCACGGCGGAAGAAATCCTCTACATGCTCGGCATCCTGTTGCTGCCGAAAAACAAGGGTATTCCGTTCCCGCTGATCTTCACCGGCCCGAAGAACTCGGCCTCGTATTTCGAGCAGATCGATCGCTTCCTGCGACTGGCGCTCGGCGACGAGATTGCCACGCATTACAAGATCATCATCGACGATCCGGCTGCCGTGGCGCATGCCATGGTCACGGGCATCGACAAGGTGCGTAACCATCGTCTCGACAACAAGGACGCGTTTTTCTTCAACTGGGCGCTGGATATCCCGCTGCCGTTCCAGCAGCCGTTCCGGCCCACCCACGAGGCGATGGCGGGCCTTGCCCTGCATCGTGACCGACCGCGCCACGAGCTCGCCGCCGACCTGCGTCGTGCGTTCTCGGGCATCGTTGCCGGTAACGTCAAGGAAGAGGGCGTGCGCGCCATCGAGCAGTTCGGCCCGTTCGTCATCGACGGCGAGCCGGAGATCATGCGTGCGCTGGACGACCTGTTGAAGGCCTTCGTCGAACAGCATCGCATGAAGCTTCCCGGTGGCACGGCTTACGAGCCGTGCTACGTCGTGCGTACGTAAAACTACCTAGCGGCGCCGCGTTTCGCGCGGCGCCGCCTTTCCAATTTCTGAACGGAACGCTTCAGCGCGTCCCACGCATCACACGTCCTAGACGACCCCCTGCGCAACGATGCACTCCGAGTTCACTGCCGGAGATACCCATGCTCGTTACCATCCTGCTCGTCATCCTCATCCTCGCCCTCGTCGGCGGCCTTCCCACCTGGGGCTACTCGCGCTCGTGGGGTTATGGTCCGAGCGGTGGTATCGGCGTTATCCTCGCCATCATCCTGATCTGCTGGTTGCTCGGCGTCTTCTGACTTCGTGGCGTCGGGGTGGCCACGCCCCGACGCCACTGGAGGACGCCATGACCCGACCGCATCGTCCCGTGCCCGACACGGACAAGACGCCTCCCGGCACCTCGCCGCCGCCCTACGACCACGAGCCCGTCGAACGTCCCGGGCCCGATCCCGACACCGACGGCGAACCCCTGGACACCTGATGGCGCCCCGTCGACCTCGCTGGCCGGGCGACATCCTGCCGCGATCGTTCTACCGACGTGATGCCCGTGAGGTTGCCCAGGCCCTGCTCAACAAGGTCCTCGCCTGCGCCGACGGGCGAGCGGGGCGGATCGTCGAAGTCGAGGCGTATCTCGGTGCCATCGACCCGGCCGCGCACACGTTCCGCGGCAAGACGGCACGCAACGCGGTAATGTTCGGCCCGCCGGGCCACATGTATGTCTACTTCACCTACGGGATACACTGGTGCGCCAACACCGTTTGCGGTGACGTAGGCGAGGGTTCCGGGGTACTCATCCGGGCGCTCGAGCCCATCGCCGGCATCGACCGCATGCGCGAAGCGCGGCCGAAAGTGAAGCATGAGCGTGAGCTATGCAGTGGGCCGGCGCGGCTGGCGCAGGCCATGGGCATCACCGGTGAGCAGAACGGTATCGATCTGGTGCGCGCACGCGAGGATTACGCCATCGTCGACGATGGCACGCCATCTCCCGAGAACGTGCCCGGCTCGGCCCGCATCGGCATTCGTCAGGGAACGGATCTGCTCTGGCGCTGGCTGGTGGCGGGGAACCCCCACGTCTCCAGACCCTGAACGGACGTGCAAGAACCGCCGTCCGGCCCTTGGCTTCGCTCGCCGCCAGAGCTAGCCTGCGCGAAGACATCGACAGGGAGTTCCGTATGAAGCGCATTGCCGCCACCTTTTTTGCCACCGTCCTATCGTGCGGCGTCGCCGCCGCCGACACCTTTCGCGTCGGTTCGCAGGTTGTCACCACGGGGGATAGCGAGGGGCGTCTCCGCGAAATCGCGGGCAAGCCGGATCGCGAGACGCCGATCGAGTCCCGTAACGGTGGTCTTGAGGGCTATCGCCTGGAGTACTTCCAGAAGGGCAAGTCGGTGCAGGTCGAAGTGGTCAACGGGCGCGTTCGCTCGATCACGCAGATCGACAGCTGACGCCGTGACCGACGGTGGGGTGATCGCCGAGAACGGCGATCACCCCACGACAAGATCAGCTTGCGGTTTTCTTCGGCCCCTTGAGGGGCGTGCTGCGCGGCGTCTCCGGAAGGGGCTCGCGGCGATTGTGCGAATAGACATAGGAAATGAACGCGGCGGACGAACGATCCGGCGGCGGCGTGTCCACGGACGGTGTGACGGGTTTCTTCGGGGCATGACGATCGTCTGAGTTAGGCGGGACGAGCCCCGACCGCTGAGCCGGGGGTGGATCCGGCAAAACGAAGCCCGGGTGGTCCAACATGCGCTTTCAGTTGTTAGTTGGGTGTAACGTGGCGGGTCTGGCCGCACGATAGCCATAACACCGACGTAACCCGCCACGTGTCACACGTGGACTGACAGCGAGGGCACGTCATGGATTCACAGAAACAGGTCGTCGGCCCGGCCGACGCCACCAGGATCGACCTTGAGCTGCGAACCGATATGAACTACTGGACGCGCGTGCTCGGTGTGTCCGAGACGTCCCTGCGTGACGCCGTGCTTCGTGTGGGTGTGCAGTCGTCCGACGTCCGTGCCGAACTGCGACGTCGTCGCTGATGGACGGTGTCGTTCGCCCCTTGCGCGTGTTCGTTTTCTATCCGTCGATGAATCTTCGTACGTGGACGGTGTTGTTGCCTGGCGCAACCAAACACGTGTTCCAGACCGAAGGCACGGCCATCGAGTTCGCACTGACGCGCGCCTCGGCCATGAAGGGCAAGGGCCGTGCTGTCGAAGTGCTGCGCGAGCGGGTGTCCGGCGGCTGGGTGCTCGTGCCGTTCTGACAAAGAAAAAGGCCGCGCATCACTGCACGGCCTTTCAAAACCTGGCGCCCGAAGTTGGACTCGAACCAACGACCCCCTGATTAACAGTCAAGTGCTCTAACCGGCTGAGCTATTCGGGCGGGGAGCTGCGTATTGTCTTTATGTGGGGTGGGGCTGTCAAGCGGTCTTAACGATTTCGTGAATGTCGCGCAGCGCAGGTGCGTGCGACGTCGGCCGATGCAGGTTCAACGTGGCTATGGCCATTCTTCGCAACAACGACCGTGATCGTGGTGGCCGGCTTGCCGCGCAGGCACAGTGCCAGCGTCTGGTTGCCCGGCTTGGCGTGTCTGTCGTCGACAGCATGACGTAAGGCGATTTCCGTGCGGGTGCCTATGGCGACCGCGGTCAGCCGTGGATCCAGTGCGTCTTCGACGGCCAGGATGTCGCCGGTGCGCCCGTCGCGGCTGATCCAGCCTACCCCCCAGTCCGTTTGCCCCGAACACGCGCGGCCGTTTGCGCTGGGGCAGACGACGGTGCCCTGGCCGCGATCGATGGCGGCCGTGCGGGCGTGCTGAAGGCTGTTCGTCAGGGCGGTGGTCGCCGCGCGAAGCCGATGGCGCGCGATGGCGTCCGAAAGGGATGGCAGGGCCGTGGCGGCGAGCATGCCCGTGATGGCGAGGACCATGAGGAGCTCGAGCCAGGTGAAGCCGCGACAGGGCGGGCGGGGCATGATGGACTCCGAAAGCGGAGTCTGGATCGTGCCTCCGCCCCGAGGCGGTGGTCTGTGGGTGAATGCCTCACATCCCGTAGGCGTTAGCGCTTTAAACTCGTGCTCCTTGCCAGCATATCGTCAGCCATGACAGATCGCTTCCAGCTCGCCTCCCCGTTCCAACCCTCCGGTGACCAGCCCGAGGCCATTCGACGGCTTACCGAGGGCTTCGACGCCGGTCTGGCGGCGCAGACCCTGCTCGGTGTGACCGGCTCCGGCAAGACGTTCACCATCGCCAACGTGATCGAGAAGATCCAGAAGCCGACCATCGTGCTGGCGCCCAACAAGACGCTGGCCGCGCAGCTCTACGGCGAGTTCAAGGAATTCTTCCCGAATAACGCGGTGGAGTATTTCGTCAGCTACTACGACTACTACCAGCCGGAAGCGTATGTGGTCGCCTCGGACACCTTCATCGAGAAGGACTCGAGCATCAACGACCACATCGAGCAGATGCGACTGGCCGCGACCAAGGCCTTGTTGTCCCGGCGCGATTCGTTGATCGTGGCGACGGTGTCGGCCATCTACGGTCTGGGCGATCCGGAGGACTACATGAGCCTCCGTCTGATCCTCTCGCGCGGTGAGCATATCGATCAGCGCGCCCTGATCAAGCAACTCACCGAACTGCAGTACGTGCGCAATGAGATGGAGCTGCGTCGTGGTACTTACCGGGTGCGCGGCGAGATCGTGGACGTCTTCCCGGCGGAATCGGAGGCCGAGGCACTGCGCATCGAACTCTTCGATGGCGACGTGGAGAACCTCTCCATTTTCGACCCCCTCACAGGTGAAGTGTTGCGCAAGGTGCCTCGCTACACCGTCTACCCGAAGACGCACTATGCGAGCACGCGACAGAGCGTGCTCAATGCCATGGAGACGATCAAGGTCGAGCTCTCCGAGCGCCTCGAGCAGCTTTACAGGGACAACAAGCTGGTGGAAGCGCAGCGTCTCGAACAGCGCACGCGTTTCGACCTCGAAATGATGGCCGAGGTGGGTTTCTGCCAGGGCATCGAGAACTATTCGCGGCACATGACGCGACGCGGTCCCGGCGAGCCGCCGCCGACCCTGTTCGACTACCTGCCGCCCGATGCCTTGATGGTGGTCGACGAATCGCACGTGACCGTGCCGCAGCTCGGCGCCATGTACAAGGGCGACCGCTCGCGCAAGGAGACGTTGGTCGAGTTCGGCTTCCGTCTTCCCTCGGCGATGGACAACCGGCCGCTGCGCTTCGAAGAGTGGGAGCGGCGTGCACCGCGTGCCATCTACGTATCGGCCACGCCGGCGAAATACGAATTGGAGAAGGCCGACGACAATGTCGTCGAGCTGGTGGTCCGTCCCACCGGCCTGATCGATCCGGAAGTCGAGGTGCGACCGGTGCGCACCCAGGTGGACGATCTGCTCGGCGAAATTCGCTTGCGCGTCGCCATGGGCGACCGCGTGCTGGTGACGACCCTGACCAAGCGTATGTCGGAGAACCTCACCGACTATCTCTCCGAGCATGATGTGAAGGTGCGCTACTTGCATTCGGACATCGATACCGTCGAGCGTACGGAGATCATCCGCGACCTCAGGCTGGGCGAATTCGACGTGCTGGTAGGTATCAACCTGTTGCGCGAAGGCCTGGACATGCCCGAGGTGTCACTCGTGGCGATCCTGGATGCGGACAAGGAGGGTTTCCTGCGTTCGAACCGCTCGCTGATCCAGACCATCGGACGCGCGGCGCGTAACGTCCGCGGCAAGGCCATTCTCTACGCCGACGAGATCACCGGGTCGATGAAGATCGCCATGGAAGAAACGGCGCGCCGTCGCGAGAAGCAGATCGAATACAACGCGGCCCATGGGATCACCCCGACGACCGTGGTACGGCGTATCGCCGACATCATGGAGGGCGCTCGTTCCGATTTCGGTTCGCGTGGCAAGGGCAAGCGCGGCAAGGAGGCGAAAAAGGTCGCCGAGGAGGCCGCGGACTACGGGTCGCTCACGCCGGAGCAGGTCGGCTCGACGATCAAGAAGCTCGAGACGAAGATGTACAAGCATGCCCAGAACCTCGAATTCGAGGAGGCTGGCAAGATCCGCGACGAGATCCACCGTCTGAGGGAGCGGGCCCTGCGCTAGGGCCGCTACCGGGCGCCACGGAAAAAAATCTGTCGCGCCCTCTTGCAGACCCCGCCGGGCGCCGGTAAACTGCGCAGCTCTTCGGGCGGTTAGCTCAGCGGTAGAGCACTACCTTGACATGGTAGGGGTCACAAGTTCGATCCTTGTACCGCCCACCACTTTTCCCTAGTGCGGAAAGTGGCTTGAAGACACCGATTAAGGAGCCTCTCAGGGCTCCTTTTTTATTGCCTGTCGCTTGGGTAAATGCCCCGGCACTGACACGCAACCGCGTTCCTCGCGCGCGACATCATGACTCGGTCGGAATTCTCGTGTTCGCCCTGAGACCGGGCTCTTGTGCCGCAGGCCACCCAAGTCTCGACCCGCTACACTCACCGCTTTCCCGATGGAGCGGCGTGCGTGGCCTATCTACTGATCAAATCCCTGCACATCGTGTTCGTCATCGCCTGGATGGCGACGGTGTTCTACCTGCCGCGCATCCTGGTGAACATCGCCGAAGCGACCGGCGAGCCGCCTGCGGTGAAGGCGCGACTCGAATTGATGGGGCGTCGGTTGTACAAGTTCGGCCACAGCATGTTCGGCATGGCCCTCGTGTTCGGCCTCATCCTCTGGTTTTACTTCCACATCAGCGGCGGCTGGCTGCATGCCAAGCTGGCATTGGTGGCGGTGATGCTCGCCTACTTCATCTGGTCGGGCCGGGCTCTGAAACGCAGCATCGCCGGTGGCGCGCTGCCTTCGTCGAAGGCACTGCGCATCGGTAATGAGCTGCCCGTGCTGGTCCTGCTTGCCATCGTCTATCTCGTCGTCGCCAAGCCGTTCTGAGGTCTCGCCCCCTGCGACCCGGATCGGTCATGATCGGCACTGACCTCATGGATACGGGAGCCGCCGGTTGAGCGACAGGAACGACATCGCGCCAGGTCTCATGGTGCTGCACGGCAACCGGCTCGAAGAGCTGCGCGATGTCCTTGTCGCCTGGTTGCGGCGGGCGCCGCTGGAACCGCTCGAGGACGAATGGGTCCTGGTGCAGTCCAACGGCATCGCGCAGTGGTTTCGGCTGGCGCTGGCGCGCGCGGTCGACGACGGCGGCCTGGGTATCGCCGCAGCGGTCAAGGTCGAGTTGCCCGGTCGCTTCCTGTGGGTGGCCTATCGCGCCGTGCTCGGACGCGACGCGGTACCTCCCGAATCGCCTTTCGACAAATCCCGTCTGGTCTGGCGCCTGATGCGTCTCTTGCCGTCGGTAGCCCGTGAACCTGTCTTCGAACCGCTCGCTGCCTTCCTCGGTGCGGACGGTGATGCACGGAAATGTCACCAGCTCGCCGAGCGTCTGGCCGACCTCTACGACCAGTACCAGGTCTATCGCGCGGACTGGCTCGACGACTGGGCCGACGGGCGTGACGTGCTGCGCGACGCCCGTGGCGGTGCGCCCGCCATGGCTGCCGCGGATCGTTGGCAGGCGGCATTGTGGCGGCGCCTGCTGGAGGATGTCGGCGTAGTCGAGGCCGACGGGCACCGCGCCGCCGTCCACGCGCGCTTTCTGCGTGCGGTGGCCGGGCTGACCGGGCGCCCCAAGGCGCTGCCGCGCCGTATCGTGGTTTTCGGCATGTCGTCGCTGCCTCGGCAGACGCTGGAGGCCTTGTCCGCGCTGGCGCGCTGGTCGCAGGTCGTGCTGGTGGTGATGAATCCCTGCCGGCACTACTGGGCGGACATCGTCGACGACCGGGAGCTGCTTCGCGCCGAGCGCCGTCGTCAGGCAGCGAAGCCGGGCATGCCGCTGGCGTTGTCCGATGACGACATGCATCTGCACGCCAATCCGCTGCTGGCCGCGTGGGGCAAGCAGGGGCGTGACTACATCCGCCTGCTCGACGAGTTCGATCACCCCGAAAGTTACCGCGAGCGTTTCGATGCCTGGGACCAGCGCATCGACCTCTTCGCCGAGCCGACCTCCACGGATCTCCTCGGGCAGGTCCAGGCCGCCATTCTCGACCTCGAGCCACTGCCCGCGACGCCGCAACCGATCGAGCCTGGCGACACCTCCATCGTCTTTCACGTGGCGCATGGGCCGCAGCGCGAAGTCGAGATCCTGCACGACCAGTTGCTGGCGCGATTCGAGGCCTCCGCGCAGGCGGGCGATCCCATCCTGCCGCGCGATGTCATCGTCATGGTGCCGGACATCGAGACCTACGGTCCGCATATCGACGCCGTGTTCGGTCGCGTACCGCGTGACGATCCGCGCTTCATTCCTTACAGCGTGGCCGACCGTGCGGCCCGTGGCACGGTGCCCGTGGTGATGGCACTCGATGTCTTGCTCGGCATGACCGAATCGCGTTTCGGCGCTGGCGAGATGGCCGATCTTCTGGACGTCCCTGCTGTGCGCGCACGTTTCGGGCTCGCGGAAGACGATCTGCCCCTGCTGCACCGCTGGATCGAGGGTGCGGGTATTCGTTGGGGGCTCGATGCCGCACAACGCGCCTCGCTCGACCTGCCGGCCCTCGAGCAGAACACCTGGGCCTTCGGTCTGCGCCGCATGCTGCTCGGCTATGCCGTGGGTGCGGGCGACGCCTGGAGCGAGATCGAACCCTACCCCGAGGTGGGTGGCCTGGATGCGAGCCTGGTCGGGCCACTGGCCGACCTGCTCGAGCGCCTTGGCGACCATTGGCTCGCCCTGCGCGAGCCCGCCTCCGCGACGGAGTGGGGTGTACGGTTGCGCCGCCTCCTGCGTGATTTCTTTCAGGGCGCGGAACCTGATGACGACATGCGCATCGAACGCCTTCTCGACGGACTCGACGCCTGGGAGCGTGCCTGCGTGGAAGCCGCCTTCGACGAGGCCTTGCCGATCGAGGTCGTGCGCGAAGCGTGGCTCGGTCAGTTCGACCAGGGCGGTCTTTCCAAGCGATTCCTCGCCGGCGCAGTGAGCTTCGGCACGCTGATGCCGATGCGCGCCATTCCGTTCCGCCTGGTCTGCCTTCTGGGCATGAACGATGGCGACTATCCGCGCGCGCGGCCGCCGATGGACTTCGACCTGATGTCCCGGCAGGGCGCGTGGCGGCCGGGCGATCGCTCGCGTCGCGAAGACGATCGCTACCTGTTCCTCGAAGCCTTGCTTTCGGCGCGCGACGCTCTTCACATCGGCTGGGTGGGGCGCAGCGCGCGCGACAACGCCGAACGCGCGCCGTCGGTGTTGGTCGGTCAGTTGCGCGACTATCTTGCGGCGGCGTGGCAAGGGCAGGGTGGCGCCGACCTGTTGCATGGCCTGACGGTCGAGCATCCGCTCCAGCCCTTCAGTCGTGCGTACTTTCGCGGTGAGGATGCACGGTTGTTCACCTACGCGCGTGAGTGGCGTCAGGCCCATGATGGCGTCGAGCGGGCCGAAGAAGCCGGCTTGGTCGCTGTCACGGTCGACCGTCCGATCGGGCTCGGTGTCCTGCGTCGCTTCCTCCGCCATCCGGTGCGCGAGTTCTTCCAGGCACGCCTGGGCGTGCGTTTCGACGCCGTCGATCCCGGCGGCGACGACCGTGAACCGTTCGCCGTCGACAGCCTGGGCCGGTTCGCGATGGCGGATTCGCTACTGCGTGCCGCCTTGCGTAGCGAAGGCAGTGCGACCGCGGCGATCGGCGACGCCGCCGCGAAGCTGCAGCGTAGCGGTGCCCTGCCGATGGGCGGTTTCGCGGCGCCGGTGCGCACGGATATCGAGGCTGTCGCCGCGGCGGTTTACGGTCGCTTCGTCGTGGAGCGGCGCGCCTGGCCGCACGAGGCGGGCAAGCGTGAGATCCGTCTCGACGTCGAAGGTGTCGCCCTCGAGGACTGGCTCGCCGATCTTCGCGGCGACGACCAGGGGCGGCTGGCGGCGTTCCTTCTGTCGCCCTCCAACGTGCTGGATGCCGACGGTGCGCCGCGCGCGCATCGCCTCGTCATGCCCTGGGTCGACCATCTCGTCGCACAGGCGGCCGGTCTGTCCGTGGTCACGCGCTACATTGGACCGGATGCCACGATCGTTCTCGATCCGCTGGCGGCGGATGAGGCTATGGCGATGCTGGTCACCTTGCTGCGCGCCTGGCGCGACGGTATGGCGGCGCCGCAGCCCATCGCGGTGAAAACGGCGCTCGCCTGGCTCAATGCCCGCTCGGTCGACGAGGCGCCGCAAACCGCGCGTGCCACCTACGAAGCCACGCACGATCGTGCGCACGGGGAAATCGATGGCGACCCTTATCTGCTTCGCGCCTTCCCCGATTTCGCCTCCCTGATGCACGCCGGTTTCGTCGATTGCCTCACGCCGTATCGCGATTTCCTCGGCGCCTTACGCGTGGAGGTGTCGTGAGTACCGCCATGGAACCGTTGCGGCCGCTGTCCATGCCCTTGTCCGGTATTCGCCTGATCGAAGCGAGCGCGGGTACGGGCAAGACCTGGACGATCGCGGCGCTCTACGTGCGTGCCGTGCTCGGCCAGGGCGTGGCGCAGCCTTTGCTGCCGCCGAACATCCTCGTGGTGACCTTTACCGAGGCGGCGACGCAGGAATTGCGCGAGCGAATTCGCGCGCGCCTGGTCGACACAGCGCGCGCGTTTCGTGCGGGCGAGTCGCCCGATGCCTTCCTTGCCGAGTTGCTGGCGTCGTATCCGGCGTCGGCTCATGCAGCGTGCGCGCGCCGTGTCGAGCAGGCGGCACAGTGGATGGACGAGGCCGCCATCTTCACGATTCACGGCTGGAGCCAACGCATGCTGAGCCAGCACGCGTTCGGTAGTGGCCATGCCTTCGTACAGACGCTGGAGCCCGACGAAAGCGAGCTGCTGGCCGATTGCGTGCGCGACTACTGGCGCCAGGCGTTCTATCCACTGGACGCGCGCCAGGTGGCGGCCGTGCTGGCGGAGTGGAAAACGCCGGACGCGTTGATCCAGACACTTCGACCGCTTCTGTCGGGCGGCGAGACGACCTTGCGTGTCAATGGCCAGGCCCTGGACAAAGCCGATGTCGGCGCTCTGTTTACCGCCTTGCGCGCCTGGGAGGACGAAGACGCCAGCCGGCTGGCCGCCGCACGCGAGGCGTGGATGGGTGACGTCGAACGGATCGAGACCCTGCTGCGCGATGCCGTGCGTACCAAGGCGCTGAAGAACAATATCCACCAGCCCGCGTCACTCGAGCGCAATCTGGCAGGCGTCCGTCATTGGCTCGAAACCGGCGAAGCAGGTGCTGTCGATGTCGGTCGTTATGGGTCCGCGCGCCTGGAAGGGGCGACGAGCAAGGGCAATAGCCGGCCCGAGCACCCCGCCTTCGGGGCGGTCGGGCATTGGAGCGAGTGGCAGGCGGGGAAGCCCGCGATTCGGTTCGCGATCCTCGCCGATGCCGTCGAGCGCGTGCGCGAACGCTTCGCCGCGCAGAAGCGCCGGCGTGCCCAGATCGGCTTCGACGACCTGCTGTCCCGGCTCGACCGGGCGCTGGTGTCGGCCTCGGGCGTCGAGCTCGCGGAAACCATCCGGCGACAGTATCCACTGGCGCTTATCGACGAATTCCAGGATACCGATCCACTCCAGTACCGGATTTTCCGCGCGGTCTACGCCGCGAATCCGGACGTGGGTCTATTGCTGATCGGTGATCCTAAGCAGGCGATCTATGCGTTTCGCGGCGCGGATATCCATACGTATCTTTCCGCGCGTGGCGAGGCCGAGGCACCGCACTACAGCCTGGATACCAATCATCGGTCCAGTGCGGGCATGGTCGCCGCCGTCAACGCGATGTTCGCCCGCGCCGAGGGGCATCCGACCGGCGCCTTCCATTTTGCCGGCCAGGGATTGCCCTTCCATAGCGTCCAGGCGCGCGGAAGGGCCGAGCGCTTCATCGTCGACGATGACGACCAGCCCGCCTTGCAGATCTGGCTGCTCGACGACGAGGGGCCGGTCGGCGTGCGCACGTACCGCGAGCAGATGGCAGAGGCCTGCGCGACGGAGATCGTTCGCCTGCTCGAAGCGGCGAAACAAGGACGGACGGGATTCGCGCAGGGCGGCTCGGTCACCGCGCTGAAGCCCGCCGATATGGCAGTCCTCGTCCGCAGCCACAACGAAGCGTCGGAAGTCCGTGCGGCGCTGTCGGCCCGTCGCGTCCGCAGTGTCTTCTTGTCCGATCGGGACTCGGTGCTGGAAAGTATCGAGGCGCACGACGTGCTGCTCTGGCTGCGCGCCGTTGCCGAGCCGTCGTCGGATACCGCGATGCGGGCGGCGCTCGCGACGCGCACGCTCTATCTGGGTTATGGCGAACTCGAGCAGCTGAATGTCGACGAGCGCCACTGGGAGCGACGCGGCCAGCAACTGTTCGAACTGCGTGAAACCTGGCGACGTGCCGGCGTACTGGCAATGCTGCATCGCTTCCTGCATATCTTCGCGCTTCCGGCGCGCCTGCTTGGGCAGGCCGGTGGCGAACGGGCCTTGACCAACCTCCTGCATCTCGCCGAATTGCTTCAGCAGGCAGCCTCGACCATTGAGGGCGAACAGGCCTTGATCCGTCATCTTGCCGAGCGCATCGACGATGCGGCCAGCCACACGGGCGAGGATCAGATCGTCCGCCTGGAGAGTGACGATGACCTGGTCAAGGTCGTGACGATTCACAAGTCCAAGGGCCTGGAGTACCCGCTGGTGTTCCTGCCCTTCGTCTGCGCGAGCGGCGGGACGCGATCGGGGCAGGGTTATCGGTATCACGACGGCAGCGGCGCGCAACTCGAGCTGCTTTCGTCAGGCCACGAGGCGGCTGGCGACTCCGTGCGCGAGGCGAAGGACGCCGCCGAACGTGCGGCCTTGCAGGAGGATCTGCGCCTGCTCTACGTGGCGATGACGCGTGCGCGCCATGCCACCTGGCTAGGCGTGGCGCCGGTTTGCTACAACGCCGCGAAGAAGCCGCAGGTCCACCGCTCCGCCTTCGGGTATCTGCTCAGCGGCGGCCAGGAAATCGACAACGGTGCGATCGAAGGTCTGCTGCGCGCCATGGCGCAGGGCGAGCCGGCGATCAGCATCGACTATATGCCGGCGCCCGACGAGCGCATCTACGTAGCGCCCATGCGCGACGAGCGACCCCTGCCGGCGCGCGAAGCCCGCCTGGCGAAGGCCGAGCCGTGGTGGATCGCGAGCTACAGCGCCTTACGCTATGCCGATAGCGATGTCGCCGCGCCCGAGACGGCGTCGGACGATGTGATCGTCGAGTACGCCGGTGAAGTAGCGGCGGCATCCGCCGATGCCGCGACCATCCACGCTTTCGAGCGCGGCGCGGAGGCCGGCACCTTCCTGCACGATCTGCTCGAATGGATCGCCGAGGAAGGCTTTGCCGCGATCGCCGCCGACCCGGTACGGCTGCGCGACACCGTCGCCCGGCGTTGCGAACGACGCGGTTGGGAAGCATCCATCGATCTGCTGACGAACTGGCTGCTCGTACTGTTGCGCACGTCGCTGCCGCTGCCTGACGGCGGTTCGTTCGCGCTCGATTCGCTGGATGATGCGTCTCGCTATCGTGCTGAGCTGGAGTTCCTTTTCGAGGCGCGCCGCGTGGATACCCTGGCGCTCGACCGAATCGTCCGCGAGCACACGCTCGGCGGAGCGCCGCGCCCGGCGCTGACCGCGGATCGTGTCAACGGCATGCTCAAGGGTTTCATCGATCTGATCGTCGAGCACGGTGGCCGATGGTACGTCGCCGACTACAAGTCCAACTGGCTCGGCGTCGACGAACTGGCCTATACGCCCGCTGCGATGCGGCACTCGATTCTCGATTCCCGTTACGAACTTCAGTACGCCCTGTATCTCCTCGCCCTGCATCGGCAGCTGCGCTCGCGACTGGGCGATGCCTACGACTACGACACGCACGTGGGTGGCGCGATCTACATCTACCTGCGTGGTGTGGATGGAAACGGGCATGGCGTGCATGTCGAGCGCCCGACACGAGCGATGATCGACGCGCTCGATGCGCTTTTCGAAGGAGTGGTGGCATGAATGCGCAGGTGATGACATGGCTCGACCGTGGCGTCCAGGAAGCCAGATTGCGTCCGGTCGATCGCGCGTTCGCCCGTTTTCTTGCCAGTCTGGATGACGCCGGTGATGGGCGCGTGCTGATGGCAGCGGCACTCGCCAGCCGCGAGCTGGGCGAAGGCCATATCTGCGTGGATATCGAGGCGCTTGCCCTGGCCGAGCCGCTGCTGTCGGATGCGCAGGCCTGGTTACCGGACTCGATCCTGGTCGGTTCGGCGGAAAGTGATCCGAATACGCCGCTCGTGCTGGATGCGGGCTTGCTCTACCTGCGTCGCTTCTGGCGTGACGAGGCGCGCGTCGCCGACGCGATCCTGTCCCGACTCGTCGCCTCGGGCGCGCCTGCCGATCTGGCGCAGGAACTCGATCGTCTGTTTCCTGCCGAAGCCGGCGCGATCAACTGGCAGAAGGTGGCATGCGCGGTGGCCGCACGCGGGTCGTTCGCCGTCATCACCGGCGGCCCCGGCACCGGCAAGACGACGACGGTCGTACGCTTGCTCGGGTTGTTGCAGACGCTGGCGCACAAGCGCGATGAGCCTCGGCTGCGCATCCGGCTCGCGGCGCCGACCGGTAAGGCCGCGGCACGCCTCAACGCCTCGATCGCCGGCCAGATCGAGCGGCTGGACGTGGATGCCGCGGTGAAGCAGGCGATTCCCGCCGAGGTCACCACCCTGCATCGTCTGCTGGGGAGCCGCCCGGATACGCGCGCTTTCCGGCACGACCGCGACAATCCGCTCCACCTCGATGTGCTGGTGATCGATGAGGCGTCGATGATCGATCTCGAAATGATGGCCGCCACGCTCGATGCCCTGCCGCGTGATGCGCGGCTGATCCTGCTTGGCGACAAGGATCAGCTTTCGTCCGTCGAGGCCGGTGCGGTCCTTGGCGACCTCTGCGCACGCGCGGATGCCGGTCATTACGCTCCTTCCACGCGTGACTGGCTGGCGGCGGTCTGTGGTGTCGACGTCGCGGCATGGACCGACGGAGCCGACGCCCACGCGCTCGACCAGCGCGTCGTCATGCTGCGTCGTAGTCGCCGATTCGGCGAAGACAGTGGCATCGGCGCACTGGCGCAGGCGATCAACGCCGGCGACGCCGGCGCGGTGACCCGGGCCTTTGCCGGTACGCGAGGCGATATCGCGTTCGTCGCCCCCTCGGCTGCCGCGATCGCCGCGCTGGCTATCGACGGGCGTGAGGGCGCGCCCGGTCACCGCGACTACCTCGACTGGATCGAGCGGGAGCGACCCGCGATCGATGCGTCTTTCGAGGCGTTTCAACGCTGGGGGGCGGGCGCGCTCGCCGCGTACGCGCGATTCCAGCTGCTCTGCGCCACGCGCCATGGGGAAGCCGGGGTCGACAAGCAGAACGAGCGCATCGCCCAGGGTCTGCTCGATCGCGGGCTGATCGATGCGGTGACGGGATGGTACGAAGGGCGTCCGGTGATGGTGACGCGCAACGACTACGCGCTCGGCCTGATGAACGGCGACGTGGGCGTGACGCTTTGGGTGCCGGACGGGCAGGGCAGCATGGCCTTGCGTGTCGCCTTCGTGGTCATGGACGAGCAGGGTGGCGAGCGGACGCGCTTCGTCGTACCCAGTCGCCTGTCGGCGGTGGATACCGTCTATGCGATGACGGTGCACAAGTCGCAGGGTTCGGAGTTCGAGCACACGGCGCTGGCCTTGCCATCCGAGCCGTCGCCGGTGCTGACGCGGGAGCTGGTTTATACCGGAGTGACCCGGGCGCGGACGCATTTTACCTTGCTCGCGGCACCGGACATGCTGGGCTATGCGGTGTCGCGGAAAACGCGGCGGGCGTCGGGCTTGCTTCGTCGGTTGCTTTGAGGCGAGCACCCATCGCCGATGAATCGGCTCCCACAAGGAGCGTCACCGCTGTGGGGTCCGCACTCTGAGGGAGCGATTCATCGGCGATGCTCTTGCTCAGTCGACCCCGTAATACGCCTTGAACCACGCCGCAAACTTCCCCAGCCCCTCGTCGATCGACGTCGACGGGGCATACCCCACGTCCCGCCGCAGCGCCGACACGTCCGCCCAGGTGTCCGGTACATCGCCCGGCTGCATCGGTAACAGGCGCTTCTCCACCGTGCGCCCGAGGTGCTTCTCCAGCAGCCCGATGAAATCCAGCAACTGCACCGGCTCGTCGTTGCCGATGTTGTAGACGCGGTACGGCGCCGCCGAGCTGCCGGGATTCGGTGACACCGGGTCGTAGGTGGGGTCCGGCCGGGCGGGGTGGTCGAGCGTGCGGATGACGCCTTCGACCACGTCATCCACGTAGGTGAAGTCACGGCTGTGGTCGCCATGGTTGTACACGTCGATCGGCTCGCCCTTTACGATGCGACTGGCAAACAGGATCGGCGACATGTCCGGCCGGCCCCAGGGACCGTACACGGTAAAAAAGCGCAGCCCCGTAGTCGGCAGGCCGAAGAGGTGGCTGTACGTGTGGGCCATCAACTCGTTGGACTTCTTCGTGGCCGCGTACAGGCTCACCGGATGGTCCACGGCGTCCTCGACGGCGAAAGGCATCTTGCGATTGGCCCCGTAGACCGAGCTCGATGAGGCGTAAACGAGGTGCCCCACGGCATGCCGGCGACAGGCCTCGAGGATGTTCACGAAGCCCACAAGGTTGCTCTGCACGTAGGCATGCGGGTGGCTGAGCGAATAGCGGACGCCGGCCTGGGCGGCGAGGTGCGCCACACGCTCGGGCTGGAAGTTCGCGAACGCGGCGTCGACGGCCGCCTGGTCGGCCAGGTCCGCCCGGACATGCGTGTAGTTCGGGTGGTCGGCGAAACGGGCGATGCGGGCTTCCTTCAGCGCCGGGTCGTAGTAGTCGTTATGGTTGTCGAAACCCAGAACGGTATCGCCGCGTGCGAGCAGCCGCTCGGTGAGGTGGGAGCCGACGAAGCCGGCGCTGCCGGTAACCAGGATGCGCATGGAGGATCTGCCAGTGGAGCGATCCGCCTAGTCTAACGGACGGCCGATTTGACACGGCAGCACGGCTGATCTAGCTTTTGCCCGATATCCACGCGACCAAGGTGGCCCGCGGTAACGCTGGCCGAGAGTGCGACATGCGGACTACGCGCCTCCCAACCTGATCCCACGCCACGTCTTCGTCGTCTCCGAAGGGCGTATGGCGCCCTTTTTGTTTGTCCGGAATTTGCAACCATGATCCAGATCACGCTACCCGACGGCAGCCAGCGGCCGTTCGAACACCCCGTTTCCGTGCAGGACGTTGCTGCCTCGATCGGCGCCGGCCTTGCCAAGGCGACGCTCGCCGGCAAGGTCGACGGCACGCTGGTCGATGCCAGCTTCACGATCGACCACGACGCCGCCCTCGAAATCGTGACCGAGAAGAGCCCGGAGGCGCTGGATATCCTGCGTCACTCGACGGCCCACCTTCTCGGTCAGGCCGTGCAGCGCCTGTTCCCCGGCGCGCAGGTCACCATTGGCCCGGTGATCGACAACGGCTTCTTCTACGACTTCGCCTACGAACGGCCGTTCACGCCGGACGATCTCGTCGCCATCGAGGCCGAGATGGAAAAGATCGTCAAGGAGCAGATCCCTGTCACGCGCTCGGTCAAGAGCCGCGATGAGGCGATCACCTTCTTCCGCGGCCTCGGCGAGGAATACAAGGCGCAGATCATCGAAGGCATTCCGGCCAGCGAGGAGCTGTCGCTCTACACCCAGGGCGAGTTCACCGATCTGTGCCGCGGCCCGCACGTGTCCAACACGGGCAAGCTGCGCGCGTTCAAGCTGATGAAGGTGGCCGGCGCTTACTGGCGCGGCGATTCCAACAACGAGATGCTGACCCGCATCTACGGTACCTCGTGGCTGAACGACAAGGACCTCAAGGCCTATCTGCTGCAGCTCGAAGAAGCCGAGAAGCGCGATCACCGCCGTATCGGCAAGCAGCTCGACCTGTTCCACATGCAGGAAGAAGCGCCGGGCATGGTGTTCTGGCACCCCAAGGGCTGGGCCATCTGGCAGGCCGTGGAGCAGTACGTGCGCGGTGTCTACCGCAGCAGCGGCTACAAGGAAGTCCGTGGTCCGCAGATCATGGACGTGAGCCTGTGGAAGAAGTCCGGTCACTGGGACAACTACCAGGAAAACATGTTCTTCACCGAGTCGGAAAAGCGCACCTATGCGCTGAAACCGATGAACTGCCCCGGCCACATCCAGATCTTCAACACCCATCTGCACAGCTACCGCGACCTGCCGATCCGCTACGGCGAGTTCGGTGGTTGCCACCGCAACGAGCCTTCGGGCGCGCTGCACGGCATCATGCGGGTGCGCGCGTTTACCCAGGACGATGGCCACATCTTCTGCACCCCGGCGCAGATCGAAGACGAGGTCGCGGCGTTCCACGCCCAGGCCATGAAGGTCTATGCGGACTTCGGCTTCGACGATATCGCCATGAAGATCGCCCTGCGTCCGGAAAAGCGCATCGGTGCGGACGAGGTCTGGGACAAGGCCGAGCACGCGCTGCGTGCGGCCCTGTCGGCGGCAGGCGTCCAGTGGGAGGAGCTGCCGGGCGAGGGCGCCTTCTACGGCCCGAAGATCGAGTACCACATGAAGGACTCGATCGGCCGCGCCTGGCAGGTCGGTACCATGCAGGTCGACTTCATGATGCCCGAGCGCCTTGGCGCCGAGTACGTGGACGAGAACTCACAGCGCCAGCACCCTGTCATGCTGCACCGGGCGATCGTCGGTTCGATGGAGCGTTTCATTGGTATCCTGATCGAACACCACGCGGGCTTGCTTCCGCCCTGGCTTGCCCCCATTCAGGCAGTAGTGTTCAGCATCACCGACGCTCAGGCCGATTATGTGCGCGAAGTCACCCAAACCCTTGTCGGACAAGGCTTCAGGGTTGAGGCCGATTTGCGCAACGAGAAAGTCGGTTATAAAATCAGGGAGCATACGTTGCAGAAGGTGCCCTATCTCATCGTGGTCGGTGACCGCGAGAAGGAAACCGGCGCGATTTCCGTACGTACCCGTGGCGGAGAGGACCTCGGCAGCATGCCGGTGGCCCAGTTCGTCGAAAAGCTAAAGGCCGAGACGCAGCGCTGATCGCTCGCGTCCGGCACCTGGTTCAATCTTCTGGAGGATAGCGGTATCGCTACGACCGATAACAAGGGCAATCGCAAGAACCTCGAGATCCGCGTCCCGCGGGTTCGCGTGCTGGGCGCCGAAGGCGAGCAGATGGGCATCATGGAGACCCGTGACGCCATCAAGGCCGCTGAAGACCTGGGCATGGACCTGGTCGAAATCCAGCCGAACGGCGATCCGCCGGTCTGCAAGATCATGGATTACGGCAAGTTCAAGTTCGAAGCCCAGAAGAAGGCCTCGGCTGCCAAGAAAAAGCAGAAGCAGGTCGAAATCAAGGAAGTGAAGTTCCGCCCCGTCACCGACGAAGGCGATTACCTCATCAAGCTCCGCAAGATGCGCGAGTTCCTTGAAGAAGGCGACAAGGTCAAGGTCACTATCCGCTTCCGCGGTCGCGAAATGTCCCATCAGGACCTCGGCCAGAACCTGGCCCGTCGGGTCCAGACCGATATCGGCGAAGACGGCGTGGTGGAGTCCTTCCCCCGTCTCGAAGGTCGCCAGATGGTCATGATGATCGGCCCGAAGAAGAAAATCTGATCCGGAGTGGCGCCCCCAGGGGCGCCACTTTCCGTGTGGGAGCCGATTCATCGGCGATTGTGGGAGCCGATTCATCGGCGATCCCGCGGCAGCGGGCCAGATCTCGGCAAGCACCCCATCGCCGATGAATCGGCTCCCACACGGAGCCCCCAGCCCCCCAAGCCCACTGGCGCGGCCCTTCACGATTCGGTATCATCGCCGGCTCGGCCTGTATGGATAGGCCGAGCCACCGTACCCGGCAGGAAGGAAAGTGTGTTGCCGCAAGGCACGCCGCCGGAACAGTCAGCAACCGAATACGGAGCATTCCGATGCCCAAGATCAAGACCAACCGGGCGGCAGCGAAGCGTTTTCGCAAGACCGCGTCGGGTAAGTTCAAGGCTGGTCACGCCTTCAAGTCGCATATCCTGACGAAGAAGTCGACCAAGCGTAAGCGCGGCCTGCGCGCTCCCAACCACGTGAAAGCCTGCGACACCAAGAGTGTGGCTCGCATGCTGCCGTATCTTTAAGGGAGGGTTGAACCATGGCTCGTGTTAAGCGTGGCGTTACCGCCCGTCGTCGTCATAAGAAAGTCCTCGGCCGTGCAAAGGGTTATTACAACGCCCGTCGCAAGGTCTTCCGTGTAGCTAACCAGGCCGTCATCAAGGCTGGCCAGTACGCTTACATCGGCCGCAAGCAGCGCAAGCGTCAGTTCCGCGCCCTGTGGATCGTTCGTATCAATGCTGCCGCCCGTCAGTTCGGTCTGTCGTACAGCCGCCTGATCAACGGCCTGGCCAAGGCTGAGATCGCTATCGACCGTAAGGTCCTGGCCGACCTCGCCGTGCGCGACATCAAGGCGTTTGGCGTGATCGCAGAGAAGGCTAAGGCCCATCTGGCTGCGTAATCCGCTTTACCACGCACGGTAGTCATACCGCGCGAAGATGGATAACGTGGGGAGAAGGCCTGGCCTTCTCCCCATTTTTTTTCCCCGTCAGGAACACCGATGGAATCGATCGAGCATATCGACGCGTCCCTGCGCGACATCGAAGCTGCATCCTCGCTCGAGGCACTCGACGCCGTCCGCGTCGGTCTGCTGGGCAAGAACGGTGCGGTCACCGCGGCGCTCAAGGCGCTGGGCCAGTTATCCGGCGACGAGCGCAAGGCGCGCGGCGCGGAGGTCAATCGCGTCAAGGAACGACTGACCGACGCCATTACCGCCCGTAAGCAGTCCCTGGAGCAGGCCGAGCTGGATCGTCGCCTGGCCTCCGAACGCATCGACGTGACCCTGCCGGGCCGCGATGGCGAATACGGCGGCATCCACCCGATTACCCGTGCCCTCGAGCGCATCGCCGACATCTTCGGGCGTCTTGGCTACCAGCGTGCCGACGGTCCCGAGATCGAGGACGACTGGCACAACTTCGAGGCGCTCAACTTCCCGCCGCACCATCCGGCACGCGCGATGCACGATACCTTCTACTTCGGCGACGGGCGCCTGCTGCGCACGCACACCTCGCCGGTGCAGATCCGTTCGATGCAGGGCCGTCAGCCGCCGATCCGCATCATCGCGCCGGGCAAGGTCTATCGCAGCGATTCGGACCAGACGCATTCGCCGATGTTCCACCAGATCGAAGGCCTGCTGGTCGACGAGACCTCGAGCTTTGCCGATCTGAAGGGCACGCTGTCCGAATTCATCCGCGCGTTTTTCGAGCGCGACTTCGAGATGCGTTTCCGTCCGAGCTATTTCCCGTTCACCGAGCCCTCGGCGGAAGTCGATATCCGCTGGGATGCCGAGGACGGCACCGAGCGCTGGCTCGAAGTCCTCGGCTGCGGCATGGTCCATCCGACCGTGCTGAAGAACTGCGGCGTCGATCCGGAGCGTTACACGGGCTTCGCCTTCGGCCTCGGCGTCGAGCGCTTCGCCATGCTGCGCTACGGCGTGAGCGACCTGCGCGCCTTCTTCGAGAACGACCTGCGCTTCCTGCGCCAGTTCGCCTGATCGCCGTCGAACCCACGTTAACGAGTCGCTCCCATGAAATTCTCCGAAAACTGGCTGCGTGAACTGGTTGCCATCGACGCGGATCGCGCGACCCTGGTTCATGCGCTGACGATGGCCGGCCTGGAAGTCGAAGGCGTCACCCCGCTGGGTGAGGATCTCGACGGCGTGGTCGTCGCCGAAATTGTCGAGGCCGTGAAGCATCCCGAAGCCGACCGCCTGCAAGTGTGCAAGGTGGATGCAGGGCAGGGCGAGCTGCTGCAGATCGTCTGCGGCGCGCCAAACGCGCGCGTAGGCATTCGCGTGCCGCTGGCCAGGGTGGGCGCGAAGCTGCCCAACAACGTCGACATCAAGGCGGCGAAGCTGCGCGGTGTCGAATCCTTCGGGATGCTCTGCTCGGCGAAAGAACTCGACATCGACGCCGACGCGTCCGGCCTGCTCGAGCTAGCGGCGGATGCGCCGGTCGGTACGCCGATCGCCGACTACCTCGGCCTGCCCGATGCCAGCATCGAGCTGAAGATCACCCCGAATCGTCCGGACGTGCTCGGCCTCAATGGCCTGGCACATGATGTGGCTGCCCTGTTCGGTAGCCGCGTGAAGGCGATCGGCACGGCCAGCGCGCCGGTGACGGCCAGCGCGAGGCGCGACGTTCGCCTGGAAGCCGGCGCCGACGCACCGCGTTATATCGGCCGCGTCATTGAAGGCGTGGATGCCAGTGTGGCATCGCCGCTGTGGATGGCCGAGCGCCTGCGTCGCGCTGGTATCCGCCCGATCAGCGCCATCGTCGATATCACGCAGTACGTCATGCTCGAGCTCGGCCACCCGATGCACGCGTTCGACAACGACACGCTTTCCGGGGCCGTCGTCGTGCGGCATGCGGGGCAGGGTGAAGTGGTCAAGTTGCTCGACGGCCGCGAGGTCAAGCTCGACCCGTCCTTCGTCGTGATCGCGGACGAAGCCCATGCCCTCGCCCTCGGCGGCATCATGGGTGGCTTCGATTCGCGCGTGACCGACACCACGCGCAACGTGTTCCTCGAAGCCGCGCACTTCGCGCCGGCCGCGATCATGGGTCGCGCACGCAAGCTCGGCATGCATACGGATGCCTCGCATCGCTACGAGCGCGGCGTCGATCCGGCGCTTCCGCAGCGTGCCATCGAGCGCGCGACGGAATTGCTGTTGCAGATCGCCGGCGGTAGCGCCGGCCCGCTGACCCTGGCCGAGCGCCCGGAAGACCTGCGTGAGCACGCGCCCGTGATACTGCGCCACGCGCGCCTGCGCCGCCTGCTCGGCATCGATATCGCCGGCAGCGAGGTCGCCCGCATCTTCACCGCCCTCGGCATGCATGTGGTCGAGTTGGCGGACGGCTGGGAAGTGACGCCGCCGAGCAGCCGTTTCGACATCGAGCGCGAAGAAGACCTGGTCGAAGAGGTCGCGCGTATCCATGGCTACGATCGCATTCCGACGCATATCCCGGCGGGGCAGATCGCCCTGCGTTCCGAGCCCGAGGCCCGCCTCAGCGAGATGGCGCTGCGCGACCAGATCGCCGCGCGCGGCTATTTCGAAGCCGTGACGCTTTCCTTCGTCAACGCCGACCTGCTCACGACCTGGGGCGTCGACAAGGGCTGGGTGCCGCTGGCCAACCCGCTTTCGGCGGATCTGGCCGTGATGCGGACCTCGTTGCTGCCCGGACTGATTGAAGCGCTGCGTCATAACCGCGCACGCCAGCAGGAGCGCGTTCGGTTGTTCGAGGTGGCCCGTAGCTTCCACGCTACCGGTGATGCGCCCGACGAAGTGGGTCGCGTGGCCCTTGTCGCCAGCGGCGCCGCGCGTGCGGAACAGTGGGGCGAAGCGACCCGTCCGGTCGATTTCTTCGACCTCAAGGGCGACCTCGACGCCTTGATCGCCCACACGGGCGAGCCGCAGCGCTGGTCGGTCGACGCCGATGACCTCCCGTCCTGGCTGCATCCTGGCCGCGGCGCACGCATCCTGCGTGACGGTCGGCCGGCTGGCTTCCTGGGCGCCCTGCACCCGGCGCTGGCCAAGGCGCTGGACCTGGGTCCGGACGTTCACGTGATGGAACTGGCGCTCGAGTCGATCCTTGCCCGTCGCCTTCCCAGTGCTGGCCGCGTTGCACGTTTCCCGGCCGTTCGCCGTGATATCGCCGTGGAACTGCCCGAAGACGTGTCCTGGGCTGCCGTGGAGACCGCCGTGCGCGAGGCGCTCGGCGAGGTCCTGAAGGAGATCCGCCTGTTCGATCGCTACGCCGGCAAGGGGATCGACGAAGGACGAAAGAGTCTCGCTATGGGCTTGATTTTACAGGACGCTTCACGCACCCTTACCGACGAAGATGCCGACGCTCGCGTGGCAGAAGCGGTGGGGGCATTGGAGAAGACATGCAAGGCAAGACTGCGAGGATAAGATGGCGCTGACCAAGGCGGAAATGGCCGAGCGGCTTTTCCTCGACGTGGGTCTCAACAAGCGTGAGGCCAAGGAATTCGTGGACGCCTATTTCGAGGTCGTGCGCGAGGCCCTGGAACGAGGTGAGCAGGTCAAGTTGTCCGGCTTCGGCAATTTCGACCTTCGGCAGAAGAATCAGCGGCCCGGTCGTAATCCAAAGACCGGCGAAGAAATTCCCATCTCGGCCCGGCGGGTTGTCACCTTCCGTCCTGGCCAGAAACTCAAGGTAAGAGTCGAGGGCTATGCTGGATCCAGGGAATAACACCGAACTTCCGGCGATCCCGGCGAAGCGCTACTTCACCATTGGTGAAGTCAGTGAGCTTTGCGGCGTCAAGCCGCATGTCCTTCGCTACTGGGAGCAGGAGTTTCCGGCCCTCAAGCCCGTCAAGCGTCGCGGCAATCGCCGCTATTACCAGCGCCACGACGTGCTCATGATCCGCCAGATCCGTTCTTTGCTTTACGACGAGGGTTTTACCATCACGGGTGCTCGCGCCCGGCTGGAAGGCCCGCAGGCTCGTATGGAAGCGAGCATGTCACATCAGATCGTGCGTCAGGTGCGTCTGGAGCTGGAAGAAGTACTGACCCTCCTTCGTCGCTGACCGGCTTCCGCAGGTCGCGGCGTTGCTGCTACAATCGTTAGCTCGTCGGGGTGTAGCGCAGCCTGGTAGCGCACTACGCTGGGGGTGTAGTGGTCGCGAGTTCGAATCTCGCCACCCCGACCATTATTCAAAAAAAACGGCGCCCCTCTCGGGGCGCCGTTTTTTTTGCCTGATTCATTGGTGGGAGCCGGCTTCGCCAGCGATAAATTCCCTCACGACAGACACCGTCTTCGACTTCCTCTTGAACTCGGTCGTGACCACCAGCCGCGAATGATCGGCAGCCACGTCGTAGTGCTGCACGATGTCGCCGCGCTTGTCGTCGATATGGATCACGACCACCAGGCTGTCGCCGTCCCAGCCGGCTCGCGTGACGTCACCGCCCGCGTCCTTGCCGGTCACCATCGGGACACTGCTTGAGTGGCCATTGGGCGCGATCTGCAGGCTGCCCGGATGAAGGGCGATGTCCAGCGTGTCGGGAAGCAGGAGAGCCCGGCGCAGCATGTCGCCGTTCCCACCGCCAGTCGTGTTGCCGGCGCCGTTGCCACTGCTGGCACCAGGGTTGGAACCACCACCGCCATGTCGGCCACCACCGCCCATACCGCCGCCACCCATGCCACCTCCCATACCCCCACCGCCGCCGTGACCGTGGCCACCGCCCATGCCGCCGCCGCGACCGCTGCCGCCCGCTGCTGGGGAGGCATCAGGATCTTCGCTGTGAGAAACGTCCACGACCCAGTGGCCGTCGAACGAGTGCGGATGGTCGGGCGCGGCGCTCAATCGGATGCTGTTGCCGGCACACGCGGCAAGTCCGACGGAGCAGGCGATCGTCACGCCACGCAGGGTAGGGGAGAAACGGCGCATCGATAAAGTCCTGATCCTGGGTATGGAAGGACCAACGTGGCGCAGGGCATTAGGTTGACCCCCAGGAAGCCGCCCGTGGGAGCGGCGCGCCGCCTTGGGAACGACCGTACGCGGCGCTGTCGCCGCGCGTGGCTTTCTCAAGATTGTCCGCAGCCGGCCGACAGCTCTTTTGGTCGCAGGTCGCGACGATCCGAGAGGGAAGACCATGACGCTGGAAGCTCGCGAGCGCGCACGCGCCGCCCTGAACGACGCAGAGGACAAGGTGGCACGCCTTGCGGCCATCGAGCCGTTCATGATCGACCTGTCCCTGCGCGAGAATCCGGTGGGCTCGAGAGTCGGCCAGACACTGGACGAGAAGCTCGCCATCCTGCCGAAGCTGCGCGAGTTCGGCTTTCGCAATATTTCACTGGGTACGCTGGACTACGCCATCCCCGACGAGCTGGAAGTCGACGACGACTTCATGATCCGCCTGCGTGATACCGGCGTGGACATGACCGGTTGCTTCGCCTTCACCGCCATGGGCATCGCCTCGCCCGACGGTACGTTCACGCCGGATCCCTCGCAGCTCAAGCTCCGCGACTATCGCGTGCCGAATACCGTGAGCGAGATCTACCTCAGCTCGTTCGGCATGGAGGGCATGTACGACCTGCCCACCCTCAAGCGCAGCCTGCCGGCGAGCGTGCAGTGGCTCCGGGACAACATCGTGGGGGAAGGCGGCGCACCGCGCATCTTCATCAATATCGTCGACGGCTGTGACGCCTTCGCCGAAGCCAGCGATGCCACGTTCGAGATCATGGAGTTGCTTGCCGGCTTGCCGATCGAGGGCATCACCATGGAGGACGACCGTGGCACCTACATGCCGTTCCAGGTGGGTGCCTACGTCGCCGCGGCGCGGGCGATCCTGCCGCCGTCGATGAAACTGCTGATGCATATCCACGCCGGCGCGGGTTTCGAGAACGCCTCCATGATCGAGGCCCTGCTCAATGGCGCCGATGGCGCGTGGGGCGGGTTGCCCAAGCGTGCCGCCGTCGTCGGTCACGCCTCGCTCGGCGAGTTGCTCGCCAACCTGGTCCGCGTCGGCAACACCAGGGTCACGGACATCTATCGCGTGGACGACCTCCTGCCGCTGGCGACGGACCTGCAGGTGCTCGACGAAGCCGGCCCGGTGCCCGATGATCTTCCGATCTTCGGTTACAACGCTTACCGCCTGTCACTGGGTGCCTTCCGCCAACGACCGGACCGCTTCATGGACCTGCCACCGGACGGAATCGGCGGCACGTACCGCTATCGCATCTGCCCGGTCGTGAGCGATGTCGAAGCGGTTCGCGGCCGCCTGGCCGAGGTCAGCGGCAAGCCGCCCGAGGCGTACGGCGACGAGGTGATCACCATGATGATCCGCCTGATGCGGCGGGAGCTTCGTGGCGGTGAGCGCATCGACTACGACCTGCCGGAGCAGGTGATGGCCCTGTATGGCCGGGCCGTGATCGCCGTGGCATCGGTCGGGCCGGTCCGCCCGGAAATCCCGGCTTAGTCGCGAGAGCGATGAGATTCAAGCTTTACGGCCTTTCGCCGCTACACTGGCGCAGCCGTCAGTGGGGAAGGCCATGAGCATCGAAGACATCATTCTCGAGGAAGACGTCGGGGTCTACAAAACCCTGCTCGAATCCACGCGTGCCATCCCCTGGAAAATCGAGTGGGCGACGCTTCGCTTCGCTTATATCGGTCCGCAGATCGAAGAGCTTCTCGGCTGGTCCTCGCAATCGTGGGCGACGGTGCAGGACTGGGCTGACCGCATGCATCCCGAAGACCGCGCCTGGGTCTTCGACTTCTGCGTGTCGCAGTCGCAGGCTGGCGTCGACCACGAAGCCGACTATCGCGCGCTGACCAAGAATGGCGAATACGTCTGGATTCGCGACGTGGTCCATGTCGTGCGCAATCCCGATGGTTCGCCGAACGCGCTCATCGGTTTCATGTTCGACATCAGCGAGCGCAAGCGTACGGAAGAAAAGCTGCTCGACATGCAGCGCGAACTCGAGGAATTGTCGTTCAAGGATGGGCTCACCGGCGTGGCCAACCGTCGCCGCTTCGACATGGTCATGGAGGCCGCGTGGCGCGACGCACGGCAGGGGCGATCGACCTTGTCGCTGGTCGTCCTCGATATCGATTTCTTCAAGCAGTACAACGACCACTACGGTCATCTGGAAGGCGACGAGTGCCTCAAACGCGTAGCCTCGGCGCTGTCTAACATCGTGCGCAATCCGGACGACCTGCTCTGCCGCTTCGGTGGTGAGGAATTCGTGCTGTTGCTGCAGGACACCGACGAGGCCACTGCCCTGGCGCTGGCCTGGCGCTGCCTCGACCTGGTCGAGAAAGCGATGATTCCGCACGGTGGCCTCGGTCCCGGCAAGCGCGTGACCCTCAGCGCCGGCGTGCATACCCTGATACCCAAGGAAGGCGACGAGATCCTGCCGGCGATCGCCGTGGCGGACCGTCGCCTCTACCTGGCCAAGCAACGCGGCCGCGCGCGTGTCGTCGCCGAAGGCGGCAACTGAGAGACATGTGGGAGCCGCTTCAGCAGCGAAGGTATAGACACATGTGGGAGCCGCTTCAGCGGCGAATGTATAGACACATGTGGGAGCCGCTTCAGCGGCGAATGGCACACAACGCGCTGCGCAGCAGCGCTTCCTTCAAGGTTGCTGGCCTCAGTTCCTGTTGAAGCAAGAGCTCGCCGCTGAAGCGGCTCCCACAACAAGGGAGACACCGTGGACCCGGATTTACTACGACGCCTGTTACGCGCCAAGGACCGGATGGATGCCTCGTCGCACGAGGCGTGGCCGGTCGGGCGGTTGGCGGGTGTGAGCCATGTCTCCGAGGCGCATTTCGCCCGCTCGTTCAAAGACGCCTTCGGGCTACCTCCGCATCGCTACCTGCTCACTCGCCGACTCGAGCGAGCCAAGGCCCTGCTTCGCGACACGGCGATGCCGATCCTCGATATCGCGCTGCAGACAGGCTGGAACAGCCTCGGCACGTTCGGTCGCGTGTTCCGCGACGTCAACGGGTCGAGTCCCAGCGATTGGCGCGCGCACGAGCACGCCGGCAAGCATGACTTGGCACGCGTGCCCCATTGTTTCGTCAGTGCAGCCTACCGACCTGGCCTGACAAGCGCAGTTTCGGAGAAGCGCCGCCGGGAACGGCCTGCTAAAAAAGAGCCTTCCCACAAACCGGAGGTTTTATGAGCCAGGGTATCGGAGTGGTCGGCCTATACGTTCGCGACCAAGATGAAGCGCTCGAGTTTTACGTCGAAAAGCTTGGTTTTCGCGTGCACACCGACGCGCAGAACGGCAGTTTTCGCTGGTTGACCGTGCAGCATCCGGAGCAGCCATCCTTGCAGCTGGGCTTGTTCAAGCCGCAGGCGCCGGTGCTCGACGAGGCCACGGCGCAGACCATGAGCGAAGTGGTGGCCAAGGGGGCGATGCCGCCCCTGGTGCTCAACGTCGACGATTGCCGCGCCGCCTATGAACGCATGCGCGCCCGGGGCGTGGAGTTCACGCAGGCGCCCGAGGAACGCTACGGCAACGTCGACGCCAACTTCCGCGACCCGTCGGGTAACGGCTGGAAGATGATCGAATCGCGGCGGACTCAGTAGAGCGCGCGCGCCTTCAGCGTGCCTTCGATCGCCGCCAGCTCGTTTCGTAGCGAGGCGGCGTGCTCGTCGGTCGTAGACACGTCGATCACTACGTAGCCGACCTGGCCGGACGTCTGCAGGTACTGGCCGTCGATATTGACGGCGGCGCGAGAGAACACGTCGTTCACGCGTGAGAGCACGCCGGGAATGTTGCGGTGAATGTGCAGCAGGCGGCGGCTGGTCGGGTGGCCGGGCAGGGAGACTTCCGGGAAATTCACCGCGGAGAGCGTGCTGCCGTTATCGCTGTAACGCACCAGCTTGGAGGCCACCTCGATGCCGATGTTCTCCTGCGCTTCGGCGGTGCTACCGCCGACATGCGGGGTGAGGATGACGTTGTCCATGCCGACCAGGGGCGAGACGAAGGGGTCGGTGTTGCCCTTGGGCTCGACCGGGAAGACGTCGATCGCCGCACCGGCGAGATGCTTGGAGCGAAGGGCGGCGGCCAGTGCATCGATATCGACGACGGTGCCGCGCGAGGCGTTGACCAGCATCGAGCCGGGGCGCATGCGGCCGATCTCGGCGGCGCCGATCAGGTTCTTCGTCTGCGCGGTTTCCGGCACGTGCAGGGTGACCACGTCCGCACGCTCCAGCAGGTCTTCCAGGCTGGACGCCGGCCGGGCGTTGCCGAGCGAGAGCTTGGCTTCCACGTCGTGGAAGATCACCCGCATGCCCAGCGATTCGGCCAGTACGCCGACCTGGGTGCCGATATGGCCGTAGCCGACGATGCCGAGCACCTTGTCGCGGACCTCGAAGCTGCCGGCAGCCGATTTCGACCAACCGCCGCGGTGGCATTCGGCGTTCTTCTCCGGAATGCGGCGCACCAGCATGATCGTTTCGGCGATGACCAGCTCGGCCACGCTGCGCGTGTTGGAGTAGGGCGCGTTGAAGACCGGCACGCCCAGGCGCTCGGCTTCCGCGGTATCCACCTGGTTGGTACCGATGCAGAAACAGCCCACGGCAATGAGCCGGCGTGCCTCGGCCAGTACCTCGGCAGTGAGATGGGTGCGCGAGCGAATGCCGACGATATGCGCATCGGCGATGCGTTCCTTGAGATCGTCCTCGGAGAGGGACTTCTCATGGAACTCGATCTGCGAGTAGCCGGCCTGGCGGAAGGTGTCCAGCGCGCTGCGGCTGACGCCTTCGAGCAGCAGGACCTTGATGTCTTCTTTCGGGTACGACGTGCGCTTCATGGCCGGGCTTCAGATCCGTGGGCGAGACGCTCACTATGCCAGAGAGTGACGTTAATGTTGCAGCGCAGTGGACGCCCGGCCCCAGCGCTGGCACCCTGCCTTCGATACCCGAGCGAGAGTCCCATGACCGATCCACGCCTGTCCGAACTTGCCCGCCTGCTGCCCGAGCTCAAGCTGTCCACCGACCCGGGCGATCTCGAGCATCACGGTCGCGACTGGACACGGCGATGGACCCCCGCGCCCCTCGCGATCACTTATCCGGCCTCGATCGAGGAGGTTCAGGGCATCGTTCGCTGGGCGAACGGGGTGGGCGTGGGGGTGGTTCCCTCCGGTGGACGCACCGGTCTGTCCGGCGGCGCCGTCGCGGCGCATGGTGAGATCGTGGTCAGCCTGGACCGGATGAATCGCGTTCTCGACTTCGACCCCATCGACCGCATCCTCACCGTGCAGCCGGGGATCGCCCTCGAGGCCGTTCACAACGTGGCCCGCGAGCGTGGCCTGCTTTATCCCGTGGATTTCGCCGCGCGTGGCTCCTGCCAGATCGGCGGCAACATCGCGACGAATGCCGGGGGTATCCGCGTCATCCGCTATGGGAATACGCGTCAGTGGATCGCCGGGCTCAAGGTGGTGACCGGGACGGGCGAACTGCTCGACCTCAACCGCGGCCTGGTAAAGAACGCGTCCGGCTACGACTTGCGTCACCTGGTGATCGGTTCGGAAGGCACCCTCGGCATCGTGGTCGAGGCCAGCCTGAACCTGACCTCGCCCCCGCCGCCGTCCCAGGTCATGTTGCTCGCCGTGCCCGCGATGGACAGTTTGATGCGCGTGTTCGCGGAAGCGCGGCATCGCCTGACACTGAGCGCTTTCGAATTCTTCACCGATCGTGCCTTGCATCACGTCCTGGCGCACGGTGCGCAGCGACCGTTCGAAGAGACCCATCCGTTCTATGTGGTCACCGAGTTCGACGCCGCGGACGAGAAGGCCGAGGCAGCGGCCCTCTCCTTCTTCGAACTCTGCCTCAACGAAGGCTGGGTCGTGGATGGCGCGATCAGTTCGAGCGAGGCGCAGGCCGCTGCGCTCTGGCGCCTGCGCGAGGGCATCACCGAAAGCCTTGCGCCGCACAAGCCCTATAAAAATGATGTTTCGGTGCGGATTTCCGCGGTGCCAGCCTTCATGGCTGAGATGCAGGAGTTGCTCTCGGCGGAGTACCCGCATTTCGACGTGGTCTGGTTCGGCCATATCGGTGACGGCAACCTGCATATCAACGTACTCAAGCCGGCCGATCTCGACAACGCCGTGTTCGTCGAGCAGTGCGAGCACGTGACCTCACTGCTGGTCGACACGCTGCACCGGCATGGCGGCAGCATCTCGGCCGAGCACGGCATCGGGCTGGTCAAGAAGCCCTGGCTGAGCAGCGTCCGCAGCGAGGCGGAGATCGCGCTGATGCGTGGGATCAAGGCCGTCTGGGACCCGAACGGCATCATGAATCCCGGCAAGCTCCTGTAGGAACTCCCACAGGGGTGTGGCGTCTGACAGGGCTCCCCATTAGCCTTGTCATCTCCCCGTCATCGAAGACCCGCCCCCATGGCCCAGGACTCCCCCGACCTCTACCCCGCGATCGAGCCCTATAACAGCGGCACGCTCAAGGTCTCCCCGCTGCACACGCTCTACTTCGAGGAAAGCGGCAACCCGAAGGGGAAGCCGGTGGTGTTCCTCCACGGCGGTCCCGGCGGTGGTACCAATCCGCGATGCCGCCGGTTCTTCGATCCGTCGAAGTACCGCATCGTGCTTTTCGACCAGCGTGGCTGCGGCAAGTCCACCCCGCACGCGGAGCTCACCGACAACACCACCTGGGACCTCGTCGCCGATATCGAGACCCTGCGCGAGCACCTGGGTATCGGGAAGTGGCAGGTGTTCGGCGGATCGTGGGGCTCGACCCTGGCGTTGGCCTATGCCGAGACCCACCCGACGCGCGTCAGCGAACTCGTCCTGCGCGGCATCTTCATGCTGCGTCGTTCGGAGCTGGAATGGTTCTACCAAGGTGGTTGCGACATGCTCTATCCGGATGCGTGGGAGACCTATCTTTCCGCCATTCCGCAGGCCGAACACGGCGACCTGATCAGTGCCTACCACCGCCGGCTGACCAGCACGGATCCCGCGGTTCGCGTGGCTGCCGCGCGGGCGTGGTCGGTGTGGGAGGGCGCTACCAGTTACCTCTACCAGGATCAGGGGCACATCGCGTCCAGTGGTGAAGACGAGTTCGCGCTCGCTTTCGCACGCATCGAGTGCCACTACTTCGTCAATGCGGGTTTCTTCGAGGTCGACGGCCAGCTGCTGCGTGACGTCGACAGGATCCGCCATATCCCGACGGTGATCGTGCAGGGGCGTTACGACGTCGTCTGTCCCGTGCGTAGCGCGTGGGACCTGCATCGCGCGTTCCCGGAAGCCGATCTGAGGATCGTGCAGGACGCGGGGCATTCGGCGTTCGAGCCGGGGATCGTGCGGGAACTGGTCGAGGCGACGGACCGTTTCGCGTCGTGAGGCATCGCCGATAAATCGGCTCCCACAAAGAGCAACGGCCTTGTTGCGGCAGGGCGGCTGTTTGTGGGAGCCGATTCATCGGCGATAGATGCCCGGCCGAAGCCGGGCATCAGGGTTACATCAGAACAACCCCAGCGGCAGGGTCAGCATATCCACCACGAAACCGTCGTGGTCGGACGAACCCATCGCCTTCTTCGCATCCGTCGCCGAGGCTGAATCATCCAGCGTCTGCACCGGCGCATCGAGGTTGCCGCGACCGTACTGCATCTTCAGGAACAGGCCGCGTGCCACGGTATTCAGCAGGGCGTTGTCGAGCACCTGATGCGTCGGCACCTGACGCGGGGCCTGGCCCTGGATGTTGCCGAAGTTCTCGGTGAACAGGAACGAATAGCGATCCTGCTCCGGTACCGAATCCACGGCGTTCCACAGCGTAGGCTTGACCAGGTTCTTGCCCAGCTTCAGCAGGTTCTGGCTGTCGTCGTAACGGCCGGCGATCAGGCCGACCACGTCGGTGAAGCCATCGCTGAACTGGTAAGAGTTGAAATCGCCCACCACGAGCAGCGGCGTGAGCAGATTCTTCCGGTCGGTCTGGATCGCCTGCACCTGGGTGGCCAGCGACTTGGCCTGGAGGAAACGCTTCTCGCGGTCGCGATCGGCGGCGTCGCCGGTCTTGTCCACGTTCTGGCGCGCCTTCGGGTGCACGGCGATGACATTGACGCGCATGCGGCCAAGGATCGACGGCACGTCGGCCGTAAGCAGGAGCGGCGGGTGGTCGTGGAGGAACGAGACGGAACCCTCGTCGTCCCAGGTTTCATCCGCACCCAACTGACGTACATCGAGCACGCGCACCCGGTCCGTACGGACGAGGAAGCCGACGTTGATGCCGCTCGGATCGTGACCCGGCTGGAGGATGGCTTCGTACTGCGCCGGGTAGTCGTCACCCAACTGCTTGGCCAGGCCTTGCAGCACGGCCAGGCTCTTCACCTCCTCGACCGAGAGGATGTCCGGCAGTTTGAGCACGCTACCGACGTATGCCGACAACCGCTGCGTCTTCAGCTTGACCTGATCCGGCGTGGGTTCGGTGGTGTCGCCGCTGCAGGTGAAGACCGTATTGAAGTCCGAATCGCAGAAACGCTCCATGTTGAACGCACCCACGCGCACCGCGTAGAACGGACGCGAGTCCACGGCTCGCGGCAAGGTGGCAGCCTTCTTGATCGTGATCTTCGTCGGGATGAACGTGTACATGCCGAACGCGTAGGACATCACACCTTCGGCCTTGAAGGTCGTGCCCGCGTTGAACGGCGTGTTCGCGGGCACGGCGCCGAAGTCGGCCGTGTTCATCTTGAACACTTCGGGATTGCCCGACCAGTTCGGCAGGTTCACGCCATCGGGTACCGGCACGGTGTAACGCACGCCGGGCTTGCGCAGCGAGCGTGTACCGTTCGCGGTGATGTACACCTCGGCGAAGGGCTCGTTGCTGAAACGCAAGTTGCCGGTGGTAATCATGCCGTTGTCGATGCTGACGCGCATGCCGACGTAGCACTGGTAGTTCGTCGCACCGCAGGAGAGCGCGTTCGGGTCCAGCGACGGCGTGCTGTTGCCGAAGACCACGGCCTTCGGCAGCATGGCGCCGTGCATGCTCGTCGTGATCGTTGCGTTCTTCAGTTCGGGCAGGTTGAAGTAGTTGTCGACCGTGGCTTCGACATCGACCACGTCGCCGGATTTCACCGTCGGTGCGGTGCTCGTGAACACGTAGATGCCGTTCGAGGTGAGCGGGTCGGCATCGGCGCGAGCATCCGGCGTCTGGATGGTGAAGCCGGCGGGACCGACCGCCGTGACGATGTTCCCGTGCGTGGCCACGCGCTTGCCGACCAGCGGCGAGACCTGGCCCGTGCCGGTGACCTGCCAGATTTCGGCGGCAACGGGGATCTCGTTGAGGATCGCGCCGACCGCCGTACTCTTGGCGAGGGTGACGTTACCGGTGGCATCGCTCAGGTTGACGCGGAATGCCTTGTCGGGACCGGCAGCCTTGGCGCCGTGCACGGTGACGTTGAGCGTACTGCTGTTGCCGCCGGCCGGAATGGTCAGCGTGGTGTCGACCGCGTCGTAGTCGCCCGCGGCGACCGTGGCCGTGTCGTCCGCGGTGGTGGCATGCACGGTCACGTCAGTGGTGACGGGCTGGCTGAGCGTCACGGTGAACAGCATCGAGACGTCGTCGCCGTTACGCAGGCTGACGGTCGCATCGGCAATGGACAGGCTCGGGCCCTGTGCAACGCAGGGCGAGGTGCTCGCACGCGGTGCCGTCGGTGCCACCTTGACCCAGTCGGCCGAGTTGTCGCCGCTGGACTGCGGGAAGCCGGCAGCGTTCGTCTTGCGGCCGTAGCCCTGGTCGGCGTTGGTGCTGCCGAGGGTGGTGAGCGGCGTGCCCAGCTTGTAGGCCGAACCGGTGCTCAGGCCGACCTGGTCGATGACGGTGCCGGAGCTATTGAGCAGGGCGAGGCCGCCGTCATCGGTGACGCCGGTGCTGTACTTCAGGTCGGGCGTGACGCTTCCGGAGTACCCGGAGGCCGCCGTGTTCGCCAGCAGGAGGAAGCAACCGGGTGCGACCGAGGTTCCTGCCGGAAACGTGAAGCGCGTACCGGTCGTCCCGGCCGAATTGGAGGCGTTGAGTTTGTAGCCGGAAACGTCCAGTGCGGCCGTGCCGGTGTTCTGTACTTCGACGAATTCGTCGTTACCGCCAGCCGGTCCGCGAACGCGGAACTGGGTGAGCGTGAGGTCCGCGGCCTGCAGCGGAAGAACGGCCATGAGGCCTGCCAGCGCCGCCCATGTGGCGCGCTGTTTCGTGGTCAAACGCATTCGAATATCCCCTCGAGTCGTTGAGTTGTATGCGACCCGAAGCACCGCGCAATCCCATGCGTGGCGTTCCCCCTGTCGGATCCGCCGGCGAAGTGTGCCGCGAATTTATGACAGGGGGATGTGACACAGCCGACGACTCAGGAAGGTTTTTGCTTGGTCCCGAAGATCTTGTCGCCGGCATCGCCCAGGCCGGGGAGGATGTAACCGAGTTCGTTCAGATGATCGTCGATGGAGGCGACGTAGATCTCGATATCCGGATGCGCCGCTTCGATGCGCTTGAGGCCTTCGGGGGCGGCGACCAGGAACAGGCCCTTGATCTTCTTCGCGCCGGCTGCCTTGAGCATGTCGACGGTCGCCACCAGGGTGCCGGCGGTGGCGAGCATGGGGTCGACGATGATCGCGGTGCGCTCGTCCATGCCGCCGCTGAGCTTCTCGTAATAGGTGACCGGCTCGAGCGTTTCTTCGTCGCGCTGCAGGCCGACGACGCTGACCTTCGCGGCGGGAATCATTTCCAGCACGCCGCTGAGCATGCCCAGACCTGCACGCAGAATCGGCACGATGGTGACCTTCTTGCCCTTGATGTGCGTGACCTCGACCGGGCCGGCCCAGCCATCGATCATCTTGCACTCGGTTTCCATGTCGGCCGTGGCTTCGTAGGTGAGCAGGGCGGCGACTTCCGAAGCGAGTTCGCGGAACTCCTTCGTGCTTATGCCCGCACGGCGCATGAGGCCAAGCTTGTGCTGGATGAGGGGGTGACGGACTTCGACGATTTTCATGGGCACACAGTCGATGGCAGGAATGCCGCGATTGTCGCATTGCGCAGCTAATGTAGGAGCCGATTCATCGGCGATCGGGTGCTAGCGACACCCGTGCCCGCTGCCGCGGGATCGCCGATGAATCGGCTCCTACATGGTCTCTACAGGCCGCTCAGCCCTTCAGGCAGGTGCTCATGAAGGTCTTGCGCTCGTCGCCCTTGAGGCTCTTGGCCGAGGCGTCCTTGTTGCAGGAGGTCATCTTCTGCTGCTGGGTCTGCTTGGCGGGCGCGGCGGCCGGCGTTTCGCCCTTGAGGCAGCTGCTCATGAAGGTCTTGCGTTCATCGCCCTTCTTGCCGGTCGCCTGCGTATTGCATGTCGACATGCGCTGCTGTTGCGGCGTCAGCTCTTTCTTGGCCGCCGCCTGAGGGGCAGCCATCGCACTGGCGGAAAAAACGAGCAGGGAAGCAACGGCGAGGGCACGAAGCTGCATACACATGGCAAACCCCTACGTGACGCCGGGCGAATCCGGCGTCGCTGAGCTTACCGCTGTCTGTGGGAGCCGGCTATGCCGGCGATGTCGGCGATGGGGTTTTCTACTTCACCGCTTCGTTGGCTTTTCGCCGCTGAAGCGGCTCCCACATGTCCTCATTCGCCGATGAATCGGCTCCTGCCTTGGGCGGCGCTCAGGCTGCCTTGTTCGACGAGGCCGAGCGACGCGGGCCTTCTTTCAGCGCGTGGCGGATTTCCTCGATGATCAGGTCCACTTCGGCGCTGGTCACCCGGAAGTGCGGGGTGAAGCGCAGCGAGTTGGCGCCACCGTGGATCACGCCCACGCCGCGCTCGCGCATGTATTCCTCGGTCGAGCCTTCGCCGTAGCACTTGTAGTCGGCGGCCAGCTCGCAGGAGAACAGCAGGCCGGTGCCCTGGACCTTGGTGATCATGCCGCCGAGTTCGTTCTTGAGGGCTTCCAGTTTCTGCAGGAATTCCTGGCCCTTGTTGCGGATGTTCGCGCGAACCTCGTCGGTCAGCTCGGCCAGCGTGGCGACGGCGACGTCGAGGGCGCGCGGGTTCGCGGTCATCGTGTTGCCGTAGATGCCCTTGCGATACAGGCCGGCGACGCGATCGGTGACGGCGAGCACGGAGAGCGGGTACTGGCCGGCGTTGAGTGCCTTGGAGAAGGTCTCCATGTCCGGCGCGTCCAGCGATTCGAAGCCCGGGTAATCGATGATCGACAGCACACCATGCGCACGCAGGCCGGCCTGGATGGAATCGACCAGGAGCAGGGTGCCGTGTTCGCGCGTGAGTTCGCGTGCGGCGGCGTAGAACTCCGGCGTGAGTGCGCGGCCCGGATCGCCTTCGCCCATCACCGGCTCGAGGAACATCGCCTCGATGAACCAGCCCTGGCGATCGGCTTCGGCGAACGCCGCCTTCAGCGAGGCCACGTTATACGGCTCGACCGTAATAAGCGTGTCTTCGTTGCGGAAGCTGGCCAGGTGCTGCTGATAGTTGCGGCGCGAGGAGTCGGAGTAGATCGCCGGACGCTCGGTGCGGCCGTGGAAGGCGCCCTTCACGGCGAGGCGCTTGATGGTGCGGCCGGCGTGACGTGCACCCGGGTCGGTCATCACGCGCGCGTTGACGTCCGCGATGCGGCCGGCGAGCGTCACCGATTCCGAGCCCGAGTTCAGGCAGAGGAAATGCGTGTAGGGGCTGCCGCCACCCTGGCGACCGAGCTCCTTGTTCAGCGCCTCGCACAGGCGCAGCTGCGAGACGTTCGCCGTCATGACGTTGGCCATGACCTGCGGGCGCGACATCGCGTCGAGGATGTGCTGCGGGTTGTGGCCGAAGCCGAGCATGCCGTAGCCGCCGTTGTCGTGGATCACGGCGCCCTTGAGCGTCACCACCCAGGGACCGCGCGCGGCGGCGGGCACGTAGGGGTTAACGCCATCGTCCGGATAGAAGTTCACCAGGCCGCACTGCAGATGGTTGATCTGATCGGCCTCGTCCATGCGCAGGAAGTCGCCCATGTCGGTGCGCAGCGCCTGATGGTAGGCAGCCGCTTCTTCGATGGCCTGGAGCAGGGAGGGATCGATACCGGCAAAGCGCTCGACCGTGGCGTCTGCCAGGCCCTGCGTGCGCGGCGTACCGCCAAAGTCGCGCATATCGCGCAGAAGACCGATGACGTTCATAACCCACTCCTCAACTTCTCGTGACGCGGCACTGTTCGGTCCGATCCCTTAAGACGCCGCTAAGTGTCTATATGTAAAGGGATTATTCCCTCAGCATATCACGCGCATTTTGGCCGCGTAACCCCCGGGTGACGCTTGTCACATCCGCACAATGACGCAAGCGACTGCCGCCAAGGGGTTGCGAAGGAATATGTTGCGTCGCAAGGGAGGACACCATGATCAACGACACCTGCATTGCGCGTCTGGAACAGGTCGGCAAGCGCTACGGCGCCATCGTCGCACTGGATGGCATCGACCTGGAAATTCACCGCGGCGAGCTGCTCGCGCTGTTGGGGCCCAACGGCGCCGGCAAGAGCACCAGTATCGGCCTGCTGCTTGGCCTGCATCGGGCGGACAGCGGCAAAGTCAGCCTGTTCGGCCGCGATCCTCAGGACATCGAGGCGCGTCGGCGCATCGGGGTGATGCTGCAGTCGGCGGCCTTGCCGCCCACCCTGAAGGTGGGTGAGCTGATCAGTCTCACGGCCAGCTATTACCCGGCGCCACGATCGGTCGCCGAGTGTGCCGACCTCGCCGGCGTGGCCGATCTCCTCGGCCGTCGTTACGCCGATCTCTCCGGCGGCCAGCAGCGCCGCGTGCAGTTCGCCATGGCGTTGGCGGGGCGGCCGGAAATCCTCTTCCTCGATGAACCCACGGTAGGCATGGACATCGTCGCCCGGCAGGCGTTGTGGGCGGCGATCCGCAAGGCCGTGGCCGGGGGATGCGCCGTGGTTCTCACCACGCATTACCTCGAAGAAGCGGAAGCCCTGGCCGACCGCGTCTGCGTGATCGCCAAGGGTCGCGTCGTCTCCGAAGGCACGGTCGATGCCCTGCGTGCCCACGTCGCCGTACGTCGTATCCGCTGCGTCACCACCATCGCTGCTGAAACCGTCGCCGCATGGCCGGAGGTCGTCTCGGCCGAGCTGGTGCAGGGTCGCCTGGCCATCGCGACGGCGGAAGCCGAAACCGTGGCCCGTCGCCTGCTCGATAACGACGCCACCCTCTGTGAGCTCGAAGTGCAGCGCGCCGGGCTGGCCGAGGCCTTTACCGAGATCACCCGCGACACCGGGGCGACCGCGCTTTCCCAGGAGGCTGCATGAACACCATCGACAGCATCGCCACGCCGGTGATGACCACGGGCCGTCTGTTCAATGCCTACGTGCAGGAGGCAAAGTCGGAATGCCTGCGCTACCTGCGCAACCCGGGCTTCCTGCTGCCGACCCTGCTGTTTCCCTCGGTGTTCTACCTCATGTTCGGAATCTTCCTTGCGCACTCGAACAGCGCCGATGCGCCGCGTTACCTGCTGGCGTCGTACGGCAGCTTCGGCGTCATGGCGCCGGGACTGTTCGGCTTCGGCGTCTCGCTGGCTCTCGAACGGGACACCGGTCTGCTTACGCTGAAGCGCGCCATGCCGATGCCGCCGGGTGCGTATCTCATCGGCAAGATGTGCATGGCCATGCTGGTTGCCGCGGTCATCTCGATCATCCTGCTATGCATGGCCGTGTTCCTGGCCGGCGTATCGTTGCCGGCGTCCCGGCTCGGCATGTTCTTCGTCCTCGAGATACTCGGCGTGCTGCCTTTCTGTGCCCTCGGCTTGCTCATCGGCACGCTGGTCAAGGGGCAGGGCGCCCCCGGCGTGGTCAACCTGATCTACCTGCCGATGGCCTTCCTGTCCGGCCTGTGGTTTCCGCTGTCCGTGATGCCGTCCTTCATACAGTCGATCGCGCCGCTCTGGCCGGCGTACCACCTGGACCAGATCGCCTTGTCGGTCGTGGGACTCGGCCAGGGGAGCGTGCTGGGTCACGTGCTCGTGCTGGTCGGCTTCACGGCCGCCTTCCTGCTCATCGCCGCACGCCGCCTGCGTCGCTACGGTTGAAGTAGCATGAACGCACGCCTTTCTTCGGATATCCGCATGGCACGTTCCTGGCTTCAGCCGACACCGGATTCGCTATGGAGCCGCTTCGAAGGAAAGCCGCGGCTCCGTGTGGCGAGCCTGTTCCACCTGGTGTGGACGGTCTATGTCTTCGGCGACCTGGTCTTTGCCGACACGCTGAAGCCGCATTGGTGGCTGGCGACGCTGATCGCCTTTCCGCTCTTCCTGGCGCTCTACGCGCTCAGCTACATCCAGCCCGTGCGTCGGGCATCGTGGTTCGCCGTCGTCGTTGTCGTGCTGGCCTGCGCATTGATGGGCATCAATGCGAGCGGTGGTGGCTGCCTGATGATCTATGCCTGCGCGATGATGGGGTTCGAGGGCTCCGCGAAGCGATCCTACGCCGGCATGGCCTTCGTCATCGGTACGTTCGCCCTGGCCGGCACCTTCATTTACGACTGGCCCTTGAGCATCCTGGCGACGATCAGTTTCATCGCCGTGTCCGTGGGTTCGATCAACGTGATCTACCGCGTCAACGCGCAGCGCGATGCCGAGCTGAAACTCTCCCACGACGAGGTGCGCCGGCTCGCCGCGATGGCCGAGCGTGAACGCATCGGCCGTGATCTCCACGACCTGCTCGGCCACACGCTGTCGCTGATCACGCTAAAGCTCGAACTTTCGCGGCGCCTGATCGATCGCGACGCCGACGCCGCACGTCGTGAAATGGAAGAGGCCGAAGCCGTCGCTCGCCACGCCCTTGCCGAAGTGCGCTCCGCCGTCACCGGGATTCGCGCCACCGGTCTCGCGGGCGAGCTTGCTTCCGCACGCTTGCTGCTCAATGCGTCCATGGTGAAGTTCGACTACGTGAGCGATGTGCCCGAGCTGCCCGAGCGCATGGAGGCCGGCCTTGCGCTCATCCTGCGTGAGGCGGTGACGAACATTCATCGCCATGCGCGGGCGTCCTTCGCGGAAGCGCGCGTCGAGGTCAAAGGCGCCGAGCTGACCCTGTGCATCGCCGATAACGGAACCGGTGGTGTCAGCGGGGAGGGTAACGGCATCTGCGGCATGCGCGAGCGTATACGTGCCCTGGGTGGCACGCTGGCTTTTGAATCGGAGCGCGGCAAGGGCACGCGCGTACGCATCGTCGTGCCGCTGACCGCCGCCGATCGGCGCCTCGCACCCACCACGGCGCCCGGCGCGCTCGATCTCGAGCCACGGCCGATCTCGTGATGCGACTGCCGTCCGCCACCCCGGATTCGCTGCTTGGCAGCCTGCGCTCGCCGACGTACCTACGCTGGCAGGCCGGCTTGCAGGTGTTCTGGCTGATCGCGCTGATCCAGGGGCCGCTTGCGCTACGCGGATTTGCCTGGGACTGGTTCGCACCGACCCTGCTCTCGATCGTCGTCTACCTGGTCAGCTACCTGGGCGTGTACATCGCGCCGCTGCGGCGCCTGCCGTTCCACGCGGCATGCATCATCGTGATGGGTTTCATCCTTTGGCCGGTGAATCCGCTGTCACTGGGATACGTGATCATCGGCGTGACACTGCTCGCGTATGCGCCGACAGCGCGCTACTGGCTCGTGGGCGTGGGACTCGCCACCCTGGCCACGTTCGTCTGGGTGATGGCCTTCCGCGTGCCGGTGATCCATCTGGCCATCGTCTTCGGCGCGGGCCTCGCCGCCGGCTTCAGCAACTACCTCTATGTGCGTGGCGCACGCCGCGATGCCGAGCTGCGGCTCTCGCAAGGTGAAGTGCGCCGGCTGGCGACGCTGGCCGAGCGCGAACGCATCGGCCGCGATCTTCACGACCTGCTCGGCCACACACTGTCCTTGATCACGCTGAAGTCCGAACTCGCCAAGCGCCTCGCGCTGGTGGACGCCGCGCGTGCCCAGCAGGAAATGGAAGAAGTCGAGCGCGTCGCCCGCCATACGCTGGCCGAAGTGCGCAGTGCCGTGACCGGCATGCGTGCGGGCGATCTCGGTAGCGAACTGGTCTCGGCGCGGGTCATGCTCGAAGCGTCAGGCATCGCGCTGGACGTCGTCATGCCCGAACGGCTGGCCTTGCCCGAGCCCACGGAAGCCGCGCTTTCGCTGGTGCTGCGCGAAGCGGTTACCAACATTCACCGACACTCGCGCGCCACCGAAGCCCGCGTGGTCATCACCCGTAACGGACAGGATTTTTCGATGCGCATCACGGATAACGGTTGTGGCGGACTCGCCGCGCACGGCAATGGGGTTTCCGGCATGCGCGAGCGTGTGCGGCAGGTGGGTGGCCGCCTGGCCATCGAGTCACCGGTGAAGCAGGGCACGGTGCTGGAGATCGGCGTGGCGCTGCCGCAAAGTCTGCAAGGGAGCCTGGCATGATCCGCGTCTTTCTCGCCGAGGACCAGGCGATGGTCCGGGGGGCCTTATCGGCCCTGTTGAGTCTGGAGTCCGATATCGAAGTGCTCGGCTCGGCGGCCGACGGTGAAAGCGCGTGGCGCGAACTGCAGCGGCTCAAGCCGGATGTACTGGTCACCGACATCGAGATGCCCGGTCTCACCGGTCTGGAAATCGCCCAGCGTATCCATCGGCACGAGCTGCCGATGAAGGTGATCATCGTGACGACGTTCGCCCGGCCAGGCTTTCTCCGTCGCGCGCTGGATGCGGGCGTGAGCGGCTATCTGCTCAAGGACGCACCGGCCGAGAATCTCGCCGAGGCGCTGCGCATGGTCCATCGTGGCGGGCGCGCCATCGATCCGCAGCTGGCGCTCGAGGCCTGGTCCGAAGCGGACCCCCTGAACGATCGTGAGCGGCAGGTGTTGCGTCTGGCCGGGGAGGGGCATTCGGCCAGCGATATCGGTACGCAGCTGAATCTCTCGCATGGCACGGTGCGTAATTACCTGTCCGAGGCGATCGGCAAGCTGGGCGCCGCGAACCGCATCGAAGCCTTCCGGCTGGCCCGGCAGAAAGGTTGGCTCTGACCGCTACAATGCGCCGGTAGCGCGCCGCTTCCGGCGCGTGCTGGGGAACGCCATCAGGATGGCCCACGTGTTGCGGACTCTCTCGATCGTCATGATCGCGACGATGTTTGTCGCCGCGTGCGGTCGTGCGCCTGCGCCGCTGAGTCACGATGCCTATGTCTGGCAGCGACAGTGGACACCGGCGTTGCGTGAGGCCCTGGTCAGCTCCGCGGACCTCGTCCGCGACTGGCGCGTCCTCGTTGCGCAGGCCGATCGCGACGGACAATTTCATGTCTTTGCCCCGGATACGCAGACACTGGCTCGCAGTGGCCGGCCTGTCGTGTTGGTCGTCCGCATAGACGGGCGGCTTGCGGCTTTCGATGCGCAGGCGCTGGCCGCGCGCATCGCGACACTCGCGACCGGATGGCCCGCCGGCCGCGTCGCTGGCCTCGAGATCGATTACGACTGTCCCACGGCGCGGCTGCCTGCTTATGCCGCCTTCCTGGCAGCGCTGCGCCCCCGGTTGGGGGCGATACCGCTCTCGATCACGGCCTTGCCGACGTGGATCGGCTCGTCCGATCTCGATGCGCTGCTGGCACTGCCGGACGAGTCCGTTCTCCAGGTCCATGCCGTACAGGCGCCACAAGCGGGCTTGTTCGATCCGGCCGTGGCCGATCGCTGGGTGGATGAGTTCGCAACGCATACGCGCAAGCCTTTCCGTGTTGCCCTGCCGACCTACGGTTCCCGCGTGAGCTGGAACGACGACGGGAGCCTGCTTGCCGTCGAAAGCGAGCAAGCCGCGCTGGCCGCTGGCGCGACCTCGGCGGAACTGTACGCGGCACCCGATACGCTGCTCGCCTTCGTGAAACACCTTGCCAACGACCGGCCTCGCGGTCTCATCGGGGTGGTGTGGTTTCGTCTGCCGACGGCGGACGACTCGCGCGCGTGGAGCCTCGCCACCTGGCGCGGCGTCGTCGCGGGTCACCTCGATAGTCGCCCCCTGATGGTGACCTTGCAGCCAGGTTCGTCTGCCGACGCTCCCTTCGATGTGATGGTCGACAACGCCAGCGAGTCCGATGCGGCCCCGCCGGCGCGCGTTGCCTTGCCCGCATCCTGCGATGTGGCCGATGGCATCGACGGATACCGCCTGCAGCGTCGCGACGCGTCGCTCGAACTCATCGCCGCGAACGCGCGCCCGATGCCTGCCCATACACGCCGATCGATCGGTTGGGTTCGCTGCAAGGCGGGCACGCCGCTCACTCTTTTACCGATACCCGCACAAGGAACGCCCGTTTCATGATGAAGCAGAAGACGCTCGCGATCGGCTTCGCGGTCGCCGTAGTCGGCGCCGTGGCATGGGCTTGCGGCCCCGATTTTCCGACGCAGATGCTGGACGATCGTGCGGCCACGCTGAAGGCGGTGCCACAAAACACCTTCGCCTTCGAAGCCCAGCACCTGTTGCCTGCCAGCGATGGTCTGGTGGCGGTCGAGACGGGACGCTATGGCGAGGCATCGAAGACAAAACCCGACCTTACGCCCGAGCAGATCGAGCGGGTCAAGACGTTGCACGCCTCCGAGACGGGCGCGGAGGCGTTCGAGAAGGGTGGCGACCTTCCGGCGGACGTGCGCGCCTACGTGGCCGGCGCCGTGGACTGGGGTCGCGCGACGCAGGATTGCCCGGACACGCCCGACAGCTCCTACGGCGAAGCGTTGAGCAAGCCGCCGTGCGCCGTGTTCGACGCCGATGCCCTCGACAAGGCACAGGCAAGCTTCGAGCAGGTGCTTGCCATGCCCGCGGATCAGTCGGTTCTCCGCGGCGCCTGGGCCGCCTATATGCTCGGCGAAGTACACGCCTTGCGGGCCGCGCAGGCGGCAGCCACGCCGGCCTTCGCGACACACCGCGATGCAGCGGCAAAGGCCTTTCAGCAGGTGCGCGCCCGCGTGCTTGCCGGCGCGTCCGACGCGCAGGGACTGGCCGTGGCGAGCTTCGGTGAAGAGGCGCGGCTGAGCCTGTATGCCGACGGCAAACCCTGCGTCTGGGTGGATCTCTACAACGGCGAGGATTGCGCGTCCTCGCTTTCGCCGACGGATCTGAAACATGCCATCGCGCTTTATGCCGCGCAGGCGGGGCATGGCTCGGGCAACGCCGTGCAGTCACTGGCATCGATCGCCAGCACGGTGCTGACCAACCCGGACCAGCTCGATGCGCTGATCGATGGACCCGTGTCGCAGCGACTTCTGGTTACGTATGCGCTGAGCTGGGTGTCGCCGCAGACCACGGACGGCCAGCCGCAGCCGGTGCTGACGGCCCTGGTCGATGCGATCCAGAAGCATGGTGCGGACAAGGTCAGCGCGGCGGATCGCCTTGCCTCGCTCGCCTACGAACTCGGTCGCTACGACGAGGCGGAGAAGCTGGTCGCCAAGGCCGACGGCCCCCTGGCCAGTTGGGTGCGCGCCAAGCTGGCCTTGCGCAAGGGTGACCGCGAAGCCGCTGCGCGCGCGTACGCCGATGCCGCCAAGGCTTTTCCTCGCGTCGACGATCCCAAGGCGTCCCTGGAGACCGACAGTGTGCATCGGCTGATGGGCGAACGCGGCGTGCTGGCGCTGGCGCGCGGCGAGTACGTCGAAGCGATGACACACATGTATGAGGCCTCGATGGCCGTTGGCGGTGACGGCAACGTCTATGACGGTGAACTGGAAGAGTCGGGTGCCGGCTACGGCAACGACATGAATTACGTCGCCGAGCGTGTGCTGACGGTCGACGAGCTGAAGACGTTCATCGACGCCCGGGCACCCGCCTCACCGGCACCTGCAGCAAAGCCGGACAAGGATCATCCGGCCGAACCGCTCTCGCTCAACGATCGCCTGCGCTGGCTCCTGGCCCGACGCCTGATGCGTGCCGGCCGCTTCGATGACGCCGAGGCCTATTTCGCGCAGGGCGTGGATGCCCGCTTCGGCGACGTGGATCTGCGCGCCAAGGCGAAGGCATACGCGGCCGATGTCCATGACGGCGACCACGCGTGGACCGATATCGGCAAGGCCGAAGCACGCTACGCGGCCGCCAGGATCGCGCGCGAGAACGGTATGGAACTGTTCGGCTTCGAGCAGGGGCCGGATTACGGCGACAACGGCGGCGGCTACCAGGGCGGCAGCGGACAGAGCGCGGAAACGCTCAAGGGAGACCTGGTCACGGCCGGCGAACACCAGCGCTTCAATGACAGCGCCGCCCAGCCCGACCGTCGCTTCCACTACCGCTACCTTGCCGCCGACCGGGCCGTCTCGGCGGCCGACCTGCTGCCCCCACGTTCGCAGGCCTTCGCCGCCAGCCTGTGCATGGCCACCCACTGGATGCTCGAAGGCCCGCCGGACTACAACGAAGCCAGCGACGGCGACGCCACCAAGCCACCCAATGAACGCCAGCGCCGCGCCCAGGCGTACTACGCCCGTTACGTGAAGCAGGGGCCGTACGTCGAGTGGGCGGAAAGCTTCGGCTGGAACTGTGAAGAGCCGGACTTCGCCAGCGCCCGCAAGCTACAGCGCGCCCAGCAGGTAAAGGCGGCAAAGCACGTGATCCGCAAGTACCTCCCCGTGGAAATCGCGGTGCTCGTCCTGGCAGTGGCTGGTGTTATTTACCTGCTGATCCGTAGGCGCCGGCGCGCTGTTGCTCGGTAGGAGCCGATTCATCGGCGATCCCGCGGCAGCGGGCCAGTCCGAGGTAGGAGCCGATTCATCGGCGATCCCGCGGCAGCGGGCAAGGGTGTCGCAAGCACCCGGTTCGCCGATGAATCGGCTCCTACCAAGCCAGCCCCAGCCGAATGGGCGATAATCTCCCACCCGCCGCCCGAAACCCCCTCTCGTGAAGAAATCCGACTTCGACTTCGACCTGCCGCCTGACCTGATCGCCCAGGCCCCCCTGGCCCGGCGCTCCGGGAGCCGGCTGCTGGTGGTCGACGTCGGCGCACACACGAAGAAGGACCGGAAGTTCTACGAGCTCCCGGAAATGCTCCAGCCGGGCGACCTGCTGATCTTCAACGACACCCGGGTTCTCCCCGCGCGCCTTTATGGCCGCAAGGACACCGGCGGCGAGGTCGAGATCCTGATCGAGCGGGTCACCGGCCCGCACGAGGCGCGCGCCCAGCTCGGCGTAAGCAAGAAGCCGAAAGAGGGCGGCCGGATCGAACTGGCCGACGGCAGCATGATCACCGTGCTCGGTCGCGAGGGCGAATTCTTCCTGTTGCGTTTCGAAAGCGAGGAGCCGCTCGAGCGTCTCCTGTCGCGCCTGGGCGAAATGCCCCTGCCGCCGTACATCGAGCGCGGTGCCGAGGAAGCCGACAACGAGCGCTACCAGACTGTCTTCGCCCGCGAGCCCGGTGCCGTCGCCGCGCCGACGGCAGGCCTTCATTTCGACGAAGAACTGCTGGCCAAGCTGCGCGCGCGCGGTGTCGAGATGGGCTACGTCACCTTGCATGTCGGCGCAGGGACGTTCCAGCCGATGCGTGCCGAAGATGTTCGCGACCACGTGATGCATCGCGAGTGGCTCAATGTCGGCGCCGGCCTCGTGGAGAAGATCCGCGAAACGCGTGCGGCCGGCGGTCGGGTGGTCGCGGTTGGCACCACCGTCGTCCGCGCGCTGGAAAGCGCGACGGTCGAAGGCGTGCTGCGGCCGTTCGCTGGCGAGACTCAGATTTTCATCTTCCCTGGCTACAAGATCACCAGCGTCGATGCGCTGATCACCAACTTCCACCTGCCACAGTCGACCTTGCTGATGCTGGTCTCGGCGCTGGCCGGTAAGGAGGCGATCCTGGAGTCGTACCGTTACGCCGTGCTGCAGCGTTACCGCTTTTTCTCCTACGGTGACGCGATGTTGATCGTGCCTTCCAAGACGTCGTGACATAGGCGGGTTTTCGGCACGCCCTCGCTATCTGCCTGACACCCATGCAGAGCACGTCTCCCACCTACAACCTAGGTCGGGTTGCCGTCTGCCTTCGGATGATCGACGCTGTCTTCGCTCCCATCATCAAGGACGACACACGATGAGCATCGAAGATCAGGAAAGGATCGATTTTACGGGCGGTGACCTGCACGGATGGACTCTGGATGAGTACCCGCGCGCCACGGTAGTCCAGGAAGGGGAAAGCAGCTTCCTTCGTAGCGACAACCCCCTCTACTACAACGGGATGGTTCTCAGCAAAAGCGTTCCCGGCCTCACGGTAGGGGGCTATTACGAGTTCAGTGTCGCTCTCCGCACGCATGGGCAGAAGGGGATGGGTCTTCAGGTCATCCTGGATGACGGGCACTCGGGAGTGCACAGCGCTCTGGATATCGATCTGGCACATGCTCAGGTAACGCCGGGAAGGTGGCAGCAACTGAAGGGCTACATCTTCAAGCGCAACACGACGGTGACCGATGACGTCCTTATCAATGCCTACGGTATCTTCAAGCTCGACATGGATGATGTCAGGCTGTCGTTAACGCCCGTCGACGCGAGAAAGGTGAGCTTCGACACGTTGACCGTTCCCTCCCGGTCCATGCTCAGGCGCTGACATCCTCGGACCATCATCGAGTGGGCAGCACCCCCTAAAGCTTTCCCCTCCAAGGCCGATAAGACCATCGAACGAACCCCCGGGCGACACGCGCCCGGGGCCGAACCGGTACGGACGATGGCGAAGAAATCCTCCAAAGACGCAACGTTGGCGCCCCTGGCGCTCGACGCGGACCTGCGTATTGCCGCGGCCCCGGCCTTGCGCGATACCCTGCTCAAGGCGCTTGCCGCCGGCGACGCCGTCGAACTCGACGGTACGGCGGTGGCCCAGGTGGATACGGCGGCCCTGCAGCTGCTCGCGGCGTTTTCCCGAGATGCGCGTGCGGCCGGGCTTTCCGTGACCTGGACCGGCGCCAGCGACAGCCTGCAGCGCGGCGTGGCCGTGCTCGGCCTTAACTCATTGATTGAACTGCCGGCTCGCGCCGGCGTGAACTGAAGGTGCTTCGATGGCTAAGATTCTTGCGGTAGACGACTCGGCTTCCATGCGCAGCATGGTGGCCTTCACCCTTCGCGGCGCCGGTCACGATGTCGAAGAGGCCGATAACGGCCAGGCGGCACTCGATTCGGCAGCTGTCCACAAGTTCGACCTGATCCTGGCCGACGTGAACATGCCTGTGATGGACGGCATCACGATGGTTCGCGAGATCCGCACCCGTGCGGACTACCGCGGTATCCCCATCCTCATGCTCACCACCGAGTCGAACCCGGAAAAGAAGATGGAAGGCAAGGCGGCCGGTGCGACCGGCTGGCTGGTCAAGCCGTTCGATCCGGACCAGCTCCTGGCGACGGTCAACCGCGTCCTCGGCTGATCCCAGCCGCGTCTGTTTTCACTTTAGTGTTCCGGTAATTCCAGGGTCTCCCCATGTCCAAAGTCGATCTGGCGCAATTCCACAAGGCGTTTTACGAGGAGAGCCTCGATGGTCTCGACGCCATGGAGCAGGCCCTGCTCGCCCTGGACGAGGGCGCCGAGGACCCGGAACTGATCAACGTGGTGTTCCGCGCCGCCCACTCGATCAAGGGCGGTGCGGCCACCTTCGGTTTCACCGATGTCGCTGCGTTCACCCACGTCGCCGAGAACCTGATGGACGAGGTCCGCAGCGGCCGCCGTCCGATGGCGAAGGCCGTGGTGGAACTGCTGCTGCGCTCGGGCGACACCGTGCGCGACATGCTTTCCCTGTCGATGACCGGCCAGCCGGCCGCCACGGCGGAAAGCCAGGCCCTGCTGGCCGAGCTGTCGGCGATGGTGTCCGGCCATGCGGTCGCTCCGGTGGCCGTCGCGAAGGCTGCCGCACCCACCGAGGCGATCGAAGGCTGGGACATCGCCTTCCGTCCCTTCGACTACCTGCTGAAGTCCGGTAACGATCCGGCCCGCATGTTCCGCGAACTCGAGGCCCTCGGCCCGCTCGCGGTCACCTGCGATGCCAGCAAACTTCCCGCGCTGGCCGAGATGGACGCCGAGTCGTCCTACCTCGGCTGGACGCTCCGCCTCGATGCCGGGGCCAAGCGTGCGGCGGTCGAAGGCGTGTTCGACTGGGTCGATGGCGACTGCGACCTGACCGTGACGCCGCGCATCGCCGCGCCCGCACCGGTGGCCGAGGTTGTGGCCGCTGCGCCGGCGGCTGCTGCGCCGCGGGCCGTGCGCGATCCCGCTGCCAACAGCGAGTCGAGCTCGGTCCGTGTCGGCATCGAAAAGATCGACACCCTGATCAATCTCGTCGGCGAGCTCGTCATCACCCAGTCGATGCTCAGCCAGTTCAACGACGGCGTGGACGCGTCGCAGCTGGAAATGCTGCGCCACGGCCTGGCCCAGCTCGGTCGCCATACGCGCGAGCTGCAGGAAAGCGTCATGAGCATCCGCATGCTGCCGATCAGCACGGTGTTCAATCGCTTCCCGCGTCTGGTCCGCGACCTGGCACAGAAACTCGACAAGAAGGTCGTGCTCGACATGCGTGGCGAGACCACCGAGCTGGACAAGACCGTGCTCGAGAAGATCGGCGATCCGCTGGTCCATCTGGTCCGCAACGCCATCGATCATGGCCTGGAAATGCCGGACAAGCGTCTCGCCGCAGGCAAGGGCGATACCGGCACGCTTCGTCTGGAAGCCTTCCATCGCGGCGGCAGCATCGTCGTCGAAGTCGCCGACAACGGCGCGGGTCTCAATCGCGACGCCATCGTGGCCAAGGCCATCCAGCGCGGCATCATCGCCACGGGCGAGGGCATGTCCGACGAGGCCGTGGCCGATCTCATCTTCGAAGCCGGCTTCTCCACCGCCGCCGCGACGACCGACCTTTCCGGTCGCGGCGTGGGCATGGACGTGGTCCGTCGCAACGTCATGGATCTGGGCGGCACGGTTGCCATCCGCAGCGTGCAGGGCAGTGGCACCACCTTCACCATCACCTTGCCGCTGACGCTGGCGATCATCGACGGCCTCACGGCTGCAGTGGGTGAGGAAATCTACATCGTGCCGCTCGTGTCCATCATCGAGTCGGTGCAGGTCAAGCCGGACACCGTTCGCAGCGTGGCCGGCGGCGGCGAGCTGTTCCGCTTCCGCGACAACTGGCTGCCGATCGTGCGCCTGTTCGACGTGTTCGGCTGCGCCGGGCAGCGCCGTGCGGTGGACGAGGGCATCGTCATCGTCGTGGAAGGCGAGGGCACTCGCATCGGCCTGTTCGTCGACGAACTGATCGGCCAGCAGCAGGCGGTCGTGAAGTCGCTCGAAGCCAACTACCGCCGCGTCACCGGCATCTCCGGTGCGACCATCCTGGCCGACGGCTCGGTGGCGCTCATCGCCGACGTGACCGGCCTGGTCCGCATGCAGGCGCGCCGCAAAGCCGCCTGATCGGCTCTGAGTGGGAGCCGCTTCAGCGGCGATTCCCCGCAGGCCAATGCCTGGGAGGGTGCGGCTGGCACCCTTTCGCCGATGAATCGGCTCCCAGAGGAACCGGCCATCCCGGTCGTCAGAAACGACCCACAGCCTGCAGATTTCCCCTCAAGAACCCACCGCGACGGCCGATACCCCAAGAGAAGGGGTCCCGAACCGCCGAACCGATCCGCCGTGGGAACGACATGAACCAGCAAGCCAGCTCCGCCTCCGCCCTGCCTGAAGAGGCCGCGCAGTACCTCACCGTGAACCTCGGTAACGAGGAGTACGGCGTCGATATCCTCGCCGTCCGCGAGATCCGCGGCTGGACGCCGGTCACTCGCATTCCCCAGGCCCCCGACTACGTGCTCGGCGTGCTCAACCTGCGCGGCGCCATCGTGCCGGTGCTCGACCTGCGCCTGCGCTTCGGTCTGGCACGCGAGGAATACACGGCCACCACCGTCACGGTCATCGTGATGGTCAACGGCCGCCAGTTCGGCGTCGTAGTCGATGCCGTCTCCGACGTGGTCGAGGTCGCCCCGGGCGACGTTCGTCCGGTGCCCGACATGGGCACCACCGTCGACACCGAATACCTGAAGGGACTCACCTCCGTCGCCGAGCGCATGGTTCTGCTGCTCGACGTGGATCGCCTGTTACAGCCGCAGGATGCGCAGATGCTGGAGGCCGCGTTGGCTTCCACGGATGTCAAAGCCGTCGCCTGATACCCGGTTAGTCCTTGCCGCACTTTGCCGATTGGAACCGTGATGAAGAAGTTCAAGTTCAAAGTCCCCGCCCTGACCGTTCGTGGCCGCCTGTACGGCGTGCTCGGCCTGCTCACGCTCATGCTCCTGGGTGGTGCCGCTGTCGGCCTGGGTGCGATGCACTTCCAGAACGAAGGCATGCGCCAGATCTATGAGGAGGAGCTCGCTCCGACCGAGATGCTGAGCCGCGTGAACACCGATGCGCTGATGTCCTTCGTCGTGCTGGGCGAGGCCGCCACCAAGGTCAGCAACAAGGACCAGGTGAAGCAGAAGGTCGCGGAGTTCCAGAAGTATCAGGACGAGATGGTCAAGCTGAAGGCCGATTTCGTGAAGCTGCCGATGTCCGCCGACGTCAAGAAGCTCTACGACAAGTGGCAGTCCACCAACACCGATTACGAGCAGGCCAAGGCCGACATGATCGACGCCCTGAACCAGGGTGACGAAGGGTCCAGCGACGTGCTCGAACTGCAGGTTCGTCCGCTCCTGATGGATCGCCAGAGCCAGCTCGGCAAACTGATCGAAGCCAAGCGCGATGAAGCGGCGGCGATCTATGCGAAGGAATCCGCCCAGTACAAGACCGTCCGTGCACTCAGCATCGGCTCGCTGGCTGTCGGCCTGTTCGTCTGCCTGCTGATCGGCGTCCTCGTCGTTCGCTCCATCATCCGCACGCTGTCGCACACCGTGTCCGTCGCGCACCAGATCGCCGAGGGCAAGCTCGGTCACGATATCCAGGTCACGCGCACCGACGAACTCGGCCAGCTGCAGGAAGCGTTCCGCGCCATGGACGAGCGCCTCAGCGCGATCGTCGGCGAAGTGCGTCACGGTTCGGGCTCGGTCAGCACGGCGGCGCAGCAGATCTCGCGCGGCAACGACGATCTCTCGCAGCGTACGCAGGAACAGGCCTCGAGCCTGGAAGAGACCGCCTCGTCGATGGAGGAAATGACCTCCACCGTGAAGCAGAACGCCGAGAACGCCAGCCACGCCAACCAGCTGGCCCGCGGCGCCCGCGAGCAGGCCGAGCGCGGTGGCGAAGTCGTCGCGCAGACGGTCGTCGCCATGCGTGAGATCAACAGCTCCAGCAAGAAGATTTCCGACATCGTCAGCCTCATCGACGAAATCGCTTTCCAGACCAACCTGCTCGCGCTCAACGCGGCGGTGGAAGCGGCACGTGCGGGCGAGCAGGGCCGCGGCTTCGCCGTGGTCGCGACCGAAGTGCGTAACCTGGCCCAGCGTTCGGCCGGTGCCGCGAAGGAAATCAAGGGCCTGATCAACGACAGCGCGAGCAAGGTCAAGGCCGGTTCCGAGCTGGTCGACCAGTCGGGCAAGGCACTCGCCGAGATCGTCGAAAGCGTGAAGAAGGTGACCGACATCGTCGCCGAGATCGCCGCGGCCAGCTCCGAGCAGTCGGCCGGTATCGACCAGGTCAACCACGCCGTGCTGCAGATGGACGAGATGACCCAGCAGAACGCCGCGCTGGTGGAAGAGTCGGCCGCCGCCGCCCGTGCCATGCACGAGCAGGCGAATGAGCTCAGCCGTCAGGTGTCGTTCTTCCAGATCGCCGGCCACGCATCGAACGCGCCCGCCGCCAAGGCGCCGCGCAAGGATGCCGCCCGCGAAGAGATGGAAACCGTGTTCGCCGCCGTGCGCAGCACGCCGGCACCGCGCGCCCCGCGTCCGGTCGAGTCGGCCGCCGACGCCGGTGTGTGGAAGGAGTTCTGATCGATGAATGCGCTCGTCAACAACGGCGATGCCGTCGGGCTGGCGGGCGCGACGGGACCGAATCTCGGCGAAAAAGAGTTCGGTTTCCTGCGTGAGTTCGTGTTGCAACACTGCGGCATCTCGCTGGGCGATCACAAACGGCAGCTGGTCCAGGGCCGTTTGCTGCGCCGCCTTCGTGCACTGAACCTCTCGGGCTTCGAGGCGTACTGCGATCTGCTACGCCGCGATCCCGAGGCGGAGCTCGGTGAGCTGGCCAGCTGCATCAGCACCAATGTCACCTCGTTCTTCCGCGAGATGCACCACTACGACATGCTCATCGACGAGCTCCTGCCGCGTTGGCTGGCAGAGAAGCGTGGCGGTGGTCGGCTGCGCATCTGGTCCGCGGGTTGCTCCACCGGTGAAGAGCCGTACGCTATCGCGATGGTGCTGGCCGAGGCCATCGAGCGCACCGGCATCCAGATCGACGCGAAGATCCTCGCCACCGATCTGTCGCCGCAAGCGCTCGAGGCGGCACGCAAGGGCGTCTACCCGGTGGATCGCCTGGGTGGCGTGAGCGATGCGCGGCGCAAGCGCTGGTTCCTGCGTGGCGAAGGTTCGTTCGATGGCTTCGTGCAGGTGCACCCGCGCCTGCGCGAGCTGGTCGCCATCCAGCCGCTGAACCTGCTCCATGAATGGCCGATGCAGGGCAAGTTCGACGCGATCTTCTGCCGCAACGTCGTCATCTATTTCGACAAGCCGACCAAACAGCGGCTGTTCTCCCGTTACGCCGGCATGCTGGAAAGCCACGGCTATCTGTTCCTGGGGCACTCGGAGTCCATGTATGGACTGTCCGAGGACTTCGATCTGATCGGCCGCACGGTCTACCGGAAACGCACATGAGCGACACGTTCGTCGCGCAGCCGAGGACGTTCATCGGCTTCGATCCGAAGAGCGTGCTGCCGGGATTCGAGCACGTTCGCCGCTTCTGGGATCCCGCCCAGGAAGTGGTTACGGTGAAGATTCTTCCGGGCGAGTATTACGTGAGCACCCAGGAAGAGATGATTTCCACGGTGCTCGGTTCCTGTGTGTCCGCGTGTGTTCGCGACGCACGGCGTCGTATCGGTGGGATGAATCATTTCATGCTGCCGGAGCCGGCCGGCGAGCGCGACAGCTGGACCTCGACGGTCGGCCGCGCAGCGCGCTACGGCAACGACGCGATGGAGCAACTGATCAACGCCATCCTCAAGGCTGGCGGCCGTCGCGACGATCTGGAAGTGAAGATTTTCGGGGGTGGACGCGTGCTGGCGACGATGACCGACATCGGCCAGCGCAACATCACCTTCGTCCAGCGCTACATCGCGACCGAGAACCTGAAGCTCTGCGCGGCCGATGTGGGTGACATCTACCCGCGCCAGGTGCAGTTCTTCCCGGTCAGCGGCAAGGTGCGCGTGCGTCAGTTGCGCGCCACGCACGACAACAATCTGGCCGATCGTGAGAAACGATACCTCAAGCGATTGGCCGACGATCCGATAAAGGGAGAGGTGGAACTGTTCTGACGCCTGTCGTCGGCAGTATCGCCTTCCACCATCCAGCTACCCGAGTCGCAAGCGCCCATGCAGAAAGTACGCGTCCTCATCGTCGACGATTCGGCCCTGGTCCGAAAGGTCCTGACGACCATGCTCGAGTCCGATCCGGGCATCGAGGTGGTCGGCACGGCCGCGGATCCGCTGATCGCCCGCGATAAGATCAAGCTGCTCAATCCCGACGTGCTCACGCTGGACGTCGAGATGCCGCGCATGGACGGCCTGACCTTCCTCGACAACCTGATGCGCCTGCGCCCGATGCCGGTGGTAATGGTCTCGACGCTGACCGAGCGGGGCGCCGACGTGACCCTGCGCGCGCTGGAACTGGGCGCGGTGGATTTCTTCACCAAGCCGCCGGCCGATCTCGCCAACACCTTCATGGACCACGCGCCGGAAATCTGCGCGAAGGTGCGCCTCGCCGCGGGCGCCAAGCCGCGTGAGCGCGCGGCGGTCAGCAAGCTGGACGTGGCCCCGCGCCTCTCCGCTGATGCCGTCCTGCCGCTCGCCCAGACGCCGGGCACGCGCGGTGGCACGCGCATCATCGCCATTGGCGCGTCCACGGGCGGTACCGAAGCGATCCGGGTGGTGCTCGAAGCGATGCCGCCGACCGCGCCGCCTATCGTCATCACCCAGCACATTCCCGCCGCTTTCAGCGGTCCCTTCGCCGCACGCATGGATTCGTGTTCCGCCATGCGCGTGATGGAAGCCCGCGACGGCCAGCCCATCCAGGCGGGCCACGCCTACATCGCGCCCGGCAGCCAGCACCTGCTGGTCATGTGGGACGGCGCCAAGCACGTCTGCCGTCTGCACGATGGCCCGCCGGTCAATCGTCACAAGCCTGCCGTCGACGTGCTGTTCCGTTCCATGGTCGCCAGCGTCGGCGCCGCGACCATCGGCGTGCTGCTCACCGGCATGGGCGACGACGGCGCCCGTGGCCTGGGTGAACTGAAGGAAATCGGTGCACCCACCCTGGTTCAGGACGAAGCCAGCTCGGTGGTCTGGGGTATGCCTGGCGCCGCCTGGAAAGCCGGTGCCGCCAACGAAATGCTTCCGCTCGACGCGATCGCTGCGCGCTTGCTCGCGCTCGCCCATACACCTGTTTCCGCCGCCGCCTCGCGCGTCGGCACCTGATAGCGAGACGTCATCATGCTTATCCCCAAGAACGAACGAAGCATCGGCTTTGCCGCCAGTGCCATCGCCCTGGTCCTCGTGCTGGTGTTCCATTCGGCCTGGGTCGCCCCGGTCGTCGTGGCACTCCTGACCGCGACCTGGATCGCGATCAGCCTGCGCCCGGCCGCGCTGCCGGACGTGGAGGTGGTGCTGCACTCGCCGTCTTCGGACGAAGCCTCGGTACGTGAGGCAATGGAAGACGTCCGCAGCGCCATCGTCGACGAGCTCGGCCACGCCAGCCGCGAACTGCACCAGGCACTGGATCTGCTGCGCGATGCCGTCGCCGAACTCGGTGGTGGCTTCAACGGCCTGTCACACAAGACCGGCAAGCAGCAGAAGCTGCTCAGCGAGATCATCGAGAGCGGTGGCAACGGCATCTCGGTGCAGGATTTCGCCTCGCGCACCGCCGGCTTGCTCGAGCACTTCGTCGGCCTGATCGTCCAGTTGTCGCGCGAGAGCCTGCGCATCGTCTACCGCATCGACGGCATGGCCAAGGAAATGGACGCCGTGTTCGCGCTGTTGAAGAACGTCAACACGATTGCCGAAGAGACCAACCTGCTGGCGCTGAATGCGGCTATCGAAGCGGCACGCGCCGGTGAATCCGGTCGTGGCTTCGCCGTGGTCGCTGGTGAGATCCGCAATCTCGCCCAGCACAGCAACCAGTTCAACGAAAAGATCGGTACCCACGTGGAGCGTTCGCGCACCGCGATGGAACAGCTTCGCGAGCTGGTCGGCCACATGGCCTCGCAGGACATGAACGTCGCGCTCTCGGCCAAGGGCGACATCGATCGCATGATGTCGACCATCACCGAATCCAACGCACGCACCAGCGCCGCCGCCGACGAAGCCGCTTCGATCAATCGCGGCCTCGGCAACGACGTCTCCACAACCATCCGCTCGCTGCAGTTCGAAGACATTCTCAGCCAGCTGCTGCACCAGACGCGCTCGCGCCTGGTCGAGCTGCAGGAAATCACCGCCGACTGCACGCGCGACATCGAAGAACTGGCCTGCGCGCCGGCCGATCCGGCCGAGCTCGGCGCCCGTGCCCAGCGCGTCCGCTCGCGCCTGGCCGAGCAGCGTGAGCGTGCCCGCTTGCGTTCACGTGGCCCCGCCCTCCAGCAGTCCATGGCTGCTGGCGACATCGACCTGTTTTAAGGGAAGCCCGCATGGCCATCAACGTTCACCACGACACCGAGCACGGCTGCCTGACCCTTCATCTGGGCGAGCGCTTCGACTTCTCCATCCACCGTGCCTTCCACGATGCCTGCCTGGGCGACGTCGCTGCCTCGCGCAGCTACGTGCTGGACCTGGAGCAGGTCACCGGCATGGACAGCTCCGCGCTGGGCATGCTGATGCTCCTGCGCGAACACGCGGGCGGCGATCGCGCCGAGATCCGTATCGTCAACGCCAGCGCCGACCTGCGTAACACCTTGCGTATCGCCGGTTTCGACAAGCTGTTCACCGTGCACTGAGCCTCTCAGGTTCCGAGTCAAAAGAAACGCCCCGGTCCCCCGGGGCGTTTTGCTTTTCTGCTGTTGTGGGAGCCGATTCATCGGCGATGCTCTTCCTTCGATGGGAAGCGAGGCCAGCAACGTGGGAGGAGCGCTGCTGCGCAGCGGGGTTATTTACTATTCGCCGATGAATCGGCTCCTACATTTACCTATTTGCCGATGAATCGGCTCTCACAGAATCGAACAGAAACGCGCATTACACGCAGTTTTCGCACTTCGTTCGATCCAAGTTCACGCGCTCACGATGCGGCTGAACAGATGGCCGAATCTGCTCTACGTATTCCTACCTAGCTGCCACTTTTGCGTACTGACACAGGGTTTGCAGGCGTTTGATGGATCCACGGTTGTGACGTGGGTCACATTCGATGTATCGCTCCCACAGGCAGGGGGCACTACCCAGAACGCCATGCGTTCGAGGAGTGAGTCGTGAGCGAACTCAAGTTCAGCAAGGTCTTCACCCGTACTCTTCTGGTCAGCTGCATCCTGGCTGCGTCGGTCTCCATGACGGCCTGCAGTGGGCACGGTTCGACGCGATCCGGCGGCGGTTCCTCGGGCTCGGTCAATCCGGGCGGTGCAGGCGGCTCCGGCGATGGCGGTGGCGGTTCGGGCACCGGCGGCGGAGATGGTGGTGGCACGGGAGGCACGGGCGGTGGCACCGGTGGTACCGGTGGCGGTACCGGCGGTACGGGCGGTGGTGATGGCGGCGGCACCGGCGGTGGCGGAACGGGCGGCGGGGGCACCGGTGGCGGCGGAACAGGCGGTGGCGGCACAGGTGGTGGTGGCACGGGAGGTGGCGGTACCGGCGGTGGCACGGGCACGGCAGCCCCAAGCAACGCCGTCGGCGCGATCGCGACTGGCGCCGGCAACATCGTGTCCTCGCTCGGCGGAACGATCTCGGGAATCGGCACGCAGCTGCCCTCGGTGACCGCACTGGGCGGCACGGCCGGCCTGACCAATGCGCTCGGCAGCACCGTCAACGACCTCGGTGGCGCGGTTACGGCGCTCGGTAACGGCGTCTCCGGTGGAATGGGCCAGATCGGCAATACGCCCAACCCGGTGGGTGGCACCACAGCGAGTCTCGACAACGTCGTTGTCGGTGCTGGCAATGCGGTACAGGACCTCGGCGCTGGCGTGGATACCGTGGGTGCGAATACACCGATCAGCCCGATCACCGCGACGGTCGCCGATGTCGTCCAGACGGCCGGCGGTGGCGTGGTGCAACTAGGCACGCAGCTCGGTGGTGCGCTCGGTTCGTCGCAGGCGAACACGGTGACGCAGCTGGTCAGCGACGTCGTCACGCCCCTGGCTGTTTCGCTCGGCAGCAGTGCATCGCCGGGCTCGTCCGGCAATCTCGTCGCTGCGACGGGTCTGGCCGCAGGCAATATGGCGGGTGGCGTGAGCCAGGGAGTGAATGCGCTGGGCACGACCGTTTCCAACAATGCGGCGCCCGGTGCGCTGGGTGGCCTCTCGCAACCTTTGGGTGGCGCACTGATCGGCACGGCTGACGTCCTCAGCGTGGCGAGCAACACGCTCACGCATGGTCCCGGCACGGCGGGCCCCAGCAGTGCCACGCCGATTCCCACCACGCTCAACGGCGTTCCCGCGTTGATCGATAGCGCCGCCGCCCCGATCACCGCGATTGGTACCGGCGGCCTCAGCGGCCTGGCGCCGGTGACCACTCCGGTCGCCAATGCGCTGAACAGCGTCGGCAACGGGGTATCCAACGTCGTCAACGCGCCCGCGATCGCACCGGTCACGAACACGCTCAACACGGTCGTCAACAACGTGGCTTCCGCAACGGGCCTTTCCACGACCACGGGTACGGGTAGCAATAGCGGCCCCGCCGCAGATCCGGTGAGCAGCCTGCTGGGTCGCCTGAAGAACCTCGGTAAAGGCAATAACGGCTTGTAATGGCGATCGGCGCGGGCAGTGTTCGACGCTGCCCGCGCTTCGTTGTACATCGCATAAGTCATCGTTCCAGGGGGTATAGATGAATCGATGGCTCGGCTGCCTGTTAGGCATGTCCGTCGTGTGTTCCACCCAGGCGCAGGTTCGCGCGCCGGCCAATCCACTCCAGACCCTGCCGCGGACGGAGGCGCCCAAGGAAGCACCTTCGGTCACAGTGAATGTGCAGGCACCTAACCGGGCATTGGAGGCACTTCTCGCCAGTCACCTCACGCCGACACGTTTCGATGTGGTCGGGGTGCGTTCGATTCCCTTCGCCGACGTTGCCGCCGTCTTTGCCCCGATGCGCGGCAAGGATACGAGCGTCGGCCAGCTCGTCGCGGCAGCGGACAGCGTCACGGCGATGTACAAGAAAAAAGGCTACGCGCTGTCGTTCGCCTTCATCCCTGGCCAGACGTTCGCCGATGGGGTCGTGCGTGTGACCGTCGTCGAAGGTTATGTTTCCGGGCTCACCGTGCGTGGCGATGCGGGCAACCTCGAAGGCCGCATTCGTGCGATGGCGGCGCATATCGTGGACGAGCGTCCGCTGCGGCAGGACACCTTCGAACGCTATACGCAACTGCTCGGCGAGTTGCCGGGTGCCAAGGTCGCCGCCAACGTGCCGCCGCCGACCACGACGGACGGTGCGACCACGCTCGACCTGGACATTACGCGGCAACGCTATGATGCGAGCTACGGCATGGATCTCAACCATCCGGGCGCCCAAGGCGTGTTCACGGCGCTGGAGAACGGCGCCACACCCCTGGGCGAACAGCTGAGCGTCTCCACGCTGTTTCCGAACGGCGGCGGCCAGCGGCTGTATTCCGTGGCATGGGTCGAGCCGATCGGTTCGCGGGGCTGGCAAGGCCGCATCGACGGCAGTCACTACTGGGGCAGTCCCGACACCGACGACCAGCTGCCATCGTATCTCGATCATCGTCTCGCGCAGGAGCGTCTCGCGCTCACGGCCATCTATCCGCTGCTATTGAGCAACACCAAGCGGCTGAACCTGACCGTGGGTTTCTATGGGTCGACGCAGGATGATCGCTATCGCAATGTCGACACGGGCGCGATGATCTCGCTGCGATCGAGCGTGCGCGTGCTCAACGCGGAGCTGTCGTGGTTGAAAGCGACCGAGAAACGCAGCTCACAGTTCAGCTTTGCTGTCGCTCATGGATTCGATGGTCTTGGCGCGAGTTCGCGCGTGGCAACGAACTTTGGCGGCTCGCTCGCCGTCGCCATGCCCGATATCCAGTTCACCCGCTACACCATGAACCTGGCGTGGTCCGAGCAGTGGGCGCACAAGATCGGCACGGTGATTCGCGCCACCGGGCAGTACAGCAACAATGCCTTGCCATCGACCGAGCAGATCAACTTCGGCGGTCCGAGCTTCGCTTACGCGTACGACCCGGGCGACGCCGCAGGTGACAGCGGCTGGGCCGCATCGCTCGAAGTGAACCGGGCGTTCGTCTCGGGAACGCGTTGGGTGAAATCGATCGTGCCGTACGTGGCTTACCAGTCGGCCCGCGTCTATCTCAACGGTGCGCGGCCCTTGATCGACAAGCTCGACTCGGCGGCGATCGGCCTGCGGCTCTCGGACAACAAGCACTACACCGTCGATTTCGCGCTGGCCCAGCCCACCGGCGATCAACCGCCGGAGAGCAACAACCGCAACGTGCGGTGGAACCTGACGTTCAGCTACAAGTTGATGTAACACCGGTGAAACAGGGGGAAGGGACGCCCCCTTCACGACGGCAGTTGCAGGATGAAACGTCATCCCGCCGCCGAGATCGACATGCCCCTTTCCCTGAGCCCGCCGCCGATTCGCTTCGACGAATCCCTGGAGCACGTCGAGCCGGATGAGGCCGAGACGGCCGAACAGCTGATCGAGACGCTTACCGGCATCAACCAGACCACCCTCGAACACGAGAAGCACGCGCATCGCTCGGTGCATGCCAAGAGCCACGCATTGCTCACGGGGGAATTGATCGTTCCCGACGACCTTCCGCGCGAGCTCGCGCAGGGCATTTTCGCCAGGGCGGGGCGGTACGGCGTGGCCATGCGTCTGTCGACCGTGCCGGGCGACATCCTCGACGACAGTGTTTCGACACCCCGCGGGATGGCGGTAAAGATCTTCGGCGTCGATGGCGATCGTCTTCCGGGCAGCGAAGGCGATACGACGCAGGACTTCGTGATGGTGAATGGGCCCGCGTTCTCCGCGCCGACGGCGAAAAAATTCGCGGGTACGCTGAAGCTGGTCGCGGCGACGACGGATCGTGCGGAAGGTGCGAAGAAAGCGCTGTCCGCGGTCTTGCGTGGCACCGAACGTCTGGTCGAGGCCTTCGGTGGCAAGAGCGCCACCTTGCTCGCACTTGGCGGCCAGCCGGAGACGAATCCGCTGGGCGACAGCTATTTCAGCCAGGCGCCGCTGCGCTTCGGCGAGTACGTCGTGAAAGTGTCGATCGCACCTCGCTCACCGAACCTCACGGCGTTGACCGATGCCGAGCTCAACGTCAACGGCAAGCCCAACGGCCTGCGTGACGCCATGATCGAGCACTTTGCGCGTGAGGGCGGCGAATGGGATGTGCGCGTGCAGTTCTGCACGGATCTCGAGACCATGCCGATCGAAGACGCGTCGGTGCCCTGGCCGGAAGAGAAAAGTCCCTACATCGACGTGGCGCGCATCGTCGTGTCGCCGCAGCCGGCGTGGAACGAGGCACGGCGGCTTGCGATCGACGACGGGCTGGCCTTCAATCCCTGGCACGGCATCGTCGCGCATCGGCCCCTGGGCTCGGTGATGCGCGCGCGCCGGATCGCGTACAAGGTCATGGCGAAGTTTCGCGCGCACCACAACAAGGTGGCGATCCACGAGCCGAAGATGGTCGACGAGCTTCGGCTCTGAAACGGGGGCTCTGAACCGGGCCTACCAGCCCATGTAGTGGCCACCGTTGATGGCGAGGTTCGAGCCGGTGATCCAGCTCGAGTCCTCACTGGTCAGGAAGGCCACGGCGTGAGCGATCTCTTCCGGACGACCGAGGCGGCCCACCGGGATCTGCGAGATGATCTTGGCGCGGATGTCTTCCGGGACAGCCATGACCAGGTCGGTACCCACGTAACCCGGCGAGACCGTATTGACGGTGATGCCGAAGCGCGCGTTCTCCTGGGCCAGCGAGATGGTGAAGCCGTGCATGCCGGCCTTGGCGGCTGCATAGTTGGCCTGGCCGTACTGGCCCTTCTGGCCGTTGATCGAGCTGATCTGGACGATGCGGCCCCATTGGCGCGAGCGCATCCCCTCGATCACCGGGCGGGTCACGTTGAAGACGGCATTGAGGTTGGTGTTGACCACGTCCGTCCATTGCTGGAAGTCCATCTTGTGGAACGTGGTGTCACGCGTGATGCCGGCATTGTTGATGAGAATTTCGATCGGGCCGGCGAGATCCTCGATGCTGCGCACCATGGTGGCGGCGGAAGCAGGATCGGCCACGTCGCCGGGAACCATGACGACGTCGATGCCGTCGCGGATCATGTCTTCCCGCCAGGCGGCGGCCTTGGCCTCGTCGCGGTAGTTGGTCGCGACGCGATGGCCCTGACGCGCAAGGTAGCGCACGATCGCCGTACCGATGCCGCCCGTGCCGCCGGTCACCAGTGCCGTGCGTTGCGTAATGCCTTGCTTCATCCTCGCCCGTTTCCCGTAGTAGCCCGCTGCGCGGGCAAACGATTGTTATAGCGCCCCAATGCCCGCAAGACTACTGCGGCGGAGCGACGCAGGCTTGAACTCATTCAGCGCAGCGTGAAGCAGATCACGTGGTGTCACGGGGCCTGTCGGTGCCTTCACGCCTAGTCGATCCAGCGCCACCCGCAGGGCGGGCAGGGGATCGGCCGGGTCGACGGGCAAGGCGGCGGCCGACTTTGAGAGCTTCCGGCCGTCCGCATCCAGCACCAGGGGAAGATGAAGGTACCCGGGGGTGGGCAGGTCCAGGAGTCGCTGGAGATAGATCTGCCGGGCCGTCGATTCGAGCAGGTCGGCACCGCGCACCACGTGGGTAATGGCCTGCGCGCCGTCGTCGACCACGCAGGCGAGCTGGTAGGCCCAGAAACCTTCCACGCGGCGGATCACGAAGTCGCCGGCGATGTCGAGCAGGTTTTCGGCCTGGGGACCCTGTAGGTCGTCGTGCCAGTGGATCGTCTCGTCCGGCGTGCGCAGACGCCATGCTGGCGGCCGGATGGGGTCGGGTGCGGCAACGCACTGGCCGTGACGGTGCATGCCGCCGTGGACGGCCAGATCGGCCCGGCTGCACCAGCAAGGGAAGACGTGACCTGACGTCTTGAGCCGTTCGAAGGCCGCTTCATAGGCGTCGCCACGCTCGGACTGGTACATCACCGGGCCGTCCGGAGACAGGCTGAAGGCTTCGAGGGTGGCCAGGATGGAGGCGGCCGAGCCAGGAACCTCACGCGGCGGGTCGATGTCCTCGATGCGGACCACCCATTCGCCGCCGGCATGACGGGCGACCAGCCAGCTGCCCACCGCGGCGACCAGTGAGCCGAAGTGCAGGGCGCCGGTGGGCGACGGGGCGAACCGTCCGCGATAGCTCATAGGGGGACTAGGGACACGAGTTGAGACGTTTCTCACGGCGTGCATGACGCGAGGGCGACAGTGTAGGCGATGCCGTCGATCGCCGAGGCGCGCTGGGGCGCCATCCCATGAACGGCGCGGGCTACGGGGATTGAATCACAGGCGTTCGCCCCGAAAACTCACGCATGAGGCGGCGCCAAACAGACAGCCGCCGTGAGAGAAAAAGACATGTTCAAACGAATCGGGCTCTTCATCGCGACCAACCTCGCGGTCATTCTCCTCCTCACCATCGTCTGCCGCGTGCTGGGCATCGACCAATGGGCCGCCCAGCGTGGCATGGGCCTGTCAGGCCTGATCGTCTTCGCCTCGGTCTTCGGCATGGGCGGTGCGTTTATCTCGCTGGCCATTTCCAAGTGGATGGCCAAGTGGACCACCGGCGCCAAGGTCATCACCCAGCCGGCCAACGAAACCGAGCGCTGGCTGGTCGACACCGTGCGCCGCCATGCCGAGAAGGCGGGCATCGGCATGCCCGAGGTGGCGGTCTACGACGCCCCGGAAATGAACGCCTTCGCCACCGGCATGTCGCGCAACAACGCCCTCGTGGCGGTCAGCAGCGGCCTGCTTCAGCAGATGGACCGGGAACAGGTGTCGGCGGTCCTCGGTCACGAGATCGGCCACGTCGCCAACGGCGACATGGTCACTCTTACCCTGATCCAGGGCGTGCTCAACACGCTGGTGATCGTGCTGGCCCGAGTGGTCGGCCGAGTGGTCGACAGCTGGATGAGCGGCGGTCGCGAGCGCGACGGCGAGGGCGGCATCGGCTACTTCGTGGTGGTCATGGTCCTGCAGATCGTTTTCGGCCTGTTCGCCTCGATCATCGTGTCCTGGTTCTCCCGCTGGCGTGAGTTCCGTGCCGACGCCGCGGGTGCCAACCTGGCTGGCCGCGCCTCCATGATCTCGGCCCTGCAGCGCCTGTCCGCCAACCACGGCGACACCAGCCTGCCGCAGACCATCCAGGCCTTCGGCATCTCCGGTCACCTCGCCAGCGGCTTCAAGCGCCTGTTCATGAGCCATCCGCCGATCGAACAGCGTATCGCCGCCCTCCAGGCCGCCCAGTAAAGACATGTAGGAGCCGCTTCAGCGGCGAATGAGGGCGATGTGGGAGCCGCTTCAGCGGCGAAAAGCCAACGGAGCGGTGAAGCTGGAGGCTCCAATCGCCGATAAATCGGCTCCCACAGAAAACAGTCGCTCTTTTTTCAGGGTCCGCCCGCCCCCATAATCCTGGGCTGTCCTACCCTGAAGGAACGGCGCCGTGAGCCAGGAAACACGTAAGTTCGAAGCCGAGGTCGCCCAGGTTCTGCACCTGGTGACGCATTCCCTCTACTCGCACAAGGAAATCTTCCTTCGCGAGCTCATTTCCAACGCCTCCGACGCCTGCGACAAGCTGCGCTTCGAGTCCGTCGGTAACCCCGACCTGACCTCGGACGACCCGGAACTCCGTATCCAGATCACCTGGGATCCGGACGCGCGCACCGTCAGCGTGCGCGACAACGGCATCGGCATGAGCAAGGACGAAGTCGTCGCCAACATCGGCACGATCGCCAGCTCGGGCACCCGTCGCTACCTGGAGGCTCTCTCGGGCGAGCAGAAGGCCGACGCGCGCCTGATCGGCCAGTTCGGCGTGGGCTTCTATTCCGCCTTTGTCGTCGCCGACAAGGTCACCGTGATCACCCGCCGCGCGGGTGAGCCCACCGAGGCTGGCGTGCGCTGGGAAAGCGACGGCAAGGGCGAATACACCCTCGAAGACACGAATATCACCGAGCGCGGCACCACCGTCGTCCTGCACCTGAAGGCCGACGAAGACGAGTTCCTGAAGTTCTGGACGCTCCGCGCCGCCGTCACCAAGTATTCCGACCACGTCGCCTTCCCGATCCGCATGCCGGTCGAGAAAGACGGCAAGCCCGATCCGACCGAGTGGCAGACGATCAACTCGGCCTCGGCCCTGTGGAGCCGTTCGAAGAGCGACATCACGGACGAGGAATACCAGAACTTCTACAAGGCGCTCGGCCACGACTTCAACGACGCCCTGGCCTGGACGCACAACCGCGTTGAAGGTAGCCAGAGCTTCACCACCTTGCTGTATGTGCCGGAGCAGCCGCCGTTCGACCTGATGATGGGCGGCCGCGAAGAGCGCAAGGGCCTGAAGCTCTACATCAAGCGCGTCTTCATCATGGACGCCGCCGAAGAGCTGCTGCCGAACTACCTGCGCTTCGTGCGCGGCGTCGTCGATGCGGACGATCTGCCGCTGAACGTCAGCCGCGAAATCCTCCAGCAGAACCGCCAGCTCGAGCGCATCAAGGCCGCCTGCACCAAGCGCGTCCTGGATCTGCTCGAGAAGGTCTCGCGCGACGAACCGGAGAAGTTCGCCACCTTCCTCGCCGGTTTCGGCAACACGCTGAAGGAAGGCATCGTCGAGGACACGGCCAACCGCGATCGCATCGCCAAGTTGCTGCGCTTTGCGTCGACCAAGGGCGACGGCGCGGCGAAGACCGTGTCGTTCGACGAATACATCGGACGCATGGGTGAAGGCCAGGACACCATCTGGTACGTCACCGCGGACAGCTACGCGGCAGCTGCGGGTAGCCCGCAGCTGGAAGCGCTGAAGGCCAAGGGCATCGAAGTGCTGCTCATGTCCGATCGCGTCGACGAGTGGATGCTTGGCTATCTCACCGAGTACGACGGCAAGCGCCTGCGCAACGTGGCCAAGGGCGAGTTCCCGCTCGACGAAGCCGACAAGGCGAAGCAGGAAGCGGCCAGTGCCGAGGCCGCTCCGCTGATCGAGCGCACGAAGACCCTGCTCGGTGACCGTGTGGGTGACGTCCGCGTCTCCGCGCGTCTGACCGACTCGCCGTCGTGCCTCGCGCTGGCCGACTTCGACCTCGCGCCGCATCTGGCCCGCCTTCTGCGTGAAGCCGGCCAGGACGTGCCGGAGTCCAAGGCCGTGCTCGAGCTCAACCCCGAGCATCCGCTGGTCAAGCGCCTCGCCGCGGAAACCGACGACGCCAAGGCTGGGGACATCGCCGGGCTGCTCCTGGAGCAGGCCGAAATCACCGCCGGTGCGCAGCTGGCCGATCCGGCCGCCTTCGTCCAGCGCATGAACCGCGTGCTGCTCGGCTAACGCGCTGCTTTACGGTAGGAGCCGATTCATCGGCGAACGGGTGCTAGCGACAACCTCGAACGTCGCGCGCTGCGCTCTGTGTGGGAGCCGATTCATCGGCGATAGACGATGCACCGTCACCGCTCCGTCGGCCTATCGCCGCTGAAGCGGCTCCCACACAGAGCCTGTTATCTTTGCTGCCATGTCCGCTTTGCTCATCCTCTTCGCCTGCCTGGCCCTCGGTATCCTTTGCCGGCGGTTCGCCAGGCTGCCCGACGGCATCGTCCCGGGGATCAACTGGTGGGTGCTCAACATCGCGCTGCCGGCGCTCGTGCTGGCGCTCGTGCCGCATGTCACGATCGATGCACGCCTCTGGTTTCCCGTGGTCGGCATGTACGTCACGTTCTTCGGGGCATGGGCGCTCTTTGCCACGCTCGGTCGGGTGTTTGCATGGTCGCCTGCGCGGGTCGGCTGCCTGACGCTCGTCTGCGGCCTTGGCAATACATCCTTCATGGGCTACCCAATGATGGAAGCCTTGCATGGCAAGGCGGGGCTTTCGGTTGCCGTCATCGCGGACCAGCTCGGTTGTTTTCCCATGCTCGCCGCGGGCGGTATCGTCGTCGCGTCGATGTACTCGGGGAGGGGAGCGAGCGCTGCCGCTATCGTGCGTCGTGTGCTGACGTTCCCGGCCTTTATCTCGCTGGTCATCGGTGTGGTCGTCGGACGGGTCGGCGGCTGGCCCGAGGTTGTCGAGAAGGTGATGCTGCAAATCGGATCGACGCTGACGCCGCTGGCGCTGTTCTCGGTGGGCCTGCAGTTTCGCCTGCACCTGCAGCGCGACCAGATCGGTGCGCTCGCCACCGGCCTCGGCTGGAAGCTTCTGCTGGCGCCGCTGGTGGTGTACGGCATGGGTGTCGCAGCTGGCATTGGCGGCCTGACGCTCACGGTCGGCGTGCTCCAGGCTGCCATGGCGCCGATGATTTCGGCAGCGATTCTGGCTGACCAGTACGACCTCGAGCCGCGGCTGGCGAACACCATGCTTGGCGCGGGCATCCTCCTTTGCCTGGTCACCGTGCCGCTAGGTAATATGCTGCTTCCATGACCGAACTCCCGACGATTCCTGGCGTGCGCGCCGATGTGTGGCTCTGGGCCGCGCGCTTCTTCAAGACCCGCGCGCTGGCCAAGGAAGCGATCGTCGGTGGGAAGGTCGAACTCAACGATGGCACCTGCAAGCCGGCGAAGACGGTAACCATCGGCGATCGTTTGAAGATCACAAGGGGCGAGGAGCGTTTCGTCGCCGTGGTCGCTGCCTTGTCTGAGAAGCGCGGGCCGGCGCCGGAAGCGCGCAAGCTTTACACCGAAACGGAAGAGAGCGTTGCCGAGCGAGAACGCCATCGCGAGGACCGTCGTTTTACCGGAGGCGCACTCCTGCGGCCTCAAGGCAAGCCGGACAAGCACGCGCGACGCCTGATCCAGGATTTGAAGAAGACGCTCTGACGATGCTCGTTCCCACTGACATCGTGCCGGGACGGCTGCTTAGTCGTCACGGGCGCACGCGTACCCCTCGCTTGCTGGGCGCCATTCGCTCGCTACTCCCCTGGATGGCGACAAAGCCGAAGATCGCGCTGGACCTGCATGAACACGGCATCGTCGCGTATCACGCGGCGTCGCGAAAAAGCGTCTTCGTGTCGTTCATGGCGATGGCCGATCTCTGCCTCTATCGTACGGATCACCGGCTGTTCGGGCCGGCGAATGCGCTGGCGTTTCGCCGCGATCCGGGCGATGCCTGGATCGATGTGCTGGATGGCGATGGTGACGGCGTTCGTCTTCGCGGCGAAATCATCGGAGGCCAGTTGCGCGAGCGCGGCCCGCTGGCGCTTCGTTCGCTGGAAGCCGGCGAGGTGTTGACGTTCCATGCCATCAGTGACGCAGATCGGCTCGCTGCTCGTGCGCAAGGTGCGGCGGCGTTCGGCAAGACGACCGAGCTCCAGCTGAGTCGCATAGGCCTGGATGTCGATGGACAACGCATTGCGATCGAGGAGATCGCGAAGCTCGACGAGGGTGGCCCGGATGGTTCGTTGCGTCTGTTCGACGCGCACGGATACATGCTGTGGAGCGTCCACACGCTGTCGTTGTTCAGCGCGGATCTTTTCGTCGTGCTGATGCGTACGATGATCGAGGCGCACCAATACGGCCTGCCACAAAAAAACCGTCCCCCGGAGATCCACACCCGGGCTGCTGACACGGGTGGGGCGGGGGACGTCACGGGGCGGGAAGATGGAGAGTCGTAAGCCCCGTTGCGGTTGAGCCGAAGGCCCAGACCGCACGTTCACTATAGGAAGCCTGCTACCCGAGGGGAATTCGATTGTTCAGATCGACTCCATAGGGCTTCTCAATGGTTCAGCGCAGCATTTTCCTGAGCTTATACAGCTGGTCCAGGGCATCACGCGGTGAAAGCGCGTCCGGATCCATGGCGCGGAGCGCCTCCTCGACGGGTGACGGCAGCGACGGCGCGAAGAGGCCCATCTGCGGCGTCGCGGCAGGCGGTGTGGCGACGGCGACCGTCACCTCGTGACCTTGCTCCAGCGCGGCGAGGTAGCGGCGCGCATCGGCGATCACTGCCTTGGGCAAACCGGCCAGGGCGGCTACCTGCAAGCCGAAGCTGCGGTTGGCCGGGCCATCCTTGACCGTGTGCATGAAGACCAGCTGTTCGCCGTACTCGACGGCGTCCAGGTGCACGTTGGCGATGGTCGGGAAGTCGCCCGCCAGCTCGGTCAGCTCGAAGTAGTGCGTGGCGAACAGCGTGTACGCGCAGCTGGTCGCGGCCAGATGCACCGCTGCCGCGCGTGCGAGCGAGAGGCCGTCGTAGGTGCTGGTGCCGCGGCCGACTTCATCCATCAGCACCAGGCTGCAGTCGGTGGCGTTGTGCAGGATGTTCGCCGTCTCGCTCATCTCGACCATGAAGGTCGACTGGCCGCGCGAGAGATCGTCACCGGCGCCGATGCGGGTGAAGATGCGATCGATCGGACCGATGGTCGCGGCCGACGCCGGTACGTAGCTACCGACATGCGCGAGCAACACGATCAGCGCGTTCTGCCGCATGTAAGTGGACTTACCGCCCATGTTCGGACCGGTGATGACCAGCATGCGCCGACCCTTGTCGAGCACGAGATCGTTCGGCTCGAAGGGTTCGTCGCGTACCTTCTCGACGACAGGATGGCGGCCACGTTCGATGTGGATGCCTTGCTCGTCGTGCAGCACCGGTGCCGACCAATCCAGTGTCTCGGCGCGCTCGGCGAGATTCGCGAGTACGTCGAGTTCGGCCATGGCCGTGGCGGCGACCTTCAGCTCGGAGAGGCGGTCGGTCAGCTTGTCGAGCAGCAACTCGTAGAGTGCGCGCTCGCGCATCAGCGAACGTTCCTTCGCCGAAAGCACTTTGTCTTCGAACTGCTTGAGCTCTTCGGTGATGTAACGCTCGGCGTTCTTCGTGGTCTGGCGGCGCGTGTAATGCTGCGGTGCCTTCTCGGAATGCGCCTTGGTGATTTCGATGTAGTAGCCGTGTACGCGGTTGTAGCCGACTTTCAGCGTCGAAATACCGCTGGCGGCTTTCTCGCGCTCTTCCATGTCGACCAGGAACTGATCGGCATTGGTCGAGAGCTGGCGGAGCTCGTCGAGTTCGTCGTCGTAGCCTTCGGCCAGCACGCCACCGTCGCGCAACAGCACGGGCGGCTGCGCGATCACCGCGCGGGCGAGCAGGGCGGCGGTGTCGGCGTGATCGCCGATGCGTTCGACCAGGCTGTGCAGCAGCGGGCTGTCGAGACCGTCGATGTCTTCGCGCAGGGCTGGCGCCGCGGCGAGGCCATCGCGCAAGGTGGATAGATCGCGCGGTCGCGCGGAACGCAGCGCCACGCGCGCAAGGATGCGTTCGAGATCGCCGATGCCTCGCAGGCGTTCGCGCAGCGTGGCGTGGCGGCGTGCATCGATCAGGCTACCGATGGCCTGGTGACGCCCACGCAATACCTGGCGATCGCGCAAGGGACGGTTGAGCCAGCGACGCAGCAGGCGCGCGCCCATCGGGGTCACGGTTTCGTCGAGCACACCGAGCAAGGTGTTTTCGACGCGACCGCTCTGGTGCGTGTCGATCTCGAGGTTGCGCCGCGTGGCGGCATCCATCGCGATCGTCTCGCCCGCGTTCTCCACGGCCATGCCGGTGAGGTGGGGCAGGGCGGCCTTCTGGGTTTCCTCGACATAACCGAGCAGGCAGCCGGCGGCGGCCACGGCCAGCGGCATGCCGTCGACGCCGAAGCCGAGCAGGTCACGGGTCTTGAAGAAGCGGCACAGCTCGCGTCGTGCGGCGTCGCCGTCGAAGTGCCAAGGCTGGCGCTTGCGCAGGCCGGGCAGGGTCGAGACGAGCTTGGGCCACGCTACGTCCTCGCCAACGAGGGTCTCGGCCGGCTGCAATCGCGCGAGTTCGGCGGCGAGGCCTTCCGCCGTGGGTACCTCGGTCAGCAGGAAACGGCCCGTGGAGAGATCCACCCAGGCCAGGCCGTAGCCGGTCTGGCCGGCGGCAATGGAGAGCAGCAGGTTGTCGCGGCGCTCTTCCATCAGTGCGGCATCGGTCACCGTGCCGGGCGTGACGATACGCACGACCTCGCGCTTGACCGGCCCCTTGGACAGCGCGGGATCGCCGATCTGCTCGCACAGCGCCACGGACTCGCCCAGCTTCACCAGGCGGGCCAGGTAGTTCTCCACGGCGTGATAGGGCACGCCCGCCATGGGAATCGGCGAGCCGGCCGACTGGCCGCGCTGGGTCAGGGTAATGTCGAGCAGCCGGGCCGCTTTGCGGGCATCGTCGTAGAACAGCTCGTAGAAGTCGCCCATCCGGAAAAACAGCAGGATGTCCGGATACTCGGCCTTCGCGCTCAGGTACTGACGCATAAAAGGAGTGTGTTCTTGCGCCTTCGGCGATATCGGCGAAGGTTCTGACACAGCTAGATTCTCTTTGGGTTCGAGCGTTGACATGATGTATTCGTGACCGGTCATTTCTTGTGTTCGACGCAAGGGGAGCGTCCATAGAGCGTCCATACCGGGAATGCCGAGGTTTTACGTGTGTCCACGGCACATCCCTTGTGCGACAATGCCCGTGCCATGGACACACAGGTGTAAGCATGCCCAGCGCTAAGGTGGTGCAGTATCGCTTGTCGCAAGCCCTGTTGCGCGCGCTCACGGTAGACCAACGTCCGACCGTCAATGCTGAGGGCAAAACCGTACTCGAAGAGAATCCGGGCAAACGACCGTACCGATTTTCCGATGGTTCGCAAGGGGCTCCGCCCGGATTTGGGTTCTATGTCGGACCCACTGGGGCGTTCTACGAGGTGCGTTCTCGTGTCGGCAAGAAAGCCGTCCGCCTCTCGCTTGGCTCCGTACAGGAATTGTCGCTCGCCAAAGCTCACGAGAAGGCGGCCGCGCAGCGATCGTTCATCCGCTCGACCGGCGAGGATCCGCGGCTGGCCCTTCGCAGTGCCGAGGCCGCTCAAGCTGCCCGAGGGCTGACCGTTAGCCAGGCACTCCAGGGCTACATTCGTTTTTTGGAGGAGCAGCAGGGCAGGGGTAAGACCAAAGCCGCCGGGGTCAAGGGCGCGCAGGATTCGCTCGCCCGTCTGTCACGGCCGGAGGTCGGCTTGGCGGACTTGGCCATCACTGCGCTGACCGACGATCTCCTCAAGCGCGCGTGGAATCAGGTCCGTCATTCCGCGATGTTGCGGTCCAACCGCTTGCCCGCCGATGTCAAAGCCAAGCTCGAGAAAGCGGGCGAATGGTGGCGCCTGGACCGGGCGGCGTTGGTGTCGAAGCTCCGATTGACGGGCAAGAACGTCGAGTTGGCCTTTGCGGCTGGCATGGCCGCGGCTGAGCACACGCTCAGTGATGCTTCGCGAGCGGTCGAGCGCGCCATCCGTCAAGAACGAAAGGCAGCCGTCGGCGCCTTACGACAGCCCGCACTGCTGCATAACCCATTCACGGTGTTGGCCGACGAGGGGTTGCACCGATCGACGCGGGAGTTGCGCAAACACTACGAAGCGGCACGGGTCCGAAACCCCTTGGGCGTAGACGACTCGGCCACCGGGCAGCAATCTCTGCCCACCGTGCTCAAATCGTTGGTGGCTCGGCGCGATATGCAGCAAGGCCAAAACGCCACGGCCGTGGACTACATCCTCCTGAGTCTCTTGTGGGGCACGCGTCGCAGCGAGTCAGCCCGACTGTGTTGGTACGCGAGCTGTTCGCCGGAGGAGCTGGACGGTCTCGCTTCGTGGGTGTGGCTCGCACCGACCCCGGAGGCGAAGAATCCCACAACGGGCCTGCGTGGATCCCAGGTTTTCTTGCACGACACCAAAGCCGGCGAGGCGCAGCTGCTGCCAGTGGCTTACTTCGCCGAGCGCGTGCTTCGCTGGCGAATGGAGGCTCGAAAGCAAGGAGAGCAAGTCCTGACCGAAGCCATCGAGACGGGGCGGCGTGAGGTCAAGCAGGTCCGAGAGCGCACCCGGGATATTGTGCTCCGGGCTAAGGCGCAGGCCATCGTGGACCGCGCGGAGTGGCGGCTGGAGCAAACGCAGCGGTGGGTGTTTCCCGCGCGTAATCCCAAGGCGGTCGAGGGGCATTATGTAGATAGCAAATCAATCCTTGCGACGATCAAAGCCGATGCGGATTTGACCGATGTGGGCCTTACCATGCACGACTTTCGACGCACTTTGGGTCGGTTCGCGGCCAAATTGCTGTCAGGACACATGGTCAGCCAACTGCTCCGCCACCACGCGACGAGCGGGAACGACACCGCCATGGCAGATGTGACCCAACGATACGCCCAAGGCGAATGGCCGGACCTGTGCGTGGCGATGGCCAAGGTCGAAGAAGCGCTCATTGCCACGAGTCCCGCAGTTTGGAATATCCTGCGTGATCCTGGAGATGTCGCGCGTCCGCGCATGGACGAACGCAACGATCCTCCGTTGAATGTCCCGAAGTATCGGAGCCGCGGTGCCAGCGAACGAGATCAAACGGACGAAAGCTGAGGCCAGGGCGGCGCTGATCCAGCGTCGGGCCGCGGCGCAGGCCAAGGCCAATCGAGACATCGATCTATTGAACGCCGCGGCGGACGTTCGTCAACATCAGGCGGCCCTGGACGCGCTCGAACGGATGCTCTTGCGCGGCGGAGCGGTCATGCTGGAGACACTGCATCAGGTGTTGCTCCCGCACGTTTGGCTGACCGACGAACAAGGGTGGATCGTGGGCCACATCCTTGCCGCGGAACCGGACGACCTGAAGCGCGCCGTCGAATCCGGAGGGATCGCCGTACTGGCGCTTCCCGCAGCGCTTCAGGAGCGATGGTGCGATCTGGATGCGCAGGCGACGTGGACGGTGGAGTATGGTCGCGCGCTCCGGGCCATTAGCGACCAAGCCGACGCGCGGATGCGCGCCCTTTGTTCTGAGGCGCTACTACGCGGCAGCCTGGATTTACCAGATTGAAGCGCTGATCAGTCGCATCTATCAGCGTGCACGCATCTTGGACTGATTAAAGGTGGCGGGACACCTATTTTCGCGCAAAAGCGAGGCAAAGATGGCGTTTGAAGAGTCGGTCGCCCGAGGAACTCGTTCCGAAGCGGAAATGAAAGTCGCTCTACGATCAGTGGCCCCACGAGGTCTCGATGGCACTTCGACGGGACGAAGCTGACTGACGTCTGCGGGCAGCGGGCAGAGACGCAGCGTTGAGATGGTTCGCACAAAAACTATATTACGGCCCCAAGCCAATTCCGCGCGCGACGTCAATGAGTGACCAACTAGCGGACGGGGCTAGATCACGCATGATGGCTCCATGGTCGCTGCCGATCAGAGCTGCGGCACCGGAAAGCGAAGCACGGGTTCGCTCGACGCGATGGTGAGCGAGTGGCTCGCCCGCGATATGGCCACGTAGAAAAGCTTCGCTTGGACCGTTCTTTTCCTGACGAAGTGGGATGCATCCGGCACCAACACGTTGTCGAACTCAAGTCCCTTCAGTAGCAGCGGCTTGGATAAGGTGCGAGCGATGACTGGGCGTCTGCTGTGGCTCGGGCGTTGGCGCATCGCTTCGGCCGCCAACGTAAGCTGCTCATGCCGACCCGCGTCCACCTCCTCGAGCGCTCGCCGAGCGTCATTTAAGAGATCGCTGCGAAAAGCCTGGACTGCGGGTGTGCTCGCTCGCGGCGCAGCACCGCCACGGCGTCTCTCGGTGATCCTCAAGCAGCGAGGGCCTGCCAGACTTGATCGAGATTGGCCTGAAACGCCGGTTCGAGCCCATCTTCGGGGAGGTGTTCACTGCGCACGATGCCGTCATTCATCATGGAGGCCAAAGCGTTGCGTCGTTCAAGGGGCGTCGTCGCTCGGTCCCATGCTTGTGCGAACTCCGTCAATCGGGCGGCAGCGATTTCTTCCAGCGACTGAAACGCACCGCGCGCCGCCTGCGCCAGCACCGCCAGCGCGTAGCCTGACAGCGCGGGCACGCCGGCCCGGTGATGGCCCACCGATTGTGTGGCGATGACTTTTGCCAGGAACTGGGCTCCCGATAGATCGCCGCCGAGGAGTGCTTCACTCAAGGCAACGCCGTCGATAATCAGGACGGCAAGGTCAAGGCGGCAAGGTCAAGGAAGGATTATTGGTTCTGCAAGGTAGGCTCCCGCTCGTCAACGTGCGGCGGAGACATCCGTAGAAATTTGGAACTCATCGCCAGTGTCTTGCTGGCGCGCCCGCCTCTGATTTTCAGAGCGGTTCGAATCCGAGCCTGTCGAGTTCATCGGCGACGCGCAGCATGCCCGCGCCATATCCCACGCCCGGTGTTGTTCCCACAGGTCCCAGGACGGCCACGAGGTGGGCAGCGGCAAGAGCAAGGTCGACATACCCGGCATCATCGGCCTTGGCCGCAATCAGCTGTGCCCGGAACCGGGCCTCGTCCATATCCGACCCCAAGGCAGCATCACCCATGGCTGCTGCTTCTCGGACGAGGGCGGCGACGTCGAGGATATGGTGTTCACGAGGATTCATGGTGGCAGTATATCGAGCGGCTGCGGCCAGAGTTTTTGGCCGCAGCCGAGCACGGCGGCCCCCACGGAAAACTGTTTCACGGCTGACACAGGGTTCCCGCACAGCTGAAGTCGGCCTACAGTCGACAGGCCTGCCGTTGACGAAGGTGCGGTTATGTCCGTGTCCATTCGACCTGCAGCCGGTTCCGTGGCCCTGCCGGTCTTTGTCGCTGCTTATCTGCGCATGTCGACAGACATGCAGCAGTATTCCCTTGCAAACCAGAAAGCCGCCATCGAAACCTATGCGGCCGAACACGGCATGTCAGTCGTCCGCGAGTACCGGGATGAAGGCCGCAGTGGGCTGACCATCGAACACCGCCCAGGACTGACCGCAATGATGGAAGACATCCGGTCCGGTCGGGCCGGCTTTGATGCTGTCCTCGTTCTGGACGTCAGCCGTTGGGGCCGGTTCCAGAACACCGATGAAGCCGCATTTCACGAGTTCATGTGTTGGCGTGCAGGCGTACAAGTCCTGTACGTCGGCGAGTCGTTCGAAAACGACCAAAGTCCGTTTTCGCTCGTGTTCAAGGGCATCAAACGGGCCATGGCGGCCGAATATTCCCGGGAGCTCTCGACCAAGGTTTCGGCGGGACAACGCCGCCTTGCAAAGATGGGATATCGACAGGGCGCAATCGCGGGATATGGGTTGCGCCGGCTCCTTGTGAGCGCTGATGGTGACGCAAAATTCCTGCTCGCCGACGGCGACCGCAAGAGCCTGGCTTCGGACCGAATTATCCTGGTGCCGGGGCCGCCTGAGGAAGTAGACAGGGTTCGCTGGATATTCGAGCGGTATCTGAAAGGGCAAGGCTGTTCGGCCATTGCACGCGAACTCAACGACCAAGACATCCTCAGTCATCGTGGAAAGCGGTGGGTGTATGCCACCGTTCGGACGATTCTGGACAATGAAAAATATGTCGGCCACGCGGTGTACTGCCGCTCAAGCAAAAAGCTCGCCGGGCGAACAACACAGAATCCGGAAATTGATTGGGTCAGAAAGGACGATGCCTTTGAGGCCATCGTTCCGGCGGACCTTTTCAATGCGGTAAGGGCGGAGCGGTTGGAGCGCCGAAAACACATGTCCAATGAGGATCTACTTATCGGCGTGCGACGCGTCCTCAAACTCAAGGGGAAGTTGACCGCGCCACTCATAGACGCGGCTCCCGGCTTGATGTCGAGCCATGGACTGGCGCGCCGCTTTGGGGGACTGTCCGGTCTATACAGGGCACTTGACTACACGCCAGACCGACACAATCGGTATGCCGAAATCCGCAGATGGCTGACGGATTGGCGGGAAAGCCTGACGGCTTTTGCCATCGAGTTTCTGGAAGACGCTGGCTCAATGGTCCAACGGGACGGATGGCGGCTAAAAATCGACAATGCCTGGACCGCTTCGTTTGTCATCGTGCACGGGTCGAGGCCCGTCGGGAAGACGCAGCAATGGTTCAATCACCGACCTGCAGAGGACACGGATATTGTGGTCTTTGCGCGGGCCGTCTATGGCCAACCTGGGCCCACGGACTACTTCGTACTGCCTCGCGTGCTCTTTCCGGAAATGCCCAAGTGCTTCTATACCCGCAATCGCCCAATACTTGACAGCTGCAGGTACCCGTCGTTGGCGATCCTTGGCGACCTTGCCCGCTTGTCCCGGATGGAGTCGCAGCTGTGTGGATAAGCCACACCCAGCGCGCCTGGATTCGGAAAGAGGAAGCACTGGCCCTCACCGCCGAAGCAGGTAGGGCCGAGGCTCGGTTCCATGGCGTCACCAAAGCCATCGACGCGCTCTTGGCCGACAGTCGAGCCAAAGCCATGCTCAGGCGCCTCGGTATCCGGCGGGTTGCGCTGGGGCGGTCGTCCAGGTTGCCTGAGAACGAGCGTGCCGAGGGTTTGGCGGTGCTCGAAGGCGTTGTGCTCGCCGGGGTGGTTGCCAGAATCCTGTCAGACAGCGAACTGACCCTGTGGCTGTCTTGTCACCATCCGGTGGAGCTTGCCATTTTGCACCGAGCCTGCGGGCGCGGCCTAAATGGGTAACCGGATCGCCGCCGAGCTGGTCGGTCCGGAGAAGCCATCGTTTGCCGATCCAGCACCAGTGGATAGGGATCGTCGGGATGGTTGCGGCCGCACGTCGCGTCATCGACGCCCTCTACGCGGTCGATCCCGCTGAGCTTCGCCGCTCCCGCCGCTCCGTGAGAAATTCGGTCGGCTCATCACTAAGGTCGCCTTACGTAAGTCGGACGAAGATGCTCAATGAGATGGAGCCTAGCACTCACTGTGATGCTTGATCTTCTGGCTCGAGGAGTGCTGTCCGCTCGTCCGCTCAATCGAGGGGAGCCTCAAGGGCCAGCTCGGCGGCGCGAGCGCAGTTTACAGCCGCGCACGAGAGGCCCGCCGCGGCGCCAAGTGCGTGAAGGATTCTTGCAGCAGCCGGGCCTGCGCAGCGGTGATGTATTTCGGCAGCGCATGCGTCCAGGTGTCTAAGGGCGGCGCTAAGAGCTCTGAAATGCGGGAATTAAGATATCGGCGAAGCCAACCCGGTCCCAGCTTTGATTCGGCGAGCGAGGGCGCCAGGGAAGCAAACGTCGAGTGCCATGGGTGCTTCCATTGCTCCTCGAACCGTAGTCCCATCCAGGCTTTAATTTGCGCACGCTCCTCATCTGAAGCTCTGACGTAGTGGTCAGCGATGCGCTGCAGATATAGGTCGAAATGCGCCTGTGATGAGGCCCAATATGGGAGTCGTCGGCCCAACTCTTCGACACTTTCGAAGCAGAGGGACCGACGGTCGATGTGAGCAGGCCAGTCGGCGAACACCACCTCAATGGCGGTGGGTTGCCATGTAGAAAGCGGCCAGCTGCCCGGAGAAACTGGGACGATGGATCCGCCTAGGGCGCACACGAAGCGGGCGACAGAAGTGGGTTTGATTGAGGGCGAGCTGTCCATGTGGCACGTTAATTCCTGCCGTACGATTGTCAAGGCTGCACGCCACAGTCCGCTGAAACTCATGCGCGGCTCCAAGCGAGGTCGCGGCGGTCATGGGCCATAGGTTTAAACGACTGATGTGGCCGGATGCGTTTGCCGTCAATAGAGAGGGGGATTGAAGCGACATATAGTTCACGGCCCTCAATTGGCGGGCGTTTGCAGTGCTTCAACCGGCCAGCATTTGCTGTGTCACTCGCGGCATGCCGATGATGATTCGCAGCTTGCTCATGCAAATACCGCCTGCTCTAGCGCCATCTGTCCGTATCGCAAACAAGGCGCATGCTTTTGCGTGTTAAATCCCGCACAAGGTCGGATTCTATGCTTCAGAAGAATCGCTGGTTTGGGCCGAAGAGGTTTGGTTTTGGGATCGGTCCGACATCCCGGCAAGGATGGCTCCTTCTCATTTTTTTCGTCGTGGCGGGGAGATGCCTGCACGCCCTCCACGTCGCGACATGGCGGGCCCTTTTAGGCGCGTGCGTGGCGACGCTCATCGTCGCTGCCGGACTTTGGGCGTTTCAGTCACGGCGGTGACGCGGAATCCCGCGCATGCGCTCTTTCTGCCAGGTCGCCGCGAGCGTTGACGGCGCGAAGGATGAACGAGATCCCGGGACTGAATGCGGTAAGGCTGCCTCAGCGGGCTGCCGCCTTAGGCGCAGGCTCACGCGGCCTTCGCCGACCAAGGAGCCACACTGCACCGTCGGCAAATCCTGGGGGCGGGCGAGGTGGACGAAAACATACAACTGGTCAACGTACTGGGCGAAGGGGAGCGTTTCGCCCTTCGGCAGCTGTGTTCGACCGCTTATCTGGCGTCGGGCAGACTGGACGACAGCGCTTGCGCTGGCCTTGTCCGGGCAAATCTGGCCTGGAAAGACTGCGACGGGTACTGGGGCGCCACGGACAAGGGCAAGGCGGTTTTCGTGCACCTGGAAAAAGATCTGGCACGAAGAACTCACCAACTGTTCTGATTGGAAGGTGCCTCCGTCGTCTCGGTGGCATCGACCGGTGCTTGGTGGGCTCCGGGCTATGAGCCCATGGAATTGACCACCGGCGCCACTGGCTGAGCAGTATTCGGCTCACCGCTCAAATCATACTGAGAAGCTGCCGCTCCTCAGTGAGTGTTTGAAGGCTGATGCATGTCGAGGACATTGCCTGAGATTCGAGATGCCGACGGGGCATCCATCCCGGCTGCCGTGAGCTAGTCGGGAGTGCCTTGGTGGTCTTGGTCCAACCACCCCAGCGGTCGGTTCATCGCCCACTCGATTTCCCGCGCTTCGGCGTCTCCCAGTCCGAGGCCTGCCAGCGCCTCGTGCAGCACGAGCCGGGTTACGCCGAGCAGCCGAGCTGTTGCGATCAGCGTCGACAGCTCATGGCCCCCTAGCTCGTTCAGAACACGCGCGAGGTTTTCTCGCCGGTTCTCCTGGACCGGCAAATGCCGATCTTCCGCCGATGGCTCGCTCGCACACCCGCCGTCGCCAAGGTCGCCGTTGCACAGCGAGACCAGTGCAATGCCATCCGTGGCGCCCGTGGCGCGTTCTGTGGTGGTCTCGACCACCGACTGCGCCGAAGTCAAAATGTGTCCCCCACCACCGGCCAAAAAGCGATGAAAGCTGGCCCAGTCGAAAGGTGCATCGTGCGCTCGAGAACGGCGGATGGCACTGCGGCCGAGCGACGTGAGGCGCCAGCGGTTTGTGTGATCGGACTCAATAAGCCCTTTCAAAGCCAACTGTCCGCACGGCCCGTCGGTTAACGCTGTGACGCCCTCGGGATCAGCAAGGAGCTGTTCGAGCGCTGACGTTTCGTCGCTGGGCATAGCCGCCAGCATTTTTGAGTAGTCCGTCGGCGGTTCCATAGCGATGTTCCTTTTCCATGCAGTCGCGAACGAGCGAGGCCATCTCTCGTCGGTTAGTCCCGCGTGTTCTTGTCACGCTGAAGCTCAGCGCCCTCGCAAGGGGCAGCTAGGAGTCGATCAGACATGTGCACGCCATGGCCTCGCCGCGCACGCCAAGGCTTGGCGGCCCACCGGGGTCTTTGCGATGCGCGCCCTCTGCGTCACCACCCTACCGAGATACCCGAGCGGATGCTTGCTTGGAATCAGCGACTGCCATGCGGAAAATTGCATACCCGCGTCCAAACAAGGCCAATGACCCGACGTCATTCCGCTGGGGGATGTTCGGTCCGGCGCTCGTCATGGCACATCGCACGATACACACTGGGTGGCACCCCAACGGTCGCTTTGAACTGGCGCGCGAGCGCACTCTGGTCGGAAAAACCGCACGCCATGCTGATGGCGCCTATCGGTGCGCTTCCGCGCAGCTGATGCATGACGGCCTCGATTCGGATCTTCGTCAGCGCCTGATGGGGGGTTAATTGGAAAACGCGGCGAAAATGGCGTTCCAATTGCGCCACAGAGCAGTGAGCTAGCGTTGCCATGTCCAGTATCCGGATGGAACTGGCGAAGTGCGCCTGCATGTGGGCCACCACTCGTTGGAGACGGCGGTAGCTGCGATCATTCCCATCCGGTGAGCCGAGGTCTCGGGAGATCCCGATAAGACCGCAGATGTGCCCGTCCACGATGAGGGGCTCCTTTGACGTAAGACACCAACCAGCCGCAAGGTTGTCGGAGACGTGCACCTCCAAGTGCCGATCGATTCGATCGCCGCGGAGCACATGTCGGTCTTGGGCTGCGTACGAAGTGGCCATGCCAGGTGGGAATAATTCCGTGACATGCCTGCCGACAACATCGCTCCGCTGTGTCAGCCGTAGCCGGCGAATCAGCGTTCGATTGGCGTGGGTATAGCGTCCTTCGGTATCCTTTACGAAGAAAACGACATCCGTCAACGCGTCAAATAAACGTTCAAGCTGCTCAGCCGGTACTTGGATAGCGCTGCGCGGTTTCGAGGTCACAGAAATAACCTGTCAGTGCTTACGCAGTTCGGGCGTGGCGGTTTCGCAACCACGACAACGGCCACCAGGGTTGAGGTTCGCCGCGTGCCGTCGCAGCGACGGCGGCTAACGCATCGTCATAGTGCCTATGGCATTGCAGGTCAGCAAGTTCCTGCTGCTTATGCTCCGCGCCGAGACGACGGCTGAGCGGCCCAGCGGGCGACTTCCGCCTGCCTATGTCCGTCAACGACGAGCGCGACAAAAGGTCGAGAGCCTCGGGTAGGGGCGAAGTACTCGCCCAGGAAACCCCGTGACGTAGTGATGCAAGGGGCGCCCGGCAGAGGCGCGCGGAAGGTCTCCGCCAGGAGACCTTCATGAGGTACGTCGAGCGACCAGCGCCCACACCACCACGATGACAATCAAGGTGGCGCCCAGGATCAAACAGGCCCGGCGCTGCCCTGCCTGACCCCAGTAGTCCGCAATGGCAGCGAGCACGAACGTGACGAATTCCACCATGACGATCAGATACCGGCGGAGGCGATTTCGATGGCGATACGCCGGTTGACGGCAGCGGCACTCACGCAGGTCTGCTAGCGGCGGTCGTTGGACACACCGGTCACGTACGTTACGATGGACAAGGCACTCTTGGCTACGTAAGACCAACCTGGAACCCAGCCCACCGGCTTTGGGACCAGGCTGAAGGCTGCGGAGCACTCCATGATTTCGTTGGTGACTGTGCCCAGGATGTCGCCGACTTCGGCATTCATGTCCCATCCGGAAGCGAGACCCTCACTTCAGATCGAGGCGGCCACCTGGCGTAGCTCGACCTGGTCTGCTTCGGTGGGCGTGTCGGCGGTGGCTGATGGGGCCGCGTTCGGCGAGGTACTGGCAGGCGACGTCGAGGGGTTGGCGGGAGGGGTCACGTGCAGTGCCGGACCGAACCGCCGTGCCCAGATTTGCAGCGCCGGATGGACGGGGCCTTCGCCGACGTAAATAATTTCGCCCCGGTCTTCGTCAAAGTAAGCCGCGAAGGTTCGGCCATCAGCATAGTGGACGAATGCTGCAGCATGGGTGAGTGGCGCGCCTGTCCGCCAGCCATCAAGGAACCACCCGCCGTCTTTGAGGGCCACTGGATGGGCAGTGACAGTGAAGTTCCGAGCAAAGGCTGGATAGGCATCGCCCAGCGCGTGGCGGAGATTGACATCAGCGGCGCTGATGACGAGCGTTTCCGCTGGCGGGTCGATCAAGCGTTGGGGGGCGGCCAGCGCTGGAGCGCTGACGCCGGCAAGGGCAGCGGCAAGAAGGGTTGGAGCGAGCAGTTTATCGAGCATGCGCATCACACGGGTCCTTGTCTGAGATGAACGTCGAATGCCGGCCGATACTGGCGGGCCTGCGGAGCAGGGTCTACGTGATGCACATTCGTCAATCTCCGTCCAAATCAACCGTGTCACAGGCGGCATTGCGGGGCGCAATCGCGAGTCAGGAGCGTGCATGCCAGGTCAGACGACCTTGAGAATGTTCGTAAAGCTCCGACGCTGGTGATTCGGGGGCGAGCATGGAGGGCATCGCGCAAGCCGCTGGCGTTTACATCATGACGTTATATCGGCACGCAGAGGGCAAGGACGATTTGTTCGCCGCCGTGATCGAGGGCGCCTGCCATCCTGATGACGAGGAGGAGCGCGCCCGCCTCGAGGGCGTCCTGCAAAAGTCTCTCGCCGAGATCCTTTCGTTCGTTGGCGTGATGTTCCAGGAGCGGCTGAACGGTGCTAAGACAACGAGCCTGCTGCGCGTGGTGATGACCGAGATCCGGCGTTTTCCGCACCTAGGCGAGATGGCCTATCGTGGCTTGATCGGCTCACACGAGGAGCGGCTCAACCAATTTCTGTCGACCCGACCCGACCCAAGACCAGAGCGCTCAATCCGGATCAACGGCGGCACTTAGGCACCGCGTTCTTCAACCGTCTGATCGGATTGGATGGCTACCGCGTGCTGCTGGGCCTCCCCTGCGCGACACGCGAAGAGATGGAGGATCGCGCCTGGTTGGCTGCTGATGAGATGATCGCGTCGATTCGATAAAGGACTCTCGTCCGTAAAGTTCGCCCGAGCATCTCCCGACACTTGTCATGTGCCTCGGAGGTCGGACAACGATCGCTTCAAGCATCCGCTATTCGGGTAAACAACACCACGCCAATATGCTTTTCGGGCGCGGTGACGATGCGCGACGCCGTCGGCAGGGAGATATCAACTCGCTGCCGACCAGGGGGAAACTACCTACGGTAGCTGTCCGGATAAAAAGCCGAGGGAGAGGAAGGATGGTTGATGCGGATATCTCCGTTCCCACACGGATGATGAACCAAAGTCGTTTGCACCACGTCGACTGCGCTTGGTACCCCCCCCCTCACGCGCTCACGGCACTGCGCATCGACCGAAGAACGGCTTTCCACAGGAACGGCCCGTGCCCACCCCAACAAGCGCCGCATCCGGGTGATACTAGGGTCGTGCCGAGCGCTGGAAATGAGGTCAGGGCGATTCAAAGAATCAATTCTGGAACGACGTTAAAGCCAACGAGCCGGTGGCCGATAACCGGTCCACAATATGTTCGCGCGAGGAGTGCCATCGACGTGGTCAAAGACAGCGATGCGAAGAACCATGTCGAGCTCATGCGTCATGCGCTGGACCACCGGAGGGGGTGCGCGGAAAAGGAACCCGAGGGCCTCATTGTCTGCGATGTCCATGGCTCCATCGTGTTTGCCAACACAAAGGCAGAAGAGATTGTCGGCCTTGTGCGCATCGGTGCACTTCCCGACGACTACAGCTGCATGCACGGGATTTTTTCCGAGGAGGGGCGGCCTTATCCGTCGTCCGACGTGCCTTTGGCGCGCGCAGCGTTGCTGGGTGAATCGGTCCGGGACGTGCGCCTTGTGGTCCGCAGATTCGACGGACCATCGCACCTGCTGTCGGTCGATGCTGGCCCCGTATATGACGCGTCGGGCGTGGCCGTCGGCGCAGCAACGACGTTCCGGGTGGTCAAAGACATCGGGCCGGAAAGCGGCGCGCGTTAGCCAGGCCCCGTCCGAGGGTCAAGTTGTGAACCAGCGCAAGCAAGAATATGCTCGTCTGAAGCGGGGGGCACCGTTCGGGAGAACCTCCATGCAACCGAATCGATTGAAACAGCTCACGGATACCTGGGCGCTCTTGAGCTATTACCAGAGATTCGAGGGGCTCGTTGCCCTGGTTCTCACCTTTCTGGTCGGTCTCATCATCGTCATTGCGTTGTTTCGCCTGACCATGGGTGTCATGACCGACCTCGTGTTCAACGCGCTCAACCCGTTGGACCATGCGGTTTTCCAGACGGTCTTCGGCGAAATCATGACGCTGCTGATTGCGCTCGAATTCAACCACACGTTGCAGTACATGGTTGCGCGCAAGCAAAGTGTCGTCCAGACGTCTGTGGTACTGCTGATTGCACTCCTGGCGCTGTCCAGGAAATTCATCTTGCTCGATCTGAAGGCCGTCAGCCCGGCCCAGCTGCTTGCGCTGGCGGGTGCCACACTGGCGTTGGGCCTGACCTACTGGCTCATTCGGAGCAGCCACGGAGCGGGCGACGCGTGACAGCTGGTGCCCGCCGGCAAGGCGGACGTCCCGGCCCATGGCGTTCCAGGTGCGGGACAGGTCCGGCTTTCAGAAAGGGTCGGTCTGGTGGTCCTCGTCATGCCATCCGTCACGCCGGTGCATGGTCCACTCTGTGTTTCGGGCAAACAGGTCACCGATAACCGCGCTCATGAGCATGCTTTCCAGGCTCACACTGTTGGTGACGAGAAATGTGGCCTGAGCCTCGATTCCGGTCAAGCCTCCCCTGTCAAGCTCCCCGAGTAGTGTGCGCAGGTTTGTGCGTCTGTGCTCTTGCACGTGTTCCATTAAACATCCAGGACTGGTCGTCGCGTCGGGAGGGCTGGGAAGCAGCGGGCTTGTTGGAAGGCACCGCTCTTGGTCCCATGCCTCCATCGTACGCTGCATGCCCGGCGCCCGCTTCATCAATGAGCCGCAAGCGCGGCTTCAGTCGCGCAAGGTGAGCAGGATGCCGCGTTTGGTGAACACTTCGTGCAGCGCATGGGGCGGATGCATGCAGATGACATGGGTCACATCCTCGGCATCGGCCCTGTCTGCGATGGCTTCCATAGTGGGAGGCATCACGATTTCGGCGGTGACCTCGAGCCCCGCCCGTTTGCCGGTACGGACCAGAGCGTCGAGCTCATCTTGCAGGTCTGGCGCTGGTGACGCACTGGCCGGGTCCGGAACCAGCAGGCCCGCAATGAACACCGAGGCCCGAGAACTGGCCGCGTGACCGAACGCCCGCAACACCGCAGTGCCGGCCAGGGGCGTGCAGTCGTACAGGACCATGTAACGGGGCGGGGTCCATTTTCCGACGGCTTTGTTGGTATCAAGCGCAGTTGTACTGATGTTCATCACACGCTCCGAATGAAGCGCTGCCGACAGTGGGGCACTACCCATATCGCCTTGCAGCATATGGTAGGCATCATCAGCCACGGCGGCGGTTGGGTCAGGAGTTATGTCATCTCCTGTGGACGGAGCATGCGCTTTGCATGGGTGAGCGTGCCGTATAGGTGCAGTTGCATCCGCGAAGTTCGCCAGGAAACGCCGGGGTGCAATGGGTGAGGGTGTGGCCCTGAGCGCCGAAGAAGTACTGTTCAGACTTCCCGTTTTTTCGAGCAGGAGCGGTGCCACGGGCAGGCTTCACAGCTCCGTTTGCGTCAGGCTAGAATTTTTCGATGACGCTTCAAGACGACCAAACCCTTTTTGCCACTGACGTTGCGGCCGAGGCGCTGGCCATGAATGAGGCCGCCTTGCAACGGGACTTTGACGAAGCGCGGTTCCGGGCCCGGATGGTGGTCGGCAAGGCTTACGGGGAGGGATGCTTCGGGGTGGCAGCGATGGCAGCACGCATCGTTGACGCGCTCGGTGAACCGGGAACGACACCCCGACATGGCTACGGTGAGTTGATGCTGCAGCTCGCGCACCTCATCGGTACCCTTGTCCGTGAGCCCTTGCAACAGGGGACAGCGTGAGGGCGCTTTGCCATGCGCGCAGGCGACCCGTCTTCACTAACGTGAAGGCGACCGTTAAAGCAAGTTGGAAAATGGCCGATGCATCCATGTCCGACCTGCATCCGTAAAAGTCATCATGCCTGTCCAAGCCGCACGCCTTGCCAACCTGCGCTCAGTCATTCGCCTTCTCGAAGAGGAAGGACTAGTTACACGCCAAAGCCAGGCTGATTATCTCGATAACGCAGTGACCGCATCCAGGTTGCAGGCCATGCTTGACGGTTCGCACATTCACACCTTGTTTGCCGAGCATGTCGAGCACGTCCTCTTCAAGCCTCGCGGCTGGATGAGTGAGTGTCACAGCGCAGAAGCGCTTGATATGGCCGAGGACCCACCCGAGGTATCCGGGTAAAGGAGAGCGCTCTACTCCGTTGCTGTCAGAACGGGTCGGCGCGGTGGTCTTCGTCAAGCCAGCCGTCCCGCCGCTGCATGGTCCACTCGACGTGCCGGGCGAACGGTGCTGTGATGAAGTCGCGCTCCAGCATGCCCTTGAGTGGTGCGGCCCGGGTGGTCAAGAAGGATGCCTGCGCATCGAGGCCACGCAACCCTTCGCTTGCCAGTTCAAACAGGAGGCCGCGCAGATTCGTGCGTCTGTGTTGCTGGAGATTTTCCATGGCGGTCCACCGGGTTTCCAAAGCCCACTTGTAGCAGGGCATACGAGAAAGGGAGATGACTCCGGTCGCGTCTGGAGACACCGTTTGACCTGGGCAGCGAGGCTTGCCAGTGCGGCATGGGCCGGAAGACCAACTTCGATAACGAAAACGAGCGCATCGACCGACGGCCGCGCACGGGGTTCCCCACTTCGACGGGAACGTCATGGCCGGCTCTGTGTATGTCGACCACGGCTGGCAGTCTCCTGACAGTCCCGGCCCTCACTCCGCCCACTCGCGGACGACGCCCTGCATTTCATAGGCAATCGCCTGAACCGCCAGGGCCATCTCTTTCTCGGACCTCGCGCCTTTTTCCACTGACTGCTGGAAAGCACCGGCGGCGCTGGCAAGCGCCGGCATCCCCTGTGCCCACCCGATGGTTCGCACCCGGTCCGCGAACCCCCAGGCATGTTTGACATCACCGTGCCGCACCGCGTCGAGAAGACCGATGGTGTCGTTGACGAGCTGCACCAGAACTGGATTCATGCCCTTGTCTGACGCGAAGGGCGGCAACGGGACGCAGTCCTGGCGTGCACAGGCGGTCACATTGTCCCTGGTCTTCACATTTGTCGGGATGCTCACCGTCCCCTAACCCTTTTCGCCCGAAGTCGTCACGGCTAGGTCGGCTTAATGCGGTTTACAGCAGGAGAGCAACATGCCCATGACAGACATCGCATTTGCGTCGACCACTGGCGGCAGTGCAACGGTTCCGGGTGACGCCCCGGTGCAGCCAGAACCCCAGCCCAACCAGCCTGACAGCGACCCCGGTGAACCCGACCCGGGCTCGCGTGAGTTTCCGGAAGAAGGCGGGCCCCACCAAGCGGCCCAGCAGAACCCAGACGACGTCGAGCGTTGAAGTCTGCCTGCTACGACAAGGCGGAAACAGCTATGGTTTTGACGCCACCACTGCCGCGCGAAGTTTCGTTGTTATCGGAGCCGTGGAGCAACTGCATGATCGGCCGGGTGATTTGGTATCACCCTGAGCTGCGTTTCGGATTCATTGAATGCAGTGCGGGAATGACGCTCGGCACTGTGACACGGGGATGCCTTGATTTGTTCCATGAAGTGAAAGGGCCCTTGGCGGTGACCGGACCTGCGACCCTGACCAACGTCTCGACGGGGAGAGAGGTCTTGTTCGACGTCGAAGCCAACGCGTTGTCCGAAGACCAGGTCAACGAGTTGCTGGGGCTGGTGCAAGGTTAGACATGCAGTTGTCTGTTCGTGGTGCTAGCCGGAGTCAAGAGCGGGCTTGGTCCCAGTCACGCAACCGGTGCCTGTTTGCCCGCCACAGACTTTGAATGAGCGAGCGGTTGAACGCACTCCTTCACCCTCCGGTCGGCACTGTGCCGGTAGATAAGGACAACCGTCTCGACTTCACGACCTTGCAAGGCGCGACCGCGCATCCGAGCCGACACACTTGGTTTCAGATGCAGATGCGCGTGAATCCCGAGTGTAGGCTCGGGCGGCATCTGTTTGCGCCAGCGCGGTCAGGGCTGGGGCGGGTAACCGGTCGACCGCAAGGTTAGAGAAGGGAAAACAATGGCGCACTTTGGTGTGCGCGCCTGCGAAGGGAAAGCCTAGCGAGAGCCGGCGCGTCGTACCCGGCGTTGACGAAACCCAATGCTGAGAGCGTCGTAACGTAATGGCTTATCGATCACTGAAGCGCGCTTCATGTCGTCGTGCCCGCTCGGGTTCAGCACTTGTCAGCCGCCCCACGTCCAGACGACCCCGCTCATCTCGTAAGCAATGTCCTGGACCGCTAACGCCATCTGCGTTTCTGATCATGCCCCGGCCTCCACCAAATGCAGGAATGCGCCTGCCGCACTTGCAAGCGCAGGCATGCCCTGTTCCCATCCAATGCTTCGAACCCGATTAGCACGCAGCAAAGCATGTTTAACATCTCCGCGGGCGACGGCGTCAATGAGACCGATGGTATGGTTCACAGCTGTACGAGAAGGGGATTCACCAGCCTATTTGATGCCTTACGCGCGAACGCCACGCAGCCTTGGCGTGCAAGCACCCTCACTAGTCAGACTCGCTTCCATATTTTTCTTCTGCCACGCTTCTGTTTGCGGCAAGGGTATACGTCCGCGCGGCCTGAAACGGAACCTGCACTGGCCCCTGTAGGCCCAACCAAAGGCAGGATCAATCGCGCGAATCTCACATTCGGACGGCTAAACCGACCCTGAATTAGCTCCCTTGAAATTTTTTTCCATCTGCATAAATTACCCCTCGCTGACCGCTTTGGGGCCAGCCTCGCCGTCCGCTTCGGGGGCGGCGCAGAGAACCCATCCATGTTGCTTTTCCATGAGGATATGGCCATGCGTACTCTTTTGAACGTAGCACCGCTTCATCGCTCCAGTGTCGGCTTCGACCGCATGTTCGACTTGCTCGAAGCCGCGGCATCGCGTGGGCAGGGCACGGAAAACTACCCACCGTTCGATTCCATCAGGATCTCCGATGACCAGTATCGCCTCACGATGGCCGTTGCTGGCTTCACGGAAGAAGACCTGGACATCTCCGCCCATGGCAACTGGCTCACCGTAGCGGGCGAGCGCAAGGCAGAATCGGGTGGCGAGTATCTCCACCGGGGCATCGCAACACGCCCGTTCGAGCGGCGTTTTGAACTCGCCGAGCACGTGCATGTCGTCGGTGCGCAGCTTGCCAATGGATTGCTTACGATCGATCTGAAGCGGGAGGTGCCTGAGGCCCTGAAGCCCCGTCGCATCGAAATTTCTGCCAAGGCCTCGGGCGACAACGTGCGCCAGTTGCAGACTGAGGCAGCGTGACCGCGTTCGCGTATCGCAAGCAACCCCCGCCGGCCGTCGGCGGGGGTTGTTTTTGAGAGTTCAGCCACACCGAAAAGCGAGGATGTCTTCCATCGTCAGAGGGGCAGGGAACAGGGGCGGGCGCCAAACGGGGTAGGTGGCGCCTATGACGCAGAAGGCGATGACAAGCCACGGCGCGCTGCGTGGATGCGTGCGCCGGTCACGGCTGCGCTTTTGTTGTGGCTTGCAAATTCTTGGCCCCGAGTCCGCTGAAGGACTGGCCCCTGTTTTTGTCGTCAAGATACCTTGCGGGCGGGGCAATGAGGGGCGCTTTTACTCATGATTTCCATAGGGCAGCGTCGCACGTCACCGCGATCGTTGCGATCTTGGGTACGACCGTCGGCCCCGCCTTTTAAGCTGGCGTGTGTTGCCCGTTGCGTGGCCGAAAGACTATCCAATCATTCCACGCTCGGCGGCGGCATGTCCTGCTCGTGTGTAACGAACATATCGCGCGCGGCGGAGCGTTCCGGAAGGATGTAGACGATGCCGCTGCTGTGTTCGAAGGCCGGCGCGATGAAACGTCCATAAAACGCGGACGGTACGTTGACGCATCCGTAGGAGATGCGGTTGTCCTCACTGGTAGGACTGGCCAGGCGCTGTGCGCGTCGTTCCAAGCGCGTCCCGGGGACGACGGGGTGTAAGGCGAGAGCCGTGGCGTAGTCAATCCACAGGATCGACTCACCGTGCAAGCTGCTTCCTTCCGACGCCACAAATCGGCCGGCGGGCGTAATGCGATCCGCCGGCGGGATGGCGACCACTTTCTCGTCGCCGATGCCCGCACGAGAGCGATCGCCCTTCGTCATGCCAAGCAAGGCAGGCGCGCTACCTTCAAGATGGCCAAGAGCGTCGAACACGAAGACACGTGCGTTGAGCTTGTCGACAATCACGTAAGGCAGGCCGCCGCTGTCATGCGAGGCAATTGCCCAATGGGCTACGTACCGGACGTCCGCAGAGGCGAGTTGGATGTCGTTGGGGCGTGGCATCGGGAGATCCATCCGTCAGTTCCGATACGGCTTGGGAGCAAGGAGGGGCCTTGCGTAAGCGGGGCGTCTCGTCGGTGCGGCGGGGACGGGCGCTTCCGCCAGCATCATCGTCGGCACAGGCTCCGACGTCACTTGTACGAGCGAACCTTCAGGGGCGGTGGGCAGCAAGCCGAACGCTGTCAGCGGCCAGACGATGCCGAATACTGGCCCTGCCGGCGAGGGAAGTGCTTCGACGACCGCAGGCGGGGGGAAGGGTATCGTTCCCGAATCCGGGTTGGTGTCAATGGCAGAAGGACCTGATGTTGGTGTCGAACCCGGAGAGCCCGGGGTCTCGGGCGACGTCGGGCTGTCGGTCGGCGACGTTGGCGACGTCGGCGTGGCGGGAGGCACCGGGTTGTCAGTCGGCGGCAACGGCGTCGTCGGTGGCACCGGTGTGTCCGGCGTGGTCGGTGGAACAACCGGAGCCGCGGAAATTGTCCCTGTTGTGTGCGCAAGCGCCGGACCGCAGCAATTGAATGGAAGCGCATAGTCATTCGCGTCGATGCCCGCCAGGCTGTAGCCAGTGAAGCTGATTCCCCTGTCGGCACCCGGATCGGCTGAGTCGAAGTTGGCGCTGCTGCCTGTCCCGGCGACCAGCACAACGCCTGGCGGTGTCCCCTTCAGGTCAGTCAACGTGGTGCCAGTTGACCCATCTTCGACCTTGTCGCCGCCAGTGGCGAAGACAAGCATGCGTTGGTTGATGACCGAGCTTCCGACCAGGGTAAAGTTATTGGAATAGTCCGTGGGCGCCGTATAGGAAACGGGGTTGTAATAGACATTGATGGGCGCGTTGGTGACCGCCGACGGCGGTGCGGCAGCGGCGAAGACGACAGTGCCGCCGCCAATGCCAGGCCCGGTGCCATCCGTGTCAGCGCTCAGCGTCAGACCCAGCGGAAGGGCCAGGCTGCGAGCGGCGTCGGCCGTACCGCGGGTAAGCACGACGGCGCTGCTGATGTTCACGTTGTTACCGGCGCACATCATCAGGTTGCCGTCCGTCACGGTGATTGCCGAATCCGCGTTGACGTCGCGGCCTGCGGCGAGCAGGACGCTTCCCCGCGTGGCGCTGATGGCGCCCTGGACGTTGATATCCCGTCCGCAGCAGACGGAGAAATTCCCATCCACGGCGGTAATCGCCGCGTTGATGTGTACATCGCGGTCCGCGGTCAGGCTCAACGTGGTAGGTGCACCACTGGCTGTCCAGGACACGGGATCGTTGACGAAAATATCGCCCGCATCGGCGCCGGCCCCCACCGTTGTAATGGCGATGGAGGTCGTGACGAGCTGGCCTCCCAGCGTGGAACCGGCAATGTCGTCCCCAGGCGCGCTACCGATGGTGAAATCGTGGGGATCGATCAACCATGTACCCGGTGCTCCAAGTGCAGCGACTGTCGTGACCCGTGCTGTCGGACGAACACTCACGTGCGCGGCGGATGTCTCGATGAAGCCGCCGTTACCACCGTCCGGCGCGCTGGCGTCGAGTGTCCCATTCACGTTGACCTTGCCGCCTTGCATATCACCCATCAGCTGGATGGTGCCGGCGCGATCCTGAAGCGTTCGCGCTTCGATCACCCCCGTGTTGTTCACGGCGGAGTCGAGCAACCCACTGGCTGCTTGCGCGGTCAGTAACACACGACCACCGTCTGCCCGAATCAGCCCGCCGTTTTCCGCCAGCGCATCGATGGCGCCTTGCGGCACTGACACATTGAGCAGGCCGTCGCCCGCAACATCCAATGTAATGGCTTCGCCTGCGGCAAGCGCCACGCTTCCGAGCCGCGCCGAGATAACGCCCTGATTGCTGACGCTCCTGCCCATCAGCGCGACATAGCCGCCTTCGGTCACTTGGATGTTACCAAGGTTGACCACCGAGCCCCGGCCGGCATGGATAAACGCATACCTGCCTGCCATGAAGTCCGCGTCGGAGATCGCCATCGTGGAAGCGACCAGTCCGCCGACATTGACCGACGATCCGCGGCCGAACAGGACGCCGTTAGGGTTGATCAGAAACACCTGCCCGTTGGCGGCGAGGTTACCGAGGATGACCGAGGGATCGCTGCCGATCACCCGGTTCAGGGCGACCGAATGAATATCCGGCTGCGTGAAGCGCACCGTCTGGCCGGCCGGAATCGAGAAGCTCTCCCAATTGATCGCAACCTTTGCGGTGGATTGATTGATGGTGGTCGTCGTTGCGCCGTGGGCGATGGTGGCCTTGCCGGCTACGACGACGCCCTGGGTCACGGCGGCTCGCGTGGGCGCGGCCACGACAAGCATCAAGGCAGCAGACAGGGTCAGCATGGCCACGCCCCGGAAGGAGTTGGCGGCGCACGCGATGCGGGGGCTGAATCGGTTTTGGCTTTGCATGGCGGGTTCCTCGAGGGCGGTTCTGGCGTACAGGGTGGGCAGGCTTCAGAAGTACTTGATCGCCTGAATCCAAAAGCGCCCGGACTTGTCTGGCGCCGATACGGCGCTTTCGTTGCCCAACTTCCAGGCGTAATACGTCCTTAGGGAAAAATTGCCTTGCTCGGTCCAGTCCAGGCCGATGCCGACGCTGCTGAGATGCCGGTGGTTTGACGTGTCATTCCACGGATTCCGGCTAACGGTGACACCGCCGTTGTCCACGAACCCCAGCAGGTGCACGTCACCCGGGACGCGCGCGGAGAGCCCAGTGAGCAGCAGCCTGCCCTCGAGGTAGAGCAGATAGCCTTCGTCGCCGTAGGCCTCGCCTTGAGGATAGGCACGGATGCCGTCCATGCCGCCAAGGATCAATTGCTCGTAGGGGTCGAGATTCTTCGATGCCCACTGCGCGGTCGCCGAGCCGTAGAGCGAGAATGTATCGGTGACGTGTTGCAGCCTCGACACGTTCAGCCAGACCTTTTCATATGCGCCGTCCGTTCGGGCTCCGGCAACATCCGCAGCGCGCGCCCAGGGCGTCTGGATATCGAGCAAACCATGAGAGACGGCGAGGTAGAACGCGTTGTTGCCGCCTCCCCAGAAGCTGTCCTGCCGATTGCCATAAAGGCTGGCGGTAAGGACATCGGCGTTTCGCTTGGCGACGGACGAGAAGAGCTCGATGCGGTCTTCGTAGGTCCGGTGGTCGTAAGCAAGCGCGACATACAGGTTGCTGTTACGCGAGCGAATCAACGGTAGTGAACCGTACAGCGTCGCCACCTGGGCGTCGCCGTTCGCGTGCAAACCAGAAAACTGCTTACCGAGCTCATAACGCAGATCGCTGTAGGCGACGCCGATCGTCGCCCTGCCCACTTCCAGTTGGTACGACGCGCGCCCATAGCGAAGACCGTGCCCCGACGTTAGCAAACGCAGGCTGGCAACGTCGCCGTAGCCCAGCAGGTTGTTGGCGTTTACCGTGCCGCCAACACGGATGTTGCCGGTATACGGATTGCCGCCATTGTCCGCATCGACTTCGCCGGTGATGCGCTGGCCGGGGGTGACATCGACCAGCAGGTCCGAAAGACCCGCTGTCGGGCTCGGAACGAGGGTAGAACTGACGTTCACGCCGGGCAGGTCGGAAAGCAACAGCAGGCGGGTCTCGAGCGGATCGACCGCAATCGGATCGCCCGTCGTGAGCCCGCCTAACAGGCTGTTGGCTAGCCCGTCATTCAGGTCGCTCTGGTTGTGCAGGGTGATGTTCCCATAGCGCCCCTCGCTGACAGCGATCGTCACGGCGTTGCCAACGATCGTTTGTGCCGGAAGATAGGCACGTGCAACGAAGTAGCCGTGTTGGTGATAGTGCTCGGTGATCCGCGTGGCCATGACCTGCAGATCGGCCAGACCCAACATGGCGCCGGGAGTGAAGCCGGAGGCACTGATCAATTCCTCGACAGGAAAAATCGCCACCCCCGTGAGGTTCAGCGCGCGTACCTCGACCTTAGCGGTTCCCGTGCCGGGCAACTGCGTCGGGGACACTTGTTCAATACGCATGGCGGGCGTGGTGCGTGGCAGAGACGGTGCGGGCGCGATCTGCCTGAGTTGGCTACCCGCTCCGGGAATCGACTGCGTCTGCTGCGCCACGGCCCCTTGGCATAGGCCCAAGAGCATCAGCGGCAGCCATTTGATGTTTACGATCATCGCAGGGGTCTCGGTGGCGAATGGAACCATGGAGGGGGTTTGCGTCGGAAAGCACGCGGAGACACACAGGCGAGATCGGCCAACCTCTTGGGAGGCTGAGCGTGCACTTAGGTTGGGGAAGGTCCCGAGGATGATCGGGACAAAGGCGCCAGCACGTTCGTCTCGTGCGGTCGCAGCCTGTGCTATCAGCGATGGGGCCGCGCCTGGCGGCCGCTGACATTCGCGGTGGCGAGCTATTGACCTCGAGGTACCCCGACGGTCATGGGAAGACTAAGCTCTTGGACGACATTGAATGCGTCTTGGGGTGATGAAGGGGTGACGCGGCCGGAGCCTTCTTCACGGACAAAAACGGCAATGCGACATTTAAAAAAATTCGCCTCTCTTGTCGCTAACGGGGCACTACAAGCTTCTGTCTTTGGGTGATGCGCGCCGCTGCGTCATGGGTGCATCACTTCTGGTCTCAAACGCCAGACGAAGCAGATGGTCGGTGGACTCAACCGCCTCATGGCCATGTTGCAAAACTACTAGGGGGCCGAAACTCAGGCTTCAAATCAGCGCGCTGATCGCATCGGCGAGGCCAATCATGGCGGCTCCGTATCCCTCGCCGGGTCGGTTGCCCTCGGGGCCAAGAGCAAGAGACAGGCCGAGGGCCGCCTGAGCGACGGTTCGCCACCTTAGGCTAAGTGCTTGTTCCATGATGCGGTAGCTGAGGAAACGAGTCTCGTCCCACTCGCATGCCGACGCGGCCTCAACCAATGCGCGCGCATCCAAGGACATCTCGGCGATGCTGAGTAGGCGTGCCCTATATGACTGAGTTGTCAGATCCATAATCGGAGGCTTTTTGGTAATGTTCCACAGTTCACCATTAAACATCGTACGCTCTTCGTTCTTGGGTGACACGACGGCTTGGGGCGCGATTGGAACCCGCTGCAACCCGCACAACGCTAAGCGGGGGAGGGCCTGGCAAATGGTGCGCGACGGGCCTGCTTTTCGCATCGCGGCCAGGCCACTCACACCAATGATATCGAGCTCCGCAAACTTCAGCGTTTGGTCGTCTTGGTCGCCGTCCTGTTTCCTCGAGCGAGGCAACAGCGTCTTTCTAATGATCCTTGTCAGGGGTGACAATCATCCAATGAAGCTGCCGATGGACAGGTGAACGGAAGGATCATGTTGCATGCAGCGCTACGTGACATCAAAGCGCCATGTCACATCAATTGCGATGGCATCCGCGCGCGTTCGCGCCAGCGGCTTGCGAGGAATTGACCAGAGTCGCTCGTCACTCCCGGACGGGCACAGCTGCGCTGACCGGGCTGCGTGCGCCTAAGACGCGCCAGCCGCGTTTATTTCGGCATCGTTGCTCGCAGACTGGGGCGCCAGCACGACTTGATTACGACCATTGGCCTTTGCTTGGTAGAGACCCTCATCTGCGCGAACGATGAACTCAGTGGCGCTTTCACCGGGTGCCCATTGCGCCACGCCGAAGCTGCACGTGACCGTGCCCACATCTTCGAAAATGACCTGGCTAATGGCGTCGCGCAGTTTCTCGGCCGCGAGGAATGCCATAGGCCCTCCTGATCCGGGAGCGAGAACGATGAATTCTTCGCCGCCCCAACGCGCGAAGAAGTCGGTTGTACGAATGAGGTTCGGCACGAATCGGGCCAGCTGGACAAGGACCTTGTCACCGGCAAGGTGTCCGAAGGTATCGTTAACCCGTTTGAAGTGGTCTATGTCGCAGAGGATCAGCGACAGCGGCGTGCCATAGCGCTCGGAACGCACCATTTCACTGGCCAGCGTCTGATCGAAGGAAAGCCGGTTGTGCAAGCCGGTCAGAGCATCCGTGGATGCTTTGGCACCCAGATCCTGGGTCAACTCTTGCATCCGGATGCGATTGTCCGCCAGGACGTCATCGCGAACCCACCGTCCTTTGCCGAGAAGGTAGATCAACGTCATGATGGTCACCAAAAGGGTGATGACAATGCCGAGGAAACGCGTGGCGAAGATCTCACGAGTCGGCTTCAGGATTACCAGAGACCACTGGCTGTGCTCCGCGAAACGACGGCGCACATAGTTTCGTTCATTGTCGACCGTGGCCCAAGTTCCATCCACGACTTCGTGATCCAGCATCGGACGATCGTCCAGCTTTCCGATTTCGCGCGACACCGATGCCTTTGTGTCAGGCGGGAGTGGCCAGAGCGTCCGGTGCAGCGCATCGGGACGATTCGTCATCACGACGACGCCTTGCGGATCGATGAAAAAGTAGGGGCGGTCATAGTGCCGTAGATCTACTTCGAAGAGTTCCAGCGACTTCGTGAGCACCGCCACACCCGCGACTCTGCCGTCCGCGGCGCGGATGGGCTGGCTCGCGTGATACTCGTGCAGCCCGGCGGCCGCATCGAACACGAATTGATAACCGCCCGCGCCAGCCATGGACTGCCGAAAGTAGGGGGCCGATTCATAGGTCGGTGCCCCGGGTCGGAGATCCCGCGGATTGGAGGATGCCACCACCACCCCGTCCCCGTTGAGCAGGTAACCTCGCTGGGCGTCCGCCGCGTCGACACCCAGGTCGAGGAACGTTTGTCCGACGTCATGGTCAGGGCGGCTCCCGTCGGTCAACCACGGGCGGATGGACGGAGATCCGGCGAGCACCTTCACCATGGCATCGACCGTTGCCGTGTCGCCGGCAAGCCGGCTCGCTAGCAGGTCGATATCGCGCCGCGACTCTTCCTGCACGTTCTGCCGGTAGATACCCCCAAGGAACTCGGTGAGTGTCCAGCCCGAAATGAGAATGGTCCCCATGGCGACCAGGGTCCAGGTGAACTGCCGTCGGACGAACGCGGTATACCTCGCGGAAGCGAGCTGCCGGGCCAACTGCTGAACCCAAGTCGCCCACACGGAAAACGCGATCCAGCATGCCAGTAAGCCCCGTATGAGTTGGATGGGTGTCCCTGTCAGTGCGGCGAACCAGGCGTGGTTCACGCTGTTCGCCGGCCAGAATGCGACGGTCGGGACGATGGCTCCTGCGGCAGCGGCATAGAGCCCGAGTCCAAGCGCCGCCGAAAGGTGGGCATAGCGCGCCCCAGCCGGTAGCGACCTCGCCGCCCAGGCCAGTGTGAGAGCCGCGCCCAGCGCACCGGGGAAGGCGATCGCATATCGGGCGGCAACGTTGGCGGCGGTGACGCCAGCGGCGAGGCCGACCAGTGCCACGAGCATCGTCAGCGGTACATAGATCCATCGTTCGGGAAGGCTCAGGCCAAGGCGGATCGCTTCCAGGCGGGCGAAATCCAGCAATAACAGGAACGAGATCGTCATGAGCATCGTGCGCACGACCGAAAAGGCGACGCCATCGCCCACAATTAACGCGGTCAGGTCGAGCCATTCGCCTACGCCGTGGATAAGGGCGAAACTCCCGAGTACCGCCCACGCTTCTCCGTTGCTTTTGCTTCTCGCAATCCCCAGACACGTTGTGCCGAGGAGGATAAAGGCCAAACCATAGAAGAAGAAAATGAAGTCGAGCTGGTTAACGAAGAACGTCGACATCGTGGGTCCCTATGATATGGCATGCTTTCCTCGCGGCCGTCAGTCTCTGCACTGAAAGCCTGAGGTTATGGCCGCGCAAAAAGTGCAGGCCGGGCGGAGGCCGCGTCCGTCATGGCAAAGCAATACCGTCCACATGGCCCGAAGCAAATGGAATTCATCGCACGAAGAGCCACATCGCGCCCTGACCGGTGAAACGGATGTGAGAAGGTGTTCACACTCTTCCGTGCCCCTGTGAACATACTGAGATGAGACGGACCTTTCCCGTGGCGAAGAGGGCGCCATCTCAAGTGAATGCATTCGGGAGTCGAGTTATGGATATGTGGTTCGACAAATGGAGGGAGCTCTGCGGGCGTGTGCTGCGGATCGCGTGGCTGCGGCGCGACGTTCGTGATGGCGCATTCCTCGTTGCACTTGCCGGAATTGCTTATGCTCTCGCGCACTTTTTCGATCTGCCTAGGCGGATCTTTGCGTTTGCCCTGACTTACCAGCACCTGGAACTGGATGACATCTTATTTGTTGGCTTTGTTCTCAGTGTTGCAGTTCCCATCTATGGCATTCGCCGTTATAGGGACTTTACGCACGAAATGACGCGACGGCTCCGCGCCGAGCGCGAAGCCCGCATGCTTTCCGGACATGACCATCTCACGGGGCTCCCTAACGAACGCTTCTTTTCCCAGCGGCTGGATGAGCACCTTGCCGCCATGGAACACGCAGATGCGCTAGCCGTCCTTGTCGTCGTCCTCGGCGGATATCGACGCGTCTTCGATCTGCACGGTCACGGAGCCGCGGACGAGATGATCATCGACTTCGCCGGTCGTATCGCGGCACTGCTTCGCGAGGGCGCCGTCCTGGCTAGGGTCGGAGGGGACGTTTTTGCCATCGCCATGCCGAGGATGGTTTCACTGGATGAGCCGGCTGGGCTGGCCCATCGTATCGTGCTGGCGATGTCGGAGGCATTTTCCATCAACGACACCGGCGTAACCGTGGGCGTGAGCATCGGCATCTCCGTTGCGCCGAGCGACGGCATGACGTCGACAGTTTTGATCCAGCGTGCACAGCGAGCGATCTTTCGCGGCGAGACGGACGACCACTCGTCGGTGCGCTTCTTCGAGATGGGGATGGACGCCCACATAGATCGTCGTGTGCTCATAGAGAAGCGGCTGCGCAGGGCTGTAGCATGCGATGCCATCGTCTCGCACTACCAGCCCCTTGTTTCGCTAGACGACAATCGGATCGTCGGATTTGAGGCGTTGGCACGATGGAATGACGACGTGCTAGGTGAAGTCTCTCCGGAGGCCTTTATTCCGCTGGCAGAAGAGATCGGCTTGATCGGCGTTCTCGGGGACCATCTTTTCCGCCGCGCTTGTGCTGATGCTCGCCACTGGCCGGGTAACTTGTTCATGGCCTTCAACGTGTCGGCCATCCAACTCAAAGATCCTGACCTTGTAGACCGAATCCTGGCGGTAGCTGCCGAGCATGGGCTTAGTCCTGCGCGCCTGGAGATCGAGATCACGGAGAGCGTGATGGTGGAGCGTGTCGATGAGGCGCGATCGACCATGACCCGACTCCGCGAACACGGTGTCCACATCGTTCTGGACGATTTCGGCACCGGATACGCCACGCTAGCGCAACTCCTTTCATTCCCTCTCGACAAGATCAAGATCGATCGGCGCTTCGTCACGCATGTGGTCACCGATCGCCACAGTCTCGTGGTGATTCGCGCGATTGTGGGCCTTGCTAAGGGCTTCGGCCTGATCTCTGTTGCCGAGGGTATCGAGGACCCCGAGCAGCTGAGCTGCTTGAAGCGAAACGGATGCACGCAAGGGCAGGGTCACTGGTTCGGTCAGGCGGTTCCTGCTGCCGGCATCGAAGCTGTTCTCGCGAAGAACATAACCACTCCGAGCCCCCGCTATCGCCCGGGAACCAAGGGCGAGTCCGGAACGGTGATTGACGTCGGCTAATCTGAAAGGAATCGGAGGAACGTGAGCGGCAACTGCACGGCTCGCGTGGTCACGTGCCGATGGGCGAATACCGTCAAGTGAGTCGATGGACAGCCACCGCGCGCTTAAGGAGCAGAGCGCGAAGCTGGCTCACGCTAAGGGCGCGCAGCTGGCGCTGAGCGCGGAGCAACTCGACAACAGCGTCGACTGGGCTGGCGCAGGCCTACTGCGCCGGCGTGCTTTCCGTGTTGCCGGTCCTGCCGGCTAGCGTCTGACCACCCCGCGGCGGTCCATAGCCCGGCGGAGAAATCAGGGCGTACTCCCGTCTGACCAGCAGCGGCAGGTCGGTCCAACGAACGCAGCCAGCTCGTCGGCCACCCGAAACATGCCAACCCCGTAATTCGCCTTGGGACAGTTCAACAGAGAGACGGACGAACAGCATGCCAGCGACCGTCGTGAGGAACACCATGTCCACGGACAATGGCGCGATGAGAAGCGTTCCTATCGCAACAATCACAACGACGACGGCGATAACGATATACCCGTCGAACCGGAGAAAGGTGTCTTTGTCCATGCTGCGTCTGGGTCCTTTTGAAAACGACGCTCAGATGTTGCCGAAAGGACCTTTGATCGTCTCTCGGCGAATTCCTACACGTTTTCGGGGGTGCAACGAAACGTTCGGGGGGACCATGCGGATTGATCGGTCGCATCTATAGCGCGGAAAATCCGCCGTTGCCTTCGATCGCCCTGACTGCGCCATCGCGCGGTCAGAAAATCGGCCTATATCGTGGCTAAGCTCGGCTAACGCAAGCTGGACGGGGCACTCGATGAGATGGGTTATGGCAGCCGCGCTGGTGGCAGCGTCTTGGGGTCAAGGAGCATTCGCCCGAGAGGCCTCCGAAGACGCGTTGTGCCGCAATGGGTTGTTTTCGTCCTCCGAAAGCCATTGGGCAATGGCGCGGGTGATGGGGTCCGAGCCCGTTGCTCTGCTCGAGGACATGAGCAATTGCCCGGAAGGGGGCGCTCCGGCATGTGAGTCGGGCGAGTACGCCAAGCCCGGTGAGCGGGTGATTCTGGGACAGTCGTCAGGCGAATACCGCTGTGCTTATGCGCCCGATGCCCAGGGCGGCGGACGCGCGGGGTGGATACCGAGTCGGCGCTTGCGCCTGCTGCCAATCGTGGCTGTTCCTCCCGTGGGTGCGTGGACCGGGATGTGGTCAAACGGAACCGACCGCCTCCGGTTGACGGCGAATGCCGACGGGACGCTCAGTGGTCAAGGCAATGCCTACTGGCCCGGCCCGCCCGGAACGAACATCGCGCCGCTCGCCCGGCACTTCGGTGGCATATCCGCCCGCGCCGCGCCGATGGGGCAGCGTTTAGAGTTAAAGCAGTCGGCTTGCCAGGTCACCGCGTGGCTGTTGAACGACCTTCTTGTCGTCGATGACAACGGGCAGTGCGGGGGCATGAACGTTCGCTTCAGCGGCGTCTATCGTAAGCGTGCAACGGGGTCACCTCCGCAGCCTCACTGAATGAGTGTCGCCAGGTCGCTACGACCGGATACCATGCGCCGTCCGCCATACCCGCTTTCGCCATGAACCTCGTTGCCTACCACGTGACGCACCTCCTTTTGATCCTGATCTTGGCCGGATGCGGCCTTGCCAGTTGGCGCATCTACTTCCGGTATTGCAAGGCGCATGCCCCGGAGACATCGGCGTGGCGGATGATGCGAAGGCTGCGAGCCGAAGGGAATCCGGACGGCACATGGATGATGGTGGAGGCGCTCATGGCCATGGCTGCCGGCATCGCGTTACTGGTGCTTCCGTTCATTCGGTAGTCTCACTGCCACGGCGGCGGGCCATACTGATGGAGCCGGGGTAAGCAGACGCAGGAGTCAATCGTCTAGCCTGTCCTCTGGCTGACGGTCTAGCCACCCGCTCGGACGGTGCATGGACCACTCGATCTCCCGGGCCATCTCGTCGGATATCGCCTCGCCCTCCATGAATGCCTTAAGTTGGGCCCCGGTAATATTGGCCATGACAGCGGCCCGCGCGGCCCAAGACTGGAGCCCCTCGCCGTCGAGCAGTTGAATAAGGTGATGCAGGTTGGCGCGGCGACGGGTCTGAAGGGCAAGCTGTGAAGTACTCATGGCGATCCGAAAACAGGGTGGCGATTCTAGTGCGCCCGGTGCGACCTCTTTGGTCGGGAACGCGATTCTTCTGATGGCGTCATTTCAAAGGCGTTCGAGCATTGACAGCACTGACCCTTCGCGAAGGCGGTTCCTGATTTGTTTCCGCACTTTGCGACGGATTTTCGGTCATTGAGGCGCGCATGAGTCTAGCGTACAGCGTGATGCCTCTCAGCCCACGAGCCATGTCTACCAGGCCACCGGCGGTGCTTAGACGTGCATATGGATGCTCACGTTCTTCGATGGCCGTTCGCGGAATTCGTTCGGAAGTCACCTCATGCCGGCGGAGGCGCTCGAACAGACCGAACACCTCGGCTTTGAGTGTCTAAGGAAGGCCCATGCGAGGCACTTAGCTTCAGAGAAGAACGAGGTGAACGACCGATGGTTGTCCCAGCTTTACCGCCTCGGCCGAAATCCGCCGTAGCTCGAATTCATTCTGGAATGCGAACACTCAGCCGTTCTTGCGTGAATCGGACGAAGGCGAGGGCGGCGTCTGTGACCGCGCGAGCCGACATCGTTAGGGCATGTACCGGCACGCCGGCGTTTTCCGTCGCATCTTGGACCGCAGCCAGGCGACCGCTCTGGATGTCCTCCTCGCATAGGCAAGCAGGCAGGCGTGCGAAACCAAGACCGGCACGGACAGACGCGAGCAACACGGCAATGTCACTGGTCACCATTCTTGCTTCACCTTGCTTACTGGGTCGAAGAAGCAAGCTCATCGGCGCGCCCAGCCCGGCATACGCGAGCACATCACGGTCCGCGATGCGGTCGACACTGGGTGACGGGCCAAGGCGCCTCACCAGTTCGTGCGCCGCCACGGTAATGGTCGGCATGTGCGTCAGCAACCGTGCGACGACGTCCGTGCTATCGGGCAGGCTGTCGCTCACGGATAGGACGACATCTGCCTGCTGACGGATGAGCGGCTCGAAGTCGCCGTTGCTCGTCGTCAACGACACGCGCATCTGAGGGTGATCCGCGGAAAATCCCGGGAGGATGCTCGACATAAGAGGCATCAGCAAGCTATGCACATGAACTCGCAAGGACCGGCTGCCTGCGTTGATATCCGTGGCTGCGTGTTCTGCGGCCATGGCGGATTCACACATGGCAGAGGCGTGCCGATAGATCTCCTCACCGATGGGTGTGACGGAGAAGCGGCGAGCATTCCGGTGCAAGAGCTGCACACCAAGCCGCCGTTCTAGCGTCTTGATACGGCGGCTCAGCAGGGATCGCGTCGTTTGGAGCTGCTCTGCGGCCACCGAAAAGCTCCCAGCCTCAATCACCTGGACCAGCAGGAACAGGTCCGCCATGTTGTTGGTCCGTTTCATGCTTATATGACTGCGTTAGATGCACGCAACCATAAGAGATTGGTCTGCCGCCGCCTTTGGTGGAGGGGCTCAGCTCTTTGGTCGCGGGCAAAATCGACCAAGCCGTCTATACTCTTCGCCGAAGGGGACTTCGTGCGCCCCTCGGCAGTACATTGGGGGCCTGTTTGAATACGTCAAATCCGCCACACATCCTGGTAGTCGATGACCGGCCTGAGGAGATCGGCGCACTCGTTGTGGCCCTCCGCGCTGAAGGATGGCGGGTTACTATTGTCACGAGCGCCAGTCAGGGAGTTCAACGGGCGCAAGCGATGGCGCCGGACCTCATCTTGCTCGATGTGCGGATGCCACAGATGGACGGCTTTGCCGTCAGTCGCCTGCTTCAGGAAGTGCCGCAGCTAAAAGGGACGCCGATGGTGTTTCTGACCTCGGCCAACAGTGTCGAGGAGCGCCTTGAGGGGCTTAGCCACGGCGGCGTCGATTACATTCTGAAAGACTGTCATCCGGCCGAGCTTGTGGCGCGGGTGCGCATCCATCTGAGGCTCGCTCCCCGGTCTGCCATCGCACCGGCTCAAGGAATATCCACTGCATCGCTGACCGCTGACGAGGTGGTCCTGCAAGCCGCCATGCGGCTTCTCCGCCGCCGCCTCGCGGAGCCTCTCTCGCTGGATGAGGTAGCCCGTGAAGTGGGAACGTACGACAAGCGTTTGTCAGCCATCTTCCGGGAACACCTTGGCACCACGGTATTTGCCTGGCTGCGGGAGGAGCGCATTCAGCGAAGCCGGCGCCTCCTCGTCGAGACCACCTTGAACATGCAAGACATCGCCCTCGAGATAGGTTTCCGGAGCGCGTGCAACTTCACGACGGCGTTCCGGGAGCGCATGGGCGTCACCCCCACGCGATTCCGCCAGGTGGCTCAAGAGGAAGCCGCTGGGGATGCCCGCGAGAAGGCAGGGGTTACCGCCGCGTGTTGAGCTGGTTACGGGGCACAGCATGCGCACTTTTCGTGCTTGCGCTCGGCACGCCAGCCATCGCTGGCACTCCGTCGGCGCATGTGCAGCTGCCCTTGGTGGTCTACGACCAGAACACAGGCCTGTCGAGCCTGTCTGTGGTGCGTCTCTTGGAGGACCGGCATCATTTTGTTTGGGCCGGAACCGAGCAGGGCCTTTATCGCTTTGACGGCATTGGTTTCAATGCGATGCGGGAAAAGGATGGTTTCCAGACCTCGGAGGTCGTGAGTCTGGCCGAGGACGACGATGGACATGTCTGGGCTGGCACGAGAGCGGGCCTGCAGTCGCAAGATGACAGCGGGAAGTTTTCTTGGGTGCGGCCGGACGGCCGGACCATGCTCGTGGATCGCGGCCAGACCCTGGCGCCGGACGGGCAGGACGGCATGTTGGTCGTCACGGGACATCACCTTTTCCGCCTGGCACGGCAGGCGGCCGATCGATGGACAGCGACCCCATGGCCTGAAGGGAGCGCCAGCAATGCAGCAACCTTTCAGGTCGCCGCTGTCTATCGCCATGCCGGCCAAGTCTGGTTCGGGTGCGGTGAGGCAATATGCCGGAAAAGTGATGGCGTCCTGACCCGATTTACCGCGGCGCAGGGCGTGCCTCCCGATAAATGGGTGGGCTTCTTGGTCGCTCGTGACGGCACGGTTTGGGCGCGGGGGCTGCGCAGCGTTGTCGGGCTCGCGGCTGGCGGCTCGGCATTCATCGCGCACGACATCCCGGGCGGCCATGGCGAGGTGGCGGCGACCAGCATTGATCTGGCACAAGATCGCGAGGGGCGCATCGTCACGCGCTCGGACACAGGCATCGCGCGCTGGGACGGCACCCGATGGGACCTTCTGGACACGCACAACGGGCTGCCGGGCGTGGGGATTTCGGCGCTGATCGCCGACCACGACGGTGCGCTGTGGGCGGGCACCTACGGCCGAGGTGTCCTTTATTGGAGCAACGCTGGCGCCGTCGAAAACTGGACGGCCAATCAGGGGCTCAGTGATAGCCTCATTTGGTCCATCACCCGAGCAGGTCCCGACTCGATTTGGGTGGCGGGCGAAAGCGGCGGAGAAGTCATTGTTCCGTCCGAAGGGCGCGCCCACCGATGGCCTGTGAGCTTGCCTCCTCCCGTCCAGGCGCACGCTGTGCTGACGGGCCCAAGTGGATCCATCTGGTACTTCCTGTTCGATGGTCGGGTCGTCCGATATGAGCCAGAAGACCATCGCAGTGAGCAAGTCGCGCAATTGCCCTACCTCATCCGTGGTGCACACCGGGACCGGTCCGGGCGCTTCTGGGTCTACACCATGGGCGGGCTTTATGAGCTTGACCCTGCATCCGGGTCGGCTGTGCACGTGGCTCCGAACCTGATTCCGTCCACGATGTGTTCCGACATGGCGGAAGACGCCGCCGGCCGACTATGGCTCGCCTGCAACTCTGGTTTGTATCGCCACAACGGGGGCGGATGGGCACGCGTTCGCGTTCTTCCGGATGAATCTCCAGGTGGCTATGAAAATGTCGCAGCAACCCCCGACGGACGCCTCTGGCTCAGCGCCTTGCAACCCGGCCTTCTCACGGGACTCGTGGGGGATGGCGACACGCTCACCATGGAACCGGTCAACGACCCGCTCTTGGCCGCGACGCGCTTCTACTTTCTGCGTGCGGACAACCAAGGCCGAGTTTGGGCGGGCGGCGGCAAAGGCGTCGACGTCCTTGCGGAAGGAATATGGACGCGCCTATCCAGTCGGGACGGCTTGTTGTGGGATGAGACCAACCACGGCGCTTTTTTTGCGGATGCCGACGGGTCGGTCTGGATCGGAACGCCTGTTGGGTTAACCCACGTGCTCAAGCCCGCGGACCTGCTGGCACCTCGAACGATGACTCCGCAGCTCTTTCCGGCTCGCTACGGGGACCGTGCCGTGGCATCGGACGCACTACCGTACGAACGTGGCGCCGCTTTGACTATCGCGTTTGGCGTCTCAGGCAACAGCGCCGGACACCCCGTGCACTTTCGTTATCGCCTCAAGCCACTGGACCGCGACTGGGTTGACACAAATCAGCGAGAGGTCCGCTACGCCTCGCTGCCTTGGGGCCACTACCGGTTCGAAGTCCAGGTTGTGGACGAAAACCGCCGAGCACCATCGGCCGTTGCCTCGTTCGAGGTGGCCATCCAGGCGCCTTGGTGGATGACTCCGGGCACCTTCATTGCCCTTGCCTTGGCCATCGTGGGCCTGGCAGTAGGAGCGTGGCGCTGGCGGACCCAAGTGCTCATTGCGCATGCCCGACGCCTCGAAGGGATCGTCGTGGAACGCACCAAGGAACTTCGCGCGCTTCTGCACGCCAGGCGCCGTTTGCTCGCGCACATTGGGCACGATCTGCGCTCGCCTCTTTCGGCCATTGTGAATGTGGCGCGGCAGTGGCGCTGGACTGGACCAGATGTCGAACACCCCCGGACGATCGAGCGTCACGCGCGCATGCTGATGGAACTCATCGACGAGGTCGTGGAATTCTCGCGGGGCGAGTTGACGGACGTGCTGCTGGAGCCGGCGCCTGGTTATCTTCACCGCTTCCTCCACGAGGCCGCAGAGGAGGGCGCGCTTCTTGCCCAGTCCAACAACAACCGGCTTGACGTATCTATTGGCATAGACCTCCCGGCCGTGGTCGAGCTGGATTTCCGGCGCCTGCGCCAGGTGCTATCAAACCTTCTGGGCAACGCCGCCAAGTACACCCGGAATGGGGAAATCGTCTTCACCGTCGAGGCTCAGACCTCTGACCTTGGTCGTTCGACCCGGCTGCGCTTCGCGGTCGAAGACACGGGCATCGGTTTGGGAGACACGGGCGCAGAGACACTGCTCGAACCGTTCGTCCGGGGCACCAACATCAGTGATACACCGGGGAGCGGACTGGGCCTTGCCATCGTGGCGCAACTTTTAGATCGCATGGGGTCTCGGCTAGAAGCGCAAGGCAGTTCACGGGGGATGGGAAGCCGTTTCTCGTTCGAGATCGAGGTTCCTTTGGCCGACGAGCACGATGTCGAGCCGGACTTGGCCATGGGCCAAGACCCCGTTGCTGTGGAGGGTCACGGCAGGAGGGTGATCGTGGCCGAGGCCGATGCGGCCCGCCGCGCCGTTTTGTGCGATTTGCTGAACGGCTATGGGTTCCAGTCCGTGCCCGTGGACTCGGCGAACGGGCTTGACGGCCTTGAAGCCACGCGGCCGGCTCTCATCATCGCCGAGCATCGGTGGCCGGGGGAGGAAGAGGGGGCGGTGATCGCGCGCCTAAGCAAGCGCCTGCCTGGCGTCCCTGTCCTGATGTTCACTGCTGTCCCGCCGGCTCCCGCCGACGCATCACACTCCACAACAGCAGAGATGCTGCTGAAGCCGTCCGACGCAGCGGAGGTCATGTCCTGCGTGGCGCGAATGATCGACCCATCCGATGGCCAGTCACATCCGTCGCCTTTCGCCCCCGCGCGCCCGGCGTCCCCTCCAGCAAAGGATGGCCGGCCCGCTTAAGCCTTGGGGCTGCTTACTTTCTGTTGAATCCCGTGAGTCCCCCTTTTGAATGGGCGGAACTTGTCACGCCGGGCGTGACATAAGTTCCCGTCTGACGGCCTTACGACGCCGCGCACGGCTTCCTAAAATCGGCCCGCTGCCGCGACGCCGTTCGCATTTTTTGCGATTGCCGATGCGGCCACTTGCACGCGAGCGCGACGCTGCCCTGCCGACGCACTGCGACGGCCAGGCATTTGTCGCGATTTTCTCGCGCCGCGCGCAACCGATCGCATCAAATCAGGGCCCCGCAACAATGAATCGTATCTATCGCCTGTGCTGGAACGCCGCCACTTCTCAGTGGGTCGCGGCCAGCGAACTTGCCCGTAGCAGCCGCCCGGCGGCTCGGGTCAATGCTTCCGCAAGCACCCCACGCGCAGCGTCCATCGCGTTGGCGGTCGCCCTGGCGCTGGGCAGCGCAGGTGCTGCGCGCGCGGGTCAGGCAGGCGGTCAGGTGGTGTCGGGCAGCGGCGTGATCAACCAAAACGGCGCCACGACAACCATCAACCAGGCGAGCCAGCATTTGTCGCTCAACTGGCAGACCTTCGACATCGGTGCGAACGAAACGGTCAACTTCGTCCAGCCCGGCCGGGACTCGATCGCGGTCAATCGCGTTCTTGGCAACAGCGCCTCGGAGATCTACGGGCATCTGAATGCCAATGGCCAAGTCTGGCTCATCAATCCCAATGGTGTGCTGTTCGGGGAGGGTTCGCAGGTTAACGTCGGCGGACTCGTCGCATCGACGCTCGACACCACCGACAGTTCGCTCGACGCGACCTCACGCACCTTCAGCGGCAATGGTAAGGGCAGCATCGTCAACAAGGGCTCGATCCACGCGGCCAATGGCGGCTATGTGGCCTTGCTCGGCAACACGGTATCGAACCAGGGCACCATCAGCGCGCAACTGGGCACAGTGGCGTTGGGTGGCGGCAGTGCGGTGACGCTTACCTTCGAGGGGAGTCAGCTGCTCCATCTTCAGGTTGACCGCAGCACGCTCGACAACCTGGTGGAGAACCGACAGCTGGTTCAGGCCGATGGCGGCCGAGTATTCATGACCGCCGGCGCGGCCGATTCGCTCTTGGCCAGCACGGTGAACAATACCGGTGTGGTTCGCGCGCAGACGGTGCAAAACCACAACGGCGAAATCGTCTTGCTGGGTGGCATGACCGCCGGCCACGTGAATGTTGAGGGCACGCTGGACGCGAGCGCGCCCAACGGCGGCAATGGCGGCACGATTGAGACGTCGGGCGCGTTCGCGCACATCGGCAGCGCAGCGATCAACGCCAGCGCACCCTACGGCAAAGCGGGCACCTGGCTGGTCGACCCCTATGACCTGACCATCGATGCGACCGCAGCCAACTCCATCTCGAATTCGCTCAACAACGGCACCAACGTCACCGAATCGACGTCGGCGGGTAGCGCTTCGGGCGCAGGCGTGCAGAACCCGAATGGCGTGGGTGACATCAATGTCAACGCAGCCATCAACTGGACGAACCCGAACAGCACGCTGACCCTGACCGCGTATCGCGCCATCAACGTTAATGCTCCCATTTCCGGCGCTGGTCGCGTTGTGCTCACCGCTCAAGGCGCCACAGGCAGCAACGGCAATATCACGCTCGCCGCAGGTGGCACCGTAGCGGGCGGGGCGGGGGTAACCCTCACGGCCGCCAACGCCTTCATCAACAATGCGGGCGGGAGCGCGCTCAGCTCGGCCTCGGGCAAATGGCTGGTCTATTCCGCAAGCCGTGCGGCCGATGTCACCGGTGGCCTCACCCCACAGTTCATCCAGTACAACGCCGCAGCGGGCGCGACACCGCTGGGTGCAGGCAGTGGCTTCCTCTACGCACAGACCGCGAACGCAGCGATATCGGGCCTCAGCGGCACGGTGGAAAAAACCTACGACGGCACAGCGACGGCCAGTCTGACCGGGGCGAACTTTAACGCGACGCTGGCCAACGGCGATCGCATCGCCACGGCGACGGGCACCTATGGCAGCAAGGATGCCGCATCCGGCATTCAGGTGACGGCAGCAGGCAACAGCGCGGGTTACACATTCACGGACGCGAGCGGTCTCGTACCCGTGTACGGCTACACCATCAGCGGCGGTGGCGCTTCGGCAAACATCGGTGTCATCGACCCGCACCAGCTCGGCGTCACGGTCATCAATAACCCGACGAAGACTTACAACGGGACGACGACCGCCACGCTGACCAGCGCAAATTACCTGACCTCGGGACTCGTGGCGGGCGAGAGCATCACCTTCAGCCAGCCCAACAGCGTGGCCTACGACTCGGCCGACGCGGGCGTGCGCACGGTCAACGTCGGCTTCCTGCCGTCCAATTTCACGGCGGCGAACGGCACGAGGCTGTCCAACTACGTGTTGCCGACGACGGCGACAGGCACCGGCACCATCAACAAGGCCAAGGTGCAGCTGTCAGGCCTCCTCGGTAGCGACAAGGTCTACGACGGCACCACCACCGATGGCCTGGACAAGAGCCGTGTCTCGATCTTTGGCGTCATCGCGGGCGACGCGGCCAATGCCACGCTCGACAGCACGAACGGCATTGGCCAGTTCGCCGATGCCAACGTGGGCAACGGCAAATCTGTTAGCGCCACGGGCTTCCAGCTCGTCGGGAGCAAGGCCGGCAACTACGACCTCGTTTTGCAGTCGGACATCACCGGCTCCATCACGCCCAAAGCACTGACCATCAGCGGCGTATCGGCACTCAGTAAGGTCTACGACGCGACGCGTGTGGCGTCCCTCGCCTACACCAATCTCGCGCTCAATGGCCTGGTCAACGGCGCCGACACCGCCAACATCTCCCTCGTCACGGCGGGCGCGGTCGGAACCTTCGGTACCAAGAACGTGGGCAACGGTATCGGGGTCACCGCGTCTGGCTTCACGCTGGCGGGGAATGGCACGGGCAATTACACCCTGTCGCAGCCCACGGGTTTGTTCGCGAACATCACTCCCGCGCCCTTGTCGATCTCCATCACCGGCAATCCGACCCGCACGTACAACGGGACCACGACCGCCAACATCGGCGCCGGCGACGTGACCATCACCGGCTTTCAGGGCGGCGAGACGGGCACCGTGGTGCAGAGCGCTGGCGCCACATACGCCAGCAAGGACGCGGGCACCCGCCTCGTCACCGCGTTGCTTGAGCCATCGGACTTTAGTCTGGGCAACGGTGCGCAGCTTTCGAACTACACCTTCCCGACCTCCATTACTGGAAATGGCACGATTGCCCAGGCCATCCTGACCTGGTCGTTGGTGGGAAATCCCACGAAGGTCTACGACGGCAACACGAACGCGGCGCTGACCAGCGACAACTACCAGATCTCGGGCTTCCTCAGTGGAGAGGGCGCCACCGTCACCCAGGCCCACGGCACCTACGACACGTCGGACGTCGGGCAGCGGAATGTGACCGCAAACCTGAGCGCGGCGGACTTCAACGCCCTCAACGGAACGGTACTCTCAAACTACGTGCTGCCAACGGTCATGACCGGATTTGGCACCATCACGCCGGCCCCCTTGGCCGGCTACATCACCGCGGGCATCAACGGCCCGACGCGGGTGTATGACGGCACGACCGTCGCGACGCTCACGCCAGCGAACTTTATCCTCTCCGGCTTCGCAGCGGGTGAGGGCGCTTCGGTCAATCAGACGGTCGGCATCTTCGCGTCGAAGAACGTCGGCAAGCAGGCTGTGTCTGCGTCGCTCACCAGTGCCAATTTCGATGCCAATGCAGGCACCAACCTGGGCAACTACACTCTGCCGACGGTGGCCTACGGCACCGGCGAAATCCAGCAAGCGCTGCTGACCGCGTCGATCGTCGGTAACCCGTCCAAGGTATACGACGGCACGCGCTATGTGTCGCTCACGCCGCAGAACTACGCGCTTCTTGGATTCGTGGCCGGCGAAGGTGCGGATATCGTGCCGTCGTCGTCGATTTCTTTCGACACCAAGGACGTCGGCAGCAACAAGACGATCACGGCGAACATGGCCGTGTCCTCTTACCTGCCCAACAGCCAGACCCTGCTGTCGAACTACATCCTGCCTACGGTGGCTACCGGCCCCGGCACGATCACTGCTGCACCGCTGTATATCATCGGAGTGTCTGCCCAGAGTCGCGATTACAACGCAACGACCCTGGCCGCCCTCAACAGCGGCGGCGCCTCCCTAGTGGGGTTGGTGGGCGCCGACTCGAACGACGCCGGAAAGGTTGCCCTCACGGTGGGCACAACGGGTGCCTTTGCGGATGCGAACGCGGGCGTAGGCAAAGCCGTCACCGCGAATGGGTTCTCCATTTCGGGCAGCGAGGCCGGCAACTACACGCTCATGCCGCTGACCGGGCTGACGGCGACCATCAATCCATTCACGCTCAGCATCAACGGCGTGTCGGCCATCGACAAGATTTACGACGGCAACACCGGCATTGCGCTCAACACCGGCACTGCATCCTTGGGTGGCATTTTCAGCGCCGACAACGGGAGCGTGACGCTCAACGTCTCGGGCGCGTCAGGCAGCGTGCGTTCCGCGAACGCCGCGAACAATCTCGATGTCACAACCTCAGGATTCGGCCTGGCGGGAATTGCTGCAGGCAACTACCGCGTAGACCAGGTCAGCGGTCTCACTGCGAACATCTCAAAGCGCGCAGTCACCGCGTCGATCACAGGCGATCCGACTAAGCCGTACGACGGTTCGGACTCGGTGACGCTGACCGCAGGGGACTACACGCTGTCGGGCTTCGTCTCCGGCCAAGGCGCGTCCATCCCGCAGTCGTCGACCGCGAAGTACAACAACGTCAACGCCGGCAGCAACCGCGGTTTGACCTCGACGCTCTCGGTGTCGGACTTCGTGGCGCTCTCGGGAACCAATCTCGCCAACTATGATCTCCCCGTCGGCGCGACGGGCGCACTCGGTACGATCACGCCGTTCATCATCAATCTGATGGGCCAGCGGGTCTACGATGCGACCACCAATGCGGATGCCGGTCTGTTCACCAGCGGCGGGACGATCGCTGGGGTGAATGGGGAGCGTCTGACGCTGGCGGGCAGCGGCGTCCTTTCGACCAAGAACGTGGGTAACCAGCGCAGTTTTGCGAACTTCGGCACATTGGCCCTGGGTGACAACACCGGAACGGCGGCCAATTACACGCTTGCGGGCGGCATCGATTGGGTCACCATCACCCCGGCGACCCTGACTGTGGCCGGCACGGTCGCCGCCGATAAGCCCTACGACCGTTCCACCACCGCCCAGCTCTCGGGCTCCACGCTTGTGGGTCGCTTGGGTTCTGACGATGTGACGTTGGCGAATTTCGCCACTGGCACCTTCGTCAACAAGAATGCCGGCGTCAACAAAGCGGTCAGCACCTCGATGACCGTGAGCGGCGGTGACAGCAGCAACTACATCCTTGTCCAGCCCACGGGGCTGACAGCGACCATCACGCCGCTGACGATCACGCCGAGCGCCACGGCGGACAGCCGCCAGTACGACGGGACCACCAACGCCACGGCGACGGTATCGTCCACGGGCGTCCTCGCGGGCGACACGGTCAACTTCGGTGAGTCCACGACGCCACAGTTCGATGGCAAGGATGTGGCCAACGGCCGCACCGTCACGGTGAGCAACATCACCAAGGGTGGCGCGGATGCGGGGAATTATGTGCTGTCGGCGACGACCGCGACAGCGCTGGCGAACATCACGCCGCGCATCCTCAACCTCAGTGGAACCCGGGTCTACGACACGTCGACCTCGATCTACAGCCCTGGTCTGACCCTCGGGAACTTGGTCTCGGGTGAGAGTCTCGGCCTTTCGGGCACGGGCAACACGTCAAGCAAGAATGTCGGCAGCTACACCGGCGGCAATTTCACCCTGGGGTCGCTCACGCTCGCCAATGGCGCGGGTGGCCTCGCGAGCAACTACACGCTCACTGGCGGCACCGATACCTACACGATTACCCCCGCGACCCTCAATGTCATCAACACCACAGCCGACAGCAAGGTGTATGACGCGAACACCGTCGCTGCCTTGCACAACGCCACGCTCACGGGTGTGCTTGGATCCGACACCGTTGACCTGACCAATGCTGATGTGGGCGCCTTCAGCGACAAGAATGTCGGCACGAACAAGTCGGTCAGCACGGCGATGGGCATCGCGGGTACCGATGCGGGCAATTACACGCTCGTGCAGCCGACGAACGTCGTCGCTGATATCACCGCCAAGCTCATTCATGTCGACGCAAACGGCGTCAGCAAGGTCTACGACGGTACCAATGCATCGGGCGCCACCCTGTCGAGCCAGGATCTGGCGGGCAGCGACCAAGTGACGTTCAACGACACGAGCAACCTGTTTGACACCAAGGACGTGGGTACCGGCATCGTCGTGCGCGTGGGCGGAATCACCGCCAGCGGCTCCGATGCAGGCAACTACACGCTGGCGAACACCGACGCGACCACGACGGCGAACATCACGCCGTTCATCATCAACCTGAGTGGTACGCGCGTCTACGACGGCACGGTAACGGCCAGTGCGGGACTCTTCGGCGCGAACGGCGTGGTCACGGGCGTCAACGGGGAAACACTGGTCCTTTCCGGTGCGGGCAAGAGCGCATCGAAGAACGTGGCCACTTACCATCGGGCCAGCGACGGCACGGGGGATTTCGACCTCGACACGCTCGCGCTCAACGGGACTGGCGGATCCAGCGCGGGCAACTATGCGCTGCAGGGCGGTACCGACAGCTTTACGATCACCCCCCTCGCGGTGACGGTCAATGCAACCGGGGGCAACAAGGTCTATGACGCCACGACGGCCGCCACGGCCACGCTGGCGGCCAGCGGCCTGATTTCGGGGGATTCGGTGAACTTCGCCTTGGGTGGCGCCATCTTTGGTGACAAGAATGTCGCCAACGGCAAGGCCATCTCGGTTACGGGCATCACGGCCAGCGGCGCGGATGCCAGCAACTACACCTTCAATACTTCGGCCCAGACCACCGGCAACATCACGCCGCTGGCCATCAGCGGCAGCATCGTCGCCGACGACCGCGTTTACGACCGCACGACGGGAGCGGCGACTCACGGCAGCCTTTCGGGCGTGCTCGATGGCGATGTGGTCGATTACACCTCGACCACCGGTAGCTTCCAGGATAAGAATGTCGGCAATGGCAAGACGGTTGACGTCTCCGGTGTTGTCGGTGGGGCTGATGCTGGCAACTATGTCGTCACCAGCAACACCACCACGACGGCGAATATCACGCCGGCGACCATCGTTGTGGGCGCGACGGCCAGTGACAAGATGTATGACGGCAATGCCACGGCGGCGACGGTCCTTTCGCAGACCGGTCTTATCGGCGGCGACGACGTGAGCTTCAGCGGCGCTTCGTCGCAGTTTTCCGACGCAAATGCGGCCAACGGCAAGACCGTGACCGTCAACGGCATCACGGCCGCGGGCACTGATGCGGGTAACTATGTCTACAACACGGTCGCCACCACACTCGCCAACATCACGCCTTACATCATCAACCTGCACGGTCAGCGCGAATACGACGGCTCAACAGCTGCATCCGCCGGGGACTTTGGCAATCATGGCGTCGTTGCCGGTATCAACGGCGACACGCTGGACCTGAACGGGCAGGGCTCGGTCGGGGACAAGAATGCCGGGGCCAACAAGGCTCTGACCTCCACCGGAACGCTGGGCCTCACGGGCAATGGCGCTGCGCTCAGCAGCAACTACACCCTCGTCGGCGGCATGCATGACTTGACCATCACGCCAAAGCAGATCGTGGTTGACGCCACCGGTTCGAACAAGGTCTACGACGGCACCGCACTCGCCGCGGCCGGACTGGGTTCAACCGGGGTGGTGGGCAACGACCAGATTGTCTTTTCCAGCAGTGCCGCTAACTACAGCGACAAGAACGTTGCCAATGGCAAGACCATCACGGTCAACGGCATCACCGCATCTGGCGCAGACGCAGGCAACTACGCCTTCAACCAGACTGCGCTGACGACCGGCAACATCACACCCCTGGGCATCGCGGGCAACATTATCGCGAGTAGCAAGACCTACGACGGGACCACCGCGGCACAGACCAGTGGCACCCTGACCGGCGTGCTTGCGGGTGACAATCTGGGCATCGAGACGAGTGGCAGCTTTGTCGACAAGAACGCGGGTAACGGCAAGACGGTGGGCGTTGCCGGCCTTCTCACCGGAACTGACGCCGGCAACTACATGCTCACGACCAATGCTGCCGCAGTGGCCGATGTCTACAAGGTCGTGCTGAACCTCGACGGTACCCGTGTGTATGACGGCAGCACGGTCGGCTCGGCGGGGATGTTCGGCAGCGCCGGCATCATTGCGGGCGTGGCCGGCGAAAGCCTGATCCTCAGCGGGCAGGGCGTTCTCGGCAGCAAAAACGTCGCGACCGACCGGCCACTGGCGGGGCTCGGGTCGCTTGCGCTCAACGATAACGGCGCCGGCCTTGCCAGCAACTACACGCTGGTGGGCGGCAACCATATCGCCACGGTCACCCCGCTGGGGATCAACGCTGGTATCTCCGCCGACGACAAGGTTTACGACGGCAACACCGGCGCTGCCACGCACGGTGTGCTGAGCGGCGTGCTCGGTGGCGACCAGGTCAATCTTGCGACCAATGGCAGTTTCACGGACAAGAACGCAGCCAACGGGAAGACGGTAAACGTCGGCGGGACCCTGTCTGGTGAAGACGCTACCAACTACACGCTTACTTACAATCCGACCACGACGGCAAGCATCACGAAGCGCCCGGTGGTTGTTGACGCGCAGGGGACCGACAAGTTCTTCGACGGCAACACGGTCGACAAGGTGACCCTGTCGAGCAGCGGGATTCTCAGTGGCGACGTCGTGATCTTCGGCGCAACAAGCGCCCTATTTGCCGACCCGTCTGCCGGTCGCGGCAAGCCGGTGTCCGTCGGCGGAATCTATGCCACTGGGGCGGACGCCGGAAACTACGCCTTCAACACGACGGCGGAGACCTCGGCCAGCATCAACCAGAACGCCTCGCAAGGCGCCTCGGCGAGTGCGCTGACCCAGATTGACGCCGTGCTTCGGCCCGAGTCCCTGGCCACGCCATACGGCGTCGCTTCGAACATTACGGTCGGCGACTACACCGGCAACCACAAGAAGACGCGTCAGCCTGTGGAGAAAAACGTCCAGCGCGGCGACTTTGTCTCCGGGCTCTCGCTGCAGGTTGTCGATGGTGGCGTGCGGCTCCCGGCGGACGCGATGCAGTGACGCCTCGCAACGCCCCGCACGACTCCACTCACTCTTTCGTATCGGCTTCCCTGATGACCATGGCAAACCTTCCGACGCGTGCCGCGAACCTCCTTGGCGCTTGCATTCTCCTTGCACTGACTTCCACTGCGGGAGCCCAGGTGCGGCCGCCGCAAAGCGGTGACCTGCTCCGCCAGGTGCCGGTGGTACCGCAGGCGCAAAAGGCCGACGACACAGGGCTCAAGCTCGCCCCCCCTACGCCCGCCGACCAGGGCGACAGCGCACCCTTCCACGTGACTGCCATTGAGATCACCGGCGCGACGCTGATTCCTGCCGACACGCTGCATGCGCTGGTCGCCTCCGGTGAGGGCAAGGACATGACGTTGCGGCAACTCAACGCCCTGGCCGACCGTATTACGACGGAATACCGCGCCAAGGGCTATCCGCTCACGCTGGCCTACGTGCCCGCCCAGACGCTGAGCGGTGGCACGGTGCGGATAGCGGTGCAGGAAGCGCGTCTGGGCAAAGTGGTGCTCGAAAACCACAGCGCAACGCACGACGGCCCGCTCAAGGCCACACTCGACCCGCTCACAAGCGGTGCACCGATAAGCTCGCACGGTTTTGACCGCAGCCTGCTGCTGCTGGGTGATATCCCCGGCGTGATGGAAACATCGGCGCTTCGGCCGGGCGACGAGCCGGGCACGTCCGACCTTGCCGTCCGTACCGACGACCGTCCGCGGTACACCGGCCAGGTCGCGCTCGACGATTACGGCAACCAGTACACCGGTCGCGCGCGTCTGACCGGCACGTTCAACGTGAATGGCCTGCTGCACCAGGGTGACGTGCTCGACGCCACGGCGCTTTCGGCGGGCTCGAACATGAACTACGAGCGGCTCGCCTACCGCTACTTGCTCAACGGGCAAGGCACGGTGGTCGGCGCTGCCGTCTCGGCACTTGATTACAAGCTCAAGGGCGACCTGCGCGTGCTCGACGCCCACGGCACGGCGCAGGTAGCCAGTCTGTTCGTCAGCCAGCCGTTCATCCGCTCGACCGACGGCAATCTCTATGGCCAGCTCGGTTACGACCGCCGACACCTCAACGATTCGATTGACATCGTCGGTGTGCGAACGCTCCGCCATACCTACGGCTGGACCGCCACCCTCGCCGGCGACCAGCGGGACGCGCATGGTGTCACCAACTTCAATGTCGCGGCGACCTACGGCCTGCTTGGCTTCGACGATGCCTTTGCCGAATTTGTCGATGCAATCAGTGCGCAGACGAAAGGGCATTATCTGAAATACACCCTCTCGGTCGCCCGTCTGCAGCAGCTCTCGGAAAACAACGCGGTCTACCTCGGATTCCAGGGGCAGTGGGCCGACAAGAATCTCGACACGGCCGAGCAGTTCTACCTCGGTGGCGCGAACAACGTGCGTGGCTACGACACGGGCGTGCTGGCCGGTTCACAGGGCCAGATGGTCAACCTCGAGTTTCGGCGCACGCTGCATGTCGGCATGCCCGGGAGCTGGACAGCGCTCGCCTTCGCTGATGCCGGTCGGGTGAGCATTTACAAGGACCGTTTCGCACCGGGGACGAACAGCGCGCACATGCAAGATGTGGGGCTCGGCGTGCGCTGGCAGGGCGACGACCAGTGGTCGCTGAGTGCCGATGTGTCACATCCGATTGGGGTACGACCCGCACTTGCTGGGCAGGCCCACGACACGCGTGCCTGGGTGCAGATTCAGAAGGGTTTCTGAGACGCTCTCATTGTCCGCGTGGCTGTTGGCGGGCGGTCGTGCGAGCGTGTTCGCCAACGCCAACGCCAAGGTTCATTAGGCTTACCTCGGCCGCCGTCGGCGTGTCAGTCCTTGAAGCTTGATGTTCGAAAACGTCCGGAGGTAACCGTGAAGGGTTGTTGACGGTCCCCTAACGTATGCTGGCTCGGGGCGTTCTTGGCAACACAGCTCGATGGGCCAATCCATACCTTTCGGGCGCTGTAATCGATAGTGATGCGCATATTGTGGAGCATGTCCAGGCCGATGTTGAAGGCGTGGCCGTTGGAGTACCCCGCGTCATCGAACACAGGCAGGTCGACGACGCGTACCACGACGTTCCGTTGGGTCGAACCGGGAAAGCGCACCGAACTGATAGGGCCGACTCGGGAAGGAATGGGGGTCTGTACGGCGCCACGCGCTGGGGGCCCATCGCGGAAGGAAGTGGAGGCGGGATCGATCTGCGCGGCTTTCGCGAATGTGTTGTTGATCATCGTGGATCGGGCACCGCTGTCCAGCGTCGCCACGCCGGCCACGCCGTTGACAATGACCGGTAACGTCAATTGCTTCCCTTTCTCGATAGAACCCGCACCGGTCAGGATCGCGCTGCGTCCGGCGGCCGTGGCTGCATCCACGCTGCGTGGCAGCAGGGCTACGGTCTCACAACCTGTATCCATCACCGTTAGGCGGTCCATCAGCATATCGGCGCCCACGATTCCCGCGGTCTTCATGCCGTCGGTCCGGTCGGGAATGGTGTCCACGTCGAGGTTCTGGACAGTCCAGCCGTCGAGCGTGAGGGACTCGACCCTCGTCGTGGTCTCCTCGACATCTCCGGTCGCGCCACTGATGGTCGCGGGCTTGCCGGAGGGGAGGTGCTGCTCCGACGCGAACCAGGCATAGACCGCGCTGGTATCAGCGCCGGTGTCGAGCATGAACTGATAGGGTCCCTTGCCATTGACGAATACGGGCACCACCAGGTGCCCGGTGACGCCCGTATTCATCGCGACGTTTGCCGCCGCGTCATGCGTCCAGGCGAAAGTCGTGACCAAACCGGCCAAAACGATACCGCGTAAGTCGAGTTTCCTCGCCGTCTGCCTGGAGGGAAAGAAACTGCTGTTCGAGCTGGTTGGGAAAGGCGGCATGCCAATCTCCTTTGTTAGATCCGCACTATCGTCGAACAATGAGAGCGTGGCAATGCGCGTGCGCGGGCTTGTCGAACGTGGTCTGGCATCGTCGTTTCGAAAAGGATGTTCGCCAGCATCTTGGCCCAAGTATCCATCGATCGAACCATTCTGAGGATGGCGTCACAGTTCCGATGAGCATGAAATTGCGGTATCGACGCTTGTTACGTATTTTTTCTCTAATCGTGCTGTGTGTTCGCTTTCATATGCGGATATGACGCAATTTGATGTGCTCGTGTAGGCGATGGACTACACGTCGTGCCGGCTTCGGACTACATCCGACTGCAACAATGTGGTCACACAGGCTTCTCCTATCGCCTGCGAATCGGTGGAAATGTCATCCATAAATTTGTTGAATGCCTTGCTGCGCCTAAGACGCAGGCGAATGCTTGCGTGTAGTGATTGCTGTTCTCAGATACATCAACGAAGGTCGTTGATCGCTCTGGGCGTGCAGCGATTCGCCCACGTAGGCACCGTGCGCGACGCGCCCGAGAAGGACCGGCGTAGCGAGGATCGGCAATTTTGCCGAAATTGACGAAGAGTCAGTCGACGGACGCTGCCTGCGTCCGGTCCAGAAGGGTTTCGCGCTCATCGGCCGTCAGCAACGGCACTAGGGCGGACCAGGTCGTGTGCAGCCGGAGTGCCGACTGTTGGGCCTTCCGGATGGCCGCCACACTGGCTTCGTCCACATGGCCCCAGGCTTCGCGCCGAGGGACGACAAAGCGGGTCCGCCAAGTCCGAAAGGCTCGGACCTCTTTGTCGAAGCGAAGGCGAGCCCTCGCCGCCCGAGCCTGAGCTTCCAAGGCATAGGTTTGGTGGAGCGCTGGGTTCAAAGCGAGGGAGCGCTCGTTGTTTTGGCAGTGCGCAGCAATCTGCTTGGCGGTGTATCGCCGAAAGTCTTGGTAGCTCATTTGACGAGACTCCTGAGCGGCACGTCGTGGTCCTGGGAGAACTGCGGGAGCAGGGCTTCAAGCGTGTCGCCCACTCGCATGGACGATCGCCTCGCGGCCTCGTCGCGGAGGGCACCCAGATCGAGATCGGCTGCTCCGGCGGCGGACTTTAGGCGCTGCCGCAACGCGTCCTCGTGGCGTTGGGCCCACACCGAAAAACGGTCCGCCTGAGCACGTCGCTCGTCGAACGCGGTCGCCCGGTCGCGGTTCTGTTCAAGGCTCCGGAGTTCTTCGACCACCGCGGCGCACTCTTCGTCCAACTGCGCCATCATGGCGTCCGCCTCCAGTACATTCCGGCGGAACATCTGAGGCTCTCGGATGTTCAAGTTAGCTGCGGTGAGCCACGCATCAACGCTTTGCTGGGCCAAATCGCAGTGATCGACCATTTGATCGACGGCGATGCGCAGCGTGTCGCTCTCACGGGCAGCGTCTCGCCAAGAACGAACAACGGTTGCCGGCGGCGGCGGGGACGTGGACTGCAGCTGGGTCGCCTTCGGTCGACGGGCTCGCCTAACCAACGCATAACCGATGGCGACCACCGCCGCCGGAGGGATGAACATCTCAAACATGGAACCGCTCCTTGCAGGGGTTTGGAGGATGGCCGCGCCGTGGCCCTTCGCGCGAATCAGGGAACGGTCGCCGTGAGCAGAGGGGTGGTGTGCCCGTCGGCGTAGGTGTTCTCGATGACGACCCGGCTCGGGACCACGGTCAACTGGGGCGTGCCGCCCATGAGCGTCCCGCCCACGACCTTGCCGTACACCGTCAGGAGAATCTGGCGGGAGAGGGGGTTCGTGCTCAAGGTGTGCTCCAAGTCCCTGGCCGCTGTTTCGGTGGCCGGGGCGTACATCGTCAGGGCCGGGCTCGCGGCGAAGCGCACGCTGGCCGCACCCTCGGCGACGTGCATGCCGTGGTCGGCGCCAATCAGGTCGGTGAAGTCATACCGGGCATGGTCCACGTCATATCCGGGCATCCGCGTCATGACCGGCGGGAGTTGGACATAAGGGGAAGCTTTCGCCGTCGCAATCGCTTGGTCGAGCCGACCTTGGAAGGCGGTGAGCGCGTCTTTGCGCACGAACGCGTCGGTGGCTTTCTGATACGCCGGATCCAAACGACCCGCCATGGCGCTGTAATCCACCGGTCCGCTGGAGACAGCGTAGTAGATCGCCACCCACTGCAGCCCGTCGCTATCGGGTTTGAGATAGGTGTCGAACGGTCGCTCCGCGGCAGTGACCGTGGGTGCACCGGTGGACGGAGCCGCCGAGTGAACCGGCGGGGCCGATGCGGCCGTAGCGGCACCGACCGACGACGTATCCGGCTCGTGGTGCGAACAGGCCGTCACAGCCAGGGCGACGGCGATCACCCAGCCACTCGACGCGCGCATCAGCGGCTCTCCTTTTGCACCACCATCATCCAGCTAGTCACGCTGCGCGGGGCTTGGGTAGCTGCATCGACGCTGTAGTCCACGGTAACGGGCTGGATAGACGCGATGGACCAGCCCGCTTGGGTCAGTTGGGGGAGGGTGTGGTGGCCCGCAGCTGGGCAATCAAGCAGGGTCGAACTGGTGAGCCGGTCTACTTGGTTGCCGGTGGAGGCGGGTGAATAACAGACATCGGCCTGGCCCGCGAAAGCTGGGCCCGCGACGGCGAGGCCGATAGTGGCAATCCAATGGCGCATGGTGACTTCCCCTGTGTGCGGGCGGCTAACCGGCCGATGGAGAGAAGGCTAACGTAGATGAAGGTCAGATATCCAAATATTAGATAAACAAAGTCGTCGTATCCCAACACCTGATCTAGCGTGCGTCGATCCACTCGATAGCACGCCTCATGCCCAAGACCATCCGCCCCAGGAAGCCGCCTGCCATCAAGAGCCAGACCCGGCCCGAGAATCAAGCCGTGTTGGACACCTTGCGTGCGTTTCGGGAAGAGGCAGACTTCCTCCAGTCCGAACTATCAGCGCGGTTGAATCGGTCGCAGTCATACGTGTCGTCGGCCGAGCGAGGTCTCATTCGCTTGGATGCGCTTCAGCTGGCTGATTGGGCAGAGGCGTGTGGGTCGACGCTGACCGAACTGGCCCAAGCGATCGAGAAGCGCTGGCGTTGAGGTGTCGGCCCAGCTATCGGATCGCGCGCGTTCCGTCCCTCCGGCGCGGGCCCAAGCCAATCACACCATGCACCTGCCGCCAGCGCATCAGTCCGTAATATTGCCGGTTGCTTTTCCGTCCAGAGAATCGAGCATGACCCCCTCGGCGACACCGAGTAACGCCTGCTCGGTGCTCAACGTCGCGTCATCGTCGGCCATCCTTCCCTCGTGGGTGATAGTGCTTCGCAGTCGGTAGAGGGACCGGGCCAGCTTTTCGGGATCGCCAACGCGCCGGGTATTTCCAAAGACCATATCAATGCGCCTTTGGTGCTTTTCGATGAGCCGTTTCAGCGCGGCCCACTTTGGAAGGGTTTTTCGTTGGCAGATCGCTTGAACTGCATTGTCTCTGGTTTGACGAATACGCGATCAGGGGGATCGACGGCGTCATGGAGGCCGTGGACAGCCTGATCGGACGAGTAGTAGTCGACGAGAATCTCCATGCGGAGGTTCAAAAGTCGGAGCGCGCACGAAGCGTTTTTGACGTCGTAAAAGTCCTTGTGACTACGTTGTCGGTCGCGGAGAAGTTTCCAGCGTTGGTGCACGGGGCATCAAATGCAGTGCAGCACCTGCCCTGGTTGAAATAGCAAGCTTTGGGCTGCGTCGGCTGGGGTGATCATAAGAAGAAACGATTATCCTCGGGCTTCGGTGATCGCTGCAGTTTCGATAGACCGCGCCTGGAGTATGAGGCGCATGCTGTTCCAGTCGAAGCGCCGCCAGAGTACGCTCGGTTCATAGAACTGAGGGGGCATGCTGTGCCAGGCGATGAAGAGAAGATAAGAGAACCGGTGGAGGACGCAACGTATTCCCCCACGAAACTTGCCGACGATGAGCGTTTTGATGAGGAAACGAAGGTGACAAGTGGGGTGCCGGGCACATGCCGGCTTTGCCGTCTTCCGAAGCTCCTTCAGGGCAGTCATCTTCTACCGAAGCTCATGTATCGGTGGCTCAACGCGGAAAAGTGCGAAGGTACTGCGCCTTTCCAGAAAACTCCAAGAGACGGCGTTTTCAGCACATCTAAGCATGTGATTGCATACATGCTCTGCAGCGCCTGCGAACTGCTCCTTTCGCAACACGGGGAAGACCATTTCGGAAAGGTGGCGGTGGCTCACGGCTCCATCCCGCCGGCGCTTTCGTGGTACCGGGAGGTCCTTCGTCCGCATGAACGGGGTGACGGGCCCTACTCTGTGACGGATACAGGCGAGTCGCCCTTTGTAAATGGCAGCATCTTCTATTTCCTTGTCAGTGTGTTCTGGCGAGCGTCACTCGCCGGGTGGCCGGCTGTTCAACCCATTAGTCTTCCGGCTGATAGCCAAGAACAGATGCGTGTTTACCTCCTCAACCCGAGTGTGGCCGTTCCGGATGTCAGTGTTGGGATCTACCCTAACTTCTGGACAGTTAACTGGGGGTTCCTGTTTCCCATTGCGCATGGTAACGGCTGGTCATTCATGTTCTCCCAGCTTGGATTCTTCATGTCGTTGGAGAAGCGCAACGAGACTAACGGCCAGTCTGCTGGCCAGATGCCTTTGTTTCTTGCGTTGGACCGGGCGTGGGTTACAAAAATGATTGTGGGTCAGAAGCGATCAGTGATGGAAGCTACAAACCGACTCCGCCCTGGGAGGACATTACCAAACTGGATTACCAATGAATTGATTGACTGAGCTTTGGGAGCGCGGTTTCGGATGGGCGGCCCACTTCGGCCCGTGCTGTCAGTCGGTGCTGTTGCCGATCACGCGGACGACCGGCAGCGTCGGGCGGTCAGGCTTGGACGGTTGGGCGAGCGCGAGCGCCCCAGCAGCGCTGCCATGGGTGCCGAGGTTCTGCTGACCCATAAAAGCCATTGAGCCTGAGAGGCCGAACTTGGAGCAATGGCCAACCGTTAGGGCGAGCGTCCATATGGAGTCCACACGCCTTATCCGAATCGGCCGTAGTCAAGAAAATGGCCAAAAAACAACGTTATATGAACAAGCACCTCTTATACGCTAGTACTGACGCATGAAGGGGGTATGCCCGGCGCCGACCGAGGTGTCTTCTGCTAAAGCCATGATTTTCCGAGATTCAATGCCGAAGGCACGCCACTCTGGCGCGCCGATCGCCCATGATACCGTCGTTGAGCAAGCCGCGCCCCGCTCGGTAGGAGCCGATCGATGTGATGAACAAATCCTGGCTTCTTTTGGCTTTTCTCTCGACGCCCGTCTATGCGGGAGCGGACGTATGGGCAGCCGGCAGTCAAGTTCTGACGCAGACCGATGACTCAATTTCATGGACCTCGCCCGATGGCCGGACGAAGATTAAATCTGGTGAGGACCGGGGAGTTCTCGTCGTAGGAAAATCTTCGATCGACGTTACCGATGTGATGAATCCAGGTTTGACCGAGGTCAATTGGCTAAAACCTGCCGGAAGTCTTTTCATCAATTCGAGTAGCGGAGGAACGATCGGCACCTGGAGTACAAGAGTCTTCGTCGCCTCCGGCGAACGGATGCATGAGGTCTCAATCGGAAGGTTGATCACCAAGGCATCTGCACTCACCTCAACGTGCCGTCATCTGAACCTGATGTCTGTTGCCTGGCTTGATGGTGGCAAAGATCTATTGGTTATGCAGCAGGTTCCAAACAGCTCTGGTTGTTCGCATATGAGCGACGCTGTGTTCTACGTGGTCGACCTAACGGCTGAGCGCATAAAAGAACGCCTAAGCATTGGCGACGGTGCAAGCAGGTACGGTCAGCTGTTTGGACCTGGTGTGCGAGAGATCGCGACACCGTCGCTCAACGGAAATTAGTGAGGAAAACATACCGGCAGCGACTGATCGACACCAGTTCCTGAACTTTGGAATCGACGGCTTGTCGAACGGTCACTCGTTCCCCAGCGATCGAGTCCGTATAGACGACACTAAGGAGAGAGTCGTATGCCGCGCTTGTTAGCCATTGAAAAACCCGCCGTTCGGTGCCTGGGCCTGATTGCCGGTATGGTGACCGCAACGGCCACCGCGTTACCCCGTGATCTCGAGAGCGCTGTGAGCTCTCCGTCGACTGTCAGTAGCAGCCTGGAAGAGAAAAAATCGGCCTATCTCCTGACACGCATCGATGTCTCCGGTCTGCGTGGCGGCAGCCATCGCAACACTCCGAAGCAAGTGACCCTGCCCTTGCCGGAAGGCGGAACTACAACGTTTACGTTGAGCGACTCCGGGGTTCTACCGCCCGGACTGGCCGAGCGTTTTCCAGACATCCTCAGCATGAAGGGAGTGGACTCTTACGGACGCCAGTTGCGTCTCGACGCATCGGCGAAAGGGCTTCGTGCCATTGTCTTCGACGAGGCGGGGACATGGCGTGTACAGCCAGCGAATGCAGTCGACCGTGGTTCCGTACCGGACGGCGAGTACGTCAGTTTTCGTGAAGTTGCCCGGCAAGCTAGTGCGAGGTCGCCGTCGGAACCGATGTGGAATGGCATGGCGGCGACTTCTCCGGCCCGGTCGTCGACTTCGACCGGCCATCGCGAATACCGCCTGGCGATTGCCGCGACAAGCGCTTACACGAAGCACTTCGGTGGCACCGTCAGCGACGGGCTGGCCAGTGTCGTCGAAACGATCAACCGGGTGAATGCGGTGTTCGAGCGTGACCTGGGTATTCATCTCACACTGGTCGAGAACAACGACAGGATCATCTTCGCCGATCCTGCAAAGGATCCCTACATGCCGCCTGTGGGCAATTCCGAACTCGACTTCGCCAGGAATCAGAACGTCAAGGTACTGGACCAGGTCATCGGCAACGGGGAATTTGACGTGGGACACCTGTTCGAAGCGACGAACGCGGGCGGTGCCATCGACGGAGCTGTCTGCGATGCCGGCCAAAAGGCGGATGCCAGCACGGGGCTGATTTCGCCTTCATCGGAATTTCCGACGTTCAGCCAGACCTTCATCATCACGGTCATGCATGAATTAGCGCATCAGTTCGGGGCGCTCCACAGCTTCAACGGGTGTCAACGAGACTCGGATTCAGGGGTCGAACCGGGCAGCGGTTCGACCATCATGAGCTATGCGGGCGAGTGTTTTCGGACGGGCAAATGGCCCGTGGAACTCAACCCACTGCATAACCTTCAAGTCCTGAAGGACGAATATTTCCATGCGAAGAGCATCGCGCAGGTGCGTGCCTTCCTGGTCGGGCCCGGTGCCGCGTGTGGTCTGGCAAGACCCGCGCAAGGTCAACCACCGTCCATTGTGGACTCGCAAGGCAACATGAGTCCTTTCATTCCAGCACGAACACCGTTCTTGCTTGATGCCTACGCCGAGTCCGGTAACCGTCATGCGCGATTGACCTACGCGTGGGAACAGGTCGACCAGGGGCCGGAACAACCCGAGGACGAGGCTCTGATCGATAAGGGCAAGGGATCCATCTTTCGCTCCTATCCACCCACCTCGGTCGGAACGCGTACTTTCCCGAAGCTGGAGGCCGTGCTCGGCGACGAGGGATTGGACAAGGGAGAGGTGTATCCGACCACCTCGCGTGAGTTGAACTTCAGCCTCACCGTGCGAGACAACCTTGGCGAACAGGCATCGGTGTCGTCTTCCGCCAGAACGGTTCGAGTGGTGGATACGGGGCAAGCGTTCGCCATCCGATATCCTTCTGCGAGCACAACCTGGAAGGCGGGAACCAGACGCATTGCGATATGGAATGCCGCCGGTACCGCAGGTTCGCCGATCCTGTGCAGGCGCGTGAGGATCGACTTGTCGACGGACGGAGGATATTCCTACCTCTCCAGGCCGCTGGCGGCCTCGGTGCCCAACTCGGGATACGCGTACATCGACGTCCCCGCGTTGGACCGAGATCTGCACAGCGCCCGCGTTCGTGTAACGTGTAACGGTCACCTGTTCTTTGCTGTTTCGCCGGGTAACTTCAGCATCTTGAGATAGGCGCCATGCACCCACGTGAAGTGTGCTCACGTCCACAGTCATGCGACTCAGTCCGAAATTGCATAGCGCTTGCCGGTCGCGCGTCATATAGCCAGTGCTAGGTTCGATAGGCCGCATGCGGCGGCCTACCAACTTCGGAGCGTTCTCATGGATAAGCGCGACCAGCCGATGCACGACGTCAATCTCTTCGGTATTCAGATCGAAGCTCCCTTGCAGATTGGCACCACGTCAGTGAAGTGGGCACCTAAGATCGACGACGTCGGCGATATCGGCCGCATCGGTTCCACGCACAGCGGCGGCGACTGGGGCTGAGTCCTCGGGCATCGTCCCGATTGGTTAAGAAGCACCGAAGCCGTCTCGTAAACGAGGCGGCTTTTCTTTGAGGGAGTTCGCTGGTGATCAAGGCCGATATCGCGTTAGCCGATCTGTCTTACGAGCCTACGTGGCATGGCGATCGCCTGACGATAGGGCCGAGCCGTCTTACCCCGTACGCGCATCCGATGCTTGAAGCACGGGTGGTCCGTGCGCCAGGCCGTTGGTTCATCGTCGTCAGGGAACGTCTGGCCGATTCCTTCGGCGACACCGATAAACATGTCGTCATCGATGCGCCGGACGACACGACGTATCACGCGCTGCATCACGAGTGCCTGCTCTGGCCGCTCGATTATGTTCTGATCGAGGCAGCCCAGGCCGGGCATCGTCTGCGCGTCCGTGCCGGGCTGCTTGGCTCGGCGCCTGTCTATGGCAGGGTCACGGACGACCAGGTCAAGATTTCGTGGGACTCGGCGGATTTTTCCGATCGTCCCGCCATGATCGACATGGAAGTGGCGAGCCATCAGCTGGCCCTGCGCACGACCTACGCGGCACGTCAGCTGTACACCGGCGTGGTCCTGCTCACCGAGCGCGCGTCGTTGCACGTGGAGCCAGGCAGGGCGCGGTATCGCTATCCGGAACCGATAGAAGAAAGTATCCCAGCGGTGGACGATGGTGAAGACAGGCTGCCGCAATTCTCGGAAGCGTTGCGGCGCGCCGTGTCATTACGGCCATGGCTCGAAGGGAGCGTATCCCTCGAGCTCAGCGGCGGTATGGACTCGGCGACGGTCGCCGTGGCGCTCGCGGGTCTTCATAAGGACATCGACAGCAAGGGCATCCTGCTCGATGGCGACGTGCGCGGCCCCCAGGTGCGGCGCCGGCAGCTCATGGCAGAGCGGCTCGGCCTTGCGGACCATACCGTCGATATCACGGCGTTTCCCCCGAGTCTCGACTTGAGCGCACCGCCTGAACCGTATGGCTTCTGCCGCGAGTTCTATCTCGAAGCGTGCTCGGCGCTGTGGGCTTCGGCGCGCGACAAGGGGCGGCATACGCTTTTTACGGGAGTCGGCGGAGACGAATTGTTCCCGGCCTACCTCGATGAGATTTCCGTCGGTGCCGCGAAAGGTCCGATCTGGGCACGCGATGCCCGCAGCTACGCCGAGGAGTTGCTCACACCGCGCGCGCTGGGTGCAGCCCGCAGCCAGCCACTCTTCGATGCGCCGGCAAGCCCGGTGCCGGTGACGTCGCTCCTGGCCAACGCGTGCCGTGCACCGGATCTGTTGAAGCACGGACAGTGGCCCGTTCATCCCTTGAGCGATCCACGACTCGCCTATCTATGCCATCGGCTGCCAAGGAGCAGTCGCGAGGGAAGGGAGGTCATGCGTCGCTACCTCGAGAGCCATCTCGGCGGCGACGTGTTTCCCAAGGGATATCTGAAGGAAACGTTCGCCGACGTCTTGCCACCCTTGATCGCCAGCCATGCCGACACGCTGAAGGCGCAACTGAAGGAGTGCGCATTGGCCGACCTGGGGTTGGTCGACCGCCACGCAGTAATCGCTCTCTTGGCAACAATCACCAACACCCGCTCACACCCCGCCACATCAGCTTTCGCATCCTTCCTGTCGCTCGAACGATCCGCCCGCCAAGCCAGCAACCCATAGGACAGAGGCGTGCCGTTGTAGGAGCCGATTCATCGGCGATCCCAGATCACCTCACCGTTTCACCCACATGCATCCTCCCTCGCGCCTCAGCCGCACACCGAATCCCCCGATGCGTCATCGCCCCGATCGCCTCCAGCGTCATCGATAGCCTCGCGCAATCCACGCTATCGGACTCATGGACCAACTCAGCCAGCATCTGCGTAACATTCCGCGCGTATTGCAGCCACTCGGTGGCTTCGTTCAACAGCTCATGTGCGTTGGCATCGTGTTCCATAAGCATGGTCCGCTCCTTGTGTCTTCACCGCGCGCCGTCTAACGCGGCACGCCGGGCAACAGCGCGGCGTGCCGCGGCCCATCGGACTCGCGGGTTAGTCGGCTGTCCGTGACCGGACGCCGAGTCTGTGATTGATGACGTGGGTGGCGGCGTCAGCGCGTTCGATCTTCGCCGCACACGGCAACGCGCCGGGTGCTACGGCCAAGAAACATCTCATGAGAACGGCGAACGCCGCGGTTCTTCAACCGTGTCTACGCGGGACGCAGACGGCCCGGTTTCCGCTGGGGGTGTCGCCGGTGGGTGCTCGGCGAGCGAGCGAGTGCCGTAGAATGGTGGGCAGCCATTATCAACTCCTACTTCAGTTGGTTTGGTTAGCGGGTCAGGGGTGTTACTAGCACCTCTGGCTCGCGATTTTCACCGCATCGAGCGATGGTTGCCTGCGACGTGATTCATGTCGATGACGCGGGCAACGGTGTGACCGTAGCAAAACAATTTCGGGTTGTCTGTAGGGGCGTAGCGGAGACTTCGCTGAGTCTTCAGTTCTGGTCGTGCTCAAGCCGTTCTTTCAATTGCTGCGCGCGGTGATTTGCCCATTCGGCCCATGCCGGCGTGACCAGTTCGTGGCGTGCGGTTTCTTCCCAGATGTTCATGTCATACGCCGGCACGATCGATAACAACGTGTCGATATCGCTGCTGCTTGAGCTGTCGGGAAAGCATGCGAGAAAAACCTTTTGAGTCAGAACTCTAGGACGCTTTTGTCGGGAAACTATTTTCTCGTCCGAGTTTATTCAGTACTTGTTTATTTGTTTTGAGTGAGACAAATCGCAAGAGCCTCTTGATGGGAAGCCCGTCACAGTGATCAAGATTTAGCAGGCGGTTCGTAGCGCGCCTTTTTTTCCTGTCGAGCGGCACAGTGAACTCAACGACCTCCACTTTTGTTGGCCTTCACGACCTTCCGCTAGGTTGCGGAAAATCATTACGGCTTTTTCGTGGCCGTCAATGTGATGGCGAATGTACGGCCAGGGTCGTTATAAGCCGACTTGCTTAAATCACCACCATCGGTACGTTCGTCGTCTGAATTCTCGTACGACTTAAACGAGAAGTACCACGGGACATTGGCGCCGCTGAGGATGTGCTTCTGATAGAGAGCAGGGCTGAAGTCCATCTTGCCGTGAGGGAAATCAGCGGACACAGCGACAATGGACCAATTGCATTCGCCAAGGCCGAAGTAATCTTCGTCCTGCATCTGATCGAGGTAAACGATAGCGGCATAGTCGCCGTCACTGGTTCGTTGGAAAGCAACAGGAAGTGACTTGCGCGGTTCGAGCGTGGCGCCGCTGAAAGGTGTCATCGGGACACAAGCCGGATTCATGACCTGATATTCGACATGACCACTTCTTGTTTCCAGATCGCCGGGTGCGCCGAGGACTTTGGCGACGATCTCGTAACTTATGTGAGGATTCGGGTTGAGCTTGATGTCGGGCTCTTTGATCGACGCGCAACCAGAAGCCGTTAGAAGAAGCATGGTTGTTGAGACGATCCGTAGCAAATTAACTCTCCTGAGCATGTTTGTAGAGGTGGATCGGCACTTTGGTAGCGCCGATCATCTTGCAAGCCTCTGGAATCCTTCAGATCGAAAGCGGCGCCACGTCGGCTTTCTTCAGTAGCCGAGACGTGAAGTACTTATCCTCGTAATACCGGATCTTCTCGCACATCACCGGATGCGGAATGCCCTCGTAGAGAAACACTTCCTTGTCCGTGCCCATTGCCTTCAATTCCTGCGGCAACATCAGCGCGCGCTTCTCTTCCGAATGGCTCTTCGAAACATCGCCGTTCTTGTTCTTGGTGATGTTCTCGCGGCGCACCGTCGTGTAGCCCAGCATGTCGGAGTAGTCGTTGGCGTCCTGCTGCTCGCGCGGTGCGAAGACGATCTGCAACGCATGGTTGGTGATGACCGTGCGCGAGACGTCCTTGCCGTAGGTGGCGTCCAGCTGGGCCATGCTCTGGATGATCGGGAGCAGGCGGATGTTGTAGCCGGCCATGTACGAGACCGCCGAGGCGATGATCTCCACCTTGCCGATCGACGTGAACTCGTCCATCAACAACAGGCACTGGTGCTTCAGCTCCTTGTTGTTCTGCGGCAGTTCCTTGGTGTTGAGGTTGATCAGCTGGCTGAAGAACAGGTTCACGATCAGGCGGCTTTCGGCCAGCTTGTTCGGCTGGATGCCGATGTAGATCGTCATGCGTTTCTTGCGGACGTCGGTCAGGAGGAAATCGTCCTCACTGGTTGCGGCGTCCAGCACCGGGTTGATCCACGCGTTCAACGGCTCCTTGAAGGTGCCGAGGATCGAGGCGAAGGTTTCATTGGCCTGGGAGAGCATGTTGGCGAAGGCGGATTGCGCGTTTGAGCTGAGGCAAGGGTCCTTCGACAGCGCGGTGTAGAGCTCGCGCAGATCGGTGCCGTCGCCGGACGAGAGGCGGTAAATCATGCCCAGCGTCGGCTTGCTGCGGACGGCCATGGGCCGGTTCTTCCGCTCGTCGTCTTCCCACTTTTCGCAGAGATAGAGCGAGAAGGCCATGAAGGCATTGCGAGCCTGGCTGACCCAGAACTTCTGGTCTTCCGAACCGTCGGGATAGAGCATCGAGGAGATGCTCATGAGGTCGGAGACGCGGAAGGCGGGATCTTTCGAGACGTAGCTCAGTGGATTCCAGCGATGCGTGCGGCGGTCCTCGGCAAACGGGTTGAAGAGGTAGATTTCCTGCCCTTGCGACTTACGCCAGCCGCTGGTGAGGTCGAAGTTCTCCTGCTTGATGTCCAGAACGACGATGGATTCCTGGTAGTCGAGCAGGTTCGGAATCACGACGCCGACACCTTTACCCGAGCGGGTAGGCGCGGCGAGGATGACGAACTGCTGCCCCGGAAGACGGACCAGGTCGCCCTTGTACTTGCCGACGAGGATGCCGTTGTCGGCCGGAGACAGCATCTTCTGCTTGCGCAGATCCGACGCCGTGGCGAAGCGGGCATCGCCATGCATGGACTGCTTTTTCTTCTTCGTCAGGAAGTACAGCACCACGAACCACAGGATCAGCGGAAGGCCGAAACCCAGCGCGCCGGCGGTCTCGATCTTCCACGCGTACGGACGGACCTCCGGCAGGCTCAGTGCTCGCACGTACTCATAGTAGGTTGCCACCCGCAGCGGGATTTGCCCGAGGCGGAGGAACAACAGGGTGAGATAGCCTGAAAGCATTTCACCCGCCACCAGGGCGACCACGAAAAGGCCGATCGCCCAATATCCCCTTGTCTTACTCATGCGCTATGTACCTTTTCCTTCGCTATGGGATCACAGGCCGGGCGACGGCTGTGTCCTCTCCTGATGGGTTGGCGTTTGCTGGCTGGCCAACTGGGCCTGCTGCTGTGCCTGTTGCGCCGCCTGCTGCCATTGGACACTGCTTTCGGCAACCGAGGTGCTGGCGGCCTGTTCCGTGGGCATCTCGGCGACACGCTTCAACGGCGACTCAGGGGCCCCCTGTACCGCATAGATGCGTGACGCATCTTCGCTGAGCACGGCCTTGTCGATCCGCTCGAGGCCGTCCTGGCGCGCCTTGACGACCAGGCTGCCGGCAACGTTTTCGCTTACACCGTCCGGGGCGCGGCCGTGGGCGCGGTCGAGCTCATGGACCGCCTCGCGCGCCTGCTTGAACATGGGATGGTCGGGGTGTGCGGTGTGATCGAGCGACACGCCGGGTTTGTCGTGTTCGAACCACGTGCCGGGATGCGTGACGGTATTCCAGACGTTATGGGCTTTCGCTTCGACGGCGTGGACCCCTTCGGCGATCTCGTGGCCCGCATGTTGGACGCCCGCTTTGAGATGATCGAAGCCCTCCTTGACCTCGTGGGCGGCGTATTCGACGCCATGCTCGATGGCGAGAGCGCCTGCGCCTATCGCTTGGGCAGCCTTGTGTTCGACGGCGTCCTTCAGCTCCCCGACGGCCTTGGGAATCTCCCATGCGGCGGACAGGCCCAAGCGGATGTCGCCGACGTCGTTGCGGTAGCGGTCGATCATGCCTTCGTGGGCGCGGTAGCGGGCCTGGTCTTCCGCGTCGATGATCGAGTGACCGAGGCGCGGGTTGACCGGCGTGAAGTTGTCGATGGCGTGAGCATCGAAATCGATGGCCTTTATTGGATTGCGTGGGCTGAGCAAGGTGCTGTCGTCGCGGTAGCCAGCGTGGCTAAGCGTTTCGATGTCCTTTTCGGTCGCGTAGACGCGTACCTCACCGAAGTGCGGGCTGGCGGCGCTGACCACATCGCCAGCGCGAACGTGGTCGATGACCTGATTGCCTCCCGCTGGAATGCCCTGGTTGAGCCCTGCGGCTCCATAAGCATTGAAGGTTTCGCCGTGCAGCCCGTAGCGGGATGCGTTGATCTCCGCGAGCGTTCCGCCCAGCGAATGACCGGTGACGGTCACGTTCAAAGGGGTTCCGTACGTCTCGGCCTTTTCCTTCGCCGCCGCCAGGACACGCTCGGTGAAGACTTCCGAATCGTGAGTCTGGGCGTTGATACCGGTCAGCACCATGCCGGCATCCACGCCACCATCCTGAATCGGCTCGCGGCCGAATTCAGTTCCACGATAGGCGATGATCACCTCACCGGTGTCCACGCGTTCATACGCAGTAGCCTGGAAGCCTGTGACCGGGTCGTTCATGCTGTCGAGAGCTTTGTAGGCGACGCCGCCCAGAATGGTTTGCTTGTCGAACTTGGGGTCGTTGTAGGCGTCTTGCGAAAGCAGGGCATAGTCGGTCGACTGGAGCGTCATGGCTTGCGCTCCTCGGCCTTCATGGTGATCGAGAACAAGCTGCCGGCGCCGTGGAACTGCGTACGATCGGCGATACCGGTGTCGACGCGATTCGCCTGCGCCTTGGCGTAGGAGGCCTCGGCGAAGTAACGCGGTACTGCGTTCCCAGCGAGCAGGTCGTCATGGAAGAGCGACGCGCTGAACGTCACGGTGGCGTGGTCGAGCTCGATACCCGCCGCCATGAGAGCCCAGTGGCAGGTGCCCTTGCCGAAATAATCTTCGTCCTGAAGCAGGTCGAGATAAACCGTGGCGCGATACACGTTGCCGTGGTCATGATGAAACTCGAGCTCGGCGCGCTTTTCGGGAACGATGCGAGCGCCCATGACGGGTGTCGGCGGAACGCATAGCTCGTTGGTGACGCGATAATCGACGATGCCGTGGATGCGGTCGAATGGGCCCGGTGCCCCGTCAATCGTCGCGGTGATCTCGTACCGCATCTTCGGGTTCGGATTCTGCTTGATGTCAGGTTGGGTCATGGTCGCGCCGTAGGCAGTGAAGGGAAGAGAGAGTGCCGCGATGGCGGCGGTGGTACGAAGGGAGATCATGGGTGGCATGTGCTCCTGGTGGCTCTAAAAGTGAAATGGCGCTGCGTATGTTTCATGGCTCGGCCGAGGCCTTACGCTCCTGTGTCTTCAGGATTCAGGCCCATCGAATATTCCTCGATGTCCTTGCCGTCGATCCACCCGGTCGCACAGTCGCCAGCGTAGTGGCCATCAGGCTTCAGTGTGCAGGCTGTCCCGCTGGGTGGCCGCTTCCAATCGATGGGCGTATCGGCGCCCTTGCAGCTGTCGTTTCCCTTGCATGCCTTAACGGTTTTCGTCGGTACGACCTTGACCAGCGCGCGGACCAACGTGCCTTCCTTTCGCTGCGTCGCCTGGATGCAGAGCAGCTGATGCTGGCCCACGTGGGCGATGGGCTTTGACGAGCCGGGCTTGTAGCCGTCTTCGAGCTTGACACCTTTGGGGCCGGCAACGCCGCCGAAGGCCATATTCGAGGTGCAGTCGTCGTTGACGTCCACGGCATCGCCGTCGATGGTGCAGGCGGCGTTGCCATACGTGTCCTTGGCACAGACGACCTTCGAACCCGGCGATGACGTCTGGAGCAGGGACTGGAGGGCGCCTGCGTCCGGCTTCTTCGCAGCGAAGACCGAGGGCGTGGCGAATAGCAGGGCGATACACATGTAAGGCAGCAAGACCGGACGGCGCGATGGGGGAGTCATGGCGTGGGGCATCCTGGATTCCAAAGACAAAGTCGGGGCGGGCATCAGGCGTTCTGGCTCGGGGCAAGGGGTTGCGGCGCCTGTGTCGGTGCGCCCACAGCCTGTTGCTGCGTCTGTTGCGCGGCTACCTGCAACGACTGGCGGCCGCTCTCCTCCAGAGAGGTGTTGGCGGCTTCCTGCGTCGACGCTTCGGCGACCTTCTTGAAAGGTGAGTTGAGCTCGCCTTGCACGGCGTAGATTTTGCTGGCGTCGTCGTTGAGGACGGCGTGGTCGACTCGCGTCATGCCCTGGTCGATCGCCTTGGTAGTGAGCACGCCGGCGATCTGGTCGCTCTGCAGGTCGGGCGTGCGTTGGTGCTGTGCGTCGAGGCGGTGCACGGCGTCGCGGCTCTGGTGGTACAGAGCCTGGTGGGGGTGACCCGCGGCGTCGAGTCGTGGCGCCGCAGCGCGGAGGGCCTCCTTTGTCTCCGGGCCCGCCACACCGTCGGCATGCAGGCCATGGGCGCGTTGGAAGCGTTCAACGGCTGCCTTGGTATGCCCGCCGAAGTCACCGTCAGGCTGGAGCGCATGGCCGTGTTCGTCCTTGTAGCCGAGACGCTGCAGGGTGGCCTGCAGATCGCGCACCTGATCGCCCTTGTCACCGTGGCGTAGCGGGGCCTCATGGGCGACCCCGCTCTGTGCCGACGTGGTGTGGCCAGGAGGTGCGGGTGGCTGTGGCGTGGCGTGCGTCGCCGGGCCATGCGGCGCGGAGGGCGTAGAAGCCGTCGGGCCACCTTGCGAGTTGCCATGCAACGGCTCACGGACACGAAACTCGGGCTTCGCACGGAGCGCGCCGACGATTTCCATATTCTTGCCGTCCCAGTAACCACCGGGCGTGACGTTCACTTCGGCCGGCCCGGAGCCGACTTGCGAGCCGATGAAGTGGATATGCCCCTCGGCGTCGTAGCCCTTGAAGATAGCGACGTGCTGGCCGGAGCCATGCTTGTCGCGGAACATCAGGACGTCGCCCGGCTGCAGCGAACCGTTCTTCTGGTGCGCGTCGCCTGCGGAGATCACGTCGAAATGGTTGCGCGCGTAACGCGTCGGGGTGTTGCCTTCGAACAGGTCGTGCGTACCGAACGGCGTGGCGGGGACGCCGTAGCCGGCGTCGTGCATACCGCGCCAGACGAAGGACGAGCAATCGACGCCGAGGCGGCCGTCGTGATCGTTGTCCTGCTCGGTGCGACTACTGTCGGTGTGGCCATCGCCGCCGTGGTTGCGCAGCGACATGTCCGGCCGGCCGTATTCGTACTGGCGGCCCGACTTGAGGAAGTGTTCGTTGGCTTCATTAAAGATGTCGCGGCTCATGCGGTTTCTCCGTCATGGAGCGCCTGGCGGCGCGGCTTTAGGCAGGAAGACGTGGCGTGCATGGGTTCAACGGCCATGGGTCGGTCCCTCGATCGTGGGTGAGGGCGGTATGGCCGGCGTCGGTTGCGTCAGCTTGGCAATCTCGGCGCCGCTCTGTTCGATCGGCGTATTGACAGCCTTTGCTGTGTCGACATCAGCCGTTCTTTTGTTAGGTGAGTTGAGGTCACCCTGCACGGCGTAAGCACGACTGCCGTCATCGCTCAACAAAACGTGATCGATCTTAGACAGGCCCTGACGTTTCGCTTCAGCGGTCAGCGCGCCCGCAAGCTGGTCGCTCTGCTTGTCTGGCGTACGGCCATATTTTGCATCCAGTGCATGCACGGCATTACGCGCCTGTTCGTACATCGCGTGCGCCGGATGCATGGGGCTGTCCGGCCGCCCGGACTGCGCGGCGCGCTGAACGGCGTCCTGATGCTTTGCCTGGGCGAGGGCTTCCATGGTGCGGGGCCCGGCGACGCCGTCTGCGGCAAGGTGATGATCGCGCTGAAACGCCTCTAACGCGGCTCGCGTACCGGGGCCGAACATGCCGTCGGTGTGGAGTTCACCGTCCTGCCCGTTGGTATAGCCCAGCCGGGCCAGACTTCCCTGGAGCAGGCGGACATCCTCGCCACTGGCGCCCTCCTTGAGGGGCGAGGCCTTGTTGGTTCCGTGCGCTGGCAGGGCAGGCCGTGGATTCCCCACGTTGCCCTCGGCGAGCCGATGCATCACGTCGGGCGTGAGGCGGTGCTGCCATTCGTCGAACCGGTGCTCACGGTCTTCCAGACCGTTGTACTTGCCGTTGACGGCCTTGGTCGCCGCGCGAACATCGTCCCTGGCATTCTCGGGCACGCGGTTCTCCCAATACCAGACCGCGATGCGGGAGGCATTCTGAGGATCGGCGGCGAGTTCGGGGTGCTTGAGCAGATCGAGGTCCAGCGCTTCGCCGGCGGCGCGGTAGTTGTCCTTGCCGGTGAGCTGGATATAACCGCGGCCGTGATACTTCCAGCCGTCGCCTGGCTCGTCGTTACCGTTTCGACCGCCGTACATCAGCTCGGCCAAATGCTCGGGCTTGCCCATCAGGGCTTCCTTGCGCGCGGCCTCCAGAACCTCCGGGCCTTCGCGCCAGGCGGATTGCACCGGAATCTGGGAGATGTTTCGCGTATAGCGAAAGCTCTCCTCGAGCCGGTTGAGCCCGTTGGATTCATGAGTGACCTGGGCCATGAAGTTGGCCAGCTCCCTCGGGTTGGTGATGCCCGCCGCGGTCGCGTCGGTCAGCACCTGAGTTTCGCGATCAATCGCCATTTGCAGCTCCTGTTTGACTTGCGGTAGGCGCTGCATCCTGCATGCCGTCGCCCGATTCCCGGTGGGCGAATGAATCGATTCAACGGTGCGTTAAGGCAAGGTCACCTCGGGGAGGTGAGACGGATCGAAATCAGTGAATGAGATCGTTCCGAGCTCTTGGGTAGTCAGGTCGATGTGTTTCTCTTTCTCCGTTTCTGTATCAAATACCTTTCGCGTTACCGACGAGACAAACCAGTCCCGCTTGGTAGCCTGATATGTGAAAGAGTATTCGTCGGACCAGCGCTCCCGGCTGCCGCCTCCGACGACGACGGTGAACTGGCCTTTCCCAACGCGGGAATAGGCATAAGGATCGCCAGCGGCTCCTCCGCAACGAGAGCAAGGCACGAGCCGACCATTCTCCGAAACACGCTTGAACTGACCCGTGGGATCTCTTAGCAGGAGAACGACAAGCCGGAATGGCTCCTGGCCCGGCTCCCCATTCACTGTCGGTGGCGGATCCAGCACAAGCAGCGCGCCGCCCTGACCGTCGCCGGTCAAATCGCCTTTGACAGACTCGAGGAGCTTTGCGCCATGAGTCGCGAACGCTGTCAGCTCGTCCATCGCGTTACCTTTGGTCGGCGTCACAGGTGCTGGGGCAAGATGAGGCGTTGCATAAGGGTTGGACGTCTGCGCGCCGGCCGAAGCGATCCAGAGGCCGGCGAGAAGAAGCGAGTAGGGCTTTCTACGTGTAGTCATGGATTGGTCGCTTACTCATGCTGCCGGCGATTCGCGCTCATGGTGCTTAATGTGGGGCTGGAGCTTCCTGGCCGGTGCCCGGGCCCATCCATATGCCTTGACCCACACCTGGACAGATTGCGTACCACTCTTCCAGGGAAAGGTAGTCGTCCTGCGTCCATGGTCGCCCATAGGGAGCATTCGGCGGATCGCACGTGGGATCCGTCCAGACTGTTCCGGCAGCGGCGGAGATCGGCATCCAGCAGCGCAGCGGATTGATCTGACCGTAGGTGCAGAAGACGAAGGGATCACCTGCGCGATAGGTGAGAAGTTGGGCACTCGCGGAACTGCTGAACAGCGCGAGAGCGAAGAAAATCCACTTTTTCATTCCAGTTCCATAGGTCCTTTGCTCGTCAACGAGCTAGCGCGGCGGGATATTTAACTGACTTGGTCTCATTTTCAGAAGGCGCAGGCACTACTTATTCAGCTGGCTATCCGTTCGAATCAGCAACGCGTTAATCATAGCGGCACCTCAATAGGCAGGCTGCACGACGAGTAATAGACATGACAGTTCGTATCTTCCTCCTTGCACTTGTCCATAGCGCTCTTCTCAGCGTGTTCTAGATTGTCAGCCCCCTTCGAGTTCATCAGCTTGTCGCCGAACACCAAGGCAATGCAGCCATTGCTGTAGGCGATCTCTGTCTGGCAGTTGACGCCACCCTTCTTCTTGCAATCCGCCAAGGCAGCACTGACTGATCCTTCGGGAGTGTCAAGGTCAGACGAGGTTCCCAAAATCCCCTTCGAAGTGTCCGTAGCGATTGCTTGCCATTGCGAGCGCCACCCTGAAGGTACGTGAATCGGCTGCGATGTTTGACCGGCAGCGCTTCCGTCAGGTACAGGTACACATGTCTGCCAACCCTGTCCTTGCTGAGGGTATTGTCCTGGGGGACAGCCGCCCTCAGCGTGCGTTGGGGTAGAGAGTACGAGGAGCAGCAAAGTTAGCAGTCTGAGGATGTTTCGCGCCATGAACTACGTCCTTGTTTCGGTATCGTTTACTTTGGAACTTCGATGGGAATGCTGCAGCCAGAATAGAACACCCAACAACCCGAAATGCCGTCGTTGTCGCATTTCGACATTCCGGCGGCGATCGCCGCTTCTTCGTTGTTCGCGTCCGACGGAACGGCAGCCGCACCTGGTCGTCCGATTACGGCCATACACTGGTTTGCGTATACATGGCTGAGTTTGCAACTGGCACCGCCGCGCGAACTGCATTCGTCCATTGCAGCGGCAATCGCCGACGACTCGCTAGGTCTCTCAGCGGAAATTCCAATCTGGTCCTTTCCACCAGATGCGATCGCTCCCCACATCGGAGACCACGTGGATGGTATGTGTGTGATCGCTTTGCTTACTGATCCGTCGCTATTGGCACCAGGAACGGGGACGCAGGCCTGCCAACCCCGGCCGCTTTGGGGATATTGGCCAAGGGGGCAGCCACCCTCTGCTTGCGTAGCTCCTGGAAACCCAATGGCTACCAAGGTAAGCAGCAGTAAGAATCGCTTCGTCACTAGCCACATACTTGTCGACAGTCTCTGCTATCGGCGTTGATTCTTCTTTGTTTCATTCTGGAACTTCAATCGGCAGGCTGCATGCCTCGTAGTAGACGTGGCAGCCCGTGTCATTCGACTGGCACTGAGACATTGCGAGATTTCTGGCTTCGTCCTTTGATGGGGAAGCGCGCACGTTCAATCGCGTATCGCCAACTACCATAGCGACGCAGCCGTTTGCGTAAGAAATCTCAATTCGGCAGTTCAATCCTCCCTTCACTCTGCAGTCCGAAAGCGCAGCAGATTCTGCGACTGGCCCGGTTAGCTTGTCTAACGCAGTGCCCAGCGCGCCCTTCGACGTGTCCGTTGCAATTGCCTGCCATTGCGATAACCACTTGGAAGGTACATGTGGCACTTCCGCTAGTCTGCCGCCGCTGCCGGGAGCCGGAATGGGGACGCATGTCTGCCAGCCTTGTCCTTGCTGTGGATACCGCCCCGGCGGGCAGCCTCCTTCGGACCGTGCTGGGATTGCCCAGCAGACACAAAGGAAAGCGACTAGGGCGGCGTATTGCCTCACTGCGTGTACCCAAGCACTTTCCGCATAAGGATAACCTCGTTATATGTCATGGCTCAGGCAGTGGATTCCTATCCGTTTCGGCTCCCGAAAAAGTCACAAGGTTACTAGTTGCCTCTTGCGTAGGGATCAACGCGGGACTTCGATGGGCAGGCTGCAGGCGGAATAATAAACATGGCAGTTCTTGTCCTCTGTGTTGCATTGGTCCATCGCTCGCTTCTCCGCCTCCGCCTCGTTTGGGCCACCTTTAGAGTTCTTGTAAGAGTCACCGAAAACCATCGCGACGCAGCCATTTGCGTACGAAATCTCTACCTTGCAACTGGCGCCTCCTTTGGACTGACAGTCTGCGATAGCAGCGGCTTCGGCAGCGGACCAACTCACTTTATCGGTCGAAGTTCCCATGATTCCTTTCGTGGTATCAGTCGCAATTGCTTGCCACTGTTCGAGCCATTTCGATGGAACGTGTACCGGCTGGGATCCGCTGGCCGCACCGTCTGATGTTGGAATTGGTACGCAGGTCTGCCAGCCCTGTCCTTGTTGTGGGTACTGCCCGGGCGGGCAACCACCCTCGGCATGACCGACGCTCCCGCAGGTCAGAAGAATTAGGACGAGTATCGATATCACGCTTCTTTTCATGGCGTATACCTGGGCGCACCTTGTTTGACGGATTCTTGTTGTGCAGGACCCTGCGGGATAGATACACGGTTTGCAAATCCGCCGAGCGCGTCATGCGTGGGCTGTTGCCTGCTATGTTGCTGGTCGGGAGGCGGCAGAGACCGCTCACTCCAAGACCCGGCCGGCTGCCCCTGCGGCCCAGGCCTGCTACCAGCACCCTGGAACACGGAATAGGTGAGCGCATTACCCAGCGTGCCCTGGAAGAACATCGCGGCCATTGGCGGCACCGAGACGACGAGGATCGAAAGCAGCAGGCCGATACCGCCTTGCTGCATGGCGACGCTGGTGAGGCCTTCGGTGCTATTGCCCATGATCGAATTGATGATTTTCGCGCCCCAGAGAGCGGCACTCACTCGTATGGTGAGGCCGAGCACCATGCTCGCAACCACGCTGAGTAGAGCCATCGAGAAAATCGTGCCAACGCCATACATGAGCCATCGCTTGAAGAGATCCTTTGTCTGTTCGAATATCAGGCACAGGATGAAGAGTGGTCCAAGGCCGATGAACAGAGCAATAGCGAACTGATAGAGCAGAAGCATGGCGCCTGCAGTCATCGGCGGACTGGCGGTGCCGAAGGTGGCTATCCAGGTTGAGCGGTCCTTGGCGACCTGCATTTCAGCATCGCCGGGCACCACTTGAACGGAGTTGATCGTACTGAGTGCCAGCTGCGTATAGGCGAGGTTCTGGTCAATGGAGTCCGCTGTCGTCTGATTGGCGTTACCGGTGAACAGCTCGTGGATCTCCATATCGAGGTCGGTGGTCAGGAACGTATGCAGGTCGCGCCCGGCGAGTGCCATCGTGGTAGCCGCTGCCACCACGACCACAATGCGGCCCATGTTGATGACCACTTCCATCAGCGATTCGCGAGAACGGCCGGTGGCAATACGAAAGCCCTGAACGATGATCCACAGCGTGACCAGGGTCAGCGCGATGGCGCTCGCCCACGTCATCATCCGCTTCATGAGGTCCATGCCGAATTCGGCTATCTGGTCGTTGAGGTAGTCGTAGACGAGACGGTAGTAAACGTAATCCGCAATATTTGGCATGTGTGCCTAATTCCAGTGCCGGGCAGGGTGACCTTGCCGCAAAGCGAGGCTCCCATCGGGAGCCACTCCATGATTCATTGTTACTTCGTGAACGCTGCTTTCAGGGCAGCCACATTGACCAGCGTTCCCAATGCGCTCGGCTGCCCGTTCATCGCGCGGCGCGAAAGCGTGGATTGCATTTTCATCAGCATTTCGATCTGCATGTCGGACTGCTTCATGTCTGACTCCCAGTGCTCGCGCGCTGTAGCGAGATTGGAGCCGTAACGGGTGACTTCAGCGTTATTCGATGAAAGGTTTCCGGGCGAGGATCCGACTTCAGCGATGCGCTGATTCTGCATGTTCAATAAATTCTGACTTTGCAGCGAGATGTAAAGAAGATAGTCGACAGTGGTGTTGTACTTTCGATTCTTTGTCATGACGATCATCTGGCACAGCTGCTGCTGCTGTTTGATGACGTCGCCACCCATGTTCGGAAGGAACGACGAAAGCGCGCTCGTAATGTCGCCAGCCAAACCGCCACTGACACCAGGGCATTCGTCCGCGACACCGTAGTCGGCGGCGATCGGCTTGAACTGATTGGTCACAGCAAAAAGCTGGAGATTGAACGTGGAAAGCTTCGAATAGACGCTTTGCCAGTAGGCGACTTCCGACGTGTAATGCGCGATCGTGTCAGCGTACTGTTGCGCCGTCTGTACCCACCGACTTGCCTGCAATCCGTACTCGCTTGCCGCGTTTGTCACCGCGGTGACGTCCTCGACGAGCCACTGTGCACGGGCCTGCTCGGCATATCCGCCCGCGGCAGCAGTGAGGGCAGCGGTGAGCAGCATTTGAGGGAGGCGCCGTGCCAGGGACTTCCGCAGCGATGTCATCGCATTCATGGTGTGTGTTCCGTATTCAATGTATTCGCAGGGGTGATTACGCAGCACGCTTGGACGAACTTGGTGACGGTCGTGTTGGGCCCTTTCCGCTGCCCTTGCGACTTTCATAGAACAACTCCAGCCATTGCTCCGGGCGCAGTGCGTCTGCAGGTACGCCTTCCGCCTCGGCGCGCACCTGCAGCACCTCGTGCATGATCTCGATGTTGTCTGTCGAGGCGGAGATCACCGCCAGGGCGTCATCCATGCCGCGCAGGTTGAGCTGGCAGACGGCCGAACCGTGGCCCTGCTTGACCAGGAAGCACCGCGAGCGCTCGTCGAGGCTGACCACCACGTTGTATTCCGCGTCGGTCAGCTTCAGGCCATCCACGTAGTCCTCGCGGCTGGCGTTGGGGTTGGGCAGCAGGATCATGGTCGCGGTCTGTTCTACCAACGCGGAAGCGATGTCGCTGGCCAGTGCGTCTTCCGGGCTCTGCGTCGCGAAGATGCCCATGCCGTTCTGCTTACGGATGGTCTTCTGCTTGTTCTTCGCGAACTCCTTCAAGCCACCCTTGCCGTCGAGGATCTTCCAGAACTCGTCCATCACGTAGATCAGGCGACGACCGTCGATCAGCTCCTCCAGGCGGTGCAGGAGGTAGTTGATGACCGGGGCGCGGACTTCGGGGTTGTCGATGATGTCCGTGTAGTCGAAGCCGATGATGTTGGCCTTGCTGAGGTCGACGGTGTCGCGAGGATTGTCGAACACCCAACCCAGCGCGTTGCCGGCAGTCCACTTGCGCATGCGGATGAAGATGCCGTCGTCTCCGAGGTTCGGCAGGCTCTTCTGGAAGTTGGTCATGTTGCGCAGGTGCATCGGCGTGTCGAGCATGCTTTCCACGGCGCGGAAGATGTCTTCTTCCTCGCGCGAGCTGTAGACGCTCTTGCCGGCCAGTACCTTGATCAGGTTGCCAAGGAACTGCACGTTCTCTTCGTTGCGCTCGCACTGGAAGGGATTGAACCCGGTGGGCTTGCCGTTCTCGAGCGCAAGATAGTTGCCGCCGCATGCGCGCACGAAGATCTCGGCGCCACGATCCTTGTCGAAGAAGAAGATGGTCGGCGCCGGGTCGAGCTTCTGCACCTGGCTGAGCAGGAAGTTGATCAGTGCCGTCTTACCGGTACCGGATTTACCGATGACCATGGTGTTGGCGATTGCCTTCTCACCCAGCGAGTTCTCGGCGGGGTGAGTGGCGTGGAAGTTGAAGTAGTAGGGCTGGCCGTTCGTGGTCTGCAGGGTAGTGACGCAATCGCCCCAGGGGTTCTGGTCTTTCTTGCCCGTGGCGAAGTTGTGCAGCGGCGACAGGCCGAGGAAGTTCAGCGAGCTGACGTTCGCCAGTCGGGTGCGGTACTTCCAGTTGCCAGGGAACTGCGCGTAGAAGGCCGAGGTGACGGCGAGATCTTCCTTCACCGTGACGAAGCCCGCGTTCGACAGTTCGGCACGCGTGGTGGCGATCTGCTGGGACAGCGCTTCCTGGGTCGGTGCGTAGATCGCGATGGTGAAGTGGTACTCACCCAGCACGAAGTTGCCCGATGCCAGCTGATCCATGGCGTGATCGAGCTCGATGATCTGGCTGACGGCCTTGTCACCGGACGAGACCATCATGCCTTTGGTGCGGTCCAGCGCCTTCAGCGCGTCCTGACGGCCCATGGGCGTAAATGAGTGGGTGACGACGTATTCGAAATCGAGGAACTTCAGGCCGTTGAGGATGCCGGGGTAGGTGGCATCCACGTATTCCTTGAGGTTGAGGATCGCACCGAAATGGTTGACGCTGTTGGGCGTCGTCAGCACGAAGTCGCCCGTCTTCGCGGAGAAGCGCTGGCGACTCACGGGCAGGTAATCGTAGACGGGTGCCTTGAGGACCGGCACCGGCTCGTCGATACGGTTGAGGATGAACCCGAACAGCTCGAGCACTTCGGAGAAGACGATGCCGTTGGAAGCTTCGTACATGCCAAGGCGCGTCGGCGCATAGTCCTTGAGCACAGCCTCGATGTTGCCTGCGAGTTCGAGCACCTGGGTGATCGCCTGGGCCTGTTCGGCCTCGAGCCGGCTAACATCGGCGCTCTTCTCAGCGAACGCCTTGCCCTGAACGATCGGGCGATAAATCATCGTCAGGTAAAGCTCGTTCTGCATCAACTTCTGCGTGGAGAGCGCTTCATAGTAGGCGTCAGACAACGTCTGGTTGAACGCCTCGCCGAATTTGGACTTGTTGCGGATGCCGCGGCGTCGACGGATGTCGTGCACCCAGAACGCCACGTTGGTGTAGTCCGGCGCACGCAGCGTCTGCAGCATGCGATTGAAGCTGTTGTGACGGTGTTCCAGCTCCCACTCTTCGCGGCCGACGAACGGCAGCCCCCCGAGACGCCAGGTCAACAGGAAGTCGCCACCCCGGGTCTTCACCACCGAGGGCGAAACGTGGGAGGACAGGGCGATGTGTGTCGAAATCGGAGCGTCTGGAGTGAACATGGTCATCGGTACCGGGTGAACGGGAAGGCCCTGGCACGGTGTGCCAGGGCGGCTGTCCTTACTTGCGTTTCTTTTCCTTGGACGCGTCGCGATAGTTGTTCGGCGTGAATACCCACATTCCGTCGTGTTCGGGCACGTTCCGCACCAGTGTCTTGAACCTCAGGCGAAGCGCGAGCAGCCGGAAGATCATTTCGTCGCGACGTGCCATCTGGCGCATCACGAAGACAGAGACGGGAATGAGCAGCAGGAACCAGAAGTTGAAGTACATCGCCAACAACAGACCCGTGCCCGTCCCCATGAAGAATGGGATGTAGGGCACGCCCATGAACATGGGCGGGCGGGTGCAGCCGCGAAATAGCGCGTTCTTATGCATGGAAATGCATGAAGTGCATCGCCACGTTGATCGCGTCGATCATGAACGACGCGGTGCTGCTGCCGCCGCTGCTCTGGGTGCAGGCCGAGGCACCGCTGCCGCTGCCGTTACCACCGACGACCATCTTGGCGACCTGCGCCGCGGCGCCGATCATCACGCCACCGATGAGGGCCGGAGCCACGTCGGCAATGCGCTTGTGCGCGAACGCGATACCGTAGCCGGAGAAGATCACCGCAATCGTCACGACGACGATGGAGGCGGCGTTGAGCAGCGAGTTGATGTCCTGGAAGAAACCGCACACTTTCGTGCCCGTTTCGCCGACCTGCGCGAGCGCGAGGCTCGGGATCATCAGGGCGGCCACGAGGGCGAACGTGCCGATGGCGTTCATCAGCGGCTTCTTGGACGTGGCAAACGCCTTGGACAGGGAGGGCAGGGCCATCACGAGGTTCCTCTTTACAGTTCAGACATTGACGGCGGAATGCCGCCGGGCGAAGGACGGGGCCGCGTGGCGGACCCGGGTTGCGGTGGCCCGAGGGCCGACGTGACGAGGCAGGGACTCCGTCACGGGTAGGGGTGGCATGAGGTCAAAAGACGAAGGCGCCATCGCTGCCTCCATTGCGTAGATCGGCGGGGTCCTGGCGCGGGCCAGGCTGCACAGCTGGTGTAGCGGTCCCCTGTGTCGGCGCCGCATCGCGTGGGCCTCGGACTTGGGGGACGAAAATGTTGGGATCGCCAGCTGGCTGCTGGGTTTCTGCAGGCGCACTTCCCGTGGCGTTGGCCGACACGCCGATCTGCGACATGACGGCGGCCGTTGTGGGATCGGTACGAATCCGGCCGGGCTGCGCCGTGAGGTCGATCTGCGGAAGGCGAGCGCCGACCTGGGACATCGCCGCGGCCGTGGCCGGGTCCGTCCGGATCGGTCCGAGAGGCGCCTCCGGCATGGGCGTCAACGCCGGGTTGGTGACCGGAACGACACCGGCAGGCAGGGTCTGCGTGGGCAGGCTCTGTACTTGGGCAAGCATTTGCGATCGCGCCAGCGCGGCGGTGACCGGCGTTCCAGTGCCTTGCGTGCCAGTCCCTGTGCCCGACGCAACGGCAGGTCCGACGACCGAGGCGGTGGCGGCATCGACGACCCGACGCATCGCTACGCGGTAAGCGGGCCCGTCCGTGGTGATGCCGGTGACGCCATTGCCGACGCTCACGACCCGCACGGGAACCTTCGCCGCCTGCAGGGGAATCGCCTGGGCGCCGGCGATCATGCCGCTCTTAGCCATCGAGTTGAAGACGCGCTGCACGTAGCCGTCCTGGTAGCCGGTGGTGAAATTGCCGGAGTAGTAGCAGCTGAATGCCTTGCCCCAGTCCTTGCCGGCGCTGGCGTAGCACTGGGCGAGAATCTGCGAGCCGGCACTCAGGTTGGGGCAGTACTCGAACGCCTTCTCGAACGTGTCGAGTCCGTACTTGCCGAGATTGGCTCGGTTCACCTGCGCCACGCCCAGGGAATAGTTGTAGCCATTCTTCTCGAGCATGCGAACGGTGGCGACGGCTTCAGGAAGGTTCTGCGGCTGGCGCACGAGCTGACCGCCCACCACGCCGATGGCGTATGGGTTGCGACTCGACTCCACATTGACGACGTGCTGCATCACCTCGGCCGGTACGGCAAGGTTCTGACAACCCATCATTTCCATTCCTGGTACCACCCTTGAAGCTCCTGTTTGATGACCGATGTGTTTAAGCGTTACCCCCCGTCTGCGCCTAAAGCGCGAGCGGGGTTGAAATCGATGCCGGTGATATAGCGCCGGCCCCCGTGTGCCTTGATGTGAACGACGATGTCGATCGTCAGCATCAGTAGTCGTTTGATGGTCGCGAATTCCAGGCCCGCACCTTCCGTGGACGCCTTCACCATCAAGGCCAGCTGATCCCAGGTCTGTTCGACGCTGCCTGCATGGCAGCTTGTGATCGACCCGGGGTGGCCCGATGCGCAATTTCGGATGAAGTAAAACGACTCATCGCCACGTAGCTCGGCCAGGATGATCCTGTCCGGCTTCATGCGCAGGCAGGCTTCCATGCAGCTCTTGGCGGTGACATTGGCGGCGCTTTGCCCGCCTTTGGAGTAGATCAGGTGCACGACATTGGGCTGATCGATGAACAGTTCGCGCGCATCCTCGATCGTGACCAGGCGTTCGTCATCGGGAATGTGATGCACGAGCGACTTCATGAAGGTGGTCTTGCCGCTACCGGTTGCGCCGGAGACGACGATGTTCTTCTTGTTCAGCACCGCGTGGCGGAAGAAATCCGCGTAGCGGCGTTCGGCGCGCAGTCCGAGCAGTTCCTGGTCGGCCTGGCTGATCGTGTTAGCGCCTTCGAGGATTTCGTTGAAGAAACCATCCTCGCTGTACTGCGCGAGGGTGCGTGTCTCCTTCGACGGGAGGCGAATCGTGATCGACACGCGGCCGGCTTCGCAAGCCGGGGGTATGACGAACTGAGCGCGCTGTCCGGTGGGGAAGGTCAACGACACCACGGGATCGGTATCCGTGATGCGCTGACCCGTATTGCTTTCATTGACGACCGCGGTACAGAACTGGCGCGCACGCTCGAAGGTCAGTGACGGCACTTCCACGCGCTGCCAGCCACCCCGGCGTTCGAGATAAAGTTCGCCGGGACGGTTGATGCAGATTTCAGTGACATCCGACGAGGCGAGGAAGTCCTTCACCCCCAGTACTTCGTACTGGTAGTCCAGGAAATCGTTGCCGATCGATGCGAGCGCGCCGTCGTCCATAGTCGCCTCAGTACCTCGCCACGACGCCGGTGAAATCGACGTCCTTGGCAACGTAGATCGCCAACACGGTGCCCTGGTTGATCGTGACCGTCGCCGGGCGGTTCGCCTGACGCTGGACAGCCTGGTTGGCGAGCTGCTGTACGGTGTCGGCTGTGTTGCTTTCGAACGGGCTCTGCGTCACGACGCCGTTGCTGATTTCCGTCTGGCGCGGGCCGTGCTCGGCGGCCTCGTACTTGAAGGCATCGCTGAGCAGGCTGATCAGCATGGCGGCACCGATGCGGCTACCCCAATGCGCGTTGTAGTGACCCGGGTGGCCTGCACCGCCCAGGGTGTCGATACCCGGGCTCGCCATGTTCACGTCGATACCGGTCGGCGTGACGATGCGATCCCAGATGACGGCGACGCGCGGACCGTTCGGTTCCATCTCGTACTTGCCCATGACCTTCGAGCCCTTTGGCAGCAGCAGGCGCTTGCCGGTGAACGAGTAAACCGGCTCGGTCACCACGCAGGAGGTGAACCCTGGGATATCCGTGATGATCCGGGTCTCGAGTACGCAGCGGATGAACGTGCCGCGGAGCATCAACGTGTCTGGATGCTGCAGAGGAGTAGCGCTCGAGACGTCAGGCAGATCCTTGGCCGAGTAGGCGGAATTGGTCAAGGCGTTTGCGCCGCCACCGGCGCCCGGCATCCCGGGGAAGCCAGCGCCCAATGCCGTACCGCCGGGGCCACGACCGCCGGAAGGCGGGGAGAATGTGGATTGCGCAGCGCCGTCGCCCATCCCCTGTACGCTGCCGCCATTGCCGTTCGCCGCAGCAATCCTGCGCTCGAGCAATGAGGGCACGTGCGGGCCGGCGACGACCGGCTGCATCGGAATCGGTGGCGCTTCCTGAGTCGGGGGAGGCAATTGTGGGGCGAGTGTAATGGCATGTGGATCAGGTGCCGTCTGCTGGGGCGCGAACGGGCTCGTAGGTGCGTCAGGAACCGAAACGGTCTCTTCGCGCGGCTTGTTGGCCGGCTTGTCATTCGAGCCGGAGCTATGGAAAAGCCAGAAAGCAACGACCACGAGAAGCACGACGATACCGGCAAGCAAGCCGAGCGCGCTGCGGTTCATGCGGCGCATATCGTTCGTAGTCAGGTGCGGCGCGCCACCGTCCAGATCGGGCTGCGGCGCCTGACGTTGCTGGGTCGAATACGGATTGCTGGCCAGCGGATCACGCTCGCCGCCATGTCGGTCACCCGGCGGCGGAACGTGGTTGCTGCCGTTGGACTCGTCGTCCGGCTGATAGGGATTGTTCGGGCTCACTTCTTTGTGTTCCTTCGCAGGCCCACGACATTGTCGTCGTGACGAATAACCAGGTAGTTGTAGGTGCCATGGACCACGATCGTGTTGCCTTCGACCGTGGTGTTCACTACCGAGTCTTCTCCGTGTTCTTTCTCGCGCATGTAGATCGTCGGGAAGTTACCTGTCGGGAACTGCTTGAGATCCGGCATCTTGATGTACGTGAAGCGGCCGTCGTCATAGACGTTGATCGGCACGAGCCACGGAGCGACTTTGCGCGACTTGGAAAAGTCGTAATCGAAGTTGTAGTCACGGCCCTTCACGAGGTCCGTATCGAGCTCGGGGGTTTCCTCTACCTTCTTCGACTCGCTCATGAAGCTCGTGTCGGCGGGGTAGGTGAAGGTGACCTTGTACTGCACGCCGGCGCGACGGGCCTGGTCGAGCGTTTTCCAGTCCGTCGCGACGACCTTCAACTCCAGGATGTAGGAGTGAGTAGCCGTGCGGATCATCATGTTGGTGTCGACGTCGACGTTCTTCGGCTTGACGTAGAAGACGTTGTCGCGACGCGTGAGATCCCAGCCGCTGCTGAAGCCCGTGCTGTAGTCGAGGATCTTCTCGTTGGGGCTGAGCTCGATCTGTGTGGTGATGCCGAGGCCTGTCCGTACCGTGTAGATCCGGTCGGGCTGGTACTCGTAGGGCTGTACGGCGATCGCCGTTCCCGTGGCGGACGGTGCGGGCGTGGTGGTCGGATTGGTTTCCGCGGAGGCCACGGTCAGGACACCCGATAGGGCGAGTCCCAGACTGCAGGCCAGTCTCAGCTTGCTGGAACGGTTCATTTAACGGCGCCCTCCATTGGCGGCGCGGGTCACGGGACGGGCCGCGGGCGGTGCGGCTTGCGGATACGGAGCGGCCGGCGCTGCAGCCTGTGGCTGCGTGGCGTAGCCCCCCTCTGAGGGAATGGGCGAGGGTGGAATACCGACCGACTGCTGGAGCGGAATGGCCTGGGCCTGCGGTACCTGGCCGGGCACTGCGGCGGGTGCCTGCGGCGCGTAGCCGGTGGGCACCCCTGGTTGCTGAGCAGGTGCGACACCGGGAGCGCCCGGTACCTGCATGGTGGGCGCGCCGGGCGCACCACCCTGGACGGGGACGCCACCCTGGGCGGGTGCGGCGGCATTCATCGCTGCGGCGTTGGCCGCTGCATTCGGATCCGTCGACTCGGCAGGCGGCGGCGAGCCGTAGTCGTTATCGACACGGTAGCCCGTCACCTGGAAGCCCAGCGGATTCTCGATCCGGTTCTGGTCATCCATGCGCAGGTTGGGTTTGTACGTGAAGGAGATCGTGGCGATCTTGGCGTCGAGCGGATAGGTCGACCCGTTCACCTTGTCGAACACGTTGCGCTGGAAGCGAACTGTCGCACCCTTCGGCGTCTGGCCGTTCTCGCCACCGATCAGGGAAAGGCTGAGGATCTTTACCCGAATCGCGCGCGACTTGCCGTAGATTTTGTAGGGGCTCTGTTCGTTGTTCGCGGCGTGCAGGTTCATGTACGCCTGCGCCACATCAGGCGCCGCCATCGTCAGGACCGTCGGCCAATCGCGCAGGTTGGTCAACGCGAGGTCATACGCTTCACGCGCGAGTACGAAGTGCGCGACGTTACTGCGGTTGACCGCTTCGCTAGACGTGATCTGGCGATTCACCACATCGTCGGAGAGGCGGGACAGTGAACTCGTTCCGGAATACGCATCGGCGAGGATGAGGTACGGGACCTTTTCCTTCATCGGCATCATGTAGAAGATGGTGCCGCCGAGCATCAGCGAGACGGCAACCGAGCAGCCCGCGACGATCCACGCACGCTTTTCGCTGCGCTTTGCGAGGTCGGCAACGGTGACTTCGAAGCTCACGCTTTGCGCGACGGCCTGGTCGATCTTCGGTGAGTTCTTTTTCTTGAGCATCGGATAGCTGTCCTGTCGTCGCTTACTTGGCGTCCGCGTTCGCGACGACGTGTCCGTCGTTGGCGGGAGCGGCGGCAGGTGTGGGTTCGGGTACGGAAGCCGTGACCGGAGCGCTCGGTGCAACCACCGCTGCTGAAGCGGGCGGTGCTACAGGTGCCGGCGCAACGCTGGCGCTCACTTCTTCGACGACGAGATCCGAGCCGTTGACCGTGACGGCGACGCCTTGCGCGCCGTAGATCTTGCTCAGCTGCGCCGTGGCGTCACGCAGTTCCGTGGTGTGGATGCCGGAGGCCGCGCGCGTGAGGCTGAAATCCGAACGAAGACGGTATTGGAGCTTCAGCCCCGTGTCCTTCGTCCAGCGGGTCAGCATCGTCTTCAGGGTGCTGTCCATCGGCGCTGCGTAATACGTGTACGGCAGGGCAAGCGGAATCTCGACCACTTTGTCGTCGTACTTGTTGACCGGCTTCCAGCTACCGCCGAAGTCCTTGGCAGCCGGCGTACCGCAGGCGGAAAGGAGCATGGCGAGTGCGGAGACAAGGCCGAGGGCGAGGGGATTCAGGGTTCTATTCACGCTTGGCTCGTAAGTCATCGAAAGCAAAGGGAAAAACGCAGGCAACAGACACCGCGGCTCATCGCCGAAAGCGAAGCCGGAAAGCGTTTACGGCGCTACGGATTGGAAAAGTGCGCGAGCCGGGGGAGCGAATCGGCAAGCGATCTGTCGGCGTGCCACCACGCGATAGGCGTGGCTTGAGCAAAATCCCTGGAACAGACTGGAACGGCGGGCCAACCGGCCCCGAGCGACATGCAAATCATCCATACAACATCCTGTACGAGCGCAGAGCGCCCTTGCATAACGTGCCAGCGAAGAATGGTCGCGCGCATCAGGAGCGATGACGATATCGCCTACCTATAGTTGCGTCTTACCGACTGTGTATCCCCACCCCTTTTGCAGATCCCTGTCTGCGCCGTAAACATAACGCAACAAGAAATTTCTGACTAGTGGTGCATGTGCGTGTTTTTGCGGCTCTTGTCACACATTTCTGGCATGTAACATGCGTGAAACGCGCGCCGACGGGACGCACGTCACTGCACAACTGTGCAGTGGCGCACTCAATTGCCGCAAATGTGTAAAGCTCGTGAAAGTTGCCATTGAAACCAATTCGTGCTCTGCCTCCCTGTTTCGCAAGTTGCCATTTTTTGGTGTCAGACGCGCTACACGTCGATGTTTTCAACGTGTTGGGAATCACCATCGAATGTCATGCGGTGTGCGACGAGCTCGATCGATGAAATGGTGACTGAATGAACCGCAACGGATGAGTGGTTGTGGCTCGTCGCGAGATGCGGGCCCTGTCTCCGAGATGCGCGGGCTCAGCCGCGTACTCGATGTAGGCAGGGCGAGGGTGGGGCGTGGCGTCGTATAACGCCAACCAAAGAGAGGCAAAATAGTGCCACCAATGAGGTGTCATGGTAACGGCGCCAAGCCGTCGCAACAACGCCAACAGCCATAGAAGTTTTCTCAAATCATCGCTGCCGCTCCTCGCCTCTGCATCGACATCGCCAAGCCCCGGGAGTAGAACCTCTCCCTTTCCCCACAGGACCCGCCCATGGATTCGCCAGCCATCCCCTCCGACGCCGACCTCATGGCGCTGGCTCAGGACGTCGCTACTGCTGCCCAGGAGCGCCGGGTCATGGTGGCGACGGCCGAGTCGTGTACCGGTGGCTGGATCGCCAAGACCCTGACCGACCTGGCCGGTAGCTCGGCGTGGTTCGAGGCGGGTGTCGTTACTTATAGCTACAGCGCCAAGGAGTCCCTGCTGGGAGTGAACCCGCGCACGCTCGAGCGGACGGGCGCGGTGAGCGAGGAGACCGTCCTCGAGATGGTTTCCGGCGCCCTGGCCCGGTACGGCGCAGGCGTGGCCGTGGCGGTTACCGGTATTGCGGGCCCTTCCGGCGGCACGCCGGACAAGCCGGTGGGAACGGTATGGATTGGCTGGAAGCGTCGGGGTGGGTATGCCCGTGCCGAGCTCTTCCACTTTTCGGGCGATCGCGAGGCAGTTCGCCGACAGACGGTGGCCCGCGCACTTGCTGGAATGACCTCCGAGCTCAGGGGCTGAGCTGGGTCCCCTGTGGCACACTTGGCGATTGCGGATCGCAGTCCCTGAGACCACGGTCGGGCAAGATACCTACCTACACACGAGACCCGGATATGACGATGGACGACAATAAGCGCAAGGCGCTGGCGAGTGCCCTCGGCCAGATTGAAAAGCAGTTCGGCAAGGGTGCCGTCATGCGTCTTGGCGATCGCGCCGACGATGCGATCGACACGGTGTCGACCGGTTCGCTCGGCCTGGACATCGCCCTCGGTATCGGCGGTCTGCCGCGTGGTCGCGTCGTCGAAATCTACGGTCCGGAATCCTCGGGTAAGACCACGCTGACCCTGCAGGCGATCGCCTCCTGCCAGCGCGCCGGCGGCACGGCGGCCTTCGTCGATGCCGAGCATGCCCTCGACCCCAGCTACGCCGAAAAGCTCGGCGTGAACGTGGCCGACCTCCTGGTCAGCCAGCCGGATACGGGTGAGCAGGCTCTCGAGATCGCCGACATGCTGGTGCGCTCGGGCGCCGTGGACATGGTCGTGGTCGATTCCGTCGCCGCGCTGACCCCGAAGGCGGAAATCGAAGGCGAAATGGGCGACTCCCACGTCGGTCTGCACGCCCGTCTGATGAGCCAGGCGCTGCGCAAGCTCACCGCCAACATCAAGAAGACCAACTGCCTGGTCATCTTCATCAACCAGATCCGCATGAAGATCGGCGTGATGTTCGGCAGCCCGGAAACCACCACCGGTGGTAACGCTCTGAAGTTCTACGCCTCGGTCCGTCTCGACATCCGCCGTATTGGCGCGGTCAAGAAGGGCGACGAAGTCATCGGCTCGGAGACCCGCGTCAAGGTCGTCAAGAACAAGGTGGCGCCGCCGTTCCGCCAGGCCGAATTCGAGATCCTCTACGGCGAAGGTACCTCGCGCGAAGGCGAGATCATCGAGCTGGGCGTGCGCGAGAACCTGATCGACAAGGCGGGCGCCTGGTACAGCTACAAGGGTGACCGCATCGGCCAGGGCAAGGAGAACGTTCGCCAGTTCCTGCGCGACAACCCGGCCATCGCCAACGAAGTCGACGCCGAGCTGCGTGCCCGCCTGCTGGTCAAGGCAGGTCCGAAGGCCGAAGCCTCGACCGAGGCCGACGAGCTTGAGGAAGTCTGATAAAGGCACGGGGGAGGGCGGCGGCAAGGCCGATCGCCCCACCCGTACCGCGTACGACAAGGCGCTCGGGCTGCTCGCCCGGCGCGAGCACTCCCGCCGCGAACTCAAGCAGAAGCTTGATCGCGGCGGCTTTGCTCGTGAGGAGGCCACCGATGCCGTTGCCCGGCTCGGAGATCAGGGTTACCAGGATGACGACCGCTTCGCCGCGTCGCTCATGCGGAGCCGGATCGGGCAGGGCTACGGGCCGGCTCGTATTCGCGCCGAACTGCGTAGCCAGGGCATCACGGACGCCGTGATCCGCGAGCTGATCGAGTCCGCCGACGTGGATTGGCAGGATCTGGCCGCCAGCCAGCTGCGTCGTCGTTACGGTTTGCCGTCGGCCGACCCCGCGGAACGGGTGCGGCGGGCGCAATTCCTCTTGCGTCGAGGCTTCGCCGCCGCCACAGTACGTGTTCTAACCCACGCCGATGCGGAAGACACCGACGACGATTGAAGGCAGTGAGCCTTGATTCTGGACGGAGCGTCTCCGCGACATGTCTCGCAGCGCCCAAGCCACGATAGCTCATGAAAACCGCCGAAATCCGTTCGACCTTCCTCGAATTCTTCCGTTCCAAGGACCACACCATCGTGCCGTCGGCATCGCTGGTGCCGTCGAACGATCCCACCCTGTTGTTTACCAACTCGGGCATGGTTCCCTTCAAGAACGTCTTCCTCGGCAGCGAAAAGCCGGGTTACGTTCGTGCGGCCGACGTCCAGCGCTGCCTGCGCGCGGGCGGCAAGCACAACGACCTCGACGCCGTGGGCTATACGGCCCGCCACCACACCTTCTTCGAGATGCTGGGCAACTGGTCGTTCGGCGACTATTTCAAGCGCGATGCCATCCGCTACGCGTGGGAACTGCTCACCGGGGTTTACAAACTGCCCGCCGAACGGCTCTGGGTCACCGTGTATCACACGGACGACGAGGCCTTCGACATCTGGAACAAGGAAGTCGGCGTACCGGCGGACCGTATCGTCCGCATCGGCGACAACAAGGGCGCCCCATTCGCTTCCGATAACTTCTGGCAGATGGCCGACACCGGCCCTTGCGGCCCGTGCACGGAAATCTTCTTCGATCACGGCCCCGATGTCGCGGGTGGTCCCCCGGGTTCTCCCGATGAGGACGGCGATCGCTATATCGAGATCTGGAATCTCGTGTTCATGCAGTTCGACCGTGCGCCGGACGGCACACTGTCGCCGCTTCCCGCACCCTGCGTCGATACCGGCATGGGGCTGGAGCGCCTGGCTGCCGTGCTCCAGCACGTGCATTCCAACTACGAGATCGACCTGTTCGCCCACCTGATCGCCGAGGCTTCTCGCCTCACCGGCACGGCGGACATCTCGAACAAGTCGCTGCGCGTCATCGCCGATCACATCCGCGCCTGTTCGTTCCTCATCGTCGATGGCGTACTGCCGTCGAACGAGGGGCGTGGCTACGTGCTCCGTCGCATCATCCGTCGCGCGCTGCGCCACGGCTGGATGCTCGGCGTCCGCGGCGACTTCTTCTGGAAGATGGTCGCGCCGCTGGTTGCCGAGATGGGCGAAGCCTATCCGGAGATCGCGAAGAAGCAGGCCTTCGTCGAGCAGGCGCTGAAGACCGAGGAAGACCGATTCGGCGAGACGCTCGAGCACGGCATGCGCCTGTTCGATGACATCGCTGCGAAGTCGGGCCAGGTCATTCCGGGCGCCGACGCGTTCAAGCTCTACGACACGTACGGATTCCCGGTCGACCTCACGGCGGATATCGCGCGTGAGCGCGGCATGAGCGTCGACATGGACGGCTTCGAGCAGTCCATGGGCGAGCAGCGCGCACGTGCTCGCGCCGCGAGCAATTTCGGGAGCAAGGCCCAGTTGCCGGCCGACGTGGCCAGCGCCGTGGCGCCTACGATCTTTACCGGTTACGACTCGCTCGAACTGGCCGACGCGAAGGTCGTCGCCATCGTGCGCGACGGTAAGGCCGTCGACCAGCTTGCCGATGGGGAAGAGGCTTTCCTCCTGCTCGATCGCACGCCGTTTTATGCCGAGTCGGGCGGGCAGGTCGGGGATACCGGCATGATCCGTCATCCGTCCGGCGCCCTCGCGGTGCAGGACACGCAGAAGGTCGGTGGTGCGTTCTTCGCGCACTTCGGCAGCTGGCAGGGTTCGGCGCCTCTCAATAAGGGCGATGTGGTCGGGGCGACCGTGGACGCGTCGCAGCGCCAGGCCACCGTGCTCAATCACTCCGCCACGCATCTCCTGCACGCCGCGCTGCGCACGGTGCTCGGCGACCACGTGTCGCAGAAGGGCTCGCTGGTCGCGCCGGAACGCCTGCGCTTCGACTTCTCCCACTTCAAGCCGATGACTGCGGACGAGCTCAAGTTGATCGAGCGCATGGTCAACGATGAGGTTCGCCACAATGCCCAGGCCGAAGTCCACAACATGGGCTACGACGAGGCGATCGAGTTCGGCGCGATGGCACTGTTCGGCGAGAAGTACGGCGCCGAAGTCCGTGTGCTGAAGATGGGCGACTTCTCCACCGAGCTTTGCGGCGGCACGCATGTGTCGCGCACGGGCGATATCGGTCTGTTCAAGATCGTTTCGGAGTCCGGCGTAGCCGCCGGCGTACGTCGTATCGAAGCGGTGACCGGTGCCGGCGCACTGGCGCGCGTTGCCGATGAAGAGCGCGTGCTTGGCGAGGTGTCCGGCTTGCTGGCCGCCAGCGGCGACGATGTGGTCGAAAAGCTTCGTCAGCTGTTCGACAAGCAGAAGAAACTCGAACGCGAGATCGAATCCTTCAAGGCGAAGGCGGCCAGCTCGGCGTCGGCGGATCTTGCGACCTCGGCAGTCGATGTCGCGGGTATCAAAATCGTGGCCGCGCGTCTTGAAGGTCTCGACGCCAAGTCGCTGCGCGATAGCGTAGACGTCCTCAAGCAACAGCTCGGCGATTGCGCGATCATCCTCGCAGGTGCGCTCGATGGCCGTGTTTCGTTGGTCGCGGGCGTTGGCGGTGCGGCGCTGGGTCGCGTGAAGGCCGGCGACCTGGTGGCCGAAGTGGCGTCGCGAATCGACGGCAAGGGCGGCGGTCGGCCGGACATGGCACAGGGCGGCGGCGTGGACTCGCCGGAGCTTCCGCAGATCCTTGCGGGGATCCCGGCCTGGATCGAGTCCCGGCTGCACTGAACGAAACCGGCCAGCGTGAACGGGAGGGTGCCGTAAAGGCATCCAACCGGCCGTTTTGGCCCGTCGTGCGTTGCGCCCGCTGGTTTGGCTCGGCTAGTATGATCCGAATGCCGAAAGCATTCTTCGGCACCGATCCGCTGGATCGAAACAAAGGCAGGACAGCTGGTCAGCGACACACACAACTAGAGCCGGGGAAGGCAGCTCGGCCTTCGATGGTCGAAACGTCAACCATTGACGGCAAGCACTCGGGGTGAGTTGTCGTTGGTGGGGAAGCCAATACCTGATTTTATGGAGTATCAATCATGCTGATTCTGACCCGCCGGGTCGGTGAAACCCTAATGATCGGCGACGAGGTGACCGTCACTGTTCTGGGTGTCAAAGGTAACCAGGTTCGCATTGGTATCAATGCACCGAAAAACGTCGCGGTCCACCGCGAAGAGATTTACCAGCGCATCAAGAACGAGAACGATCCTGCCGGCCACACCGGGGACGACCAGGACCAGTAAAGCTCTTTACGGCTGAAGCAAGGACAAGTATCCTTGCTCGCTCGTTAAGGCACGTTCCTCAACGACGAACGTTCACGGAGAGTTGCCCGAGTGGCCGAAGGGGCTCCCCTGCTAAGGGAGTATAGGGTCAAAAGCCTTATCGAGGGTTCGAATCCCTCACTCTCCGCCAGTTTGCAAAAAGCCCTGTTTTTACAGGGCTTTTTTGTGGGCGGAAACATTGCATTGCAGGCGGCGGGATGGGGTATTCCCGGGGCGTGCCCGACCGGGCCTGCCGGGGCATTGGGACAGGCTCAGGACGATCGCAGGCCATGCGTTCAGCGGCCTCGGCGGCCCGATCGCGCCTTCGATCCTACGATCGAAATCGTAGGTTCATGACCTTTTAGCGAACGCAGCAACCTCAGCTGCGCTCCGGTGCACTCATGCGCTCAGAGCCGTTCCCCCGAACGTGTCGTAGCGAGTTCCATAGCAATGATGAATTCCACCGCAGCCACTTCCCATGGCTGCCTCGCGCCTTCGCCGACGACGGTTGCCCCGGCCACCCGCGCCGAACGCCTATCCAGCATCGATGTGCTTCGTGGATTCGCCTTGCTGGGCATCCTGGTGATGAACATCGACAGCTTTGGCGATGTGCAGGCGATGCACGACATTCCCTTCGGCACGTCGCTGGATGCCTTTGCCGGTCCGTATGCGCATCTGAATTTGGCGTTGTTCTACATCAAGTGGTTGTTCTTCGAAGGCAAGATGCGCGCCATGTTCTCGATGCTGTTCGGTGCCGGCGTCGTCCTGCTGACCCGTCGAGCTGAGAAGCGTGGGGCGGGCGACATGGCGGCGGACATCTACACGCGCAGGAACATGGTGCTCGTGTTACTCGGCCTGATCCACGGTTGCCTCATCTGGGGCGGGGATATCCTTTTCGACTACGGCCTGGTCGCGCTGCTTCTTCTGTATCCGTTGCGGAGAACGAGCCCAAGGGTACTGCTGGCGTTGGTGGCCATCTCTTCGTTGTTGAGCACCTTTTCGTACGAGTCCTACTTCCATATCGCGCAAAATATGAGCCTGTCCCGCCAGGCTGCGGCTGTCGCGACGAAAGAACAGCAGCATCAGCCGATCAGTGCTTCGGAGCGCTCCGTGCAGAAGGCATGGCAGGGAGTCGTCGACGCCCATCGCCTTCAGCCGCGCGAAGAGATCAAGAAGAGCGTCGAGAAGGAGCGCGAGCAAGGCTATTGGGAAGGCGTCGACGAACGCCTTGACCGTTACATCGGAACGAGTTTGTCGTTCCACGTCTATCTGATGCCCGATGTCCTCGCCCCGGCGCTATTGGGTATGGCGCTGTTCCAGCTGGGATTCCTTACTGCCGAGTTGTCGCTTGCGACCTACGTTTGGACGGCGGTGACAGGATTTGCCATCTCCGTGCCGCTGGTCATTGTCGGTGTGTACCGCACTTACGCGCACGGGCATTTCTTCTTTCTCAACAACGACGAGTGGCTGACCTTGCCCTACGATCTGCAGCGTTTGACAGGCATGGTGGCGATGACCGCTGTCGTCATGATCCTGATCAAACGGGGTGCTTTCAGGCGGATCCAGCGGCTCCTCGCGGCGGTGGGCAAGACGGCTTTGACCAACTACCTGTTGACCAGCGTGCTCTGCCAGTTTGTTTTCGTCTGGGGCCCGTGGAAATGGTTCGGCACGCTGCAGTACTACCAGCTGATGTACGTGGTCTTCGCCGTATGGGCCGTCAATCTGACCTTGAGTTCCCTGTGGCTGCGCTATTTTCGGTTCGGGCCGTTGGAATGGGTCTGGCGTTCGGCAACGTACGGAACGTTGCAGCCCATGCTCGCTCGCTCCGACGCAGGTTAGGCAGCGTTTACCTCATGGATGAGGGGTGGCGAGCCATTCGGTCGGACAAAGAAAAAGGCCCTGGAAGCTCGCATCGCTGCGGTTTCCAGGGCCTTGTTCTTCGAATATTGGTCGGGGAGACAGGATTCGAACCTGCGACTTCTACGTCCCGAACGTAGCGCTCTACCAGGCTGAGCTACACCCCGACGGGAGCCGCGTATATTAGCCATGACCTTGCCGATTCGCAACAGGTCGTCGCATCTTTTTTACAAATCGATGGCAGCCGGCTTTAGCGCAGGGCTGGCAGGCGGCCATCTGTTAATCTAAGCGGCTGCCGCGTGGCGGCTCCGACTAGCCTGTCCCAAGAGGAATTGCATGGCACTCACCCCGGCCCGCACCATGCCTGGTGTCCTCGAGCTCCTTCCGCTCGACCAGATCGCCTTCCAGCGCATGCTCGACACCATCCGTCGCAACTACGAGCGGTTCGGCTTCCTGCCGATCGAAACGCCGGTGATCGAGCACAGCGACGTGCTGCTGACCAAGAGCGGCGGTGAGACGGAGCGCCAGGTGTATTTCGTCCAGTCGACAGGCGCCCTGGGCGCGGCGGCGGAGAAGGGTGGCGTGCCCGAGCTGGCCCTGCGTTTCGACCTGACGGTGCCGCTGGCGCGTTACGTCGCCGAGCACGAACACGATCTCAGCTTCCCGTTCCGCCGTTACCAGATGCAGCGCGTCTACCGCGGCGAGCGGGCGCAGCGGGGTCGTTTCCGCGAGTTCTACCAATGCGATATCGACGTGATCGGCAAAGACTCGCTGTCGGTGCGTTACGACGCGGAGATCCCGGCGGTCATCTACAGCGTGTTCCGCGAGCTCAACATCGGCGCGTTCACCATCCAGCTCAATAACCGCAAGCTGATGCGCGGCTATTTCGAAAACCTCGGCGTCAGCGATGCCGAGCAGCAGATGCTGGTCTTGCGCGAAGTCGACAAGCTCGACAAGCGTGGCGCCGATTACGTGCGCGAGACCCTCACCGGTGACGCCTTCGGCCTGTCGGCGGAGGTGGCGGACAAGATCCTCGCCTTCGTCCAGGTGCGTTCGACCTCCGTGAGCGATGCCTTCGCCAAACTCGACGCCCTTGGTTCCGGTTCGGAGACTTTCGAGCAGGGCCGTGCCGAGCTGAAGGAAGTGCTGGCGATGATCCGCGACTTCGACGTCCCGGAAACGCATTTCGCCCTGAACCTTTCCATCGCCCGCGGCCTCGACTACTACACGGGCACGGTTTACGAGACGACGCTGAACGATCACCTGGGTATCGGTTCGATCTGCTCGGGCGGTCGTTACGAGAACCTGGCCGGGCAGTACACCAAGTCGCACCTGCCGGGCGTCGGTATCTCGATCGGCCTGACGCGCCTTTACTGGCAGCTGCGTGACGCCGGCCTGATCTCCACGGCGCAGAGCACCGTCGACGTGCTGGTCACGCAGATGGACGCCGCCCAGTTGCCGGCCTATCTGACCCTCGCCACCGAGCTGCGCAACGCCGGCATCGCCACCGAGGTCGTCCTGGAAGGCAGCAAGCTGGGCAAGCAGTTCAAGTACGCCGACCGCGCGGGCATTCGCTTCGTGATCGTCCTGGGCGAGGACGAGATCGCCAAGGGTGTGGTCACGGTGAAGGACCTTCGTCGTGAGGATCAGTTCGAAGTCGCGCGGACGGAACTGGTCAAGACCCTGCGTGTCGAACTGGCTCAGGCCGACATCGGTCGCTGAGCCTCATCCACCCCACCTCCCTTTTGCACGGCCAAAGTCCCCATGACCAGCAGCATCCTTCTCGACGGGCGTAGCCTCACACGCGGCCAGGTCGCCGCTATCGCGCGCCAGGGCGCCAGTATCCGCCTGGACGAGGCGCAGCTCGTCAAGGTCAAGCGCGCCGCGGACTTCCTCGCCGAGAAGGTCGGTGGCGGTGAGCCGATCTACGGCGTCACCACGGGTTTCGGCAGCAATGCCGACAAACTGCTTGGCGCGCACCGCGTGCGCGACGAACTGCCGGGTGGCAACCCGGAGCCGCGTGAAGGCACTTTGCTGGAAGAACTGCAGCACAACCTGATCATCACCCACGCGGTATGCGTGGGTAAGCCGTTCGGTGAGGACGTCGTGCGCGCCATGCTCGCCATCCGCGTGAACACGCTGATGAAGGGGCATTCGGGTATCCGCGTCGAAACCCTGCGTGCGCTGGCCGAGTTGCTCAACCGCAACGTCGTCCCGGTCATTCCGGAGAAGGGTTCGGTCGGCGCCAGTGGCGACCTTGCGCCGCTGTCGCATCTGGCGATCGTCCTGCTCGGTGGTGGCGAAGCGTTCTACGAAGGCGTTCGCATGCCGGGCGCCGAAGCGCTGGCCAAGGCCGGGCTCCAGCCCGTGCGCCTGTCCTTCAAGGAAGGCCTGGCCCTGAACAATGGCACCACCCAGATGCTCGCCACGGGTGTGCTCGCGCTGGACACGATGGACATGCTGATCCGCACGGCGGATCTCGCCGCAGCGATGACGCTCGACGCCTTCGCTGGCCGCAAGGGCGCTTACGCCGAACAGGTTCATGCCCTGCGTCCGCATCCGGGTCAGGTCGAGACGGCGAAGCAGATCAGCCACCTCCTCGAAGGGTCGACGCTGGCGGATATCGCTTACCACATGGTCCCGCGGTTCAAGCCGTGGCTGGCCGATTCCTGGTCCGAGCCGTCTGACCAGGCCTATCGCTTCGACATCAGCTGGGACTGGGTTCCGGCGACGCAGCGCCACGGCAAGGAAGCGTTCTATTCGCGCTTCCTCCCGTTCAAGGGCGGCAAGAAGCACCAGCCGCAGGATGCTTATTGCCTGCGTTGTGCGCCGCAGGTGCACGGCGCGGTTCGCGATGCATGGGAGCAGGCCTGCCGCGTGTTCGATATCGAACTGAATGCGGTGACCGACAATCCGCTGGTCTTCCCGGACGCCGAGAACGCCCAGGTGATCGAAGACCAGGTGATCTCGGCCGGCCATTTCCACGGCATGCCGCTGGCCCTGGCGATGAGCTACGTGAAGGCGGCCATTCCCGTGCTTGCCTCGATCTCCGAGCGCCGCACGGCAAAGCTGGTCGACCCGGCCAATAACGACGGCCTCCCGGCTTTCCTTATCGGCAACGAGGACGCGACCGATTCGGGCTTCATGATCGTGCAATACACGGCGGCGGCGCTCGTCAACGACCTCGCGACACGCGCGCACCCGGCGTCCGTTTACTCCGTGCCGACCAGCGCCAACGCCGAGGACCACGTGTCCATGGGTGCCAACGAGGCGCGTCACGTGCTCGAGATGACCGAGGACCTCGGTCACGTGCTGGCGATGGAGCTGTACACCGCCGCCCAGGCGCTGGAGTACCGTCAGGACATGCTCAACGCTGCGCGGACCCTGGCTCACCGTGGCGACTGGGAAGCCCTGGCGGCCAAGATCAACGGCGCGCCGCGCAGCGATTCGCCGCATTACGCCCGCTTCGAGACGGAAGTTCGGGCGCTCATGGATGCTCTCGCGCGCGCCGAAGATTTCCATGGCGGCGTTGCCGTCCGTGCCGCCCTGGCGACCCTGCGCGAGCACATCGCCTTCATGCAACGCGACCGCGCGATGGACGGCGACGTCCGCCTCGTGTGCGAGCTGGTCGCCTCCGGTCGACTGGTCGCCTGAGCAGGCGCTAGAGCGCGAAGAAGCGCAGACTGGCCGCCGCCTCGATCGCCGGCGACCAGTCGTCGAGCGTGCCGGCGCGAATACCGGCCAGATACTGGTAGAGCTGGGCATCGTTGATGAGGCCCAGCTTGGCCATGGCCGAGCGTTTCTGCCGGCTGATGGTTTTCAGGCTGCGGCCCATCGAGGCGGCGATGTCCACCAGCCCGTAGCCCTGCGCATAGGCCCGTAATACCTCGACCTCGCGTGGCGACAGGCGGGTGACGAGCTCGTCGGCGTTGTCGGCGCAGTCCGCTTCGTGGAAAAGCCGGCGTATGGCCGGGCTCAGGTACGAGCGCCCGACCTCGGCCGCGTGCACGGCCACCGGGATATCGCGAAGGCTGGTCCGCTTGTCGAAGATGGCGGCCACGCCCATGTCCAGGAGGGTGCGCAGGATGGCCGGATTGGACAGCATGGTCAGCACGACGATGCCGGTGGCCGGCCGGAGGGCGCGGATCCGACGGATCATCGGCATGCCGTCGGGCTGGCTGCCCTCGGGCATGGAAAAGTCGGTAACGACGACATCGCAGGGGTGGTCGGTGAGGGCATCGAAGAGGGCATCGGTATCGTGGGCACGCGCGACCACCTGGTAGCGGTGTGACTTCAGGATGGTCTCGACGCCCGCGACGACGACCGGATGATCGTCGGCAATGATCACGGTGCTCGACATGGCAGGGGCTCGCGAGGGTGGAAATGCCGCCATCTTGTCGACCGCCCCGTGTCGGGTATATGGAAGAAAAGCGCAATTGCGTGTCGGTGCTTGCCACGCCGAAGTTGTCGCGATACGATGGGTTATCGTATTAACGCGTTAGTACACTATGAAGCGTCGCTCGATCGACCCCGAAATGCCGGCCAACTCGGCCGAGACCAGTCTCTGCGAGGCCCTGCTTGGGCTCTCGAGCGTGGACGAGATGCGTGCCTTCCTTCATGACCTCTGTACCCCTGCCGAAATCGAGGTGATGGTGGACCGCTGGCGAGTGGTGCCTTTCCTGCTGGAAGGGCGGTCCTACCGCGAGATCCACGAGCGCACGTCGGTCAGCATCACCACGATCGGCCGTGTCGCGCGCTATCTCAACCAGGGCAGTGGCGGGTACATGGCCGCCGCCGCGCGTCGCAACCTCGCAGGTGTCGTATGAAGCCGCGCGATCGGCTGCGCATTGCCATGCAGAAATCCGGGCGGCTGACCGATCCTGCCCAGGAGTTGCTCGCGCGTTGCGGCCTGAAATTCCGCCAGAGCCGTGACAAGCTGTTCTGCTTCGGCGAAGGCGAACCGGTGGACCTCCTGCTGGTCCGCGACGACGACATCCCGGGGCTGATCGCCGAAGGGGTCTGTGACCTCGGTATCGTCGGTCGTAACGTGCTGCGCGAGTTCCAACTCACCAATCCGGACACGGGCGCCGGCATGGACGAGCTGCGGCCGCTCGGTTTTGGTCACTGCCGACTGTCCATCGCCGTGCCCCAGGAAGATGCCTACGATGGCCCGGCCCAGCTTCAGGGGCAGCGCATTGCAACGTCGTACCCGGGCTTGCTCGGCGAATGGCTGCGCAGCCACGGGGTCGACGCGAAGGTGGTGATGCTCGCCGGCTCGGTGGAAATCGCGCCGCGACTCGGCACGGCCGACGCCATCTGCGACCTGGTGTCCAGCGGCGCGACCCTGGTAGCCAACCAGTTGCGCGAGGCCGTCGTGGTGGTGGAGAGCGAAGCGGTGCTGGCCGGACGTCGCGAACTGCCGCTGGACGAGCGCGGCGAGATCGCCGAACTGCTCCTGCGCCGATTGGACGGTGTCATCCAGGTGCGCGACTCGCGCCTGATCCTGATGCAGGCACCGCGCGATGCACTGGCCGCGATCACCCGCCTCTTGCCCGGGCTGCCCATCCCTACGCTGACACCTGTCGATGGCGCACCCGATCAGGTGGTGTTGCAGGCCCTGTGTGCCGGCTCGGTGAGCTGGCGACAGCTCGAGGACATGAAACGCGCCGGTGCCCGCGACATGCTGGTGTTGCCGGTGGAGAAGATGCTGGCATGAAACGAATCGAATGGAACGGTCTCGACGCGGCAGGTCGCGAGGCGGCGCTCGCCCGTCCGATGCAGTCACGCGCGGCCGCTTTGCGTGACGGCACCGAGGCGATCATCGCGGATGTGCGCGCGCGCGGCGATGCAGCGCTCGTCGAACTCACGGCACGCTACGATGGCGCAAAGCTCACCGCGCTCGCCGTGACCGAGGCGGAATTCGCGGCGGCGGAAGCGCGGTTACCGGTCGAACTGAAAGCGGCCGTGCTCGAAGCCGCGGCACGCATCGAATATTTCCATCGTGCTGCCGCACCAACGCCGGTGAGCGTGGAAACCGCGCCCGGGGTTACCGTGGAACGCGTCCTGCGTCCGATCCGTCGCGTCGGGCTCTACGTGCCAGCCGGTGGGGCACCCTTGCCCTCGACCGCGATCATGCTCGGGGTGCCCGCAGCGATCGCCGGCTGCCGCGAGGTGGTGCTCTGCACGCCCGTGCAGGCGAATGGCCGTTGCGACGATGCGGTGCTGTTCGCTGCCAGGGCGACCGGTGTGACTCGCGTCTTCAAACTCGGCGGCGCGCAGGCGATTGCCGCGATGGCTTACGGCACCGCTTCCGTGCCCCGCTGCGACAAGCTGTTCGGGCCGGGCAATGCCTGGGTCACCGAAGCCAAGCTGCAGGTTGCCGGCGATCCGGCAGGCGCCGCGATCGACATGCCCGCCGGTCCGTCCGAGGTATTGGTCATCGCCGATGCCGACGCCGATCCGCGTTTCATCGCCGCGGATCTGCTCTCACAGGCCGAGCACGGTCCCGATTCGCAGGTGCTTCTGGTGAGTCCGTCGGCGGCGCAGCTCGACGCCGTGGAAATCGAAGTGGAGCGACAACGTCGCGAGCTTCCGCGTGCCGAGGTGGCCGCGAGCGCGTTGGGTGAAAGCCGGCTGATCCTGGTCGCCGACCTCGACGAAGCGGTCGAGGTCAGTAATCGCTATGCCCCTGAGCACCTCATCATCCAGACCGAGAACCCACGTGCGCTGCTCGATGCTGTCGAATCCGCCGGCTCGGTGTTCCTCGGCGAATGGACGCCGGAGTCGGTGGGCGATTACTGCAGCGGTAGCAACCACGTACTGCCCACCTACGGCTACGCGCGCAGTTACAGCGGCGTCTCGGTGGCTAGTTTCCAGAAACAGGTGACGGTGCAGGAGCTCTCGGCCCAGGGTCTGCGTAACATCGGTCCCTGCGCGGCGATCCTCGCCGAAGCCGAGCAGCTCGAGGCCCACCGCCGGGCCGTCACTCTCCGGCTCGCCGCCATGGATGCTGCCGCATGAGCATCCTCGACCTGGCACGTCCGGATATCCGCGCGCTCGCGCCGTACTCCAGCGCCCGGATGGAAGCGCAGGGAGGCACGGTCCTGCTCAACGCGAACGAGTCGTCGCGGCCGCCGAATATTCCCGGTGGCGAGGGACTCAATCGCTACCCCGATCCGCAGCCGCGCGGGCTGGTGGAGACCCTCGCCGAACTCTACGGAACCGCCGGCGATCGGGTTCTCGTGACCCGCGGGAGCGACGAATCGATCGACCTTCTCGTGCGAGCGTTCTGTCGTGCGGGTGAGAGTGCCGTGCTCATCTCGCCGCCCACCTTCGGCATGTACGCGGTGTGTGCGCGTATCCAGGGCGCGGCGGTCATCGAATCACCGCTCAGTCGCCACGGTGTGCTCGACATCGATGCGCTCCTGGCCGCGGTCACGCGGGCTACGCGTATCGTCTTCGTCTGCACGCCGAACAACCCCACCGGCAACCTCGTCGATCGTGACGATCTGGAACGCATCGCGAAGGCGCTCGAGGGCCGTGCCTTGCTCGTGATCGACGAGGCTTATGCGGAATACAGCGGCCTCGCCAGCGCGGCCTCGCTGATCGACACCTACGACAACGTCGCTGTGCTGCGCACGCTGTCGAAGGCGTGGTCGCTGGCGGGCGCCCGTGTCGGCACGTGCATCGCGCGATCGGAAGTGATCGGGCTGCTGCGCCGGATCATCCCGCCGTACCCGCTGCCTTCACCGTGCGTGGATGCGGCCATGGGCGCGCTGTCGTACGAAGGTCGGCGCGTGCAGCGGCACCACCTGCACGAGATCCTCAACGAGCGCGCGCGCATGTTCGTCGCCCTGCAGGCATTGCCGGGCGTGAGGGAGGTGATGCCATCGCACGCCAACTTCCTTGCCGTGCGCTTCGACGATGCGGCAGGGACGTATCGCCGACTTCTCGCCGCTGGCGTGGTGGTACGCGACGTGTCCCGATACGCCGGACTGGAAGATGCCCTGCGCATCACCATTGGTACCGGTAACGAGAACGATCGCGTGCTGGCCGTGCTGCGCGCGGGAGCGCCGGCATGAGTCGCAAGATCCTTTTCGTTGATCGCGACGGCTGCCTCATCGAGGAGCCGGCCGACCAGCAGATCGACAGCTACGAGAAGCTGGCGCTGATGCCCGGGGTGATCGCCGCCTTGCAGCGTTGCGTCGCTGCCGGATACGAGTTGGTGATGGTGACCAATCAGGATGGCCTGGGCACGCCTTCGTTTCCGCAGGCGTCCTTCGATGGACCGCATGCCTTGCTGGTGAACATCCTTGCGTCGCAGGGCATCACCTTCCGCGAGCAGCTGATCGACCGCAGCTTCCCGCACGAAAACCTCGACACCCGCAAACCGGGCACCGGGCTTGCACGGCACTGGCTGGCCGACGATAGCTGGAGCCGCTCGCAGTCGGCCATGATCGGCGACCGCGACACCGACCTCGTGTTCGCAGCCAACCTCGGTGTACGCGGTTTCCGCGTGGGTGCCGACGGCGCGAGCTGGGTCGAGGTGGCGCATGCGCTGCTCGATGCGCCGCGCACGGCCGAGGTGCTGCGCAAGACGAAGGAAACCTCGATCCGCGTGAACGTGGATCTCGACCGCATCGCCGAGCCGAACGTGCATACCGGCCTGGGCTTCTTCGATCACATGCTCGAGCAGATCGGCAAACACGGTGGCTTCGCCCTGAGCCTCACCTGCGAGGGCGACACCCACATCGACGAGCACCACACCATCGAAGACTCCGCGCTCGCGCTGGGCCAGGCGCTCCGGGAGGCGTTGGGCGACAAACGTGGCATCGGCCGCTATGGCTTCGCGCTACCGATGGACGAGAGCGCGGCGCGGGCGGAACTGGACCTGTCGGGTCGGCCGTACTTCGTCTTCGAAGGCAGCTTCCCGCGCGACCGCGTGGGCGACGTGCCGACCGAGCTCGTGCCGCACTTCTTCCGTTCGCTCTGCGAGACGCTGGGCGCAAACCTGCACCTCACCGTGCGTGGCGAGAACGCGCACCACATGGTCGAGGGCTGCTTCAAGGTGGTCGCCCGCACGCTTCGACAGGCGATTCGACGCGAAGGTGCCGAACTGCCGAGCACCAAGGGAAGCCTCTGATGAAGGTGGTTCTCGTCGACGCGGGCGGTACCAATATCGGCTCCGTGCGTTACGCCTTGCAGCGCCTTGGCACCGATGCCGAACTCACCTCGGACGCGGCACGTATCCGCGCGGCGAGTCACGTGATCCTCCCGGGCGTGGGTGCCGCGGCGCCGGGCATGCGCATGTTGCGCGAGGCTGGCCTGGTCGATGTGCTGCGTGGGCTCACCCAGCCGGTGCTCGGCGTTTGCCTGGGTATGCAGCTGCTGTGCGAGCGTTCGGAAGAAAGCGACACGGCCTGTCTCGGGGTCATCCCGGCCACGGTTAAACGTTTCGCCGAAGCGTCGGGCCTGCGCGTGCCGCACATGGGCTGGAACACGCTGCAGGTGACGGTGCCGCATTGCCTCACGGCCGGCCTGCGTGAGGGCGATACGGCGTACTTCGTCCACAGCTACGCTGTCCCGACCGGTCCTTACACCCTGGCGGCGAGCGAGCACGGCACGCCGTTCTCGGCCGTCGTCGCCGCCGGCAATTTCATGGGCATGCAGTTCCACCCCGAGCGATCGGCCGGCGTGGGCGCCCAGCTTCTGCGGAACTTTCTCTCCCTATGACCCTACCGATTCCCGCTATCGACCTGCGCGAAGGCAAGGTTGTCCGTTTGTTCAAAGGTGACTACGCGCAACAGACCACGTTCGCCTTCGAACCGGAAGCGCTGGCGGCGCGTTATGCCGACGATGGCGCGACGTGGCTGCATGTCGTCGATCTAGACGGCGCGCGCTCGGGCCACTTCGAAAATCTCTCGACCATTGCAGGTATCGCTTCGGGTGGCCGGTTGCGCGTGCAGGCCGGTGGCGGCATTCGTGACGAGGAGGGCGTTCGCCGGCTGCTCGATGCGGGTGTCGAGCGCGTCGTTGTCGGCAGCGTCGCCATTCGTGATCCGGAGGCGGTGGCGGCATGGATCGGTCGCTACGGTTGCCATCGCATCGTGCTCGCTCTGGACACGCGTTTTCGCGATGGACTATGGAAGCTGCCCAGCGCGGGCTGGACGGCCGACGAAGTCCACACGCTCGACGATCTCGTGCCCTGGTACGAGGCCGCCGGGGCACGCCACCTGTTGTGTACCGACATCGATCGCGACGGTACGATGAGCGGCCCCAACCTGGCGCTTTATCGTCATCTGGCCACACTGGCGCCCGGCCTCGATGTGCAGGCGTCCGGTGGTGTGAAGTCGCTCGCCGACGTCACCGATCTCTCGTTGCAGGGCGTCGCCGGCATCATCCTCGGACGTTCGCTGCTGGAGGGCGCTTTCGGCCTGCGCGACGCCATCGCGACGGCCGACAAGGCGAACGCGACATGCTGAGCCGTCGCATCGTTCCCTGCCTGGATGTGCGCGACGGGCAGGTCGTCAAGGGCGTGCGTTTTCGTGACCACGTCGTCGTCGGCGAGATCGTCGAGCTGGCCCTGCGTTATCGCGACGAGGGCGCCGACGAGTTGGTGTTTTACGACATCACGGCCAGTCCGGAAGGGCGTCGCGTTGATCGTAACTGGGTGGAGCGCGTGGCGCGCGAGATCGATATCCCGTTCTGCGTTGCCGGCGGCATCCGTAGCGTCGACGACGCGCGCGAGGTGCTTCATGCTGGCGCCGACAAGATCTCGATCAATTCGCCCGCGCTCGAGCGCCCCGCGCTCGTAAGCGAGATCGCCGACGCCTTTGGCGTGCAGTGCGTGGTCGTCGGTGTCGACAGCCTGCGCGACGAAGACGGCGAATGGCGTGTTCGCCAGTACACCGGCGATCCGTCGCGAACCAGGGCGCTACGCAAGGGTACGCTCGAGTGGATCGACGAAGTGCAGACGCTGGGCGCTGGTGAAATCGTCCTGAACTGCATGGGCACCGACGGCGTACGTCGTGGTTACGACATCGAACAACTGGCCGCGGCACGCGCGATCACCCGCGTACCCCTGGTCGCCTCCGGCGGCGCAGGCATCCCCATGCATTTTGCCGAGGTGTTCAAGGACGCCGACGTAGATGCGGCGCTTGCCGCGAGCGTCTTCCACAGTGGCGACATCGGCATTCCCGCGCTGAAGCGCGAGCTGCGCATGCAGGGTATCGAGGTAAGGCTATGAACGAGACGACTCCCGATTTCGCCAAGGGCGACGGACTGGTGCCGGCGATCGTGCAGCACGCGCATTCGGGCGAAGTCCTGATGCTCGGCTACATGGACGAAGCCGCGTTGGCGAAAACGCGCGCCAGCGGCCTGGTGACCTTCTTCAGTCGCAGCAAGCAGCGTTTGTGGACAAAGGGCGAGACCTCGGGTGACTCGCTGGCCCTCGTCGATATCCGTCTGGACTGCGATGCGGATACGTTTCTGGTGCGTGCCATACCCGCCGGCCCGACCTGCCACACGGGCACGTCGAGCTGCTTCGGTGGCGACGTCAAACCCTCGCTGGGTTTCCTCGGCGAACTCGATGCCCTGGTCGCGTCCCGGCACACGGAACGGCCGGACGGCAGCTACACGACGAAGCTGTTCGAAGGCGGCATTCGCCGCATGGCGCAGAAAGTGGGGGAGGAGGGTGTCGAAACGGCGCTCGCCGCGGTTGCCGAAGGCAACGACGCCCTGATCGGCGAGGCCGCCGATCTGGTCTTTCATCTGATGGTGGTACTGCGCGCGCGCGGCATCGGATTCGATGCCGTGGCGGCAAAACTAGCTGCCCGCCACGCGGGCTGATAAGTACATGTAGGAGCCGATTCATCGGCGAAAAGCCAACGAAGCGGTGAGGCCGCGAGCCTCATTCGAGAGAGGCTCTGGCCCGCTGCCGCGGGTTCGCCGATGAATCGGCTCCTACCATCAGGTCTGTCGCTTACCGGTTGCCGCCGCGGTTTCCACCACCGCCACCACCGCTGCGATTGCCGCCCTGGCCGCCACCGCCACCGGGACGACCGCCGCGATTGCCGCCGGGACGTGCGCCGCCGCCCGGGGTGCGGTTACCACCGCCACCCGCGCGATTGCCGCTGGCGCCGCCGCCGCTGGCGCGATTGCCACCGCCGCCACCGGCCGCGCGGTTGCCGCCGAAGCCGCCACCGCCACCCGGGGCGCGATTGCCGCCACCGCCTGGTGCGCCGCCCGTACGCGGGCCACGATTGCCGCCGCCACCGCCGTCGAAGCGAGCACCACCGCCCCCTTCGAAGCGTCCACCGCCGGCGCTACGATTGCCTTCGGCACGACCCGGACCACCCTGGCCCGGCGCGCGGTTGCCGCCGCCAGCACCCGGGCCGCCGCTACGGCCGCCCGGACGCGGACCACGGTTGCCCGCGGTGTTGCCAGCGGCGTTGCCGCCACCGGACCGGCTGTCGCCAGCGAACCAGGTGCGCGGCGACGGCAGTTCCTGACCCGGCGCGACGCGACGCGAGCGCTGGCCACCGGCTGCGCCACCACCGCCACCGCGCTCGGGACGAGCGACGTTGCCGTTCACTTCGCGACGCGGAGCGCCGCCCTGACCGCCGCCGCCACCGGGGCGACCACGACCACCGCCGGCGCCACCACGACCGCCACGCGGGTTGTCGTCGCGCAGGCGATCGAAGGCAGTGAGCTCACGGGCTTCGTCATGACGACCCGAGCTCCAGGCACCGGCCGGACGGCCGTCCGGCTTGTACTCGGTAACGTGACGCGGTGCGCGGCGCTGGTGGACCACGGCGCTCAGGGTGAGCACCGGAGCCGGCGCACCGAGGCCTGCGCGCTCGCGCAGTTCCTTGATCGCGGTCTCGTCGAGGTTGTCGCTGTCGCCGCGACGCAGGGCGCGCGGGAGTTCCACGCTGCCGTAGCGGATGCGCTTGAGGCGGCTGACCAGGAAACCCTGCGAGTCCCACAGGCGACGGACTTCACGGTTGCGGCCCTCGCGGATGGTCACGCGGAACCAGCTGTGGCTACCGCCGCGGCTGATGGTGGCGATCTCGTCGAAGCGGGCAGGGCCGTCTTCGAGTTCGACACCAGCCTTGAGGCGTTCGATGGTCTCGTCGGGTACTTCGCCGTGGACGCGGCAGAGGTATTCGCGCTCGAGGCCGCTCTTCGGATGCATCAGCGCGTTGGCGAGTTCGCCATCGGTGGTGAGCAGGAGCAGGCCGGTGGTGTTGATGTCCAGGCGACCCACGGCGACCCAGCGCGCGCCCTTCAGGCGCGGCAGCTGTTCGAACACGGTGGGACGGCCTTCGGTGTCTTCGCGCGTGGTCACCACGCCTTCCGGCTTGTGGTAGACGATCACTTCGGCATCGTTGCGATTGTCGGTAGCGACGACGAACTGCTTGCCGTCGAGGACGACGCGGTCGCCGGCGTGGACGCTGGCGCCGATGGTCGCGGCGGTGCCGTTGACTTCGACTTCGCCGGCCTGGATGCGCTGCTCGAGCATGCGGCGGGAGCCGAGGCCGGCGTTGGCCAGGACCTTGTGCAGGCGCTCTTCGAGCACGGCGCCATCATCGGGACGGCTTTCGCCACGCTTAAGGGATAGAACGGAACGTTGCGGCGCACTCATGCGCGTGACTCCTCGGTATCTTCTTCAGCGTCGTCTTTGGCGACGTCGCTTTCGGGGTTCTCTGCCTCTTCGGCAGTGGCGGAAGCCGCGGCGACGTCGTCGCCGGCAGGCAGCTGGTTCGCGACCTCGACCGTCTCGTCCTCAGGGGACGGGGTTTCGGAGGCGGATGTTTCTTCGATCGTCATGGCCTCAGCCACGACATCATCGGATGCTTCGGTATTCGTTGGGCTTTCGTCTTCGTTGTCCGGGTCGATCGACAGGGTGGCGCCGACGCGGGCATGCGCGGGGATGCCGTCACCGTCGAACCGCAGCTGCGGATTGATTTCCTCGAGATCGCGGATCTCGGAAAGCGGGGGCAGGGAGTCCAGCGACTTCAGGCTGAAGTAGTCGAGGAATCCCCTCGTGGTGCCGAACAGGGCCGGCTTGCCAGGAACGTCGCGATGGCCGACGACGCGGATCCATTCGCGCTCCTCGAGCGTCTTGATGATGTTCGAGGACACCACCACGCCACGGATCTGTTCGATCTCCGGGCGGGTAATCGGCTGGCGATAGGCGATCAGGGCCAGTGTTTCGAGCAGCGCACGGGAGTAGCGGCTGGGTTTTTCGGACCACATTCGCGACACCCAGCCGTGGACGTCGCGACGGACCTGGTAACGCCAGCCCGAGGCGACTTCGATCAGTTCGACGCCGCGCCCGTCGCAGTCGTGCGTCAGCGAGGCGAGCGCGACCACGATGTCGTCCGTGGTCACTTCGTCCTCGTCGCCGAAGATCGCCTTCAACTGCGCGATCGTCATCGGCTGGGTCGACGCCAGCAGCGCCGCTTCCACGATGGGTTTCAGTTGTTCGGGTTGCATAGGCCTTCGGGTGTACCGCGCGGGTCGCGCGGATCGGTTCGATGTTCGTGGCCCTCAAGGGCCGTCAGGCGAGCGCCTCTTCGGGCTCGGCATCACTCAGTACCTTCGTCTTCAGATAGATCGGCCCGAGGGCTTCTTCCTGGACGATCTCGACGAGCATTTCCTTGGCCAGTTCGAGCATGGCGAGGAAGGTGACAACGACCCCGAGTCGACCTTCCGTCACGTCGAACAGCGTTTCAAAACGGTGGAACCCGCCGCGACCCAATGATTCGAGCAGGTCGCCCATGCGCTGGCGCACGCTGAGCGGTTCGCGCTGGATCGCATGGTGCGTGAACAGATCGGCACGTCCGAGCACGTCCTTGAGCGCGAGCAGCATCTCCTTCAGATCGAGCGGGGGCGGTACGCGCACCACGTTGTGCTCGCCGACGAAGGCATGCACCACGGTGGTATCGCGTTCCAGGCGCGGCATGGCTTCGATATCGGCCGCGGCCCGCTTGAACCGTTCGTACTCCTGCAGGCGGCGAACCAGCTCCGCACGCGGATCGTCCTCCAGGCCTTCCTCGCTCGGTGGCCGGGGCAGCAGCAACCTGGACTTGATCTCCGCCAGGATCGCGGCCATCAGCAGGTATTCCGCGGCGAGCTCCAGTCGCATCACCTCGCGCATCATGTCGATGTAGTCCATGTACTGCCGGGTGATTTCGGCCACAGGGATGTCGAGGATGTCCAGGTTCTGCCGGCGAATCAGGTAAAGCAGCAGGTCGAGCGGCCCTTCGAACGATTCGAGGATGACCTCGAGCGCGTCCGGCGGGATGTACAGATCCTGCGGCATTTGCAGCACAGGCTGCCCGCGCACGAGCGCGAGGGGCATTTCCTGCTGCTGCGGGACGCCTGCGAAGGCACCCTGGGTTTTTTCGACTACCTGAACTTCGGTTGTCTCGTTAGTCATCGGCACACGTCAGAAGGGTCGCGAGTGCGACCAGGAACGTAACAATCGATGCCGTCCGGCGGCTATACCGCCACCTCGCCCGGCATGCCACGCATCGTCGCCGACGAGCGAAGGGCATTGCCGCTGGACACCCCAGGAGGGTCACCGCCTGTGAAAGATCGTCGGGAGCGGTCCGCTCACGGTCCCGAAACACGGACCGGTGAGGGCGCGACGCCCGAATAAGTTCACCCGATTGAGCACAGGGTATCGCCTGTGCCCGCCCAAGTCCAGCGGCCTGCCTGCCGGGCGTCCCGCGGTTCCGGCACAATATCGGTATGCAGCAGGCCCCTCGCGCGATCATCCATGTCGACATGGACGCTTTCTATGCGTCCGTGGAGGAGCTGGACGACCCGAGCCTGGTCGGCAAGCCCGTCATCGTGGCCGGGCTGGGTCGGCGCGGCGTGGTTTCCACCTGCAACTACGTGGCCCGCACCTACGGGGTCCGCTCGGCCATGCCGACCTCGGAGGCGCGCCGTCGCTGCCCGGACGGCGTCTATATCTTCCCTCGCCATGCCCGCTACGCAGAAATTTCGGAGATCGTCTTTTCGGTCTTCGGCGAGGTCACGCCGATGATCGAGGGGCTCTCCCTGGATGAGGCGTTTCTCGATGTCACGGCCAGCCTGCGCCTGTTCGCCTCGATCGAGGCGATCGGGCGCCGGGTCAAGGAGAGCATTCGCGAGCGTACGGGCCTGAACGCCTCGGTCGGCATGGCGCACAACAAGCTGCTCGCCAAACTGGCCAGCGAGTTGTCCAAGCCGGACGGTTTCCTGCACATCCACCCCGGGGAAGTGCAGGGCTACCTCGATCCGCTGCCGATCGGACGCATGTGGACGGTCGGCAAGGTGGCCGAGGAATCCCTGCACAAAGTCGGTATCCGCACCATCGGCGACCTGATCCGCGCGGATGCCTGGCGGCTGAACAAGGCCGTCGGTGAGCGTCATGCTGCCCAACTGCGTCAGTTGTGCCTCGGCGAGGACCGCCGGGCCGTGGTCACGGACGCGCCGGAAGTGTCGATCGGTTCGGAATGGACCTTCGACATCGACGTGGACGAGCTGCCGATCGCCGAGGCATGGCTCCTGCGCCAGTGCGAGCGGGTCGGGGCGAGGGCGCGGTCGCGCGGCGTGGACGCCCGGACGGTGTCGGTGAAGCTGCGGGAACCGCCCTTCGTCACCCACAGCCGGCAGGCGCAGTTGCCGGTTCCCGGCAACGCGACGCCGGATATCTATGCCGTGGCACGTCGCTTGCTTCAGGTCTGGTGGAACCAGCATCCACGGCCGAGGCTTCGCTTGCTCGGTGTGACGCTTTCGGGGTTCGATGCCCGGCACAGCGATGAACAGCAGGACATGTTCGCCGCGCCGGTCTCGGAAAAACGCTCCGATGGCGTGCAGGACCGGATCAACGAGCGCTTCGGCGCCGGTGCCCTGGTCCGCGCGGGTGTGCTGAAGACGCGCGGAAGCGAGTGAACGCCGGTGTTGCGGGCGAACCCTACGACTGCGCTAATGTGTCCGTTTGTGACACGAAACGTAAGTCGTGCGGGGTGCGGTCATGCCGAACTCGACGTATAAGGTCCAGCAGGAACCGAAATGGATGGAAATGCAGCAGATGTCTGACAAGGAAAGTTCGAACATGCGCTATCGCCACGCGCGGATGAAGGTGCAGACCGCGGTCCTGATGAGCCGCGGCGGCGAAGCGCACCCCACCGACCTGGTCGACATTTCAGCGACCGGCGCCATGCTGCGCCGCCCGCTCGGCTGGCGCGGCGAGCCCGGCCAGACCTGGATCCTGGACATGGTCTTCGGCCATGACCTGCACATCCACATGGAAGCCATGGTCGCCCGCGTTTCCGCGCGGCAGATCGGCATGGCCTACACGCTCATCCCCGAGGACAAGCAGGCGCCGTTGTGGGAGTTGCTGGGTGGGTATGCGGATACGCTCGAGGCTTGGACGGACGACTGACTGTCGGCAAACGCAATTGCTCTCACGCCTTCGACAGGCCAATCGAATAGGTCTGCCGACGATGACATGGCCGATAACGCGCATCCGTGAGGCTGGGCGTTTCACGTTTGCAAGCAGAAACGTCGCGTAGGCCGTCCGCCAGTTGTCTTGAGTGCTCGACGACAGGTCGAGCGTGCGCTCACTCACGATCCAAGGCGGGCTTTGCGACTACCGATAGGTCGTCAGTGCCCTGCATAACGGAGTTTGCAAGGCGGTGATTCTCGTTGTGCCGATCCGGCGACAACGAGGTTTCCAAATGAACATCTCAGAAGGCCGACAATTCCGCAGTAAAGCTGCGGGAAAGTGTCTCGCTGCCGCGTTTTTCGTAACGGCGAATTTCGCCATAGCTCAGACTGTGGATGGTGAGTCCGCCATCTCCTCTATGTCGCCCCTGGAGCGCTCGGAGATCGAGGTCAGGGCAAACGACAAGATCAATGCGATGTTGCGTGGGCGGACGTTTTTTCCAGGTCAGGCATCGCCCCTGATCGCCCGTTCGCGGCTTGATCCGAAAACAAACGAGTTATTGGTCGATCTAGGCGAAGAAAACGGGCTACATGCGGAAAGTCTGGAGATGGAAGATCTGCAAAAGCACATCACTGAGGCAGCGTCCCACGTTCTGGGGAGTATTGATGGGTGGGAAGGTGTTGACCTGCGATTTGGTGGGAAGGACATGTATTTCTGGTTCCCTCAACAGCGACCTGCAGAAGATCTGGTTCGACCAGCTGCTGCAACGGACGATGCGAAGGCGTCTTCTACCGACACCATTGTTCTCTCAGCTGGCCATGGCGTCTACTATCACGAGGGCTACAAGAAATGGATTCCCCAGCGCGAAGTATTTTTTTCGGCGCGGGAAGACGATGTCACCCAGGATTTTGTCGCACAGCTCAATCAGCAAATGATTAGGGAGCTGTGGGGGCGTAAGCGGCAAAAGCTCGAGGTGGTCCTTGCGCGATCGCTTTCGTCGGATATCCACGAAGAGAGCGGACGTCCCTGGCGAGACATTGCAGGCAGATACCGTATCAAGGCCTTGTATCCGGACATTCCTGAGCTTTGGCATTCCAGACCAGATAACCAGGGTGTCGATAACGAGCGCATTGAAGACATGTACAGCCGTCCAGCGCTGGCAAATCATGTCAACGCAGCTGCGTCCATTCACATTCACACAAACGCGTGGGAGCCAGAGACTCGGGGCGCACGCTTCTATTATCAGAAAGGGCAGCCGGAGAGCAAACGTCTTGCGTCTTCGTTGGCATGCCACGTGCGAGAGGTTCTCAAGTCACGGCCCGAATTTCCGGATTATGTCGTAGATGCTGTGGGGCGAACCGGCAACTATGCTGAGCTGCGATCAGCCAAGATGCCATCTTCGTTGATCGAAATCGGATTCCATACAAACGAGAAAGACGCTGCTGCGATGCAGCGTCCTGACTTTCGTAAATTCGCCATGGCGGGCGTACGAAAGGGTTATGAGCTTTTTAGGGCTGGGGTTGCGTGCGATCCGTTCAAGGTTACGAGTATCACAAACATCAGTACGTTTGGCTCAACCATCTCGCTCCAGGCCACCTACTCGGGCACACCGACGTTTCCCGTGTACCTCGAACTGGGTGATGAGTTCGGGAACGTGACGTATGCCCAAGCTAGCAGCCCGGCGGCGCCAAATCTCCTAGAGTTCGATATTCAGTGTCGAAGGAGGAGAGCGCAGGTGAAGTTCGTTGGCTACTTCGATGACGATGACTATGTTCTGACGAAGAAGCCCTTCACCGCTGACTGTTGGGGCTGGATGGGGGGGTAGCTCGACCGGTGATCGTTTGTGCCCCTCTTGGCCGCTCCACAAAGAACTCTTGTGGAGCGGCCGCGCCTTCAGGCCTGCGCAGCCTTCCGTTTCGCCCGATCCTCATCGCGCAATTCGCGACGAAGGATCTTGCCCACATTGGTCTTCGGCAATGCGTCGCGGAATTCGATCTGCTTGGGGCGCTTGTAGCCGGTGAGGTTCTCGCGGCAGTACTCGCGCAGGGCCTCTTCGGTGAGTGCCGGATCCTTGCGGACCACGAAGATCTTCACCACTTCGCCCGAATGCTCGTCGTCGATGCCGACGGCGGCCACTTCGGCCACGCCCGGATGCGCCATGACGATGTCCTCGATCTCGTTCGGGTACACGTTGAAGCCCGAGACCAGGATCATGTCCTTCTTGCGATCGACGATGTAAACGTAACCGTTGGCGTCCATGCGCGCGATGTCGCCGGTGCGCAGCCAGCCGTTCGCATCGAGCACCTTGGCGGTCTCGTCGGGGCGATTCCAGTAGCCCTTCATCACCTGCGGGCCCTTGATGCACAGCTCGCCGACTTCACCGATGGGTAGCACCTGGCCGTCATCGGTCCAGATCTGCACATAGGTGGAAGGGATCGGCAGGCCGATCGAGCCGTTGTATTCCTTCAGGTCCAGCGGATTGATGCAGGCCGCTGGCGAGGTTTCGGTCAGGCCGTAGGCCTCGGCGAGCGTCACGCCGGTGGTCTTCTTCCAGCGTTCCGCCACGGCACGTTGCACGGCCATGCCACCGCCGAGCGACAGATGCAGGCCGGAGAAATCGAGGTCGGCAAAGCCGGGTGTGTTGAGCAGGCCGTTGAACAGGGTGTTGACGCCGGTGATCGCGGTGAAGCGCTCCTTCGAGAGCTCCTTGACGAAGCCCTTCATGTCGCGCGGATTGGTAATCAGCAGGTTCAGCGCGCCCATGCGCGTGAAGACCAGGCCGTTCGCTGTCAACGAGAAGATGTGATACAGCGGCAGCGCGGTGACGATGATTTCCTCACCCATCTTGGCCGACCCGCTGATCCAGGCATCGGCCTGGAGCATGTTGGCGACCATGTTGCGATGGGTGAGCATCGCGCCCTTGGCGACGCCGGTGGTGCCACCGGTGTACTGCAGGAAGGCGATATCGTCGTGGCCGACGTCGGTCTTCGGCATCGGGTGCGACTTGCCGCGTGCGAGCGCATCCCTGAAACGGACGGCCATCGGCAGCTTGAACGCAGGCACTTCCTTACGGATGCTCTTGACCACGAAGTTGATGATGTTCCCCTTGGGGAACCCGATCATGTCGCCGACCGCCGTGGTGATGACGTTCTTTACCTGGGTGCCGTCCAGCGCCTGCTCGGCGGTCGCGGCGAAGTTGTCGAGCACGACCAGCGCCTTTGCGCCGGAATCTTCCAGCTGGTGATGCAGCTCGCGGGTGGTGTACAGCGGATTGGTGTTTACGACGGTCAGGCCGAGGCGCAGGGCGCCGAACAGCACGATCGGGTACTGAAGCAGGTTCGGCAGCATGATCGCCAGGCGGTCGCCTTTCTTCAGGCCGAGTTCGCCGGAAAGGTAGCCCGCGAACGCGGCGGATAGTTCGTCGATCTGCCCATAGGTGAGGACCTTGCCGAAGTTCTTATAGGCAGGGCGATCACGAAATTTCTGAAAGGACTCTTCGAAGACGGCCGCCACGGAGCGGTACGCGCTGACGTCGATGTCGGCGGGAATGCCGGCCGGATAGTGGTCAAGCCACGGACGCTCAATGCTCATGGATCGGACGAACTCCTTCAAAGGGCAGTCGTACGGCGGCCTGTCGTACGATCGCGGCATTGGAGCATACGCGCGCGTATAGCGGCAAGCCGCAACGCAACGAGACAGCACAAGGGATAACACGATGTCGAAACCCTGGATAGCACTGGCATTTCTACTGTTGTCGGCACTGGTCGGCTGTCGGCACACGCCGGACGAGGAGCAGGTGAGCAAGGCGATCGCCGCGACGGTCGCGGGCGCGGAGGCTGCCAAGGCCAGCGATGCCGTGGAGGCGCTCACGGACGACTTCGATGGCAACACCGGGGAGCTGGACAAGCGCTCGTTGGCCAACCTCGTGCGCGTCTATGCGCTGCGTGGGCAGGCGATCCACGCCCTGGTGGGCCCGACGACGATCGAAGCGCGCGGTGAGCGCATGGTTGCGACGTTCACCGTGACGCTCACTGCAGGCGCAGGCGTGCTGCCGGACAACGCCGGGGCGTACCGGGTGGAAACGGGCTGGCGGAAGGAGGGTGGCGAGTGGCGTTGCTTTACCGCCACCTGGAAAAAGGCTCTCTAAGTCACCGCACCCCGCTCGGTAGGAGCCGATTCATCGGCGATCCCTAACCGTGTCGCGAGCACCCATCGCCGATGAATCGGCTCCTACCTAAGGCGGGCGCACGAAGGCGGGCGCACGGCTGCAACAGGGGCATCAGCCACAAAAAAACGCCCCGGCTTTCACCGGGGCGTTTTTATGGGGCTTCTTACGCCGCCTTCGCCAGCTGGCGAAGTACGTACTGCAGGATGCCGCCGTGGCGGAAGAACTCGCGCTCCTTCGGGGTCAGCAGGAGCACCTTGACGGTGAACTCCTTGACCGAACCGTCCGGACGCGTGGCCTTGACCGTCGCCGTCTTCGACTCGCCGCCATTGAGGCCGGTGATGTCGAACACTTCGTCGCCCTTCAGGCCGAGCGTCTGCGCGTTCTCGCCTTCCTGGAACTGGCAGGGCAGCACGCCCATGCCGACCAGGTTGGAGCGGTGGATGCGCTCGAAGCTCTCGGTGATCACGGCCTTGACGCCGAGCAGCAGGGTGCCCTTGGCAGCCCAGTCACGCGACGAGCCGGTGCCGTATTCCTTGCCGGCGAGGACCACCAGCGGCGTGCCGTCGGCCTTGTACTTCATGGCGGCGTCGTAGATCGCCATTTCTTCGCCGGTCGGGATGTGCTTGGTGAAGCCACCTTCGACGCCGTCGAGCATCAGGTTCTTGATGCGGATGTTGGCGAACGTGCCACGGACCATGACGTCATCGTTGCCGCGACGTGAACCGTAGGAGTTGAAGTCCTTCGGCTCGACACCCTTGGAGATCAGGAAGCGACCCGCCGGGGAGTCCTTCTTGATCGAGCCCGCCGGCGAGATGTGGTCGGTGGTGATCGAGTCACCGAAGATGCCCATGGCGCGCGCGCCGTGGATGTCCTCGATGGTGCCGGCCTCGGCGGACATGCCGTCGAAGTAGGGCGGGTTCTTGATGTACGTGGAGTCGTCCCAGGCGTAGGTCTGGCCATCCGGCGATGCGATGGCGTTCCAGCGGCTGTCGCCCTTGAAGACGTCGGCGTAGCTGTCCTTGAACATCTGCGGATTGATCGCACCGGCGATCGCATCGGAGACTTCCTTGTTGGTCGGCCAGATGTCCTTGAGGTACACCGGCTGGCCGTCGCTACCGTTGGCGATCGGATCCTTGGTCAGGTCGATGTTCAGCGTGCCGGCCAGCGCATAGGCAACGACCAGCGGCGGCGACGCCAGGTAGTTCATCTTCACTTCGGGATGCACGCGGCCTTCGAAGTTACGGTTGCCGGAGAGCACCGAGGCCACGGCGAGGTCACCCTCGGCGATACCCTTGCTGATCTCGGCCGGCAGCGGGCCGGAGTTGCCGATGCAGGTGGTGCAGCCGTAGCCGACCACGAAGAAGTTCACCTTCTCGAGTTCCTCGAGCAGGCCGGTCTTCTTCAGGTATTCGGTCACGACCAGCGAGCCCGGTCCGAGCGAGGGCTTGACCCACGGCTTGGAGGTCAGGCCGCGCGCGGCAGCCTTCTTGGCGACCAGGCCGGCGGCCAGCATGACGGCCGGGTTGGACGTGTTGGTGCAGGAGGTGATCGCCGCAATCACGACCGAGCCGTCGTTGATGCGGAAGGACTGGCCGTCCTTCTCGACGAGCACGCCGTCGCTGCTGACGTTGTTAGCGTCGTTGCCGACGGCGGTGCCGCCGCCTTCATTGCTGAAGCGGGCGACGTCGCCGTTCTTCGGCTTGCGGTTGATCGTGAGCGGACCGACGGCGTCGAGGAAGCTGTCCTTCACGCCTTCGAGCAGCACGCGATCCTGCGGACGCTTCGGGCCGGCCATCGACGGACGCACGTCGGCCAGATTGAGCTCGAGCGTCGTGGTGAACTCGGCATCCGGCGTGTTCGCGTCGTACCAGAGACCCTGGGCCTTGGCATACGTTTCGACGAGGGTGATCTGCGCCTCGTCGCGACCCGACAGGCGCATGTAGTTCAGCGACTCCTGGTCGATCGGGAAGATGCCGCAGGTCGCGCCGTATTCCGGCGCCATGTTGGCGATCGTCGCGCGGTCGGCCAGCGGCAGGTTCGGCAGGCCCTCACCGAAGAACTCGACGAACTTGCCGACGACGCCGAGCTTGCGCAGCATCTGGGTGACCGTCAGCACCAGGTCGGTCGCGGTGACGCCTTCGCTGAGCTTGCCGGTCAGGCGGAAGCCGACGACCTGCGGGATCAGCATGGACGACGGCTGGCCGAGCATGGCGGCTTCGGCTTCGATACCACCCACGCCCCAGCCGAGCACGCCCAGGCCGTTGATCATGGTGGTGTGCGAATCGGTACCGAACACGGTATCCGGGTAGGCGAACGACTCACCGTCGACGTCGGCGGTGAAGACGACGCGGGCAAGGTTTTCCAGGTTCACCTGGTGGACGATGCCGGTGCGCGGCGGCACGACCTTGAAGTTGTTGAACGCCTTCTGGCCCCAGCGCAGGAACGAGTAACGCTCCTGGTTACGCTCGAACTCGATCTCGACGTTCTGTTCCAGCGCGCCTTCCGAACCGAACGCGTCGACCTGCACCGAGTGGTCGATGACCAGTTCGGCCGGCGCCAGCGGGTTGATCTTGTTCGGGTCGCCGCCGAGCTTGGCGACGGCGTCGCGCATGGCGGCCAGATCGACCACGCAGGGCACGCCGGTGAAATCCTGCAGGACCACGCGGGCGGGCATGAAGGAGATTTCGATGTCCGGCTCGGCCTTGGCGTCCCACTTGGCCACCGCCTCGATTTCCTTCGAGGTGACGTTCAGGCCGTCTTCCTGGCGGAGAAGGTTCTCCAGCAGGATCTTCATCGAGTAGGGCAGGCGCTTGATGTCGAACTTGTCGCCGAACTTGGCCAGGCTGGCGATCGTGTGGCGCTTGCCGTTGACTTCGATGCTGTCTCGGACTGAGAACGAGTCTTTCATGCTGTACTCCTGGCGTGTTCTTAAGCTGGGGAGGCCTGACGCTCCTTGGGGAGGCGCCAAAGCGTCGATTATCGCGCAGTCTGGCCCCTGCGTGCGACCGCCGTGAGACCGGTGACCGGCTAGAATGGCGGGTTCGTGGCGCAGGCCGCGCGAATTCGGCGGCGAAAGGATGGAGCGGGCGGACGATGGGCGCAAACGTATTTGATGGCATGCAGCGTTCGATGATTTCGATGGCCCTGTCGTCGGTGTCGTTGCGCGACCTCGCGCTGGTCCAGGCCGTGGCGCGCGAAGGCAGCTTCAACAGCGCGGCCCGCGCCATGTACATCAGCCCGTCCGGCCTCTCGCACCAGGTGCAGAAGGTGGAGCAGGCGCTGGGCATGCCCTTGTTCGAGCGGGGCGGTCGACGGGTCGTGCCCACGACCAGCGGGCAGCGGCTGCTCGGCTACATCGAAGCGGTACTGGGCGCGGCCGAACATCTGGAGCATGCGGCCCGGGCCGGCGACGTCGCCTTTGGCAGCGAACTGCGGCTGGGCGTGCCGTCCACCCTGGGTCCTTATCTGCTGCCCCATTTCATCGAGCCGTTTCCCCAGCGTTTCCCGGGCGCGCGGCTGACGATCTCCGAGGGCAAGCCACGGGGCTTGCTTCGGCGTCTTCAGGAAGGTGAGCTCGATGCGGTCCTGGCGCCGCCCAGCGCCACGATCACCGGGCTCGATTCGACGGCGCTCTTCTTCGAGCCCTATGAGTTGCTGCTACAGGCGGGGCACGCACTGGCCGGGCGCAGCGCCATCGCGCTCACCGAGCTGGATGCCGCCGACGCGACCCTGATGGCCGAAAGCCATGGTAACGGGGTGTCGGACCTGGGTATGCCGGGTGCGGCGCGTCCGGAGCGTATCCAGGACCTCAGTATCGAAAGCCTGGCGACCCTGGTCGCCCTGCGTGGCGGTTATACGCTGGTGCCGATCCTGGCTCACGACCGGCTTGGGTCGATTCCCAACGTGGTCCTGGCGGCCGTCGAGGGTGCCCGGCCGGGGCGGCATATTGCCCTGTACTGGCGAAGCGCCACGCCGTGGCGGGACGATCTGGCGCGCTTTGGCGATTTGCTCCGCGAGCTGGCGGGGACGATTCCGGGCCTGGACGCCGCGGCTTCGTAGGCTATCGCCGCTGGCCCTTGTGGGAGCCGCTTCAGCGGCGATGCTTCAGCCGCCGCCTTCCAGCGTCGACCCCGTCAGCAACCCGCGCGCCAGCATCGCGCACTGCTTTCTATAGATAAGCAGCTGCCATTGCCGGCCGCCGAGCTGGTGCCAGAGTACGGCCGACCGCGCTGAAGCAAGCAGTGCGGAGCGCACGCGATCCACATTGGCTTTCTGCTGCAGATGCGACGGCGTGCCGGTCACCATCACGCGCGGCTTGAGCGTGGAGAGGGTGGAGGCGTACACCTCGGCCAGTCGCGCTGAGACGTTCGCGTGGTTCATGCCGAAGTGTTCGACCTGGCGCTGCGTGGCGACGACGCCTTCACGCAGGCGATCGAGCACGGGACGGTTGCGCGCCAGCGACCGCTCGAGGCGAAGCACGGTGATCGCCATGCGCATGACGGCGACGTCGCGCGTCTCGTCTTCGAACTGCGCGACCAGGGTGCGCAGGCCACGGCGTACGCCGCTCACACCGCCATAGACCGACGCCACCGAATCGGCGTCGATGCGGAAGACACTGGCGAGGCTGGATTCGAACGCCACGTCGTCGCAGCGGCCATCCGTGGCCAGCTGCTGGGCCAGGGCAGCGCCCTGGAAAACCCCGGCAAGGGCAATGACGCGTTCTTCGTTCATTGGAAAAACTCAAAAGATGGGGATGTTGCGGCGAGGCCGCCGTAGGGCGCATCGGTCGCCGAAATCACGGCGCCGCCGAGACAGGCTTCGCCGTCATAGAGCACGACGGACTGGCCGGGGGTCACGGCGCGTTGGGGTTCGTCGAAGCTGACGTGCAGCGTGTCGCCGCGCAGCTCGACCATGCAGGCCTGGTCGGCCTGGCGGTAGCGCGTCTTGGCGGTGCAGCGGAAATCGAGGGCTGGTGGTTCGCCAGCGACCCAGGTCACGTCTGTCGCCGTGAGGCGTGTCGACTGCAGCCAGCGGTTTTCGCCGCCCTGGGCCACGATCAGGGTATTGGTGGCGACATCTTTGCCGACCACGTACCAGGGCTCGTTCGGCGCATCGGCGCGGCCGCCGATACCCAGGCCGTTGCGCTGGCCGAGCGTGTAATACATGACGCCCTGATGCTCACCGATGACACGGCCGTCCGGATCGACCATCGGGCCGGGCTTCGCCGGGAGGTACTGGGCGAGAAAGGCGCGGAAATCGCGCTCGCCGATGAAGCAGATGCCGGTGGAGTCTTTCTTCGCATGGGTCGGCAGATCGGCCTCGCGAGCCAGCTCGCGGACCAGCGGCTTCTCGATCTCGCCCACGGGAAAGAGCGTAGCCGCCAGCTGCTTCTGGCCTAGCGCGTGGAGGAAGTAGCTCTGGTCCTTGGCGGCATCCACCGCGCGTAGCAGGCGGTAGCGCCCGTCCTGGAAGTCCACGCGTGCGTAATGGCCGGTCGCGATCTTATCCGCGCCCAGGCCCTGGGCATGCTCCAGGAAGGTCTTGAACTTGATCTCGCGGTTGCAGAGCACGTCCGGATTGGGCGTGCGACCCGCTGCGTACTCGGCGAGGAAGTAGGCGAACACGCCATCCCAGTACTCGCCGGCGAAGTTGCGCGCGTGGAACGGGATGCCCAGGCGGCCGCAGACGGCCACGGCGTCCTTACGGTCGTCGTCGGTGGTACAGGGGCCGGAGCGGTCGTCTTCTTCCCAGTTCTGCATGAACATGCCTTCGACCTCGTGCCCGGCCTGCTGGAGCAGGAGGGCCGCGACGGAGGAGTCCACGCCACCGGAGACGCCGAGGATCACCTTCACGGCGTGAGTCCGGGCAGCAGGCTTTCCACGGTATCCAGCGGCAGGCGCCGGCCGTCCAGCCAGGCGTCGATGGTCCGCATGATCAACGGACTGCGCAGGCGGGGGCCCATGGCTTCGATCTCGTCCCGGCGCAGCCACAGCGCACGACGGATACCCTCGTCCAGGACCCGATCGGGGTCGTGGGACACCACGTGGCCGGCAAAACTGAAGCGCAGGACCTGCTCGCCATGCTCATGGCTGGTCCACTGCCAGACCCCGAGGAAGGCGTCCAGGGCGATCGTGTGACCGGTTTCTTCCAGAGTCTCGCGGACCGCGGCGGACGGGATGGTTTCACCCGGATCGAGGTGGCCGGCGGGCTGGTTATAGGCGAGCTCGCCGAAAATCTCCTCCTCGACGATCAGGAAGCGATCGCCACGCGCGACCACGCAGGCCACCGTGACACGGGGGCACCAGACAGTTTCGGCCTGAGAAAGTGAGGATGGCATCGGCTTATTGGGGGGAGGGGGCTCTGGTAAAAGGCATATTGTGCCATTACCTGTGGATGTCGACCCCAAAGTGGTCGGGAAACCGGTGTATATAATCGAATCGCGTACCGAAGGTTCTTAATTAATGTCCCAGGAACACGAACACGATCAGGAAAGCGACCGGGGCCATGGCCTCGCCATCGAAACAACGCGTCCGGAAACGGCACGGCCGCCACTGTTCCAGGTCGTCCTGCTCAACGACGACTTCACCCCGATGGATTTCGTGATCGAGGTTTTGCGCAGCTTTTTTGGCATGGATCAGGAGCGTGCGGTCCAGGTCATGCTCCACGTACATACCCGAGGCAAGGGCGTGTGCGGCGTTTTCACTCGCGAGGTGGCAGAAACCAAGGTGACCCAGGTCAACGAATACTCACGGTCTCATCAGCACCCGCTGTTGTGCACTATGGAAAAGATGTAGCTGATCCCCCATCTGGTGTTCATGCGGCAATGACAGGGGCTGGTCCCCGCCGCCCACAGCTATCGGAGACGGTCCGTATGTTCAGCAAGGATCTCGAAGTCACCATCGGGCACTGCTACAAGCAGGCCCGGGAACAGCGCCACGAATTCATGACGGTCGAGCACCTGCTGCTTGCCTTGACTGAAAACACCTCCGCCCTGGCCGCCCTGCGCGCCTGCGGCGTCGATCTGCCGCGCCTTGCGGCCGATCTCCAGCGGATCATCGCCGAAACCGTGCCGGTGCTTCCGGCCGGGGACGAGCGCGATACGCAGCCCACGCTGGGCTTCCAGCGGGTCCTGCAGCGCGCCGTCTACCACGTGCAGTCCTCGGGTCGGAAGGAAGTCACCGGCGCTAACGTGCTGGTCGCCATCTTCGGCGAAAAGGACTCCCATGCGGTGTATTTCCTGCACCAGCAAGAAATTACGCGCCTGGACGTGGTCAATTACATCTCGCACGGCATCGCCAAGATCGGCGACGAGTCGGCCGCTCCTTCGTCCAGCCCCGAGCGGGACGGCGAGGAAGGTGGCGAGGGTAAGGGCAATCCGCTCAGCGAATACGCCAGCAACCTGAACGAGCTTGCCATCCAGGGCAAGATCGACCCGCTGATCGGCCGTAACGACGAAGTCGAGCGGACCATCCAGGTGCTCTGCCGCCGTCGCAAGAACAACCCGCTCTACGTGGGTGAGGCTGGCGTGGGCAAGACCGCCCTGGCCGAGGGTCTGGCCAAGCGCATCGTCGAAGGCCAGGTGCCGGAAGTGCTGGAAGACTGCACGATCTGGTCGCTGGACCTGGGCGCCCTGGTTGCCGGCACCAAGTACCGCGGCGACTTCGAAAAGCGCCTGAAGTCGGTCATCGCCCAGCTCAAGAAGCAGCCGAACACGATCCTCTTCATCGATGAGATCCACACCATCATCGGTGCGGGTTCCGCGTCGGGCGGCACCATGGACGCCTCCAACCTGATCAAGCCGATGCTGGCCTCGGGTGAACTGCGTTGCATCGGTTCGACCACGTTCCAGGAATTCCGCGGCGTGTTCGAGAAGGACCGCGCACTGGCTCGTCGCTTCCAGAAGATCGACGTGGTCGAGCCCACCGTGGCCGACTCCATCGAGATCCTGAAGGGCCTGAAGAGCCGTTTCGAGGAACACCACTCCGTCGAATACACGGGTGAGGCGATTCGCGCCGCGGTGGACCTGGCGGTCAAGCACATCCCCGACCGCCTGCTGCCGGACAAGGCCATCGACATCATCGATGAAGCCGGTGCCCGTCAGCGCCTGCTCCCGGAAGACCAGCGGACCGGCAAGGTGGACGTCGCCGAGATCGAGTACATCGTGGCCAAGATGGCGCGTATCCCTGCCAAGCAGGTCTCGGCGTCGGATCGTGATGTCCTGCGTAACCTCGAGCGCAACCTGAAGATGGTCGTGTTCGGCCAGGACGCGGCGATCGAGGCCCTGGCTTCGTCGATCAAGATGGCGCGTTCGGGCCTGGGCGATCCGTCCAAGCCGATCGGTAGCTTCCTGCTCGCTGGCCCCACGGGCGTCGGCAAGACGGAAGTCACCAAGCAGCTCGCCATGCAGTTGGGTATCGAGATGGTCCGTTTCGACATGTCCGAGTACATGGAGGCGCATTCGGTCTCGCGTCTGGTCGGCGCCCCTCCGGGCTACGTCGGCTTCGACCAGGGTGGCCTGCTTACCGAGCAGATCACCAAGCATCCGCACTGCGTGTTGTTGCTGGACGAAATCGAGAAGGCTCACCCGGACGTCTACAACATCCTGCTCCAGGTCATGGATCGCGGTGTGCTGACGGACACGAATGGTCGTGAGGCGAACTTCAAGAACGTCGTGATCGTGATGACCACGAACGCCGGCGCCCAGCTGGCTTCGCGTCGCGGCATCGGCTTCATGAAGCAGAACCACGCACCGGATGCCATGGAGACCCTGCGCCGCATGTTCACGCCGGAGTTCCGCAACCGTCTGGACGCGATCATCCAGTTCAACGCGCTGGACTTCGACCACATCCTTCGCGTCGTGGACAAGTTCCTGATCGAGCTGGAGGCCCAGTTGACCGAGAAGAAGGTCAGTGTGGATGTGACGCCGGAGGCCCGCCGCTGGTTGGCCGAGCACGGCTTCGATCCGCAGATGGGTGCCCGTCCGATGGCCCGCGTGATCCAGGACAAGGTCAAGCGCGCGCTGGCGGACGAGCTGCTCTTCGGCAAGCTGGCCGAAGGCGGCAAGGTGACCCTCTCGGTCGAGGGCGACGAGCTGCATGTGGAAACGGAGTCGGCCGAGCCGGCGCATGTTACGGCCTGAAGGCCGTCATGTTTTGATTCGCCGCTGAAGCGGCTCCCACATGCTGATCAATGCCTGATCAATGTGGGAGCCGATTTAAATGTGGGAGCCGATTTATCGGCGATTGGGTGCTCGCGACACAGTTAAGGATCGCCGATGAATCGGCTCCTACCGAAAAGCAGGGCGGGGCAGGTTGCCTCGCCCTGGGCACGAAAAAAGGCCGCGCACTGCGCGGCCTTTCTCGTTATCGCATCAGACTCGCTTATTTCATGCGGTAGGTGATGCGACCCTTGGTCAGGTCGTAGGGGGTCATTTCGACCTTCACCTTATCGCCCGTCAGGATGCGGATGTAATGCTTACGCATACGGCCGGAGATGTGGGCAGTAATGACATGCCCGTTCTCGAGCTGTACGCGGAACATGGTGTTGGGCAAGGTCTCCTGGACCGTGCCTTCCATTTCGATGACGTCGTCTTTTGCCATGTGTTCCGGGTCGGATGAACGGCCGGAATGGCCGCATAAGTCCATTAGTATGCCATAGCTGGCCCTCGCGGGCCAGCCGGGGCTCAGGCGAACTGCTCGTCGAGCTTCTTGCGGATCTCTTCTTCGATCGTGCCCTTCAGCGGCGACAGGAGCATGCCCAGCTCGGCGGTCACGTGCACGTCGCTCGGGGAGACGGCGATGGCACCTTTGACACCCGAGCGCTGGAACGTGAGGGTGTCACCCTCCCAGCCACCTTCAGTACCGAACTTCTCACGCATGCGGTCGGCTACGCGTTCGACCACGGCACGCGCCTCGGCGACGGTCTTGCCGTGCGGGCGGCGGATATCGATCTTCGCCATGGGATGTCCTCGTCCAGTGGAAAGCGCCGGAGTCTATCAGGCCCGGCGTCACGTGGCGTCGACACAGACAGCGACACCTTTGCGTTCAAACAGATACCGCACTCTGCTAAAGTCGCTTCGTCAACGTCCCGGTTCCTCCATGCGCATCGAATTCGTCAGCTCGGCTCGCGGTGATTTCCATTGGTCACGGCCCGTCCTCACGATCGGTCGCGCCGACGATAACGACCTCGTCGTTTCCGAGAGCCAGGTGGCCGCCAACCATGTCCGCATCCATCGCGACCGTCGCGGCCTGGTGCTGTCCGTATTCCCCGAGGCCGGCCGCGTCTACGTCAATGCGCGTCCCGTGCGTGAGCGCGCGCTCCTGCGTGCCGGCGACAGCCTGTCCCTGGGCGACTGCCGCATGCTCATTCGCGACGATGCGGATGTGGACGCCCGCGACTTGATCGAACCGACCGATGCCCGCTGCACCGTGGCCCTGCGCCCGGTAGCCGGTCCGCTGTCGGGCCGTACCATCCCCGTGGGCGACCGCCTCGAATTGGGCGCCACCCACGGCGCCTTGCCGCTGGAGTTGCCCGGTAACGACGCGGCCCTGCTGGTGCTGTCCTGGGACGACGGTGAGCTGATGCTCGATGGCTCGCGCGTTCCCGCCCGGCATGCCGTGCGGGTCAACGGAGTCAAGGTCGTGCGTGCCGCGCTGCAGCCTGGCGACCAGATCGGGCTCGCCGCGCATCGCTTCGTCCTCGACGGGCCGGGCTGGTCCGCCGAACCAGTGGTGGTCATGCCCGAGCCCGAGCCGGAGGTTGCGCTTCCCGAGGACATGGCTGGCCCGCGGGGCGAGGTGTGGTGGTTGATCCTGACGGCAGCCATCCTCGCTTTGGGCATCGCCATGGTGCTGTTCGTCCATTTTTGAGCGGCATAATGCGGGGACCTTCCCCGTGGACGAGATGAAGTGAGCAGAGCCTGGAATTTCAGCGCCGGACCGGCGGCGCTACCCGAAGCGGTGTTGAAGCGCGCGCAGGCTGAGATGCTCGACTGGAACGGATCGGGTGCTTCCGTCATGGAGCTGTCCCATCGCGGCAAGGCCTTCATGCAATTGGCGGCGACGGCGGAAGAGCGCCTGCGCCGTCTGCTCGGCGTACCAGTGGGTTACAAGGTGTTGTTCCTGCAGGGCGGCGCCACGCAGCATTTCGCCCAGATCCCGATGAACCTCGCCGCCGACGGTGACAGCGCCGACTACATCGTCACCGGGCACTGGGGTGAAAAAGCCGTGCGTGAAGCGGCGCCCTACATCAACGCCCGCGTGGCGGGCACGTCCGAGGCCGCGCATTACCTCGACCTGCCACCGCGCGAGCGCTGGACCCTCGATCCCGCCGCCTCGTACGTACATTACACGCCGAACGAGACGATCCACGGCGTGGAATTCCATGACGTCCCCGACGTCGGGGACGTACCGCTGGTCGCCGACATGTCGTCGAACATCCTCAGTGAACCGGTGGACGTGGCGAAGTTCGGCCTGATCTACGCTGGCGCGCAGAAGAACATCGGTCCGTCCGGTCTTGTGGTGATGATCATTCGCGACGACCTGCTGGCGCGCAAGGGGCGGCCGATGGCGAAGATCTTCCGCTACGCCGAGCACGCGGCGAACGACTCCATGCTCAACACGCCCAACACCTGGGGCTGGTACCTCGCCGGTCTCACTTTCGAATGGCTGGAGACGCAGGGCGGTCTCGCCGCCATGGGCGAGCGCAACGCGCGCAAGGCGAAAACCCTCTACGACGCATTCGAGAACTCTGGCGGTTTCTATCGCAGCCCGGTTGCCGTGAATGCGCGTTCGCGGATGAACGTGCCATTCACCCTGCACGATAGTGCGCTGGATGCGGCTTTTCTTGCGGAGTCCGAGGCTGCGGGCCTGCTTGCACTGAAGGGACACAAGGCCGTCGGTGGCATGCGCGCATCGTTGTACAACGCGGTTCCGCAGGAGGCCGTGGATGTGCTTGTGAACTTCATGCGGGACTTTGCGACGAAGCACGGTTAAAGTCGGGGGTCACCGCACTGCAGCATGGCAGTTGCGGTGGTAACCGTTTCATTTGCAACCACTTAGCCGCCTGGACGTCCATGAGTAAGACCCCTGCCGACAAACAAGCCACGCTCGTCGAAGCGCGTACGCGCATCGACAGCATCGACCAGCAACTGCAGTCGCTCATCAGTGAGCGTGCCCGTTGGGCCCAGCAGGTCGGCCGGGCCAAGGGCCCGTTGAAGGCGGCGGTGGAGTATTACCGACCCGAACGGGAAGCCCAGGTGTTGCGCGGTGTGATCGATCGCAACGACGGCCCGTTGCCGAACGCCGAACTGGTACGACTGTTCCGCGAGATCATGTCGTCCTGCCTTTCGCAGCAACAGCCGCTGAAGATCGGCTTTCTCGGTCCCGAGGGCACCTTCAGCGAGCAGGCGGTGCGCAAGCATTTCGGTCACGCCGCGTACGGCCTGCCGCTGGGCAGCATCGAGGAAGTGTTCCAGGAAGTGGCCGCCGGTAACGCCGACTTCGGCGTGGTGCCGGTCGAGAACTCGGGGCAGGGCATGATCCAGATGACCCTGGACATGTTCCTCGTGTCCAAGGCGACCATCTGCGGCGAAGTGGAGCTGCGCGTCCACCAGAACCTGCTCTCGCTGAGCGGCGAACTGAAGGACGTCAAGCGCGTGTACTCGCATCCGCAGTCGCTGCAGCAATGCCAGGCGTGGCTGCGCGTGAACCTGCCGGATGCCGAGCGCGTACCGGTATCGAGCAACGCCGAAGCCGCGCGCATGGCGCGCCTCGCACCGGAGTCCGCGGCGATCGCCGGCGAGACCGCAGGTCGCGTCTACGGCCTGAAGACCATCGCCGGTCCGATCGAGGACCGCTCGGACAACACCACGCGCTTCCTCGTCATCGGCCGTTCGATTTTCCCGCCCTCGGGCAACGATCGTACGTCGTTGCTCGTGTCGGTGAAGGACAAGCCCGGTGCGCTCTACGACGTACTCAGCCCGCTCGCACGCCATGACATCAGCATGAATCGCATCGAATCGCGCCCGGCGCATACGGGTAAGTGGCAGTACGCCTTCTTCATCGATGTGTCTGGCCATGTGGACGATGCCGCGCTGCAGGCGGCACTCGACGAGATGAAGCCAGCCGCCGCGGACGTTCGCGTGCTCGGCTCCTACCCTGTCGCCTTGCCATGACCGCCGCGTTCGATGCAGCCACGCTCGCCAACCGGGCGACGTCGGCGCTGCGTGCCTACGATCCCGGTCATGATCTTCCGGCGCTGCGCCTGCAGTTCGGTGCCGTGCTGTCCGAGCTGGGTTCCAACGAGAATCCGCTGGGTCCCAGCCCGCTCGCCATGCGCGCCGCCACGCGTGTCCTCGAAGACATCTGGCGGTATCCCGACCCGCTCGGCGCGGCGCTGAAGCACCGCTTGTCGAGCGAACTCGGCGTGCCGGTGTCCGGCATCACGCTAGGTAACGGCTCGCATGAGCTGCTGATGCTGCTGGCGCAGTGCTTCGCGGATGCCGACCACCCGGTGGTGCATTCGCAGTACGGCTTCGCGGTGTTTCCGATCGCCGCGGCCGCGGCCGGTGCGCCCTCCGTCGCCGTGCCGGCCCTGCCTGCGGATCATCCGGAGGCACCGTATGGCCACGACCTCGACGCGATAGCGGCGGCTGTAACGCCTTCGACGCGACTGGTCTACCTCGCCAATCCGAACAATCCGACGGGTACGTGGTTCACCGATGCCGCGCTCGAGGATTTCCTCGGCAAGGTGCCGGCGCACACGCTCGTCGTCGTCGACGAGGCGTATCACGAATACGTGGATGCCGCCGGCCTGAGCACGGCGATGCACCTGCTCGGACGCTTTCCGAACCTCATCGTCACCCGCACGTTTTCCAAGGCGTATGCGCTGGCGGGCCTGCGTATCGGCTACATGCTCAGCCATCCGTCCGTGGCCGCCGTGTGCGAGCGCCTGCGCGAATCGTTCAACGTCAATGGCGTCGCGCTGGCCGCGGCGGAAGCCTCGCTCGGCGATCACGAGCATCGTGCGCGCGTCCGCGAGACCAACCATCGCGACCGCGCATGGCTGGCCGATGAGCTCACCGCGCGCGGCCTTCGTGTCTTGCCGTCGCAAACCAACTTCCTGCTCGTCGACCTCGGTCGCGACGCCGTCGCCTTCGAAGCGCATCTTTTCGAGCGTGGCGTGATCGTCCGCCCGATGGTCGGTTACCGCCTGCCGCATACCGTGCGCATCAGCGTGGGTAGCCGTGCCGAGCTGCAACGTCTCCTGGAGAACCTGCCATGACCCGCCTGGATTGGCTGAGTCGCGCCGCTGTCGGTGCCTTGCGTGGCGATGTCGTCGTGCCCGGCGACAAGTCCGTATCGCATCGCGCCTTGATGTTCGGCGCGCTGGCGGAAGGCACCTCGCATATTCGTGGTTTCCTCGAGGGCGAGGACACACGCGCCACGGCGGCCATCCTCGGCAAGCTCGGCGTGCGTTTCGAAACACCGGCTCCTGGCGAGCGCCGAGTGCATGGCGTAGGCCTGCATGGCCTGCGCGGCACGACCGAGCCGCTCGACTGTGGCAACGCGGGGACCGGCATGCGCCTGCTCGCCGGCTTGCTTGCCGGCCAGGCCTTCGATTCGACCCTGGTCGGCGACGAGTCCTTGTCGCGCCGACCCATGCGTCGCGTGACCGATCCGCTCACCACGATGGGCGCGTCGATCGATACGGATGATGGCAAGCCGCCGCTTCGTATCCACGGCGGTTCTGCGCTCAAGGGCATCACGTATCACCCGCCCGTCGCCAGTGCGCAGATCAAGTCGGCACTGTTGCTGGCCGGCCTGTACGCCGAGGGCAAGACGGAAGTCATCGAGCCGCACCCGACGCGCGACTACACCGAAAGCATGCTCAAGGCCTTCGGCTGGCCGATCGAGTATTCCCCAGGCAAGGCCACGGTCGAGGGCGGGCACACCTTGCACGCCGTCGACGTGGACGTGCCGGCGGACATCTCCTCGGCGGCTTTCTTCATCGTGGCTGCATGCATCGTGCCCGGGTCGGAGCTTCACCTGAAAGGCGTGGGCCTCAATCCGCGTCGCACCGGCCTGCTGGCCGCGCTCGAGCTGATGGGCGCCGACATCTCGGTGGAAAACGAGCGCAGCAGCGGCGGTGAAGACATCGGCGATCTCATCGTCCGGTACCGTCGACTGCATGGCGTGGCGCTGCCGCTGGATATCGTGCCGGACATGATCGACGAGTTCCCCGCGCTGTTCGTCGCCGCCGCGGTGGCCGATGGTCTGACCACCATTCGTGGCGCCGCCGAACTGCGCGTGAAGGAATCGGATCGGATCGCCAGCATGGCCGCGGGTCTGCAGGCCTGTGGCGTGAAGATCGACGAACTGCCGGATGGCGCCATGATCCAGGGCGGTGCGATCGGTGGTGGCACGATCGACAGCCATGGCGATCACCGCATCGCCATGAGCTTCGCCATCGCCGGCCTCGTGGCCTCGGCACCGATCACCATCGGCGACTGCGCCAACGTCGCCACCTCGTTCCCGGGCTTTATGGAGCTGGCAAACGGCGTGGGTTTCCAACTGGAAAGGGCAGGCTGATACATGGCCCCCGTCACGGGAAGGCGTTAGGCTTTGCCTTCCTGTTACGGATGTCGTCATGGCCCCCAAGATCCCACCGTTCGTCGTCGTGGTGCCCGCGCGCTTCGGCTCGACCCGCTTGCCGGGCAAGCCCCTGCTGAAGATCGATGGCGAGTCGATGATCCGTCGCGTCGCCGAGCGGGCAGGGCTCGCCGGTGCCGCGCAGGTGGTGGTGGCGACGGACGACGATCGTGTGGCGCGGGAGTTGCGCGGCTGCGGTGACATCCTGGTCTGCATGACGCGTGAGGATCACGCCTCGGGCAGTGACCGTATCGCCGAGACCGCCAGCAATTTCGGCTGGCCCGAAGACACCATCGTGGTCAACCTTCAGGGTGACGAGCCCTTCGCCCCGGCCGCGGGCATCCGCGCCGTGGTCGCGACCCTGGCGGGCGACGACGCGCCCATGGCCACGCTGGCCACGCCGATCACCCATGCCGACGAATTCTTCGATCCGAACATCGTCAAGGTGGTCCGGGCCAGCAATGGTCGCGCGCTGTATTTCACCCGGTCGCCGGCGCCCTGGGCACGCGATCCCTTCGCCCAGAGCCGGGACAGTCTTCCCGCTGACGTGCCCTTTCTGCGGCATATCGGCATCTATGCCTATCGTGCGGGCTTCCTGCGCCGGCTGGCGGCGCTGCCGAGAACGCCCCTGGAGCGTGCGGAATCGCTCGAACAGCTGCGCGCCCTGGAACATGGCTACGCCATTTCGGTCCAGCTGACCCCGGAACCGTTTCCGCCGGGCATCGATACGGCCGAGGACCTGGTGCGGGCAGAGCGCTGGCTGGCCTCCGGCGGCCGTTGAGCCGGGTCGGAATTGGCCTACAGCTGAGCGAGGGCTCGCCCGACGCTCCCCATCGACCCGCGCCGAGGGCGTGGCTGCGGGCAAGCCCTTAATCTATCCCCGTCGCCACTGTCATCCCCAAGGAAGGCGACAGCCCACGGAAGGTCGGCGCCGGCATGGACTCCACCCCATGCCGGCGTTTTTGCGTCTGGCCTTCGCCGACACGCTAAAATGCCAGGCATGGAGCACACCGAGTCGCATCCGTTCGACGGCAAGGCCTTCGTCCGACACCTCACCACCTCGCCTGGCGTCTACCGCTATTTCGATACGGAAGACGAGCTGCTGTACGTCGGTAAGGCGGCGAATCTCAAGAAGCGCGTCAGCAACTACTTCCTCAAGCCACCGATGGATCCGCGTATCGCCTCGATGGTGTCGCAGATCGCACGGGCGGAAGTCACCCTGACGCGTACCGCGGGCGAGGCGTTGCTGCTCGAATCCCAGCTGATCAAATCGCTCAAGCCGCGCTACAACATCGTGCTGCGCGACGATAAGAGCTACCCGTACATCTATCTCTCGGGAGGCGAGGACTACCCACGCCTCGGCTTCCATCGCGGTGCGAAGACGGGGCCAGGGCGCTATTTCGGGCCGTATCCGAGCACCTTCGCGGTACGCGAGAGCCTTGGCCTGATGCAGAAGCTGTTCAAGGTGCGTCAGTGCGAGGACAGCTACTTCCGCAATCGTTCGCGTCCCTGCCTGCAGCACCAGATCGGTCGCTGCAGCGCGCCCTGCGTGCGGCTGATCGACGTGCCCGATTACCAGAACGACGTGCGCCATGCCGAGATGTTCCTCGAGGGCCGCAGCAGTGCGGTGATCGACGAGCTGGCGGTCGCCATGGACCAGGCCAGCATGGCGCTGAACTTCGAGCGTGCCGCGGCGCTACGCGACCAGGTCTCGGCGCTGCGCAAGCTGCAGGCCCAGCATTTCGTCCAGGGCGCCAGCGCCGACATGGACGTGATCGCCTGCTGCCTGGAGGGCGGCATGGCCTGTGTGAGCGTGTTGTTCTTCCGCAACGGCGTGAGCCTGGGCTCGCGCGACTTCTTCCCTCGCCTGCCGATCGATGCCTCCGTCGGCGATGTACTGGCGCAGTTCATCGCGCAGTACTACCTGGAGCGCCAGGTGCCCCGCGAACTGGTGCTGAGCGACACGGTGGAAGACATCGACGTACTCGCCCAGGTCCTTTCCGATCACGCCGGGTACGTCGTCTCGCTGAAACCCAGCGTGCGCGGCGAGCGAGCGCGCTTCCTCGAGATGGCCCAGCGCAATGCCAGCGCGGCGCTCACCTCACGCCTTGCCAGCCGGCATACGCTGCTGGCGCGCTTCGACGATCTGCAGAAGGTGCTCGAACTCGAGGCACCGCCGCGACGCATCGAGTGCTTCGATATCAGTCATACGCGCGGTGAGGCCACCGTGGCCTCCTGCGTGGTGTTCGGTCCCGAAGGGCCGGAGAAATCGCACTACCGTCGTTTCAACATCGCGGGCATCACGCCCGGCGATGACTATGCCGCCATGCACCAGGCACTCACGCGCCGCTTCAAGAAAGTGGTGGAGGGTGGCGCAAAGCCGGACATCCTGCTGATCGATGGCGGTACGGGGCAGGTGGGGCAGGCCGTGGACGTGCTCCGCGAGCTGGGTGTCGAAGGCATCCGCGTGGTCGGCGTGGCGAAAGGGCCCGGACGTCGCGCGGGTGAGGAGACGCTCGTGCTGGCGGAGACGGGAAAGACCCTGCATCCCGGCACATCCTCACCTGCCTTGCACCTGGTCGCCGCGGTTCGTGACGAAGCGCACCGTTTCGCCATCAGCGGACACCGCCGGCGCCGTGAGGCGGCACGAGAGCGGAGTACGCTGGAAGACGTGGCCGGTGTGGGCGCACGTCGCCGCGCCGCGCTGCTGAAGGCGTTTGGCGGTCTGGCCGGCGTCGAAGCGGCCGGTGTCGAAGAATTGATGAGTGTGAAGGGGATTGATCGCGGTCTCGCCGAACGCATCTATGCCATGCTTCATCCCTAAGTTGCATGCGACCGACTATGCGAATCAACCTGCCTACCTGGCTGACCCTCTTCCGCGTGCTCCTGCTCCCGGTCATGGTCGTCGTCTTTTACCTGCCGTTCCGCTGGTCCAATCTCGGGGCGGCCGCGGTCTTCGTGATTGCCGGATTTACGGACTGGCTCGACGGCTACCTGGCCCGCCGGATGAATCTCACCTCGGCCTTTGGCGCGTTTCTCGACCCCGTGGCCGACAAGCTCATGGTGGCGGTGACCCTGTTCCTGCTGGTCCAGTCCCATCCAGGCGGCTGGCAGGGCGTGCTCCTGGCCGTGACCGCCTCGGTGATCGTGGGCCGTGAGATCAGCGTCAGCGCGCTGCGCGAGTGGATGGCGCAGATCGGCGCACGCTCGAAAGTGAAGGTGGCCTTTCTCGGCAAGCTGAAGACCCTGGCGCAGATGGTCGCGCTGGTCGTGCTGTTGGTTCAGCACGACACCGAGTCCCTGGCGTCGTACAACATCGGCGAGGCGCTCCTGGTCCTCGCCGGCATCCTGACCATATGGTCGGGTCTGGACTACCTGAGGGCTGCATGGCCCAGTTTGCGCGGGGATTCAGACGACGTGAAAAAAAGTGAAAAAAAGTCGGTGCAAAGTGGTTGACACATTTCCGATCTGATTTAGAATAGCTGGACAACGACGCGGGAATAGCTCAGTTGGTAGAGCACGACCTTGCCAAGGTCGGGGTCGCGAGTTCGAGTCTCGTTTCCCGCTCCATGTAATTCTACAAAACCTCGGACCTCCGAGGTTTTGTTTTTTAAGCGCTTCGCGGTTACTCTCGCGCTGCGCAAGCGATGGCCGGGTGGCAGAGTGGTCATGCAGCGGACTGCAAATCCGCGTACGCCGGTTCGATTCCGACCTCGGCCTCCATCGCATTTTGAAGGCGCATCCGTTTCCGCGGCTGCGCCTTTTTTCTTTCCGCCCGGATGGCGAAATCGGTAGACGCAAGGGACTTAAAATCCCTCATCCGAAAGGGTATGTCGGTTCGAGTCCGACTCCGGGCACCATGTCTCCCAACGGTTCGAACGTCACGCACCAGATGGCGACAGCCGTAACCGTAAAACTCACCGTAAAATTCAGGTCTTTTCAGACGTGCCGACGACGGGAACATCGAAGTCGTACACGTCGAGCATCTGCTGCGATTTGTGACCGCTGGCCTGCTGCTTTTCGCCGCGTGTGCCCTTCGTATCGGTGATCCCCTTGCGTTTCAGATCGTGCGGACCGAAGCGCTGTTCGGCTGTGATGACGCCGTCGGCGATCGCGAGCTTCATCAGTCGCTGGAATGCGCTGTCGAAGCTGCTCTTCGCCAGGGGGCCGCCGGTCTGGTTTACGAAGACGGGTCGATCCTTCGCATGCATCGGAATGGGCATGCGCCTGGCCTGCCAGATTGAATCCCGCCGTTCCTTGATCATCTCCCACGCCTCCGTCAGCCGCGGCGTCCAGGCCACCACGTTATCCCTGGAGCCTTTGACTCGATTCGTCATCAGCCCGTTCGGCAGCTCGGCGTCCTCCATAAGAGTGATGACTTCGATGCCGCGCAGCCGGCACAGATACATGATCTCGACGGCAGGCCAGAGGTAAGCGGCCAACGCGCCTTTCCGGTGTGCCGTCCAGGCGCCGCGGCTACGCGCAAAGTCCGCGAGGTTCTTGAGCACCTGGTCGTCGGGAAGTCTGCGACGCTTGCGCTCTTTGGCTTGCTCGAGTCCCGCGCACGGGTTGTGCTCGCAGTAGCCGCGGTTCTTCGCCCATCGAAACATGCGGCGCAGGTAACGGAGCAGGGCGTTCGCCTTTGTCGGCGTGCCCTGGTCGGCGATTTTGTCGATGATCTTCTGCATCAGCGGCGCCGAGAGCCCACGCACGGCAAGCGTACCGAGCTTGCCAGCGGCGGTCGGGAACTCGCTGGCCACCTTCCGGTATTTCTCGTAACCATCCTGCGTCGCTGGCGCGAGGCTGCGGAACTTCTCGCTTCCGGCGAACTGCTCCATCACGAAGTCCAGCGATCGCCGATCGATGCCGGCGAGCTGCTCCATGACACGATGAAGGTCGGACATCAGCGCGGAGGAATCGGCAATCTTCCGGCGGGATGTCTTCGTCCCGGGCAGGATCGTGTACCAGACGCGGTCCCGCTTATCCCAGTAGCAGCCCTTCGGCAGCTTCGCCTGGTCAATATGGCCCGGAATAGAAGCGTCCGGGCGACGGGGGCGTCCTGTGGCCATTTACACGATGTCCGGTGAATACGCGTGGTCGTTCGCAGCCGAGGATACGCCCAGCGCCTTGTTGATGGCTTCGAGGGTGGTCCAGGGACCGTCAGCGCCCTCGCTCACAGGGATCCCCTGATTGCTGGCCCATCGCTTCACTGCAGCTGCCTGCTGTAGGCCGGACAGGCGTCGAAGTTCCGATGCGTCAATGATGTGGTGGTTCACGGCTTCGCCGCCTCCTTCGATAGAGCGTGTGCGGTGTGACGGGCGTAGGTCGAAACGGCTCGCCAATACGCGGCCATCGGGCCCTTGCGCTTAGCCCAAGCCTTTTCGGCTTCGGTGTTCGCCTGGTGACGCAGGTCGCGCATGACTGCCTCGATAGGGGCGCGCTGGTCAGCGGGCAGGGCAGCGAGAGCCTTTCCAGCGGGAAGCTGCAGGAGCGGGTTCAGGTAGCCCATCAAAGATCCTCCAGCAGTGCGTCACCGCGCACATACAGCGGGTGGCGAGGCGCGCCCGACTTGGTCCGACCGAGGCAGTGAACGCTGGTTGCCGCGGTACGCAAGCCACCGAGGAACGTCGACGTGATCATTCGGCTCGCTGTGGCGTTCGCGCCCCATGCCGCGACCACGCGGCGGTCTTTCAGGACCTCGTCCAAGTGCCGGCTGTTGTCTGGACCAGCCGCCATCGCCATGTCGTCAGGCAACTCACTCGGATCAGTGGCGCGCCAGGCGAAGATGTTCACGACGGCGATCCCGCCGCAGTTCTCGCGGCGTGCGAAGCCCATGCACCGTCGAATCGTCGGGTCGTCCTCGCTGGCGTCCGCCGTGCTCGGGTTGAGCATGCAGAATACGAGGACCGGCAGGGTGTAATCCCACGTCCGCGTCAGAACGTAGCGATAGCGCCCGCACGGGCTGATGACAGCGGTCTTGTCCACGTCGCCGGTCGCGCGCACCATGGCGCCATTCATCAGGATGGGGAGTTCACGCATGGCAGGTTGCCTGGCGATATGGGGTATGGAGGTTGGGGATCTCGCGACGTGGGTGTCGGCTTTCGGAACAATCGCAGCTGTGGCCGTCGCCCTGAACTTGGCAGGCAGAGAATCGAAGCGACGAGAGGAGGACCGTTACGCTCGCGGACGTGTTATCGCCTCGTTCCTCTTCGCTGACGTTGGGATCATTCATCGCGCCATGGAGCTCGCCGCGGCTGCGCTCACTAAAGCCCAGACAGCAGGTTCTCGCGATGAAATGGCTGCGGCCGTATTCGATGCTTACCGAATAATCGAGCAGGCTGACACGATGAAGATTGCCGCCCATATGGACAAGGTGGTCGACCTTCCGGCTCGTCACGCGGTCGCGGTCGCCGCGCTTCCGGACAACGTCAAGGCGATCCGGAGCATCCTTATCGACCAAGTCAACGCTGGATCCAGTGCAACCGTGTCGGCTCTTCGCGATACCGCCGACAGTTGCCTTGCGCAGATATCGGTCACGAGGGCGCGCCTCGATGCATTCATGGCTGATTTTGAGCCCCAGTTCGTTGGCTGATTTCCACGGCGTCACGACTTCGCGCCTTCGTCGAGGCCGTCGCAACCGGCGCCAATGGCGCCCGAGTCGCTCGGCTTGGTGAAGCGCTGCCAGGGCACCCAGCCTCGCAGGCAATGGAACCCCCAGTCACGGACCCTCGGGCCTGTGATGAAGAGAGTGATGCAGGTCTTGCCCGGGAGCATCTCCAGCCGATGGGCAGTCCGCGGCATGCGAACCACGACCGATCCAGCAGTAAGCAGCGTCTGTGTGTGCACGCCGCCGGCGAGGATCCGGTGCTCAATGTATGAGCCGTTGAGCAGGACGCTCACGTTCCACCAGGGGTGGTCGTGGAGGGCGCGGGCATCGTCCGACCGAAGCAGCTCGTGCACGTACATGTTGAAGAACCGGTTCCTCGGGATGGCCCACCAGCGCTTTAGGTACGGACCCTGCTGCGCGCCATCCTTTTCCCCACCGTGGACGATGAAGTCAGGCTGTCGCTCGGTGACGCGAAGGGCGCGGCGGAGAAGCCAAAGACGGAACCGCGCGTTCATGCGGTCACCACTTCGCGCACATAGAACGCAAGCGGGCCGTCCTCTGCATCCCAGATGCCGGCAAGCAGCCAGCCATCGCCGTTCGGCACGGACGGAGTCCAGCCGTTCAGATCGTCCTGGCCGTCCTCGAACCACGCTTCCAACTGCTCGTCGGTCGCGTCATATTCGAACTCGACAAAGGTGCACTCGAGCCCAGCCTGGGCGAGTGCCTTGGAGTCGATGAAGCCTTCATCCTCGGTGTTGAAGGGCTTGTCGTAGAACTGCGGCAGATCGGGGTGCTCAGTGAAGCCGCGCTCGTCGTCGCGGACGTGGTCGCGGACGTTGGCGTAGATCGGGGCGGCGGCCATTATTCGGGCCTCGGCAGCTTGAACAGCACGGCCAGCTTCGCCAGGAGCCGCTCGTACTCGAGCGCCATGAGGGCGAAGTTCGCATCCAGCTCCGCCGCGGCCGACTCCGGGCTATCAGCCTGCTCGTCGAGCACGACGTCGGTGAACTTGACCTTGCGAACGACCAGGTCCTCACCGAGCACGAAGCTGATGCGGTCGTCGTAGACCAGGCCGATCTTGTAGACCTGCTTACCGGTGCGCAGGTGCTCGCGTACCTCGTCGGTGTCGAGGTCCTGCCGGCGGCACCGGGCGATCGCGCCGGATGCCGTGGCGGGGTCGCGCAGCTCGATCTCGTCGCCCAGGGTGAAGCCGGCCGGAAGCTCGCCGGTCGATACCCAGTGGGTCAGCAGCACGCGCGGCGATTCTTCCGGAGCGAGCGGGACGGCGGGGAAGCTGCCCAGGGCCTCGCGAATCTGGGAAAGCACCGTCTCGGCCGCCCCGCGGCTACCGGTGTCCACGACGACCCAGCCGGACTTGCGATCGACATACGCGGCGGTGCGCGACGGGCGGACGAAGGCACGGGGTAGGAGCTCGTTGAGAGCGTCGTCCTTGATGCGCTTGCGTTCGCGACCACTGACCTTCCGGCCCTCGTCCTCCACGATCTTCTGCACGCGCTTGGCGACTTCATCGTTAACGACGGCGGCCGGCAGCAACTTGTCCTCGCAGCCGGCGACGACCATGGTGTTCGACCCGACGATGTGCGTCAGATCCTCGGCCGAGCGGCCCAGCGGCGAGACGAAGCCACGGGTGGACATCTCCATCGGTCCCGCGGGGCGCAGGGCGTGATCGGGCAGGGCTTCGGCCAGGCGCTCAAGGTCGGCAGCCACAGCGGGAGAGAAGCGGAACAAGGTCAGGTTGCGGAAGAACATGGCAATCCTCAGGCGACGCGCGCCACGGCAAAGGGAGGGAGGTCGCTACCCGCAATTCGGGCGGCTTCCGTGATCAGTTCTTCGGCCTTGCGGAAGTCGGCGCGTCGGATGGCGTCGGCGATGGCCTGCCAATCCGTCGGCTCTGCCTCGTCGTCCACGCTTGCCGCATCAATCAGGCCGAGCTCGGCGAGGTCTTCGTCGTCGAGCTTCGCGATTACGGCGGAGACGTCGACCTCAACCTCAAGGGTTACGAACCGCATCGGAAATCCTTGCCGGCCGGAGCCGGCTCGTTGCTAAAAGGGAATCGTGTCGTCGTCGAATTCTTCGTTGGCCGGAGTACCGGTGGACTGGGGCGGCGTGTCGTGCGCGCGCTGCTCGAAGTCACGCTGCGCGCGACCCTTCCCGCCGCTGGCGCGCTCACCACCGCCATAGCGCGATTCGCCGTAACGGTCTGCCGGACGCTCCGAAGGCTGGCCGCCGAGCATCTGCATCTCGTTGCCGATGATGTCGGTCGAGTAGCGCTCGATGCCGTCCTTGTCGGTGTACTTGTCGGTGCGCAGCGAGCCTTCGATGTAGACCTGGCGACCTTTCTTCAGGTACTCGCCTGCGATCTCGGCGAGCTTTCCGAACAGCTTCACGCGGTGCCACTCAGTGCGCTCCTGCTTCTCGCCGGAGGCCTTGTCGGTCCAGGCTTCAGAGGTCGCGATGCGCAGCGACGTGATGGCCGTGCCGCTGCCCGTGTATCGCGTCTCAGGATCGGCGCCGAGGTTGCCGACGATGATTACTTTGTTGATGCCGCGAGCCATCAGACGTCCGGTGTCGTCGCGATTTCGACCGTCACGCCGCTGGTCGTGGCCGAGATCAGCTCGTCCTGCGTCGGGATGTCGACGTTGTACTCATCGAGTGCGACGTGGCGCAGCGCCTGCGGCTGCGAGGTTGCGCGCACCAGGCGCGGGTTCGTCGCGTCTTTGCGGGTAACGATGTAGATGCGGCTCGGGGTCTTGCTCACTGGGATCCTTTGCCGGTTTCCGCCGGCGCGGTGTTGGGATAGGAGCCGGTACATCAACCGCCGGCGTCGGTACGCGCCAAGCCCCGGGGGAGGGGAGGACGCTGGGCGTTCAGCGGCGGGGCGGCGGAAGCGACAGCAGCAGCGCGGCAAGCGCGAGCCAGGGTCCGACGATCACGGCGACGGCGGCCTTCTCATCCATCGGAGCGGACAGCCACCAGGCGATGAGACGGCGAATCACAGCGACCCCACCGGGGCGAACATCACGAAGATCGCGAGGCCAACGATCAGCATCAGCACGACGCCACGCGGGCTTTCGAAGTAACGCTGGAGGGTCGGCGTGGACGAAGAGGCATGCTTCAGCTGCTCGGCGGCCTGAACTTCGCGATCGCCTGCTGCCTTCGTCAGGGCGTAACGGAGCGCGCGGCGCTGCTGGACGGTGAGGCCGTTCATGCGACATCTCCGACCGTGAGTGCGACAACCGGATGCAACGTCCCGCGTATCCACAACTTCACCGTCTCGCCGCTCTGCATGGCTGCGAGATCGGCCGGTGTCGGCTCCCAGGCCGAGACCATGAACGGGCCTTCGGGTGTCTGGACGTCCTTGATCGGCAGCGCGCCGCAGGTCGTATCCTTGCCGTCCCAATCCACAGGGGCTCCGAACACCCGCGAGAAGCGCTCGATGCACTTGATGATCACTGCGCACCCCCAACGCTGTTGCCGTCGGAGTAGCCCTTGGCTCGCAGGCACGCCGGGACCGTTGTGTGCTTGATGTAATCGCTGCGATCCCGCCGGCGAATGTTGTGCGGAACCACCGCGCCGTACGTGCACTGGTCGACGTCGAGGTCGCGCTGGGTCTTGCGGACGAAGAAGGTCGACGCGCAGCCGATGGTGGTCACGCAGGCGAGGACGATGAGGCCGAGAAGGAACGGACGGGCGTTCATGCAGCCGCCTGCTGCGCGTCACGCGCCATGCCCAGATAGTGAGCCGCAGCACGCTCGCGGGCGCTGTCGATCAGGGCGTTATGCGCCGAGGCGAGGGCCTTGAAGGCATCCTTCGCGTGGAAAGCGGCGTCGGACGGAGCCGAGATATCGGATTCGATATCGGCGATCAGATCGTTGACTACCTTGACCAGTGCGCCAGTACGGTCGGCAAGCGCCTGGTGGTTCGAATTGACGAGCAAGTTGTCCATCGTCCTCTCCCATCGCCGTGTGGTGGCGTGGGTGAGACATTACGGCATTCCGTAATTACCTGTCAACGGTATTCCGTAATGTTTTTTCGGCAAGCTGCCTCTTAGGAAATTTCAGGGGGGAAAGGACGATGTTCAAGATCGACGATGGCGCCGCTCCGAATGCGGCAATGACGCGAAGCTGGCGCATGGACCGCTCGACCAATGAGCTTCTCGGGATATGCCGCGGCATCCTTGCGGACGGCGAGGTAAACCGTACAGAGGCCAAGTTCCTTCTCGACTGGCTGGACCGACACGTCGAATTCGCCCAGCACTTCCCGTACAACGTCCTCTATCCACGTGTGGCTGAGGCGCTGGCGGATGGCGTGCTTGATCTGGATGAAGAGCGGGATCTGCTTGAGGCTTTGACTGCTACGGTCGGCGGGGAGATCGCCCATCCCAACGGGGCGAATAGCCTGAGTACCGAGTTGCCCTACGACGAACCGCTTCCGACCATTCTTCATTCGGCGAGCGTATTTGTGGTCACCGGTACCTTCACGTTTGGCAAGCGCGCTGCTGTATGTGAAGCGATCGAAGCCAGGCATGGAGTCGTGCGGGCTGCTGTGTCAGGCAGCACCGATTACGTAATTGTCGGCGAGATCGGGTCGCGGGATTGGCTGCACTCTTCCTATGGCCGCAAGATCCAAGAAGCGGCGGACTTTCGCCAGCAGGGAAAAATGATCTCGATAGTTCCCGAGCGCCATTGGTCGGGATCGCTGAAGCCGCTGATCGTGGACTCGCCGATCCAATACTAAGTTCGCTCGTCACCACTAGCTTTAGGGTGGCAGCATCATCGGGGCGCAGCCGGCCGTCAGAACTCTTGCAGCGTCCAGGCAGCTAGCGCTCTGCCGCCGATCTCGATCTCGCTCAGAGGCGCGTCGATTGCGGGATAGTCCGGATTCTTGCTGAGGATCCGCAGCGTATTGCGCCCGACGAACTGCAGGCGCTTCACGAGGACGCGGCCCTCCCAGCGGAAGCAGTAGGCCGAGTCCTGATCGAAGTCCTTGACCCGGGTATCGATGAAGATGAGGTCCCCATCGTTGAACTGGCCCTTCATGCTGTCGCCGCGGCCGGTCATCACGCGAATCACTTCGGGCGGCACACCCGGAAACTTGCGCTCCACCCAGTCCCTGGACACCCGAAGGCTTGTAACGACCTCCGGATAGTCACCGACGTAATCTCCCCTTCCCATGCCCGCGAATCCCTCCAACAGTGGGAAGCGAACATAGCCCTCGTCTGTCTCAAATCTCGCTACACCTTGAGACGTACTACCGTCGTCGTAGCCAACGGATTGGTTCGGAGGAGCCTCCATCGCCCCGCGGCCTGTCTCAAGCCATTCAACTCGCACGCCCAAGCGCCGCGCTATGCGGTGCAGAGCGGTCGTATTCTCCTGGTAGCCATTCTCAATGTCGGCCAGCGTTGAATAGGCGATGCCGACCACGGCGGCTAGGTCCTTGCGGGACACCTTGCCAGCCGGCCCATCGGTCCGCGCCTGCTTGATTCGATCGCCGATTGTCATATGTGCACATTGCAACGGAACTCCGTTACGGGATGCCGTTGACAGGGGATTACGGAATCCCGTAATCTGGATCAATGCAGACATGGGCAACTCGGATCAGCGACCTGACCTCCCGCGGCATGACGTATGCCGAAATCGGGGAGCGGATTGGATTGGCACCGTCGACTGTGGGCGACCTGGCCTCTGGACGGAGTAAGTCGCCGCGCGGGGAGGCAGCTATCCGGCTCAACGACCTTCACCGCCAGCGCATGAACCAGCGGGTCGAGGATCAGCACGAACCACACCGAACCTCGGCCGCCTCGGCAGGGGCGACGGCCGAAGCAGCTCAAGTTGTTCTGACGAGGGCCGGTTGACGTGGGCGCCGATGCGCTCGTGCTGCTGGCCTTCGCTTTGTGCGCGCTCTGGCCCACGCGGAAGCGGGCAGGGCGCTGACGCTCCACCGTTTCGAACCTTCCTGATTCCCCTGTCGTGATCTCCATGGTGACGACTCTACCTACCGGGCCCAAGCGGCTCACCATTTGAGATTGATCCGCATGAATGTCCTCGATGCAGCCCAGGCAACCGTAAAGGCGTATCCCGGTGGCGCGGAATCGCTCGCGCCGCGGCTCGACATGTCCGGTGCGCTGCTGCGCGGCAAGGTGAACCCGACGTACGACCGGAACCATCTAACGCTGGCCGAAGCCGACCTGCTGATGACCGTTACCGGGGACCACCGCATCCTCCACGCGCTGGCGCACACGCATGGCTACGTCCTGCAGCGCTGTGATGACCTCGAAGCCGAGCGCGCCGACGCACAGCACCGCGTGGACGAGCTCGTTCTGCAGCTGATGCGCGCGACAGGCACCTTCGCCGGCACGATCGCCGAAGCCCGAGAGGACGGCGTGATCACGCACAACGAGGCGAAGGACGCATCGAACGCCGGCATGGACGTGCAGAAGACCGTCGTCGATCTCGTCGCCGCGATTCAGGACCAGGTGAGGCTCGGCTGATGGACGAGTCCCCGAAAGCACGGCCTGCGCCGGGGGTGTTTCGCCCCGTCGTTGTTGCTGGCGAAGCGGACCATGGACCCATCCACACGAAGGCGGTCCTGCCCATGCGACATCGATTCAATCCCACCGAGTGGCGACTCTGGTTCGCGACGGCTCGCGCTCTGAAGCGGTTCGTACGGTGAACCGCCAGGCGTCTTATTCATTGGTCAACCAGTGCCGGTGGCAATGCCTCCGCGTGCTTGCCAATGGGCCGACGCCTGAGCAGCTGGTCGCTGCCGAAATGTATCTCGCCTCGCTGGCGCCTTCGCCGCAGGCCTCGTTGTTCAACCAGCAGCACGCTAACTCGGGGTAGCTACCCGGGGACAGCCGAGTCCGGTCGGTTGCGTGTCTGCACTTTCCCGGAACCCGGAGTAGGTATGCACGACAAGGTAATCGACGATCTCGTGGGCATGGCGCGGCACTTCCATCGCCTCGTGGACGAAAGCAGTGCCACCGGCGCTCAGGCAGTCAAGGTGACCGCACTCGGCATGTCCGTGATGAAGACGCTGTTCGACGTCTTCGAGCCCTCGGCGGATCAAATGGGCGAACTGCGCAAGCGCTTCGACGCCGTTCTGGCCGAGCACGTTGGCGATGCCGCTAAGCCCGCCGGGTCGGTGCACTGACATGGCCGGCGAATGGCTAAAGCTCGAATGCGACACCCCGGAGAAGCCGGAAGTGCTGGCGATCACGGCATCGCTCGGCTGGACGGATACCGACCTCACGGTGGGCAAGCTGTTCCGCCTGTGGCGCTGGTTCGACAAGCACACCGTTGACGGTAACGCTGCTGGCGTTACCTCAGCGTTGCTCGATGTGCAGATCGGCGTTACTGGTTTCTGCGAACGCGTTGCCGCGGTCGGTTGGCTTGAGGTCTACGAAGGCGGAGTTCGCCTGCCAAAGTTCGACCGCCACAACGGAACGACGGCAAAGGCGCGCTCCCAGACGGCAAAACGTGTCGCGACGTTCAAAGCTAACGCAAAGGGTAACGGTAAAGGTAACGCCGTTGGTAACGGTTCCTGCGTTACCGATGCGTTACCTAGAGAAGAGAAGAGAAGAGAAGAAGAAAAGCAAAAGAAAGAGCAGGGCGCACCGACTTCGTCGGCGCCTGCTGCACTTGAGCTCGTCTCCGACGAAGGCCGGCCGGACGACAAGCCGTCAAGGCGTAACGGCACGCGGCTCCCCGCCGACTGGACACCCACGCCTGCGCTGATCGCCGCGGCACGTGCGGAGCGGCCCGAGATCGACCTTCGCGTCGAGACGGCCAAGTTCCGCGACCACTGGCACGCCAAGGCCGGCCGTGACGCGGTGAAGCTCGATTGGGACGCGACCTACCGGAACTGGATCCGCAACGCTCGAGGCCCGACCGGCTTCGGTGGCCGTGCCGAGCCAGCGCGTAACCGCCAGGAGCTTCGCCGATGAGGCCGCCTGAGACTGGCTGGATGGGCCTGCGCGTGCCGCCGTCGGCCGTGGACGCCGAGCAGAGCGTGCTTGGCGGGCTGATGATGGTCCCCGATCGCATCGACGCCGTGTCGGCGAAGCTGGTGGAGGATGACTTCTACCGCCGCGACCACCGGATGATCTACCGATCCATGATCGAGCTGGCGCGCCGCGGCACGCCGTGCGACGCCATCACCCTGGGCGAGTGGTTCGTGCGCAACGGCATCGAGATGATCGAGCCGGCGTACCTGCTCGACCTGGTGAATAACACCCCGAGCGCGGCAAACATCGAGGCGTATGCCGCCATCGTCCGTGAGAAGTCCGTGCGCCGTCGCGTGATCGACGTAGCGACCCAGATGGTCGAGAACGCATTCGGAGCCGAGCAGGATGCCGCGGCGCTGGTGGACGGCGGCATCGCTCAGCTGATGGGGATGCAGCACGTCGAGAAGAGCACCGAGTACACGCTTCGTCAGGCCTTGACTATTGCGTATGACGCCGCCGATGCGGCCAAGGCACGCGGCGGCAAGATCCCCGGTATCCCCACCGGCCTGACCGAGCTCGACGATGTCCTCGGCGGCCTGCACAAGTCCGACCTGATCATCATCGGCGCCCGCCCGTCCATGGGAAAGACGGCGCTGCTGCTGAACATGGCGCTGGGCGACGCTGGTGACGCTGGCCTCATTTCCACCGAACAGCCTGTGGTCCAGATCGGCTCGCGCATCCTCGCCATCCAGGGCAACGTCAATGCCTCACGGCTGCGCAACGGCTCGCACGACGACGAAGACCTGGCGCGGCTGTTCAACGCCACCGCGGCGCTCCTGGACCCCGAGAACCCGCGGGAGCTGATGATTTGCGACCAGGCCGGCATGACCATCGGCGAGCTGCAGCGCATCGCCCGCCGCTGGAAGCAGAAGCACGGCATCCAGCGCCTGCTGGTCGACTACCTTCAGCGCGTGAAGGGTAACGACCCGCGCGCCTCTCGTGTCGACCAGGTAGGCGAGGTTGCCATCGGCCTGAAGGACATCGCTCGCGAGCTGGACATCCCCGTGGTTGCGCTGGCTCAGGTGAACCGCGACGTCGAGAAGCGCGCGGACAAGCGCCCGAACATGGGCGACCTAGCCAACTCGAGCGAGATCGAGAAGGAAGCCGACCAGATCCTGATGCTCTACCGGGACGAGGTCTACAACAAGGACACCCAGGACAAGGGCATCGCCGAGATCAGCGTCGAGAAGAACCGTCACGGTCCGACAGGCTTCGTCCGTGCCGCTTGGCAGGCCGAGACCATGCGCTTCCGTGACCTCTCGCACCACGGCGCCTATGACTACTGACCTTCTCACGCGGATTACCGCCGATCGCCAGCGCATCGAGCAGGAGCGCGAGGCAAACCGCAAGCGCCACCCGTTCGCGATGGAGATGTTCGATGGTCTGCGTGACGCCGGGTTGGCGCCGAAGCTGAAGCACGCGGTGAACGCCGCCGGCGAGGAACTTGGGTCGCCGCCGAAGGTGGACGGCTTCGTGGTGGACGGAGACAAGCTGGCGCACCTTCCCGAATACGAAGCCTTCTGGCGGAAGGCGCTCGGCAAGAAAGCCGAGACCATCGCCACCTACCGCGAGCGCATGCATCGCGCCATCAAGCCTGGGATGGGAATCGAATGAAGCGCACGCCCATACAGCGGAAGACTCCACTTCAGGCGAACCGGGGGTTTGCAAGAACATGCGATGTGCGAAGAAACGCAAGCAACCAGCGCGTGACAGTCGAGTTTGATGAGGACGGGAAGGTCATCACGGTCTACAACCGTAAAGGCTTGACGGTACGCCGCCAGCCCGTCGCCACGAAGGCGCAGAAGCAGCGCTGGGCCAACGCGAAAGCGCGCGGCTGCGTCGCCTGCCACCTCAATGGCATCGATCATGGGCTGGCGCGTGCGAGCTACGGCAACGACCTTGAGATGCACCACCTGCTATCTGGTGGCCGCCGCATTGGCCATGACGCAACCATCTGCCTCTGCCACTTCCATCACCAAGCGAAGCGCCTGCCGTACGCCGACCACGGCTACGAGGAGCAGGCCAAGGCACTCGGGCCGAGCCTGGAGCGCGAATCGCGCCGGTTTCACGAGTTTTACGGAACCGACCAGCAGCTGCTGGCGTATCAGGAAGTCATGCTCATGAGCCTGCCGCCCCAGTTCGGGCCCGAGGCGACATGGTGAAGCCACTGGTCATCGAGGTCGACGACTTCAAGCTGCTGGCCGGCCCGAACTCGCGCGGGCACTACCTGGTGAAGGCGCGTCGCACAAAGCGAGAACGCCAGACAGCACACTGGCTGCTGCTGGATGCCAAGCGCCCGCCGCTTCCTGTGGCCGTGCATATGGTCCGTATCGCGCCGCGTCGTATCGACGAGGACGACAACCTGCCGGGGATGTTCAAGGCCATGCGCGACGGCGTGGCTGACGCCTACGGCATCGCGGACAACGACAAGACGAAGATCCGCTTCACGTACGACCAAGAGCGCGGCAAGCCTCACCAGTACAGCGTCCGTATCGAGGTGTCGCCGGCATGAATCTTGGCGGTCTGCTCGCCGAACGCGCCCAGTACAAGCTGGACGCCGTCTCGCGCCTGACTGCCGACATGGCCGACCCATCGTTAAGCCTTAACGACATCGCGAACCGCTGTGACCAGGCGGCCCGCGACCTGACAGCGGCGGCGTCGCTCATACGGCGCATTGCCAAGCAGCAGAAAAAGAGCGGTGCCGCTGGCGCCGTGTACGACACGCATCAGAAATAGGGGAACACCATGCACACCGGGAAACGTCTCGCCATGCTCAACGCCAAGAACTGCAGGTTCGACATCGGGTCGGGTGGTATCCCTGACATCGTCGCCACGGACGTCGCCGCCGCCCTGGGCATGGTCGCCGCCGGCATTGGCCGCGAGGTGCTGTGCCGCGTCTGGTGGCCCGACGGCGCAAAGCTATCCAAGGACCAGCTAAACGACATGGTCGACGCCCTGATGCGGGACGAGTGGGCAAAGCGCGAAGCGTCAATGCTTGACGGCCTGCTCGCGATCGCGACGCGGGGAAGCCGGGGGCAGGGCGCATACGCCACGGCGCACGCGAACCGCTGGCCTCGCCTGGTCATCACTGAGCGCGGACTCACGACCCTGGCCGAAGGCTATGGCAAGGTCAGGACCGCAGTGCTCAACGAGCTGGCGAGCGCGGGCCTCTGTCCGTACTGCGCCGGTCGCGGCATGACGGCCAACACCATGGGCGTCTACAAGACCTGCGCCGAATGCACGGGCGCTGGCCATCTGCGGCTGAGTGACCGTGGACGTGCCGAGTTGGCCGGGTTCTCGTGGAAGACCTACCGGGAAGGCTGGGCCACGGTCTACGACTGGACATTCCAGCGTTGCACAGATGACCTCCACCAGGCTGAGCGTCAGTTTCAGCACGCGCTCACTTAGCGGCCCTCCCGTCGAGGCATCCGGGGCTGATGTTAGGTGCCTACCGAAACCGCCCTGCGCTAAGATCAGCCACGGGTGAGGTCTGAAACCAAGGGGAAAATTGATGGAACTGACGAACGCACAGCGTCTAGGTCTGGCCATGTTGGCCGAGATCCATACGGCGCTTAATATCCGTGACGGCGTGGATTCGAAGCTCGTGGCGCAGGCGCTATGGAGCAAAAATGATTGGGCGATCAACTGGGAGCATGGCTTCCTCCTCGACGATGAGGAAGCTACGCCTCCCCACGTGTCGCATGTAGTGAGCGTGCTCGACATGTACGACTTCATCGAGCTGAGCTATGCGGATCTCGACGAAGCTGGTAAGGCCGTTGTGGCCGAGGCATATCCATATGGTGAGCCTCGTTTCCCGGGCTTCGACGGCAACGAGGAGGGGGAGTATTACAGCGCAGCCCTTTTTCTCATCGAGACGATGGGAAGGTTTTCCCGTTTCAAGGACCATGACCTGAACTCCCACAGTCCGACCGTCGGCGCGAGCAAGAGGATGATCCGTGCCTTCGAACCTCTTCGCGCGGCCTCGATCAACGTAGCGGGTACGCCCCGTCTGTCTGCCGAAGACATCGCATCAATCATGAAGGCTAGGCACGCTTGACGGCGTTTCGCTACCCATAGTGCCTGCGTCCGAAAGTGGGTGGGTGATGCCCACCCAAAAAATCGATATCCTCGCGCCTAGTGATAGTCACCTTCGAAACCCGGCCCCGTGCCGGGTTTCTTCGTTTTGTGCCCGCCTCCCCTCGGGCGCATCGGCCAGCGCGTTGCTCCCCTCAGCGCGCTGGCCAACCTATTCCGGAGTCTCTGATGGACGCACAGTTGCTGAGCAAGGCGGTAGGTATCTCGCTGCCTCGCGCCAAGCTGTGGATCGGTCCTCTGACCACGGCCATGGACCTCTACGACATCGATTCGGGCTGGCGGGTTTCCGCGTTCCTCGCGCAGGTCGGTCACGAGTCCATGGGGTTTTCTCGAACCAGAGAGATGTGGGGTCCGACAGACCAACAGCGAGGCTATGAGGGCCGCCACGACCTGGGTAACACTCAGCCAGGCGACGGATCTCGATTCATGGGTCGCGGCCTGATCATGATCACAGGCCGTAACAATTACGCCGCTGCCTCGACCGAGTTCGGCGTGGACTTCGTCCATAGCCCGACACTTCTCGAGCGCGAGGACTATGCGTCACTGACAGCCGGCTGGTGGTGGAAGGCTCACCATTGCAATGAGATCGCCGATTCGCGTGACTTCATTGCGCTGACGCGAAAGATCAATGGAGGCTTGACCGGTATCGACGATCGCAAGCTTCGCTGGGAGCGTGCGAAGTTCGAACTGGGTGTTCAGTGAACGAGCTTCCGCCGTCGGCATCGTTCGACTGGATCCGCCTGCTGGCCGTGTCCGCGTTCGCAGCGGTGGGCGGCGCGATCGGTGCGGTGCTACGCGCAATGGATGCACAACAGCCGCTATCGGTCACTCGTGCTGTTATCGAATTCATGGCCGCGGGGTTCGTTGGAGCCTTGAGCGGCCTTCTCTGCTCGGCGTGGGGACTGAGCATCGTGTGGACCGCCTTCATCGCCGGCACATTCGGCATGTTGGGCGCTCGCGCTGCCATCCAAGTGCTACAGCGCTTCGTATGGGCACGGCTCGGGCTTAACCGGAGTTCGCAAGATGGCAATGCTGCTGAGTAGTGCTTGGTCTTACCTGTCCGGTAAGGCCAGGCTTATCGTTGAGTATGTCCTGATCCTCGTGGTCATCATCCTCGGCGTCTACGGGACGATGGCCTACTTCCGCACGAAGTCGCTCACCGAGTCCACGCTCGACCTGAGCCAGAGGCTTGGTCAGGTAAAGGGCACGCTCGACCAGCAGGTCGACGCCAACAAGGACCAGGACAAGGCGATCTCCGAACTTAAGCGCCTTCGAGAGATCGACAGCCAGGCGCTTGATGGGCTGCACAACGAACTGGACAAGGCCGACACCAAGGGCCAAACGCTGCGCGACAAGGTCCGCCAGCTGGAGAAGACCAATGCGGATGCTAAAGCCTTGCTGGACACTGCCGTGCCTGCTGCTGTTGGTTGCGTGCTCGACGGCACGCCCTGCCCAGGATCCAGTAGTAACGTCCCGGACGGTCGTGCAGGTACCCCGTCCCGATGACGCGATGCTCGTGCAGTGCGAGGCACCGGTACTCAAGCCGACGCTATTCGTAGGCGACATCCAAGAGAACCGAACGAGGGCAGTAGTTGCCTTCGATCGATGCGCTGCGCGCATGCGCTGCCTGGTGTGGTGGATCACGTCCGCCAATCATGAGGAACCACCAAACGAGTGCGGCAAGTCCGACTGATGGCGAGGCTAAGGACGCTGGCCAACAGGGTGGCGATGGCGCCGACCAGACAGCCAGCCAACCATCGGTCAGCGGATAGGCGCATGACTGGTCGGGCACTGCAGGAACGTCGACTGCGCATCTGGGCACGTGATCCGCACTGTGCCGACTGCGGACGGCTCGTGGCGATGCACGAGTTCGAGCTCGACCACAAGGTGGCTCTGGTCAATGGCGGTCCCGACGTGGACGACAACTGCCAGGTGCTGTGCATCGGGCCCGATGGATGCCACCACCGGAAGACCCGGGTCGACCTCAGCCGGTGAGGATGAGTGAGAACGAGTCTCATCGCGATGCAGTGCCGACCGAGCGGTCGGCAGGGCAGCAGGCAGCGAGGTCGGTCGATCCGAAACCGACCTATAGGGAGGGGCGGGTCGAAAGTCTGGGCCGATCCGGCCTGGAAACCGACTGTCCTCTCACGCACAGAAAATATCCCCTGTTTGATTAATCGCAGCAGGGGTCGGAAATCAAACGACCCGCGTCCCGCAAGGCTTTGAGGCCATACGGACGCACCGAGGTGATGCATGCCGCGCGGAGGTCCCCGCCCAGGCGCTGGCCGACCGAAGGGCAGCGGCACGAAGGGCAAGAAAGCGTCCGCCCCGAAGGCGGAAACAAAGAAGACGAAGGCCAAGCCCGGGAAGGTGAGAGTTCTTCCGCCTGGGCCGCCGCCAAATGCTGAAGTGTTCGAAGGCGAGGTATTGCCGTCGAACATGAACCCGCTGGAGTACATGCTCCACGTGATGAACAACCGGAAGGCCGAGCCGGAACGGCGCGACAGGATGGCCGTCGCGGCTGCGCCCTACGTCCACGGTAAGAAGGGCGAGCAGGGCAAGAAGGCCGCGAAGGACGACGCCGCTGCCGCAGTCGGCGGCGCTGGAAGGTTCTCCTCCGCGCCTCCGCCGCGCCGAAATAACGTGAACTGATCCGATGGAATGGAGCACGGCGTGTACCGACTGGGCAGAGCGCCTGGTGGCGGGGAAGTCGATCATCCCCGCGCCAATCTTTCCCGACGAGGCCGACCGCGCATTGCGCATCTTCAAGCAGCTCCGCGTCGTGGACTTGCCGGGGAAGCCGACGTTCGGGGAGTGCAGCGACCAGTTCGTCTTCGATTTCGTCGCGGCCATCTTCGGGGCCTACGACGCCGAGACAGGTAAGCAGCTGATCCGCGAGTTCTTCCTTCTGATCAGCAAGAAGAACACGAAGTCGACGGTCGCCGCGGGGATCATGTTGACGGCCGTGATCCTTTGCTGGCGAGAGGATGAGGAGCACCTGATTCTGGCGCCGACGAAGGAGGTCGCGGACAACAGCTTCAAGCCGGCAGCTGGCATGGTCCGCGCGGACGAGGAGCTAAGCGACCTGTTCCACGTTCAGGACCACATCCGAACCATCACGCGCCGCGACTCGAAGGCATCGCTGAAAGTTGTGGCTGCCGACACCGAGACGGTCTCGGGCAAGAAGTCGGGAAAGATCCTGGTCGATGAGCATTGGCTGTTCGGCAAGAAGGCCAACGCACAAGCGATGTTCATGGAAGCCACAGGTGGCCAGGTGTCTCGTGATGAGGGTTGGGTGATCTTCCTCACCACTCAGAGCGACGACCCGCCGGCTGGTGTGTTCAAGGAAAAGCTTCAGTACTACAGGGACGTGCGAGACGGACTGATCGTCGACAAGAAGTCGTTGGGCATCCTCTACGAGTTTCCGCAGGCGATGGTGAAGGCCAAGGCCTATCTCGATCCGAAGAATTTCTACATCACCAACCCGAATCTGGGCCGGTCGGTCAGCGAGGAATGGCTGGGCGACCAGCTGACGAAGAACCTGCCGAAGACGGATGGCTCGCTTCAGCAGTTCCTTGCCAAGCACCTGAACGTCGAGATCGGGCTGAACCTTCGCTCTGACCGATGGACAGGTGCGGACTACTGGGAACAACAGGGGCGCCGCGAGGTGACCCTCGAATACCTCCTGGAATGGGCCGAGGTGATCGACTTCGGCATCGACGGCGGTGGCTTAGATGATCTCCTCGGTGGCGGCGCGATTGGGAGGCACCGAGACACGAAAGAATGGCTGATATGGACCCATGCGTGGGCCCACCCGTCGGTTCTTGAGCGGCGCATGGAGATCGCGCCTGCGCTACGAGACTTCGCGCGGGACGGTCATCTCACCCTGGTGGAGCGAATCGGCGACGACGTCGACGAGCTGGCCGGCTATGTTGCGCGAATTCACGGCGCCGGCCTACTCGACATGGCCGGTGTGGATCCTGCAGGACTTGGCGGCATTCTCGACGCCCTTGAGGCCGCCGGGGTGCCAAAGGACAAGATCGTCGGGATCAGCCAGGGCTGGAAGCTTGGCGGTGCCATTAAAACCCTCGAGCGGAAGCTAGCCGAGGGATCGGCGTGGCACGGGCTGCAACCGATGATGAACTGGTGCGTGGGTAACGCCCGAATCGTCGTCACCAGCAATGCCATCAACATCACGAAGCAGGCTAGCGGTACCGCGAAGATCGATCCGCTGATGGCGGTCTTCAACGCAGCCTCGCTAATGAGCCTGAACCCGGCGGCAAGTGCACCTTCGGTGTACGAAACGCGCGGCATCCGCTTTCTCTGAGGACAGGCATGAGCCTTTTCGATATCTTCCGGCGTCCGGCAGCGCCGGAAGCCTCGCCTGTTCCCGAAGCCTCATCCACGCCCGCGCCCGCGCCTCGCGCCCAGGCTCCGGTCGGGCAAACGTTCGACGGGCTTACTGATCGGGCTCTTCTGGAGTACATCCGGACGGGAGAGCCTGGCGGGACCGGTGGTCGTCATCTGCATTCGCTCCGCAACATGGCGGCACTGCGCTGCGTCTCGTTGCTGAGCCAGATGGTGGGCATGTTGCCCGTGAACCTTCTGGAGAACGGCCCTGACAAGAAATATGCCGAGGATCACCCGGCGTACCGGCTTCTCAAGCTGAAGCCGAACAGCTGGCAGACGCCATTCGAGTTCAAGTCCACCATGCAGATGGTCTGCCTTGAGGAAGGCAACGCCTACGCGCGAGTTATCTGGTCCGCCGGTCGCCCCATCGGGATGATCCCGCTTGCGATCGGATCGACCGTCCCCCGGCTGACCAGCCAGTGGGAGATGGTTTACGACTACACCCGGCCCGACGGCCAACTGGTCACGCTGCCTGCAAATGAGGTCTTCCATCTAAAGGACCTGAGCGTCGATGGCGTGCTCGGGATGTCCCGCATGCGCCTCGCTAAGGACGCTCTCGCGCTGGCGCGGCAAGCGGAGGCCGCAGCAGACCGCCTTTTGCGCACCGGCGTCATGGCAGGCGGCGCGATCGAGTCGCCGAACGCGCTGAGCGAACAGGCGTACTCGCGCATGAAGGCATCTCTCGAAAGCGATTACGCCGGCGCTGAGAACAACGGCAAGTGGATGCTGATCGAGGAAGGGGCCAAGGCCAACCAGTTCGGATCTACCGCTCGTGATGGTCAGCATATCGAGAACCGCAACGCCCAGATCGAGGAGGTCGCGCGGGCATTCGGCATCCCCCGCCCGCTACTGATGATGGACGACACGAGCTGGGGCTCAGGCATCAAGGAACTGAACAAGTTCTTCGTGAGCTACGGCCTCGGGCCGTGGTTCACCAGCTGGGAGCAGGCAGCCGCGCGCGTCTTCCTACCTGGCAAAGATCTGGACAAATACACGTTCAAGTTCAACGCGAACGCTCTGCTGCGTGGAACGCCTGAAGAACAGGCCGATTACATCGCCAAATCTCTTGGCGCTGGTGGCCAGGCGCCATGGCAGACGCAGAACGAAGCGCGCGAGACATTGGACCTGCCGCGTTCGAACGACCCGAACGCGGACCTTCTCCGCAACCCCATGACCCAACCGAGGACCGGCGATGAGCCTCCTGCAGCTGCCTGAAATCCGGGCCGACATGAGCCTGGCCGAAGTGAACTTCGACCTTCGTCCGGATGCCATCGAGCACTGGGAGCCCGAGCTACAGGCGGCTGCTGGTGATCCGTCGACCTCGATTTCCATCTATGGCCCGATCGGCGCAACGATGGACGGATCCGGTGTGACGGCGCGAGGAATAGCCGCTGCACTTCGTAGCATCGGTGCCAAGGATGTGACGGTTAACGTCAACTCGCCCGGCGGCAATTACTTCGAGGGCGTCGCGATCTACAACCTGTTGCGTCAGCACCAGGGCAAGGTCACCTTCAATGTCCTCGGTATGGCAGCCTCCGCAGCATCCCTCGCAGTGATGGCTGGCGATGACATCCTGATGGGTACCGGTGCGCGCCTGATGATCCACAACGCCTGGGGCGTTGCTGTCGGCAACCGCCATGATCTGGCCGCTGCGGCCGCGCAGATGGCCCCACTCGATGCTGACATGGCTAAGGCTTATGCAAGCCGCAGTGGCTTGCCGCCGGAGCGCATAGCCGTGCTGATGGACGACGAGACGTGGCTGTCCGCAGACGACGCTATCGGGCAGGGCTTCGCCACTGGTCACCTTGATTCGGCCAAGGTTGGCCACGACCGCGAGACAGGCGGAAGCCGGAAGGCCCTCGCCATGGTTGAGAGCGCCATGGCCCGCGCCGGCTATTCGCGCAGCTCCCGCCGCGAGGCCTTCAAATCCCTTTTTACCGGCACGCCGAGCGCTGCCGAACCTGCCATGCCGAGCGCTGGCGCCGACCTCGCAGCTTCGCTGCGGACGACTCTCCACACACTCAAAGGCACCAACGCATGAACATGAAGCACAAGATCACCCGCGGCCTTCTGGCCGTGCGCGCCGACGCCACCGGCGGCGGCGAGGTCAAGGCCCTCGTAAACGAACTGAACCAGGCTTTCGCCGCGTTCAAGGCTGAGCACACGAAGCAGCTCGACGATATCCGCCAGGGTCAGGCAGACGCACTGCAGGCCCTTAAGGTCGACAAGATCAATGCCGACATCGATCGCCTGCAGGCTGCTGTCGATACCGCGAACACGCAGCTCGCCGCCGCGCAGATGGGCGCTGGTGGCGACGGTCGAAAGCTGCGCGATGCGGACTACAGCGCAGCGTTCCAGGCGCATTTCCGCAAGGGCGCTGTCGAAGCTTCGATGTCGAAGGGCTCGGCACCGGACGGTGGCTACACCGCTCCTGTTGAGTGGGACCGCACCATCACGGACAAGCTGGTGCTGGTGTCGCCGATGCGTCAGGTCGCGCGCGTCCAGTCCATCTCGGGGAATAGCTTCACCAAGCTGTTCAACAAGCGCGGCACGGCCTCCGGCTGGGTCGGTGAGACGGATGCCCGCCCGGCTACCGCTGGCTCGCAGTTCGGATCGCTGCAGTACGATACCGGCGAGATCTACGCGAACCCGGCGGCCACCCAGCAGCTTCTCGACGACTCCGAGGTGGATATCGAAGCGTGGATCGCTGGCGAGGTGGAGCTCGAGTTTGCGCACCAGGAAGGTCTGGCGTTCATCTCGGGTGACGGCACGAACGGTCGGCCGACCGGCTTCCTCACCTACGTCACCGGTGCGGCGAATGCCGCGAAGCACCCCCTCGGTGCGATCGGCCTGGTGAATACCGGCGCAGCCGCGGCCATCACAGCGGATTCCCTCATCGACCTGGTGTACGCCGTGCCGAGCGCCTACCGCGGTGCTGCGCGGTTCCTGATGAACAACACCACCCAGGGCATCGTGCGCAAGCTCAAGGATGGCCAGGGCAACTACCTGTGGCAGCCCTCGACGGTTGCCGGCCAGCCGGCGACGCTCAACGGCTATGCGCTGACCGAGATGCCGGACATGCCGGATGTCGCGGCGAACTCCATGCCGATCTCGTTCGGCGACTTCAATCGGGGCTACCTGGTCATCGACCGCAAGGGCGTGACCGTGCTGCGTGACCCGTTCACCAACAAGCCGTTCGTGCAGTTCTACACGACCAAGCGCGTTGGCGGCGGGCTTCTCGACCCGACGCCGATCAAGGTCCTGAAGGTCTCGGTGTAAGCCACCAACCACGAACCACCAACTACGGGGCCGGAGGGTCCGTCCCCGTTCGGAGAAGCGCATGGCAAAGTTCACGAAGTCCTTCCGTGGCGTTAAGAACGGCGAGATCTATCCCACCGATTTCGTCCAGGGGGACGATTGCCCGAAGGAGCTGGAGGCCGGTGCTAAGGCATGCGGTGCGCTCAACGGCGCCGTCCAGCTGACCGCAGGCGAGCAGTTTGTGTCGGGCAAGGCCGCAGACGTTATCGCGAGCCTGAATGACGAGAAGGATGTTGACCTCCTCAAGGAGGCTCTCGCGGCCGAGGCTGGAGGCCAGCGTTCGCGACAGACAGTGGTGGATGCGATAACCGCAGCGATCGCAGTCCTCTCGCAGGACTGATCATGGGCCTGATCACGATTGAGCAGGCGCGCGCACACTGCCGCGCCGACGCCGATGTCCCGGATGGGCAGCTTCAGCCTTACATCGACGGCGCGGAAAGCGCGGCGTGCGCCTACCTCAATCGCGCTTTGTTCGGCACGCAAGCCGACCTTGACGCTGCCCTGGACGGTCTACCGGCCAAGGCTGCGGCAGCAGCGCAGAATTATGCCGATGCCGTGGAAGCAGCCGCAGGCATCGTTGACGATGACCAGCGCCGCGTGACACTTGAGGTCGCCAGTTTGCGGAAGAGCACCGCCGCGGCAGCCGCCACGCGCGTCATGAACGGCATCGTCGCGGCGCCGAGTGTCGTCAGTGCCATCTTGCTGACTCTCGGCGCCCTCTACTCGAACCGTGAGGCGGTGATCGTGGGTCTGCAAGTGGCTGAGTTGCCCCTCGGCGCCTGCGAGCTTCTCCGGCCCTATCGCTTGGTCATGATGCCGTGAGCCTTGCCGCTGGTTCATTGAACCGTCAGATCAGGGTCCAGAAGAAGATCGACGGCCACGACGCCGCCGGCCAGCCCACGAAGGTGTGGGCAGACTTCCTGTCGACGTGGGCGAATGTGAGGGGCCAGACCGGCGTTGGCACGATTGTCGGGGCCCAGGGCGACATTGCCTCGGCGGTTACGCAGTACAGCTTCCGAATCCGCTATCGGGCGGGCCTCGATGCTGGGATGCGCGTGCTGCTGGGTGGAACCCCGTATGACATCACGTCCGTACAGATGGACGAAGACCGTCGCGAGTGGACCGACCTGGTCTGCAACCGAGGAGCGAACGATGGCTGACCAGCATATCCACACCCCTGACGACGGCCGCGGCCATCGCCAGGTGTACGTCAATGGTAAGCCGATGAAGCGCGTCGTCTACGCGGACACCCGTCGCGGCATCGTGCGTTACGTACCGGAGCCGCCAAGGGCGAACAAGCGCGGAGACGGCGTCATCGAGCGTACGCGCCGCGGCAAGGTCGAAGTGAAGACGATCGATGGCTGAGGGCTTCCAGGCGAAGGCGGACACGAGTAGCGCCTTCTCGGGTCTCGACCGACTCACAGGCCCGATCGCGACCAAGCTCGCGCGGTCGATGGGCGTTGCCAGCGGCACGGTGTATCGAGACGAAGCGAAACTGCTGGCCCCTAAGGACGATGGCCTGCTGGCAAGCTCGATCTACCTCGCCTATAAGGACAATCGCTCCAACGACGACAGCGTCACGTACTCGATTACGTGGAATGCGAAGAAGGCGCCTCACGGTCACCTTCAGGAGTTCGGGCACTGGCAGACCCATGTGACCTACAAGGGTTCCGACGGCCACTGGTACACGCTTCCCAACGTTCCGTTGGCTCAGCCGCGGTGGGTGCCCGCCCATCCGTTTCTGCGGCCAGCCTTCGATATGGCGCGGGAGCGCGCACAGCAAGCGGCAATAGCGCGCGGTCGAGAACGTCTTCCCGAGCTGCTCCGCGACACCTATCAACCACCCGACGACGACTTCGTATGAGCCTGGAAGAGAGCCTATTCGCGCTACTCGGGCCGCTCGTCGCAGGGCGCTGCACGCCAGATGTCACGGACGACAACCCCGTCTATCCGCTGATCGTCTACCAAGGTGCTGGTGGCCAAGCCATCGACTACGCCGACCAGACGCCGGCTGACAAGGACAACGCCAGAGTTCAGGTCTGGGTGTGGTGCCTCACCCGCCTGGAGGCGAGCGCGCTCTCGCGGCAAGTGCGCGACGTTTTGCTGGCGAGCAACCTGACCGTGAAGACCCTCGGCGCCGCCGTTCCCGACACCAACGCCGTCCTGAAGCTTTACGGGGCTCGCACCGATTTCAGCATCTGGTATCCGCGCACGTAGCGGCGACCTAACAGCAGCACCACCGGCCGCCGTAGGGCGGTTTTTTCTTGCCCGCCGTTTGGCGGCGAACCAACCCACCGTCAAACTCAGAGGACTCACACATGAGCCTGAAATTCCCCAACGGCGCCGTTTTCGGTATCTCGACCGCGATCGCCGTAGCCATCGCCGCCACTGCTGTCTCGAACGCGAATCCCGCTGTGGCCACGGTCCCGACCGGCTCGATCGATGAGGGTGATGTCCTCGTCCTCCTCTCCGACTGGGTCGACGCCAACAACACCGCCGTAGAGGCAGGCGCCGTCACCGTGGGCGCAAGCGATACCGTGAAACTCCTCGGTTTCGACTCGACCGACGTCTCCGCCTTCGAAGCCGGCAAGGCCAATGCTCGCTTGGCTGTCGCGTCTGGCTTCGTCGACTTCAGCCAGCAGGGCGACGTCTCCACCAGTGGCGGCGACCAGCAGTTCTGGACCGGCCAGTTCCTCGAGGCTGCCCGGCAAATCAGCGTCCCGACCGTGAAGAATGCGAAGGTCTTCACCATCCCGCTCTTCTTCGATCCGAAGCTGCCGTGGTACGCCGCAGCAAAATCGGCAGACCGCAAGCGTGAACCGCTCGTCCTTCGTTGCAAACTTCCCGACGGCGACGTCATCTATCGCTACGGCTACCTGTCGTTTGACGCCGATCCGACCACGGCGGCCAACACCCCGATGGGCAATACGGCGACGTTCACTGCGCTCGGTGACTCCGTCCTGGTGGAGGCTGCAGCTTGAGCCTCAAGAAGGGCGCGGGCCCGAAACTGATCCCGGCCACCCTGACGATCACCGGACAGGGATCGTCCGACAAGCTCGACGTGACCTACCACAACCGTAAGCAGTCGGAGATCCGCGAGCGCGTCGATAGCGGCGTCACCCTGGCTGCTCTGGTCGCATTCGTCGTCGAGTCCTGGGCGGCTGACTTCGCGCTCACGGAAGAGGGGGTTATCGAGTTCGAGGACGAATATCCCGGCATCGTCGGCGCGGTGATGGAGGGTTTCCACACCTCGCGCCGGAAGGAGCTCGAAAAAAACTGATTGCCGCCACTCGGGCGCTTTACTGGAAGCGCCCGAGCGAGGCGGAGCTCGCGGGCACCGGCCTGAAACCCAAACACTACACCGAGCCTGACGTCCATGTCTGGCCCGAGGCGTGGGACGCCATCCAGTTCTTCACCAGGGTCTTGCGCCAATGGCGCGTGGGCCAGGGTGGCGCTTACGCGCTCGATTACCTCGTCGTGTTCCACGAACTCGACCGCCTGAACCTTCCCCCCGATCGCTACGACGAGATGCTCGCGCAACTGCGGGTCATCGAAGACGCGGCACTCGAAGTTATCCACAAGGACTGAGCAGTGACCGACCAAGAAAGCATTGGCACCGCCCGAATCGACGTCACGGTTAATACCGCGACGATGGATGTCGGGGTCGACACCGCCAAGCGGAAGGTTTCTGGTCTTGGCGCCGAAGCGGCAGCGCAGTTCGACAAGGCGAATGCCAGCACGAAGCGGTACGCCGATAGCCTGCTTCGCCAGGCGGACATGCTTGGCAAGACGCGGGCTGAGCAGATTGCATACAACGCCCAGATGAAAATCGGCGGCGATCTTGGCGACCAGATCGCCAAGAAGGCCCTCGCCAATCAGGCGGCCCTGACGAAGGCGACTGACGACTACGTCATGAGTGACAAGGCGCGCGCGGCAGCGATGCGCGGGGTGCCTGCCCAGGTTACCGACATCGTTTCCGGCCTTGCGACGGGCCAGCGCCCGCTCTCTGTGCTTCTGCAGCAGGGTGGCCAGCTTAAAGACATGTTTGGGGGTGTCGTGCCCGCCGCGAAGGCGCTGGGTGCGTCCGTCCTCGGGCTGATTAACCCGGTCACGCTCCTCGGCGGTGCGGCTGTCGCCCTCTTCGCCGCGTGGAAGGGTGGAAGTGACGAACAGACCGCCTTTCAGAAGGCGATCATCAACACAGGCAACTACGCTAACACCACTGCGCAGCAGCTGCAGGCGATGGCCGCCGACCTAGGCGGGTCCAATGGCAAACAGCACGAGGCTGCCGGTGTCCTCGCCGAGGTGGCCGGATCGGGCAAATTCACGTCTGAGCAGCTTCGCCTGGTGGCATCGGCAGCCGTGGCCGCCGGCGATGGGGCAAGCGACCTCGTAGCGCAGTTCGCGAAGCTCGGCGATGCGCCCGTAAAGGCATCGGTTGAGCTCAATTCGACCATGCACTACCTGACGGCCTCGACTTACGACCAGATCAAGTCGCTGGAGGACCAGGGCCGCACGCAAGAAGCGGCCACTCTGGCGATGCAGACGTACAGCGCGGCCGTCATCAGCCGCACCAATGATGTAAAGGCGAACCTCGGCCTGCTGGAGAAGTCTTGGGCGGGCATTACCGGCGCGGCAAGGACCGCGTGGGACACGATGATGGACGTTGGTCGCCCTCAGAGCGACCAGGCGAAGTTCGACGTCCTGTTCCAGAACCGCGATGCGGCGAAGACCCTCATTGACCGCGGCAAGGGCAGCATGAACTTCCTGGGCAAGACGGCCCAGCAGTACTACGACGACGCCACGAAAGAGCTCGGCGCGATGCAGGATGCCAACGTCGCAGCTCAGAAAAAGGCCTCGCAGCAGGCGAACCTTCAGCAGGCCAATGACGCGGCCATCTCGCTGTCGCAGCAGGCGCAGCAGTACGAATCCGACGAGACGAAGCGTGCGCGCGAGATTGCGGCTATCCATCAGCAGGCCAATGACGCGATCGCGAAGGCAAACCTGGTAGGCGACAAGGCCCTGGCGGACAAGATTCGGGCAAGCGAAGCAGCCGCAGTCGCCGGGATCCAGTCCCGCGCGCCGAAGGATAAGGAAAAGGATCTGACGATTGACCTTTCCTCGGTTTGGAAGGACATGACTGACCAGATCGAAAAGAACATTTCGGCCGACAAGAAGGAGATCGAGCAGCGTGCGCGGGCGACCATCGAGCTCAATTCCTACCGCGAGGCGATGGAGCAGCGCCTCAAGACCGACAAGCAGGCCCTGGACCTTCAGGTGCAGAGCCTGGGTATGGGGCAGCACCAGATTGATCTCCAGCGGCAGCTTCTGGACGTCCAGAAGGACGCCGACCGTGACCTTGCCAAGCTCAACGAACCGTCGAACCGACGCACACTGACTGACGACGAGTACCAGTCGCGTCTCCAGGCGATCAAGGAGTATGAGGATCAGCGCACCCAGCTGATCTACGACGCCGATGCGAAGGTTCAGGCGGCGCGGGGTGACTGGACCAACGGCGCGAAGCGCGCGATTGCGGATATTCAGTACGACGCTTCTGACACGGCGGCCAGCGTAGGCAACCTGGTCCAGAGTACCTATGGGAGCTTGTCGGACTTCATCGTCAACGCGGCGACCACTGGCAAGGCCAGCATCAAGGACCTGGTGTCGTCGATCCTGAAGGAAGTGGCTCGCCTCGAAGCCAACAAGGCTGCGGCATCGCTGCTTAGCTATGGCATCAGCTACCTGACCGGAAGCGGCTATGGCGGCACGGGTGGGAGCGGCGGTGTCGACTACAACTCGTCTGGCTTCGTCTCTCACGTGTACGCGAAGGGTGGGGTCGTCGACGGCGCTGCTCTCTCGAGCTATTCGAACAGCATCGTCGATCGCCCGACGACCTTCGCCTTCGCCCGAGGTGCAGGCCTGATGGGCGAGGCCGGCCCCGAGGCGATCATCCCACTCACGCGGACTGCCGACGGCAAGCTCGGCGTCAAGCAGGTCGGTGGCGGCGGAAGCGCCGGGGATGGGGTGAGCGTCAGTGTTGTCGTGAACGCGGATGGCAGCAGCGATGTCTCCACACAGGGCGATGACGCGCGCTTCGGCCAGCAGCTCGGCGACGCCATCAAGGCCACGGTGAAACAGGAACTGGCCATGGCAATGCGGCCCGGCGGCGCACTGTGGCGGAGGCAGCCGGCATGACCGATACCTTCACCTGGGCGACCCAGGCTGGGAACACCGGAACGGAGACAGGATCAGTCCTTGAAAGCAAGTATGGCGACGGATATCGGGCCATCGTCGCCAATGGCATCGATCCTCTGTCGCGCTCGTGGCCGTTCGCCTGGACAGGCCGGTGGCAGGACGTTTTCGCCATGCGCGACTTTCTCCGCGCACACATCGGGGTCCCGTTTTACTGGACCGCACCACGAGACGTGCAGCAGCTCTATACCTGCAAGGATTGGCAGGTTCGCGACGTTGGCGGCCCGGTTTACACCATCTCGGGCACGTTCGAGCAGTTCAACGCGTCATGACGATCTTTGCCGACATTCAGACCCTTTCGCCTGGTGCTTGGGTGGAGCTGTTCGAGATCGACGCGCGTTCGATCACTGGTGGCGGAGCTGGCGACATCCTCCGCTTCCACGGCTATACCCGGGTAGGCCAGATTTTCTGGCAGGGGAACGCATACGACCCCTGGCCGATCACGACCCAGGGCTTCAAGGTGGATCCAGATCAGCCGCCCGTGCCGACTCTGTCCGCGGGCAACATCAACGGTCGCATGACGGCCCTTTGCCTCGCCTTCCAAGACCTTGTGGGCGCTCGGCTGACGCGCCGCCGCACGCTGGGTAAGTACCTCGACGCCGTCAACTTCCCCGAAGGGAACCCGACCGCCGACCCGGAGCAGGAGATTCCACCTGAGCTGTGGTTCATCGAGCGAAGGTCGGCTGAGGATTCAACTCAGGTCACGTGGGAGCTAGCGAGCCCGATGGACTTCGGCGGCCGTCAGTTGCCGGCACGACAGATCATCGCGAACGTGTGCAGCTGGCTGATCAAGGGTGGCTATCGCGGCCCCTACTGCGGGTACACAGGCCCCGCAGTAGCCCAGGCAGACGACACGCCTACCGACGATCCGGTGCTCGATGCCTGCGGTGGCCGCCTGAGGTCCTGTCGCCTGCGCTTCGGCGAGAACAACGAACTTCCCTATGGCTCGTACCCGGCAGCAACGTTGATTAAGTGATGAAACTAACGACGCAAGACGACATCCACGCGCACGCGCTGGCCGAGTACCCGCGGGAGTCCTGCGGTGTCATCGTGGTTCGGAAGGGCCGTGAACGGTACATAGCCTGTCAAAATATAGCTGAGACGCCCTCTGATCACTTCCGTCTGTCCCCGCAGGACGTCGCGGCGGCTGAAGGTGAGGGTGAGCTTACGGCGGTCGTCCACTCGCATCCGAATGTAGCGGCGCGGCCGTCGGAGGCTGACCTGGTAGGTTGCGAGCACTCGGAATTGCCGTGGGTGATCGTGAGCGTCATGCCGGGGCCGGTGGTCGCCGACACGCAGGTGATCCAGCCCAGCGGATATGCGGCGCCGCTTGTTGGACGGAGCTGGGCTCACGGTGTGCTCGACTGCTGGGCTCTATGCCGCGACTGGTACGCACGCGAGCGTGCCATCGTCCTGCCCGACCCTGAGCGGGCCGATAACTGGTGGGACGACGGCAGCAGCGATCTCTACGGCGACGCTGCCATGCAGGCCGCAGGATTTACGAAGGTCGAACTGAAGGACATCGCCGAGGGCGATCTTGTCCTTATGCAAATTCGGTCCAAGAACCTGGTTCCAAATCACGCGGCGATCTACCTCGGCGGTGGCCACATACTGCATCACCTCTACGACCGCCTGAGCTCGCGCGACGTCTATGGCGGTTACTGGCAGGAGGTCACCCGCTCGGTGTGGCGCCTGGTGTAACCTGCCGCCTCTGACCAAGGGGGCGACATGCGTAAGGGAATTGTTTTCGTTTCCATCCTGGCGATCGCCTTGTCGGCGTGTGCCACCAAGCCACCGAAGGCCGGCCAGCTGCGTACGCCAACGGCTGACAGACTGATCGGCCTCCAGGCACGCGCCCCCGACGATGCGTCCGTCGTGGTCACCCGCGACGTGGGCTACAGCGGCTCGGGCTGCTACGCCGCAGTCTTCGTCGACGGGGTCGTGGTGGGCAAGCTGGGAACCGGCGAGCGCGCAAGCTTCTATATGCCGGCTGGTGAGCACGTCCTTGGCACGTGGAATACAGGTTCAGGGCTCTGCGGCTACCGCGAGGGACAGGACCGAAGGGAAACCAACGTCGTTCTGAAGCCTGGCGACGTGAAGCGGTACCGAATACTGATCAATCAAAGTGGCGTCGAGATCGCTCCAACGACCTTGGACTGACCTCTCGCGACACCAAACAGCCCCGCTCACAAGCGGGGCTTTTTTATGGGCGAGATATGACCGCGACCACCATTCTTCTATCGGGCCAGATGCGAAAGCGCTTCGGCCGGTCGTTCAAACTTCACCTCGAGACAAAGACGCCCGCCGAGGCCATCCGAGCCCTATGCACCATGGTGGACGGCTTCAGGCAGTTCCTCATGGAGGGTATGGACCGAGGCATCGAGTTTGCCATCTGGCGCGGCGAGGGCGCGAACGCCGAGAACATCGGTCGCGAGCAGATGCGCGAGCCGGCCGGCTCGGTGATTCGAATCGCCCCTGTGCATGCTGGGGCCAAGAATGGCGGAGTCCTGACAACGATCGTTGGCGCCGTGCTCGTATTCATCGGCTTCGCCATCTCGGGTTTCTCGTTCGGAACTCTGTCGCCATTGGGCGCGATCTTCGTCACGGCTGGCATTGGCATGATCGCCGGTGGCGTCGTGCAGCTGCTTAGCCCACAGCCCAAGCTGGCGAAGCAGGGGGCCGATTCGGCGGACAACCAGGCGAGCTACGTCTTCAACGGACCGGTCAATACGACTGCCCAGGGCGGCTGTGTCCCCGTGCTGTACGGCGGCCCGATGGAAATTGGATCGACAGTCATTTCGGCAGGTATTGAGGCTTCCGACTATAGCTCGCGGCACTCGAATATCGGCTTCGGCACGGCATTCGGCGGATCTAAAGCATCTCCGTACGACCCGGACTGACGGGGCGCACGCGCATACCACCCAGGCCCGCCATGAGCGGGCCTTTTCTTTGGGACCTCCATGGGCCTTGATCGCATCATCGGCGCAAAGGGCGGCTCTGCGGCGCGCACCCCTGTCGAAGCGCCGGACACGCTGCGCTCTATTTCCTACTTCCAGATCGAGGACGCGCTTTCAGAAGGAGAGATCGTTGGGCTGGTGAACGGCCTCCAATCGGTGAAGCTGGACGGCACGCCTGTAGCCAACGCCGATGGGACGTTGAACTTCACCGGCGTCTCGGTCCAGTTCCGGAGCGGAACGCAGGATCAGTCTTACGTCCCCGGCTACGGATCGGTAAAGAACGAGATAGCCATATCGACAGAGCTGAAGTCGATCACGCCGTGGGTGCGATCGGTCGACAATATCGAGCTCTCCGCCGTATCGCTGACGCTTCAGGTGGATGCGCTACAGAAAAGCGATAGCTCGAATGGCGACATCAACGGCTACCTGATTTCCTTCGCGATCGATATATCGACCGATGGGGGCGCCTACGACACCGTCGTCAATGGCGCATTCAACGGCAAGGCGAGTGGTCCCTACCAGAGGACTATCCGTGTGGACCTTCCGCCGGCAGTGACGGGATGGAACGTTCGTGTCCGCCGGCTGACGCCCAACGCCAACAGCGCGACGGTAGCTGATACCACGCGCATCGTGTCGATGACCGAAATAATCGATACGAAGCTGCGCTACCCGAACACCGCCTACATCGCGATCAGCGGTGATGCCTCGCAGTTCTCGAATATCCCCGCGCGCTCCTATGTGTGCTGGGGGCGCCTCATCCGGGTGCCGACCAACTATGACCCGCAGACGCGCGCCTATTCTGGCATCTGGGACGGGTCATTCAAGATCGCCTGGACGAACAATCCCGCGTGGATCGTGTACGACATGATCGTTCAGGACCGCTTCGGTCTGGGCGACCTGGTCGATGCGTCCCTGCTCGGCAAGTGGGAGCTGTACCGGATTGCCCAGTACTGCGACCAGCTTGTGCCGGATGGGAAGGGTGGCCAGGAGCCGCGCTTCACCTGCACGGTGTACTTGCAGTCGCGGGCGGACGCTTTTCGCCTGATGGGCGACCTTGCGTCAGTCTTCAGCGGGGTGACGTACTGGATGGGTGGCGCGATCACAACGATCGCCGATATGCCGCAGGATCCGGTCTATACCTACAACGCGACGAACGTGATCGACAGTCGATTCACCTACCAGTCGAGCGCCCGAAAGACGCGCTTCTCCACGGCACTCGTCACGTACAACGACCCGACGAACAGCTACAAGCAGGTTCCTGAGTACGTGCAAGACGCCGCGGCTATCGCTCGCTACGGCGTCCAACAGACGGAGTTCGTGGCCTTCGGGTGCACGAGCCAGGGGCAGGCGCACCGCCGCGGTCTGTGGGCGATTACGACCAGCCAGTATGAGACGGATTCGGTCGTCTTCTCGGTGGGCCTCGATGGGCTGAGGGCGGCACCTGGCCAAATCATCCGTGTGCAGGACCCGGCGCGCGCCGGCTTCCGGCAGGGTGGCCGCATCAGTGCCGCTACGGTTACGAAGGTTACGGTCGATCGCTCACCAGGCGAAGTGGCCGTGGGCGATACCCTGACGATTCACCTGCCCACAGGTACGGCCGAGACCCGGACGATCAGCCTTATCGATGGCCGGGACCTCCATGTCAGCCAGGCTTTCACCGAGGCACCGGTGAGCCAGTCCGTCTGGACGGTAGAGAGCTCGACGCTGGCGAACCAGACCTTTCGCATCCTCAATGTTTCTGAGGACAGCAGCCAGGGCGCGATCTCGTTCACGATCAGCGCGGTGCAGCACAACGCGAGCAAGTTCGCCCATATCGACAACGGCGCGGTGATCCAGATCCCGCCGATCAGCAAGCTGCCCACCGGCGTACAGCCGCCACCGACCAACGTGCGCGTGTCCAGCCACCAGGTGGTGGAGCAGGGCATCGCGAACAACGTGATGACCATCGAGTGGGACGCGGCCACCAGTGCAGCGAGCTACAAGGTCGAATGGCAGAAGGACAATGGCCAGTGGATCCAGGCTGGAACCGTGAGCACGACCTCGATCGACGTCGTCGGCATCTACACCGGCACCTATGTGGCTCGGGTGACAGCCTTCAACAACGGCAACACGCCATCGTTGACCGCCTTCAGCGCGGCGACGCCTGTCCTCGGCAAGACTGGTGCACCGCCGCGCCTGGCCAGCCTGACCACCAGCAGCCTGATCTTCGGCATTGGCATCAACTGGGCATTCCCCGAAGGCGTTACTGACACGCAGCGCACCGAGATCTGGGCGAGCACGAACGCGGTTCGTCCAGATGCCGAGGGAACGATTTCCTACCACATGGGCGACTTCGCGTACCCAACGACCGCGACGGAGCTGCACGGCCTCTCGGCGGGCGTCTCCCTCTTCTTCTGGGGGCGGATGGTCGATAAGGCCGGCAATGTCGGCCCCTGGTATCCCGAGGCGGGTGCGGTGAACGGGCAGTCGAGCAGCGATGCCTCGGACATCCTTCAGTACCTGACCGGGCAGATCACCAAGAGCCAACTCGGCTCTGAGCTGCTGGCCACGATCGCTTCGGTCGATGACCTACAGAGCTTCATCTCGCCGCCGCCGGAGTGGGCGTCAGACGTCGCGTATCCCCTTGGTGGCTTCGTAAGCCACGACGGGCACCTCTGGACCGCGCTCGTGGCTGTGGCCGCCGGCGGCGCGGAGCCTGGCACGGACGGAACGGTATGGCGCGACGTCGGCAATATCACGCAGACCGCCGCTGGTCTCGCCCTGCAGATGTCGCAGGTAAACCTAACCGTCGAAACGCTCGATGGCGTCGTGCAGTCGACGGCAGAGAAGACCGACTCGGTCTACGCGCAGGTCAATCCCCCATCGATTGGGAACCTTCCCGGCGCCGCTGGCGATCCTTCGCAGATTCCGTGGGCTGGCTACTACGTCCAGACGCTGGCTCGCGTGTCCGGCGATCTCGCACTCGGTCAGCGGATCGAGACTACGCAGGCGTCTATCGCTGCGGTAAGCGCTGCGGTGACCACCGAGACGCAGGCGCGTGTCGACGGCGATCAGGCGATCGCGCAGCAGGTCACGACGGTGCAGGCGACGGCGGGCGCGGCACAGGCCTCTGCCCAGCTGGCGATCCAGTCGGCTGCAAACGTTGACGGTCGAGTTTCGGCAGCGATCATCGGGAAAGTGGGTGTGACCTCGGGAGGCCAGTACTACCAGGCGGGGTTCGCGGTCGGCATCGATAACAGTGGTGGCACGGTCCAGTCCCAGTTCCTCGTGACGGCCGACACCTTCGCGATCCTGCCTACGACGGCCGGCGGAACCGCCGTGGCTCCCTTCGTCATCCAGGGTGGGCAGACGTTCATCAGCCAGGCGCTCATCGGTACCGGTTGGATCACGAACGCCATGATTGGCAACTCGATCCAGTCCACGGCTGTCGACAGCACGGGCAACCCGCTGTGGAGCCTGGATAAGACGTCGGGGCTGGTGATGCGCGGCTCTGGATCGGGATATCGCACCGAGCGTGACGGCGCGGGCGCGCGGCTCTTCGACGCTGCGGGCACGCTCCGCTTCCGATGGGGCGCCTGGTAATGGGTCTCGGCATGCAGGTGTTCGACGCGGCCGGGAACATCATGATCGACGTCACGACGCGGCTGTCTCGGGTCATCGGAACAGTTGCCATCCCTGCCGCGAGCACGAGCTCACTCGCTGTCCCGAACAACTCGCAGGGCACGATCTGGTACGCGATCTATGGAAACAACGGAAATCGGTACTCGCCGGTTATCACAGTCGCTGGCGGGGTGATCTCCTGGTCGCCCCGTGGCGGGTTCCCGGGCGGCGCCGTCGACGTCACCATGGTTTATGGACTGTACTGATGACCGTCGGCTTCCAGATCTTCCTCGCCGACGGCACGACGGTTCAGGCTGACGATACCTACAGGAATCTCTCGGTAAACGAGCAGGGCACGGCCGTCACGACCACCGCGACGCTCGCCGGCGGCACCTCATACGTCACCTTTTTCCGGACGGGTCTGACGATGCCACTCCTTGCCGTCGGGGGTACTGGATTCGCCGTCGGTCAGCAGTGGTTCGACGCAGCGAACAACCGTTGGGGCTTCATGGTGACGTCTGCTGGCGGCATCGGCTCGTCGGTTCCGTTCTACGTATTCGACGTGCCCTTCGCCACAGATCCGCACTTCGGGCTTCAGGTATTCAACGCTGCCGGCCAGAAAACGTTCGACATCATGCAGAAGTATCTGCGGGTGAACGATATGTACAACTCCAGCGTCTCGTCGGTCGTCAACAAGTCCTACGACGCCTCTCGCGTCTACGCCTGTATCCACATGATCACTGGATTTCGTATCTCAGCGGTCGCGGGCAACACCCAGCTCCTCGCCACTCGCATTTCTGCAGGGGTCGTGACCTCACAGGGCATCATCGTGGATGGCGCACAGGGGATCAGCACTGTCAACGAGTCGCCGGCCACGATCTTGGTCGCAGACGTCACCTTCTACTGAGGCACCGATGGCAATTACACGACTGAACTTCAACACACTCGCCGACGGCGGCGACGATGCGACTGGAGCCTTCCAGAAGCTCGACGCAAACGACCTCGACCTCGATACGCGAGTTTCGGTAGCTAAGTCAGAAGCAGATGCCACCGCCGCGGACCTTGCCTTACTTCATGCCAGCCTTGGGAGCGCATCGACCAAGAGCGTTGGCACATCGACCGGAACGGTGGCCGCGGGCGACGATGCGCGGTTCGTCTATCGGGGCAGGCGGAACCTTCTCATCAATGGCGACGCGTCCATCAATCAGATTGTGTTTTCGGGCGGGGCTATGGGCGCCAACGCCTACGGCTACGACATGTGGCGAACGTTTGGCGCAACCGCGTCGTTTACGAGGGCTTCAAACGGTTCGACGATGACCCTCAATGGAACGATTGGACAAATCATCGAGGCTCCGTCCCTTCAGAGCGCAACCGTAACAGTCTCACTGAGCAATCCGTCGGGAGCGGTTACGGTCAACATTAGACCAGACGCCACGACAGCTGGCGTCTCTGGCGTCATCCCAGCCGGATCGGGCGCCCAATCAGTAACGCTGGTTGTTCCATCGTCGATCACTGGAAACGTCTTCGTTCAGCTCACGACCACAAGCGCAGTTACGTTTGATGGACCAGCAAAGCAGAGTGGCATTCAGCTTGAGCTTGGATCATTTGCCAGTGCGTTTGAGCGATTGACTGTGCCAGAAAGGGTTCAGCAGTGTCAGCGCTACTACTGGAAGAGTTTCCTCGAGTCCGTGGTTCCTGCTAATGGATCGGGGAGCTTGACGGGAGCGATAAGCTACATCATCACGACGGGGTCGGCGGGTGCAGGCTTCAACGGTCTTCGTGTCCCATTTCCGGTGAAGATGCGCGCGGCACCAAGCATCACCTTCTTCAACCCACTTGGCTTCAGCGTGAACTGGATCAACATAAACCTGAATGCTAACAGTGGAACGGCAAGCGTCGGCACGACAGGTATCTCTGAGGGCTCCTTGCTTATCGTGAACCAACAGCTCTCTAGCGACCAGGCACCCCACACCATCTGCGTCCACATGACCGCCGACGCGAGGCTTTGACGATGCGCTACGTACACACGGAAAACCCGGACATCATCATTTGCCTGGACACAGGGACCGTCATTCCACGCGGTAACTACCTCTGGCCCGATGACGATTCGGTCATTGAGCCTGCGCCGGCGCCGACCTTTGCCGACTACGTCGCGCGCTTCACGCCGGGCCTGCAGGCTTGGATGGAGACCGTCGCGCGCGGCAACGCCTACGACTCGGTGCTGTCCTGCGTCTCCTATAAGGGTTCTGGAGTTGCGCAGTTCGCCCAGGATGCGACGGCCATGATCGCCTGGCGCGATGCTCTATGGCGCTGGGCTTCCCAGTGGCAGGCTGGCTTCAACGGTCAGCTACCGAACCCCGTCCCTACGCTCGAGCAGGTGATCTCGCTGGCGCCGCAACCTTCGTCGTTCGGTTGGGTCGTCCACGAGCCCGGCACAATCATCGAGTCCCAGGTGCCGGTCGAGCAGACCTCCTGACGCCAACATCACGCCGCGGCGGTATCCTGCGGCGATGTGCGGACGCTATGCCACCTTTGGACCCGTATCGCTGAGCCGAGAGGCCAAGACGGTGCTGGACCAGCTCGAGCTGGACATCGTCAGCGAGATCAACCAGCGGGAAGACCAGTTCAACATCGCACCGACCCAGAAGGCCCTGGTCATTGCCAGCGGTGAGCATGGGTACGAGATCAAACCGCTCCGGTGGGGCCTGATACCCATCTGGGCCAAGGACGAGAAGATCGGCGCGAAGACGATCAACGCCCGGGCCGAGACCGTAGCCACCAAGCCAGCCTTCCGGGCGGCTTTCAAGAAGCGTCGCTGCCTCGTGCCGGCGTCCGGGTACTTCGAATGGAAGGGTGAGCCGGGCAGCAAGCAGCCTTACTTCATCCACGACCCGGGCGGCCACCTTCTGATGTTCGCTGGACTGTGGGAGGCGTGGCGCCCCGAAGAGGGCGAGGAGTGGGTCAAGACCTTTACCATCATCACCGGTGAGCCTGGAAAGGTTTCCGGCGATATCCACGACCGACAGCCCGTGATCATCCCCCCTGACCTGTGGGGCGTGTGGTGCGACGGAATGCCCGAAGAGGCAGCATCGGTCTTAGAGGTCGTTCCCGAGGCCGAGCTCGCCTATTACCCGGTGCCGAAGGCCGTTGGCTCGCCGCGGAACAAGGGGCCGGACCTGGTCCAGCCGATCACCATCTGAGACAGCTGGCGGCTACGCTGCCCCGATGACTGTCATTTGGAAACCACCGAGCATCCCCGGAGCGGCCCAGTTCGCACAGTGGGACGGCGCTACGTTCGGCCTGGTGCGAGAGATGCCCGACGGGCGCTGGCGCGCCTCTGTGTTCCCCGACGGTCAGTCCCACCACGATAAGGGTGCCTTAGCCGCCAACGAGGCCCTGGGCAAGCGGTGGGTGGAGCGCTGGGCTGCGGTCAATCATCGGCTAATCAAGCCAGCGCCTGGACGCCAGGTGATGCCGCATGAGGGCGTGAAGCCCCGCAAGCCCAAGGGCTCGGACGAGCGATCTTAGGGCAGGTGCTGCGATCGACGGCTTTCGAGCAGGTCATCGCGCAGGCTGGTCGCGCACTGGGGGCATCCGCCGGTCAGAACGACCCTGCAGCCCATCTTCATGTGGGTCCGGTAATACCGCTGGTGCGTCGAGCACCACGCCTCGGCGTTGAGGTTCTGGCGGGATTGGTATCGATCCCGGCGCCCGGATCCGCCGTAAGCCATCAGCGCCGCCTCCCGTGCCGGCCGGTCACCGCCGGCGGGAAGCAGGTCGGGCAGGTCGTGGCAGATGGGTATCGAAGGCGATGACGCTCACAGAAGCGAAAGCCTCGGCCGGCAGGTGAAGAGGACCGGGTCAGCGCCTGGCGCTGGTCGCGCATGTCGCGCGCGATGCGTTGGAAGGAGTCCATGGGGCAATTTTCGCGCCTCCGAATCGCACCCTATGCGACTGGTGGCGACGAAAATCGGCCATCTTTTTTACACATCAATTTACACATCAGGCAAAAGAAAAGGGCCTGCATCGCTGCAAGCCCTTTGAATACCTGGCGCCCGAAGTTGGACTCGAACCAACGACCCCCTGATTAACAGTTAGGTTGCCTTTCGGCCGTGTGGGAAGCCGCGAGCCAGTGCGTAATCCATGCCTGGGGCGCCTAACTCGAACCTCCGTTCTTGCCCGCGCCCATTCCAGGCCCTGTCGCCCTCGATCCACCCATGTGCATAGAGTGCTTCGATCGCAAGCGCAACTTCACGAGATGAGAGGCTCTGATCGGACTTTAGAACGATATCAGAGAGTTCGCTGATGAAAATCGGTCGGTCGTAGTGCCGCAATGTGCGAATCGTCGCGACCTGAGCGGCGTTCAGGATTTTCCCAGTGGGCGCTTCGTCTTCTAGATCCGCGGTTTCAGCTTTTTGAATAGTAAGCCTTCCACAGACAAAGCCCAGCGCGGCGAGCAGGCAACCTCCAAGTGCAAGCGCGAGCCAGGGGATGGACACGGTACCTACCAACCAGCTAAGGGCAGGAATTGCCAACCGAAACCAATCCCTCAAGCTGGAGACGCTCACGCCAGAGAAAGCAAGGATGCCAACAATCCATAGCGACCATTCCCTGAAGCTGACAGGCTTTGTTTCCACTGAAATCCCCCGTAAAACTCGTGCACTGATGCTAGAGGTGACAATGGCTTAACTGCAAGGACACCGTAATAGTCTTGATGCTAAGTCACTGATTTTTCGCATCAGTGTAGGGGACTTAAAATCCCTCATCCGCAAGGGTATGTCGGTTCGAGTCCGACTCCGGGCACCAGTCATACCCACGGGTTTAGCGAGTCGCAACGACCGCATTTCACCGCACCCGTAAAAATCACCGTAAATTTCAAGCCTTCGAGCTGTTTGTGGCCGAGCGGGAAGAACGTAGACGACCGGGCTAGAGGGCTGCGGGATGAGGCGGACCTCACCCCGCAGTGTATGAGGCTTACTGAGCCTGAATTTTGTTGGCCGTGCAGTAACCGGATGCCGCCACGTCATAGCTGACGGTGACGAGCGCACCGCGGGTCTGCGCAGCAACCAGCAAAGCCATCATGGCACGAGCGTTGTACTGGCTGAGGTCCGGCAGATACACGGTGCCGAACTGGCAGGCTTGCGAGAAGCCCTCCTTGACTTGGACGTAACCCGTACCCTGGACGCCCAGGCCGGAAATGGTCCGGTTCTGGTCTTCGGCGGCAAAAGCCTGGGAGGAGAAGGCAGCAAGAGCGATGATCGCGATAGAAGCAAATTTCATGGCGATGTCCTTATGAGTGAGTTAGTCGTTGAGGAGAAGGTCGATTGCTGCACTCACGTCGCCTGACGCCGAGATTGTCACGTCGGGTGCGCTGGAGGAGTGGGACTTATCGTCGCCGGTGAACCGAGCCGAAAAGACGTGCTGACCGGGGGCATTCGGAAGAGTTACGGGATAACCGAATTCTGTGTGGTCGCTGTAATAGCGATCAGCCACACAGACGCCGCCCACGATCGCTGCGCACGGGTCTTCTTTTGTTACATTCGAATTGTGCCCGTCGATCTGGACGTGAGCGATCACATTGCCGTCCATGGAAAGATCGACGGTGCCACCCGAAACGCTCCCTTGGCCCAGGAAAACGATGTGGCTACCGGTTAGCACAACGTGCATGATGACTTGACCACCGGTTCGCGGTGCCCCTTCGATTGCCAAGGTCGTCCCGGTTGTGCTGTCGGCGAATGCGGAAACTGGTAGCAGCGCCGCTGCCGCTAGAATGAGTCGCAGGGCGTACCGCCGCTTTTTGACTCGTGCGCTTTCCACTGCATTAGTCATGGCCACTCTCTCAGTTCGGCTCGACGGCGAAGTTTCGGATGTAGCAGACGTTGGCATTGATGTCATAGTCAAAGTTGACATTCGCGCCAGAGGCCTTGGCCGAGAGAATCGTGGCCCAAAGGAGCTTCTCGCGATCGCTGCTCTGTGTCGGATCGAGAGTCAAATTGCCGCTCGTGCAACCTGATCCCGTGTACCAGAGCGTTGGCGTCGTGCCGTTGTAGTTCTGGAGCAGAATGGCACGTGCGGCGACAACGATATGAGCCGTTGCCATGGCTGAGGCGCTGACGCCAAGACCGAGGACGCAGGACAAGGCCACGAGGCCCTTACGGATCGACTTCGAACGCATGTGATTCCCCTTGAAGGTTGGCCCTCCGACAACTCGGAGCGCGCGGGGATCATGCCCGGGCAGAATTGGCGGCGTATGTAGGCGCCCACCCTTTCAGATGTAAGAGATGTCCTACAAAACGCAATAGGATGTTGCCTGCGTGACCGGCATGGACCATGCATGGCGCACGGATGACGGACGACCAGGTGTGCAGGTCACGGCTACGTGTGCCCTATAGTCGCCGAGCGTGGGCTAGGGCCGGCCGCATCATGAGCATCATGAACCATGCTGGGGAGGTCCGCTCTCGGCCTGTAGCAGACCTTTGACGGACATGGATAACCCAGAAGCCAAAGGAGGGTGCAGGCAGATGGTCACGTCAGTCGAATGTTTTCACTGCGGAGCACCCCATGAGGTCGATGTGCTTCTCGATAGTTGCGCAACCTCATCGACAGAGGCCTCGGCATTACACTTTTCGTGCCCTGAATGCCTGGCGAAATCTCCCATTGCAGTGCAGGAAGACCGAGTAGCTTGGGCTCGCGAGCTGCCCATCGAATCATGGCTTGCTGTTCCGGGCCTGGAGGTGCGCGCGTTCTCTGGCTTTATTCACGTCTGGTACGCAGGCCGGCACTGGGTCATTGCAGACCGTCATATGATCGACACGCATTAGGTCTGCTTCCGACCCGAGGCGGACTCGGTCGCACCGGCTTGAGCGGCTTACATTGTCAGGATTTCTACATGTCCGGCAGGGCCATGCGAGGCTGTGCCGACCGATTTGTTCGTCGGGTCGAGCAACGTTAGGATCGTCCCGATGCAGTCTGGGCGGCGCGGCAGTCGATGACGTTCTTCGCCGTCACTAGTCGCTTCAGTCCGCGGTAGAATGCGCTTCTTTCAAAGGGATGCCCATGGAAAAGGACGTAAACGCAGATGGTCTTAGAGGGCTTGCAGCGGCGAACGTCGTTCTCTGCCACCTCCTCATCTCGATTTTTCCGCTCGGGTTTCGCTTCTTGTGGCCAGGTGCCGGCGTTCCGGGGCCTGTCGGGATGAGCGAGCGGATCATCGCACTCCCTTTGCTATCGAACTTCTGGAACGGCAACTTCCCTGTCTGCATTTTTTTCGTTCTGAGCGGCTACGTGCTGACGAAGAAGTTCTTTGCAACCGGGGATCTGTCGGACCTGACGACCAAGGCCCTGCGTCGCTACCTGCGGCTCACCGTGCCGATCATGGGCAGTGTGCTGCTGGCTCTGGCGCTCATGTCGACGGGCGTGGCGACCTCGACAACCGTGGCTTCGATGACCGGCTCGTCGTGGCTTGCCCAGTTCTGGAATTTCACACCAACGGTTATCGATGCCCTGCAGGAAGCTGCGTATCGGGCGATCCTCACCGGCGATTCGCGCTACGTGACGATCCTGTGGACCATGAAGATTGAATTGATCGGGTCGTTCATTGTCTTCGGGTATGCCCCTATCGCCCCGCGTGGCATGCTGGCCGTCCCCCTGTTCGCGGTGGTGATGCTAGTCATAGCCGCTGTGGTCCCGACCTCGTGGCCTCTCTACGGTGGCTTCCTTGCCGGCGTTCACCTTGCCCGGATGGAGGCGCAGCAGCCGCGCTGGCGCGTCGCCTTGGCCGTCGCGCTGGCGCTAGTCTTCGGGTCGTACGATTCCTCGCCCGTGTACGCGTGGACGACGTGGTTGTCCCCCGACTTCTATATGAGAAAGCACCTCTTCAACATCTTGGGCGGCATCGCATTGGTCTACGCGGTGCGTGCCGGATTCGGTGCACGCGTGCTGTCCAGTCGACCGGTCCAGTACCTCGGCCGAATTTCGTACTCGCTGTATCTCGTCCACTTCCCGCTGCTCCTGACCCTCTTCTGCGGTATCTACCTTGGACTCGTCCGCATGGGATGGACGCGGGGCGCCGCCTCGGCGGTGGCAATTCCTGTGACCTTCGTGGTGGCCTGTGCGGTAGCGAGTCTGTTTCAGCGTACGTTCGATACGTGGGGTATCGCGCTCAGTCGACGGCTATTCCCCGGACGTCTCCCGCGCGATGTGGAGCGCGATAGAGACGCCCGGGCGTCACCGACAGAACCTTCACTCTCCGCGTAACAGAGGACAGGTATCGCGCCCTTAACGATGTACACGTAGCCCATACCCTTGCACGGCCATCCAGTCGAAGAAGTAAATCCATGGCAGCGACACCTGATCAACTACACGGGCTTCTCGCCTATTGCATGGACTTCGCTCACACCATGCTTAAGGACTCTGGAGAGTTTTTTCCGTTCGGCGCGACACTGTCGCCCGATGGCGACGTGGCCGCTGTCGGGGGATGGGACGGCGACGAGAGGCCCAAAAGCCAGGAAATGTATCAACTGATGGCCGGTGCGTTCCTCGCAGCGGTAGGGGAGGGGAGAGTCATTGGTGTCGCGCTTGCGGCCGACGTCAACGTTCCGGATCGATACAACTCGCCGGTGAAGGACGCACTTCGCGTGCAACTGGAAGCGCCGGGCTTTGCTCGCTTCATTTACGTGCCCTACGAACTCCTGGCACCGAGTCTGACGGTCGCCGAGCCCACGTGGGTCATGCATGAGCCCTTCGCAGTGGAGATCAAGCCCATCTTCTTTCCGCCGACGGAAGACTGAGTTCGATTGGCGGAATATCAGGCCGATAGGACGTCTGGTCCGATCGCACGCAGTGCACCCAACTCCTGCTCTGAAAATGGGTTGTTGAACAACACCAAGGATTGCAAGCCAGTGATGCTCGCAACCTGCGCGATCACGGCGTGGGACAAGTGGGCGGCGTTGAGCGCAATCTGTTGGACGCCATGAAGTTCGGTCAATGGCAGAACGTCATGATCGGTCAAGTTTATGTGTGCCATGAAGGCCACCGTAAAAACCTCGGCGTCCCAGACGTAGACACCACCCCGAAATTCGATGTCGGCGAGTATCTGTTCGTTCGTGTGCATGAGGTTCTCCAAAGAAGGTAGTGAAACCGCAGATTCATCCACGTGCCTTACGCGTTTCCCTCCGGCATCACGATCACGAAGTGCCTCGCCGATTCGTACTCGAAACCCGGCGTCCACGGTTGTCGGGAGAGCAAGTCGGTGGCATCGGGCCACGGATTGCTATCGAGAAGGACCTCGACCGTTTGTACCTCGTTGTGAAAGCTGGCGACGAACACACCGATCCAGTGGAGGCCTTTCGGCTGCGTCTGCTCGAACAGTCGACGCAAAGCGGGCCACGCGTGCGTGAGATACGTGTCCAGAAGCGCGGATGATCCCGTCTGCTGGGTAATCACCGCGCCGTCGTAGGCGGTCCACGTCGCGTCGTTGCCGCTCCAGCGTGTCATGGCGCTCTCGCACTGGCTGCACGTGTGTTCGGTCAACGCGTCGAGAAAGACGTGAAATGCACTCAGGAGCATTTTCATGAACGCCTGGTTGGCGGCTATCTGGCGGCCTTCGCCGAAACCGGCGGCAAATGAAGAAACGACGATGCCATCGGTTCGCGGGCCTTCAGCACGAAGTTCGAGCGCGACGACGTGGTTGCCGGGCGTTGTACTCGGGTGGTCTTCCAACACGAGTAGCAGGCGAAGGTCGCCGGGCAGTACATGAGCGCTCCCGTCACGATGCGACGGGACGCCATGCTGGATCAGAGCACGCGCCAGCATATCGTCCGTCGATTCGGTACCGATGGATCCATCATCAGGAGTTGTCTGCGCCGCAGCGACTGGCGGTGCCGGATCATCCGTCGCCTTCTGGTGCTTGGGGGGCCACCACTTCTTCAGCGTATCGCGGAACATGATCACCCCCCCTTCAGGGCCTATCGACAGTTCCCCAATCCATAGATACCATCGCAAAAACTTGCTGCCGGTGGCGCTCTATGGGGAGGCGCCGGTCACTTAACGCGCTATCTCAAGGAATGATTATGCGTCAGGTACATCTTGCGGCCCTTCTCATGCTCGCGCTAGCCCTCGGAGGGTGTCGCCGGCACTACTCAGAAGCGGAATGCCAGCAGGTCGTGGGCGCCAGCGAAGCGGTTCTGAAGGTCATGACGGAGTCGGCTTCGCCGCTTTCCTCGTCCGAGCGCGACGACGCGATGAAGCGCTGCCTGAAGGACGAGCGCCGCGACAAAGCCTTCATCAAGTGCCTCAACAGTGGCAGTGGCTCGGCAGAGGACGCGGCTAAGTGCATACGCGAGCATAACCAGCGTCATTAAGGATACCTATCGTGATAAATCGCACGCTGGTTTTCATGGGCTTTCTCGCCTTATGTTGGGTCGCGCAGCCCGGCGAAGCCACCGGCGTCGTCTGGCCCGAATTGCCCAAAGACTGCTTCGTTCATGCTCGTCCTGCCACATCGGCGGACATGAAGAAAGGCTGTGCGGCATTCGCTATCGGTAATGCTGGCACATCCGTAGGTACGCCCCTCGATATCAAGATCCCGCAATACGCCTGGCACGTCGACAAAGCGTCCGGAAAGAAGACACCCGTCATCTTGATACAGGCCGAGGAAAGCTCGGGGATCAAGGCAGTGGGTTATCGGGAGTTGGACTCGCCGCGGCTAGGGGCTGCATTATTGACGGAAATGATCCTGTTGGGCGGCGATAAGCCCGGGCAGTGATTTCAGGCGCGTCATTCCGTCTCTGAGCTGCGTTAGCCAAGTGCGAAAAGCCGCGCTCACGGCGGGGCTCATTGATGTCTACTTGGAATCTTTAAGACAGGGATAAGACTCGATCAGCGCGTTGGCGACGACATAAGTAGCGCCGACCGATCGTTCGCCTGGCTTCGCATCGATGTGTCCGAGGACCGTTCGAGCCAGTGCGACATTCGACAGTCCAGCGGGCATGCACGTCGTATCCTTTTTGGCCAGGACGCGCGCGATCATGATGCCATCCCACGCGCCCAGAACGTAGCCTATGTTCTGGGCCATGGCGAAATCCTTGGCCCTTGTTATCGGCGAAAGTCGGCATTTCTTTGGGACATAACGACGACTCTTCGGCACATTCGCCGCGTCGTCTCCCTCCGGCACTTGAAACAGCGCCGAACCGGGGTGCAGGCTTGCCAACGCAAGGCAAGAGGCACACTTCATTCGGGAGGGAATGGAACGATGAGCATTTCGGGGCAGCGTTTTCTGATGATCTATTCGGGCGTCCTGACGGCGGTCTTTGTCGTCACGGTGGCCAGCGGTTTTGCCTTGTCACCCAGGGCCATGACGCTCGAGCAACTCGACGTGCAACGCATCAACCTGCGCGAGCCAGACGGAACGCTGCGCATGGTGATGAGTAGTGCGGGCACGTCGCCAGGCATCTACGTCAAGGGAAAAGAGTTTCCGCATCCGGCAGGGCGAAAGAACGCCGGTCTGCTTTTTCTCAATGCGGAAGGCACGGAAAACGGAGGTCTGAGTTTCGGTGGAGAGATGGGGCCTGACGGTATCAAGGACTCGAGTGGTCATCTTTCCTTCGACGCCTACGAGCAGGATCAGACCATGGCGCTCGGCTCAAGGCAGCATGGCCAGCAACGCACGGCATCACTGCAGTTCACTGACTATCCCGATTACTCGATCATGGACCTGATGAAGGTGCTCGAATCGGTAAAGGGCCTGTCGGATGCACAGCGCGACGCCAAGGTGGAAGCCTTTTTTAAAGAGCGCGGTCGACCCACGCCTCGCATGATCCTCAATCGCGGCGGCGATAGAGGCAAAGATGACGGCGTAGCCCTCACGATGGCAGACACGGCGGGTCATCCTCGCATCGTGATGAAAGTAGCCTCGGATGGTTCGCCGTCGTTACAAATGCTCGACGCGAAGGGCAAGGTGGTCGGACAGATGCTGCCGGCGAACTGACGGACGCGTGGGTGTATTCGACGGTCAAGCCGCCGGCACGCCATCCTCGCCCTTGACCGAATGACCGCTGCGCGCGAGCTCGGCACGGCGCACGTATTCGTCGCGGATCTTGTCCAGCGAAGCCTGGTCGAGGCTTTCGAGATCCATCAGTTCGTCTTTCGCACCCTTCATCGCGCTGATGATTTCGTCGAGCTTCAAATGCACGGCGCACGAATCCCGATTCTGCGAACTCTGAATCAGGAAGACCATGAGGAAGGTCACGATGGTGGTGCCGGTGTTGATCACCAGCTGCCAGGTTTCGCTGTAGTGGAAGAAGGGTCCGCACGCCGCCCACACGGCGACGAGTACCGCCGCGCCGATCGATGCCGAAGGTGTGCCGGAGGCGCTTGCTGCCCAACTGGCGAGGCGATCGAAAGGTGACTTTGAGTTAGCCATCGTGGCGCTTCCGGTGAGTTGAGGATCAACCGGGAGATCCTCGCTCAATCACCGTGATGTTGCCGTTGCGCGCCGGCGTCCGATACTCGAAACATCTTGCGATTACTGGCTCGTCGCGACGGATCGTCAGTCGTCGAGCGTTTCGTTGCGATGATCTTCGTCCATCCAGCCACGGCGCTTCTGCATGGCCCATTCGATGTCCCGTGCGACGGGTGCGCTGATGTCGGCGCCGCGTAATAGCTCGGTCAGGACCAGGCGCTTTCCCAGGCCGAGAAACGATGCCTGGTTCTCATACGAACACACACCGAGCCAGTCCAGTTCGATGAGCGCCCCGCGAAGGTTCGTCCGGCGATTCAGCTGCACGCCGTCGTCGGGTGAGGTGGTACGCAGTTCGCGACGGGGTGTGTGGATCGCCCGGTGCCGATGCGGCGCCAGGCGGGTGGACGCAGTAGTGAAATTGCCCATGGGCGGAGTCTCCGGAGAGGACGCTTGGCCGCGCGGCGGCCACACGCACGAGTACGCGTGAATCCGCCGTCGCTCGCTACCGTAGTTCTACCTAGTGACGGCTTTTTGTCGCCGGCGCTCGAGAGCTCTTCCTCGCCAATCCATCAATGGGGTGGTGGTCATGCCATGGATGAAGATGCTCAGTGCCACGACGGTCAGGGCGATCGTCGCAAGGTCGTCACCGTCGCGGCCCGCCAGGCCGTGGGTCAAGGCATAGGCGAGATAGTTCAGGCTGCCCAGCCCGCGGATACCGAACCAGCCAAGGAGCAGGCGGCGCTGCCAGGGTAATCCGTCGCGAATGGTCGACAGCCATACGGATGCCGGCCGGATGCCCAGGAAGAGAACGAGAGCGACGAGGGCGCCAGCCCAGCTGAAAGCCGGGAGCACGGCGACACCGACGACGAACACCAGCAGGGCGCCGATCAGGCGTTCGATCGTGTCGCCGAACGAGAGGGCATCCGAGACCACCCAGCCGACGGTCTGCACCGGGTGATCGTTGCCGGCCGTGCTGCGTTCATTGGGTCGGACGAGCAATTCCGCAGGCTCGGACACGCCTTCCGGGGCGACGTCGTCGCTGTCTGCCGAGTGCCTCCTGGCCACGTGTATTTCGACCCGGCGCAGGCCGACGCCGGCCGCGAAAGCCGCGAGGAACCCGGATGCGTGCAGCAGTTCGGCGCCCGCATATGCGAGCGCCATGATGCCCAGGGCGAGGAAATCGCTCGGCGCGACGTCCTGGGTCAGGTGGCGCAGGTGCGTGCCCGCATGACCGATCAGCCAGCCGATGGCGAAGCCGAGCCCGATGCCAGCCAGCCACCCCCAAACCAGTTCGACACCCACCCAGTGGGCCCAAAGAGCGGTCCCTGCCTCCCGCGTCGTCATCAAGGTAAGAGCGAGCAAAAGGAAGGGGAGGGCGGTGCCATCGTTGAGCCCGGCTTCGCCCGAAAGGGCCACCCGGAGGGCATCGTCGTCGCGGGCGTCGTCCACGGAGACGAGGTTGGCGAGCACGGGATCGGTGGGCGACAGGATCGCGGCGAGGGCGAGCGCGAGCGGCCAGGACCAACCTAGTGCCAGGTGGGTGAACACCGTGACCCCGCCGATGGTCAGGAGCATGGCAGGCACGGCGAGTCGCGCTGCCGTCTTCCAGGCGGCATGCCGGAAAGGTACGCGCAGCTTGAGCCCGGTGATGAAAAGCGAGACCACCAGCCCGGTCTCGGTCACCGCGCGAAGCCAGCCCGCGTTGTCGTGATCGAAGGACAAGCGCGCCAGGCCGAGGACGGCGGGACCGACCAGGACGCCCGCCGCGAGATACACCGCAAACGATGTGATTGGCCCGCGACGTATCACGCCGGCGGCCATGGAGGTGACCACCAGCAGCACGCCGATGAAGAGGATCCACGCGAAGTAACCCATGCACCGATGCTCGGTGCACGGCCATGAAACGGGCGCGAAGGCCAGCGTTACGGGTGGGTGGCGGCGGACGTCGCGGGCGTGGCGCCCGGCTTGTTCGCGCACGCGGCACGATTCAGCCCGCGGGTTGCGTCCGTGTCGTCAGAAGTAGCCAGCCGGGCGAGGCAGTCGTCGTAGGTTTCGTGACTGCTCGGTGCATTGAGGGCGAAGTACGCGGCGGCCACGGCGATAGCCAGGGCGATCGCAATCCAGGGCGCATAGTCGGCTAGGGTTCGGCGCATCGGAGGAGGGGCGTCAACGTGATAACGGCGCCCATAGTGGCGGTCGCCGCCCGCCTTGTCGACTTCGACGGCGCGTGAGGACGTCTAGCCCCCGGCTTCACGATCTTCCCATGGCAGCAAGGCGAATCTTGACCTGTCGCAAAACCGGGGAAACGGCTCATGGCCACCGAACACACCAACGCTCTCGGCGCCATGGCAGCCAGCAAGCTGCTTACGATGGCGACGGGTGGGCGCTGGGGTCCGACGATTCTCATCCTCGCGGCGATCATCCTGCTGCGCCGACGTGCAGCGGCACGCGCTGCGGGAAGGGATCTAAAGCGCATTGAATAATGCGCTTACTCCTTTGTCTTATGGTTGTCTTCACCCGTGTCGTCGAGCGGATCGCCTGAGGCGTCCGTCTCCGGTTCACGGGTCGGCGTGCGTGGATCGCTCGGCGGATCGTTCTGGCCGGGATGTTGCGGCGGGCGATTTTTCTCATTAGCCAAGAGGTGTGCTCCGGTCGATAGGGGAGCATCCACCTTGCAGCGATGACGTTGACGATACCGTGCCCGCTGCGTGAGGACGAGGTGGTCGTCGCTCAGTGAATCTTGCGTTTCCGGGCGGAAATCACCGTGTCACCCGGGACAGCGATGCCGGCAAAGACGGCTGACGCCTGGCAACAGGCTTGGTCGGTCAACAAAGGTGTCACGACGGCCATCCATCCTTCTGCGAATGAGCTCTCATCTTGCGGCCGGCATGCCGGTGTATACCGACACATCGCTTCTGCCAGCGCGGCTATCAGTGCGGACGGGTCGGGATGCGTGGCGAATGCGGCGTCGAGCGCCGATTCCAATGCGGCGAGTTTACCGAGGAGGTAAGTGGTGTCTTCCATGAGAAAAGCATGTCCTTACGTGTACGCCTACAAACAGGCGTGGGCGACGATGACACGAACATCAGGTCATGTCACCTCACGCAGCACGGCGTCTACCGCTACAGGCTGGCGTGACCGAGGTTGATGATATGTACACGCTGGTTGTCTCGCCTGCACATCTGGCATTGTATGCGTCCGCAGGCCGCGCGCGATCGATCCGCGCGCAACGAAGCACAGTCGGCCCAGGGAGGGCACTAAATGATTAACGTTGTATTGGTCGACGACCATGAACTGGTCAGGACCGGTTTCCGGATGATCCTGCAGCAGCAAGCGGATTTCCGGGTCAGGGGAGAAGCGGGTACGGCGGAAGAGGGCCTGCGGCTCATCCGTACGCTTGCGCCGGATATCGCGCTTGTGGACGTCCACATGCCGGGCATGAGCGGGGTCGAACTGACCGAGCGTGTAGTGCGCGCCAAGCTGCGCACGAATATCGTCATTCTCACCATCGTCGATGACGCGCGCTTTCCGAAGCGGCTGCTCGATGCGGGTGCGCTTGGGTACCTGACCAAGGGTTGCTCGTCGGACGAGCTTCTCAGTGCCGTACGCCAGGTAGCTTCAGGTCGGCGCTACCTCGCTCCGTCGGTGGCACAGCAGCTCGCCCTCGCCACGCTGGACGGCTCGGAGTCGCCCTTCGATACCCTGTCCACCCGTGAGATGGAAGTCTCGATGATGCTGGTTCGCGGGATGCCGCTTACCTCCATCGGAGAGCGGCTGAACCTGAGCCCCAAGACGGTGTCCACGTACAAGCAGCGCCTGATGGAAAAGCTGCACGTCGATCACGTCGTGGGCCTCGCTCACCTGATGACCGTGCACGGGTTGCTCGACACGCACAACCATCAGGTTGGTAGTTGAGATAGTTCGTAACTCGTGACAAAAAAACGCCGGGCATTGCCCGGCGTTTTTTTGGGGAGACCGAAGCCTCCCTGCCTTTTGCTTAGTGCTCGTCGCGCGGCGTGTCACCGTGCGGCGGTTCCTGACGCGGACGCGTCAGGAGGTCACCCTGTGCGGGCGGAGCCACGACGGGGGCAGGTGCCGGAACGGGTGCAGCAACCGGCGCGGGCGCCGGAGCGGCAACCGGGGCAGGAGCAGCGTCCGGGGCAGGAGCAGCGTCCGGGGCGACAACCGGCAGCGGTGCATCAACCGGAGTAGCGACAGGAGCCGCCACCGCAACTGGAGCCGGGGTCGGGGCCGGAGCCGGTGCGTCGACCGGAGCCGAAACCGAAACCGGTGCCTGCACAGGTGCCGCTACCGGTGTCACAACCGGCTCCGACGCATGACCTGCTTTCGGAGCCGCAGCTTCCGGAGTCATCGGCGTCGGCTCGGGCGCGGCCACGACGATTTCTGCGTCGGTCGGTGTCGGCGTCGGGGTGGCAGGAGCGATGACAGGCTTCGGCGTTTCGACCGGGGCCGGTGTTTCGACAGCGGCTTCGACGACCGGAGTCTCAGCGGTCGTATCCGGCAACATGCCGCGAGCCGGCGTGTCGAGCACGGACGCCTGCTTGGCCGACGTCGCAAGCTCGATCGACGGCTCTTCCACCGCCGGGGCGACGGCGACCGGTGCTGGGGCGACTGGCGCCGCAGCGACCGGTGCGGGCACCGGCGCCTCGACCGACACCGGATTCGACGTCAGCGGTGCATCGGACTCGGTCTGACGGCGCTCGGTGGTACGTGTCTGCGCCGAGTCGGCCGGCGTGGCCGGGTCGACAGGGTGGGCGTGCGACGTGACCGGAGCGGACGTGCCCGGGATCGGCGGCAGCTTGGGCAGCGAGCCGAGGGTCAGTGCCGACGGCACCGACTCGTCGTCCGTGGCGAAAGCGGCGGGCTGGGTAGCTTCGTTGCGCGGGGCGCCCACGGCGAACGCGTTCTCGGCAGCGGCTGCCGTATCGAGCATCGGCGGCACGCTGGCACTGTCACGCGTCGTGCGAGCCGGCGCGGTATCGGCGACGTCGTCGCTGTCGCCGTCCTCGTCATCGAGATCGTCAGCGTTGCCGCCTTCGATCGAACCGGCCTGCGTACCGTCTTCCTGGCGACGACGGCGGCGACCGCCGCGACGGCCACGACGACGGCGCTGGCCACCTTCGGTGTCCTTGGTGTCGGTGGACGGTGCGCTGCCATCGGCGGCAAGCGAGCCCTCGACCTGGGTGAGGGCCTCGTCGGTGATGACCGGCGACACGCCTTCCTCGTCCTTCAGCGGAGCGTTGGGCCGCTCGGCCGGGACGTGCACGGCACCCGGTGCGGCCGTCTGGGCAGCACCGGCGACCAGCGTGGTGGCCTTTTCGATCTTCTCGACTTTCTCGCCCTGCGGCTGACGCTCGCCGCGTGGCTGGCGACGGCCCTGGCCTTCGCCGGCCTGGCCCTGCGGCTCCTGGCCCTGACGACCGCCCTGGCGGCCGCCCTGCTGCTGTTCCTTCGGCTGGCGCGGCTGCTTCTCTTCGCCCTGACGCGGCTCGCCCTGGCGCGGTTCACCTCGGCCCTGCTTGTTGCCGCCCTTGGCCTGCTGCTGGCCCTTCGGCTGCTGCTGCGCGTTGTCCTTACGCTCGCCACGTTCACCGCGCTCGCCGCGCTGACCCTGCTGGCGCTGCTCGTTGTTCTTGTTGCGCCCTTCGTTGCCACGGCGGTCGTCACGGCGCGGATTGCGCTCGTTGCGGCTACCGCTGCCCTGGCGCGATTCGTCGCGACGGGCCGGTGCCGGCTCGGCCGCCGGGGCTGCCGGTGCGGAGGAACCGAACAGGCCACCGAAGAGGCGCGAGAGGAAGCCGCCCTTCGCGGCCGGAGCGGCGGCGACCGGACGTGCCTTGGCGGCGGCGACCGGTGCAGCCGGCGTCTCGTCTTCGTCGTCGCGGATGGGCGCCGGCGTGGACGGAACCACGCCGGTCACCAGCGGCTGCTCGCCGCTGCCCAGGGCCTGGCCCATCTTCGGCAGGGCGACGGCGACCACCGGGGTGGTGCGCTCGTAGCTCGGCTTGCTGTGCTCGCCCATGTCCGCCTCGCGGATACGGGTGATTTCCAGGTGCGGGGTCTCGAGCTTGTCGTCGGCGACGACGACCACGTGCACGTTATGGCGCAGCTCGATCTCGACGACGCTGGCGCGCTTCTCGTTGAGCATGAAGTTGGCGACCGCGGGCGGCGCCTGCACCAGGACCTGCCCGGTGTTTTCCTTCATCGCGTGCTCTTCGATGAGACGCAGGGTGGAGAGGGCGAGCGATTCCACGCTGCGGATGTGGCCGTGGCCTTCGCAACGCGGGCAGACGATCTGGGTGGCTTCGCCGAGGCTCGGACGCAGGCGCTGACGCGACATCTCGAGCAGGCCGAAGCGGGAGATACGACCGATCTGGACACGGGCGCGGTCCGCCTTGAGGGCGTCCTTGAGGCGCTCTTCGACCTCGCGCTGGTGGCGCGGGCTGTCCATGTCGATGAAGTCGATGACGATCAGGCCGCCGGCGTCACGGATGCGCAGCTGGCGGGCGATCTCACTGGCGGCTTCGAGATTGGTGTTGAACGCCGTCTCTTCGATGTCGCTGCCCTTGGTCGCCTTCGACGAGTTGATGTCGATGGCGGTCAGGGCTTCGGTCTGGTCGATGACGATCGAACCGCCGGAGGGGAGGCGGACGTTGCGCTCGAAGATGCTCTCGATCTGGGTTTCGATCTGGTACCGCGAGAACAGCGGCGTCGGATCCTGATAGAGCTTGAGCTTGCGCAGGTTGTTCGGCATGACCTGCTGGACGAAGTCGCGAGCGTCGCTGAACAGCTGCTCCTCGTCGATCAGGATTTCGCCGATGTCGTTGCGCAGGTAGTCGCGCAGGGCGCGGATGAACAGCTTCGATTCCTGGTAGATCAGGAACGGGGCTTTCTGCGAGTTGGCTGCGCCGGAGATCGACTTCCAGAGCTGCAGGAGGTAGTCGAGGTCCCACTGGAGCTCCTCGGCGTCGCGGCCCATGCCGGCGGTACGCACGATCAGGCCCATGTCGTCGGGCACCGAGAGGTGCTCCATCGCTTCCTTCAGGGCCTGGCGGTCTTCACCCTCGATGCGGCGCGAGACGCCACCGGCACGGGGGTTGTTGGGCATCAGCACCATGTAACGACCGGCGAGGCTGATGAAGGTGGTGAGGGCGGCACCCTTGTTGCCGCGCTCTTCCTTCTCGACCTGGACGATGATTTCCTGGCCTTCCTTCAACAGCTCGCGGATGTTGGACTTGCCTTCCGCGTTCGGGTTGAAGTATTCGCGGGCCACTTCCTTCAGCGGAAGGAAGCCGTGGCGCTCGGCGCCGTAGTCGACGAAGCAGGCTTCGAGAGACGGCTCGACGCGGGTGATGCGCCCCTTGTAGATGTTGGCTTTTTTCTGTTCCCGGGACGGGATTTCGATATCGAGATCGTAAAGATTCTGGCCATCGACGATGGCCACGCGCAACTCTTCGCGCTGAGTCGCGTTGATCAACATACGCTTCATTGTAATTCCTCGACCTTGCCGCGCGGCCGCGGGCCGCGGTGGCGCCCTTTGGGGCGGCCTGCCGGGGATCGCGCCGCAGCGGTGAGGCTTCAAGCGGCATGGGATCCGGGACCGATACCTGGACCCGGCGTGATTCGTGATAAGCGCCTTGCAACCGGTCCGCGTCCTTACGGATTAGCCGGACAACCGCAACCCGAACCGTTACGATGTGGGGTGTGCTCACCTTCCGACCCCTCGGACGGAATGGCATGACACTCGCCTTACGTGACGGTACAGGCACCCCGCGAGAGATAAGTCTTCAGCGGAGCCTGGCGCTCGCCGAGTATCCTATCAAATTCGAGTTTTATCAATGCAGACGGTAACTTCCCTCGACGGCGGCCAAGGTGTGCGCATCGTCGAAATCGGTCCCGAGCGGGACGGTCAGCGCGTGGACAACGCCCTGATGACCATGCTCAAGGGAGTGCCGCGCAGCCTGGTCTACCGCATCCTGAGAACGGGCCAGGTTCGTATCAACGGCAAGCGGGCCAAGCCGGAAACGCGCCTCGCCCTGGGCGACATGTTGCGGATCCCGCCGGTCCGTGTGGCCGAGCGTGAGGAGGGCGTGGCCCCCTCCGGCATGGTCAAGTCGGTCGCCGACGCGGTGATCTTCGAAGACAAGCACTTCCTGGTGATCGACAAGCCGGTCGGTATCGCGGCCCACGGCGGCAGCGGTGTCAGCCATGGCGCCATCGAACTGCTGCGCGCCGCCCGGCCCAACGAGCACCTCGAGCTGGTCCATCGCCTCGACCGCGATACCAGTGGCGTGCTCGTCCTGGCGAAGTCGCGGTCGGGCCTCACCGGGCTTCAGGCCCTGATCCGCGAAAACACGGTCACCAAGCAGTATCTCTGCCTGATGACCGGCACCCCGCGGAAGGCCAAGTTCGACGTCAACGCGCCCCTGCTCAAGTCCGTGATGCACGGTGGCGAGCGGCTGGTCCGGGTCGACGACGCCGGTAAACCCTCGCTCACCTACTTCAAGGAACTGGAGCAGTACCCGAACGCCCGCCTCATGCAGGCGACCCTGGGTACCGGCCGGACCCACCAGATCCGCGTGCATGCCCAATACGCCGGCCACCCGCTGGCCGGTGACCCGAAGTACGGCGACGAGGCCGCGAACAAGCGCTTCCGCGCCATGGGACTGAAGCGGATGTTCCTGCATGCGGCCCGGATGAGCTTCGACCTGGACGGCAGGAACTACGATTTTTCCTCGCCGTTGCCCGACGAACTGAAGGCGTTCCTCGACAAACTGGCCGGCTGAGTCGTCTTACCGGTCGAGCCGTCTCAGCCGAGGAACCGGGCGCTCACTTCCAGTGAGCGCAGGATGCCGCCGGCGAGACAGGCCTGCAGGAGCAGGGCGCTGAGCGCATGGGCCAGGGCCACCGGAAAGAGGGCCCGGTGGTGCAGGTACCACCAGGCCCAGCCCAGCTCGGCCACGAAACAGAGCTGCATCAGCAGGCCGTTCGGGGTGTGGAGCAGGGCGAAGGCGAGGGCAGCGAGCAAGACGGCCAGCGGTCGTGGCAGCGCTCGCGCCAGCAAGGCGGCGACGACCGCCAGGATCAGCCACTGCTGGACGAAGGCCCAACCTATATAGAGGAGGGCGCGTCCGGCTGCCGGCCACGCGGGCGCATGACCGGCCACGGCGACGATGGCGATGGCCACCGGCAGGGCGAGCAAGGGCCATCCCACCGTCCGCCATGCGCCGAACCAGCGCCAGCGAGGAAGCTGGCGTCGGATTCCCAGCAGGACCGCGTAAGCCACGCCGAGCACGAACATGGCGATGCCTGAGGCGACCGGTTTACTCGACAGGCCCAGCCCGGCGATGAACCACACCGGCCCCGCGATCACGAGCAGGGCTTCGATCGGCCCCGCCCTGGCCGGCGAGTCAGCGGTCTCCTGGCCGGGCTTCATGGCCTTGCGCATCGCGGGGACGATGATCAGCAGCAAAGCATAGAGAAGCGGTGCCGCCCACGGTTGCCACGCGGGCGCGGGCGGCGATACCCGGGCATCGCCAAAGCTCGCCGTCGGTGCGGTCGCCCGTCGGGCATCGCGCCAGTCGAGCAGGCCTTCGGCGGTCAGCCCGTCTGGCAAGGCCGTGGCGTCCGGTGGCGCCCACGCCGGTGCGGGTACCAGCGACGCGTCGTGAAGCGTGAGCGTCTGGCCGGCGGGAAGCGTGGCCGTGAGCCGGAGCATGGCTGCCCGGGCAGGCAGGATCGCGGCATGGCCGGCCGCGTCGGCCCACTTCATGCGGTCCAGTCGGAGGGCACGCACCAGCGGACCCGGCCCAAACTCGCCCAGGTCCGCATGGACGATCGGCGCTTGCAGGGTCTGGCGTAGGTCGATGCCATAGTGACCCCTGGCCGAGGCCGAGGCATCGAGGCGAAGGGTGGTCAGGGCGCGCAGGTCGGCCTGGCGGTTCAGCGGGAAGCCGACCTGCAGCGGTGAGCCGTCGGTCGCCGTGACCTGCAGGCCATTCGGCAGCGGCTTCAGCCGCCCACCGCCGAAGGCGCGTCCCGCCACGACATCGTCGCTGTCGCGGAGATGCCAGTGCCAGGGCGACGATCCAGCGGCATAGGCAGCGCGATCCTGGGCGCTGTCGCGCTCGATCGTCGCGCGGACGAGGGTCGCCGCGAACCAGGGCAGGGCGAAAAGCGAGCCGAGTGCCAGCAGCACCGCCACGACGGCGGTCCAGCGGGGCGGCAGCGTTCGCACCTCAGCGATCGAGCAGGGCCTCGACGCGCGCGGCGCAGATCATGTCGTTCAGCGACAGGCCGCCCACGTCATGGGTGGACCAGAGCACCTGGCAATGGCCGTAACCGGCTTCGAGATCCGGATGGTGGTCTTCCTGGTTGGCCATGAAGCCGACCGCATTGATGAAGCCCAGCGTGTGGTGGAAATCCTTGAACGGGAAGTCCTTGACGATGGCCTTGCCGTCCGCCGTGACCTTCCAGCCGGGAAGGGCGGCGAGATGACCGTCGATGGCCGCCCGATCGAGCGCATGCTCGGCGCCCTTGCGGGGCGTGCAGTGCTGGCTGGCGAGGGGGGGAAGGGTCATGGGAGGTTTCCGTACGTTGAAAGCGCGAAGCGTCGGCCGTCGCGGTTGAATTGTCAAAAGGCGGCGTCCACTAAACAGTACTAGAATGGTGCTATATCCGGCGCTCCCCACGCCGGACCTCCCCTCGGAGCCTTTCATGATCGACATCTCGGAGCGCGCCCAGGCGCATTTCCAGCGCCTGCTCTCGCAGCAGGGCGACGACGACCTCGGCATTCGCGTGCGCGTGGTCCATGCGGGCACGCCGTCCGCCCAGTGCGAGCTGGAGTTCTGCTCGACCTCGGAGCTCACCGGCGACGAGTGGACCATCGAGTGCACGGGCTTCAACCTGTACGTGGACGGCGAGAGCGCACGCTGGCTGGACCCCGCCAGCATCGACTACGAGACCACGGAAACCGGTAGCCAGCTCAATATCCGTGCGCCGCGGATCAAGGGTGAGGCACCGGGCGAGGGCGCAGGCCTGATCGAGCGCGTCCAGTTCGTGCTGGAGTCCGAGATCGCACCGCAGATCGCCTCGCACGGCGGGCGCATCTCGCTGGTGGAAGTCGCTGCCGGCAATATCGTGGTGCTCCGCTTCGGCGGCGGCTGCCACGGTTGCGGCATGGTCGACGTCACGTTGAAGAACGGCGTGGAGAAGACCCTGCGCGAGCGCATTCCGGAGATCACCGAGGTGCGCGACGTCACCGACCACGAGACGGGCGAGAAGCCGTATTTCGCCAAGGCCGCTGGCTGAAGCAACAAAAAAGCCCGCGTAAGCGGGCTTTTTTGTGTGGGAGCCGATTCATCGGCGATGGGTGCTTGCCGGCTCCCACCACGTCCTGGTTGTGCTCAGTCGCTGCCCTGGATGTGATGCTCGAGCCCATCCAACTTGGTCGGCATGGTGGCGAAATACGCCGAGACATCGTCGATGTCCTGGTCGGACAGCGTGGCGGCGAAGCCCTTCATGATCGGGTTGCCGCGGCGGCCGTCCTTGTATTCGTGCAGGGCCATCGCGAGGTAGTCGGCGTACTGGCCGGCCAGTCGCGGGTACTGCGGGTCGACGGCGTTACCGTCCTGGCCGTGGCAGGCCACGCAGGTGGCGATCTTGGTCTTGCCGCGCACGGGATCACCGGCGGCGAAGGTCTGGGTGGCGGTCAGCGCGAGCAGCGCGCCCACGGCGAGCAGGGAAAAACCACGGATCATCATTCGTCCTCGGCGGCTTACTTGGCGAGACTGGAGAGGTAGGCGGCAACGTCCGCGATTTCCTCATCGGACAGGCTCTGCGCCTGGATACCCATCGTCGGGTGGGTGCGCTCGCCGCTCTTGTAAGCCTTGAGGGCGTTGACGATGTACTGCTCGTTCTGGCCGGCGATATGCGGCACGTGGTACTCGGGGTAAGCGTTGGCATAGCCCGGCACGCCGTGGCAGCCGTTGCAGGTATAGACCAGCGTCCGTCCCTTGGCCTTGTCCCCTTCGGCGTGCGCAGCGGATGCGGCGCACAGTGCTACAGCGATCAGACCAACCAGTTGCAGACGCTTCATTAAGAGTTCCCTGGGTGCCGGGCGGGGCCGGGGTTGAAAAGCCGTCGAAGTATAGAGGCGTGTCGCGACGACCGACAACTCAGGGTAGCAGGGGACTCAGAGCAGGCTGCGAATAATGTGGAAGCCCGCAATGTATTCGCCGGCGATCGTGCCCATGCAGACCAGGAAGAAGTTGAGCAGGGTCCGCGCCACGCGGTTCTTCCACCAGCCCGTCCAGTGGGTGATGTCGTCGCGAAGGTGCTCGAAGTCGACCACGCGCGGCTTGCGGATCCACGCCTCGGCCATGGCGCTGAAGGCGCCGGAGGGGATGCCGGGACGGAATGGCTTCAGCGGTCCGGCGACGAAGGCGGCAACGATCGACAGCGGATGACCGCCGGCGATCAGGGCGCCCAGCGCCGACAGGCCACCGGTCAGCAGGATCCAGCTCTTCACCGCGTCCGCGCCAAGGCTGGGACTGCGATAGAAGGCGAAACCGATGGCGACGAAGATCGCCAGGACCAGGCCGACGGCGAGGATCTTCGGCCAGGCCGACGCGGGCGGCGTGACGGCGAGGTCGTCCGCCAGGCCCTGCGCGTCACCATGCTGGTGGGCCAGTTGCTCGCTCATGCCCTTGAGGTGGCCGGCGCCGATGACGACGAGAACCTTGCGCGTCGGCGCTTCCGGGTCCATGCGCATGCCGTTCTCGCGCAGGCGCGCGGCCATGAACGTGTCGCGCTCGGCGATCAGCGCGTGATACAGCGGCGCCGAGTTGGTCGCGAATTCGCTGAAGGCGCTCTCGAGCAGGTCGGATTCCTTCAGCTTCTCGATATCGGCTTCGGCGATTTCCTCGCGTTCGAACACGCTGCCGAGCATGCCGGCCAGCAGGCCGAAGCGCTGGACGAAGCCGACGCTGCGCCAGGCGCGCTTGAGCGTTGTGCCGACTTCGCGGTCGACCAGCCACACGGGAAGGTTGCGCGCGTCGGCGCCGTCCATCGCGGCTTTCATCTCGGCACCGGGTTCGATGCCGTACTGCGCTGCGAGACGTTTCTGGAAGGAGCCGAGCACCAGGCTCGCGGCGACCATGCCGGCCTTACCCTGGCGGATCACCTGGAACAGGTCGAGCTGCTTGAAGGCCTCGGGATCGCGGATGCCATGCGCTCGACTGGCGCATAGCTCGACCGCGACCGCATCGAAGTGCTCGGTCTCGAGCAGGGCTTCCACCGCGTGCACGCTCGCTCGGGAGACGTGAGCCGTGCCGAGGATGACGTAGTCCACGCCGTCGCGCCTCATGCGCTCGATGGGCTGGCCTTCCAGGGCGGCGGGGAGCGTTTCGTCGTGCTCGGCAGGGATCATGCGCTCGGAGTCCTTAAGAGGGGGATCAGTCGCGGAAACGCTTGGTCAGGTCGCCGTAGGCGTCGATGCGGCGGTCGCGCAGGAACGGCCAGATGCGACGGACATGCTCGCTACGCTCCATGTCGACATCGCAGATAAGCAGTTCGCGGCCATCCGTGCCGGCCTGGGCGATGAACTCGCCCTGCGGGCCCGCCACGAAGCTCGAACCCCAGAACTGGATACCGCTGCCCACGTTGGAAGGGTCCGCCTCGTAGCCCGTGCGGTTGCACGAGAGCAGGGGCAGGCCGTTGGCGACCGCGTGGCCGCGCTGCACGGTGATCCAGGCTTCGCGCTGGCGTGCCTTCTCGGCATCGTCGTCGTTCGGATCCCAGCCGATCGCGGTGGGGTAGAACAGGATATCGGCGCCGGCCAGCGCCATCAGGCGCGCGGCTTCCGGATACCACTGGTCCCAGCAGACGAGCACGCCGAGTTTGCCGACCGAGGTCTGGATCGGATCGAAACCGAGGTCGCCCGGCGTGAAGTAGAACTTCTCGTAAAACGCCGGATCGTCGGGGATGTGCATCTTGCGGTACTTGCCGGCGATCTCGCGCGAGCGATCGAAGACCACGGCGGTGTTGTGATACAGGCCTGTGGCGCGCTTCTCGAAGATCGAGGCGATGACGACGAGCTTGAGCTCCTCGGCGAGCTTGCCGATGCGCTCGGTACCCGGGCCGGGAATGGTCTCGGCGAGGTCGAACACGTCCACGCTCTCGCGCTGGCAGAAGTATGGGCCGTTGTGCAGTTCCTGCAGCAACACCAGTTCCACGCCGGCCTTGGCCGCTTCGCGCAGGCCGGCTTCGATGGCATCCAGGTTGCCGTCGCGGCTGCCGCGGTCGGTTTCCTGGAGCAGGGCGACCTTGAGGGTCTTGCGGGTCATCGTTTTTCTTCCTCAGGGTTACTGGGCGATCGCGGCGGGCAACTGCATCGTGATGCAATGCAGGCTGCCGTTCTGCCAGATCAACGGGCGGCACGGCACCTGGACGACTTCGCGGCCCGGGTGGGCCAGGCCGATGATCCGCGCCGCTTCCGCGTCCTTCTCATCGCCATACGCCGGCACGAGTACCGCGCCGTTGACGATCAGGTAGTTCGCGTAGGACGCCGCCAGGCGACGACCTTCGTCGAGGATCGGCTCGGCCCAGGGCAGCGGATGCAGCGGGTAGGGCTTGCCTTCCGGCGAACGCAGTGCCGCCAGCTCCGAACCCATCTGGCCCAGTTCGGCGAAGTGCGGATCGCTTTCGTCGTCGCAAGCCTGGTACACGATGCCGCCGTCCTCGGAGAAGCGCGCCAGCGTGTCGATATGGGCGTCGGTGTCGTCGCCTTCAAGGTAACCGTGGTCCAGCCAGAGCACGCGGTCGGCATGCAGGGTGGTCGCCAGGGTCTCGGTCATGGTCTCGCGGGAGAGCTCCGGGTGGCGCTGGTTGAGGCACTTCCAGGTGGTCAGGATGGTGCCGCGCCCGTCGCTCTCGATACCGCCGCCTTCCAGCGCCCAGTCGATGCGCTTGTGCGGCAGGCCGGAGAGCACGCCGCGCTCGAGCAGGCCGGAAATCAACGCATCGTCCTGCTCGGCGCCGAACTTGCCGCCCCAGCCGGTGAAACGGTAATCGTTCAGCAGCACGCCGTCGGGACCGGTGAGCGTGATCGGGCCGGAGTCGCGCAGCCAGGTGTCGTCGTAGGGCAGCTCGATGAAATGCACCCGTGAGAGGTCCGCGCCGGCCTCGGTGATGGCCAGGCGGGCGCGCTCACGCAGCGCGGCGTCGGCCACGATGATGTGCAGCGGTTCGAAGCGGGTGACCGCGGCAGCCAGCGCCACATAGGTCGTCTCGACCGCGTCCAGGCGGTCGGCCCAGTCGGTGTCCGCATGCGGCCAGGCGATCAGCACGCCGGCCTGCGGCTCCCACTCGGCGGGAAGTCGATACGAAGTGCGGTCGGTCATGGCGGCAGGGGAGGCAGCGGAGGGAAGCCGCCTATTGTAAGGCTTCCGGGTGACAACTGCCCCCAGTCCTCGACACCCTGCTTGGTAGGAGCCGATTCATCGGCGATCCCGCGGCAGCGGGCGAAGTACCGGCGAGCACCCATTCGCCGATGAATCGGCTCCTACAACACGCCAGGTCCGTTATTTGGCGGCTTGCGGGTTCGTATTGTTCCCCGCCGGCGTATTCAACACCGTATGCACCACGTGGCTGCGCTCGAAATAGACGATGTAGCCGGGGTACATCCAGCGGTTGATGACCGGCTGCTTGGCGCTGCCGCCGCCGCGCGAGTCGAGCTTGGAGGTCGGGGCGCCGAACTGGCGTTCCACCTGGGCCATGCTCATGCCCTTCTTGGGCAGGCTCATGCCCTTTTCCTGCTGGACACGCTGCATCAGCAGGCTGTCGGCATGAACCGAAGGCGCCACGGAGGCGGAGACGATCGCCAGGGCGATGGCGGTGAAAACAGGCTTGAAGGTATTCATGATGGCTCCGTCGCGCTCCCCATGCGGCGCAAGACGCCGTTTTAACATGTCGCCCCATCCCGCGCCATGGGCGGCGTGCACCGGGCTTCACGGCTGTGTCCTGCGTCGCGTTTCGGCCCCGTGGGTCGGCGGGCCGGCTATCATGGGCAGTCGCTCATCGCAGTAACCCTATTCATGATCTCTTTTCGCAACCTCGCCCTGCGCCGGGGCAGCCGCACGCTGCTCTCGCAGATGGACCTCACTATCCAGAGTGGCTGGGCGCTCGGCGTCATCGGCCGTAACGGCTGTGGCAAGTCGACCCTGTTCGCCGCCCTGAAGGGCGAGCTCGAGCCGGAAGTCGGCGAGCTGGACATGCCTTCCAAGGTCCGTCTGGCCTCCGTGGATCAGGAAACCCCGGCCTTGCCCGACCCGGCGATCGAGTACGTGCTCGGCGGCGATGCCGAGGTGGCAGCCGCGCTCAAGGCGGAAGCCAATGCCTACGACGCGGAAGATTACGAGGCCGTCGCCACGGCGAACATGCGCATCGAAGAGCTCAACGGCTACGACGCCCGTGCGCGTGCCGGCCGGCTCATGCATGGCCTCGGCTTCAGCCCGGAGACCCACGAGCGACCCGTCGCCTCGTTCTCGGGTGGCTGGCGCGTGCGCCTGAACCTGGCGCGGGCCCTGATGGCTCCCTCGGATCTGCTTCTGCTCGATGAGCCGACCAACCATCTCGATCTCGATGCCGTGCTCTGGCTCGAAGAGTGGCTGCGCCGGTATCCGGGAACCTTGCTGATCATCTCGCACGATCGTGAATTCCTCGACGGCGTGATCTCGCACACGATGCACCTGCACGAAGGGAAGGCCAAGCTCTATACGGGCGACTACACCGCCTTCGAACGTCAGCGCGCCGAACACCTGCGCCAGCAGCAGATCGCCCATGTGCGTGAACAGGCCGAGCGCGCCCACCTGCAGTCCTTCATCGAACGCTTCAAGGCGAAGGCATCCAAGGCCAAGCAGGCGCAGTCGCGCATGAAGCGCCTGGAGAAGATGGCCGGTACCGAAGCCGTGCGCGCGGAGCGTTCCTTCAGCTTCTCGTTCCCCACGCCCGACCGCTTGCCGACTTCGATGTTGCAGCTCGATCACATCGACGCGGGCTACGGCGATCAGGTCGTCCTGCGCGATGTCGCCTTCGGCCTCGAGGCCGGCGATCGCATCGGCCTGCTCGGTCCGAACGGTGCCGGTAAGTCGACCATGGTGAAGTCCCTGGTCGGCGAGCTCGAACCGATGGTCGGCGAGCGCAGCTTCCATAAAGACATGAAGATCGGCTACTTCGCCCAGCATACGGTCGAAAGCCTCCACGAAGGCTGGAGCGCGTTCGATCATCTGCAGGAGAAGGCCCCGAACGCCGGCGCGCAGATCCTGCGCGACTATCTCGGCACCTGGAATTTCCCGGCCGATCGCGTGTTCGAACCGGTCGACAAGTTTTCCGGCGGCGAGCGCGCGCGTCTCGCCCTGGCGCTGATCGCCTGGGAAAAACCAAATCTCCTGCTGCTCGATGAGCCGACCAACCATCTCGATCTCGACATGCGCGAAGCGCTGGCCGATGCGCTCGCCGATTTCGACGGCGCTCTCGTGCTGGTCTCGCACGATCGCCATCTGCTCGGCATGGTCTGCGACGAGTTCTGGCGCGTCGCCGACGGCAAGGCCGAGCCCTTCGATGGTGATCTCGACGACTACGCCAAGTGGCTACGCACGCGTGGCACCACGCGCAAGACGGCGGCGGTCGCTTCGGCGCCGCAGAATGCGCCGGTGCAGGAAGCCGCCAAGGAGAAGCGCAAGCTCAGCGCCGAGGAACGCGAGAAAGAAAAGCCCTTGCGTGCGCGGGTGAAGAAGATCGAAACCCTCATCGCGACGATGGACAAGGAACTCGCCGACATCGACGGCAAGCTTGCCGACCCGACCGTCTATGGCGGCAGCAGCGCGGACCTGGTGAAGCTCGGTCAGCGCCAGGCCGAACTGCGTAGCGAGAAAGAAGCGGTCGAGCTGGAATGGCTGGGCATCCTGGAACAGATCGAGGTCTGAGCATGAGCGTCGCCCTCAACGTCCTGCTGCCGAGCCGTGAAAAGCTCCGCTACGTGCCCGCTTTTGCGGCGTGGCTCGCGCGCGGCACGACGTTGCCCGCCGCCTTGCCCGGTTACCTGGTGGCGATGGCGGAGCAATTCCGTTGGCCGGCTGGGTCCTTGCCGGCGGCGGCCCTCATCCGCCAGTCCGTCGCGGGCGATGCAGGGGATGCCTTGTGGCTCTCGGCCGATCCCGCCTGGGTCCAGCCGGAACTCAATGGTGCGCGCCTGCTGGCCTGCGGCAATCTCGGCCTGCGTCTGGAGGAATCCATGGCGCTGGTGAAGGCGCTTGCCGAGACCTTCGACGCCGAAGGGATGACCTTGCTCGTTGGCGATTCGCAGCACTGGCAATTGCGCCTGCCCAAATACGTCGACGTGCCCTCGTTTCCCGAGCCGGAGGAGGCGCTGGGCGCGGATCTCTTCGAGCAACTGCCCAAGGGCGAGGAAGGTCGTCGCTGGCGCGCGCTGATCAACGAGGCACAGGTGGTGCTGCATAACCATCCGGTCAACGCGGCGCGTGTCGCGCGTGGACTGCCGCCGGTCAACAGCGTTTGGTTATGGGGCGCCGGTGCGTTGCCCGACTGGGTCGAGTGTGGCCTCGGACGAATCTACAGTGACGACCTGCTCGCCTGGGCACTCGGTCACCGCGCCAACGTCGACGTTCAGCCCCGCTCAGCTTTTGTAGGAGCCGATTCATCGGCGAATGGGGTTCGCGGCAAACTGGCTATCGCCGATAAATCGGCTCCTACAAAGAGCCGCGAGGATGAGGTTCCTTACAGCCTGCTGGACCTGCAGGACGTGCAGCCCGCGGAGTTCGAACAGGTCTGGTGGCCGGCCATCGAAGCGCGTCTCGAGGCAGGGGTCGATCTGCGCATCGCCTTTGCCGATGGCGTGCGCATGGTCATTCGCAAGCGTCACCGCCTGCGTTTCTGGCGCAAGGCATGACCGCGCGAGCCTGGCGCCAGCGACAGGTCGCTATCGCACCGAGCGGCTGGCCGCCGCATATCCACCCGGTCATTCAACGGCTCTACGCCGCGCGTGGCGTGCCCACGCCGGATGGTGCGGAGCACCGCCTTGCGCGCATGCTGTCGCCGAACCTGCTTGGCGGGATGGATGCGGCGGTTGCACTGCTGATGGAAGCCATTGCCAGCGACAAGCACATCGTCATCGCCGGCGACTACGACTGTGACGGGGCCACGGGTACTGCGGTGGCCGAGCGCGGCCTGCGCATGCTCGGCGCGCGTCACGTACGCCATGTGGTGCCGAATCGTTTCGTGCACGGCTACGGTCTGAGCGAGGCGCTCGTCGCATCCCTGGATCCGACGCCCGATCTGATCGTTACCGTCGACAACGGGGTGGCCAGCGTGGCGGGCGTGGCGGCGGCACGCGCGCGCGACATCGCCGTCTTGATCACCGACCATCATCTGCCGGGTGACACCTTGCCCGATGCGAACGCCATGGTGAATCCGAACCTCGCCGGTGACGGATTCCCGAGTAAGGCGCTCGCCGGTGTCGGCGTCATGTTCTACCTCCTCCTGGCGCTGCGCGCGGCGATGCGCGACGCCGGTCACTTTGCAGCCGGCGAGCCCGACCTCAGTGCGTTACTCGACCTTGTGGCGCTTGGCACCGTCGCGGACCTGGTCGTACTGGACTTCAACAACCGCGTGCTGGTCGAAGCGGGGCTCAAGCGTATGCGTGCGGGCAAGGCCTGCGCGGGCATCACGGCCCTGATCGAAGCCAGCGGCCGCTCACTGGCGACCGTCGGCGCCACGGATCTGGCTTTCGCCATCGGCCCTCGGCTCAATGCAGCGGGACGTCTCGAAGACATGTCACTAGGCGTCGCCTGCCTGCTCACCGATGACCATGGCATCGCGCGTCGATACGCCGAACAGCTCTCGGCGATCAACCAGGAACGTCGCGAGATGCAGGCGGGCATGGTCGACGAGGCTGAAACGATGGTGGCGCGTGCCGCGCACGTCGATTCGGTGGGTGTCGCGCTATTCGACGAAGGCTGGCATCCGGGCATCGTTGGCTTGATCGCGTCCAAGTTGAAGGAAAAGCTGCATCGTCCCGTGATGGCGTTCGCGCCGGCCGGCGACGACAGCGACGAACTGCGCGGCTCGGCCCGCTCCATTCCCGGTTTCCATATCCGTGATGCGCTAGCAGAGATCGACGCGAAGCATCCCGGCCTGATCCTGCGATTCGGCGGTCACGCCATGGCCGCGGGTCTCAGCCTTCATGCCAGCGACTTCGATCGCTTCGCGGCCGCTTTCGACGCAACAGCGCGCGGCCATCTCGACGACGAACGCCTCCAGGCCCTCGTGCACACGGACGGCGAACTCGACTATCGCGATCACACGCTCGACCTCGCAAAGCAGATTCGCTACGCCGGGCCTTGGGGGCAGGGCTTCCCGCCGCCGATCTTCGAAGCGCGGTTCGAGTGCGCTTCATGGAAACCGATGGGTAGCCGCCACCTTCGTTTGCAACTGCGCCATACGCAGGGCGGGGCGCCTCTCGATGCCGTGATGTTCAACTGCTACGACGGCACACCGCCGCCCGATCGCATGCGCGTGGCGTATGAGTTGTCGGTCAACGACTGGCAGGGCAGGGAGAGCCTGCGGCTGCTGCTGACGCATATGGAACCGGTGGCCTGAAGGGCGGCTCGGCGCCTGCTCAAAGCAGGCAGTCGCGAACGCCTGGTTGCGGCGCTATTCCGAAAATGTGCCAACCACTTCGGTATGGTTGACGACAGTGCGGACGGGTGACTAGGCTCGGTCGCACTCGCGTTCCAGGATGGGAATGCCGTGAAATCAAGGATGAACATGGAGACGATCCTCCTGACAGGCGCGACGGGTTTCGTTGGAAGCGCCCTGGCGGCCAATTTTCTGGCGGAATCCACCAACGTCATCGCGCTGGTGCGAAACGATGCCGATGGCGAACGGACGCGTACCGCCGTGCTCGCCGCGGCGAACGGCTTTGGTATCTGCCTGCCGGCAATCGCGTTACGTCGGAACCTGCATGTCCTTCAAGCCGATGACGACGGATACGTGGCGCCACTGACGGTCGCGCGCCTCGCCGAGGTCGCCCATGTCTGGCATGTCGCTGCAGAGATGAGTATGGCGACGAAAAACCTCGCACGGACCTTCGCCACGAACGTCGGCATGACCACCGACCTGTATCGACACGTCTCTGCTTACGCGCCGCGATGCCGTCGGTTCCACTACATGTCGACGGCCTATGTCGTTGGCATGGACGGTGGCGACGTCGACGAAACCTTGCACTTCGGTGGCCATTGCATCAATCCGTACCAGGTGAGCAAACGATGCGCCGAACACTCGCTGGCGCTGCTGTCCTCTGGATCGCGTCTGCCCGTGACGCTCTTTCGGCCGACCATCGTCGTGGGTCATCTTGCAACCGGATGGACGGTGAGGAATGGCTTCGGCATGTACATGTTCGTCGAGGCGATGAAAGTGATCACCGCGAGCAAGCAGGCCTCGTTCAACTTGCCCCTTGTGGCTACGAGCCGGCCGGACTTCATACCTGTCGACCGCCTGGTCCATCAGGCCATGTTGCTGACGAATCGACGCGAGAAAACGCCTGGTCTGGAGATATTCAACTGCTCCGGGGGACGTGGCCTGTCAATCGGCGATGCCGTGGCGCAGATCGGTCGCCTTTGTGGTGTCGAGGTTCGTTATTCCGCACCGGAGACGGAGTTGGAACAGACGATGGCGGCCGGGATGGAAGGGAGGCTGCCGTTTGCCAACACCGATTGGCAATTCGTACGCTCGAACCTGGACAGGGCTATCGGTCGCTCGCGAGCGGATCGGCCGGTAGACGAGAAGGATCTCGACCGGCTCGTTGAATGGTATCTCGAGACGCCTTAGTGCCTGGAACACAACGGTTCGACGCGTCGGGAAACCGTCCTGTCGCACGGGTGTGGAAGGTACATCGCGCTGCTTTTAGCCTGATGTCTCTTCCCGTCCAGGACACCATGGAATGCTTCCTCGTAACGTCGCCCTGTTCGCCGCCACGCTGCTTGCTACGTCGTTTGCTCACGCGGCAACCCCGGCACCGGCATCGACAACCGCCAAAGCCGAGATCAGCCAGCTCGTCGACGCCTTCAAGGCCGCCATCATTGCAAAGGACGGCACGAAGCTCGGCACGCTTTTCGTCGCCGGGAACAGCAGCTGGTTCTCAGCGATGGACTCCGCCTCGTTAGAGCGGACCCGTGCGAAGAAACCTGATGCCAAACGCGTCAGGGCCGAGCCGGAGGCGTACAAGGGTTTCACGAGCTTCGTCGGAAGCACGACCCACGCCATCGAAGAGACCTTCGACAACGTACGCATCGATACGGACGGCATCGTCGGCTCGGTGTATTTCGATTACGTGTTTCTTCTCGACCGCAAGCCGACCAACCACGGCAACGAAACCTGGCAGGTCGTTCGCACCGACGAGGGCTGGAAGATCAACGCCATGCTTTATTCCGTGATACTGGATCCGGCGAAGTGAGCGGACGTGCTCCGTTTCTCGGCGCTGCACTCGTCTTCACCGCCATGTCGTCGCGAGCCGCCTGCCTGTCCCCGGGCGTCGAACCCACGCCTGCGGCCGTTGTCGATGCCCAGTTCGCCTATTACAACGCGCACAACGTCGACGCCTTCGCCACCTGTTATGCCGAAAACGTAGAGATGATCTACCTCGACGCTTCCCGGCCGGCGATCCAGGGGCGGGCAGGTATCCTCACGGCCTTCGCCTTCCTGAAAACCATGCCCAGGGAAATGGGCGTGCAAATCGTCCAGCGAACCGTCACCGGACCCACGGTGATCGACAGGGAGCACGTCGTCGGTCTTCCCTCCGGCAAGGTCCTGCCGGACATGGCCGCGATCTACGAGGTCCGCGACGGCCAGATCGTGAAGGTGTGGTTTCCGCCCAGTCATTGAGCCCCGAGAAAGCCATGGTGATGCCACACGGTCGGTCCGCTGATCCGTATGATGGCTCCCACGATGGCGACTCCAAAGGATGGACGACGATGGCGAGTGGCACGCAGGATCTCGAACGATTCGTACGCAAGGCCCTGGAAAGAGGAAGCAGCAAGGAGGAGGTGAAAGTGGCTCTGACCTCCGCGGGTTGGACAGTGGAACAGGTGCGCAGCGCATTATCGGGCTTCGCTGATGTGCCCTTTACGCTGCCGGTTCCCCGGCCGCGACCGTACTTGTCGGCGCGGGAGGCGTTTCTCTACCTTGTTCTGTTCACCACCCTCTATCTCAGCGCGTATCACCTGGGTAGCCTGCTGTTCAATCTGATCAACCGCGCCTTCCCGGATCCGGCGAGCTTCACGACGAGTAGTGCGGACAGCATGCGCTGGTCGATTGCCTCGATCATCGTCGCCTTTCCGATCTTTATCGGCATGTCCTTGAAGATCGGTGCCGAGTTGACCCGGCATCCGGAGAAGCGCCTCTCCGGTGTGCGGCGCTGGCTCACCTACCTCACGCTCTTCGTCGCCGCGGTCGTTCTGCTATGCGATGTAATCACCCTCGTCGACCACGCGCTCGGCGGCGAGTTGAGTGTGCGTTTTGCACTGAAGGTGGGCGTCGCCGCGAAAATTTCGGTAGCGGTGTTCGGCTACTACCTATGGGACCTTCGTCGCGACGAGCGTGACGCATGAGCGGGCCAGCACCGGGCAAATGGCTTGCGATAGCCGGTGGCGTGGCTATGCTGGCGGCCGTCGTGGCAGGCCTATCCTTGCTTGGCTCGCCGGAGCACCAGCGGGCCGTCCGCCTGGATGATCAGCGAGTGTCGAACCTGCGCACGCTTTCGACCTTGATCGGTATCGAGCTCGACCGTAAGAAGACTCTCCCTTCGTCGCTTGCGTCGCTGGACATGGGTGGCAATGCGTCGAGGGATCCCGTGACTGGCGTGCCCTACCGTTACGAAGTGATCGGAAAGAACGCCTTCAGGTTGTGTGCCACGTTCGATGCCGCCTCCGAGGACGAGGGTCGGACACCGCGTGCCGCGAATGCCTGGGTACATGCGGCAGGGCACCAGTGCTTTACACGGTCTGGCGAATCCGATCACTACGTCGAATACGCCGATCCCTGAGCTGGGGCGAATCCGGCGGGCTCAAGCACTTGCCCGATAAACCTCGGGTAGACCCGCCGCACCGTCCACATATCTGAGACGCCGCCCGCCTAACCTCGGCCCATGGCGATGGTTCACTGGGTCCAGATGGGGGAACGGCAATACGCGATCCTGGAAGGGACGTCGCGGGCGTTCGCCCGCGTCAGTCCCCAAGATGGGGTCTGGGTAGTCCGTTGGCGCTACGGGCCGCGGCGCGGGCAGGGCGCCACGGTGAAGGGCGTTTCCCTGATGCAACGCATGGTCATGCGTTGGGCGGAGCATAACGAGGCACGGCTGCGTAAGCTGATTCCTGTCGAGAGCCGGCCCTACGACCCGCCCTCGGCGCTCGAACGCTACTTCTACGACGCCATCTGGCCAGGTTACGTGCCCGCGTCCCGCTGCCCGCGACGGGCGAGCAGGGAAGTGACTGATCCGGTCCCGCCGTGAGTCGCGGCATAGACCATCGGTCGGTGTTGAGCAGCTCCTGCGTCAGTCTTATATTCGGCGTCCAAGGGGTTTACGGGGAGTGGAACTATGCGTGATGCAACGCGCTTGCTGGGGCTCGCTGGCCTGTTGTTCGTGGCGGTGGTTTTACGCCCGGCCGCAGCGGCTACGTCCGCATCGACAGAGGCGGAGATCACGCGCCTGGAGGACGACTGGCGCACGGCCCGGATCAAGGGCGATACCGTTTTTCTCGAGCATTTCTACGCGAAGGACCTGGTCATCCAGGGCATGAACGGTTCAGCACTTCCCCGCGACGAGGATATCGCGCTGTTCGCCAGCGGGCAGATCAAGCCGTCGTTCATCGACCATGGCCCGCTGCGCATCCAGTTGATGGGCGACACGGCCGTCGTTACCGGGACCGATCATCTCGGCGGGACTTACAAGGGTCACTCGGGGGAAATGAACCTGCGTTTCACCGATGTCTTTTTCCGGCGGGACGGTCGCTGGCAGCTCGTGGCGACCCAGGCCACAAAGATCGCCGACCCGCCCCATTGACCCGGGCGCTTTCCTCCCACACATAGGGTGCATCACTTAACCCGTCCCCTTTGCAGGTGGCACCCATGTCCCCCGATCGCTTCGTCCTGGCCATCCAGAACGCCGTGGTCCGCGACAATCTCGCGGTCTACGACGAAATGTTTCGCACCACACCGGTGGAATGCGCCGTGGATCCCCTGTGGATCCGTGCCCTGACGATGTTCAATTCGCTGGACGAGGAAGGCAAGGAAACACTCATCGAAGTGATCCGCAACATCATGATCGACACGACGGCGAACATGCTGGGGATCTTCGACGGTTGCTGCCCGGTGTCGGGTATCGAAGCCGACGTGACGCTCTCGGTCGGCGGGCAGCCGATCGGTGGCGAACTGCAGGAACTCTTCCTGGAACTGAACGAATCCGAATGACGTCTCCGCGCGACGCTGGCACACTCGGTCTTCGCTCCATGCAAGGTTGTCCATGCGTTCCCATGCCCTCAAGGCGGTGGCGATCGCGCTGATCTCGGCGCTGTTCTTCACCTTCACCTATGTCCTCAATCGTGCCGTCGTCAGTGGCGGGGGGCATTGGCAGTGGGCGGTGATCCTTCGTTACCTGATTACCTTGCCGCTCCTCGCGCTCGTGCTGCCGTTCCAGGGTGGCTTCGGTGCCTTGCCTTACGAGCTGCGCCGACATACGCGCCAGTGGCTGACGTGGAGCAGCGTGGGCTTCGTGCTGTTTGGCGTGCCGCTGACCTGGGCGGCGAGTAGCGGGCCGTCGTGGCTGGTCGCCGGTAGTTTTCAGACCACGGTGCTGGCGGGGCCGTTGCTGGCGCCTTTCATTTATCGGGACGAAAGGGCGCGCTGGCACGTCGCTGCCTTGTCCATCGGTGTGTTGATCGTCGGTGGAGTGATGCTGCTGCAGTTCGGGCATTCGCACGGGGCACTTGATGCATCGGCGTGGCTGGCCGTCGGCGCGGTGGTGTTTTCTGCCTTCGCCTATCCGCTGGGCAACCGGATGATCCTTCTACATCTCGAACGGACGGGGACGAAGCTCGGGCCGGTGCAGCGTGTGTTCGGGATGACGCTGGCGAGTTGGCCGTTGTGGCTTCTGCTCGCTGTGGTGACGTGGTTCACCGTGGGGCCGCCGTCACTGCGCGAGGCGCTGCTGGCAGGCGGTGTGGCCTTGTCGTCCGGCGTGATTGCCACCGTGCTGTTCTTCCATGCCACGGAGATGGTCGGGCGGCAGCCCACAGCCTTGGCCGGTGTGGAAGCGATGCAGGCCGCCGAGCTGCTGTTTGCCACCGTCGTGGGCGTGATCTTCCTGCACGAAGCGTTACCCGGGCCGGTTGCCGCGTTGGGCGCCGTCGCCATCATGGTCGGGATCGCCTTGTTCGCGTGGGTCAGCGGACGGGAAGCTGTCTCGGATGCCCAGGACGCCGTGGCCGATCGTGGCGCTTGACGCTGCCGCCACACGCAGGGCGTAGGCTGCAAGGCGACTCCAGGAGACCCCGTCATGAAATCGCTCACGCTCGCATTGCTGCTTGGCCTCCCGCTCATGGCATCGGGACAGACGCCGCCGGGTGTCCAAGGCCATGCCGCACCCGTACCAGAACCGATGAAGCGCTTTGCGTGGAGGGACGAAGCCGCTGGCTACACGTTCGTCGCACCGCCGCGCTGGGCGGGCAAGGTGAAGGCCGTGCCGCTGGATTCGAAGGCGTTGGCGAAGTCCGGAGCGACGAGTGGCGTGCGCTTCGTCGCCGGGGCGACGACCTTGCTGGTCCTCATGGCCGCCGACTCTGTTCGCGCGAACGCGCTGATGACGACGGGTAATCGCGAGTTGTCGCGCCATGACGGACATGTTGTGGCGGTGAAGGCCGAGGCGGATGGGGGGAGCCTGGCGTTGACGGATGACGAGTTGGCGTCGGCGATTCAGTGGGATGGCGGTGGGGCGGGCACGGTGGCGCGGTAGTCGTGAGGCTGAGGCGAGTTCCTTTCGCCGATGAATCGGCTCCCACAGGAAGCTGATCTAGAAAGTCGATTGATTCGTTTTGGGTATGGAAGCGGAGTTTCCGCTCTATCGATCCGACTCAATTCAGGGACTAGCCTTGTCGCATGGCTCAATCCCTGGAGGTTCCCGTGGACGGCTCGTCGTCCGCCGCGCCGGCGGTTGTCGTGGATCGGCGCATTCGTCATGGCACGCCCGCCTTCCGGCGTACCAATCTCGCCCTGTTCTCGTCGGGCTTCGCGACCTTCGGTCTGCTGTATTGCGTGCAGCCCCTGTTGCCGGCGTTCTCACGCGCCTTTTCCCTGGACGCGGCATCGAGCAGCCTGTCGCTCTCGCTGACGACGGGCGTTCTGGCCGTGTCGATGCTGTTCGCCGGTGCCATCTCGGATGTGTTCGGCCGCAAGCCGGTCATGCTCACCTCGCTGCTTGGCTCGTCGCTGCTCGTCCTGCTCAGTGCGATGGCGCCGAACTGGGGCACCTTCCTCGTCCTGCGGGCACTGCTCGGCATAACGCTGGCCGGCTTGCCGGCCGTCGCGATGACCTACGTGAGCGAAGAGATCCACGGTGACTCGCTGGGCTTCGCCATGGGCCTCTACATCGGCGGCAACGCGATCGGCGGTATGGGTGGGCGATTGATCTCCGGCTTCGCCGCGGATCACGCATCGTGGCGTGTCGCCATCGCGATCATCGGTGCCTTGGGTCTGCTTGCCGCGGTGCTCGTCGCACGTGGCTTGCCTGCCTCGGTGCATTTCGAAAAACGTCGTGCGCATCCGCGCGAGCTGCTTGCCTCGTTCGCGTCGCTATGGCGCGACAAGGGGCTGCCCTGGCTGTTTGCCGAAGGCTTCCTGCTGATGGGCGCCTTCGTCACGATCTACAACTACGTGGCCTATCGCCTCCTTGCGCCACCGTTCTCATTGTCGCAATCGCACGTCGGTGCGGTGTTCATGGTCTACGTGGTCGGCGTGGCGAGCTCGGCGTGGATGGGCAAGGTCGCCGACAAGCTCGGTCGTCACCGCGTGCTGTGGACCACCTTCGTCATCATGCTTGCCGGCGTGGTGCTCACGGCGAGCGCGTCGCTGTGGGCGATCGTCGCGGGCATCGCGATGATGACCTTCGGTTTCTTCGGCGGTCATTCCATCGCCAGTGGCTGGGTCGGCAAGCGGGCGACGTTCGCGCGTGCGCATGCGTCGTCGTTCTACCTGTTCTCGTACTACATGGGCTCGAGCATCGCGGGCTCGCTGGGTGGACTCGCCTGGACACACGCCGGTTGGAACGGCGTCGTGGCGTATGTCGCCGTCCTGGTCCTCGCCGGCCTGGCGATCGCCGTGAAGCTGCGCCGCCTCAGGCCTTCAGCATCAGCTGCGTGAAGGTTTTTACCAGCGGCGACGTATCGCTGCGGCGGTGCACGAGGTAGAGGGCACTGGCGGCATCGGGCGAATCGATGGGTACGTAGGCCACCCCTTCGACATGCACCTGACTCATCGATTGCGGCAGCACGGCCACGCCGAGTCCGGCCGCGACGAGGCCCACCATGGTGGCGGACTCGCCGGCTTCCTGGGCGATGCGTGGTGCGAAACCGGCATGACGGCACATGGCCTGGACTTGCGCGGCGACACCCGTCCCTGCGTTCCGGCTGAAGACGACGAACGGCTCCGCGGCGAGTTGTTCGACGCGCACGCGCGGACGACGTCCCTTTGCCAGCGGATGGTCGGCGCGCAACACGGCCACGAGCGGATCGTCCACCAGCTTGCGCGCGACCAGCGCCGGCGGCAGGTCGGTGCCGCGAATCAGTCCGACTTGCTGGCTGCCATCGAGCAATCTCTCGATCTGCTGCAGCGTGTTGTGTTCCTTCAGCACCAGGCGCACGGCCGGAAAAGCCTCGCGAAACGCACGCACGGCGCGTGGAAAGCGGGCGATCAAAGGCGTGCTTTGCGTGAACCCGACATGTAATTCGCCGATCTCGCCGCGTTCGGCGCGACGGGCGAGGTCGCCGGCTTCATCCACCCGGGCGAGGATCTCCCGGGCGTCGTCGAGATAGACGCGCCCCGCATCGGTCAACTCGACGCGCCGGTTGGTTCGGCGTAACAACCGAACCCCGAGCATCCCTTCGAGATCGCGGATCTGCTGGCTCAGCGGCGGCTGGGAAATGCCCAGCCGCTCGGCGGCACGGCTGAAATGCAGCTCATCGGCGACGGCAATGAAGTAACGCAGGTGCCGTAGCTCGATGTTCATGCGATCAGTCGGGGCGGACGCGGATCAGGCCTTCCTGCGCCGTGGAGGCGACGAGTCGGCCATCACGTGTGTAGATCATGCCGCGTGCAAGACCGCGCGCACCTTGCGAGGTCGGGCTATCGAACGAATACAGCAACCACTCGTCGATGCGGAACGGGCGGTGGAACCACAGGGCGTGATCCAGGCTGGCCATTTGCATGTTGCGGGTGAGATAGGAAATGCCGTGGGGCAGGGTGGCCGTACCGATCAGGTGGAAGTCCGAGGCATAGGCGAGCAGGGCCTGGTGCAGCGACTGCGTGTCCTCGATCGGCGCGGTGAGCCGGAACCAGATGTGCTGGTACGGCGGACGCTTGGCCGGACGCAGCTCATCGCGCGGCCACACGTGGCGAAACTCGAACGGACCGTTGATGCCGAGCCAGCGCTGGGTTTTTTCCGGCAGCTTGGCGACCTGCTCCGCGTTCATCGCGTGCATCGGCTCGATGTCTTCCGGTGCCGGCACTTCCGGCATGGTCATCTGGTGCTCGTAGCCGGTCTCCGGCTCCTGGAACGAGATGGAACCGTTGAGGATGGGCTGGCCATGCTGGATCGCGACCACGCGGCGCGACGAGAACGAACCGCCGTCGCGCGTGCGCTCCACGCTGTAGACGATCGGCGCGTTGATGTCGCCGGCGCGAAGAAAGTACGCGTGCAACGAGTGCGCTTCGCGCTTGGCATCGACGGTACGCTGCGCGGCCGACAGTGCCTGGCCAAGTACCTGGCCACCGAAGACGAAGCGTGTGCCGATGTCCCGACTCTGGCCGCGGAAGAGGTTGTCTTCCAGGCGTTCGAGTTCGAGGAGTTCGACGAGCTCGCCGACGTGAGTTTCCGACATGAGGGTGCCTTCTGAACGGGGCGCGATAGAGCGCGGAGTATAGCGGGCCTCAGCCCCCGAGCCGGCCCAGGCGCCCGGCGTCATACGCGCGGACCCAGGGGAACTGCGGGCCGGGATCGCGCTTGCGTGGCACTTCGTTCCCGGGGTCGTCGCTGGAGGGGACCATGGCGGTGTCCAGGTCTTCGTGGCCGGCGATGTGCCTGAGCGACGGGAAGTGTGCGGTCAGATGATCGAGCAGGGCGCGCAGGGCGGTGATCTGCACCTCCGGGTAGGGCTCGGTCATGGTCTGTTTCGCCGAATGGAACCAATCCGGGTAGCGCCCCGTGTTGACCAGTTCGATGCCGATGGAGCGCGGGTTGTAGCCGCGCGTGTGGTGGGCGACGCGCAGGGGATCCACGTAACAGAGCACCGTGCCGTCGCGGTCGACGTAGTAGTGGCCGCTGTTACCGGCACCTGTCTCGTACAGCACCTTCTCGCCGTACTCCCTGGCCGTGGCCAGGTCGGGCAGCTCGGTACAGTGGATGACCACGAGGTCGATGGTGTCCGCGGCCCGTTCAGGCAGGCGGCCGACATAGGGCAGGGGGGTGTCGAGAATGTCGATCATGGCGCTTTGATAACATAGCCGGTCATTCCGCGTCCGGAGACCGCCATGCGCGGCCACATCATTCTTTCCCACGGTTCCGATTCGGGCCCCGATGCCACCAAGGTGAGCGTCCTGGCGGGCCTGGCCGAATCGCTCGGCTGGACCACGGTCCGGCCGGATTACCGTGAGGACGACGCCCGCGGCTATGCCGGCAGCATCGATCCACGCCTGGCCCAGCTGGCCCGGGCGATCGCGGACTCACCCGCGCCGCCGGTCCTGGTGGGATCGAGCATGGGCGCCTTCGTCTCCGGCCTCGCCTCGCTGGACGCACCGGTGGCCGGCCTGTTCCTGCTGGCCCTGCCGACGACGATTCCGGGCTACCCCCGGGATTTCGCCCTGCGTCCCGGCGTTCCCTCCTTTCTCGTCCATGGCTACGCCGACGATGTCTGCCCCCTGGACGAGGCGCTGGCCTTTGCCCGCGCTCATGCCATTCCCGCCCTGCTCGTGCAGGACGACCATCGCCTAGGCGCCACCTTGCCCGACATCGAAGCCGAGTTCCTTCGCTTCCTGGGGAACCTCGCATGACCAAGTTCTTTGCCACCTGCCCGAAAGGCCTCGAGTACCTGCTGAAGGACGAGCTGATCGCCATCGGCGCCAGCGACGTCCGCGAGGCACTCGCCGGCGTCGCCTTCACCGGTTCCATCGAGACGGCTTATCGCGCCTGCCTGTGGTCGCGCATGGCCAGCCGGATCCTGTTGCCGCTGGCCGAATTCGACGCCGCCGATCCGGACCAGCTCTATGCGGGCATCCAGGATATCGACTGGTCCGAACACCTGGCGCCGCACGGCACGCTGGCGGTGGATGCCAACACGGCGATGAGTAAGCTCACCCACAGCCAGTTCATCGCGCTGAAGACCAAGGACGCGATCGTCGACCAGTACCGCGCCGCGACGGGTTCCCGCCCGGACGTGGATCCGGAAGAGCCGGACCTGCGCGTCAACGTGCGCGTGCGTCGCGATCGCGCCACGCTGTCGATCGATCTGTCCGGCCTGCCGTTGCATCGCCGTAACTGGCGCCACGAGCAGGGTGAGGCCCCGCTCAAGGAAAACCTCGCCGCCGCCATGCTGGTCCGCGCGCAGTGGCCGCGGATCTACGCCGAAGGCGGCGCGCTGGTCGATCCCATGTGCGGCTCGGGCACCCTGCTGATCGAGGGCGCGCTCATGGCCGCCGATGTGGCGCCGGGCCTGCAGCGCGACTACTACGGCTTCCTCGGCTGGGCCAAGCACGACTACTCGCTGTGGCGGTCGATCTACGACGAAGCCAAGGCCCGTGCCGACGAAGGCCTGCGGGCCTTGCGTCCGGTGTTTTTCGGTAGCGATTCCGATCCACACATGATCCAGACGACCAAGCGAAACGCACAGAGCGCAGGCGTGGCCGGCTTCGTTCACCTGGATCGCCGCGACGCCGTCCATGTAGAGCCGCCGCCGGAAACGCCGCTGGGCCTGGTCATCACCAATCCGCCTTACGGCGAGCGTCTGGGCGACCGCGCCGAACTGCCTGCGCTCTACCGTGACCTCGGCCAGGCCCTGAAGGACCGTTTCGCCGGCTGGCGCGCCGCCGTGCTGGCCGGCGACGACGAGCTCGGCCGTGCACTGCGTCTGAGTCCGGACAAGCGCTACGCCCTGTTCAACGGCGCTCTGGAAACGCCGCTGCTTACCTTCGCCCTGCGTGCGCGGGACGAGGCCCCGCGCGAGGTCAAGCCGCTGTCCGACGGCGCGCAGATGCTGAAGAACCGGCTGGACAAGAATGTCCGCCACCTGCGCAAGCGGCTTGGTCGCGAAGGCATCACCTGCTGGCGCGCCTACGACCAGGACCTCCCCGAATACGCGGCGGCCATCGACGTCTACGAGAACTGGCTGCACATCCAGGAATACAAGGCGCCGCTGGAGGTGCCGGTCGACGTCGCACGCATCCGCATGCGCGAGATCGTCCGGGTGGCGAGCGAAGTTCTGGAGATTCCGCGTGACCGCATCGCCGTGAAGACGCGCGAGCGGGGCAAGGGCGGTTCCAAGTACGGCCAGTTCGACCAGAAGGGTGAATTCATCGAGGTGCACGAAGGCGGGCTGAAGTTCCTGATCAACCCGACCGATTACCTCGACACCGGCCTGTTCATCGACCACCGCCTGGTACGCGCCAAGATCCGGGAACTTGCCGCCGGCAAGCATTTCCTCAACCTGTTCGCCTACACGGGTACGGCCAGCGTTTACGCGGCGGCCGGCGACGCGCGCGACACCACCACGGTCGACCTCTCGGGGACCTATCTCGACTGGGCCTCGCGCAACCTCGACCTGAACGGGTATAGCGGCGCCCGCCACCGCCTGGTCCAGGAAGACGCGATGACCTTCCTGGAAAAGCGCAGCATGCAGTACGGCCTGATTTACGTGGATCCGCCGACCTTCTCCAACTCGAAGAAGGCCGACGACTTCGACGTGCAGCGTGACCACGTAAAGCTGCTCATGGCCTGCAACGAGCGCCTGCTGCCGGATGGCGTGATCGTTTTTTCGAACAACTTCCGTCGCTTCCAGCTTGATCGGGCGGCCCTCGAACCCCATTTCCAGATTGAAGACTGGAGCGCACCGAGCATCCCGTTCGACTTCGCCCGCCGCCATAACATCCATGGCTGCTGGCTGCTTCGGAAGCCGTACGTGAACCCGTGGAAAACGTGAACGGGCGGTGGACAAAACTTCAGTCCGGATTCAGTGGCCGAGCGCGAATCTGCGCTCAACACCCGGAGGTAATTGTCATGAAAGCTAAGCTCGCTAAATCCGCCCTCCTGCTCGCTGCCGCGGGCCTGATGGCGTTCGCACCTGGTGCGTTCGCACGTGGGTATGGCTACGGCGGTGGCTACCATGGCGGTTACGGTTACCACGGTGGTGGTTACTACGGCGGCCGTGGCGGTTACTACGGTCGCGGTCACTACGACAATGCCGGTCGCTGGATCGCCGGTGCCATCGTTGCCGGTGCAGTGGTCGGCCTCGTCGCCAACGCTTCGCAGCCGCGCACCGTCGTGTACGACAACGGCCCGGCGTATTACCGCCCGGCCACGGTCGTCTATCAGGACGCCCCGGTGGTGACCCGTCGCGTGACCACCACGACCTACGTGGACGACGGTTACAGCACCACCCGCTACGTGCGTGACGACGGGTATTGATCGTCGTCAGGCGAGGTCGTCGTTGACTCGTTGAATGAAGAGCCCGGCTTATAGCCGGGCTTTTTTTTGCTTGATGGGGAGCCGGCTATGCCGGCGATAGGGTCTGAGGCGGCCTGGCCATCGCCGCTGAAGCGGCTCCCACATGGGTGCTCATCGGGGCCGCCGGGCCGGCTGTTGCGCCGCGACGCCGGCGTTTCGCTTTACGGCTTGGAGCCGCTGGTGCCGGCGCCGGAGCCGCTGAGCTTGGCGTTCTTCGACATCGCCTGGTAGGTCGCCTTGTCGAGGGTCTGGACGGACTCGATGCTGCACGGCGGGTCGTTGTTGATGCGATCGACCTTCTCGGTCGGCGTGCCGCAGATGCGGAAGCCGCCGATGGCCTTATTGCTCTCGGCGGTCTTGAAACGTACGCCGCCGCCCAGACCCATGCGCGGACAGTCCACATTCGTCTTGACCACGAAGTGATCCGGTCCGGTTGCGACGAGGAGGGTACGGTCGTCGACCACCTTCCAGTCGGTGATCCGGTCGGTCCGCATGCAATCGTTGAATTCGAGCGCCTTCACCGCTGGGGCGGGCCCGGCGACGGGGGCCTGCTCGGCGGCGTGGGCGGCCACGGTAAGGAGCAGTGAAGCGACAAACAGGTGACGGACTTTCATGGCCGGACTCTCCATCGTAGGAATCTGCACGTTAAGCCTGTTTGTGCCCCGACACGAGAGAAAAGGCGGCTTCGGTGCACCCGCCGTTAAGGCGGCGGTCGGGTGCGCTCACGTTCGTTGAACGTATCCGCTGGCAAGGTTTCCGTAATGACTGACGAGTCCGTCGGCAGTGCAGGAACCTCGCCCTATGACCGTCCGACCGCTTGGCATCGACCCCCGCCCGCCGGCCAGCGCGGATCTTACCCAACGCTTCCTCAGCATCCGCCACCGTACGGCGGAGCTGGCGGCGCGCCTGCGGCCCGAGGACACGGTCATCCAGTCCATGCCGGACGCCAGTCCGACCAAGTGGCACCTCGCGCATACGACGTGGTTCTTCGAGCAGTTCATTCTGTCTCGGGACCCGGGCTATAGGTCGCCGAATCCGGACTGGCACTTCCTGTTCAACTCGTACTACCAGTCGGTCGGCCCGATGCACGCGCGGCCCAGGCGCGGCCTGCTGACGCGGCCTGCGCTGGACGAGGTGCGGGACTATCGATGTCGCGTCGACGAAGCGATCGCGGCGCTGATCGCGCGCGGTGACGATGCCAGCTTGCCGGCACTGATCGAACTGGGCGTCCAGCACGAGCAGCAACACCAGGAGCTCTTGCTCACCGACATCAAGCACGCTTTCGCGCAGAACCCGCTCGAGCCAGCGTTCGCGCCGGATGCGCCGCGCTCGCTTTCCATGGCCGCGCCGGCCCTGGCCTTCGTGCCGTTCGACGAAGGTATCGTCGAGATCGGTCACAGCGGTGACGGGTTCGCGTTCGACAACGAGGGTCCGCGGCATCGCACGTACCGGCAGGCGGGCTCCCTGGCCAACCGCCCGGTGACCAACGCGGAGTTCCTGGCCTTCGTCACCGACGGGGGCTATCGCCAGCCCGCGCTGTGGCTGGCCGACGGCTGGGCCCTCGTACAGGCGGAGCAGTGGCAACGCCCCCTGTACTGGGACGAGGCACTGGAGACCGAATTCACCTTGCAGGGGCGTCATGCGATCGACCCGCATGCGCCTGTCTGTCACATCAGCTATTTCGAAGCCGACGCGTTCGCGCGCTGGGCCGGCGCGCGGCTTCCCACCGAGGTGGAATGGGAAACCATGGCAGCACCCTTGCCCGTGCGCGGGAACCTTCAGGATAGCGGGGCGTTCAAACCTCGAGCCTCATCGTTCGAGTCCTCACTCGGTCAGATGTACGGCGACGTTTGGGAATGGACAATGAGCCCTTATGTCAGTTACCCAGGATTCCGGACTTTGGCCGGGGCCCTCGGCGAATACAACGGCAAGTTCATGAACGGGCAGTGGATTCTGCGCGGAGGATCCTGCGCTACCCCTGCGGACCACGTTCGTGCGACCTACCGGAACTTCTTTCCTCCCCACGCCCGTTGGCAGTTTTCGGGGATACGACTGGGAAACGATCGATGAGCGCTCAACCGAAAGACATCCGTGTAGACGACCGCCATCCGGATGTCGAGGACACGCTGCATACCGTTCGCCGTGGCCTCGCGATGAAGGCGAAAAAGCTGCCGTCGCGACTGTTCTACGACGAGCGCGGATCGGCGCTTTTCGAGGCCATTTGCGAGCAGCCCGAGTACTACCTCACGCGGACCGAGATCGCGATCATGCGCGACCATGCGGGTGACATCGCCGATACGCTGGGCCCTGATGTGCGCCTGGTGGAGTACGGCAGTGGCAGCGGCATCAAGACGCGCATGCTACTCGAGCATCTGGTCACCCCGGTTGCGTATGTGCCCGTGGAGATCTCCCGGTCCGCCCTGATGGAGAGCGTGGCCGAGCTGGCTACGCGCTTTCCCGATGTACCGATGCAGCCGGTATGCGCCGACTTCACGCAGCCACTGCGCCTCCCCGTCGCCTCGCGTTCGCCGCGCCGCACGGCGATCTATTTTCCGGGTTCGACGATCGGCAATTTCGAGTCGAAGGAAGCGATCCGCATTCTTCGCCTGATGCGCACCGAGATGAGTGACGGCGGCGGTATCATCATCGGCGTGGACCTGAAGAAGGATCCAGCGCAGATCGAAGCCGCGTACAACGACGCCGCTGGCGTGACGAACGACTTTACGCTGAACATGCTGGTTCGCCTGAATCGCGAGATCGGCACGGACTTCGACGTGAGCGCGTTCCGTCATCGTGCGCGCTACAACGCGCTGGCAGGACGCATCGAGACCGCTCTGGTGAGCACCAAACGGCAGGATGTGCATGTCGGCCACGACACCTTCGCCTTCCGCGAGGACGAGGCCATGCACGTCGAGTACAGCTGCAAGTATTCGCTCGACGACTTCGCCCAGATGGCGGCCAAGGCCGGGCTCAGCGTGGCGAAAGTGTGGATGGATCGGGAGCAGCGTTTCAGCGTGCAGTATCTGGTGCGTTCGACGCCTGCCGCGGCCTGAGCTGCCTGCTCTAGGTAGGAGCCGATTTATCGGCGATCCCTGCGTAGCGAAACCCTGAAGGTTTTCGCGACCGGGTTTTCGCCGATGAATCGGCTCCTACCATAGCGAAGCATCGCCGCTGAAGCGGCTCCCACATGGGCCGGTTAGCCAGGCCTTCTCGCGCCCAGGGACACCAGGGTGTCCTGCGCGGTGCGGATGCGCTCGGCGGAGCCGGGTAGTTCCATGATCACGCGTAGCTTGTCCTGGCCGTCCATCTTGAAGATGCGTGGCTGGGTCTGGATCAGGCGGATCAGGGCGACGGGGTCGATATCGGGTTTGTCGCGGAAGGTGATGCGGCCGCCGCTGGCGCCGAAGTCCACCTTGCGAATGCCGAGCGGCGTGGCCATGAGCTTCAGCTGGGCGACGGCGAACAGGCACTTGGTCTGGTCCGGCAGCAGGCCAAAGCGATCGATCATTTCCACCTGCAACTCACGCAGGCCGTCGTCGTTGCGCGCGCTGGCGATGCGCTTGTAGAGGGTCAGGCGCGCGTGCACGTCGGGGAGGTAGTCGTTCGGGATCAGGGCGGGCAGGTGCAGCTCCACTTCCGTCTCGTGCTCGGAGGTGAGATCGAAGTCCGGCACCTTGCCCGACTTCAGCGCACGCACCGCGCGGTCGAGCAGCTCGGTGTACAGGCCGAAACCGATTTCCTGGATCTGGCCGGACTGTTCGTCGCCGAGCATTTCGCCGGCGCCGCGGATTTCGAGATCGTGCGTGGCGAGGGTGAAGCCGGCGCCCAGTTCTTCCAGCGACGCGAGGGCTTCCAGTCGCTTCTCCGCATCGGCCGTCATGGCCTTGCGATCGGGCACGATCAGGTAGGCATAGGCGCGGTGGTGCGAACGGCCCACGCGGCCACGCAGCTGGTGCAGCTGCGCAAGACCGAAGCGGTCGGCGCGGTTGACCACGATGGTATTCGCGGTCGGGATGTCGATGCCCGATTCGATGATGGTCGTCGACACGAGCACGTTGAAACGCTGGCGATGGAAATCCGCCATGACCTGCTCGAGCTCACGCTCCGGCATCTGGCCGTGGGCGACGCGAATACGCGCCTCGGGAACCAGTTCGCCGAGTTCGCGGGCGATGCGTTCGATCGATTCCACTTCGTTGTGCAGGAAGTACACCTGGCCACCGCGCGCGAGCTCGCGCTGGATCGCTTCGCGGATGAGCGCGGGCTGGTAGGTCGAAATCAGCGTTCGCACAGCCGTACGGTGCGCGGGCGGCGTGGCGATGATGGAGAGATCGCGCAGGCCGCTCATCGCCATGTTCAGCGTGCGCGGGATCGGTGTCGCGGTGAGGGTGAGCAGATCCACTTCGGCGCGCAGCTTCTTCAGCTGCTCCTTCTGGCGCACACCGAAACGCTGCTCCTCGTCGACAATGACCAGGCCGAGGTTCTTGAAGCGGATGTCCGCCTGCAACAGCTTGTGCGTGCCGACCATGACGTCGATCTGGCCGTCGGCCAGCCGTTCCAGCGCCGCATCGGTTTCCTTCTTCGACTTGAAGCGGGAGACCACGTCCACGCGGACCGGCCAGTCGGCAAAGCGATCGGCGAAGTTGCGGTAGTGCTGCTGGGCGAGCAGGGTGGTCGGCACCAGGACGGCGACCTGCTTGCCGGCGGTGGCGGCGGCGAAGGCCGCGCGCAGGGCCACTTCCGTCTTGCCGAAGCCGACGTCACCGCAGACCACGCGATCCATCGCGCGCGGCGCGGCAAGATCGACGATGACCGCATCGATCGCCGCCTGCTGATCGGCGGTTTCCTCGAAGGGGAAGGTCGCGGCGAATTCCTCGAGCATTTGCCGGTCGATCGAGAGCGACTCGCCCTGGCGTGCCTCGCGCTGCGCGTAGATCGCCAGCAGCTCGGCAGCGACGTCGCGGACCTTCTCGGCCGCCTTCTTGCGTGCACGCTCCCAGGCGTCGCCGCCCAGCGAATGCAGCGGCGCCAGCTCGGGCGCGGTTCCGGTGTAACGGCTGACCAGGCCAAGCTGCGCCACCGGCACATAGAGCTTGTCGCCCTTGGTGTACTCGATGGTCAGGAACTCGCCGGGCATGTCGCCCACGTCGAGTGACACCAGGCCCTGGTAACGACCCACGCCGTGGTCGATGTGCACGATGGGCGAGCCGATGGACAGCTCGGTGAGGTCCTTGATGATGCTTTCGGGATCGCGCGCGGCGCCGACGCGCTTCTTGCGGTCGGTGCGCACGCGTTCGCCGAACAGCTCGCGCTCGGTGAAGACGGTGAGCGCCGGCTTGGTCAGCGCGAAACCCTGCTCGAGCGAGGCGACCGTGATGGCGAAGCGTTCGTCCCTGGCGAGGAAGTCTTTCCAGCCGTCGACCATGACGGGTTTCATGCCGCCCGCGCCGGCAAGCTGCTCGATCAGCGCTTCGCGACGGCCGGCGGAATCCGCAGCGATGAGGACGCTGCCCTTGTAGCTGGCGAGGAAGTGGCGCAGCGAGGTGCCGGGCTCCTCGCCCTTGCGGTTGAGCGGTACTTCAGGGGCGGGCATCGTGCCGAGATCGACGGCGTGCTCCTGTCCCTTCGGCACGACATCGATGCGGACCTGCTTGTTCAGGCGCTCGCGCAGATGCTCGGGCGGCAGGTAGATCTCGGCCGGCGGCAGCACCGGGCGCTCGATGTCGTGCGCGCGCTGGTCGTAGCGTTCGGAGGTCTGCGTCCAGAACTGTTCGGCAGCGTCGAGCACGCCGTCGCCAAGCACGAAGAGGGCGTCGCCGGCGATGTAGTCGAAGAGGGTTTCCGTGGCCGGGAAGAACAGCGGTAGGTAGTACTCGATGCCGCCGGGCGTCACGCCTTCCTTCATGTCCTGATAGAGATTGCAGCGCCGGATGTCGATCGGAAAGCGCTCACGCAGGTTGGCGCGGAAGTTCTTCGCGGCCTCGTCGGTGACCGGGAATTCGCGCGCGGGCAACAGGTCGACGCTGTCGACCTGTTGCTGGGAGCGCTGTGTCTCGGTATCGAAGGTGCGGATCGATTCCACTTCGTCGTCGAACAGCTCGACGCGGTAGGGCTCGTTCGCGCCCATGGCGAAGATGTCGATCAAGGCGCCACGCACGGCGAAATCGCCCGGCTCGCCGACCTGGGGCACGTTGCGGTAGCCGGCGGCTTCCAGTCGGCGTTGTTCGGCACTGATGTCGAGTTTCTGACCCTTGCGCAGGACCAGCCCCGACCCGGTGATGTGCGTGCGCGGCGCGATGCGTTGCATCAGCGTGGCGACCGGCACCACCAGGACGCCGCGCTTGATGCTTGGCAGGCGGTAGAGTGTGGCGATGCGCTGGGAAACGACTTCCGGGTGCGGGCTGAAGACGTCGTAAGGCAGGGTTTCCCAGTCCGGGAAGTGCAGCACCGGCAGTTCGCCAGCGAAGACGGCCAGCTCGCCTTCCAGGTTGTCCGCGCTGCGGGTATCGCGGGCGACGACCACCAGCAGGCCCTCGTGCGCCCGGGCCGCCTCGGCCACCTCCAGCGCCCACGAGGAACCATGGGGCACGGCCCAGTAGCGGCGGGTCTTGGCGTTGGCGGGGAGCGGCGGGCGGGGAAGCGCTACAGGCATGAAGTCGGCTTGTCAGCTGCGGGCAAGCCGATGATTGTACTACCCGGGGGCGAACGGGTTGTGTGGGCTCAGTCGGCGATGTCCGGCTCGAAGAAGCTCCAGCGCACGTCCTTGAATTCCGCCTTGAAGTCGGCCTCGACGATATTGATCGCCTCGATCATGGCCTTCGCGGTGGGCGCGGGGGCCATCCTGGCCTTGGTCGCGACCATGACGTCGGTGCCCATCTGCAGGGTCAGCAGGTTGTAGACCGTGTCGATTTCCGGGCGGGCGCTGAGGAAGGCGATCATCTCGGCGCGGCGCTTCGGCTCGACGCCCTGGCCAATGAGTAGCGCCTTCACCTCGCGCGCTACGGCGACGGCGACGATGATGAGCAGGGCGCCGATGGCGATCGTGCCGATCGCGTCGTAGATCAGGTTACCCGTGAGAATCGTCGCAACGACGGCCAGCATGGCCAGGCACAGGCCGATCAGCGCGGCCAGGTCTTCGCCGAAGATGACCAGCAACTCGCTGGCGCGGGTTTCCCGGAACCACTGCCAGAGACCGCGGCCTTCGCGCGCCTTGTTCACTTCCTGCATGCAGCCGTGCATGGAAATGCCTTCGGTGACGATGGAGAAGGCGAGCACGCCGACGGCGAGCCAGGGCCACTTGAGCGGCTCGGGATTCGTCAGCTTATGCACGCCCTCGTACAGCGAGAACATGCCGCCGACGCTGAACAGCAGGATGGCGACGAGGAAGGACCAGAAGTACAGCGCGCGACCCCAGCCCAACGGGTAGTCCGGGGAGGGCGGCCGTTTGGCCTGTTTCATGCCAAGAAGGAGCAGCCCCTGGTTGCCGCAGTCGGCCGCCGAATGGACGGCTTCCGCCAGCATGGCGCCCGACCCGGTGAACAGGGCGGCGACCAGCTTGGCGATGAAGATGGCGAAGTTGGCTCCGAGCGCGAGGAAGATGGCGCGCTTCGAATCGGCGTGTCCCGACATGTGGTTCCCTGTCCCGGTGATCGATCGAAAGATCTTACCGTATGACGCCCACACCCAGGCCAAAGCTCACGTTCGGATGGCCGCCGGACATTTCCTTGGCCGTCCAAACGTGCGACTGGTTCACGGTCACCAGGGGGAAGGTATACGAGGCCTGGCCGACGTTGCTGGCCCGGGTGCCGTTGATCCGGCCGGCTACGGTGACGAGGCCACCGGCGGGATAGTCGAGGCTCTCGACATAGCCGGGCATCGCGGCGATGAACCGGCCGTTGCCGGTGTCGTTGGACTGCGGACGCTGCGAACCGTCGAGCGGGTAGGCGAGGATTTCGATTTCGCTGTGGTCGGCGAAGTTGCGTACCTGCACGATGCGACCGCCCCAGATCACGTCGGACGTACCGTAGCGTTCCGGCTCGCGTGCCACTTGCGAGGGCGGTACGGCGACGTTGTTCGCGGTGGCTTTGTAGATCGGCGCGGGAGCGCAGCCGGCAAGGGCCAGCATGAGCAGGGCGGCAGGGACGGCTAGACGGACGACGGTCGGGCGCATGGGTCAGCTCCTGGCAGGTAGCTGAACTTTAGCGCCGACGGACTGAACGGGGCGAGTGCGGCGCGTGGGGAGGTTCTTCATCCTTGTTTTCCTCGACCAGCCAGGTCAGCCGGTACTCGGATTCGCCCGGCTTGCCCAGCAGCTTGGGCAGCATGCGCAGCGAGTCGCGGATCGTTTCATCCAGCTTCCACGGCGCATTCACGATGGCGATGCCGGTGCCGTTGAGCGTCAGCGGCGAGTTGTCCGGACGCAGGAGCAGCTCGGCGACGAGCACGCGCTTGGCACCGCACTTGGTCAGCCAGCGATGAAACGGCTGGACGTGGCTGCGCAGCTTGATCGGGTACCAGACGGCATACATGCCGGTCGGCCACTTCTCCAGGGCTGCCTTGAGCGTCTTCTCGATGATGCGGAACTCGGCTTCCTGCGCTTCGAACGGCGGATCGATGAGCACGAGGCCGCGCTTTTCCTTCGGCGGGACGAAGGCTTTCAGGGCCTCGTAGCCGTCGCGCTCGTGCACGTGGATGCGCTTGTCGTGATGGAACAGCTGGCGCAGCGCGCCCGATTCGTCGTTGCGCGTATCGACCATCTGCGCGCTGTCATTCTCGCGCATGAGGTGCGCGGCGAACCACGGCGAGCCCGGGTAATAGCGCAGCGAATCGTCACCCGGATTGCAGGCACGCACGATCTCCAGCCATTTCCACAGCAGCGGCGGCAGGCCGCTGGCGGTCTTGAGGATGTTGAAGCCTTCGTCGGCCTCGCCGGTCTTGCGGGCTTCGTTGCCGCGCAAGTCGTAACGACCGCTGCCGGCATGGGTGTCGATGTAGCAGAAGGGCGAGGCCTTCTGCTTGAGCGAGTCGAGCAAGGCCACGAGCACCATGTGCTTGAGGACATCGGCAAAGTTGCCGGCATGGTACGCGTGGCGGTAATTCATCCGGCCAGTATAGCGGGCCGGGGCCCGGCCGGCCCTCGTAGGAGCCGATTTATCGGCGAATAGGACCATGTGGGAGCCGCTTCAGCGGCGAAAAGCCAACGGAGCGGTGACGCCCTGACCTCATCGCCGATGAATCGGCTCCCACACAGATCGCGGATCAGTAGGCGAGGGTGATTCGCTTCTTCGCGGCATCGCCCTTTTCGATCCGGTCCAGCACGCCGATGGCGAAATCCGCCGTCGAAATTCGGCTGTGTCCCTCGGCATTCACCAGCAACTGCTCGCCACCGATGCGGAAGCTGCCCTTGCGCTCGCCCGGGGCGATCTCGGCGGCGGGGCTGATATAGGTCCAGTCGATCGGTGCCTTGCTGGCGCGAAACACCCCGAGTGCCTCGATCTGCGCGGTGGCCGAGGCTTTCCAGGCGTCCGGGAAGCCTGGATCGTCGATGACGCGGACACCGGGCGCGGTTTCCAGGCTGCCGGCGCCACCGACCCAGGCGAAGCGGTGGACGCCGGCCTGCGACAGGGTTTCCAGCAGCAGCGTGGCCTGGCGCGGCACGTTGGCCGGGTCGGCGTGGTCGTTCAGGCTGGCGATGGCGGCATCGTTCCCGGGCAGGGCGCTGGCATAGGACGCCGGCTTCGCGACGTCGCCCTGGACCACGGTCAGCGCGGTGTGCTTCGTGGCGAGCTTCGACGGGTCGCGCAGCACGGCGGTCACCTGGTGGCCGCGGTTGAGGGCTTCGTCGAGGATCACGTTGCCGAGGTTGCCGGTGGCGCCGAACAGGACGATTTTCATGGGCGGGAAACCTGTCTAGGGGAAGGATGGGGCCAAGCATGCGCCTCGGATCGTTCCGCAAATACGTCCACTGGCGCGATTCATCGTAAAGTCTGCCTTTACTATCGAGTTGCCAGCATGGCCGCCGACGTCAATCTCAATCGCCTCGCCGTCTTCGTCGCCCTGGTCCGGGCGGGCTCGTTCACCGCCGCCGCCCAGCAGCTGGGCACCACCAAGGCCATGGTGAGCCAGCACCTCGCCAAACTGGAGGACGAACTGGGCGTCACCCTCCTTGTCCGTAGCACGCGGAAGATGTCACTCACGGACGCCGGCGAGCGCTTCCACGAAGATTGTGCGCGTGTGCTGGCCGACGCCGAAGCCGCCATCGCCCGACTTGGCGAGTGCCGGGATACGCCGATGGGCGTGCTGCGGGTTGCTGCGGCGGGCGACCACGGCCCGGCCATCGTCGCGCCGGCGCTGGCGGCTTTCGCCGAACGCTATCCGCAGGTGAGCGTGGAGCTCGTGGTCGGCGACGCCATCGTCGATCTCATCGCGGAGCGCTTCGACCTGTCGATCCGGCTCGGCTGGTTGCGCGATTCAAGCTTGCGGGCGGCGAAGCTGGCGAGCTTTCGCCAATGCCTCGTGGCGTCGCCGGGCTATCTCGCGAAACGCGGCACGCCGGAGACACCCGCCGATCTGGCCGGACACCGGTGGATCGCCCTGACCATTCTTGCCTCGCCCACACGCTGGACGTTCACCGGTGCCGATGGCACCGAGCACCTCGTCCAGATGCGCAGCGCGGCGAGTGCCAATACCACGCTTGCCGCCCACGGATTCGTCGTCGCTGGCATGGGCATGTCGGTGCTCCCCGACTATGTCGTGGCCGACGATCTCGCGGCCGGTCGTCTGCTGCCGCTGCTGGCGGATTTTCGTTTACCCGAAGGAGGTGTCCATGCGGTCTATCCGGGACGCCAGCCCTCGATCAAGGTGCGGGCCTTCATCGATCTCCTACGCGAACGCCTGCAGGATGTCTCGACCTCGCGGTAAAGCCTGCCGAAAATCGCGAACTCCCGGCACGCCCGTGCAAGCACGCGGGGCGTGACCGTGAAACCCTCGGGCCACGAACCTGCGAGGAGACCACCATGTGTCCTGATGCGAGCGGTACCGGCCAGCGAGTCACGCCATGAAGGCCGCATGGATCGCCGATGCGGCCGGGGGCGACCTGTCCATCCGCGTCGGCGAGACGGACGCTCCCGCACACGCCGAAGACAGGCTGTTGGTGAATATAGACGCCGTGGGCCTGACCTTCGGCGAACCGGCTTGGGTGACCAATGGAACCCTGGCGCTTCCCGACGGTTCGAAGCGACCGCTACCCGTCATCATCGGCCACGAATTTGCCGGCCGTGTCGCCCATGTAGGTGCGGCGACGAGCGGCTTCGCGGTCGGCGACCGCGTCGTCGGTCTCATCGACTTCTGGCGTAACGGCGCGGCGGCGGAGCAGGCGAGCGTCCTGTCTGGCGAAATCACCGGCCTGCCCGATGCCGTTTCCGCTGTCGAGGCCGCGACCCTGCCGATAGGCGCGCTCACCGCCTGGCAGGCACTGTTCGACTTCGCGGCGTTGAAAGCGGGCGAGACGGTCCTGATCCACGGTGGTGCCGGCGCGGTCGGTACCTTCGCGATCCAGATCGCCAAGGGCATCGGCGCGCGTGTGATCGCCACGGCCCGTGGTGGCGAAGCGACCGGCCTGTGCCGTGAACTCGGTGCGGACGTGGTGATCGATACGACGGCGGAGCGCTTTGAAGACGTGGCGGGCCCGGTCGATGTCGTTTTCGACACGGTGGGTCACGACCTGCTCGAGCGCAGCTGGCAGTTCGTCAGGCCCGGCGCGCGTCTGGTCACCATCTCGGGCGAGGCCGAGGACGCGCCTTCGCCGGAACGCGCGAAGCAGCTCGGCATCGAAGCGTTCTGGTTCATCGTCAAGCCGGATCCCGCGCAGCTCGCGGAGATTGTGCGCTGGGTGGCGGACGGACGCATCACCGTACAGGTGGATCGCGCCTACCGTCTGGACGAAGCACGGCAGGCGTTTCTCGAGGCGGACTCGCGGGCGAAGCGCGGCAAGACGGTGCTGACCGTCTAGCGGCGCTCGCCAGTCGGTCAGCTCAGCTGGTCGCCGCGACGCAGGTTGATGCGCAGGGCCGTGGCGACCATCAGCATCGACTCATCGTCGCTGGACGAGGTAATCCAGCCGGCGGCAACTTCGTCGTCCGCCTCGCGCGACCACAAGGTGTAGCCGTAAGGCTTGAGCTGGTTGTAGGCGCGGTTGAAGATTTCCGCCGCGTCGATGTCCTCGTGGAACTCGTCGTCGTCCGGATCGCCGTCCCAGTCCATGCTGACGTCCTGGAAACGCGAGATCAGCTCCTGGAGGGCCTCGACCAGCGCACGCGTGTCGTCCTCGTCCACTTCGAAACTCGAGCGCCAGTCGGTGACCTGGCCGACCAGGCGAATCGGATCGTCGTCGCCCTGGTCTTCCACTTCGTTGCGGTAGTCGCTGAACTGCTTCTTGGCGGCTTCCTCGTCGCCGGGGTTGATCATCAGGAGCAGTTGCCAGACGTACTTTTCGACGGTGTCCTCGCTGTCGTCATCGTCGTAGTCGCGTTCTTCGTAGGAATCGTCGTCGTAGGAGTTCATGGGGATGGGCCTGTGGGTCTGCGAGGAATGATCGCACTAATGACGTTGACAAACTTGCGCCGCGGTGCAACAAATAGCCCTCCAAGCCCTCCTCCAGGCGATCCACTCACCAGTGAACGCATTCAACCTCAGCGCAGAGATCTCCCCGATGACGTTCGCGGCCATGCCGCGTTGTTCGGTGGACGGCGCGTGTTGTTGTTGTCGACTGGCCTGAGTTGCCCTGCGTCCGGCGCTTGATGCCCTGACGTAGGCACCGCGGCCTCGCCGCGGTCCCTCTCCCTCCTTCGTTCTTCCGGTCGTGCCCGATCGGCGTCGCGTACCCGCGTCGCCGGGCCGTCGTCGTCTTTCCGTACCCGGCGCCCGGAGGCGTCGGCGTTCCGTCTCGTCCCCAGGGGAATCCACGTCCATGTTCGTTCTCGTCCCGCGTCGCCGCACACCCTTGTTCATCGCCGTTTCGCTGGTCCTGGCCGCCTCGGCAGCACCCGTCCTGGCGCAGGACGCCACCCCGGCCGCCAAGCCCGAATCCGCCAAGGCCAGCCAGCTCGATACCGTCATCGTCACCGGCACCCGCAGCACCGAACGCACGGTTTCCAGCTCGTTGCAGCCGATCGACGTGATCACGCCGCAGCAGTTGCAGCAGAGCGGTGCCACCCAGCTGACCGCGGCCCTGGCGCGGCTGGTGCCTTCGTTGAGTTTTCCCCAGCCGACGACGATCAGCGGCGCGGAGGTGGCGCGCCCGGTGACGCTGCGCGGCCTCAGCCCGGATCAGGTGCTGGTGCTGATCGACGGCAAACGCCAGCACAGCGGTGCCTTCCTCAACCTGGGTGGCGCGATCGGTCGCGGATCCAACCCGGTGGACCTCAACGCCATCCCGATCTCGGCGATCGAACGCATCGAGGTGCTGCGTGACGGGCAATCGGCACGCTACGGTTCGGATGCGATTGGCGGCGTGATCAACGTGATCCTGAAGAAAGGCGGCGAGGGCGGTCAGGTCACGGCGAAGTTCGGTGGTTACGATGCCGGTGATGGCCTGCAACGGCAGCTCAGCGCGGATACGGGTTTCAAGCTCGGCGACAAGGGCTCGATCCACGCCGCGATCGACACGCAGAACAACGACTACACCAATCGCGCCGGCCCTGACCAGACGCCTGCTGCCCGGGGTACGACATACAACCAGAAGGTCTATCGGCTCGGCGATCCCGGCGTGCAGTCGAACAAGGTCTCCCTGGTCGGGCAGTACGAATTCAGCAAGGCGGCTGAGGTCTATTTCGAAGCACTTTATCGCCGCGATCGCGATGAAACGGCGAGCCTCTACCGGCACCGGGGCGATTCCACCAATGTGATCGCCATCTACCCGCAGGGCTACCTGCCGGTCAGCATTCCCATCGTCAACGACACGACGCTGACCGCCGGACTGCGTGGCGAACTCGGCGATGGATGGCACTACGACGTCTCCGCCAGCCACGGCTCCAACGAATACGACCAGCGCAGCCATTCGATCAACGCCGACTGGTACAAGACCTTCGGCTATACGCCGTTCTTCATCCAGGGTGCCGACTACAAGACGAACCAGCAGGTCGGCAACGTCGATATCAGCAAGGAATTCTCGCCGTCCTGGCTGGCCAATCCGGTGAGCGTGTCGTTCGGTGTGGAATATCTCCGTCAGGCCTACAAGGTGACCCCGGGCGACGCCGTCTCGCAGTACGGCCCGAACGGCGGTATCACCGGTGACCTGCAAGGCAACTGGCAGCGTCACGACGTGTCGGAATACATCGATCTCGAAACCAACCTCACCGATCGCTTTGCGGTGTCGCTGGCGGGGCGCCACGAACAGTACAGCGACTTCGGCGGCACGACCTCGGGCTCGCTGTCCGGTCGCTTCGATTTCACGCCGCGCGTGGCCTTGCGCGGCAGCATCGGTACCGGCTTCCGTGCGCCGACCCTGGTGCAGCAGCACTACGCCGACATCTCCCAGCAGCTGCAGGATCTCGGCCAGGGTCAGGTGCTCGTGCAGTCGGGGACGTTCCCCGTCGATGCCAAGGCGGCCAGTCTGCTCGGTGCCGAGAAGCTCAAGCCCGAGAAGTCGCAAAGCGCCACGCTGGGCCTGGTGCTCGAGCCACTCACCGGCTGGAACGTGAGCGTCGATGCGTACTGGATCAAGATCACCAACCGCATCAACCTGTCGTCGAACATCCCGGTCAACACGCCGGCGGTGAGCGCGTATCTCGCCGCCAATGGCGTCGATGCGAACTATCAGTCGATCCGCTACTTCACCAACGCCGTGGATACGCGCACAAGGGGTCTGGACTTCGTCAGCCAGTACGCCTTCGATTTCTCCAATGGCGATCGTCTCAACACGACGGTCGGCTGGTCGTACAACGAGAACGAAGTGACGAAGGTGAAGCCGAATCCTGAGATCCTCGACGATCTCGGTGTCGCCGTGCAGCGCGTGGAGCGTCGTGAGCGGCTCGGCCTGCTCGGCGATACCAACCCGCGGACCAAGCTCGATGTCGGCTTCGATTACCTGCATGGACGTTGGGGTGGCCATGCCAACGTACAGCGTTACGGCAACTACACCGTGTACAGCAACAGCGGCGCCGCACTCGACCAGAACTTCGCCCATCGCTGGACGCTGGATCTGTCGGCCGACTACACCTTCGACAACTGGACCTTCAGCGCGGGCGCGGACAACGCGTTCAACGCGCGGCCGGAACAGGTGAAGTACGCCAACTCGACCAACGGCAACTTCAAGTACAGCCTGTTTTCGCCGCTCAGCTGGAACGGACGCTACTACTATGCCAGCGTGACCTACCGGTGGAAGTGATGACGATGAGAGTGTTGCTACCCGTGTTGCTTCTTACGGTCGCCAGTGCTGCCGTGGCGCAGACGGCCGTGCCGCCGGTCGGGTTTTCCGCGGTGGACGTGCCCGCGCAGCGCGCGCTGGAACAACGTGTGGACGCATCGATCGCTACCGCGGACCTGGACGCCTGGCTCAAGCGCCTCACCTCGGCACCCAACCAGGTCGGCTCGCCGCACGACAAGGAGAATGCCGAGTTCATCGCAGCCAGCTTGCGTAGCTGGGGCTGGCAGGTCGCGATCGAGCAGACGCGCGTGCTCGTTGCCTACCCGACGCTGCAGAAGCTCGCGCTGAAGGGACCGGAGGGCTATGCCGCGGATTTTACCGAGCCGTCGGTCGCCGGCGACAGCGACACGGCACAGCGGGATGGCGTGTTGCCCGGCATGGAGGCCTATGGCGCGGATGGCACGGTGGATGCGCCCTTGATCTACGTCAACGAGGGGCTGGCGAAGGACTATGACGAGCTCGCGCAAGCCGGCGAGTCCGTGGAAGGTAAGGTCGTGCTGGTGAAATCCACCGGCGCCGGTCGGTGGGTGAAGCCTCGCCTCGCGCAACAGCATGGTGCCGTGGGTGTGGTGATCTATTCGGACCCGGAGGCGGATGGCTTCGCCAAGGGCGATGTCTATCCCGAGGGTGCGTGGCGTACGCCGCATACCTTGCAACGCGGCACGCTTGGCATCGACAGCGTGCTCGATGCCGGGAGCGCGAAGACGTTCCAGGCGAACCGGCATACGGATGACCTGCACCTGCCCGTGGTGACCATCGGGTATGGCGATGCCGAACACTTCCTGCGGGCCCTGGGTGGCCGTGCGGTACCCGACCGGTGGCAGGGAGGCCTGCCGCTGACGTATCACATCGGCGGCGATGTGCCGGTGCATCTCGAGGTGCGCTCGCCCTGGGAGTGGCGCACGCTCTACAACGTAGTGGGCACCCTGCGCGGCAGCGAGTACCCGGACGAATGGGTGATACGTGGCGTGCATCACGACGCCTGGGTGTTCGGCGCGTGGGATCCACTGGCTGGTACCACCGCCTTGCTCGCCGAGGCCCGCGCGATCGGCGAAGAGGCGAGGGCGGGCCATCGACCGCGACGTACGCTCGTCTTCGCCAGCTGGGACGGCGAGGAGCTCGGCATCCTCGGCTCGAAGGCATGGACCGATCGACACGCAGCCGAGCTGGCGCACAAGGCGGTGTTCTATCTCAACAACGACACCACGGGCCGGGGATTCCTGGCCGCTTCGGGAGATCCGTCGCTGGCGAGCCTCGTCGATGGCGTTGCCGGCGAGCTGCGCGATCCGGAAACGGGTGCCACGGTGCAGGCACGTCGCGTTGCCAAGCGCGCCGTGGATGCCGCGGCGAAGGGAAAGGATGTCGAGGGTCCTCTCGTGCCGCAGCGCCTGGGCACGGGTTCGGACTATCTGGCGTTCGCGAACCGCCTCGGTGTGCCGTCGCTGCATGTGCGCTACGGCTACGATCGTGACGGCGACGACGAGAACGTGCCCATCTACCACTCGCTCTACGACACCTATACGCACTACCAGCGCTTCGGCGATCCGGGGCTGGCGTACGTGAACCTGCTCGCCCGGACGAATGCGCGGCTGGTGCTGCGGGTGGCCAATGCGGATGTCCTTCCCTGGCGCTATACCGCGTTCGCCCTGTCGCTTGGCAAGGACATCGACCGGCTGTCCTCAGGTACCGCGACGGATCATCGCGATGCGGTACGCCACAACGCCCTGCTCGAGCACGACGCGTATCGTCTGGCTGCCGTTGCCTATCGCCACGAGCAGCCGCCGGCGCGACGCGACGACGCGTGGGAGGACATCGATCTGGGTCCCCTGCACGATGCGCAGCGCGAGCTGCTGACAGCGGCCCAATCGTACGACCAGGCGGCGGCGTCCGCGGGCAAGCTCACGACAAAACAGGCCGTTGCGGTCAACCGGTCGTTGCGCGATATCGGCCCGGCCTTCCTGCAGGCCTCGGGCCTGCCGCAACGCCCCTGGTACCGGCATCTTTTACAGGCACCCGGGCGCAGGGAAGGCGAAGACACCTCACCCCTGCCGGGCATCGGCGACGCGATCGACGCGCACGCCTGGGGGCAGGCGCGGGACGAAGTGCGTCTTACCACCGAGGCGACACGCCGGGCGTCGGCTCTGCTGAAACAGGCTACCGCCACCCTCGCTTCGCCCGGGTCCTGACGCACGAACTTACGATCACATGCGCTCGGCTATAGTCGCGCCACCTCAATCGGTGGAGTGGTGGCATGAGCGAAGCATCCCAGGAACCGGCGGCCTCCCACCGCCGCCGGAAGAAAGGCTGGGGACCGATTCGCTATGCGCGCTCGCGACCACGGCTTCTGATCGCCGCGGTGATCGCCGTAGTCGCGGCGGCGGCGCTGGAATTCACCGGTCTGCAACGTAGCGTGGCGCTCCTGCTCGGCTTCGACATCGGCGCGCTGGCCTACCTGTTGATGATCCTGAGCATCTTCCTCAAGGCGAACCAGGCGACCATGCGGCGGCAGGCGCGGATGCAGGATTCCGGTCGCTGGACGACCTTGCTCAGTGGCGTCGCGCTTTCGGCCATCGTGCTGATCGCGGTGACCACCGAACTCAATTCCGGCGCGAAGGGTGGGGCGTTCGCCATCGCCGTGGCGGCGACGACGATCATCCTGTCGTGGATGTTCATGAACACCTTGTTCGCCCTGCACTATGCGCACGGCTACTACGGTGACATCGGCGAGAAGCACAAAGGCCTGGATTTCCCGGGTGACGAGGATCCGGACTACTGGGATTTCGCGTACTTCTCGTTCACCATCGGCATGACCTTCCAGGTCTCCGATGTGCAGATCACCACGCGCTACCTTCGCCGCATCGGCCTGATGCACAGCGCGATCGCGTTCTTCTTCAACGTGTTCATCATCGCCATCAGCGTGAACATCGCCGCGGGCAAGGCCTGAGCGTCAGGCCGTGTCGGGCCGATGCACGCGAACGCAGAGCAGCACACTGGTCACCAGCGCGACGATGGCGAGGATCTCCACCGGGGTGGGTAGCCGCCGCTCCCAGAAAAAGCCGTAGAGCAGGGCGAACAGCGTCTCGAACAGGATCATTTGCCCGACCAGGGTGAGCGGCAGCAGGCGACTCATCCGGTTCCACAGGCCGTTGCCCAGGATCGAGGCGAACACGGCGATGCCGGTGCTGATGGCGGCGAAGCGCAGCCAGGCAGCGCCATCGTGTGCGCTCGTATCGACCAGCATCGCCGCGGGGACGAGGAGCAAGGCCAGGGCCCCGGTGACCACGCCGGTCAGCAGGTTCCAGTCATGCGCCGAGACGTGCTCCAGGCGGATGAGCCAGCGCGCGTTGATCACGGCGTAGGTGGTCCATGAGGCGAGGGCGCCGATAGCGCAGAGCAAGCCGGCCAGGCGATGGGGCTGGTTCTGTACAGGCGTTCCTCCCATGGCCTGCCAGGCGATGCAGCCGATCGCAAAGGCGCTCAGCCACAGCGAGGGGGCGAGTCGGCGCAGGGGCACGGCAGCAGCCACACGGGTCCCGATCAGGGTGACCGCGACGGGCAGGAAACCGATCACCAGCGAGGTCATGGCGACGCCTCCCCACTGCACCGCGCTGGCAAGCAGCACGTAGTAGACGATGTTGCCCAGCAGGCTCAGGCCGACCAGGCCCCGCCAGTGGCTGGCCTCCAGCCAGGCCCGGAGCGGTCGCCAGCGAGGCACGAGAAGGCCGGCCGAGATCAGGCCATAGACGAGATAGCGGCCGGCGGCCAACTGCAGCGCGGTGAAATCCCGGGCCAGCTCGGGCGCCAGGAAGACCAGGCCCCACAGGGCGCCGGCGGCCACGCCGAAGGCGATTCCCAAGCCCAGGCGGGCGCGATCTTCCAAGGGTGACTCCGACGAATACGGCAAGGATGCCGAGTTTACTGCCCAAATTTCTTATTGACGCGACGCCGCAAACGCGGTGTGCTGCGTTTAGCCGTCCATTCGGCACGGCCCGTCCTGGGGCCGGGTAACAAGGGGGAACACCTATGTATACGAAATCGATCTGTCGGGCGACGACGTTCGCCCTGGTCATGGCCCTCGCCGCGGGTCCGGCAGCAGCGCGTAGCGTGGACGAGACGCCGCCGGACACCCTCTGCACCGTCATCGGAACCGCCTCCCGTTATATCGGCACCACGGTGACCGTACGGGGGATAGCGTCGTCGGCCGGCAAGGTCACCATGCTTTCCGACGCGGAGTGCAAGGGCAGCGTGAGTCTCACGATCGACGACAGCAGCAGTCGCAAGCGCGACGTCTCATCGTTCAAGCGGGCCGTCGCATCCAACGGTGCGCACGCGAATGCGACGGTGTCGGGCCGCTTCCGCACGACGGGCGACACCCAGACGCCGTACGCCATCGACGTGTACAGCGTTCGCGATGTCGTCGGCCTTCCTGACGGTGGTGGCTAGCAGGGCGTCCGCTTCCATCCCGCTGCCGTCGCTTCGAGACGCTCGGTAAGGCCGATCCGCTCGAGGAAGACCTCGTCGTGCGATACGACGACCAGGGCGGCCTCGAGTTCGTTGAGCATATTTTCCAGCGCCCGCAGCGTGTCGAGGTCCAGATGGTTGCCCGGCTCGTCGAGCAGCAGCAGTCTCGCCGGGGGATCGGCGTGGATCGCCATGGCCAGTCCCATGGCCAGGCGCTGTCCTCCGCTGAGCTGACCCGACGGCAGCGTCGCTGCGTGGGCATCGATGCCAATCTGGGCGAGGCGGGTGCGCAGCTCGCTCTCGCCCCGTTCGTTGTTTACGCCGCGCATCAGGTCCAGCGCGGATCGTGTCGGGTCGAGGTCCGTCAGCTGCTGGTCGAGATAGGCCACGGGTGCCCAGGCATGACGGCGTCCCTCCAACGGCGCGAGCTTGCCCGCCAGCGTACGCAGCAGGGTGGACTTGCCGCTGCCGTTGCCGCCGACGAGTCCGATGCGTTGGCCGGCGGTGATCGACAGATCCACCGTCGCTGTCGCGCCCGACAGGTGGGCCAGTCGTACGCCGTCCAGGCTCGCGATGCGAAACGAGCTATGCATCGCGTTATCCACGCGCATCACTGGCGCTTGACGGTCGTCGACGCGCTGTGCTGCCAGGCGGACGCGTTCGTCCAGCACGGAGCGGTGGTGTTCCTGCCGTTCGCGCAGGCGTCCGGTCGTCACCTCGCTGCGTTCCTTCTGTCGTCCGAGCAGGATGGGCGCCTGATTGGCGTCGCGGACGCCGCGGTTGCCGCGTGATTCGCGGCGCTCGGCGCGCTCTCGCTGGTCGCGCAGGGCGCGTTCCTCGCGTCGTCGCTCCGCCTTGCGCTGCGTGAGCTCGCGTTCCGCGTCGGCGCGCTCCTGTTCGCTCTGTGCCGCATACAGATCGTAATTGCCCCCGTAAGAACGCAGCCCGAGAGGCGAGAGCTCGACGATGCGTTCCATATGTCGCAACAGTTCACGATCGTGGCTGACCACGATCAGGCCCTTCGGCCAGGCCTGGAACTGCGCGATCAACGAACGGCGTGCGTCGCGGTCCAGATGGTTGCTCGGCTCATCCAGGATCAGGAAGTCGGCATCGCTGAGCAGGGCGCCGGCGAAAACGACGCGGGCGGCTTCACCGCCGCTCAGTCGTGCCATCGGGGTGGAGGCGTCGAGATGGTCGAGGCCTTGTTCGTGCAGGGCCTGCTCGAGATCCTGGCGAAGTGTCCAGCGTGAGCCGATGAGATCGTAGTCGGCGGCGTCCACGCTCCCGGACTCGATGCGTGCGAGCGCCTCGAGCGTCGTCGCGACACCCGTCGCCGTGGCGACCGTCGTTCCCGCATCGCGACAGGGCTCCTGCGCGAGGTAGTACGTCGTGCCCTGCGTTTGCAGTCGACCCGACGAGGGCGGCCATTGTCCGGCGAGCATCCGGGCGAGCACGCTCTTGCCGACGCCGTTACGACCGACGAGGCCGGTGCGTCGAACATCGAAGGAGGCATCGAGGCCGGAGAAGAGCAGGCGCCCATCGGGCAGCTGGCAGGAAACCCCCTGCAGGGTGAGGTGTGGATTCGTCATGCGGTATTCCAGGGATGCAGAGAACTCCCCCTGCGGACAGGGGTTGGCGAGTCTTGCCGTCAGTCAAGACGGGGCATCACTGGCGCATTGGACGAGAACCTCACACATGGAAAGCGATACGGGATTATAGCGGGAACATAGGAAAACTATCGATTGAACGTGGGGGCTTGGCTCGATTGCCTCGTTGCGATGGGCCAGAATCCCCGACTATCGGTGCGCCAAGGGGCGGGGAAGTATGCGCAGCAAGTTGTTTGTGCCCGGCGGCCGTCCGGAACTGTTCGCCAAGGCGCTGGCCGGGCCGGCCGATGCGTTGTCGTTCGATCTGGAGGACTCCGTGCCCGCGGCGGTGAAGGCCGGGGCGCGTGCCGATGTCGCGGCCTTCGTGGCGTCGGAGGCCGTCCGCCACGTCGCCAAGCTCATTATCGTACGGGTGAATGCACCTGATACGACGTGGTTCGAGGACGATCTCGCCGCCGTGCTGACACCGGGCCTGACCATGCTCAACGTGCCCAAGGTGGAGTCGCCCGAGGCCTTGCTTGCCGTTGTCGCGACGCTGGAGCACCTCGAGACCGAGCGTGGCCTCGACCCGTCGGTCGGCCTGTTGATCAACATCGAGACGCCGAAGGCCCTCGCGCAGGCCTCGGCGATCGCGGCGGCGCACCCTCGTGTTGCGGGCCTCCAACTGGGTCTGGCGGACCTCTTCGAACCGCATGGTATCGATCGCGGCGATGCCGCCGCCGTTCACGCGGCGATGTTCACCGTGAAAATGGCGGCGGCCGCCGCCGGTATCGTCGCGATCGACGCGGCGTTCGCCGCCATCGACGACGCGGAAGGCTACGAGACCGAAGCACGCATGGCGCGTCGTCTCGGTTTCGCCGGCAAGAGCTGCATCCATCCTCGCCAGGTTGCCCTCGCCAACGCGGTGTTTGCCGCCACTCCCGAGGAGCTTGCGTTGGCGCGGCGCATCGTCGCCGCATCGGTCGACGCGGACAGGGTGGGGCACGGTGCCTTCGTGGTCGACGGACGCATGATCGACCTGCCGTTCCTCAAGCGCGCGCAGGCGCTGCTGGCATCGACGGAATGATGCCTCCGTCGACGATGCGCGCCAGTCTGCGCGCCTGCCTCACCCTGCTGCTGCTTTGCCTGTTCGCTTCGGGCGTGGCGAACGCGGAGGCGCTCACGCCGCTGCGTGGAAGCGCGCTGCCGGCCCTGCCCGCGGCGGGAACGATGCATGGTTTCGCCACCGTGGATGGCCGGCTCCTTGCCGTGGTCGACGATCGCGCCTGGGTCCTCGATGAAGGGCAGGGCAACTGGCACGCCGTGGCCTGGTCCGCGGGTGTGGCGCCCCGGTCGCTGTCGACGGTGTTCGGCGATGCGTCGCGTGGCTACGTCTTGCTGGTCGACGACGCCTCGGCGGCGACATCCGTGGCACGGCTGTCGCTGGATGCCTCCGGCGTCGCGCTGACGTCCCTGCCGCCATTTCCTCGCCCGGTTGCCGGTGCACGCGCTGCATCCACCGACACCGCGGTCTACGTCGCCGGCATCGAAAACGGCGCGGCGACCCTGCTGCGTATCGACACGGCCGCCGCCCAACCGGTTTGGGTGACGCAGGCCGACCTGCCCCCCGGCGGTGCGCCGTCGACGCTCGTCGTCCAGGGCACCGGTATTTTCGTCACCGTGGGCAATGCGGTCTGGCGCTGGGTGCCCGAGGGCGGATGGAGCCAGCGGGGCGTCGCGCCGGCAGCGATTCTTCCGGGGATGGCGCGACCGATGGGCCAGGCCAACGTCGCCTACCTCGTGGGCGACGCCACGTCGGCACGTGCCATGACCTTCCAGGTCGTGACGCGTGCATGGGCCGTCCTGCCGGGCGTGCAGTTCGACCGGGTGACGTCGGCAGCCCTCTGGAAGGATGGCTTTGTCTGGTCGTCGGACGATGGCACGAAGACAGCAGTGTCATCTGCCCAGGTGCAATCGAGCAAGCTGCTGCTCCGCTGGCTCGACTGGCTGGTGATCGTCGTTTACCTCGGCGGCATGATCGGCATCGGCCTGTACTTCTACCTGCGTGAAAAGCGCAACTCGACCGCGAATTTCTTCGTCGGCGGCCGCAGCATTCCGTTCTGGGCCGCGGGGGTGAGCCTGTATGCCGCGAACACCAGTTCGATCAGCTTCATCGCCATTCCGGCGAAGGCCTTCGAGAGCAACTGGCAGTACATGACGAACAACCTCATCGCCGTGTTCGGCCTGATGTTCGTCGCCGTGTGGATCGTGCCCCTGCTGCGTCGGCTGGACCTGATGTCGGTGTTTTCGTATCTGGAGACCCGTTTCCATCCCGCCATCCGCATGATCGCAAGCGCACTGGCGATCCTCACCCAGCTCGGCAGTCGCATGAGCGTGATCCTGTTCCTGCCGGCGCTCGCCATCGCCACGATCACCGGTATCAGCACGACGCTGAGCGTGATCCTGATGGGCGGCTTCACCATCATTTATACCGCCATGGGTGGCATGAAGGCGGTGATCTGGACCGATGTCGTGCAGGTGATCGTGAAGATGGGCGGTGCGATCTTCGCCATTGGCTTCATCATCTGGCACCTGCATGGCGGCTTTGGCGAGTTCCTCGGCACGGCCATGGCCGATCGCAAGATGCACCTGCTCGATTTCAGCTTCGACCTGACCAAGGCGACCGTCTGGGGTTTCCTGTTCCTCGTGCTGTTCGACGTCGTGCTGACGTTTCCGAAGGATCAGGTGCTGATGCAGCGCACGCTGTCGACGCCTTCAGCCAAGGAGGCAGGGCGCTCGATCTGGGCTTTCGCGGCGATCATGATCCCAGGGGGCCTGGTCTTCTACATGATCGGCACGGCGCTCTTCGTCTTCTACAAGGCCCATCCGGAACGAATGAACCCGATGCTGCCGATCGATGCCACGTTCCCGCTTTTCATCGCGGCGGAACTGCCGATGGGCGTGACCGGACTGATCGTGGCGGGCATTTTCGCCGCGGCGATGGCGACGCTCTCCGGCATCATGAACAGTGTCGCCACCCTGGTCTCGGTCGACTTCTACGATCGCCTGGTCAAGCACCGCACGCCCAAGCAGAGCGTCATCTTCGCCGAGGTCAGCACGGTCGTCGTCGGACTGATCGGTATCGGACTGGCGCTGCTGCTGTCGCGATTCGACGTGCATTCGCTGTTCGATGTGTCGATCGAGCTGGCGGGACTGCTCGGCGGCGGCTTCGCCGGCGCGTATACGCTGGGCATGTTCACCCGCCGTGCCAACTCGCCGGGCGTGGCGATCGGTATCGCGTCGAGTACGGGGCTCACTTTCGTCGCCTGGGTGTTCAAGCTGGTCCACCCTTATTTTTACCTGGCGATATCGATCTGCCTGTGCATCGTGATCGGGTACATCGCCAGCCTGTTCTTTCCTGCGCCGACGCGTTCGCTACGCGGACTGACGATCCATCGCGATCGTGACGGTGAATGACCTACCATGGCGCTCACCTGCCGACCGCCAGTGAGATGACGTGGAAACCCAGTTCCTCAATACTTTCATCACCGTCGCCGATCACGGCTCGATGGCAGCGGCTGCGAGACTGCTCAACATCACCCCGGCTGCTGTGGCGCAGCAAATTCGCACACTGGAACGCGAGATCGGCGCGACGCTGATCGCGCGCGTCGGTCGCACGGTCAGTGTCACCGAGGAAGGCTCGCGCATCCTGCAGCGTTCGCGCGATGTCCTGCGCAATGTGGCCGACCTGCGCAGCGTCGCCAACGAGAGCGGCGTGTCCGGCGAATTACGGCTCGGCGCATGTCCGACCGCGCTCGCCGGTATGCTCCCCGACGTCCTTGCACGCATGGTCGAGACCTTCCCGCGGATCAACGTCTTCATCAAGCCAGGCTATTCGGTCGATCTCTACAACGACGTGGAGAAGGGCGACCTCGATGCCGCCGTCGTGCTCCAGGCCCCGTTTCCCTTGCCGAAGACCTGCGAGTGGCAGCTGCTGCGTGAGGAGCCCTTGATCGTGTTGGCGCCGCGTGCGCTGGCGGGGCGCGATCCGCACGAACTGCTCGCCACCGAACCGCTCATCCGCTACGACCGTAACCAGTGGGGTGGCCGTCAGGCCGACGATTACCTGCGTGCCCATGGCATCGTTCCGCGCGAGCGCTTCGAGCTCAATGCACTTAACGCGATCGCGGTGATGGTCGACCGCGGCCTTGGCGTGTCGCTGGTTCCCGATTGGGCAAAGCCCTGGCCGGAAGGCCTCGATCTGGTTCGCATGCCGTTGCCGAATTCGTCGGAACCACGCCGCATCGGCATCGTCTGGTCACGCTCCAGCGTGCGCGTGCGGTTGGTCACCGTGTTGCTCCAGGAGAGCCGCAAGGCGATGGCGGCGATGGCCTCGCAGTGACCGCGAATGTGTCATGCATGTTGCGTCGCCGCATAGTTTTGCTTGGTTCGTAAGCAACAAAAACTAGTCTCTGAACATACCCGCCCTCGGTTTCTTGCCTTGCCTTAAGCGCATAGGCTCACCACCACCGAGATGAAGGTCAGTGGCGCGCCGGGGAGGGCGCAGCCAACGCAGCAGACAGTTTCTTGCCCGGGCGCGCCGTCACAGGGGGCACGCCGCACCCGCCCGCTTGGGCGATCGATCCAACGGCAACACGGACCCGATATGATCAAACCACTTTCCGCCGCGATCGGCAGCATCCTGCTGGTCTCCTTCTTCGCCACCAGCGCCCACGCGCAGGATTCGACTTCGCCCACCGACGCGCCGAGCACGCCGAAGGCCGCGAAAAAGAAAGACGACAAGAACAACGACCAGCCGGTGAACCTCGACCAGGTGGTCGTGACCGGCGTGCGTACGCCGAAGGCGATCGACGAGATCCCCGGTGCCATCACGGTGGTCAACAAGGAAGAGATCGCCCACACGCTGCTGGTGACCGAAGACGCGACGGCCGTGCTGGCGCGCTCGGTGCCGGGCTATGCGGAATCGTCCCAGGCCATGAGCAATACCGGCGAAACGTTGCGCGGACGGATTCCGCTGCGCCTGTTCGACGGTGTGCCCCAGGGCTCGCCGCTGCGCGAAGGTACCCGCAACGGCACCTTCACCGACATGGGCATCGTCGGCCGGATCGAAGTCATCAACGGTCCGTCGGCCTCGGAAGGCATCGGCGCGGCGGGCGGCATCATCAACTATCTGTCGAAGACGCCGACCAAGGAAGGCAATGAGACGACCATCACCACGCGCTACCAGACCCAGGGCAAGTCGGACAGCGGGAGCTGGAAGACCGGCGTGACGTTTGCCCGCAAGGAGGCCAGCTACGACGTGTTGCTGGCCGGTTCCTACATCGATCGTGGCATGACCTACGACGGCAACGGTCGCCGCATTGGCCTCAATACCTCGGGTTCGCTGGCCGATTCGACCTCGAGCAACCTGTTCGCCAAGCTCGGCTACAACTTCGGTGAGGGTGACGACCAGCGCCTCCAGGCGACCTTCAGCAAGTTCAAGATCACCGGCAAGGGTGATTACATCCAGGTGCTCGGCTGCCGTGGTCCGACGGACGACCCGCCGTGCGCCACGCCGCGCACGAACACCTCCGAGCGGGGGCACATCGACGGCTCGCGGGACGCGTTCAACGATTTCAAGCAATACAGCGCCGAGTACACCAACAAGAACCTGTTCGGTGGTGCGCTCGATATCAACGTCTACAAGGCCGACCAGGCCATGCGCTACCTGCCGGAGAACACCGAAGACAAGCAGGATCCGCTCATCGCGCCGCTGAATACCCTGTTCGACCAGTCCGAGATCACCGCCAAGAAGCGCGGTATCCGTACCTCGTGGACTCGCCCCGACTTCCTCGTCACCGGCCTGGAACTGCACACCGGCGTCGACGTGGCCCGCGACGAGGCGCAGCAGCGCCTGGCGCTGACCGACCGTCTCTGGGTACCACCGATGATCTACAACAGCGTCGCGCCGTACGCGCAGCTGTCGTACGACATCGGTCAGTTCACCATCAGTGGCGGGTATCGCCGCGAGAGCGATCGCCTCACCGTGGACAGCTACACCACCACGTATTACCGCAATCGCGTGTTCGTCCAGGGTGGCAAGCTGTCGTACAAGGAGAATTTGCGCAACATCGGCGGCATCTGGCGTTTCAACGACGAGTGGTCCGCATTCGCTTCCTACAGCGAAGGCTTCACGTTGCCCAACATCGGTATCCCACTGCGCAATATCAGCATACCGGGGCAGTCGGTGAGCAGGATCAGCGACCTCAACGCCATCATCTACAAGAACAACGAATTCGGCTTCAACTGGCGGGGTGACCGCGGTGCCTTCGGCGCCACGCATTACATCTCGAAGTCGCCGTTCGGTTCGTCACTGGCGATCGATCCGAACACCAGCGACTTCATTCTCTCGCGTGCGCCGGTGCGAATCGAGGGTACCGAGTTGACGGGTGAGTGGCGCTTCAACCCCGACTGGAAGGCTACGGCGATTTACTCGCACATCACCGGCAAGACCGCGTTCTGGTCGCAGGATCCGGCGGGCAACTACGGCGCGGGCGCGCTCAAGAAGCCCCTCGGTGTGCTCGATATCAACCCGGACAAGCTGGCTTACGCGGTCACCTGGAACTACTCCCCCCACGGTGACGCCACCCTCGGGGCTACCTCCTTGTTCGGTCGGCATGTGTCGGGCAATGACACGCGAGCTTACGACGGTGCGACCTTCAGCTACAGCGAGCGCACGCACGGCTACACCTTGTTCGACCTCGGTGTGAACTACGACCTGGAACGTTACGGCAAGCTTTCGCTTGGCGTGGAGAACCTGCTCGACAAGCAGTACATCCTCAGCTGGTCACAGCTGGCGGGCTACCAGAACTACTGGTCGGGCCGTGGCCGCGTCACCTCGCTGACGTACACGATCACGCTGTGACGGACCGATCGACCTGGCAGAGCCGCGCCGCGCGCGCGGCTTTGTCGTGCCTGGGTTTCCTGTGGTGCGCCTCGACCGCCGTCGCGGCGGAGGCGTGGCGTGCCGACACACTCGATGCGTTGCATGCGTTCATGCGTGATGCCACCGGCAGTGACGGCTATCTCGGTGGCGTGACCCTGATCATGCACGACGGACGCATCGTGGACGTCGGGACCTACGGCTACGAAGACCTCGCGCATAAGCGGCCGATGCGCCGCGACGCCATTTTCCGCATCTACTCGATGACCAAGACCGTCACCTCCGTGGCGGTCATGATGCTCGTGGAGGAGGGCAAGGTATCGCTCGATACGCCGCTGGCCGATCTGTTGCCGGGTTTCGATCATCCGCAGGTCATGGCCGGCGGTACGGCGGCCACACCGCTGCTGCGGCCGGCGTCGCGCAAGCTCACTCTGCACGACCTGCTGACCCACACCTCGGGCTACCCGGCTGGTCTCGCTGGTGAGGGCGAGGCGGTCAAGGTCATGGAGCGTATCGACCCTCACGCCGCAGGCGACCTGACGGGTTTCGCGCAGCGGATGAGTCGGGTGCCGCTCGCCGCCGACCCCGGCACGCGCTTCGGTTACGACGGCGCCTCACTCGAACTGGTGGCGCGGGTGGTCGAAGTCGTCTCGAAGCGCCCGTTCGCAACATTCCTGCAGGAACGGATCTTCGGGCCGCTCGGTATGCAGGACACGGGCTTCCGCGTTCCCACCGGCCATCGCGATCGCGTTGTCGACATCACGCGCATGGCGGACAACGGTCATCTGGTCATCGCCGACGGTCCGAGCGCCGCCCATCCCGGCGAACCGCTGAATCGCTACATGAGCGGGGCAGGGGGGCTGTATTCCACCGCGGACGACTACGGGCGGTTCGCGCAGATGCTGCTCGATGGCGGCCGATACGGCGACCATGTCCTGCTCGGCCGCAAGACCGTCGAGCTGATGATGCGCAATCACCTGGGCATGCTCGACCCGCCGGTGACGCAGTTCAGCGCCGGCGAGGGCTTCGGTATCGGCGGCTACGTGGTGATCGACCCCGCGCGGCGCGGCCAGCTCGGATCGGTTGGCCAGTACGGCTGGGCCGGCGCCGCCTCCACGACGTATACGATCGACCCGCAGGAGCATCTCGTCGCCATCCTCATGCTCCAGCACCTGCCTCGCGACGATGGCCGCAAGGACCTTCCGCGCCTCGCGCGGCCGTTCTACGACCTCGTCTACCATGCCCTTCCATGACCCCCAGGTTTCCCGCCATGCATGCTTCCCCTGACGAACACGACGAACCGGCTCGGGTGACCCACGAGTACAAGTTCTCCCACGTCACCACCGGTCGTTACCTGCCAACACCGGGCCGGGCGCCCGGCTGGCCGTTCGCCGAGATCGGTCACTGGAAGATGGATGTCGACGGCACTGCGGACGACTGGGTTCGCGAGCTGCGCGACTGGCGTCGTGAGCACCTCACGCGCATCGGTTACGACGACGCCAACTATCGTCGTCCCGAGCTGCAATGGGCGCAACGCAACTTCGTCCACGCGCAAATGATGGTCGAGGATCGTTACTTCTACGATCCCGTCGCCGGACGCTACACCGTCGACCGCTATCTGGACGACCTCGAAGCCCGTTTCGGCGGGATCGACAGTGTCCTGATCTGGTTCGTCTACCCCAACATCGGCATCGACGACCGGAACAAGACGGATCTCGCGTACGACCTGCCGGGTGGCCTGGATGGATTGCGCGTCGCCGTGGACGACTTCCATCGTCGTGGTGTCCGCGTGTTCCTGCCGACCATGCCCTGGGACAACGGGACGCGTCCTGCGGAGGAGAGCGACTGGGACGCCATGGCGAAGCTGGTCGCCGCGGTCGGCGCCGATGGCGTCAACGGCGATACCTATAACGGCGTTCCCCGCGCGTTCTTCGATGCCTGTGACGCGGCGGGCCGGCCGGTCGTGTTGCAGCCCGAATCGACGATCAGCGCCGAAGAGCAGCTGATCTGGAACGTACAAAGCTGGGGCAAGAAGGCACCAAACGAGGTCATCCCGCCGGTCGCCAAGTTCAAGTGGCTCGAACCGCGGCACATGATCAACTATGAAAATCGCTGGGGGCGCGATCGTAACCACGATCTCCAGTACATCTTCTTCAACGGCATCGGTTACAACGCCTGGGAGAACGTGTGGGGTATCTGGAATGGCCTGACCCCGCGCGATGCGGAGGCGCTACGCCGCATCGCTACCATCGAGCGGCAGTTCGCCCCGGCGCTGGTGAGCATGGACTGGCGCCCGTATGAGCGCACGCTGCAGGCCGGCGTGTTCGCCAGCCGCTTCCCCACCGAAGGGTTCACGCTGTGGACCCTGGTGAACCGTCAGGAATACGTGATCGCCGGCGAGCAGCTGGCGGTGCCTCATGTGGAAGGCACCCGTTACATCGATGTCTGGAACGGTGTCGAACTCACGCCGCGGCTGCATGACGGCAAGGCGGTGCTGCCCTTCCTGCTGGAAGGACGTGGTTTCGGTGCGGTGGTGGCACTTGCCGCCGGTGCCTCGGTCGAAGGCCTGGATGGCTTCCTGAAGACGATGCGGGACGCCGCCGCCACCCCGCTGGCGTCCTTGTCCTCGACATGGCGGAGCCTGCCGCAGACCATGCGTTCCGTCGCGGCGACCGTGCGCGTCGCGACGGCGCCCCAAGGCATGCTGACGATTCCTGCCGGTCCGTTCGACTTCATCGTCGGCGGTGTCGAGATCGAAGGACAGACCTGGGACGGTAACGACGTGCAGTACCCGTGGGAGGACAGCGCGCGTCGCGGCCACCGCCGGCACATGCAGATGGAGTCCTTCCACATCGACCGTACGCCGGTTACCAACGCACAGTACGCCGCCTTCCTCGACGAGTCCGGCTGGCGCCCGCTGGACGCGCATAACTTCCTCCGCCACTGGGTGGACGGCAAGCCGCCCGTCGGCTGGGAGAACAAGCCGGTCACCTGGGTGGGCATCGAGGATGCACGCGCCTATGCCGCGTGGTCGGGCAAGCGCCTGCCGCACGAGTGGGAATGGCAATACGCTGCACAGGGCGGCGACGGGCGTCGCTACCCGTGGGGTAACGACTGGCGGGAGGATCTCGTGCCGGCCGTGAATCGCGGGCGGCAACTGCGTGCCCCGGCCGACGTGGACGCGTTCCCGCAGGCGGCCAGTCCCTTCGGCCTGCTCGACCTGGTCGGCAACGTCTGGCAGTGGACCGACGAATTCCTCGACGAACACACGCGAGCCGCCGTGCTGCGTGGCGGCAGCAACTTCCAGCCACAGACCTCGCATTGGTATTTCCCCCAGGCGTATCGTCTGGATCAGCACGGAAAGTACCTGCTGATGTCACCCGGCAAAGACCGCTCCGGCTGTGTGGGCTTCCGTTGCGTGGTCGATGCTCCATGAGGGTGGACACTCATTTCGGCGGCCTGCTCGGCGACGCACTGGCGGCGAACCTCCAGGGGCGCCTGTCGCATTTCATCGTGGACGAACACAGTCCGGCGATCGCCTTGTTCGCACCCGAGCGCCGTGCACTGAACGACGAAGGCGATTGGTACGGCGAGCATGCCGGCAAATGGCTGGTCGCCGCCTCACGTGCCGCGGCACGGTGCGGTGACGAGGCGCTTCGCGCACGTGTACTGCGCGTTGCGGATTACCTGGTTTCGATCCAGGAAGACGACGGCTACCTCGGCACGTACGCGCCCAGTCGTCGCTTCATGGTTCCGCAGCCACCGAAGCCGGTGAGCTGGAACGGTGAGCCGAGCGTGCGCACCTGGGATATCTGGACCCACGCTTACCTGATGCTAGGGTTGCTGGAGGTCCACCGTCATTTCGGTGGTTCGCGCTATCTCGACGCGGTACGCCACATCGGCGATCTCTGCCTGCACACGCTGTCGTCGGGCGGCATCGATATCACCGACCTGGGCAATCACTTCGGCATGTCGGCGACGGTGCTGCTGGACCCCGCCGTGGACCTGCACCTGGCGACCGGCGATCCGCGATATCTGGAGCTGGCCCGGCTTGTCCTTCGGCAGGCGGATGCCCATCCGCCACTGGCGTTGCTGAGCCAATGCCTTGCAGGGACGGACGTCGCCTTCATCGCGACCGGCAAGGCGTACCAGCTGGCCTGGAATCTCGTCGGGGTGGCCAAGCTTCATCGCGTCACGGGAGAGCCGGCACTCCTGCGCGCGGTGGAGAACGTCTGGCGCAGCATCCGCGATCACCACCTGACACTGGGTGGCGGGCCATGGGGCGGCGTCGCCCATCGTTCCCGCGAAGTGTTCAATGCACCCGGCGCCTTCATTCCCGAAGCCTACGTGGAAACCTGTTCCACGCTCGCCTGGATCCAGCTCAATCGCGAGTTGTTGCAGATCACCGGCGAGGCGCATTACGCCGAGGAGATCGAACGCTCCGCCTACAACGACCTTCTCGCTGCCCAGGCGCCCGATGGCGAGGACTGGTGCTACTACGTGTTCCCCAACGGCCGGCGCGTGCACACGACGTACTGGCGTTGCTGCAAGTCGAGCGGCGCCATGGCGGTCGAGGAGCTCCCGGATATCGCGACGATCGCACGGGATCCGCGAACGCTGGATATCAACATCTACGGTCCGGGTCAGTCGTCGGCCTTGCTCGAGGGAGCGGGTCGCGTGCGGCTGACCCAGTCCACCGCGTGGCCCTATCCCGATGACATCCGTATCACGATCTCCCTGGAGGAGCCGGCGCACTTCGCGTTGCGCTTGCGGGTGCCCAGCTGGGCCGAGGGTGCGGCGTTATCGGTTAACGGCGAAGACGCAGGCGTGCCGGTGCCCCCAGGTCACTACGCCGTCATCGACCGCGATTGGCATGAAGGCGACGTAGTCGTCGCTCACTTTCCCGCACAACCCATCCTGCATCGGGCCAGTCATCGCAACGTCCAGGAATCGCGGGCGCCGGACGGCAGCGCGGTGCACCAGGAGGTATTGCATGTCGACTATGTCGGTGTCACCTGCGGTCCGCTGGTCTATGCCACGGATCTCATCGACGGCTTCAAGACCAGCGAGACCGTAAAACTACCGGAGGAGGCACAGGCACTCTGGCTTACGCTGCTCCCACGGGAGCACGGCGAAGCGCCTGTCATACGGCTGGATCCTGGCTATCGCACGTCCTTGCGCTTCACCCCGTATTTCTCGGCGGGAGGGCGGCGTGACGGTGCATGGCGGCTGACGTGGTTATCGCTGGCTCCGGAACGGTCCTTGTAGATTCAAACAAGTTTTTCTGCTGCCAGAACATATCCCGCCGGGGTGTTTCCCGCTCCCCGCGTCCGGCACAGTGAAGGCACGGAAACGGGATATGGCACCTGTGGATAACGAGGCACGCATGGAAACACCGACATCGTCCCCCCGCGCGCCCTCGGGCCCCCTCGCCGGCATCCGGGTACTGGATCTCAGTGCTTACATCGCCGGCCCGTACGGCTGCACGCTGCTGGCCGACCAAGGGGCGGACGTCATCAAGATCGAACCGCCCGGCGGGGACAATCTGCGCCAGTATCCGTCGACGCTGGCGACGGAAAGTCGCGCTTTTCTCGGCGTGAACCGGAGCAAGCGCGGCATCGTGCTGGATCTGAAAAATCCGTCGGATCATGCGGCGCTGCTGCGTCTGGTGCGCGAGGCCGATGTGCTCGTGCACAACTTCCGCCCCAGCGTACCGGCGCGCCTGGGTATCGATCACGACCGCCTCAGCTTGATCAATTCACGCCTGATCTATTGCGCGGTCACCGGTTACGGCGACCAGGGCCCGATGAAAGACAAGGCCGGTTACGACCAGGTGCTGCAGACGATGACCGGGATGTCGACGCTGCAGGGCAAGCGTGGCGGTCCGCCGGAGGTCATCTTCGGTTCCGTGGTGGATTATTACGCCGCCGCCTTGCTCGCCGCTGGCGTGTCGTCGGCGCTGTACGAGCGCGAACGCAGTGGCCTGGGCCAGTACGTGGGCGTCTCGCTGCTGCGCAGTGCGTTGACGATGCAGTCGGCGCGGATGATCTGGGCCGATGGCGAATCGCTGGATATCGGCCGGGACATGCGCTCGGGCGGCGTGACCGGCATTCATCCGACGCGCGAGGGCTATATCTACATCTCGGCCAATACGCCGCACTTCTGGAAGGCGCTTTGCGAGCGCACGGGACTCCAGTCCCTGTTCGACGATCCGCGCTTCGACACGGTGCGCAAGCGCGCGGAGCACCATGAAGAAATCGTGCCGAAGCTGCACGCGGCGCTCGCCTCGCGCACGGCGATCGAGTGGGAGACGTTGTTCGGTGACGCCGTACCCAGCGCCGCCGCGCGTCGCATCGAAGACATGTTCGACCATCCACAGGTCACCGCCGAAGGTCTCGTCGCTACGTTCGAACACCCCGTGGTCGGCCAGTACCGGGGCGTCAATCATCCCATCCATTTCGGCCGCACGCCCGCGCCCGAACCCTTCGCCGCGCCGACGCTCAACCAGCATGAGTCGTTGCTCGAGAGCAACATTCCGTGACGCCATGTGGGAGCCGCTTCAGCGGCGAAAAACCAACGGAGCGGAGGAGCTGCAACGTCAATCGCCGATGAATCGGCTCCCACACGGGCATGGAACATCGCCGATGAATCGGCTCCTACAGGAGCGGGGCGAGGTAGGGGGCGGTACGACTCTCCTTTGAGAGCGCGACATCGCGCGGCGTACCGGCGGCGACGATCCGTCCGCCCTGGTCGCCCGCGCCGGGGCCCACATCGATCACCCAGTCGCTACCGGCGACGACGCGCATTTCGTGCTCGACGACGATAACGGTATTGCCTGCGTCGACGAGGCCCTGCAACTGCGCGACGAGCTTGTCGACGTCAGAAGGATGCAGGCCCGTCGTAGGTTCATCCAGGACATACACGCTGCTCCCGCGCTGGGCGCGTTGCAGTTCGGTCGCCAGCTTGATGCGCTGGGCTTCGCCACCTGAGAGCTCGGTTGCCGGCTGGCCCAGACGCAGGTAGCCCAGGCCGATGTCGCGAAGAAGAAGGAGTGACTTCAACACGTTGGCTTCGTCGGCGAAGAACGCGCAGGCTTCATCCACGGTCATGCCGAGCACCTCGGCGATGTTCCTGTCGTTCCAGCGGACGGCCAGGGTCTGCTCGTTGTAGCGCGCGCCGTGACAGGTCGGGCAGGGCGCATAGACACTCGGCATGAACAGCAGCTCGACGCTGACGAACCCTTCGCCCTCACAGGTTTCGCAGCGACCCTTGGCCACGTTGAAGGAGAAGCGGCCCGCGTCATAACGCTTCGACTTTGCCGCTTTGGTCGATGCGAACAGCTTGCGCACGTGGTCGAACAATCCCGTGTACGTCGCAAGGTTGGAGCGTGGCGTACGTCCGATCGGCTTCTGGTCGACCTGGATGAGGCGGGTGATGGCGTCGGCACCCGAATGGATGTGGCCGGTCGTGCGGGTGATGACGCTGGGCTCGAGGTCGTCGTTCTCGTCCTCGGCCACGCGCGGCTCGTGGCCAAGGTGTTCGCCGAGCAGTTCCACCAGCGCCTGGCTGACCAGGCTCGACTTGCCCGACCCGGAAATGCCCGTCACCGACGTAAAGACACCGAGTGGGAAACGTGCCGTCAGGCGATGCAGGTTGTTGCGCGTCACGTTGCGCAGCTCGAGCCAGCCGCGTGGCTCGCGAGCCGTGCGTTTTGCGACGCCGGCGTCGCCGAACAAATAACGTGCGGTATGCGAAGCGGCCACCTTGGCCAGTCCGGTCGGTGGGCCGCTGTAGAGAATCTCACCACCCTTCTCGCCCGCATCCGGACCCACATCGACCAGCCAGTCGGCGCGGCGCATCATGTCGAGATCATGTTCGACGACAAAGATCGAGTTTCCCGACGCCTTCAATTGCCCCAATGCATTGAATAGCGCTTCACCGTCGGCAGGGTGCAGTCCGGCGGAGGGTTCGTCGAGCACATACACCACGCCAAACAGGTTGCTGCGTATCTGCGTGGCAAGGCGCAAGCGCTGCAGCTCGCCCGGCGAAAGGGTAGGGCTGCTGCGGTCCATCGACAGGTAGCCGAGTCCGAGCGACTGCAGCGTGCCGATGCGTGCGATGAGATCCTGGGCGATGCGTTGCGCGGCGATACGCTTCTCTTCCGAGAGGTTCGGCGTGCGCCGCACGTCCGAGGAGCCTTCGTGGCCCAGGCCGCCAGCGGCCACCCGGCGCGCGATATCGCGCTTGCCCGCGGCGCGACTCTGCGTCGTCTTGCCGCCGGCGGTGGGTTCACCGAAACGGCCCTCGGCCGCCGGACGGAGCGTCTCCACCAGGCGATCGAACGACATCGCGGACAAACTGCCGATGTCGACGCCCGCGAAGGTGACCGACAGCGCCTCACGCTTGAGCCTCTTGCCGTCGCAGACCGGACAGAGGCTGCCGATCATGAAACGCGATACGCGCTTCTTCATCAACGGGCTTTGCGTTGTCGCGAAGGTGTGCAGCACGTAGCGTCGGGCACCCATGTAGGTACCCATGTAGCTCGGTTCGGTCTTGCGCTTCAGTGCCGCGCGTGTCTCGGCAGGCGTGAATCCCGCGTACACCGGCGCGACCGGTTGCTCCTCGGTGAAGAGGATCCAGTCGCGCTGTTTCTTCGGCAGATCGCGCCAGGGCACGTCCACGTCGTAGCCCAGGGTGACCAGGATGTCGCGCAGGTTCTGTCCGTGCCACGCGGGCGGCCAGGAAGCGATGGCGCGTTCGCGGATGGTCAGCGAAGGGTCCGGCACCATCGTCTGCTCGGTGACTTCGTAGACCCGACCGAGGCCATGGCAGTTCGGGCACGCACCCTGCGGGGTATTGGGCGAAAAGTCCTCGGCGAACAGCATCGGCTGCTTCGCCGGATAGCTGCCTGCACGCGAATAGAGCATGCGTACCAGGCTGGAAAGCGTGGTAACGCTGCCGACCGATGAGCGCGTGCCCGGTGTGCCGCGCTGTTGCTGCAGCGCCACGGCGGGTGGCAGGCCTTCGATCTCGTCCACGTCGGGCACACCCACCTGGTCGATCAGGCGGCGAGCGTACGGTGCCACGGACTCGAAGTAGCGCCGCTGTGCCTCCGCGTATAGCGTGCCGAAGGCCAGCGAGGACTTGCCGGAGCCCGAGACGCCGGAAAACACCACCAGCGCATCGCGTGGCACGGCCACGTCGATGTTCTTGAGGTTGTGTTCGCGGGCGCCGCGAACCCGGACGAAGCCATTGCCGGGCACGGCGGCGGGAGAGACCGTTCGTTTCTTCATGGCGACGATTATCGTCGGAATCGGTGCAGTTGCCGTGCAGGGCTCAGTGGCGCAGCGCAGACACCGCGAGGTCGACGATTTCCTTCGCGCGACCGTCGATCACGGCCTTCATCATCCAAAGGCTGAATCCCTTGGCCTGCTCCAGCGTGATCGTCGGCGGCATGACCAGCTCGAGCTTGTCGGTGACGACATCGACCACGGCCGGACCGTCGTGCGCGAAGGCCTGCACGAGGGCATCGCGCAGCTTCGTCGGGTCTTCCACACGAACCGAGTAGATGCCCATAGCCTCCGCCACCTTGGCGAAGTCAGGGTTATCCAGTGTCGTGCCCACGGGCAGGAAGCCGCCGGCCTTCATCTCGATATCCACGAAGCCCAGCAGGCCGTTGTTGAAGATGACGATCTTCACCGGAAGCTTCGATTGCCGGATGGTCAGCAGGTCGCCCATCAGCATGCTGAAGCCGCCGTCGCCGGACATCGAAACGACCTGTCGGCCCGGGTAGGCCGTCTGTGCACCGATGGCCTGGGGCATGGCGTTCGCCATCGACCCATGCAGGAACGAGCCCAGCAACCGGCGCCCACCGCCGAGTTTCAGGTAGCGCGCGGCCCATACCGTGGCCTCACCGACATCGCAGGTGAACACCGCATCGTCGCTGGCGACCTCGCTGATCAGCGTCGCCAACAGCTGCGGATGGATGGGGCGATGCGTCGACGACGCGTTGGCCTGCGCATCGAGGCCTTCGCGTGCGTGCTTGTAAAGATCGCGTGCCGTATCCAGGTGAGCCGGATCGTGCGTGGCCTTCAGCCTGGGTAGCAGTCTGCCGATCGCGTCGCGCACGTCGCCGACCACACCCAGCGAGAGGCGACAGCGCTTGCCGAGGTTCTCGCCGCGGATGTCGATCTGCGCGATATGCGCCTTGGTCGGATAGAACTGCCGGTACGGGAAGTCCGTGCCGAGCAGGAGCAGCACGTCGCAGGATTCCATGGCGTGGTAGCCCGAGGAGAAGCCGATCAGTCCGGTCATGCCGACGTCGTAGGGATTGTCGTGCTCCACGTGTTCCTTGCCCCGCAGGCTGTGCACCACGGGTGCCTTGAGCCGTTCGGCCAGGGCGAGCACCTCGTCGTGGGCTCCCGCGCAGCCGGCACCGCAGAACAGGGTGATCCGCTTGCCTTCGTCCAGTAACGCGGCCAGCGCGTCGAGATCCTCGTCCGGTGCCGCCACCAGCGGCAACCGCGGAATCAGGTTCGCCGCCGGCAAGCGTTCGCCAGCGGCGCGCAAGGCGACATCGCCGGAGATGACGACGACGGCCACACCCTGCTTGGTCACTGCTTCACGGATGGCGGTTTCGATGATGCGCGGCACGTGGTCCGGGTCGGTGACCAACTCGACGTAGTGGCTGCATTCCTTGAAGAGGATCTGCGGGTGCGTTTCCTGGAAGTAGCCCGAGCCCGTCTCGGTACTGGGGATGTGCGCGGCGATGGCGAGCACCGGTACACGGCTCCGGTGGCAGTCGAAGAGGCCGTTGATCAGATGCAGGTTGCCGGGGCCGCAGCTGCCGGCACACACGGTGAGCTCACCGGTCAGCTGGGCTTCGGCGCCGGCGGCGAACGCGGCCACTTCTTCGTGCCGGACCGGCGACCAGGCGATCGTTCCGCGCTGGCGCAACGATTCGGTAATGCCGTTGAGCGAATCGCCCACCAGGCCATAGATGCGTTTGACACCAGCTACTTCGAGCGTCTCGACCAGTCGGTCGGCTACCGTTTTCATCGGGGATTCTCCACGGGGCGAAAGCCAGCAAAGCGTTGATGGTGGCCAAGAGCCGACCATCAAGCTTGTAGAAAGCTCACGCGGTGGGAGCTAGCGGGCGTGTTTCGCCGACAATGCGTCCAGGCCGGCCAGGACGAAGGTCGTCATGTCTTCGACCAGTCCCTCCGATGAGGGATTCAACGCTGGCATCACCGTGGTGCGGAGGCTTTCCGGACCGAGCAACATGGTGATGCAAGGCACGATGGTCATCATCATGCCGCGCTGCACGGCAGGGTGGGTGAGGGGCAGATCCAGATATCCCGCCATCAGGCCGGCGACGATGCCGGCCTTGGGCGCGATGGCTTCGTTGATCAGGGTCGGGGCCATGGGCGAGGGCGACATCATCTCGCGCAGCACGACACGAAAGCCCCAGGATTTTTCGCCTAGCCCGGCCTGTGCGACGAAGTGGGCGATCAGACTGCGTAGCTTGTCACGCGGGGAGAGGTCCGACTGGACGAAGGTCAGCAGGGATTCCTGGCTCACCACCTGCCGGTGGGCTTCGACCAGGACGGCGCCGTACAAGCCGTCACGGCTGCCGAAGTGATAGTTCACCGCGGCCATGTTCACGCCCGCCCGAAGGCAGATTTCCTTGCTGGAGGTACCCAGGTAACCGTGCTCGGCGAACAGCCTGCCCGCGATGTCCAGAAGATGGGAGCGGGTCTGGTCGCCGTCCTGCCGGGTAGCCCGTTTCGTGGCGTGCGATTTCGGAAGATGTGGGTCGGCCATGGGGTGCATTGTAAAGGAAGCTGCTTACCTATAATTCAAATTTGCATTTGATTTATTCGAAAAGGCGGCCTAGACTGCGGTCGTTCCCCGGTCGAGCGTCCATCCCATGCAGAAACCCAAGCCCATCGTCCTCGTCGCCGTCGTCGTTCTCGCCGTCCTGGTCGGGGGTGGTATCTGGTGGCTCATGCGCCCCAAAGGGCCGCAGATCATCGTCCTGCACGGCAATGTGGATATCCGCCAGGTGTCGCTCGCCTTCAACGCCAACGAACGGATCACCGACATGCGGGTGAACGAAGGCGACCGGGTGAGCGCCGGGCAGGTCCTCGCGACGCTGGATACGACGACGCTCGCGCTGCGCCTGGCCCGGTCGCAGGCCCAGCTGGCCGTGCAGGACGAGGTGCTGCGGCGGCTGGAGGCGGGCAACCGTCCGCAGGAGATTGCCCAGGCCGATGCCAATGTGCGCGCGGCCGTCGCCGATGCACGCAAGGCACACCAGACACTCGATCGCCTGCGGGCGATCAGCCAGGGCACGGGCGGTCGCGCGGTGAGCCGCGAAGAGCTGGACGATGCCGTGGCCGCCGCCGCCTCGGCCGATGCGAAGCTCGATGCCGAACGCAAGGCACAGGATCTCTCAGTAGCCGGCCCCCGCAAGGAAGACATCGACGAGGCACGCGCCCAGCGCGATGCCGCCCTTGCCGACAGTGCCGTGACGAAACAACAGCTCGCCGACGCCGAACTGAAGGCGCCCTCCGATGCCGTGGTGAGGAGCCGGTTGCTCGAACCCGGCGACATGGCCTCGCCGCAACGACCGGCCTACGCACTCGCCCTCGTGCATCCGAAGTGGGTACGTGCGTATGTGTCGGAGGCTAACCTCAGCCGGATCAAGCCGGGGCAGGCGGCTCGCGTGACGACGGATAGCGCGCCCGATCAGCCGATCGACGGCCGCATCGGTTACATCTCGTCGGTCGCCGAATTCACGCCGAAGAACGTCGAGACCAACGAGCTGCGCACCAGCCTCGTCTACGAGGTGCGGATCAACGTGACCGATCCGGACGACCGCCTGCGCATGGGCATGCCGGCGACCGTGGAACTGCCGGGCACCGTCGCGGCACAGCCATGACTACGCCGGTGGCCTTGGTGGCGCAGGGCGTCAGCAAACGCTTCATCGTCAAGAAGGCCGGGCGCACCGTGGTCGCGCTGGACGACGTCTCGATCGAGGTGAAGGGCGCGGCGTTGACCGCGCTGGTCGGCCCCGATGGCGCCGGTAAGACGACCCTGCTGCGACTGGCCGCTGGCTTGATGGTCGCCGACGCGGGGACGATGACGGTACTCGGCATCGACGCGGCCACGGACCCGCAGGCGATCCAGAACCGGATCAGCTACATGCCGCAACGCTTCGGTCTCTATGACGACCTGAGCGTGCAGGAGAACCTCGATCTCTACGCCGACCTTCACGGGGTTCCCGCGGACGTGCGCGGCAAGCGCTATCAGCGCCTGATGGAGATGACCGACCTGGGGCGCTTTACCGATCGTCCCGCAGGCAAGCTATCCGGCGGCATGAAGCAGAAGTTGGGCCTGGCCTGCACCCTGGTGCGTTCTCCCGAACTGCTCCTACTCGACGAACCGACGGTGGGTGTCGATCCGCTGTCGCGTCGCGAGTTGTGGCAAATCCTCGAGCAGCTCGTCGGCGAAGAAAACCTCAGTGTGCTGGTCAGCACCTCGTACATGGACGAGGCCGCGCGTTGCGCGCACGTCGCCGTGTTGCATGACGGCAAGGTGCTGGCGCAGGGCACGCCGGCGTCGATACGCGATACCGCCGAAGGACTCTGTTTCGCCGTCACGCCACCGACGGACCAGGCGCCGCGGCATCTTCAGGCGCGTCTCCTTGACGACGACCAGACCATCGGTGCCGTACCACGCGGCGGCAAGGTTCACTTCGTGCGTACCCGGCTCGCGGTGGAACAGGGCGATCCCGGTCTCGCGCCGCTACTGGGCGACGTGGAAGCCATGTCGGTTCAGCCGACGCTCGAAGATGGATTCATGCTTGCGCTGCGGTCGAAGGTGCAGCGCGATCTTTCGTCGGCCGCCTCGGTCGGAACGTCGACAACGGCAACGACCTCGGCGTCGCATGCCGGGTCCACTGCGGCGAAGGCTGGCGAAACCGTGATCGAAGTGAAGGACCTCGTACGCACCTTCGGCGATTTCACCGCGGTGGATCGGACGAGTTTCTCGGTCAGCCAGGGCGAGATCTTCGGTCTGCTCGGGCCGAACGGCGCGGGTAAGACGACCACCTTTCGCATGCTTTGCGGTCTGTTACCGGCCAGCGGCGGGACGTTGCGCGTCGCCGGTTACGACCTGCGCAAGGCCCGGGCGCAGGCGCGCCAGCAGATCGGTTATGTGTCGCAGAAGTTCGCCCTCTACGGCAACCTGACCGTGGACGAGAACCTGACGTTCTTCGGTGGCGCTTATGGCCTCTCGGGCAAACGCCTGCGTGAGCGCATGGACGCCGTGAAGTCGCAGTTCGAACTCGATGACGCCGGCCACGCGCAGGCGGGGCTGCTGCCCGGCGGTTTCAAGCAGCGCCTGGCCATGGCCACGGGCCTGTTGCACGAGCCGGACATCCTCTTTCTCGATGAACCCACCAGCGGTGCCGACCCGCTCGCGCGCCGTGAATTCTGGCGACGGATCACAGCCCTCGCTGAAGCCGGCACCACCGTCGTCATCACCACCCACTTCATGGAGGAAGCCGAGTACTGCGACCGCGTGGTGATCCAGGATGCCGGCAAGGTACTGGCCCTGGGTACGCCAGCGGCGATCCGCCGCCAGGCGGGCGAGACCGATGCGCAGCCCTTCGACATGGAACAGGCGTTCATCGGCATCGTCGAACAGAATCGCAAGGCGACGCGCGATGGCTCGCGGGAGGCGGCATGAACGGCGGCTTCTGGCGGCGCCTGCTGGCGCTCACACGCAAGGAAGTGAAGCAGCTGCTGCGCGATCGCAGCAACCTCATGATGGGCATCGCACTGCCGCTGGTGCTGATCCTGATCTTCGGCTACGGGCTTTCGTTCGATGTGAAGAACGCGCCGGTGGCCGTGGTGATGGAAGACCACTCGCCGACGGCCAACGACATGATCGCCGGATTACGCCTGTCACCCTACCTGGCACCGACGGTGGTCGACAGCATGCACGACGCCGAGAACCTCATGCTGGCGCGCAAGGTCGACGCCATCCTGCGCCTTCCGTCTGATTTTTCACGACGCCTGGGCCTGGGCGATGCGCACGTACAGCTGATCCTGCACGGGGCCGATGCCAACACCTCGCGCACCATCCAGGGTTATGTGCAGAGCGCGCTGGCGCAGTCGACGGTGGTCCAGGCCGATCGGTCCGGCGACACGCCCTCGCCGGCGGTGGGCAGCGTGCACCTCGAGCAGCGCCTGTGGTTCAACGAGGCGAACACAAGTACCTGGTTCCTCGTGCCGGGACTCATCGTTCTCATCACCACCCTGGTCGGCGCATTCCTGACGGCCCTGGTGATGGCGCGTGAATGGGAGCGGGGCACCCTCGAGGCGCTGTTCGTGACACCCGTGCGGCCGCTCGAGATCCTGCTTGCCAAGATCATTCCGTACTTCGGTGTCGGCATGATCGGTTTGCTGATGTGCCTGGTCGCGGCGCGCTTTCTGTTCGACGTGCCGATCTATGGCTCGCTCTGGCTGATCCTGCTGGTGTCGGTGTTCTACCTGTTCGTGGCGCTTGGCATCGGCCTGCTGATCTCGGCGGTGACGAAGAACCAGTTCACCGCCAGCCAGCTCGCCCTGGTGACGAGCTTCATGCCGGCGCTGATGCTTTCCGGCTTCATCTACGACCTGCGCAACATGCCGCTGGCGGTGCAAGTGGTCGGCCGGGTCCTCCCCGCGACGCATTACATGGAGGTGCTCAAGAGCCTGTTCCTCGCCGGCAACCTGTGGCCGGTGATCCTCAAGAACTGCGTCATCCTCATCGGTTACGCCGTGGTGGTGCTGGCGGCGGCACGAATGAAAACCCGGAAGCTGCTCGAATGAACGCCATGCTCGCCTTTATCCGTCGCGTGGCGAATCTTTGCAGCAAGGAGCTGAGGGTCATCCTCAAGGACCCGGCCAGCCGCGTCCTGCTATTCGTCCCGGCGCTCCTGCAATCGCTGATGTTCGGCTACGCCGCCACCCTCGACCTGCGGGAGGCTCCGTATGCCTTGCTTGACCAGGACCACGGTCCCGCCGCCGTGCAGCTGGTCGCCAATGTCGAAGGTTCTGGGGTTTTCCGGCGCGTGGCGACGCTGGACAACGAGCGGGACATCGCCAGCGTGGTCGACGCCGGCAAGGTGCTTTTCGTGCTGCATATCGCACCGCGTTTCGAGCAACGGCTCAGCGCGGGTGAAGACACGCCGGTGCAGGTGATCCTCGATGCTCGCAATTCGACCACCGCGGGTACCGCGTCAGGTTATCTGGGCGCCATCGTGTCCCGCTTCAACACGGACTGGCGGACAGGTCATGGCGGCGCCGATGCGCCGCTGACGATGGACGTACGCGCCTGGTACAACCCGAACCTCGAGACACGCTGGTTCATGATGTCGTCCATGATCGCCGTGCTCAGCATGCTGCAAACCCTGATGCTCACCGCGCTCTCCGTGGCGCGTGAGCGGGAGCAGGGCACCTTCGATCAGCTGCTGGTGACGCCGTGCACGCCCACCGAGATCATGATCGGCAAATCCGTGCCGTCGATTTTTGTCGGTTTGGTGCAGTCGACCCTGGTCTTGCTGATCGCGACGCTCTGGTTCCACATTCCGATGGCCGGATCGCTGGTCACGTTGTACACGGGCCTGCTGGTCTTCACCGTGGCCTGCGTCGGTATCGGCCTGGCGATTTCCTCGCTGGCCGTGAACATGCAGCAAGCCATGCTTTACACCTTCGTGCTGATGATGCCGCTGGTTCTGCTCTCGGGCATGACGACGCCGATCGCCAACATGCCCACGGCGATGCAATGGCTCACCACGATCAATCCCGCGCGCTACGCGATCCATCTGGTACAGCGGGTGTACCTCGAAGGGGTGGGGCTGGGCACCGTTATCGCGGACATCGTGCCCCTGCTCATCATCGCTGCCGTCACGCTGCCGTTCTCGGCGTGGCTCTTCCGTCATCGACTTGTCTGACTCCGGTATCTTCCATGCGTAAGCTGTCTTCTCGTTCCCTGTCCGTGCTCGCGCTGGCGACGACCGTCCTGCTGGGTGGTTGCGCTGTCGGGCCGGACTTCAAGTCGCCTGAGACCGCCGTGCCGTCGGACTGGTCGTCGTTGCGTGCAGGGGACGCGTCGTTGCACGACGCCGTACCGCAAGGCGCTGCGGTCGCACCGTCGGCCGAGTGGTGGAGATCGTTCGGCGATCCCGTGCTCGACGCCCTGGAGGCGGATGCGGCGACCGCCAACCCCGACCTGCAGACCGCGGCGCTGCGCTTCGCCGAGAGTCGCGCGCAACGGCAGACGGCGGCCGCGCAGGGTGGTCCACAGGTCGACCTGACCGCCAGCGCGCAACGCCAGCGACCGAGCGAGAACGGCGCGACGAGCCGTACCATCGACGTGCTTGCGCCGGCTGACCGCCGCGATGCGCTGGTCAAGCTTCTGAGCCAACCCTATGACATCTACCAGGCCGGCTTCGACGCCTCGTGGGAGCCTGATTTCTGGGGTCGCGTGCGGCGGTCGGTGGAAGCGGCGGACGCGCAAGTGTCGGCGTCGGGTGCGTTGTTCGACGGCGCGAGGCTCGATGTCGCTGCCGATGTGGCGCGCCGGTACTTCGAGTTGCGCGGCACCCAACGACAGATCGCCTTGACGCGTGCCGACCTCGATGCGGCCCAGGATCGCTTCACGCTGATGAAGGCGAGGGCGGACGGCGGCATGGCCAGCGACGTCGACACCACGCAGCAGCAGGCGCTGCTGGCCGACCTTCGTGGCCGCTTGCCTGCCTTGCTGGCGCAGGAGGCGAATGCGCTCGATCAACTCGCCCTGCTGGTCGGAAAGACGCCAGGAAGCCTGCAGGGGAGGTTGGCACCTCTCGGTGATCCGGACGCAACGCCGCCACTGCCGAGTCTCGCGTTGGGCCTTCCTTCCGATGTCGTACGCCGTCGTCCGGATATCCGCCAGGCCGAAGCGCAGCTCCACGAAGCCACGGCGAACACGGGTGTGGCGATCGCCGATCTGTACCCCCGCATCACCTTGGGCGCGAGCTTCGATTTCGAGGCGCTGCACACGGGAGACTTCGGTGACTGGGGTAGTCGTCACTGGTCGGTGGGCCCGAGCCTGGACCTGCCGATCTTCGACATGGGCCGCCGCCGCAGTGTGGTGACCCTGCGCAAACTCCAGCAGCAGGAGGCCGCCGTGGCCTGGCAGAAGAGCGTCTTGCAAGCCTGGTCCGATGTCGACACGGCGCTCAACGCCTACGCCGCCGAACGCCAGCGCAACGCGCAGCTCGTCGAACGCGAGCGTCTTTCGCGCGATGCCTGGTCGCTTGCCGATGTGCGCTACCGGAACGGACGAACGGCCTTCATCGACGCGCTCGACGCGCAGCGAACCCTGCTTGCCGCGCAGCGTGATCGCGCCGACAGCGACGCGCAGCTGGCGACGAAGCGGGTAGCGATCTACAAGGCTATCGGCGGGGGAGACCTACCTAGTCGCTGAGCCATGCCGAAAGTTGGGCTAGCGGAACGCCAGGTATCTCGTGTACGTTATGTTATAACATACACAGGATCGGCGACTCATGAAATTACGAACGTCGTGTTTCCTCGTCCTGGCACTGGCGACGGGGCACGCAGCGGCCGAAGAGCGGCATCTGGGTCCCCATGTCCATGGCCAGGCGACGCTCCAGGTATCGGTGGATGGCCCGACGCTGGCGGTCGGGCTGAGTATTCCCGGCCACGATGCCGTGGGCTTCGAGCATCCGCCCGCCAATGCCGAACAGACGAGCACGTTGGCGAAGGCCACGGAAACCCTCCGCGGCGGTACGTGGCTCGTGCCGGTGGCCGCGGCGGGATGCAAGGCGCTTCCCGCCAAGGTCGTCGCCGACGGGTTCGATGCCAGCGCGAAACCCGGCGCTCACGGCGACTTCGATGTGACGTCCCAGTTCACCTGCGCGAATCCCGCGCAACTCGCTTCGCTCGACGTCGGTCTTTTCAAGGCGTTTCCCGCCTTGCAACGCGTGGTGGTCGACATCGTCGGCGCCAACGGCGCGACTGAGCAGATCCTCGATCGCACGATGACGCGAGTGACGCTTTCCCCATGATTCCTTACACCGACGTTCCGCTGGTGTCGTGCCGCGGGCTGCAATTTCGCTGGCCCGGTTCGGACATCACGTTGACGATGGATGATTTCACCGTCGCCCCGGGCGAGCGCATGTTTCTCTGTGGTCCCAGCGGCAGTGGCAAGAGCACCCTGCTCGGATTGCTGTCGGGCGTCCTGCACGCCACACGCGGTGACGTCACCGTATTGGGCGTTCCGTTCTCCACGCTATCGGCCGAACGTCGCGACCGTTTTCGTGCGGAACATCTCGGTTATGTCTTTCAACAGTTCAACCTGCTGCCGTTCCTGAGCCCGGTCGAGAATGTCCTGCTGGGCTGTGCGTGGTCCCCGACACGCGCAGCACGCGCAGGCGCGACGTACCCGGCGCGGCGTGACGAAGCGATCCGGCTTCTCGATGCGCTGGGCCTGATGGCCCAGCTCGTGGAGCGATCGCGAACGGGAAATCTCAGCGTCGGTCAGCAACAGCGCGTGGCGGTCGCCCGCGCCCTCATCGGCGGCCCGGGCCTGCTCATCGCCGACGAGCCTACGTCCGCACTGGACACGAACAACCGTGACGTCTTCCTTCGCCTTTTGCTCGCCGAGTGCACGCGGCATGGCACGGGCGTCGTCTTCGTCAGCCACGACATGAGCCTGGCCCGTCACTTCGACCGCGCCGTGAGTCTCGGCGACTGCCCGCCTTCGCAGATGGTGGCCTGACCGTGAACCTCCTTTCGCTTGCACTGAAAAGTCTTCGCCAGCGCCGTACAGGTGTACTCCTGACCGTCGTCACCATTGCCCTCAGCGTTTTTCTTCTCCTGGGCGTGGAACGTGTTCGTGTCGATGCCCGTCGGGGCTTTTCCAGCACCGTGTCGGGTACCGATCTTGTCGTCGGCGCTCGCTCCGGTCCGGTCAATCTCCTGCTGTATGCCATCTTCCATGTGGGCGAGGCGACCAACAACATCACCTGGAAGACCTACGAGGACATCCGATCGATGCCGGATGTGGCCTGGGCCGTGCCGCTGTCCCTGGGCGATTCGCACCGCGGCTTTCGCGTCGTCGGCACCACGACGGACTTCTTCACCCACTATCACTACGGAGCGAAGCAGGCCTTGGCGTTTACCCGTGGTGCCGAATTCTCCGATCTCTATGACGCGGTGATCGGTGCGGAGGTCGCCCGCCAGCTGCATTACTCGGTGGGAGACAGCATCGTGCTCGCCCATGGTCTTGGCGGTCCCGCGAGCACGCTCCACGCGGACAAGCCGTTTCGCATCAAGGGCATTCTTGCGCCGACGGGCACCCCGGTCGACGCTACGATCGCAGTGAGCCTCGAGGCGATCGAAGCGATCCATGTCGACTGGCGCGGCGGCATCCGCCTGCCAGGCATGGAAGCGAGCGCCGAGGCCGCCCGCCATATGGACCTGACGCCGAAGGCGATTACCGCTTGCCTGGTCGGTCTGAAGTCACGCCTTTCGTCGTTCGCGGTGCAGCGGGCGATCAACGAGTATCCCGACGAAGCCTTGCTTGCCGTACTGCCTGGCGTCGCCCTCGGTGAACTCTGGCATTTGATCGGCACCGCGGAGAATGCGCTTCGGGCCGTCAGCGTGATGGTCGTGCTGGTCGGCATGTCGGGCATGCTCACCGCGCTTCTGGCGATGTTGAATGAGCGCCGCCGCGAGATGGCCATTCTCAGGGCGGTCGGCGCCTCGGCGCGCACGGTGTTCGCGCTTCTGGTGATCGAAAGCACCCTGCTGACGACGTTTGGCGCGATCCTTGGCTGCCTGCTTTTATTCGGTGTCGTCGCGATCGGGCACGACTACCTGTTGGCCAATGCGGGCCTCGTCCTGGAGCTGGCGCCGTCGGCCACCGAGTGGTGGTTACTCGGTGCTGTCATTGTCCTCGGTGTGTTCGCCGGTGCGATTCCCGGCGCGATCGCCTACCGACGCTCGCTCGTCGACGGCTTGCAGGTGCGTCTGTGAAGCGCGGCGTCGTGAGCGGATGGACTCACGCGGCGGTGTTGCCGGCCGTGCTGTTGGCAGCGATGTTGGCCGGATGCTCCGGGTCGTCCGGCGGAAACGTCGCGGACGGGCCGGCGCCGGCCGCTACGAGTGCGCTCGCCCAGGCACAGGCTGAAGCCGATACGGGTCGTGCACAGCGAGCGGCTGCTGGTGCGGCGGGTATAGCCGCGGCCAATGCCTACGCGGCGGCGCACGGCGTGTCGAAAGCCGCAGCCCCAGCAAACGCGGATCTCCTTGGCCCTCCCGATGCGAACGGCTTTGCCGATCTGGACTGGACGCGGATGGTGCCCCCCGAGGATTTCAAGACGCTCGAGAATGCGCCCCCGGTGCTGCATGTCGGCAACCAGCGCATGAAGCAGATCGGCACGCTGCATACGGTCGATGCGCTCAATGGCGCAAAAGTTCGATTGTCGGGCTATGTCGTTCCGCTCGAATCCGATAGCGAGGGGAATATGGTGGAGTTCTTCTTCGTGCCGTTCTACGGCGCGTGCATCCATGTCCCTCCGCCGCCGCCGAACATGCTCGTGCATGTGCGGCTGTCCCACGGGATTCCCACGCCAAGCCTGTACGACCCTTTGACGCTCAAGGGCGTGATGCACATCCAGGTCACCGAGAACGCGCTGGCTGCATCGGCCTATGCCGTGGACAACGGCACGTTGGAACCCTATAGCAACACCGACGACGACCGCCTCCGCCGTGCGTTCGAATAAGACCGTACTACCGCAGGAAAACCGCATGAATACCATCGCATCCGTGAGAACCGCCGCGCTGCCGGTCACCGTGCTTTCCGGCTTTCTCGGCGCCGGAAAGACCACCCTGCTCAATCATGTCCTGCGTAACCGCCAGGGCCTTCGCGTTGCCGTGATCGTCAACGATATGAGCGAAGTCAACATCGATGCCGGCTTGGTGCGGAACGGCGGCGCGGAACTCAGCCGTACGGAGGAGAAGCTCGTCGAGTTCTCCAATGGCTGCATCTGCTGCACGCTGCGCGACGATCTGATGCAGGAGGTGCGTCGTCTCGCGGCAGAGGACCGGTTCGACTACCTGCTCATCGAATCGACCGGCATTTCCGAGCCGTTGCCGGTGGCAGCGACGTTCCACGTGCGCGACGAAGCCGGCTTTTCCCTCGCCGATGTCGCACGGCTGGACACCATGGTGACGGTCGTCGACGGCCGTAGCTTCCTCCGGGATTTCTGCTCGAGCGACAGTCTCGAGCAACTCGGTGAAGTCGCCGGCGAGGGCGACGAACGCTCGCTGGTGACGTTGTTGACCGAACAGGTCGAGTTTGCGGACGTCATCGTCGTCAACAAATGCGACCAGCTCGACGATGACGCAAGGCACGAAGTGAGGCGTGTGCTCCGCGCCCTCAATCGGGACGCGCACCTGGTCGACGCCGAACATGGCGAGGTCGACCTTGCATCGATCCTGGCGACGGGGCGCTTCGACTACGAGCGTGCCCAGCGAGCGCCGGGCTGGGTGAAGGAACTGATGGGCGAACATACGCCGGAGACCGAGGCGTACGGCATCACCAGCTTTGTCTACCGGAACACGCGGCCGTTTCATCCCGGGCGCTTCATGGACATCCTCAACGCAGGTATTCCCGGCGTGCTGCGCGCGAAGGGCTATTTCTGGCTTGCCAGCCGGATGGACTGGGTCGGCAGCCTCGCCATCGCCGGCGGCGCCACGGAGTCCCTGGCGGGCGGCCATTGGTGGGCCAGCCGTCACCGCGTGAACGAGGGGCTGAAGAAGCCCTTCGCCCTGGCGGACCTGGGCGTCGCCGCACCGGATGCGAACGAGCTACCCCGCGAAGGTGAGCGCCGCGCCTTGCTCGACATCTGGCATCCGAGGTTCGGCGACCGTCGCCAGGAGCTCGTGCTCATCGGCGTCGACATGCCGGAAGCGGATATCCGCAAGGCGCTCGATGCCTGCGTATTGCGTGACGACGAGTTCATCCATGGACCGGAGGCATGGCAGCGGCTGTCCGATCCGTTCCCCTCGTGGTCGCTGGCGGAGCGCTGATTCTCGGTGCGTGCCTTGCTGACCCATCCCCGGTGGCTGCTCGTCGTTGCAGGCATGTCGACCGCCTTCGTGCTCGTGCTCGTCGCGAGAAGGACAACGAATGGCACCGACCACGCGGCCACGGTGGTCGACGTCCCGCGCCCGGTGACATCGACCCCTGGAACGACGGCTGTCCTGGCGCCACGTGTCGACGCGGGTGACGCGCTAACGGCGATCGGTCCCTCGCTGGTCGCCACGCCGGAAGCGGCCTATGACGTGGTCTTCCTCACCGTGGCGGCAGCGTATGGGCGCTGCGCGCCAACGCACGCCCACGAGTTCGGTGCGATGGCGGCACGTGCCCGACTGCCCGTGCTGGCGGGACTGACCAGTGTGCTGGGTCCGCGTACCGGCAGCCGCGCGGCCTTGCTTGTCGGTATCCGCGAGCTGGCCGCCCGCGTCCCCTGTAACGGGCCCTTCGATCTGTCGATCGGACCCTTTCGCCAACGCGTGACGATCCAGGCCTATGCCGCCTCGTTTCCCGACAGCTACTTCGAGCCGGATCTGTCCACCGCACCGGTGGCGTTCGCGGGTCGCACGCTCGCCGAGCGCGCCAGCGATTCGTGCAATGGCGTCGCTTACGCGGTCCTGCCGCTCGATGCTCCACGCGCATGGCAGTGCACCGCCCTTCGCGCCGAAGCGCGCCGCCACATCGCCGCGCTATGTGGCGGCTCGGCCGATGCCGCCGCCCAACAGATTCATGACGTCGTGACGCGACTTCCTTCGACGTGCCAGTGACTCCTTTCGCACTCCGCTCAACCTCAGGACACCTGCCTTGATCCCGTACAAGAACTTCGACGAAGTGGTGTTGGCCGCCTGCTTCCTTGCCGCCATATCGCTTGTGTCGCGCCTTGTCGTCTGGCTTCCCGGCGGGATGTTGTCGTCCTGGCTGGTCTGGTTGCAGTCGCTGGCGGTCGGGCTGCTCATCGGTGACGCGCTGCTGCATGTCCTGCCGGAAGCCGTGGAAACCGGGCAACCGTTCGAGCGCGTCATGGTGGCGCTCGCGGCCGGCGCACTGGTACTGGTCGCGGTCGAATGCTGGATTCGTTGGACACCCGGCGCGACGACGGAGGAGGGCGCGCAGCGTACGCCTTTCGCCCGCATGAACCTGGCGGGCGACTTCGTTCACCACGTCGTCGACGGCGTCATCGTCGCGGCGGCATTCATCGGCGGCGAAGCCACGGGCATCGCCGTCATGCTGGCGATCGCCCTGCATGAAGTGCCGCGTGAACTCAGTAGCGCCAGTGTGCTGGTCGCTGGCGGTTACCCACCGCGGCGCGCCTTCGTGCTTTCGCTGGCGATGGCCCTGGGAGTGCCCTTCGGTGCCCTGATCATGCAACTCGTGCCGCTGACGCCGGTCGGCCTCGGGCTGGCGCTGGCTGCGGCATCGGGCACGGTGCTCTACGTCGCGCTCGCGGACATCCTGCCCGGGGTCTGGGCCCGGTTGGCACCCAACCAGCGGGCCGCTCCCGCCATTGGCATGGGGGCGGGCTTCTTCGTCATGTGGCTGGCTGCGCGTATGGAGCAGGGATGAGCATCAAACGTCCTCCGCCGGCCTGGGCACTCCACGCGCTGGGTTCTGTACTGCTCATTGGCGCTATCGCCTGCCTTGCGGCGGCCAGTGTGCCGGTGCGCGTGCTGGGACTCACGCTCCTGTTCGCGGCCACCGGCCTGTTCAGCGAAGGCGTGACTGCACAGGTGCGCGGTCGCCCCACCGCATGGGTCGGACCGTTCCGCGCGATGGTGTATCGACGGCTGCCCGCCAACATCGTGCTTCGGCGCGGCGTGCTGGCCGCGCGCGAGGCACGTCGTCGCTTCGATACCATCGACTGGGTGGGCGACTGGCTCCCTGGATTGATCGCGTTCGGCGGCGGCGGCCTCTGCCTCGCCGTCGCGATCGTGCACTTCAAGGCGGTGGGTCAGGCCATGGGTGCACCGGCCACCTATTCGGCGGCGATCCTCCTGGTGGCCGGCATGCCGCTGCTGATTCTCCAGCGCCTCCTCGTCGCCCGTGCGACGGGGTCCGGTCCGGCCGTGGAGACGGTGCTGCGGATCCCCCTCGTGTCGAGTCTCGTCCTTGGCGCAGCGACCCTCTTTGCCTCGCTCGGCTACATCTGGGCGGAGTGGTTCGCGCTGGTGCCACTGGTCCTGGTATCGCTCGCCGCCGCCGAGGCCATGATTCGCGCAAGCGCGTTGCTGTTCACGCCGAAGCGTCCCTTTGCCGAGCGAACCTCGGCGGCGCTGACCTGGACGGCGAGCCTGCTGCGCCTGCAATGGCCACGTGTCTCGCGCGGGAGCGCGTGGTTGCGGCAGGCGTATGGCATCGATCTGTCGCAGAGCTGGGTGCTCGCCTACGCACTTCGCGCCGTCTTGCCCGTCACCGCCGCGCTAGCCGTCTTTGCCTGGCTGGCTACCGGCGTGACGGTACTCGGCGTCGATGAGCGGGCGGTGGTCGAACACATGGGACGTCCGGTCGGGCTCGTCGGTCCGGGTCTGCATCTCCACGCGCCGTGGCCTTTTGCACGCACGCGTACGGTCGAATTCGGGGCCGTGCACCAGATGCCTATCGTCTTCTCGGCGAGGCCGGGCGGACGCTTGCTGGCCGAGCTGGCCAGTGCAGGACGCGCGGACGTCGACGCTGGCATGGATGCCGAAGCCATTCCCGCACCGCCCGCGGATCGACTATGGGATGCGAGTCATCCCGGCGAAGCGAGCTACCTCATCGCGAGCAGCACGGGAGGGCGCGAGGGCTTCCAGATCGTCAACGTCGACCTGCGTGTGATGTTCCGCGTGCCCGACAACCACGACGGCGTGCTCGAGTCGGTCTACGGCAGCTCCGATGCGGCGGGACTGATACGCGTGGCCGCGGGCCGGCTTCTCGTCTCGCACTTCGCGACATCGACGCTCGACCAGCTGCTCGGTGAAAACCGCAGCGTGTTCGTCGAGCGCTTCAGGCGCGACCTCCAGGCCAATGTCAGCGCATTCCACGCCGGTATCGCCATTGTCGGCGTCGTCGTGGAAGCGATTCATCCGCCACCCGGCGCGGCGATGGCGTACCACAACGTCCAGGCTTCGGAGATTCGGGCGGACGCCATGCGTTTCGACAGTCGCGCGCGAGCCTATGCGCTACGCGGCTCTGCCAGCCAGGACGCGTTGCGCACGGTGAATCTCGCCAAAGCCAGCGCCGCGGAGCAACTGGCGTCCGCCACCGCGACGAGGACGACCTTCGAAGCCGATACGCGAAGCCTCGCCGCCGGACACGACGTCTTCGTCTTCGAAAGCTGGCTCACTCATCTTCGCAACGACCTTGGCAAGGCCCACCTTACCGTCGTCGATCATCGCATCGACGGCACCCAGACCACGCTGGACTTGCGACCCTTCGCAGGATCCACAGGGGGAACACTTTGAACACGCCTGCCGATTACGCCGACCCCGCCACCGTGCCGCACGATTCGCCGCCGGTATCCCACCTGCGACACGTGTCCCGCTGGATCGTCGCCAGCGTTATCGTCGTTCTCGCCGTCGCGGCAGCGTCCTTCGTCGTGGTGAGTCCGGGGCAGGGTGTCGTCATCACCCGGCTGGGAAAACCGGTGCGCGTGCTGGTCGATGCAGGCGGCGCACTGAAGTGGCCAGCGCCGATCGAAGCGACGACGGATATCGACTTGCGCCTTCGCACGACGTCCAGCGGCCTGCAGGACGTCGGCACCCGTGACGGCCTTCGTGTGCTGGTGCAGGCTTATGTGGTCTGGCGTGTTCCTCACGATCCCGACGCCGTCGAGCGCTACCTGCGCGCCGTGCAGAACCAGCCGGACGTCGCCGCGTCACAGCTCCGGAGCCTGATGGCTTCCTCGCTGGAGATCACGGCGAGCAGCTTCGATCTCGCCCAGCTGGTGAACACGGATCCTGCCAAGGTCCGCCTGGCCGACTTCGAGGCACGCCTGAAGACCCTGGTCGGCCAGCAGGCGCGAACCGTTTACGGCGTGGACGTCGAGCAGGCGGGTATCGAGCGCCTGACGTTGTCGACGGAAGCGCTGCAGGCAACCATCGAGCGCATGAAGGCGGAGCGCGACACGGCGTCCGCCCAGCGCTCGGCGGAAGGGCAGCGGGAGGCCGCGCAGGTCGTCTCCGAAGCCGAGCGCGACGCACGCATCGCCATCGCCGGGGCCAAGGCGGAGGCGTCGTCGATCGAAGCGGATGCCCAGGTGCAGTCGGCCTCGGTGTACCAGCAGGCCTACGCCTCCGATCCGGCGTTGTACACGCTGCTGCGTTCGTTCGACACGCTCGATGCGACGATCACGCCGAGCACGCGCCTCGTCCTGCGCACGGATGCCGCGCCGTTCCGTCTGCTGGTCGATGGACCGGTGCCGCACAGCGCCGCTCCGGCGAAATCCCGGCCATGAGTGCTGTGCCAGCGGTGTCCCTCCTTGGCGATGCGCTCAAGTGGTCGTTTCGGCTGCTCTTCGGCCTGGTCGGTTTGCTTGCCCTGGCCTGGGCGGTGACCGGCGTGTCGCGTGTAGCACCGGACAGCCAGGCGGTCGTCACCCGCTTCGGTCAGGTCATCCGTGAAAGCGGGCCCGGCCTGCTGGTGAGTTGGCCGACGCCGATCGATCGCATCATCGTCCTGCCATCCCCAGGGCGGCAGGTACAGTTCTCGCCCGAGGCCCTGGAAATCGGTGGATCGTTACCGCCGCCGGGCGATGAGTTGTCCACCGGCTACATCGTCAACGACGAGGCGCGCGAGAACACCTGGTTCTTCCTCACCGGCGATGGCGGCATCGTGCATCTGCGCGTCACCGTGTTCTACCAGATCACCGATGCGACCGCGTACGTCATTTCCGCCGACCACGTCGAGCCGGCGCTTCGCAGGGCGGTCGTTGCCGCGGCAGTCAGCGTGTGCGCCAGCCGGGACATGGATTCCATCCTCGTCGCGCGTCCGGAGCGGGCCAACGATCCTTCCTATGCGGCGCGCCGGGAACGCTTTCGTACGGACCTGGTGGCTCTGATCAACCAGCGCCTCGATGCCATGGGCTCGACGCGCGAGGGCCTCGGCATCCGGGTGGCCCGCACCGATGTCGTCGCCAGCATCCCTGCCGGGGCCAAGGCGTCGTTCGATAACGTGCTCCAGGTGTCGCAACAGGTCGAGCGTGCGCTCGCGCAGGCGCGTACCACGGCGGAAATCCGTCGGCAGTCGGCCGAACAAATGCGTGAGCAGACGCTCGACGAAGCACGCGCCAGGGCGCAGGAAACCGTGAGCGCAGCCAAGAGCAATTCAGCCCTCGTGCTCGCGCTCGGCAAGGACACGACCATGAGTCATGCGATGGTGCTCGATCAGGTGTATCGGGAGCGCATCAAGTCGCTCTTCGATGTCGCCGAGCGCGTGGATACCGTTCCCGCAGGTGTCGGCGGCCGGGTCCTCGTGCCGGGGGTAGGCCAGTGAACGCGGCAGTCAACGCGCCACCCGTACCGGCTGCCCTGCTGACCCGGCGCGAGCGTCGCCACTGGCGGCTGCGCATCGTGCTGGTCCTCTGGTCGCTGGGCTTGCTCGGGCTGGCGTGGCTGCTCGGTATCGCGGCGGACACGCTGACCGTCGAGCGGCAACTGCTCACGGCACTCGCCGCGGTCCTGATGGGCGGCCCGGTCATGGCCGCCGCCTTTCGTAGTCTCCGCCAGCCGGATCTCCATGGTGTCGTCGATCAACTCGTCGCCCTGGCGGTGATCGCGTGCTGGGTTTCGGCGGACTTCGTCACGGCGACGCTGTTGCCGGTGGTGATGATGATCGGCCGCGTGCTCGAGGATCGCTCCTTGCTGGGGTCGCGCGAGGCGGTGGAGGCGTTGTCGAATCTCACCACGGCCGTCGCCCGACGCATCGACGCCGAAGGGGTGGTGACGTCGATCGATGTCGCGGCGCTTCGGCCGGGCGATACCGTCGAAGTGCGTGCCGGCGACAAGGTGCCGGCGGATGGGGTCGTCGTCGATGGCGTGGCGAGCCTGGATACCGCGTCGTTGACCGGTGAGTCATTGCCCATGGAGGCGACGCTCGGGCAGACCGTGCTGGGTGGCTCGGTGAGTCTGAACGGGGTGCTCCGCGTCCGTGTCACGCGTGTCGGTGGCGATAGCGCACTGGGCAGGGTCGTGGCCCTGATGCAGGAGGCTGAGCGTAGCAAGCCGGCGGTGACCCGCCTCTTGGAACGCTACGCGGGCAAGTACCTGATCCTGGTCATCCTGCTCGCCGCGATGGTCTGGTTCACCACGCTGAACTCGGCCGCGGTTCTCGCGCTGCTGGTTGCTGCCTGTCCCTCCGCCATGGTGCTTGCCGCGCCGTCCACGGCGTTGGCGGCAGTCAGCGTCGCCGCGCGTCACGGCATCCTGCTCAAGAGCAGTGTCTTCCTCGAACGTCTCGCCGATGCGGACGCCGTGGTGCTCGACAAGACAGGCACCGTCACGACCGGCCAGCTTCGCGTGGTCGACGTCAGGTGCGAGCCCGGCGTGTCGTCCGACCATCTCCGCGCGCTCGCCCGTGCACTGGGCCGCGTGAGCAGTCATCCCGTAGGACGCGCCCTGGCACACCTTTCCGGCGACGACGATGTCGTTCTCGCCGAGGTGCACGAGCAAGCCGGCTTCGGCATGGTGGCGATGGCCCCGCAAGGCCAGGTGCTGCTAGGCCGCGAAGCCTTGTTCACCGCGCACGGCATCACATGCGATCCCGCGCCCTCGCATGCCGGCCCCGTGGCGGGCGTCTCCGAAGGGACGCGGTTTCTCGGCTGGATCCTGCTTGCCGACGAACTTCGAGCCGGTGTCGCGGCGACGCTCGATGCCCTGCGCGACCTCGGCCTTGGCCGGCAGACATTGCTCACGGGCGACCGGGCCAGTGAAGCCGATCGCATTGCGCGTCTGGTCGGCATCGATGAGGTCGTTGCCGGCGCCCTGCCGCACGACAAGCTGGCCTTTGTTCGTCAACTGGTCGACAGCGGCGGGCGACCGATCGTCGTTGGCGACGGCATCAACGACGCATTGGCGTTGAGGGCGGGTGCGGTAGGCATCGCCATGGGCGGGCAGGGCAGCGACATCGCCATGGCCTCGGCGGACATCGTACTCACGGGGCACGATTTCGCTCGTGTGGCGACGTGTGTCCGCCTCGGCCGTCGTGCGCGCCGCACCCTTCAGCTCAATCTCGCCCTGAGCGCTGGTTGGACGGTCGTACTCATCACGCTCGCGCTGGTCGGTGGCGGTGGCAGCGGTGGCGCGTTGACGGCGGCGGTCCTCCAGAACTGCGCTGCCTTCGGCGTGCTGGCGAGTGCAGGGCGCCTGTTACGGTTCGACGAGAGAAGCGGCGTAAACGAATAAGCGCCCCGCCTGGCCTTGCCCGGCGGGGCGTCGCCGATTAGTGGGCGCTGCTGACGCTCTTCACCGCATCCTCGATCACGGCCGCCACTTCTCGCGGATGTGATAGCAGCGATACATGGCTGGACGGAAGAACGGTGGTCTTGGCGTTCATCGCCTTGGCTACATCGCGCTCCAGCTGCGGATTGATCACGCGGTCGTTGGCCGAGACGACGTACCACGACGGCTTCGTCTTCCAGGCAGCGACGGTCACCTTGTCACTGAAGGTGGACTGGGCCAGCGCGCCCTGGGTGACGGCGAGCGTGGCGGCGTCGGCCTTCGGGATATCCGGCGCGAAGTTGTCACGCACGCCTTCGGCGGTCTGGTAGAGAAAGCCATGACCATCGTCGCGGATCGTCGAGAGCGCAGGCGTCTTGGGATACGCGCCAACCAGTTCGCCGGCCGACTGGCCGTCCTTGTTGGCAAAGGCCGCCACGTAGACCAGGCCTGCGACACGGGCGTCGTTACCCGCTTCGGTGATCACGGTGCCTGCCCAACTGTGGCCGACGAGGATGACCTTGCCGCTGGCCGATGCCATCGTGCGCTGGGTAGCGGCAACGTCATCTGCCAATGAGGTCAGCGGGTTCTGCACCACGAGCACCTTGATGCCCTTGGCCTGAAGCAGGGGAATGACCTTGTTCCAGCTGGAACCGTCGGCCCACGCGCCGTGGACGAGGACCACGGTGACGTCCTGCGCCGGGGCAGCCGTCGGTGCGGCGAAGGAGGAACCGGTTGCCACGGCGAGTGACAGGGCGGTGATGAGCTTGCGTGTGCGATGCATGGGGTGGTTCCTGAGCGCATGACGGGCCGATGCCCGCGGTACGCCTAGGTTAGGGAGCCGTTCCGCTCATCGATTGAAGGATTGGAACGCGCGTTGTCCTCTGACGCCACGCGCGCGTCCCTCGCCTCGAGTCACGCCGCCGGTGGCACGACCGTCTCGATGAGCCCGGTCGCTACGTCGTACAACAGGCCGGAGATGGTGAAGTTCTTGCCCACGACCGGATGGGCGCGGAGGGCTTCGACGTCGATCGCGACCGCCTTGTACGGGTCGGTGATGGCCTTGGTATCGAGCTGTTCCAGCGGCACGCCCATATACGGTGCGAGCAGTTCCGGCGCGTTGTGGTAGCAACCGTTGATACCGCACTGCGTGTGTTGGAGAACGACCAGGTTCCAGTCCTTGCCGACTTCCACGCCGCCCGCCTTGGACACGGTGCTGAGGATCTTCAGGGTTTCGAACAAGGAAGGGTTCACGCGGCCGCCGACGTTGCGGATGATCGCTGCTTCGCCCGGTTGCAGTTTCAGGATATCCATGGGATCGACGCGGGGATCCACGCACCCGATGATCAGGGTCTTGAGCGAAGGGATGATCTTCAGCTCCTGATGGAAACCGTGCTCGGCGAACTCGGCGTTGCGCTGTACGAACTGGGTGATGACGTCCATAACGACCTCGAAGGAGTGAAGGGAATCAGTTGCCGTTGATCTGGTCGGCGTGGAGGCGGGCGAACTCACCCACGGTCATCGAGCGGCGGCCGGTGATCTGTTCCACGTTGTTGTCGGCACCGGCCATGTGGCCGTGCTGGTAGTCGACCATGGCGCCGCTGAGGTGCTGGACGATGTACTCGGGTACACCCATCGCGGCGATCGACTCGGCGTATTCCTGCACCGGGAGATCCTGGAAGACGATCGGACGGCCGAGGGCTTCGGTCAGTTCGGCAGCCATCTGCTCATGGTCCATCTCGACCGGACCGGAGAGCGGCACGATCTTTCCGACGTAACCGTCCGCATTCTTCAGCAGGGCGGCAATGGCGCGGCCCTGGTCATCGGCGGCAATCGGCGAATGACGGCCCTTGCCGACCGGCATGCGCAGGATGCCCTGCTGCAGGTACGGCAGCTGCCAGGGGTAAAGCAGCCATTCGAGGAAGTAGGTGGGGCGCAGGTGGACCACCGGCACGCCAGACCAGTTGAAGACTTCTTCGGAAATGTAGGTATCGCGGCAGGAGTTGCTGCTGGACTCGCGGTCGGCCGAGCGCTGCGAAAGATTGATGATCGTCTTCAGGCCGGTCTCTTTCGCGGCCTGGGCGAAGTTCACCGTGGCGGAAAGCAGCCCCGGGGCCACCGGGTATACGAAGTAAGCCGACTCGACGCCCTGCATGGCGTCGCGCAGCGTGTTCACTTCCTGCAGATCGCCCAGGACCACCTCGGCGCCGAGGGCGCTCAGGGCGGCAGAGCGGTCGTCGTGGCGACGGACCATGGCGCGGACTTCCAGGCCAAGGGCCAGGGCTTCGCGGACCGCGGCGCGGCCGGTGTCGCCGGTGGCACCCGTGATCAGTACTTTCTTGGACATGATGGTATTCCTGACAGAGATTCGCTGGACGGGGGCCCGTCCGACGAAACAAATATCCTCCCGCCCCATCAGAGCCGGTAGCCGTCGGTTCCGGCTATCACTTATCCCGTTTCAGCATCGCTGGGGATTCAGGCCGGAGATCCAGGATGTGCGTCGCTATTTCTTGCGAGCCTATTGCCTTGCAGGCGCTGCGATTGCGGCCGCCGCTCGTCAGTTGACACGGACCCGGCGGAGCCTATGATCTCGTGGCGTTTACTAATCAGGGGAAGATGATGCGCGACACCGTCGATTTGCTAGAAGCCATTGGCCGTGATGCCAACCTGCGTCGTGCCTCGCCCGAGGTTCTTGCCCGGGTACTCGAGGCGACGCATGCCTCGCCCGGCCTGCTTGAACTGGTCGCCAACGGCGACAGCACCGGCCTGAAGAACGAACTCGGTCTGGTCGACAGGTATGTCGAGCACATGAGCCAGACAGGCGCCCACGAAGCGGACCTGTTCCTGAACTAAGGAACCCTCGGCATGACCCGGAACGACCTGACACGCGCAGATCTCTGGAAAGGCTCCCTGTCAGAGCAGGGTGGCCGCCGGTCGTAAATGTGAACTGCGTCGCATCTTGACGAGGGGTCGTCGCCGGTCCTCGGACCGCCATCGGCATGCCCTCGTTTGTCATCATCGCTTTTGCATACTGTGACCCCATGAACACACCCAATTCCGAATCGACCGACGCTCCCCGCGGCAGCATCACCTCCGTAGGCATGGGCATCACCCTGGGCTCACATCTGACGCCCATCGCGCGTAACTACATCGAGACCGCGGATATCGTCTTCGCCGCGCTGTCGGATCATGTCGTCGAACTGTGGCTGGAGCGCTTGAATCCGAACATCCGCAGCCTCCAGCCGTACTACAAGCCGGGCAAGTCCCGGATGAAGACCTATCGCGAATGGGTCGAGGTCATGATGACCGAGGTACGTGCCGGCAAGCGCGTCTGCGCGGTCTTCTACGGCCACCCCGGGATATTTGCCTGGTCGCCGCACAAGGTGATCGAGGTCGCTCGTGCCGAAGGCTACGAGGCGTACATGGAGCCCGGCATTTCCGCCGAGGACTGCCTGTACGCCGATCTCGGCATCGACCCGGCCCGCTTCGGCTGCCAGCATCTCGAAGCCAGCCAGTTGCTGTTTTTCGAGCGCAACCTCGATACGACTGGCCACGTGATTCTCTGGCAGCTCGGCGTCGTCGGCGATCGTTCGCTGGGGCGGTTCCGGACGCCGGATGCGTACCGCGAACTGCTGACCGAGCGTTTGTGCCAGGACTATCCGGCTGACCACGAGGTCATCGTCTATCGCGCGCCGACGCTGCCGATCGAAGGCCCGCATATCCAGCGCGTGGCGCTACGCGACTTCACCTCCGCCGAATACACGGGTCACGAGACGCTGGTGATTCCGCCGGCCCAGGCACTGAAGCCGAACGCCATCATGCGAGCGCGTCTCGATGCACTCGATGCCATCCACGGCTCGGGCGTCGAGCCGGCAGTCACCGCATAATCGTTCGGCCAATCCATCCATCCATAGGGGAAAACCATGCGCGACACCGTCGAATTGCTCGAAGCCATTGGCCGCGATGCCACCTTGCGTCGTGCCTCGCCCGAGGTGCTGGCGCGGACGCTTAGGGCCGTCAATGCCTCGCCCGCCTTGCTCGAACGGGTCACCTTCGGTGACAACACCGCGTTGACGAGCGAGCTGGGACTTAGCGACAGATATACCGAGCACCAGACCCAGACGGCGCATGACGACGAGGATTCCCTCTTCAACTGAGGGAGCGTCGACGGGTTGCTTCAAAGTAGCTGATTCAGCAATGACCACTAGGAGAAGACCATGCGCGACACCGTCGAACTGCTCGAAGCCATCGGCCGCGACGCCAACTTGCGTCGTGCCTCACCTGAAGTGCTTGCGCGGGCGCTCGAAGCGACCCACGCATCGCCCGGCCTGCTCGAACTTGTAGCGCGAGGTAACAGCGCTACCTTGGCTAGCGAACTGGGTCTTGTGGACCGGTACACCGAGCATCAGAGCCAGACAGGCGCGCACGAAGATTCGCTCCTGAACTGAAGAAACGCGGTTCGGCCCTAGGTAGCCTGCTACGCGCAGGCTACCTAGGGCCGGCCGGCCGGTCGCGCGTGTTGTTGCCGCGCTTTCCGACGTGTCCACGTAAGTCGCCCTTTGGCATCCCGTCTCGGTGAAGCCCGTCACACAATTACCCGCCAAACGTCATATTTTTGCAGCGCAGCGTGACTCCGCTTCGCTTTAGCGTCTTAATCTGTCCCCAGGGGATTTAGATCGATCCAAGTCACCGCGCTTTGCATCTTGCCGAGATACGAAGAAAGCGATGGCCTGGACTGGGGTGGGGAGGGCAGAGGGATGGGCGCATCATGCGCCACCCGAGACGTTGCTGCTTCCTGCCAGGCCTGTCTAGGGGAAGGGGAAGCCGCCACATGAAACCAAGTAGCACCTGTACGTCGATGAGCTCACGCCCGCGCGATGCGCGCGTGGCTGTATTCATGATGCCTGCCGCTCGCGGCCCGGATCGTTTCCGTCGAGCTCCCGCCAGCAGTCAGTAGGCGGGACCTGTCACTCGTTGTCGCTGCGTTGCCTCTCGTCGCCAGACGATCGCAACACGGGAAACGCTGTCCTGAGTTCGGAGCAGCAGTCTTCGTCGTAGCGCAATTCACGCCTTGAGTTGTCCCACGCGCACGCTTTCATGCCCGTTGACAGCCAAAAATTTGGATCGATTGAATTCATTGGGGAGGGCGCATGTCGCCATAGAACGGGCATCTGCAGCAGTGATGTAACGGGGGACCATCGCGCCGATTCAAGCAAGGCGCACACCACTGAGGGAAATAAAAAAAATGACTTATCTGCCACTCATGCTCAAGCGCAAGCCGCTTTGCGCCGCGCTAGCCACGGCCACCTTGTCGCTCGTCGGCTATCTGGGGGTCCCGACGACCGCTTTCGCGCAGACCGCCGCGCCTGCCGCAACGACGGTGTCCGCACCGGCACAAACGACTCCCGATGCGACGGTAAAGAAGAACGACAAGGACAAGAAGACAGATAAGCAGAGCAACGACACCGCTGCCGGTCCGACAAACCTGGATACCGTCGTCGTCACCAGCTATCGCCAGTCGATCGACCAGAACGTCCTGGACAAGCGCGACGCGAACTCCATCGTCGAAGTCATCAACGCGCAGAACATCGCGCAGTTCCCCGCCAAGAACATCGCCGACGCATTGGCGCACGTGCCCGGTGTGGTCATCAGTCGCGAATCCGGCGAAGGCAAGACGGTCAGCATTCGTGGCCTGGCGCCCGAGCTGACGCTGACGGAATTGAACGGTAACTACGTCGCCTCGGCCGATACCTCGGCCGGCCTGACGCGCTCGTTCAACTACACCCTGATGCCGGCGAACATGTTCTCCGAGATCAAGCTCTACAAGAGCCTCGAGGCACGCCTGGACGAAGGCGGCATCGGCGGTAACGTCGACCTGCACACGCGCCGTCCGCTGGAAATGAAGGCGAACGACGGCTTCGTGTCCCTCAATGGCGCGGGCTCCGATAACAGCGGCAAGATCACGCCGCAGACCTCGGCCCTGTGGTCGTGGAAGAACAAGGACGAGACGTTCGGCTTCCTCGTCGCCGGTTCGTACCAGAAGCGCCGCGATATCGATTACACAGCCAAGGCGGACAGCTGGCACTGGTGGAGCAACGACTGTACGAGCCAGGCCACGTGTACCGCGCCACCGACGGATGTGCATGGCCGGCCGTACGGTCCCGACGTGGCGCCCAATCTCGACCTGTGGTCCGGCGGCGGTGTCGTCGACCAGGCCGGCAACGTCGATTCGGGCTACTGGATGCCGCAACAGTTTTCCACGAGTCGTAACGAGCTGGACCTGAAGACCAAGGGCGCCCAGGCGACCATGCAGTTCAAGCCCAGCGACCACCTGTTGCTGACCGGTAACTACTTCCGCTTCCAGCGCCAGCAGACCCAGATCACCAACACACTGGAAGTGCCCGAGTGGGGCCTGCCGAGCAACAGCAACTATGCCGACCAGCAGGGCAGGTTGCTCGCGCCCAACGGCCTGACCTTCGATCCGTCGCATACCATCGTCACCGGCGCGAATTACGTTCTCCCGCCCAATGGCGTCGGTTGTAATTCGCTGACCAACCCGGTCACCGGCAAGCCGCGTCAGGCCGTCGATACCTGCTCCACCGAGATTCCGTGGCTGAACGGCAGCTACAACGTCGAAAAGGCCACCTCGCAGACCCTCAACCTGGAAGGCGAGTGGGACAACGGAGGTAGCCTCAGCGGCTCGTTCAACGTCGGCCGCACGTGGGCGACGGGCGGCCCCTCGGTCCAGTTGAGCATGGCCGCCAAACCGCGCAACTTTGTCAACGGCCAGTGGGTGGACGGCAGCAACGGTGCGGCGTGGACGCTCGGCGGCAAGCCGACCCTCACTGCCTCGCCGGATGTGCTGCAAAACATGTTGGCCGGTGCAGGGCAGGTGGATCTGGGCTCGACCGGTTCCAACATGGTCAACACCAGCAACTCGCAGAATTTCGCCCAGGCCGATCTCACCTGGGCTTTCGATTCCAGCTGGTTCCAGTCGCTGCAGTTCGGCTTCAAGTACCGCGACAATCACGCCGAGCAGACGAACAACGAGCAGCGCTGGTACTGCAAGGGTACGACGCTGCAGTTTCAGACCTGCGATCCGAACGCTGGCCAGTTGCCTGCGGGATTCCTCCAGGCGAACTCGCTCGACGGGACCAATGAAGCCTACAGCGACAGCACCTTCCCGGCGATCAATTACCCGGCGTACTACAACTATCTCAACCAGACCTACGACCGGGTGCTGTACAACCACCCCGATGACAAGTCGTCGATTCAGGAGAAGATCGCGGCGGCCTACGTGCAGGCGAACTTCGACACCGGCACCGTCCGCGGTAACGTGGGCCTGCGCTTTGTCAGCACGGGTCAGGACCTGACGGTTGCCAACGAGATCACAACCAACAACGCGGTGTACTACCACGATGGGGGCGGCAACATCCTGATCTGCCCGACGACCGGCCAGAACATTGCCGGCGGTGCCTGCGCACCGGGTGACTTCCAGTACCAGCCGCGCGAAGTGGCAGTCGTGCAGACCTTCGAGAACAGCTCCACGCGCAAGCGCTACAACAAAGCGTTGCCGAGTTTCAATATCGCATGGAACGTCCTGGACGACGTCGTGGTCCGCGCCGCAGGTTCGCAGGCATTGGCGCGCGCCAACTATACGGATCTGGCTCAGCTGGGCAGCCTGACCAACAACACCCAGGCCTACTACGACGACCGCAAGCAGTTCGGCGCACCACTCCCGGGATGGTACGGTAGCGGCGCTAATGCGGACCTGAAACCGTTCACGGCGACCCAGTTCGACCTCGCCACCGAGTGGTACTACGCACCGCATTCGGTGGTTGGCATCGATCTGTTCCAGAAGAAGGTGAAGAACTTCGTCGTACCGGTCACGGTCAACAACATCAATGTCGACGTTAACGGTACGCCGACGAACTTCATGCAGTACAGCACCAATGCCAATGGCCGCTCGGGTACGTCCAAGGGCATCGAGTTCTACACGCAGCACACCTGGGACAACGGCTTCGGCTACATCGCCAACTACACGCTTAACCACACCACGGAAACCCCGGTTTCCCTGGGTGACACGCAGGTGGGCAAGTCCGAGCTGATCGGCAGCGCCAAGTATGCGGCCAACGTGTCGGTGTTCTACGAAAAGAACGGTCTGCTGCTTCGCGCCAGTGACAACTTCACTGGCCGGACCATGCAGGGCCTCGCGGCAGGCCTTCCGATTTATTCGGCGCCGTATCACCAGATCGATCTGAACGGTGACTACGAGTTCAACAAGCACTTCATGGTCACCGCGTCGGTCATCAACCTGTCGAAGTCGACGCCTCACCAGTACCTGGGCAGCGATACCACGGCACGTCTGGTCAGCCTCGAATATGCAGGCCGCCAGTACTACGTAGGCATCACGTACAAGTTCGGTGATGGCGGTTAAAGAAGTCCAGCGGGGCCAGGCCTGATACCTGGCCCCGCTTTCGTTTTCGTCCCCAGGAAAACATGATGAATTCCCCACAGCTATCGTTCTATCGCCGCCGTGCTCTCGCGGTGACGCTTTCGGTCTTCGCGCTCGGCACCCTCAGCGCGGCCCACGCAGGCCATGACACACCGTCAACCTCCACCCTTTCGCCCGTCGATGCAGCGAATCCGCTCGTCGGCACGGCACCGCTGGACAGGAAAGAGTTCATCGGCAATGCGCCGCCACCGGGCGAGCCGCTGTATTCGGGCATGACCTCGCCCGGTGCGAGCCTGCCGCAAAGCTCGACCGACGCCGCGCCGGTCAACATCAACGCCGACCTGAGTTTCGCCACCGGCGTTCCGGTCGCGTATGCCTACGGGCGCCCCGCAATGATCGGCTTCACCGGCGGCGGCTCGACGTACGGTGCGCGCGCCGCGCCGATGATCATGCCCGTGGTCGGTGACTGGACCGTCCCGCCAGACTACGCGTCGTCGTATTACGACAAGGCGACCGAGAAAGCATCGCCCGGCTACTACGCCGTCGATCTGGCCACGTTCCACACCCGCGCCGAACTGACGGTGACGCAGTGGACCAGCCTGATGCGCTTCACCTTTCCGGACAGCCATCGGTCTAACGTGGTGGTGAACCTTCGTCGCGGCGGTGGTGACGTCGCAGTCGTCGGTGATCGCACTATCACCGGTGTCGACAAAGGAAGCCGCGGCAACCACGACGCCGATGGCCCTTATTTCATCGCGGAATTTTCGCGCCCGTTCGCCGCCTTCGGTACGTTCCACGCGGACGTCAATGACAAGGGTGAAGGGCTCGGCCGCGAAGATATCCAGACCGGCCAGCGCACGGTTTCTGGGAACTACGCGGGCGCCTACGTCACCTTCGATACGAAGGACGGCGATCAGGTGCTGGTGAGGATCGCGCACGGTCACAGTGCGGATGAGGCCGCGCAGCGGCTGCACGCAGCGGATGCCGATTTCGACAGCGTGCACCGCAAGGCGCGTGCGGCCTGGGCGCAGCTGTTCGATCGAGTCGAAGTGACTGGCGGTACGCCGAAGCAGCGCGCCTTGTTCTATTCGACGCTCTATCACTCCTTTGCCAGCCCGCGTGTCGTCGCACGCAAGGGCGAGCACTACACCGATGCCAAGGGCCAGCTTCAGGTCGCCGCGTACGATCTTTACAGTCCCGTCCCGTACTGGGACACCGGCCGTAACCAGATCGCCTTGCTGATGTTGCTCCAGCCAAAGGTGGTGCAGGACATCATGCGCTCCGAGCTGGAGCGGGCACGCGAACACGGCTACATGAACACCTCGTTCCATGGCGACCACGCCGTGTTCCTCTATGACGGCGCCATGCAGCGCGGCATTCCGTTCGACTATGCAGGCGCGTACGAGGTATTGCGCAAGAACGCGACCGATCCGAAGGGGCCGCGCGGTTACCTCGCCGAGTACGACAAGAACGGCTGGATTTCGGACATCGTGCCGCCGGGCAATCCGAGCCCACCTTATGCCGGTGGCAAGGCCGGTGTCGCGACGACCCTCGAATATGCCTGGGACGACCACGCGCTAGCCGATCTCGCCCGTCGCCTGGGCAAGAAGGACGATGCCGCGATGTTCGAGCGTCGCGCCGGCAACTACCGCAACGTCTTCGATCCCTCGGTGGGCTTCTTCCGCGGTCGTACCGACGACGGCAAGTGGATCTCGCCATTCGATCCGGCGGAGCCGTATTACAACTTCATGATGAAGGAAGGTTCGGGCTGGTCGACGCTCTGGCTGGTGCCGCACGACGTGCAGGGCCTGATGAACCTGCTCGGCGGGCGCGATGCCTTCAATGCCAAGCTCGACACGTTCTTCAACACGCCGTATGCCCCGAAGGGCATCTGCCGCGACTGCACGGGCGTGATCGGCCAGTACGTCCAGGGCAACCAGCCAGACCAGCAGGCCGCCTATCTCTATGCATGGAGCGGGCAGCCCTGGAAGACCCAGGCGCTGACCCGTCGCATCCTCGCCGATCTGTACGGCAGCGATGCCACCGGTTACGGTTATCCCGGTATGGATGATCAGGGCTCGACATCGTCGTGGTATGTGCTCAGCGCCATGGGCTTCTACCCGGTGGATCCCGCGACACCTGACTACATCATTGGCAGTCCGATCTTCGATCGCGTCCGCCTGCACCTGGGCAACGACAAGGTTTTCGAGATCGACGCAAAGAACAATTCCGAGCGGAACATCTACATCCAGTCCGCCACACTCAACGGCAAGCCCTGGACCAAACCCTGGTTCAGCCATGCCGACATCGCCAACGGCGCCAAGCTGGAACTGACCATGGGCCCGGAACCCAGTCAGACCTGGGGTAGTAACCCTCATGATGCCCCCGCATCCATGTCGCCCCCCGCCGCTACCCATTAAGAAGCAGACCATGACGACCAACGCAAAAGAAATGTGGGAGCCGCTTCAGCGGCGATGGCATGAGCTGGCGAAGCGCCAAACGTGGCTCGCCATGACCATCGCCCTCGGAGCTGCTCCCATGGCCATGGCCGCGACGGATAATGCCGCCACCTGGAGCGGCAAGCCCGCTCTCCTGAGCACCCCCTGGACCGCCGAAGTCTCCCCCACCAACGCCTTGCCCGACTATCCCCGGCCCCAGTTGGCACGTCCTTCGCTGGATCACCCCCAGTGGCTGAGCCTCAACGGCCTGTGGCAGTACGCAGCCACGGACGGAAACACTGCGCCCGCGTTCGGAAAGGCCCTCAAGGACAAGGTCCTGGTCCCATACCCGATCGAGTCTGTCCTCTCAGGTGTGCAAAAGCACGCCGACTTCATGACCTACCGCCGCCTGGTGGATATCCCCGCCGCCTTCACCGCACACGGCCAGCACGTACGGCTTAACTTCGGCGCCGTCGCGCAGGACGCCACGGTTTACGTCAACGGTAAGGAAGTGGCACGCCATACGGGCGGCTATACATCCTTCAGCGCAGACATCACGCCGGCGCTCGTTCCGAAGGGCCAGCAGGAGATCGTCGTCGCCGTGCACGCGCCGGTCGACAGCGTCAACGTCATGGTGGGCAAGCAGCGCCTCAAGCCCGATGGCATCTTTTACACCGCGGCCTCGGGCATCTGGCAATCGGTGTGGCTGGAACCGGTGCCGGCAACGAGTCTGGCGCAGATCGAGTTCACTCCGGCATCCAGCCTGGATGCCTTTACCGTGACATCGAAAGTGCAGGGCGCCAACGACAACGCGACGCTGCATATCACCGCGTACGCGGATGGCAGACCGGTGGGCGAAGCGAAGGGCCCGACCGGTACGCCGCTGCATGTCGCCATCGCGCATCCGCATCTGTGGAGTCCGCAAGATCCTTTCCTCTACACCTTCAAGGCCACGCTCACCCAGGGCGATCAGCACGACGACGTCACGAGCTACGCCGGCCTGCGCACTATCGGTATCGCCAAGGTGGGCGGCCTCAATCGCATCGTGTTGAATGGCAAGCCGACCTTCCTGCTGGGCACGCTCGACCAGGGCTACTGGCCGGACGGCATCTACACCGCACCGACCGATGCGGCGCTGAAGTTCGACATCCAGAAGACGAAGGACCTCGGCTTCAACACCATCCGCAAGCACATCAAGGTCGAGCCCGCGCGCTGGTATTACTGGGCCGACCGTATCGGCCTGATGGTCTGGCAGGACATGCCCTCGCTGCCGAACGGCCACAACGACAAACTCAGCGATGCCGACAAGGCCGGTTTCCGCACCGACGTCTCGGCCATCGTCGAGCAACTGAAGGGCGAGACGTCGATCATCGGCTGGATCCCGTTCAACGAAGGCTGGGGCCAGTGGAGCATTCCGGCAGCGGCCGAGCTGGCGGCGCAGATCAAGAAGATCGACCCCTCGCGACTGGTCAATGCCCGTAGCGGCGCCAACTGCTGCGACACGAAGGGCGATCCGCAGGCCGGTGACCTCATCGACATCCACGATTATCAGGGGCCCGGTTTGCCCGCCCCCGATGCGACACGCGCTTCGATGGACGGTGAACACGGCGGCCTGACTCTCGGCGTCGCCGGACACATCTGGCCGAACACCGCCATCAACCCGTACGGCGCCGTGAAAGACAACGCCGCCTTGAACGACGGCTACGTCGCCAACACCGCCGTACTGCGTGACAAGGGTCCGGGCATCGGCGTATCCGGCAGCGTCTACACCCAGATCACCGACGTCGAAGGCGAGCACAACGGCCTATACACCTACGACCGCAAGATCGAAAAAGTAGACGAGGGCAGGGTGCGCAAGATCAACGAAGCCACGATCCAGGCAGGCGGCCCACACTGACGACGCCGAGGCGGAGACCTGTGGGAGCCGCTTCAGCGGCGATGCTCTCCCATCAGAAATCAATCAGCCTCGTCGGAATCGTCACCCGTAGACTCCCCCGGCTGATACTCCAACAAATCCCCCGGCTGGCAATCGAGGTATTCGCAGATGCGCTCCAGAGTGCCGAAGCGAATACCTCGTACCTTGCTTGATTTCAGCAAGGACAGGTTCTGCTCCGTGATCCCCACGTAAGCGGCCAGGGCGCGCGACTTCACCTTGCGTCGCGCGAGCATCATGTCGAGATTGATGACGATAGGCATGGCCGTTACACGATCAGGCCGTTGTCTTCGGCAAGCTTTCCGGCCTCGCCCATGATCAGGGCAATGACGAAAAACACGGCGCTGATCATTCCCGACCAGACATCGTTGCTGTCGATGTCCAACGCGATCGCGGTGACATGGCCAATGCCGAGAAGACGTCCAGCCAGCAGTTCGAGCGGCGGCATGAAGCATCCGGCGAGGGTGATCAGCAGCAGTGACAGAGCGAATGCTCGTAGATGACGCACTGCGCGCGCACTGAAGAACTCTCCGCTCTCGAACAGGCGTAGCAGCTTGACCAGTCGGTAAAGGCCCACCAGGCAGATGATCGATTCCAGGGCGATTTCGAAGGTCAGCAAGCCGGGATGGTCCGCCAGCGGTTTGGTGAACGACCGGGTGACTTCGACGTATTTGTTGGCTGTTTCCCACCCGCCCGGCAAGGCCAGGGCGATGTTGGAGAGCACGACCAGCAGCATGACGACGAGGACGCCATAGCGGAGCCATCGCGCCCGAGATTTGGCCTTAGCACAATCAATAATCATTGTTAAGTACTTAAAGTTTACTGTTAAACAGTAAACTTTCTCCGTAAAGTTGTCGGCATGGCAACGATGTCGGAGATGTACGTGGATTGCAAGGCACGCCACGACTTGCGGGCCTCGTCCACGCTCGCGATGGTCGCTGCGGTGGGTGTGCATGTCCTCGTGTTCCTGGTGATCCGCATCGAGATGCAGCCACAGGTGCAGACGGGTATGGCAGCGCCTTCCGCACGGGACGTGGCGCTGGAGGTCCGCTTTGTCGGGCGGGCGTCGCGTCCTCGGGCGGTTGCGTCCGAGGACGTTCAAGGTCGCTCGGCCAAAGCGTCCCAGGTGACCTCGACGACCCGCCCGCTCCCTGCGCCACATGCAAAGCCGAAGGCGGCAGCGGTGCCGGAGACTTCGTCGGTGCCCGCCGCAGATGCTGCCGTTCTCCGTCAGTCCGGAGCGGCCGACGTAACCACCGAAGCGACCGACATGCCTGCCATGCACAAGACCGATGGCGCACCGGCCATACCGAACTACGCGGCGCCACGGCCCACCGACAGCGCCGGCATCATGTCGCATAAGGACATCGTCGGATATACGAGATCCCGTTTCGAAGACGCCTGGGTGCCACGCGACGAAAACGTGGTGAGCCAGGGGCTCCGTCGCGCACAAGACGCCGCCACCCTGAAGAAAACGGTGGATTTTGGCCACGGCGTCCGCATGCACTGCGCGATCGGTCCGCTGGGTGGCGGGTGTGGCTTCGGTGACGCACCGTCGAAGGCAGCGGCCAAGGACGGCGACACCCGGCTCAGCATGGCCCCCTCACACACCCTGGCGAACGATCTGCCCGATGCACAGGCACTGCCCAGCGAAGCCGCGTGCGTTGCCGCTTACCGCGTCGATGCGCGTGTCCCTCAAGGCTGCCCGACCGACACCCCGCTAAAAGCCATGGATGCCGAGAACGCCGAGCGCGTTCGACGCACCGTGCAACCCTAGGATTCTCATGCATTCGAACAGTAACGACACCCGCCGAACGCTATCGGGAGCGACATGGGCCGGCGTTCTTGTAGGAGGCGCCATAGCCCTCCTGGTCACCCTCGGTGCGCACGTCCCCGTGATGAGCGCGCTGAAAACCTCCGCTCACCTGCTCTCCATTCGGTTGGAGAGAGCGACGGGTTGCGACCAGTACGGAGGCGGCATGGGCGCGGCGGGACAGGGCGCTCAGGCGACGATCGAGGCTTATATCCACGTTTGCATCGATGCCCCCGGATCGGCAGCGCGAGGCAGCTACCTCTTCATGCTGGATCTGGAGAAGGTGCGGCATTGAAGAGGGATCTGAGGATTATTCCTCCGCGAGAAAGACTTAGTTTCGGCGTGGGCAGATTGTAGCCATGGCGTCATTCAAGGAGGATCTCGCCATTGTTCATGGCTCAAAGGAGAGCCGTCATGAATCGAGACGCCGCTACCCCCGATACCAGACTGGCGCCCTCCGCATCGACCGCACGGGTGTCCTATCGAACGGTCGACATCGATGGCGTAAAGATCGCCTATCGCGAAGCCGGCGCCAGAAAAAAGCCGACACTGCTCCTGCTGCATGGTGTCCCCAGTTCATCGAGGATGTACGACGGCCTGATGCGGAAGCTCGGCGATCGCTATCACCTGATCGCGCCCGACTATCCCGGCTTCGGCAACAGCGATGCGCCGACGCCCGCGAACTTCGCGTACACGTTCGATCACCTCGCGGCGGTCATACAGAAGTTCACGGACGCCGTGGGAATCGACCAGTACGTCTTGTTCATGCAGGACTACGGCGCGCCGGTCGGTGTGCGCCTCGCCATGGCGCGTCCGTCGGCGGTGCTGGGCACCATCTTCCAGAACGGCAACGTGTATGAAGATGGCCTCGGTCCGATCTGGGAGAAGCGCAAGGCGTTCTGGACGGATCGCGCCGCCAACGAGCAGGCAGTGCGCCAGACCCATCTGTCCGTGGAAACCACTCGTGCCCGCCACATCGGTACTGATCCGCACGTGGAGGCCTACGATCCCGACCTCTGGATGGATGAATACGCCTACCTCAATCGTCCTGGCCAGGCGGAGATCCAGTCCGAACTGATCTTCGACTACCAGTACAACCTTGCGGCGTATCCGGCCTGGCAGACGTGGCTACGCGGGCAGCAGCTGCCGACGCTGGTCGTATGGGGTAAGCATGATCTGGCGTTCACGGTCCCTGGGGCCGAAGCGTTCAAACGCGATCTTCCGAACGCGCGCGTAGTCATTCTAGACGCAGGGCATTTCGCCATGGATACCCGACTGGACGAGGTCGCGGAAGCGACACAGGCGTTTATGCAGGAGCTGCTGTAACCGCCTGCGACCTCAATACGTGCCTCAGGCCGCGACGCCAGTCGGGTTTCTCTTCGCGCACGTCCGCGCGACAACGAACGCCGTGGCCGCCATGGTCAGCGTCATGCCGAAGCCGAATTCCGTCGTGACATACGGGGCGTTTCCATGCGTATTCGTCATCGCATCGAGAACAGCCTGGATCAGGGTGTTGTGGATGGCGTGCAACACGACGCTTGGCCAGATGCTGGCTGAAACGGTGCGTAGCCAGCCGCTGATCACCGCCATGCTGACCACCGTGAGCGTGAAGCAGGTGAGGGCGTAGGCGGGCGGGGTGCCGCTGTTGTAGTCGGCGCCGAGAAGCACTGGGTAATGCCAGGCGGCCCAGATAAGCCCGACGACCAACGCACCCTTCGTCGTTCCGAGCCACGCGCCCATCCGAGGCTGAAGGAAGCCGCGCCAGCCGAGTTCTTCCCCGAGAGCCCACATCATGGTCGAGAGGAAGGCGAAGACCAGCGTCGTGGGAATGCTGAACGCGGCGGCGAAGAGCCCTGCATGGTTGACGACGTGATACGGCTGCGCGGACTGCGCGACGAAGGCCGGCCAGTCCAGCGCACCCGGTATGAGCAGCCATGCCAGGAAATAAACCGGCAATGCGTAGAACCACGGCAGGAAGTAACTCCATCCGATGACATTCCACTTCGGCCAGTGCCAACCGAGGCTGTCGATACGAATACGACGGATGAGGCAGGTCACGAGTGCGGCCGCCCCCGGTGCCCACATCGTGATGCGGGAGATCATCGGTGTCGTGTAGCCCAGGTAGACACTGAAAGCGTCGATGGGTGCACTAAATACGACCAGCCAGAAAAGGAACCAGGCGATGTCTTTGAGGGCGGCTTCAGACTTTGCGGTCATGTGCGCATGGCGGTGAAAGGAGGACCCGGTGACGATAGCCGGCAAGGGGACGGCATGCGCATGCCGGACGTCACTTGCATGAGTCCGATACCGTGGACTGCGAAAGCATGGCTCATGGCCTGGAAGCGGTCGGTGCACTGACGCATAGGGGCGTGCAGTGCACCGCTCCGGCGCTTGCGCGGATGTGTTGGGAGTAGGGCAGCGGCTAGGGGTCAAAGGTGATCGGCGTCGATCACGGCCTTGGTGAATGCTTCCGGCGCTTCCTCTGGCAAGTTGTGCCCGATCCCACCGGTAATCAGCCGGAACTCATACTTCCCGGTGAACTGCCTGGCATACGCCTCCGGCTTCGGATGCGGCGCGCCGTTGGCATCTCCCTCCAGCGTGATCGTCGGCACTGAAATCTTCGGCGCCTGAGCCAGCCGCTTCTCCAGGCCGTCGTACTTCGCTTCGCCCTTGGCGAGGTTCAACCGCCAGCGGTAATTGTGGATGGTGATAGCGACATGGTCCGGATTCTCTAGCGCCTGGGCGCTACGCTCGTAGGTCGCGTCGTCAAAGTTCCACTTCGGTGAGGCGTTCTTCCAGATCAGCTTGGCGAAGTCGTGATGGTTCTTCGCGTAGCCAAGCTCGCCACGCTCGGTGGTGAAGTAGAACTGATACCACCACTGGTATTCGGCGTCCGGAGGCAGCGGCGCCTGACCGGCTTCCTGGCTACCAATGAGGTATCCGCTCACGCTGACCAGCGCTTTCACGCGTTCCGGCCACAACGCCGCAACGATATCGGCCGAGCGTGCGCCCCAGTCGAAGCCACCGAAGACCGCGCGCTTGACGTGCAGCGCGTCCATGAAATCGATGACGTCCTGACCCAGTGCGGCAGGCTCGGCATTACGCAGGGTGTCGGCGGAAAGGAAACGGGTCTCACCGTAGCCGCGTGCATACGGCACCAGCACCCGGTAGCCCTTCGCGGCGAGGGCAGGGGCCACATCCTCATAGCTGTGAATGTCGTACGGCCAGCCGTGCAGGAGAATCACGACGGGACCGTTCGCCGGACCGAGCTCGGCATAGGCGACGTCCAGCACGCCGGCACGGATGTGCTTCAGCGGGCCCAGGGGGTCTTGCGAGGCGGTCGTCGAAAGGGTTGTCTGCGGCGGCAATGGCTGCGCCGACTGGGCGTGCGCGCTGCCGATCGTGCCAGCGAGGGTGGCCAGGATGGCCAGGGCGATCTTCTTATTCATGGGACTCTCCAGGGTGGGCGTCAGGACAGGTATAGGAGACCAAGCGGAGTGGTCCCGAATATGTCCCGTAGCCCAGCCCAAGCCCTCGAAATGTGTCTCGGCCCACCCCGGATACGTTTCGATACAAAGGCGTGACGCCAGGGCGTGACGATGGGCGTGGCCCCTCGACGGCGCCCTACCGTTCGGGCATTGTCCAACGGCGCAACAGGGGCAGCGGGGTCCTCGACCCGGATGCTGGGCAACACGGAAGACAGGGGTTCACGAATGATGAAACGTTGCTTGGTGGCGACGCTGGCCCTCGGGCTGGCCGCCTTGATGTGGGGTTCACTGGCCGTTTCCGCTGACACACCTGCGCTGAGCCCGACGCAAGGGCCGAGCCTCTCCCCGTCGTGCACGGGCAAACCATCCAAGGTCGACGATTCGGGCTTCGTCGTCATCGGCGGCATCGAACAATGGGTCACCGCCAAAGGCGACAGTTGCGCCAATCCGATCATCCTCTTCATAAGCGGCGGCCCGGGCAATCCACTCAGTGGCCTTTCCGACAGCATCTACGGTGCCGGGCAACGCGACTTCATCGTGGTCCAGTGGGATCAGCGCGGCTCCGGCATGACCTATGGTCGTAGCCCGCCCGCACCGGGCGAGAAGCTCACCATCGAGCGCATGGCGCAGGACGGCAACGAGCTCGCTGCCTATCTGGCCAAGCGGTATGGCAAGCGGAAAGTCATCCTGTGGGGCAGTTCCTGGGGCTCGATACTGGCCGTCCATATGGCCAAGGCGCATCCCGAACTGTTTTACGCCTATGTAGGCACATCCCAGGTCGTCAATTCGATCGAGACCCAGGCGGCGAGTTACAAGAAGCTCATGGCGCTGGCTACCAGCGATAACGACACGGCTTCCCTCGCGGTACTCAATGGCGTTGGATCGCCGCCATGGACCGACCCACGTAGCTTCGGCAAGGTCCGTCGCGTCATCCGCAAGTACGAGGCGAAGGTGACGCTGCCGCCACCATCTACCTGGCACAGGGCAGCGGCCTATACGACCGAAAAGGCGGAGGACGACTATGAGGCCGGCGAAGACTATTCGTTCATGAACTTCGTCGGGATGCATGGCGACGGCATGCTGTCGCAGGTCGACCTGCCAAAACTCGGGACCGACTTCGCCATACCGGTGTACTTCGTCGAAGGCGCACACGACCTGCTGGCACCGCCGGAAATGGCTCGGCACTACTACGAGAGCATCACCGCGCCGGATAAGGGCTGGGTGCTTCTTGAGCACTCAGGGCACGATCCGAACCAGGAAGTGGTGGATGCGGAGTACAAAGTTCTGCGCGAGAAGGTCCTACCGCTGACCCAGGTGAAGTGAGGCTGGTGCTGGCGTTGACGTTGACGTTGACGGAACCGGCAGTCGGGGAAGGGACATTCTTGTCATCGCTGGTGGGCCGAAGGCCGTGCGAGCCTGCCACTTCAAATTACGCCAAGAAGAAGGCGAATGTGGACCCGAACGAGCCTTTGGCCTAGCGCGGTGAACGGAGAGAGTAAATGTACGCTTACAAAGACCTCACATTTAGAGCTGCTCTGCTGACTCTGTTTCCAGCGGTGGTCTACGCATGCACGCGAGATCTTTGGACCGGCGTGAAGGTTTTTGTGTTTGTCACTTTAGCCTTGCAACCTGTGTTTATCTTCTTGTTTCGACGCGAAATCTTGGAAGCATGGCGTAATCGAACAGGCAGGTAAGCTCGGATCTGCGCGCCGAGAATGGAGAGCAATAGCGCGCCGGACAAGGGTTGGGTGCTGCTTGAATACTCCGGGCACGACCCGAATCAGGAGGTGGTGGATGCGGAGTACAACCTGCTGTGCGAGAAGGTCTTGCCGCTGACCCAGGTGAAGTGAGGTTGGTGCTGGCGTTGACGGAACTGGCAGTCTGGATAGACTCGGCATAGCGCTGTCATCAGCAGACACATGCAGGCTTTCGCCATGTTTTCCCCCACCGCTCTTGCTGCCGCCTTCGATCGCGTCCAGGACTACTGGTCACCCAAGGTGATCGGCCAGGTCAACGACCAGTTACTCAAGGCGGCGAAGCTCAAGGGTGAGCTCGTCTGGCACGCCCACGATGGCCAGGACGAGCTCTTCTATATCGTGAAAGGATCGCTGCGCATCGATTTCGAGGATGGCGCCGTGGACCTGAAGGAGGGCGACTTCCTCACCGTCCCGAGCGGTGTTCGCCACAATCCGGTCGCCGCCGACGAATGCTGGGTGTTGTTGATCGAGCCGGCGAGCACGTTGCACACCGGAGACGAAGTGACCTCGCGCACGCGCAGTCTGGCCGAACAGATGAGCTGAGGCGCTCAGTAGGCGGGGCTGCCTCCGTGCAACTTTCCATGCCCCCGCTGGCACCCACGGGTTTACCGAGGGAGAAGCGGGCGACATGCATACCGGGGAGCAATACCACGCCGTCATCCAGACCTCCCCGCGCGACCGGCAGGTACGCGAGCGCTTCCAGTCCATCGCGCTGGACCTGCTTCCCCAGGGCGCGGACGTGCTGGATTTCGGTGCGGGAACCGGTATCGACGCCAAGGTATTCGCCGCCCACGGCCATCGGACCTTCGTTTACGAGCCGTCCGATGCCATGAAAGGCTACCTGGCGCAGCACTGCCAGGACGAGATCGCCCGCGACGCCGTGACCACGGTGTCCTTGCCGTTGACCTGCAAGGTCCACGGGGTCACGGCGAACTTCGCGGTCCTCAATCACATCCCGGAGCAGGCGGCGCTCTTCGAAGATCTCGCTGCCGTGGTCCAGCCGGGTGGCTTCGTCCTGGCCAGCATGCTCAATCCGTTCTACCTGGGCGATGCGCGCTATGCCTGGTGGCGGGCGAACCTCCTGAACCTGATTCGGGACGGCAGTTACGGCATTGCCAGTGAAAGCCGTATCCATCGTTTCACCCCGCGTGCGGTGACGCGCGCCGCCGCCCCTCACTTCCGGCTCGAACGCCTGGAGCCTCGAGGACTCGGATTGGCCACGCGGCTCTATATGTTCCTGCTCTTTCGGCGGGTGTGAGATGTGGAAGGACTGGGTAAGGCCCTTGGTGCGACCGCTGCCGCAGTGGGCGACGATCGCGCTCGCGTCACCGCAGCAGGTGGTCACCGCGACCCTGCGCTGGGATAGCTCATCGGCCGACGTCACCGTCGACCATACCGTGGCCTCGCTCAATCCGCTGGTCATCGCGACGAGTGTCGATGCGGGCCAGCATCCCGTTCTCGAATACCGCGACAACGAGAGCGGGAAACTTCTGGGTGCGCTCCATCTGGTCAGGGACGCTTCGGATATCGGGGCGACGTCGCTCGCGTTTTATCGCGTGGCATCCGGTGATCACCACTGCCTCAGCGTGCCGCGGCGTTCATGGAATGCCTGGCTGCAGAACCGGATGATGCGAAAGAACCGCTCGTCGAATGGCCTGAACACGGATCCCGTGGCGGTCCAGCAGTTGATGATCGCCTACCTGTGCCCGAAGCCGGTGGTGCTGGTCTCCGTGAACACGGACGGCCACCAGAACATCTTCCCGATGGATCTGATCGGACCGCTCGACCGCCGTGGCTATTTTTCGCTCGCGCTGCGCACGACTAACGTTTCCGTACCGATCCTGCGCGAAGCCCGCCGGGTTGCCCTGTCCCATGTTCCCGCAACGATGAAGCAAGTCGTCTACCGTCTCAGCGAGCATCACAAACAGGCACTTACCGACTGGAGCGCGCTACCGTTTGCTGTTCGGTCGTCACGGGAGTTCGGCATCCCGGTCGTGGCCGAGGCGCGGCGTGTTCAGGAGCTGACGATCGTGCATAGCCAGGAGATCGGTTTGCACACATTTTTCGTCTGTCGCGTCGTGTCCGATGAGACGGGCGTGCACGTTGCACAACTGCACCATACGGCTGGCTTTCACCAGGCGCATCGGCTCCGGCGACGCGTGCCGTTTGCCGAGGTCTAGAGGATAAGGACGACTTCTGCGTCTGCCGTCCCGCCGACGTGCAGAGATTTTCACATGACGTGTGGGACATCACATTCATGAACGCGCTCACCACCTGCTAACCCTTTCCGCCCGGTACCGTCACGCCAGCGCCGGCCTAATCCGGACTGGCGTGCACACATGTGTGCGCCTCCGACGAGGGCAAATCCATGGTTGATTCCACAAGCGAAACGGTTCCGGGCGAACTCCCGCTCCAGCCCGACCCCCAGCCCAACCAGCCGGACACTGACCCCGGTGAACCTGATCCGGGTTCCCGGGAGTTTCCGGAAGAGCCGGGTCCCGACCAGGTGGGTCAGCGAGACCCCGACAACGGTGTTGAGCGTTGATGTTGGCAGTAAGGGACCCGGCGTATCCGGTTCTTTTAGGCCGCAGGGGGATAACGTGCACGGCGCGGTAATCTGGTATCACCCGGACTTACGCTGCGCTCTCATTGAGCGCATTGGGGGTCTGACCCTGGGCACGCTCGACAAGGGCAGGCTCGACCTCTTCCACAGTGTCTGGGGAGATCTCGCATCCACCGGTCTGAAGACGTTGACCAACAGGTCGACAGGTCGCGACGTGGTGTTTACGGTTGAAGCTGTGGCGCTCTCAGAAGACCAGGCGAACGAACTACTGGGACTGCAACAGAGCTGACCGACGTTCACACCAGTGTTCGCTGTCCCGTTTAGTCTACTGTCAGGCTGCCGTTACCGGTGGAGTCACAGGGGAAGGGCACGATGGGTAGCCGGCTTGCGTGCGGTGCATGTCGCGATGGTGGGGAGTTTGAGAAGTCCATCACCATGGCTTTCCAGCCCATCGTCGATGTGAATGCGCGATCGGTCTTTGCCCATGAGGCGCTGGTGCGCGGTGCCGACGGTGCGTCAGCGCAGGATGTGCTCGCTGCGGTCAGCCCTGGAAACCAGTATGCCTTTGACCAGGCCTGCCGCGTGCGGGCGCTCGAATGTGCCGTTGAGGCGAAGCTTCCCGCATTGCTTTCCATCAACTTCCTGCCGAACGCCGTCTACAACCCCGAGCACTGCCTGCGGGCGACCCTGGCGGCCGCGGAACGTGTCGGTTGGCCCTTGGCCCATATCATCTTCGAAGTGACCGAACACGAAGCCATTTCCGACCCTGCTCACCTGCTCAGCATCCTGCGGACCTACCGTGCACGCGGGTTCCAGACCGCCATTGATGATTTTGGGGCAGGCTACGCCGGGTTGAACCTGCTCGCGGACTTTCAGCCCGACCTGCTGAAACTGGACATCGGTCTCATCCGAGGCATCGACGGGGACAGGGTTCGCCAGCGTATCGTCCACCACATGACAAGCCTCTGCGCGGACCTCGGTGTCCGCGTCATCGGTGAAGGGGTGGAGACGGCTGGGGAATCCTCCGCGCTGCGGGACATAGGGGTAGTGCTCCAGCAGGGCTACCACTTTGCCCAGCCATCGACGGGTGCTGCGGTCGTTCCCGAATTTCAGCGCTGACCTGGCCCAGTCGACGGCCTATTGACTCTAGACCTAGATCAAGGGTCTAGACTTGTCCCATGACGACTCAATCCTCCCTCACCATCGGCCGCATCGCGCAGTCCGCGGGCGTTGCCATCGATACCATCCGGTTCTACGAGCGGGAAGGGCTGCTGCCTGCCCCGCGACGCCGGCCCTCGGGTTACCGCGAATACGACCAGGCCACGGTCTCCCGCCTGCGCTTCATCCGACGGGCGAAGGATCTCGGTTTCACGCTCGATGAGATTCGTGAACTGCTAGCCCTCTCCGCGGACCGGCATGTCGGCGTGGAAGGGGTGCGTGAACGCGCCGCGGCGCGCTTGCTCGCCATCGACGAGCGCATCGCCGAACTGCAGCGCGTCCGCGACGGCCTGTCGGAGCTCGTCGAAGCCTGCCCGGGTCATGGCGCGCCGGAAGACTGCCCGATCCTCAAAGCACTGGCGGAGCCGAACACATGACGCACGCCTGTTGTTCCCACGACGCGGTTGCCGACGTGGCGACCGTGATCGATCCCGTATGCGGCATGACCGTGGATCCGGCCAAGACCCAACACCACGCCTCCCATCATGGCCACGATCATCACTTCTGCAGCGCGCGCTGCCGGGAGCGCTTCGTGGCGTCACCGGAGGCGTTCCTCAAACCCAAGACGCCTGAAGCACCGATGCCGGCTGGGACGATCTACACCTGCCCGATGCACCCGGAAGTCCGCCAGGAAGGCCCCGGCTCATGCCCGAAGTGCGGCATGGCACTCGAACCCGCCATGCCCTCGCTCGAGGACGACGACGGCGAGGTCATCGCGCTCGGTGGCCGCCTGGTTACGCTTGTCGCGCTGACGCTGCCCGTCTTCCTGATTGCGATGGTCCCGCATGTGACCGGGCAGATGTGGCGTCAGCCGTGGGCGGCCGGTCTTGGTTGGGTAGAAGCCCTGCTCGCGAGCGTCGTGGTGCTGTGGGGCGGTGCGCCGTTCTTCGCGCGCGGCTGGCGTTCGCTGCTGCCCTGGTCGCCGAACATGTACACGCTGATCGCGCTCGGCACCGGCGTGGCGTGGTTGTACAGCGCGGTGGCGTTTGCCTTACCGGGCCTCTTTCCGCCGGCCATGCGCGACATGCACGGGCAAGTAGCCGTCTATTTCGAATCGGCGGCGGTGATCGTCACGTTGGTGACGCTCGGCGACTTCCTCGAGTTGCGCGCACGTCGCCAGACAGGTGAGGCCTTGCGCGGGCTTTTGGGCCTCGTGCCGACGACGGCGCGACGCATCGGCCGAGACGGAAACGAAGAAGACATTCCCCTGGAATCGCTACACGTTGGCGACCACCTGCGCGTCCGCCCCGGCGAAAAGGTTCCGGCCGATGGCAGCGTGATCGATGGCGAAAGCTATGTCGACGAGTCCATGCTGACCGGCGAGCCGGTGCCGGTGGTCAAGAAGGTGCACGACAAGGTGACCGGTGGCACGCAGAACCAGCATGGCGCGTTGGTGATTCGCGTCGACCATGTCGGCCAGGACACCGTGCTCTCGCGCATCGTGGCGCTGGTGGCTGAAGCGCAGCGTTCCCGTGCGCCGTTACAGCGCGTGGCCGATCGCGTGGCAGCCTGGTTCGTGCCTGCCGTCGTCATCGCAGCGGCACTCGCCTTCGCTGTGTGGTGGATCGTCGGGCCGACACCCGCGCTGACGCATGCCCTGGTCGCTGCCGTTTCGGTGCTGATCATCGCCTGTCCCTGCGCGCTGGGCCTGGCGACACCGATGTCGATCATGGTGGCCAGCGGTCGTGGCGCCCAGGCGGGGGTTCTGTTCCGCGATGCTTCCGCGATCGAGACACTTCGCGAGGTGGATACGTTGGTCTTCGACAAGACCGGTACGCTTACCGAGGGCAAGCCGACCCTGGTCGATTTGCACGTCTTCGGTCGCGAGCGTGCCGAGGTGTTGGCGCTTGCGGCGTCGATCGAACGACCAAGCGAGCATCCGCTGGCCGCAGCGATCGTGTCGGCCGCGGAAGGCGAGGGCCTCTCGATTCCGGCGGTGACAGGGTTTCAGGCGGTGGTCGGCCGTGGTGTCAGTGGTCGCGTCGACGGCCACGATGTTGCGCTGGGCAACGTCGACCTCATGGACGATGAGCGCGTGGATATTGCGGCGGGTCGTGAGATCGCCGACAAGGCGCGAACCAAGGGCGCGACGGCGATGTTCATGGCGATCGATGGCCGACTCGCCGCTGTGCTTGCAATGGCGGATGCCGTGAAGCCCTCGACGAAGCCGGCGCTCGATGCCCTGCATGCCGCCGGCGTGACGCTGATCATGCTGACCGGCGACAACGAGGCGACGGCGAAAGCGGTAGCGTCGTCGCTGCCCATCGACGAGGTGCACGCGAGTGCCTCGCCCGAGGACAAGGCGAATATCGTCAAGGCACTGAAGGCGCGTGGCTTGAAGGTCGCCATGGCCGGTGATGGCGTCAATGACGCGCCCGCGGTGGCCGTTGCGGATATCGGCATCGGAATGGGTAATGGCAGTGACATCGCCATCCAGAATGCGTCGGTCACCTTGTTGAAGGGCGACCTCGCGGGGATCGCGCGTGCGCGTGCGCTGTCGGAAGCAACGGTGAAGAACATCCGGCAGAACCTGTTCTTTGCGTTTATTTACAACGCAGTCGGCGTGCCGCTGGCGGCGGGTGTGTTGTATCCGCTGTTCGGGATCACGCTGTCGCCGATGATCGCGGCCGTGGCGATGAGTCTGAGTTCGGTGTCGGTCGTTGGGAATGCGCTGCGGCTGCGCCGTATAACGATTTAACCAGCAGGTCGCGACTGACCCACTGTTGTAGGAGCCGATTTATCGGCGATGGGTGCTAGCCGCAAGCACCCATTCGCCGATAAATCGGCTCCTACCAAGAGCGCGATCGGCTACTTCTTATCGAACGAGGGCGGGGCGTCGGATGGCTTCGTCGCCCAGGCCTTGTTCGGCTTATCCGACAGATCGAACTCCAGCTTGCCGCCCTTCAGCGCGAACGACTCCGGCAGCCACGACTTCGTGGTCGCCTTGCCATCGACCTTCAACGCCGTGACATACGGCTTGCCCATGCCAGCGTTCGGCGCTTCGATCACGACATCGCCATCCGGACGGTGAACGGTTGCCTTCGTAAACAACGGGCTGCCGACCACCATCTCGGCGCGGCCGGGAATCGACGGATACACACCCAGCGCAGCGAACACGTACCACGAGGACATCTCACCGAGATCGTCGTTACCCGGGATGCCGTTGGGCGCATTCACCCAGATCGTGTCGAGCACGCGACGCACCAGTTCCTGGGTCTTCCACGGCTGGCCGGCGAAGTTGTAGAGCCACGGCGTGCCGATCGACGGCTCGTTATCCAACTCCGCATGCAGCGGGCCGGACTTGGTGACGGCGAAGGTGCCATCGGGCTGGTAGAAAAACGCATCGAGGCGCTTGCGCGCTTTGTCGCGTCCACCCATGGCGTCGAACAAGCCGCCGACGTTGAACGGCACCATCCACACGTACTGCGCGGCGCTGCCTTCGACGAACCCATCTTCAGTCGAGGGCGAGAAGGCGTGCGGAGCTTCTTTGTCGTCGTCCTTGATCAGTGCCCAGGTGCCGTCCGCGTTGCGGTTGCGGATGTAGCCGCCCTCGGGCGTCGCCTTCGGGTCGAACAGATTGCGCCAGTACTGCGCACGGCCGAGGAAGCGCTGCGAGGTGGCGGTGTCGCCAAGGCGACCCGCCAGCGCGCTGATGCCGAACTCGGCAGCGACCGTTTCCAGGGTGTCGGCAGCCGGGCCCCAGGCGGGCGCACCGACGGGGATGTAATGCAGCTTGAGCCAGGCATCCAGGCCGGGACGCTGGCCGACGCATTCGACTTCACAGCCGTCGTGCGAGAGGTCCAGTGAGGTGGGGTTGTCCGCCGCATGGACGAGCGAGGCGAGGGCGCCCTTCGCGTCGAAATCGCGGCCACCGAAGGCGTAGATGCCCGCAATCGCCGCAGCGGCGGGATCGCCGTTCATCACGTGCGTGCCGCCGTTGTTGTGTGTCCAGCGATCCCACACGCCGTTGTTCTGCTGAGCCTGGTTGTAGAGGCTCTGCGCGATGTCGCTCGCGGTTTTCGGCTCGAGCCAGGCGACCATCGGCAGCTGGGAACGATAGACGTCCCAGCCGGAGAAGTTCGCGTACTGGGCCTTCTGGCCGCCGGCGACCTTGTGCACCTTGTTGTCGAAGCCGGTGTATTCCCCGTTGACGTCGCTGAACACGTTGGGCGTCATCAGCGAGTGGTAGAGCGCGGTGTAGAACACCGTGCGCTGGTCGGGCGTGCCGCCTTCGATGTCGATGTGCGAGAGGCGCGCATTCCAGGCATCGACGGCTTTGTCGCGTAGCGCTTCGAATGTCGTTCCCCTGGGATTCTCCGCGTCGAGGTTGGCCTGTGCATTCGCCGTGCTGACGTAGGAGATACCGACGCGGGCATTGACCGTACGCGTGCCCTTGGCAAACCCGACCCACGCACCCGAGCCCTTGCCCGTGTCCGGGAAGCCCTTTTCGCCGTATCCCGTGCCGCCCTCGGCTTGCTTGCCACCCTTGGTGACGGTCGTGTCCTGCCAGGTGCCGGTGGTGGCGAAGGGCTGGTCGAACTCGATCACGTAGTGGACGGTGTAGTAGCTGCGCCGATCCGCTTCGTTGATGTAACCGCAGAAATTACCGCTGGTGACGTCGCCGCTGATGCGCTGGTGCGCGGCATCGATGGTGACGGTCGCCTTTTCCGAGCCCGATTCGGAATCCGAGGCACGAACCAGCACGTTGACCGGCTTGCCGGCGGGGAAGGCGAAGCGTGCCGCGCCCGAATGCAGGGCGGCGGTGAGGTCGGTGGTGACACCGTTGTCGAGGGTCACGTGGTAATGGCCGGCCTTGGCAACTTCGTTTGCGTGCGTGAACTTCGACGCATACGCGTGGCGGAAGTCCGTCGACGGCGACGTCGTCACGTCGTCGGTGATCGGCATGATCGGGACATCGCCCGAACCACCGGCGCATCCCCAGCCTTCGACATTGGTCAGGCTGAAACCACGGATCGCATCGGCGCGGTATTCGTAACCACCCGGCGCGGCGATGGGCGATTTCTTGCCCGGCAGCGGCGAGGCCTCTGGCGAGAACTGCAACATACCGAACGGAACGACGGCGCCGGGGAACACGTTCCCCCCGTTGGCCGTGCCGATCAGCGGATTGACGAGGTCGGCGGGGCCGGAAGCGGCGACCACTGCCGCGGGCAGCAGGGCGGCGGCAAGGACGAACGGGTGCATCGCGCGCAAGGGCAGATCTCCGTGGGACCGGTATTTATATCGATTGAAATCCGATTTGGAGTCGCGGTCGTGTGCCAACGGTCATGGGTGCGCTGCACCATGCCGGGGCGCGGCGGGTGTTACCAGAGAATCCCGTCGACCGGCTTGGCCGGCTCCAGCCCATGTGTTTCGCCCAGCGCATCGCGCAGGTCGATCTCGATGCCGCGGGTGAGCGTGGTCAGCGGGACGTCGTCTTCGAGGTTCTCGAAGGGGTTCTGCATATCGTTGCCGATCTGCAGCAGGGCGAGAAAGAGAAAGCCGGCGACCGTGGAGCCCAGCGGCGTGTAAACCCCGAGCGTCTCGACCAGGCCGAGCGGCAGCAGGATGCAGAAGCCGTGGGTGAAAATAGCGGGGTAGGTCGCGTACTGCTGGGGCAGCGGCGTGTTCTTGATCCGCTCCATGCCACCCTGGGCGTTGGAGATGTCGGACAGGGTGCGCGCCAGGGCCGTCAGCAGGATCGGATCGGGCTTCGCCTCGGCGATGAGCGTGCCGGTGCGGGCGTGGATGGCGTTGGGGACGTTGGTGACGGCACGTAACCGTTCCACGTCGTCGGCCGGCAGACGCGCGGACAGTTCGTCCCAGGGCGATTGTCGACGCAGGTGCAGCCGCAAGGCATGCACGTAGGCGATCTGCCGGTGGACCACGGCAATACCGCTGGCACGCTCGGGCAGCATGGCCAGCGCCTCACGGGCGAGCGTGCGCGAGGCGTTGACCATGGCACCCCATAGCGTGCGCGCCTCCCACCAGCGCGCGTACGCGGTGGTGTTGCGGAAGCTCAGGTAGACGGCCACGGCCGAGCCGAGCAACGTGAGCGGCAGGGCGGGAAACTCGGCGGTCCATCGCGGGTGCATCACGTACCAGAAGGCGGTCACGGCCACATCCCACGCGAGCAACCAGATCAGCGGCTTGCCCACATAACGCAGGATGTGTCCGAGATGCGCGCGACCGGGAAGGATCACGCCTTGTGCTCTCGCTTGATCGCTTCGGCCAGGGGGATGAAGTTGCTGGTCGCCTCATCGAGCACGGTGATCTTGCCGTCACCGATGTCGTAGACCCAGCCGAGCAGGTTGATCGCGTCGTTGGCCAACGCTGCCGCGACGGCGGGATGCGAGCGCAGGTGGGTCAGCTGGAGGCGAACGTTCTCCTCGATCAACGCGTGCATGGCGTCGGCGCCCTCGAGCTTGCGCGCGAACACGGCGCTCTTGGCCGCCTGCGCATTGCGCAGCCAGGCTTCGACCGTGGGCAGGTCCTTGGTCGACTCCGGATTGAGCAGGCCCTTCATGGCGCCGCAGTCGGTATGACCGCAGACCACGACATGCCGCACTCCGAGCACCATCACGGCGAACTCGACCACGGCGGACACACCACCGAGCATCTCGCCGTAGCCCGGCACGATATTGCCGATGTTGCGGCAGACGAAGAGCTCGCCCGGCTGTGTCTGGGTGATCATCTCCGGCACCACACGGGAGTCCGCGCAGGTGATGAAGAGGGTGTGCGGCGCCTGGCCCTCGGCCAGTTCGCTGAACAGCTTGCGGTTTTCCGGCTCGGGGAAAATCTTGTGGCTGAAGTCCTCGACGCCCTGGAGCAGGCCGAGGAGGCTGTCGTCGCGTGGGGTTTCCTGGGTCATATGCGTTGCCTTGGAAAATCTAGGCGAACAGTTTATGACAATAAAGTGGTGTGGGAGCCGCTTCAGCGGCGAAAAGCCAACGGAGCGGCTTAGCAGCATGCTTCCCATGGCATGGTAGGAGCCGCTTCAGCGGCGATCCCGCGGCAGCGGGCCGGGGTGCCGCGAGCACCCAATCGCCGATGAATCGGCTCCCACAAGAAGCGGTTCCCCACAAAAGAAAAAGGGCCGGCCAGGTTTCCCTGGCCGGCCCTTGATGCCGAGGCTCAGGCCTCGACATCTTCCTTATAGGCATCGATCGGGATGCAGGCGCACATCACGTTCTTGTCGCCGTAGACGTTGTCCACGCGGGACACCGGCGGCCAGTACTTGGAGAGCCGGAGCGAAGGCAGCGGGAAGGCGGCCAGTTCGCGCGGGTAGGCGTGGGTCCACTCCGTGCCGATGACCATGGTGGCCGTGTGCGGTGCGTTGCGCAGCGGGTTGTCTTCGCGGTCCAGGCGACCGTCTTCCACCGCACGGATTTCGTCGCGGATCTGGATCATGGCGTCGATGAAGCGATCCAGCTCGTGCTGCGATTCGCTCTCGGTCGGCTCGACCATCAGCGTGCCGGCGACCGGGAAGCTCAGGGTCGGGGCGTGGAAGCCGAAGTCGATCAGGCGCTTGGCAACGTCTTCCGCACCGACGCCAGTGGCGTCCTTGAGCGGACGCAGGTCGAGGATGCACTCGTGCGCGACCAGGCCGTTACGACCCGTGTAGAGCGTGTCGTAATGCGGCGCCAGGCGCTTGGCGATGTAGTTGGCGTTGAGCAGGGCCACCTGGGTCGCCTTGCGCAGGCCTTCGGTGCCCATCAGCGTGATGTACATCCAGGAGATCGGCAGGATCGAGGCCGAGCCGAAGCTGGCGGCGCTGACCATGCCGACATCGCCTTCACCGCCGAACGTGCGCGGCAGGAAGGGAGCGAGGTGCGACTTGACCGCGCACGGACCGACGCCCGGGCCGCCACCGCCATGAGGAATGCAGAAGGTCTTGTGCAGGTTGAGGTGCGAGACGTCCGAACCCCACTTGCCCGGTTTGGCGACGCCGACCAGCGCGTTCATGTTCGCGCCATCCGTGTACACCTGGCCGCCGTGCTTGTGCACGATGTCGCAGATGGCGACCACGTCTTCCTCGAACACGCCGTGCGTGGACGGGTAGGTGATCATGATCGCGGCGAGCCGATCCGAGTACTTCTCGGCCTTCTCGCGGATGTCGTCGACGTCGACGTTGCCGTTGGCATCGCAGCGCGTGACGACGACGGTCATGCCGCACATCTGGGCCGACGCCGGGTTGGTGCCGTGAGCCGATTCCGGGATCAGGCAGATATCGCGATGGCCTTCGTTGCGCGAGCGGTGATACGCGCGGATCGCCAGCAGACCGGCGTATTCGCCCTGTGCGCCGGAGTTCGGCTGCAGGCTGACGGAGTCGTAGCCCGTGCACTCGACCAGCATCGCTTCCAGCTCGTCGATGAGCTGCTTGTAGCCCTGCGCCTGGTTGGCCGGCGCGAGCGGATGGATGTTGGCAAACTCCGGCCACGTCACCGGGATCATCTCGGCGGTGGCGTTGAGCTTCATGGTGCAGGAGCCCAGCGGGATCATCGTGCGATCGAGCGCGAGGTCCTTGTCGGCGAGGCCACGCAGGTAGCGAAGCAGTTCATGCTCGCTGTGGTGCGTGTTGAACACGGGATGCTGCAGGAAGTCGATATCGCGGAGCAGGCCCGACGGCAGGGCATCGGCGGTCGCGGCATCGAGCGCGTCGATGTCGTTCGCGTCTGCGCCGAAGACGCCGGCCAGCGTGGCGATGTCCGCACGCGTGGTGGTTTCGTCCAGGCTGATGCCGACGCTCGAGGCGTCGATCGCGCGCAGGTTGACGCTGGCGGCGGCGGCCTTCGCGTGAATGGTCTTGGCGTCGATGCCGGTCACGTGCAGCGTATCGAAGTAGTCATGGCCAACGGTCACGCCCGCCTTGCCGAGTGCCCCGGCGAGAATGGCGGTGAGGCGATGCGTGCGACGCGCGATACGGGCCAGACCTTCCGGACCGTGATACACGGCGTACATGCTGGCCATGACCGCAAGCAGGACCTGCGCGGTACAGATGTTGGACGTGGCCTTCTCGCGGCGGATGTGCTGCTCGCGGGTCTGCAGGGTGAGACGGTAAGCCGCCTTGCCTTCGGTATCGACGGAGACGCCGATCAGGCGGCCCGGCATCGAGCGCTTGTACGCATCGCGGCAGGCGAGGTAAGCAGCATGCGGGCCGCCGAAGCCGTACGGCACGCCGAAACGCTGCGTGTTACCGACGACGATATCCGCGCCCCAGCTGCCCGGCGAAGCGATCAGGGTGAGGGCCAGCAGGTCGGTCGCGACGCAGACGATGCCGCCGCGCGCGTGGGTCGCGTCGGCCAGCGCCTTGTAGTTGTTGATGCGGCCGAAGGTGTTCGGGTACTGCAGCAGCACGCCGAAGCTGTCGACGGTGGCGCCTTCGGCGTCATCACCGATATGCAGCTCGATGCCGATGCCGTCGGCGCGGGTGCGCAGCACTTCCAGGGTCTGCGGATGGACGTCCTTCGAGACGAAGAACACGTTGGACTTCGACTTGGCCGAACGCTTGGCCAGCGTCATCGCCTCGGCAGCCGCGGTGGCTTCATCGAGCAGCGAGGCGTTGGAAATGTCCATGCCGGTCAGGTCGGCGACCATGGTCTGGAAGTTGATCAGCGCTTCCATGCGGCCCTGCGAGATCTCCGCCTGGTACGGCGTATACGCCGTGTACCACGCCGGGTTCTCGAGCACATTGCGCAGGATGACGTTCGGCGTCAGCGTGCCGTAGTAGCCCTGGCCGATGAAGCTGCGGAAGACGGTGTTGCGGTCGGCGATGGCGCGGATCTTGGCCAGCGCTTCCTCCTCGGTCACCGCGGCAGGCAGGGCGAGCGGGGCGGGCGACTTGATCGAGCCGGGGACGATGGCGTCGGTCAGCGCGTCGAGCGTGTCGTGGCCGACGACGCTGAGCATCTCGGCGATCTCGGCATCGTTCGGACCGATGTGGCGTTCGATGAACGCGCCATGGTTCTCGAGCTCACGCAGCGAAGGAGAGTTTTTCTGGCTCATGACTTGGAGGCATCCGAAAGAACGTGCCGTGCCGGCACGTGGGGCGCCCCTCTGTCCTTTTGCCTGAGAGTTTGGAGGCGGGTAGGCCTCTTGCACCTTCGGCGCCGGATTCAACCGGTCTCTCCAGAGTGATGAAGCACGCCGGTGGTCATGGGGGCCTGAGCGATTACGGGCGTTGCGCCTTCGGCAGCGGGTCCTTCCGCTTCTCCCACCGGGTGTTACTGCCCCGGATTATACAGTGGGTCGGGCGGCGTGGGTCGCGTGGAGTGCGGCGCCCTCCGAGCCCAGTCGAATGCCGCTTTAAGGGGCGGACTCCCGCGCGTCGCGACCTAGGCCGATTCCCGGCAGGCCTGTAGGCGAATGGTGATCCTCTGCGAACGTCAGCGAACAGGCGAAAAAATCCCCGATCCACAATGCATGGTCCGTGTCAGGGAAGGACGGCCGCGTCGTGGCTGGCACGGTCAAGCGGGTTACCGTCGATCCCGGACTAGACAAGGAGGTCCTTCATGAAAACTCTCGACGTTTCCCGCCGCGCGCTTGCAATAACCCTAGGCGCGGTCCTACTCGCCTGCGCGGCTCCCACTGTCATCGCGGCACCCAGTACCGCTGAAAAACCCGTCAAGGCGCTCCTCACCTTTGGTGACCCATCGCATATCGACCATGCGGGTGACCTGCTGGCCGGTCTTCCGAAGGCTGCCGTCCTTGCTGGTGGTTCCCTTCCCGCCGACCAGTTGAAACGCTACGCATTGCCCTCCGCCGGCGCCGTCGCCGTCGTCGCCGCACGTGACATCGCGTCGCTCGGGGAGAGCCGGGCGGTGCTCATGAGGCTGTTCAACGCCGGGGTGCCCGTCTTTGTCTGCGCCGATGACGCGCACGGCTCGGATGTCGCAGGACTGTTCGGCATGTCTCCTGAGACGGGCGATGCCATGTTCGTGCGTCAGGCGAACGGCGAGGTTGCCCTGCTGGACAGCGCCAGCGGCGAGCAGCACTGGAATCCGCGCTGGTCGCAGGCGATGGCTGCTTCGGTGAGCAGCCTTCGGGAAGACAACACACCCGAATTCGCTGGCCTCGACGACACGTCAACCCAGGACGCCGCCAAAGGGGCGGGTGAACCCATCTACACGTTCCACGAAGGACTGATCGAGACCGGTACTGACGAGATCACCGGCCGGGCGACCATCCAGGTGATCCGTTCGGCCAGCAAGAACGGCGACGACAAGGAAATCAGCGTGCGTGCGTGGTCGACGATAACGCCCAAGGGGGTGGGCGTCGTCACACACCAACGCGGCAGGCGAGGGGTCCCGACCAAGGTCACAGCCACCTTGCCCTGGGTCTATCGCGCGAGCCACAGAGTTGTGGCGGACGGCGCCCAGGCACAGATGGTCCACAGCCTTCCTGGGAGCATGGGGTCGACGGGAACGAGGATGGACTACGAGAAGGTAGGGCGGCGGGGCTACACCATCGGAGGAGGGATGGGCGCCCACGTGTCGGCTAGCGGCAAGCCCAGCGCAGCTCTGGCGGCAAAGCTACGTTTCAACCTCTCGTTTAGTTACACCAGGGAAAGTACGGAGACCATCAGGTACTCGTTCCTGGATTATTCGCTGTTCGCCCGGACCGTCGACGGCGGCAAGCGGATGCTTTGGGAAGCACCTATCGCCCCCCACCTGAAGGATGCCTTGGTCGAGAACAGCAGGAAAAAAAAATTCAATGGCAAGAACATGACGCCAATGATGTTCAGTGGTTCCCTGGACACTTGGTCGGTATGGAAGTTGCCGGGTGACTACGAGGGCAAGGTCACCGTGGCGATCGAGGCGGGATACGACCGCAATGAGCGCCTCGCCTCATGGGTTAAGCCGCGCCGCGGTTATTTCGAGGAGACGAAAACCATCAAGGCAGGAAAGAGCTACGTTTTCGACCTTTCGCATCCCTTCCTCACCCGGGAGATCACCGTGTTGATCCGCTCCGCCGCCGGCGACGGCGGATGCCTAACGCAGACCGAAGGCAAGATCTCGGTCGCCTCCTGCGACCCGTCGAACCGGTCGCAGATGTGGGGCCTGGATAGCGAGAGCCGCTATGTCAATCGGGCCACAAAGCAATGCCTCACCGCCGATACCGAGGATGCCTTGTTGCGTATGTCGTCATGTACGCTCGCGAACAGCCAGCGCTGGGAATGGCGAGCCGACCGGCTGCATAGCGGTTATGACGATGGCCGACATCGCCTTTACGTCGAGTTGGGCAAGGTGCGCTTCCACGTGCCGCCCGGCCGTTTCGAGGATGTACCGGTGAATCCGCATAACGCGGTCCTTTCCCCCTGGTCGGGCTATCCGCGGGCCCCGTTGGCAGGCGAGCTGATTCCCGCGCCCCACGGCGTGAACGCAGGTTCGGTGCCGTCAAGCTGGGCGTCCACGTACCGTGCCATCAGTCCTGAGCAGCGTTGGGATGTCATCGTGCTGCGCGCAGGGCTGGCGCCTAATCTATAGACCAGGCGGGGAGCTGCCGAAAGGCAGCTCCCCCTTAATCGTCGGAGTCTTGCCGCTTCACTATGCGGGTTCGGCACGCTGGGTAAGCGAAATGCATGGATGAAGGCAAGGACAATGCGTCATGGCTTGTAGGCGATAGGAAGGGTTCGGCGAGTAAGCGTGCCCAAGCCGGCACTAACGTCGAAACCGGACTACGAACAAGGAGGTCCGATCCCATGAAAATATCCGCTCCCCCCTGTAAGCCGCTCCGTTTCGCTGTGGTGGCACTTCTGGCGATGTCCTCTCCGGCACATGCGTCGTCGACCGAACAGCCAGCCATCACGGCCGTTGTCTCGTTCGGTGATCCATTCGTCCAATGGCCACTCGATCGTTCGTCGCCTTCGGCGTCAGCCGTTCCAGTGATCCGCCCAGGTGACGCCGACCGCCTCTCGCCCGAAACGTCGAGGCACCTGCTGACCATGGTCGATGCCAGGTCGCTACCGCTGGCGCGCAACGAAGCCAGGATACTCTCTCGCCTGTTTGCCCAGGGATCCCCGGTCTTCGTGCGCATGGATAGCCCGACGCCCGACGACCTTGTCCACGTGACCGCTGCGTTCGGTATTGCGCCAACCACGGGTGATGCGATCCTCCGCAAGGATGGCGAGGCCATCGCGGTATTCGCTTCGTCGCCGGAGAGCAGCGCGGATGTGACAGCTCTGCCCAATTACCCCGCCGCGCCGCGACAGGGTATCGATCACGTCGTCGGTAGGGCGGGAACGCGACCCGTGGTCGTGGGGCCGGAATATGCGGGCACTCCCGCCGTCTCCGACGACCAGCGCTGGCGCATCGAGGTGTTGCGCCAGGGCCTGTAGCATGGGCACGTGAGTACGGCTTCCCCCCGTATCGCGGCGGGGAAGCCATTGGGCTAGGCGCGGAACTGCTCGCGCATGAAATGCATATAGGCATCTTCCGATGTTTCCCGCCGCGAATGAATCAGCGGACGGATATCGTCCGTGGCCACATAGCGCAGGCGATCGGTTCCGTCGGTCGTTGCCTCGAAGATCACCTTGGCGACATCTTCGGAGGTGGCGTGGCGGCTGGCGCGTAAACCCTCGAACACCTTCCCCGTGGCCGCCACGAAGGCTTCGTAGCCCACCGGTACGGACGCGCTGCCGAACTCGTCCGACGAGCGTGCGCCGAACCGCGTGTCCAGGACGCCGCCAGGCTCGACGATCTTTACGGCGATGCCTTGCGAGGCCAGCTCGTAAGACAAGGACTCGGAAAAGCCTTCCAGGGCGAACTTGCTCGCGTTATACAGCGAGATCATCGGCAGGCCGAAGACACCTGCACCGGAGCTCACGTTCACGACGGTCCCTCGTTGACGCGCGCGGAAATGGGCCAGGATGGCGCGCGTGACATCCATGACGCCGAATACATTGACGTCGAACTGTTCCTGGATCTTTTCGCGGCTGGCGCCTTCGAAAATGCCGAACAGGCCGAAGCCGGCATTGTTCACCACCGCATCGATCGCGCCGAAGCGGGTAATGCCTTCGGCAATGGCGCCGTCGATACTCGCGAGGTCCTGCACATCCAGGCGCGTGACCAGGATATTGGGGTGGGCGGCAAGGTCGGTGCCGGCGGCTGGGTCGCGCATAGTGGCGACAACCTGCCAGCCATTCGTGGCGAAGTGGACGGCGGCGGCCTTGCCAAAGCCGGTCGAGGCGCCGGTAATGAGGACGGTCTGGGTCATGAGCGTTTCCAATGGATGACCCACGACAAACTAGTTGCGCACGGCCGTACTAACAATCAGGCTTATCCGGGACGTATCGATGCGGGAATTCGCACAATGCACAAGGCCGGCCTGATCGAATTACAGGCGGTGCTCGCCGTGGCGACGCACCAGAGCTTTCGCCGTGCGGCTGTTGCCGTGGGTATGTCGCCCTCGGCATTGAGTCATGCCGTGGCCGCCCTGGAACAACGCATGGGCGTGCGCCTGTTCAATCGTACGACGCGCAGCGTGTCGCTGTCCGAAGCAGGCGAGCAGTTCGTTTCCCGCATCCGGCCCGCCCTTGGCGAGATATCCGCCGCGATGGAAGCCGCCAACGCTTTCCGCGACAGCCCGACCGGGACCTTGCGCATCAATACTTCCGAAGGCGCGGCATCGATGATCCTCGAGCCGATGCTGTTCGAGTACGTACGTCGTTATCCCGAGATGCGGCTGGATGTCGTCACTGAGGGTCGCTTCGTCGATATCGTCGGCGAAGGTTTCGATGCCGGCGTACGCATCGCGGGGGATGTGCCACAGGACATGGTTGGCGTGCGCTGCACAGGGCGCCTGCGCTTCATCGTTGTCGGCTCGCCTGCGTACTTCGAGAACCGACGTAAGCCGAAAGTCCCTGAGGATCTTCTGGAGCACACCTGCATTCGCAGTCGTTTGCCCAGCGGCACGTGGTACCGCTGGGAATTCGAAAAGCGCGGGCAGGAGCGACGCATCGATGTTGACGGTCCCCTGGGACTCGACAGTCATCACCTGATGGTCGCGGCAGCCCTGGATGGCATGGGATTGATATGGACCAGCGAGTGGAACGTCGCCCCTTATCTCGCGGACGGCCGCCTCGTGGCTGTGCTCGAAGACTGGTGCCCGTATTTCGATGGCTTGAATGTTTATTACCCGGTGCACCGGCACATGTCGGCAGGGCTCCGGGCATTCATCGATCTCGTGCGCGAAAAGGCGGAAGGGGCCGCACCTTGATTGGCCTTAGACAAGGCGCGGATGTGGTTTGTCGTGAGTTCGCGCTTTCGCTCCTTGCGTCGTCCGTCGCCGTCTCTCGGTATTTACCAGGGATCCACGCCTTCGGTGCTGGTGAACCCACCCGTGGGGCTATCCGGGAGCAGGGCGATGCGCACCGTCTCGGCGGCACCCTCCTCGATGGTCTGATGACCGCTGTGTCCGTTGAGATCGGTAGCGGTGTAACCCGGGTTCACGGCATTCACCTTGATGCCCAGATCCTTGAGTTCCGCTGCTAGCAGCACCGTGAACATGTTCAAGGCTGCTTTCGAACTGTTGTACCCGGTGATCTTCACCGCTGCGTAATCCCAATCCGGATCCGCGTTCAACGTAAGCGAACCCAGGCCGCTGGATACATTGACGATGCGCCCGGCGGCGGACTTCTTCACCAGTGGCAGCAGTGCCTGGGTGACGGCGATCGTGCCGAAGAAGTTCGTTTCGAAGGTCTGCCGAACGACATCGAGGTCGGTCACGCCGGGCAGGCCATCGCCTTGGACGGCGATGCCTGCATTGTTGACGAGCACATCGATGTGGCCTTCGTTGGCTTCGATATCGGTGGCCGTTGCCTTCAGTGACGCGCTGTCGGAAAGATCGACAGCGACGTAGCGCACGTCGATGCCTTCGTTTTGCAGGGTCTTGGCGGCGTCGACGCCACGTGCGTGGTCGCGGGCTCCGAGCAGGATCCGGTAGCCGGCCTTGCCGAGTTGACGTGCGACTTCCAGGCCAATGCCCTTGTTGGCGCCCGTGATCAAGGCGATTCGGCGATCTGCTGCATTCATGGCGTTTCCTTCGATGTTGGGTTTGGAATGGCGCTGTGCTCGGCGGTCTGTTCTAAGATATGAATCATCCTTCGGTTTTTACATTCGCATATGCCCGTCGTTCCCTCGGAAGCGCTCAAGGCCCGTAAAACCCCACGCCAGGCGCGTTCATCGGCCACGATGGCGGCGATTCACGAGGCGACCTTTCAGGTTTTGCTGTCCGATGGCATCGGCCGGCTCACGACGACGCGTGTGGCGGAACGGGCAGGGGTGTCCGTTGGCACGATGTACCAGTACTTCCCGCACAAGCAGGCGCTGCTCTACGCGGTGCTGGACGAGTACCTGGAGCACGTCGTCGTGGCCGTGGAAGAGGCATGCCTTCGTTTCGAGGGCGCACGCCTGGCGGAGATGTCCGATGGCCTCACCCAGGCCTATCTCGATGCCAAGCTGCGCCATATGCCGGCGTCGCTCGCCCTCTACGCGGTCGCCGCCGAACTGGACACGGCAGCGCTGGTGGCCGATGTGGTGAGGCGGGTCGATCAATGCATCGAGCGCCTCCTCCAGAGCGCCTCTGACGCTGCCTTCGACGACCTCGGCAAGGTGACGTTCGCCCTGCGGACGATGCTCGTCGGCACGGTCCGGGCGGGGCTGGAGAACGATGCATCGCCCGCGGCCCTGGCGATGCTGCGCACCCAGCTGCCGATCATGTGCCGCGCTTACCTGGCCACCGTCTCGCGCCAGTAAGGGCACTTGCTAAATGACCAGCGGTCATTTACGTTATGACCACTGGTCATTTCGGAGGTGTTCCATGGCATCGAACGGTTGGGCGCTGGTCACCGGCGCATCGAGTGGGCTGGGGCGGGATTTCGCGCATGCGCTGGCCCAGCAAGGCAGCAACGTCGTTCTGGCAGCGCGCCGTGCCGAACCCATGGAGCGATTGGCCGATGATCTGCGCTCGCGTTACGGCGTGCAGGCACGTGTCGTGCCGCTGGATCTCTCAGCCGATGGCGCGGCTGCTGCATTGAAGCTACGCCTCGACGGCGAGGGCATCCTCGTCGACACGCTGATCAATAACGCCGGTCATGGCATCACGGCGGAATTCCTGGAGGCGCCGATCGAGCGGATCAACGCGATGCTTCGCCTCAACGTGCTGGGCCTCACCGACCTGACCCATGTGTTTGCCAACGACATGGCCCGGCGTGGTGGCGGCAAAGTGATGCTCGTGGCCAGTGTTGCGGCTTTCCAGCCTTGTCCTCATTTCGCCGCCTACGCCGCCAGCAAGGCCTACGTCCTGTCGCTGGGCGAGGCGCTGCATACCGAGCTCAAATCGCGGAACGTGGTGGTGACGGTGCTCTCGCCAGGCGTCACCGAGACATCGTTTTTCGATGCCGCGGGCGAGGCTCCCAACGCGGCGATGAAGCGGATGATGATGAAGTCGCGCCCGGTGGTCGACATTGGCCTGGCTGCGATGGCGGCAGGCAAATCGGCGGTCATAGCGGGCCGCATCAATCGCGTGATGGCCTTCCTGTCACGGCTGTTCTCGCGACAGCAGCTCTCGCGTATCACCTATAGAATGGCCACCACCTGATGATGGATTGAGCGTGCATGGTTCGATACGCCCTGGCGGCCGAGGATAAGGAAGCGCGTCGTGACGCGATCCTGGCGGCCGCACGCACGCTGTTCCTGCGCGATCCGGAAAAGTTGCCTTCCGCGGCGGCCATCGCGACGGAAGCGGGGCTGGCGAAGGGTACGGTGTACCTGTACTTCGCGACCAAGGAGGAGATCTTCATGGATCTCCTTCACGTCGAGCGCGTGGCGATGATGACGCGCATCCGCGAGGCGTTCGCGCCGGACGGGCGGTCGGTGGACGAGAAGGTCACGGCGTTTCTCGCTGCTTACGTCGCACACGTCGCTGGGCAGCCCGACATCCTCAAGCTCGAATCGCTGGGCTACAGCGTGCTGGAGCGAAATATCGAGCAGGACCGGCTGCGCACCTATAAGCAGGAGCTCGGCGCGGCGCTGGTCGGTGCGGGCACGGTGGTCGAGGCGGCGCTGGGCCTGACTGAAGGCGAGGGCGCGCGCGTGCTCGTCCACAGTTACGCGCTGACGCAGGGGCTGTGGCAGGCGCTCGACATCCCACCCGATTGCCTGGCGATGATGGGCGATGCGGCGTTGGCATTTACCAGCCTGGACTTTGCCACGGAGCTTAAGGTGTCGCTGGATCGTTATTGGCGCGGCTTGCTCAACCAGGCTTAGTCCCAGCGATTGGCGTTCCCGGGAAAGTCGGCGCGTTGGGCGCGCACGACACAGAAGCGCTGACCGGTGGGCGCCTGCATCACCACCCACCGCTCCAGCCTTTCGGCGACGACGGCGCCGAGTTTCTCCAGGCGAGCGACTTCGGCGGGAATGTCGTCCGTCTCGATATCCAGGTGAACGCGGCTCCCGTGGCTGACACGCTGCACTTGCACGATGGGCTCCTCGGGCGGCGAGGTCAGCATGCGGTAGTTGTCCTCGGACCCTGGATGTTCGAGGTCGACCGGACGCCCCAGCGCGTCGGCCCAGAAACGGGCTGCCTGGTCGACATCCCCGGTGTTGCAGTCGATCAATACCGCGCAAAGCCTTGAATGATGCATGGCGATCTCCGGTTGGACGGCTACCCCGAATATAGGCGTTTAGCCGGCAGGAAGCATGCCGATGGACTGCATCCATTTTTCCGCGAGCTGGGGCCATGCGCCGATGGGCATATCTTTCTTGCGCAGGGCGAAGGCGTGGCCACCGGTGGCGTAGAGATGCATCTCGACCGGCACGCCGTGTTCTTTCAGTGCGAGGAAATACGTCACCGAGTTGCGAACGTTGTCGACGGGATCGTCTTCGGCTTGTACCAGGAACGTTGGTGGTGTCTTAGCCGTTATATGTAGCGTGGGATTGAGAACGACACCTTTTCCCTCCCACAGGCGGCCAGGATAGAGGGCCATGGCGAAGTCGGGCCGGGCGCTCAGTGTGTCGGCTTCATCGACCGGTGCGTAATTCTTGCCACTGGCGTTACTCACGTCCGCCACCATGTTGCCGCCGGCCGAGAAGCCGATCACTCCTACCTTGTGGGGATCGACGTGCAGGCTCGATGCTTGTTGGCGGATCAGCCGGATGGCTCGCTGGGCGTCCTGCAGGGCCATGTGGACCGTCGGCTCCCTTCGGCAGTCGCACGAACCATCCCATTGCGGGCCAGAGTTCGGAACGCGGTATTTGAGAAGAACGCAGGTGATGCCCTTGCTGGTCAACCAGTCGCAGATCTCGGTGCCTTCCCCGTCCATGGCGAGGACCCTGAATCCGCCACCTGGAAACACGACGACGGTCGTGCCGGTGCTTGGCCCCCGGGCTGGAACGACGGTCATGGTCGGTCGCGTGACGTTCTCGATCGTGGCCCCGTTCTTGACCGATTCCGGTCCGGTGACGGGTGGCCGTGCGATCACCTGGCCTTCGGGCCAGAGCGGGACCTGGGTGAGTGGAGCAGGGGGCTGCCACGTTGCTGGCGCAGTGGCCGAGGCTTGCGAGTCCTGTGGGGATGCACTTGCGGCCATGCTCGCGAAACATAGGGCCGCGATCAGCCCGGCCTGACGCCACGTGTGATTCATCGACTTGGTCCTCTCCTGAGAGTGGCCCAAGTTATCCACGATAAAGGGCAGGGATGTGGCGATAAGCTGGCGCCGAAACTGCTGATCGCCGTGCGTCAATATCCATTGACTTCGATCGTCAGGATCCTTGGGTCGTTCTGTGCATTGCCTGGTTGCAGGTCCATCGTGATGTCCTGGCCACGATGGCTCGATCCGTAGCTGAAATCGACATGGATGTGGTCCAGCTGCACGGAGGGCGCGAATCGTGTGGCCGGGGACAGGCACTCGATGATGCGCATGGCGTTGACTCCGGCGAACTCCGTGGAGCTGTATTTCATCAACGACGCGCACGCGACCTTCCCGGGGTCATAGTTTCCGTGGTTACAGCTTTTTCCGATAAGCCCCAGACCTGCGCTCGTGGACCGGGCGAACCAGGAAGTCTGGAGTTCGATCTTGCGCTCATCATGCGGTTTGACTGAGGTGACGAACGCCTTCAATGGCGCACAGATGGGGTCGGCTTTGGGACCGGCTGTTCCGCATGCAGGCGAGAGGGCGGCGCCGAAGGCTACGGCCCCAAGCAAGATGCGTGTGCGCTGCTTGGCAACACTTGCCGAGACGCTTTCCATCATTCTCAGGGTCTCAGGCGATCGGCAACGAACGCGCCTGGAACGGCCCCCAGGCAACATAGTGGTGCTGCCAGCCCATTAAGTCCCCACGCCTTCGCGATATGGAAACCTGCTTCTCGCAGCCCGGCGGGAACAAGAACTACCAGGGCAAAGGCGGCCAGAATGCCGAAGAAGGCACCGGCACGCCAAAGAGCCAATCGATGGGAAAAGCGGGCGGTCATCCTAAGTACCTCGCGTTAACTGGGGCGATGGTACCCGTGCTGCGTCTGTACATCCAATCACGCGGCTGCCGACGGGTTCCAGCTGTTCCGCTATCGCGCACTATCGCCCGAAAGCCATTCGCGAATCTGTTCGTTCGCCATGCCACGCCCCAGCTTTCCATCCATGTATCGCCACGATACATCGTGGTGTTCCCGATCCAGCGAGTCGATGCAGTCCTTCGCCAGAATGATGTCGTAGTCTCTCTGATAGGCGTCCACTACCGTGGTTCGCACGCACGAGTGCGTATTGACGCCGGCAACGATCAATCGGTCGCAGCTTAACTGCGATAGCAGGTCATCGAGGGTAGTGCCGAAGAACGCGCTGTAGCGTTTCTTCAGGATGAAGTGATCCGTGGTCTCGATGTCGAGTTCGGGAAGGAGATCGGCGCCAGGAGTTCCGGCGATGACCACCTTGATCTGGCCGCGTCGCACCTCCAGCGAGGCATCGCTGAGGTCAGCCGCAAATTCCTGTCGCACCCAGACGACGGGGACGGCGGCGTCCCGGGCCATCGCGGTGAGGGCATTGGTATGACCTGCGAGGGCCGGCCGGAGCAGGGACAGCCGCTGGTGCCCGAAGAAGTCGGCCTGCATGTCGATGAGAAGGGCAACGGTCGTCACGATCGCACCTCGGCTTCGGGTGGGTCACGCTGACCAATGTACCGCGTTGAGCAGGGCACCATCATGACGGTTTGCATGGCCAGTCATTCCTCAGCCTTCGCAAGTTCTGATGGCTGGCGCATTCCCGCGTAGGATGGGGCATCCACTACCGGGCGGGCCCTTACATGTCATTTCGTGTCCTGATCATTGGCGGAACCGGGCAGGTTGGCGCCGCCGTCGTGCGCGCCCTGGCTGCTGAACCGTCGTGCGTTGAGATCGTGATGGTCAACCGCAGGGCGATTTCCCCCGCTCCAGGCCCTCGCGTGCGACAAGTCGTGCTTGATACGAAGGCGGCCCGGTTTCAGGTCGACGTAACTCGGCTAGCCGAGGAAATGATGGCGCAGGGCGATCCGGTCTACGCGGCATCCTGCGTGGGTGTGGGGTCGGGGAGCATGAAGTGGAGCGAGGAAGAGCTGAAGGCCCTCGAGATTGGCGTCGTGGGCGGATTTGCCCGAGGTTGTCATGACGCGGGTATTGCTCACTTCGCTTTGCTATCGGCCGTAGGAAGCACGCCGAAAAGTCGGTTTCGCTATGTGCGCGTCATGGGGTTGAAGGAGCAGGCCATCGAAGCGGTGGGTTTTCGGCGTCTCGCTATCTTTCGTCCTGGCATCATCGCTGGCAATGTCCACACGCCGGGTTACGTAGCGTGGCTGGGACGCTTGATTCCCGGCCGGTTTGGCTCGGTCGAGCAGGACGACATCGGGCGCGCATTCGTTGCCGAGTTCGTCCACCACCCGGCGGGGAGCGGGGTCGTGCATCTCGAGAACGACGCGATGAGGCAAGCGTCGAAAGGCCTTCCACCAGGCGGCTAATCGACCAGTTCGATACCCAGGCCATACAGAAGCCCGGCGGCCTCAGTGCGTGTGAAGCGCGCACCCTTGACCTGGTTCTCCCGGATATCCATCACGTAGTGGGTCGCTTCGCTGAAGTCCGCGCCTTGCAGCCTCGTGCCGCCGAACAGACTTTCGGCAAAGTCCGAGTAGGTGAAGTTCGAGCGGGAAAAATCACCCTGCCGGAAGTCAACGTTGCGGGCCTTGCACTCCTCCAGCACAAGCTCCTGCAGGTTCAGGCCGAAGAACGATGTGTAGTTGACGATCGACTTGCGGAAGGCGAGTTTCGCCGGTGCCGCGTATCGCGGCCAGTCCGCGCGCGTCCAGTCGACGCCGATGACCTTGCACTCGTCGAATGCCACCGACTGAAACTTGCTGGCGTTGAGCTTCACATTGCTCAGGTCACACGAGCGGAACGTGCATTCGATGAACTTGCAGTGGTCGAACTCGGCGTCGCTGAAGCTGCACTGGGTGAACGTGCACTCTTCGAACGTTTTCCCGGCGATCGTCCCTTCCGCGAGGTCGAGGCCCTGGAAGGTCTTGAGGTAGAACTCGTTCTCTTCACCGATCATGTCGCTCATGCGCAGATTATGTCCGTGGCTTTAGTCGCAGTCCTGATAGCCGCCAAGCGTGCCGCAATGCCGACAGCGAAAGAGGTAGGCAGTCGGTGATCCGTCTTTGTGCAGATCGCGATAGAAGCGCTCCCAGTCGGTTCCCTCAAGGCCGGTATTTTCTCTTATGGCCCTGATCGCGTCATCACCTATGGCTTTGAGTTCTTTGTGGCCCTGACGCCCTAGATACATTGCGGCATCGTTGCAGTGCGTCCACCATTGTTCCTGCTGCCACCCGGAGAACCCGGGCGTGCGATGGGCGATCTCGCTGATCACGTCTTTCGGCACATGATCCCATGCCCCATACCCTCCAATCCCCGACTCATCGGCGAAGGTGGCGCCAAACCTGGCATGGGCTGTCCCGTCCGAGATGCACCAGGGACACAGGCTGTTCTGGTACTCCTCGATAGCGTAGACGGGGCCGGTGTAGATGAATCCGCGTATTTGTTCGCAGCACTCGCAACGAATGTCCGATGCAGTGATGCTCCCGGTGGCGAGGGCGTCTGGGTGATAGCGAAAGTGTGGAAGCGTGTTCAAAGGGTTTCACTCAAGGCAAGCGGATATAGCGTCGGTCGACTTATGCTGCGTCCCAGCATTCGGATTAGCCTGGGGAGGAATGGTCGGAAGTGTACTTGCGCTGCTACGCTTTGCCATCCAGCGGCCAGGGCGAGGACGGCTCCGTTGAAAACGATCGGGATGCTCGGCGGCATGTCCGCCACCTCCACGCAAATCTATTACCGTGAACTGTGTCGGCTCACGAGCGAGCGTCTCGGCGGTCTGCATTCGCCGGAGCTGCTCATTCGTTCGCTGGACTTCGCGGGCATCGAGGCCCTTCAGGCCGAAGGAAACTGGGATAAGGCTGGCGACATCCTCAACGCCGAGGCAATGGCCCTGCAGCGCGGAGGCGCCGATTTTCTGATCCTGGCGACGAATACGATGCATAAGCTGGCGGACAGGATGATGCGGGGTCTGTCGCTTCCGTTGCTGCATATTGCCGATGCCACGGCGGCGGTCGTGCGAGGAGAAGGCTTGCGTCGGCCGGGGCTCATCGCCACCGCGTTCACCATGGAGCAGTCCTTCTATCTGGACCGCCTGTCGGCAGCAGGTCTCGATCCTATCGTCCCCGAAGCCGCCGATCGTGCCGATGCGCACCGGATCATCTACGAGGAGCTTTGCCGCGGTGTCGCCACGCCCGAGAGTAAGACTCGGTTCGTCGCCATCGCTGCGCGGCTTGTGGAGCGGGGTGCGGACGCCATGATCCTGGGCTGCACCGAGGTTGGCATGCTACTCGACGAGGGCAATGTGTCCGTGCCGGTGTTCGACACGACGCTGATTCATTGCGAAGCGGCTTTGGATTTCGCTGGAGTTACCCATGACTAAAGTCAAAGTTGCCGGTTTCGGTGTCTCGCTGGATGGCTTCGCCGCAGGCATCGACCAGAGTTTGGATAACCCGCTTGGTGTACGAGGCCCGGAGCTTTTCCAGTGGTTCTTCCCGACGCAGTCGTTTCGCCAGATGCAGGGGAAAGAGGGTGGTGAAACCGGGCCGGATGATGAGTTCGCCAGACGTGCCATGGCTGGCTTCGGTGCCTTCATCCTCGGTCGCAACATGTTCGGTCCCGTGCGTGGTGAATGGCCGGACGATCAATGGAAGGGTTGGTGGGGCGACAATCCGCCTTATCACGCGCCGACGTTCATCTTGACGCACTACCCGCGGCCTCCCATCGAGATGGAAGGCGGAACCACGTTTTACTTCGTCACGGATGGCATCGAGGTCGCGCTGCAAAAAGCGCGCGAGGCCGCCGGCGGCAAGGACATCAAGATCGGCGGCGGTGCCGAGACGGTCAGGCACTATATCCGGGCCGGCCACGTGGACGAAATCCACCTCGCTGTCGCTCCCGTCGTCCTTGGCGAAGGTGAGTCGCTCTTCAGTGGGCTGGATCTGCGGGCACTTGGATATCGGACCGTCGAGCATGTTCCGACTGCACGAGCCACGCACATCGTCCTCGCGAAATGACCTCGGCTATGTCGACAAGTGCCTGATTTTTATAGGTGGATCGACGACGCGACAGTTGGGGCTACGTAACTCTACGTAGTCCCGGCTCGTAAGCTTGCGCTGTTGGCGCATCCCATACCGGCACAGGCTCGGTGCCGGTTGCCGTTGTCCGGCAGGGAGCGCGAAATGACCCGAACATTATCGAGAGCAACGTTCTTGGCGGTGTTCCTGGCGGCATCGCTCGGCTTGCCTCGCCCGGCGCTTGCCGTCCCCGAGGCGGCGGCCGATGCGGTGACGGAGGCCGCGCGACGTGTCCTCGAAGCACGCGCTGCGGAGGCGGTCATCTGGGGCATGCCCGTCGTCAACTACGATCTGATGTATCAGGCGGCACTTCGACACGGCGCGCTGGCGAACCAGATCGTCTACTGGTCGCGTCCACCGAATGCGAAGAACCAGACGCTGACGCCTAACCCCGACACGATCTACCTGATGCCGTTCATCAGCACCAAGGATGTCGGCCCCGTCGTCGTCGAGATTCCGCCCGCGGACCACGGCGTGATCAACGGCAGCATCATGGACTGCTGGCAGACAGCCCTTGTGGATGTCGGACCTGCGGGTGTCGACAAAGGAAAGGGAGGCAAATACCTCGTACTGCCGCCTGACTACAAAGGCGAGATCCCCGAGGGTTATATCCCGCTCCCTTCTGGAAATCCGAGCAACTACGCGCTTCTTCGCTCGGTGTTGAAGAGCGGAAGTAAGGCCGACATCGCCAAGGCCGTGGCGTACGCCAAGCGGATCAAGGTGTATCCGCTGTCCCAGGCGGCGCATCCGGCAGCGACGATCTTTGTCGACGTGAACGATGAACTCTTTGACTCATCGATTCCTTACGACATGCGTTTCTTCCAGTCGCTGGATCGCATGATTCAGAGCGAACCATGGCTCACGCGCGACAAGGTGATGATCGACCTGTTGAAGAGCATCGGGATCGAGAAGGGTCGGGCTTTCTTGCCCGATCAGGCAACGCAGGCCGCCTTGAGCGCTGGTATCGCGACAGCACACGCGTGGCTTGAGGCCCGCTATGAGGCGGGGTTTGTTCCGGCGTATTTCGACGGGACGCACTGGTCGCTTCCCGTCTCACCCGAGTTCATGAAAGGCATCATGAGCAACTACGCCGCACCCGACAGTTACCCGGTGGATAGTCGTGGAACCGCGTACTCCTTCGCATTCTTCAGCGCCAAGCACCTGGGTCAAGGCCAGTTCTACCTGATCGCGATCCATGACCGCGACGGCCACGCATTGAACGGAAACCAGACCTATCGCCTGACCGTTCCCGCGGGTGTACCGGTCTCTCAGTACTGGTCGGTCACTGCCTACAATCGCGATACACATACCTTGATCCGCGAGATGCCATGGGCGAGTCGCTCGTCGTTGAATCCGGGGCTCAAGAAGAATGCGGATGGCTCGGTCGATATCGTCTTCGGGCCGAAAGCGCCGAAAGAGGGTAAAGCGAACTGGGTGCCGACGGATCCGAAGGGGCAGTTCGAGGCGATGTTCCGGTTCTATGGGCCGGAGAAGGCGCTGAGCGAGAAGACCTGGCATCTGCCTGATATTCAAGCGGGCGTGCAGTAGATCGCCCGCAAAGCCCCGCAACTCTACCCATGACTGCTGGTGTGTGGACGGTGATCTGTCCTCCGCGGGATAGTCATCCGTGAGTCTGCCTACGGGGTCACCAGATCCCGAGGTCGTGCGTCAAGACAACCAACAGCGCGCCTCCGACCAGCACAACAATCGGCCAGTAGTCTCTGAGGGCCTTGGGCCATCCTTCTTCCGCGACGGTCGTTCCGAAGCCGAATAGGTGCCACACGACCATGAGGAACATGAAGGCCATGACGGAGTACGTGCAGGACCACGTGTCACACCTGCTGCCACGGAGCAGGGCGCAGGTTCCATACGTCAACAGCATCCGTGAGCACCCTCCAGGCGAACTGACCCGCAAGATACCGAAAATCCTCCCGGCATGTATTCCCAATCGCAGGGTTGTGCGTTTCAGCCCTTACGAGGGTTTCGAATCGGTAAGGTTCTGCAATGACGGAGTGCGCGTGGAAGACCTGAATATCGCGGAGATCCTGTCAGAGAGCGGCCGCGTGCGTTTCCGTTATGCGCGCTACCTGTCGGCGGACGGGACCGAATGGATTCGCCACGGCCGCTTCGAGGCCTACCACGTGACTGGCACGCTCTCGTCGGAAGGCACCTTCGTCCACGGGGTCGAGCAGGGTGAGTGGCGCGACTACCACCCGAACGGGCAACTCGCCGCGCAGGGTATCTACGAAAACGGCGAAGCTGTCGGCGATTGGCAGTTCCACGATCAGAACGGCGTCGTCCTGGACGATGGTGAAACGCCGTCGTAGCGCCAAACGTGCGCCCCATGCGTCTTTCTGAACCCCGGAAACAACAAAGCCCCGCATCGCTGCGGGGCTTCGTCTATAATTGGTGCCCAAGAGAGGACTCGAACCTCCACGGTTTTACCCGCTAGTACCTGAAACTAGTGCGTCTACCAATTCCGCCACCTGGGCAGGTGTCACTGAGCATCGCTGCCCCGTGAGCCGCGTAGATTAGGTAGGTCCGGGAAACTTGTCAACGATTTTGCACACAGGATGTGAAACTATTTCGCATCCACCTTCAAAGGTCCTTACGTGACGAAGAAAAACTCAGGTTCGGGAGCCGATCGCGGCCCCCGTAAACCCAAGGCCAGCCGCCCCGGCAAGGCGCTGGACAAGTATCGTGATCGCCCGGCAGCCGCCGTGATCGATCCCCATGCCGACCGGGAGGCTGCGCTCTACGATCAGCCGATCCCCAGCCGCGAGGCCATCCTGGCGCTGCTCGACGACCGCGGCGAACTCCTCTCGGAAGAGAGCATCGCCCACGCGCTGCGCCTGTTCACCGATTACGAGATCAATGCCCTGGGCAAGCGCCTGGGCGCGATGGTCCGTGACGGGCAGCTCCTGCGGAACCGCAAGGGCGACTACGCCCCGGCGCAGAAGCTCAGCCTGATCCCGGGCCGTGTTATCGCCAATGCCGAAGGCTACGGCTTCCTCCGTCCCGACGAGAGTGGCGAGGAAGATCTCTACCTCTCGCCCGCGCAGATGCGCAGCGTGCTGCACGGTGACCGCGTGCTGGCCAGCGTGGTCGGTATCGACCGCCGCGGCCGTCGCCAGGGTGCGATCGTCGAGGTGCTCGAGCGCCGTTCGCCGCGCCTGGTCGGCCGTGTGGTCATTGAAAACGGCGTGACCCTGGTCGAGCCGGACGACCGCCGCCTGCACCAGAACATCATGATTCCCGCAGGCCGCGAGTCCGGGGCCAATTCCGGTGAGATCGTGGTCGTCGAGATCACCGACCCGCCGACCCCGCACCGGGGCCCGATGGGCACGATCCGCGCCGTCCTCGGCCAGCGCCTGCAGCCGTCCCTGGTCGTCGAGATGGCGATCGCCAGCCACGACCTCCCGCACGAGTTCCCGCAGCAGGTGGTTCGCCAGACCGAGGAAGTCGAGCCGAAGGTCACCTCCGAGGAGCGCAAGGGTCGTGTCGACGTTCGCAAGCTGCCGCTGGTCACCATCGACGGCGACGACGCCCGCGACTTCGACGATGCCGTCTATGCCGAGCCTTTGAAGGACGGCGGTTTCCGCCTTGTCGTGGCCATCGCCGACGTCTCGCATTACGTGCCAGTCGGCACGCCGCTGGACGTCGAAGGCTACAACCGCAGCACGTCCACGTACTTCCCCGGCTTCGTCGTACCCATGCTGCCGGAGACGCTGTCGAACGGTATCTGCTCGCTCATGCCCAAGGTGGAACGCCTGTGCATGGTCTGCGACATGGAGATCGACGAGGAAGGCGACGTCACGCGCTCGAAGTTCTACGACGCGGTGATGTTCTCGCACGCACGTCTCACCTATAACAAGGTGTGGCAGGCCGTCGGCGAGCGCAACGCCGATGTGCGCCAGGAAATCTCCGACGTGCTTCCGCACATCGAGTCCCTGCATCGCCTCTACAAGGTGATGGCCAAGGCGCGCAAGCGTCGCGGTGCGATCGATTTCGAAACGCCGGAAGTGAAGTTCCGCATCGGCCCGGCAGGCGATGTCGAATCGATGGGCGCCTCCGACCGCAACGACGCGCACAAGATGATCGAGGAATGCATGATCGCCGCGAACGTGCAGGCGGCGCGCTACCTCACCAAGCGCAAGATTCCCGCGTTGTATCGCGTGCATGCACCGCCGCCGGCCGAGAAGTACGAAGACCTCCTGCGTTTCCTCAAGGAGTTCAAGCTGAAGATGCCGCCGGCGGACGAAGTCACGCCTGCGGATTTCTCGGCCCTGCTCAAGCGCGTGCACGATCGCCCCGAAGCCGAGCTCATCCAGTCGGTGCTGCTGCGTTCGCAGAGCATGGCGATCTACCACCCGGAGAACCAGGGCCACTTCGGCCTGGCGCTGGATGCGTATGCGCACTTCACCTCGCCGATCCGTCGCTATCCCGACCTGCTCGTGCATCGCGCCATTCGTTATGCGCTGAGCAAGGGCAAGCCGGCCGACTACGTCTACAGCGACACGCAGATGGCGGCCATGGCCGTGCATTGTTCGCAGCGTGAGCGTCGTGCCGAAGAGGCCGAGCGCGATGTGGACGAGCGCTTCAAGTGCGCCTGGATGGAGAAGCATGTTGGCGAGGAATTCGCCGGTACCATCACGGGCGTGACCTCGTTCGGTCTGTTCGTCGAGCTCGCGGCGTCGCGCGTATCCGGTCTCGTGCACGTGTCGCAGCTGCCGAATGACTACTACAAGTTCGATCCCATTCGTCATCTGCTTAGCGGCGAGCGCACGGGTTCCACGTATCGTCTCGGCGACTACGTGAGTGTGCAGGTGCTTCGCGCCAGCCTGGAAGATCGCAAGATCGACTTCCGTCTGGTCGCGCGCCTGGCCCAGTTGCCGAAGCCCGCGCCGAAGGTCGCGGTAGCCGCGCCGGTCGCCGAGAGCTCGGGCATGGCCAAGGCGGGCAAGGCCATCGGCCGCGCCGCGAAGAAGGCGATGGACAGCATCTTCGGCAAGAAGAAGACCAAGGCTGCGGTTGCGGTCGAGGCGCCTGCGGCGCATCATCCGGCCCCCGCGCCGGCATCGCGACGTCGCACGGCCGAGCCGGCCGCGAGCGAGCCGTCGCCGTCCCGGTCACCGCGTCGTCGTTCCGCAGCGCAGGCACCGGTACACGAGCAGCCCGCCCGGGGCGAGCGCCCGGCACGTTCCGAGCGCCCGGCACGTTCCGAGCGCCCGGCACGTGGTGAGCAGCCGGCACGTGGTGAGCAGTCAGCCGGAAGGTCGACTGCCAGGAAGACCGCGACGAAAAAAACCGCCGTGACGAAGACGACGACCCGGCAGGCGCCGGTCGCGACGTCGGAAACACCGGCACCGGCCAAGAAATCGGCACGGCGTCGGTCGCGTAAACCCAGGAGCAAGCCAGAAGCATGAGTGAGTCGTGGATCGTAGGAATCAATCCGGTCGAGGGCGCCCTCGCCAACGACCCGGATCGTGTCCGTGAAGTTCTGATCGAACAGAACTCGAAGAATGCGCGCGTGGTCGAGATCGCCGCGCTGGCGCGCAAGCTCGGCATCATCCTGAAACCGGTGAGCAAGGAGCAGCTCGAGAAGCTCGGTGGCGAAGCACGTCACCAGGGCGTTATCGCGCTATACGACACCCCGCCGTTGCGTGACGAGAGTCATTTGCCGGCGCTTCTCGACGCAGCGGGTGGCAACGCCTTCGTGCTGGTGCTCGACGGCGTGACCGATCCGCACAACCTGGGCGCCTGCCTGCGTAGTGCGGCGGCGGCAAACGTCACCGCGGTCGTGGTGCCGAAGGACCGTGCGGTCGGTATCACGCCGACCGTTCGTCGCGCCTCGGCCGGCGGGGCCGACCTGATCCCCTTGATTGCCGTGACCAACCTGGCTCGTGCCCTGCGCATGCTCAAGGATGCCGGCGTGTGGATTACGGGGTTGGACGGCGACACCGACAAGTCGATCTACGACATGGACCTGAAGGGGCCCATCGCACTGGTCATGGGTAGCGAGGGTGACGGTATGCGTCGTCTCACGCGCGACACCTGCGACTTCGTGGCGAAGATCCCGATGCCCGGCGGCATGGAGAGCCTGAATGTCTCCGTCGCCACCGGCGTGGTTCTGTTCGAAGCCCTGAGGCAGCGAGGAGCAAAACGATGAGCAGCATGATGTGGCATGACTGGGCCGGCCTGGTCGGCGTGGCACTGGTGTTGGTCGCGTTCTTCCTGCTCCAGGCCCACAAGCTCTCGGGGCAGGGCTATACCTACCAGGTGATGAACCTGGTCGGCGCCTTCGGCATCCTGCTTTCGTTGATCTTCGGCATGTTCAACCTGCCGGCGTTCCTGCAGGAAATGGCCTGGTTCCTGATCAGCGTCTACGGCATCGTCCGCGGCGTGAAGGCACGCAAGGCGGCGGTGATCACCCCGGATAGCCTGCCCTGATCGTCGGGTCAGCGAGGGGTTACACACCCTCGGTATAATGGGTGCAGATCGGCGCAAGGCCGGTCTGCCCCTGGGGACGACCCCAGGGCGCGCAGCAACTCCGCGGGGACGACCCCGCTTCTGCGGAGCCACACCATGTATTGGTTCGTGCTTGTTCTGGCGGGTCTTTTCGAGATCGCCTGGGCCGTTGGCCTGAAATACACCGAGGGCTTTACCAAGCTCATTCCCAGCGTGCTTACCGGCACCGCCATGGTGATAAGCATCGTGCTGCTGGCGTATGCGACGAAAAAGTTGCCCTTGGGTACCGCTTATGCGGTGTGGACCGGTATCGGCGCGGTCGGCGCGGTGACTCTCGGGATCATCCTGTTTGGGGAGTCCGCGCAGCCGTTGCGGCTGCTTTGCGTCGGGTTGATCGTGGTGGGGATTCTTGGGTTGAAGCTGACGGCTTGAGGCGTTGGCGCGGAGAGCATCGCCGATAAATCGGCTCCCACATAGAGCACGCCGTCGCCGGCTTTCGCTTTCTGTGGGAGCCGATTCAGCGGCGAAGGGTGCTCGCGAAACCGCCAGGTACCGCGACACCCCTCACCGGCAAAATCAAAACTCCGGATTGGCCGTCGTATCTTTCTTGACCCGCGGTGCCACCAGCGGCTCGCCGTTCACCACGAACCAGACGTTCTCCGCGATGTTCGTCGCGTGATCGCCGATGCGCTCGATGTTCTTCGCCATGAACAACAGGTGCGTGCACGGCGTGATGTTGCGCGGATCTTCCATCATGTAGGTGAGCAGGGCGCGGAACACCAGGGTGTATTCCTCGTCCAGGCGCGCATCGGCTTTCCAGACTTCGTAAGCGGCTTCGGCATCCTGCTCGTCGTACGCCTTGAGCACGTCGCGCAGCTCCTGGATGGCGAGCTCGGCGAGATTGGCCAGGCCGCCGACGACAGCGATGGGCGCCACGCGGCTGAGCGGAATCGACCGCTTGGCCACGTTCGCGGCGTAGTCGCCGATACGCTCGATGTCCGCGGCAATGCGCAGCGCGGCGAACACGTTGCGCAGGTCGCCGGCGATCGGTGCGCGCAGGGCGAGCAGGCGAACGACGTCCTGGCTGATTTCCTGTTCGAGCGCGTCGATCGCGTCGTCATTGTCGACGACGCGCTGGGCAGCGCGCTCGTCACGGCGTTCGACCACGTCGATGGCGGCTTCGAGCTGGGCGACGGCGAGCTCGCCCATCTTGACGATCTCGCGCGTGAGGCGCTTCAGTTCGTCGTCGTAGCTCTTGATGATGTGCTGGTGCGGAGTGTTCATCGCGTGCCTCGGTAGGGGGCTTAGCCGAAACGGCCGGTAATGTAGTCTTCGGTCTGCTTTTTGTTCGGCTTGGTGAAGATCTTTTCGGTCCGGTCGAACTCGATCAGCTCACCCATGTACATGAAGGCGGTCATGTCCGAGCAGCGTGCAGCCTGCTGCATGTTATGGGTGACGATGACGATGGTGAACTGGCTTTTCAGCTCTTCCACCAGCTGTTCGATACGGCTCGTGGCGATCGGATCGAGCGCGGAGGTCGGTTCGTCGAGCAGCAGCACTTCCGGCTTCAGCGCGATACCGCGGGCGATGCACAGGCGCTGCTGCTGACCGCCGGAGAGGCCGAGTGCGCTCTGCTTGAGCTTGTCCTTCACTTCGTCCCACAGCGCGGCGCCGCGCAGGGCCTGTTCGACACGACCTTCCATGTCGGTGCGGTTGAGCTTCTCGTGGTGACGAATGCCATAGGCGACGTTCTCGAAGATGGTCATCGGGAACGGGACCGGCTTCTGGAACACCATGCCGACCTTGCTACGCAGGCGGTTGAGCGAGTACTTCGGGTCGAGGATATTTTCGCCGTCGAGCACGATCTCGCCGCTGGCGCGCAGGTTCGGATAGATCGCGTAGATGCGGTTGAAGATGCGCAGCAGGGTGGACTTGCCGCAGCCGGACGGCCCGATGATGGCGGTGACCTTCTTTTCCGGCACGTCCATCGCGATGCTCTTCAGCGCGTGGAATTCGCCGTAATGGAAGTTGAGGTCGCGCACGGTCATCTTCGCCGGTACCTGGCCGAGATCGACGCCCGATTCGTGCGGCGAGGTGCCGAAACCCGGCTTGGAGGCGACTTCGTTCATGTTAGTCATGGGACACCTTGGAGCGCGAGAATACAAAGCGGGCGATGAGGCTGAGTGCGAGCACGAACATGGTCAGGACGAAGGCGCCGGCCCAGGCGAGGGTGTTGATATCCGGGCTCGGGTCCTTCGTGTATTCGTAAATGACCTGGGGCAGGCTCGGCATCTTGTCGATCGGATTGAAGGTCATGAAGTTGTTGCCGAACGCCGTGAACAGCAGCGGCGCGGTTTCGCCGCTGATGCGGGCGAGAGCCAGCAGCACACCGGTGACGATACCCGAGCGCGCGGCGCGGATCAGGATCTGCACGGTGAGCTTCCACTGCGGCACGCCCAGGGACAGCGCGGCTTCCCGCAGCGTACCGGGTACCAGGCGGAGCATTTCGTCGGTGGTGCGGACGATGACGGGCAGGGCGATCAGGGCCAGCGCGATGCCGCCGGCGATGCCGGAGAACGTCACGTCGCCGTTGGTCAGCCACTTCGAGGGGAGCACGATGATCGTGTAGACGAACAGGCCCAGCACGATCGAGGGCGCGGACAGCAGGATGTCGTTGAGGAAGCGGATGGTCGGCCCGAGCTTCGAGCGGCGCGAATACTCAGCCAGCCAGGTACCCGCCATGACGCCGATCGGCGTGGCGATCAGGATGCCGAGCACGTTGAGGATCAGGCTGCCGACCATGGCGTTGGCCAGACCACCTTCTTCGCGATAGGCGGTGATTTTGGTGAACAGCGCGGGCTTGAGGCCGGCGATGCCCTGGCTCAGCGTTTCCCAGAGGATCCAGGCCAGGAAGAGCAGGCCGATGCAGGTCGCGGCGACGCTCAGGATCATCGCGGCGATGTTCTTGATGCGGCGCGTGGTGTAGAGCGAGGCGGACATCAGGAGCCTTCCTTCGAAGCCAGGCGGCGAAGCATGAGGCGGGCGATCATCAGCACGATGAAGGTCACCACGAAGAGGAGGAAGGCGATCGCCATCAGCGCCGACTTCTGCAGGCCTTCGGCCTCACCGAACTGGTTGGCGATGGTCGAGGCGATCGAGCTGCCGGTCTCGAGAATGGACGGGGTGAACTTGAACGTGTTGCCGAGTACGAAGGCCACCGCCATGGTCTCGCCGAGCGCGCGGCCCAGGCCAAGGAAGATGCCGCCGATCACCGCCGTGCGTGTGTAGGGCACGACGATGTCCCAGACCACTTCCCACGTGCTGGAACCCAGCGCATACGCGGATTCCTTCAGGCGGGTCGGCACGGTCTGGAAGACTTCGCGCATCACCGAGGAAATGAAGGGAATGATCATCACCGCGAGCACGAGGCCCGCCGTGAGCACGCCGGCGCCGAAGAACGGGTATTCGCTGGAGAAGAACTTCGCGATGAACGGCACGTGCGTGACCAGCCACGACACCTGGCCATCCGGCGGGTCCGCGCTAAAGTTATTCATCAGCCAGGGCTTGATCGTCGTGGCGACGAACGGCGCGAAGATGAAAAGGCCCCACATGCCGTAGATGATCGACGGGATGCCGGCGAGCAATTCGATGGCGGAGCTGACCGGACCGCGCAACCAGCTGGGTGCGATCTCGGTAAGGAAGAGGGCGATGCCGAAGCTGACCGGCACGGCGAAGATCAGGGCGATGAGCGCCGTGGTGACGGTACCCATGACGGGCACGAGCGCACCGTAACGATTGTTGCTCGGATCCCATTCGGAGCTGGTCAGGAAGCCCCAGCCGAACGTGGCGAACGCGTCCCGCCCCAGCCACAGGGTGGAGGCCGCGGCACCGATGAGAGACACCAGGACGAGCAGTGCGCAAGCCTTGAGCAGCCCTCCGAACAGGCGGTCGTTGCGCGTATCCCTCGCGTTGCGCGCCGCTTCCTCCGCACGCGCGGTGGTAGGAGCGTTGCTGCTGACGGTCGCATGCATGATGGGAACTTCCTGGGCCTATGCATAGTGTGGGTCGCCGCTCCCTCAGGGAGCGGCGACCCGGTTTCCTACTCTGGGCCGCTTATGTGTCAGCCGGCCTGTCGAGAAGGATCAGTTCTTGTACTCGGCAGCCCAGTAGGCTTCGATCTGCTTGACCAGCGTGTCCGGCAGGGCAACGTAGTCGAGCGAGGCGGCCTGCGACTGGCCGTTTTCCATGGACCACTTGAAGAAATCGAAGGCCACCTTGGTGTGCGAGGCGTTCTTGGACTTCTTGTACATGATGATCCAGGTCGTCGCCGTGATCGGCCAGGCCTGCTCACCCGGGGCATTGGTCATGATCAGGTTGAAGTCCTTGGCGTTCTTCCAGTCAGCCGTGGCAGCAGCGGCGGCAAACGTGGTGGCGCTCGGCTCGATCCACTTGCCAGCGGCGTTCTGCAGCTGGGTGTAGGCGATCGCGTTCTTCTTGGCGTAGGCGTATTCGACGTAACCGATCGAGCCCGGGATCTGGCGAACGTACTGCGAGACGCCTTCGTTACCCTTGCCGCCGACGCCGGCCGGCCATTCGACGGCCGTGCCGAACTTGACCTTGGATGCCCACTCCGGGCTGACCTTGGAGAGGTAGTTGGTGAAGTTGAACGAGGTGCCCGAACCGTCCGAACGATGCACGACGGTGACCTTCACGTCCGGAATCTTCACGCCCGGGTTCAGGGCTGCGATGCGCGGATCGCTCCAGCGGGCGATCTTGCCCAGGTAGATGTCGGCGAGGAGGGCGCCGTCCAGCTTCAGCTGGCCAGCGGCCACACCCTGCAGGTTGACGATGGGGACGATGCCGCCGACCACGGCCGGGAACTGGCCCAGGCCGAACTTGGCGAGGTCTTCGGCGCTCATCGGAGCGTCGGAGGCGCCGAAGTCGATGGTGCCTTCCTTGATCTGGGCGATACCTGCACCCGAACCGACGGACTGATAGTTCAGCTTATTGCCCGTCTTCTCGGCATACGTGGCCGACCACTTGGAAAGAACGGGGTAAACGAAGCTCGAGCCAGCGCCGGTGATGTCGGTGGCCTGAGCGGACATGCCGAACAGCGAAGCAGCGACCAACGCGGCGATGCGGAGTTTGCGTGTGAACACGGAGTAGTCCTCGGAAGAATGAGTGTCAGGCGAAGCCCGCCCGGGGCTGTATTCCAGCCCTGCCGTGTTGCAATGAGACGTACTGAATGTTTCAGCGGGATGACAGCCGCCTTTTTGCTGTCATATTCAGGAACTTACGAAACGTCTCAAACCGCGATCGGGGTGGTCTGGTCGCGCTCGAAGAGCTCCAGGCGGCGCCAGCGGTTCACGATTTCGCAGAACAGTTCGGCCGTGCGCTCGGCATCGTAGATGGCCGAATGGGCCTCGCGGGTGTCGAAGGCGAGCCCGGCGGCGAGCACGGCCTTGCTCAGCACGGTCTGACCGTAGGCCAGCCCGCCGAGGGTGGCGGTGTCGAAGCAACTGAAGGGGTGGAACGGGTTGCGCTTGTGGCCGACCCGTCGCACCGCCGCATTAAGGAAGGCGAGGTCGAACGCGGCGTTGTGCCCGACCAGGACGGCGCGCTGGCATTCGGCGACCTTCACCGCCTCGCGCACGGCATTGAAGATGTGGTCCAGCGCCTGACGCTCGGGCAGGGCGCCACGGAACGGGTGGTCCGGATCGATGCCGGTCACTTCCAGGGAGCGTGGGTCGATGTTGGCGCCCGGAAAGGGCTCCACGTTCGCCGCCACGGCCGGCTGGGGCACGAGGAGGCCCGAGGGCTCCATCTTGACCGCGACCACGGCGATTTCCAGGAGCGCGTCGCGTTCGGAGTCGAAACCGCCGGTTTCGACATCCACGATCACGGGAAGGAAGCCCCTGAACCGCCCGGCGATGGCTGTGGCGGTGCTGTTACTCGTCGTATCCATGCCGCAAAGGATATCAGCCCGGGGCCGACTGAGGCGCTCGCGTTAAGCGGATGTGCGCGTGTCGTCGTTCTGTAACAAAAAAGGCATGGAACGGTAAAGCCGGCGGCTCATCCTTCGCGCCGTTGGCCCCGCTTGAGCTTTTTCGGACAGAAAGATCTCAAGAGGGGGACAGGGGAAAACACTTAATCCATACCTAGCGGAGAAATCCCATGCGTTCCAAGTTGCTCACGGTGGCCATTGCTGCCGGTCTGGGCGTGACGAGTTTCTCGGCCCTCGCCGCGACTTCCAAGTCGCCGCAGCAGCCGACTCGCGTCACGATCGACGCCGCCACCCTTCAGCAGCTGCAGGCTCAGCTCGCCGCCCTGCAGGCCCAGGTCTCCGACCTCCAGGCCAAGCAGGAAGCCCAGGCTGACGCCCAGGTCGAAACGGCCAAGGCCGTCAACGACGTCCAGGTCGCCGCGACCAAGCCGACCGAAGACCTCTCGAAGAAGCTCGATGCGCTGAACAAGATCGTCGACAACACGAAGATCGGCGGCACGATGTTCTTCGACGCCACCAATCAGGACCACAAGGAAGCGACGGGCGTCAACAGCCCGATCAAGAAGGACGGCCACGGTTCGACGAATGGCACCGGCTTCGACGTCAAGCGCTTCTACCTGACGGTCGACCACAAGTTCAACGATATCTGGTCGGCCAACCTGACCACCGACTTCAGCTACCAGTCGTCGATCTCGTCGACCAGCCTGTTCGTGAAGAAGGCCTACGTGCAGGGCAAGTTCGATCCGCTCTTCACCGTCCGCTTCGGTGCGGCCGACATGCCCTGGATCCCGTTCGTCGAGAAGTGGTACGGCTACCGCTACGTCGAGAACACCATCACCGACCGTTCGTTCGAAGGTGGTCGTAGCGGTGGCACCGCAACCGCCGGCGGCGTTGGCGCGTTCGGCAACTCGTCCGACTGGGGTGTCCACGCTCTCGGCGCGACGACCGGCGACAACTCGGTCAACTACCAGGTGTCCGTGGTCAACGGTCGCGGCTACCGCAACCTGAGCCGCTCCAAGTCCGTCGATACCGAAGCCCGCTTCGGCTATTCGCCGATCGAACAGATGGTCATCGCCGTCGGCGGTTACTCCGGTAAGCGTGGCAACGAGACCGAAGGTGGTGCTCCGACCCGTACCGCGACCCGCGGCGATGCCCTCGTTGCCTGGCGCGACTCGACCTGGGGCGCTGGTGTGGAATATTTCCACTCCACGAACTGGGACGACATCCTGAAGTACGCCGGCACCGGTCCGGGCGTGGGCGCTGCGGCGGGCACGACCAAGGACAAGGCCGACGGTTACTCGGCATGGGCCGATTGGCACTTCTACGACCAGTGGGCTGTCTTCGCTCGTTACGACAACCTGGACTACAAGTACAACAACCTTCTCCAGGTCGAAGAGAAGATCAAGGACAAGTACTACAACGCCGGCGTCTCGTACGACGTGCTGAAGAATCTGAAGCTGGCCCTCGTCTACAAGCACAACAAGCTGGACGGCCCGGTCGCAACCCCGTACCACTACAAGACGAACGAAGTGGGTTTCTGGGGCATGCTGACCTTCTAACGAGCATCGGAACGGAGTTCTCCTCAAGGACGAATAAACGGCGGGCGCAAGCCCGCCGTTTTCTTTTTTTCGGCGGCCGGTCAATCCGACTGCACTCCTGGATTGCGAAACGTCTCAGTCCTCGATTCGCATCTGGACGGCCAAATGCTGAACCGATATAGCCACGCCGAGGTTGGAGAATCGCGGCCAATGCGTTGGTGCCCAACGGATTGCGCGCAGCCATAGCGTAAAGTCTGAATTTGCTGCGCCGCCGCACTTGCGATTGTCACAATGCCTCGCGTAGTTTCGGCCCATGGCAACGTCCTCGACATTTCTATTGCGCCGCTTCGCGACCACGTTCTTCGTGTTCATCGCGTTGTTCGTCGCATGCATGGGTGTCCAGGCCTTGCCGTATGACGGCGACACAGGCCACGAGCCGGTCGCTGAGTACGTGGTGGCACCAGTCACCGATGACGGTTCCTCGTCGACCGACGACGGCGAGCTGCCCTCGATCGAAGACAACAGCGGCGGCCTCGACGATACCTTCGATGTGCCCATCGAGCACGCGTTGACCGTGCCGCGCCTTGCCGTCGGTGGCCATGGACACGTGGCGCCGGCCCCGCACGCGCACCATCCCAGCCTCGACCTGCGCCCGCCCATCGGCGCCTGATCGAAGCTTGCGTGCGCGTCCGCGCACGCCCTGTAGCACCCAACCCCCTATCCCCGCGTGCCGACATGTGTCGGGCGCCAGCGAGCGTGCGCGCTCGCTCCCCATCCTCGCCAAAGAGAGAGCATCGCCATGGAACGTCTCATCCAGGGTTTCGAAGAATTTCGTCGTGACATGACCTCGGAGCACCGCGAACTGTTCGCGCGCCTTGCTTCCGGCCAGACGCCACACACCATGTTCATTACCTGCGCGGACTCGCGCATCATGCCGGAGCTGATGTTCAACGCGCAGCCGGGCGATCTGTTCGTCTACCGCAACGTCGGCAATATCGTTCCCCCGTATGCCCAGCACGTCAGCGGTGTCGTCGCCGCCATCGAGTACGCGGTCACCGCGCTCAACGTGCAGCACATCGTCATCTGTGGCCATTCCGACTGCGGCGCGATGAAGGCCTTGCAGAACCCGGCCGCGCTCAAGGGCAAGCCGTCCGTCGAGCAGTGGCTGAAACACGCCGATGTCGCTCGCTATGTGGTCGAGAAGAACCGCCCGACCATTCATGGTGCGGAAGGCCTGCGTTACCTCACCGAAGAGAACGTGGTCGGCCAACTGGAAAACATGCGCACCTTGCCCGCTGTCGCCGCCGCGATGGCTAACGGCAGCCTGCGCATCCACGGCTGGATCTACGATATCGCGAACACGGAGATCACCGCCTTCGACCCGCTCGAAGGACGCTTCCGTCCGCTGGATTCGAGGGACGCCAACGTGCCCGATGCCACCCCGCATGCACGTTTCTCGACGCCGCTGCCGATCGCGTCCGCCGCTTAAACCAGGAAGCTCTTCATGCGCGCTTATTTTTCCCAGGGCCTCTTTGGCCGCGACCTCCTAGGATCGGTGGTCGTCTTTCTTGTCGCTCTGCCGCTGTGCATGGGTATCGCCATCGCGTCGGGCATGCCGCCCAGCGCCGGGCTGATCTCCGGCATTGTCGGTGGTCTCATCGTGGGTGCCATCGCCGGCTCGCCGCTGCAGGTCAGCGGGCCGGCAGCGGGTCTTGCGGTCCTGGTGTTCGAATTGGTGCGCGAGCACGGCGTGGCCGCCCTCGGTCCCGTCGTGCTGCTGGCCGGCCTGATCCAGCTTGTCGCCGGCCTGTGTCGGGTGGGCGTGTGGTTCCGCATGACGTCGCCGGCCGTCGTAGCCGGCATGTTGTCCGGCATCGGCATCCTCATCGTCGCCTCGCAGTCGCACGTGTTGCTCGATGCCATACCCAAGGCGCGTGGCCTGGAAAACTTCGCCGCACTCCCCGCGGCGGCCTGGGAATCGGTGACGGGCGCTGCCGAGGGGCAGGCACCGGCGGCCCTGATGATCGGTATCGCAACGATTGCCATCATGTTGTTCTGGGAGAAACTGCGGCCTGCGAAGCTGCGCTTCGTGCCGGGTGCGTTGCTCGCTGTCGTGGCGATGACGGCCGCGGCGCAGTTCGGCGGTTTCGACGTCAAGCGCGTCGACGTGCCGGCCAACCTGTTCGCGGCGATCAGCCTGCCGAGCATGGGTAGTCTGTTCGGTCTGTTCGATTCCTCGCTGCTGGTTGCCGCGGTCACCTTTGCTTTCATCGCCAGTGCGGAGACCCTGCTCTCGGCGGCGGCGGTGGATCGCATGCACAACGGCGTTCGCACCAACTACGACCGCGAACTGACCGCCCAGGGCGTCGGCAACATGATCTGCGGCTTCCTCGGTGCGTTGCCGATGACCGGCGTGATCGTGCGCAGCGCGGCCAATGTCCAGGCTGGCTCGGCGACGCGTATGGCGTCGGTGATGCACGGCGCGTGGTTGCTGGCTTTCGTCATGCTGCTTCCGTGGCTCATGCGGATGACACCGGTGTCGTGCCTCGCAGGTATCCTCGTCTTCACCGGTGTAAAGATGGTCAATCCGAAACAGATCAAGGATCTGGCGGCTTACGGCAAGGGCACCGCGGCGGTGTACGTGGCGACCACGGTGGCCATCGTCGCCACCGATCTACTCACCGGTGTGATCGTTGGCTTTGGTCTGTCGTTGTTCCGCCTCGCCTTGCTGTCGTCGAAGATGCGCATGGACGTGGAACACCATGACGAGCCGGGCAAGGCCACGTTGCACATGGAAGGTTCGGCGACGTTCCTGAAAGTACCGAGCATGGCGCGTACGCTTGCCACGGTACCGCCGAATACGCGCTTGAGCGTGGTGATGGATCGCCTGCACCACGTGGATCAGGCATCGCTCGAGTTGCTGCGCGAGTGGGGCCAGAACGCATCCAAGCGTGGCTGCGAACTCATCGTCGACTGGAAGGAGCTGGGCCGGCGCGTGGAGGGTTCCCGTCAGGCGGCCTGACGCTAGTTGTTGCAGAACCCGCTTCTCACGGTGGGAGTCGCTTCAGCGGCGATGGGTGCTCGCGGCAGGCTGGCCCGCTGCCGCGGGATCGCCGATAAATCGGCTCCCACAATGGTGGCAACAAAACCGGCTTCAGGCCGGTTTCGTTTTTTGCTTGTACGCGCACAGGTCGATGATCGCGCAGTTCGGGCATTCCGGCTTACGTGCCTTGCAGACGTAACGCCCGTGCAGGATGAGCCAATGGTGCGCGTCCTGGATGAATTCCTTGGGGATCACTTTCTCGAGCTTGTCTTCCACTTTGCGGACGTCGGCACCCGGCGCCAGGCCGGTGCGGTTGGCGACGCGAAAGATATGCGTGTCGACGGCGATGGTCGGCTGGCCGAAGGCGGTGTTGAGCACGACGTTGGCCGTCTTCCGGCCCACGCCGGGCAGCTCTTCGAGGGCTTCCCGGGTCGTCGGGACCTCACCGTCGTAGCGGTCGACCAGGATCTGACTCATGGCGATCAGGTTCTTCGCCTTGTTGTTATAGAGCCCGATCGTGCTGATGTAGGTCTTGAGCTTGTCGAGGCCCAGGTCGAGGATCTTCTGTGCGGTGTTGGCCACCGGAAACAGCTTGCGCGTGGCTTTGTTCACCCCGACGTCCGTGGCCTGAGCCGAAAGTGCGACGGCGGACAGGAGTTCGAACGGCGTCGTGTATTCGAGTTCGGTTTTCGGATGCGGATTCAGCTCGCGGAGACGACGGAACATCTCGACGATATCGGCCTTCTTCACGGGCTATCCTTTTTACGTGCTTTGGCGCGTGCGAGGGCTTCGAGGACGGCGTTGCGCGCTGTCGGTGCCGCGACGTCGCTCTTGCTCATCGCGAGTTGCTCATCGCGCCGGGCGAGCTCGCGTTGTAGCCGTGCTTCACGTCGCACGAAGCGAATGCGTGCGGCGTCCGCGTGGCCGCGGTCGTCGGCCTGCGCCAGTGGCATGGGATCCAGCGCGATGCAGTCGACGGGGCAGGCCGGAACGCAAAGCTCACAGCCTGTACAAAGATCGCTGATCACCGCATGCATCAGCTTCGCCGCACCGACGATCGCGTCGACCGGGCAGGCCTGGATGCACTTGGTACATCCAATGCAGTCCGCCTCGACCACACGTGCCAGGGTGCGCGGCTTTTCCACGCCGCGTGACGTATCCAGCGGGATAACGGGGCGGTCGAGCAGGGCGGCGAGGCGTGCGATGCCAAGGCTGCCACCCGGCGGGCAACGATCGATATCCGCCTCGCCTGCAGCCATGGCGTCCGCGTAGGGACGGCAGCCATGGAAACCGCACTGCTCGCATTGGGTTTGCGGCAGCAGTGCGTCGATCCGGTCGGCGAGCGTTGGCGTCATGGCTGGCGCGTTGCCGAGCGTCGGGTCAGCGGACGGTGGCGCCCGGCGTCGCGCCCTGGTCGGCGTCGAGCAGGAACAGGTCGGCGCCGCCATCACCCGCGGAAAGAATCATGCCTTCCGACAGGCCGAAGCGCATTTTGCGCGGGGCGAGGTTGGCGATGAAGACGACGTTGCGACCCAGGAGCTTTTCCGGCTCGCCATAGGCGGCACGGATACCCGAGAAGATCTGGCGCTTGCCCAGCGGGCCGCCGTCGAGCTCGAAACGCAGCAGCTTGTCGGAGCCTTCGACGAACTCGCAGGCCAGCACCTTGCCGATGCGCAGGTCGAGCTTGGCGAAGTCGTCGATCGAAATGGTGGCGGCCGTATCGGCGGCGGGAGCGATGTCGGTCATGGGCGGAGAGGCTTCTTTGGATTTGAACGGTTTCTTGGCGGCCGGCGCGTTGGCCCTGGCCTGTTCGGCCGGCGTCAACGACTCCTTCGACCCCTCGACCATGGCTTCGATCTTTTTCGGATCGAGGCGGCCGAACAGCGGCGAGAAGGCGTTGACGGTGTGCCCATGCAGCTCGCGACGCGCGTCGGCGAAGTCGCTGACGGGTGCGCCGAGGAAGGCTTCGGCGGCGGCGACGGTCGTCGGCAGGATCGGCTTGAGCATGCCGGAGAGCAGGCGGAAGGCGTTGATCGCAAACGAGCAGACCTGCTGCAGTTCGTCGCGGCGCGCGTCGTCCCTGGCGATGACCCAGGGTGCTTTCGCAGCGATATAGCCATTCACGGCATCGGACATGGCGACGAAGCGACGCGAGACTTCGGCGAAGTCGTCCGCTTCGTAGACCCCTTCGATGCCGTCGTACTGGGCGAGCAGGTCGCGCCAGATGGCCTGGGCCTCGTCGTCGAAACGATCGGCCAGTTTGCCGGCGAAATAGGTGTGCAGGAATCCCGCGGTACGGCTGGCGATGTTCGCCCACTTGCCGACGAGGTGCGAGTTGACACGCTCCTCGAAGGACTTCAGATCGAGGTCGACATCGACCGGCGTGGCGCTGAGCATCGTGGCGAAGTAGTAGCGCAGCGCTTCCGGATCCAGGCCCGACGCAAGGTAGGTGCGTGCCTGGATGAAGGTGCCGCGCGACTTTGACATCTTCGCGCCGTTGACGGTCAGGTAACCGTTGACGTGCAGCGCCGTCGGCACGCGCATCTGCGCGCCATGCAACATCGCCGGCCAGAACAGGCCGTGGAAGTTGATGATGTCCTTACCGATGAAATGGTGCATCTCGGTCGTACTGTCGGTACCGAGGAAGTCGTCGAAGCGCAGGTCGGTGCGCTCGCACAACGCCTTGAACGAGGCGAGGTAACCCACCGGCGCATCGAGCCATACGTAAAAGAACTTGCCCGGCGCATCCGGAATCGGGAAGCCGAAGTAGGGTGCGTCGCGGGAGATGTCCCAATCGCGCAAACCGCCGTCGAGCCACTCGGCGAGCTTTGCGGAAACGCTGCTGTGAGCCACGGGCTTGCCGCCGGTGAGCTTGCCGGCGAACCAGTCGCGCAGCAGCTGCTCGAACTTCCCCAGTTCGAAGAAGTAGTGCTCGGAGTCGCGCAGGATCGGCGTCGCGCCCGACATCACCGAATACGGGTTGATCAGGTCGGTCGGCGCATAGGTGGCGCCGCAGTTCTCGCAGTTGTCGCCGTACTGGTCGGGCGTGCCACAGTTCGGGCAGGTGCCCTTGATGTAGCGGTCCGGCAGGAACATGTCGCGCTCGGGATCGTACAGCTGCTGGATATCGCGACGGGCGATGTAGCCGGCGTCGCGCAAGCGCGTGTAGATCGAGGTCGCGAGTTCACGATTCTCGGGCGAGTGCGTGGTGTGGTACTGGTCGTAGCTGAAGTGGAAGTCGGTGAAGTCCGCTTCGTGACCCGCGCGGATTGCCGCGATGTAGTCCTCGGGGCTCTTACCGACCTTCTCGGCGGCCAGCATGATCGGCGTGCCGTGCGCATCTTCGCCAGCGACGTACCAGACCTCGTTACCCTGCATTCGCTGCGCGCGCGCCCAGATGTCGGCCTGGATATAGCCGAGCATGTGGCCCAGATGCAGCGGGCCATTAGCGTAGGGGAGGGCGTTGGTGACGAGTATGCGGCGGGCCATGATTCGCGCGGTCGGCTGATGGACCGGGGATTATGGCACGGGCAGGTGCCTGCCTTTGTAGGAGCCCATTCATCGGCGATTGGCCTTCCGGCGTCTCCGCTCCGTTGGCTTTTCGCCGATGAATCGGCTCCTACATAAAGCATGCGGTGCTGTTACTCGGCCCGGACCCATTCCTGGCTGCGGCCGAGCAGCGAGAAGCCGATGTAGCCGTGGACGTCGAGCTTGTTGCCGCCGTCGACCAGCTTCAGCGTGACCTTGTAGATCTTGCCCTTGGCCGGATCGAGGATCTGGCCGCCCGACCACTCGCCGTCGTCCTTCTTCAGGCCCCACATGATGGTCATGCCTTCGATGGGCTTGTTCTTGCGCTCGCCATCGCATTCGGAGCAGACCGGGTGCGGGCCGTGGTCGGACTTGAGCACCTGGAGCACCTTGCCCTCGAGCAGGCCACCGTTCTCGGTGATCTCCACGATGGACTTCACTTCGTGGGTCTTGTCGTCGATGGTCTTCCACTTGCCGACCGGTGTGTCGGTGGCGGCCAGGGCGGGGAGGGCGCTCGCGGCGAAGGCGAGGGCGAAGGTGGCGCGGATCAGCGGCTTCATGTCTTGCGGAACTCCCCATACGGTCAGGTATGGCCGGAGCCTGACGAGGAGTATCGCGGTCGTCAAGCTGCATCGCGCCAGACGGCCGCGTCGAGAGGCGTCCGGCGGGGGCGGGCAGGCACTGGCATAATGGGCGATCTTCGATTTTGCCCAAATCTCCCCATGACCCAGCCCACCGAAACCCTCGTACGCGGTCTGCTCGACCGTGTCATCGACCCTCATTCCGGGCAGGCGCTCGGCGCTTCCATCCGCGCCGTCGGCGTGGACGGTAGCCGGGTGTCGGTCGACATCCAGCTCGGCTACCCGGCGGTGGGCTACGTCGAGCAGGCCGCGGCCGAGGCGAAAGCCGCTCTGGAAGCGGATCAGGCCATCGATGCGGCCGCCGTCTCGGTGACCTGGCGCGTCCATGCCCACAAGGTCCAGGGCCAGCTGGCTCCCCTGCCGGGCGTCAAGAACATCATCGCCGTGGCCTCGGGCAAGGGTGGCGTCGGCAAGTCCACCGTCTCGGTGAACCTCGCCCTGGCCCTGGTCGCCGAGGGTGCCACCGTCGGCATCCTCGACGCCGACATCTACGGTCCCAGCCAGCCGCGCATGCTCGGGCTGACGGGCAAGCCGAGCTCGCCGGATGGCAAGAGCATCGTGCCGATGCGCGCACACGGCCTGCAGGCCATGTCGATCGGCGTGCTGATCGAGGAAGACACGCCGATGATCTGGCGCGGTCCGATGGTCACCCAGGCGCTGATGCAACTGCTGACCGACACGCGCTGGGAGGAACTCGACTACCTCATCATCGACTTGCCGCCCGGTACGGGTGACATCCAGCTGACGCTGTCGCAGAAGGTGCCCGTCTCCGGTGCGGTCATCGTCACCACGCCGCAGGACATCGCCCTGCTCGATGCCCGCAAGGCGCTTGGCATGTTCCGCAAGGTCGAGGTGCCGGTGCTGGGCGTGGTCGAGAACATGGCCACGCACATCTGCTCGAACTGCGGTCACGAGGAGCACATCTTCGGTCAGGGCGGCGGTGCGCGCATGGCGGCCGAGGCCGGCATCGCTTACCTGGGCGACCTGCCGCTGGATATCCGCATCCGCCAGCAGTCGGACGACGGCAAGCCGACCGTGGCCGCCATTCCCGATTCCGACCTGGCTGCCCGCTACCGGGCCATCGCCCGTTCGACGGCCGCCCGGCTGTCGCTGCAGGCGCGTAACAAGGCCATTTCCTTCCCCAAGATCGTCATCCAGAACACGTAAGTAGCGCGTTCGACGGCGTTCCTATACCTTTCCGGCTCCAGCGAGGGAGATCATTAAGTGAGCATCAAGTCCGACAAGTGGATTCGCCGCATGGCTGCGGAGCACGGCATGATCGAGCCGTTCGCGCCAGGCCAGGTCAAGGAGCGCGACGGCCACCGTCTGGTGTCCTACGGCACCTCGAGCTACGGCTACGACGTCCGCTGCGCCGACGAGTTCAAGGTGTTCACGAACATCAACTCGACCATCGTCGACCCGAAGGCATTCGACGAGCGCAGTTTCGTCGACGTGAAGTCCGATGTCTGCATCATCCCGCCGAATTCCTTCGCCCTGGCCCGCACGGTTGAGTACTTCCGTATCCCGCGCCAGGTGCTGACGATCTGCCTGGGCAAGAGCACGTATGCCCGCTGCGGCATCATCGTCAACGTGACGCCGCTCGAGCCGGAGTGGGAAGGTCATGTGACGCTGGAGTTCTCGAACACCACGCCGTTGCCGGCCAAGATCTACGCCAACGAAGGTGTCGCCCAGATGCTTTTCCTCGAGTCCGACGAGGAATGCGAAGTTTCTTACGCTGACCGCGGCGGCAAGTACCAGGGACAGCGCGGCGTCACCCTGCCGACCACCTGAACAACGCTTCACGTCGCAGACGCGCCCGACACGGGGGCGAGCTAAACTCGCCCTTTCAACGCCTGACTGATTCCACGGAGACACGCATGATCCGAGTTCCCACCCTGATGGCTCGCGCCGCCGCGGCGATTCTTCTCGCCAGCATGCTCGTGCTTGCCGGCTGCCACAGTGGCGTCTCGAAGACCGACCACATCGCCACGACTCAGGGTCAGTTCGACTACACCATCAAGGCGTACAAGAGCGGCCAGTTCGTCGTCGACGGCGCCGTGCTCTCGGCCGCCGACACCGGCAGCCACTTCGCCTACCTGAAAGACCAGGGCAAGCTGCCGAAGACCGTCCTCGTGCTGCCCAGCGACGACTCGAAGATCCGCGACAACCACCTCGGTTTCATGGCTCGCATGGCGCTGGATTACGGCTTTGCCGTGTACTACGACAAGAAGGGCGAGCTGGTTCGCCTGAACGCCGTCGAGGCCGATGCCCGTCAGCTGGAAGACACCCCGCAGAAGGGCACGCTGCCCGACCGCATGCAGGGTAAGGAAGCCTCCAGCAGCCCGTACGACACGCAGAACGGCGCCGGCGGCCAGCCTCAGCGCTAATCGCCTGCCTGCACGGCAACGAGCCCTGCTTGCGACCGCTCTTCGCGGTTCGCAGCAGGGCTCGCTTCTTTTGTAGCAGCTGATTTATCTGTAAGAGCCGATTTATCTGCGGGAGCCCACTTATCTGTGGGAGCCCACTTATCTGTGGGAGCCGATTTATCTGTGGGAGCCGATTTATCTGTGGGAGCCGATTTATCGGCGATAGGCCTCACAGCTTCTCCGCTCCGTTGGCTTTTCGCCGATGAATCGGCTCCCACAGTTACGGTGGGGTGCTCAGGCCCAGCTCTTGCCGAACCGCCTCGGCGATGCGCTCCGCCTCGCCTCCGGCATAAGCCTCAGCTTTACCGAACCCCCATACCGGCCCCGGCCACGCGGCATCGCCCTCACGGCGGGCCACGACGTGCACGTGCAGCTGGCGCACGATATTGCCCAGCGCTCCGATATTGAGCTTGTCGCATGGCCCGGCTGCCCGAAGGGCCTGGCCGGCCAAGTCGACCTCCCGCCACAGCGCTGCCCGCTCGTCGTCGCCCAGGTCGGACACCTCGACCAGCCCAACCCGACGCGGCACCAGCACGAGCCAGGCGTAGCGGCTATCGCGCATGAGCAGCACGCGACTGAGGGGCAGGTCGCCGACGACCAGGGTGTCGCCGGCCAGTCGGGCGTCGAGTTCGAACGCGGCGCTCACGCCAGTTCGCGGGCGAAGAACGACAGCGTGCGCTCCCAGGCCAGTTTGGCGCTGGGTTCGTCGTAGCTGGCGCGCACGTCGCAATTGAAGCCGTGGTCGGCCGGATACACCCAGGTATCCATCTCGGGCTTCAGGTCGCGATGCTTTTCCACCATTTCCGGCGGGATCGAATGGTCGCGTTCGCCGAAATGAAAGATGACATTGGCCTTGGCCGGCTCGGTCAGGAAGGGCAGGTTGCGCGAGCCGTAGTAGCTGGAAGAGGGCAGGCCGAGGCGCAGCGCAGCCAGCGCGGCCACGGTGCCGCCCCAGCAGTAACCGACCGTACCCACTTTGACCTTGTACTGGTCGGCAATGAGCGCCGCCGCGATGCCCACGTCCTGCATCGGGCGGAGCAGGCCCAGCTCCCCGATGTATTTCACGCCCTTCTGCATGCCGTCCTGGTCGTAGCCCAGTTCCACGCCCTTCTGCACCGGGTCGAACAGGGCGGGGGCGATGGCGACATAGCCCTCGGCGGCGAAGCGGTCGGCCACGCTGCGGATGTGGGCATTGACCCCGAAGATCTCCTGGATCACGACGACACCGCCCTTGGGCTTGCCCTCGGGCTCGGCCAGGTAGGCGTCCATGCTCTCGTGGGGGCGGGAGGTATCGAGGATTAGCGTGCGGCCCATGGGGTGGGTCTCCGTCGGCAGTGAGAAAGGGATCCCAAGCGTAACCGGCTTTCCCATCCCCGGTACCCACGGCAATGTCCCAGGACGCTCCTGAAGTCGGCTTCGTCAGCCTCGGCTGACCCTGGGCTACCTATACGGCGCCGCCTGCCACACGCATTTCCAGAAGCGATTCGAAGTCGACATCGCCCTTTGCCAGGCAGAGGGCGATGAGCGAAGCTGCACACCTGTCATGTCCGCTTTCGACCCAAGGCGGCATGGCGCAGAGGGTAGCCACCTGTCGGCGCGCCGCGCCGGCGTTCATGGATGACTGGAGAATTGCCACATGTCGATCACGTTTGTGCAGCGTCAGACACCTCGCTTCTTCGGGAAACTGGCGGTGCTTACGCTCGTTGCTTTTTCGATTCCGCTGGTTTCGGCTACTGAGTCAGGTACCGATAATTCTTCGTGGGAAAACAACCTTCGCCCCGCGATCGTCGAGGTCGGCCGGCCCGTTCCGCACTGGTCGCTTCACGACCGGATGGCGTACTACCACATCCCCGGCGTTGCCGTCGCGGTGCTGCGCAATGGCAAGGTTTGGCAGGCGAAGGGGTACGGGCTTCGGGAAGCTGGCACGAATGACAAAGTCGACGGCGATACGCTGTTTTCGGCCGGCTCGATCAGCAAGGTAGCGACGGCCGTCATGATCCTGCGCATGGTGCAGGCAGGGAAGCTGGACCTTGACCGCAACGTCGATACCTACCTGACGAGCTGGCATGTCCCGGTTACCAAGGACATGCTCCATCCCGACGTCACCCTGCGCATGCTGATGTCGCACACCTCCGGGTTCAATGTGGGCGGCTTTCCCGATTTCCTGCCTCAGGAGCAAGTGCCGACCTTGCTGCAAACGCTGGATGGTCTGCCGCCTGCCAAGCACCATGCCGTTCGACTTATCCACCCACCGGGCTCGCGCTACGCCTATTCCGGCGGGGGCATCGAGGTGGAGCAACAGTTGCTCGAAGACGTGACCCATACTGATTTTGCTACGTCAGCCCGCACCTGGCTGCTCGATCCGCTGCACATGCAGCGAAGCACGTTTGAGAGTCCGCTGTCTGCCTCACGCGGCAATATCGCCAAGGCCCACGATGAACAAGGCCGGCTCATCGCGTTGCCGCGCGGGTGGCAGACGTTTCCCGAGCAGGCCGCTTCGGGGTTGTGGACGAGCGCGAGCGAGCTCGGTGACATGGTCGCCACGTTGATCGAAAGCTATCGGGGACGTAACGAATTCCTGTCGCGCACCCTTGCCACGCAAATGATGAGCGCCGTATCGCCCAGTCCCCAGGGGCTTGGCCCGGAACTACTGGGATCGGGTAACGGACGGGTGTTCTTCCACAGCGGCTCCAACGACAACTACCGCGCCTGGATGGAGGGCTATCTCGAGACGGGCGACGGCTTCGTGATCCTGACCAATAGCCCGAACGGTGCCCGTTTGCGCCTGGAAATCAGGCATGCGTTGTCCGACATGATCGGTCAGGGAGTCGATCCCGTGTTGCATGCGGTCGCACTCGATCCTGCCGACGCTTCCTATGCGGACTACCAGGGCACGTATCGCCTGGACGACAGTGTTCCCATGGATGTGCGCGGCCGGCTCGCCGATGATTTTGATACCAATTCGTTCCAAATTACGATGTCCCACGGCAAGGCATCGATGCGAGTGCCGGGCGACGCTGATGTGCACCAGCTGGAGGCCCTGTCGCCCACACGCTTCGTCGATCCGGGGTCCGACTCCATGCCTCTTATGCAGCTTGAGTTTCATCGCGACGCAGTTGGAAAGGTCCGGGCCGTTAGTGTGGAAAGCGGCGATTATCGTGCCTACTATCGGCGCCAGTAGGATGAGCGAAGCTGCGTACCTTTAATGTCCGCTTTCGACCCGAAGCTGACCTTATGATCGTGCGGGCAAACGGCTACATCGGGGGAGCCAGATGGCAAAGCTAACGTGGGCGGACATCTTTGTTGATGCCTCCGCTTTGAATGGGCCGGCATTGTTCGGACAATGGCCTGGTACCGTCCAAGGTAGGGTCGCTCTCATGGTGCCTCCGCTTTCGGTGACCTGTTCTTCCATCGCCCGGATGGAAGTGTTCACCGCTTGGACGTCCTGGAAGGCGGGGTGGGCCAAGTGGCCGCCACGTTCGATGAATTTTCCAGGTGTATGAACACCCCCGAATGGCAACAGAGAAACCTCCTTGTCGATGGCGTCGCGCTATTGGTTGAGCGAGGGGTGTCTCGTGGAAGCGCTCAGTTTTACGGGTTTGCGCCTCACCCTTCGTTGACTGGCAAGATTGATTGGCAGCGCGTGATGGCACTAGACGCCGTGGTTTGGCATTCGATTTGCGCGCAGGTTCTTGACGGGAATGCTTAGGTCCGCTTCCGACCCATGGCAGACCTTGCGTTGTAGATGTCTCAGCCAGCGCGCCTTCTGTGAAATTCGCCCGGACGCGGCCACATCCGGTTTTCCAGACGGCAGAGTGTTCAGCAGGGTAAAATCCCCGGTTTCGTCAGCCAGGGCTCATATGCCCAAGCGAACATCGGTGGTTTTGTGAAAAACGCAGTAAATTCAACGACTAGTCGTGAGTCATCGCCGAAGGTGGGGTTTGTCTCGCTTGGCTGCCCGAAAGCGCTCGTCGACTCCGAACGTATCCTCACCCAGCTCAAGGTCGAGGGCTACGAGATCGTCCCGAGCTACGGCGAGGCCGATGCCGTGGTGGTGAACACCTGCGGCTTCATCGACTCCGCCGTGCAGGAATCGCTCGACGCGATCGGCGAAGCGCTGCATGAGAACGGCAAGGTGATCGTCACCGGCTGCCTCGGCAAGCGTTCGGAACTGATCCGCGAAAGCTATCCGGACGTGCTCTCGATCAGCGGCCCGCAGGACTACGCCAGCGTGATGAGTGCGGTGCATCAGGCCATCCCGCCGACGCGCAACAAGTTCCTCGACCTGGTGCCCGACATCGGCGTGAAGCTGACGCCGAAGCACTACGCGTACCTGAAGATTTCCGAAGGCTGCAATCACCGTTGCAGCTTCTGCATCATCCCGTCGATGCGCGGCGACCTCGTCAGCCGTCCGGTCGACCAGGTGCTGATGGAAGCGGAGAAGCTGGCCAAGGGTGGCGTGAAGGAGCTGCTGGTGATCTCGCAGGACACCAGCGCCTACGGCGTGGATGTCCGTTACGCCGAGCGCGAATGGCGCGGCAAGTCGTATCGCACGCGCATGACCGAACTCTGCGAAGGTCTCTCGGAACTCGGCATCTGGACGCGACTGCACTACGTCTACCCGTATCCGCACGTCGACGAGATCATGCCGCTGATGGCCGACGGCAAGATTCTTCCGTACCTCGATATTCCCTTCCAGCACGCCAGCCCGCGCATCCTCAAGCTGATGAAGCGCCCGGGCAATGTCGACAAGACGCTGGAGCGCATCCAGAACTGGCGCCGCCAGGTGCCGGATCTGACCATCCGCAGCACCTTCATCGTCGGTTTCCCCGGCGAGACGGATGCGGAATTCCAGGAACTGCTCGGCTTCCTTCGCGAAGCCGAACTCGATCGCGTCGGTGCGTTCGCCTATTCGCCGGTCGACGGTGCGAAGGCCAACGATCTCCCCGGCCAGATCGACGAGGAGCTGAAGGAAGACCGCCTCGAGCAGTTCATGGCGGTGCAGGCGGAGATCTCGGCCGCCAAGCTGCAGCGCAAGGTCGGCAGCACGATCAAGGTGCTGATCGATGAAATCGATGCCGATGGCGCGTGGGGCCGCTCCAGTGCCGATGCGCCGGAAATCGACGGTGCCGTGCGCATCGACGATGGCCAGATGCTCAAGCCGGGTCAGTTCGTCGACGTGCTGGTGGAAGAAGCCGACGCGCACGACCTCTACGGTCGTCTGGCCTAAGTTCCATGCGGTACGTGGCGCCCACGCGTGAGACGCTCGAGCGGAGCGTTCTCGTGTCGCCGCCCCTGTCCCATTGGGGCGAGTTCAGTGCGTTGATCGACGGGTCGGACTGGCCCGCGATCGACGCCCTGAATGCCTTGCTGCCCGATACCTCGGACGTCCGTTTCCTCACGCAGGATGCCGCGCTCCTCGCCGATGGCCTGCATTACGAGGAGCGCATTGCGCGCCATGGCGTCATCGCCACTCGCAGTGAAAACTGGCACGACTTGTTCAATGCCTTCGTCTGGCTACGCCATGGCGCGCTCAAGCGCGCGCTGAATGCGCGGCAGATGGCGGAAATCGCCGTGATGGGACCGCGACAGCGTTCGCGCGCGCAGTGCGCGTTGACGCATTTCGACGAGGCGGGAATGATCGTAACCCTGCAGGACCCGGCCATGCTCGCGGCGTGGGACGTACACGACTGGCACACGCTGTTCTGGACGCACAGGGACGCGTGGCGCGACGGACGGGCGCACGTCGCGATCTTTGGACACGCACTTCTCGAGCACGCGCTCGTGCCCGAGAAGCTGCTGGTCGGCAAGGCCCTGGTGGTGATGGGGGAGTGCGATGCGCGCGCTGTGTGTGCGCGTGCGATCGCCGATGCGTCCGTGTTGAACGATCCTCAGGAACTGCGTCCTCTCCCGGTATCGGGCGTGCCGGGATGGCACGCCGGAACCGACGAGGAAGCGTTCTACACGACGGCACCTTGTTTCCAGCCGCTGCGTGCGGGCCGGACCTACCCGGCGCCGCTAACGGCCTAGATCAGGCCGTGGTCGCGTACGTGCTCGCCCAGCAGGCTGTCGTGATCCACGCCGAGCTTGCGCATCGCATCGCGCTTCTGCCGGCTGATGGTCTTCACCGATTTGCCTTCCTGATCGGCGATCTGCTGCAACGACATGCCGTTGACGAACATGCGGATCACTTCGATCTCGCGTGGCGACAGCGGGGTGCCGGGCATCGCCACCGAGGTTTCGTCGGCCTCGTTGAGGATGTCGAGCAGGGTTTCGCTGAGATAGGTTTCCCCGTCATGGACGGCACGCGCGGCCGTGGCGAGCTCATCCATCGGAGCGCGCTTGTCGATGATGCCGCGGGCACCGCGGCCGAGCATGGACTGCAGCGCCGCCGGTCGGTTGATCATCGTCAGCACGACGAGGGCGACGTGGGGATACGTCCTGGTGATCGTCTCGAGCAGGAGGAATCCGTCGTCCTGCCGATCGCTCGGCATGAGAAAATCCGTAATGACGACGTCGCATTCTTTCTCTGCGAGCAGGGTCAACAGCTCGTCCGCTGCCTTGGCTGCACCGACGACTTCGATGTGCGCATTCTCCAGCGCAAGCCGTCCGCCCACCAGAACCAGCGGGTGATCGTCTGCCAGAATGACCTTGAGTGGCATGCCTTGTGTTCTCCTGTTGGCGTGTCAACGCGGCGTATAGAGCCGATTATGCCTTTGAAGTTCCCCTGACGAAGCCTCCGACGTGATTCGACGAATCCTCCTGTTAATACTGGTTGTGCTCTCAGGCCCGGCCTCGGCCCTGCCTGACACGCCGCTGCCGCGCGAAGACCGCGAGTGGCTGCGCCACCATCCGGTGCTCACCGTGGGCGCGTATCGCGAGGGCTACCCGCCGTTCGACGAGCTGCGTGAGGGTGAACTCGAGGGTCTGGGGCCGGATTACCTGCGCGAGATCGCCGGTGAGCTCGGGGTGACCCTGCAGACCCGCACCTACGCCACCTGGCCGGAATTGCTCAAGGCACTCGCGCGTGGCGACATCGACGTCGCGACCTCGGTCACGCCCCTTGAGAAGGGCATGCCCGGCATCCGCGTGGGCGCCACCTACTTCGAATCGCTGCCGGCCCTGGTCGAGCGCATCGACGTACCGATCATCCACCGCCCTGGCGAGCTGAGCGGCAAACGCCTTGCGGTCCACGCCGGCTATTTCGACGTCGGCGCGCTGCGTCGCGAACTGCCTGAGACGACCCTGGTGGAGACCGGGTCGACGGCGGAGGCGCTCGCCCTGGTCCGCTCCGGCGACGTTGCCGCCTATATCGATAACCCCTATTCGGCTCGCGAGTTCGTGGCTCGACTTGGTCTGGAGAGCGAATTGCGCGTGGGCGGCCCCCTCGCGCTGCCGATCAGCGCGCTGGCGTTCGCGGTGCCAGCCGACCGCGCACCCCTGGGGGATGCCATCGACCACGCCCTGGGTGAGCTCACCGCGGCCGACCATGGGCGCCTGCGCGCGCGATGGGTAGGACGCGATATCGCGCCGCGACCGCGCCAGGACGGTATCCCGCTCAGCGAACGCGAGAAGGCCTGGCTGGCGGCGTTGCCGCCGCTGCGGCTCGGTGTCGATCCCAGCTATGCGCCTTTCAGCCTGATCACGGGGCAAGGTGAGGCGGAAGGTCTCTCGCTCGATTACGTACGCGAGATCGCCGCGGAGCTCGGTATTCGGATCACCCAGGTGCCCAGCGAGAACTGGGCGGGTACGGTGGACCGGGTAAAGAAGGGCGAGGTGGACCTCGTTGCGGCGATCAACCCGCAGAGCGCGACATTTCCCGTCCTCGAAGCGAGCGTGCCCTATCTCGACTTCCCGATCATGATCGTCACCCGCGAGGGCGCGCCAACCATTGCCGGCCGTGACGACCTCACTGGCAAGCGCGTCATCGCGAACATGACGCGTGAACCGATCCGGCGCCTGCTCGGACGCATTCCCAACGTGCAGGCTATTCCCGTGGACACCGAGGCCGAGGGCTTGCGCAGGCTGGCCGCGGGGGAGGGCGACGCGTTCGTAGGCAATCTGGCCTCCGTCGACTACCTGATTCGCGAGAGCTTCCTCGGTCAGCTGAAAGTCGCTGCCCCGACGGGGGATTCGGAAGCGATCGCGATCGGCGTTCGCCGCGAACTGGCGCCACTACTTCCCCTGGTCAACCGCGTGCTGGTGAACCTCTCCACGCATCGCCAACAGGAGATCCGCAATACCTGGTTCGCCTCGCATTACGTCGTCGGCCCGACATGGCGCGAAGTGGCCGGTCGCGTGCTGCCCTTCGTCGCGGTGCTGCTGTTCTCGCTGATCGCGATCAGCTACGCCTACCTCAACCTGCGCCGCGAGACACGCCGTCGCGAGCGCACCGAACGGCGCCTCGCCGAAGTCACGGCCCACGTGCCGGCTGTCGTCTATGAGGCCGTGCGCGGAACGGATGGCAGCTATGCGATGACCTACGTCGGTGGCGACCCCCAGCGCGTGCTGGGCATGGAGCCGGCCGAAGTGCTCGGCGGCGGCGAAGCGATGCTCGCGCCCGTGCCGCCCGAGGATCGCGAAGCCCTCCGCGCCGCTTTCGAGCGCTCGGCGCGCGAGCTGAATCCGCTGCATATCACCGTTCGCGCCCAGATCAGCGGCCGCGTGCGCTACCTCAGTTCGGATGCGGTGCCCTTGGCCGCGGCCGACGGTACCGTGCGCTGGAATGGTTACTGGGTGGACGTGACCGCGCAGGAACAGGCGGCGCGTGGCCTGGCACGTGCCCGCGACGAGGCGGAAGCGGCGACGCGTGCGAAAAGCGATTTCCTCGCCACGATCAGTCATGAGATCCGCACGCCGATGAACGGCGTGATCGGCTTGCTCGACGTGCTGGAACGCACGCGGCTGGATGCGGAGCAGCGCACGATGGTTTCCACCATCGAACACTCGGCGGAGGCGTTGTTGCACATCCTCGATGATGTGCTCGATTTTTCGAAGATCGAAGCGGGGCACCTGACCTTCGATCCCCAACCATCCGATCCGCGCAGCATCGTCGACGGCGCCGTGGCTATCCTCGCCTCGCAGGCGGAAGCGAAGGGGTTGGCCATGCATACGCGCTTCGACGAGGCCCTCGCGCCGTGCGTCCTGGTCGACGACGGGCGGCTGCGCCAGGTGTTGCTCAACGTCATCGGCAATGCCATCAAGTTCACCGCGACCGGTGAGATCGACGTGGCGGTGCGCGTCGACGAAACGCTCGCCTCGCGGCAACGACTGCGTTTCGTCATTGCCGATACGGGTATCGGCATCCACGCCGCCAAGCTACGTCACGTGTTCGCGCCCTTCAGCCAGGCGGAATCCTCGACCACGCGGCGCTTTGGCGGTACCGGTCTCGGCCTGAGCATCTCGCGGCGTCTGATCGAACGCATGGGCGGCCACATTGCCATCGACAGCGAGCCAGGGCAGGGCACGACGGTGACCGTGACGCTGGACCTTCCGGTGGCGGAGATGCCGGAGGCGCCGGTCGACATGCGGGCGGATTCACCCTTGCCGGTGCGCCCGTTGCGACCTGACGCGCGCATCCTGCTGGCCGAGGACCATCCGGTGAACCAGGCTCTCGTGCGCGTGCAGTTGGGCTTGCGCGGTTACGAGTGCGACGTGGTCGAAGACGGCGTGGCGGCGATGGAGGCGCTCGAAGCGCAGCCTTACGATCTGCTTCTCGTCGACTGCCACATGCCGCGCATGGACGGCTATGCGGTGGCGCGAGAAGTGCGTCGTCGCGAGGCCGGTACGGGAACGCATCTTGCCATCGTCGCGATGACGGCGGATGCGCGGGCGGACCAGCGCGAGCTTTGCCTGGCGGCTGGCATGGACGATCTGCTACGCAAGCCGATCCGGCTCGAAGCGTTTCACGCCATGGTCGCGCACTGGCTTGAGGAGGGCGTTGTGGTCGAGCCCACGATCGACATGGCGCGTCTTCGCCGTGCGTTCGGCTCGGACAACAACGTTGCCAGCGTGATTCGTGCGGGCGTGGAGGCGACGCGGGAGGCCCTGGGCCGTCTTGCGCCGGTGATCGAGCGGGCCGATCGCGAGGAGGTCGCCGGGTGGATCCATCACGTACTCGGTGGCGTGAATGTCTTCGGCACCTCGCCCGTGGCGGAGAAAGGTGAACGCATGGAGCTGGCGCTGCGGGAGGGCGGCGATGTCGATCGCGCGGCCGTCGAGGCGTTTGCGCGCGACGTGTCGCAGTTTACCGCCGGCCTGGAGCACCTCGTCTCCCGGCTGCACTCATCGCCGGCATAGCCGGCTCCCACAGCGGGGCCATCACTTCATGGCCGCCATCGCCCCTCTGTGGGAGCCGATTCATCGGCGAATGGGTGCTTGCGGCATCCCTGCCCGCTGCCGCGGGATCGCCGATGAATCGGCTCCTACCGGGGTGAGGGGGCGTCAGCTGTACTCGACGGACACCACGGCAAAGCGCGTGCGCCCGCCTGGCAAATCCGCCTCGAATTCATCGTCGACGCGCTTTTTCAGGACCGCCCGCGCCATGGGCGAATCGATGCTGATCCATCCCTTGCGTGCATCGGTCTCGTCGGGGCCGACGATGCGGTAACGCACGGTTTCGCCCGTTTCGACGTTCTCGATTTCCATCGTGGCGCCGAAGAAGACGGCGTCGCGCTGGGATACGACGGCCTCGACCACCTGCAGCACGGGAATACGCTTGCTCAGGTAGCGCGCGCGACGGTCGATCTCACCGAGCTGCTTCTTGCGATAGGTGTATTCGGCGTTCTCGGACCGGTCGCCCTCCGCGGCGGCGGCGGCCAGCGCCTTGACGACCTCCGGCCGCACCGTATGCCACAGATGATCGAGCTCGCTCTTCAGGCGCTCGAAGCCTTCGCGCGTGATGATCGCGGTCGACGACGGTGCGGGTGGACGCCAGCGACTCATGGCGACACCTTGCGTGTCGTCGCCAACGATGCGAGCAGGGCCTCGATGTCACCGCGTAGTGGATGGTCGGGATAGGCGGCCAGGAGTCGCCGGCCGAGCGCTGCCGCTTCGGCGGGTTCTCGCTGGCGCTCGTGCATGCGCAGGGCGAGCAGGCCGTAGTGTGGCGCGCCCATGTCGCCGGGCCAGGCACGCAGGTAGCCGAGGGCGAGGTGCAGGGCCAGCCGGGTCATGCCGCCGTGCGCCGCGGTATCGGCAAGGGGCCCGCAGGTGATCGTGGCATCGGGAAGGAAGGCGGGATCGACGTCGACGCAGTCCTGCACGACGCCGAGCGCGCGCCGTTCTTCCTTGGCCTGGACCAGTGCGGCGATCCAGATTTGGCCATGCACGAGCAGCTCGGGAAGGCGGCCTTGCACCCGCAACAGTTCGCGATAACGCGTGTGCATGGCGACCGCTGCGAGGCCTTCGCGCAGTCGCTCGGTGAGGATGTCGGTGGCGCCTGGAATGTCGTCGCGGGCGATCAGGTTTACATGGCCGAGCAGGGCGACATCATCGTCCGGGTTCGCAGCTTCGGCGATGACTTCGGATTCGGGTTGGTAGCCGAGGGATTCGTGTCGATGGTGGATCAGTGCGCCCATCAGGTGGAAAGTGTAGATCGTCAGGTAGTTGGCGACGACATAGAACGCCGCTGTGCCGAGGAAGGTCGGGCCGCGACCCAGGAGGGCGTATATCGCGCCGGCCTGGAGGAGGGCCGCGCCCGTCACGATGGCGAAAAGCAGCAGGTAGTCACCGCCCAGCCGGGCGACGACGGTGATCCAGGTGAGTGGGTTGAGTGCCGCCTCCACGCCGTCGAAGGTCAACGACATCGTCATGATCGGTAGCACGAAGGCGAACAGCAGCAAGACCAGCAAACCCGGCGTGCCGAAGTAAAGCGTCGCAAGCAAGGCAAATGCGTTGCCGGCGAGCTGGATGACGATCAGCGCTACGCTCGTGCGGTCTTCCGTGTTGACGGCCATTTCGGGCGGATCGGCGAAGCCGTCCGCGCTGTGGCGCAGGCACTCGATTGCATAGGTGTAGAGCGCGATCCAGCTGAGGAACAGCACGAGGACGCGAACGAGCGAGATGGGCACGATCGTCAGCAGCTGGAATGCAGCGACGGCGAGGATCGTTATCAGTGCGGCGCCACGCAGCGGATAGCGCACCCCGATGAGGATGCGCTGGGTGAACGACGTGGTGGCATCGGCAAGCGCATGCTGCGGCATGGTCAGCGCTTTCCGCCGAAGATGCTGCCGAGGATGCCGCGCACGATCTGCTGGCCCGCGCGCGAGCCCGCCGTACGCACCATGGATTTGGCCATGGTCTCGATCATGCCCTGTCGACGTCTGGTGCCGAATACGGCGTCGCGAACGGCGCCACTCCACCCGGCATCGGCCGGTGCATCGTCGTTTTTCCCCTCCGCGGATCGTGTTGTCGGCGCGTCCTGCGCACTCTTCTCCGACGCACGCACCGCGAGTTTTTCCTCGGCCGACTCGCGGTTCACCGTGGTGTCGTATTTGGCGCCCACCGGTGAGCGCGAACGCACGGCCCCACGTTCCTCGATCGTGATCGCACCGATGCGGCACACCGGCGTTGCCACGAGGATCTTCTGCACGGGCGAGGGCACGCCGCCGTCGCCGAGCGTCGAGGCCAGCGCTTCGCCGGTGCCCAGTGTGCCGATGGTCTCCACGACGTCGAGCTTCGGATTGCGCGCGAACGTCTCCGCTGCGGCCTTGACCGCTTTCTGGTCGCGCGGCGTGAAAGCGCGCAGGGCATGCTGCACGCGATTGCCGAGCTGGCCGAGGATCTCGCCGGGAACGTCGTCCGGATTCTGCGAACAGAAGTACACGCCCACGCCCTTCGAGCGGATGAGCCGGACGACTTGCTCCACGCGCTGGCGAAGCGCCGCCGGGGCGTCATCGAAGAGCAGGTGGGCCTCGTCGAAGAAGAAGACCATCTTCGGTACATCCAGATCGCCGACCTCGGGCAACTGCTCGAACAGTTCCGAGAGCAGCCAGAGCAGGAAGGTGGAATAAAGGCGCGGCTTCATGATCAGTGTTTCGGCGGCCAGCACGCTGATGACACCGCGACCGCTCATGTCCTGGCGCATCAGGTCGGCCAGTTCCAGTGCTGGCTCACCGAAGAAGGCGTCAGCGCCGTCCTGCTCCAGCCGGAGCAGGGAGCGCTGGATCGCGGCCACGCTTTGCGCGCTGATCAGGCCGTAGCGCGAGGAGATGTCCTTGGCATGGTCGGCGGCGAAGCCGAGCATGGCGCGCAGGTCGGCGAGGTCGAGCAGGAGCAGCCCTTCATCGTCGGCGACGCGGAAGACCACTTCGAGCACGCCTTCCTGGGTGTCGTTGAGCTCCAGGATGCGTGAAAGCAGGGTCGGGCCCATTTCCGACACCGTGGCGCGGACGGGATGGCCGAGCTTGCCGTAGATGTCCCAGAAGACGACCGGGTTGGCCTGGGGCTTCCAGTCGGTCAGGCCCAGCTTCGCCAGTCGGGCGGTGAGCTTGTCGGACGGCGCACCCGCCGCGTGTGACAACCCCGCCAGGTCGCCCTTGGCGTCGGCAAGGAAGCAGGGCACGCCAAGCCGGGAGAAGCCTTCCGCCAACAGCATCAGCGACACGGACTTGCCCGTACCGGTGGCGCCGGCAATCATGCCGTGCCGGTTGCCGTAGCGGGAATCCAGTTCGACGGTGGCCTCGTCGTTACGGCCGATCAGGATGTTGGGCATGGCTTCGTCCTTAAGAATGTCCTGAACAAGTTTACGCAACAGCGCGCCGTTACGGAGAATTTCGCATTCCGGCGCTTGAGTCGGGAGGGCCTGAGGGGTAACGTGGCCGGCATTGTCCGACCCCGAGCCCTGCATGTCTTTTCGCGTTCCGCGCCCTCTTATTTTCCTGCCGCTGGCGATCCTCGCCGGCTGCGCTTCCTCTGGTGCGCCGCGTCCGGGCAAGACAACCCCCGAGGTCAATGCGTTGTACGACCGGATGAACCAGGCTAGCAAGGGCTACGAGTCCTCGATCGACCAGGCGCGCCGTGGCGACACCCCGCAGGCCGCCCAGACCCGCAAGCAGGCCCTGGACCAGCTCAAGGACGCCTCGGCCCGTTGTGGCCTGACCCCGGGCTGCGACCCCCAGCGGTTCGCCGCCGTGTTCGATCGTCTGCTGCGCCTGAAGGACGGCAGCTTCATCGAAGGCGAGGACGCCGACGACACCGAGCAGGGGGCTGAAGTCGGCGCCCAGCCGGGCGACGTCGCGGGCACCGTGGCGGTCGGTACCCTGCCGCAGGCGCAGCGCAGCGTCACCATGCTTCGCGGCCAGCAGTTCTCCGACATGATGGTGATGAACGGGCCGGTGAAAGCCGCCCTCGAGCTATGGCTGACCCAGCTGCGCCCCAACCTCATGGACGCCTACGTCAACTACCAGATGATGCGCTACAAGATGTGGCCGGCTTACAAGAAGGCCGACCTGCCTGAAGCCCTGCTGTTCGGCATCATGGCCAAGGAGTCCGGCGGCAAGGTGCATGCCGTGTCGCGTTCGGGCGCTTCGGGGCCGTTGCAGTTCATGTACGCGACCGGCCTGCGGTTCGGCCTGTCCAACGCCGACGGTTTCGACCAGCGCTTCGATCCGACCATGGCCGCCCAGGCCAATGCGGAATACATCGACGAGCAGCTCGGCGCTTTCAACAACAACCTGGAAATGACGCTGGCGGCTTACAACGGTGGCGAAGGGCGCATGCGCCGCATCGCCGCCGGGAGCCCCGGGGCCAGCTTCTACGACCCGCAGATCTACGGCCAGATGTCGGCCGAAACGCGCGACTACGTCCCGATGGTGCTGGCGGCCGCCTGGCTGTTCCTGCACCCGGACAGCTACCACCTGAAGTGGCCGAAGATCGACGGGGAAGCAGGGCAGATCGTGCTCAAGCGCCCAGCCTCGCTGTCGGAACTCACCGTCTGCCTGGGCTCGGCCGAGGACATGCCGCAGGGTTGGTTCCGTACGCTGCGCAACCTCAATCCGCGCCTGGATCCCCAGGTCAGCCAGCCGGTCGGCGCACGCCTGGACGTGCCCAAGCAGCTCGAGCGCGCCTATGCCTCCAGCTGTGCGGACGGTCCGTGGCCGATCCTCGCCAGCGACCTGCATAACGCGGTGAAGATCGTCGCGCCGCCTCCGCCGGCCGCCACCTCGGCAGCCCTGGTCAGTGGCTCGTCGTCGGGTTCGTCATCGTCGTCGAAGTCGTCGGGCAGCGCGTCGAAGAGCTACACCGTGCGTCGTGGCGACACGCTGGTCAGCATTGCGCGCAAGAGCAGCTGCGCGGATGTCGAGGACATCGCGAAGATCAATGGCCTCAAGGGCCATGCGCTGAAGGTGGGTCAGTCGATCCGGGTACCGGTCTGCCGCTGACGCGGGTGACACCTCACGCTACGGCGTGAGGTTCCATCCAGCGGTCGCTGGCATCGCCGGTGCGGCCAGGAGCCGAAAGCTCCTTGATCTGGCGCATCAGGCGGAGGATCTGGCGGTGGAGGTCTTCCATGTTCGGCCGGCGTGCATCGAGCGTCTCGTGATACACCGAGGCGATCCACAAAGCCACGCCACGGGTGGCGATCAAGGGATTTTCCGAGCGCGCCTTAGCCAGGCCGATATCCGGCCCATGCCCGTACGTGCTGTAGCGTTCTTCGGGCGGCGTGCCGTAGAGATGGGGGAAGTCACAGGCGGCGGCCTGTTCCATTTCGCGCCGGACGAGCTGTTGCAGGTCGGCATGCGTACGGACGGGCAGGGCCAGGACGACGCGTTCGATGTCCGCAAGCTGCCTGCGGAGGCGAATTTCGCGATTGACGGCAATAAGATGGCTGACGAGACGCATGGACGACTTCCCCTAGACGGATGCTTCTTCGGTCCAGGCCCTTCCCCCGAGGGGCTCCAGAAGCCCGAAGCATACGCTGCCCGTACGTCAAATGTAAGACGTTTTCGTCACAAAGTGACGTCCGCCGTCACGTTTGCGACGGGGCGCCCATCCAGCGACCGATACGTTGTCCTACGACCACTTGCTGTTGCGGCGGAAGGGCGTCGAACTCGTAACCCTCTGGCAGCAGCAGGATAACCGTCGAACCCATGTTGAACCGGGCCATTTCGGCAAATCGGTCGAGGCGAATATCGCGTCCGGCGCAGTCCACCCGGATGATGTCCGAGGCGTAAGGCGGGATGGCCATGCCGTCCCAGACCGTGGCCACGCTGGATACCAGGATGGCGCCGACCATGACCGAGACGAAAGGACCGTGCTCGCCCTGGAACCGGCAGACCAGTCTTTCGTTGCGGGCGAACAGGCGCGGGATCGCGGCCACGGCGAACGGGGCGACGCTGAAGATGCGTCCGGGCACATGGGTGGTGCCGGTCAGTTCGCCGGCCAGGGGCATGTGCACCCGGTGGTAGTCGCGCGGCGAGAGGTAAATTGTCGCGAAGCTGCCGTTGCGGAAGGGCAACGCGGCGGCCTCGTCACCGAGCAGTTCGGCGGCGGTGTATTCCTGGCCCTTGGCCTGGAAGATGCGCCCGTCACGGATGCGCCCCAGCTGGCTGATCCGGCCGTCGGCCGGACAGAGGATCGCCTGCGGATCCGGGTCGGCCGTGCGTGCGCCGGGCTTCAACTTCCGGGTGAAAAACGCATTGAAATGCGCGTAGCCGAGCGGGTCGGGCTGGGCCGCCTGACTCATGTCCACGTCGTAGCGCTGCACGATCTGCCCGATCAGGAAGTTCTTCCATGGGGCCCACTCCCACCGGGTCGCCCAGTAGACGATGCGCGACAGGAAACGGTGCGGGAGGATGTACTGCAGCAGGACGTTTGGCTTCATCGGCGGGAGTATAGGGGAGGTTGCGACAGCGTCCAGCCCGCCCTGGCGCTCACCTTTCGTGATCCCTGCGTGCACGCGATGTTCACCAGCGCCCGTTTATGTAGAAAGTTACGGGGGGATCCGCAACGGCAACGTGCGGATCGCCGCTTCGCACAGAGGTCATCGACGACCTCGGCAGAAGCGTAGGGAGGGGGGACCTCGCCTGCCGCGGCATGGGAAAGCCGCACGTGCATCCAGGCCACCGGGATGGTGGTGACGGGGTACGCACAATGAAAATGCAGCACGCGACGCTCGGCCGCCGGGATCTGGTGGCCCGGAAGCACGCCGTCCTTTCCCTCGCCATCCTTGCCGCACTTTCCGCTGTGTCATGGCAAGCCCAGGGGCAGACCGTGACCCTTGCGGCCTACGATCCGACGATCAACGACAACCTCGTCGGCCAGACGGTCGTGCCCGGCGGCGGCACCCTGACCCTGGCCGGGCCGCAGCTGTTCGCCGCCGGCGACGCCGGCAGTCGCAGCACCACGCTGGGAGCGCTCGACGCCCTGGGCCGACTGATCTCCGGCGCGCAATGGATCGGCGCGGCGCGGCTGAATCCCGGTGCCCAGAACTTCGGCGTAAGCGTCCCCGATCCCATCACCGGTGGCCGACGCGTGGTCTCGACCTATGCCACGGCCAATCTCAACCCGACGGCGCCGGTCGATTCGACGACGACGGTTCCCGACGTGGTGAACGTGAACAACCAGCAGTACATCAACGCCCGCGTCGGCACGGTCACCGCCGCGGGCGGGACGCTGAACGTGAACATCGGCAGCACCGGTGCGTCGACGACCGCGGCGACCAACGGCTGGACCATGGCGGTCAAGCAGTCGTCGCTGTTCTATGCCGATGGCACGGGAGGGGCGGCGAGCAACATCGACTGGACCTCGACCAACCGGATCACCTTCACTGGTGCGGTGGCCGACCCGACGACGCCACAGAATTTCGGCGTGTCCTTCGTCGCGCACTATGGTGGCAGCTTCACGGTCACCACCAGCGACGGCGCAACGACCTCGCATACGGTGAATAACGACACCGACCTGCGTACCTACAACAATTTCCTGATCGCCCAGTTGCAGGCGGGCAATCTCGATCCAGCGCAATACAACGCACTGTTCGCGCGGGGCTACACCTCGACCACCGAACAGATCAGATACGGGCAGAGTGCGGATAGTCCGCCGGATGAAGTCGCGCAGCCCATCGGCAATCGCATCGTCATGCATCTGGTCGGCGCCAACGCGCACGGCACGATCGCACCAGGCGCCACGCTCGAGGTGGTCAACGCCAACAACGGTGCGGTACGCGGCGAGAACGGAGCCACGGTGACTATCCAGGGCACCCTGGCGACGACGCATACGACGGGCGACGGCTCGGCGCTGATCCTCACCACGGGCAGTTCGGGGACGAACAACGGCGTCATCAACGGCAACTTCTTCCGCACGGCCGTCGGCGGCGCGGCCTTGATCACCAACGGCGAGTTCGGTTCCAACGTGGTCGACGTCCAGTCGAACAGCACGTTCGCCAATGCCGGCATCCTTAACCTGGCGACGGGAAGCTCCAACGGCGCGGGCAAGTCCACCGGCATCCGCGTGGGCGCGGGTGCAGCCGCGACGAACGGCGGCATCGTCAACGTCGGCGTTACCGGGTCGCGCTCGAACGGCTCGATGGATGGCATCTACATCAACGATGCTACCGCGACCTTTTCCAATACGGCGGGCGGCACGATCTACCTTGGGCGAGGGCCGCAACAGGACCCCGCTGTCGCTCCTGCCGACGTCGCGATCAATCAGCAGGCAATCACGACCGGCATCAATGTCGCCAACGGCGGCACCGTGAACAACCAGGGCAGCATCACGATAGGCACGCTTACCCAGAATGCGGCAGGCATTCTCGTGACGTCGCCTTCTGCCAATGTGACCAGCTCCGGCACGATCAACGTGAATGGGCGGGCCGCCGCGGTGCCTCGCGAGAACGATGGCATCCTCGTCCAGAACGGCGGCGTGACCGGTGTCGTGGTGAACAGCGGAACGATCAACGTCAGTGGGGTGAATGGCGTGGGCATCAAGGCGCTCTCCACGACCGCGGCGGCGTCAACGGTCCGTTCCACCGGCACGATCAATGTCGCTGGCGGTGCCGATCCGTCGAGCGGCACCCGTAACTTCGGCGTGTGGGCCGAGGGGCAGGGCACGGGAACCGCTCGTGCGAACGTGCAGGGCGCGGTAAACCTGATGGGCGATGGCGCCATCGGCATCCACGCCCGCGGTCGCGCGACGGTGGACGTCGCCGCCGGTGCGGCACCCGATTTCGTGAGCGGAACGAAGCAGATCGGCTTCTTCGCCTTCGGCAACGACGCGCATATCAACGTCAATGGCGGTTCGAGTCTCGATGTCTCGACGGCACAGTCGACCTTGTTCCGACTCGACAGTGGTGCGGACTTCGACGGTACGGGGCTGACCATGAGTGCCTCGGGCGCACAGTCCACGGGGATACTGGGAAGTGGTACGGGTTCGGTGCTGAACACGCGGAACGCCAACCTCACGGTCTCCGGCGCCGCGGCGCAAGGTGTCGTCGCCGAGGGCGGCTCTAGCGCGACCATCGATGCGGCGACGACGATGTCGCTGACAGGCGTCGGCGCGATCGCCGGCATCGCCGACGGTCAGAAACACGACCTGACGGGTGCCAACAGTGGCGCGATCGTGGGCAGGACCTCGCTCAACAGTCTCGCCAGCCTGACCTCGTCGCAGAGCGGTGTCACCGGATATATCGCCCGCAACGGCGCGTCGTTGTCGAACGCTGGGGCGATGAACCTTACCGGCGCGAATGCAACAGGCTTCATTGTGGAAACCAATGCCGCCGCGACGAACAGCGCCGCTGTGAACCTCAGCGGGCCGGCGGCGACGGGCGCCATCCTGCGCACGGGCGGAACGTTTGCCAACAACGGCAGCATCCACGTGCTCGATGGGACGGGCGTGCGCGTCGAAGGCGTGGGTGCGCAGCGACTGAATCCCGCTGGTTCGATCACGGTGGACGACGGTATCGCGGGCGTGCAACTGATCAGTGGCGCAGGCCTCGCACTGGGTAGTGGCGATTCGTCGATCGTCACGAACGGATCGGCGCATGGCGTGCTGCTGGACAGCGGCGCCACGTCGCTGACAGCGACGGGCACGACGATCACCACGCTGGGCACAGGCAACGCCATCGAGAACGCGGCCGAGATCGGCGCGATCACCTTGAGCGGCGCGACACTGCGCGTCGGCAACGGGGCGGGCCTGCGTACGGCGACCGCGATCGATCCCGCATCGACGGCCACCGTCGAAGTCGACGGGGCGGGTGTTGGCTACGCCTTCCGCCGCGCGGATGGAAACTCCGCCACGACGGATCTCGCTATCGGCCCGGGCTTCGTCATACACGGTAACGGCGCCGGGTCGACGGGTATCCAGGCCTTGACCACGGGTGCCGTCAATACGGCGGCCACGGTGACCATCCTCAGCGCCGCGGGAGGGCCGGCGCTGCTCGCAGGGACGGCATCGTCGGTGCTCAACAGCGGCACCCTCAGTTCCGCGAGCAGTACGGCACCGGTGGTGGATCTGTCCAACGGTGCGGGAACGCGCTTCAGCAACAGCGGCGCGATCGCGGCGGTGTCGCCGTCCGCAGTGGCCGTGCGCGGGAGCGCAGGGAACGACACGGTGAGCATCACGGCCGGATCGATTCAAGGCGACATCGCCACGGGCGCCGGCATGGACGCCGTGAGCTGGAGCGGGGGGACGCTCAACGGCGGCATCACGATGGGCGATGGCGCGGACAACGCGGCGACCCTTGGCAAGGTCGATACATCGGGCACGTACCACGTCCTCGCCGGCACGGGCGGCGGCAACACGCTCACGTTCGACGGCACGCAGGCACGCGGTGGCTCGTTCGGTGCAGACGCGCTCGGCAAGGGCATCAACCTGGGCAACGGCTGGAATACGATCGCCTTCGCCAACGGTGCGGCCTTCACGCTTACCGACAACGTCCATCTCGCCAACAGCGATGTCACCATCGATCCGACCTCGACGCTGTTTGCCGGCGACAACGTGCACCCGGCGATCGCCGGTGCATCGCCGGGATCGGCCAACGTGAGCAACGCCGGCACCATCGACCTGACCCATGGCGCCGGATCACCGGGCAACAGCCTGGACATCGACGGCTCCTACGTTTCCAGTGGCGGTCGCATCCATCTCATCACCGATCTGAACGAGGGCGGCGCACTCGGCAGCCAGTCCACCGATCGTCTCCTGGTACGTGGCGATGCGGGCGGCGAAACGCGGCTCGACGTCACTCCCGCGGCAGCGAGCGTGGGGCGGCTCACCGACCTGGATGCGAACGGCTACATCGGCGCGAACGAGGGGATTTCCGTGGTGCAGGTGGCCGGTGCATCGACGGGTGGGGCTTTCCGTCTGAACGGTGGGTACCTTGCCGTCGGCCCTTGGCAGTACGGCCTGTATGCCTTCTCGCCGGGGAGTAGCGACGCGTCGCAGCGCGTCGTTGGCGGTGCCACGTCAGGCAACGCGTTCTGGGATTACCGGCTCGCGAATGTGCTGGTGTGCGACGGTGGATGCCCCGCGCCGACCACGATCACGCCGGCGGCGACCCCACCCGCTGGGACGCCCTACGTCGCGCCACCGCCGCCACCCGGCGCGACAGCGGGCTTCATGCCGACGGTCGACTCGCTGCCACCGGCCAACGCCAGGCCAGCCGTCGTTCCACAGGTGCCGGCGTATATCGTCTCGCCATCGGCACTCGCCCTGTACAGCTACCGCAATGTCGACAACCTTCACCGCCGGCTCGGCGAAGTGCGCGACATGGATGACATGGGGCAAGGGCTGGGTGCCGAGCCCTTCGTACGCGTCATGGGCGGCGACTACACCTATTCGACCAACCGTTCGTTCAAGCAATTCGGTTACGACTACGACGTGGATACCCGTGCGGTGCAGGTCGGCGCGAATATCTTCGCGCTGGATAGCGATGCTTCAGCCCTGCGTGCCGGCATCGCGTATACGCACGGCACGACAAGCCTCGACCCCAAGGCGGCAGACGGCCACAGCCACGCGCGGTTCTACGGGAACTCGATCGCCATGTTCGTCACCTGGCAGCGCGCCAGTGGCTTCTATGTCGACGTCGTCGCGTCGGGCGACCGGCAGCAAGGCGATGTCGACACGGCGCGTACGAAGAGCGTGGCTCGCGTGCATGCTGCCGGGTGGACCGGTTCCGTGGAGACCGGTTATCCGTGGCGCTTCGAGGGTGGCTGGGAACTCGAACCGCAGTTGCAGCTTTCACGGCAGAACATCAGTGTGCGGGACCAGGTGGACATCGATGGCGTGACGACGCACTACCAGCCGTTCGAGCAAACCATCGGCCGGGTCGGCGTGCGTTTCGATCGCACCTGGGTAAGCGATAGTGGCCGCAAGGCGACCCCGTATGTGCGGGTGAATTACATCCGTGGGTGGGGCGGGTCCACCAAGCTCGACGTCGGCGCGGAAGGGCTCGACGTCACGCAGCAGTTCACGGGCGGTAGCTTCGGCCGCATGGGTGAGATCGGCTTCGGCGGGACGGTGGGTTGGGCGAATCGGTTGTCCGTCTATGGCGAGGCCGATTGGCAGAAGAATCTTGGCGATGCCGGGGCGCGAGGGTGGGGCCTGAATCTGGGGGCGCGCTGGGAGTTCTGAGCCCGAAAGACTACCCATCCGCCGCCACGCGCGCGGTCAAAAAATCGATAAACGCACGCACGCGCAAAGGCACGAACCGGCTGTGCGGATAAAGCAGATTGAACGGCCGCGAGCGCCCCGCATACGTCGGCAGAAGTTCCACGAGCGTGCCCTCCGCGAGCTCGCGCTCCACGATGAACCGGTAGGTCTGGAACACCCCCGCACCGGCGCGTGCAAGCGTTACCCCGCCAAGAACGTCCTCGCCCACGGTGAACGCGCTCTCGGCCTCGAACTCGACGTCATCGCCGTCCTCGCGGAACAACCACGGAATGCGTCGCCCGCTGCTGGGCAGGTCGAACTGGATGCATTCCAGCGCGGCGAGGTCGGCAAGCGTTCGCGGCACTGCCCGGCGTTCCATGTAGGCAGGAGAGGCGATTACTACAAGCGCCGCGTCTTCGAGGTGGCGCACGATCATCGTCGAATCGGCCTGCGCGCGGACCCGAATGGCAAGGTCGAACGCATCGTCGGCGAAGGCGATGTTGCGATTGCTGATGTGCAGGTCGAGCAGGACATCCGGGTGCTCGCGATGAAACGCGGGCAGGAGCGGGAGCAGACGGTAGTGCGCATACGTCGTGGGTACGCTGATACGCAGGCGGCCGGCCGCTCGGCCTTGCTGGCCCGTCGCCATCTGTTCGGCCTCGGCGAACTGGGCGAGGGCCTGGCGACTCTGGTCGAGGTAGACGCGACCCGCCTCGGTCAGCCGGATGTTCCGGGTCGTACGGACGAACAGGCGAACGCCCAGTCGTGCCTCGAGCCGAGCCACGGAGCGGCTTACCGCGGCTGGCGTGACGCCGGCCGCCGTCGCGGCGGCGGTGAAACCGCCCAGTTCCCCAGCCAGGCAGAACAGTTCGATGCTGCCCAGCATCAGGTCGTCGAACTGCCTTTGCATGGCGTTACACCGTGTAATGAGTCTTGTGTCCTGGATCTTATTTATCCCCGCCTGTCGCAGCAATAGAGTGTTCTCCAGCCCGCCGCCACGTTGGCCCGGAACCCAGCTTCAGGAGCAAAAACCTCATGAGTAACAACAAGACGGTCATCATCACCGGTGCCTCCAGTGGCCTCGGCTTCGCCATGGCGAAGGCCTTCCTCGACCTCGGCTACAACGTCGTCGGCAACGCCCGCACCCAGGAGCGCCTGGACGCCGCGGCTGCCGAACTGGGTAACCCTGATCGCTTCCTCGGCGTGGCCGGCGACATCAGCCTGCCGGAAACCGCGGAACGCCTGCTCGACCATGCGCTGGAGGCCTTCGGTAAGGTCGACGTGCTGGTCAACAACGCCGGCATCTTCGTGGCGCGGGACTTTGTCGACTTCACGGCGGCCGAGATCGACTCGGTCATCGACACCAATCTGCGTGGCTTCATCTATCCCACCCAGGTCGTCGCCCGCCACATGATCTCGCGTAACGAAGGCAGCATCGTCAATGTCACGGCATCCGTCGGCATGCAGCCGGATCGCAACGTGCCCGGCACGATGGCCGTTCTGACCAAGGGTGGCCTGAATGCGGTGACGCGCGGCCTTTCCATCGAACTGTCGCGTCACAACGTGCGCGTCAATGCCGTTGCCCCCGGTGTCATCGATACCCCGATGCATTCGCCCGAGACACACGAATTCCTCAGCCGCCTGAATCCCGCAGGTCGGTTGGGTACGCCGGAAGAAATCGCCGAGGCCGTGGTCTACCTCGCGCAGGCTTCCTTCATCAATGGTGTTGTCCTGCCGGTCGACGGTGGCGGCACCGCCGGTCGCTGGTAATCGCCAACATGCCCTACGTCAACGTTCGCATCACCAAAGAAGGCAACACGCCTGAGCAGAAAGCCCAGGTCATCGCCGAAATCACCGAGACGCTGGAGCGCGTCCTCGGCAAGCCACCGGAGGTGACCTTCGTGGTCATCGACGAAGTGCCCATGGAAGACTGGGGTTACAAGGGATTGCCCACCTCGAAGCTGAGGCCACCGAATCCCGGCCCGGTCTGATCGCTGAACCCGAACGCCGCTGAGGAAACCCAGCGGCGTTTTTTTTGCTCTTGGTAGGAGCCGATTCATCGGCGATCCCGCGGCAGCGGGCGATCCCGCGGCAGCGGGCCAGGTTGCTGCAAGCGCCCAATCGCCGATGAATCGGCTCCTACGAGAGCAATCTGTCCAAGCGTCCTTGATATGCCGTGGTGGATCCTATGAGGAGGTTGCAGCGGGCGATCCATAGTCAGTCCCTATCGGCCCCGTCACAAATATGAATTTCCCTTATTGGTCGACGGGACCTAACGTTGCACCCACGTCGCGGCCCCACCGCACGCCTCTCCCACGAACACCAGCAAGGGTAAGACCCATGAGCAAGCTGACCACCGTTTTCGGCGCCCCCGTGGCCGATGACAACAACACGATGACTGCCGGCCCACGTGGCCCGGCCCTGCTGCAGGATGTCTGGTTCCTCGAGAAGCTCGCCCACTTCGACCGCGAAGTGATCCCCGAGCGCCGCATGCACGCCAAGGGCGCCGGCGCCTTCGGTACCTTCACGGTCACCCATGACATCACGCAGTACACCCGCGCGAAGATCTTCTCCGAGGTGGGCAAGTCCACCGAGATGATGGCCCGCTTCTCGACCGTGGCCGGCGAGCGCGGCGCGGCCGACGCCGAGCGCGACATTCGCGGCTTCGCACTGAAGTTCTATACGGAAGAGGGCAACTGGGACCTCGTCGGCAACAACACCCCGGTCTTCTTCATCCGTGACCCGCTGAAATTCCCCGACCTCAACCATGCCATCAAGCGCGATCCGCGCACCGGCATGCGCAGTGCCGACAACAACTGGGACTACTGGACGCTGCTGCCCGAGGCGCTGCACCAGGTCACCATCGTGATGAGCGAGCGCGGTGTGCCGAAGTCGTTCCGCCACATGCATGGCTTCGGTAGCCATACCTACAGCTTCATCAATGCGAACAACGAGCGCTTCTGGGTGAAGTTCACCTTCAAGACCCAGCAGGGCATCCAGAACCTCACCGATGACGAAGCTGGTCAGGTGGTCGCCAAGGATCGCGAGAGCAACCAGCGCGACCTTTACGAGGCGATCGAACGTAAGGAATTTCCGCGCTGGACGCTGTTCGTGCAGGTCATGCCGGAAGCCGAAGCGGCCAATACGCCGTACAACCCGTTCGACCTGACCAAGGTCTGGCCGCACGGCGACTATCCGCTGATCGAGGTCGGTTTCTTCGAGCTCAACCGTAACCCGGAGAACTTCTTCCAGGATATCGAGCAGGCCGCGTTCGCGCCGGCGGTGATCGTGCCCGGCATTGGCTTCTCCCCGGACAAGATGCTGCAGGGTCGCCTGTTCTCCTACGGCGACACGCAGCGCTACCGTCTCGGCGTGAACTACGCGCAGATCCCGGTCAATGCACCGCGCTGCCCCGTGCACTCGTATCACCGTGACGGTGCGATGCGCGTCGACGGCAACGGCGGTGGCTCGACCAGCTACGAGCCGAACAGCCGCGGTGCCTTGCAGGCGCAGCCGGACTTCTCCGAGCCGCCGCTGGAAATCGGCGAGACGGTGGCCAAGCGCTGGAACCATCGCGAAGACACCGACTACTTCTCGCAGCCGCGCAAGCTCTTCGAAATGATGAGCCCGGAGCAGAAGCAGACCTTGTTCGGCAACACGGCACGCGCGATCAAGGGCGCTTCCCAGCCGGTAGTCCAGCGCCACATCGACAACTGCACGGCCTGCCATCCGGATTACGGCAAGGGTGTGGCCGAGGCGATCGCCACGCTCGGCTGATCGACCGCGCAAGAGAGAGCGGGGTCGAAGGCGACCCCGCTCGTTGATCCACGCACGACGAGGCCCCCATGGTCGACTACCTCTCTCACTTCGAACGCAGCATCGACGCCCTGAAACAGGAACGCCGGTACCGCGTCTTCGCCGACCTCGAACGGCAGGTGGGGCGCTTTCCCCGGGCGATGCTTCATGGCGCGGAGGGTGCAAAGGAAGTCGTTGTCTGGTGTTCCAACGATTACCTCGGCATGGGACAGCACCCCGACGTGATCGAAGCCATGAGCCACGCGGCCCGCACCATGGGTGCGGGGGCGGGCGGAACACGAAATATTTCCGGGACGCACCACGCCATCGTCGAGCTCGAAAGCGAACTGGCCGATCTGCACGACAAGGAGGCGGCCCTGGTGTTCACCTCCGGGTACGTCTCCAACCTCGCCGGCATCGCCACGATTGCCCGGCTGCTTCCGGATTGCGTGATTCTCTCGGACGCGCTGAACCACAACTCGATGATCGAAGGTGTGCGTGCCTCGGGCGCCGACAAACGCGTCTGGCGGCATAACGATCTCGCACACCTGGAAGATCTCCTCATTCGCGCAGGCGACCGGCCCAAGCTGATCGCCTTCGAAAGCGTGTACTCGATGGACGGCGATATCGCACCCATCGCGGCCATCTGCGATCTCGCGGAAAAGTACAACGCGATGACCTACATCGATGAAGTCCACGCGGTGGGTATGTACGGGCTACGCGGGGGCGGTATCGCCCAGCGCGAAGGCCTGGCGCATCGCATCGATGTGATTGAAGGGACGCTGGCCAAGGCGTTCGGTACCCTCGGTGGCTATATTGCCGGTCGCAAGGCGGTGGTCGACGCGGTGCGCTCGCATGCACCCGGCTTTATTTTCACCACGACACTCCCGCCGCCGGTCGCGGCCGCGGCAACGGCATCCGTGCGTCACCTCAAGGCGTCGCAGGTCGAGCGGCAGGGCCAGCAACATGCCGTGCGAGCGACGAAGGCGGCGCTGGCGGCCTCGGGCTTGCCGCTGATGCCTGGCGAAACGCACATCGTGCCCCTGCTGGTTGGCGATGCCGACCTCTGCAAGCGTGCGAGCGACCTGCTGCTCGACCGGCACGGCATCTACATCCAGCCGATCAACTACCCCACCGTACCGCGGGGGACGGAGCGCCTCCGCATCACGCCGACACCCTTCCACGACGCCGCACTGATCGGGCAATTGCAGGGCGCCCTCGTCGATGTCTGGAACACCCTCGGCCTGACCCTCGGTACGCCGGTAAGCGAGCGCGATCACCCCTCGCTAACGGTCGCCGCCGGAGGCTGAGCATGCACCACACTCACTCCGCCACCTCCTCGTGGGAGCCGCTTCAGCGGCGATTAGCGTCCGGCAAGGTCGGCATCCTCCTGTCGAACCTCGGCACGCCGGATGGCACCGACTACCGCTCTGTCCGCCGTTACCTTGCCGAGTTCCTCTCCGATACCCGTGTGATCGAGCTGCCGAAGCTCGTCTGGCAACCTATCCTGCAAGGTGTGGTCCTGCTCCGCCGCCCGGCCGTCAAAGGCAAGGACTACGCGCGCATCTGGAACCACGAACTCGACGAAAGTCCGCTGAAAACAGTCACCCGCAGCCAGGCTGCGAAACTCCATGCGTGGGCGAGCGAGATGTTCGGCGAAGACCGCGTGGCCGTTGACTGGGGCATGCGCTACGGCAATCCGTCGATCGAGGACGCGGTGAAGCGCCTGACCGCGCTCGGCTGCGACCGACTCCTCATGTTCCCGCTGTATCCGCAGTATTCCGCGACGACCACGGCGACGGCGAACGACAAGCTGTTCGACATCCTTCGGGGCATGCGCAACCAGCCTGCAGCTCGCGTCGTACCCTCGTATTTCGACGAGCCGGCCTATATCGAAGCGCTCGCCCGTTCGGTACGCGGCACCCTGGCGGGCCTCGACGAGGAGCCCGAGGTCGTCGTCGCCTCCTTTCACGGTATTCCGCAGCGCAACGTCGCACTCGGTGATCCGTATTACGTGCAATGCCAGCGCACGGGCGAACTCCTGCGCGACGCGCTGGGCCTGCCGGCGACGCGGTTTCGCATCAGCTACCAATCGCGCTTCGGTTACGCCGACTGGCTGCAGCCCTATACCGAGGCCACCATGCGTGAGCTGGCCCGCGATGGCATCCGTCGTATCGCAGTGATTTCGCCGGGCTTCGCGGCGGACTGCATCGAGACCATCGACGAAATCGGTCGCGAGAACGCGCACTACTTCCGTGAGGCGGGGGGCGAGGCATTCACCCTCATTCCCTGCCTCAATGACAGCGAAGACGGCATGGCCGTGTTGCGCGATCGCGTGCTGCAGGAGACACGGGGATGGCTGTGAAACACGCGCCCCGCATCGAGCCGGTGGGCGATCGTGGCAACCTGGCCGGGCTCTCGTTGCGCGACCTGGAGTACGTCGTCGCCGTGGCCGATCTCGGTAACTTCATGCGTGCCGCCGAGCGTTGCCATGTCACGCAACCCTCGTTGTCGGTACAGATCCGTCGCGTTGAGGAACGCCTCGGTACGGTGATTTTCGAGCGGACGACGCGAAAGATCCTGCTTACCGATCAGGGCGCGCGCCTCGTCGACCAGATACGCAAGGTGCTGGTCGAAGGGCGTCGGCTGCTCGATATCGCGCATCGGCCCGAACGCGCTTTTGGTGGCACGTTGCGGCTATCCGCCATCGCCACGCTCGGCCCCTATTATTTTCCGTATGTGCTGACGGACATTCAGACAAGCTTTCCCGATGCCTCGCTCGAACTGGGCGAAGGCAAGACGGACGATCTGATCCATGCGCTGCTGCGCGGCGAGTTGGACGTCGTACTGATGTCAGCTCCCGTCATGAACGCGCAAGTGAGTTGCGTGGCGATCTTCCAGGAGCCGTTTCGCCTCGCCTGTCGTGAGGATCATCCGGCTACCGCAGCAAGTGGTGACCTGTGGGCCTTGCTCCAGCCACGCGAGCGGCTGCTCCTGGAGGAAGGACACTGCCTGCGGGAACAGGCGCTGGCCGCATGCAACGATGTGGCACCGGCGCAGCGCCAGGGCACCAGCCTGGAGACGCTTCGCTACATGGTCGCCGCGGGCGAAGGCTGCACGCTCATGCCGCAGCTCGCCACCACGCAGGTGCAAGGGATGTGCTACCTGCCGCTGCCTGACGACTATGCCCGGACCATCGTTCTGGCCTGGCGGAAGTCGGATCCGCGCACCGACGATTTTCGGGCCTTGGCGCGGACGCTTCGTGAGGCGAAGCATCCGTCGCTTTGTTGAAGGGCTATCGTCCCTGCGAGCCGATGGCGGCACATCAGGAAGAGTGCGGATGTCGCAATCCCAAAGGTCATGTAAAACAAAACGCTTTCCTTCATTTCGCCGCAAGTGCGTATCGAGAGTGCCGATATCGACTCGGCATTTAATGCGTACTTCACACGACATGGCTCCTGCCAATGCAATGTGGGTACGCATGTCGGTCTGTCGACACGCGCGGATAAATGACAATCAAGGAGTAACACTGTGAAATGGACTATTGCCGTAAGCGTACTTACCGTTCTCGCTTTTCAAACCCTGCCGAGCAGGGCGGCTCCGTCGACCCCCGCGGCGGCCCATGTCATCACGGATTTCGAGGATTTTCCTGATTCTATTTGGGTGAATCCGATCAAGCATGGCGACATTGTCATCGAGTCGAATACGAAGAAGATCTCGGTCGATGGCGTCGGGGTTCCCTCAGCACCGCTCAAGGGAAAGTTCCTTCAGATCTACAACATGGAAGGGACCGATGTGGTTACGAAAATCACGTTTCCCGCCCAGGCTTCCGGCTTTTCATTTGATTTCGAGATGCGCGGTTTCAACGGAACCTACCCGACGTACATCTGCCGATACTCGAATGGTACCGAGAAGAAGATTTCCTTTATCCGACAAACGGGCACGGCCAAGTGCGTAGGCCTGAGCGGAACCGAGGCAACCGGCGTGGATATCGTGCTTCCGGCCAAGCTGTACCTGTTCTTCTACCTGGACAATATCGTTGCCCTATAGGATGGGCATCGCGAGGGTAGGGAGCTTACCTACCCTCTCTTCACTTTCCGACAGTCAGCGCAACTGTGCCCATGGCTTAAGGACTCATGTGCTTCCGCGCGAGCGATTGCCTCCGCGGCTGATGGTGTAGGTCATGGGTGCCTGGTCCGCTGGCGATGCTCTTCCAATTTACCGGACGACCGGCAATTCCACGAACGTCCCGTTATTTCCGTCCCGCACGATCTTCTGCGTCGCCTTCTGGTAATCCCCTGGCTTCGCATTGAAGATGTTCGGCACGAAGGTCTGCGGATTACGGTCGTAAAGCGGGAACCAACTCGACTGGATCTGCACCATCACGCGATGGCCCGGCGCGAATACGTGGTTCACCGTGGGCAGCGGGAATCGATAATCCAGCGGCTTGTCCGGCGTGAGCGCCGCCGGCTTGTCGTAGCCTTCGCGGTAGCGGCCGCGGAAGATCTCCATCGCGATCGGCAACTGGTAGCCGCCCATCGAAGGTTTCTCATCCACTTCGTCCGGATAGACGTCGATGAGCTTGACCACCCAGTCGCTGTCCGTGCCGCTGGTGGAGGCGAGCAGGTGGACCAGCGGTTCGCCAGCGACGCCCATGGGCTTGTCCAGTACCGGCGATACATAGGTGAGCACGTCCGTACGCGTGGCGAACTGGCGTTGATCGTCGACGAGCCACTCGGGCCAGCTGTCGATCTGATCAGGCGCACCATGGGACCACGCCTGGATCGGGCGGACGCGATAGGGCACCGGCTTGGCTGGATCCGACACGTAATCGTCCGACCCCTGCGCAGGCGCCGTGACACCGAGGCCGCCATCCGCTTCCGCATACCAGCGTTGCATCGTCGGCGCGCAACCGGAGCGGCAGGCCGACGGCCAGGTGTCCAGCTTGCGCCAGGTGTTGTCGCCGGTGACGAACGCGTTGACTGGGGCGATGTCCGCCTTGGGCGCGTCGTCCTTCAGGTACTGGGCGAGGAAGGGACGCAGGATGTCCTGGCGGAAGGTCGTGCCGGTGTCGCTGCCCAGGTCGAGCGCGCCGATCGTATTGGCCTTCTCCCAGGTCTTGGCATGTCGCCACGGCCCGATCACCAGCCACACTTTCTTGTGATCCGGATCGCGCGGTGCGAGCGCGCGGTAGACGGCCATGTCGCCGTAGTTGTCTTCCTGGTCCCACAGGCTGTGCACGAGCATCGTCGGCACCGTCATGGGTTCCTTCGCGGCGATCTTGTCCAGCGCCTGTTCGGACCAGAAACTGTCATAGGCCGGGTGGGCGAGTACTTTCTGCCAGAAGCCGAGGGCCTCCATGCCGTAGGCGCGACCGATGTCACCGGCCGAGCCGCCGCGCAGATAGAGGTCGTAATCATCGCGGTAACCACTGGTCCAGCCGATGTTGCTCTCGCGCGAATTCACCATGCCATAGATGTAGGGAATCATCTGCTGGCGGAAGGCGCCTCGATGGAACCAGTCGTCACCCATCCAACCGTCGATCATCGGATTGATCGGCACAGCGACCTTGAGCGCCGGATGCGGATGGATCGTCGCGATCATTGCCTCGAAGCCGTCGTAGGAGATCCCGATGATGCCGACCTTGCCGTTCGACTCCGGCACATGTTTCACCAGCCAGTCGATGGTGTCGTAGATGTCCGAGGATTCGTCGACCGGCGTGGGATTGCCAGGACCGATCGGCGGCCGGTTCATCACGAAGTCGCCTTCGGAGCCGTGCTTGCCGCGGATATCCTGGATGACGCGAATATAGCCGTCCTGGACGATAACGTCCGACGGGTTGTCGTAGCCGCGCAGGGCGGGGCCGAGGTGTGGGCTATCGCCCCGATGACCCATGCCGTCGGCGCCGTAGGGCGTACGTGTGAGCAGCATGCCCGCGCGCGTCGCGCCCTTGGGCAGCAGGATCACCGTATGCAGCTTCACCCCGTCGCGCATGGGGATGTCGACGGTGCGGCGTTCGAAATCGAAGCCCGCCTTCGTCGGCGTGAAATGGGCCGGCGTTTCCGTCGGCAGGTCCTTGTAGGTTTTCTCGCCGCCGACCGCCGGGGTCGCGAGGACCCCGGCGGCAAGCGCGACGATACCCAGTCGCAGTAGTGCGTGCATGACGTCCCCGTCAGAAGTCGTACGTGATGCCGAAACGGGCGTAACGCGGCTGCGTGTAGCTGATCACCTGGTTGTAGCCGTCGTTCACCGAGTTGGTGCTGCCGGACACCGGGTTGAGCGCCTGCGCGCGCTGCTGGTTGAGCAGGTTGAACACCGAGACGTTGAAGGCCAGCTTGCGGTCGGCCCACAGCGGACGGTACTCGACGTTCGCATCGATCAGCTCTTCCCAGGGATTGCGGCCCTTGTCGCCCGGACGCGACGGCACGCCGAAGCAGTAGTGGTAATAGCTGCCGTAGCCGGACGGATCGCTTTCATCCGAGCCGTAACGACCCAGGCACGACTTCGGCGTGCCCGACTGCACGATGATATTGGCCGAGACCAACCATTCCGGGGTGATCTGGTACGAGCCGTAAAGCTTGATCTGGTGCTTGCGATCGTTGGCCAGGTTGCCGTTGGCGTATTCCATCAACGTGGCGTAATCCCAGTCACGCGTCGCGGAGACCGAGCCCTGACCCACGTCCGAACGTACCTGGCCTTCGGTGTTGCCGTAGCTGCGCGAATACAGGTAGTCGATCTTGGCCGACCACGTGCCGTCGAACGGGTGCGACAGGTAGGTGTCCAGACCGTAGTAGTTACGCTTGAGCTGGGTAAAACCGAAGTCGTCGTTGCTGACCGTGACGTTGTAATACCCGCCGCCCTGCTGGGCCAGCTGGTACACGTTGGCGCGACCGGGATTGGACAGGTAGCAGCTACCCACCGTCGTCGCTTCGATGTCGGCACCCTGGGCCACGGCGGCGCGTGTGATCGCCCCGTTGTCGCAGACGTCATCCAGCACGTTGCGCAGCTTGCGGACGGTAGCCTTCGTGCCCCATACCCACGAGGCGTTCAACTGCTGGTCGAAGCCAAGAATGAACTCGTCCTGGTACTCGGACTTGATGTTCTTGGCGCTGACCGTGCGCGGATCGGGCGGCTGGCCGTATTCGCCGTTCGGAGACACGGCGCCACCGGTGGCCGACTTGATGAAGGTCATGCCCGTGGGCATGCCGCTGGCGTCGATACCGGTATACGTGAAGTACTGGTTGGTGGCGAGCGAGCCGGCCGAGGTGCGCAGGGCGACCGAGGCGGGCATCGCCAGGAAGTAACGACCGGCGTTGCCGTAAATCTTCATGCTCGAATCGCCGAGCACGTCGTAGCTGAAGCCCAGGCGCGGTGCCCACTGCGGCTTGGTCAGGCGGAGATACGGCTGGCCGCTGGGGTTGTAGTTGGTGAACTGGTCGTTGCGGATGCCGAGCGAGAGCAGCAGCTTGTCGCTGACCTGCCAATCGTCCATCACGTACTGCGCGCGCTGTTTCACGCGTACCGAGGCGAGCGTGTTGTAGTGACGGATGTAGCCAAAGTAGCCGTTTTCGCCACCGGGATAGTTGCCCGGCTTGTCGACGAAGGGGCTGTCGCTGATGTTGAGGTTCGGATCCTGCTTCGCGTACCACAGCTCGTAACCATCGCCACCGATGGTGGTGCCGTCGTCGATGTCGTGCGAATCCTGGTTGTCGATACCGGCCGTGATCGAGTGGCTGCCGATCTTGTAGTTCAGGTCGACGCGCAGGTTGCGGTTGGTCGAGGTGTGGTCAGGATTGTCGACCGTATCCAGCGTCTGGCCGTTGGTGATCGGCACGCCGCCAGTCAGCGCCAGGTTCTCACCGCTCGCGTTGCCGATGAAGGGACCGGTGACGCCGGTATCCGGCGGCTCGTTGTAGTACGTGAGCTTGGACTTGCCGTAGAGCGCCGTCAGGGTCAGGTCGTCGGTGATGTAGCTGGTGAACTTGGCCACATAGACCATGGCCTTGGTCTTGTACGTCGAGTCGGTGCTGACGAAATCACCCTTCGTAGCCGTCTGGTAATCGTAGTCGTACTTGTTACCGTTGGAGCGGTGCGTCTGGTTCACGCCGGTGAGTTCGAGGATGTTGCTGTCGTTGATATTCCAGTCGATCTTGCCGTACCACTTCGGATCCTTGTACGTGTACTTCGTATCGTAGGAGTGGTTGATGTCGCCGACCGTGTTGCCTTCACTGCGCGCCATTTCCACGGCCGTGAAGACGTAGAGCTTGTCCTTGATCAGTGGGCCGCCGGCATACGCGCTGACCGTGGAGGTCCACTCGTGGTTCTCGTCGTTGCGCTGCTCGATCGTGCCCGGCGGATGCGGGTTGTTCTGGCCGAACGTGATGTTGCGCGCGTCGGCGCGGGCGAAATCCGGCTCCCAAAGCACCTGGGCGCCGAAATGCCATTCGTTCGTGCCGCGCTTGCCGACCTGGCTGATCACGCCACCGTCCGAGCGGCCATACATCGCGGAATAACCGCCGCTGAGCACTTCCTGCTGATCCACGGCACCGTAGGGCAGGCTGATGCCGCCGAAGCCGCTGAGCGGATCGGTGGTGTTCATGCCGTTGATGTAATAAGCGTTCTCGGTCACGGATGAACCGGAGAAGCTGACCAGGGAGTTACCCATGGCACCCTTGAAGCTGCTGCTGCCCGGCGAGGCGCCCGGTGCGAGCAAGGCGATACCCTCGGCGGTACGTGTCAGCGGCAGGCGGGCGAGGTCGGCGGAAGTGATGACCGTGCTCGAGGCAACCGTTGCCACGTCGATGGTCGGCAGCTTGTTCGCCGAGACGGTAACGCCGGAGAGGTCCTGCGCGTTGCTGGCATCGGCCGACGCGGCGCTCGCGAACGACACGTCGGTGGCGGCGCCGACGCGCAGGGTGATGTTGTCGCGGGAGTCGACGACGGCACCATTCGCTTTCAGCGAGACCTTGTACGTCGCAAGGGGCAGGGCTTCGGCGCTGTAACGGCCGCGTGCGTCCACGTTGACTTCGCGGACGATGCCGTTGCTGCCTTCGATGAGGACGGTTTCATTGGCGGCGACGGGGGCCTGGCCTGCGATACGGCCGGTCGTCGACTGGCCGTGGGCAATGCCGGTAAGCGAGGCCGCGACGGCGGCGCAGAGAAGGGTGCGTCGGAGGGTGATGCGGGAACTCATGGGATGCTCCGGAAAGGCTTTTAACATGATGGTGAGGATTCAATCGATCCAAGTAACAGGCGGAACAGGCCTTCCTGGCGCGTTCTTGTTTCAGGTGATGCGGGTGGGGCTAGGTCGATCAGGCATAGGCGATCTCCCCGATGGCTTTGCCGATGCCGGCGATCGCACGCGATTTTTCCGAGCGCCGGTCGGTGACCAGCACGTCGATACGGTCCGCGGGGCACCACGCGACGCGACTGCGTACGCCGATCTTCGAATGGTCGGCCGCGATCACGATGCGGCGTGCATTCGCGCACATGGCTCGTGCGATTTCGGCTTCTTCCATTTCGAAACTGCTGGCACCGGCTTTTGCCTCGATACCCACGGGCGAGAGGATCGCCAGGTGTGGCTGGTAGCGGGCGATTTCGGCGATGGTCGCCGAGCCGTTGGTGCACCCGATCTGTGCGTTGAAGCGGCCGCCGAGAAAATGGACTTCATTGCCCGTGCGCGCGGCGAAGCGTGCGGCGACGTCGACGGCATTGGTGACGATGGTCAGGCCGCTGCGCGTGGCGAGCGCTTCGGCGACCAGGGTCATCGTGCTGCCGGCATCCATGAAGATGGTCTGTCCGCTTTCGACCAGACTGGCGACTTTCTTGGCGATGGCGCGTTTCTCGCGCACGCGGGTGGCGTGGCGCACATCGATCGGCGGTTCGTCGCCGGTGAGCACCGCGCCGCCGTGTACGCGACGGATCTCGCCACGCTCGGCGAGTTCGACGAGGTCTCGGCGGATGGTCTCGCGCGACACGCCGAGCTCGGTCACGATGCGTTCGACGGATACCTGGCCGCTGGTGCGCAGCAGGTCGCGGATACGGGTATGTCGTTCTTCATGCCACATGGCGTCGGTCCTTGAGTGCGTGGAGGAGGAGGCGCATCGCCCCGAGGGCGAGCGCGCCGGCCACGACGACGCACATGGCGTACGCCGCGGCCTGGGCCAGGAACCCGTTTTCGTCCAGTCGCATGACGGCGACCGACGCGAGTCCCAGGCTGGGTGTCACGAGGAAGATCACGCCCGACAGGGTCACCAGTGAGCGCATGAACAGGTAGAAGAACGCCGAGACCGCTGCCGGCATCGCGAAGGGCAAAACGGCGTCGCGCAGCACGTGGCGCGTGTCGCCGCCGAACGATGCGACCGCGTCCTCCAGGGCGTCGGGCACCTGGCGCATGCCGGTCTGCATCGTGAGGAAGGCTTGCGCGTGATAGTGGTACAGGCTGCACGCCGCCACGATCGCGGCACTGCCGTAGAACCAGCCCGAAAGGGCGCCGTGGTTGAAGGTGAGTACGTAGCCGAGGCCGAGCACCATGCCTGGCACGGCGGCGGGCAGCGAGGCGAGCACCTGGAGCGGCCGCGCGATGCGCGGCGACGCGCGGCGCAATCCGGCGGCGAGGGCGAAGATCATCACCACGCCGACGATGGCGGCAAGCAGGGAGACGCCGAGCGAGGTTGCGACCGGACCGTAACCATCGGGCATGCCGCCGGTGTAGTTCGCCAGGGTGAGGGTGCGATCGTACGGCCACAGTTTCACGACACTGACGTACGCCACGGTGCCGACCACGGCGACCACCGGCACCAGCGCGATCACCGCGATGGCACCGAGCAGGGTGTCGCGCAGTGCGTGCGGGGCGGGCACCAGCGCGCGTCCCGGACTGGCATCGCCGCTGTCCTGCCGCCGTCTGGCGAGCCGTCCGAGCCACACCGAGAGCAGCGCTGGCGCAAGCAGGACCACGCCCAGGGTAGCGCCCATCGCGAAGTCGAGCTGTCCAACTACCTCGCTGTAGATCTCCATCGCCAACACGCGATAGCTGCCCCCGACGACGACGGCACTGCCGAAATCCGTGAGCGTCTCGGTGAAGACGAGGAAGGCGGCGGCGAGCAGGGCAAAACGCAGGCGAGGGACGGTGACATCGACGAACTGGCGCCAGGGCGTCGCACCCATCGATTCGGCGGCATCGTAATGACGTGCCGGCGTGCGTTCCAGTGCAGCGGACACGATGATGACGACCTGCGGCAACCCATACAGCGTGTTGGCGATCAGTAGTCCCCAGAAGCCGTAGATGTCCGTGGGCAGGCCGGTGAGGCGGTGAACCAGGCCGTTGCGACCGAGCAGGCAGACCAGTCCGAGACCGAGCACGAGCGACGGTGCAAGCATCGGCAGCAGCAGGGTGCCGCGGATCAGAAACTTGCCGGGCAGGCGCGAACGGTGAAGCGCCATCGCAAGGCCAAGCCCCAGCGCCATCGTGGTGAACGTCGTGGCGACACCGATGCTCAGGCTGTGCAAGGCGGCACGGGGCAAGCCCGGATCGTCGAACAGACGTCCATAGTTGGCGAGGGTGATCGCGCCATTGGCGTCGGTGACGCTACGCCAGAGCACGGTGAGCAAGGGCTGCACGAAGAACAGCAGCAAGCCCAGTACCGGCAGTGCGAGCAGGAGGGCGGCGCCAACGCGTGGGCGTGCGACGGCGCGAGGGAAGGCGAGGCTGCTCACGTATTCACCCAGGCGCCGCGGACGGCGTCGATCGACACGGCTTCGCCACGCACGAGCGGGCTGCGCCCGGGCAACTCGGCGAGGATACGGCGGCCGCGCCAGGCGACGTTGACGCGCGCCAGGTTGCCGAGAAAGGTGATGTCCTCGATCACGCCTTCACCGCGCGGGTCGGCGTCGACCACGAGGTCTTCAGGCCGCAGGCAGAGATCGAAGGTCGCGTCCGGACCGGGTGGACGGCGCTCCAGGAAGGCTGGCAGGGTCTCCCGCACAAAGGCCGTCGGTAGCAGGTTGGCGTGGCCGATGAAGTCGGCGACGAAGCGGGTCTTCGGGCGCTCGTAGAGACAACGCGGTGTACCGATCTGTTCGATACGCCCCTGGTTCATGCAGACGATGGTGTCCGCCATGGCCAGCGCTTCATCCTGATCATGCGTAACCATGATGGTCGGGATGCCGAGCGAACGCTGGAGTGCGCGAATCTCGCCGCGCAGCTGGGCGCGAATGGCCGGATCGAGTGCGGAGAGCGGTTCGTCGAGCAGGAGCATCGAGGGGTTGGCGGCCAGCGCGCGGGCCAGCGCCACGCGTTGCTGCTGACCACCGGAGAGCTGGTCGGGGAAACGCGCGGCGAGTGTGCCGAGGCCGACACGCTCCAGCCACTGGCCGGTGTGCGTGGCGATGGCCGCCGGCGATTCGCCGCGCAGACGCATCGGGTAGCCGATGTTCGCCGCGACGGTCATGTCGGGGAACAGCGAATACGACTGGAAGACCAGGCCCATGCGGCGTTCCCGCGCGGGCAGGGTGGTGATGTCGCGGCCGTCGAGGATGACCCGGCCGCGATCGGGGGTGGTCAGTCCGGCAACGATGCGCAGCAAGGTGGTCTTGCCGCAGCCGCTGGGACCGAGCAGGCAGACGAAATCGCCCTCGCCGGCATGAAACGACACACCGTCGAGCACGGTATGTCCGCCCCAGGCCTTTCCGATGTCATCGATGCGAAGATGCATTCCCCTCGTCTCCCCGGCAGCCGACGCGTCAGCGCGTCAGTTGCTTGAACCTGGCAATAAGTGCCGCGCGCTCGCGCGCCGCGGTAGCGAAGTCGCGCGCAGGCAGCGTCGCGACAAGATGAGCCGGCAAGCCCTGCCGAAGCTGTTCGTCCGTGGGCTCGCTTCCCGGGGTCGCGACGATTTCCTTGAAGCCGCGATACAACACGGCGGCGTCGGCCGACGCGGTCCAGTCGAGAAAGCGTTGCGTATCCGTGGCGTGGGCGCTGTTTTTCATCAGCGCCGAGCCTTCGAGCTCGTAGCCGGCGCCGTCCCCCGGAATCACCATGGTGATCGGGTAACCCTGGCGGATCGATTGCATGGCCGAGAACGCGAACGAGATGCCGATGGGAAACTCGCCGATGCGCGCCAGCTTGCAAGGCGCCGATCCGGAGAGTGTTTCCTGGCCCACATTGCGTGCGATGTCGGTCACCAGGCGCATGCCTTCCGTGCTGCGTCCCGCGTCGGAAAGTGACGAAAGCACCATGTATCCCGTTCCGGATGAGGCGGGATCCGGCATCGCGATCTGCCCGCGGTACATCGGCGAGGTCAGGTCGCGCCAGGTGCGCGGCATCGGCAGCCCGTGCTCGGCGAGTGCCTCGCGGTTGACGCAAAGCGCCGCCAGATAACCGGTGGGCGCGAACCACCTCGCGTCGGTGCCACGAAAGCTCGCCGGCATCCGGTCGATGTTGCTACCGTGAACGGGCTCGAGCAGGGCGGCGATGCGGGGGTCGAGCATATCGGTGACGGCCATGCCCCAGATCGCGTCGTTGCGCGGCTCGGCCGATTCGGCCAGCAGCCGCGCTGCGAGATCGCCGCTGGACAGGCGAAGCACGTGCACGTCGATATCCGGTAACGCCTTCTTCGCCGCCGCCAGATAGATCGCTATCTCGTCGCTTTCCAGCGCCGAGTAAACGGTGACGTCGCCGGCACGCACGGTTCCGCATGCCGCGAGCAGCGCAAGTACGCTTCCGATTTGGCGGTATGCACGCATGGTTGCCGGCCCAGTCCCCAAGGTTGAAAGATGACACATCCGTGTGGCGATTTGGGTATATTTGCAAACATGGGGCATACGGTCCAGCGAAGAATTTTCGTTTTTGTCATCAATCCGAAACGTGCAAACGCTAGATGGCGCACGTTTTTTTCAGCCCAGGAGTGTCATTGATGGAATCGTTGTCCGCCGCGGAGCGGAAGGAATTCGAGGTGTTTGCCACCGGCATCGCCGACAATGCACGCGCCTTCTCGTTGCCTCGCTTCCGCCAGCCGGTCGACGTCACCCTGAAGGGTGACATGAGTCCCGTGACAGCCGTGGACCGGGGCGTGGAGTCCATGCTTCGCGAACGGATCGGCAGTGCCTGGCCGGAGCACGGCCTGCTGGGTGAGGAATATGGGGCGACCCGCACCGATGCCGAGTTCGTCTGGTCGATCGACCCGATCGACGGCACGCGCAGCTTCATCTCGGGCTGGCCGCTGTGGGGTACGCTGCTGGCCTTGCTTCGTAACGGCACCCCCATGCTCGGCATCCTCGATATGCCGGCGCTCGATGAGCGCTGGATTGGCCACGTCGGCGTCGGTACGACGATGAACGGCGCACGCTGCCGGACGAGCGGATGCACGACCCTGGACGCCGCCACGCTGTACACCACCACGCCGGACATGTTCACCGCCGACGAATGGGCGCGTTTCGACCGCACCAGCCGTGCGGCTTATACCCGACGCTTCGGTGGCGACTGCTACGGCTACGGCATGCTGGCTTCCGGCCACATCGACGCCGTGATCGAGGCGAATCTCATGCCCTACGACTATCTGGCCATCGCACCGGTGGTCCAGGCGGCGGGTGGCGTCATCACCGACTGGGAAGGCCGCGCGCTGGGCCTCGACAGCGGCGGTCGCGTGGTCGCCGCGGCGACGCCGGCCCTGCATGCCGCCCTGATCGAATCGCTGGCCAGGGACTGAGTCGAACCATGGTTTCCCGCGATCGCCGCCGTTTCCTTCATGCCGCCGGCGCCGCGGTAGCCGCCTCCCTGATCGCGCAAGGCGTACCTGCGTCCATTGCGCGTGCGCTGGCGACGCCGGCAGACCGGCGGACCGGCACCATCGCGGACGTGGCCCATGTGGTCATCCTCATGCAGGAGAACCGTTCGTTCGACCATTACTTCGGCAGCCTTCGGGGTGTGCGGGGCTTCGCCGATCCCCGCGTGGTGGAGTTGGCCAATGGCGATCCGATCTGGCGCCAGCCCGTTGCGACCACGCATACGAAGTACTGGAAATCGCGTGGTGTGGCCGACGACGTGGCCTGGGTCTATCCCTTCCACCTGGATACGCGCGCCAGCGGTGACCATCACGAAGGCACCGATCACGGCTGGAGCACCGGTCACGGGGCATGGAATCTTGCTCGCAGCGATCGCTGGATCGAGCAGAAGCAGGATGTACTGACGATGGCGTACCTGCGCCGCGAGGATGCTGCGTTTCACTACGCCCTCGCCGACGCATTCACCGTCTGTGACGCGTACCACGCCTCCGCGCTCGCCGACACGGCGATCAATCGCATTTACCTGTGGAGCGGCACCTCCGATCCGTCCGGCCGCCTGGGCAGCAAGGACAATGGTCCAGGTAGCGAGGAGCGTCCCGGCAGCAACGGCTATACGTGGACGACGTATCCGGAACGGCTGGAAAAAGCGGGCGTGAGCTGGCGTGTCTACCAGGGCGGCACCGGCGAGCCGGGTTCGCCGACGGACAATTACACGGATAACTCGCTCGAATTCTTCGCCAGGTACCAGGTCAAGGAGGGCGCCGATCCCACGGGGCCGCTGGTGCGCAACGGCGTCTCGACACATACGCTGCGCGAGCTTCGCGACGATGTGCGGCTGGACCGGTTGCCGCAGGTGAGCTGGATCGTCGCGCCGTACAAGTACAGCGAGCATCCGACCTCATCGCCCGCGGACGGCGCGTTCTACATCCGCAGCGTGCTCGATGCCCTCACGGCGAATCCGACGGTGTGGGGCCGTACCGTGCTGTTCCTCAACTACGACGAGAACGACGGCTTTTTCGACCATGTGGTGCCGCCGGCGCCGCCCTTGGAAAGCGGGCAGGGTGGCGACGGCGTGGTCTCGGACGACCTGATTGCGGGCCTTGCCGAGGAAATCGTGGATCTCGATGCCCACCCGCGCATCGTCGCGCCCCTGGTTCCGGGTAGCGACCCGGGCGGTGAGCAACCGGTTGGCCTGGGCAATCGCGTACCGATGATCGTCGTGTCCCCATGGACGCGTGGCGGCTGGGTGTGCTCGGAAACCTTCGATCACACCTCGGTGCTTCGGTTCCTGGAAAAACGCTTTGGTGTCGAAGAGCCGAATATCAGCAGCTGGCGTCGCTCGATCTGCGGCGATCTGACCAGCGCGTTCGATTTTGCCGGGACGACGGATCGCCACGTGCCGAAGATCGCCCTGCCGGCAGGCTCCGCAGGGAAGGCGCCGATCCAGGTGCCCTCCGCACAGTCGATGCCGACGCAGGAGGCCGGCGTGCGCCCGGCGCGAGCGCTCGGCTACGCGTGGACCGTCGAGCATCGCCTCGAGGCGGGCTTCAGTCGCATCGCCATCACCAACACCGGTGCCAGTGGCGCTGCGTTTCTCGTCTACGACGGTCTGGATCGTGAGGCCGCTCCTCGCCGTTACGCGGTGAGTGCCGGTCAGGGCATCGTCGACGAATGGACGCTGGCACGCGCGGGCGATGCGTATAACCGCCGTATCCATGGGCCCAATGGATACCTCGCGGCCATGCGTGGCTTTGCCGATGACGCGCTCGAGGCCAGTATTCATGGCCTGCCCGGTGTGCGTGCCGTCGAGGTGGTCCTGACCAACACAGGCTCAAAGCCGCTGGACTGCCGGGTGACTAACGCCTATTCCGGCGACCAAGGCCAAGCGCTCACCCTTGCGCCCGGGGCCCGCGGGACGCTCACTCTCGAGCTTTCCGCCAGTGCGGGCTGGTACGACGTTGCGATTGCGATGCCGGACGCCCCTCGCTACCTGCGACGCTTCGCCGGGCATCACGAGGACGGCCGGCCATCCACGAGCGATCCCGGTCCCAGAGTGGTCTGATCCGCCCTTGTGGGAGCCGCTTCAGCGGCGATGGGTTCGAGGCAACCTGGCTATCGCCGCTGAAGCGGCTCCCACACAAGGCCTAATAGGGCCGCCCGGGCCGCTATACTCACGAGCCAGCCACACCGAAAGCCCCCGCCCGTGACCAGCGAACTGTCCTCCATCATCGATTTCATCCGCTACGGCGCCAGCCGTTTCTCGGCCGCCGGCCTGACCTTCGGGCATAGCCACGACAATCCGATCGACGAGGCGACGCATCTGGTCCTGGCCGCACTGCACCTGCCGCCGGACCTGCCGCCGGCCTATGGCACAGGCACGCTGGTGTCCGATGAGCGTGAGAAAGTCCTGGCGCTGATCGAGCGCCGGATCGCCGAACGCGTGCCGGTGGCCTACCTGGTGGGCGAGACCTGGTTCGCCGGCCTCAAGTTCAAGAGCGACCGCCGCGCCCTCGTGCCGCGCTCGCCCATCGCCGAACTGATCGAAAGCCGCTTCACCCCGTGGCTGGACGACCGCCACGTGGAACGTGCGCTCGATCTGTGCACCGGCTCGGGCTGCATCGGCATCGCCATGGCCGAATACAACACCGACTGGCAGGTCGACCTGGTCGACGTGAGCGACGATGCCTTGTCGCTGGCCAACGAGAACATCGCCTACCAGCACGCCGAAGACCGCGTGCGGGCGATCAAGTCGGACCTCTTCGACGGCGTGAAGGGCGAGGTCTACGACCTCATCGTGTCCAACCCGCCGTATGTCACGAATGACGAATACGCCGCCATGCCGGCCGAATACAGCCATGAACCGGTCCTCGGCCTGACATCGGGCGATGATGGACTGGACATCACGCTGCGCATCCTCGACGAAGCCGCCGACCATCTCAGCGAAGATGGCCTGTTGATCGTCGAAGTGGGCGACAGCGAGCACGCCCTGGTCGCGCTGCTGCCGCGCCTGCCTTTCGTCTGGCTGGAGTTCAAGGTCGGCCAGATGGGCATCTTCGCGCTGGAGCGCCGTGACCTGCTCGAGCATGCCGCTGACATCGCCGCTGCGCGCGCCGCGAGAAACTAAACCCCTATCGGAAGCACCGTGTCCTCCAATACGTTCGGCAAGCTCCTCTCCGTCACCACGTTCGGCGAAAGCCACGGCCCGGCGATCGGGTGTGTGATCGACGGCTGTCCTCCCGGCCTCGCGCTCGACGCCGGCGAGTTCCGTGCCGATCTCGAACGGCGTGCCACCGGACGCTCGCGACACACGTCGCAGCGCCGGGAGGCGGACGATATCGAGATCCTCTCGGGGGTCTACGAAGGCGTTACCACGGGCACGCCGATCGCCTTGCTGATCCGCAATACGGATGCCCGCAGCAAGGATTACGGCAACATCCTCGAGACGTTCCGCCCGGGCCACGCCGACTACACCTATTGGCAGAAGTACGGTGTGCGCGATCCGCGGGGCGGTGGCCGTTCGTCGGCACGCGAGACCACCATGCGCGTCGCTGCCGGCGTCGTGGCCAAGAAATGGCTGGCGGAGCGCCATGGCGTCACCGTCCAGGGTCACGTCTCCCAGATCGGCGAGGTCGTGCCGCGCGGTTTCGATGCCAGCGCTATCGAAAGCAGTCCGTTCTTCTGGCCCGACGCCGGGCAGGTTCCCGAGTTGGAGACCTATATGGATGCCCTGCGCAAGTCGGGCGACTCCGTGGGCGCCCGGGTCACCGTCATCGCCGACAACGTGCCGGCGGGCTGGGGCGAGCCCATCTACGGCAAGCTCGACGGCGAACTGGCGGCGGCCATGATGTCGATCAATGCGGTGAAGGGCGTGGAGATCGGCGACGGTTTCGCTGCCGTGGCCCAGCGGGGCAGCCAGCACCGCGATGAAATGACCGCCGACGGCTTCCTGTCCAATCATGCAGGCGGCATCCTGGGTGGCATCGCTTCGGGTCAGCCCGTGGTGGTCTCCGTGGCCTTCAAGCCTACGTCGAGCATCCTGATTCCCGGCCGCAGCGTGGACCGGGCAGGGGAGGCGACCGAAGTCGTCACCAAGGGCCGCCACGATCCCTGTGTGGGGATTCGCGCCGTACCCATCGTCGAAGCCATGCTGGCCCTCGTCCTGATGGACCAGGCCCTGCGCCATCGCGCCCAGTGCGGCGATGTAGGCGCGGTGCCGCCGCGGATCCCGGGCACGTTGCAGGGCGCATCGCATGACTAAGCCGAAGGTCTGGATATCCCGGCCGTTCTTCCCCGACATCGTCGATCGCCTGCGCGAGCATTTCGATGTGAGCGCCGAGCCCGAAGAACGAGCTTTCTCCGCTGCCGAACTCGCCGAGCGTCTCGCCGACAGCGACGCGGCCATCGTCGGTCTGGCCGACAAGATCGATGGCAAGGTCCTCGAGGCTGCCCCGAAGCTTCGCTTCGTGGCCAACCTGGGCGTGGGCTACAACAATCTCGACATCGATGCCCTGACCCAGGCTGGCGTCGGTGCCTCGAACACGCCCGACGTCCTCAACGAGACAGTCGCCGACTACGCCTGGGCGCTGATGCTTGCCGCGGCCCGCCGCGTCGGCGAGGCCGAGCGCTGGCTGCGTGATGGCCAGTGGCATGGATCGCGGTTCGAGGGCTGGCTCGGCGCGGATGTCCATGGCAAGACGATCGGCATCCTCGGCATGGGCCGCATTGGCCAGGCCATCGCCCGTCGCGCCGCGGGTTTTCGGGCGCGGGTGATCTATCACAACCGCTCGCGGCTCGATGCCGCACTCGAGCGCGAATGCGCGGCGACCTATGTCGACAAGGCCAGCCTGCTGGCCCAGTCCGATCATTTGATCCTCGTGCTGCCCTACACGCCGGCCAACCACCACGCGATCGGCGAGGCCGAGCTGAAGGCCATGAAGCCGACGGCAGTGCTGGTGAATATCGCCCGTGGCGGCATCGTCGACGATGCCGCGCTCGCTCGCGCCCTGGCCACCGGCACCATCGCCTCGGCGGGGGTGGATGTGTTCGAAGGGGAGCCTTCGGTGCACCCCGATCTGCTGAAAATCGAAAATATCGTGCTCAGTCCGCACATCGCCAGCGCAAGTCGCGACACACGTCGCGATATGGCGGCTCTGGCTGTGGACAATGTGCTGGCGGCGTTCGGACATGGTCCTCACGCCGGCCGGCCACCCACGATCATCAATCCGGGTGTGCTGGCCGACGCCAGCTGACCTGTTTCTCCACGCCCTGACGAAAGCGAAAATGAGCAAGAAGACGAGTTACAAGGTGGCCATGGTGGGTGCGACCGGCGCGGTCGGCGAAACCCTCCTTTCGATCCTCGCCGAGCGGGATTTTCCGGTCAGCGAACTGGTACCCCTGGCGAGCGAGCGCTCGGCGGGCGGTACGGTCGACTTCGCCGGAAAACCTTACGTCGTCCAGGATCTCGCCAAGTACGACTTCGAGGGCGTCGACATCGCCTTCTTCTCGGCCGGCGGCTCGGTCAGCCGGGAGCACGCCCCGCGCGCCGCCGCGGCCGGCGCCGTGGTGATCGATAACACCTCCGAATTCCGCTACCAGGACGACATTCCCCTGGTGGTCTCGGAAGTGAACCCGCACGCCATCGCCCAGTACACGGTCCGCGGGATCATCGCCAACCCGAATTGCTCGACCATGGGCATGCTGGTGGCGCTGGCGCCGATCCACCGCGAGGCGGGCATCGAGCGAATCAACGTCGCCACCTATCAGTCGGTATCCGGGGCGGGTCGCAGCGGTCTCGAGGAGCTGGGCAAGCAAACCGCCCAGATGCTCAATTTCCAGGAGGTCGAGACCTCCAAGTTTCCCAAGCAGATCGCCTTCAACGTCATCCCGCAGATCGACGACTTCCAGCCTAACGGCTACACCAAGGAAGAAATGAAGATGGTCTGGGAGACCCGGAAGATCCTCGAGGATCCCTCGATCCAGGTGAACCCGACCGCGGTGCGCGTGCCGGTGTTCTACGGCCACTCCGAGGCCGTGCACATCGAGACGCGCGACAAGATCACCGCCGAGCGCGCCCGTGAACTGCTGGAAGCGGCACCGGGCGTGGTCGTGCAGGACGAGCGCAAGCCGGGCGGCTATCCCACCCCTGTCGGCGATGTCGCCGGCAAGGATCCCGTTTTCGTCGGCCGTATCCGCGAAGACATTTCCCACGACCGCGGGCTCGACCTGTGGGTCGTGTCCGACAATATCCGCAAGGGTGCGGCACTCAACGCCGTGCAGATCGCGGAGATCCTGATCGAGGACTATCTGTAATGAAGCATCGCGCCGCCATCGCCTGCCTGCTCGTTGTGCTCTCGCCCCTGGCGACCGCCGCCCAGCAATCCCAGACGAAGGCGGCGCAGGCCGACCCCGCCGCCGTGACCCGTGCCAAGGTCGTGGCAGTGCAGGGGGAGGCGAAGGCGGAGGACGCCAACGTGAAGCAGCTCAAGGCCCGGGTTGACGCGCTGGAGTCCGATACGCATGCCGCAAGTCGCCAGCTGGACGATCGGGACCGGAAAATTGCCGAACTCGAGCGCGAGCTGAACGCCCAGCGCAAGCCATAACATGTAAGGGGGGCGTGTACGGGCCTCGCGACCGACTCAACGTTGTCGCGTAACTGCCCGTACTCGCTATTGTTAGTTGTTGCTGGGGTGCACTACAGTGGCGCCTTCGCGGCCGACCGCCCGAAAGAGGCGTGCCGTCAGCATGGTATTAGTTCGGGGGAAGCGAGTAATGAACCGTACGTTGAAGCTGTCGATCATGCTGGCGCTTGCCACGGGGGGCGGTCACGCCCTGGCGCAGGACCTGGGCCCGGTCCAGGTGCGCTCGACCATGGACCAGCCGCTGGTAGCGGAAATCCCACTGACTGGCGTATCGAGCAAGATCGATAACGTCCATGTCGCCCTCGCCTCGGAAGAGGCGTTCTCCCGCGCGGGCCTGAACCGCGGCGGCCTGCCGGTGGCGCTCACCTTCGTGGTGGCCAAGAACGCCAGCGGCCAGCCGGTCATCAAGGTGACCAGCACCGCACCGGTGCGCGATACCTATCTCGATTTCCTGGTCGAGGTCTCCACCGACGGCAACAAGGTCGTCCGTGAGATCACGATGCTGCTCGACCCGCCGGGTACCCCGGCGTCCACGGCCGGCACGACGGCCAGTGCGCCTGCGGCCAAGCCGTCGCGCACCTCGGACGTGCCGTCCCGCGTGCCCGCGCATAGCGAATCGCGTGCTTCGCGCAGCGAATCGACGCCGGCTCCTGCCCGCGCCACCGCGTCCTCGGCTGATGGCTCGGTGACGGTGCAGCGTGGCCAGAACCTGTCGACGATCGCTCGCGACCACACCAGTGGCGCCGACATCAACCAGGTCCTGCTGGCGTTGCACAAGGCCAATCCTGACGCCTTCTACCGCGACAACATCAATGCGCTGAAGACCGGCGCCGTGCTGCGCATTCCTTCCGCCGACGACGTCCAGGCCCAGTCGGCTGCGGCGGCGCTCGCCGAAGTGCGCCGCCAGAACGAGGCATGGCGCTCGGGGGCGGCTCGCTCGCCCTCCGTGGTGGCCGACGCCGCCTCCACGGGTGCGGCGCAGGCACCGAGCAAGGCGGCGGCTCCCGCTAACGATCGCCTCGCCATCGTCCCTTCGAAGGAAGGTGGTGACGCGGCGTCCACCCGTGCCGGTACCAAGGACGGCACGGGCGACGCCCAGGTGGCTGGCCTGAAGCAGGAGCTGAGCACCTCGCAGGAGTCCGTCGTCTCGCTCAAGCAGCAGGGCGCCGAGCTGAAGTCGCGGATCGGCGATCTCGAAGAAATCAATACCAAGAACCAGCGCCTGATCAGCCTGAAGGACTCGGAGATCGCCGAGCTTCAGCGCAAGCTGGCCGAAACGCGCAAGGCCGCAGGGCAGCCGGCAACGGCCGCCACGGTGGCGGCACCCGCACAGGCTCCCGCACAGGCGGCTCCGGCCGCCTCGCCGGCCGTGCCGGCGACGGCCGCCGTCGTCGCAGCGGCTCCGGTCGCGCCCGCGCATGCGGCCACCGTGTCGTCTCCCGCCGTCGTCACGACACCGGTCCAGGCGCCGGTCGCGGCGACACCCGCTCCAGCGGCCAAGCCGCCCGTACACAAGGTCACGCCGCCGACGGTCGTCGAGGACGATCCCTGGTACCTGCAGACCTGGGCATGGGGCGGCGGCGCGATCGTCATCCTGCTGCTCCTGGTCGCCGCCGTATTCGGCCGGAAGAAGACCTCGGTCGTAGCGGGTCCGGCATCCGCCTCCCTAGCGGATCGTTTCGCCCGTGAGCCGAACTTCGACACCTTCGGTCACAACGACGCGATGGACCAGGATCAGCGCGAGATCCTCGACGCGCTGGCCGAACACCCGGACGACATCGGCCTGCACCTGGAGCTGGTGAGCCTGTATTACGGTCGCCGTGACGTCGAGCATTTCGAAGCCGCCGCCGAGGCCATGTTCGCCCACGTTGCCGACCCGGAGCAGCCGGAATGGCGCGAAGTGGTCACGATGGGTGAGGACCTCGCTCCCAGCCACCCGCTGTTCGGCGGCGTGCCGGTGGACGAGATCGATGATCCGTACGATCACGAGGGTGGCCTCCCTGACGACCACGACCGTTATAAGCCGGGCGCCGTTCACCCGGTCGACGACGTGGCCGCCGTCGAGCAGTTCGACCTCGGCAACTACGTGACGGGTGCGGACGAGGATGATCGTCCGGCCGCGCCGACGCCGCAGAAGCACAGCGAATACCACTTCAACTTCGACCTGACGCCCGTGCAGCGCGCCGAGGCCGAGCGTCGTCCGAACGCACCGGGCGTCTTCGACGCCGACGCGCCGGATTCGCTCTACGGCGAGGCACCGGCACACGGTTCGGCCGGGAACGTCGCGAGCGATGCGGTTCCGGTCAGCGACGACCGCGCATCCTGGTCGTTCAATGACGAGACCGAAGCGGCTGCCACCTCCGCCCATGACCTTCCGCGTTTCGACGAGCCGACCTTCCCCGACGAAGAGCCGCTTGCCGACCACAACCCGGAAAGCTTCAGCGACGACCCGGTCGACACCAAGCTCGACCTGGCCCGCGCGTACCTCGACATGGGAGACGCCGAAGGCGCCCGCCTCATGCTCGACGAAGTGATGTCGGAAGGCACGCAGATGCAGCGGGACACCGCCAAGCGGATCCTCAACGACATCGTCTGACCCGATCCACCCCCTTGTGGGAGCCGATTCATCGGCGATGCTCTTAAAAAATGCCCCGGCCAGCCCGGGGCTTTTTTTATCGGTTCACTCGGTGTCCACTCTCGCTGGGGGGTGAGGCAAAGAGCCTTCGGTGCCCGCCCTCGCTGCTCAGACAGGTCCCCCGCGTTCCGTAAAGGAAAGGCCGCTAACGCGGCCCATGGTTCTATTTGGCCTGCGGCCGCTCCACTTGTGCGGAACTCGCCTCGAGGGTGGACACCGAAGACTCTTCCCATCCCTGAGGTTCGTGCGAGTCGAGCCGACGAAGCAACGCTGCTTTGGCTGCCGGCTCGTCGCCATCGCCATCGCCAAACGGTCGACCCGGCGAGCCGGTCGCGATCCTCCGCCCTAGACAGCGCAGCAGCGAGGAAGGCGCTCACCAAGCCGGAGTGTACGTACCCGCACGTCTGCCGTAACGGCCCACTTCGGCGACCGCAACCGTCCTGCCGGCTCGCCTTCGAGCTAACCGTATCGTCGTGAGAGACCTTGGTGTCCACCCTCGAGGCGAGTTCCGCACAAGTGGAGCGGCCGTAGGCCAGATTAAGTACACGGCCGCGTTAGCGGCCTTTCCTTTACGGAACGCGGAGGACCTGTCTGAGCAGCGAGGGTGGACACCAAGGTCTCCCCGCGAGACGCCCAAGTGTAAAGAGCGACGGCACAGCCGAGCCGTCTGTGCCGGCGGTGGTGGGGGGTACCGTAACCTGGCTATCGCCGATGAATCGGCTCCTACATTTGTGGGTTGCCGTGGGCGGGGTTGTGGGTGCCGCCCTAAGCAGGGTGCTACCCTTTACCGTTTCCACCGTGTCGAACCGCCCCATGCGTATTGCCCTTGGCGTCGAATACGACGGCACCGACTTTCTCGGCTGGCAGCGGCTGAGCCATGCGAAGACCGTGCAGGGTTCGCTGGAGCAGGCGCTCAGCTTCGTCGCCCACGCGCCCATCGAAGTGACCGCCGCCGGCCGCACCGATGCCGGCGTGCACGGCCGTTGCCAGGTGGTCCACTTCGATACGGAGGTGGTGCGCGACCTGCGTGGCTGGATCCTCGGTGCCTGTTCCAACCTTCCGCACGCGGTGGCGGTGACCTGGGCGCAGCCGGTCCCGGACGACTTCCACGCACGATTTTCCGCGCGGGCCCGCCGGTATCGCTACCGCATCCTGCCGCGTTTCGTCCGTCCCGCCCTCGATGCGCGCTTCGTCGCATGGGAGCGTCGCCAGATCGATGCCGAGGCGATGAACGAGGCCGCGCAAGCGATCGTCGGCGAGCACGATTTCACCGCGTTCCGGGCCATTTCCTGTCAGGCCGCGCATGCGCGCCGCAACGTGCGCTCGATCCGTGTTTTTCGCGAAGACATCCACGTCGTCGTGGAAATCGAAGCAAATGCCTTTCTTCACCACATGGTGCGCAACATCGTCGGCTCGCTGCTGCGGATCGGGCGCGGCGAGGAGAGCGTCGGCTGGATGGCCGAACTGCTCGCTGGCCGCGACCGCGAGGTTGCAGGTGCGACGGCACCGGCGGAAGGCCTGACTTTCCTCGGTCCTCTTTACGAAGCCCACTGGGGGCTGCCACAGGAAGTGACGCTATGACCCGGATCAAGTTTTGCGGACTCACCCGCCTGGACGACGTACAGCTGGCTGCTGGCCTGGGTGTCGATGCCATCGGCTTCGTGATGACACGGCGCAGCAAGCGCTTCGTCGACCCGACCGCCGCGGCACGGCTGCGCGACGCGGTGCCGCCCTACATCACGACCGTCGCGCTGGTGATGGACGATGAGCCTGCGTTCATCGACGAAGTGCTGCGCGTCCTGCGTCCGGACATGCTGCAATTCCACGGCGACGAAACCGACGAGGACTGCGCTGCCTACGGAGTCCGCTACACGAAGGCCATCGCGATGGGCGAGGGCGCGAGTGCGCTCGAGCGCCTGCATCGGTTCCCTCGCGCGGCCGGTCTGCTGCTCGATGGCCATGGCCTCGGCGAGCAGGGCGGTAGCGGCCAGTGCTTCGACTGGTCGTTGATGCCGAAGGATCTTGCGCAGCCCCTGATCCTTGCCGGCGGCCTGGATGCCGACAACGTGGCCGAAGCCATTCGCGTGGCGCGGCCCTGGGCCGTGGACGTCTCCAGCGGGATCGAGTCGTCGCCCGGCATCAAGGATCGGGCTAAGATGGAACGCTTCATTTCTGCTGTACGACGATAACGAGAAGGCAATGACCGAGATCGCGGATTTCCACGCCTATCCGGATGCGCATGGGCGCTTCGGGGCTTACGGCGGCATCTACGTGGCTGAGACGCTCATGGAGCCGCTCGCCGAACTGACCGCCGCGTACGAAAAGCTGCGGACGGATCCCGCTTTCATCGCCGAACTCGATCGCGACCTCAAGTACTACGTCGGTCGCCCCAGTCCGGTCTATCACGCCGAGCGCCTGTCCGCGCATGTCGGCGGCGCGCGCATCCTGCTCAAGCGGGAAGACCTCAATCACACCGGCGCGCACAAGATCAACAACACCGTGGGCCAGGCGCTGGTTGCCCGGCACATGGGCAAGACGCGGATCATCGCCGAGACCGGCGCTGGCCAGCACGGCGTGGCGAGTGCGACCGTCGCCGCGCGCATGGGCCTGAAGTGCGTGGTCTATATGGGCGCCGTGGACATCGAGCGCCAGAAGATCAACGTCTATCGCATGCGCCTGCTCGGCGCCGACGTGGTGCCGGTCACCTCGGGCTCGAAGACGCTCAAGGATGCGCTCAATGAGGCGATGCGCGACTGGGTGACCAACGTCGCCGACACGTTCTACATCATCGGCACGGTCGCCGGCCCGCACCCGTATCCGCAGATGGTGCGTGACTTCAACGCCATCGTCGGGCGCGAAGCGCGCGAGCAGGTGCTCGAGCAGTTCGGCCGTCTGCCCGATGTCGTCACCGCCTGTGTCGGTGGTGGGTCGAATGCGATCGGCATCTTCCACGCGTTCCTCAACGACCGCGACGTGCGCATCGTCGGCGCCGAGGCGGCCGGTGACGGTATCGAAACAGGGCGGCACGCCGCCTCGCTCGCCGCCGGCAAGCCGGGCGTACTGCATGGCAATCGCACGTACGTGCTGTCGGATGCGAACGGGCAGATCGTCGAAACCCATTCGGTCTCGGCAGGCCTGGATTATCCCGGCGTCGGCCCCGAGCATGCCTTCCTGAAGGATGCCGGCCGTGCCGAGTACGTCGGCATCACCGACGACGAAGCGCTGGAAGCCTTCCACCTGCTGGCGCGTACCGAGGGCATCCTCGCGGCGCTGGAGTCGAGCCACGCGATCGCCCAGGCGATCAAGCTCGCACGCGAGCTGCCGAAGGACGGCCTCGTGCTCGCCAATCTTTCCGGTCGTGGCGACAAAGACGTGCACACGATCGCCGAGCGTGAAGGGATCGAACTCTGATGAGCCGCATCGAACGTCGTTTTGCGGCGCTGAAGGCCGCCGGCCGCACGGGTCTGATTCCTTTCGTCACCGCAGGCGACCCGTCGCCCGATGACATGGTGCCGATGCTGCACGCCCTGGTCGCCGCCGGCGCCGACGTGATCGAGCTTGGCGTACCGTTTTCCGACCCGATGGCGGATGGCCCGGTCATCCAGCACGCCAGCGAGCGCGCCATCGCCAAGGGCGTCGGCCTGCACAATGTACTGGCCTGGGTCGCGGCATTTCGTGAGACGGACGACGAAACGCCGATCGTCCTGATGGGCTATCTGAATCCCATCGAGATGTATGGTTACGAGGAGTTCGCCGAAGATGCCGTGGAGAAGGGTGTCGATGGCGTCCTGATGGTAGATTGTCCGCTGGAGGAGTCGCACGTGCTCGCACCGCTCCGGGCAGCCGGCCTCGACCAGATCCTGCTGGCGTCGCCGACGACCACGGCAGCGCGGCTGACCGCCCTCAGCGAGGCCGCCGCGGGCTTCCTGTATTATGTGTCGTTCGCTGGCATCACCGGGGCCGCCCAGCTGAGCACCGGCGACATCGCCGAGCGCGTGGCGGGTATCCGAGCGAAGTCGAAGGCACCGGTAGCCGTCGGCTTCGGTGTTCGCGACGCGGCCAGTGCCGTGGCGATCGGCGCCTTCGCCGACGCCGTGGTCATCGGCAGTGCCCTGGTCGACCGCCTTTCCGGCGCGACCTCGGCAGACGATCTCGCGGGCAGGGCACACGAATTTCTCGCGCCGATCCGCGCTGCGCTCGACGCGCGCTGAACGGCCGTTGCGTTAGAACGGATCCACGGAGACAACGATGAACTGGCTGCAGAAAATCATGACGCCGAAGACCCGCGCCCAGCAGCGCGCGGCCGGCGATAACAAGGGCAAGGTGCCCGAGGGCGTGTGGGAAAAGTGTGCCGGTTGCGGCACGGTCCTCTACAAGCCGGAGCTCGAGAAGTCCCTGATGGTCTGCCCGAAGTGCGGCCATCACCACGCGATCAGCGCGCGCGTGCGCCTGAACGCCTTCTTCGACGAGGGCAGCACCACCGAGCTCTGGGCGAAGATGGAAGCGGTCGACGCACTGAAGTTCAAGGACCAGAAGAAGTACAAGGACCGCGTCACCGCGGCGCAGAAAGCCACGGGCGAGAAGGACGCGCTGATCGCGATGTCCGGCCGTCTGCTGGATCGTCCGGTGGTCTCGGTCGCCTTCGAGTTCGCCTTCATGGGCGGCTCGATGGGCTCGGTGGTCGGCGAGAAGTTCGCCCGGGCCGCCGAGCGCGCCCTGGCCGACAAGAGTGCCCTGGTGTGCTTTGCCGCCACGGGTGGCGCCCGCATGCAGGAAGGCCTGTTTTCGCTGATGCAGATGGCGAAGACCTCGGCTGCGCTGGCACGCATGCGCGACGCCGGCGTGCCGTACATCTCCGTGCTCACCCACCCGACCACCGGTGGTGTCTCGGCGAGCCTGGGCATGCTGGGTGACATCAATGTCGCCGAGCCGAAAGCCCTGATCGGCTTCGCTGGACCTCGCGTCATCGAACAGACCGTGCGCGAGACCCTTCCGGAAGGCTTCCAGCGTCCCGACTTCCTGGTCGAACACGGCGCCATCGACGTCATCGTCGATCGCCGCGAAATGCGCGACAAGCTCGGCGCGATGCTCGGCATCATGCAGAAGGCGCCGCGCGCCGCCGCGTGATGTGAGGGTGTGGGAGCCGCTTCAGCGGCGATAGCAAAAAGCCCGACTCGGTCGGGCTTTTTGTGTTTTTGGTCTGGCTAGCGCGCCACATGGCGTCACACCAGCACGCGCTCCGCCCACAGCGACAAGCTGCCAAGACCCGCGCCGATCACGGTCGCGGCAAGCACATCGCTCGGATAGTGCAGTCCAAGAACGACACGAGACGCTCCGATCAGCGCCGCAAAGCCGATCAGGAAAGGCGCGAGGATCGGGTAGTGCGCCACCGCGACAACGGTGAACGCCACGGCCTGCAGCGTATGCCCGGACGGAAAACTGAATTCGTCGAGCGGCGGTACGTGGGCGATGACGCCGGGACAGGTGCGGAACGGTCGCGGACGGCGCGTCCAGCGCTTGAGTACGCGATAAAGCATCAGTGCGGTCAGACCGGTGACGGCCATCTGGACGGCCACAGCGACACCGTGCCAGCCGCCGACGAGCGCGATGACCGTCATCAGCGAATACCAGAAAACGCCATCGCCGAGCCGGCTGATGGCGCCGAAGAAGATCCCGATGGCCCGGCGTGCTCCCCAGCGATTGGCGGCGACGCACATGCGGCGATCGAGGCTCGCCCTACGCGGCGACGGCGGTGCTCCGTTCATGGACATTCTCCTCGGACAGGGATCGCATGATGGCTTCGAAGTCGTTGACGACCGACTCGGGCGAGAGGTTGGCGACAGAAACGCGTGCGGCATGCCCCATGGCCGTACGCACCGTGGCATCGGCACCCAGGGTGGCCGCGCGTTCGATCAGACCGCCTTCGTTACCTGGCGCGACGCGAATGCCGTTCTGGCCGTTGCGGATGAACTCACGCGCGGCGGCTTCGGCGTAGGCGACGACCGGGATGCCGGAGGCCATCGCCTCGAGCACGACGTTGCCGAAGGTTTCGGTGAGGCTGGGAAAGACGAAGAGATCGGCGCTGGCGTAGAACGCAGCCAGTTCATCGCCGCGGCGCGTGCCGGCGAAGATCACATCCGGGTTAGCCGCTTCGAGCGCTGCCCGGCCCGGGCCGTCGCCGACGATGACGCAGCGTGCGTGAGGTACCCGACGTGCGAGTGCGCGATAGGCCTCGATGACCACGTGCAGGTTTTTTTCCGGTGCCACGCGCCCGACGCTGAGTACTACCGGCGTGTCGGGACCGGCACCCCAGCTGTCGCGCAGGGCTTCATCGCGATGCTCCGGATGAAAGCGCGCGGTATCGACGCCGCGTCGAAGGACACGCACGTCGTGGACGCCGAGATCGTTGAGCTCGCTGGCGAGTTGGCCCGTCGGTACGAGGGTCGTCTGCGCCCGGCGATGGAAGCGGGCCAGGTAGCGGCGGACGATGGGTGTCAGGGCGCTGAAGCCATAATGGCCGACGTAGAAGTCGAATCGCGTGTGGAACCCCGTGGCGACAGGGATGCCGAGCCGACGAGCGGCGCTGACAGCGGTCCAGCCCAGCGGGCCTTCCGTCGCCACGTAGATCGCATCGGGGCGGTCCGCGCGCCAGCGGCGTTCGATGCGGAAGCGGGCGGGCAGGCCGAAGCGGAGCCCGGCGTAGCGAGGCAGGGCGGCGCCTTCGACGGCCAGAACCTCCATGCCGGCATCGCTCAGTGGCGGCGTCTCCGGATGGATCGGCCGGATGAGGTCGACGGAGTGACCCCGCCGGACGAGCCCGCGGGCGAGCGCCTGGACGGTAAGGGCTACGCCGTTGACCTCCGGTGCGTAGGTCTCGGTGACGATGCCGACTCGCATGGCGGTGCCCCTTCTGGCCTGGCTTGACGCATGCTCGCGCAATGGCGTGTCCGGGCGGTTATCGGGGCATGACCGGCATATGACAGCATGGCTGGGTTAAAATCGCGGTCTTGCCTGCCGAACGACCCACACGATGACCGTCCGTACCCGCTTCGCTCCCAGTCCCACCGGCTACCTGCATATTGGTGGTGCCCGCACCGCGTTGTATTGCTGGCTGGAATCCCGCCGCCGCGGCGGCGAGTTCGTGCTGCGAATCGAGGACACCGACCGTGAGCGGTCCACGCAGGAGGCCGTACAGGCCATCCTCGACGGCATGTCCTGGCTTGGCCTCGTGCACGACGAAGGCCCGTACTACCAGACCCTGCGTATGGATCGTTACCGCGAGGTCGCCGAGCAGCTGCTGCGTGAGGGCAAGGCCTACTACGCGTACGAGACCAAGGAAGAGATCGAGGCGATGCGCAACGCGGCGATGGCTGCAGGCGTGAAGCCGCGTTACAACGGCTACTACCGCGATCGCGACGAGCCGATGCGTGACGATCCGAACCGCGTCATCCGTTTCAAGAACCCGGCCACCGGCAGCGTTGTTTTCGACGACAAGGTGAAGGGGCGCATCGAGTGGTCCAATGAAGAGCTCGACGATCTCGTCATCTTCCGCTCGGACGGCTTCCCGACCTACAACTTCGCCGTCGTCGTGGACGACATCGACATGGGCATCACGGAAGTGATTCGCGGCGACGACCACGTCAACAACACGCCGCGCCAGATCAACATCTACAAGGCGCTGGGTGCACCCGTGCCCGAGTTCGCGCACCTGCCGATGATCCTGGGCCCGGACGGCCAGAAGCTGTCCAAGCGCCACGGCGCGGTGAGCGTCATGCAGTATCGCGACGATGGCTTCCTGCCGCATGCGCTGCTCAACTACCTGGTTCGACTCGGCTGGTCGCACGGCGACCAGGAGATCTTCTCGGTCGACGATATGAAGACCCTGTTCGACGTCGCCGATGTCAACAAGGCGGCGTCGCGCTTCGACGTCAACAAGCTGTCCTGGCTCAACCAGCACTATCTGAAGACGGACGATCCGGCCGTGCTCGGTCTCGAGCTGGCCTGGCATCTGGAGAAGATCGGCATCGATCCGGCGAAGGGCCCGAATCCGGCCGATGTCGTCGTCGCCTTGCGTGACCGCGTGCAGACCTTCAAGGAAATGGCCGAGCGCGCGACGATCTGGTACGGCCCGATCCTGGCCTGGGACGACAAAGCCATCGAGAAGCACCTGCGCACCGAGACGGCGCCGGCCGCGCTCGAAGCGGCAAAGGCCGAAATGGCCGCGCTGCCGGCGTGGACGCCCGAGGCCATTCACGGCGCGGTCGAGCGCGTGGCGGCGTCGCTGGAGCTGGGCATGGGCAAAGTCGCCGCGCCGCTGCGCGTGGCGATGACGGGCACCCAGGTGTCGCCGTCGATCGAGCACACCATTTACCTCGCCGGTCGCGAGGGTGCCATCTCGCGCATCGACGAGGCGCTCGCCCGCTCGCGTGGATGAGCTTCTCGCGCGGGCGATGCAAGGGGTCGATCCCGACGACCCCGGTGCGTCGCTGCGCATCTTCAGCAACCTGATGGGCCTGGTCCCCTGGTGGAACCTGATTGCCTGGCAGGTCTTCTTTATCGCCGTCGGCGCCTTACTGGGCTGGTGGCGGGGGAGGACCATGGCAGGCATCGTCGGGGCGCTCGTCCTGGGTCCCTTTGGCTGGGTCATCCCCTTCATACCGAAGCGGGGCCCGCCGCCGCTGCCGCCGTCATCGCCGGTCGGCGGCCCGCAGCCCCCACCGTTACCGGGCTCGAAAAAACGCTGACGTGGCCTCATGTTAGACTGACGGACACGAGGATTCGATGTGACCACGCAAGCCGCCCACCGACACGATCATGAGCACCACGACGACGCACGCAGCTTCGTCGCGGCGGTCGAGCACGCCTCGAACGAGCGTGGCCTGCGGCTGACGCCGTTACGTCGTGAAGTCCTCGAGCTGGTCGCCAGCGCAGGCAAACCCGTCAAGGCCTACGACCTGCTGGACCGTCTTCGCGAGAAGCACGGCAATGCGGCGCCGCCGACGGTCTATCGGGCACTCGATTTCCTGCTCGAGAACAGCTTTATTCACAAGCTGGAGTCGATCAACGCCTACGTGTCCTGCCACCATCCGGCCGAGTCGCATCAGGTGCCCTTCCTGATCTGCGACAAGTGCCAGTGCGCCCAGGAAGTGTGCGACGAGCGCGTGGCCGACCTGATCGAGGCACAGGCCAAGGCGTTCGGGTTCCGTCCGCAGGCGCAGACGCTGGAAGTGCACGGCATCTGCAAGAACTGCCGTTGAGGCATGTCGCCTGGTCCGTGAAGGGGCTCGGCAGTCTGGTTATCGCCGTTGAATCGGCTCCCACAGGAAAGAGTGATTGTCCGGTCAGACGGAAAGGATTGATTTTCTTGGCTTCCGCAATGTTATAAAGTATCATCCCTTGCCTGTGTCTGAGCAAGAAGTCACGCTATGCATCTCATGACCGATTTCCCCGTCGAATCCCCCGTCGATTCCGAAGCACCACGGCGTTGGTGGCATGCCGCCGACCGCGTCGGCGCCCTGGCCTCGTTCCTGTGCGCCATCCACTGCGCGGCGCTGCCTTTCGTGCTGGCCCTGCTGCCGGTACTGGGTCTTTCCTTTCTCGCCGATCACCGTTTCGAAGCCGGATTCGTCGCATTCGCCTGCGTCCTTGCCAGTGCTGCGCTGATCTCGGGCTTCCGCCGGCATCGCCGCCGCTTGCCGCTGATCCTGGCGACTCCCGGCCTGATGCTGCTGATCCTGGGCGTGACCTTCCTGCACAGCGACTCGCTGATCGTTCATAGCGTGCTCGTCACCTGTGGTGGTTTCCTGCTGGCCTCGGCGCATTTCGTCAATTTGCGCGTCGACCGCAGCGAGCACGCCGGCCACATCCATGGTCCGTCCTGCGCCCACCCGTGATTGTGTAACCGCGGCACGATTCCCTAGCCTTCGCGCATGGCACACGACCACTCCCACGACCACGCCGGCCATTCGCACGGTGAGGCGCACTCGCACGACCACAGCCACTTCGAAGGGAGCAGCGAGAAGAAGCTGCTGTTCGCGTTCGTCCTGACCCTGATCATGTTGGTGGTCGAGGCGGCCGGCGGCCTGGTCTCCGGATCGCTGGCCCTGCTGGCGGATGCCGGCCATATGCTGGTCGATGCATTGGCCCTGCTGCTGGCCTTCCTCGGCGCGCGATTCGCGGCCCGTCCCGCCGACGCACGGCGAAGCTTCGGTTACGGCCGCATCGAGGTGCTGGCCGGCTTCGTCAACGCGTTGACCCAGTTCGCCCTGGTCGCCTTCATCATCGTGGAAGCGGTGCAGCGGCTGTTCGATCCCCAGCCGATCCTCTCCGGCGTGATGCTGGTGGTGGCGGTGATCGGCCTGATCGCCAACGTCGTGGTCCTTCGTACCCTGCATGGGCACGACCCTGACGACGTCAACATCGCGGGCGCGAGCCTGCATGTCCTGGGCGATCTGCTCGGCTCGGTCGCTGCCGTGCTCGCTGCGCTGGCCGTGCGTTGGGCTGGCTGGCTGTGGGCGGATCCGGTGCTGTCGATCCTGGTGTCGCTGCTGATCCTGCGCAGTGCGTGGTCCTTGCTGCGCCGTTCGGGGCACATCCTGCTCGAGGGCACGCCGGAGGGCATCCATCTGGCCGACATCGAGAAAGGCCTGCGCGAGGCCGACGAAAACATCCTGGATATCCATCACGTGCACGTATGGCAGGTCACCGCCGGTGCACGCATGGCCACCTTGCACGCCGAATTGCGGCCTGGCGCCGATCCGGCTCGCTGTCTCACAGCCATCAAGACCATGCTCGTGGAGCGCTGGCAGGTGGGTCATGCGACGGTCCAGTTCGACCCGGGTCGCTGTCCGGATGAGCTGGAGGGCTGCGGAAAGGGCAGCCAGCACGTTCACTGAACGGCCGTCAGGCTTGCCATTTACGCCGCCGCTGATACGATGGCCGGCCGTTCCTCTTCATCATTCCGAATCAAGGAGTTTCCCATGGGCAAGGGCGATCGCCGCACCCGTCGCGGCAAGATCAACCGTTCCAGCTATGGCAATGCTCGTCCGCACGTTGACGTCGTCAGCGGTGCAGCCGTGGCAAAGCCGGCCGCTGCAAAGCCGGCCGCCGCCGCCAAGAAGGCGGCCCCGCGCAAGAAGGCCTAAGCCTTCACTGCGTGAGATGAGAAGCCCCGCATAAGCGGGGCTTTTTGTTTTCAGCGGTGCCGTTCAGAGCTCGAGCCGATCACCAAACTCGAAGTGACTGTCCGCCGGCGCCGCGATGGCGTTCTGCTGGACGATGCCTGGGAAGATGTTGTTCTCGACACCGGCATGGTTGTCGCTGTTGTAGAGATAGGGCACGTGTGACCACACGCGGTAGCCGAGCGCCTTGATCGTGGCGACTTCCTGTGCGGCCTGCTCCATGCCCGACAGCCGCACGTAGAGCAGGGGCCGGTGCTCGCGTAGGGTCTCCCTGGCACCGGCGAGTGCGTCGACCAGGGTGTCGGCCAGATTGAACTTCATCAAGTGGATGGCTTCGAGCTGGAGGCTGTCGATGGTCACAGCGCGCACCGATTCCCTGGCGTCCAGCGTGCGCTGCCCGGGGTTGCGGTCCAGCCAGACCGGATGGGTGAAGACGTTATCGAGCTGATTGAGCGCGATGTTGGCGCAGAGTTGCTGAAAGCGCAGGCGGCGAGGTTCCACGACATGGACTTGTCCGAGCGGGCCGACCGCATGCGCCATCCACAAGGTGTGCGCCGCGAAATCACCGCCGACCTCGAGAAGGGTCTGGCCTTCTTCGACGAGTCCGCTGAGCAGGTTGGTCTCGTGCTCGGCCCATTCGCCATAGAGCTGGAGCGAGCGGGCGACGACATGGTCGGTGGCGACCGCCGCGGTGATGCCGTATCGCGTATGCCAGAGCGGGGCAGGCGTGTCTTTGGGGGCTGGGTGAGAACTCATGGGTCTGCAGCGTTCCTGGTCTTAGAGAGTGGCGCGCGCGATGGCCAGCTGGCGCACCGCCTGGGCGAGTGCATGGCGATCGTGGCCGGTGGTGTCGGCGGTCTGCGTCCAGCCGCGACAGGCGTCGCGCCAGAGATTGAGCAGGTGGGTGTCGCCACCACCGCTGCGCCACGCGGCCTCGCACAGCGCGCTGGCGCCGGCGAAATCGCCCTCGCGCAGGCGTGTCGCCGCCATGGCGGTGCGCGCGCCGACGGAATCGGCGGCCATCGACGCGAGTTCGCGTCCCAACGAGGCCGCCACTTCACCCTGGATGGCCCGTCCGGGCAGCGATTCGTAGGTCAGCTGGACCGCCAGGCGGCATTCGAGAGCGTCCATTCGCCAGGCCGGATCCTGTTCGGCGAGGAAGGCATGGGTGAGTGCCACGGCGCAGGCGTCGACGGCGTCCGTGGGCGGTAGCGTCATGGCGCGTAGTCGAGCGCAACGCGCGAGCAGCAAGGCGTTACCTGCATCGTGGTCGCGCGTATAGGCGTCTTCAAGCAGCGCTTGCGCGCAGCCCAGGTTGGCCAGGCGCGCCGCGGCTTTCTCGTTCTCCGCGCGCTGGAGGAAGACCTCCGCGCGCCGACGCAGGGCGCGTGTCGCCGCTTCTGGCCCGATGGCCGCAAGGCGATCGCACAGGGCCTCGGCTTCGGCCTGGCGTGCGGTCGCGCCGCCGCCGAGCAACCATCCCGCCCAGGCCAGCTGCACGTCGATCCAGGCATCGAGCACCGGCGCTTCTTCGGCGCCGAGGTCGATAAGCTGGCGTGACTGCAGGGCGCGCAGGGCGAACAGGCGTGTGGCACCGGATAAGCGTTCGATGCGGGCCAGTTCTACACGGATGGCGCGGCCTACCCAATGCGGACGCTCGTCTTCCGTGGCTCGATTCATGCCGTCGCGGGTGCGCTGCGCCGCATCCTCCAGCAAGGCCTCGGCACATCGCCGACGGTGATCACGCGAGCGAAGCACGAGGATGGCGGGTGAAAGCCAACGAGCCAGCCGGGCGTCATCGTCATCGCCCTTGCTGGTGTCTTCAAGAATGGCTTGCCACGCGTCGGCGCTGGCGCTGCCTTCGCCGACGCGCCGAATCTCCGGAAATTGCCTGTCGCCGATCAGGTGCAGGGCCGGACTGGTGTCGATGGCCTGGAGTTCCATCAGCAGCGCCTGACGTCGCCGCGACGATGTCGGTGTCGCGGTCGCTGGTTCGGACACCGTTGCCACCGGCAGGAGCAGGTCGACCGGCTCGGGGACCATGTAGAGCAAGGGCGTGGCATACGGCGAGTCGACATAGACCCATTCAGGTGATTTCAGTGCGGCGGCCCTGGGAGGCTGCACTGGTGCGTCGGCAGCAAAGGCATGCGCGATCGACGGCCGCCGATCGTTCGGCGTGCGTACCCGTCGTCGACGGCGCCATCGCAAACCGGCGGCGATGCTGATGGCGGTGGCGATCGCACCGATGGCCAGCGCCCAGCCAGGCCCGTCGCGGAGCGGCGCCGATGCAGGCTTCTTGTGAGGCGCCGAGTCGGAGGGCGATGGAGCCGCACCAGGGACGCCGGTGAATCCGGCGTCCGCACCACCAGGCAACGGCGGTGCTTCCATCGCATCGAGCATGCGCGAGACGTCTCGCATCTGCCGTGCGCGTGTGGCGCGTTCAGCGGTGGTCTCCCCTGGATCGGCGCACGCAACGAGCAGCGCCAGGGTAACTATCAGGCTTGCGATGCGGCGAGACGTGGCGCGTGCCCCGCGGCGCGCTGGCGGTGGTGCAATCAACGATGTTCCTTACAACGCGCAGCGCGTGCCGTGCGAGATCGACATCACCGATCTTAGGTCAGACCTTCCTGCCTATCGATGGAACAATTCGGAAAAATCGTGCGGATTACGTTTCATGGGGGCGCTCGCCTGCCACCCGGACCTCGCGTAACAGATCACCGCCGATCCAGTAGCAGAGTTCCGGTAAGTGACGGATGTTCCAGATCGCGAGATCGGCACGACGGCCGGGTGCGAGGATGCCGCGGTCGTCGAGCCCAAGGGCGTGCGCGGCATGGACCGTGGCGCCGCGCAGCGCTTCTTCGGGCGTCAGCCGGAATAGTGTGCAGGCCATGCCCATGGCAAGGCGAAGAGACAGCAGGGGCGAGGTGCCGGGATTGAGATCGGTGGCCACCGCCATGGCGACGCCGTGGCGACGAAAGGCCTCGATGGGCGGCGGTCGCGTGTCGCGCAGCGCGTAGTAGGCGCCGGGCAGGAGCACCGCCACGGTCCCTGCTTCGGCCATGGCGCGCACGCCTTCTTCGCTGGTCCATTCGAGGTGGTCGGCAGAGAGGCCGCTGTAGCGGGCGACCAGGGCCGCACCGCCCAGGTCGGATAGCTGTTCGGCGTGGAGCTTCACCGGCAGGCCCAGTTCGCTCGCCTTGCGGAAGAGCCGTTCGGTCTCGTCGTGGGTGAAGCCGATGCCCTCGCAAAACGCATCGACCGCATCGACCAGTTCCTCGCCGGCCAGGGAGGGCAACATCGTGTCGCAGACCAGGGCGACGTACTCGTCGCGTCGTCCCGCGTATTCCGGCGGCAGCGCGTGCATGCCCAGGAAACTGGTGCGCACGTCGATACCCAGTTCGACGCCGATGCGTCGCGCGACGCGGAGCATGCGGCGCTCGGCGTCGGGCTCGAGGCCGTAGCCGGACTTGATTTCCAGCGTGGTCACGCCGTCCGCCAACAAGGCCTTTGCGCGTGGCAGGGACTGCCGCAGCAAGTCGTCCTCGCTCGCAGCGCGGGTCGCGCGTACGCTGGAGACGATTCCGCCGCCGGCGCGCGCGATCTCTTCGTACGAGGCGCCCTCGAGGCGCTGCTCGAACTCCTGTGCGCGGTCGCCGCCGAACACCAGATGGGTATGGCAGTCGATCAGGCCGGGTGTCACCCAGGTGCCGGGCAGGGATTCGACCCGATGCGCCAGTGCATGGGGATCGCCCGCCAGCTCGCTGCGGGGACCGGCAAACGTGATGACGCCATCGCGCCAGCCGATCGCGCCATCCGCGATGGCTCCGTAGGGCACGCCGTTGTCGACGAGGGTGGCGAGGCCGACGTCCAGCAGCAGGCCGTCCCAGCGGTCATCGGTGGTCATGCGGGTGGCGCTCCTTCGGTGATGGGGGATTCGCGGCGCACGCGCTCCTCCTCGTAGCGGACGATGAGTACGTCGGCCAGTGCCTTGTACACGGGAACCCGGCAGACCAGGCCGGAGACGGCGCGCGCCAGCAGGCACGCCGCCATGATCGGCAGGGCCATCTGGTGATTGGCCGTGAGTTCCAGCGAAATCACCACGGCGGTCAGCGGTGCCTGCGTCACGCCGGCAAGATACGCCGCCATGCCCAGCAGGACGACCGCCGAGGTATCCGCACTGGGCAGGAGCTGGGCGATATTGCCGCCGAGCCCGGCGCCGACAGCGAGTGCCGGCGAGAAGATCCCGCCAGGAATGCCGGCCCACGAGGACGCGATGTTGCCGAGGAACTTCAGTACGCCGAACAGCGGGCCGGTGTCGCTGTGGCCTTGCAGGATGTCGCGCGCCTGCGCATAACCCGTGCCGTATAGCCCGTTCGCGCTTAGCAGGCTCAGTAGCACCAGCGCCAGGCCGCAGACGGCCGCGAACACCACGGGCTGGCGGGCGCGCAACCGGCCCATCGCACCACGAAACCCCGTCACCGACGGAATGATCAGGCGTGCGAACAGGCCGCCGGCCAGCCCGCCGACGACGCCGGTAAGTAGCACGGCGATCCAGGCCCGGCCCAGCGGCAGCGCGGCGGTGATGTCGCCGAAGTACGCGTAGTTGCCGACGAGGCCGAGTGAAACGACGCCCGCCACGACGATGGCGGTGAGCAGCGTGCCGCTGATGCGGTGCTCGAACGTGCCGGACATTTCCTCGATGGCGAAGACGACACCGGCCAGGGGGGTATTGAACGCCGCGGCAAGGCCGGCGGCGGAACCGGCAAGGATGAACCGGCCTGCCGCCGTGGGATCGTCGAAGCCGAATCGCCGGCCCATGGAATACAGCAGGCCTGCGCCAATGTGCACGGTCGGGCCTTCGCGGCCGACCGAAGCGCCGCCGAGCAAGGCGGCGAGCGTCAGCGCCATCTTGCCGGCAGCCACCTTGAGCGAGAGGAGGCGCGTACGGAAATCCTCGTCTTCGACTTTCAACGCGGCAATGGCTTGCGGGATGCCGGACCCGCGGGTCGCCTTCAGGGCGCCCTGGGTAAGCCAGCAGAGCAGGGCGAACATCGCCGGCGTAATGATCAGTGGCACCCACCAGCCGTGCGCGGCAACGGCGTGGAACATGTCGAAGGCGAAGTCCGCGGCCTTCGCGAAGAGCACGGCGGCCAGGCCGACGACGATGGCACCCGACCAGAAGAGGATGCGGCGACGCCACTGCTCGGGCGACAGCCAGTCGTGCTGGCCGAAGGCCCGGAGCCGGTCGAGGTTCATTTGCCCTCCGGCATGCGCGACCAGCGCACCTGGTAGAGGTCGAAACGACGATCCTTGAGGTTCTGCACCGCTCCGGAGTTGCGCGCGCGGGCGAGGTTTTCCAGGCGAAGGTCGGCGAACAAGACGGTCTCGATGTTGGGTGTGGAATCGGCGGCGATGCCATCCCGCGCGAAGGGCAGGTCGCTCGGCGTGAGAATGCAGCTCTGCGCGTACTGGATGTCGAAATTGTTCACGCCGGGCAGGTTGCCGACGTTGCCCGAGAGCACCACGTAGCACTGGTTTTCGATGGCCCGTGCCTGCGAGCAATAGCGCACGCGCAGGTAGCCTTCGCGCACGTCGGTGCAGAACGGAACGAACAGGATCAGCGCACCCTGGTCGGTCAGGTGCCGCGCGACCTCGGGAAACTCCGAGTCATAGCAGATCATGACGCCGATCGGGCCGCAGTCGGTCTGGATCGTCGCCGCCGTATCGCCGCCGGTGATGTTCCAGACGTTGCGCTCGCTCGGTGTGGGATGCAGCTTCTCGCGCTCGTGGATCGAACCGTCACGCAGGCAGACGTAGCAGACGTTATGGATGTCGCCGTTGGGCTGGCGCGTCGGATGGGAGCCGCCGACGATATTGATGTTGTAGTGCACGGCCAGGCGATGGAACAGCGCCTTGACCTCGTCGGTGTACTCGGACAGGCGCCGTATCGAATCCACCGGCGACAGTTCGGCGTTCTCGATCGACAGCAGCTGCAGCGTGATCAGCTCGGGAAAGGCGACGAAGTCGGCATCGTAATCGGCGGCGATATCGACGAAGTATTCGACCTGGGTGGCGAACTCGGCAAACGAGCCGATGCGTCGCTGCTGGTACTGCACCGACGCCACACGCACCGAGTCCGGCAGGCGATGGCTTTGCGATACCTTCGGCGTATCCGGATGATCGTGCAGTTGCGGGTTGCGCCAGATCAGGTGCGCCGCATAACCGAGCGATTCATGGTCGGAGGGGACATATTCGCGCAGCAGCCCGATGACTTCGAATCCGTTGCGCAACTGGAAGCTCAGCGTGGCGTCGCGGCGACTGCCGTCGACCACGGCCTGCACGTAGCCTTCCGCGCTGCCGTAGCGGCTGATCGCCCGGGCCAGCCCCGGCATGCGGCCGCCGAAGACAATGCCGCGAAGTTTCAGGTCGGTACACAGTCGCTTGCGCGCCATGTACAGGCGCTGCCCGATGCGCATGCCGCGGTAATCGGGGTGGACCACGATCTCCATCCCGTAGAGCCAGTCGCCCTTGGGATCGTGACGCGAGGCGAATCCGCCACCGGTGATCTGCATCCAGGTGTGCGGTGCCAGCGCCACGGCTTCGTTGATGCGGAAGGTGGCGCAGAACCCGACGATCTTCCCCTCGTACTCGACCACGAACTGGCCTTCGGGGAAGTGGGTCTGCTGGCCCTGCAGCATTTCCGCCGAGTGGCCCCATTCGGGCGTGTAGACACGGGCGGTGAGGGCGACCAGTTCGGGCACGTCGGTCGGACGCGCCAGACGAAGCAGCAGCTTCGGCGATTGAGCGGCGATGATCTCGGTCATTCCCGCATTATGCCCGTCGGTTACCATGCCCGCTGGATCCCACAGGACAGCCCCCATGTCACCGACCCCCTTGACCGCGGATTTCCTCTGGCAGGACGGTAGCTGGCATGCGGGCGGGGCAGGCCTGTCGGTTTCCGGCGCGCGTTTCGCTCCGGCGTCCGGCCTGGCTGGCGGCGAACGCGTCGGCCGCTTCGTTCTGCCGGGCATGCCCAATCTGCACTCGCACGCCTTCCAGCGGGCGATGGCCGGCCTGGCCGAGCGGCGCGGACCTGGAGAAGACAGCTTCTGGACCTGGCGCGAGACGATGTACGCCTTCGCCGAGGCGATCGATCCGGACGACCTCAAGGCGATCGCCACCCAGCTCTACATCGAGATGGTGAAAGCGGGCTACACGCAGGTCTGTGAATTTCATTATCTGCACCACGGGCCGCGTGGCGTGCATTACGCCGAGCCTGCGGCGATGTCGCTGGCGCTGATCGAGGCGGCCAGGGAGGCCGGCATCGGCCTGACCCTGCTGCCGGTGCTCTACATGACAGGTGGCTTCGACGGCCGCCCGCTGAACGAGCGCCAGCAGCGCTTCCGTCACGATGTCGGCCAGTACGTGGCCTTGCTCGAGCGTCTCGCCCCGTTGCAGAACGACATGCTGCGCCTGGGCATCGCTTTGCACTCGCTGCGCGCGGTACCCGAAGATGCCATGCGCGCCCTGCTTGCCAGCGGCGTATGCCGTGAGCTGCCGATTCATATCCATATCGCCGAACAGCTGGGTGAAGTGCAGGACTGCCTTGCCGTGCGCGGCGCCCGCCCGGTCGAGTGGCTTCTCGACCACGCCGAGGTGAATTCGCGCTGGACCCTCATCCACGCCACGCATCTCACGCCGCACGAAACCGATCGCCTTGCCAGGAGCGGCGCTGTTGCCGGCCTGTGCCCGACCACGGAGGCGAACCTCGGCGATGGACTGTTCCCGCTCGCCACTTTCATCGATGCGGGCGGCACGCTCGGCATCGGCTCGGACTCGCATATTTCCGTATCGCCGGTGGAAGAACTGCGCTGGCTCGAGTACGGCCAGCGCCTGATTACGCGTCATCGCAACGTGGCCGCGCGACGACCGGAAGAGAGCGTGGGCACGGCGCTCTGGCAGCGCGCCCTGGAAGGCGGCGCGCTTGCCGCCGCCACGGATATCGCGCGGCTGGCGGACGGAGCCCGTGCCGATCTCCTCGTGCTCGACGATCGTTCACCGCTGCTCGCGGCGCGCGACGAAGCCGACGTGATCGACAGCTTCCTGTTCGCCGGCAACACGCCGCTCGTGCGCGACGTGATGGTCGGCGGGCAGTGGCGCGTGCGCGACTTCTCGCACGCTGCCGAACAGTCGGCGGCCGAGGCCTACCGCGTCGTGGTCGAGAGGTTGGCCGCGGCCTGAGACGCAGGGCCTGACGGGCACTTCGACTTGCCGTAAAGACCTTCGGCGGAAGGTTCGTTGCGCTTCGCTGCATCGGGTGAGGCGTAGACGGTGACACCCAGATCGCAGCGGTTTTCGCGAAGGGTGAAGCGGACCGTGTCCATGCGTGTCGGTGGCGCGTCGTCGAGCGCGCACGTGCTGCCTTTCGCCAGTCGTATCGTCACGCTGTTGTCGCTGCTATCGACGATGTCGAAACCCGCGTTGACGCAGCCTTTCCAGCTCAGCGTGTTCTTGCCGACGCTGAGCATGTGCAGGCCGATGAAGGCATTGCTGTAGGGCTCCCAGTCGCCGGCGAGCCAGTTAGGTGCTGGCTGGGCGGTCGAGAGCATCGCTAGGGCAAGGAGGGGATGCATGGGAGATCCTTCGCATAGGGCTTCGCAAGGATCGCCGATGAATCGGCTCCTACCAAGCAAACGCGGCCCGCCCGGTAGGAGCCGATTCATCGGCGATGCTCCTTGTGGGAGCCGATTCATCGGCGAATGGGTGCTTGCATCACCTTCCCAATCATGCTTTATTCGACCCATGACTCGCCTCACCGCCAATAACGCCAATACCAATAATCCCCGGAACCTCGGGAGGGTCGGCGTGTAGGCGGTTTCAGCGAAAGCACCCCACACACGAAAGGCCCGCCCTCACCAGGCGGGCCTTTTTCTTTGCGCCGCTTCCATCAGCGATTTCCAGTGACCGACCAGGAGTGACAAGGCCATGTGTTCGATCTTCGGTATGTTCGGCCTCGCGGCCGGCGACGACCTGATTGCCCTGCGTACGCAGGCAATGGAGCTTTCCCAGCGGCAGCGCCATCGCGGTCCGGACTGGAGCGGGGTCTACGTCGACCAGGGGGCGATCCTCGTGCACGAGCGCCTCGCCATCGTCGACCCGGCGAGCGGTGCCCAGCCGCTTCGTTCGCCTGAAGGCGATCTGGCGCTGGCGGTGAACGGCGAGATCTACAACCACCGCGAACTGCGTGCCGCCAGTGAGTACGCTTTCACCACGGGTTCCGATTGCGAAGTCATCAATGCCCTCTACCGCGCCGAGGGCGCCGGGTTCCTCGGCAAACTCAGCGGCATCTTCGCCTTCGCGCTCTGGGACGCCGGTCGCCGTCGCTTCCTGATCGCACGCGATGCGCTCGGTGTGTGCCCGCTCTACTGGGGCCACGACCGGGCAGGGCGCCTCTGCGTCGCCTCGGAGATGAAGTCGCTGGTCGGCGTGTGCGCCGACGTCGCGCCGTTTCCGCCGGGCCACGTCTACGACAGCGAGACGGGCGAGGCCGTGCGTTACTGGACGCCGGCATGGCGCGATTACGACGCCACCGCGGGGCGAACGATCGAGCCGAAGGACCTGCGCGCCGCGTTCGAAGCCGCCGTGCATCGGCAGATGATGACGGACGTGCCGTATGGCGTGCTCCTTTCCGGCGGCCTCGATTCCTCCCTGGTCGCCGCCGTTGCCGCGAGCTTTGCGCGGCGCCGCATCGAGGAAGACGATCGCGGCGAGGCCTGGTGGCCACGGCTGCATTCGTTCGCCATCGGTCTGGAGGGCTCGCCCGACCTCAAGGCCGCCGAGGTCGCTGCCGAGGCTCTGGGTACCGTGCACCACGGCTTCCGTTACACCTTCGACGAAGGCCTCGACGCCTTGCCCGAAGTCATCCGGCATATCGAAACCTACGACGTCACCACGATCCGCGCCTCCACCCCGATGTTCCTGCTTGCCCGGCGGATCAAGGCGATGGGCGTGAAGATGGTGCTGTCCGGCGAGGGCTCGGACGAGATTTTTGGCGGCTACCTGTATTTCCACAAGGCGCCTTCGGCCCGCGCGTTCCACGAGGAGACGATCCGCAAGCTGGATGCGCTGCACTATTACGACTGCCTGCGCGCGAACAAGTCCATGTCGGCCTGGGGGGTCGAGGCGCGCGTGCCCTTCCTGGATACCGAGTTCCTGGACATCGCGATGGCCTTCGACGCCGAGTCGAAAATGGTCGCGCGCAAGGGCATCGAGAAAGGCATCCTGCGCGAAGCCTTCGAGGGCGCGCTTCCCGAGGAAATCCTCTGGCGGCAGAAGGAGCAGTTCAGCGACGGGGTGGGCTACGGCTGGATCGACGGACTCAAGGCGCATGCCGAGGCGATGGTCTCCGACCGCGAGTTCGCCGCGGCAGGCGCCCGGTTCCCCCACAACACCCCCGCGACCAAGGAAGCGTTCTTCTATCGGACCCTGTTCGAAAAGCACTTCCCCGGCGAGGCCTGCGCGGCCACCGTGCCGGGCGGCAAGTCGATCGCCTGCTCGTCACCGGCAGCGCTGGAGTGGGACCCGGCCTTTGCCGCAGCAGCCGATCCGTCGGGGCGTGCCGTGCGCGGTATTCACCAGGAGGCACTCCCGGCATAGCCCCGCTCGGGTAGGAGCCGATTCATCGGCGATTGTGGGAGCCGATTCATCGGCGATCCCGCGGCAGCGGGCCGGGCTGCCGCGAGCACCCATTCGCCGACAAGTCGGCTCCCACAGTGTGCTGCGGTGCGGCGGATGGCGGGATTTGTTAGGATTGGACGCTTTAGCCGGCGCGTCCCGCGCCGCACCAGCAGGCAAGCCAACCATGATCGAGACCAATCCGATCCTCGCGCAGATTGCGGACCTCACGGGCCGCGTCGAGTCGCTTAGGGGGTATCTTTGACTACGCCGTCAAGAAAGAACGCCTCGAAGAAGTAACCCGCGAGCTGGAGAATCCCAAGGTATGGGATGACCCCAAGCGCGCCCAGGAGCTGGGCCGCGAGCGTTCGCAGCTCGACGGCATCGTCACCGGTATCGACGAGATGTCCGGCTCGCTGGCCGATTCGAAAGAACTGCTCGAGATGGCCGCTGCCGACGGCGACGACGACACCGTGCAGTCGATCGTCGGCGATCTGGGCAAGATCGACGCCCGCGTGAGCAAGCTGGAATTCCAGCGCATGTTCTCGGGCGAGCTCGACTCCGCCGCCGCCTTCGTCGATGTCCAGGCCGGTGCCGGTGGCACCGAAGCCCAGGACTGGGCCGAAATCCTCCTGCGCATGTACCTGCGCTGGGCGGAATCGCGCGGCTGGAAGACCGAGATGATGGAAGTCAGCGCAGGCGATGTTGCCGGCATCAAATCGGCCACCTTCCGCGTGGAAGGCGACTACGCCTATGGCTGGCTGAAGACCGAGATCGGCGTGCATCGCCTGGTCCGCAAGAGCCCGTTCGACTCCGACAACCGCAGGCACACCAGCTTCACCTCGGTGTTCGTCTCGCCTGAAGTCGACGACAACATCGAGATCGACATCAACCCGGCGGACCTGCGTACCGACGTGTACCGTTCGTCGGGCGCCGGCGGCCAGCACGTCAACAAGACCGAGTCGGCCGTGCGTATCACGCATGTCCCGACCAACACGGTCGTCGCCTGCCAGACCGAACGCAGCCAGCATGCCAACCGCGACCGCGCGATGAAGATGCTCAAAGCCAAGCTGTACGAGCTGGAAGTGCAGAAGCGCAATGTCGAGCGTGATGCGCTGGAAGCGACCAAGTCCGACATCGGCTGGGGCAGCCAGATCCGCAACTACGTGCTCGACCAGTCGCGGATCAAGGATCTTCGCACCGGCCTTGAACGCACCGACACGCAAAAGGTGCTCGACGGCGATCTCGACGGATTCGTCGAGGCCAGCCTGAAGTCCGGCCTCGAGGCCGGCTCCAAGCGACTCGATGCCTGATGTTCCCGGGGGCGCATGGGCGCCCCCGTTCTCTATCCATGAAGCCAGAAGCACACCATGACCGATGATGACCTGCCGCCGATCGACGAAAACCGCCTCATCGCCGAGCGTCGCGAGAAACTGAAATCGCTGCGTGCGCAGGGCATCGCTTATCCGAACGACTTCAAGGTGGACAGCTTCGCGGGTGACCTGCAGGCCGAGTTCGCCGACAAGGACGCCTGGACGGCGGAAGCCATCGAGGGCACGCCGCGTCGCGTGACGGTCGCCGGTCGCATCATCCTGATGCGCGGGCAGGGCAAGGTCAGCTTCGTGCAGATGCAGGACGGCACCGGCCGCATCCAGCTCTTCGTTCACCAGGGCACCCTGGGCGAGGAAGGCTACGACGCGTTCAAGCGCTGGGACCTCGGTGACATCGTCGGCGCGGAAGGCGTGCTGATGCGCACCAAGACCGGCGAACTGTCGGTCAAGGTCGATGCGATCCGCCTGCTGACCAAGTCGCTGCGTGGCTTGCCGGACAAGCACCACGGTCTGGCCGATGTCGAGCAGCGCTATCGCCAGCGCTATGTCGACCTGATCGTCACCGAAGAATCGCGCCGTACCTTCGCGCTGCGTTCGAAGATCATCAGCCATGTGCGTCGCTGGCTCGAAGCCGAGCCGCGTCGCTTCATGGAAGTCGAAACGCCGATGATGCACGTGATCCCGGGTGGCGCCACGGCGCGTCCGTTCACCACGCACCACAATGCGCTCGATATCCCGCTGTTCCTGCGCGTGGCGCCGGAGCTTTACCTCAAGCGCCTGGTCGTCGGCGGCTTCGACCGTGTCTACGAGATCAACCGCAATTTCCGTAACGAGGGCGTGTCCACCCGGCACAATCCCGAGTTCACCATGCTCGAGCTGTACCAGGCGTACGCCACGTACCACGAGATCATGGACATCACCGAAGGCATGATCCGCACCGCAGCCGCCGATGTGGTCGGCAGCACCACGATCGAATGGGATGGCGCGACGATCGATGTCGCCCCGGCCTTCCGTCGCTGGCGCATGGAAGACGCCGTCCTCGAACTCAATCCCGAGATCAAGCCGGCCGACCTCCGTGATCGTGCATCGATGGCTGCCCACGCGAAGCGCCTCGGCATCCACGTGAAGCCGGGCTACGGCTGGGGCAAGCTCCTGCTGGAAGTGTTCGAGGCGACGGTCGAGCACACGCTCATCCAGCCCACTTTCATCACCGACCACCCGGTCGAAGTCTCGCCGCTGGCGCGCGAAAGCGACACCGACAAGGGCATCACCGACCGCTTCGAGCTGTTCATCAACGGTAAGGAGCTCGCCAATGGCTTCTCCGAGCTCAACGACTCCGAAGACCAGGCCGCGCGCTTCCAGGCCCAGGTGGACGCGAAAGACGCCGGTGACGACGAGGCCATGCACTTCGACGCCGATTACATCCGCGCCCTCGAGGTCGGTCTGCCGCCGACCGGCGGTCTCGGCGTCGGCATCGATCGCCTCGTCATGCTGCTGACCGGCTCGGCATCGATCCGCGACGTGCTGCTGTTCCCGACCATGCGCCCCGAGGTCTGATGGGCGCCTGTTAAGTAGCCAGGCCGCCCCGGGGTGGGGTGGCCTGGTGGTTTCCGTCCCATCATCGAAAGGACTCGTCATGCGCCTCCGCTTCGCGGTGCCGTTACTCACGTTTGCTGTGGTTCTCCTCACCGGCTGCGGTCCGGCTGTGATCAAGCCGCCGTTTCCGTTGGAGCAGTCGCTGCTTCCGGCCACCATCTACGTGCCGGATTGTCCCTCCGAGGGTGGCTTCAGCGGCTTCATGAACGCGGCCGACGGTGCCATGGGCCAAAGCGCGTGCCGCGCGATGGCCGCTGCGCTGGTCGAGAAGGCCCAGGGTCTGGATGGCAAGGTGAAGTTCGTCGCCTATAAAGTGGACCTCAAGGCGCCCAAGCCCGTCGAGCCGGATACAAGCGTGGAAGCGTCGAACGGTAGCCGCTACCGCATCGTGCTCAGGCCCGCCTCATCGTCTCGCATCCGAACCGACCGTATTTCCTACGTCGCTGCGACCGAGATGTTCACCGTGCTCGATATCGCTACCGGTACGCGCGGCTGGGCCACGGTCGAAGCCTCGCCCGGCGGCGTGCCCGGCGCCACGAAGGCGGCGGAGACGATTATCGCGGGCGTTCGCGGACCTCGTTGCGAAGTGCTGAATTCCTTTTCGGCGCGTACCGCGTTCCACGTCCTGGGCGAACCGAAGTGCACGACGTTCATGCTCTATCCGTCGCATCGTGACGACGATGATGAGGATGAAGACGACGACGCGAAGGACAACAAGCCTGCGAAAGCGAACTGACGCAGGCGCGAGGTATACCCATTCCATGGCCTCACCGAAGGGATTCCCGATGCAAAACCGTTCGTTGCTTGCCGCGCTGCTCGTTGGCGCCTCGATCCTGCTCGCCGGATGTGGCGAAGCCGTCAAGCGGGCTCCGGTGCCGCTGGAGCAGCCGCTGACGCCGGCGACCATCTATCTACCGACGTGTCCACCGAACGAACACACCGGGCTTTTCGACAGCCGCGCTGCCCAGGACTTCGAGTTCGGGCGCGGAAACTGCGAAGCGATGGGCCTCATCCTGACCCGTGAGCTCGAACCGCTTTTCGACAAGGTGCGGATCGTGCAGTACGCCCCTTCCAAGGATGCTGACCGATTCGCCGTCGAGCCGGACAAGGCCACGGAAGCAGCGATCGGCAGCCGATACCGGATCGTCCTGATGCCGGCCTACGCCTCGCGCACCCGGACGCCGGGCGTGCAGCAGTACGGCAAGGTGGAGAAAGAAGTGTCGACATGGCTGGACTTCGCGGTCTTCTCGACCGCGACGGGCCAGCAGATCGGCACGGCCTCGCTGTATTCGATGAATGGCGCCCCCACTGGCGCGCAGGAGATCGGGCACCTGATCGCGCTCGGCGTAAAAGGACCCCGTTGCCAGGCATTGAACAAATATTCGATGCGCGCGTTCAGCCATGCGTTCGACGGCTGCCAGTCGTTCGCTCTGTATCCCGTCGATGCGGAGCCGGCCGAGGGCGACGACGCCAGGGCCGACGCCAGGGCGCCGGCTCCCACGACGGCAAAACCGAACTGACGTCGACGCCCGTCGGCCGATACAATGCGCGGTCTACAGAGCGGAGCTACCCATGTTCTACGCCATCACCGGTATCGATCACCCGAACTCCCTGGAAGGCCGTCGCGCTTCGCGTCCGGCGCACCTGGCCCGGCTCTCGGCGCTCAAGGAAGAAGGCCGCCTTAAGCTGGCGGGCCCGTTTCCGGCTATCGACGCCGAGGACCCGGGTGAGGCCGGCTTCACCGGCAGCCTGATCGTGGCCGAGTTCGAAAGCCTCGAGGCCGCCCAGGCCTGGGCAGACGCCGATCCGTACATCGGCGCGGGCGTTTACCGCGAGGTCACCGTTCGTCCGTTCAAGGTCGTCCTGCCGTGACAGTCGAGAAAGTCGAGCGCATCCGCCGGCTGCTGACCGAGGCCCTGGCCCCGCTCGAGCTGGACGTGATCGACGAGGGGCATAAGCATGCCGGCCATTCGGGCGAGGGGAAGGGCCATTTCTTCGCCCGCATCGTCAGTCCCGCCTTTGCCGGAAAAAACCCGATCGAGCGGCACCGCATGGTCTACGCTGCACTGGGCGACATGATGCCGGACGGCATCCACGCCCTCGCGATCGAGGCAAAAGCTCCCGGTGAGTGATCGTTAGGCCGAAAAACAACGGGTTAGCGCTTTAACCTCATGCTGCTTCGCGTATTGCGCACCCCGCCCCCCTTTGGCAAAGTGACCGATCAGCCAGGGGGTGGCTCCCGAACGGAGCCCTCGGCCGCGTCCCAACGGAAACCATAATGCGTCTGACCACGATCAAGCTGGCGGGATTCAAGTCGTTCGTCGACCCCACCACGCTGCACCTGCCCACCAATATGACCGGCGTCGTCGGCCCTAACGGCTGCGGCAAGTCGAACATCATCGACGCCATTCGCTGGGTCATGGGTGAGTCCGCCGCCAGTCGCCTGCGCGGCGATTCGCTCACCGACGTGATCTTCTCCGGCTCCAGCGCGCGTAAGCCGGTGGGTCAGGCCACGGTCGAGCTCATCTTCGACAACAGCGACGGGACGATCCAGGGCGAGTACGCGAGCTTCGCGGAAATCTCGGTCAAGCGCATCGTCAGCCGCGACGGCCAGTCCTCGTATCACCTCAACGGCGCGCGCTGCCGTCGCCGCGACATCACCGACCTGTTCCTCGGCACGGGCCTGGGCCCGCGCAGCTACTCGATCATCGAGCAGGGCATGATCAGCCAGATCATCGAGGCGGCGCCGGAAGAACTGCGCACCCACCTCGAGGAAGCGGCCGGCATCTCCAAGTACAAGGAGCGCCGCAAGGAAACCGAGAGCCGCATCAAGGCCACGCGTGAAAACCTCGACCGCGTCCGCGACGTGCGCGACGAGGTGGAAAAGCAGCTCGACCACCTCAACCGCCAGGCGCGTGCGGCCGAGCGCTGGAAGGCTTTCAAGGAAGAGCACACCCATCGCGAAGCCGAGCTGCGCGCCCTCGAATATCGCACCTTGCATCGCCAGCACGAAGGCGAGGGTTCGGGCCTGCGTGAGGCCGAGCTGGAGATCGACAAGCATCTTGCCGGCCAGCGCCAGATCGAAGCGCAGCTGGAAACCGTGCGTGAGCGTCACCAGGGCGCCAGCGAGCACCTGAACCAGGTCCAGGCCGAGGTCTACAAGGTCGGCGCCGAGATCGCGCGCGTCGAACAGCAGGTGCGCCACAACCGCGATCTCAGCGAGCGCCTCACCCGCTCGCGCGCCGACACCGAGCGCGAGTTCGAGGAACTGCAGGGCCACATCACGGCCGACCGCGAGCAGGTGGAAACCCTGCGCATGGCCCTGGCCGAAGGCGAGCCGAAGCTCGAAGCCCTGCAGCAGATCCAGGACGAGACCGGCGAAGCACAGCGTGCGACCGAGACCAAGCTGGCCGACTGGCAGCAGCGCTGGGATGCGCACACCCGCGGCGCGTCGGAATCGAGCCGTGCCGCCGAAGTCGAGCGGACCAAGCTGGCCTACCTGGATCGACAGACCGTCGACCTGTCGCGCCGTAAGGAAGCGTTGGAAACCGAGCAGCGCGCGACCGACGTTGCCGCGCTCAACGCGGCGTCCGAACAGCTCGACATCGAACACGATACGCAACGCGAGCGTGTCGAAACGCTCGGCGGCGTGCTCGATCAGCACAAGGTGTCGTACGAGCGTGTCCTCGACGAAGAGCGCCAGGTGCAGTCGTCGCTCAACGAGGCCCGCCAGCAATTGCAGACCGCGCGCGGCCGCCAGGCCTCGCTCGAAGCGCTGCAGAGCGCTGCGCTGGGCCAGGAAGAGACCGCGGCGAGCGGCTGGTTGGCCCGTTTGGGCCTCGATCGCTCACGCCGCCTCGGCGAGTCGCTCCAGGTCGATGCCGGCTACGAGTCCGCGGTGGAAACCGTCCTCGCCGGCGTGCTCGATGGCGTGCTGGTGGATGCCATCGGCGCTTTGACCCCGGAATTCGAGGCCCTCGGCAACGCCGATGTGGCGCTGTTCGCGAAAGAGCAGGTCGGCCCCGGTGCAGCCGGCACGCTGGCTGCCTACGTGCGTGGCCCGGTCGCTGCGATGGCGCTGCTGGGCAATGTCTTCCTGGCCGACTCCGTCGAGGATGCGGCGGCGCGCGTTTCGGCGCTCGCCGCACACCAGTCGGTAATCACGCGTGACGGCGCCTGGATGGGCCCGGGTTGGGCGCGCGTGCTGCGCGCGCAGGGCAACCAGGTCGGCGTGCTCGCCCGTGAGCGCGACATCCGCCAGCTCGCCGAGCAGATCGAAACGCTGGAGGCTTCCAGCGAAGAGTGGACCGAACAGCTCGAAACCCTGCGCACGCGCAAGTTCGAGACCGAACGTCAGCGCGATGACGCCCAGCGGGACCTCTACGCGGCCCACCGCCGGCTTTCCGAACTGGCCGGCCAGCTGCAAAGCCACCGCGGGAAGATGGAAACCGCTCGCGCCCGCGCCGAAAAAGTCGGTGGCGAGATCAGCGTCATTCTCGAGCAGGTGGATGAACTCGCCGGCCAGACGCGTGATGCGCGCTCGCGCCTGGACGAGGCGGTCGGCCTCATGGGCGACCGCGAAGACGAGCGCCGTGGCCTGGAGAACGAGCGTCGCGAACTGCTCGAAGCGCGCGAGGAAGCGCGCATCAATGCACGCGAAGCGGCCGATCAGTCGCACCAGCTCGCCCTGGGCATGGAGTCCAAGCGGGCAGCGCTTACCTCACTCGAGCAGGCACTGGCCCGTCTCGACACCCAGTTGCGCCAGGTCACTGCGCGCCGCGACGAGATCGACCAGCAGCTGGCCGCCGGCTCCGACCCCATCGCCGAACTCGAGGAAGAGCGGCAGACCTATCTCGACCAGCGCCTGCTGGTCGACAAGCAGTTGGTCGAAGCGCGCCGCGCCCTCGAAGACTGCGACGCCGAATTCCGCCGTCTCGAGCAGGAAAGGCAGCGCACCGAACACGTCCTCAACCAGGTACGCGAGAACGTCTCCGAGAAACGTCTGGCGGCCCAGGCCCTGCAGCTTCGCGCCGAACAGCTGGCCCAGGCGATCAAGGCCTCCGGCCTCGAGCTGGAAGCCCTGCTGACCGAACTGGCCGAAGATGCCGAGCCCGAGCGCTGGCAACAGCAGCTCGTCGACCTGTCGCAGAAGATCGCCCGCCTCGAACCAGTCAACCTCGCAGCGATCCAGGAACACGCCGAGCAGTCGCAGCGCAAGGAATACCTCGATGCGCAGCTGGCCGATCTGGTCAGCGCCATGGAAACGCTCGAGGGCGCGATCAAGAAGATCGACCGCGAGACCCGTCAGCGCTTCAAGGAGACTTTCGATCGCGTGAACGCGGGTGTGCAGGAACTCTTCCCGCGCCTGTTCGGCGGCGGGCACGCGTACCTCGAACTCACCGGCGACGACCTGCTCGACACCGGCGTGGCGATCATGGCGCGCCCGCCGGGCAAACGTGTCAGCAACATCACGCTGTTGTCCGGCGGCGAGAAAGCGCTCACCGCCGTGTCGCTGGTCTTTGCCATCTTCGGCCTCAATCCTGCACCGTTCTGCCTGCTGGACGAGGTGGACGCACCGCTGGACGAAGCCAACGTCGGCCGCTTCTCGGCCATGGTCCGTGAGATGAGCGAGAAGGTGCAGTTCATTTTTGTCAGCCACAACAAGGCCACCATGGAGGCCGCGTACCAGCTGTGCGGCGTTACCATGCGTGAGCCGGGCGTGTCCCGCCTGGTTCAGGTCGACCTCGCCGAAGCGTCCAAGCTCGTCGGCGTGGCTTAAGCACTAAACAAGGAATCGAAGCATGCATCCCGTCATCGGCCTCGCCTGGAACCCCGCCGTAGGCATCCCGATGCTTTTCGTCGGCATCGTCGTCCTTGTGCTCATCTGGCTGTTTGGCCAGCCGCGCAAGGAACAGCAGGGCCGTCGCAAACCCGTGCCGGAGGCGCAGGAGCGTTCGCGCGAGCGCCGCGAGCCCGTCTTCAACGACGAGGGTGAAGAAGTCGGCGACGGCGGTGAATCCTTCAGCGCCCGGGACGATCGCTCCTACGACACGCGCGGCGACCGTGAATTCAGCGCCCGCGACGACGAGGCCAACGATCCGCTGTTCCGTCCGTCGCCCAAACAGGGCGAGCTGGACGTGGACCTGCGCGCCGAGCTGGAGCGCCTGGGCGCTTCGCTGTCCGGCGATCGCGGGGCCATCCATCCGCCGCAGGCTCGCGACGAATCCGCTGCGCCGGTCGCGCCGCCGCATTCGCCACAGCAGCGCGTCGAACCACGCTTCGATCTCCCGTTCGACCTCGACGAGCCGGTTGCCGCGGCACCTGCGCCGGTCGCCCGGCCGGCCGCACCGGCGCCCACGCCGGCTCCGGCTCCGGCTCCGGCACCTGCCGCGCCGCCGAAGGCGCCGCCGCGTTCGGACCTGGGGCGGCGTCCGTCGCACGCGCCGGTCGAGCGCATCGTCAGCCTCTACGTCGTCGCGCGCGAAGGGAGCAAGTTCCATGGCTCCGACCTGGTCGTCGCCGCGGAAAAGGCTGGCCTCGAATTCGGCGACATGGGGATCTATCACCGGCTGGTCGACGGTCATCCGGAACAGGGTCCGATCTTCAGCGTGGCCAACCTGACCAAGCCCGGCAACTTCGACATGGGGCGCATCGCCACGCTGCAGACCTCGGGCCTGTCGTTCTTCATGGCGCTGCCGGGTCCGGCACCGGCGCTGGATGCCTGGGACGCCATGCTGCCGACCGCGCAGCGCCTGGCCGAACTGCTCGACGGCCTGGTCCTGGACGAGGAGCGCAACGCGCTCGGTCGGCAGCGCATCGCGCATATCCGCGACGAACTGCGCGGTTGGGACCGCGGGCACGAAGGCGAAGAGATCAAGTTCGGCCAGTAATGTACACACCGAAGACCTTCGTCGAGTCGCGCCTGCCCGTCCTGCACGAGGCGATCCGTTCGATCGCCTTCGGTACCCTGGTCACGGCAGGCGAGGGCGGCATCGAGGCGAGTCACCTGCCGTTCGTGCTGGTACCGGACGAGGGCCCGCTGGGTACGCTTTACGCCCATGTGGCCCGGCCCAATAATCATGCAGGCCGTCACGGCGGCGAGGTGTTGGCGATCTTCGCCGGCGCGCACGCTTACATCTCGCCGAACGGTTATCCGGGCAAGGCCACGCATCACCGCGAAGTGCCGACCTGGAACTACATCGCTGTCCATGCCTATGGCCGCGTGGAAACCTACGACGATCCTGCGCGCCTTCGGGCCCACCTGGTGAGCCTCACCGACCAGTCGGAGCGCGCTGCTTCGCAGCCCGTGCCGTGGAAGGTCGATGACGCCCCCGACGACTATGTCGCGGCCAACCTGCGCGCCATCATCGGCATCCGTCTGCCCATCGACCGTCTCGAAGGCAAGTGGAAGCTCGGCCAGAACCGCCCGGTCGAAGACCGCCTCGGCGCAGCCACACTCCTCGCCGAACGTCCCGGCGACGACGAGCAGGCCATAGCGCGGGCTATGGTCGACAGCACCAAGGGCTAACGCGGATAGTGTGGGAGCCGCTTCAGCGGCGAAAGGGATAGCCGCTGCGCGACTCATGTGACCAGCGGCTTGCGCCGCCACAGGCGGGTGTCCGCGGGGAAGCCGCGAGGGGCAAGGCCCTTGGGGCCGCCGGCGCAGCTCTTCGAGGCGGGCGGTAGCTGGTCACTCGCTCCGTTAGCTGGTCGGAGCCGCCCTCAGCTCATGCGGCCCCAAGGGCCTTGCCCCTCGCGGCAGCGAACGCTGACGCTGCGTGTGGTCGAGCACACCGCCTAGAAGCCGACTATGTCGGCGAACCCTCAACCGTCATATCGCGACTGAGGCCGTGCATTGCATCGTGCAGGCGGTTCAACCGCTCCCCAGATCATCGCAACGCCTCCTTCGCACGCATGACAGCCTGAGGGTTCGCCGACATAGTCGGCTCCTACAACTGCGGTGACGTTTGCAGGCGGTGCGCTCGACCTCACGCAACTTCACGGCGCGGTGCCGCGGTTGGGTTGGCCCTTGGGGCCGCATGAGCTGAGGGCCGCTCAGTTAACGGGCGGAGCGACCGCGTCACCTACGGCCCGCCTCGAAGAGCTGCGCCGGCGGCCCCAAGGGCCAACCCGACCGCGGCTCCCCGACACCGCAAAAACCCACGTATTCACACTGCCGCAACACCCGTCTGCGTCACTGTGAATGCCTTCGCATGTCGGGTTCATTGGCACGACGCATACATCCGACCCGGCATGCTTGTTCCACCCCCAGAGGAACACGAGAGACATGTCGGCAAGCATGCGTGCGCCCCTTTGCATCTATTACCTGCATCCCCTGCTTGCAGGGCCGATGACCGCGTGGAATCCCTGGATCGAGCATGCTGCCTCGCTGGGCTTTCGACAGCTGTTGGTTGCGCCGCCGTTCGAGCCTTCGGCCTGCGGTGACGTTTTCGTCACGCGGGACTTCGATCGGCTCAATCCCTCGCTGGGCGCCGATGGCGACGCCACCACGCGGTTGGGCCAGATCGCCAAGGCGTGCCGCGCGCAGCACATGGAGTTGTGGCTGGACGTGTCGCTGGATGAACTGGCGTCGGATTCGCCGCTGCGTGGAGAACATCCGGACTGGTTCCGGGCGATCGCGGCCCAGCACGGCACGCCCGATCCCCGTTGGACGCCGAGCGAAAGCGACAGCGCCCGCTGGCGATTGAATGACCCCACCGTGGCCCATGCCGCTACCCAATGGTGGATCGACCGCCTCCGACGATGGACGGCGGCCGGCGTTGCCGGCTTCCGCCTGATGCATCCGCAGCGGCTCCCCGCGTCGCTTTGGAAAACCCTGATCGATGCCGTCCACGACGTTTCGCCCGACGCGGGCTTTCTCGCCTGGACGCCGGGAAGCACGCCCGAGGAATTGGCCTCGATGCGGGGTGCGGGCTTCGATGCCGTGGTGTCGTCGGCCAACTGGTGGGATTTCCGCGCGCCCTGGTACGCCGAGGAGGCGGCCCGCCTGCAGGCGATCGCGCCAGCGCTGGCCTGTACCGAGGCCCCGTTCGCCACTCGCCTGGGCGATGAACTGGGTGAGGAAAACCAGCTCGACCACGCTTACCGCCGTGCGATCGCGTTCGCCGCCACGGCGCCGGGCGGATGGATGATGCCGGTGGGCTTCGAATTCGCCGCGCACGACGCCCTCGATCCGCGGCGCGGCGCGGTGATCACGCCTGCCGACCTGGCGGCGGGCGCTGTCGTGGATGTCACCGCAACCGTCAAGGCGGCCAATGCCGCCGTCGGTGAGCGCATCCACGGTGTGCCGACGATCGTCACGGGCAAAGGCATCGCCGCCTTCCTCACCGTGGACGGCGCGGATCCACGCACGGCCACGGGTGCCACGCTCACCCTGGTCAACGCCTCGCTCGATCGCGAAGCGCCGCTGACCGCCGCCGACGCCTTGATCGGCGACGCATCCCACTTCGGTCCCTGGACCACGCCCGATGGCCGCAAGGTCTTCGATGAAGGCGATGAGGTTGTCCTGCATCCGGGTGCCGTACTGACTTTGACCGCCCATGCGGGTGCGCCTGTGAAACGCAAGATCGGCGCGACCGCCCATAAGGAATTCATGCAGTCTGCTACGAAAGCCCCGCGAATCATCATCGAAGCCGTCCAGCCCGTCGTGGATGGCGGTCGCTTCCCCGCCAAACGCATCGTCGGCCAGGCCATCGATGTCACCGCCGATATCTTCGCCGATGGTCACGATGTGCTCGCCGCGCGATTGCGCTATCGCGCCCTGGATGAGAAAGCCTGGCGCGAAGTCGTGCTCGAGCCCGTCAACAACGACATCCATGCGGCGCGCTTCACACCCACCCGCATGGGTCGATACGAGTTCCAGATCGAGGCCTGGCGCGATCCGTTTGCTACCTATCGTCACGAACTCGAGGTGAAACACGCCGCCCACGTGCCCGTAGCCCTGGAATTGGAGGAGGGCAGGTTGCTCGTCGAGGCACGTGCGAAAGACGCGGCCGGCGCCAAAGCCAAAGGCTTGCGCAGCCTCGCCACGGCTGTCGCGCGTAGCGAAGGCGACGAGCGCCTCGAACTCCTGCTCGCCGATAGCACCCTGGCCTTGATGACGGCGACGGATCCCCGCCTTCGTTCGACGGTCACCGAGTCCTTTCAGCTCGAGGTCGATCGCCGCGAGGCGGGGTTCGCCAGCTGGTATGAATTGTTCCCCCGGTCGATGACCGACGACAAAGCGAAGCACGGCACGTTCCGAAGCACCATCGCGCGCTTGCCGGCTGTGCGTGACATGGGCTTCGACGTGCTGTACTTCCCGCCGATCCATCCGATCGGTACGGCGTTCCGCAAGGGGCCGAACAACAGCTTGACGCCGGGTCCGGATGACCCCGGTAGCCCGTATGCGATCGGCTCACCCGATGGCGGTCACACCGCGCTCCATCCGCAGCTGGGAACGATGGAGGACTTCCGCGCCCTGCGCGATGCCGCGCACGAACACGGCCTGGAACTCGCACTCGACTTCGCGATCCAGTGCTCGCAGGACCATCCCTGGCTGAAAGAGCACCCGGAGTGGTTCGACTGGCGCCCCGACGGCAGTATTCGTTACGCGGAGAATCCGCCGAAGAAATACCAGGACATCGTCAACGTCGATTTCTACGCCGAAGGCGCGATCCCGTCACTGTGGCAAGCCCTCTGTGACGTGGTGCTGTTCTGGGCCAATGAAGGTATCCGTACGTTCCGCGTGGACAATCCGCATACCAAACCGTTCCCGTTCTGGGAGTGGATGATCGCGCGGGTGCGGGCGAAGTATCCCGACGCGTTGTTCCTCTCCGAGGCGTTTACACGCCCCAAGCCGATGTATCGCCTGGCCAAGGTCGGCTTCAGCCAGTCGTATACATACTTCACCTGGCGAAACTCGAAGCAGGAGTTCGTCGACTACCTCACCGAGCTGACGACCACCCCGCCGAAGGACTTCTTCCGGCCGAACTTCTTCGTCAATACGCCGGATATCGATCCCTACTTCCTGCAGACATCGGGTCGACCGGGCTTCCTCATTCGCGCGGCGCTCGCGACGACGCTGTCCGGCCTGTGGGGCATGTATTCCGGCTTCGAGATTTGCGAAGCCGCGCCGATGCCAGGCAAGGAGGAGTACCTGGATTCGGAGAAGTACGAGATCCGCGTCCGCGATTTCAGTGCGCCAGGCAACATCGTCGCCGAGATCACCCAGCTCAACGCGATCCGCCGCGCGCATCCGGCGCTGCAGAGTCACCTGGGTGTGCGCTTCCTGCCGGCGAACAACGCGCAGGTGCTGTTCTTCGAAAAGCGCTCGGGCGATGACGTCGTGCTGGTGGCCATCAGCATGGACCCGCATAACGCCCAGGCCGCCGACCTTTCGCTGCCGCTGGGCGACTGGGGCTACGCCTCGGACGCGCAGCTGGATATCCACGACCTGCTTCACAACCAACCCATCGCCTGGCGCGGCGCCGATCAGCATGTGTGGCTAGGCCTCGGCCAGCCCTATGCGATCTGGCACGTGCGGCTACCCGGAGTCTGATCCATGGCTACACGCGCCAAAGCAAAGAAACAGGCAGCCGCTCCCGATTTCTCGAGCGATCCGCTCTGGTACAAGGACGCCATCATCTATCAGGTGCATCTGAAGTCGTACTTCGACTCCAACGATGACGGTGTCGGCGACTTCCAGGGTTTGATCGAGAAGCTCGACTACATCGCCGAGCTGGGCGTGAACACACTCTGGCTGCTGCCGTTCTATCCGAGCCCGCGCCGCGACGATGGCTACGACATCGCCGAATACAAGGCCGTGCACGAAGACTACGGCAAGCTCGCCGATGTGAAGCGCTTCATCAACGAAGCCCATGCGCGCGGCCTGCGCGTGATCACCGAGCTGGTCATCAACCATACCTCCGACCAGCACCCGTGGTTCCAGCGCGCACGCGCGGCGAAGGCGGGATCGGCGGCGCGCAACTTCTACGTCTGGTCGGATACGGACCAGGCCTATGACGGCACGCGCATCATCTTTCTCGATACCGAGAAGTCGAACTGGACCTGGGATCCGGTCGCCGGGCAGTACTTCTGGCATCGCTTTTTCTCGCACCAGCCGGATCTGAACTTCGACAACCCGGCTGTTCTGAAGGCCGTGCTCGACGTCATGCGCTTCTGGCTCGACATGGGCGTGGACGGCTTGCGTCTGGATGCCGTGCCTTACCTGATCGAGCGGGAAGGGACGAACAACGAGAACCTCCCCGAAACGCACGACATCCTCAAGGTGATGCGCGCCGAGATCGACCAGCACTATCCCGACCGCATGCTCCTGGCCGAGGCCAACCAGTGGCCGGAAGACACGCAGGATTATTTCGGCAATGGCGACGAATGCCACATGGCCTTCCATTTTCCGTTGATGCCACGCATGTACATGGCGATCGCGCGCGAAGACCGCTTTCCGATCACCGACATCATGCGGCAAACGCCGGCGATTCCGGAGAACTGCCAGTGGGCGATCTTCCTGCGCAACCACGACGAGCTCACGCTCGAAATGGTCACGGATAATGAGCGCGACTACCTGTGGCAGACCTACGCCGCGGACAAGCGTGCGCGCATCAATCTCGGCATCCGTCGTCGTCTGGCGCCCCTGCTCGAGCGCGACCGCCGTCGTATCGAGCTGATGAATGCCTTGCTGCTGTCGATGCCCGGCACGCCGGTGCTCTACTACGGCGACGAGATCGGCATGGGCGACAACATCCATCTCGGCGATCGCGATGGCGTGCGTACGCCGATGCAGTGGTCGGTCGACCGCAACGGCGGTTTCTCGCGGGCCGATCCAGCCAGCCTCGTGCTGCCGCCGATCATGGATCCGCTCTACGGCTTCCAGGCGATCAATGTCGAAGCCCAGTCCCGCGATCCCCATTCGCTGCTGAACTGGACGCGCCGCATGCTCGCCGTGCGCAAGCGCTACAAGGCCTTCGGTCGCGGCACGCTCAAGTTTCTCTACCCGGGCAACCGCAAGGTGCTGGCCTATCTGCGCGAGTTCGATGGCGAACACGTGCTCTGTGTGGCGAACATGTCGCGCTCCCTGCAGGCCGTGGAACTGGATCTCGCCGCGTTCGACGGCCAGGTGCCGATCGAAATCATGGGTGGGTCGTCGTTTCCACCCGTTGGGCAGCTGCCTTACCTGCTGACCGTGCCGGCGTACGGCTTCTACGCCTTCCAAATCTGCCCGAACGCGCAGATGCCCGAGTGGCACGAAGTGCCTGCCGAGCCGATGCCCGATTACGAGACCCTGGTGGTTCGCGGCGCCCTGGTCGAAGGGCCGGTGATGGCGCATCACCGCGGCGTCATCGAAAAGCAGGTGTTGCCGACCTACCTCGGCGTGCGCCGCTGGTTCGCGGCGAAGGATCGTGGCATCGAGTCGGTGCGAATTCTTTACGCGGTGCCCTGGCCGGACCGTGGCGACGACCTCGTATTCACCGAGGTCGAAGCGACCCTGGCCGATGGTGGCAAGGAGCGTTACAGCTTGCCGGTGGGTATCGTCTGGGAAGACGAGAGTCCCACGGCGCGTGCCCAGCAGCTTACGTTGGCCCGTGTGCGTCGCGGCCGTCGTATCGGTCTGCTCACGGACGGCTTCTCGCTCGAGGCCTTTGCTTCCGGGCTGCTGATCGGCTTGCGTAACGAGGTGGAACTGCCGGTCAGCGGTGGTTTCGTTCGCTTCGAACGGACCGATGCCTTCGACGCGGACGCGTTCTCCAGCGACGTCGAAAACCGCTGGATGACCACCGAGCAGTCGAACAGCTCGATGATCCTCCACGACCAGGGCGTGCTGAAACTGTTCCGCCGCACCTCGGCGGGGATCAATCCTGAAGTCGAGATGGGCCGCTTCCTCACCGAGAACGGCTACGCCAACACCTCGCCGCTGCTGGGCGAAGTGGTGCGGGTCGACGACCAGGGCGATCGCACCACGATCGCCGTACTGCAGGGTTTCCTGCGCAACCAGGGCGACGCGTGGCGCTGGACGCTGGACTTCCTGCGTCGTAGCTACGACGAGTACAGCCACTCCAACGACGAAGAGCGCCGTGCGGAAATCGAAGGCGGCTACGACGCCTTCGCCGCCGCCGTCGGCACGCGTCTCGGCGAACTGCACGCGCTGCTGGCGAAGCCCTCGGAGTTCCCGGCGTTCGATCCGGAGAAGGCCCCCGAATCCGCGGCCAGTTCATGGCGTGACAGTGTTCGCGATCAGGTGAAGCGCGCCATCGGTTCGCTCGACCATGCCACGAACGTTTCCGACGCCATTCACGCTGAGATCGAGGCTGTGCACGGGCTGGTTGCCACGCTGGACAAGCACATCGGCGAGCTGGCAAAGGCGGGCAAGGGTGCGCTCCTGACCCGTACCCACGGCGACTTCCACCTCGGCCAGATCCTCGTCGTCCAGGACGATGCGTACATCATCGACTTCGAAGGCGAGCCGGCCAGGTCGCTCGCGGAGCGTCGTGGCAAACACACGCCGCTGCGCGACGTCGCCGGTTTCCTGCGCTCCCTTCACTACGCCGCGGCGATGGCCCGTCGTGGCGAGGACGGCCTCGCACCGGTGGAAGACGAGGGCTTCGGCGATTACCTCGCACGCTTCCGCGAACGCTCGTCGAAGGTGTTCCTTGAGGCCTACCGGAGCGTGCTGGATGCGGCCCCTGTGCGCTGGGTCGATGCCGTGGCGCTCGCACCGCTGCTGGAGCTCTTCATCATCGAAAAGGCGGCCTACGAGGTCAGCTACGAGGCCGCGAACCGGCCCGGCTGGCTGGACGTGCCGCTGCGGGGTCTGCTCCATGCGGCCCGCGGTGACACCGCCACTGAACTGAAGGAGGATTCGTGACCGACGCACGCAGCTACGGGCTGAGCGATACCGCTGCCGTTGCCGCACTGGTGGAGGGTCGCCACGGCGATCCTTTCGCCTTGCTGGGACCGCATACGGTCGACGGACGGCGCGTGGTGCGCACCCTGCAACCAGGCGCGTTGGGCGTCGAACTGATCGATGCCGCGGGGCGGCCGGTCGCCGAACTGCGGCGCGTCCACGACGACGGGCTCTTTGCCGGCGTGGCGCCTGATGAATCGGCCTATCGCCTCCGCATCCGCTGGCCCGGCGCGAGCCACGACACGCACGATCCCTACGCGTTCTCGACCTTGCTGGCCGACGAGGATCTGCAGCGGATGTCGGACGGCACGCATGTCGAGCTGTTCCGCGTGCTCGGTGCACACCCCATCACGGTCGATGGTGTGCACGGTGTTCGCTTCGCCGTCTGGGCACCGAACGCGCAGCGGGTGAGCGTCGTCGGTGACTTCGACAGTTGGGATGGTCGCCGTCACCCGATGCGCAAGCGTGTTCCAGCGGGTGTCTGGGAGCTTTTCATCCCCGGCCTGCTTGCCGGTGCGCGATACAAGTACGAGATCTGGGGCGCCGATGGCTCGCTCACCCAGCGTGCCGACCCCGTGGCCCTGGCCGCCGAGCTGCCACCGTCGACCGCATCCATCGTGGCCGACCCGACCGCTTTCCACTGGACGGACGGTGAGTGGCTGCGCAAGCGCGGGGCGCTGCACCATGCCGGGTCCCCCTTGTCGATCTACGAGCTTCACGCGGGGTCGTGGCTGCGTGGCAAAGACAATGAGGAGCTGCACTGGGACGATATCGGCGAACGCCTGATTCCGTATGTCGCTGGGATGGGTTTCACTCATATCGAACTGCTGCCGGTCTCCGAGCATCCCTTCGGCGGCTCCTGGGGCTACCAGCCGCTCGGCCAGTTCGCGCCGACCTCGCGGTTCGGTACGCCCGAAGCCTTTGCGCGTTTCGTCGACCGCTGCCATGAGGCAGGTGTCGGCGTCATCGTCGACTGGGTGCCGGCGCATTTCCCGACCGACATCCACGGTCTCGCGCACTTCGATGGCACGCCGCTGTACGAGCACGCCGACCCGCGGGAAGGTTTTCATCAGGACTGGAATACGCTGATCTTCAACCTCGGGCGCAACGAGGTTTCCGGCTTCCTGGTCGCCAGTGCGCTGGCGTGGCTCGAGCGCTTTCACGTGGATGGCCTGCGCGTGGATGCCGTCGCATCGATGCTTTACCGCGATTACAGCCGCAAGCACGGCGAATGGGTGCCGAACAAGTTCGGTGGTCGCGAAAACCTCGAGTCCATCGATTTTCTGCGTCGCGTGAACCAGCTTGTCGCCGAGCGCCACCCGGACTGCATGACGATCGCCGAGGAATCGACGGCATGGCCAGGCGTGACCCAACCGGTAGAGCAGGGTGGGCTCGGTTTCACCTTCAAATGGAACATGGGCTGGATGCACGACTCCCTGGACTTCATGACCCACGACCCGATCCATCGTCGCTGGCACCATGGCGAGATGACCTTCAGCATGGTCTATGCGTACTCGGAGAAGTTCGTGCTGCCGCTCTCGCATGACGAAGTGGTCCACGGCAAGCGCTCGCTGCTTGGCCGCATGCCGGGCGACGAGTGGCAGAAGTTCGCCAACCTCCGCGCCTACTACGGTTTCATGTGGGGACATCCCGGCAAGAAGCTGTTGTTCACCGGTGGCGAGATCGCCCAGCCGCACGAGTGGAACCACGATGCCCAGATCGCCTGGGAACTGCTGGACCATCCCTTGCACCTCGGCGTGCAGAAACTGGTGCGCGATCTCAACCAGCTTTATGCGACAACGCCGGCGCTCCACGCCTGGGACTCGGATCCGCGCGGTTTCCGCTGGGTTATCGGCGACGATGCCGAGCAAAGCGTCTTCGCCTGGTTGCGCATGGCCGACGGTGGGCGCACCGTATTGGTGGTGAGCAACCTGACGCCGACCCCGCGGCATAGTTTCCGTATCGGCGTCCCCGAAGGCGGGCGATGGCGCGAAGCGCTGAACTCCGATGCCGTCGAATATGGCGGCTCGGGTAGCGGCAATGAAGGCGAGCGCCACGCCCAGGCGGTATCCGCGCACGGCTTCGAGCAGTCGGTCGTGCTGAGCCTGCCGCCGCTATCGACGGTCATGTTCGTGGCCGACTGACGAGGATCGCGATGCCCGCACTTCCCGAACGCATGCAGTCCGGTACGCCGTATCCCCTGGGTGCGACCTGCGATGGCATGGGTACCAACTTCGCGGTGTTCTCCGCGCACGCGGAGCGCATCGAACTGTGTCTGTTCGATCCTTCCGGCAAGCGAGAGATCGCGCGCTACGAGTTGCCGGAGTGCACGGACGAAATCTGGCATGGCTACCTGCCGCGGGTTCGCGGTGGGACGCTATACGGCTTCCGGGCCTACGGCCCCTACCAGCCCGAGGAAGGGCACCGGTTCAATCCGAACAAACTCCTGCTCGATCCGTACGCACGCCTGCTGCACGGGCAGGTGCGCTGGTCGGATGCCCTGCATGGCTATCGCGTTTCCTCGCCACGGGCGGACCTCTCGTTCGATCGGCGTGACAGCGCCGTGGCCATGCCGAAAGCGGTGGTGGTCGACGAGCCGATGCACTGGACGGGAGGGAACCGGCCACACACGCCGTGGAACGAGACGGTGATCTACGAGACGCATCTGCGCGGTTTCACGCGCACGCTCAAGCGCATACGCCAGAACGAGCGTGGCACCTTCATCGCCCTGGCCGATCCCTACGTGATCGACTACCTGGTGAAGCTTGGCATTACCGCGGTGGAGCTCTTGCCGGTGCATGCCTTCGTGCAGGACCGCCGCCTCACCGAGATGAAGCTGCGTAACTATTGGGGCTACAACACGCTGGCCTTTTTCGCGCCCGAGCCAGGCTATATGGCCGAGGGCGCACTCAACGAGATACGCGCGGCGGTACAGGCCCTGCACGCCGCCGGCATCGAGGTCATCCTGGATGTGGTCTACAACCACACCTGCGAAGGCAGCGAGTTGGGCACGACCATGTCGTTCCGCGGCCTGGACAACAAGAGTTACTACCGGCTGATGCCGGACAACCCGCGTTATTGCATCAACGATACCGGCACCGGCAACACGGTGAATACGGCACACCCGCGGGTCATCCAGCTGGTGATGGATTCACTGCGCTACTGGGTGCAGACCTTCCATATCGATGGCTTTCGTTTCGATCTCGGGGTCAGCCTGGGCCGCGAAGAAAATGGGTTCGATCCGTGCTGTGGCCTGTTCGACGCGATGCGTCAGGATCCCGTGCTGGCCAATGTGAAACTGATTTCGGAACCCTGGGATATCGGTCCCGGGGGCTACCAGCTGGGTAATCACCCGCCCGGCTTCGCCGAGTGGAACGGCCAGTTCCGCGACGACATCCGCAAGTTCTGGAAAGGCGATTCGAATATGCGTGGTGTCCTTGCCGGCCGGCTCCAGGCCTCGGGTGAACTGTTCGACCACCAGCGACGGAAGCCGTGGGCCTCGGTGAATTTCGTCACCGCGCACGATGGGTTCACCCTGGAGGATCTGGTCAGCTACAACGACAAGCACAACGATGCCAACGGCGAAGACAATCGCGACGGCGGCAACGACAACGAAAGCTACAACCACGGTGTCGAAGGTCCAACTGACGATTCGGCAATCGTCCTGCAACGCGATCGCGTAAAGCGGGCGATGCTGGCGACGATGTTCTTCTCGCACGGCACGCCGATGCTCCTGGGCGGCGATGAGTTCGGCCGCACCCAGCAGGGCAACAACAATGCGTATTGCCAGGACAACGAGCTGTCCTGGTACGACTGGAAACTGGCCACCTCGGAGCAGGGCAGGGAACTGACCGACTTCGTCGCGCGACTGGCGCGCCTGCGCGAACAGCATCCCACTTTGCGTGCGGCGCACTTCCTGCGCGGCGACAAGGAGGTCGCGCCCGGCATGCGCGAGGTCGCGTGGTTCGACGAAAGTGGCGCGGAAATGACCCAGGCCACCTGGGGCTATACGGAGGGCCGGTTGCTGGCCCTGCGTCGCGCCCAGGCCTACGGCGAGAAGCGCGCCGACGTGACCGTGGTCCTGATCAATGCCACGCCCGAAACCCACGTGTTTCATCTGCCCCAGCCAGCGGTCAGCTGGCGGTTGCGCTGCAACACCGCCTCGCCCTCGGCGAGCGAGGTGCCCTGGACCGAACCGACCATCGCGGTGGCGGGCCATAGCGTGATCCTGCTGGGTACGATCGTCCGGACGGAACCGGCATGACGGCTCGCTACGTGCACGCGATGCCGTACGGCGCCAGGTCGCTCGGTGACGGTCGAACGCGATTCCGGCTCTGGGCACCCGACCTCGAGTCGGTGTCGCTCGAATGCGATACAGGGCATACCGCCGCCATGCGGTCCCTGGACGACGGCTGGTTCGAGTGCATCTGTCCCGCCGAGGTAGGCGTGGGATACCGCTTTCGCATCGATGGTTCGCTTGCCGTGCCGGATCCCGCCTCGCGTCGCCAGCGCAGCGGTGACGTCCATGGCTATAGTGTCGTCACCGATCCCTTGTCGTTCGAATGGCGCAATACGGCCTGGAACGGCCGACCGTGGCACGAGACGGTCATCTATGAGCTGCACGTCGGCGCAGTCGGTGGCTTCCATGGCGTGGAGATGATCCTGCCGCATCTGGCCTCACTCGGTGTCACCGCCATCGAGTTGATGCCGATCGCGCAGTTTCCCGGTGAGCGCAACTGGGGCTACGACGGTGTCCTGCCGTACGCACCGGCCGCGGCGTATGGTTCGCCGGAAGACCTCAAGGCCATGATCGATACGGCACACGATCTCGGCCTGATGGTGTTCCTGGATGTGGTCTACAACCACTTCGGCCCCGACGGCAATTACCTCGGCGCATACGCATCGCGGTTCTTCGATGAAGGCGCGCACACGCCATGGGGTGCGGCCATCGGCGTGTCATCGCCCCAGGTGGGCGACTACTTCGTGCATAACGCGCTGTACTGGATCCAGGAGTTTCGTTTCGACGGCCTCCGTTTCGATGCCGTGCATGCGATCGGCAATCCCGGGTGGCTGGCCTCGTTGGCCAGTCGCGTTCATGCGGCGGTGGGACCGGACCGCCACGTGCACCTGATCCTCGAGAACGAGGGCAACCAGGCCAACCTGCTTGGGCGTGGCCGCTTCGATGCGCAGTGGAACGACGACTTCCACAATGCATTGCATGTGCTGCTCACCGGCGAGAACGAGGGCTACTACGCCCATTACGCCTCGCCGATGGACAAGCTGCTGAGGACGCTCCGTGAGGGCTTCGCTTTCCAGGGCGAGATGATGGGGCCGCGCCGCCGGGGTGAACCCAGTGGACACCTGGCGCCGGCGCGCTTCGTCAACTTCCTGCAGAACCACGATCAGGTCGGCAATCGCGCCTTCGGCGAACGGCTCGTCACCCTGATCGCTCCGGAAACCATGGAAGCAGCCCTGACCCTGCTCCTGCTGTCGCCCTTTGTGCCCATGCTCTTCATGGGCGAGGAGTGGGGTAGCCGCACACCCTTCCTGTACTTCACCGACTTCGCCGACGAGGAACTGCGTGATGCGGTTCGCGAAGGTCGTCGCAAGGAGTTCGCCGAGTTCACCAGCTTCGGCGGCGAAGAGATTCCGGACCCTAACGAGTACGACACGTTCACCACGTCGATCCCGAAGCGCGATGGCACCAACGGCGAGCACCGCCGCCTTTTCATTCGTGACCTGATCTCGCTGCGCCATAAATACATCGCGCCTTACATCGACGACGCGAGAAGCCTCGGCGCCGAAGCCCTCGGCGAGCGCGCCTTCAGGGCGTCGTGGTCGCTCGGCGGCCAGGCCCTCACCCTGTTCGTCAATCTCGGTGACACCGACGTCACCATCGCACAGCCACCATCGCCGTCGGCGGCGTGGCTACACGGCGATGCCGCCGAGATTGCCTCTGTATCGCGTGGCCTGCTTCCCGCACGCCGCGCCGTCGCCTGCCTGGAGTCCTGAGCCGTGAACGCCCCCCTCGACGATCGTCTCGCCCTGCTCGCGGAACAGGCCGGCGTGGACGTGTATTGGCGCGACGCGCTGGATCGTCCGCAGTCCACACCGGCCGACACGCTGCGTGCCGTACTGCGCGCGCTCGACCTCCCGGCGGATAGCGCCGACGACATCGAGGCCAGCCTGCAGCGTATCGAACAGGAGCGTGGTGGCCGGAAACCTCCGCGTCTGGTCACGGCCGACGTCGGCGATCGCTTCGTGGTGCCTGTGTCGCCCCGCGGACGTGTGTGGAAACTGCTCGACGACGAGCACACCCTCATCAGCGAAGGGCAGTTGCCGTCCGGGGAAGGCCAGCTCGACGCACCCTCCGTTCCGGGTTACTACACGCTGTTTCTCGATGATGACGAAGTCACGCTTGCCGTCGCGCCGCCGCGTACCTTCGGCATCGGTGACATCGCCGGCGCGCGCAAGCCCTGGGGCATGGCCGTCCAGATGTCGAGCCTGCGTCGACCGGGCGATGGCGGCATCGGCGATTTCACCGCCCTCGAGACCTGCGCGAAGGCGGCGGCGGAGAAGGGCGCCGACGCGTTGGCGATCAGTCCGTTGCACGCATTGTTTGCCGCGGCACCCGAACGCTACAGCCCTTACGCACCGTCGAGCCGCCTCTTCCTCAATGGTCTTTACGTCGACCCGGTGCCAACCAGTGGCGAGCAAACCGTGCGCGCCGTGATCGACACGCACAACCTGCGCCAGGAGCTTGCCGAGCTCGAATGGCTGGAACTCATCGACTGGCCGCGCGCCGCCCGCGCGCGCATGACCATCCTGCGCTCCCTGTTTGAGTCGGCATCGGTGGATCTGGCCCACTCCGAGCGGTTCGGTGCATTCCGCCGTGCGCAGGGTGAGCCCCTGGAACGGCATGCGCGCTTCGAGGCGCTGCATGCTGACTTCAGTGCGCACGGTCGTCCTGGCGGCTGGCAGGGTTGGCCGGCCGAGTTTCACGACCCGGCGGGTCGCGAGGTGGCGGCCTTTGCCCGCGAACATTCGCGCGAGGTGGGTTTCCATGCCTGGCTGCAATGGCTCGCGACACAGGGCCTCGAAGGCGCGCAGAAGGCGGCGCGCGATGCCGGCATGTCCATCGGTCTCGTTGCCGACCTTGCTGTCGGCGCGGACTCCGGCGGCAGTCATGCCTGGGCGCACCAGGCCGAGGTGCTCAAAGGCCTTTCCGTGGGCGCGCCTCCGGATGCACTGAATCGCCTCGGCCAGGACTGGGGGCTGACCACGTTCTCGCCTCGCGGCCTGCGCGACACCGGTTTCAAGGGCTTCATCGGCATGCTCCGCGCCGCGCTGGCTCATGCGGGCGGCGTGCGTATCGACCACGTGTTGGGCCTGAAACGCCTGTGGATGGTGCCGCATGGCGCGGGAGCGACCGAAGGCGCTTACGTGCGCTACCCGTTGACGGACATGCTGCGCCTGATTGCATTGGAGTCGCATCTGCACCGGGCCATCGTCATCGGCGAAGACCTCGGCACGGTGCCCGCCGATTTCCGCCAGGCCATTGGCGACAAGGGCGTGCTCGGCATTCGCGTGCTCTGGTTCGAACGCGCCGCCGACGGCGGCTTCGTCTCGCCGCTGGACTGGTCGGCGAAGGCCATGGCCACGACCAGTACTCACGACGTGCCCACCGTAGCCGGTTGGTGGAGTGGCCGCGACGTGGAGTGGCGAAAGAAGACCGGTCTTGATGATCCCGCCGTGGACGAGAACGCGCAACGCGAAGGCGATCGCGTGCTGCTGTGGCGCGCCATGTGTGCTTCCGGTTCGGCGTGGAACGAAGAGTCCCCGCCCGGGCTGGACGATATCTCGCCCGTGGTCGTGGCGGCGGCGAAGCACGTGGCGCAGGCGCCCGCGCCGCTGGCGATCTACCCGGTCGAGGACATCCTGGGCTTGCATGAACAGCCGAATCTTCCCGGACCGACCGACGCGATCCATCCGAACTGGCGTCGCCGCATGCCCGACTCGTCGTCGCGACTGTTCGACGGCCCCATCGCACACGCCGTATGCGACGTGATCGACAAGACCCGGAACCGCACATGAGCCCACCGAGGGCCTTGGCGCGCGTCCAGTTCCATGCGGGCTTCACGCTGGACGATGCCGTGCCGGTCGTGGCGTATTACGCCCGGCTTGGCATCAGCCACCTTTACGCCTCGCCGATCCTGCGGGCACGCGTTGGCTCGACGCACGGCTATGACGTGGTCGACTGCCACGAGGTGAACCCCGAGCTCGGTGGTGAGGAGGCACTGCGTCGACTGGTCGCCGCCCTGCGCGAGCATGGGATGAGCCTGGTCGTCGACATCGTTCCCAATCACATGGGTGTCGGCACACAGAACGCGTGGTGGATGGATGTGCTGCGCCACGGCCGTGAGAGCCGCTACGCGAACTATTTCGACATCGACTGGCAGGCACCGGATCCGCTGTTGCGCAGCCGCGTACTGTTGCCGATTCTCGGCGCCGGCTACGACGAAACGCTGCGCGAAGGGCATCTCCGTCTTGCCCGGCGCAAGGATGCGTGGGTACTTCGTCTCTACGACGACTACCTGCCGCTGTCACCGGCGTCCATCGCCGGGCTGGCCGAGGATGCCATCGCCGGGCACGATCCGACGAACGACGAGGGCAGGGCAGCCCTGCATGCGCTGATCGAGCGGCAGCACTTCCGTCTGGCGTTCTGGAAACTGGCCAGCGACATGGTCAATTACCGGCGCTTCTTCGACATCAACGAGCTTGCCGGCCTGCGAATCGAACGCACCGCCGTCTTCGAAGACACGCACAAGACCCTGTTTCGCCTCTACGCCGAGGGACTGATCGACGGCTTCCGTTGCGATCACGTCGATGGCCTCGCCGACCCGCGACGCTATTGCCGGCAACTGCGTCATCGGCTGGACAAGCTGCGCGTGCAGCGTCCCCCGGGCGCGCCGCGCGACGGCGCTTACCTGGTTGTCGAAAAAATCCTCGCCGAAGACGAATCGTTGCGCCTGGACTGGCGGACCGACGGCACCACGGGTTACGAGTTCATGGACCAGGTGTCTGCCGTGCTGCACGACGGCGCGGGCGAGGCGCCGCTCACCGAGCTCTGGCGCAACCTCACCGGGGAGTCAGCCGACTTTGCCACGCAGGCCGTGCGTGCCCGTCGGCAGATCCTTGTCGACAGCTTCGAAGCCGAGCTGGACCGGACGGCGCGCGCCCTGTTCGCCTCGGCGCGTGCCGATGTCGCGACACGCGACGTCTCGCTGGCCGCCATTCGTCGTGTGCTGGTGGAACTGCTCGTGCATTTTCCCGTCTACCGGACCTACGCCGGCGGTGCGGGACGCGATGCATACGACGAGGCGATCTTCGCGCGGGCCGTCGAGGGTGCGTTGCGCACGATCCGCATGGAGGATGCGGACCTGTTGCACCTCGTCGCGCAATGGCTCGGCGGTGTGGCCCCGCGCAGCCTGCCACCCGGACCGGTGCGACGTGCACGCGAGCGTGCGATGGCGACCTTCCAGCAGGCTACTTCGCCGGTCGCCGCGAAGGCGGTGGAGGACACGGCGGGCTATCGCTATGGACGCCTGCTTTCGCGCAACGAGGTGGGCGTCGACGCGGCCCATCTGTCGATGACTGTCGAGGACTTCCACGCCCGTTGCGTCGACCGCGCCGCCACCTTGCCGCATAACCTGCTGGCCACCGCGACCCATGACCACAAGCGCGGTGAGGACCTGCGCGCGCGGCTCGCGGTGCTGTCCGAAGTGGCTGATAGGTGGGTGATCACGGTCGAACGCTGGCGCATCCGCCACGCCGACCTCCGCCAGCGTGCCGACGGTCGCATGGCGCCGTCGGCCGGCGACGAGCTGATGCTCTACCAGATGCTCGTCGGTGCGTGGCCGCTGAACCTGGCGGCGGACGATGTCGACGGGCTGGAACGGTTCGCCACGCGCATCGCGGCCTGGCAGCGCAAGGCGCTGCGCGAAGCCAAGCGCTGGACGCGCTGGACCTCGCCGAACGAACCGTATGAAGACGCTTGCGAGGATTTCCTGCGTGCGGTGCTGTCGGGCGAGACAGCTGCCGAGCTGGCGGCCTTCGCCGGCTACATCGCGACGCCCGGCGTCGCCAATGGCCTGGCCCAGACCGTGCTGCGCCTGAGTACTCCGGGCGTGCCCGATCTGTACCAGGGAACCGAGTACTGGGATTTCAGCCTGGTCGACCCGGATAACCGCCGTCCCGTCGATTTCCTCGCCCGGGCCGAGTCACTCGATCGCGCCCCCGCGCCGCGGGACGCCCTGGCGCACTGGCGGGACGGTACGGTCAAGCAGGCGGTGATCTCCCGCCTGCTCTGGGCCCGGCGGGAGCATCCTGAGCTTTTCGCCCGGGGCAGCTACCGGCCTCTGGCCGTCGAGGGCCCCGCATCCGATCGGATACTCGCCTTCGTCCGTGAGCACCGGGGCCAGCGCCTCGTCGTCGCGGTAGCCCGGCACACCGCGCCATGGCTGGCGGGTAGCTCCGCGCCGGCGATTCCCGCCGAACACTGGGCGGGAACCACGCTGGTTCTGCCCGGCGGACGCTGGACGGGGCTGTTGGCGGAGGGTGAGTTGCAGGGCGGGACGGTGGACGCCGCCGTGTTAATGGGCGAGTTGCCTGTCGCCGCGTGGCTGTCGCACGGCGCCTCATAGGCGATGGGGAGGTCCCTCAGCCCCTGAGCGAGCGCACCAGGTCGATGTACTGGCGCCTCGCCGAATCCTGCGGCGTGCCGGCGAGTTTTGCCCACGCTTCGTACTTCGCCGTGCCGACGAAGTCGAAGAATCCGGGCTTTTCGCCATGGAAGTCACCCTCGGACCCCTGCTTGTAGAGCGCGTAGATCCGCAAAAGGGTGTCGTTGTCCGGTCGGTGGCCGAGGCGGGTTATTTCCAGGGAAGCCTGCTCGAACTGGCTCTGGAGGTCGTCGGACATGGAGCTGGTAACCCGCGGGTCTGGAACGTTGGGGGCTTGTAGCACGCGGTCAGGAAAGCTGTCCATGGGACCAATTCGCCTGTCGTGACGAGATATCATGCTCGTTTCGCGAGAGAGCTATCCCATGCCCCATTCGGCTGTCGCCCCTGTCCTGACCATCGACGGGCCCTCGGGCTCCGGCAAGGGCACCATCAGCCGCCTGGTCGCCGAGAAGCTGGGCTGGCACCTGCTCGATTCCGGTGCGCTGTATCGCGCCGTGGGCTACGCGGCGGCGGAGGAGGGGATCGATCTCTCCGACGTGGACGCCGTGACCCGCTGCGCGCAGACCGTGAAGATCCGCTTCCGGGCCAGTCCGGACCAGAGTGAGACGCATATCCTGGTCAACGGCCACGACGCCACCGACGAGCTCCGGACCGAGACGGCCGGCGCTGCCGCGTCCGCCATCGCCGTGATCCCCTCCGTGCGCCAGGCCCTGGTGGACATGCAACTCGGCTTCCGCAAGGGCCCGGGCCTGGTTGCCGATGGACGTGACATGGGTACGGTGATTTTCCCCGACGCCGCCCATAAGGTATTCCTGACCGCCAGCGCGTCCGAGCGTGCGAAAAGACGCTATAAGCAGTTGAAGGATAAGGGGCTGAGCGTTACACTTGCAGGCCTCCAGCGAGAAATCGAGGCGCGCGACGAGCGGGATGCGTCGCGCCCCGTCGCCCCGTTGAAGCCCGCCGTAGGCGCCGTGGTGATCGATACCACCGGCATGCCGATCGACGTGGTGGTGGCAAAAGTATTCGCCGTGGTGCGCCCTTAAAGCGCATCCGGCACAACGCTCGCGCAGTGTGCGCGGGTTCTTGGCAACGGCACGGGGCGGTCCCAACCGGGATTGCCCGATGTGCCCACAACCGGTGGGTCCCCTGTCCGCACGCGTTAAAGAATGTACGCAAGCGCCGGGTACGACCTTTCATAACCCTGGAATCAACATGACTGAAAGTTTTGCCGAACTGTTTGAACAGAGCCAGCAGGCTATTTCCAAGCTGAAGCCCGGCTCCATCGTCACCGGTATCGTTGTGGAAATCCGCAACGACGTGGTGGTGATCAACGCCGGCCTGAAGAGCGAAGGCATCGTCCCCATCGAGCAGTTCCGGGACGAAGCAGGCGTGCTGGAAGTAGAAGTGGGCGACGAGGTCAAGGTCGCGCTCGACGCGCTCGAAGACGGCTTCGGCGAGACCAAGCTCTCCCGTGAGAAGGCCAAGCGTTCGATGGTGTGGGACGACCTCGAGCAGGCGTTCGACAAGGAAGAGACCATCACCGGCAAGATCTCCGGCAAGGTCAAGGGCGGCTTCACGGTCGACATCAAGGACGTCCGCGCATTCCTGCCGGGCTCCCTGGTCGACGTGCGTCCGGTCCGTGACCCGGTCTACCTCGAGGGCAAGGACCTCGAGTTCAAGATCATCAAGCTCGATCGCAAGCGCAACAACGTCGTCGTCAGCCGCCGCGCGGTTGTCGAGACCGAGTTCTCGGAAGAGCGCGAGAAGCTGCTCGAGCGTCTGACGGAAGGCGCGGTCGTGAAGGGTGTCGTCAAGAACCTGACCGATTACGGCGCATTCGTCGACCTCGGCGGCATCGATGGCCTGCTGCACATCACCGACATGGCGTGGAAGCGCGTGCGTCACCCGTCCGAAGTCGTCAACGTCGGCGACGAGCTGGACGTCCGCGTGCTGAAGTACGACCGCGAGCGCAACCGCGTTTCGCTCGGCCTCAAGCAGCTCGGCGACGACCCGTGGGTCGCCATCGCCCGCCGCTACCCGGTCGGCAGCCGTCTGTTCGGCAAGGTCTCCAACGTGACCGACTACGGTTGCTTCGTCGAGATCGAGCCGGGCGTCGAAGGCCTCGTGCACGTGTCGGAAATGGATTGGACCAACAAGAACGTCAATCCGGCCAAGGTGGTTCAGGTCGGTGACGAGACGGAAGTCATGGTCCTCGACGTGGATGAAGAGCGTCGTCGTATCTCCCTCGGTATCAAGCAGACCCGCTCGAACCCGTGGGAAGCGTTCGCCGCCATGCACAAGAAGGGCGACAAGGTTTCCGGCCAGATCAAGTCGATCACCGATTTCGGTATCTTCATCGGTCTGGACGGCGGCATCGACGGTCTCGTGCACCTGTCCGACATCTCGTGGCAGGCTTCGGGTGAAGACCTCGTTCGCAACTTCAAGAAGGGCGACGAAGTTGAAGCCGTGGTTCTCGCGGTCGATCCGGAGCGTGAGCGCATCTCCCTCGGCATCAAGCAGATGGAGCAGGATCCGTTCGGTCAGTTCATGGCCTCGAATCCGCGCGGCACGATCCTCAACGGTACCGTCCGCGAAGTCGACGCCAAGGGTGCGGTGATCGATCTCGGCGAAGGTGTCGAGGGCTACATCCGTGCGAACGACATCGCCAAGGAACGCGTCGACGACGCCACGCAGTACCTGAAGGTTGGCGACGCCGTCGAGGCGAAGTTCACCGGCATGGACCGCAAGGGCCGTCAGCTGCAGCTTTCCATCCGCGCCAAGGACGAGGAAGACGTGGCCGATGCCATGGCTGACTACGCCTCGGCTGCTGGTGGCACGACCAAGCTCGGTGCGCTCCTCAAAGAGCAGATGAACAAGGCCGACTAACCGTCGGGCGAGGGGCGGTTCGCCGCCCCTCGCTTTTGCTAAAAACAGGGGACCCATGACAAAGTCGGAATTGATCGAGGCGCTGGCGCGGCGCCAGACCCACCTTGCCTTCAGCGATGTGGAACTAGCCGTCAAGAGCGTGCTCGAACAAATGAGCCAGGCCCTTTCCACGGGCGAGCGCATCGAGATCCGTGGGTTCGGAAGCTTTGCTCTGCACTTCCGTCCACCGCGCATGGGGCGTAACCCCAAGACCGGCGAGGCTGTTGCCCTGCCGGGCAAGCATGTACCGCATTTCAAACCTGGTAAGGAGTTACGCGAACGCGTAAACCTCGCCGAGGAAGACGCCGCGCTCTGACGCGGCGTTTTTTTTTGCCGTTGTAGGAGCCGATTCATCGGCGATCCCGCGGCAGCGGGCCAGTCGATGCAACCTTCAGGCTCGCGGCAAGCACCCATCGCCGATGAATCGGCTCCTACATGGGATGCATCCCCAGCCCACCGGCGAACCTGTACGAATCGCCAACCGGTGCGCCCCATCGCATTCAGGATTCGGGTACAGTCGCGGCTATGCGCCTCATTGCCATCCTCTTTCTCCTCTTGTTCGTCGCCGCCGGTATCGTCTTCGGCGCGTTGAATGCCGATCTGGTTCCGTTCGATCTCGGCTTTGCCCGACTGTCCCTGCCCAAGGGTGGGGCGATGCTCGCGGCGGTCCTGGTGGGCTGGGTTCTCGGCGGCATCACCGCCTGGCTCGGCACCTCCATCGCCCAGCGGCGCAAGCGCCGTGGCGAGCGCAGCGATCGCAAGGTAGCCAACGCGACGACCGCATGAATCCGATCTGGTGGTTGCTTGCGCTCGTTCCGCCCGCGGCGTTCGCCTGCGGTTGGTGGTTGGCCCGTCGCACGCATGCAAGGCGTTCCGGCGAGCAGGTCAACGCCCTCTCGTCCGACTACTTCCGCGGCCTCAACTACCTCCTCAACGAAGAGCAGGACAAGGCACTGGAAGTCTTCCTGCGCCTGGCCGAATACAACCGGGATACCGTCGAGACCCACCTCGCGTTGGGCAATCTGTTCCGCAAGCGCGGCGAAGTCGATCGCGCGATCCGGTTGCACCAGCACCTGGTTTCGCGCCAGGGCTTGTCCGAGGAAATGAAGACCGTCGCTTTGCTCGAGCTGGGCGAAGACTATATGCGTGCCGGTCTGCTGGACCGCGCGGAGACCCTCTTCTCCGACCTCGTGGCGATGGACGCGCTGGCGCCGTCCGCCCTGCGTCACCTTATTTCGATCTACCAGCACGAGCGCGAATGGCATAAGGCCATCGATCACGCACGACGTCTCGAGGCGATGACCAGCGAGGACGAGTCCGCGATGATCGCGCAGTTCTATTGCGAGCTGGCCGAGCAGTCCCGTCAGCATGGTGCCCGCACCGAAGCGCGCGAGTATGTGCGCGAGGCTTTCGCCTGCCAGCAGGCCTGCGTTCGGGCGCACATGATCGCCGGGCGCCTGTCGTTCGAAGACGACGACATGGCGGCCGCGGTCGAATCCTATGAATCGGCGATCGCTGCCGACATCGCCTTCGTCCCGGAAATCCTCCCGCCGCTGCTGAACTGCTACGCGCGTTCGCAACAGATGGATCGCGCCGAGGCGTTCCTGCGCGACATCATGGAGCGTTACCACGGCATCTCGCCGGTACTGGCCCTGACCCGGCTCTACGAGGGCAGGGACGGCGAACGCACGGCCATCGATTTCCTCACCGGTCAGTTGCGCAAGCGGCCGTCGGTTCGCGGCCTGATGGCGCTGATCGATGCCACGATGGACAAGGTGTCGGGCGAGGCGCGTGAGAACTACCTCATCCTGCGCGACCTGACACGCAAGTTGCTCGAAGGGCAGGCCATGTACCGCTGCAGTCGCTGCGGGTTTGGCGCCAAGGCCCACCACTGGCAGTGCCCGAGCTGCAAGAACTGGGGCACGGTGCGGCCGATCCACGGCGTCGCCAACGAATGACGCCCGTGCTTGCGAACTCCCTGGCAACGATCGTCGGTAGCGCGGTCCTGGCTTTCGTCGTTTCGTATGTAAGCGTGCGTATCGCGATTGCCTATGCCCATCGCCGCGGCATGCTGGACGCGCCGGGACACCGTCGCTCGCACAGCATGCCGACGCCGCGGGGTGGCGGCATAGGGATCGTGCTTGGCGTGCTGCTGGCGGCACCTTTCAGCCTGTTGTTCCTGCCGGTCTCACCGGGTCCTGCGATCACTGCCGCCTTCAGCCTCGCGGTCATCGCCGTGGCGGCGATCGGCTGGCTGGACGATCACGGTTCCCTGCCGATCCGGCCGCGCCTGCTGATCCAGTTGGCCGCCACCTTCCTGTTGTGCCTCGCGGTAGCGACGCGCACGTCGTCCTTGTGGTGGGCCGTGCCGCTCCTCCTGGCCGGCGTCTGGTGCATCAACCTGCACAACTTCATGGACGGCATCGACGGCCTGGCGGCCCAGCAGGCCATGTTTTTCGGCGTAGCCTATGCCGCCCTGGCCTGGTCGGCCGGCAGCCCGGCCCTTGCCGGCGCGGGGCTGGCCATCCTGGGTGCGGCCACCGGTTTCTGGTGCTTCAACCGCTCGCCGGCGAAGATCTTCATGGGCGACGTGGGCAGTGCTACGGTCGGCCTGATCGTTTTCGCCCTGTCCGCGATGTTGTGGGCATTTCGTACGAATTTGCTGTGGCCGGCGCTGATACTCTCGTCAGCCTTCGTTGTCGACGCGACCTTGACACTGCTCGTGCGAATGCTGCGCGGTGCGCGCTGGTACACTCCGCACCGCGAGCACCTGTACCAGTGGCTCGTTCGGCGGGGCGCATCACACCGAAAGGTAGCCCTGGGCTACTTCGCATGGAACGTACTCATCTGCGTTCCTGTCGCATGGATCGCGTTCCGCTGGCCGGCGGCTGCGCCCGTGTGTTTCGGGGCAACCTACCTGCTGGGAGCGGTGGTCTGGCGTACTGGCAAGCAGCATGGCTTGCGTCGAAGGGAGCGACATGTTTCTGCGTAAGTTCATAGGCATCATCCATCCACGTACGGCGGTCGTCGCGCACGACCTTGCCATGGCGGCTCTCGCGTGGTGGATCGCCAAGACGCTGCGCTACGCCCTCATGCCCGATCTGGCGCCGGTGACCTACCTGCCGATGGAATTCCCGATCGTCCTGCTGGTCCAGGGCGCGGTGTTCAACTGGACCGGTCTCTATAAGGGCGTGTGGCGATTCGCCAGCCTTCCCGACCTGTGGAACATCATCCGCGCGACGGTGATCGGCGCGCTGATCATCGGCCTGGCCATGGTCATGTATGCGCGCCTCGACGGCGTGCCTCGCTCGGTGCTCCTGGTCTATCCCGTCGTGCTCGTCGTCCTGCTGGGCCTGCCGCGCCTGAGCTACCGGTTCTGGAAGGACAGCCGGATCGACCTGTTCCAGTCGGCACCGACCAAGCGGGTCCTGATCGTCGGCGCGGATCGCGCCGGTGAGGCGCTCTCGCGCGATCTACGTCGCGACAGCCGTTACAGCGTCATCGGTTTCGTCGACGACAACATGGCCCTGCGTGGTGCGCAGATCGGCGGCATCCCCGTGCTCGGCACGGTGGATCAGCTGGCCGAGCTGTCCAAGGCCGTGGCCGTGCAGATGCTGCTCATCGCCGTGCCCGGTGCCACGACCGCGCAGATGCGCCGCATCGTCGCCTTCTGCGAGAGCACGGGCCTGCCGTTCCGTACCGTGCCGCGCCTGGAAGACGTCGTCGCCGGGCGCGCCCAGTTCAACGAGATCAAGGAAGTGGCGATCGAGGATCTTCTCGGCCGCGATGCCGTGGAACTCGACTGGACCGCCATCCGCGAGAACATCAGTGGTCGTCGCGTCCTGGTGACCGGCGGCGGCGGGTCGATCGGCTCGGAGCTCTGCCGACAGGTCGCGCGCCTGGGCGCCAGCTCGCTGACCGTGGTCGAGATGTCCGAGTACAACCTCTACCGCATCGGCCAGGAGCTGACGTCGGCCTACCCGGAGCTGATTTTCAACGGGGTGCTCGCCGATGCGCGCGAGACGGTGGCGATCAACCGCCTGTTTGAAGAGACCCAGCCGCAGATCGTCTTCCACGCATCCGCGTACAAGCACGTGCCGATGCTCCAGGGCCAGTTGCGTGAAGCCTTCCGCAACAACGTCATGGGCACGCGGGTGGTCGCCAATGCCGCCGTTCGTTGTGGCGTCGAATCCTTCGTGCTGATTTCCACCGACAAGGCCGTGAACCCGACCTCGGTCATGGGCGCCTGCAAGCGCATGGCGGAAATCTGGTGCCAGAACCTCGCGGCACACACGCCTACACGTTTCATCACCGTTCGTTTCGGTAACGTGCTCGACTCCGCCGGTTCGGTGGTCCCCTTGTTCCGCCGGCAGATTCGCCAGGGTGGACCATTGACGATCACCCATCCGGAGATTTCGCGTTACTTCATGACCATTCCCGAAGCCTGCCAGTTGATCCTGCAGGCGGCGAGCCTGGGCAAGGGGGGCGAGATCTTTGCGCTCGACATGGGCGATCCGGTCAAGATCCGCGACCTCGCCGAACAGATGATCCGTCTGGCCGGCAAGCGTCCCGGCTCCGACATCCAGATCGTCTATACCGGCCTGCGCTCGGGCGAGAAGCTGTTCGAGGAACTGTTCCACCCGTTGGAAAACTACACGAGCACCACCCACGCCAAGATCTTCCAGGCGCAACATCGCCAGGTGTCGTGGGAGATGCTGCAGACCCAGCTGGCTCGCGCCGAAGAGGCCGCGGCCACGTTCGATGAAGAGACCCTGCGTCGCTGCGTGTCGCAACTGCTGCCTTCGTTCCGCTGGAGCGACGCGCAGGCCGACAACGTCGTGCCGCTTCGCCGAAACGAAAACGGAGACATCGCATCATGACCCAACCCCTGCGCAAGGTCGTATTTCCCGTCGCTGGCCTCGGTACGCGCTTCCTCCCGGCGACCAAGGTAGTAGCGAAGGAAATGCTGCCCGTGCTCGATCGTCCGCTCATCCAGTACGCCGTGGACGAGGCCGTCGACGCGGGTGCCGACACGCTGGTGTTCGTCACCAACCGTTACAAGCACGCCATCGCGGATTACTTCGACAAGGCGTACGAGCTCGAAGAGAAGCTGGCCGAGAAGAACAAGGAAGAGCTGCTGTCGATCCTGCGCGGCATCCTTCCGCGTCACGTGCGTTGCGTCTTCGTCACCCAGCCGGAGGCACTCGGCCTGGGCGACGCCGTCCTGCGCGCCGCGCCGGTGATCGGCGACGAGCGCTTCGGCGTCATGCTTCCGGACGACCTGATCTGGAACAAGGGCAAGGGCGCGCTGCGCCAGATGGCTGAAGTGGCCGACAAATACGACGCCGGCGTCATCGCGGTGGAAGAGGTGCCGGAGAAGGACACCGACAAGTACGGCATCGTCGATGCGACCGAGCAGGTGGACGACCGCTCCACCGTGATCAAGCACATGGTCGAGAAGCCGAAGCCGGCCGACGCGCCGTCGACGCTCGCCGTGGTCGGTCGCTACGTCCTGCCCGGCAACATCTTCGAATACCTGCGCAACACGCGCGAAGGCGCCGGTGGCGAGATCCAGCTGACCGACGCCATCGAAGACCTGTTGAAGGCCAAGGGCAAGGTGCTTGCCTATCGCTTCGAAGGCACGCGCTTCGATTGCGGCAACAAGGCCGGCCTCGTGCGCGCCACGATGGCCATGGCCCTGGAAGACCCGAAGCTCGCCCCGATCGTCCGCGAGTTCGCCAACAAGGCCTAGTCAGCCCCCTGTAGGAGCCGATTCACCTGTGGGAGCCGATTCATCGGCGATCCCGCGGCAGCGGGCCAGGTTGTGGCAAGCGCCCCATCGCCGCTGAAGCGGCTCCCACAAAAAGTCACGAAGGGCCCGCAGCAATGCGGGCCCTTCCATGTCAGCGAATCGGCAAGGTCGGCAGGAACCGCGGTCGCCGGTAGGCGTTGGCTTTTTGCTCGACACCATACGCGATTGCGATCAACGTAGGTTCGCTCCACTTCGCACTAAAGAACACCACGCCCACCGGCAACTCATGGGCGAAGTCGACGGGCAGGGTGATCGACGGATAGCCCGAGATCGCCGCCGGTGCCGACACGCCGCCGACGGTCGGATCACCGCTGACGACATGATCGCCGAGCACGAGATCGTTGACGAACGCCGGTCCCCAGCTGGGAGCGAGCAGGGCGTCGAGATGATCCTTCGCCAGCGCCGCGTCGATCCCCTCGGGGCCGGCGAGGCGTTGGTTGCGGTCGCGGATCTGAAGGTAGGTCGGGTCGCTTAGGTCGGCCTTGGCCTGTGCCTGCAAGAACAGCTCCTGGCCGAACCACGGCATCTCTCTCGCTGCCTCGCGATCGTTGAAAGCGATGAGATCGGCCAGCGTCTTCATCGGCTGGTCCGGGCGGGTGGCAAGGTAGGCGTTGATGTCGTGCTTGAATTCGTACAGCAGCACGTCGAGCTCGTGTTCGCTCAGTTCCTTCAGGTGCGGAATCTCGACCGGGTCGACGACGGTCGCACCCTGCGCCTTGAGGATGGCGATCGTTTTCTCCAGGGCGCGATCCGCATTCGGTTCGATGCCGGCCAGTTCGCGCACGACACCGATATGCTTGCCGCGCAGCGCGTTCGGGTCGAGGAACTTCGTATAGTCAGTGGCGTGCTTGTCGGCGTCCTTCGTGGCGGGATCGCGCGGATCGCTGCCGGCGATCGCGCTGAGCACCGTGGCCGCATCGGCGACGCTGCGCGCCATCGGACCGGCCGTGTCCTGGCTGTGCGAGATGGGGATGATGCCCGTGCGGCTGACCAGCCCGACGGTAGGCTTGATCCCGACCAGACCGGTCATCGACGCCGGGCAGATGATCGAGCCATCGGTCTCGCTGCCAATCGCCACGGTGGCCAGGCCGGCGGCGACCGCGGAACCCGAGCCGGCGCTCGAACCGCAGGCGTTGCGGTCGAGCACGTAAGGATTGACCGTGAGCCCGCCGCGTCCCGTCCAGCCACTGGTGGCGTGGTTGCTACGCATGTTGGCCCACTCGCTGAGGTTGGTCTTGCCGAGGATGATGGCGCCCGCCTTTCGCAGCTTTGCCGCGACCGCCGAATCGTGCGGTGCCGGCTTGCCCGCCAAGGCGAGGGATCCGGCCGTGGTCTGCATGCGGTCGCCGGTGTCGATGTTGTCCTTGAGCAGGATGGGAATGCCGGCGAGTGGGCCGGTCTTGCCCGACTTACGCGCGATGTCCAAGGCATCGGGATTGGTTTCGAGCACGGCGTTGACCGTCGGCCCCGCCTTGTCGATCGTCGCGATGCGCGAGAGGAAGAGGGCAGTGAGCCCTTCGGGCGTCAGCGCTCCCGAGGCATAGGCCTGGCGAACGGTGGCGATCGACGCGAAGGCATCGTCCTGGTTCGCGTCGCGCGCCTGCGCGGCGCCGGTGGACAACGAGACGGCAAGGGCCAGCGTCAGTGCGGCCGGCCTGATCCATACATGCTGCATATGTCTTTTCCCCCTGGCTACGGTGTGGCGACTGCATGCAATCTACCGCATACCCGTGCGTGGCTATACTGCATGGGCCTAGCCAATGGATCGCCAGGGAGTGCCACATGCGTCGTCTTTTTCGCCGGCTGGCCGTCACGGTCGCCGCGTTCTTCGCCATGCAGGCCATGGCGGCCGACACGCCTCCGGTACCCGACACCCTGGTCCAGCGCATCGCGGCCTGCACCAGTTGCCACGGCGAGCACGGCGAAGGCGGCAGCAACGGCTTCAATCCGCGCCTGGCCGGCAAGCCAGCGGGCTACCTGCATCGGCAGATGCGGGACTTCCAGCGCGGCCTGCGACACTACCCGATCATGGAATACACCGTCGGCCCGCTTACCGACGACTACATGCGCGAGATCGCGGAGTACTTCTCGGCTCAGAACGTCCCTTACACCTTGCACGACGTCCCGGCGACGTCGCCGGCGGCCATGGCGCGGGGTGAGCAGCTGGTCACCAAGGGCGATACCGCGCGCGGCATTCCCCCCTGCATGGCCTGTCACGGCCCGAACCTCACCGGCGTGCAACCGGACATCCCCGGGCTTGTCGGCCTGCCTTACGACTACATCAGCGCCCAGTTGGGTTCATGGCGCACGAACACACGGAACACGGTGGCACCGGACTGCATGAAGACCATCGTCAGTCGCCTGAGCGATGCGGATATCAGCGCTGTCTCGGCATGGCTGGCCCAACGCCCGGTGCCCGCCGATGCGCATGCGGAGCCGGCGGGAAGCGTTTCGCCGCCGCTGCGTTGCGGCGTACTGGGAGCCGGGACATGAGTGTCTTCACCCGTCTCCTTGTCGCACTCGCCCTGGTCAGTGCCGCCTGCTCGGCCAGCGCCGACGACCTCGTCGCGCGCGGCCATTACCTCACGGTCGCTGGCGATTGCGATTCCTGCCATACCGCACGTAACGGCGCGGCGTTCGCGGGTGGTCACGTCGTGCCGACGCCGTTCGGCGCGATCACTGCACCCAACCTCACACCCGATCATGAAACGGGCCTGGGCGGCTGGACGGCCGAGGATTTTTACCGTGCGATGCATGCGGGGAAAGGGCACGACGGCACATCGCTCTACCCGGCGTTTCCCTTCACCTCGTACACGAAGGTCACGCGCGCGGACACCGATGCGATCTTCGCTTACCTGAAGACCCTTCCGCCGGTGAAGCTCGCCCACACCGAGCCCGCCTTGCGCTGGCCGTACAGCATGCGCTCGCTCATGGGCTCCTGGCGGCTGCTCTACTTCGACGAGGGTGAGTACGCGCCCGATCCGAAACAGTCGGCCGCGTGGAACCGCGGTGCGTATCTCGTGCAAGGCCTGGGGCATTGCAACGAATGCCACGCGCCGCGCAACACCTTCGGTGCGATGGTCACCGAGCCCTTCCTCGCCGGCGGCCTCGTACCTGTGCAGAACTGGTACGCGCCCGACCTGTCCATGGGCCCGAACGGCGGCCTGAGCGGCTGGACCGAGGCCGATGTCGTCGCGCTGTTGAAGACCGGCCGCTCGCGCAAGGGCACGGCCTTTGGCCCCATGGCCGATGTCGTGATCCGGAGCACGCAGCACCTCGACGATGCCGATCTCGCCGCGATGGCCACCTACCTGAAGTCGTTACCCGAGCGCGGAGTGCCCCGCCAGCGCGAATCCGCGGCAGATGCCGCCGATCTTGCCAAGGCGGGGCAGAAGGTCTATGCCGAGCAATGCGCCGGCTGTCATGCAGCCGATGGGCGCGGCAAAGGCACGGCCTATCCGCCGCTGGATGGCAATTCGTCCGTCGTCGAGCCGACCGGTATCAACGCCATTCGCATCGTCCTGTCGGGTGGCTTCGCACCGGGAACAGTCGCCAATCCGCGTCCGTATTCGATGCCGCCGTTCTCGCAGACCTTGTCCGATGACGACGCGGCTGCGGTCGTGACGTACATACGCCAGGCGTGGTCGAACAAGGCCCCGTCGGTGTCACCGAACGATGTGCGTGCCTACCGCTCGATTCCGGGCGGCTGAGTCCGCACGAGATCGGCGAGCTCCTGCCAGATGCCGGCGTTCCATGAGCGTCGTGCCTGGCCGGAGGGGGAGGGGAGAACGAACAGCTGCGTTCGGCCCCACCTCGCCGGCTGCAAGCCATACGTGAGGGATTTTCCAAGCGCGGACGTGCCGGCATGCTTGCTGGTGAAGGCGAGCACGCGGGGGGCGAACGTTTCTATCTTGCTGCGTAACGCGGCCACATCGAAGGCACCCACCGGCAGTTCGTTGTCGTTGCCGTAGTGGAACTTGGAAAGGTCCGTGAGGCCGAGTCCATAGGCCGGCATCCGTGCAAACTCAGCGGGCGCGAGGAGGCGAGGTGTCAGGCCAACCGCGTACACCGTGCGCCAGAACATGTTGCCCGGGTGCGCGTAGTACGCACGATCCTGCGCGGAACGCGTGCCTGCGGCCGTTCCGCAAAAGACCAGCGACAGGCCTGGCTCGAGCACATCGGGCAGGACGAAGGACTCAGTCATCGAGGAGAAAATCGGTGTACTGGAAGCGTTCGTCGCGAAGTACCGATTCGCCACGGACGATGCGCATGTCGTGCGCGAACAGCGGCCCGCCGTAGCTGAGCGTATGGAACTCGCCGTTTTCTCCGCAGGGATCGACGGACGAAGGCAGCGCATCGAGCAGTGCCTGATCGTAGTCGCGGCCGCAGAAGCTGGCGTCGAGTTGCGTCGTGTCCACGCAGCAGAGCGCCGCCCGGTGTCCGTCCGCAACGAAGCGACGTCCCAGTGTTGCGGTGTCCTCGCCCCAAAGGGGATAGACGCCGGTCCATCCGCCGATACGCGCGAGCTGCGCTTCGCGATACGCACGCACGTCGGCAAGGAACAGGTCGCCGAAGGCGATGTGGGCGAGGGTGGGCCAGCGCTGCCGTGCCGTGTCGAGGGCCCTCGCAAAGGCCTCCTCATAGGCGTCGTTGTGGCTGGGCCACGTGAGGACGGCCTCGACTACCGGGAGCCCCAGCGAGGCCGCCTGCGCCGCGAGGACGGTTCGGCGCACGCCATGCATGGCGATGCGGTCGTGGTTGGCGGTCACCGTGGTCAGCAGGCCAACGACGCGCCAGGAAGGATCGGCACGCAGGCGTCCGAGCGTCATCAGGCAGTCTTTGCCGCCGCTCCAGGAAACGATGATCGGGGTGGACATGCCGGCACTTTACCTCGCTCTTGCTGCACCACAACATTATGTGGACATACCGGCCGCTAGGCTGGAAACCATGAATCCTTCCAACTGGATGCCAGATCTTGCGCATCCGTGGACGCGTTTTGCGTTGATCGTCGTGATCGCGCTGGCCGTCGCGGGTGTCCTTCGTCGCGTGACGAAATTTTTCCTGCGCCGCTTCGCGATCACGCATCCTGCCGGGGCGAGCATGATCGCCCGGGCGAATGCCCCGATGGAAGCCATCGTTCCCCTTGCCATGCTGCTGATCGCCTTCAGGGCGTCGCCCGACGAGCCGGCCAGCCTCATCGATGGCCTGGAGCACGTCGTCAGCCTCGGGCTGATCGTCGCCTGCACATGGTTCATCGTCCGCTGCATCGGCGCGCTCGACGCGACCGTATCCCGCTTCAACCCGATCGACCGCGAAGACAACCTCCGTGCGCGCCGCGTGCAGACGCAGGCGCGCGTGCTCAGTCGCACCGGCAGCGTGGTGGCCGTGGTACTGGGCATCGGCGTGGCGCTGATGACGTTCCCCACCGTGCGCCAGTTCGGTGCCAGCCTGCTGGCGTCGGCCGGGCTCGCTGGCCTGGCCGTGGGTCTCGCGGCGAAGCCCGTGCTCGGCAACCTCATCGCCGGTCTGCAGATCGCATTGACCCAGCCGATCCGGCTCGACGATGTCGTCGTGATCGAAGGCGAGTGGGGCAAGATCGAGGAAATCACCAGCACCTATGTCGTCGTGCGCATCTGGGATGAGCGCCGCCTCGTGGTGCCCTTGCAGTACTTCATCGAGAACCCGTTCCAGAACTGGACGCGCACGAACTCGCAGGTGCTTGGTTCGGCCATGTTGTGGTTCGACTATGGGCTACCACTGGGTCCCTTGCGTACGGAACTGGAGCGCCTCTGCAAGCAGGCCCCGGAATGGGACGGCCGTGTGTGCGTGTTACAGGTGGTCGATACCAACGACAAGGCCATGCAGTTGCGCGCGCTGGTCAGCTCGTCCAATTCGAGCAAGTCCTGGGATCTTCGCTGCAAGGTACGCGAGGGTCTGATTGCCTTCGTGCAGCGTGAGTTCGCCGGCTTCCTGCCGCGCGTCCGCGGCGAGTTCGAGAGCCCTGTGGGAGTCGATTCATCGGCGATTGTGGGAGCCGATTCATCGGCGATCCCGCGGCAGCGGGCCGGTTGAGGCGAGCACCCATCGCCGCTGAAGCGGCTCCCACAGTCACGATTCCTCGAAAGTGGCTCACAAAAAAAGGCCCGGCGTAAGCCGGGCCTTTCGCTAGCATCGAACGCTATCGATTAAGCGCCGCGCGAAGACTTCTTGCGATCGCCTTCGGTCAGGTGCTTCTTGCGCATGCGGATTTCCTTCGGCGTGACTTCGACCAGCTCGTCATCGTCGATGAAGTCCAGGGCCTGCTCCAGCGTGAACTTGAGTGCCGGGGTCAGCTGGATCGCATCGTCCTTACCGGAGGCGCGCATGTTGGTCAGCGGCTTCGGCTTGATGGCGTTGACGGTGAGGTCGTTGTCCTTCGCGTGAATGCCGATGAGCTGGCCTTCATACACGGCGTCGCCTTCGGCGGCGAACAGCTTGCCGCGTTCCTGGAGGGGTCCGAGCGAGTAGGCCGGGGTGTTGCCGCCAGCGTTCGCGATCATGACGCCGTTCTGGCGCTTGGCGATCGGGGCCGGGGTGTACGGACCGTAGTGCTTGAACACGTGGAACAGCAGGCCCGAGCCCTGGGTCAGGGTCTTGAACTGGTTCTGGAAGCCGATCAGGCCGCGGGCCGGGATCTCATACTCGAGACGCACGCGACCGTTACCGTCCGACACCATGTTCTTCAGGTCGCCCTTGCGGATGCCGAGGCGCTCCATGACGCCGCCCTGATGGATCTCTTCGATGTCGATCACCAGTTCCTCGATCGGCTCCATCTTCTGGCCGTCGATTTCCTTGAGGATGACTTCCGGACGCGACACGGCCAGCTCGTAGCCTTCGCGACGCATGTTCTCGATCAGCACCGAGAGGTGCAGTTCGCCGCGGCCCGAGACCAGGAACTTGTCGGCGTCGGAGCCGTCTTCGACGCGGAGGGCGACGTTGTGCACCTTCTCGCGGTCGAGGCGCTCACGCAGCTGACGGCTGGTGAGGAACTTGCCGCCCGAAAGATCCTTGCTGCCGACGAACGGCGAGTTGTTGACCTGGAAGGTCATGCTGATCATCGGCTCGTCGACGCTCAGCGCCGGCAGTGCTTCCGGCGTGTCCGGCGAGGTCAGCGTGTCCGAAATGGTCAGGTCCGCGATACCCGAGATGGCGACGATGTCGCCCGCTTCGGCGCTTTCCTGCTCGATGCGCTCGAGACCGAGGAAGCCGAGCACCTGGGCGACCTTGCCCTGGCGCTTCTTGCCTTCACGGTCGATCACGGCAACCTGCATGCCCTTCTTCAGGGTGCCGCGCTGCACGCGGCCGATGCCGATGACGCCGACGAAATTGTTGTAGTCCAGCTGGCTGATGCGCATCTGGAAGGGGCCGTCCGGATCGACGTCCGGCTTCGGCGCGTGCTGCATGATCGCTTCGTACAGCGGGGTCATGTCGCCTTCGCGCGCGTTCTCGTCGAGCGAGGCATAGCCGTTGAGCGCCGAAGCGTAGACGATCGGGAAGTCCATCTGCTCGTCGGTGGCACCGAGCTTGGCGAACAGATCCCAGACCTGCTCGACGACCCACTCCGTACGGGCGGCGGGGCGGTCGACCTTGTTGACGACGACGATCGGCTTGAAGCCCATCGCGAACGCCTTCTGGGTCACGAAGCGCGTCTGCGGCATCGGGCCGTCCATCGCGTCGACCAGGATCAGCACGGTGTCGACCATGGACAGCACGCGCTCGACTTCGCCACCGAAGTCAGCATGTCCCGGGGTGTCGACGATGTTGATGCGGTTCTTCGCACCCGTCTTCTTGTCTTCCCAGGTGATGGCCGTGTTCTTGGCCAGGATCGTGATGCCACGCTCCTTTTCCTGGTCGTTCGAATCCATGACGCGCTCGGCGAGCACGGTGCGCTCATTGAGCGTGCCGGACTGCTTCAGAAGCTGGTCGACGAGGGTGGTCTTACCATGGTCGACGTGAGCGACGATGGCGATATTGCGCAGGAATTCGATCGACATGCGGTATGCGCCGGCGTAAAGCCGGATCGCCTCTTTGGTTTGGGAAGCCGCCGATTATAAAGGAAAAGAGCGACTTTCGCATGACGGGGGCGGAGAGTCCGTCAGGAAGCCCGCCCGATGCATCGAAATCCATCCGAAAGCAGGAAAAAGGGCCGTTTTACGGCGGCCGGCGAGGCGCTAAGCTGCCGCCCATGGAAAAGGGGCCGGGCATGGAAAAGCGGTTGACAGGGCGTCCGACGCCAAGGGCGATCGGGTGGACGGTGGGGTTACTGCTTTCGCTCGCTCTCGTTTTCGCGGTGACCGGTGGTCATTCTGGCCACGCCAGGCCCTCGACGTCGCCCGTGGCGCCCGCATCGGTTCGCGTGGATACGGCGCCGCCGGGCACCCGACATGCCACTGAGCGAGGCCTCGGTCGAAAGCCCCCCGCCGCGATGCAGCCCCTCCTCGGAGCAGGCGACGATCGCACCGTCGAGGCGCTTTTCGCGCGATTGGGTCCCCTGTCCGGAGAGGGGGACGTCGCCGCGACCCTCCTCATGCGCCAGGCCGCTGCGGTCTGCCGACACGCTGTGGAGCCGGGTTGGCAGAGCCGTACAAACAACCCGCGAGCCATGGCCTACGCCGCCTGGAAGGCATCGTTCTGCACGCGGACCGTATCGCAGGCCGAGCTGGACAGCATCAACCAGCGGGGCAGGGTTGCCTTCGACCGGCGTTATCCCGGATGGGCGGTGACCGGCCCTCGCTCGGTGGACGAGATCTTCGATGCCGTGACGTCTTCCGACGACGTCGAGGTCACGGACATGGCCAGTGTTCTCCTTCCGCGAGACGCGACGGGCCACTGGGACCTGGGTCGGGATCTCGTTCAAGGCTCGGCGTACGAGGCCGACCTGCACAAGTACCAGCACGTGGCTCTCGACGACATGCAGTGTGCGACGACGGGTGGCTGCGAGCCTGGCGGCATGCGTTCGGCCATGATCTGCCTGGCGAGCGACGGTTACACCTGCGCGCCCGGACAGGGCGTCTACGACATGTGGAACGAGCAGCTCTCGCCGGCAGAGATCGACATCGTGCTCGCCATCGAGCAGCGTATCCGGGACGAGCGCGCACGCCGCTTGGCGACGCCCCCCGGCTGAGGGGCGTCGCGGTCGTCATCAGAGCTGGGCGGGCTCATCCCGACAGGTGGCCGGCATGTTCTTCGGGTCGATGCCCTCGCCCGAGCAGGTCCAGGTGATGGTCTTTCCGTCCAGCTTCGGTGTCAGGATGATCTGCCCCGAATCCAGCTTCGCGTCCGTCTTGTGCGGCGGGGTGGCATCCATCGTGACCACGATCTCGCCACCCTGGCCGACCTCGACCGAGCCGGCGTAGTCGTTGCCCAGCGATTCCGCGGTGCCGAGGCCGGCCGCCGCGTTGTTCGCCGGGAACTTGCCCGTAGCCAGGCGACGCCCGGCGACAGCTAGCTTGACCGGGTCGGCGGCGGCGAGCGCCCCCGACACCTGGCTACGCAACATGTATTGCTGGTACTGCGGCACGGCAATCGCCGCAAGGATAGCCGCCGTCGCCACGGCGCCCGCCGAGCCCATCTGGCCGACCAGTTCCGCCGGACTCTGTTCGTAGGTGAAGGAGATGGCGAACGTATCCGCATCCGCTTCGATCGCCGCGCCGACCACGCCCTTCTCGGGCAGGCCGAGCGTATGGGCGGCAGGAAGGCTGGTGATATCCAGGTCGGCCCCGGCCATGCCACCCATCATCTGCAGGATCCCGATATAGGTGTAATAAGCATCGCGCTGGGCGTCGCGGCTATTGGCCGTGTAACCCATCAGCACGTGTGAGCCAGGATAGGCCCGGCCGCGAAACCAGTCGTCCAGCGAGGTGTCCAGCTTGGCTGCCGCACGATCGGCCAGGGCTTGGGGCACCTTGGCCAGGATGATCCAGTCACCTTCCTCGACCCAGTAGAGGCGGCTGCCGAAGCGCTGCATCAGGTTCATGAAGGGCACGAGGGCCTGCTGCTCGGGATGGTCGGCCGCCGGCTCGTACGGCGCGCCCGGCATGAACAGCCAGTGCACCTTCGCGTCGTCGACGGTCGTCTCGCCGCTGCGCCAGCGTCCCGCCTTGGTCATCTCGTCGATACGCGCGTGCCAGGCTTTCAGGTCGCGCGCACGGATGGCGACGAACTGGCCGGCGTCGTCGGCAAAGACGATCGACTCCGGGCCCATCCACTTCGTGTAGTCGGCGACGTCGAAGCCATATTTGTCCCGCATCCTGCTCAGGCCGTCGCGGATGGTCTTCGCGCGTTCGGCGCCGAAGTCCAGATTGAGGTTGTCCTCGAAGGCCTTGTAACCCTCGGCGCTGGGCAGCGCGAAGGTCATCGCCCAGCGCGGCTGACCTGCGCTCTTCACTGTCGGTGCGAACGAGTGCGGCGCCGCGTACTGCAGGACGCGAGCCTGTGGGGCATGCACCACCATGCGGAACTGGCCCCGACCGTCCGCGGTGCCGCTGCCGAAGGCGAACGCATCGGCCTTGGAGGCGAAATCCGTCGGCAGCTTGCCCAAGGGGGATTCGCCGGCCTGGTTGGCGGCGACGGCGCCGATACCGCGAATGGTCGCCCAGCCGAACAAGCCTTCACCCGAGGTGTCGATGTGGGCTTCGAGCGGGCCGAGCGTCGCCGGCGCGGTGGCGGCCGAGGACTTGGCGAGCGTGGCGACCAGCTCGTCGATGGTGTGCTCGTCGCTGGGTTGCTGCATCGACTGGGTGACCCACAAGCGATGGTCGGCGACGACGTAGCGAACACTGCCGCCCGAGGCCAGCTTGCCGTTGCCCTGGGCATCCAGGGGCGCGACCAGCAGCGGCGCATTAAGCGAGGCGAGACGCGCATTGAACGCGGCGATGGAATCGAACGAGAAGCTGCCCGTCGCGACGACGCGCGAGGTCGGCGAGGGAATGCCCAGCGGATCGATCAGGACGATCTCGAGCGGCGAACGAAGATCGCCCAACAGGAGATTGAGTGCCGGACCGATCTTGGCATCGGCGAGGACCTTGTCCTTCGCGATGGTCTCGCGCAGCTTCGCCACGGCATCGAGATTCGCCTTCACGGAGAGGGCGGCATCGAGCGGACGGCCATTCGGCACACCACCGATCACGGCCCAGGGCGACGGCAGGCGCAGGTAAGCCACGGCTTGCGCGGGCAGGTGCTGGCGCAACCAGGCGGGCGCGGCGATCGCGGCCTGCGCGGCGGCGACGGCCTTGGGATCGGCGGTGGGTGATTCGTCTTTCTTGTGGCAGGCGGCGAGGCCGAGTGCGGCGGTGATCGCGGCAGACAGCAGGACGGTACGACGGGCAATCATTGCTCAGTATCCCCTTGGCTTCCTCCGGCTCCTGCCGGGAGCTGGAGGATAGCAGCCCGCAAACATGCTGCATGCGACACAGCCATCCGCTACGCTTTCCGCATCGGCCGTTGACGACGGCAAATCCAGGGATATGGAGTGGGGAACGTCAACATATCAAACGGAAAACGAAGCGCCTTGCCGTGGCTTCTGGCGCTGTGCTTCGTATGCCTTGCCATCGTGTTCCGCCTGGCAGGGCAGGCCGTCGCAGATCCTGTTCGTGGAGCCCTCGCTCCGGTCGTCGATTCGCGGCGTGGAAGCGGCGAGGCGAAGAGGCCCATAGTGTCGGCGCGACGGCACGTCGCCCCTCTGTCGGCTCGCGGGCATGCGTCGTCCGGAAGCATCAATCCGGACGGCTATCTGATTCCCGGCGACGACTTTTCCGCCATCGAGCGTCGTCTGGCAGAACGGGTGACGTATGACGACCGGGCCTTGTTCGTCATGCTGAACGCCGCAGGGTCGTGCAGCACACCAGTCAAGCCGGATTGGCGTACGAACTCCAGGACGGAATCCGGCCGCACTTTCCTTGCGTGGAAGGAGTGGTTCTGCCATGGACGCACGACCGCCAACGAATTCCACGCCTATGCCGCGATGACTCTCGAATCATTTAAGACGCGCCATGAAGACTGGAACGACAAGGACGACGATGATGGAAACCGTCTCGTCTTCGAGGCAGTTTTCAGTTCGGATTCGCCGGAAGACATGTCCCTTGCAGGCGATCTGGTCGACCTGCCCGGTCTGGGTCGGTGGGCCTTGGGCGCGGAGGATGTCGAGGGCACGGCGCACGCTGCGCGACTACCGCGCTACCAGCAGGTCGCGCTGGAGGGCCTTCAATGTTCGCAACTTGGCGGATGCGGCCCGAACGACCTGCTGACCATGTGGCTGTGCGTGAGACCGCCTGCTTTGGGCTGCCGGGTGGGTGAAAGTGTCGACGACATGTGGGCGACTGAATTCGCCCCTGACGAGATCGCGATCATCGCCCGCATCCAGCAACGCATACTCGACGAGCGCGCTCGCCGTATTGCTTCGAGCTCTAGCAAGGATTGAGCCGCATGACAAAGGGTTCACCGCTAAAGCGGCTCTCACATACTTCAAGCAGGGAATACCGTGGATATTAAGGAATCGCGGAAGGTGCGGCGTCTGGCGTTGACCTGCGTCGGTGTGGCCGTGATGGCGATAGGCGCAGGCGCAGTTCGCGCGAGTTCACCCCCGCTGGAACGCCCCGGCGACACCTTCGAGACGTTGCACTCGCGTTACGATGCCCGCGCAGCGGATGATCCCGACGCTCTTCACTTGCTCGTCCAGGCAGCGATGTTGTGCAGGGAGTATGAGCCGAACTGGAAGTCGGAGCCGTTCATAACGAGTTCTTTCCGTGTCTTCGGCGCATGGCAGGATCGCTTCTGCGGCGGCGTGAATCGCGGCAACGACTACGCCCGCTACAAGGCGATCGGGAAGACCACGCCGTGGAATTCCCCCGTGGAGAAGCCGCTCACGTTGGACGAAGCGGTGGAGGTGGCGCTGACCAGCGACTCGCCGATGCGCCTCGAATCCGCCGCGTACGCGATAGAAAATGGATCGATCCGCTGGCAGCTAGGTACGGGGTTCCTTCGCTATACAAACACCGTTCCGAACCTTGGCCAACTCCAGGCCATGGCGGTGCGCAGTATTGCCTGTCGGTACTCCGGCGCTTGCGATGCGGGTGGCATGGACACCATGTGGATGTGTGCGCGCGACCGTCGCTGCACACCGGCAATTACCGTGTTCGGCTTGTGGGCGACGGAGCATTCGCGGGTCGAGATGGCGGCTGTGCGTTCGATGCTGCAGCAGTTGATGCAGGAGCGCGAGCGCCGCGGAGCCGATCGGTAGCTGGCAAGACATGCAGCGCCGCTCCGGTTTTCCCCGCCGTTAATCAAGGACCGCCCGTTCCATGGTTACTCCGCAGGGATGAACGGCTGGGAGGCGCGTTGGAATGCGCGGCAGTTGGTACGCATCAGCCAGCGTCGCTCCCACGTCCATGAGTGACTTGCCATCGGCCAGCCATTCACGCATGGTCTTTCGCATGTCAGCAAACGACACCTTCGACGACCCCCGCGTCACCGCGCATCGCGACGGTGACGACCTGCTGAGCGCGGGCCTCGGGCTGCGCGGACTGGCCGGGGCTTCGACGCGCTTTGCGCAGCCCGGCTCGCCGACCCCGGCAGAGTTGCGTCGACGTGCGATCCAGTCCAGTTGGAAGGGCGTCGCCGATCTGGGGCCCCGCGGTGGCTTTGGCAGCCTCTACGGCAGCGTCCCGAACGTGCCAGGCCGCGAGTTCACCACCTTCGCCAACTTGCCCGGGGCACGCGCATCGCACCGTGTGCTGGTGCAGGTGCCCGATGACTTCGATCGCAAGAAACGCTGCCTTGTCGTCACCGCGTCGTCCGGTTCGCGTGGCATCTACGGAGCCATCGCGCTGGCTGGCGGCTGGGGACTGCCGCGGGGCTGTGCCGTGGCGTATACGGATAAAGGCGGTGGAGCGGGCTACTTCGATCCCTCCGACGATACGGGCGTTCAGCTCGACGGCACGCGCGCCAGGGCCGGCTCGGCGCCGCTGGAATTCGAACCGAAGGGTCTGGCCCCCGATGCAGGCATCGCGGTCAAGCATGCGCACTCGGGCGACAATCCCGAAGCGGACTGGGGGCGCCATGTACTGCAGGCGGCGCGCTTCGGCCTGGGCGTGCTCGACCGCGCCTTCCCCGAGGAGGCGCCGTTCACCGCGCAGAACACGACGATCATCGCCACCGGCCTGTCGAACGGTGGCGGCGCCGTGCTGCGCGCCGCCGGGGATGACAAGGAGGGCATCCTCGCCGCCGTCGTCGCGCTCGAGCCCAATATCCATATCCGCGGGTCGCGCTCGTTCTACGACTACGCTACCGAGGCCGCCCTGTTGCTCCCGGCCGCCTTGTCTGCACGCCAGTTCGACGACGTTCCGTTCGCCCGTGTTGGCGCCGCATCTCCGCCCGCCTGGGTGTTGCGGGGGGCGGCGCTGCGGGCCCACGGCAGACTGTCCGCCGTGATGCCTGGAGCCCAGGCCGACGAGGCACTGGACCGGCTCAGGGCAGGGGGTTGGCAGGACGACGTCCTCGCCACGGCCGCTTCGTCCACCTCACTGGATCTATGGCGCGCGGTCGCCGTGGCTTATGCATCGGCTTACCTGAAACGCGATGCCGCTCATATGCCTGGCGGCTTTTGCTACCGACTGCATCACGCGGCCGGGATGGCCGGACCCATTGATGCCATTGTGCGGGCGGCGTGGTGGGCGGACGGTTCGGGCGTGCCGCCGGGAACGGGCATTTCGCTCGACGGCGGTACGGATCTGTCGCTCGATCCGACGCTTCCGGGCGTGTTGACCTTGCATGACCTGCAGACCGGCCATGGGGCGGAGGCGGACCAACTGCGCGCGGCCGTGAAGACCACGGCGGCCGAGCTCCCCCGCGAAGGGTTGCCCATCCTGATCGTCCACGGCGCCCAGGACGGCCTGATCCCAGCAGCTTTCAGCTCGCAGCCCTATGTGAGGTGGTTGCGCGACGCCGGCCTGCGGCCGGTCTTCTGGAAAGTGCCCTACGCCCAGCACTTCGACGCCTTCCTCGCCTTCACGGACTTCGGCGACCGCCACGTGCCGCTGCTTCCCTATGGCTACGCCGCTTTGGACCGGGCGTGGGCGACGGTGGCCGAGGGCAGGGCGCTGCCCGAGGACGCCGCCGTACGCGACGCGCGTCCCCGCGGCGCCGGCCCGCTGACCGCTCGAGCGCTAGCCTTGCCGCAAAACTGAGATGCCATCACGTTTTCTCGCTTGAACTCTGGGGAATAGGGCGCCATCTTTGGGGGCCTTGCAGCCCCCCGGAACCGGTCGCACAAGGCGATTGGACCGATTTTCAACGAGTTACAGGAATTGCGATGACCATCAACGTCACCATGAAGACCAATAAGGGCGACCTGCACCTGCGCCTGCACGACGAGAAGACGCCGATGACGGTGGCCAACTTCGTGAATCTGGCCAAGCGCGGCTACTACGACGGCAAGACCTTCCACCGCGTGATCGCCGATTTCATGGTCCAGGGCGGCTGCCCCGAGGGTTCGGGTCGCGGCGGTCCGGGCTACAAGTTTGCCGACGAGTTCGACGCCAGCCTCAAGCACGACAAGCCGGGCGTCCTGTCCATGGCCAATGCCGGCCCGGGCACCAACGGCTCGCAGTTCTTCATCACCCACGGCCCGACCCCGTGGCTGGACGGCAAGCACAGCGTGTTCGGCGAGATCGTCGGCCCGGAAGACCAGGCCGTGGTGGACGCTATCCGCCAGGACGACACGATCGACAAAGTGATCGTCGAGGGTGACGTGGACGCGCTGCTCGAGAAGCAGGCAGCGAACGTTGCCAAGTGGAACGAGGTGCTGGACGCGCGCTAAGCGGCCGGTTTTCCTGTGTTTGAAACGCCGCCTTAGGGCGGCGTTTCTGTTTCTGACCCGTGTTAAAATAGCGGCCTTTGCCCCGTCCCCCTCCGAGGAAACGATGCCGCAGCTCGCCACGCGAATGGGTCGCGCGAAACCCAGTGCGATCATGGTCATTGCCGAAAAGGCCAAGCGTCTCAAGGCCGAGGGGCGCGACATCGTCAGCTTCTCGATCGGTGTCCCCAACTTCCTCCCCGGCGAGCACGTCTACGCCGCGGCCCGCGAGGCGCTGGCGAAGGACTCCGGCCAGTACGGCAGCAACCGCGGCTCCGATGCCCTGGTCGACGCCTTCCTCGGTCATATCGAAGCCCTGGGCCTGACCGGCTATAAGCGCGAAAACGTCTCCACGGGCGTCGGCGCCAAGCAGATCCTCTACAACCTGGCCGAAGCGCTGCTGGACGAGGGCGACGAAATCGCCTTCCCGGCGCCGTACTGGACCAGCTACCTCGACATCGCCGAGATCGTCGGCGCGAAGATCAACATCCTGCCGTGCCCGCCGGAGCAGCATTACAAGCTCACGCCGGCGCAGCTCGACGAAGCGCTTGCCCGCAAGCCGCGCGTCTTCCTGTTCAACAACCCGTCCAACCCGACCGGCATGGTCTACACGCGCGATGAAATCGTCGCGCTGGCCGACGTCATCGCGAAGTATCCGGACACCTGGATCATCACCGACGACATCTACAACACCATGGTGTTCGACGGCGTGGGTTACCACAACTTCGTGCATGTCCGCCCGGAACTGAAGGACCGCGTGATCTTCGTCGATTCCCTGTCGAAGACCTACGGCATGCCCGGCTGGCGCGTCGGCTTCATCGCCGCGCCGGAATCCGTGGCCAAGGCCGTGACCACGCTCAACTCCAATCACATCACCAGCCTGCCGGAAGTGATCACGGCCGCCGCGGTCGCCGCGCTGTCGGGTCCGCAGGACGTGCCGGCCGCGAAGTGCGCCGAGTTCGCCGTGAAGCGCGATCGCGTCTACAACGCGCTGGTGTCGATCCCGGGCGTGGTCTGCCCGCGTCCGCAGGGCGCGTTCTATGCGTTCCCGGATATCTCGGTGGCCTTCGGCAAGAAGCATGACGGCGTGGCGATCACGTCGGACGTGGACTTCTGCGCCGCGCTGCTCGAGACCAAGGGCGTCGCCTGCGTGCCGGGTTCGGCCTTCGGCGAACCGCGCGCGCTGCGCATCTCCTATTCCTGCCCGGACGAGGCGCTCGACAAGGGCATGGCCCGCATCGTCGAGTTCTTCGCCGAGCTCACCTGATCATCAGTCCCAAGCGATATTCCTGAGGAGTCGAAAGATGAAAGCACCCGTTCGCGTTGCCGTGACCGGCGCAGCCGGCCAGATCGGTTATGCCCTCCTGTTCCGTATCGCCGCCGGCGACATGCTGGGCCCCGACCAGCCGGTCATCCTGCACCTGCTCGAAATCACCCCGGCGCTGCCGACCCTGCAGGGTGTGGTGATGGAGCTCAACGACTGCGCGTTCCCGACGCTCGCCGGCATCGTCGCCACCGATGACGTCAACGTCGCCTTCAAGGATGTCGACTACGCGCTGCTCGTCGGTGCGCGTCCGCGCGGCCCGGGCATGGAGCGCAAGGATCTGCTCGAAGCCAACGGTGCCATCTTCGGTCCGCAGGGCAAGGCCCTGAACGACCACGCCAAGCGCGACGTGCGCGTGCTCGTCGTCGGCAACCCGGCCAACACCAATGCGCTGATCGCTCAGCAGAACGCACCGGACCTCGATCCGAAGTGCTTCACGGCGATGGTCCGCCTCGACCACAACCGCGCGCTGTCGCAGCTGGCCGAGAAGACCGGTACGCACTCGACCGACATCAAGAAGCTCACGATCTGGGGCAACCACAGCTCCACGCAGTACCCGGACCTGCACCAGACCACGGTGAAGGGTAAGGCGGCACTCGAGCAGGTCGACCAGGCCTGGTACGAGAGCGACTTCATCCCGACCGTGCAGCAGCGCGGCGCGGCCATCATCAAGGCCCGTGGCGCCTCGTCGGCGGCCTCGGCTGCCTCGGCCGCCATCGACCACATGCGTGACTGGACGCTCGGCACGGCCGAGGGTGACTGGGTCTCGATGGGTATCCCGTCGGACGGCTCGTACGGCGTCGAGAAGGGCGTGATCTTCGGCTACCCGGTGACCGTGAAGAATGGCAAGTACGCCATCGTCCAGGGTCTGGAGATCAACGCGTTCTCGCAGGCTCGCATCGATGCGACCGAGAAGGAACTGCGCGAAGAGCGCGCCGGCGTGGAGCATCTGTTCGCGAAGTAAGTTCGCCGCAGGTTCCTGCAAATAAAAAGGCCGCGCTGCGAAGCGCGGCCTTTTTGTCTATGTGGGAGCCGCTTCAGCGGCGATCCCGCGGTAGTGGGCCGGATTGAGGCAAGCACCCCATCGCCGCTTAAGCGGCTCCCACAAAGGATGGCACCCACATGGTTTACTAGGGGCTATGGCCCATAGCTCCCGACTCGTCGTCTTCGTCGCCCTTGCCTCGAACGTCGCTATTGCCGTGGCGAAATTCGTTGCCGCGGCCCTCACCGGCAGCTCGGCCATGCTCTCCGAGGGCGTGCACTCGCTGGTGGACAGCGTCAACGAGGTGCTTCTGCTGTATGGGCTGAAGCGGTCGCAACGGCCGCCCAACCGTCAGCACCCGCTGGGCTTCGGCCGCGAGCTGTATTTCTGGAGTTTCATCGTTGCGCTGCTGGTCCTCGCACTGGGTGCGGGGTTCTCGTTGTACGAAGGCGTCAACCACATCCTGACCCCGGAGCCACTGAAGGATCCGACGGCCAACTACATCGTGCTTGCGGTGAGCGCCGTATTCGAAGGCAGCTCCTGGTGGCTGTCGCTGAAGAGCGTGCAGCGGAAGAAGGGCAAGTACGGCTATTTCGAAGCGTTCCGCCGGACCAAGGATCCGACGACATTTTCCGTGTTGTTCGAGGACACGGCCGCCTTGCTCGGCCTCGGCATGGCGGCGATCGGCGTGTACTTGTCCCATGCGCTGAACGATCCGCGCATCGATGGCTGGGCATCCGTCGGCATCGCCGTGGTGCTCGCCGCCGCGGCGAGCCTGCTGGCGCGCGAGAGCAAGGCCCTGCTCATCGGCGAGCCCGCGCAGCCGAAGTTGCTGGCGGAAGTGTGCAATATCGCCGGCGAGGTGCCGGGGATCGAAGCGGTAAACGGGGTGCTTACGGTGCAGGTGGGGCCCGACCACGTGCTGGTCGCGCTGTCCGCCGCGTTCGACGACGCACTGACCACCGTGGAAATCGAGGAATGCGTGCGGGAAATCGAGGCGCGGACGAAGGCGGCGAACCTCCCTATCGTGGCCTTGTTTATCAAGCCGCAGACGCCGGAGGGGTGGCGGGAGAGGTTGCGGCAACTCGACGGTAAGGCCTGAATAGAAAAGCCCCGCGTGTGCGGGGCTCGTGCTTCGCGCTTTGTAGGAGCCGATTTATCGGCGATTGGCCACTGGGACTTCAACGCTCCGTTGGCTTTTCGCCGCTGAAGCGGCTCCCACATGTCCCTTATCGCCGATGAATCGGCTCCTGCAGAGAGCCTGTTGCTTTACGAGTGCTCGCTTTCCTTCGGCGGCTTGCCGCGGCCTTCGATGTGACCACCGAAGCCCATGCGCATGGCCGAGAGGAGGCGTTCGGCGTAAGTGTGGTCCTGGCGCGAACGGAAGCGGGCGAACAGTGCGGAGGTGAGCACCTCGGCCGGGACCGCTTCTTCGATCGCGGCATTGACCGTCCAGCGGCCTTCGCCGGAGTCGTCGACGTAGCCGGAGTAGTTGTCCAGCTCCGGGCCCTTGGCCAGCGCGCTGGCGGTCAGGTCGAGCAGCCAGGAGGACACCACGCTGCCGCGACGCCAGACTTCGGCGATGTCGGCCATGTCCAGGCTGTAGCGCTCGCGCTCCGGGATCTGCTTGCCGTCACGGTTCTTCAGGATGTCGAAGCCTTCCGCGAAGGCCTGCATCATGCCGTACTCGATGCCGTTGTGGATCATCTTGACGAAATGCCCAGCGCCTGCCGGACCCGCATGCATGTAGCCATTTTCGACGCGCGGATCGCGACCGTCGCGGCTTTCGGTGCGCGGGATGTCGCCGGCGCCGGGAGCGAGGGTCTTGAAGATGGGATCGAGGTAGTCGACGGTGGCCTTGTCGCCGCCGATCATCATGCAGTAGCCGCGATCCAGGCCCCACACGCCGCCGGAGGTGCCGACGTCCACGTAATGCTGGCCCTTGGCAGCGAGCTCTTCGGCGCGGCGGGCATCGTCCTTGTAGAAGGTGTTGCCACCGTCGATGACGATATCGTCCTTGCCGAGCAGGCCACTGAGGGTGGCGATGGTGTTCTCGGTGATTTCACCGGAGGGGAGCATCACCCAGATGATCTTCGGCGAGGGCAGGGCCTTGACCATGGCCTCGAGGGACTCGACGGCTTCACCACCGTCCTTGGCCAGCGTGGCACGCGCGTCGGCGTTGTTGTCGTAAACCACGGTCTGGTGACCGTCCCTCATAAGGCGGCGGGCGATGTTGCCGCCCATGCGGCCCAGTCCGATCAAACCGATTTTCATGCGTGGGGTCCTCGATGAGTTCAACGTGGGGAATATGCGGATACCAGGGCGCGATGCAAGGTATACCTAGGGATGAGGCGCTCGAACAGGCGCCCTAAGGAGGATTCAACGCCCATGGTAAACCGCATGTGCACCCCGCGTCTTGTGTTGACCTGACTTTCGGCACGGTAGAGGCGGCCTTCGTTTGCCGGTTACGCTGAGGGGTCGTCCCCAAGGTGCTACCGATGAAAAACGTTGCCCGCCTGTCGATCGCCAGCCTTGCCCTCGCGGGATCGCTGGGTGCCTCGGCCGCGACTTTCGACCCGCGCGAGACCTTCGCGCCCTTCACCTACCCCCAGCAGGCTACGGCGTATCGCTCGGGCAGTGGCATGCCAGGCCCGCTGTTCTGGCAGAACCGTGCCGACTACGAGCTCGCGGCCACGCTGGATCCGGTGAAGAACACCATGGTAGGCAAGGCGACCATCCACTACACCAACAACAGCCCGGATGCGCTCGACGTGCTCTGGCTGCAGATGGACCAGAACCGTTACACGCCCGACGCGCGGGGCAACTTCACCTCGGGCCGCACGCCTAAGCAGCACACCGACGGCTATCGCGTCGCCACGGTCACCCTTGAGCAGGGTGGCAAGACCGTCAAGGCCAGTTATGTCGTCGCCGACACGCGCATGCAGGTGCGCCTGCCCGAACCCGTCGCGGCGCGCGGCGGCAAGGTCTCGTTGACGATCGAATATTCTTACGACCTGCCCGGCGACTTCGGCGGACGTACCGGCTTCGCGCCCTCGAAGAACGGCAACATCTACGAGATGGCGCAGTGGTATCCGCGCATGTGCGTCTATGACGACCTGCGTGGATGGGATACCGCGCCCTTCCTCAACAGCGAGTTCTATCTCGAATACGGCGATTTCGATTACGCGATCACCGTACCGGCGAACATGATCGTCGCCGGCTCGGGTGAACTGGTGAACCCGGACGACGTGCTCACCGCGACGCAGCGTGAGCGCCTGGCCAAGGCCCGCGAGAGCGATGCTACGGTGATGATCCGCACGCCCGCCGAGGTGACCGATCCCGCCAGTCGGCCCAGCAAGACGGGTACGCTGACCTGGAAGTTCCGCATGAAGAACAGCCGCGACGTCGCCTTCGGTGCGTCCACGGCCTATGTCTGGGATGCCGCGCGGATCAACCTGCCCGAGGGTAAGAAGGCACTGGCGATGTCCGTCTACCCGGTGGAGAGCGTGGGCAACGACTCCTGGGGCCGTTCGACGGAATACCTGAAGGCGTCGGTCGAGCATTTCTCGACCAAGTGGTACCCGTATCCCTATCCGGTCGCGGTCAACGAGGCTGGCTCCGCCGCCAGTGGCATGGAGTACCCCGGTATCGTCTTCGATCCGATGAAGGCGCCGGCGAAGCCCCTGCACATGGTCACCGCGCACGAGATCGGCCACACCTGGTTCCCGATGATCGTCGGCACCGACGAGCGCCGCAACGCGTGGATGGATGAGGGCTTCAACACCTTCATCGACGTCTATGAGGCGGATGCCTTCCATCATGGCGAGTTCGCGCCCAAGCGCGACAGCGAGTACTCGCCCAAGGGCGGTAATCCGGTCGACGAGATCCTTCCGTTGCTCGCCGACCCCGATGCGCCGAACCTGCTGATCGGCGCGGACATGGTCAAGGAGAAGTACCGTCATCCCGCGACGTACTTCAAGGCGGCGCTCGGCCTGGTGTTGTTGCGTGAGCAGATCATTGGTCCCGAGCGCTTCGATCCCGCCTTCCGCAAGTACATCGCCACATGGGCGTACCGTCATCCCTCGCCATCCGACTTCTTCCGTCTGATGGAAAGCGAGGCGGGCGAGGATCTCTCGTGGTTCTGGCGGGGCTGGTACGCCAACAACTGGCAGCTGGACATGGCCATCACGAAGGTCGAGGGTGCTGTCGTGACCATCGAGAACCGTGACCAGCTGGTGATGCCGGCAACGCTGCGCGTGACCTTCGATGACAAGAGCACGCTCGATATCCGCGTGCCGGTGGAAACCTGGCAGCAGCACAAGAGCTTCGATCTGACCGTGCCCGGTGCGCGCAAGATCGTCGCGGCCACCATCGACCCGGACCACGTCATTCCCGATCGCGATCGTTCGAACAACAGCTGGCCTGCAGCGGCTGCACCGGCTGCCGGTAAGGCCCACTGATGCCTGTCTCGCCACGCACCGCCGCGATTTCGAATGTTTACGCGATCGTCGTCGCGGCGGTCGCGTGGTCGGGCCTGATGTTGCAGTACTGGTTGATCCTGTGGTCCGGGCCGATCGGTTACGCCACGGTCCGGTATTTCAGTTTCTTCACTATCTTGTCCAATCTGCTCGTCGCGGTGGTGGCGACGTCGGTGGTGACAGGGGGCGACTGGGCGCCGCTGCGCTTCTGGCGACAGCCCCGTGTCCGCGGCCTCGCGGCGCTGTGCATCGCGGTGACCTGCCTGATCTACACGACGATCCTCGCCGGTCATTGGCATCCGCAAGGCCCGCAGCTGATCGCCGATCGCGTCGTTCATTACCTCGTGCCGTTCCTGTACCTGTTCTGGTGGGTGGCGCTTCTGCCGCACGGCACGCTGGTCTGGCGTGACGCGCTACGCTGGTTGTCTTTTCCGCTGGTGTTTCTGCTCTGGACGCTGTTGCGCGGCGCTGTCGTGCATGAGTACCCGTATCCGTTCGTGGATGCGGGGCAGCTGGGCTATGCCGTCGTCGCGCTCAATGCGTTGATGGTTGGCGCGGTGTTCATCGTGCTCGGCCTGGGGCTGGTTGCCATCGATCGCGCGATGGGCCGTTACGGCCGCACCTAGCATTCTTCTTGCATTGCCTTGACCCTCGATTCACGAGGGCACTGCCATAACCGACCTGCTGCCAATGCATGGGGTCAGTCATGAGCAAAGCGCCGTTCGACGCATCTGCGTTGCACGATAAGTTCGACCGGTTCGACCACGCCCGTCTTCCCGAGCGTGTCGTCAATGCACGTGGTGCCGGCGCCCACGGCTATTTCCAAGCGTATGAATCGATGGCATCGCTGACGCGGGCCGACTTTCTTCGCGAACAGGGTCGGCGTACGCCTGTCTTCGTCCGTTTCTCCACCGTGTCCGGCTTTCGTGGATCGAGTGACCTCGCGCGCGACGTGCGCGGCTTCGCCGTGAGGTTCTATACGGAGGAGGGGAACTACGATCTCGTCGGCAACAACATGCCTGTCTTCTTCATCCAGGACGCGATGACGTTTCCCGACCTGATCCAGGCCGCGAAGCCCGACGTGAACAACGAGATGCCCCAGGCCGCTACCGCCCGGGACGCGTACTGGGAATTCATTTCGCGCATGCCCGAGTCGATGCACATGATCATGTGGGCGATGTCGGATCGCGCGATTCCCCGAAGCTACCGCATGATGGAAGGCTTTGGCGTTCATACGTTCCACCTGGTCAACGCCGCGGGCGAACGTCGTTTCGTCAAGTTTCACTGGAAGCCCGTGCTCGGTCTGCACGCCGTGACCTGGGATGAGGCGATAAAGATCTCGGGCAATGACCCGGATTTTCATCGGCGTGATCTTTTCGATGCGATCGAAGCGGGGGACTTTCCCGAGTGGGAGTTCGGCGTGCAGGTGGTGGACGAGAAGGACCGGCATGCCTTCGACTTCGATCTGCTCGATCCCACCAAGCTGATTCCCGAGGAAGTGGTGCCCGTTCGGCGCATCGGCAAGCTGGTGCTGGACAGGAACCCGCAGAATTATTTCGCCGAGACCGAACAGGTGGCCTTCCACCCGGGTCGCGTCGTGCCGGGTATCGACCTGTCCGATGATCCCCTCCTGCAAGGCCGTGTCGAGGCGTATGCTCGGGCCCAGACGTTGCGCCTGGGCAGGGACGATGGACATCGCCTGCCGATAAATCGCGACAGGAACCCGCCATCCGAGCATCGACGTCCTCGCAGCGACGGCCACGGTGCGTACAGCGAAACGTTTCTCGACCACTTCACCCAGGCGCGCATGTTCCTGCATAGCCAGTCCGAGGCCGAGTACAACCATATCTGTCATGCGCTCGAGTTCGAACTGGGGAAGGTGGCTGCGCCCGCGGTGCGGGAGCGCATGTTGTTCATGCTCGCCCAGGTGGACGAGGACATGGCGGCCAGCGTCGGCAGGGGGCTTGGCATGCCGGTGCCGCGTAAGGGCACCGCGCCGCCCCATCGGCGCATCCCCGCTCGCGATGTACCTGTCTCGCCGGCACTCAGCATGGTCAGCGACCGCAAGCACGGCATCGCGACGCGCAAGGTCGCGGTGCTTCTCGCGGACGGGTATGACCGTACGGACCTGGCCTTGTTGCGTGAGGCTCTCGTCGCCGGGGGCGCGTGGGTGAAAATCGTCGCGCCGCAACTGGGCGCGATCCTCTCGCATCACGATACCGTGGAAGCCGATTTCAGCTTCCGGACAGGCGATTCCGTGCTGTTCGACGCCATCTACATACCGGGTGGCCGAAAAAGCGTGGATGCCCTCAAGCGCCATGTGGAAGTCGACGACTTCATTCGGGACAGCTGGCGCCATTGCAAGGCCATCGCGGCCAGTGGTGCCGGCGTGGAACTGCTCGCGGCCTTGCCGGGCGGGATGTCCGTCGCGGCCAAATGGCGGACCGTGCATGGCGTGGTGGCCACGACCGGCAAGGCCAGCGAGGCCATGGCTGCCGGCTTTGTGCAGGCGATCGCCAGCGGTCGCCACTGGATCCGCGAAACCCTGGCTTGAGCACCAACGGGGCGGGACGCATACCGGTGACACCCAACCGGGCTAGAATGAGCCTATGATATTTCGCTGGTTCGAATCCCTTATCGACATCTTCCGCGAAGCGCCGGACAAGGCGCCGCCGAAGAGTGTCGTTCGCTTCTACATCTACTACCTGCGTCAGGTATGGAAGGTGTTTGTCGCTGCGCTGGTCGTCGGCCTGGCGGTGGCCCTGATCGAAGTCGCCCTGTTCGACTTCCTGGGTCGCGCGGTCGACATGGCGCAGAAGACCCCGGCGGCCGTGTTCTTCCAGACCCACGGCACGACGCTGCTCTGGATGGCTTTCGTCATCGTGGTGCTACGGCCCCTGTCCATCGGCCTGCACGACCTGCTGGTGAACCAGACGCTCAACCCCGGCATGACCAACATGGTGCGCTGGCAGCACCATCGTTACGTACTGAAGCAGAGCCTGGCGTTCTTCCAGAACGACTTTGCCGGCCGCATCGCCAATCGCATCATGCAGACGGCGCCGTCCCTGCGCGAGTCCGCCGTGCAAGTGGTCGATGCGCTCTGGTACGTCTCCGTCTACGCCGGTACCTCGATCTACCTGTTCGCCAAGGCGGACCTGCTGCTGGCCCTGCCGCTGGTGCTGTGGATCGCGGGCTATATCGGCATGCTGTTTTTCTTCGTGCCACGGGTGAAGGAACGTTCCTGGAAGGCTTCGGAAGCGCGGTCCAAGCTGATGGGACGCATCGTCGACGGCTACAGCAATGTCATGACCCTGAAGCTGTTCGCGCATACCAACCGCGAGGAAGCCTATGCGCGCGAGGCCATGCTCGAGCAGACCGACAAGGTGCGCTCGTCCAATCGCATGATCACCTCGATGGACGTCTCGATCACCTCGCTCAACGGCCTGCTGATCGCGGGTACGAGCGGGTTGGCCCTGTGGCTGTGGTCGCGAGGCACGGTCTCGACCGGGCAGGTCGCGCTCGCCGTCGGACTGGTCATCCGTGTCAGCAACATGTCCGGCTGGATCATGTGGGTCGTGAACGGCATCTTCGATAACGTCGGCACCGTGCAGGACGGCATCACCACGCTGGCGCAGGAGCGTACCGTGGTCGATCGCGACGACGCCAAGCCGCTCGTGGTGACCCGGGGTGAAGTGCGTTTCGACGATATCCACTTCCATTACGGGAAGGCGGGTGGCGTCATCGGCGGGCTCGACCTCATCGTCCGGGCCGGCGAAAAGATCGGGCTGGTCGGCCCTTCGGGTGCCGGCAAGTCCACACTGATGAACGTGATGCTGCGCCTGTACGACCTGGAAGAGGGACATATCCTCATCGACGGTCAGGACATCGCGAAGGTGACCCAGGAATCGCTGCGCTCGAACATCGGCGTGGTCACCCAGGACACCTCGCTGCTGCATCGTTCGATTCGCGACAACCTGCTGTACGGGCGTCCCGATGCGACCGATGCGGAGATGTTCGAAGCCGTGCGCAAGGCGCGCGCCGAAGAGTTCGTGCCCCTGCTCTCCGATGGCGAGGGCCGCACCGGTTACGACGCCCATGCCGGCGAGCGCGGCGTCAAGTTGTCCGGTGGCCAGCGCCAGCGCATCGCGATCGCGCGGGTGCTGCTGAAGGACGCACCGATCCTTGTCCTCGACGAGGCCACCTCGGCGCTGGATTCGGAAGCCGAAGCGGCCATCCAGGAAAGTCTCGAGACCCTCATGCAGGGCAAGACGGTGATCGCCATCGCCCACCGTCTTTCCACCATCGCGCGGATGGATCGTCTCGTGGTCATGGAGCACGGTGCCATTGTCGAGACCGGCACGCACGCGGAGCTGATCGCCCGCGGTGGTCTGTATGCGCGCCTGTGGGCCCACCAGACCGGCGGCTTCGTCGGCGTTGCCTGATGCGTTGCCTAAATGCGAGGCTCCAGCGTCTCACGCTCTGCCCAGGCGATAAACGCCAGGGCTGCCGCGGTCGGCGGTCGATGGGCTGAATGCACCAGGTAATAGGCGTAGCGCGTCGGAAGCTCCGGCCCCGGCAAGCGCACCAGTCGCCCATCGGCGAGATGGGCCGACGCCAGTCGCGTGCGCGCCAGCACGGCACCCAGGCCTGACGCCGCGGCGTTGAGGCCATCGGCCGAATCGCTGAGCGTATGCATCGTGCCGCTGCGCGGGTAGCGCACGCCGGCCGCCTTGAACCACTCGCGCCAGCCCTCCGGTGCGATGTCGGTCAGCAAGGGCAGGGTGGCGACGTCCTCGGGTGACGCAATGCTTGCCGCCAGTTCCGGCGAGGCCAGCGGTTGCAGCGAATCGTCCATCAGGAAACGCGCGGTCAGGCCGGGCCACTGGCCCAGGCCGTAGCGGATGCCCAGGTCGGGCCCGCCTTCGTCGAAACGGACGAGGGAGCGATCGGTGTCGATGGAAAGGCGCACGGTGGGATGGGCCTCGACGAAGCGCCGCAACCGGGGAGTCAGCCAGTTCGCCGCCAACGAGGGCAAGACGCTCAGGCGCAGGCCGTTATCCCGTCGGTGTTGGCGCAGGCTGTCGAGCACGGCTTCGACCTCGGCGAGCGCCGAACCGGCCGCATCGGCGAGCAGGCGACCTTCCGGGGTCAGCGCCACACCACGGGCATGCCGCTGGAACAGGCTCACGCCCAGGGCGGTCTCCAGCTTGCGCACGTGATGGCTCACCGCACTGGCGGTGAGGTGTAACTCCTCGGCCGCATGAGCGAAATTCTGGTGTCGGGCGGCAGAGGCGAAGGCCGCGAGGGCAGGGAGGAGGGCAGATCGCATGGCAAGGGCTGAATCAAATGAGAGGCTGGCTTGCAAAGAATGCGCTTGTCCGGCGCGCCGTTCCAGCGAAAATAGGGGTCAGCCACAAGCGAGGTTCATATGTCGACCGCCATCAACCCTCCCGCGGATTCCCTGGGCCCGGTCGCCGAACGCGATTGGCGCACGCCGGTCGAGCTGGTGTCCCTGGGTGCCATCTGGGGAGGCTCGTTCCTCTTCATGCGCGTCGCCGCGAAGGACTTCGGTCCGTTCCCCATGGTCGCCACGCGCCTGCTGTTCGGCTCGGTGATCCTGCTGCCCTTGCTGTGGCGGGCCCGCAAGGCGATCCGCCTCTCGCACCTGTGGAAGATGCTCGTCCTGGGTGCCCTGAGTGCGGCGCTGCCGTTCACCCTGTTCGCCTGGGGCGCCGAGCGCGCACCGGCCGGTATCGGTGCCATCGCCAACAGCATGACGGTGCTGTTCGCGGCACTCGTCGCCTTCATCGGCTTCGGTGAGAAGATCGGCACGCGCAAGGCTATCGCCCTCGTTGCCGGTTTCGTCGGTGTGGTGATTCTCGCCAGTGGGCGCACCGCCGGTGAAAACGTCGCCCCCGCCGCACTCGCCGGTGCCGCAGCGTCGTTCTGTTATGGCCTCGCCGCCAACCTGATCAAACGCTATCTCTCCGACCTGCCGCCTACCGCGGTGGCGGCTGGATGTCTGCTCGGTGCCACGATCCTCATGGCGCCGCTGGCCGCGCTGACCTGGCCGGATGCGCCGATTCCGACGAAATCGTGGATCGCCGTCGTCGCCCTCGGTGTGTTGTCGACGGGCCTGGCTTACGCCTTCTACTTCCGGCTGATCCAGCGCATCGGCGCGCCGCGTGCGGCGACGTCGACCTACCTGGTGCCGTTGTTCGGCGTGGCCTGGGCCTGGATGTTCCTCGGTGAAGCGCTCACCCCGACGATGGCGCTGGCCGGCGCGATCATCCTGGGCAGTGTGCTCTTCAGCCAGAAGAGCAAGGCCTGAAAGGGTCTTTCGCGGATCGTCGCGGCGTGGAATAGTCCCGGCACGTTCTCTCCTGCCGGGACTCTCCATGCCGCGTCTTCGTTATCTCCTCGCCTTCGGCGTCACCAGCTTCGCCTTCGCACTCGCCGCGCATGCCCAGGACGCGGCGCCTGTGTCTGTTCCCGCCGGCACGGTGGCCCGACCGATGGACCTGGCCGACTTCGACGCGTATGTCGACGCCACGCGCAAGCAGTTCGACGTTCCCGGCATCGCCGTGGCCATCGTCAAAGACGGCAAGATCGTCCTCGAAATGGGTTCCGGCGTGCGCAAGCTCGGCGATCCGGCCAAGGTGGACGCGCACACGCAGTTCGCCATCGCATCGAACACCAAGGCGTTCACCGCCGCCTCGTTGTCGATCCTCGCCGACGAGAAGAAGCTCGACATGAACGATCGCGTGATCGATCGGCTGCCCTGGTTCCAGATGTCCGATCCCTATGTCACGCGCGAGATGCGCGTCCGCGATCTGCTCGCGCATCGCAGCGGTCTCAGCCTCGGTGCAGGCGACCTGCTGTACTGGCCTGCGACGACGTATACGACGCAGGAAGTGGTGCAGCGTCTTCGCTACGTACCGCTGACCAACAGCTTCCGCGCCGAGTACAACTACGACAACATCCTGTTCGCCGTGGCGGGCCTGGTGATCGAGCAGGTCTCGGGCAAGCCCTGGGCCGACTTCATCACCCAGCGCATCTTCACCCCGCTGGGCATGACCGAATCGCAGACGCACGCACCCGAGCACATCGGTGCGGGCGACGATATCGCCGTGGGCCACGCCAAGTTCAACTTCAAAGAGCTCAAGCCGGTCGAGCCGATGTCGTGGAACAACAACCAGGCCGCTGGCGGGATCTACTCGAGCGTGCATGACCTCTCCAAGTGGATGACGATGCAGCTCGACGGTGGCGTCTACAAGGACAGCGCCGGCAAGGAGCAACGTCTCTTCAGCGAGGCTCGCCAGAAGGAGATGTGGTCCTTGCTGACGCCGATCCGCATCGCCGATCCCAGCGTGCCCGAGCTCAAGGCGGCCAAGCCGAATTTCTCCGGCTACGGCGAAGGCTGGTTCGTCTCCGACTATCGCGGCCACAAGCTCGTGTGGCACACCGGTGGCTGGCCGGGCATGGTCTCGCGCGTCACCCTCGTGCCCGACCTGAAGCTCGGCATCGTGGTGCTGACCAACCAGGAGTCCGGTGCCGCCTTCCAGGCCGTGACGATGCGCGCCCTCGATGCGTACACGGATGCGCCGAAGACGGACTGGATCGCCGCGTACGCGGCGGGCGTGCGTAAGTCGGAAGGCAATGCCGACGACAGCATGAAGAAGCACGAGGCAGCGCGTGCAAAGGGTTCAAAGCCGTCGTTGCCGTTGGATGGCTACGTGGGTACGTATCGCGATCCCTGGTACGGCGATGTCAAGGTGAGCAAGCAGGGTGGCAAGCTGGTGATGAGCTTCACCAAGACGGCCCAGCTCACCGGCACCCTGGAGCCCTGGCAGCACGACACCTTCATCGCCCACTGGACCGATCGCTCGCTCAACGGCGATGCCTTCGTGAACTTCGATCTCGATCCGGATGGCAAGGTGCGCGAAGTGCGCATGGAGCCGGTGTCGCCGCTGACCGACTTCAGCTTTGATTTTCAGGATCTGCGGTTGGCGCCTGTTGAGGCTGGCAAGTAAGGCATCGCTCGTCTGGACGAAAAGCATCGCCGATGAATCGGCTCCTACCAAGCAGGTTGCGCCAGCTCGGTAGGAGCCGATTCATCGGCGAACGGGTGCTCGCCGCGCGGCATCAGCTACGCAGCCACCCGTCAGCTCGACGGATCATCCGTCGACGCCTTGGGCGCCGCATCCGCCGTCGGCCCGACCACGTCCGACATGTTCCCGCCGCCACGCAACACCAGATCCTGCGGCCGCAGCAACGGAATGTCCGACTTGCGCAGCCGCGCAATAATGTCGAACAGCAGATCGCTCTTCACGTTACCCACGTCGCGCGGCCCACCCACGTAACAGGTCACGGCGAATGTCATCGCCGCACGGTCGACGTTGTCCAGCGTCACCGACGGTGCCGGTGTCTCCAGCACCTGCTTATGCGCATGCATCGCCTCGAGCATGTGCTCGCGCGCTTCCATCGGATCGGTATCCAGCGGCATCGGCAACTTGATCAGCACGCGACCCTGCGGGTTGGCCATCGTCATGTTGCGCACCGGCTTGGTGATGAACGACGAGTTCGGCACGATGATGGTCGAGCGGTCGGATACCTGGATTTCCGTGGCGCGCACGTTGATCCGGCGGATGTCGCCTTCGGCATCGTCGAGAACCACCCAGTCGCCCACCTTCACCGGACGCTCCGCCAGCAGGATCAGGCCGGAGATGAAATTCGACACGATCGCCTGCAGACCGAAACCAATACCGACCGAGAGAGCCGAGGCGACCCAGGCGACGTTCTGTACCGAGAGGCCCATTGCCAGCAGGGCGATCGCGACGACGATCACCACGCCGACATAGCCCAGCAAGGTCGTCAGCGAGCTCCGCATGCCCGGGTCGAGGTTGGTCCGCGGCAGGTACTGCTCGGACAGCCAGTTCTTGATCACGCGCACGGCGAGCAGGCCGAGGAAGAACAAGCCGATCGCCGTGAGGATCTGGTCCGGCTTGAACTCGAAGTTGTAGATCTTCAGCGTCTGCAGCTTCGTGCCCAGCGTCAGGATGTCCGACGCGTCGGCGCCGAACCCGGAGATCACCGCCACCAGGCCGAACATGAAGAGTGCCAGTCGCACGATGCCCGACAGCAGCACGCCCGCCTGGTCGAGTAGTCGCGGGTGCGTGCCGAAGATGGCCTGCGCACGCGCACTCATCGGGCCCTTTTCGGAGAGCAGCGTCTCGAACAGGTCGTCGACCAGGCGCATCGCGAGATAGGTCGCCGAGAGCACGATGACGGTCCACACCACCTGGCCGGCCATGAACGAGGCGAAGGCCACGAAGCCGGTGAGCAGGCCGATCCAGGAGGCGACGATGGCGATCCACGCGGCCGCGATGAACAGGCTGGCCCAGATCGGGCGGGGCGCGGGCGGGTCGCCGTCTTCGTCGACGACATGATGCGAACGGCTCAGGCGTACCAGCCCGACCGCGGTGAGCGTCGTAAGCACCAGCGCCTGCAGGCTGCTGGTCATCACCGTGGCGGCGAGGCTGGTGCCGATCGTGCGATTGAGTTCCTTGAGGAAATAAAACAGCACCACGGCCAGCGAGAAGAGCATCGGGAACCGACGCAGGCTGAGCGCCGTCTCGTCCGAGATGGCGGGCAGTCGCCACGACGGCCGCTTCGCCGAGATCAGGGCGCGACCGAGACCGGCGATGAAGGCGCCGAAGAAGATGATGCGGACGAGGGCCTTGGCCATCGCATCCGTGTCATCGCTGAAGGTCTCGTTCCAGTTCAGGCCCAGGTAGAGCAACTGGGTGCCGAGGCCGGTGGTCAGCGCCGAGGTCAGGGTGATGCCGAGGATCAGCGCGGAGCGACGCAGGCGGCCCGGCGGCATGCGGTTCGCCGTCAGGTGGCGGGCGCGTTGCTCGAGATAGAAGCGCACGCCCGTCATGAGCAGCACGCCGAACAAGGCGCAGACGATAAGGGCGATACGGTTGCCGTCGGTCCAGCTCCTGGCCAGGTCGGTCTTCACGCCGGTCGTGAAGTCGCTCAGGTTAGCCGAGTCACGCGGGAACGCCTTGGCCGGTTCCGACCAGAACGGGCGCGAAAACGGCGACGCCGTGCGCCGGGAGAGGAATTGCTGGAAGCGGATGCGGCGCAGGTCGGCGAGCTGACTGGTGGTTTGCTGCGCTTCGAGCGTGATGCCGTCCGCTTGTTTGATCTGTGCGTCGACGGCGTCGAAGGCCTTCTGGGCATCCTTGCGCGTGGCCGCGAGCTCCGGCGCTTCCTTGGTGCCGGTCGCCGGGGCAGGGCCCAACTGGTCGAGGCGGGCCTTGGCGGCATCACGGTTGGGCGACAGCGCACTGGAGACTTTCTGGGCCTTGCCGACGACATCGCCGGCCTGGCCACGCAGGTCGTCGATCACCTTGTCGGTGATGTTGTCGTCCTTCATCCCCTTTTCGATCTGGTCGAGCTGGGAGCGGAGATCACCGATCTGCTTGCCCGGGTCGTCGTCCTGCGCTTGCGCGAAGGCGGCGACCGAGACGGTCAAAAGGAGGGCGGTAAAGAATATTCTCAGGGTTCGCATGCAGGGATCATCGAAGGCAGGACGGGGCAGGTCAATTCCGAGGGTTATGCGATACCCTCGGTGAACGTGGTGTTCCGGTGGCTTTATGCGGCGTTGCAGCTTTTGCCGCCGGGGGAGCCGCCGCTATCCTGCCGCCCCTTGGCCCCGCCCGGAAGCAAACCATGCGCAAGAAGCTCGTCGCCGGTAACTGGAAGATGCACGGATCGCGCAAGATGGCCGATGGCCTGGTCCGCGAAATCGTCGAGGGCCTGGAAGACGGCGTCGACGTGCTGGTCATCCCGCCCATGGTCTACCTGGCCGATCTCGTCCACAAATACGGTGATCGTGGCCTCGGCTTCGGTGCCCAGACGATTTCCGAGCACCCGGAACAGGGCGCCTTCACCGGCGAGATATCCGGCTCGATGGTTCGGGATGTCGGCGCCAAGTGGACCCTGGTGGGCCACTCCGAGCGGCGCCAGTACTACCACGAGACCGACGCGCTGCTATCGAGGAAGTTCCGGACGGCATGCGATGCCGGCCTGACACCTATCTATTGCGTGGGTGAGACGCAGGAAGAGCACGAGGCGGGTAAGGCCGAGGAAGTCATCGGCCGTCAGCTGGGCGCGGTGATCGATGTCTATGGCGTAGAAGCATTCCGTACCGGCGTGATCGCCTATGAGCCTGTCTGGGCCATTGGGACGGGCCTCACGGCCACCCCGGACAAGGTCCAAAAAATTCATGCGTTCATCCGTAGCCAAGTGGCAAAAAAGGATGTTAATATCTCGCTCCTGACCCGGGTGCTTTACGGTGGCAGCGTCAAGCCGGCCAATGCGGCCGACCTTTTCGCCCAGCCTGATGTAGACGGGGGATTGATCGGCGGAGCCGCTCTCGTAGCCTCCGACTTCCTGGAAATTTGCGCCGCGGCGCGTCGATAACGCGACACGGCAAACAGAAGATATGTTCATCCTCTTCAGCGTTCTTTACATCCTGGTCGCGGCAGCGATGATCGTGCTGATTCTCATGCAGCGCGGCGCTGGTGCGGATGCAGGTTCGGGTTTCGGTGGCGGCGCGTCCGCTACCGTGTTTGGTGCACGTGGTTCGTCGAGCTTCATGACGCGCGCCACGGCAGTCCTGGCAGCACTGTTCTTCGTGCTTAGCCTGGGCATGGGTATCTACCTCGGTCGCTCGGGCACGCCCCAGCCGGCCGCGGATCTTGGCGTGATGTCCGGTGCTACCGTGCCGGCCGCTCCCGTCAACAACGCTCCGGTCAAGCCGGTCGCGTCGGACGTGCCGCAGGCACCCGCCGTTACCGCCCCGGCAGCGAACACCGATGTACCGGCTGCGAAGCAGGAGGCCAACCAGGCTCCCGCGGAACCGGCCAAGAAGTAATCAGCGACACCGCAACACGCTGTAAAAGTTATGCCCAGGTGGCGGAATTGGTAGACGCACTACCTTGAGGTGGTAGCGGTTTAGGCTGTGGGGGTTCGAGTCCCCCCTTGGGCACCAACAAAGATCCGGAGACCTCACCGGATCGCAAAGAAACCCGCGATAGCGGGTTTTTTTGTGGGCGTTTGTCGGTGGTTTCGACCTTCCGACCAGAACGCCCGAACGGCACTCACCCGCGACGGACCAAAGGCGGCGGGTAATACGTCCCATCGATGACGCCGCCGCGAGGTCCGTAGAAGCGGAACGTCAGCGACCAGGGCTTGCCACCTCCCGTGGGTAGCCAGTTGGTCTGGGGCGCATCGACGGGGCGTACGGCGGCGAAGTAGAGCGTTAGCGAGCCGTCATTCGCCTTTACCAGCCCCGATTCCTTGTTCAGCAGGTAGCGCTTCAGGGCATTGGGAAGCACGCGCCGGTGTGCGCGATCCACGGCAATGACCGACCAGAAGTAGGTTGCGTAGGTCTCGGGCAGGTCGTTCGCCGGGAACGTCAGCGTGTAGCTGCCGTCCGCGACGAGGGGAGCGCCGGTGCTGTCGATCGCGCCCCGGTAATACAGCACTTCCTCGAACACGTTGGCCCAGATGCCGCCGTAATTCACCGTCGTGCGGGTGAGCCAGTCGCTGCCCCAGTGGCCGCAGCAGGCGGGCCTCGCCCAGCCCTGTCTGATCGTGCCGCGGCCGATGATCGCCGCAGCGGCAGCGAACTGCTTGAGCGCCATGTTCCGGATGATGCCGTCGACGCGATCGCGCTCAGCGGGATCGACGATCGCCGCGACGATCGTGCGTACCGCGTGTTGCATGTCCTCGAGCGGACTGAGATCCGGTTCTTCCAGGGCAAGCAGGGCCGAATCGAAAGCCTCTACGCCGGGTAGCGCCTCCGTGTCGAACATCAACGTCCGCGGAAGAGGTGGCTCCGCCGGTGACCCTTGCATCTCGAAGGAGAATCGATGCTGGAGTGCGATCGCTTCATCCCAGTTCGCGCCCAGCTCCACTCGCAAGAGAACGCGTGTAACGCGTGCCGGGAGGTCGACGCGTTGCGCGTCCGGAGGCACGATGGCATGCGAACTCTGCAGGCAGACCGCGAACCGGCCGTTCGTGACATCCGGATACAGGCGCTCGTTGATGTTGGCGACCGTCTCGCCCCAGCCGTTGAGGAACTCAACGACGTAGTAACGGTGTTCGATCCTGGGTATGTCGATCAGCAGATAGCTATCTTCGTCGAGAGCCACCCAGGCTTCCGAGTAGGCGACATCCAGGTTCGGGTTGGGCCAGTCGACCTGCCCGGGTTTGCGATGCAGCAGCGTGTTCCATTGCATGCCTTCGCGGTCGAAGTCGATCTGCTGTTGACGGGTGATGAGAAGACGTCCGAGCAGGTAGATATAGGCATCCGCGATTGCCTGCTCGGAAAGCTTGATCGAGGGCTCTTGCTGGTCGCTCATGGCGTGCCCCGCAAATGTCGAGGGCCATACTGTCGCCTGGACACAGCCACGAATCGAGCGTGGTTTTCCGGTCGAATCGCTACGTAAATTTGCGTAGGGCCGATTCGTCGTACTCCCTGGATCACCGCGTCCCGGAGTAATAGTTCACCGACGCATCGATTTCTTCCGGCGTCATGTTGCGCGCGATATTGCGCATCTGGGCACTCGTGTCGTTGCGCCGTGTGCCGTGGGCGAACGCTTCCAGCTGCGTCTTCAGGTAGTCGCGTGGCTGTGGATCCAGCCATGGCACGCCCAGCTTGCTGTCGAGCCGGCCGTGGCAGGAGCCACACGGTGGGATGTTGCGCATGGGTGCGCCGGTCGCAACGATGTCCGGCGCGGCTTGAAGGTCCTGGGCACCGGGTGTCTGCCGGCGGGGCAGGGAGGCGTAGTACGCGGAGAGGTCACGCAGGTCCTGGTCGCTGAGCTTGATGACGAGCGGCGTCATCACGGCGCTCGGCCTTGCGCCGCTCTGGAAATCGCGCAGTTCCTTGTAGATCGACGATGCGTACTGGCCGGCGAGGTTCGGCGTCTGCGACGAGCTCACGCCGCGCAAGCCGTGGCACATGGTGCAGCGTAGTGCGAGCGTAGCGCCCCGTCCGACGCCGCCGCCTGACGCGGGCTCATCGAGCGTGGTTGGCGTCAGGACGACCTCGGAGACCTTCGTCGGGGGTGTGACAGGCGCACTGGTCGGACTCAACCACGACCTCGGTGCGCCGGCGGCACTGCAGATCGAATTCCACAGCCCCTTGAACAAGGCATCCTCCTGCGCCGAGGGTAGCCACACGAAGCCCACGAATAGCGAAAACACCAGCAGCAGGAAAGTGCCGCCCACACTGCCGACGAACCAGCGGTTGCGTAATAGCGGGCCACTCATGGCTTGCCTCCCACGAAGACCGGCGGAACACTCGCCTCAGGCATCCGCATGAGCTGAACGATCGGGTAGCCGTAGTTGGTGATCGTCAGGGCGATCATCAGCGCGACCCACAGCCCCAGCCCATTCAAGGCCCACGGTAGCGTGATCGGCTCATGCACGGCCCGGCTGAAGGTGAAGGTCTCCGGTTCCACGCGGGTGGCCCAGTGATTGCGCACGAGCACCGCGATGAAGATCAATGCCGATACCACGAGCAAGGCGCCCCCGATGACGGACATGACGACCGAGACGCCCTCGGCGAACATGCCGGGTGCGGTGTAGTCATAGAACGCCATGCGTCGTGGCATGCCGAGCAGGCCCGCGTAGTGCCAGGGAAAGGTCAGCACGATCATGCCGATGAACCACAGCCACAGCTGTGTGCGGACGAGGCGGGCGTCCTGGATGACGCGCCCGGTGAGGTGCGGCCAGAGGTCGTAAGCGATCGCGAAATACATGATCACGATCGCGCCACCGAAAATCAGGTGGAAATGCCCGGTTACCCACTGCGTATTGTGGATGGTCGAGTCCAGCTGATAGCTCATGTTGATCAGGCCGCCGGCACCGCCGAACCCGAGCATGACGAAGGACAGCGCCAGGGCGAGCATCTGCGGGTTTTTCCACGGCAAGGCCTTGACCCAGCCGAAGGGTCCGGTGCCGCCGCGTAACCGGGCCGCGATCTCGACCGAAGCACAGATGGTGAACACCGTCAGCAGGGTCGGCACCGCGACCATGGCGGTGAAGATGGAATGGACGACCTTGAAACCCGAGCCGACTTCCGGATCCGCAAACAGGTGATGGATGCCGATCGGCATGGCGAAGACCAGGAACAGCGCGAACGAGATGCGCGCCATCGAATCGCTGTAAAGCCGACCGCCGATCGCGCGCGGCACGATGGTGTAGAAGGCGATGTACGCCGGCATCAGCCAGAAGTAAACGATGGCATGGAGGGTCCATGAAAAAAGGACACGCGACAGCCCGGCGTTGATGGTGGTGGCATAACCCAAGGCCACGGGAATGATCTGGAAGAGCAACTCCAGCGCGGCGCCGACCGCGGTCCACGCCCAGAGATAAGCGCCCGCGACATTCGCGAACATAGCCAGGGGAACCGGTGCACCAGGATGCGCGCGCTTCCACACGTACAGGTTCACGCCCATGAGGGCGACCCACACCCAGGAGCCGACCACCACCAGCACGACGCCAAGGTAATAGAACACGTTGCCGATCATCGGCGGATAGAAGGTGTACAACACCGAATCCAGCCCGAGCGCCACGGGAACGACAGCGGCGATCGAGCCGACGATGATCATGTAGTAGCCGGTCCAGGCCCAGCGCCGGCCGATCAGTGGCTGGCCGAGGGATGCTTCGGAAATGAAGTAGCCGAAGCCCATGGCGACCAGGGTGGGAAACACATAGCCCATGACCGTGCCATGCGCCGTGACCGAGCGGTAATACATATCCGCGTTGCGCAGCCAGCCGCTGAGCGGACTACGGATGAACATCTGCCATTCGCCCAGGAGCACGGCGACGCCGAACAGCGCGAACGCCAGCCAGAAGTGAGCAAGCACGAGGCGCTTGTTAGAGATCACAGCTGGCTCTCCTTGCGGGGCCGACCAGTTTGGCGAAGGCATCCGGCTCGACGACCTTGACGTTGGCCCACATGCCCTCGTGCCCGGTTCCGCAAAACTCGTGGCAGGGCATCAGGTGATCGCCTGGCTTGTCGAAGGTCGTCTTGAACGTCGAGATGAAACCCGGCGAGACCATCGAGTTGATATTGGTCCCCGTAATGATCATCCCGTGGATCACATCGGCGCTCGTGACACGGAAGGTCACGGGTGTTTTCGCCGGGACGACGATGCATTGCGGCGTGAACGAGTACTGCTGGCCGACGATCCGCACGGTGACCGAGCCATCGGCTTCGGCCGCGCTACCCAAGTTGCTCTCGACGAATTCGCCCGCGACATGCAGGGTGGTCGGATCGATGGTTTCCACGCGCGATGGCGGCATCGTCGCCCAGTGCAGGCCGGTGAAGATGACCATCGCCACCAGCAACGCGACGATGCCGACCATGACGATCGCCCAGCGCGTTTCGACGCGCCTGGCGACATCTTCGCCACCGGGCGGGTCTGCGGGAACCGATGCAACCATGATGACGCCTCTAGTTAATGTTGCCGCGTGGAAGGAAAGCGAAGAAGTAAAAGAGGAACCACATCAGGAAGACGAGGGCGACGGCGACGCCGGCGACCATCAGGGCGCCACGCGGACCGGATCGCACGATCTCGTCGACGCGCTTGTCCTCTTCGCTGGGATGTTCGTGGTCGATGTCGGTCATGAAAGCGATGTCCTCGTTAATCCAGCGGCGCGGACCGAAGCGCGTTGACGTCGGCGTCCGTCACCGCCGTGCCTCGGTTGTTCCAGGCGGTGCGGATATACGTCACGACGGCGGCGACTTCTTCATCCGACAGGCCTTGCGCGAACGGTGGCATGCCGTAGGGCCGCGGGTTGCGTATCGTGCCGGGCGGATAGCCGCCGTTGAGGACCATGCGGATCGGATTGACCGAAGAGGTCATCTGGATCGACTGGTTGCCTGCCAGCGGCGGGAAGTCCACGCCCCGGCCTTCACCCTGCGAGCCGTGGCAGACAGCGCACTGCGCCGTGTAGATCTTCTTGCCCAGCGGGAACAGGCGGAGCTTGTCCTGCACCTGCGCCTTCGTGGGTTCGGCCGTTTCGCCGGTGGACGGCAAGGCCTTGAGGTAGACCGACATCGCGCGGATGTCCGCATCGGAAAGGTATTGGAGGCTGTTGTGCACGACCTCGGCCATCGGTCCATAGACCGCGCCGCGCGTGGACACGCCTGCCTGCAGAAGGTCGGAAATATCGCCGATGCTCCACTCGCCAAGCCCCGCTTCCTTGTTCGAGGTCAGCGAAGGTGCGTACCAGTCCTGCATGGGAATGAGGCCGCCCTGGTAGGCCGCCGAGGCGGAGCTGCCGCCCAGGGCATTGATGGCGGTATGGCACATCGAACAATGGCCAGGGCCTTCCACGAGGTAGCCACCGCGATTCCACTCGCTGGACTTCGAGGGATCGGGTTTGTATTCGCCCTCCTTGAAGTAGAGCGTGCGCCAGCCGAGTAGCAGGTTGCGGTTGTTGTACGGGAAGCGAAGGTCTTGCGCGTTGTTCGGCCGGTGCACCGGCGGCACGGTCTTCAGGTAGGCGAAGATGGCATCGACATCCGCCCGCGTCATCTTCGTGTACGCGGCAAATGGCATGGCCGGGTAAAGCAGCGCACCCGATCGTCCACGACCGGTATGCATCATCGTGTAGAACTCGTCCGCGGTCCACGCGCCGATGCCGGTGACGCGATCGGGCGAAACGTTCGGCGAATACAGGGTGCCGAACGGCGTGACCATGGGGCGGCCACCGCCGAACGGTTTGTCCCCCGGATTGCTGTGACAAGCAATGCAATCCGAGGCGCGTGCGAGGTACTCACCGCGCGCGACGACCGAGGCGTCCTGACCGGACGCGGCATGTGCCAGGAAGAGAAGACCGGCGGCGATCCAGCGATACGTTCTCATCGGGCGTCACTACTTTGGCAGGTGAGTGCCAGCTTCAGCGAGCCCTCGGTTGCCGGCGCGGGATTGAGTGGCGAGGGAAGCGACGAGAGATAGGCGGCCGCCGCGGAGATGTCCGCATCGTTCAGCAGGATGGTGATCTTCTGCATGCAGTTGGGCTTTGCGGTGACGCGCGCGCCATAGCGCGACGCGCCAAGCTGGGCGCTGATGTATTTGGCATGCAACCCGAGCAGCCCCGGGATATCAGGCGAGACCCCGGTGAGCGATGCGCCGTGGCAGGCTACGCAGGAGGGAATGTGCCGGGCCGGATCGCCTTCGAGGGTCAACTTTTTGCCGAGGGCCATGACCTCGGGTCCGACATCGGGCCGGGGCAGTGAAGGGAAGGGCGTCTGTTGTGCGGCGAAATACTGTGCCATCTCCTGCAGATAGGCGTCCGGCAGATACTCGAGCAGGTAGGTCATGGGCGCGTACTTGCGCTGCCCGTCCCGAAACGCGATCAGTTGGTTGTAGAGATAGCGAGCGGGCTTGCCGGCGAGCCTCGGGTAATAGTCGTCACCGCTGCCTTGGCCTCGCTCGCCGTGGCACGTGGTACAGGCCATCACCCGCGTGGCTATGGAGTCCGGCGCCGTCACGCTGCTGCGTGCTTGTGTCTGCGTCTGCGTCTGCGCGCGCAGGTTACCGGTAACCAGGAAAAGCAAAAGGCACGCCGCTACGCCGACCATACGACGGCCGGTTCCGTATTGATCGATCCTGTGACGATCGCGATTCATCGGTTCGAAGCCCCTGCCTGTCGACACTCTTTCCTGCGCGGACTTTATGCGCCGCCCGTGGTCGCGAGATTGGAAAGCCGTGAATGATTTTGTACCGGCAAGTCGTGGTCGGGAACCGTTGAACTACTTAGGCATCGCCAGCCTATTGCTTCATCGACACCAGGGTCATGTCGCGGTTAGCGGGCACGTTGTGGATCACGGTGGTCATGGTTTTGCCGTCGGCCGACAGGGTGGACGTCGCGATCGAGGTCGTCTTGCCCGCCAGCATGGCGGTCTCTTCAAGCGCGCTGCCGACCATCTTGACGGCGATGGTGTCCGTGCCGGGGTCACCCTTGTACGGAACCGGCTTGCCGTCGAGCCTGGCCGTGTACGACTCGCCGTTCGGGTCGTTCATGCTGATGGTGTCACCGTCGACTTTATACGTGACGGTCGTCACACCCTCGGACGCACTCTGGTAACCGCCAACCACCCAGGAGCCAGCCGCCGCATGCGAGCCGGCAGCACCGGCGGCGACGCGATTGAGCGTGCCCTTGACCGTCGTGGTTCCGGACTCGCGGGTGCTGACCGATTCAAAGGTCGCCGTCTTGCCATCGGCTGCCACCTTCGTGGTGCGTGTGTTGACCACGGCGCCGTTCTTCTTCGCCGTTTCAACGATGGTGTGGTCATTGACGATCTTCACCGCATCCGTGTCGAAGCGAGCATGGCCGGTGACAGCATGATCGGCACCGTCGGCCCTGATCGTGATAGGGGGTGTGCAGTTGCACGAATATTCGCCACCCTTGAGCGTTACGACGGTCGGCTTCGTGGACGATTGCACCTTGCTGATATCGACTTTCCAGGTGCCGCCGAACGCGCTTTGCGCCGTGGCCTGGAGCGGAAGCAGGAGTGCCAGAAGCACGCCACCGAGAAGCAACCTTTTCATAGCCCGTCTCCGAGTCCGATCCTGGTCAGGCTACTCTCCGCAAACGTTTGACGCCTGATGACCTTACTTAGGCTGGAAGACTTAGGCCATCCGATATAGTGGCCAGATCAAGGGAGAGTTGTTCAATGACGTCGCTCGAGGAAACGGGGATAAATGTGCTCGCGGTTGACGAGCCCACGGCGGAGGATCGGGCGGCCGTTGCAGCGCCTCTGCTTGCTTATAACCAGAAGGAGGGCCCTCGAGCATTGGCCGAGCCGCTGGTCCTTCTGCTGAAGGGCGACGATGGACAAACGATCGGCGGTCTTTGGGGAAAGACCGTCTACGATTGGATGGTCGTCGAGCTATTGGTCGTCCCGGAGACGATGCGCGGCAAGGGGGCGGGTGCCGCGTTAATGAAGCAGGCGGAACACATCGCACGCGGCCGTGGCTGTCTCGGCGCGTGGTTGGATACGTTCGCCTTCCAGGCACGGGGCTTCTATGAAGGGCTGGGTTACACCGTGTTCGGCGAGCTCGTCGATCATCCGAGAGAGAGCGCCCGCTATTTCTTAAGCAAACGCTTCTAGATACCGGTCGGCCTGTTCCGAATCTGACGGAATTGATCGTTTTCCCTCAAGCTCACCCCCCATTTGCCGATATCCTGTACGAGGCCATCCATCGCCCCGATGCGTGGCCGCACCGCAGGCCCCTCAGGTAATCCCATGCTCGTCAGCAGCTATAGCGGCGTCCTCGTCGCTTTCTCCCTCGTGGTTGCCATCCTCGCCTCCTATACGGCGCTGAACATGGCCGGCCGGGTGTCGAGTACACGCGGAACGGCCTCGGCGCTCTGGCTGGTGGGCGGATCCTTCGCCATGGGTATCGGCATCTGGTCGATGCATTTCATCGGGATGCTGGCCTTCAGCCTGCCCATTTCGATCGGTTACGACCTCGACCTGACCCTGCTTTCGCTGGTTTTTGCGATCGGTTCTTCGGCCTTCGCCCTTTGGGTGGTATGCCACGAGCAGCTGCCAAGGCGGCGGCTTGTCGTCGGTGCGCTCATGATGGGCGCCGGCATCGCCGCGATGCATTACACCGGCATGGCAGCGATGCGGATGATGCCTGGGGTGGTTTACGAACCACTCCTCTTCGCCCTGTCGGTCGTCATAGCAGTGCTGGCCTCGGGTGCCGCGCTGTGGATTGCCTTCCGCTTGCGCAAGGATGCCGAGCACGTGGTGCGCGCCCGCCTGGGTGCGTCGCTGGTGATGGGCTGCGCGATCGTCGGTATGCACTACACCGGCATGGCCGCCGCGAATTTTCCGGTCGGCAGCTTCTGTGGCGCCGCCAACACCGGCATCGACGCCAAGTGGCTGGCCCTCGTGGTGATCGTCGTCAGCCTCGCCGTGTTCGCGATCGCGCTGATCGTGTCGATGCTCGACGTCCGCGCCAACGTGCTGACCACGTCGCTGGACCGGGCCAATAGCGAGCTCGTGCAGCTCGCCTTGCATGACAACCTCACGCGTCTGCCGAATCGGGTGCTGCTCGGCGATCGCCTGGACCAGGCGATCCACAAGGCGACGCGGGAAGGGCGTCAGTTTGCCGTGCTCTTCATGGACCTGGACGGCTTCAAGGCGGTGAACGACGTCTACGGCCACCATGTCGGCGACCTGCTGCTGAAGGAGGTTTCCCGTCGGGTCCTGACCACCAAGCGTGGCGAGGACACGGTGGCCCGCCTGGGCGGCGACGAGTTCGTCATGGCGGTGGACGTTTCGCGACCGGAGGATGCGGCCGTGCTGGCGCAACGACTGGTCGACGTACTCGGGGCGGCCTACCTGATCGACGAGCACAGTGTGCATGTGTCGGCCAGCGTCGGCATCGCGGTGTTTCCGGAGAACGGCCGGACCACGCACGACCTGATGATCAATGCGGACGCGGCGATGTATCACGCGAAGGAGCAGGGCCGTAACGGCTATTGCTTCTTCGAAAGCGCGATGAACGCCAACGTACACCAGCAGCTCCAGCTGCAGCACGACCTGCGTCGGGCGCTCGACCAGCGCGAGTTCCTGCTCTATTACCAGCCGAAGCTCGTTTCGCCGGATGGTCCGGTTACCGGCGTCGAGGCCTTGCTTCGCTGGCAAAAGCCCGGGGTGGGTCTGGTGCCTCCGGACGAGTTCCTCGGTGTCGCCGAGCGTACGGGCCTGATCATTCCCATCGGCAACTGGGTGCTCGACGAGGCGTGCCGGCAGATGCGTGTGTGGCAGGACGAAGGGCATGCGGCCTGGACGGTCGCGGTGAACCTGTCGACGGTGCAGCTCACGCATACCGGCCTGGTCGATGTGCTCCGCTCGACACTCGCACGCCACTCACTCGATCCGGCCTGCCTGGTCCTGGAGATCACCGAGTCCACGGCGATGCGCGATGCGGAGGCCAGCCTTGCCATCCTCAACGAGGTGGCCGCCCTCGGCGTGGGTATTTCCATCGACGACTTCGGCACGGGGTATTCCAGTCTTCTTTACCTCAAGCAGCTCCCCGCCGATGAACTGAAGATCGACCGCGGTTTCGTTACCGAACTGACCCGGGGCAACGACGATGAAGCCATCGTCTCGGCCATCATCGCGCTGGGCAAGACGCTGGGCCTGAACATCGTCGCCGAAGGCGTCGAGACCAGCGAGCAGCAGGAATTACTGACACGATTGGGCTGCGATGTGCTCCAGGGCTTCCTGTTGGGCAGTCCGGTCCCCGGCGACCAGCTGGCCCGGACCCTGCCGACGGCGGCGTAGCTTCGGCGGCCGCGCTGTCTTACGATGCCTCCACCCATCGCCGATCGGCGTGCTCGAGGATTTCGTATGGATGTCACGCAGACGCGGCTCAACCAGCTTTTCACCTTTTCGATGGATTTTGCGAAGGAGATGCTGGAGGAGAACGGCGACTTCTACCCGTTCGGCGCGACGGTGTCCGAAGAGGGCAGGCTGGCGGCCGATCCGGGACACGATGGCAGCGACGAGCCGGAAGCCCACGATGTCTATCGTGTGATCTTCGATCGCTTCGCGACGGGACGCCCCTCCGAAGCACTGGCGGCGGCGCTGGTCGCCAACGTAACCATTCCCGACGAGTTCGACGCACCCGCGAAGGACGGCGTGCGCGTGCATATCGAGTCGAAGGGCTACGCGCGTTTCATCTACGTACCTTACGAAATCATCTCGGAAGATGCGCGCGAAGTGCGGCTGCACGATCCGTTCGCCGTGGAGATCTCGCCGAGCTTCTTCACCGCGTAAAAGGTCGGGAAGCTTCCGTGACGGTAGATGCCGACGACGCACTGCTGACGACACTCGCGACCCTGGAGCGGGAGCTCCACGATCCCGCGGGGCGCCGTGACGTCGATCGGCTGCGTGCGCTGTTGCATCCCTCATTCCAGGAGATCGGCAGGTCGGGCTATCGCATCGACCTCGCCGATGTGCTCCGAGATCTTCCCACGGAGGGAGGGAACGGGACGATCGTTGCCGATGGCTTCCAGTTGCACCGGCCGATCGATGGCATGGCGATCCTGCTCTATCGTTCGGCGCATCGTTCGCCATCCGGTGTGGACTCGCGGCACACCTTGCGGTCGAGCACGTGGATCCGCGAAGGTGATGCTTGGCGGATGGTCTATCACCAGGGAACGCCGACCGAGCGCTTCGATATTGTATGAGTTTTCCAATTTCGTGTGACGGACGCCCTTGCTCTCTGCGGGGCGCATCGGTAAGTTCAGACGCTTAAACTCCGCGGAAGACACGATGAAGCGTCTGAGTCTGCTCTTGTCGACCTGCCTGTTGGCGGGCGTCGCCTTTCCTTCCTTCGCGGTGGATACGCCGCACTTCGCGGTGGGGCAGGGGCAGTTCCTGCTCGACGGCAAGCCTTATGTGATCCGCTCGGGTGAAATGCACTATCCGCGTATTCCCCGCGCGGACTGGCGCGATCGCCTGCGCAAGGCACGCGCGATGGGCCTCAATACCATCACCACGTACGCGTTCTGGAACGAGAGCGAGCCAGAGCCGGGCAAGTTCGATTTCAGCGGCGACCGAGACATCGCCGCCTTCGTGCGCACCGCGCAGGAAGAAGGCCTCAACGTCATCGTGCGCCCCGGCCCCTTCGTCTGCGCCGAGTGGGAGTTCGGGGGTATTCCGGCGTGGCTGCTGCGTACGCCCGGCCTGCGTATCCGCTCGTTCGACCCGCGCTTCCTGAAAGCCAGCGCGGCATGGTTCAAGCGGTTGAACCAGGAACTTGCGCCTCTGCTTAGCAGTCGCGGTGGTCCCATTCTCATGGTGCAGGTCGAGAACGAATACGGGTACGTCGGCAACGACCGGGATTACCTGGAAGCGATCCACCAGCAGATGGTCGATGCCGGCTTCGACGTCCCGATGTTCACCTCCAATGGACCTGGCCCGACGTGGATGCCGCGCGGCTCGTTGCCCGGCATGGTGTCGGTGATCAACTTCACCGGCGATGGCAAGCAGACCGAGCGTGCGTTTCGACGCTCGGCGCCGCTGATGGAAGGCATGCCGCGCATGGCCGGCGAGTACTGGACGGGCTGGTACGACCGCTGGGGCCTGGCACACAAGACGCGCGACGTCGGCGACGTGAGCAGTGCGGTGTCGTGGATGATGGATCACGACATCTCGTTCAACCTGTACATGGTCGATGGCGGGACGAACTTTGGCTGGATGAACGGCGCGAATAACGACGACGCGCATTACCTCCCGGTCACGACCAGCTACGACTACGACTCGCCGATCGACGAGGCCGGCCGACTGACGCCGAAATTCGACGCGCTGCGCAAGGTGATCGCCGCACACTTGCCGAAGGGAGAGACCCTGCCCAAGGTCCCCGCCTCGTCACCGACAGTGGCGATCCCGCGCTTCACGCTGGACACGTCGGTCAGCCTGCTCGATGCGTTGCCTGGGCTGTCCAGGCCGCAGACGTCCGTCACGCCGCACGGCATGGAGACCTTCGGCCAGAACTACGGGCTGATCCTCTATCGCAAGTCACTGGATACCGATGCCAAGGGCTCCCTCGATGTGAGCGACGTACGTGACTACGCCACCGTGCTCGCCGACGGCAAGCCGCTGGGTACGCTGGATCGTCGCCAGGACCAGCACGCCATGCCGGTGGACCTGAAGGCCGGCAGCACCCTCGACCTCGTCGTCGAGAACATGGGCCGGATCAATATCGGCCCCGGCATGGAAGACGACGACAAGGGCATCACCTATTCGGTGCAGGTGGCCGGCGAGGACCTGCTCAACTGGTCGGTCTACCCCTTGCCGCTGGACGACCTGTCGAGCCTGCACTTCGCTCCCGGCGCAAGCACGGGCCAGGGTCCGGCGTTCTGGCACGGCAGCTTCACTCTGGCAAAGCCGGACGGTACCTTCCTCGACATGCGCGGCTGGAACAAGGGCAACGTCTGGGTCAACGGCCATCACCTGGGGCGCTTCTGGCACATCGGGCCGCAGCAGAGTCTGTACGTGCCGGCCTCGTGGCTTAAGAAGGGGCGCAACGATATCGTCGTGCTCAAGATGCAGGCGGGCGGATCGCATACCATCGCCGGCCTCAAGGATCCGGTGTTCGATACGCCGGCGAAGTGACCCGCCGGCACGTCGGTTCGATCAGGCCATCCGAGTCCCATTGGGCACGGGCCGCTCCACGGTCGTGATCACCACACCCTCATCGGTGTGGAAGCCGGTGAGCAAAAACTGCGAGCGAACGGGGCCGATCTGTTTCTCCGGAAAATTGATCACGCCGACGATCTGCCGACCGACGAGGTCGCCGGGCTGATACACGCCGGTGACCTGCGCGCTGGTCTTACGCTCGCCATGCGGGCCGAAGTCCACCCAGATCAGGTAGGCGGGGCGTTTCGCTTCGGGAAACACTTCGGCACGGGTGACGGTACCCGCCACCAGCATCACTTTCTCGAAATCGGCCCAGGTGATCGGTTCACTCATCGTCAGGCTCGTCCTTGCGGTTACATGGTGAGGATGATCTTACCGACACTGGACGAGGACTCCATGCGTCGGTGTGCCTGCACAGCGTCGGCGAGGACGAACTGACTGTCGATCACCGGCACGAGCGTGCCATCGTCGAAGGCGTGCAGCCAACGATCGCGAAAGCGTTGCGTCATGGCTTGCTTGACACGCTGCGGACGCGACTTCATCACCGTGCCGATGATCTGCAGATGGCGATAGAGCAAACGGTCCAACGGCAGCGTCGCGCCTTTGGCGCCGCCGAGCAGGCCGACCTCGATGAGACGCCCCCCATAGCCGAGCGATGCGAGGTTGCGTTCGAAATAGGGTGCGCCGATGAAATCCACGATCACGTCGACGCCCTTTCCGTCGGTCTCGCGCTCGATCACCCTGGCGAAATCATCGGCTTTGTAATCGATCGCGACATCCGCGCCGAACTCGCGAAGACGATCGAGCTTCGCGGCACCCGCGGTAGCGAAAACCCGTGCGCCCGCCGCATGAGCGAGTTGCACGGCGGCGGACCCCACGCCGCCGGCGGCGGCATGGATGAGGATGCTTTCGCCCGCGTCGAGACGGCCGAGGTGGAGGGCGGCTTCATGGGCGGTGACGAAGACTTCGGGGATGCCAGCGGCACGCACATAATCCATGCCCTGCGGGATCGGCATCGCCATGCGGTAGTCGATGCGGGCCTGTTCGGCATAGCCACCGCCGCCGACGATCCCCATCACGCGGTCGCCGACGGCAAAACCTTGTACGTCCTTGCCCACGGCGATCACCTCGCCGGCGATCTCCAGGCCCATGATGGCGGAGTCGCCGAAGCTATCCCTGCCATAGCCACCCGTGCGCTGGATGATGTCGGCGCGATTCACGCCGGCGGCATGATTGCGGACGAGCAGGTCGCTGTCCCGGAGTTCGGGCTCGGGGACATCGTCGAGTCGCAGCACATCGGCGGGGCCGAAATCGTCGAAGACAACGGCCTTCACGAGTTTTCCTCGCCATGGGCGAGTACCGCCTGCCAGCGGCGCGGCACGAGGCCTTCCGGGCCTGGTGTCGGTTGCTCGCGGGGATGACTATGCGGCGCCTTGAGGGTCGGACCCTCGAACATGTCGTCGGTACGGTAGTCGTAGAACCAGTCTTCGCCGGGTTCGAAACTCTGGATCACCGGGTGACCGGTGGCATGCGCATGCTTGCTGGCGTGTTTGTGCAGCGAATCGTCGCAGCAGCCGATGTGACCACATTCGGCGCAACGGCGAAGGTGGAACCACCAGGTGCCGGCTGCCAGGCACTCGACGCAGCCGTCGCCACTGGGCTCGGCGTCCAGGTTGATACCGTCGTCTTGCTTGTTCATGGGCAACTCCGGAGGGGATGCCCGATCCTAACCGACAGCCGCGGCGGCCTGTCTAGATGTTCCGTACACCCTCTCGATGGCGCTCATAGAATGCGACCGGCACGATGGAGGGCGACCATCTGCATGCTGTCCACCGAGGCGGCGAGGAAGCGCAGGGCGATCCGCAACTCCATGCTGTTCGGGCAGCCTTGCTCGAGCAGCCCTTCGATCCGCTCGGCCGCGTCGGCCACGGGCAGATGCTCATGTTCGAGGGCGTGTCGCGCGACATGGTTCGCACGGAACTGCGCTTCGCAATAGTCGTGATGCAGCAAGGCCTGGAGCAGCCCGAGGGCCTCCAGCGAGATCTCCTGTGCTGCCATCAGGTTACGCATCTTCTAATGAAAGCGTCCGTATAGAGGCCCTGCAATCCGCCATCCGGCCTAAGTAGAATCGCGGTCACTCCCGAGGAAGGATCGCCATGGCCGTCGCCGCTACCGTACTCACCGTTTTGGTGATTCTGATCCACGTGTACATCGTGCTGCTCGAGATGGTCCTCTGGCGCACCCGTGGCCCCAGGGTCTTCGGCATCACGCCCCAATTCGCGCAAGATAGCGCGGCCCTGGCCTCCAACCAAGGGCTTTATAACGCTTTTCTGGTCGTCGCGCTGGTCCTCGGACTGGTCCTGCGCGAGCCCTTCGCCACCGCCTTCGTGTTTTACGGGCTGGGCTGTGTCGTGGTCGCCGGTCTTTGGGGCGCGCTCACGGCGAGCCGGCGGATCCTGTACGTGCAGGCTTTGCCCGCTGCCCTGGCGCTGGCAGCACAATGGCTTGCGCGCTGATATACCGCGTGCGGCGTATTTGACGGATTGCGCATTCGAGGGGCAAGGTGACTGTCGCCTTCCCTGAGGAGCTGCAAACGTGACCCTACGTGGATTCTCCCGACTGCCCCTGATCGCCACGATGGCCGTCCTCGCCGGATGCGCGGGACATCGCACCCTGCACGCGCCCGATCGCGCGGCCGACGCCGCCCGTGACGAGCAGGCGGCCAACCAGGCCTATGCGAGCGGAAATATTCCGCAGGCGGCGAGTCTCTACGAATCCGTGGTCGCGGCCGCGCCTGAGGACCCGGACGCATGGTTCCGCCTGGGCAATGCCCGCTTCCGCCTGCAGAAACTCGACGAGGCGGGGCAGGCCTACGAACGTGCGATCAAGCTCAGGCCCGACTACGCGCAGGCCCTATACAACCTCGGCGTCGTACGGCTGAAGCAGGCGCAGGCGGCCCTGGTCGCCAGCGCTCGCGCGAGCGAGCCCGGTGATGGCCTTCGCGGAGACAGCGGCCGGATCGTGCAACGCCTCGCCAGGGTGGGCGACGACGTCGGAGCAAGAAATAAAGGGAACGGGGGCGCACCGCCGTTTATCGTGGAACCCACCGACGAACGGTAGCGGGATATGACGGATTCGCGATTCAATCGAGACAAGGAATCGCACGGAAAAATCTACCTAGTGGTCTATGTTCAACGTGCAAATTCGGTAGTAGTTTGACTCCCAGGTTCCCCAAAGCCGATATCGAGGCTTTCATGAGTACTGAGCGGTCCGCGCCACGCGCGATCATTTTTGAAGACCATTCCGGCCTCGCCGCAGCGCTGACGGACCTGCTTGTCGGGCGACTGGGTTACGACGTGGTGGCGTGCGCGGGGTGTATCGAGGAAGCCATCCGCGTTGCGCATGTGGAACGCTGCGATGTCGCCGTCGTCGACCTGGATCTGCAGGGCGTCATGGCGTATCCCGCGTTGGACGAACTGATCCGCCGTGGCGTGCCCTACGTGCTCGCCACGGGGGCCATGCCGCTCGATATTCCTGTTCGCTATCTCGCACCTCTTGTGTGTAAACCCTACAGCGCACAACAGCTGGAGCAGGCCATCCGTGAGGCATGCTGCCACGCAGCCGTGCATGCGACCGCACCGGCCAGCATCACCGTGTCGGTTGTCGGCCGGGCCTGACTCAGGCCGCGGCCCCGCCGGCACGCACGCGCAGCGTGTTGGCGACGTCTTTCACGCCGATGGTTTCCACCACCGCGTCCTCGGCCAGGTGCTTCATGTAACGCTCTGGCACGTCGCCGCCCAGTGTGACGACACCCCCGGATACATCGACCTCGATATGCGAGGCATCGATCGCGTCATGTAGCGTCAGTCGTTCGCAAACGTCCTCGCGGATGCGCTCGTCGGAACGGACATAGCCCTGTGGCCCCGTCCCGCGGTGCCCGCCGGGATAGCCCGAAGCCGTCCAGCGGCGACTTTCGCCTGGCTGCGTCGAGGTGCCCTCGTCGCGGCCGAAATGGCGATGGCCCGGATGACGCCCCTCGTAGGCGTGGTGCCCGCCGAAGTCGCGATGGCCGGGATGATGCCCGGCGCCGGACTCGTGGCCCGCTTCGTACGGGCTGGACCCGAAGTCGCGCTGGTCGGGGAAGCGTCCCCGGTTGGCATACATGCTGCCGAACTCGTCGCCCGGCACGTTGCGTTCGTCAAAACGGCCCATGGTGCGGCTCCCGCGCGGTAAGAGTCCTCAGTGTTCGCTTTTTTCCATGCAGGGCGCGTGGACGCGACGTAGTTCCCTTGTGGCAGTCGGCGCTTTTGGCCACTATGGCCCACACATCGCCGGAAAGCGGCGATCCGCCAGACATCGTAACGGGGGTGAGATGTCGCGTATCAGTTTCGATGAGCCGTGGACCTTTGGCGGCCATCCCTGGCGCAGTCTCAAGGACACGTCCTTCGGCGTGATCGTTGCTGACGCGCAGGGCGACATCGTCCACCTCAACGAGCGTGCCGCGGAATTGCATGGCTGGGTCCGGCTGGCCGTGGGGCCGGAAGACTACAGCCGGATGTACAGCATCTTCACCGAAGAAGGCCGCCCGTACCCGTCCGAGGACCTGCCGCTCTCTCGTGCCGTCCGCAACGGGGAGACCAGCAAACACGCGCGCTGGGTGATTCGTCGCCCCGACGGCTCCCGGCAGACGATGCAGGGTTCGGCCTATCCCGTGGTCGACGCGGAAGGCGACCAGGTCGCTTCCGTCCTGGTCCACGACGCGATCAGCGGTCTGACACCGGGTTGATCGGCGGCGGGTTGATCAGTGGGCTGGCTCGTTGCGGCTGGCGGCGCCGCAGGCCTGGCGAAGCCATTCGTTGACCACGACCAGGTCCGTCGCGATGCCGGCGCAAAGGCGGCGCAGTTCCGCCGAGGGTTGCTGCAGGTCGGGCACCATGATCGTCGGCAGGCCGGCGGCCACGGCCGAACGGACCCCTGCCTGGGAGTCTTCCAGCGCGAGACAGCAATTGGCGGGCTTGTTGAGGATGCGCGCCGCGCGCACGTACGGATCCGGGTAGGGTTTGCAGCGTTCGCAGTCCCCCGCTGCCACGAGGGCGTCGAAGCGGTCGCGCAGACCGAATGCCTCCAGGTGGTGGATGGCCGTGCCATGCGACGACGAGGTCGCGATGGCACGGGGCAGGCCGAATTCGTCGAGGGTGTCGAGCAGGGCGGTGACCCCGGGTTTGAGCCGGAGGTCGGTGTCGAACATGGCGTGGTAACGCTCCGAGGCACCGGTCCACACGGCATCCAGGTCGATTTCGTCACCGACGTACTCCCGAAGCAGCATGCGGGCTGCATGCCCGTGCAGCCCAACCATGCGCTGGCATAGCGACAGGGGAATCTGGATGCCGAGGTCCGAGGCCGCGGCGAGCAGGGCGTCGCGGTACAGCGCTTCGGTGTCGAAGAGGACGCCATCGAGGTCGAAGACGATCGCCTGCGGTATCGCCGGAAAACGGACCATGCCAGCCCCCCTCGAAATCAGCGTTGCCGTGGTCGTATGCCCGGCTTCACGCCGAAAATAACGCGCTTTGTGGCAGTGCGCCATAGTCCGAATAGGTCGTTTCGGCAGCGGAATCGTTTGCGTTCGCAGGGCGCAGCGGCGACGCTTGCCGGATGTGCCAACCGGAAGCCCGTTACCCATGAGAAAACGCAGGATGCTCGCCCGCACCGTCGCGGGAGCCGTCGCCGGTGTTCTGTTGTTTTTCTCCGGTGCCTGGGGAGCGATCGCCCTGTTCTACCAGCTTCCCGGCGCTGTCCCGTTACGCGCCAGCGGTGCCGTCGTGTGGAGCGTCGTCTATCTGGGTCTGGTGATCGCGCTGTTCGGCTGGCGCGCGTGGTGGGCCCCGATCGCCCTGGCCGTCGCCCTGGTCCTGCTGATCGGCTGGTGGACCACCATCCGGCCACGTAACGACCGGCTCTGGTCGGACGATGTGGCCCAGTTGCTATCGGGCGAGGTCCACGGATCGCATGTCACCCTGCGCAACGTACGCGACTTCGACTGGCGCAGCGACGACGATTACGACGCGCGCTGGGAGACCCGCGACTACGATCTCGATCATCTTGTTTCGGCGGACGCGATTCTCTCCTACTGGTCGAGCGAAGCGATCGCGCACGCCATGCTGTCGTTTGGCTTCGACGATGGCCGCCACGTGGTCTTTTCGATGGAGATCCGCCGCGAAAAGGGTGAGGCCTTCTCGGAGGTTGGCGGGTTCTTCAAGCAGTTCGAACTGGTGCTGATCGCCGCCGACGAGCATGACATCGTGCGCGTGCGGACCAATGTGCGCGGCGAGGACGACTACATTTTCCCGTTACGCATGCCGAACGAAGCGATGCGCTCGCTTTTCCTGTCCTACGTCAAGGCAGCCAACGAACTGGTCGAGCGGCCGCGCTTCTACAATACGGTGACCTCGAACTGCACGACGATCGTTTACCGCATGGCGCGACGCATCGACGACGGTCTTCCGTTCGACATCCGCCTGCTTCTGACTGGCTACCTGCCGGGGTACCTCAGGGATAACGGCGCGCTGGATCGACGGTTCTCGGTGGACGAATGGCGCCGGCTCGGACGAATCACCGAGCGGGCGAGGGCGACGAAGCCGGGCGACGACTTCTCGGCGATCATCCGCGAGGGCGTGCCGCCGGCTCAGTCGCCGTCGTCGGGGGCTTCGACCTTGTAGCCCCGGGCCTTGAGCGCGGTCAGGTAGCCGTCGTCGCCGAGCAGGTCTTCGATCGGCACGATGGCGACGGCTTGCGTATCGTGGGCCATGGCGTTGTCGACCACACCGAGCCAGGTGTCTCGGACGGCCTTCGGTATGTCGGTCAGGCCGATGCGCTGCGCCACGCCGCCGTCGGTAACGGCATCGAGGCAGGCTGCGCGCTGTTTGGCCGTGCGGTCGTCGCGAAGTGCGCCGATATCGCCGGTGGCCCAGGCATTGCCGCGACGGGTCATGTCGGCCAGTTGCGCATCGATGTTTTCGACACTCAGGGTGAAGCACGAAAGGTCGTCCAGCGTCGAACGCTTGAACTCCTTTACCGCCTTGCGCGGATCGTCGACCAGCAAGGTGTACTGCACCGGTGTCTGCTTGACGTTGTACTTCGTGGCGATGGCGACCACGGTGCGGGTGATCACACCGGCCTTGCCGAGGCCACTCTTCTTGACGGCGTTCTTGTACAGCTCCACGACGGCGAAGATGGGGCGGTAGCGCTCCACGGAACGGTCGTCACCGATGTAACGGGCCTTCACGGTCAGCCAGCGCGCGTAGACGTCCGCAGGCAGGGTGTCCTTGAGGGTCGCCCCGTCGGGTGCATTGCGGACGCCAATCAGCGTCGGCAGCAGGGCGAGCTTGCCGAAGAAGCCGACGTTGGGTTTGATGTCCACCTTCGGCGGAAGGATCAACTCGCTGGCATGGGCGAGGGCATCGTCGACCTCGTCCGCCTTCCAGGTCATGTTCTGCGGGATGGGCGCCAGGCTGCCGAGGATCAGCAACGTGTGCCCACCCTTGGTGACCTTCCACAAGCCCGGTCCGGGCTGCACGCCGCTGACCGTCACGGCTTCGAGCGTCGGGACGCTGCTGGCAGGCGCCGGAACGGCGGCAGGCGGGGGAGTCGTCCGGGTCTGCGCGCCGGCCGCGCTGGCCAGACCGACGAAGAGGGGCAGGGCAAGGAAGAAGCGGGGCGTCGTCATCGGCGAAGTCTAGACGAACACGCCCACCGATCGCCTGCCATCGGTGATGCCCGCTGGCCTCGCGTTCACGTGTACAGCGCCTTTCATGGTGAGTCCGGCGTGAAGGAAATAGTGCGTGATCCTTCCATTGTGGGTGCATTCGCGAACGGATAATCTTTGCCATCCGCCGCGTCCGCTGTAACAAACAGGGTTACCCACCGATTCATGGCACTGGTGATCTACGACATTCCGTTCAGCCCCGACCTGGCAGGGCTATGGCACGTGCAGATGAATGGCGTGCCCATGGAAAATTTCGAAACGCGCGTGGGCGCTATCGCGTACGCCGTGCAGCAGTCCAAGCTGCTGGGCGTCCACAGCGGCCTGCAGGTGCTGGTCTCGGTCGAAGGCGCGGACGGTATCTGGCGCGAATTCGAGTCCAACGCCAAGCGTCCGGTGAGTGGCCTGCAATAGCGCTGCACGTCACCTTGATGCGCGATGCATAGGATGGGGGGCAGAAAAGGAGGAACACCCCACTCATGACGCATCGAAAAATCGGTTTCTTCGACGTGGAAGGTTCGTGCTATGTTGCCAAACCCGGGCGCTGGCGCGGCAAATACGTCATCAGCGAGGATGGCGACGAGATCGCCGAGAAGCTGTGCACCACCTTGCACGAAAATGAAGAGGACGCTTGTGCCGAAGGCCTGACCCTGGGCATCGCGGCGGCGCGCAAGCTGATGAAGGATCGCGAGGGCTTCGATCCGGGCGACGAGTAGGCGGTTAGAATGCGGGGATGACCGATCCCAACGACGCCTTCCGCGCCGACCTCGCAAAACTCGCCACGGCCATCATGCCCTTCGGCAAGTTCAAGGGCAGGGCCATAGCCGACCTTCCAGGAAACTACCTCGCGTGGTTTGCACGGGAAGGCTTCCCGCCGGGAGAGCTTGGCCGCCTCCTTGCGATCATGCTCGAACTGGATCACAACGGCCTGCGCCGCTTGCTCGACCCCCTGCGCAAGGCCTCGAGCTCCCGTTGATCGTCCGCATGGCACGTGCATAGCGCGTGCCAGAACAGGCCCTTTTCAGGGTGTGCAAGTTATTCCGAATGGCCGATGGTGCACGACGTTTACACGGCGTAAGTTTTCCTTGCGTCCCTGTGAATCTCTCGTTGCGTTCTCATTCGCAGGGTCGCCAGGTCCCAGCCAAACTCCCCTAAGGCCCGGAGACTCACAATGAAAACGACAAAAAACATGGCGCCTCGGCGCCACGGCCTCGCTTTGGCCATCGCCGCCGCTCTTGCCTGTGCCTGTGCCCAAGTGTCGGCCCAGACGCCACCTGCGCCGGCCGCCGCGCCGGCGCCCTCGGCCTCGCCCGCACAAACACCGCCGCCGGACGACCAGGCGAAAAAGACCACTGAGTTGACCGCCATCACGGTCACCGGTTCGGCCCTGCCTCGCATCGACGTGGAAACGCCGTCGCCGGTGACCACCATCACGGCCGAACAGATTCAGAAAAGCGGCCTGACCACGGTGTCCGACGTCGTACGCTCCATTTCAGCCGACAACAGCGGTTCCATCCCGGCCTCGTTTACCGCCGGCTTTGCGGTCGGTTCGACGGGCGTGGCCTTGCGTGGCCTGACCGTGAACTCGACGCTTGTCCTTATCGACGGCCGGCGTGCGGCTAACTACCCGGTGACCGACGACGGCCAGCGTTCCTTTGTCGATCTCAACACCATTCCGTCGAACGCGATCGACCGCATCGAAGTACTGAAGGACGGTGCGTCGTCGCTGTATGGCGCTGACGCCATCGCCGGCGTGGTCAACATCATTCTCAAGCCCAGCTTCAAGGGGGCGGAGTTCACCGCCGATGTCGGTACGTCGGAGCATGGCGGAGGGACCACGAAGCGCGGGACAGTGTTGTTCGGTGGTGGCGATCTGAGGAAGGACGGCTGGAATGCCTACTTCAGTGCCGAATACCAGAAAGACAACAGCATCATGACCCGCGATAGGGGCTATCCGTACAACACGGCCGACCTGCGTCGCAGCGGCGGCAACAACCTCATCGGTGGCCAGCCCTCGCAGAATTCCGGTTCGATCTACGGCACGGTGACGCCGGGTACCCTGTCTCGGCCAGGCGATGTCACCTCCGGGGTGGCCGACCCGGGCGGTCTCGCGCAACCGCTGCAATCGTGCGGTTCGCTCGGTACCCTGATCACCGACGATCCGGCCAATCCGGGCAGTTACTGCGCGCAGAATCGCGCCCTTTACACCGCGATCCAGCCCACGACGGAGCGGGGCGGGTTGTATGGCCGTTTCACCATCAAGCTGTCCGATACGACGCAGGCCTATATCGCCGGCAGCTATTACGAGGTCAAGACCTCGTTCCCGGGTACTCCGGCGCAGATCCAGGCGAGCACGCCGAACAACACCAATGCGATCGCCTTGCCGGCGACGCTGCCGGACGGTTCCCTCAATCCGAACAACCCGTTCGCGGCCCAGGGTAGTGCGGCACTGATCAATTACTCGTTCCCCAGTGCCCTGGCCAGTGGCCAGACGGACAACCACAACCTCCGCCTGGTCGGCGGTCTCACCGGACAGTGGGGTGAGTGGAGCTACGACACGGCCCTGGTGCTCAACCACGATTCGCTGGATACGCGCCTGGATGGTCTGCTCAACTACGGGCAGCTGATCTCCGCGATCACCAATGGCACGTATAACTTCGTCAATCCGTCGGCGAACTCGCGTGAGCTGCTCGATGCACTCTCGCCCACGTTGCGGAAAACGTCGACCAGCGACCTGCAATCGATCGACTTCCATGTGACGCGTCCGCTGATGGATCTGGGCGGGGGCTCGCTCGGTCTGGCCACCGGCGTCGACGTGCGCCACGAGCAACAGAACGATCCGGATCTCAATGCGAACCTGCAGGCGCAGGGGCTGGGTGTCGCGCGGACGAGCGGCCAGCGCACGGTAGGCGGTATCTACGTCGAGCTGGATGCACCCTTTACCGAGTCCTTCGAAGTGGATGCCTCCAGCCGCTTCGACCATTACTCGGACTTCGGCAACAACTTCTCGCCGAAGATCGGCTTCAAGTGGAAACCGTTCGAGCAACTGGCCGTGCGCGGCACGTTCTCGAAGGGTTACCGTGCGCCGGGCTTCTCCGAGAGCGGGAACAGCCAGAGCGAAGGCTTCGCGACGTTCACGCCGCCAGAAGATTTTCAGAATGCGCATAACAACAGCGGCTACGTGCAGCCGTATCCACTGGCCTTCCTGACCACGTCCAATCCGAAGATCCAGCCGGAACGCTCGAAGAGCTACACCCTCGGCCTGCTGTTCCAGCCGACGCAGGACCTCAGCGCGTCGCTGGACTTTTACCGGATCAAGAAGACCGGGGTGATCGCGCAGCAGGATCCCAACGCCGTCCTCGACGCCTACTTTGCCGGTGAACCCCTGCCAGCCGGCTCGGCGATCATCGCGGACGGTCCCGACCCGGCGGCACCCGGCGCACTGCCGCGGCCGCTGGTCGTGGCGGCGCCGTGGGTGAACCAGAACTCCCTGAAAACCCAGGGCATCGATCTCGATCTCAAGGCGGGCTACAGCTTCAACGAGAACACGCGCTTCACCAGCGAGATCAACCTGACCAAGATCATCAGCTGGAAGCTGACCCTCGAAGACGGCACCACGCTCGATTTCGTCGGCACGCATGGTCCGTATGGCGTGTCGTCGGGTGCGGGTACGCCGCGTTATCGCGGCTCGTGGGCGAACAGCATCACGTTCGGCAAGGCGACGATCACCGGCACGCTGTACTACACCAGCGGCCTGAAGCTGACCGCGCCCGACGTGACGGACGGCTGCTTCTCGACCAATACGGATACGGGCGAAAACTTCCCGGCGAATTGCCGGATGGCCTCGTTCACCGACTTCGACCTGACCGGCCGCTACGACCTTACGGACAAGATAGCGATCACGGGTTCGGTCATGAACGCGTTCGACAAGAAGGCGCCGTTCGACCCGTTGAACTACGCGGCACTGAACTACAACCCGACCTATGCGCAGAATGGCGTCGTCGGGCGGTTCTTTACGGTCGGTGTTCGGGTGAAGCTGTAACGATCAGCCGCGCAGGGATGCTTCCTGAAGCACATCCACGCCATCCGCACGGATGGCGATGGATCCCTCGCTTCGCAACCTCGCCAGCATACGGGTCACCGTGGCCGCACTCATGCCAAGGTACGAACCGATATCGTCGCGCGACATCGGCAGCGGGATGAAGCCGCTGCCGATACCTTCCACGCGGCGACGGCGATCGAGTAGCTCGAGCAGGAACGACTTCACGCGCTCGGCGGCGGAACCGTCGGTGGCGCGGCGGGTGAATGCGCGCTCGCGCCGGCGCAGGGCGCGTAGATGGGCGGCGATCGCTTCACTGTGTTCGCACAGTGCGTCGGTGGCGGTGCGGGGAAATCGGCAGAACCATGTTTTGCCGACGGCCACTACCGACGCGCTGTGCGTCTGGGTACGGGGTACGTCGAGGGCGAAGAGTTCGCCGGGCAGGTGAAAGGCGAGCACGCGTCCGTCGCCGACGGTCTTTGCCAGGCCACTGAGCACGGCGAAGGCGGCACGGTGAGGTGCATCGGGCTGGACCAGCCGATCGCCTTCGGAGAAAGGACCGACGCGCTCGACCACCTGGCGCATGTCGAGCAGGGTGGGATCACCCCCCTGGGTGGCTTCGCAGACGGCGGCGTGGCGGCAGGACGCATTGCAGCAGATGGACGGCCGACGCGCGGCGGTGAACTGGCTGGCAAGGGCTGATGCAGTCGACACGGGTAACCTCCGGCACTCAGGGAGCGCAGCTGTATTTTAGGCCGCGTCATGGGGGGCGGTGGGTAAGGTCATCCCGCTGCGCCGTTTTGCCGCAGATGCCCCACCCATTGACCTTGCCGTGGTTTTGCCTTAGTAAGAGCGACGGGGGAACACCAAAAGGGGGCCGTCAAGGCCATGGCACGTCGAGTCACGCAAGTCAGCACACCCGTCGTCGAAGACACCGATAGCAACGCCGCACCCTGGCCCGATGGCTTCATGCCCGGCACGGTGGCGCCGTTCGTCATGCGTTATGGCGTCGATTTCCTGGTTGCCATGCAGCGCGCCGCTTCGTCGCATGACGCCGCGGTGGTCTCGTCGGGTGAAGTCGAGCCCGCCTGACGATCGGCACCGCGCGAACGCGCATGCTACGCGCGGGTCGCGCCGAGCAGGTCGGCCACGGCATCGATGAGGGCATGGACGGAGAACGGCTTGCTCAGCATGGCGGTTCCTTCCGGCAACGTCGGCGAATCCGCGAACGCGTCCCAGGCGTAGCCGGTGACGAAAAGGACGGGAAGGGTCCGCAAGCTTTCGCGAACGGCTAGCGCGAGCTGGTGGCCGTCCATGCCGGGCAGGCCGATATCGGTCACCAGGAGGTCGGGCGGTGGCCCGGCGTCGATCAGGCGAAGCGCTTCCTGACCGTCGGCGCAATCGCGCACCTGGTAGCCGGCTTCTTCGAGCACTTCCCGCGCAATCGCGCGCAGCATCTCTTCGTCTTCGACCAGCAGCACGCGCTGGCCTCGGCCGCGCACCATGGCGGCGTCCACATGGGCGTGGGTGGCGGCGTTCTCGCCGACATGGCGCGGCAACCAGAGGCTCACGGTACTGCCGCGACCCGGTGTCGATTCGATGATGGCGCGCCCGCCGGTCTGTCGTGCGAAGCCGTCCACCATCGACAGTCCGAGCCCCGTACCCTGGCCGATCGCCTTGGTCGTAAAGAACGGATCGAAGGCTTTCTCGACCACGCTCGACGACATGCCGGTGCCCGTATCGGTGACCGCGATCACGACGTAATCGCGGCGCCCCCTGCCGATGTCGGTATCGGAAACGTTGCGCGTCTGGATGGTCAGTCGCCCGCCTGTCGGCATCGCGTCTCGTGCGTTGATCGCAAGATTGAGCACGGCGCTCTCGAGCTGGCTGGCGTCGGACAGGGTGCGCCACAGGCCTTCGTGCATGCGCAAGTCGAGCGTCACCTGTTCGCCTATGAGCGGGCGCAGCAGGAGGTTGAGCTCCCTGACGAGGCCATTGGCGTCCACGTCAGACAGTGACAGGGCTTGCTGCCGGGCGTAGGCGAGCAGTCGGTGGGTCAGGCCAGCGGCGCGTTTCACCGCGCCGCTGGCAGCGTCGAGGAGGCGTCGGGTGCCGTCGGTGCGGCCGCTGTCCAGCCGTTCGGCGACGACCTCGATCGCGCCGCCGATCCCGCCCAGGATGTTGTTGAAATCGTGCGCGATGCCGCCGGTGAGGCGACCGAGCGCCTCCAGCTTCTGCGCATGCCGTTGTTGCTCATCGATGTCCCGCCGGCGCTGGGTGTCGCGGCCCATGCCGTAGACCACGTCGCGGTCCGGGACGCAGGTCCATGCGAACCATCGGTAGTTGCCATCTTTCGCGCGCAGGCGTAACTCGAGGTCTTCGACGACTTCGCCATCGACCATCTGGCTGACGGCATCGCGTGCGCGGTCCAGGTCGTCGGGGTGGACCAGTTGCTCGAAGTCGAGGCCCACCAGTTCGGAGTCTTCGTAACCCAGCTCGCTTTGCCAGGCGGGATTGGTGTCGCGGTAACGGCCGTCGCGACCGAGCACGACGTACAGGTCGCGCGAGATCGCCCATATCTTTTCGCGGCCGCCGGTCATCGCCGACTCAGGGCTTGAAGGCGTCGACGCGGCCCGCCACCTGGCGACCGCGTTGCCACACCGCATCGATCGTCGTGGTCGCTTCGATGTTGGAGGAGGGGTCTTTGTCGAGCACGATGAAGTCGGCTCGCTTGCCGTTGGCGAGCACGCCACGGTCGTCCAGGCCGAGCAGTTGCGCGGCGCTCTGTGTCGCGATGTGGATAGCCTGCAGCGGGGTCAGGCCGGCATCGACCATGAGTGCCAGTTCGCGATGCTCGGCAAAGCCGGGAATGCGCAAGGGCATGGCCCCGGCGTCCGTACCAAAACCTATGTTCGCCCCGGCATCGTGGAGGGTCTTGAGGTTCTTCAGGTTTACCTGCAACGCCTCTTCGTTGACCGGCGTCGAGCCATCGTTGTTCACCTTGTCGCGCCAGGCACCGTCGGCGAACTGACGGGCGAGATCGGGCTGCACCGCATGCTGAAAGAACGGCTGGTCCATCCACCCGGGATGACGTGCATAGACGAACGCGGCTTCGTTGAGGTCGAGCGTGGCGATGTACCAGGTGCCGTGCTGTTTCATCGCGTCGATGAAGCCCTGGTCCACAAGCTTGTCGCGAACGCCGTGGGCGAGGATGTCCACCCCCGCATCGACCAACTGGCGCGCATCGTCCAGGTAGTAGACGTGCGCGGCCACGCGGAGGTGCTTCGCATGGGCTTCGTCGATCACGGCGTGCCAGATCTCCGGCTTCATCTTGACGGGCAGGCTGCCGTTGAAATCGTCCAGCCAGATCTTGACGAGGTCCGTCCCACGCGCTGCGGCCGCGTCCACATCGGCACGGGCTTCTTCCGCCGTGGTGGGCCGATCGAGCTGGCTCGGTCCTGCCTGCATCATCTTGGCCGGCGGTGCGCCGTTGGGTACGCCGATCCCGCGGTCGGCACCGAACAGATCGGCCCCGTCTGCTTTGCCGGCATGGAGGTCGGCACGCAGGGGATAGAAGACGTCGGGATTGTTCACGCCGAGCGAGGTCACGGTAGTGACACCGTAGGCCCGCCACTGGCGTAACTGGCGCAAGCTGTTGTCGCGCGTGTAGAGCGCGGGAAGACCGCTCTTGGTGCCATCCACCGATCCGATGTGCCCGTGGTCGGACACCAGCCCGGGAATGATGGTTTTGCCTGTGTAGTCGATGACCTGCGTGCCTGCCGGCATCTTGGCGCGCAGCCCTGGCCCCATGAGTGAAATGTGGTCGCCGTCGATCACCATGGTGACGTCCTCGCGCGGCGGGGCGCCTGTGCCGTCGATGACGCGTGCCCCGCGTATCACGACGGCGGCGTTGGCGTAGCCGGTGGCTCCGGCCAGGGCAAGAGCGAGCAGGGTGGGGCGGAGCAGGGTCATGGGACGTCCTTCCTGATGGTGGCCCGTCACGAATAATGCACGAGTTGCGAAGGCCGCGTCGTTGCGAAATCCGTCGTAGCGCGGTTGTCACATGCGGTGCACGTCGAGCAGCCGAATCTCCGTACCCAATCCACCCCCGGAGCATCGTGCAATGGAAGAGAAAAACATCACCCCCGTCGCGGACAAGCAGCGTGGCGGTATCGGTTACATCCTTCTTTGGGTTCTGGGCGTGCCGATTCCCGTCCTTATCCTGATCTTCCTCGTGCGCGGTTGCACCTGACCCGTTCCCGATCTCACCCGCGCCAAACTGGGGCGTACTGTCGTATAAGCTTCCGTGATCCCCTGCGGAAGTGACCATGTCCCGATCGACCTTGCCGCGCAGCCCCGGTATCGACACGCTGCGCGGGCTCAGTATCGTCCTTGTCGTGATCCACCACCTGGGCCTGCGGCTTCCGTTACATAAGACGGAAGCCGTGGCCTGGGTACCGGCGCTCGTCCTGAAGGGGCTGATCTTCAACGGCTACGAAGCCGTCTTCCTGTTTTTCGCGATATCCGGCTTCCTGATCACCCGCCACACGCTGGAGCGTGACGGCAGCCTCGCGACCATCGACTGGCGCGGCTTCTACGTTCGCCGCGCGGCGCGCATCGTGCCCTGTCTCGTCGGCCTCATCGGGCTCCTGCTGGTCTGTCACGTGTCAGGTGTGCCCAACTACGTGATCGACGAGACCCGACAATCGCCAGCCGGTGCCACGCTGTCCGCGCTGACCTTTACCTTGAACGTCTATGAGGGGCATACGGGTTGGTTGCCTGGCGGGTGGGACGTGCTCTGGTCGCTCTCGATCGAAGAAGTCTTCTATCTCGGCTTTCCGCTGGTTTGTCTGGGCCTGGGCAGGACGCGGTGGATCGTCCCGCTGTTGCTCTTGCTGGTGGTCTCGGTGCCCTTTACCCGCGCTGCCATCGTAAACAACGAAATCTGGCAGGAGAAAGCCTATCTGCCGGGGATGGGGGCCATCGCGGCCGGCGTGCTCGCCGCGCTGTTCCTCGCGCGCCGCGGCGCGCTTTCGCCACCGACCCGGCGCTGCCTCGCGGGCATCGGCGTGCTGGCACTGCTCGTGGTGATGTTCTCGGGAGGCTGGCTGTGGCATGCGGTCCACGAGGGTTATCTGCTCGTGCTGATCGGTGGGGCGGTATGCCTGATACTCGCCGCGCCCGAAGGAGGCCGTGCGCTACCCGGTACCGCGTGGCTTCGATCGATGGGGCAGGCGAGCTATGAAATCTATCTCACGCACATGTTCGTGGTGTTCTCGCTGGTGGGCGTGGCCAGGATGACGGGGACCGACACGGCAAGGGGCTGGCTCTGGTACCTGCCCGCGATCGGCCTGTGCTGGCTGCTCGGCTGGCTCGTGTCTCGATACCTGTCGGAGCCGGCCAATCGCGCCCTGCGCACTCGCATGCTCAGGTCTGCTCGCGTGGCCGCGACGGTGTGACCTCGTCGGCAAAGCTTTCGGCGTGCTCGGCGGGCCTGATTTTCGCGCCACGCGCCACAGCGAGCCCGCGCGTGAGTTCGGCGCCGAGCAGCACGATGATCGACGCGTAGTACACCCACGTGAGCAGGACGACGATGGCGCCGGCCGGACCATACGCGCCGCCAACGGATGCGTGTTCGATATAAAGACCGATGACGAACTTACCCGCGGCGAACAGGACTGCCGTGAGGATGCCTCCGCGTGTCGCGTCCTTCCACGCGATCTGCGCATCGGGAAGCACGCGGTACATGGCACCGAAGGCGACGGCGAAAACGACAAAGGAGATGATCGCCTCGGTGAGTTGCCAGGCCGTGGTATCGCCCGGAATCATGGCCTTGATCAGGCCATTGATGACAAACGAGATGATCAGCAGGAAGGCGATGCCGACGAGCAACCCGAAAGCGCGGGCGCGCGTACGCAGCCATCCGACCACGGCTTCACCCGGTTTGGCTCGTAGCTTCCACACACGATTGAGGGTCGACTGGAGTTGGGTGAATACGGCCGACGCGCTGAACAGCGTGATGATCAGGCCGATGAGACCGACCACGTTGCCCAGGTGGGGACGTTGCTGGGCGTTGTCGATAACCAGCTTGACGGCTCCGGCGCCTTGCGCGCCGATCACGCTGGTCAGGCTGTCGACAAGGTCGTTCTGCCATTCCGGCCGGAGCGCCGCCAATACCCACAACAGGAGCACCAGCAGGGGGGCGAAGGACAGGGCCGAATAAAAGGAAAGCGCCGCGGCCCGGGTCATCAACTCGTCGTCCGTAAAGCCGTCGATCGCAGTGCGGACGGACTTGGTCGCGAGGTCGAACCAGCGGCGCAGGGACATGGTCAGGGGGCGCGGGAGCCCGCGATGGTCTCCCGCGCAGCCAGATCAATGATGACGATCGGAATCACGTGCCTTGTCCGCTGCCTTGCCTACTTCCTTCTGGACCTTGCCGGCATTCTTTTCGATGTTGCCCGCGGCTTCCTTGGCGTGATTGCCCGTGACCTTGCCCACCACTTCCTTCACGGCGCCTTTGACTTCGTGTTTCGTGCCTTCGGTGCGATTCTTGTCCATGTTCGAGTTCCTCACCAGACTCTGCGCGATTCGCAGCGGGATCGATCTAAGCGGTTACGGCATTACAGACGCGTGAAACGTTCGTGCGCTGGCATTCACTCGTTCAAGGTGGCGCAGGATAGTTCGACGCCTTCAGGATCTTCGCCAGGTGTGCCGCGTTGGTGGTGAGGGTGGCGATGGTGCTGGCGACTTTCTCCGGTGTCTTCTTGAGGTCGATGTAATTGGTATCACTCATCGCTTCGCCCACCCAGTAAGCCGAACTTCCCGCGGGGATGGTGAAACCGACGTCCGCCAGCGCCTGGTACAGCTCGGCGGTCACGTGGTGCGCACCGTCCTCGTTACCCACTACGCCCACGATGGCGACCTTGCCAAACGTGGGGTAACGGCCGTCGTCTCCGATGTCACCGAGAATCGCATCCATGCGCTCGAGCACGCGCTTGGAGACGCTGGATGGCTGCCCCATCCAGATCGGCGTAGCGATCACCAGGATGTCGGCCGCCATCATCCGCTCGCGCAGCCCGGGCCAGTCGTCTCCCGCGCCCTCGTCGTGCTTCACGCCGGGTTTGATATTCAGGTCCACCACGCGCTGGCTGTCGGTTCCAACGCCGTGCTTGCTCAAGCCGTCCAGCAGCTGGTCGAGCAGTTTCTGGGTCGACGACGGTTTGGGCGACGGCGACAGCGTGCAGTTCAGTCCCAGTGCTTTCAGCGGCATGGTGGTCTCTCCGATGGAAAGATCACACCGTGGGGCCACGCACGTGCAATGGGCGTCGTCTTCAGGTGCATACGACGCGGCGCTCTTTGGTTAGCATGACGCCCATGTTTTCCTTACCTAAGACGGCGACCGCGCCGTTCTGTCCCTCCGAGGTCGCCGGCTCGATCGTGGTCCCCGCGGAACTGCCGTGGTGGAAGAAGGCCGCACGTTTCGCTGGGCCCGGCCTGCTCGTATCCGTGGGTTACATGGATCCGGGCAACTGGGCGACGGACATCGAGGCCGGCTCGCGCTTCGGTTACCGGCTGCTCTTCGTGGTCCTGCTTTCCAGCCTCGCGGCCATCCTCCTGCAGTGCCTGGCGGCGCGGCTCGGTATCGCCACGCGCAAGGATCTCGCGCGGTTGTCCAGCGAGCGTTATCCGAAGGCGGTGGGCCGGGTGCAGTGGGTGCTTGCGGAGATATCGATCATTTCCTGCGACCTGGCCGAAGTGCTGGGCAGTGCACTGGCCTTCAAGCTGCTGTTCAACGTGTCCCTGCCTGTCGGTGTGGCGTTGACGGCCCTGGACACCTTCATCGTGCTCGGCCTGCAAGGGCAGGGGTTTCGCCGGGTGGAAGCGATCATCCTCGGTCTGGTCGGCACGATCGGCGTCTGTTTCGTGGTCCAGCTGTTCCTGCTTGGACCGGACTGGGCGGCGGTAGCGGCGGGCTTCGTTCCGTCATTGCACGCCTTGTCGTCGCGCGAGCCGCTATACCTGGCCATCGGCATCCTCGGCGCGACGATCATGCCGCACAACCTCTACCTGCACTCCTCCATCGTGCAGACGCGCGCCGTGTCGGGCGACGAGGGCAAACGTGCGGCGATCCGGCTCACGCGGGTCGACACGGTCGCCTCGCTGGGGCTGGCGCTGCTCATCAACGCGTCGATCCTCATCGTGGCCGCCTCCGCCTTCCATCGCACCGGGCGTACCGACGTGGCGGACATCTCCGATGCGTACCAGCTGCTGGCGCCGATCGCCGGAAGCACCGTCGCCGCCCTGGCCTTCGCGATCGGTCTGTTCGCCTCCGGTCAGAGTTCGACCTTTACCGGGACGATCGCCGGGCAGGTGATCATGGACGGTTTCCTGCAGATGAAGCTTCCCTGCTGGCAGCGGCGGCTGATCACGCGAGGGCTGGCCATCATCCCGGCCTTCATTGGCGTGGTGACGATGGGCGATCGTGCGATCGGCGCTTTGCTCGTGGCCAGCCAAGTGGTCCTGAGCCTCCAGCTGCCATTCGCCATGTATCCGCTGATCCGCTTCACCGACGATCGCCGGCTCATGGGCGTGTTTGCCAACAGTCGCCTCGTGTCGTGCTCGGCATGGTTTCTTTTCGCCGTGATTTCGGCAGCCAATCTCTGGCTGGTCGCCCAGGTGTTCAATCTGGCGTGACATCGGGCTGACAAATGCATCACATCGTGCCGCGCAGTCTCGTGAACCGACGACATCCCCGGACCCTGATGCGATGCCGATGCAAAGTCCCCCCGTTCCGGAAACGCCTGGCACTTCACCGGTGATCCCGGAAGAAAAGCCGAAGGATCCCAGGCCGGAGACCCCTGGTACCGATCCGATGCGGGATCGTCCCCAGGAGCGTCCCCCGCATCCCGACGATCCGGAAGACGATGGCGTCCCCAAGCCGCCGGCGCCCGAGGCGCTGGATATTCGCATCCCCTGAATCCGGAGGACTCCCAGTCATGCCTGAGAAACAGACCACTGCCAGGGCACGGAAGGATAAGCGCGAGGGAAAATCGGCAAACACCCAGGCCGGCGAATACGTCAAGGAAGAGATCGACCATGTGCGCGAGGGCAAGCACGGTGTGCGGTCGGCAAAACAGGCGATCGCCATCGGCCTGTCGAAGGCGAGGCGGGATGGCGTGAAGGCCAGACCCGCGAAGACCGCCAGTGCGGCGACAAAGAAAAAGGCGGCTCAGGACACCAAGCCCGCAACGCGAAAGCGCTCGTCCGGGACCGCGGCGAAGAAATCCACCGCACGCAAGCGGGCGACGACCAAGGCGTTGAAGCGTGAAGGAACGGCGGCCGTGTCGAAGCGGGCCTTATCGGCGCAGGCGAAGAAAAGCGCGTCCAGACGCACGGCGAGCAGCCGCTCGACCGCCGCGAAGAAGGCGGCGCATACCAAGGGTGCTACGGGAAGGAAAGCCGCCGCCAAGAAGGCGGCGCGGACCAGGGCAAGGAAGGCATCCTGATCGTCATGGGGCCCGCGTGCTGCGGGCCCGTCGATCAGAGAGCGTCGCCGCTCAGACGGCTGGCGACTTCGCCGAGCCAGTCATAGCCGTCCATTTCGCCGCCGAACAGGTCCATGCCGGCCGTGTCGGCGGCGAGGTAGCCATTGGAGAATTCGAAGGTCGAAATACCGTAGTCGTTGCGAAGCTCATTCATATCGTCTCTCCCAGTCTTTAACGGGACCGGTAATCAATCGTCTGACGCCGCGCCGCCGGTCTCTGGCGTGGCGTGGACCTTGCGCGGCTTCAGGCCGGTAGTGAGGCGCTGAGCGACTGGTCCGTTTCGTTTGGTGAACAATAGGCTCGCTAGTCTTTCGTCACGCCCCGTCCGGGCTTAATTTCTGTACTAACCAGTTTCCTATGCAGCCCTTTCTATGGGCGCCCTCTGGCTTTACAAGGGCCTTCAAGCGTTAAAAGCTTGGACAGCGGGTGTAAGCAAAAGGTTCAAAAAAAAATACATCCGGGCGGTTGCGGCGGTGTTACGGGTTTCTTGCTGTGCCCTTTCGTTCGCCGTTTGCGCCCCATCTGTTAACCCAAGTTTAACTCAGGGGCGAGCGTGTCGCCACGTAGGGCGTGAGCGTTCGTTCAGCTAGAATCGACAATCCCCCCGGCCCAGGGCCGGTTTGACCGCTTTTGTACGAGGAGTTCCACCATGAAATCTCGCGCCGCCGTTGCCTGGGAGGCCGGAAAGCCGCTCTCCATCGAAGAAATCGATGTTCAGGGTCCGAAGGCGGGCGAAGTCCTCGTGCGCATCGTGGCTACCGGTGTGTGCCACACCGACGCCTACACGTTGTCGGGCGACGACCCGGAGGGCGCCTTCCCGGTCATCCTCGGCCATGAAGGCGGTGGCATCGTGGAAGAGGTCGGTGAGGGCGTGACGTCGCTCAAGCCTGGCGACCACGTCATACCGCTCTATACGCCCGAATGCGGCGAGTGCAAGTTCTGCCTGTCGGGCAAGACGAATCTCTGCCAGAAGATCCGCCTCACCCAGGGCAAGGGCCTGATGCCGGACGGTACCTCGCGTTTCTCGCTGGGTGGCAAGTCCTTGCTTCACTACATGGGTACGAGCACCTTCAGCGAGTACACGGTGCTGCCGGAGATTTCCCTGGCGAAGATCAGCAAGGAAGCGCCGCTGGAGAAGGTCTGCCTCCTCGGCTGTGGGATCACCACGGGGATTGGCGCCGTGCTGAACACGGCCAAGGTAGAGCCGGGTTCGACCGTGGCGGTCTTCGGCATGGGCGGTATCGGCTTGTCGGTCGTGCAGGGCGCGGTGATGGCCAAGGCGTCGCGCATCATCGTCGTCGACACCAATCCGTCGAAGTTCGAGATGGCGAAGATGCTGGGCGCCACCGACTGCATCAATCCGCGCGACTACCCGGATACCCCGATCCAGCAGGTCATCGTCGATCTGACCGATGGCGGCGTCGACTATTCGTTCGAGTGCATCGGCAGCGTCGAGGTGATGCGCGCCGCGCTCGAGTGCTGCCACAAGGGCTGGGGCGAATCGATCATCATCGGCGTCGCGGGTGCCGGCCAGGAGATTCGCACGCGCCCGTTCCAGCTGGTGACCGGGCGCGTCTGGCGCGGTTCCGCGTTCGGCGGCGTGAAGGGGCGCAGCCAGTTGCCCGGTTATGTCGATCGATACATGGGTGGTGAGATCAAGATCGACCCGATGATCACGTATACGATGGGGCTGGAAGACATCAATCGCGCCTTCGACCTCATGCACGAGGGCAAGGCCATCCGCTCCGTCATTATTTATTGAGCTTGCCGATGAATGCATCGATCGACCTGATCCGCCGCTACCACGAGGCGTTCAACCGCGCTGACTGGCCAGGCATGCTGGCCTTGTTGGACGAGAACGTCATTCATGACCTCAACCAGAGCGGCCGTGAAGTCGGGCGAGAGCGCTTTGCGGCCTTCCTCAAGCGAACGACCGTGAGCTATGACGAGCAGTTGAAAAACGTGGTCGTGATGACAAACGACACGGGCAGCCGGGGCGCCGCGGAATACATGATCCACGGCGTGTACAGGGCCACCGACGAAGGACTGCCCCTAGCCCAGGGGCAGTCGTATGCACTGGCTGGAGGCGCCTTCTTCGAGATCGCCGACAGCAGGATCCTGCGGGTCAGCAACTATTACAACCTCGAGGACTGGCTCGCCCAGATACGTCGGATCGACGTCGACTGAGCCTTGAACGGGCAGGCAACGGGCCGCAGGTCTTCTTCGACCCGTTGCCCTCTCAAGGTTGAGCATGCCCTGGACGAACCCGTACTTCGACCGTTCGAAGGAACACCATACGCCGGAAGGATTCCGCAACCTTGAACCGGAAATTCGGCCGCCCGGCGGCCTGAAACGCTGGCGCAAGGAGCGTAAGGAGCAGCAGCTCCCCCGTCCACCCGAGGCCGGCTACGAAGCCTTCGCCCGACGCTGGTGCCAGGCCGCGGATGTCAGTGGCAACCAGGATGCAGCGTGGTGGCTTGGCCACGCGACCGTCCTGGTCCGACACCAGGGTCTTACCGTCCTCACCGATCCCGTGCTTGGGCAACGTGCCTCGCCGCTCTCGTTCGCCGGCCCCGCGCGCCGCACGATGACTCCCGTCGACGTGGCTGGCCTGCCCGCCATCGATGTGGTGGTCATTTCGCACAACCACTACGACCATCTCGACAGCGCGACCGTGCATGCGCTCGCCCGGCGCTTTCCCCAGGCTGTTTTCCTCGTGCCTCTCGGCTTGAAGCGCTGGTTCGACAAGGCCGGTATCGGCAACGTGCGTGAGCTGGACTGGTGGGCGAGCACCGAGGTCCGGGGTGCGATGTTCACCTTCGTGCCGGCGCGTCACTGGAGCGCGCGAACCTTGTGGGACCGTAACCGCTCACTCTGGGGCGGTTGGGTCATGGATCATCAGGGCTTTCGTTTCTGGTTCGCGGGCGATACGGGCTATTCCGACAAGCTTGCCGAGATCGGTCGCCGGGCGGGTCCGATCGATCTGGCGGCCATTCCTATCGGGGCCTATGCTCCTCGCTGGTTCATGCAGGGGCAGCATGTCGACCCCGCACAGGCCGTGCAACTGCATCGGGATGTCGGCTGCAAGCGCTCCATCGCGATTCACTGGGGTGTGTTCGAGCTGGCCGATGACCAACTGGACGAGCCGCCCCGGCTGCTCGGCGAGGCCCTGGCCGAGGCGGGCCTGACGGAGGACGATTTCATGCTCCTCAACATCGGCGGCCGAATTGCGCTCTAATGGTGGACCCGATCAACCGAAAGCCGCCCATCATGTCGTTTCATGAATTCCGCCTCGAAGGCGACTACGTCGAACTCAACCTGCTGCTGAAGCTTGCCGGCCTCGCCGGAAGCGGTGGCGAAGGCAAGCGTTTCGTCGCCGATGGCCTGGTGACGGTCGACGGTGTCGTCGAGCTGCGTAAGACGCATAAGGTCCGCGCTGGCCAGTTGGTCAAGTTTGGCGATGAAGAAATCAGCGTGTTGCCCGAAGAGGATTGAGCGTCGGATTCGCGCATTAAAAAACCCGGCGCCTCGCGGCGCCGGGTTTTTTCGTTCATGCGCCTGGCATTACATGCCCGACGAGGACGACTTGGCCGGAGCCGCAGTGTCGCCAGTGGCCGCCTTCTTGTGCGCCTTCTTGTGGGTCGACTTCATGCTGCCATCGGACTTCATGGCGCCGTCCGACTTCATGGCGTCACCGGACTTCATCGAGCTGTCCGAGGACGTGGCCGACGTGTCGGAGGTGCCCGACTTCATCGCATCGCTGCTCGTCTGCGTGGGCGTGGCACTCTTGTCGGCTTTCTGGGCGGCATCCTGCGCGAAGGCCGCGCCGCTCATGACGGTACAACCAGCCAGCATCGCGAGGATCAGTTTCGTGTTGCGCATGACGTAGCTCCTGGAACTTGTGGCGCCGATAGGAACATTGCGATACCCGGCGCGTAGGCATCGCTCACCGGTAACCCGGACTGAGTGCGTGGTGCAGAAGCTATCCCTTTTTCGATGAACGTTGCTCTTGCAACGCAGCATTTCCTAGGCGTTCGTTCAGGTGAAAATTAGCGTTCGTTAAGTGACGGCGTGAGACGCGGCGGGTGAGCGCGACGCCCGTCAATGAAAGTCGCGCGAGACCGAGCCCAAAGACGGAAGCAGGTCACTGAAATCGTGAAGACGATTCGCTATCAGATGGCGCACGCCATCGATCGATTGCCACTGCCCATCGACCGCGAGGAGCACCGCATCGAGCAGTGCCTGGCGACAGGCTTCGGCCACCTTGGGTCGCACGATCACGTTGACCTGGCCGGTTTCGTCTTCCAGCGTGACGAAGGTGATACCGCTGGCGGTCTGTGGACGCTGGCGCACCGTGACCAGGCCGGCATGGCGCAGCCAGGCTCCGTTGCGCGTGTTTTCGAGGTCGCTGGCGCGTCGCACACGCCTGGCCTGCAAGTTCTTGCGAATCAGGCCGAGTGGATGCGCGGCGAGCGAGAGGCCCTGGGTGGCGTAGTCGGCGAAGACATTTTCCGCGAGCGTGGGCGGTCGCAGGGTGGGGCGTTCCTCGGCGACGTTATCGAGCAAGGGCAGCGTGCGCTCGATGCCGGAGCTCTCCCAGCGTGCCCGATGGCGATGGCCGCTGAGGACGCGCAAGGCGCCCGCGTCGGCCAGGCGTTCGCGCTCGAAGCGGTTCATTCCGGCGCGCCGGGCGAGATCGGCCAGGTCGCGGAAGGGTGCTGCCGTGCGTGCGGTGACGATCCGTGTGCCGAGATCGGCAGAGAGGCCGCCGATAAGACGCAGCCCCAGGCGCAGGGCGAAGGGCGTGGTCTTGATCGCCCCAGCTTTCCCTGGCAAAGGCTCCAGCGTGCAGTCCCAGTCGCTGCTGGTGACATCCGGCGGACGTACTTCCACGCCATGCCGACGCAGGTCGGCAACCAGTTGCGCCGGTGCATAGAAACCCATCGGCTGGCTGTTGAGCAGCGCGCAGGTGAAGATCGCCGGATGGTGGCATTTCATGAAAGAAGAGGCATAGGCGATCAGGGCGAAGCCGGCCGCATGCGATTCGGGAAAACCGTAACTGCCGAAGCCCTTGATCTGGTCGATGATCTGCTGGGTGAATTCGGGTGAGTACAGGTTCTCCGCCATGTTGCGGCGAATCTTCGGCTCGAATTTCTCCAGCCCGCCACGGCGCTTCCACGCCGCCATGGAGCGGCGCAATTCGTCCGATTCGCCGGCCGTGAATTTCGCGACGACCTGCAGGAGCGCCATGACCTGCTCCTGGAAGATCGGCACGCCGAGCGTGCGCTCCAGCACGGGCCGCACGTCATGTTCGTAGACGATCTCGCTGGGGTGAAGCTTTCGCCGCTGCAGGTAGGGATGGACCATGCCGCCCTGGATGGGGCCGGGCCGAACGATCGCCACCTGGATGACGAGGTCGTAATAGCACGTCGGTTTCAGTCGCGGCAGCATGGACATCTGCGCGCGCGATTCGATCTGGAAAACGCCGACGGTGTCGGCATTCTGGATCATGTCGTAAGTAGGTCCATCTTCCATGGGGATATCGGCGAGACGGCGGTAATCCTTGCCACCGTGAAGGCGCAGCAGGTCGATCGCCTTGCGCATGCAGGTGAGCATGCCCAAGGCCAGGCAATCCACCTTGAGCAGCTTCATCGTTTCGAGGTCGTCTTTGTCCCACTGGATGATCGTGCGATCGTCCATCGCCGCGTTCTCGACGGGAACGAGGTAATGCAGCGGCGTGTCGGAAATGACGAAGCCACCCACATGCTGCGAAAGGTGCCGGGGCATGCCGTTGAGTTCCTCCACCAGCACGACCAGCTGGCGGATGGTCCGGCTGGTGATGTCGAAGCCACGCTCCTGCAGGCGTACGGTGATCGGCACGTCGCCATGGGCATGTGAGTAGGCATGACTCAACTGGTCGAGCTGGTCTTCGGACAGCCCGAGCGCGCGACCGATGTCGCGGGCGGCGCTCTTGCGCCGGTAGCTGATCACGGTGGCGGCGAGCGCGGCGCGTTCGCGCCCGTATTTGTTGAAGACGTACTGCAGTACTTCCTCGCGGCGTTCATGCTCGAAATCGACGTCGATATCCGGCGGTTCGTCGCGCTCGATGGAAATGAAACGCTCGAACAGGGTGGAGGTCTGCGCCGGATTGACCTCGGTGATGCCCAGGCAGAAGCAGACCACGGAGTTCGCGGCCGAGCCGCGCCCCTGGCAGAGGATGTCGCGTGAGCGGGCGAATCGCACGATGTCCTGCACGGTGAGGAAGAAGGCCTCGTATTGCATCTTGCCGACGAGCATCAGCTCCGTCTCGATGCGTTCGACCAGCTTTTCGGGGATGCCCTCGGGCCAGCGCGTGGCGGCGCCGGCATAGGTGAGCTGACGCAGGTAGGCCGGCGCGTCCATGCCTTCGGGCACCAGTTCGCGGGGGTAGACGTAGTTGATCTTGCGGATGTCGAAACCGGTGCAGCGCGCGGCCACGATGAGTGTCTCGGCAATGAGGTCAGCGGGATAGATGCGTGCGAGGGTCTCGCGCCGGCGCAGGTGGCGCTCTCCGTTGGGAAACAGGGCATGACCCGCATCGGCGACGGGACGATTGAGGCGGATCGCCGTCATCACGTCCTGCAGGACGCGGCGCCGGCGCAGGTGCATATGGACATCGCCGGCGGCGACACAAGGCAGCGCATGACGTGCGCCGAGTTCGCGCAGGGCGGATAGTTCGACATCGTCATGCTGGCTTCGATGCAGCTCCACGGCAAGCCATGCGCGGCCACTGAAATGGGTGGCCACCCAGCGCGCGCGGTCGTCGTGCAAGGCGGCATCGGTGGCGGCCAGGGGGCCGGGGATCCACAGCACGCAGAGGCCTTCGGCCATCGGCTCGAAGTCCGTTCGGCGTACTTCATAGTGGCCTTTGCGGGCGCGCCGACGGGCCAGGGTGATGAGCCGGCATAGCTCGGCGTAGCCCGCCTGGTTCTCCACCAGCAGCACCAGGACGGTGCCATCATCGAGGCGGAACTCGCTGCCGACGATCAGGGGAAGGCCGGTTTCCAGCGACGCCTCCAGGGCTCGCACGATGCCGGAAAGGGAGCACTCGTCGGTCATGGCCAGGGCGTCGTACCCGATGTCCTTCGCACGTTCGAACAGTTCGCGCGCGTTGGACGCGCCACGCTGGAAACTGAAGTCACTCAATGCATGCAGTTCGGCATAGGCGGGGGCAGGGACATCCCCGTCGTTGGCGGGAGGCGGTAGTTCGAAGGGATGCATGGGAGCTCAGGCGAACCAGCCGTGCAGCATCCAGCCGTCGAGGGTGCCGGGTGGCAGGTAGGCCCACGCCTGCTGTCCTTCCGCGGTGCGCACGATGTAGTAATCGCGACGCGCGTCGGCGCCGTCCCACCAGCCGCTTTCGATGCGCTCGGGGCCCGCAAGGACGGCAACCGGATCCGGCCGCATCGGCAGGGGACGAGGCAGCAGCCAGAGGGGGCGGCGCCGACGCGGCAAGGAAACGACAGGGCCGGGCGTGCCATAGCGCATGGCACGCTCGGGTCGATGGTCGGCGACCAGCGCGATCTGCCGCAACGCCGCGTCGCCCAGGCGCGCACGCAGTCGCTCGTCCAGGGTGGGCCAGTCGAGCCCATCACCACGAACGGGTTCGAACAGGTCGCGCAGGGGTGGCCGGAAGACCGGCAACTCGTCGGCGACGAGTTCGATTGCCCGCGCCGGTGACGGTAGCGTGGCCCGCTCGAGGCGGGTGCGTGCCAGTTCGAAAAGACGCTCGGCTTCGCGCTGGGGCGCAGCCATGGCGACGACGATACGGGTGCTCTCGCCGCGGGCGTGTTCGAGTGTCAGGGTGAAGCGCTGCACGCCGCCGTCGCGTGCCGCAAGCAGGTTGGCCAGTTCGCGGGTCAGGCGACGCAAGGGGAACAGCAAGGGCTGACTGCCATCGAGTTCGCTGTCGAATTCGATTCGCTGCTGGAAATTCGCCGGTGGCTGCCAGGCGGGCAGGGCATGCGCCGACTGGCCACGGATGCGATCGAGCCAGGCGACGCCGTCGCGGCCGATGCGCCGGGTCAATTCGGGACGGGGCAGGCGGAAGATGTCTTCCAGGCGGCGGAAGCCCATCGCTTGCAGCGACTTCACCATGCTGGCGGAAAGACCGCTTTGGCCCAGAGGCAATGCAGCCAGCATGCGCAGCACGCCGTCGCGTTCCGGCAGCACCATGCCATCCGCACTCGCGGCGAAAATCCACGAGGCGGAAGCGAAGGGCGTGGCTGCCATGGTGTGCGGATGCCCCTGTTCGAGCAGGCCGCTACGAAGGCGTTCGGCGAGTACCGGCCAGCCATCGAACAGGCGCAGGCTGGCCCCGACTTCCATCAGGATCGCCTGGGGCGGTGCCAGGCTGACGTGGCCACTGAACTGGTAACACCAGGCCGCTATCCCGGCGAGCAGGCGGGTTTCCGCGTCGCGGTCGCGTGGGCGTACATCGAGGGCCGGGCACAGCGCCCGCGCGGCGGCGACGCTCTGCCCGCGGCGTACGCCCAGGGACGCGGCTTCTTCATTGGCGGCGGCGATCAGGCGCTGGCGCGCGTGGCCGTCGAGGAGAGCGGAGGGGCCTGCCTCCGGTGTCGCGGCGAAGGCGGCGGAGAACGCCAGGCCGGGAAAACGGAGGCAGGCCCAAAGCATGGCTGCGTAAGAGGGGCGACGACGGAGCGTCCGTCATGACGGCGTGTGGAACGCGGCGTCATGACGGGATCCATCAGGCCCGCATGCGCAGCAGCGGAGCGGTGGTGGTCAGCAGACCGCGCGACTTGAGGACATCCACATAGGTGGCCTCGTCACTGTTGCTGACCTTGAGACGGAGCGCGGCCGGGCTGTTCTGCTCGGCATGCGTGGCCGGCCGGAAAATCATGGCGCAGGCGTCGCCGGTTTCGGCGGCCAGTTGGAGGCGCCGCAGGCTGCGGTAATCGATGTCCGGCAGCCAGCCGACCACGGCGCCGCAGCAACCCGAGCGCAGGCACTGTTCCATGCTCCATGCGGCCTCCGTGCTGCCGGCATGGATTTCATGCAGGAAGCGCAGGTCGACACCGGCGGCGGCGAGCGCGGGGGCATACGGAAGATAAGGCGGCGCCACGAAGATCACCCGGCGGTGTTCCTGGGTCAGTGCGGCGAGCGCCGGCATGACCAGGTCCAGTTCGCCCAGGCCGTCGTGCTCGAACAGGATTTCGCTGAGCGCGCCCTGCGGCCAGCCGCCGCCGGGCAGTTTCGCATCGAGCGAGGTCCAGCCCGTGGACAGCGCGCGGACGCGCGGCTGACGATCGGCGGAACGCCGCCAGATACCGGGATGGTCGAGCACCTGAGCGAGATTCGGGGAAGCGATGGCGTTCATGGTCAGGTCCTGCGAATGATGCCGACGTAACGCCCTTCGATGGCGAACGCGTGGCGACGGGGGTCGACTTCGATCGGCTCGAAGTCGGGATTTTCAGGCAGTAACAGAAGGCGGTTGCGGTCGTGCTTGAGGCGTTTCACGGTGACTTCGTCATCCAGCCGCGCGACGACGATCTGGCCGTCGGTAGCGACAGCCGTCTTGTGCACGGCGAGCAGGTCGCCATCCAGGATGCCGGCATCGCGCATGCTCAGGCCGACGACACGCAGGAGGTAGTCGGCGCGCGGGCGGAACAGCGCGGGGTCGACTTCCAGTTGCGATTCGATGTTTTCCTCGGCGAGGATGGGCGAACCGGCGGCGACGCGACCGATCAGCGGCAGCTCGTTGGCGGCAGGGCCACGAAGGCTCGATGCCAGGCCGGCGGGCAGGCGCAGGCCGCGGTGCTGCGGGGAGCGCTCCAGCACGCCCTTGCGGACCAGGGACTCGACGCAGGCCTGTGCCGAGCTGTGGCTGGAAAAGCCCAGGGCATCGGCGATCTCGCGCAGTGTCGGCGGAAGCCCCTGCGTCTGCAGGTATTCCTGCAGGAAGGAAAGGGTCTTTTGCTGACGCTCGGTAAGGGTAGGTGTCGACATGCGTACATTTGTACACATGCTGAGGAAGCGGTGCAAGGGGGGAGTTTCGATTACGGGATGTCTCAAGGGTGTGTCGCCCTATCTCAGTACGGTTTCCCCCTACGCAAAGGCGAGGGCAGAGGCATCTAGAGATGGGGTGTGATTAGGTCAAGCATGGACAAACCCCGGGATAAGCCGCCTGAGCGGCCCAGAGAACTGCCATGAGTGCCATCCCTGCCTCCAGCGCGACATCTCCCCCTCAGCCCGCGGGATGCAGGCAGCTTGCATGCTCCCCATCCTCAACGCAGGATGCCGCCATGGAACATAGACTTACCCAGCTGGAGGCCACCACCCGGCATATTCAGGATGATCTTCGTGGCCTGCGTACCGAGGTGCGTGATTTCAAAGGCGAGATGCGCGACTTTCAGAAGGACGTCCGTTCCGAATTCCGCGACGTCCGCTACCAGGCCCGCACGGATTTCCGCCTCCTGTTCGGCGCGATTATCACGGTCGCCGTGGGTATGGCTGCCCTGATGGCCAAGGGTTTTCACTGGGTCTAGCGTCGCCTTGGGACCGGTGCGACGCCATTCGTGCATTTCTTGTTGCACGTTTGTGCATGTTTACGTACATTGATGCATATTCCTTGTCCCCGGAATCTGCATGAATCCCGTACGCGCTACCCGTTTGATCTTTCTACTTTCCGGTATAGGCATGGCCAGCTGGGCACCGATGGTGCCTTATGCCAAGGCGCGCCTGGCCCTCGATGACGCGACGCTTGGCCTCGTGCTGCTATGCATGGGTTTCGGTGCGGTGATCGCCATGCCCCTGGCGGGTTTCCTGAGCCATCGCTTCGGCCACCGCGACGTGATCGGCGTGAGTGGTTTGCTGGTTTGCCTGGCACTGCCGTTACTGACCCTTGCACCGAGCGTCTGGTGGCTGGGCGCGGCCTTGCTGTTCTTCGGCGCCTCGCTGGGTGTGGTCGACGTGGCGATGAATGCACACGCGGTGGATGTCGAGAAGCAGCAGGGCAGGCCGATGATGTCCGGTTTCCACGGTTTGTTCAGCGTGGGCGGACTGGCCGGTTCGGCTGGCATGGCGGCCTTGTTGCACACGGGGTCGCCCCTGACAGGTAGCGCGATCGCGGTATCGATCCTGTTACTGGCCATCGTCGCCACGCAGTGGAGGCACTTCCTCGTCCGTCACGACGATGGCTCCGGTGAGCCCCACGCACCGTTCCGGCTGCCAGGTGCTGCCGTCTTCCTTCTCGGTTTCCTGTGCATGGTGGTGTTCCTTGCCGAAGGCGCCATGCTCGACTGGAGCGCCGTGTTCCTGCGCTTTTCGCGCGGTTTCGAGCCATCGGTGGCCGGCCTGGGTTACGCGGCGTTCTCGGTGGCCATGGCCGTGGGACGACTGCTTGGCGACCGCATCACCGCCGCCTTTGGCCCGGTCAACATCGTTCGTTTCGGTAGCCTGATCGCCGCTGCTGGCTTTTTCCTCGCTACGGCGCTGCCTTGGGGGCCCGTTGCCCTGCTTGGTTTCGCCATGGTTGGCATCGGTGCCTCGAACATCGTGCCCGTACTGTTCAGTGCCGCCGGCCGGCTGCCCCGGACATCGCCCAGCATCGCCATCGCCACGGTGACCTCGCTGGGTTACGCCGGCATGCTCGCCGGGCCGGCGGTCATCGGGTTCGTCGCCAAGGCCAGCACGCTGTCGGTCGCCCTGGCCGGCGTCGCGGGCCTGCTCATCGTGGTATCCCTCTGCGCATCCATTGCGCGTCGCTGATCAAGGAGTCAGGCATGCATTCCAAACGCAATGTAGTCATCTTCGATTTCGGCGGCGTGCTCGTCGACTGGAATCCCCGCTATCTCTACAGCAAGCTGTTCGGCGACGACGAAGCCGGCATGGAACGCTTCCTCGCTGAAGTGACCACGCCGGAATGGAACCTGCAGCAGGATGCCGGCCGGTCGTGGGAGGAAGCCGTTCGTTTGCTGAGCGCCGAGCATCCCACCCAGGCCGACCTGATCGCCGCTTACCAGCATCGTTGGGAAGAGACGCTTGGCGGTCCCATCGACGATAGCCTGCATATCCTGCGCGAGCTCAAGGACGCGGGGCATCCCTTGTATGGGTTGACCAACTGGTCGCACGAGACCTTTCCGATCGCACGCCAGCGATATGCCTTCTTCGATTGCTTCGATGGCATCGTGGTGTCGGGCGAGGAGGGCATGATCAAGCCGAATCCGAAGCTCTACGAAACCCTGCTCGAGCGCTACGACATCGATCCGACGTGCGCCATCTTCATCGATGACAACAAGGTCAATGTCGAGGCCGCCGAAGCCCTCGGAATCCACGGCATTCATTTTCATACGCCAGCCCAACTGCGTGCCGAACTGATCAAGCTCGGGTTCCTGCCTAAATGAACGTGCCGGATACGACGCTGCCGCGCGAGCGGCAGCAGCTGATCCTCGAGCGCCTGCAACGCGATGGCAAGGTCATCGCGGCGGATCTCGCTCAGGAGTTCCGTGTCTCGGAAGATTCGATCCGCCGTGACCTGCGCGACCTCGCTGCGCAGGGCTTGTGTCGCCGTGTCTACGGCGGCGCCCTGCTTGCCGTGAACATACCGCCCCTGGGCGAGCGCCACGCCGAGCGCACCGAACTGAAGCGCGCGCTGGCGCGAACGGCACTTGGCCTCATCGGCACAGGACAGATCCTCTTCATCGATGCCGGTTCCACCAACACGGTGCTGGCAAAGATGCTGCCCGATCACAGCGACCTGACCGTGGTGACCAATGCGCCCGATGTCGCGCTGGCGGTGCTGGGTCGGCCGGGCTTCGACGTGATCTTGCTCGGCGGCAAGCTCGATCCTGCGATCGGCGGTGCGATCGGCTCGCGCACGGTGCGCCAGGCCCAGGACATTCGCGCGGACCTGTGTTTCCCGGGGGTTTGTGCGATCGATCCTCAGCGTGGGCTATGGACCTACGACGAGGAAGAGACGGTGTTCAAGCAGGCGATCATCGAGGCGAGCGGCGAGACCGTTGCCATCGCTACGCCCGACAAGCTGGTAGCGTCGGCGACGCATCACACGGCGCCGATCACGGGTATTTCGCATCTGGTGGTCGCTTCGGATACGGAGGCGGCCGTGGTGGCGCGTTATCGCGCGGCGGGCGTTACCGTGCACATGTAGTACCCGCTGTTGTAGGAGCCGATAAATCGGCTCCTACCAGGCGTTCAGCCTCGTAGGAGCCTTCTTTCAGCCGGCTTTTTTCTTCGCCAGGCGCAGCCAGGTGTCGACAACGGTATCCGGGTTGAGCGATACCGACTCGATGCCTTGCTCCATCAGCCACTCGGCGAGATCCGGGTGGTCGGACGGTCCCTGGCCGCAGATGCCGATGTACTTGCCCTTGGCGCGAGCCGTGCTGATCGCCATCGAAAGCAGCTTCTTCACGGCCGGATCGCGCTCGTCGAACAGGTTGGCGACGATGCTCGAATCGCGATCCAGGCCGAGGGTGAGCTGGGTGAGATCGTTGGAACCGATCGAGAAGCCGTCGAAGATGTCGAGGAACTCGTCGGCCATCAGGGCGTTGGAGGGGACCTCGCACATCATGATGACCTTGAGGTCGTTTTCGCCCTGCACGAGGCCGTTCTTGCGCAGCACCTCGATCACCTTGCGGCCTTCGTCCAGCGTGCGCACGAAGGGAATCATGATCCATACGTTGGTGAAGCCCATCGTTTCACGCACGTACTTGGCCGCCTTGCACTCGAGTGCGAAGGAGTCGGCAAAGCCCGGATCGACGTAACGGCTCGCGCCGCGGTAACCGATCATCGGGTTTTCTTCGTGCGGCTCGTAGCGCGAACCGCCGAGCAGGCCGGCGTATTCGTTCGACTTGAAGTCGGACAGGCGCACGATCACCGGTTTCGGGTACACCGAGGCGGCGATGGTGGAGATGCCTTCCGCGAGGCGATCGACATAGAACGAGACCGGATCCTTGTAGCCGGAAATGCGCGCATCGATGCGTGCCTTGGTTTCCGGGTCCTGCTTGGCGTATTCGAGCAAGGCCTTCGGATGCACGCCGATGTGGCTGGCGATGATCATTTCCAGGCGGGCCAGGCCGATGCCGGCGTTCGGCAGCATGCCGAAATCGAAGGCGCGCTCCGGGTTGGCCACGTTCATCATGATTTTCAGCGGGGCTTCGGGCATCGCGCCGAGGTCGGCGGTGATGCGATCGAACTTGAGCAGACCCTCGTAGATCGTGCCGGTGTCGCCTTCGGCGCAGGATACGGTGACTTCGGCACCGTCCGGAATCGTCTCCAGTGCGTTGCCGCAACCGACCACGGCCGGCACGCCGAGCTCACGGGCGATGATTGCCGCGTGGCAGGTGCGTCCGCCGCGATTGGTCACGATCGCCGCGGCGCGCTTCATCACCGGCTCCCAATCGGGATCGGTCATGTCGGCCACGAGCACGTCGCCCGGCTGCACTTTGTTCATGTCGGCCAGCGAGCGGATCACACGCGCCTTGCCGGAACCGATCTTCTGGCCGATGGCACGGCCTTCGGTCAGCACCTTGCTCTTTTCGTTGAGCTGGAAGCGCTCGAGCGTGGTCGTGGTGCCACGCGACTTCACCGTTTCCGGGCGTGCCTGGACGATGTAGAGCTTGCCGGTATTGCCGTCCTTCGCCCACTCGATATCCATCGGGCGGCCGTAGTGCTTCTCGATGATCAGGGCCTGGCGGGACAGTTCCTCGACATCGGCGTCGACGATGCAGAAGCGGTGACGCAGCTCGGCCGGGGTTTCCTCGATGCGAACGCGCTCGCCGGGCTCGTTGGAATAGACCATGCGCTGCTGCTTGGCGCCGAGGCTGCGACGAAGCACGGCCGGCTTGCCGTCACGCAGGGTGGGCTTGAACACGTAGAACTCGTCCGGATTGACGGCGCCCTGGACCACCATTTCGCCCAGGCCATAGGAGCCGGTGACGAAGACGACGTCGCGGAAACCGGATTCGGTGTCGAGGGTGAACAGTACGCCGGAGGCGCCGACGTCCGAACGGACCATCAGCTGCACGCCTGCGGACAGGAAGACGTCCTCGTGCTTGAACCCCTGGTGCACGCGATAGGCGATGGCACGGTCGTTGTAGAGCGAGGCGAAGACTTCCTTCACCTTGTGCAGCACGTCGTCGATGCCGACCACGTTGAGGAAGGTTTCCTGCTGTCCGGCGAACGAGGCGTCGGGCAGGTCTTCCGCTGTGGCGGACGAGCGCACGGCCACGGCGATGTCATCGGCGCCGGCATCCTTGCACAGCTTGATGTAGGCGTCGCGGATGGCCTGTTCGAGGTCGGCGGGCAGGGCGGTATCGACGATCCAGCCGCGGATCTCCTTGCCACCGCGGACCAGTTCGTCGACATCGTCCACGTCCAGCGTGGCCAGGCGTTCCTGGATGCGCTTGGCGAGGCCGCTCTTTTCAAGGTAGGTCTGGAAGGCGTCGGCCGTGGTGGCGAAGCCACCCGGCACGGATACGCCCAGTTTCGCCAGGTTGCCGATCATCTCGCCAAGGGAGGCATTCTTGCCGCCCACCTTGCCCAGGTCGGTCATGCGCAGCGCGTCGAGCCAAAGTACCAGGTCGCTCAAAGGAAAGTCCTCACATCGGTTCGTCGGTATGGCGGCGGGCCACGCTAGAAAATCCGCGCATTGTCGTGTCCCTGTCACCGCAGAAACAAGGCGCGATGCACAAACGTTCAGGGATCATGCGGGGTCGCTTGTTATGGCGGCGTCTTGCGCTAAGGTTTGTCCATGGACCAACCGCTGGGAAACCCCCCGATGCGCCGTACCGTCTTCTTCATTTCCGATTCCACCGGCATCACCGCCGAAACCATCGGGAACAGCATGCTGGCCCAGTTCGAGGGGGTCCAGTTCGACACCCACCGCCTGCCGTTCATCGATAACCCGCAGAAAGCCGAGGCGGCGTCCCTGCGCATCAAGACCAAGTACGCCCAGGACGGCCAGCGGCCGATCGTCGTCAACACCATGACCTCCCGCGCCCTCTGCGACATCGTCGCCGGCAGCGGCGCGCTGATGCTGGACGTGTTCGCCCCCTTTATCGACCCGCTGGAGGCCGAACTGGGCACCAAGCAGTCGGGTGCGGTCAATCGGTCACACGGCCTGGTGGACTTCGAGCGCTACGAGGCGCGTATCAACGCCACCAACTACGCCCTGGCGCACGACGACGGCCTGGACGTCGACTACAACGAATCGGACCTGGTCCTCGTGGGCGTTTCCCGCTCCGGAAAGACGCCTACCTGCCTCTACATGGCCTTGCATTACGGCGTTTGTGCCGCCAACTATCCGCTCACGGACGACGACCTGGACAAGCTGGAGCTGCCAACCCGTCTCCGCCCCTATCGAAGCCGCCTTTTCGGCCTGACCATCGACCCGAACCGCCTTGCGCAGATCCGCGAGCAGCGGCGCCCGGGCAGTCGATATGCGACCCTGAAACAGTGTCGCTGGGAGCTGGAGCAGGCCGACCGCCTTATGCGGCGGGAAAACATTCCGGTCCTCAACACCACGCATACGTCCATCGAGGAGATTTCGAGCAAGATTTTCGAGTACCTCGGCATCGAACGTCACATGTACTAGACAGCCTTACGGAGAACCTCGCCCGACATGACCGCCGTCATCGAACGCCCATCCGCCTTCCTCCCCGGACGCTTCGGCTTCCTGATGGGGCTGTATGCGGAGAACTATCATCGGCTGGCACGGTTGTTCGCGCCGCAGCGGCTGGCGCCGGGCCGTTACATCTCCGACGTGGACGACGGCCTGAAAGTGCGCCTGGACGTGCAGGAAAAGCACCCTTACACGCTGGAACTCGAGCTCACGTACGACTTCGTCGACGAGACTACCGGGCAGCCTTCGCCATCGGCCCAGTTGCGCATGTACACCGATGCGCATGTGGCCGAAGCCATGCACTGTCACCCGGGGCGCAAGCTCTGGCAGGTGCTCGGGCCCTTTCCGCCGGCGAATACGGTGCTCCAGCATCGTCTGCGCATGAATGGATTCCTCAGCCGCTGGCTGGAATTCCTCGCCGAGCAGGGCCATTCGATCGGCACGCTCGAGCGTCTTGACGACACCAAAACCGACTAAATCGCTCGTTGTGGGAGCCGATTCATCGGCGATCCCGCGGCAGCGGGCCAGATGGAAGCAAAAAAAAACCCGCCAGATGGCGGGATTCTTTTTGGAAGTAATGGCGGAGCGGACGGGACTCGAACCCGCGACCTCCGGCGTGACAGGCCAGCATTCTAACCGACTGAACTACCGCTCCACACTTACGTTCCAGCTTTCCAACATTTCCAACTTCTTCGTCCTTAACACTCTCTGGCGGACCAGAAAGTGGCGTCCCCACGGGGATTCGAACCCCGGTCGCCACCGTGAAAGGGTGATGTCCTAGGCCTCTAGACGATGGGGACGTCTTAGAAGTTGGTGGAGCCAGCCGGGATCGAACCGGCGACCTCCTGCATGCCATGCAGGCGCTCTCCCAGCTGAGCTATGGCCCCCTGCTGGAAGCCGCAAAGATTACGTCCGACCCGCTAATTCGTCAAGCATTCGTTACAGTTTTTTTTAAATTATTTTCACGAATTCGAGAATGACGAACGCTGGCGCGCACTTGCGTGACGATGAGCGCGTGAGTGTCGACGCGTATTCCGTACGCATGTTCCTGCGCACGCGCTAACCTGTCCCTTCGCACACACAGGGGCAGGCATGCACGGCATCGTTTTCATCCAGGATCTGGCAACGGTGATGCTCGTTGCCGGCCTGACGACCGTGATCTTCCAGCGACTGAGGCAGCCGGTGGTACTCGGTTACATCATCGCGGGGCTGCTGATCGGGCCGCATACGCTGCCGGTGATCTTCATTCACGATGAAGAAACCATTCGTACCTTGTCCGAACTGGGCATGATCCTGCTGCTGTTCGCGCTCGGCCTGGAGTTCAGCCTGAAGAAGCTGCGCGCCGTCGGTGGCGCCGCGCTGGTCGCGGCGTTCGCCGAAATCGTGCTGATGGTGTGGATCGGCTACGAGATCGGCCGGTTCTTCGGCTGGTCGGCGATGGACGCGATCTTCCTCGGCGCCATGCTCTCGATCTCCTCGACCACGATCATCATGAAGGCGCTCGAGGACCTCGGCCTGAAGCGTGAGCGCTTCGCCCAGCTGATGTTCGGCATCCTCATCGTGGAGGATCTGCTCGCCATCGTCCTGATGGCCCTGCTCACGGGTATCGCCAGTACAGGCGGCCTGGAGGCGAGCCAGGCATTTGCGGCGATCGGCCGGCTCGGCCTGTTCATGGCCGTGTCCCTGGTGGTGGGGCTGCTGCTGGTGCCGCGTGTGGTCGACTACATCGCGCGGGTCAGCCGCAACGACGTGCTGCTGATTGCCGTGCTGGGCATCTGCTTCGGCTTCTGCCTGCTGGTCACCGAAATGGGCTACAGCGTGGCGCTGGGTGCCTTCATGATCGGCGCGATCGTGGCCGAATCGGACAGCGTGGCACGCATCGAGCGGATCATCATGCCGGTGCGCGACATGTTCAGCGCGATCTTCTTCGTCGCCATCGGCATGTTGATCGACCCCGCACTGCTCGTGGAATACGCCTGGCCGATCACCATCGTGACCATCGCCGTGGTCGTGGGCAAGGTGGTGACCTGCAGTTTCGGCAGTTTCGTCGCCGGCAACGATGGCCGCACATCGCTGCGCGTGGGCATGGGTCTGGCGCAGATCGGCGAATTCTCGTTCGTGATCGCGTCACTGGGTCTCACCCTCGAGGTGACCAGTAAATTCCTTTACCCGGTGGCAGTGGCGGTGTCGGCCATCACCACATTCCTCACCCCCTATCTGATCCGCGCCTCCGATCCTCTGGCGAGTTTCCTGGGCCGGGCCTTGCCCACCCGCGTCACGGGCGTGTTCGGTGCCTATACCGAATGGATGGGGAACCTCGGCCTGCAGGGGCAGGGTGCCATCGTGATGAAGATGATCCGCCGGCTGGTCTGGCACGTGATCATCAACATGATGCTGGTGATCGCGGTATTCGTCATCGTCGCCTTCGCCTACCGTCGCGGCTTCCTCCATGTCGACGTGCTCAGTGATGACGCCACGGTGCGACGGAGCCTGGCCTGGTCGTTCGCCGCGCTGATGTCCCTGCCCATGGTGGTTGCGGCCTACCGCAAGGCCGGGGCGCTGGGCATGTTGCTGGCCGAGCTGAGCATTCCGGACAGGTTCGGCAGCCGCACCTTCCGGATTCGCTCCGTTCTCGGGCGCATCATCCCGGTGGTGGCGATGTTGATCCTCGGCCTCCTCGTGGCTGCCCTGGCGTCCACCATCCTGCCCCCGCGGGAGGTCGCCGGGGTGCTGGTCCTGATCGGCATCGGCCTGGTGTGGCTGCTCTGGCGGGTACTGGTACAGGTGCACGCGCGCCTGCAGGCGGCCCTGCGGGACACCCTGGAAAAACCCGGTTCGGGACACGATGAGTGACCGAATCGTCATTCCGTTGAAAGGCTGCTGAACTTTTCATGTGAAACCTTGTCTCTCGCCACGTCATTGCAAGCAAGGCGCGAACCACCGCACAATGGCGTTTCCGCCTCCACATGGAGGTGTACCGGCGGCGTCGCCGAATCTTTCCAAGAGAGGGAATACCGAATGAAGCAATTTTTGCGTCCCACGATGACGGCCGTCGCCCTGGCGGTTGCGCTGGGTACTGCCGCGGGCGCATCCGCCCAGGCAGCCAAGCCGGCTGCTGCTGGTGCGGGCACCGTTGATAAGCAGAAGGCCAGCTACGTCGTGGGTTGGGACCTTGCCAGCTCGCTGCCGCCGCTCGTCGCGAAAGAAGTGGATGCCGCTACGGTCGCCAAGGCCCTGCAGGCTGCTCTGTCCGGCCAGAAGCCGACCATGACCGAAGCCGAAGCCAAGACGGTCCGCGAAGCCTTCGTGGCCCAGCTGAAGGTCAAGGCCGAAGCCGAGTACAACAAGGTTGCAGCCCAGAACAAGTCGGAAGGCGATGCTTTCCTGGCCAAGAACAAGAGCGCCGCTGGCGTGAAGGTCACGGCATCGGGCCTGCAGTACCAGGTTGTCCAGGCAGGTACCGGCGCACGTCCGGGCCCGAACGACATGGTCTCGATCAACTACACCGGTACGTTCGTGAACGGCGAGAAGTTCGACGCGTCGGCTGACCATCAGCCTGCCGGTCCGGCTTCGATCCCGCTCCAGGCGGTGATTCCGGGCTTCCGCGAAGGCCTGCAGCTGATGCAGACCGGCGGCAAGTACAAGCTCTTCATCCCGTCGAACATCGCTTACGGCGCCAAGCCGGAAAACGGCTTCCCGCCGAATGCGACGATCATCTTCGACGTCGAGCTGCTCAAGACCGGTCCGGCTCCTGCCGGCCAGGGTCCGGGTGGTCCGGGCGCCGGCGCTCCGGGCGGCAAGTAAGCCCACGCGGCACCTGTAAGAAAATAAAGGGCGCGGAGCGATCCGCGCCCTTTTTCTTTGCCTGGCTGCCAGCCGGGACTACAATCGACCGTTACGACAGCAGGTCCTGATGTCCCTGGGAGTTCCATGAAAGTCACGATCTTCGGCACCGGCTACGTCGGTCTCGTCACCGGCACCTGCCTTGCGGAGATGGGCAACCATGTCGTCTGCGTGGATGTGGATGCAGGCAAGGTCGATCGCCTGAAAGCCGGCGACATCCCGATCTACGAGCCGGGCCTGGAGCCGATGGTCGTCCGCAATCACGGGGACGGGCGCCTGGATTTCACCACCGATGCCGTCCCCGCCGTGGGCCACGGTGAGGTGGTCTTCATCGCTGTCGGCACACCGCCGGACGAAGACGGCAGTGCGGATCTCCAGTATGTGCTTGCCGTCGCGAAAACCATTGGCGACAACATTGACCGCTATACGGTCGTGGTGAACAAGTCGACCGTTCCGGTCGGCACGGCCGATCGTGTACGCGGAGCCGTGTCCGCGCGGTTGCAGGCGCGAGGTGTCGAGATTCCCTTCGACGTGGTCTCCAATCCCGAATTCCTGAAGGAAGGCGATGCGGTCGAAGACTGCATGCGTCCGGACCGGATCATCGTCGGTGCGTCGAGCCCCAAAGCGATCGCCGTGCTGCGCAAGCTGTATGCGCCATTCAACCGCAATCACGATCGCATGGTGGTGATGGACGAGCGCTCGGCTGAGCTGACCAAGTACGCCGCCAACGCCATGCTCGCGACCAAGATCAGTTTCATGAACGAGATCGCGAACATCGCCGAGCATGTCGGCGCGGACGTGGAGCTCGTGCGCCAGGGCATCGGCGCGGACCCGCGCATCGGCTATCACTTCATTTATCCCGGTGCCGGCTACGGTGGCTCGTGTTTCCCGAAGGATGTGCAGGCGCTGGCGCGCACGGCGCACGCGGTCGGTTACGACGCCCGGCTGCTCGACGCCGTGGAAGCGGTGAACAACTCGCAGAAGTCCCGTCTGTTCGCGCTCCTGTCGCGTCACTTCGGCGGCGAACTGAAAGGGCGGACCATCGCGCTCTGGGGGCTCGCCTTCAAGCCGAACACGGACGACATGCGCGAGGCGTCGAGTCGTCGCCTGATGGAGCAGCTGTGGGAGGCGGGTGCCCGGGTAAGGGCCTTCGATCCGGAGGCGGCGGATGAAACCCGCCGCATTTACGGGGAGCGTGACGATCTGCGCCTGGTCGATCGTCCGTACGAGGCGATCGACGGTGCCGATGCGTTGATGATCGTCACCGAGTGGAAGGCGTTCCGTGCCCCGGACTTCGCGCGCGTCAAATCGCTGCTGACGATCCCGGTGATCTTCGACGGCCGGAATCTGTACGATCCGGCCACGGTCGAGGAAGCCGGCATCGCCTATTACGGCATCGGCCGCGGCCGCAGCCTGGTGGGACGTCACGATGACTGAGACGGACGATCGCATGATGGAGCTCGAGATGCGTCTCGCCTTCATCGACGATACGGTCAACGGGCTGTCATCGGCAGACACCGAGATAGCCCGACGACTGGATCGACTGGAGAGGGCGTTGCGCGACCTGCGTTCCGACCTCATGAACATGCGTGCGGGACTTGGCAGCGACAACGCCAACGAGCCCCCGCCGCCGCATTACTGAATAACCGAACGAGCCTTATCGATCATGGCAGAGTCCCTGCGCGACCAGTTACTGAAGAGCGGCCTCGTCAAGGAGGTCCGCGAAGAAAAAAGGACGTCCGCACCGCCGCGGCAAGCGAGTTCCGATGCTGCCAAGGGCGGCCGGACATCCGCCGGCAGCGGCCAGCCGTACGCGGGCAACAATCCGCGTCAGGGTGCGAAGCCCGCACAGGGTGGTCGGCCGCAGCAGGGTGGCAAGCCCCAGCAAGGCGGCCGTCCGCCGCAGGGCAACCGGCCCCAGGGTGGTGGCCGACCGCAGCAGGGCGGTAAGCCCGGTGCGGGTGGACAGCCTCGTCCGCCGCGTACGGACGGCGAGATCGACCTGGCCAAGGCCTACGCCATCCGCGCGCAGACCGATGCGACCGAGCGTCGCCGTCTCGAGGCCGAGGCGGCCGAGCAGGCCCGGTTGCGCAAGGAGAGGAAGCGCAAGGTCGAAGAACTCCTGAAGGGGAAGGCCCTGAACCTCGCCGATGCCGATCAGGTTCGTCATTTCCCTTATGGCGAGAAGATCCGCCGCGTCCACGTGGATGCGGCCCAGTTGGTCGCGATCAACGCGGGCGAACTGGGCGTCGTGCAGCAGGGTGGTCGCTATCTTGTCGTCGACAAGGGGGTCATCTCGGAGCTGCAGGAATTGGCGCCGGAGTTCATTGCGCTACTGGTCGATCCGAACGCGGTGAGCGAGTCGGACGATGGGGTGCCGGACGATTTGATGTGGTGAGGGGCGTGCCGCGCTGACGCACGGATCGCCGCTGAAGCGGCTCCCGCACGAAGCGAGCGCCTGCGAGGCAGGCCTCGAATGCAACAGGCCCCGAATGCAAGAAGCAAAAAGCCCCGGACCTGCCGGGGCTTTTTGTGGGAGCCGATTCATCGGCGATGCTTCTACGCCGGGGACAACGTCAGTTCCGGGTTGTCCCAGCCTTCCTTCTTCGCGAAGCGCACACCGTGCTTCGCTTCCAGCTTCGCCAGGCGCTCACGCACGGCGGCGACGCCTTCCGTGCGCACGTACTGGATCGGGCCGCCGCGGAACGGTGCGAAGCCGGTACCGAAGATCACGCCTGCGTCGAGCAGGTCGGCATCGTCGACCACGCCTTCGGCAAGGCAGGCGATCGCTTCGTTGACCATCGGCAGGATCATGCGGTCCTGGATGTCGGCCGGCGGCACATAGTCGGGATCCACGTCGGGCTTGTCCGCCTTGCCTTCCTTCCACACGTACAGGCCTTCGCCATCCTTCTTGCCGCGCTTGTTCGCGGCGATCTTTTCTTCCAGGCCGTGCGGGATCTCCAGGCCGAGGAACGGCGCGAGCTCCTTGCCGACCGAAGCGCATACGTCGAGGCCGACGGTATCGGCCAGTTCGATCGGGCCCATCGGCATGCCGAACTTCTTTGCTTCGCGATCGAGCACCGGACCCGGCACGCCTTCGTTGTAGAGGCGCATCGCTTCCATCAGGTACGGCATGAGGATGCGGTTGACCAGGAAGCCCGGCGTGCCCTTCACCGGCACTGGCAGCTTGCCGATGGCCTTGCAGAACGCGAGGGCGCGCTTCTCGATGGCTGGGTCGAGCGCGTCGTGACGCACGACCTCGACCAGCGGCATTTGCGCCACGGGATTGAAGAAGTGCAGGCCGAGGAATCGCTGCGGCGCTTTCAGGCCCTGACGCAGTTCATCGAGCGGAATCGAGGACGTGTTGCTGGCGAGGATCTCGTCCGCCTGGAACTGCGGCTCGATGGCTGCGTACAGCGCGTGCTTGGCTTCCGGATTCTCGAAGATCGCTTCGATCGCGAGGTCCGCCTCGGCAACGCCCTTGCCGTCGACGTCCGCGCGCAGGCGACCCACGGCAGCATCGACCTTGGCTGACGCCTTGAGCTTCTTTTCGAACAACGTGCGGGCACGTTTGATCGCGGGTTCGATAAAGCGCAGTTCGCGGTCCTGCAAGGTCACGTCGAAGCCCTTGAGAGCGGACCACGCGGCGATGTCGCCCCCCATGGTGCCCGCGCCGACGACATGCACGTGCTTGATGCCGTGGTCGGTGCCGCCGCCGAGGCCTTTCAGGCGTTCCTGCAGGAAGAAAATACGAATGAGGTTGCGTGCCGTCGGCGTGGTGGCCAGCTTCGCCACCGACTTCGCTTCGAGTTTGAGCCGTTGCTGGATGCTGGAGCCGCCGCGCGCCCAGGTATCGATCAGGGCGAATGGAGCGGGGTAGTGTTCCTTGCGCACCTTGGCCGCGGTCTGCTTGCGCACCATGGGGGCGAGGATCGCGCGCGCCGGCAGGGTGTTAGTGGCCCAGGCCTTCGCGCGCTGCGCGAAAGGACGCTGGTGAGGGCGCTTGATCAGGTGGCGGGCTTCGGCGAGCAGTTCGTCCGCGCGTGCCAGTCGGTCGACCAGGCCGACAGCCTTGGCCCGACGCGCGTTGAACGGCTTGCCGGTGAGCATGGCTGGCAACGCGTCAGGCGCGCCGATCAGGCGCGGCAGGCGAGCGGTGCCGCCCCAGCCCGGATGGATGCCGAGCATGACCTCGGGCAGGCCGATCTTCGTGGCATCGTCGTCCACGGCGATGCGTTGGCGACAAGCAAGGGCGAGTTCGGTGCCGCCGCCCATGCAGGCGCCGTGGATCGCGGCTACCGTCGGGCAGGACAGTCGGGCGAGGTTCTCGAAGACCCGCTGGCCGTTCTCGATGTTGGCGAGCACCGTGCCGGTCTGCGCGTACTCGACGAATTCTCGAATATCGGCGCCGACGGCAAAGCCCGAAGGCTTGGCGGAGTGAATGACGACCCCTCGCGGGTTTTCAATGGCCAGGCGCTCGACGATCGTGTCGAGTTCATCGAGGGCCTCTCGCGACAGCGCGTTGGCGCTCGCGCCCTCGCGGTCGAAAGTGAGCACGACGATACCGTCGTCGCCCACGTTGGTCTTCCAGTGCTTGAATCGGAGTCCTTCGAACATGGCGGGTCGTACGCTGGCGAATAAGCGCATCACCATACCTTCCTGCCGTGCCGAATGCGAGATACCCCCGCGTATGGTGTCCGGTCCCTAGCGTACGGCCCCGTATTGGATCGATACTTCGCGCCACTGCCGCCGATGTGTCGCCCATGCCCGCCGACTCCCATGTAGGAACCGATGTCTTCGACCGCATTCTGTCCGCGTCGGGGCCCTTGGTCGCGTTGCAGGCCGGGGATACCCACCAGCTGATCGACCAGTTCCGTCTGGTCGCGCGGCGGACGGGGCAGGCCGTGTACCTGTGGCGCCACGCGGAAGGACTGGCCAGCCTGCGCGACGCGCAGATGCGTGTGCCCGGATGCACGAGACTGGGCGATGCCTTGCGCTATATCTCGCAGAGCCTGCACTTCGGCGTCTATCTGCTGGACATGCCGCCGGGACCGCCCAGCGCGACCGACGGTGCACTTTTACGGCAACTGGCGCGTGCCCAGACCGGTCATGTGCGCCGGGTGGTGCTGATGGGGGCGAGCCCGACCCTGCTTGCGACCTTCGAGGACGACATCATCCGTGTGGACGCGGACTGGCGTGCGCGCTCCGCCGCACCCCGCCTGCGCGACGGCCGGTGGGTCGTTTGAGCGCGCACATGTCGGGTGCGGTGCCCAGCGGCGTACTGATCTTCACACCACGCCGCGACGTGCGTCGCGCGGTGTTCGACGCGCTCGACGCGGACGGCGATTTCGTCCTGCTGAGTGCCCGCGATGCGGCGCAGCTCGAAGCCTTGCTGGCCGACGCGCCACCACTGCACGTGGCCGTGATCGGTGCGGATGGCACGGCGGACATGGCTCAGGGTCTGCGCATCCTTCGTGGTTCCGCCGCCTATTCGCAGTTGCCCGTGGTCTACGTCGTTGGCGAGGCACCCGGGGTGGCCCCGGACGACAGTGCCGACTGGTTGCGCGAAAACGCTATCGCGGCCGAGCTGGCTCAGCGCGTGCGCGCGGCGATCGGTAGCGACACGCCCGTCGTTCCGAGCGAGCCGAGTGGGCTGGACTATCGCTTCGCGTTCGAGGCAGGTGCCGCCTGGGTGGTCGCGTCCACGCCCGAGGGCTGCGTCATCGAGAGCGGCGGCGCCATGAATCGACTGATGAGTGGCGACGGTCCCGTCCATGGTCGGTTGCTCACCGACCTGTTCACGATGGAGGGAGGCTTGGCCTGGCCGGTCCCCGATGGGGACGGCATGTCGTGTACCTTGCGTCGGCTCGACGGCAGCGACATCGCCGGTGAGATCGATGTGCGCCACCTCGTCGATCGCGGCGCCCATCGCATCGCCGTCGCCTTCCGCGACCTTCGGGCCGTCGAGATGGCAGGTCGGGCGTTGTCCTTGCTGTCCGTCCTCGACGCCTGTCCCAGCGACGATGAGGGTATGGGCGAGGCGGGGGCCATGCTGGCCGACGCGCTGGAACTCGACGTGGTCGCCGTCTGGTCGGCCCTGCCGGAGAGCGAGTTCGGGCCGGAAGTGCTGACGCGCATCTGGAACGGTCCGGGCCTGGTCGAGTGGCCCGACGCGGCCGATCTGCCGTTGCTGAAAACCTGCCTGGGTGGCGAGACGCTTTCGCACCTTGGCGCCGCCTCCGGCGCACCGGTGGCGGATCCCCTGGTCGATTCGCTCGGCTTGCGCTCCTATGCGTTCCTGCCCCTGCTCGACGAGCGCCGCAACGTGCTCGGCGCATTGCTGGCGGGGCGCCGCCGCTCCGCCAGCGATGGCCGCGTGCTCGAGCCGGCCTTGCGTGCGGCGGCGGCACGCTTCGCCTCGGCGCTGGAACTGCGGCGCGCACGCGAGCAAGGCCGCGCGCGGGGTCTCGTGGACATGCTTACCGCGTTGCCCAATCGCCTGCTGTTCAACGATCGCCTGGATACGACGATCCGGGAAGCCGAGCGGACGGGCGAATGCTTCGCGACCTTGCTGGTCGACCTCGATCGCTTCAAGAGCATCAACGACACGCTCGGTCATGCCGTGGGCGACCAGGTGCTGACCGCGGTGGCGAAGCGGCTTCGCGCCAGCGTCCGTGCTTCCGACACGGTCGCCCGTTACGCCGGTGACGAGTTCACGATGATCCTGCGTCACATCATCAAGCGCGACGACGTGCTGCGCATTGCCGAGAAAGTGGTCCAGGCCATGGAGATTCCGCTCGGTCTCGACGACGGTTCGGAACTGCAGGCCACGGTCTCGGTCGGCATTTCCTTCTTCCCCGACGATGCGACGGAAGGCGAGCTGTTGCTCCGGCATGCGGACGAAGCCATGTACGGTGCGAAGAGCCTCGGCCGGAACAACTACCAGATCTACGCGGCCAACACGGACGCGTCGCAGCAGCAGCACGTAGCCTTGAAGGCGCGCCTGCGCCACGCGGTGAAGAACGACGAGCTGCGGGTGTTCTACCAGCCCCAGGTCAACGCGGTCACCGAAGACATCGTCGGCATGGAAGCGCTGGTGCGCTGGGAACACCCCGAGCTGGGCATGATCAGCCCGGCGTTCTTCATCCCGCTGGCCGAGGCCAGCGGCCTGATCGTGCCGATCGGGGAGTGGGTGCTGCGTACCGCCTGCGCCCAGGCCAAGGCCTGGGAAGACACCTACGGCCTGGGCTTGCGCCTGGGCGTGAACCTTTCGGCGGTGCAGCTCATGCAGCAGAACCTTGCCGAAGTCGTGACCACCGCCCTGTCCGACACCGGCCTCGACCCCAACTGCCTCGAACTCGAAGTCACTGAGAGCATTAGCGTGAAGACCGTGCCGCACCTGGTCGAGACGCTCGATGCCTTGCACGCCATGGGTTGCCACATCGCTATCGACGATTTTGGCACCGGCGCGGCCTCCCTCGATTACCTTCGCCGGCTGCCGGCCGACCGGATCAAGATCGACCAGAGCTTTGTGCGCAACATCGGCGTGGACCCCGACGACGAAGCCATCGTCCGGGCGACGATCGACATGGCCCACCGGCTCAAGCGCGGCGTGGTGGCCGAAGGCGTGGAAATCGAGCAGCACCTGCAGTTCCTCCGGGCGAACGGCTGCGACGAGCTGCAGGGCTACCTGTTCTGCCGCCCGCTGCCGGTGGTGGCTTTCGACAAGCTGCTGGCCGAGCGCGAGCGCGTGATTACCGAGGGCAGGGCGCCTGTCACCGCCTGATCGCCCGGGTCGAACTTGAGGTTCAGGCCGGGTTGCGCATATTTTCACGGGACGATCGGTTGGCCGGGCAGTGAACTTGCCCGGTCTGCGCTTGTCTCAGCTGCGCCCGCGACTGGCCCCGAATGATGTGAGGAGACGGCCCGGATGGGCGAAAACGAACTGGATCAAGCACTTGTCGAGCGTGTGCAGCAAGGAGATCGCCGCGCGTTCGACCTGCTTGTGCGGAAGTACCGGCACAAGGTGATCGCGTTGATCTCGCGCTATGTGCACGACTGGACCGAATGCGAGGACATCGCCCAGGAAGCCTTTGTGCGCGCCTGGCGCGCCCTCGGGTCGTTCCGCGGCGAAAGCGCTTTCTACACCTGGCTTTACAAGATCGCCGTGAATACGGCGAAAAACCACCTGGTGGCGATGGGCCGACGCCCACCCACCGGGGATATCGATGTGGACGACGCGGTTTACGTGCCCGGCGCCACGCGCATGCACGACAGCGCCACCCCGGAACGCGAGTTGATGCGGGAACAGGTGGAACAAACCGTATTTTCCACTGTCCAAGCCCTACCTGAAGAGCTTCGGGTCGCGATTACCCTACGCGAGGTGGACGGCAAGAGTTACGACGAAATCGCCGCCATCATGAACTGTCCTATCGGCACGGTTCGATCGCGTATCTTCAGGGCTCGTGAAGCCATCGACGAAAAACTGCGGCCGCTTCTTTCCGACCGCGAGGATCACAATCCATGAGTGAAGCCAATCGTGAAATTCTCTCCGCCGGCATGGACGGAGAGCTGTCGCGGGAGGAAATCCGCTTCCTGTTGCGTCGTCTGGAGGCCGATCAGGGTCTCGCCGACGTCTGGTCGCGATATCACGCAGGTCGTGAAGGGCTGCGCGGTGAAGCGATGCCGCCGGTTTCGCATGACTTCGTCGATCGGGTCATGGCGGCCATCGAGGCTGAAGGCAATGCGTCGGTGGTTGCCGGCGTCGCACCGCGTCGTCGTTGGCTGCACTGGTCGGCGGGTGGTGCCATCGCTGCCAGCGTGGCCGTCGCCGCGCTGATGCTCTCGCAGCCGGCAGGTAATCGCTCCGGCGCACCCGAGATCGCTCACGAGGTGCCGGTCGCCGGCGATATCCAGGTGGCCGAGGCCACGCCGGAACCTGCGGCCGCCCCGGTGGCGCCGCAGTGGCTCGCCGGTAGCAACATGGCGTCCCAGTTCACCCAGAAGGCGGCATTCGACAGTTCGAGCGAGGGTGGTGTGACCTATCTTCCCCGTTCCACGCCGTACCAGATTCATCGTGCCCGGGCCGCGGATGCCCCGGAAGGCAATGGCTACATGCTGCTGACCCGTCCCGACGGCAGCCGTTATGTGCAGCCGGTCACGGCGCCGCAGGCTCGCTGAGCCGCGGCGTCACCCTGGCGCGCCGACCGTCCCCGGCGCGCCCGATCCCTGATTCGTAACCATCCGTGCGGTCGTCCCGACGCACGGGCAACCGTGGCTTTGACAAGGAGGAAAGAGGATGGGTTGGTTGAATTCACGCGCTCTGCTGGGCGGCGCACTGGTCCTGGCGACGGCGGGCGCGCAAGCGCAGAGCCTGCCCGATTTCACCACCGTCGTGGAGAAGAACGCCCCGGCGGTCGTCCATGTCGAGGCCAGGACGACAGGCGCCCACAAAAAGGCGAAAGGCGGCCGTGCCGGGCAGGACGATCAGGAGGAGCTGTTGCGCCGCTTCTTCGGCATGCCGGGGGCACCCGTGCAGCCACCCGAGCAGACCTCGCTGGGCTCCGGCTTCATCATCTCCGCCGATGGCTACATCCTCACCAACGATCATGTCGTCGACGACGCCGATGAGGTCAAGATTCGCCTGCAGGACCGTCGAACGTTCACGGCCCGGGTGGTTGGCAAGGATCCGCAGTACGACATCGCCCTGCTCAAGGTCGATGCCAGTGCCTTGCCCGCCGTCACCATCGGCGACTCGCGCAGTGTGAAGCGCGGCCAGTGGGCCCTGGCGATCGGCTCTCCCTTCGGCCTCGACGCCACCGTGACCCACGGCATCATCAGTGCAGTCGGGCGAAACCTGGGCAGTAGCGACCAGCCCTACACCTCGTTCATCCAGACCGATGTCCCGATCAACCGGGGCAATTCCGGTGGTCCGTTGTTCAACCTGCAGGGTCAGGTGATCGGCGTGAACTCGCAGATCTACTCCACCTCCGGTGGCTACCAGGGCTTGTCGTTCTCGATCCCCATCGACGTGGCGATGAACGTCGTCCAGCAGATCAAGGAGAAGGGGTATGTCTCGCGTGGCATGCTGGGCGTGACCGTGCAGCCCGTGGACCCCTTCGTGAAGAACCTCGCGCTGCCCGATTCCAACGGCGCGCTCGTCGCCCAGGTCACCCCGGGCAGTGGCGCCGACAAGGCCGGTTTGAAGCAGGGCGACGTGATCCTGTCTTTCAACGGCACGCCAGTCACCCAGGCCCCGGACCTTCCGCCACTGGTGGCCATCACCCGGCCCGGTTCAACGGCCAGGGTGGAATTCCTCCGCGACCACAAGAAGCAGTCGGTCGAGGTCAAGGTCGGTGAATTGCCACGCGACAAGGCGGCGCTGGCCTCGGCTGCACAAGGCGAGGATGGGGCAGGTGGCGGATCGGCCGCTGCCCTGGGCCTTGCCGTGCAGGATATCGACGCGTCGACACGGTCGGAACTCGGCCTCAAGGCCGGCGAAGGCGTGGTGGTCAGCAAGGTGTCGGGTCCGGCCGCAGCGAATACCGGACTGCGGCCTGGGGACGTCATCCTCATGGTCAACCAGAAACGGGTCGGCAGCGCCGCGGCGTTCCGGGACGCCGCCAGGAGCATCGCGTCCGGCGATACCGCGATGCTTTTGGTCCGTCGAGAGGACTCCACGCGATTCGTCGGTGTTACGGTCCCCAGCGATCGCTGACGAACACAGCGCCACCTGCCGGTCGGCGGTGGGTGGCCTTCCATGCGATAATGCTTGATTCGCGCTGGTCCCGAGGGCTGGCGCGCGTCGTTCGCGCCGCGAGCGATGGTGAACGTGACCACGGCGCTCCATGGAACTTATCCGCAACTTCTCCATCATTGCCCATATCGACCACGGCAAGTCGACCCTGGCCGACCGTATCATTCAGTTGTGCGGGGGTCTGACCGAGCGCGAAATGGAAGCGCAGGTCCTCGACAACAATCCGATCGAGCGTGAGCGCGGCATCACCATCAAGGCGCAGTCGGTCTCGCTGCCGTACACGGCGCGCGACGGCAAGACCTACCAGCTCAATTTCATCGATACCCCGGGGCATGTCGACTTCTCCTATGAGGTGAGTCGCTCACTGTCCGCCTGCGAAGGCGCACTGCTGGTGGTCGATGCTGCGCAGGGTGTCGAAGCGCAGTCGGTCGCCAACTGCTATACGGCGATCGAACAGGGCCTGGAGGTCATTCCGGTCATCAACAAAATCGACCTGCCCACGGCGGATGTCGAGAAAGCCAAGGCCGAGATCGAGGCCGTGATCGGCCTGGACGCCACGGACGCGATCCCGGTCAGCGCCAAGACCGGCCAGAACGTCATCGAGGTGCTCGAGGCGATCATTCATCGCATTCCGGCGCCGAAGGCGGGCAACACCGACAAGCTCCAGGCGTTGATCATCGACTCCTGGTTCGACAACTACCTGGGCGTCGTGTCGCTGGTGCGCGTGATGCAGGGCGAGATCCGTCCGGGCGACAAGATCCTGGTCATGTCGACGGGCCGTACGCATCTGGTCGACGACGTCGGCGTGTTCACCCCCAAGCGCAAGAAGCTCGACCGCCTCGGCGCAGGCGAGGTGGGCTGGATCAATGCATCGATCAAGGACGTTCATGGCGCGCCCGTCGGCGACACGCTGACGCATTCGGGCAAGCCCGCATCGGAGCCGCTGGCTGGCTTCCAGGTGATGAAGCCGCGCGTGTTCGCTGGCCTGTTCCCCGTGTCGGCCGACGATTACCCGGCCCTGCGCGAGGCGCTGGACAAGCTGCGCCTCAACGACGCCGCGATGTTCTTCGAGCCGGAAAGCTCCGAGGCGATGGGTTTCGGCTTCCGCTGCGGCTTCCTCGGCATGCTCCACATGGAGATCGTGCAGGAGCGTCTGGAGCGCGAGTACGATCTCAACCTCATTACCACGGCACCGACCGTGGTCTACGAGGTGGCCAAGACGGACGGCACGGTCCTGCAGATGGACAACCCGGCCAAGCTTCCGCCACCGCAGCAGATCGTGGAAATCCGCGAACCGATCATCGTTGCCACCATCCTCACCCCGGGTGACTACGTCGGCAACGTCATCAAGCTGTGCGAAGAGAAGCGCGGCGTGCAGCGCTCCATCCAGTACCTGGCGACCCAGGTGCAGGTGACCTACGAGTTGCCGTTGGCTGAGGTGGTGCTCGACTTCTTCGATCGCCTGAAGTCGGTGTCCCGTGGCTATGCCTCGATGGATTACCACCTCGAGCGGTTCGATCCGGGCCCGTTCGTCCGTGTCGATATCCTGATCAACGGCGATCGCGTGGACGCGCTCAGCCTGATCGTGCATCGTTCGCACGCCGACCGTCGCGGCCGGGAACTTGTCGAGCGGATGAAGGATCTGATCCCTCGCCAGCAGTTCGACGTGGCCATCCAGGCCGCGGTCGGCGCGGCGGTGATCGCGCGATCGACGGTCAAGGCACTGCGCAAGAACGTCCTCGCCAAGTGCTATGGCGGCGACGTCTCGCGAAAGAAGAAGCTTCTCGAAAAGCAGAAGGAAGGCAAGAAGCGCATGAAGCAGGTGGGCAGCGTGGAAATTCCCCAGGAAGCCTTCCTTGCCGTGCTGAGGCAGGACAAGTAAGCGAAACATGGAAAGCCGGCGCCGGATGCGCCGGACCGGGCCGCAAGGCCCCTCGACACGACTGATGGAGATGGTATGGCGGCATTTGATTTTTCGGCGATTCTCCTGGCTCTGACCGTCCTGCTCGGCGTGGTCTGGCTGTTCGATCGCCTTTTCCTGGTCAAGGCGCGTCGCGCCCGCGCCGAAGCCTTGGGAGCCGAGCAGCCCGAGCCGTGGCCGGTCGACTGGGCCCGCTCACTGTTTCCGGTGATCCTGGTCGTGCTCCTGCTGCGCTCGTTCGTGGCCGAGCCGTTCCGTATCCCGTCGGGCTCGATGATGCCGACGCTGGATGTGGGCGACTTCATTCTGGTCAACAAATTCGCTTACGGCCTGCGCATGCCGGCTTTCAACAACAAGCTGGTCGAGAACGGCGAGCCCCGTCGTGGCGACGTGGTCGTGTTCCGCTTCCCGGGTTATGTCTGCCAGGACGAAAGCGGCAAGACGATCCGCAGTGGCGACATCACTTGCCAGGATCCGCACGCCCCGGTGCCCAGCGAGAACTGGATCAAGCGGGTGATCGGCCTGCCGGGCGACCGCATCGAAACCCGCGGCAGCGAGCTGTACATCAACGGCGAGCGCGTGGGAGCCGACGAGATCGGTCCGTTCAAGGGCAGCATGACCCGGGTCGAAGATCGCCTGCTGATGACTTATGGCTCCAAGCTCTACACCGAGCACCTGGGCAGCATCAACCACACGATCGCCCTGACTCCGGCCTACAACATGCCGCAGGACATCCCCAATGCGTCGGTGCCGTCGGAAGTGCCCAAGGGCTGCTACATCGTCATGGGCGACAACCGGATGAACAGCACCGACAGCCGCTGGTGGGGCTGCATGCCCGAGTCCAACCTGGTCGGCAAGGCGTTCTTCGTCTGGCTCGCCTGGCGCGGTCCCGGGAATGGCTGGCTCGACTTTTCCAGGATGGGCAAGGTCATCCACTGACGGAACGGTGGTGTCCGTCACGCTGCAAGGCGTTGCGGTACGCCCCGGACAAGGTAATCTCCGCTGCGGGGCGCCTTGCGCGCCCCGTCGGCATTTAAAGTCTTGAACAGGGGAGCCGCTTAGCGCGGCGGGGACAGGAACATGAAATCCAGGCAGTCGGGTATTACCCTTATCGGGTTCGTCATCATGCTGGCCATCGTTGGCTTCTTCGCCTTCATGGCGATGAAGCTGGTGCCGTCCTATATCGAATACATGGGCGTGGTCAAAGCGCTCAACCAGATGTCGACTGAAGGCGGCAACGAAGACATCGAACAGGCGCGACGCCATCTCGCGTTCAAGATGAGCTTCCAGTACGTCGACGATTCGACGATCAAGCCCAAGGACGTCACCATCCAGCGCCTGGGCAACCAGGCCAACCTGCGCGTCGCTTACGACAAAGTCGTTCCGTTCATCTACAACATCGCCTTCCTGCTCCATTTCGAGAAGTCGGTGCCGCTCAAAAGTGCCGTCGGGCAATGAGGTTTCGTGGAATTTCCTTACCGCTTTCGTGATCCCGGTCTCGCGACCCTGGCCTTGACTCATCGGAGTGCCGGGAAGCCCAATAACGAGCGGATGGAATTCCTGGGCGATGCCTTGCTGGGCGCCCTCGTTGCCGAACTGTTGTTCGAGGCGCACCCCCATGCCAGCGAAGGCGAGCTTTCCCGCCTTCGCGCACAGCTGGTCAATGGCCAGGCCCTTGCCGTCATCGGGCGCGAGCTCGAGCTCGGTGACGACCTGAAACTCGGGCCCGGCGAGTTGAAGAGCGGCGGTTTTCGTCGCGACTCCATCCTTGCCGATGCCTTCGAGGCCCTGGTCGCCGCCGTCTACTTCGACGACGGCTACGACGCCTGTCGTCAGGTGGTGCGCCGCCTGTTCACGCCGCGCGTGGCGGAAATCAAGCGATCCAGCAAGGATGCCAAGACGCGGCTGCAGGAATGGCTGCAGGGAAGGGGGCTTCCCCTCCCCATTTATGAATTAACCGACAGTTACGGCGAAGATCACGCCAAGATCTTCGACGTCAGCTGTACGATCGACGAACCGGAACCGATTCGCGTCGAAGGACGCGGGGGCAGCCGGCGCGCCGCCGAACAGGACGCTGCCGAAACGGTGCTGCGCCGCTTGCTGGAAAAGAAATCATGAACGACATCGATATCCCCGAAGCACACGACACGCTCGTCGACGACGACTTCCGCTGTGGCTATGTTGCCCTGCTGGGTCGCCCGAACGTAGGCAAGTCCACCCTGCTCAACGCCATGATCGGCGTGCGCCTGAGCATTGTCAGCCATCGTCCGCAGACGACGCGTCACCGCATCCTCGGCATTTCCACCAAGCCCGAGGGGCAGATCCTCTACGTGGACACGCCCGGCCTGCACCGGGGTGGCAAGCGCGCGATGAACCGCAGCCTCAACCGGGCGGCTCGCGCGGCCATCTCCGAGGTGAACCTGGCGGTTCAGGTGATCGAGGCAGGCCGCTGGACCGACGAAGACGCCGCCATGTACGCCGCGCTCGCCGAGCAGCCGGACGTGCCGAAACTTCTGGCTATCAACAAGGTGGACCTGCAGAAGGACAAGACGGCCATGCTGCCGTTCGTCGCCGATCTCATGCAGAAGCATCAGTTCGACGATGTCTACTACGTCAGCGCGCTGAAGTCGAAGGGCCTCGAAGGCCTGGAAAAAGGCATTCTCAAGCGTCTGCCGGAACAGCCGGCAGTCTACGCCGAGGATGAAATCACCGATCGCAGCGAGCGCTTCCTCGCCTCGGAAATGGTTCGCGAGCAGCTCATGCTGCGCCTCAACCAGGAACTGCCGTACGCCACCACCGTCGAGATCGAGGCCTTCCAGGATCGTCCCGACGGTATCGCCGAAGTGCACGCGGTGATCTGGGTCGAGCGTGACGGCCAGAAGGCGATCGTGATCGGCGAAGGTGGTGCCCAGCTGAAAGCGATCGGCACGTCGGCGCGCAAGGCGATGGAGACCATGTTCGAGCGTAAGGTGTTCCTCAAGCTTTGGGTCAAGGTACGCGAAGGCTGGGCCGACGACGAGAACCTGCTCAAGCGTTTCGGCTACGAATAAGCCGCCAGGCGCGAGCCCAGATGCGCGTCGAACAACAGCCCGCCTTCATCCTGCATGCCCGGCCGTACCGGGAAACCTCGATGCTCGCCGAATGCCTCACCCGCGATCATGGCCGTATCGGCGTGGTCGCGCGTGGTGTCCGGCGGGAGGGCGCGCGTACGCAGCGGGCCCAGCTCGAGCCCTTTCAGCGCGTCGAGCTCGATCTTCTGATGAAGGGGGAGCTCGCGACGCTGCGTAGCGCCGAGCCCTCGGGGCCTGTGCTTCGCCTGACCGGCGATGCCGGTCTCGCCGGGCTCTACCTCAATGAGCTTGTCGTCCGCCTGACCGGTCGGCAGGACGGCAACCCCGAGCTGTTCGCGTTCTACGACAGCACGCTGAGGCGCATGGCCGCGGGTGAGCCGCTGGCCTGGACGTTGCGCCGATTCGAGCGCGACATGCTCGATGCCCTCGGTTACGGGCTTCAGCTCGACATCGACGCCATCGACGGCTCGCCCGTGGATCCGGCGCTCGTCTATTTCTACGATCCCGAATCGGGCGTGCTTCCGGGGCGCGTTGGCGACCAGCGAGCCATCCGTGGCGCCGACCTGCTTGCGCTGGCGGCGGATACGGCGCCGGATACCGCTGGGCTCTCTTCGCTGCGCCGCATGATGCGGCTCGTGATCACCTTCCACCTTGGCGGCGGCGAGCTCAAGGCCTGGCGCGTCCTACGCTAAAGCGGTAAGCGCGAGTTCGAGTTCCGAGCGGAAGCGGAGCAGGGCGGGCGGGGAGGCCCATCGTGTTTCGATGACATGATGTTGCAGGGCTTTTGCCTGGGCGGCCAGCCGCGTCGCACCGCAGAATCCGCAGGCCGAGCGCAGCCGATGCAGGCGGTCGACCAGGGTCGCGGGGGCGTTCGCCAGGGATGCCAGCTCGGGCGCGAGCTGAAGCAACTCCTCACGAAACAGGCTGCGCAAGGCGTGCATGGTGGTCAGATCGCCGGTCGCGAGCATGGCTTCGTGGTCGTCGAGGACGTGCTCGTCACGATCGACGCCAAGGGTCGCCGTCAGGGCATTGGCAAGCGAGGCGATTCCGCAGGGCTTCTCGATGACGCACGCGAAGCCTGCTTCGATGAGGCTTTGGCGCAGGGTGGTGGGCACCTCGGCGCTGGTTGCCATCGCCACGGCGTGGCGCGAAGCGGCGTCAGGATCCGCGTGGAGCGCGACGAGGACATCGACGGCGCCGCCTGACGGCATGCGGCAATCGAGCAGGATGGCGTCGAATCGCGTCGTGCGAGCGAGGCTTAGCGCCTGCGCTCCGTCCTCGACCAGCGTGACGACATAGCCCATGGCGGCCAACGCGCCGCGGAGAAATGCCCGCGTCGAAGGGTCGTCATCGGCGACGAGTATCTGAAAAAAATGGCGGTCCGGCATGCAACGTTCCGTGTTGTTCATCTGAGTTTGGCAGAATGGCCGAGCATGCTCGCCGTATCAACCCGCACCTTCGTCCTCGTTCTTGTCGCCTGCGCCTTGTTCGCTGGGGCCGGACGCGTTCGCGCGGGCGTTTCCCTTGGCGCCGATAGCGTGCTGCTGCCCGGGGTGGGCATGAGCGGGATGCAGGCCGACATAAATTCGGCACCGGACGGACAAGGATTGCAGCTGACGCTGTCAGCCAATCAGGCCGACATACCCGCGATGGGGTGGCGAAAGCTGGGTGTCACCCTCGACGGCGCGCTGAATCGCGACGAGGTCGGGCGTTGGGTTTTCGAGGGCGCGCTTCGTCTGAAGGGCGCCCCCGGCGGCGCGCTCACCAATGCGCGACTGCATATGGTGGCCGACGACTCGGCCAATACACTCGAACTCTCGATCACCCAGGACAAGGCGAGCGCCAGGATCGCCCTGCCGATCGATCAGACCACCCATGCCCAGATCACCTTGAAGGATCTGCCCGCCGGATGGCTCAACGGTCTTCTGTCCACCGTGTGGTCGGGGCATACGACCACCGGCCGCGTGGATGCGGATCTTGCGCTCGACCTGCTCGACGACGGCATGCAGGCCGCCGGCCAGTTCGCCTTCGACGGGATGGGCTTCGACAGTCCAGGCGGCAAGCTAGCCGGGCAAAAGCTGTCGGCGAGCGGAAGGCTGGGCCTCGGCAGTCGCGCCGGCAGTGCGTCGATCGACCTCGATGCCAGCCTGCGCGGCGGCGAGCTTCTGCTCGGCCCGCTCTATGCAAGCCTGCCCTCGCACGCCGTGCAGCTTTCGCTGGCAACGCGTTCGCAGAAGGGTAGCCTGGCGATACCGCGTCTGCGTCTCACCGATCCGGATGCCCTGCAACTCGAGGGCGAGCTGGCCTTCAACGCGAACGGCGACCTGACGCAACTGCAACTGGACCGCTTCAACGCCCGTCTTCCCGCCGCTTACGATCGCTACGGCAAGGGCTGGCTTCGTACTCTTGGCATCGACGGGCTGCTGGGGGCGGGCGAGGTCAGTGGTCAGGTGGGGATGAATGCCGGCGGCCTGACCGCGTTCGCCCTGCAGACCAGCGGCCTGGACCTAGCGGTTGCCCAGGGTCGTCTCGGTGTCACGGGCCTGCATGGGGCGTTGGACTGGAGTGCGACGGAGGATCGCCCGGTTACCAAGCTCGGCTGGCGTGCGCTTCAGGTGTACCAGATCCCGAATGGTGCCGCCGAAGCGAACTGGCGGAGCCGTGGTGGCACGTTGGCGCTGGAGAAGCCATTGGTCGTCCCGGTACTCGACGGACAGCTCCGCGTGCAGAGCCTGTCCTTCAAGCCGGCGGCCGCGAGCGGCGAGCGCTTGCAGACCTCGCTGGCATTGACCCAGATCGACATGGGGGCGCTTTGCCGCGCACTGGGCTGGCCCGAGTTCAAAGGAACGATCGGAGGGGCCATCCCGTCGATGCGCTATGTCGACGATCGCGTGGAGATGGGCGGTGGCCTGTCGCTCAACGTCTTCGACGGCTTTGTTGACATCACCCGCATGACTGTCTCGCAACCCTTTGGCAATGCTCCGGTTCTGACCGGCAATATCGCCCTCCGCCAGCTCGATCTGGCGCTGCTGACTTCGGTGTTTGATTTCGGCAGCATCACGGGACGGCTCGATGGCGCGCTGGACGATCTCCGCCTCGTTGCCTGGAAACCCGCGGCCTTCAAGTCCACCTTCACCGCGAACGACGGTGGCCGGATCAGCCAGAAGGCCGTCAATAACCTCACCGCGGTGGGTGGCGGGGGTATCGCTGGCGGCCTCCAGGGCACGGTGCTGAAGATCTTCAAGACATTTGGCTACAAGCGCATCGGGTTGACCTGCGTGCTCAAGGGCGATGTCTGCTCGATGGGCGGGCTGGGCAATGCGAAGGATGGCTACACTATCGTCGAAGGTAGCGGTTTGCCGCGCCTCACGGTGGTGGGTCACCAGCGTGAGGTCGACTGGCCGACCCTGGTCAGGCGCCTGCAGGCGGCCACGGAAGGTGGCGGACCGGTGATACGATGATGATTCGAAAGGGAGTTAGCAATGATGCGTAAGGCACTGATTGGAATCATGACATCTGCGGCGATCGCCCTGGTCGGGTGCGTCACCATCAACGTGTACTTCCCCGAGGCGGCGGCGCAGAAAGCTGCCGACCAGTTCATCGGCAACGTGCTCGACGACAGCGGTGTCGCACCGGCTGCCCAGGGTTCGGGCGCGGCCACACCGGCCAAGCCGGTACCTGGAAAGCAGCCGTCCGCCTCCCTGCTCGATCTGGTGATTCCCGCGGCCCAGGCCGCCGATGCGCCCAACATCCAGATCAGCACGCCGCAGACGGATGCCATCCGTGTGCGCATGACGGCGCGCTTCGGTGGTCAGCTCAAGGCTTTGTTCAATAGCGGCGCCGTGGGATTTACCGCCAACGGGCAGGTCGTCGTGCGCGATGCCGGCTCGTTGCCGCTGGACCAGCGCTCGCAGGCCAACGCCATCGTCGACGAGGAAAACAGCGACCGCGACGCGCTTTACCGGGAGATCGCCCGGGCCAACGGTCACCCCGAATGGGAGGCGCAGATCCGCAAGACCTTCGCCGAGGGCTGGGTCCAGCGCTCGCCGCCGGGCTGGTATTATCAGGACGCCTCCGGCGCCTGGAAGCGCAAATAGGCAATCGCCAGGAACGCTCGCCGCCATCCGTGCGGCGCGTCCTCCCAGCCAGCCCGGACCCTCGTCGTCCGGGCTTTACGTTTTTGAGCGCATGACCGAACTCGAAGCCACCATCACCGACCTCACCCACGATGTCCGGGGAGTCGCCCGCATCGACAACAAGGCCACCTTCGTATCTGGCGCGTTGCCGGGCGAACGTGTCGCGTTCCGGTACGTCAAGCGCCATCGCAATTACGACGATGCCGAACTCGTCAGCGTGATCGAAGCCTCGCCGCATCGTGTCGAGCCGAAGTGCCGGCACTTCGGCCTGTGCAGTGGCTGCTCGCTTCAGCATATGGATCCCGAGGCGCAGATCGCCGCCAAGCAGCGCGTCCTGGCCGAGAATTTCGAACGCATCGGCAAGGTCATGCCCGCGAGGTGGCTGCCGCCGCTGTCCGACCAGCCCTGGGCGTATCGTCGCAAGGGCCGGTTCTCCGTGCGTTACGTGGCGAAGATGGATCGCGTGCTGGTCGGTTTCCGCGAGGAATCCAATCCGCGCCTGGTCGCCGATATCGAGCACTGCGAGGTGATCCATCCGGCGCTCGGGCCCAAGGTCGGCCTGCTGGCCAACCTGGTCAGCGGCATGGAGGCGGCGCGCGACATCCCGCAGATCGAGTTCGCCGCGGGTGACGACACCGTGGCCTTGGTCTTTCGCCATGTTGCGCCCTTGTCCGAGCGTGATCGCGCCACCCTCGTGGCCTTCGGTCGCGAGCACGGCTTCGCCATCTATTTGCAGCCCGGCAACGCGAGCAGCGTCCATCCGCTCTGGCCGGAGGCTCCGCGCCTGGCTTTTACCGTCCCTGCCGACAACGTCGAGCTGGAATTCCTGCCGCTGGATTTCGTCCAGGTCAATGCGGGCATGAACACGCGCATGCTCGCGCGAAGCATGGAGCTGCTCGATCTGCAACCGGCGGACCGGGTGCTCGACCTGTTCTGTGGACTGGGTAACTTCACCCTGCCGATGGCGCGTCATGCGGCCGAGGTGGTCGGCGTGGAAGGCGAGCACGGCCTGGTCGAGCGTGCAGCGGCCAATGCGGCACGTAACGGACTGGCCAATGCCTCGTTCCGTGTCGCCAACCTGTTCGAGGACCAGCGTTCGGCGCCGTGGGCCAGCGAACGCTGGGACAAGATCCTGCTCGACCCGCCGCGCGCCGGTGCGGACAAGGTGCTGGAGTACCTGCCGCGTAAAGGCACCCATCGCATCGTCTACGTATCGTGTCATCCCGGGTCGCTGGCGCGCGACGCCGGTATCCTCGTCCAGAAGCACGGTTTCAAACTGGTGTCGGCAGGGGTGATGGACATGTTTCCGCACACCGCGCACGTGGAATCCATCGCGCTGTTCGAGCGCGGCTGAGTCAACGGGAAACCCATGGGTATCGAGATCGAACGCAAGTTTCTGCTCGCCAACGATGAATGGCGCGCGATCGTGGTGCGTAGCGAGCGCATCGCACAGGGTTACCTGTCCGGTTCGGCGGCGATCCAGGCGGGCGTGGTGAAGTGCTCGGTGCGCGTGCGCATCTCCGGCGAACTGGCGTGGTTGAACATCAAGTCGGCCACCCTGGGGATATCGCGCCAGGAGTTCGAGTATCCGATTCCCGTGACCGACGCCGAGCGCCTGCTGGCCGATCTCTCCGACGGGGCGCTGGAGAAGATTCGTCACCATGTCATGCTCGACGGTACACACTTCGAGATCGACGAATTCCTCGGCGAGAACGCGGGGCTCGTCGTTGCCGAGGTGGAGCTGTCCCATGCCGACGCGTCGTACCCGACACCGGCGTGGCTCGGCCTCGAGGTGAGCGATCATGTGCGCTACTACAACGTCAACCTGATCGACCGGCCGTATGCGCTCTGGTCGACGGCCGAGCGGGAAGGGAAGGAGGTCTCAGCATGCTGATCATCGGTCTGTCCGGCACCGAACTGGCCGCCCACGAGCGCGGACGACTCACCGCGCATGGGGTCTCGGGCGTCATCCTGTTCTCGCGCAACTTCGCCTCCCGTGAGCAGATCACCGCCATGATCGAGGCCGTTCGCGAGGTCGCGGGCGAGGATTTCCTTATCTGTGTCGACCAGGAAGGCGGCCGGGTGCAGCGTTTCCGCGACGGCTTTACCCGCCTGCCGCCGCTGGCCTCCATCGGCAAGCTCTACGACACGGTGCCGTATGAGGCGATCAACCGCGCCGAAGAGCACGCCTGGATCATGGCCAGCGAAATGCGCGCGATCGGCGTCGATTTCAGCTTTGCACCGGTGGCTGACCTCGATCGCGGCAGCGCCGCCATCGGCGACCGTGCCTTCCACGCCGATCCGGTGATCGCCGCGGAGCTGACCCAGGCTTACGTTCGTGGCATGCACCTGGGCGGCATGGCTGCCGTGCTCAAGCACTACCCGGGCCACGGTTCGGTCAAGGAGGACACCCACGAATCCATCGCCGTGGATACGCGTAGCAAGAACGACATCCTGGGCACGGACCTGCTGCCCTTCGTCGCCGGTATCGACGCGCATGCCGAAGCGGTGATGGCGGCCCACGTGAAATACACGGCCATCGACGATCAGCCCGCGGGTTACTCGCACGTATGGATCGAAGAGATCCTTCGTGGCGAGCTCGGTTTCCGTGGCTGCGTCTTCGGCGACGACATCAGCATGGCGGCAGCCGGCAGCGTCGGCGGCATCGCCGCGCGCGTCGGCGCCAACCTCGATGCGGGCTGCGATCTCGTGCTCGCCTGTTTTCCCGACGTCGTTCCCGAGGCGATCGCGGCGGTCAAGGACCGTCGTCCGTCGCTCGCCGAGCGGATCATCCCGTTGCGCGGGACGATCGGCTCGACCTGGGAAGGACTCGTCGACAATCCCCAGCGCGATCGTTTCATCGCGCGCGTGACCGCTTTGGAGCCGTAACCTACCCATGACTGCCACCGCTTCGCTCGACTATGCGCTCGCGCACTCCGAGGTCCTGTTCACCCGCGAACAGCTCGATACCGAAATCGCCCGCATGGGTCGCGAGATCGACGCCGCCCTCGACGGCGAGCGTCCCGTGTTCCTCACCGTGATGCACGGTGCGCTGATCTTCGCCGGCCAGCTCGCCTTCGCCATCCGCACCGACCTCGAGTTCGACTACGTGCACGCGACCCGCTATCGCGGCCAGACCAGCGGTAGCGACCTGCACTGGCTGCGTCGCCCGGAAGTTCCGCTGAAGGACCGGACGGTGGTCCTCGTCGACGACATCCTCGATGAAGGCCACACCCTGAAGGCCGTGCGCGATGCCTGCCAGGAGATGGGCGCGAAGCGCGTTCTTCTCGCCGTGCTCTGCACCAAGCAGCACGATCGCCGCGCCCACGGTATCGAAGCCGACTTCAACGGTGTCGACCTGCCGGACCGCTACGTGTTCGGCTATGGCATGGATTATCACGAGCAGGCCCGAAACCTGCCGGCCATCTACGCGCTGAAGGACTGAGGCCATGTCGATCGATCTGGCTGTCATCGGTGGCAGCGGCCTCTATCAGTTCGAAGGACTCGAAAATGCCGAGCGGCATGCGGTGGAAACGCCGTTCGGTCCGGCCTCGGGTGATGTCGTCACGGGCGACTTCCGCGGCAAGCGCCTGGCTTTCCTGGCGCGTCACGGCGAGAGCCACACGGTGCCGCCGCATCGGGTCAATTACCGGGCCAACCTCTGGGCGCTGCACTCGCTTGGCGCCCGTCGCATCGTCGCGGTCAATGCGGTCGGTGGCATTCGTGACGACATGGGGCCGCGCGCCCTCGTCGTGCCGGACCAGATCATCGACTACACGCATGGTCGGTACACCAGCTTCAATGACGTCGAAGGGGCGGAAGTTCGCCATATCGATTTCAGCGAGCCCTATACCGAGAGCCTGCGCCAGGCGATTCTCGCCGCGGCCCGGGCCGAAGGCTTGCCGATCATCGACGGCGGATGCCATGGGATCACCCAGGGACCACGCCTGGAGACGCGTGCCGAAATTGCGCGGATGAAGCGCGACGGCTGCGACCTGGTCGGGATGACCGGTATGCCCGAGGCGGTGCTGGCACGCGAACTGGACCTCGAGTTCGCCTGTCTTGCCCTGGTTGCCAATTACGCCGCGGGTGCGGGCGACGAGGCCGAAATAAGCATCGAGGAGATCTTTGCGCACCTCGCCGCTGCCACGGCCAACGTCCCGCCGATCCTCGGCCGTCTGCTTGCCGGAGCCTGATCTTCGGCGATCGACCGGGAAATTGTCGTAGTTGCGCTTTGCCTTCACATATGTCGATACTTCGCCTGCGCCGCGGGGGCAGGCACAGGGGATCCATGGGGAACGCCTCGCCAACGCAGGGGCGCTTCCAATTCCATGTCCAGAGGTTTCCGCATGCGTTTCGGTACGGTCAAGTGGTTCAACGACGCCAAGGGTTTCGGTTTCATCGCGCCTGAGGACGGTGGGGAGGACGTGTTCGTCCACTTTTCTGCGATCAACTCCAAGGGCTTTCGCAGCCTGCAGGAAGGCCAGCGCGTAAAATTCGAAGTTACGACGGGCCCGAAGGGCGCGCAGGCTTCGGGCGTCGAAATCGCGGCCTAACCGTCGCGACAGTGTTGCCTCGAAAAACCCCGCATGCGAATGCGGGGTTTTTTTCGCTCGCCAGCTCTTCTATGGCGACTTGGAAGGCGTCGCATGAACTGACCGGGTCATGGCATAGATAGCCACGCCGGCGGCAGCGACCCCGGAAGCTGCGCCTACGGCGAGGCCCCAGCGAGGACCTAGATGATCGGCCACCCAGCCGACGATCGGGGCGCCGATCGGTGTTCCGCCCAGAGCGACGCCGACGCGCAAAGCCATGACGCGTCCGCGCATGGCGGGCTCGGTGGAGAGCTGCATGAGGCTGTTGGTCGTGTTGGTCAGGGTCAGGGCGGCGACGCCGATGAGCACCAGCGCGGCGGCGAAGAGCCAGTAGGTGGGGGCGAGAGCGGCCAGTGCGCAGCCGAGTCCGAAGACACCGGACCCGACAAGCAGGGAGGCAAAGCGCGGCCGGCCACGGCCGGCGGCGAGGAGGGCGCCGGACAGGGTGCCGATGGCCATGATCGATGACAGCAGGCCGTAGCCGCGTGCGTCGGTATGGAACACGCCGACGGCCATGGTCGAGATGAAGATCGGGAAATTCAGGCCGAAGGTGCCGATCAGGAAGAGCATGACCAGGATCGCCTTGAGGTCGGGTCGGGACCACACATAGTGCAGGCCGCCCATGAGGCTGCCTTTGGTCCGATGGGCTCGCGCCCTGCCTTGATGACCGTTGAGGCGGAGCAGGAAAAGCGAACCCAGCACAGCGACGAAGCTGGCCCCGTTGAACAGGAACGCCCAGCCCATGCCGACCGATGCGATGACCAATCCAGCGACCGCCGGTCCGATCATTCGCGCCGCGTTGAACGAGGTCGAGTTGAGTGCGACAGCATTATGCAGGTCGGCGTCGCCCACCAGTTCCGCCACGAAGGTCTGGCGCACGGGAGCATCGAACGCTGCCGCGCAGCCGAACAGGAAGGCGAAGATATAGACGTGCCACAACTGGACGAGTCCGCTGACGGTCAGCAGGCCGAGCGTCAGCGCGAGGGCCGCCATGGTGGCCTGCGTCGCCATCAACAGCTTCCGCTGGTCGTAGTGGTCGGCAGCGAACCCGGTCCACGGCAACAACAGCAGCTGTGGCCCGAACTGCAGCGCCATGACCGTTCCCACCGCGGATGCGCTGTGATGGGTGAGACGGGTCAGCACCAGCCAGTCCTGCGCCGTGCGCTGCATCCACGTACCGATGTTCGAGACCACGGCGCCGGCGGCCCAGATGCGGTAGTTGGGGTGCCTCAGCGATCGGAACATGCCTGTCGCAGGCGGAGTCACGATCGGTCCGGCGTGTTTCCACCATGGAAGCGACCGAAGTGCCGGGCGGCAAACAGTGCGATCGCAAGCACGCCGAGGCCGAGCGCGATGACCTCGCCCATGTCCTTTCCGTCGAAAGCGGCGACGCGGCAAACGAGCAGGTAGCCCATCACGAGGTTGAAGAAGCCCCAGAGAACATTCACGGTCGATGAGGACAGTCCCTGACCCGGTGGCTTTGCGAACGGCGTCTGGAAGGGGCGGCCCATCACGCCGCTGACGAAGTGCGGTACGGCGTTGCCAAGCAAGGCACCGCCGAAGAAGCAGGAGAGCAAGGGGATGGCCATATCAGTTCCTGGGAGGGGCCGCGAGGGCCTCAAAAGTCGGTGAGTCGTTGCAACAGACGGACGGCAGCCGCGAGCTCGCGTTGTTCGGCGGGCGACAGTTGGGTCTGAAGGGCACGGACCAGCCAGTCTTCTTTGGCGGCCCGGCTTGCCTTGAGGGTCTTGCGAAAAGTGGGTGTGAGGTCGACGAGGGTTTGTCGTCCGTCGGTGGGGTCGGGCTTGCCGGTGATGGCTTTCATGGCTTCGAGCCCCGCCACCGTCATGCGCATCGATTGCGGGCGCACCCCCTCCGCACGCGCCAGCGCCGACACGGTGGCCGGCCCGTCACGGTCGAGGCGAAGCAGGACAGACTTCTGCGACGACGTGAAATCGCCGGGATGGGATTGCTCCCGCAGCCGCCGCACCAGTTTGCCGCCGGAGATGCGTAGTTCGGCCGCCAGCGACGCCAGCGAGGGGGTGTCGGACGGAGGGGATGAGCTTGCCATGGGCGGACCTTATCATGAATACAGAAAAACTGTACAGGTAAACTGTATATATAATCCAGGCCCGTCCGTGGCCGTGGAAGCTATCCGTGGGCGGCAGGCTGCTGGCTTACGTGCGGTCTGGCGCTTGGCGCTCATGAGGCCTGCATCTGGCCTGACGAAGGCTGGTGAAAGGCCGGGCATCAAGCCATGCGTCGCCGCGCGAACGTGGACCCATGCATAGCCGCGGCTCATCACTGGTGGAATCCCTCGTTGCCATGTCGGTCTTCGCGATCGGCAGCGCGGCGACGGGAGCGTGGTTGGTGCAGGCACTGGCTACCGATGCGCGGGTGTCCCGATGGCTGGCCGCGGAAGCGACGGCCAACGACCTGAAGGCGCGTATGCGGGTCAATGCGGATGGCGTGACCGCGGGCGGCTACACGCTCTCGTCGGAGGCAGCAGCGTGCGTACGCGGATGCGACCCGGTCGCCCTGGCCGGCGATGACATGCGGCGGTTCCACGACGCCTTGTCGAAACAGCTCGGACCGGGCGCGGATGGCGATGTTCACTGCGAAGCGGGTGCCGCGTGTGTCATCCGGATTCGCTGGCAGGGGCAGGAGCTGCTGGCGTGGCCTGTCAAACCGTGAGGGGCGATGGCTTCAGTCTGGTCGAGTTGATGGTGGGTCTCGCCGTGGCGTCGATCGTCGCAGCGGCCGCCACGGTGTCGCTCGTGGCGGCAGGGAGTGCTGCGAGGCGACATCTCGTCATGAGCCGCGACGAGGACAGGGCTCGGTTGGCTCTCGCCGCCATCGTGCGCGACCTGGAAGCGGCGGCGGCATGGCACATGTGCACCGAGGCGAGGGACTGTCCGCAAAAGACGATGGCGAGGGAATACAACACGCCCGTCTTGCTGGCCGGTTCGATAGGTTGGCTGGTGGCAGATGAACTCAGACGCTGTGACACGGCATGCCAGACATACGTGCAAGGCGTCATCCACCTCGAGGTCGTCGCCGACCTGCCCGACACCGACGGTCTCGTCGAGCGCCAACCCTTTCAGCAGAGGCATGGGGCCGGCGCACGTGCGATCGAGATCACGCTGACGATGCGCGATGGCAGGCACTACAGCCGCGTCGTATCGCGGCCGGAGAAAACATCGTGAGACGGCGACGCCGCTCACGCCGCGGCTCGGTCCTTTTCTTCGTCCTCGCGGTGTTGGCGATGATGACGATCCTGGGCGCCACCTTGTCGCGTTCCGTCCAGACCCGGGCTCGGGCGGTGCAGCACGGGCGGCGCAGTGGCACGCCACAGGTGCCGCATGCGACCATCGGAGAGGGCGCAAACGGTGCGCCGACGAACGAGGTTGTCCATGGATCGCAGGCGTTTCCTTCAGGGGGCGACGATCGCTTCCAGTCTGGCGTTGACCACTAAGGGTTTCGCCAAGGGTGCATCATCGACCGCTTCGGGCGGGATGATTCCGCGCGTCTGTTCGACCTGGGACTTCGGTGTCGCCGCGAACCAGGCGGCCTGGAAAGTCCTGGCGGGTGGCGGCCGCGCACTGGATGCGGTGGAGCAGGGTGCACGCGTTCCGGAAGCGGATCTGCGCAATCACAGCGTCGGTCGTGCCGGTTATCCCGATCGCGACGGCAAGGTGACGCTGGACGCGAGCATCATGGACGAGCATGGCAATTGCGGCGCGGTGGCGGCGATGGAGCACATCGCTCATCCGATCTCCGTGGCGCGCCGGGTCATGGAACGCACCCCGCACGTCTTGCTCGCCGGTGACGGCGCCACGCAGTTCGCCATCGAGCAGGGCTTTCCTCGCGAAGCGTTGCTGACTCCCGATTCGGACAAGGCGTGGCACGAATGGCTGAAGACGGCCAAATACAAGCCGTCGGCCAATAGCGAGGTCAAGACTTATAACGCGGGCCCTGGTGGGACGCCGGGTGACGCGAGCAACCACGACACCATCGGCATGCTGGCGATCGATGCCAAGGGCAATCTGTCCGGTGCCTGCACGACGAGCGGCATGGCCTGGAAAATCCACGGTCGCGTCGGTGACAGTCCGATCATCGGTGCAGGACTTTACGTCGACAACGAGATTGGCGGGGCGACCTCGACCGGTGTCGGCGAGGAGGTGATCCGCAACGTGGGCAGCTTCCTGGTCGTCGAGCTCATGCGTCAGGGGCGTTCACCGGAGGACGCCTGCCGCGAGGCCGTCGAACGTATTCTCCGGCGCAAGCCGGAGGCTAAGGACCTCCAGGTCGGCTTCCTTGCCATGGACAAGAAAGGCAACGTCGGTGCGTGGGCGATCCAGTCCGGCTTCTCGTACGCCGTGTGCGATGCGAAGAAGCAGGACACCCTGATTCCCGGCAAGAGCACGTATTGATCATGGCCTTGCTGGAAGTCGCTGCGAACTCGATCGCGTCCGCGTTTGCCGCGCAGGCGGGCGGGGCGGGCCGTGTCGAACTGTGTGCAAGCCTGGACGAGGGTGGCGTGACGCCGTCGCATGGGACGATCGCGCTGGCCCGCGAGGGACTGGATATCCCGCTCTACGTCCTCGTACGACCGCGGTCGGGAAACTTCCTCTACGAGAACGCTGAAATCGAAGCGATGCTCGACGACATCGCGCACTGCGCCGATCTTGGCTGCGACGGGGTCGTCGTCGGCGCGCTCACCGCCGAAGGCGAGGTCGATGCGGAAGCCTGCCAGCTCTTCGTGCAGGCGGCCGGCGCCATGGGCGTGACCTTTCATCGTGCGTTCGATCTGGTATCCGACCGCGTGGCGGCCCTGGAAACGGTGATCGAACTTGGCTTCGAACGTGTGCTCACCTCGGGCGGCATGCCGAGCGCCGTGGCCGGTGCGTCGTCGATCGCACGCCTGGTGGCGCAGGCGGGTGGTCGCATCGTTGTGATGCCGGGGGCGGGTATCGAGCCTGACAACGTCGCCGCCTTGCGCAACATGACGCGGGCGCGGGAGTTTCATGCCTCGGCCAAGCGCCGGCTGCCGTCCGGAATGCGGCGTACGCCCTCCGACGACCTCGGCATGGGTGGCGGCGAGATCCGCACCGATGAAGACACGGTCCGTGCGTTGGTGGCGGCGCTGAGTTGATCCGGGCTCGACCCGGTAGGAGCCGATTCATCGACGATGCCCTTGCGAGCCGACAGGAACAAGGCCCGCAGGGGTGACGGCGACGATCTTGCGACCTGGTGCGGCGGCGATCTCGAAGAGCCCGGTGAGCGTACCGAACGCGGGCAACATGCCGACATCGTGATCGAAGACGAAAGCGGGCAGACGATGCCGTCGCCAGCCGTCGCGGACGACAACGCCTGGATGGACGTGACCCGCCAGCGTGTATGCCCCGGCGTGCGGGGACGGATGGTGCGAGAGAACGAAGGGTGCGACGTCGAGCCTGTCCGGCACGACCTCGATGCCCAGCGAACGCACGTCGAAGTGGCGATCGTGGTTGCCGGCGATCAGCAGCACGTCGAGATGCGGGTGGGAGCGGCGCCATGCCCGCACACGCTCGACCCAGTCGCTGCGTTCCGTGGCCGCGCCGTGCACGAGGTCGCCGAGCACGACGAGACGTTCCGGGGCGAATTCGCGAATCAGGTCGTCGAGTCGCGCAAGGTCGTCCTCGGTGTCGCCACTGGGCACGGCAATCCCGGCGCGACGGAACACCGCGCCCTTGCCGAAGTGCACGTCCGACACGAGCACGGTGCGTCGTGCCGCCCAGTGAATCGCACGCTGCACGTGCAGCGTCAGGCGCTCGCCGGCGACGATGACGTCGTGGGTCATCATGTGTCCGCATCCGCTTCGAGGGTGGATCGCATGCGTTCGACGCGGCTTTTCCAGTCGTCGGTGGCGATGCCACCACGCAGGCGTTCGACCCAGAGCGGAAAGGCCAGGGGACTGAGCCGCTTCGGCTCGCGCCAGAGCAGGCGTGAGCGCGCGACGCGGAGCAGGCACGCGCGCAGTCGCGTGTAGTCGAGCTGCTGGTCGAGTACCTCCCGTTCGGCTTGCCAGAGCAGGGGATGGGTCGGGTCGTGCCGACGCAGTACGTCGAACAGAAGACCGCTCGATGCCTGCAGTTGGCGCATCGTTTTGCCTGCTGCGGGATAGCCGTTGAAGACGAGTCCGGCCACGCGCGCAATCTCGCGGAATTGTCGCCTGGCCAGTTCGGTGAGGTTGACGCTGGCCAGGATGTCCGTGCGCAAGCGTGCCGGATGCAGCAGTTGCCGCATGGCTTCAGCGTCCAGCGGCGGCATGCGCGCGGCCGTGAGGGTCAGGCCGTAGTCGTTCACCGCGTACCCGTAGTCGCCCGGATGGATGCGAGCGAGTCGGTAGGCCAGCACGGCGGCGAGTCCCTCGTGGGCAAGGCGGCCGGCAAACGGGAACAGGAACAGGTAGTCGCCTTCGCGTGTGCGGGTCCGCTCGCACAGCGTTTCGTCGAGAGCGGGGATCGCCGATCGGCTACGCTGGATGGCCAGTAAGGGAGCAAGCGTGCGCATTTCGGCGCTGCGCGGCACGCCTTCGGCCAACGTGCGGCGTAGCTCGTCGGAGAGTTCGCCTGATAAGGGAAGCTTGCCGCCCATCCAGCGAGGCACGCCCCCGCGACGGTTCGGCGCAGCGCGTACGTAGGCGGTCATGTCGCGGATGCGCACGAGTTCGAGGTTTCGGCCGGCGAACAGGAAGCGATCGCCCGGGCGAAGTCGCGACAGGAAACTTTCTTCGACCGTGCCCAGTCGCGCGCCTTTCATGTAACGAACCTGCAGGCTGCCATCGGAGGTGATCGTTCCGATCGACAAGCGGTGCATGCGCGCGATGCGTCCGCTGTCGACGTGGTAACGACCATCGGTCAGGACGAGCTTCTGGTATTCGGGGTAACTTGCCAGCGCCGTCCCGCCCGTACGCAGGTAGGCGAGCACGGCATCGAAACGCTCGCGTGGAAGCTGCGCATAAGCAAGTGACGACGTGACCTCGGAATACGCATCGTCCGCGATGAAGCCGCCGCCAAGCGCCATCGTCAGCAGATGCTGCGCGAGGACATCCAGACAACCGCGCATCGGGTGGCGCGGTTCGAGATGGTCTTCGGACAAGGCGCGACGAGCCGCGGCGATCTCGGCCAGCTCGAGCAGATGGGTCGGCACGCAAAGAATGCGCGAGGGCATGCCGGGCTGGTGGCCGCTTCGGCCCGCCCGCTGCAACAGGCGCGCGATGCTCTTCGGACTGCCGACCTGGAGCACCTGTTCCACGCTGGAGAAATCCACGCCGAGATCGAGGCTCGAGGTGGCGACCACGCAGCGCAGCGTGCCCAGGCGCAGGTTTTCTTCCGTTGCAAAACGAAGCTTCGGATCGATCGACCCATGATGCAGTGCGAGCGTCTCCGGCGGTCCGGGCCACACGGAAGCCAGTGCCTCGTGCCAGAGCTCGGCTTGCGAGCGGGTATTCGCGAAGACCAGGCTGGTCCGTGCCGCGAGGACGGCGTCGAGCACGCGGGGAAGCTGGGACAGGCCCAGATGCCCGGCCCACGGAAAGCGTTCGCCGCCGTCAGGCAGGGCCGTGTCGATATGGGTTTTTTTGCGCGACGTACCGCCGATGAGCACGCCGTCACCGGCGAGCGCGTGCAGCGCTTCGTCCAGGTTGCCGAGCGTGGCCGACAGACCCCAGGTTCGCAGCGCTGGCAGCCAGCGGTGCAGGCGTGCGAGCCCGAGCTGGAGCAAGGTGCCGCGTTTGTTGCCGATGAGCTCGTGCCACTCGTCGACGACGATGCCGCGCAGGTTGGCGAAGCGCTCGCGTGCATCCGGATAGCTGAGCAGCAAGGCGAGGCTTTCCGGTGTCGTGACCAACAGCTCGCACGCGCCCCGGCGCAACCTGGCGCGCTCGGCGCTGCCGCTGTCGCCCGTGCGCCTTAGCACGCGCCACGGCAGCTCCATGGCCTCGACGGCCGCCGTGAGGTGCTGCGCCGTATCGGTGGCGAGCGAACGCAAGGGCGTGATCCAGATCAGTTGCAGACCGGTTTGCGGACGCAGCAGTGCGTCGATAAGCGGTCCGCCCGCAGCGGCGAGGGTCTTGCCCGTGCCGGTCGGTGCGTGGATGAGGCCATTCCTGCCCTCGGCCCAGGCACGCCATGCTGCGCGTTGGAACGCCGCGGGCCGCCGCTCCTGCGCGGCGAACCAGGCGACCAGGCGGGCCTCAGCCCGTCGCCAGGCGGCGGAGGTCGTCGAGTTTGTCGGCATCGCGTATCGCGAGGTCGGTTCGCCAGCGGAGGATGCGCGGGAAGCGCACGGCCACGCCGGCCTTGTGGCGGCCCGAGGCCTGGATGGCTTCGAAGGCGAGTTCGAAGACGTGGGTCGGTTCCACCGAGCGGACCGGGCCGAAGCGATCGATGGTGTGCGCACGGATCCAGCGGTCGAGGCGGCCGATCTCGTCGTCATCCAGGCCGGAATACGCCTTGGCCACGGGGACCAGTGCTTCGCCATCCCACACGCCGAAGGTGTAGTCGGTGAACAGGCCCGAGCGACGACCGTGGCCCGGTTGGGCGTAGAGCAGCACGGCGTCCACGGTGTAGGGATCGACCTTCCACTTCCACCAGTCGCCGCGTTTGCGACCGACGCGGTACGGCGAGTCCAGACGCTTCAGCATCAGGCCTTCGGTCTGTCGCTCGCGCGACTCGGTACGGACGGCTGCAAGCGCATCCCAGTGTTCGCCGGTGACAACGGGTGAGATCATTACCGTCGGTCCGTGCCCGTCGACGAGGCGTTCGAGCGCGGCTCGCCGGACACGCAGAGGTTGCTCACGCAGATCGATGCCGTCGAGCTCGAGCAGGTCGTAAACCATCAGGCGCACCGGTGTATCGGCAAGCAGCTTCGCTCCCGGCTTCAGCTTGCCGATGCGCTTCTGCAGGGCAGCGAAGGGCAGGGGACGATCACCCTCAGGTGCCCAGGCGAGAATTTCGCCGTCGAGGACGCAACCGTCGGGCAGATTCAGCGCCGCCCGTTCGAGCTCAGGGAATCGACCATCGAGGCGTTCCTCGCCGCGCGACCAGATCAGCACGCCGCCGTCGCGCCGCATCAGCTGCGCGCGGATGCCGTCCCACTTCCATTCGGCCAGCCAGTCCGCACGCTCGCCGAGGCTGGCGATGTCGTGCTCCAGTGGCGACGCGAGAAAGAACGGGTAAGGCCGTTCGCCGGCGTGTTCGTCGGCACGCTCGGGTCCGGCGAGCGCCTCGAAGGCCGCGGCGCCGGGCTTCCATGTACCGGTCAGGCGATGGGCGATCAGATCCGTGGGCAACGAGGACCATTGCGCGATCGCCTGCACGACCAGCCGGTGCGACACGCCCACGCGCAGTGAGCCGGTCAGCAGCTTGTTGACGAGGAAGAGCTGGTCGCGGGGAAGCGTAAGCCACCACTCGCGAAGCAAGCCCATGCGTTCGGCGGACTCCAGCTTGCCGAGCGATGGCAATCGCGCCTCCATCCACACGTGCAGTGGCGTGTCGTCGGTGGCGTCCTCCGGTGTGGGCAACATCAGTGCGACGGTCTCGGCCAGATCGCCGACATGGGCGTAACAGTCGTCGATCAGCCAGTCGGCGTAACCGGTCTCCGCCGCGAGCGCGAGGCGAAGCTCGGTCGACGTCGCCGTGCGCTTCAGCTTGCCGCCGCTGAGAACGTAGACCGCCCATGCGGCGTCGACGGGCGGTGCGTCCCTGAAATAGGCGGCCATTGCATCGCGCTTGGCCGAGGTCGAGGCGGTGCGGTCGAGCGCCTCGAACAGCGCGGCGAAACGGCGCATCAGTCGCCTTCCTCGCTGTCGCGCACGTCGACCGCGGAGCCGCCCAGGGAGCGGAGCGGTCGTGCGTCGTGGCCGGTTTCGCGCAGATGGCGGATGAGCGCTTCGCCATCGCCGTGGGTCACGTAGATCCGCTTGGCGCCGCAGTCGCGCACGCTTTGCAGCAGGCCCGGCCAGTCCGCGTGGTCCGAGACGATGAAGCCCCGATCGTAGCCGCGTCGACGTCGTGCGCCGCGCACCTGCATCCATCCCGATGCGAATCCCGTGGACGCTTTCGCGAAGCGACGCATCCAGGGCGATCCCGCTGCCGAGGGCGGCGCCATGATCAGCTCGCCCGCAAAATCCTTGCCGCGCGCAGACTCGCTCACCGGTTGCGTGGGAACCATGCGCACGCCGGCCTCGCGATACGCCTCGACCAGACGCAGCATCGCGCCGTGCAGATGCACGGTGCGATCGGTGCGCGCGGCAAGCTCGGCCAGAATGCGCTGGGCCTTGCCGAGCGCATAGCAGAACAGGACGGCGGGAACAGCGCGTTCGGCACATTCATCCAGCCAGGCGAGCATCTCGCCAATCACCGTGTGCATCGGCGGCCAGCGGTAAATCGGCAGGCCGAAGGTCGACTCGGTGACGAAGACGTCGCAGGGCACGGGTTCGAACGGGACGCAGGTAGGATCGGGATCGCGTTTGTAGTCGCCGGAGACGACAGCTACCAGGTCGCGACCTTCGATGCGCAACTGTGCCGCGCCGAGCACGTGGCCGGACGGATGCAACGACAGGCGCGTGTCGCCCAGGGTGAACGACTCGCCGTAAGCGTAGTCACGGATCGTCGCGGTCGCCCCCAATCGCTCGCGCATCAGCCCGAGGCCGGCGCTCGCCACGTGATACAGCTCGCTGCCCGCCCGTGCGTGGTCGCCATGGGCATGCGTAACCACAGCACGGGGCACGGGAAGCATGGGGTCGATGAAGAAGTCGCCCGCCGGGCAATAGAGGCCTTCGGGGCGAGGAAGAAGCAGATCGCTGTCCATCGCCGCACGGTAGGCGGCGAGTCGTCAACGCGACGAAAACAAACGGTCAGGCGACGAACTGCAACCTGGCCAGTTCGGCGTAGAGACCGCCTTCACGCAGCAAGGCCTCGTGCGTGCCCTGGGCGACGATCCGGCCGCCGTCCATGACGACGATGCGGTCGGCGCGCTGCACCGTGGCCAGGCGATGGGCGATGACCAGGGTGGTACGACCCTTCTCCAGTCGCTCCAGGGCGTGCTGGATGGCGGCTTCCGACTGGGCGTCGAGGGCCGAGGTGGCCTCGTCGAGCAGGAGCAGCGGCGCGTCGCGCAGGATGGCGCGGGCGATGGCGACGCGTTGCTTCTGCCCCCCGGAAAGGCGCACGCCACGCTCGCCGAGCATGGCATCGTAGCCTTCCGGCAGGGCCTGGATGAAGCCATCGGCTTCGGCCAGGCGCGCGGCCTCGCGTACTTCCTCGTCGCTGGCGTCCTCGCGGCCGAAACGGATGTTGTCCGCGGCGCTACCGCCGAAGATCACCGTTTCCTGCGGTACGAGGGCGATGGCGCCGCGCAATTCGGGCAGCGCCAGCGCACGCAGTTCGACGCCGTCGAAGCGGATCGAACCGGCGACCGGATCGTGGAAGCGCAGCAGCAGGCTGAAGACCGTGCTCTTGCCGGCGCCTGACGGGCCAACGAGGGCGACGGTTTCTCCGGGGGCGATCTGCAGATCGAAGCCGGACAGCGCGGCGACGTCGGGTCGCGACGGATAGCGAAATTCCACCTGGTCGAAGCGCAGCGCGCCGGTCACCGGCTGCGGTAGCGGATCGGGCGCATCCGGGGTGGCGATGGTCGCTTTCTCGGCGAACAGCTCGCCGATACGTTCCATCGCACCCGCGGCCTGCAGCACATCGCCCCAGACCTCCGACAGGCCGGCGACGGAGCCGGCGGCGAAGATGGCGTAGACGACGAACTGGGTCAGCACGCCGGGTGCGAGCTCGCCGGCGATGACATCGCGGGCACCCGCCCAGAGCACGAGGGTGATGGCGCCGAAGATCAGGACGATCACCGCGGCGGTCAGCATCGAGCGCATACCGATGCGACGACGTGCCGTGGCCAGCGCGAGGGCGATGGCGTTCGCGTAGCGGCGGCTCTCGATCGGCTCACGCGCATAGGCCTTCACGGTCTGCGCGGCGTTGAGCGTTTCGTTGGCGACGGCGGCGGCATCGGCGAGACGGTCCTGGCTGTGACGGGACAGCTTCTGGACACGGCGGCCGAAGATGAGGATCGGCAGCATGACGGCGGGAATCACCAGGGCGGTGAGGCCGGCCAGGCGCGGACTGGTCCAGGCCATGGCGGCGGCCGAGCCGATCAGCATCACGGTGCTGCGCAGTGCCACCGAGATGCCGGAGCCGACCAGGGTCTGCACCAGTTCGGTGTCGGTGCCCAGGCGCGAGGTGAGTTCGCCCACGCGCGTGCTCTCGTAGAAGCCGACATCCAGGTGGATGACATGCCGATAAAGCGCGCTGCGCAGCGCGGCGAGCGAACGTTCGCCCAGCAAGGCAATGAAGAAGTAGCGCGCGGCGGTGGCGAGCGCGAGGACCACGGCGAGGCCGAACAGCGCCAGGAAGGTCCCGTTGATCGTCGCCAGGTTCGAGGCAAGGAAGCCCTTGTCGATGATGTGGCGCAGGGCGACCGGCAGCAGCAGCGACGAGCCCGATGAGATACCGAGGAAGAACAGCCAGCCGATGGCCAGGTTCTTGTGCGGCCTGAGGAAGGGCCAGAGATTGCGCAATGCGCCGATGTTCCGTGACTTCTCCCTGCGTTCTACGGTCATGCGCGGCTCGTTGCTCTGGTCATTTGCCAACGGATGGGGCCACCCGGTGCAGTATTCAATCGATCCGGCGCGGCTGGATGCGCCCCCGGCTCAGATCGACCAGCCGCGCGGCGATGGCGTCGAGGCGATCCAGCGGGGCCAGCACGGTCAGTTCCGCACCATCGGCGACGAAGGTTTCCTGCTCGATGGTAGCGTCCATCTCGCGGATCCGCGCGGTAAAGAGCGCGATGTCGGCAAAGTCGCAGTGCACGAATAACCGACCCATGGCGACGATGGCGACGCGCGGCGCGAGCCTGAGGCATTCTGCCGCGGTGCCGCCATAGGCCCGGGCAAGTCCCCCGGCACCGAGCTTGATGCCGCCGTACCAGCGCGTGACCACGACGACCACGCGATCGCAGCCCTGGCCATCGATGGCTTGCAGCATCGGGCGCCCGGCGGTACCGCCGGGCTCGCCATCGTCGTTGAACCGGTAGGCGTCGCCGATGCGGTAGGCCCAGCAGTTATGCGTGGCGGTCGCGTCGCCCACGGCCTCGACGAAGGCGAGCGCCTCCGCCGCACTGCCGACCGGCGCCGCCTGGGCGAGGAAGCGGCTCTTACGAATGTCTTCCTCGTGCCGCCACGGCGACGCGAGGGTTTCCAGCGGAGCGTTCAAGGGTTCAGGTCGCGCAGATCTTGGGGCAGGTCGTAGTCCGGGTAGCGTCGCCGCAGGTCGGTCAGTTCGCGCAGCGCCTGCGCGCGATCGCCGCGGTCGAGCAGGCGGCGGATCTCGCCGACACGGTCGTCTGGGCCAAGAGCGGTGGGAACCGTCTTGCGCATGAGCATGCCCGAGGGAGCCGGCGCGGCTTTGTCGTCGTGCTGCGGCAATGACGATGGCGCAGGTGCGGTGGCATCTAATCGCTGCGGAGCCGGTGCGGGTACGGGTGCGGCCGACACGATCGCGGCCTCGGCCTCGGCGGCCGCCGCAGGTGCGGGTGGGGCTGGCGGTGCGGGTGGTGCGTACGGTTCCGGAGGAGCGGCCGGAGCCGCTGGAGCGAGTGCCACCGGTGCCGCGACGGGTTCGGTGACGGAAGGTGGGGCGGACACGTTGAGGCGAACATGCGTGGTCGCGGCGGGGGAGACGGCGCGGTGTGACGCAGCCCGCTGCGCGGGAATCGCCGATGAATCGGCTCCCACACGAGCCGAAGCGGCGCCTGCATTCATCGCAGCGGCGCCTGCACGAGATGCCTGGGCTCCCGCATCGCGGGGCTTGCTCAGCTCTCCTGTGGGAGCCGCTTCAGCGGCGATGCTCTCCGCCGCGCGCCCGTCCAGGCTATCCGTCGTTGGGCTTTTGACCGTAGCCGGCGTGGCAGCCATCGGGATGGTCGACGTTGCAGGCGGCGGCAGCTCGCGCACCTGCCAGGCCACCCCGACGGCGAGGACGAGCACGGCGGCGGATGCCACGGCGACAGGCCAGCGCGGACGACGCTTCACCGGCATCGCCCGGGTCGCCGCGGCAAGCACGGCGGCATCGAGCGACGCGTCCGGCTCGGTCTTCGGCAAGCGCGCGTACAGCGCCGCGAGCTCGCGTTCGTCGGGCAGGTCGTCGTCGATGGGTGGGGGCGTGATCTGGGTCATGTCATTCGGCAACGAGTTCGCGGATCCGGGCCATGGCGTAGCGAAGTCGCGATTTCGCGGTTTCGCGTCCTACGCCGGTGACGGCGGCGATGTCCTCCAGGGAAAGTTCGTTCTCCATGCGTAGCACGAAGGCGGTGCGCTGTTCGTCCGGCAGGCTCTCGATGGCACGTTGCATGCGCCGACGCAGTTCGAAATCCGACAGCGCGTGCTCGGGTTGTTCGCGTTCGGGTGCGGCCTGGTTTGCAAACACCGCTTCGGCTTCCTCCGCACCGGCCTGCGGGCGTTGCTTGCGGAAACTGTCGATCGCCAGGTTGTGTGCGATCTGCAGCAGCCACGTGCTGAACTTCGCTTCGACACGATAACGCTGACGCGCCGCGATCACACGACTCCAGGTTTCCTGGAAGAGCTCGTCGGCGATCGCGCGATCCTTCACCGTTTTCAACAGGAACCGGTAGAGGGGACCCTTGTGCCGCGCGTAAAGCTCGGCAAAGGCAGCCGCGTCCCCGCCCGCCCAGGCGAGCATGAGTCCGCCATCGTCGGCCAGGGGAGCATCCATGGCCGGGGAGGGTAAGGCATTCACGGGGGTTTGGGCGATGGGCAGGTTGTTCGCTCCGGTGGATCGCCGATGAATCGGCTCCTACAAGGGCAGCAACGCCGCCTTCGGGTAGGAGCCGATTCATCGGCGAAGGGTGCTCGCCTCAGTCAGCCAGCTTCTCGCCTCAGCGAATGAAAGCCCCCGCCACCGGCTGCTCGGTCTGCATCCCGCCGGCCAGCGCCGCCAGTCTCGCCATGCCCGCCCGATAACCACCCTCGTCCTTGCCGAGCGCACCGTGCGCCAGCGCCGCGACCTTGTCGTAACCGAAGTCGTCGACATACTTTCCGCCACGCAGGTTTTCGGCGAACGCAGCCGCGGCGGCGGCAAAGCGCAGCCGTTCGCTGGGTGCCGCGGCGACGTGTGCCGACAGCGGCTCCTCGATCAGCTGGCTGGCACCACCCTCGGGTGCCTTGTAGCGCAGGCGGAGGAAGGCCAGTTCGTTACCCTTCGCCTCGACGGGTGCATCCTTGCCGTAGCGCAGGGGATCCACGCGTGCACCGGGCGCACCCTTGAGCGTGATCTCGTAGAGCGCGGTGACATTCGCGCCGGCACCGATCTCACCCGCATCGACGGCATCGTTATTGAAGTCCTCGCGGGCAAGTACGCGCTTCTCATAGCCGATCAGGCGGTATTCGGCGACCACCCCAGGATTGAACTCGACCTGGATCTTCACGTCCTTCGCGATGGTCATCAGCGTGGCCGACATCTCGTCGACCAGCACGCGGCGTCCCTCATCGAGACTGTCGATGTAGTGATGGCTTCCATTGCCGACATCGGCAAGCTCCACGGCCATTTCGTCGTTGTAGTTGCCTTCGCCGAAACCGAGCGTCGTCAATGCCACACCGCTCTTGCGCTTCTCGGCGATGCGATCCTTGAGCGCCTGCACACCGGTCGTGCCGACGTTGAAATCGCCGTCGGTCGCGAGGATGACGCGATTCACGCCGCCCTTGATATAGCCCTTCATGGCCTGCGCGTAAGCGAGGTCGATGCCCGCGGCGCCATTCGTGGAACCGCCTGCGCCGAGCGCATCGATGGCGGCCGTGATCGTCGCGTGCCGGTCGCCTGGCGTCGACGGCAGCGCCACGCACGTGGCACCGGCATAGGTCACCAGCGAAACGCGATCCTGCGCGCGGAGCTTGGGCACGATCTGTTTCAGCGACGCCTTCAGCAAGGGCAGCTTGTCCGGTTCATCCATCGACCCGGAGACGTCGACGAGGAAGACCAGGTTCGCCGCGGGGATCTCGCTGACCGGGACCTTGTAACCCTGAATGCCGACCATCAGCAGCTGGCGGTTGCTGTTCCACGGCGCGGGCGCCAGTTCGGTGGTCACGCTGAACGGCCGCGAGCGATCCACCGGCGGCGCATAGCCGTAGTCGAAGTAGTTGATGAACTCTTCCGTTCGCACGGCATCGGCCGGCGGCAGGCGACCTTCGTTGAGCATGTGGCGAATGTTGGTATAGGAGCCGGTATCCACGTCGATGCTGAAGGTCGACACCGGATCGGTGGCGGCCAGGTGCACGGCATTGGCGTCGCGATGCTTGTAGTTGTCGCGATCGGTCGCGTACTGCGCCGGCAGCATGGGGCCCATGATGCCGCCCATGGGTACGGGCGCCCGCTGGATCCTGGACATCACCGGTGCGGCGACCGTCGGCGATGCGCTGGCGGTGGCATCGGCTTCCGCGACGGCTAAGGGCATCGGAGCCGGCGGGGCGGCAGGTGCCGGTGCGGATACGGCAACGGGTGCCCGCGAACTCGATTTCGCCGCCACGGCCATCGGTATCGGCAGCGGGCGACCGGGCCCGTAGCTGCGTCCGACCTGTTCGCAGGGTGCGTCGTTGACGACCGCTGGCTCGGCGGCGATGTGCCGGCGAGACGATCCATCGGAGGCGGCGCTACCCGCCGCGACGACGAGGCCGGCAAACAGCAGGGGCAGGGTGATGCGTAGCGTATTCATCGTGCGTGACCTCGTGGGGGACATGCAGATGAAACGTGGGTGTTGGGGAAAGGGGTTAAATTTATTTTCGTGGGTGTTTGGGGGGGGCTCGGCTTCGGCTTCGCGTTTGCGCTGCGTCGCAAGAGCCGGCGGGTATCGCCCTCGGGGCCACGCTCCGGCGACCCGCGAAGGAAGGGCCGCGAATCGCGGCCGTTTCTTTATTGCCCTACGGGCCGGGTCGGCGCCCCACCGGCGGTTTCCGACTCGACATCCTGTCTCGCGAAAACGGCTGGCCGTCCTGGCCAGCCCCCTTCGGGCTTTATCCGGTGGGACGCCTCGCCTGCGCTACCGGCCCCGAGGGCGATACCCGCCGGCTCTTCCGAAGACTGAGGTGGGGTGGGGTCGAGCCAACGCTCGCATGATCGAATGCACCGCGAGGTTTGTGACGCTGGCCTTATGTGGGAGCCGGCTGTTGCCGGCGAACCCTCAGCGTCGCGATCGCGAAGGAGGCCTTGCGTTGAATCGTGCTGGCGCTTCACCGCTCGCCTCTTCGCCACTCGGCCTCGCTCGCTTGCTCGATGCGCTGAGGGTTCGCCGCTGAAGCGGCTCCCACAGCAAAGCACTGCGTTGCGCGTGCGCGTCGCGTTTGCGCTCTCCCTTCAACCAACCTCATCGTGGCCCCGAGGGTGGCACCCGCCGGCTCTTGCGACGCACCGCGACGCACGGCGACGCATTTCGCTCAAGAAGCGCGCGAGGGTTCCAGGCGAGCATCTCCCTGCGCACCGATGCGGTTGCGGCCGGCGTTCTTCGCACGGTAGAGCGCGCGATCGGCGGCATTGAGCAGGTCCAGCGGACCGCCGTTGGCATTGGCCAGCAGGGTGGCCACGCCGATCGTGATGGTCAGCACGCCGAACGGGCTCAGCGGATGCACGATGCCTTGCGCTTCGACCTGGGCACGGAGGTCTTCGGCCAGGGCCACGGCGTCGGCGAGGCGGGTGCCCGGCGCGATCACCGCGAACTCCTCGCCGCCGAAGCGGGCGATGAAGTCGCCGGCGCGCAGGCCGCGACCAGACAGCACCGAGGCGAGTGCGCGCAGGCAATCGTCGCCGGCGAGATGGCCATAGCGGTCGTTGTATTCCTTGAAGAAGTCCACGTCGACCATGAGCAGGGCGATCGGCTCGCGCTGGGCAGGGCGGTGCCACTCACGCAGGAGCCGCTCGTCCAGCGCGCGGCGGTTGGCCAGCCCGGTAAGGCTGTCGGTGAAGACCAGGCCCTGCAATTCGTCGCGGCTGCGCGAGAGGCGAAATTCCTCCTCGACCAGATCGACCTGCGCCAGCGTGCCGCGCAGGCCGATGCCGATCACGGCGGCGATGGCGCCGCCGATACCGAGCGACGGATAGACCGGGATCACCATCAGGCCGAAACCGAGCACGCTCATGGCGAGGAAGGTCGGGCTCGCACTCTGCACGAAGCGGATCAGGTACACCGGCGGATGCCAGTGGCGTTGCGGCTGCCTCGTCATGGTGACGATGAACAGCGCGAGGAAGGGCAGGTCGAGCAGGGCGTCCCAGGAGGAAGTGCCGAAGTCAGGATGGCCGTTGAGCGCGACGTAGTGGTTGTACGAGTAACCGGATATCGCGTAGACGACGAAAAAGGCCATGACCGCGCGGAAGAACGCGTGGTCGTCGGCGCGATCGGTGGCGACGAAGCGCAGCAGGGCGGCAACGGCCAGGCAGACGTTTTCGAAGTCGAGCATGTAGGCCACGTCGACTGCCTGCTGCGGGCCTATCGCGCCTTCGAGCGTCACGATGGAAAAGGTACGGATGTAGAACAGCACGCCGAGCAGGCCAGCCAGGACGAGGTCGATCGCCATGGCCCATTTCTTTCGCGCCGCGACGGGTGCGGAGGAGACGGCGACGAGCACCGGCAGGACATACAGGATGTAGAAGAACATGCTGTCGCCGGGCGCCGGGTTCGAATTGTCGAGCACGTAGTTCTGTCGTGCCGACAACGACATGCCGATCGTCCACAACCCGAGGCTGGCAAGCAGGAGCCACCAGCGGTGGTCACGGGGCGTGCCCGAACGCATCCAGGCCCGCCATGCACTGAACATGGCAAGGGCGGCCACGGAGAAGAAAAACGTATACGAGAGTGCCATGCCGCTGGCGGGCAGGACCGCCAGCGCGGCTGCGTGAACCGCGACGATGGCGGCCGCGGCGATGAATGCTTTCATGGCGTGCCTCCCCCGACCTGCAACGCATAGATCATATCGGCGGGCGGAGCAGGAAGTTGAGTTTCATTGCGCCGGATTTTACGGTTTGGGACACCACAAATGTGAAGGTCAGGCGCCGCTCCGCACCACCTCCTCGATGTCGCGGGTTTCGAGGACGGTCTTTGCATAGCCGTGCCGGGCCAGTGCGAGCAGCGCACGCCCCACCGTCTCGGTCGTCGCCACGCTGTACGGCATGAGCGCCCGGAAAATCGGCAGGATAGGGGCCATCAGCGGATAGATCATCCGGTAGGCGCGCGTGCGCGACCGGGCGCCGTTCATGGGCTGGATGGCGCCCGGCCGAATGGCGTGGACGCGTTTGAACGGCAACCGGGCCAAGGTGTTTTCCGTGCGCCCACGGATGCGAGCCCACATGACTTTGCCGGATTCGCTGCTATCGGCTCCGGCACCGGAGACATAGACGAAGGTCATCGCCGGATTGAGCCGGGCGAGCGTGGACGCGGCGGCGAGGGTCATGTCGTAGGTCAGATGCGTATAGGTCGCCTCGTCCATGCGAAACGACGTCACGCCGATGCAGAAGAAGCAGGCATCGAAACCGCCGAGCCTGTCCTCGATGGCGCGGTAATCGAACAGATCGGCCTGGACCAGGTCCTTCAGTTTGGGATGGCTGGCGCCGCTCGGCGATCGCCCGATGGCGACGACCTCGTCGACGTCGGATGCGAGCAGGCATTCGCGCAAGACGCCCTGGCCGACCATACCGGTGGCACCGAACAGCAGGATTCTCATGCCGGTGTCCTCAGTAGGCCGGGAAGGCGGGCATGGCGCCGGCACCGATGTCGGTCGAACGGCTGACCTCGGCCCAGCGCTGGTCGGTTTCGCGGCGGGCCTGCTCGACCTGGCCAGCGAAGGTCGCTGCGTCGCTGCCCAGGAGCAGTCGTACCGGCGGACGCGGATGCGCGGCGAGGCGGAGCACGACCTCGGCGACGCGCACCGGATCGCCTGTTTCGTTGCCGGCGTAGCCGGAGAGCATGTTCCGCAGGGCGCCGACGCTGGCCTCGTAGTCAGGCAGGAAGGACGGAAGATCGGCACCCGCACGGCGCGCCCAGTCGGTGCGCATGCCGCCCGGCTCGATCGCCGTGACATGCACACCGAGTGCACCGAGTTCGGCGGCGAGTACTTCGGAGAGTCCACCGACCGCCCATTTCGCTGCCTGGTAGGCCGACATGCCGGGCGTACCGATTCGTCCGCCGACCGAGGACACGTTGATGACGCGCCCGCTGCGACGCTCGCGCATCGAACGGACGGCGGCGCGCGTGAGATTCACCACGCCGAACAGGTTGGTCTCGATCTGTGCGCGATAGTCGGCCGAGGACATCTGCTCGAAGGGCACGAGCTGACCGTAGCCGGCGTTGTTGACCAGGACATCCAGCTGGCCGAAGGCGTCCAGCGTGAAGCGCACGGCGTCGATGCACGCGGCTTCGTCGGCCACGTCGAGCGAGGTGACTTTGAGCGTGTCGGGAAAGCGGGTGCGAAGCGCGTCGAGCGTTTCGACGCGTCGCGCGGTAGCGACCACGCGATGACCTGCGGTGAGCGCGGCTTCGGCGATATCGCGACCGAGACCGGCGCCACTTCCTGAAATGAGCCAGACCTGTGACATGGGGACATCCTCGTTATAGTGAGTGAGTACACACTCGGTTAAGTGGGCAGATAAAAGGCGCGTGTCAGCCCGAGCCGATCGCACGCCAGATGGCTTCGAAGCCGGCACGTCGATAGTCGGCGGCCTGGGCCGGGTTTTGCGCCATGAAGTGCATGGTGGTTTCGGCCACGGCGGTGATGATCCCGGCCATGAAGCCGATGGGTTGCCCCTGGCGGAGGGCGCCCGACGCCATGCCCTCGTTGAAGAGGCCGGCGATGTCACCGAAGACCCGCTCGCCTTCCGCGCGCGTGTCGGCCGTGATCCGTTCGGACACCGTGAGCTGGGCCATGGCGATGCGCAGGGCAGGTTCGGCCATGCCCCAGTCGAGGTAGCGGTTCCAGACGTGCTCGAAGCGCTCTTCGATCGGCGCTCGCGAGGGATAGCCCTCGTACATCGTCTCGCGCAGGCTGCTTTTCGCGCTCAGGTAGAGCGCATTCAGCAGCAGGTCCTTGTCGGCGAAGTAGGTGAAGATCGAGCCTTCGGCCACGCCTGCCAGTTTCGCGATGAGCGATGTCGGCGCGCCGACACCCCGCTCGGCCACGCCCTGGGCGGCGGCAGCGAGGATAGCGTTGCGTTTTTCTTCGCTCTTGAGGCGGGCCATGGCGGGTCGATAATAAGTGAGTGCTTGCTCATTATGAGGGCTGGGAGGGGTAATGCAAGCACCCTATCGCCGATGAATCGGCTCCTACACAAAGCGGCGCCACCAGGGGCCTCACGTCCTTGTGGGAGCCGCTTCAGCGGCGATGCCCCTATCAGGCAGCCCGAATAGCGCCCTTGGCAATGACCGGTCCGGTCGGCTGCCCGGTGGGCGAGCCACCGACAGGCTCCAGCGACACGGCAAGCGCCGCTGTCGGGCCGAGGCGGTCGAGGAGGGCCTTGTCCAGGTGGAAGCGCTTGGGATCGCCGGGCGGGAAGACGCCGACCGAGATCGGGGCGCCGCCTGCCGGGATCAGCCACAGTTCGGTGTTGCGGTCCGCGGCGACGGCGGCGGGGCTCGCCGGCACGACGAGGAGTTCGGAGCGGTCGATGTCCATCGTGGCGGTCCAGCCCGCGACGCCGTTGTCGCCGGCGATCGTCGAGACCATGAGGACCGAGGGGTGGACGGCGACGGACGGCGCGACCGGCCGGTTCAGGGTGACCACGATCAGGCACGCCGCGACTGCCGTGGCACCGACGCCGATCCAACGCCACAGTCCCAGACTGTCCCAGGCGCTGGCGCGCGAACGCGAGGTCCCGCTAACCGTCGCTGCCTTATCGAAGGCGAGACGGCGACGAATGCCGGCCCAGACATGGGCAGGTGGCGCCACGTCGGTGACTTCCATGGCCAGGGGTGTGAAGTGTCGCTGCCACAGCGCAACCGCCGCGGCGGCCTCGGGATTGCTCTGGACTTCCCGTGCCACGGCGGCTCGCGCATCGGCGTCGAGCAGGCCGAGCGCGTACTCGGCGTAGCGCAGGTTGTCCTTGTCGGATTCGAAGCTGCTGTTCATGGATTGAGGCATGCCCTGAGTTGCAGGAGACCACGACGAATCCAGCTTTTCATGGTGCCGAGGGGCACCTTTGCACGTTCCGCCAACTCGTTATACGTAGCGCCGCCGAAAAAGGCTTCACGGATCGAACGACGTTGCTGGGTTTCCAGTTCGGCCAGGCAGGCCTGCAGGTTGCGGTACTCCTCGTCGCTCTCGGCGCCGTGTGCGGGGCCGGGGCCCTCGTCGACGAGGGTTTCCCAATCCACCTCGACCGGACGCAGGTCGGGACGCTGGCGCAGGCGGTCGATGGCCTTGTTCCGGGCGACCGTCACCAGCCAGGTGATCGCGCTGGACAGCTTCGCGTCGAAACTCCGCGCACGCTTCCAGACGGTGACGAACGCTTCCTGGAGCACTTCCTCGGCCTCGTCGCGATCGCCCATCAGCCGCAGGCAGACGCCGAACAAGCGCGACGATGTACGCCGGTACAGCTCTTCGAAGGCGCGCTGGTCTTCGTCCGCGGTACGTTGCAACAGTCGATTCAGCTCGTCGCGCTCGGCGGGGCTGGTGGCTGGCATGCGTGGGTCCTTATACGGTCGTTCGATGGATCGGGGCGGGGCGATCTATAGCATGACCACGGTCTGCACGTCGCGATCCGCATCCGCTCTTCACGCGGGCTCGTATCCACTGTCGCCATCCCTTCCGAGGACGACTTATCCGTGAGGCTTCTTTCATCCGCCCCGATCGTCCCCTTCGCCGCTGCCGCCTGCCTGGCCAGCGGTGCCGCCCCCGCCGCCACGGAACGCTTCGTCGGCGACGCGTATGCGCCCGATAGCGGGCAGTTGCTCTATCGCGAAGTCCACACCGTCGGCGTTGCACGTCAGGTGGTGCAGTACCAGTGTCCCGATGGCAAGGCCTTCGCGCGCAAGGTCCTGGAAGGTGGGAACACGGTGATCGGCCCGGATTTCAGTTTCGTCGACGCGCGCAATGGCGACGCGGAAGGCGTGCGCTCGAACGGTGGCAGCCGCAGCGTATATGCCAAGCGTGGCGCGGCGAGCGAAGTGGCCAAGCCGTTGCCGGACAAGAGGGACGGCGTGATCGACGCCGGTTTCGATGTCTACGTGCGCACCCATTGGGACAGCGTCGGCAAGCGCCGCGACGGCATCCCATTCCTGCTGCCGGCGCGTTTCGCCTTCTACAACGTGCGCCTGATCGACGGCGAAACCAGCGGCGGGGTGAGGCGCATGACGATGAAGCTCGACGCCTGGTATGCCTTCGCCGCGCCGACGGTCGTGCTCAGTTACACCACGGCCGACCGCCTCTTGCGCCGCTTCGAGGGCATGGGCTCGATCCGGGGCGAGAACGGAAAGCTGCGCCAGGTGCGCATCGAATTCCCGCCGGACAAACGTGAAGGCAACCTGGCGGACGTCGCCGTGGAGCAGGCGCTGGCGGCGAAACTCGACGGCCGCTGCAGCATCTAGGCCATGTTCGTGCATCCGTGACCCGCGCCGCCCCGTATAGGTAAGGGAACGCCACGGGAGTCCGCATGAACGTCCACCCCAACGCCACGCCAGAGTCGCCGCCAGTGGCGCACCGCGTCGGTACCCTGCGCCGGTGGTTCGACACGTCCACGGCCGCACCGGTCGACACGGCACGGGGCGATCGCATCGACTGGCTCCGCGCCTCGCCCTTCGTGGTCATGCACCTGGCCTGCTTCGGTGCGATCTGGACGGGTGTCTCACCGGTGGCCCTCTGGGTCGCCCTGGCGCTGTACGCCGTGCGGATGTTCTCCCTGACGGCTTTTTATCACCGCTACTTCTCGCATCGCACGTTCCGTACCTCGCGTCCGGTGCAGTTCGTCTTCGCCCTGATCGGCGCGAGCTGCGTACAACGCGGTCCGCTGTGGTGGGCGGCGCACCATCGTCATCATCATCGGCATACCGACACGCTGCTGGATCCGCATTCGCCGGCTGTCCACGGTTTCCTGTGGAGTCATGTCGGCTGGTTCCTCACACCGAACGGCTTTCGCACCGAGATGGCGCGTGTGCCCGACCTGGCGAATTATCCGGAACTTCGCTGGCTGGACCGCTTCGACACGGCCATCCCGGTGTTGCTCGCCATCGCGCTGTTCGGCCTCGGCAAGGTCCTCGAGCACGTGGCGCCGGGTCTGGGCACGACCGGTTGGCAAATGCTGGTGTGGGGATTCTTCATTTCCACGACCGTGCTGTTCCACGCCACGGTGACGATCAACTCGCTGGCGCATCGCTTCGGCCGCCGTCGTTTCGATACCGACGATGACAGCCGCAACAACGTCTGGCTCGCGCTGCTGACGTTTGGTGAGGGCTGGCACAACAACCACCATTTCTTTCCGGGTACGGTGCGCCAGGGCTTCCGCTGGTGGGAAATCGACCTGACCTACTATGGCTTGCGCGTGATGGCATGGCTGGGCCTGGTGCACGACCTCAAGCCGATTCCGGCCTGGGTCGCGGCGAAGGCGAAGAGGTGAACATGCGCATCGCCGTGATCGGTTCAGGCATCGCGGGGCTGGCGTCGGCGTGGTTGCTCTCGCGCAAGCATGCGGTGACCCTGTTCGAAGCCAACGACTACCCGGGTGGACACACCCATACGCACGCCGTCGCGATGGGTGATCGACATTACACGGTCGATACGGGTTTCATCGTGCACAACCGTGCCCACTACCCCTTGCTGTCGGCGTTGTTCGATGAACTCGGCGTCGCGACGCAGCCGACGACCATGAGCTTTTCGGTGCGTAACCAGGCCAGCGGCCTCGAGTACAACGCCGCCAATCTGGATACTTTGTTCTGCCAGCGCCTCAACCTGATATCGCCGCGTTTCCTCGGCATGATCCGCGATCTGATGCGCTTCTACCGCGAGGCTCCGCGTTTGCTCGACGAGACCGGCGACGGTCCGAGCCTGGGCGAGTACCTGGAGCGTGGAGGCTATGGCGCCGCCTTTCGCGACGAGCATCTCGTGCCGATGGCCTCGGCGCTCTGGTCGTCGCCATCGGCGGCCGTGCTCGGTTTTCCTGCTCGCTATCTCGTGCAGTTCATGGCCAACCACCAGATGCTGAGTCTTTCCGGGCGACCGGAGTGGCGTGTGGTGAGCGGCGGATCGCGACGCTACGTGGATGCGATGCGCGCCCGCTGGTCGGTGACCGAGCGTCTGAATACGCCGGTCGTCGCGGTGCGCCGTCATGAAGACGGCGTCGATCTGGTCACGCATGCTGGCACCTATGCCTTCGATGAGGTGGTGCTCGCCTGCCACAGCGACCAGGCGCTGGCGTTGCTGGCCGACGCCGACGGAGTCGAGCGCTCGATCCTCGGTGCGATGACCTACCAGGCGAACGATACCGTCCTGCATACGGATGCTTCGCTGCTGCCGCGATCGCACAAGGCGTGGGCGGCGTGGAACGCCTTCATCCCTGCCGACCCGGGTGACGCATGCACGGTCAGCTATTGCATGAACCTGCTGCAAGGCTTCGATTCCCCCGAGCCCTTCGTGGTCACGCTCAACCGCACCAACGCCATCGATCCACAGCGCATTCTCCGGCGCATGAGCTACCAGCACCCGGTCTACACGCATGCCTCGGTCGCCGCGCAGATGCGCAAGTCCGAGATCCAGGGGCGGCGCCGTGCATGGTTCGCCGGTGCGTATTGGGGCTGGGGCTTCCATGAGGATGGCATGCGCAGCGCCGTGGAGCTCGCGCGCGATTTCGAACGCGGGTTGGCCGTGCGGGGCACGGTGGTCGCATGAGCGAACGCTTCGCCAGCGCGGTCTACGAAGGTGTCGTGACACATCACCGTCACGCGCCGCACGATCACGCATTCCGCTACCGCATGGCCCAGCTCTATCTCGACCTGGACGAAGTCGAGCGGGTATTCGCCGGGCGCTGGCTGTGGTCGGCGACGGGGCGCAACCTCGCCGAGTTCCGGCGTTCGGATTATCTCGGTCCGCCCGAACGCTCGTTGGCGGAAGCGGTGCGCGACCGTGCGGGCGCCTCGCTGGGTTATCGCCCGGCCGGACCGGTTCGCGTACTCACCCATGCGCGCTACGCGGGCATCGTCTTCAACCCCGTGACGTTCTACTACTGCTACCAGGCGGACGGCACGACACTCGACTGCGTGGTCGCCGAGATCACCAACACGCCCTGGCGAGAGCGGCATAGCTATGTGCTTCGTGTGGATGGAGACATGAACGGGCACGTCGTCGACCAGACCTTTCCCAAGGCCTTCCACGTCTCGCCCTTCATGCCGATGGAGCGCGAGTACCGCTGGCGCTTCACCTGTCCGGGCGAGCGGCTTCGCGTGCATATGGACGTGTTGCGTGACGGCGTTCGCGAGTTCGACGCCCATCTGTCGTTGCAACGCCGCGAACTCACCAGCGCTTCGCTGGCGCGCGTGTTGTGGCGTTATCCGCTGATGACGGCCAAGGTCGTCGGCGCCATCCACTTTGAAGCGCTTCGCCTGTGGCTCAAACGCAACCCCATTCACGATCATCCGGTGAGAACGCCATGAACGCCATCCTCGGGAACGGAGACGCCGTGCCTGCCTCGCGAGACCGGCATTTCCTGCGCCGCATGTTGCTGGCGCGAATGCAGGGCATGCGCCATGGCCGACTGATCCTCGACGATCCCCTGGGGCGCGTGGAGCTGGGACAGGTGGCCGAAACCCACCCGGAGCTGGTCGTGCACGTGCAGGTCGATGACCTCGCGTTCTATCGGGCCGTTGCCGCCAATGGCAGCGTCGGCGCAGGGGAGGCCTTCATGGATGGTCTGTGGCGTTGCGACGACCTGGTGGGCCTGATCCGCCTGCTCGTACGCAACCGCGATCTTCTCGATGGCATGGAATCCGGGCTGGCGCGTCTGGGTGGCCTGGCGATGAAGGGATGGCATGCCTTGCGGCGGAACACGCGCGAAGGCAGTCGCCGCAATATCGCCGCGCATTACGATCTCGGCAACGATTTCTTCGGCCTGTTCCTCTCGCCGGACCTGATGTATTCGTCCGCGCTGTGGGAGGGTGAGGACGACACGCTCGCACTCGCCTCGACGCGCAAGCTCGACCGTGTCTGCCAATGGCTGGACCTGAAGCCTGGCGACCGGGTCATTGAAATCGGTACGGGTTGGGGCGGATTCGCCGTGCATGCCGCCCGCCATTACGGTTGCCACGTCACCACCACGACGATCTCGCGCGAACAGCATGCGCTGGCTGCGTCACGCGTCGAGGAGGCTGGTCTGGACGATCGCGTAACCCTGCTTCTGGAAGACTACCGCGACCTGGTCGGGACCTACGACAAGCTGGTGTCGATCGAGATGATCGAGGCGATTGGTGCACGTTACCTCGATACCTATTTCGCCAAACTCGGCAGCTTGCTTCGTCCGGGCGGCCGGGCGCTCGTGCAGGCGATCACGATCGAAGACCACCGTTACGCCCAGGCACTGGCCTCGGTCGATTTCATCAAGCGCCATGTTTTTCCGGGCAGCTTCATTCCGTCGATCCAGGCCATGCTGGCGGCCAAGACGCGCGTGACGGATCTTGCGCTGGTGCGCCTGGAGGACTTCGGCCTCTCCTACGCGCGGACGCTCGAGGCGTGGCGCGAGAGATTCCTCGGCAGTCTCGGCCAGGTGCGCGGGCAGGGCTTCGACGAACGCTTCATCCGCTCGTGGGAGTTCTACCTGGCCTATTGCGAGGGTGGTTTCCGTGAGCGCTCCATCGGTGTGTCGCATCTGCTGATGGAAAAGCCGCTGCACGGGGCCGTGCCGGGATGATCGCCACCTGGACCAGTCTTATCGGCTACCAGGCGGTCTGGTTCGTCGCGGTCATCTTCGCCGGGCGCGGCCAGCCCTGGCCCGGGGTGCTGGCGGCGCTCGCCTTCGTCGTCTGGCAGCTTGGCGTGACCACGCAACGTCGCAGTGCCTCGCAGGTACTCGCCGTCGCCCTGGTCTGTGGCGTCGTCATCGACGGTCTTGTACGCGGCCTGCATCTGGCCGACTACGCCGCTGCCTCGCCTGCGGTACCCGGCGGTGGCGCGCCCGTGTGGATCCTCGGCCTCTGGGCCTGTTTTTCGTTGACGCTGAGCGGTCCCTTGCGCGCCCTGGGTACGCGGCCACTGCTTGCCGTGTTGCTCGGTGGCATCGGTGGACCCCTGGCTTATGCGGGCGCCGCACGTGGCTGGGACGCACTGACCTTCCACGTACCGGAGTGGCGTGCCCTCGCCGTACTCGGCGTGGGCTGGGCCGTGGCGATGCCCTTGCTCGCGGCATTGAATCACCGATGGTCGCTCGCGAGGACGCCTGCATGAGCACGCTGAACACCTTGCTGGTTATCTGGCTGGCCACCGCCTGGATGATGACGGCGGGCTGGGCCTGGCAGCGCCGTCGGAGCAACGCGGGCATCGTGGACGTGCTGTGGTCGGCCGGCGTCGGCGGCTCCGCCGTGCTCGCCGCGCTCGTCGGTGCGGGCGCGCCTGCGACGCGCGTGGTGATGGCTGTCCTCGGTGGCCTCTGGGGGCTTCGCCTGGCCCTGCATCTGTGGCATCGCGTGGCAGGCGAAGCGGAAGACGGACGCTATCGTGCGCTACGCGCGCACTGGCACGGCAGCCAGCTGAAGTTCTTCGGCTTCTTCCAGTTCCAGGCCTTCCTTGTCGGCGTCTTCGCCGTGCCCTTCCTCGCGGTGGCTGCGAACCCGTTCGTCTCGACGACGGCCATCGGGTTTGCCGTCGCGATCTGGCTGCTCAGTGTCGGCGGCGAGTCCCTCGCCGACCGGCAGCTGGCGGTATTCCGCGCCGATCCCGGCAACCAGGGCAAGACCTGCCGCACCGGCTTCTGGCGGTACTCACGCCACCCGAACTACTTCTTCGAATGGCTGCATTGGTTTGCCTACGTCGTCCTGGCGATCGGTTCGCCGCTGTGGTGGCTGGCCTGGAGCGGACCGCTGGTGATGTTCCTGTTCCTGCGTTTCGTCAGTGGCGTGCCTTACACCGAGACGCAAGCCTTGCGCTCGCGTGGCGAGGCCTACCGGCGTTACCAGCGCGACACCCCGATGTTCTTTCCGTGGTTCCCGAAACATGAGAGCGATAACCCATGAACACCGTCGTCAGTCCCGCTTCGTATGCCCGTGAAGATCAGGCCTCGCGCGGCCTGCTCGGCCTTGCCGAGCGCGGTCTGGTCCCCGACGCGTTGCTCCGCGCCGGTATCCGTCGCTTGTGTGCGAAGCGCCTGGTCGAGGAAGGTGCCGGCGGCCTGGCTGCCGTCGCCGCGCGCTATCAGGGGCGTATCGAGGGACTGAAACACAGCGAGGTCGCGATCCACACGGATGCGGCCAATGGGCAGCACTATGAGCTACCCCCGCGGTTCTTCGAACTGTGCCTCGGGCCGCGCCTGAAGTATTCGGGCTGTTATTACCCGACCGGCGCCGAATCGCTGGCCGAAGCCGAGGAGGCGATGCTCGCGCTGTACGCCGAACGTGCCGAACTCGCCGACGACCAGTCGATCCTCGAGCTGGGTTGCGGCTGGGGTTCGCTGACCCTGTGGATGGCCCAGCGTTATCCGCGATCGCGGATCACCGCGGTATCCAATTCCGCCAGCCAGCGTCGACACATCGAAGCCAGCTGCTCGGCGCGCGGCATCCACAATGTCAATGTGATCACCGCGGATGCGAATGCCCTCGAACTGGGGGCCGGCCAGTTCGACCGCTGCGTGTCGGTAGAGATGTTCGAGCACATGCGGAATTACGAAACACTGCTCTCGCGTATCGCGCGGTGGTTGCGTCCGGGTGGCAAGCTGTTCGTCCACATTTTCGCCCACCGGACCCTCATGTATCCGTTCGAGACCGAAGGCGAGGACGACTGGATGGGTCGCCACTTCTTCACCGGCGGCCTGATGCCGGCGTCGGATACCTTGCTGTGGTTCCAGAAGGATCTGCGCATCGAACATCGCTGGCATGTCGATGGCACGCACTACGAGCGCACGGCCAACCATTGGCTGGTGAACCAGGACATGGCCCGTGAAGAAATCATGAAAGTGCTGCAAGGGACGTACGGCAACGCGGCTGGACTCTGGTTCCAGCGCTGGCGGATGTTCTGGATGGCCTGTGCCGAACTGTTCGGTTACGCCGGCGGGCAGGAATGGCTGGTGGCCCATTACCGATTCGCCAAGCCGCTCTAGAGCGCGGCTGGCGCGGCATGCGCCGTTGAGACAAGGCCGTCAGAAACGTCCAATCCGGCCAGCTTTGCCTGGGGGTAATGTCACCTATTCCGGATTGTCGCCTTGGAATCGGCATCCCGTGGTCGCACGATGTGTGGCTTGCACCGCACTGTTAGGAGAGTGCCATGTCGTCCCGTCCCGTTCGTATCCCAGGCCCCGACCATCCGATCACGGTCACCCCCACCGGGGGGCGCGTCGTCGTACGTGATGGCGACCGTGTGATCGCCGATACACGCAACGCGTTGACTCTGAAAGAATCGACCTATCCGGCGGTGTTCTACATTCCTCGTGCGGACGCCGACATGGCGGCGCTGACCAAGACCGAACACCACTCCTACTGCCCTTATAAAGGGGAGGCGTCGTATTTCAGTCTGCCCGGCAACGCCGAGCACGCGATCAACGCGATCTGGACCTATGAGACGCCTTACGATGCCGTCGCGACGATTCGCGACCATCTCGCTTTTTACCCGGACCGGGTCAGCATCGAGCACACGCCGGGCTGATTCGCCAGCGCAGGGAACCTGACACATGCAAGCCATCGTCGATACCACCTGGGCGCCAGGCGCCGCTGCCCTTCGTTCCGGCGAAGGCGCGGCGGCGACGCGATGTCACACCGGCGACTCGCTCCTGGCCCGCTACGAGGCCGTGCGCGCGCGCACCGAGGCGCTGATCGCCTCGCTGGACGCCGAAGACATGGTTGTCCAGTCCATGCCCGATGCCAGCCCCGCCAAGTGGCATCTCGCACACACCACCTGGTTTTTCGAAACCTTCCTGCTCGGACCAAACGTGCCGGGTTACCAGGTGTTCGATGCGGATTTCGGCTACCTCTTCAATTCGTATTACGAGGCTGTCGGCCCGCGACATCCGCGGCCGCTGCGTGGCCTGCTCACCCGCCCGTCAGTGGCGCAGGTGATGGCCTATCGCCACCACGTGGACACGCACATGCGTGCCTTCCTGCAGGACCAGCCCCCGGCGGAACTGGAAGCGCTGCTGCACCTGGGTTTCGCCCACGAGGAGCAGCACCAGGAACTGCTGGTGATGGACATGCAGCACCTGTTCGCCCAGTCACCGCTCAAGCCCGCAGTCGATCCGGCGTGGCCGTCGCAGGCCCCCGGTCCCGCGGGACGATTCCGTCGCGTCGGAGGCGGCCCCGTGCGTATCGGCGCCGTCGATGAGCCGTTCGCGTTCGACAATGAAGGTCCCCGGCACACGGTGTGGCTGGAGCCGTTCGAGATCGCCGACCGTCTCGTCACCAATGGGCAGTGGCTGGCCTTCATGGCGCTGGGCGGCTACCGCCGTGCGGACCTCTGGCTGTCGGACGGCTGGGCGCAGCGTCAGGAAGAGGGCTGGGAAGCACCGCTGTACTGGCGCCGCGAGGACGACGTCTGGTCGCATATGACGCCGGGCGGCTGGAGGCCGGTCGACCCCGATGCCGCCGTGAGCCATATCAGCTACTACGAAGCGGAAGCCTTCGCGCGCTGGGCCGGCGCGCGTCTGCCGGTCGAGGCGGAGTGGGAGCATGCCGTGCGCACGCGCACCGACCTGGACCAGGTCGCCGATGTGGCCTGGCAGTGGACCGCCAGCGCCTATTCGCCGTATCCCGGTTTCCGCGCGACGGACGATGCCGTCGGCGAATACAACGGCAAGTTCATGAGCGGGCAGATGGTGCTTCGCGGTGGCGCCAGCGTGACGCCGCCGCACCACGCCCGCCCCTCGTACCGGAACTTCTACCGCCCGGGCCAGCGCTGGATGTTCGCCGGCCTGCGCCTGGCCCGGGACGTCGGCCACTCGCCCGACGACGACCGCCTGACCTTCCTGCGCGACACCCTCGCGGGGTTGTCCGCGTCGCCGAAAGCGTTCTCGCCGAAGTATTTCTACGATGCGGCCGGATCGGCCCTGTTCGAAGCGATCTGTGTCACGCCGGAGTACTACCCGACGCGGACCGAAACCGCGCTGTTGCATGACATCGCACCGGCGCTGGCGGCGACGATTCCCGAGGGCGCCGTGCTGCTCGAACTGGGCAGTGGCGCGAGCGACAAGACGCGCGTGCTGCTCGACGCGGCTCCGCAGATTTCGGCGTACGTTCCGGTGGATATCAGCGTCGATGCGCTCAACGGCGCCGTCGAACGGTTGCGCTCGGCTTACCCGGCGTTGGAGGTGCACCCGGTGGTCGGTGACTTCACCCAGGCGATCCATGTCCCAGAAGCCCTGGCGGGACGGCCGGTTGTGGCGTTCTTCCCGGGTTCGACGATCGGCAACTTCGTCGCGGAGGAAGCGATCGCGCTGTTGCGGTCCGTGCGCGAACGTCTTGGACCGGATGCCCACTTCATCGTTGGTGCCGATCAGGTCAAGCCGATCGACACACTGATTGCCGCTTACGACGACGCCGAGGGTGTGACGGCCGCGTTCAATCGCAATGTGCTGGTGAGGATCAATCGCGAGCTGGGTGGTGACTTCGATCCGCAGGCCTTCGAGCACCGCGCTGTCTGGAATGCGCAGCGCGAGCGCATCGAGATGCATCTGGTAAGTCGCCGGGCCCAGCAGGTCACGGTGGCTGGCCAGCACTTCCGGTTCGCCGCCGGTGAGTCCATCCACACCGAGAACTCGCACAAGTTCACACCGGCGTCGTTTGCACGGCTTGCCGAAGCGGGTGGCTGGCGGGTCGATCAACAGTGGATCTCGCCTGACCCGGCCTTCGGTATCTTCGCGCTACTGTAGGGTTCGGGCTGTGGTAGGAGCCGATTCATCGGCGAAAGAGTGCTCGCGGCAAGCTTGCCCGCTGCCGCGGGATCGCCGATGAATCGGCTCCTGCCAAAAGCCGGTTTAGCGGACCTGGTCGACCGTCATGAATCCTGCGTCGCTCACGCTCACCACGGCACGCCGATGTGCCTGGATGCTGACGGCATCCTCGGTGCTCGCGCCGATCACGCGGGCCGTGGCTTCGACGCCGACGGGGTTGTTACCACGACGCTTCTGCTTGCCGGCGAAGCGCGCGCGGTTGTAGCCGGCCCAGGCACTGAAGACCAGTGCGCAGATGATGGCGGCGATCAGCACGACGCTGAGGTCGCCTTCCTTGTGGGACGGTTCCAGCACGTAAAGCTGCAGCCAGGCACTGCGAACGCCAAAGGCCCAGGCGCCCAGGGTGATCAGCGGTAGCCAGAGGAAGGCCCAGAAAAGCCAGGCGACGATGGTGACGATGCCGAACATCGCTTTCTGCATCGACGACTGGCGTTCGGGCCGCTGGATCATGATTGCTTCGGCTTTCATCGAAGTCCCCTGTCCGGGCTGACCCATACCGCCCGCGTGCCCTTGCGCTTCATCAGCGCCTTGGGCATCGCGACGATCGAGGTCGCCGTGTTGAGGATCCAGTACACCAGTGGGTACCAGATCATCCAGTAGTAATTGCGGCCGATGCGCGTTTCATAGCGGCGATCGACCAGGAGGCTGATCAGGAACTGCAGCAGGCAGATCGCCCCCAGGACCACGCCATGCCACTGCGGCAACAGCGTCGCGATGTAGAGCGAGGGCGGCAGGTCGATCAGGTGGCCGAGCACCCACAGGGTGACGATGATCGCCATGGTGTACGACCAGACCAGGCTCATGACGTACTCGATGGCCACCGGCCACATGCGACGCTGGCGCCAGGCAAACAGCTTCTTCGTATAGCGCAGCAGCACTTCGGAACCACCCTGGGCCCAGCGCAGGCGTTGCTTCCACAAGCCGCGCAGCGTCTCGGGCATCAGGATCCAGCAAAGCGCATTCGGTTCGTAGCGGATTTCCCAATGGCGCATTTGCAGACGCCAGCTGATGTCGATGTCCTCGGTGACCATGTCGGTGTTCCAGTAGCCGACATCGTGCAGGGCGCTCTTGCGGAAGGCGGCGATCACGCCGGATACCGTGAAGATGCGGCCGTAGACACGTTGCGCCCGCTTGATCAGGCCGATGATCGACGAGAACTCGCCGACCTGCAGCTTGCCCAGCAGGGTGGAGCGGTTACGGATACGTGGATTGCCGGTCACCGCGGCCACGCGGGGGCTGTCCAGCATGTGCGAGAGCAACCAGTGAGTGGCGTAGTCGTCGAGCAAAGCGTCGCCATCGACGCAGACCAGGAAGTCCGCGTTCGAGGCAAGGGCGGCGGCGCGCAGGCCCATGGCCTTGCCCTGGTTGCTCGCCATATGGATCACCCGAAGCTTCGGGTACTGGTCCATCAGCTGATCGAGCTGGGCGCCCGTGTCGTCGGTCGAACCGTCGTTGATCGCGATGATCTCGAAGTTCGGGTACTGCTGGGAGGCCAGGTGCGCGATGGTCTCGCGAACCTGTTCGCCTTCGTTATGGCAGGGCACCACGAGGGTGACCATCGGGTAGGACTCTAGCGCGGGCGGCTTCACGCGCACCGGCTCGTTACGTTCCCAGCGCATGAAATAGATCACACCGCCGGTCATCCAGATGAGTGACATCACCAGCGGATAGAAGAACGCGAATTCCAGCAGGACGTGGAGAATGCCGCCGTTCATCGGGTCGGCTCCGGGTAGGGGTAATCGGATGCCGAGATGAACGGCCGGATGGTTTCGAGGTCCGGGTGGTCGTGCAGGAAGTCGTCCGGGTAATAGCCGATGTGCCGTGCACCGGCGGCCTGCACCGTGCGCAGGCGCTGCGCCAGATCGCTGTCGTTGATCGGGGTATGGGTGCGCCAGTTCCGCGTCGCGAATTCGAACAGGGTGCGATCGAAGCCGTTCGGCACCGCCCCGACCTGCGCGGCCAGGTGCTTGTACCAGCCGATGCGATCCGATTGCTGGTCCAGCTGGGGCATCGCCATCAGTGCCGTCATGTCATAGGCCTTGAGAAAGGCGGGAAGGCTCTGCGCCGTCCAGGCTTCCGCATTCGGCTGCAGGACGGGGAGGGCGTACAGGTTGCGTGCCGTGCGTAGCTGCGGGCGCCACTTCTGCATGCGCTCGGACAGCTCCAGCGTGAAGTCGATCAAGGCCTGGGTGTTCTGTGCCGGTGTGTTCTTCGCCCACGGGCCGAGGTGGTCGGTGTCGCGGATATAGGCATCGTCGGAGAACAGCACACCTGCCGTATCGGCATGCATGGCGAGATCTTCGTAGACGTCGCCGATCATGGCGCGAACCTTCGGGTCGTAGGGTGCCAGCCGGAAGTGGTCGCCGCCGGGTTTCGGCTCGCCGGCGAGCGAAGGAAGATCCTTGCCGTCCGGAAAACGGAAAGCGAGCACGGGCATCCACGCGTAAACGCGTACGCCGGCGCGGGTGCGCAGCTGCCAGGACACCCGCGAGAACAGGTCGGCCCGCATCGGCAGGTGGCGGTTCGGGAAGTACACCGCATCCGCAACGCCGTCGCCATCGGGGTCCGCGTACGCCTGCAGCCAGACCTGGCTCGGATGCAGACGCTTGATGCGGTCGAGCAGTTTGGAAAGGTTGCGATCCTGCTGGGCCGGATCCGGGTCGTAGACGTAGTCGAGGTCGACCTGCACGGCACGCGTGGGCTCGATGCGATCCAGGTGACGCAGGAGCCAGCCCAGGCGGTTCGCCGTGATATTGCCGCTGACCAGCAGACGCGGAATGGTCTTGCCGACTTCGAGCGTGGGCAGGCGGTCGCCCAGGCTGAAGGTCACCGGCATGCCGTGCTCGGCCGCCACCTGGCGCCCGACGCGGGTATAGGCTCCGTAAGGCCACGCAACGGCGCGCGGGCGAACGCCCGTATGCGCGGCGATTTCGTCGGCACTGTGCTGCAGGTCGGCTCCGATGCGCGCGCGGTACTGTGCCTCGTCCTCGTAGACGTGCGCCTTGTCGTCGTAGCGCAGCGAGGCTGCCGCGGGCAGCAGGTTGCCCTGCGGGTTGCCGTTGGTCCCCTCGTGCAAGCCCCAGGAGTGCGACGCGAATTCCACCAGTCCGCCCTTGTGCATCTCGGACACCTGGTCCCAGGTGAGGAAGCAGTCGCGATCGCAGTCGGAACCGTTATAAGGCATGCGCTTGCCGGCGGGCAGGTCGATCCAGGAGCCGACGATGGCGGCTACCGCCGGGTAGTTGTAGGCGCGCAACAGCGGCCAGACACGCGTATAGAAGCTTTCCAGACCATCGTCGAAGGTGAGCAGGACAGCATTGGCCGGCAGCGCCGCGCCGCCGTGGCTCGCATCGACAACCTGCTGCAGGCTGACCATGTTGTAGCCGTTGGCTTTGAGCCAGTCGAAGTGCGAAATCAGGTGGTCGGTGCTGGTGGCATCGGGATCGCGGTCGGCGCGGAGGCCGACGTCGTCGCGAACGTCGTGATACGCGAGCACGATCAGCGAAGGCCGCACGGGCGTGACGGTCTGCGCGAAAGCGGGGAGCGCGAGCCCGAGCAGGGCTAGCAGGAACAACAGCGAACGCATGACTCTCATTCTCCCCAGTGCAGGGTAAGGTCGAGGACGACGCGATGTTCGCGGCGGCCATCGTAGGGTTGGTTGTGCCAGCCGATGCCCCAGCCCAGGCGGATACCCGCGCGCGGCTGGAAGATCTGGCCGTAGCGGATGCTGGCCATCCAGTCGGTGGCGTAGCCTTGTTCGGCGTACTGGCCGACGGCGACGTCGATGCGCTGGGTGACCTGACGCTCGTAGAACTGGCCGAGCAGGTTCTGCAGACGTCCGGTCAGGGCGTAGCTGTTGTCGCGGCGGGGATTGAAGTACGGGCGATCGGTCTGCGTGTTCATCGAGCCGCCCAGTTCCACGCCGCCATCGAAGGCGAGGTTGGGGGCGGTATACACCCGTTGCGTGAAGGCGGCGAGCCAGCCGGTGCGCTTGTTGCCATCGCTGAAATCGTCGCGCGACAGGCCCAGGCGCGCCTGGGTCAGCTCGCTGGCACGCCAGGTCACGGCGGTGTCGATCGTCTTGGCCGAGATGCCGTAGTACTGCGCGCGCAGCGGCGTGTCTTCGCCGGCCGTGCTGAAGTCGGCAGCGATCGCCCAGTGATCGCTCAGTGACCAGTCGAAACCGGCTTCGATCGCCGTCTTGCCGACGTAGCGGTCTGCCGCGGGAAGGGCCTGCACGTAGACCTCGAGGCCACGCGCATAACCGCGCACGCCCAGGCCGAAGCGTGTGCGGCGGACATCGCCTTCGGGCAGGTCGGCCGTGGAGTAGCGACCGAGCGCGAGCACGCGCCAGTGATCGTCGATCAAGGGGCTTGCGATCGTAGCCACGGTCGCACTGTCACGGTCACCATAGTCGGGGCTGGAGCCCTTGCCGTTCTCCTGGCTGATATCGAATTGCCAGCCACGTTCGCGCTCCCACGATTGCACGGCGCGGTCCACGCGATCGGTGCGGTTGCCCACGACCTTGGCTTCCGCAAGGTTTTCGTCGATCCCTTCGTAATCGTGAAGCGCACGCTGGGTGTCGGCCGCATCGAGGTAGGAGTCGACATCGCGCGGGTTCAAGGTATCGGCGATGGCCAGGTCGTCCTGGGCGCGCCGCGGCCAGCCACGCGCCAGTTCCACCATGCCGAGCTGGCGGCGGATGTTCGACTCGGCGGGTGCTTCACGGCTGAGCGGGACGATGCGTGCATACGCGTCGGCTTGCATGTCGACGATGCTGCGCGCGGAGATCGCGGCGGATTCGGCATCGAACTTGCGCGGGTTCTGGATCGGCAGGCGGATGCCGGGTACGCGGACCCAGGGCTGCTCCTTTGCGGCGAGGGTATCGATCGTGGCGAGAGCCTTCGCGGTTTCGCCCGACTCCAGATAGGCGTACATCAGCCCGATGCGCGGATCGATCTCGGCATCGTCGTAAGGACCGGGGTCCTTCGCGATGCTGTCTTCGTAAAGTCGTGCGGCTTCGGCGGGCCGCCGCCGCGCAAGGAGGGCATCTGCGGCGTTTCGCTCGGCGTACGCGGGAAGGGTGACGCCTTGCGCATGAAGGGCGTCGTAGCGCTGCGCCGCCTCGCCGGTAAGGCCGGCCTGGTCGAGCGCGACGATGAGGTCGAACTGCTCCCGCTGACGCATGTCGGCGGGCAGCAGAGGATCGTCGGCCAGGCGCCGCGCGTCGGCAACGGCGCGGTCCGCTTCGGCATATGGCGCCCGCATGTCGGCCGGCTCGCCCATGGCCCAGCGGGTTTCGCGCGCGACATGGTCAGCCTCAAGGCGCGCCTTGTCCGTCTGGCTCTGTGGCGGCTGCAACGTCGACGCCAGTTCCCTGGCGCGCGTCGTTGCGCCCATTTCCGTCAATAAAGTGACGTTGAGCGTCTGCGCCTCATGGTCATCCGGCCAGCGGGCGAGGAGGGCCTGGCAGTGGGCCAAGGCCTCGATCCGATGACCCTGGTCACGCTCCTGGCGAACCTTGGCGATGAGCGCATCGCGCTCGGGGGGTGCCGCAGCCTGTGCCACAGGCCCATGCAGGGCCAGGAGCAGCGCAAGGCAGAGCCTGGCGCGCGGCATGCGGATGTCCCGCTGAAAAATCATCAAAGTTGATCCCATCCCGACAACATGACCTGTCTCGATCGTGCCGGATATTCATTCCCGGCAACGGAGGTTTAAAGAAGCCCGCCATCGTAAAGGCAAGCACCGTGCCACATGTGATGCGCGTCACATTTTTCTGGCGGTTCGAAGAACGGCGTTCAGGCTTGCGACGCGCGGGTACCCGTGTCGGATGTCTTCACGCCGATGTGCCCGTCGTCGTCGATGCTTAATACGGCGCGGCGACTGTCCTGGATGCGAAGCGCCTCGGCGGTCGATGTGCCCAGCGATTCCGCCGCAGCGGGCAGCGATACCGCGCCGGCCTTGCGGCGACGCTGGCGCCCTCCCTGTTTACGTCTTCCCTCGTAGAGCGACCAGGCGAGGAACACCAGCAGGCTCAGCGGCGCCAGCCAAACGATGTCGACCAGCTCGCGTGTGCTGCTGAGGACGACACGGGGTATCCAGCGTTCGACGTGCACCGGGATGTCCAGCGCGCGGGCCACCCGGTGCAGCGCAGGCAGCCAGAGCAGGCCCCAGAGCAGCCAGGCGAGCACGGTGAGCACGCCGTACAGTGCGCGCCGTGGCAGTGACTGGCGCTCGGGTTGGTCGATGACGATCGCTTCGGCTTTCATGTGATGCCCCGGTCCGGACTGACCCACGTGGCGCTCTGTCCATGGCGGCGCATGGCGGCACGGGGCAGGGCGACGATCGAGGTGACGGTGTTGAGCATCCAGTAAGCCAGCGGGTACCAGATCATCCAGTAGTAGTTGCGACCGATCTTCGTCTCGTAGCGACGATCCACCAGCAGGCTGAGCATGAATTGGGTCAGGCAGGTGATCCCGAGGACCACGCCGTGCCATTGCGGGAACAGCGATTCGACGTGGAAGGGGGGCGGCACATCGACGAGCTTGCCGACGGCCCACAGCACGATGATCGCGGCCATGACGTACGACCAGACCAGGCTGAGCAGGTATTCGATGGCCAGCGGCCACATGCGGCGGTGCCGCCAGCGCAGGAGGTTGCGGGCATATCGCAGGAGGACTTCGGAGCCGCCCTGCGCCCAGCGCAGGCGCTGCCGCCATAGGCCGCGCAAGGTCTCCGGCATAAGTATCCAGCACAGGGCGTTAGGCTCGTAGCGGACTTCCCATGCGTTCATATGCAGCCGCCAGCTCACGTCGATGTCTTCGGTGACCATGTCGGTGTGCCAGTAACCGATGTCGTGCAGGGCGCTCCGGCGAAACGCGGCGATCACGCCCGACACCGTGAAGATCCTTCCGTAGACACTCTGCGCGCGCTTTATCAGGCCAATGATCGACGAGAACTCGCCCACCTGCAGTTTGCCCAGCAGGGTCGAGCGATTGCGGATACGCGGGTTGCCGGTCACGGCACCGACACGGACGTTGCGCAGGAGCTGCCAGACCAGCCAGTGCGTGGCGTAGTCATCGAGCAGGGCATCGCCGTCGACACAGACGATGTATTCGCCATGGGCCGCAAGCGCGGCGGCACGCAAGGCCATGGCCTTGCCCTGGTTGGTCTCCAGGTGGAGGACACGCAAGCGTGGTTGCTCGCGCATCAGGGCATCGAGGAGGGGCCCGGTGTCGTCGCCGGAACCGTCGTTCACCGCGATGATTTCAAAGTCGGGCCAGCGCTGGCTGGCGAGGTGCGCAATGGTCTCGCGCACCTGCTCGCCCTCGTTGAAGCACGGCACGATGAGGGTGACGAACGGGTAGTGGTCGAGCTGGGGTGGGCTTTCGCGATCGCCTTTACGGCGCTCGATGCGGAAGAAGTAGACCAGCCCGCCGCTCATCCAGAGCAGCGACATGATCCATGGGTAGAAGAACGCATATTCGAGCAACGAATGCATCAACGATGCATCCGTGCTCATCCGTGGGACCTGCCGATGACGATGCTCATAATCGGCAAGTCTGGCTATTTCGTGTTGACGTTTTGTGTAGGACTCACGCGGTGTATTCAGCTTCCCGCGTGACCTCGAAACCCTCGTCCATCCATCCGGTCATGCCACCGGCCATGATCTTCACGGGGCGTCCGAGACGAGCCAGCTTCGCCGCAGCACGAGCGGCGCCGTTGCAATGCGGGCCGGCGCAATACGTCACGAACAGCGTCGACCCGGGCCACGCCGCCATGCGTGACGCGATGATCTTGCCGTGCGGCAGGTTGATCGCTCCGGGCACGTGGCCCCTGGCGAACAGGGCCGGGCTGCGGACATCGAGCAGCACGAACCCAGGATGGTCACTGGCGAGCGCCTCGTGCGTGTCCCAGCAATCGGTTTCAAACGCGAGTTCGGACTCGAAGCGGGCGACGGCGAGATCGGAGGCGGCAGCGGGAACACGGACGACGGCGTTGGACATGACGGCTCTCGTGGCGGTGGATGTGCAAGCCATTGTCCCGATCGCCGCCGACCGGCATAGTGGCGAGAACGCCATCATGCGATCAAATCATGACAAGTCAGCCCGGTCCGCCGAACGCGCTCGTCGTCGCACTGCTCTACGACGGCCTGTGCATGTTCGAGTTCGCCAGTGCCGCCGAGGTCTTCGGCCTGGCCCGGCCGGAACTGGGCGACGACTGGTATCGCTTCGAGACCTGTGCGGTGGAAGGCGGCGATATCCGCGGTCAGCACGGTGTCCGGGTCCGGCCCGATGGGAATCTCGATCGTCTCGACGCGGCCGGGACCATCGTTATTCCCGGTTGGAAGGGTGTCGACGAGGCGGTGCCTTCGGTCGTGCTGGATGCACTTCGTCGCGCCCATGCCCGCGGCGCGCGCCTGCTCTCGATCTGCTCGGGGTCGTTCGTGCTCGCGGCGACGGGCTTGCTCGACGGACGCCGTGCCACGACCCACTGGCGCTACGCGGAGGCGATGCGCGAGAGATACCCGGCCATCGAAGTCGATCCGGGTGTGCTCTATGTCGACGAGGGGCAGGTGCTCACCTCGGCGGGTAGTGCGGCCGGTCTCGACCTCTGCCTGCATCTGGTCCGGCGTGATCGGGGCCCTGCTATCGCCAACCACGTGGCGCGGCGCCTGGTCATCCCGCCTCACCGGGACGGCGGCCAGGCCCAGTTCGTCGAGCGGCCCGTGGCCAGCCGTGAGCGCGATCTGCTTGGCCCCGTGATGGACGCGATGCGCCGTCGCCTTGCCGACGATCTGCCGCTGGCCACGCTTGCCGCCATGGCCGCGATGAGCGAGCGCTCCTTCATCCGTCGCTTCAAGGCCTCCACGGGCACGACGCCGGCGGACTGGTTGACGGCCTTGCGTGTCGATCGCGCCCGCGAACTGCTCGAAGCCTCGACGCTGTCGATCGAGCTGATCGCCGGGCAGACCGGCCTTGGCTCCGCGACGACGATGCGCCATCACTTCCGGCGCAAACTCGGAACGAGCCCGGGAGCCTATCGCCAGCGGTTTGCGGCCCAGCGATAAGCGTGCGCCGCCAGCTGGCCTAGGCCATTGCACCGATTCACGGCGGGTGGGGAAGGCGCTACAAAGGGCCGGTTGAGTCGGATCCCGAGGTCACTCGTGATGGTGGAACAGCAAACACAGACGCCAGCAGCAGCACCGCTGCCACGACTGGACTTCATCGACGCGCTGCGCGGGCTGGTCATCGCACTCATGGTCCTCGACCATACGCGCGACTTCGTCAATCGCCAGGCCTTTCTGTTCGATCCGCTGGATCTGGACAAGACCTCGGTCGCCCTGTTCCTGACACGATGGGTCACCCATCTCTGCGCGCCGACCTTCGTTCTTCTTTCGGGTGTATCCATCTTCCTGCAGGCGCATCGTGGCAAGACCGGGTGGCCGCTTTCGCGGTTCCTGCTCACCCGTGGCCTGTGGCTGATCTTCCTCGAAATCACCGTGGTCGACTTCGGTTTCGATTTTCGTCCGGCGATCTTCCTGCAGGTGATCTATGCGATCGGCCTGAGCATGGTGCTGATGTCCGCAGTAGTTCACCTGCCGCGGCGCGTGGTGCTCGGTCTGGGCATCGTGCTGGTGGCGGGGCACAACCTGTTCGACGGCGTCGACGCCGCCACGCTCGGTGCCTGGGGCCTGCCATGGCATCTGCTCATGCAACCGGGTGTGCTGCCGTTCGGTTTCATCGCCTATCCGGTGCTGCCCTGGTTCGGTGTGATGTGTGTCGGCTATGGGATCGGTGGTATCTACCTGATGGAGCCGTCGCACCGAAGCCGGACGCTCGCGCTACTGGCGATCGGGGCACTTTTGCTGTTCTTCGTGCTGCGCCTGCCGAACCTCTACGGCGATCCGCGGCCGTGGACCGTGCCCGCCGATGCGTCCTTGACCCCATTGGCCGTGATGTCCGTGGCGAAGTACCCGCCCTCGCTGGACTACGTCCTGGTCACGCTCGGGATATCGACGCTGATCGGCCTCGCGCTGGGGCGTGCCCCGGCGTGGCTGTTAAAACCGTTCCTTGCATTCGGCCGTACGCCGATGCTCTCGTACCTGCTGCATATCTATCTCGCCCACACCTTCGCGGTGATCATCGCGCAGTTCTACGGTGTGCCGGCGGCGCACTTTATCGGCACCCTGAGCGATCCGTCACGGCTGCGTGCGGATGGGTGGGGATTGTCGCTTTGGGGTACGTACGCCGTGTGGCTTGCCGTGCTTGTCGTGCTGTATCCGATGGCCAAGGCTTATGCGCGATACCGGGCCACGCACAAGAGGTGGTGGCTTAGCTATCTGTGAGACAGCCGTGATATCGGACCAGGCTCACGACATCGTGGGATCACATCGGATCACGGTCTCCCGTAACAGCGTGTCCAGCAGCGCGAAATCCATGGCGTGTTTTTCCACGGGCGACACGTTGGCGAGGCGCTCGAGTTCACGTTCCACGAAGGCGTTGATGGCCGGCATCGGCGTGGCTTGCTCGCTCTCCATCGCCGCTCGCTTGATGACGAGAAGCTTGTCGATGGCAAGGCGAAGCGCCGGGCCGGTGACGATCGTGTCGACCAACTGCTGGAAGGGCATCGGCGCGGTGCCTCGGCCCTGTTCGATCCAGAGCGCCGCGAGCAGCGGCCGAAGGACGTAGAGGTACTTCTTCAGCCTGACCATGTCACCGCGCAGGTAATCGCGGTAGTTCTTCCTGGCCATGTGCAGGTAATGAAGGAAGGAGCGCTCGGCCTGGTGTGTATCGCGAGCGACCCGCCGAACCTCCTGAAGGAAAAGCGCATCCGCGCGATAGACCACCGGGGAATCCAGCCATTCGATCAACGTGGCGTTGCCTCGCTTCAGCAGGCCCAGTGCCTTGCGCAGGTCCCAGCCGTTGATGTCCAGCTCGTCGGAAATCGGCAGTTCGATCACGTCACGGTGTGGCGTGACCGAAAGGTAATGGGACAACGGTGCGACATAGATGAACCGGACGTCATAGTCACTGTCGGGCGAGGCGAAGCCCCACCCGCGGCTACCCGATTCGCAGGCGTAAAGGACGCGCACGCCATGTTCGCTCTCGATCGTCGAAAGCCGTTCGACGATATCGGAGCGGACAGCGTCGCTGACCGGATGAACCAGCGGATCGGCAGCCAGGACAGGGGTATTCACGGCGTTCCTTCGTCGGTCGGTCGGCAGACCATTAAATCAAACTCTACCCCAACGTGGTGACCACGGCCGGAAACACCGACTCATAGGCCTCGCCATACGTCATCGGCGTGCCCGAGTTGCGGCCGCCCTGGACACCGCGCTGCAGCGCCACCCGCGTGTAGTACTCCCACAGGTGCTCCTGGCCCTGCATGCACTCGATGGCGGCGCGCTTCTTGTCCCAGGCATCGGTGATGTTGAGAATCGTGTCCGGCTTCCAGCTGCACTGTTCGGGCTGGTGGGGCTCGAAGAGATAGACGGGCGGTGCGCCGATCACCGGAGTCGCGGGGTCGTGGCCGTGGGCCTGCGCCACGATGCGCGCCTCCTGGGCGAAGGCGCTCACCGCCACATGGTCGGCGTTGTAGGGGTCGAGGCGCGAGTGCGTCATGACCCAGCTCGGCCGTACGGCGCGGTAGAGGTCCGCCAACCGGAACAGCACGTCCTTGCCCAGGGTGATGGGGTAGTCGCCGAGGTCCCAGAACTGGATATCCGCCACGCCGAGGTGTCGCGCGGCGTTCTCCGCTTCGACCTGACGCTCCGACTTGACCTTCTCCAGCGTCATGCCGGGCTTGCGCCAGAGTTTGGCCGATTCGCCGCGCTCGCCGTACGAGAGGCAGACGACGGTCACGTCCCAGCCGGCCGCGGCATGCAGCGCGATCGCGCCACCGGCGCGCCAGACGAAATCGGCCGAGTGCGCGCTGACTACCAATGCTGTGTTCTTCGTCATGAGGGGATCCGTTCGTAGGGGAGGGGTCAGTCGCCGCCGGCGGTCTTGTCGAAGCCGAGCATGTAGCCCAGATCCATCTTGAGACTCACGCCGTAGACGAACATGTTTTTCGGGAAGATCGCGGTATTGGTGATGCTCGAGTTGTCCGGATGCACGATGTACTGCAGGCTCGGCATCAGCTCGAGGCCGCGTGCCACGCGCCAGCCGTAGGTCAGCTCGTAAGCCGTCTGGTGTTCGGCGTTGGTGCCGTGGCCGCCCTTCTTGGCGCGTGCGTCGCGGAGGAACTCGCGCTCACGTGGCGTGAGTTGGAACTCGGAAATCGAGAAGTTGAACGTATCGGTCGGCCTGCTGGCAAACGGTGCGGTCCAGACGAAGCCGGCATACACCTGCTGGCGCATGATCTCCGCTTCGTCGAGCTGCTGGACGATGCCGCCGAACACGTTGAAACTCCGCGTGCTCGCATCGTTCGGCCGCCAGATGACACGGTCGCCCATGATGTAGACACCATCGCGGCTGCTGTTCACCGTGCGGGCCGTGCCGCCGAACAGCGCCTTCGAGCGTCCTGCCGTGTTGAAGTACGGGTCGGTGAGCGGCGCTGTACTCAGGAAGGCGCCAACCTTGAGTTCAAACGGGAAACGGGTCGTCGTTGGATCGGTCTTTTGCCAGGCCCATTCCACCGGCACGGTGACGCCGGTAGCGCTGCCGACCGAAAAATCCAGGCCATTGCTGGCCGATGTCGTCGGATTGACTTCGAAGACACCGGTTTCGATATACGTGTGCGGCGTCGGCCGGGCCTTGATGTTCAGGCCCCAGGTCGCCGACGGGAGCAGGCTGAAACCGGCCTCGGACACGAGGATGCGCGGCTCGCCGCAGGTGTCGGCGGACTCGAACTGGCAGTTGGTCACCAGATGACCGTAATACGTCGTGGTGCCGAGGCGGCCGGCGGTGATGTCGAGCTTATCGTCGAGCAGCTTCTGCTCGTAGGCGAACAGGCCGAGGTGCCAGCGGTAGAACTCGTTCTTGTAGATGTACTGCTGTTTGGTGAAGGTGCCGGTGACGTACTTGTTGAGGCTTTCGCCGTAGTCGCGGTACACCGTGAAGTGGAACGAGCCGCCGCTCAGGCCGATCATCTTGTCCAGGTCGAAATCGGCGCCGATGTTGAACTGGCCGACATTGCTATGGCCCTGGTAAATGCCACCGGTGGTGTTGTTCGCGTACTGGTCGATCAGCGCGCTGCGCAGCTTGATGCCCTTGTCTCTCAGGGCGGTTCCGACGTCCGCGAACGGGCCTTTGGAGCCTTCCTTCGGCGTCACGGCCCTGCCTGCCGAGCCGGGATCGGTCGTGTCTGGTGCCGATGAACTCGACGCAGGGGCGATGGCAGGCACGTTCTGGGCGAAGGCCAGTGCTGGCGTGAGCGCGGCAGCAAGGCTGCAAAGCGCGGTGGCGATGTAACTCGTGCGATTCATTTGAGCAATCCCTCCCCGATCGCGGAGTCGAGGGACTTCGCGAGGCATGTAGTACGGACGATGTGGCAGATCAGGCGGGTTGGTAACCCGTATCCAGTTCCTGCCTGAGTGTTTCGCGGTTGACGGCCTTCTCCCAATGACCGACGACCACGGTGGCGACGCAATTGCCTGCGATGTTGGTGAACACGAACATGGCCGAGAGGATCCGGTGGATGCCCAGGATCAGGGCGATGCTGTTCACCGGAATCGTTTTGGTGGCAGCCAGGGTCAGGGTAAGCACGGCGATAGCGGAGCCGGAAACGCCGGCACCTCCCTTCGACGTGAGCAGCAGGATGGCGAGCAGGCCCAGCTGCTGTTCCCAGCCGAGCGCGGTCCCCGTGGCCTGGGCCAGGAACACCGCCACGGCGGCGAAATACAGGCAGGTGCCGTCGTGATTGAAGCTATAAGCGGTAGGCAGGACCATGCCGACGACCGATTCATTGACGCCGAGCCGGGTGAGCTTCGCGGTGAGCTGTGGAAAGACGCTTTCCGATGAGCTCGTGCCCAGCACCAGGACGAGTTCTTCGCGGAAGTAACGCATCAGCTTGAGCAGGTTGAATCCGGCGTAAGCCGAGATCGGTGCGAGTACCAGCGCGAAGAACAGCACGCAGGTGAGCAGGAACTCGAGGATCAGCGCACCCAACGGCAGCAGCGTGGCGAGGCCGAACTGGGCGACGGTAAAGGCGATGGCGCCGAAGGCCGCGATCGGCGCGATCTTCATCACCTGACGGATGATCCAGAACAAGGCGGACTGCACTGTATCCACCACATGCAGTACCGGCTGGGCCTTTTCGCCGAGCGACGCCAGGCCGCAGGCGAAGAGTACGGAGAACACCAGGATCTGCAGGATATCGCCCTTGGCGAAGGCCTCGATCGCGGAGTTGGGCACCAGGTTGACCAGGAAATCGCCGGCGCCGGTGGGCACCGCTGCCGCGCCATCCTTGGCCGTGGTGACGCCGGTATGAAGCAGGGCGGGATCGATGTGCATGCCCACGCCGGGCTTGAGCAGGTTGATCGTCACCAGCCCCAGCACCAGCGCGATACTGGTGACCACCTCGAAGTACACCATCGCCTTGATCGCGATGCGCGCCACCTTGCCCAGGTCGCGCACGCTGGCGATGCCGTGGGTGACCGTGCAGAAGATGATCAGGCCGACGACCATCTGGATCAGGCGGATGAAGATGTCGCCGAGCGGCTTGAGCTGCTTGCCGATGTCTGGCGCCAGCGCACCCAGGAGTACGCCCAGCACCATGCCCGCCACCACCTGGAACGTGAGGTCCTGGTAGAAGGGGCGTTGCGCCTTCAGTGGCGCTGGCGCGATGTTGAGGGTCGTCTTGATCATCAGGGCGTCTTTTCGCTGTTCATTCGGCCATGCCGTCGAGTATGGCGTGCGCCGGGCCGAACACTTCGTCAAAGCTCAGTCGGCGGGGCAGCAGGCCTTGCTCGACGCAGGCGTCGACGATGGTGTCGACCGGCCCGCGCAACGTGTCGAAACCGAAGGCGTAGGGTGACGGTTCGCCGCTCTCACCATGCAGTGTCGCCTTCGACACGACCAGAAGGCGGTAGGCCTCGCGCAAGGCGGCGGGATCGCGCTGGCTGGCAGCCACGCTCGCCGCGACCACGTGGTTGATCGGCACGAAGCCGTGCTTCTCGTACCAGGCCTTGTCCTTTACAGCGGCATCGGCGATGACCGGCACGAACTCCTCGTCCTTGGGCAAGTCGTTACCCAGGATGGCCGCGTCGATCGTGCCCTCACGCAGGAGGTCGAGAAGGCTCAGGTCCGCATCGGCGTGCTCGATGAAATCCGGGTCCCGGTACTGCTCCACGTGGGCGGCATCGCGCGTCAGCCACCGCATGGCGCGGGTCGCCAGCCCATAATCTTCGGTAAGCTGCGCGCGCACCCACATACCCGTGGTCTGTGTATAGGAGCGCACGCCGATGCGACGGCCGGCCAGTTGGTCGGGTGTCACACCACCGACGCGCCGGGTGATCAGGCAGCCGCGCTGGAAGCGCGACGCCACCACGGCGGGCAGCAGGATGATCGGTCGGCCAAAAGCGATCGCCTGCAGGCCGGTGACGATCGCCAGCTCCGAGATATCGAACGCCTGGTCGCGCACCATCGGTGCGAAAGCTTTGTGCACCGGCGACACGTCGACAAAGTCGAAGCTCACGCGGGGGCTGGTCAGCGCACCGCTCTTGATCGGCGTGGTCAGCGCCGACGTGGCAAGCACGGTGCGCATCGTGCTCGGCTCAGACATGCTTGCCACCCTCCGACAGCACCGGATAGATGGCTGCCGCCGTGCCGCTGAAGATCAGGGCCCGATCTTGCGGCGAGAGGCTGGCAAGCGCGTCGTGGGCGGTGGCGACAAGGGTCGGTAGCGAGCCCTCGGCCGCCGGGAAGTTGGAACCCCAGGCAATCCGTCCCGCACCGAAGGTCTCGATCGTGCGTTCCAGGAAGGCGCGGGGCGTCGACTTGCCGACAGTGGCCGCCGCAAGCGTGCGGTTGGTGAGCTTGAGGTACACGCCCGGGAAGGTCGCGATGTCGAACAATGCCCGGGCTGCCGCAAACGGTGCGCCGTCGGAAAGGTCCGGCCGCGCGCAATGGTCAAGCAATACCCGCACCGTCGGAAAACGTTCCAATAGCGCGCGCAGGGCAGGGAGCCCCTCCATCGTCATCTGCAGGCAGACGGGAATGCCGCGCTTTTCGGCATGTGCCCAGGCCGGAAAGGAATCCTTGTGACCGAGCCAGTCCGATTGCCCGGGCATGGTGCTGCCGGTGGTGAACAGGCGGAAACCCGAAAGCCCTTCCGACTGCCAGTGATCGATTCGCTGGACGGCATCGGGCGCGAGCGCATCGATCGAGTAGACGCCGACGAAACGCGATGGATGGGCGCGTACGGTATCGACCACGTAGCGGTTGTCGTGGCCATACACCGTCGAAGCCTGTACGACGACCGCCTTGGCGATGCCGGCGCCATCGATCGCCGCGAGCAGGCCCGCCGCATCCGCGGGACGCTTCTGCGACCACTCGGACTGATGGCCACCGATCGGGTCGGTCGGGTACAGGGTGGTATCGGGAGCGATCACATGCGTGTGTGTATCGAAGATCGTCATGGGGATTCTTATTGGTCGTGAATAGGGGAGTAAACGAGTCCCTTGGACGCAAGGCGCTCGCGCATGGCGTAGATATCCAGTCCGAGCTCGCCCTTTTTCAGTCGCTCGCGGACCTGCGCTTCGCGGGCTTCGCGCTCCACACTCTTCGCGAGGACGTCATCGGCTTCTTCATGACGAACCACGCAGACGCCATCGTCATCGGCCACGACGATGTCGCCGGGACGCACATAAGCATTGCCACAGACCAGCGGCACGTTCACCGATCCCAGGGTTTCCTTCACCGTGCCCTGCGCGGAAATCGCCTTCGACCAGACCGGAAAGCCCATGGCGGTGAGGTCACGAACATCGCGGACCCCGGCATCGATAACGAGACCGCGACATCCGCGGGCCATCGCCGAGGTGGCGAGCAGGTCGCCGAAGTAGCCGTCGCTGCAGTCGCTCGTCGGCGCCACGATAAGCAGGTCGCCGTCCTGGAGTTGTTCGATGGCGACATGCAGCATCCAGTTGTCGCCGGGAGGCAGGGAAACCGTTACCGCCGAACCGGCAACGCGGGCGCCGGCATAGATCGGGCGAAGGCGCGTCGCCATGAGGCCCTTGCGGCCCTGTGCCTCGTGGATCGTGGCCACGCCGAGGGCGGCGAGCGCGTCGATAAGTGCCTTGGCGGGCCTTTCGAGTTTGGTATTGACTGTAGACATGCCCGTTTTCGGTAGCGGCGGATGGCTCTACGGTGACCGCCCAGTGCGCGCTTTGCCATTTCGTTTTATGATCGGGCTATAAGCAAATGCGATTGATTGCTCGTGAATGAGATCTTCCAGCTGAACCTGAGACACCTGGATGCCCTGCTGGTCACGGGCCGCTCGGGCAGCATGAGCGCCGCGGCGCGTGAGGTCAGCCTGTCCCAGCCAGCTTTGGCGCAGGCGGTGGCGAAGATGGAGCGTGTGCTCGGTGAGCGCCTGCTGGACAGGCAGCCAGGCGGTGTTTCGGCGACGGTCGCCGGGCGCACGATGATGCTTCGCATCGATCGTGCGCTGCACTACCTCGCCCATGGTGGGCGCCTGGTACGACGCTCCGCACGTCTGGCACCGCTGCCGCACATCGAACGGCGCGTGACCATGGTGCAGCTGCGAGCGCTCATTGCCGTCGAGGGCAACAGCAGCTATGTGCAGGCATCGGAGTTGACGGGCTTATCGCAGCCTGCCGTGCATCGTGCCGTACGCGAACTGCAGGATATTCTCGGCACCGATCTTTTCGTTCGCGTGGGACGCATCGTGCGGCCTACCGATGTAGCAAGTCGCTTCGTGCGCTTTGCGCGCCTGATGCTTTCGGAATTGCGCGCCGGCCTGGAAGAAATCCGGGCGATGAATACCGACGACGCCGGCCGCGTGACGGTAGGCATCCTGCCCAGCGCTCGCGCCATCTTCTTCTCCGACCTGCTTGCGCGATTCACCACGGCGCATGTCTCGGCGGCCGTGAAAGTCGTCGAGGCACCGTATCGTGACCTGCTCGCCGGCCTGCGCCAGGGCGATCTTGATCTCATCATCGGCGCTCGCCGCGATCCGGCGCCCCACCGCGATGTGGTGCAGGAAGAACTGTTCGATGACGATCCTGTCGTAGTCGCCCGCGCGGACCATCCTTTACGCGACAAGAAACAGCTGGAACTCTCCGATCTGCTGGCCTACCCGTGGGTGGTTTCAGCACCTGGCATTCCGCTGCGGAACAAGTGGGAACAGATCTTCACCAGCCGTGGCGTGGCACCGCCACGGCTGCGTATCGAATGCGGTTCGGTGCTGGTCACGCGAGGTCTCTTGCTGCAGGGGGACTGGCTCACCCTGGTGTCACGGGATCAGTTTCTTTTCGAGTATCGCGCGGGCACGCTGACCGAGATCGGCGACCTGGGCAAGGAGCTGCGCCGGCGTATCGCGCTGACGCGCCGGCGCGACTGGATGCCGACGCCGTTGCAGGCGGATTTTGTCGAGCGCACGCACGCCCTGGCGCGAGAGCGCGACGAGCGCTGACGTTCGATCAATGGGGTGCCGTGTGTGAGGGTGCGTGGTCCGCGACGAGGTCGGTCGGCACATGGACACCGCGCCGCGCGATCTTCTCGGTCATGATCGTGTGCTTCATCATCAGTCCCGAGACCAGATAGGCCGCGACGCACGCCGCCAAGAGGGGCAGCAAGGCATGTGGCTGCATGGTGGTTTCGAAAACGAAGACGGCAGCCGTCAACATGGCGCGCGAGGCACTGGCGAACAGCGCCGCCATGCCGATCAGTGCGGCCATGCGCGGGTCGACCTGGGTGATCGGCCAGTGGGCCAGGCAGACGCCGAGCAGGCCGCCCAGCGCGCCGCCGATGGTGAACAGTGGCGCGAGTGTGCCGCCGGATGTCCCGCTGCCCAGCGCGATCGACCATGACACCAGCTTGGCCAAAGCAAGGATCGCCAGCGCGCCCACGGTCAGGTGGCCGCCGATGACGGCGACGATGTTCTCGTAGCCTACGCCGAGGGTCGAAGGCACGAGGTAGCCGACAAGTCCGACCGCGAGTCCGCCGATCGCGGGCCACCACATCCAATGGATCGGCAGCTTCTCGAAGGCATCTTCCAGGCCATAGACAAGGCGGGTCACCGCCACGCCTGCCACGCCGAAGACGAGGCCCAGTAGCGTATAGAACGACAAGGCGACGAACGAAGCCGGCGCCAGGGCGGCCATGGGAAACACCGGTCCGGGTCCTTCGAGCGCGAAGCGCACCGCTGCGCCCGTCGCCGCAGCCATCGCCACCGGCACGAGCGATCGTGCACGACGCTCGAACAGCAGCAGCTCGATGCTCAGTAGCACGGCCGCCAGGGGCGCCGCGAAGATCGCCGCCATGCCGGCGGCGGCGCCGGCCGCGAGCAAGGTCTTGCGCTCGTCGGCCGTCACGGGAAGCAGCTGCCCGACATAGGATCCGAGCGCGCCGCCCGTTGCGATGATCGGTCCTTCCGCACCGAAGGGGCCGCCGGTGCCGATCGCCACCGCCGAGGACAAGGGCTTCAGCCAGATCATGCGCGCGGCAATGCGACTTTCATTGGTGAGCACTTGCTCCATCGCCTCGGGAATACCGTGTCCGCGGATGGCACGAGAACCCCATCGCGCCATCAGGCCGACGATGAGACCGCCGATCAAGGGAATGACGATCACCCAAACGCCGCGCTGGTTGACGGCAGGACTCACCCACGCCGTGCTCCACCGCCCGAAGAAAGCCACTTGCGTGACCAGGGCGATGAGTCGCGTCAGCCCGTAAGCGATCACCGCGACGACGGCCGCAAGCGCCATGGCGATCAACGTCGAGGCGACCAGTCGCCTGCGAAGTCGGGGCAATCGGCTTGGCATGTGAGCCTGCGCGAGTGCAGGGTCCAAAGCGGGGGCGAGCGGAAGCGCCGCCCGATCATGGGGCGGATGCAGAGGATCAGTCATGGGACGGTCTACCGACAACGGGGACGGCGAAAGGCTACGCGGAATCGAGCTTGGTAGCTGGCTGGCAGATGAATGGCTATGTCAGCGCGTGGATGCCGCCGAGAATGAGGTCGATACCTGCGAGGAAGTCCTCGCGATCGTCGTGATCGCTCAGTTGAGCGGCGATACTGCGGGCGAAAGGATATTCCGCGGCATCGAGTTCGGACCATGCGGTCGACACCGAGGCGAGAAAGCTATCCCGCTCGAGTCCTTCGGCAAAGGCGAACTGTCGGTTCGCTGCGTTCTGCGCGCCGACGCCAAGGACGTAGCTCAGCAAGGCGGATACGGTCGTCCATTCGCGTTCCCGTCGCACACCCAGCTCACGAAGTGACCGGCCCAGTCGCTCGAGGAGGCGCACCGCCGGCAACTGACCTGGCGCATGAGTGAGCGCCGAACCGACCCACGGATGCTCGTCGATAGCGTCGAACATGCCCAGGGCGATCGCGCGAATGGAGGCTTCGGGTGATGCATCGAGCCGCGCCTCGCTCATCGCGCGAGCGACGATGGCATCACAGGCAGCGATGAGGAGCTCGCCCTTGTTGGCGATATGCCAGTAGATCGCACCAGGACCGGTGACGAGTCGTTCGGCGAGGGCGCGGAAGGTCAGTCCGCTTTCGCCGGCTTCGTCGAGCAGCACGATCGCCGCTTCGATGATGCGGTCCCGCGAAAGCGATCCTTCACGCCTGGGTGGAGCAGGGGGTTTCTTGGCCATGCTCCATGTTGACAGAAATGGAACGATGTTCCAATCTACTGGAATGGCGTTCCAGCGACGCCGATAACTCAGGAATCTCGATGACATCTTCCATCGCTATCGTCGGAGCCGGCCTCGGCGGCTTGACCCTCGCACGCGTCCTCCACGTACACGGCATCCCTGCGACGGTGTACGAAGCGGAGGCGTCGCCCGACGCGCGGGCGCAGGGAGGGATGCTCGATATCCATCGGGAAAACGGGCAGGTGGCTCTCAAGGCGGCTGGCGTGTTCGACGAATTCCTTTCGCTCATTCACCCCGGAGGGCAGGCCACCCGGGGATTCGACAAGGATGGGCGGCTTCTTTTCGACCAGCCGGACGATGGGACGGGCGGTCGACCCGAGGTGCCCAGAGGCGGGTTACGTCGCGTACTCATCGAGTCGCTTCCCGCCGGAAGCATTCGCTGGGGCCATAAACTCGTATCGGTGTCGCCGCTCGGTGGCGGCCGGCACGTACTCACCTTCGACGACGGCTCGACCGCAACGACCGATCTGCTGGTGGGTGCCGATGGCGCGTGGTCGAAGGTGCGTCGCCTGCTGTCGGATGCGAGGCCCGCGTACGTCGGCATATCGTTCGTCGAGACCTACCTGCACGATGCCGATGTTCGTCACGCGGCGAGCGCGCAAGCCGTGGGCGGCGGTGCGTTCTTCGCACTGGCACCGGGGAAGGGGATCCTGGCCCACCGCGAGCCCGACGCCGTGCTGCATACCTACGTGGCGTTGAGCAAGCCGGAAAGTTGGCTCGCCGGCATCGACTTCGACGACGCGACGCTAGCCCTGGCGGCGGTCGCGAAAGAGTTCGATGACTGGGCGCCGCCGTTGAAGGCGCTCGTCACCGGGAGCGACACGGCGCCGGTGCCCCGTCCGATCCACGCACTCCCCAGCGAGCATCGTTGGCCCCGTATTCCCGGGGTGACGCTGATCGGCGATGCGGCGCACTTGATGATGCCGTCGGGCGAGGGGGCCAATCTGGCCATGTATGACGGCGCGGAACTGGGCAAGGCGCTGGCCGCCCGTCCCGACGATGTCGAGGCGGCGCTCCTGGCGTACGAGACGGCATTGTTTCCCCGAAGCGCTGTCGCGGCTACCGAGGCAAAGGCATTGAGCGAGCTGATGTTCGGCGGCGGGACTCCCGGGAGCCTCGTGGATATGTTCGCCCGGCACGCAGAGGCGCCGGCGGCTTAGCGCAAGCTTAGTACGGCCTGAGGTCCGCCAGCGTCCGTTTGAGCCAACGACAGCTCTACTGTAGATTTCACGGCTTCAAAGGGCTCGCGATCGTGTCGAGCCGCACAGGATGCTGGATGATCATTCAAGACCGCCCGGCGTCAGGCCGTGCGAAGTGGGCGCTGCCCGCCTGGGCGCTGGGCGCTATCGTTGCCGTTTATATTCTCGTCGCACTCAATCGCACCCTGTGGCCCGAGGTGCACGAGGCCCTGGCGGCTTCCCAGGGGTTGCCCGGATTCTGGGCCCTGAGTGTGACCGTTTATTGTCGGTTGATCGGCAACCTCGTCCTGACCCTCGCGTTGGCCCTGTGGCCGCGGATCGGCAAGGGCTTGCTCGCCCTGCTGATCCTGGTCTCGGCGGCGAGCGCGTATTACGAGCAGACGTTCGGTGCACGCCTGAACGAAGAAATCATCCAGAGCATTTTCGAGACGACGCGTGCCGAAGCGATGGCGCTGATCACCACCGCGTCCGTCGGCTGGATCGCGCTGTTCGGCGTATTGCCAGCCATTCTTGTCCTGCTGGTACCTGTTCGTTTCATGCCGACGTGGCGGAGTCTGCGCTGGCGTACGGCCATCGTGGTTGGTGCTGCCGCGCTGTTGCTCGTGCCGCCCCTGCTCACCGGCCGTAACTACGTTTACTTCGAGCGCAATCACCGCCCGATGTACGAGGTGTTCAATCCGTATGCAGCGCTGAGTGGCACATTCCACTACCTGCAGCGCGACGTCTTCCGTCCGAAGAAGACGATGACGCCGATCGGTACGGATGCCGCGCTGGCGCCCAATGCGGCCATGGCAGCCCGCAAGCGTGTCGTCGTCTTCGTGGTGGGCGAGACGGCGCGAGCGGAGAACCAGTCGTTGCAGGGCTATGCACGCGAGACCAATCCCGAGATGAAACGGGCGGGCGCCATCTACTTCAGCGACGCGTGGTCGTGCGGCACGGCAACCACGGTATCGGTTCCGTGCATGTTCTCGAACATGACCCGTGCGAAGTTCGACAAGCCGGTGGCCAAGGCACACTGGAATGCGCTGGATGTCCTGCAGCATGCTGGCGTGGACGTGTACTGGCGCGACAACGACGAGGGCTGCAAGGACGTCTGCCTGCGCGTGCCTAACGACGACCTCACGGCTGCGAGGATCGACGGCCTGTGCGATGCCAACGGTTGCCAGGACGACGTGCTGATCGCCGACCTGCCGGCGCGCCTGGCGAAGATGCGCTCGCCCGCGTTGCTGGTGTTGCACATCAAGGGCAGCCATGGACCGGCGTATTTCCAGCGTTATCCGGCGGCCTTCAATGCGTTCAAGCCGGGCTGCGATACCGCCGAGGTGCAGACCTGCACCTATGCCCAGGCGGTTGCCAGTTACGACAACACGATCCTCTACACCGACCACATCCTCGGTGAGGTCGTCGATGCACTCAAGGCGGACCCCGAGACCGACAGCGCGATGATGTACCTCTCCGACCACGGCGAATCGCTGGGCGAGAACGACATCTATCTGCACGGCGCGGACTGGGACAAGGCGCCCAGCCAGCAGAAGCACATCCCGATGTTGTTGTGGCTGTCACCGGGCTGGGTGCGTGATGCGGGAGTACGCCTGGATTGCATGGCGCAGCGGCGCACGCAGCCAGCGAGCCAGGACAACGTGTTCCATACGTTGCTGGGTTTCTTCGATACGCGCACGACGGTGTACGAGCCGCAGCTCGATCTCCTGGCAGGTTGCCGGGGCTGAGCCGCTCTGTGTAGGAGCCGGCTATGCCGGCGATGGGGCTTGCCGCGACCTGGCTATCGCCGATGAATCGGCTCCCACAAAGAGCTGCTCTTACAAAGAGCTGCTCCACCTCGGCCACAAAAAAACCTCGAGGACCGGCGGTCTTCGAGGCTTCAGTGTGTTCGATAAGTGGTGGAGCCTGGGGGGATCGAACCCCCGACCTCGTCATTGCGAACGACGCGCTCTCCCGGCTGAGCTAAGGCCCCACTAGCTGCTGATCTTAGCAGGGGTTTTTGGTGTCGCCAAGGGTGGCACTTGGGATGTCGCAACCAAGACGTGAGCGGGCCCGCTGTCGCGGGATCGCCGATGAATCGGCTCCTACAGGGGGCTTGCTGTGACCGTGGCGGTCATGCCGGCGGCCAGGATCACACCTCGTGGCACGCTGGCCTCGTCGATGGCGATGCGTACGGGCACGCGTTGCGCCAGGCGCACCCAGGTGAATGTGGGATTCACGTCGGCCAGGAGGTCGCTTCCGGTCGGGTTGTCGCGGTCGGTGATGCCGCGGGCAAAGCCCGTGATGCGACCACCGACGTGGGCGCCGCCGCTCATGAGCCGAATGTCGACCGGATCGCCCACGTGCAGACGTGGCAGCTTGGTTTCTTCGAAGTAGCCATAGACGTAATAACCGTGCCGGTCGATCAGCGCCATGGACGCGTTGCCGCTGGCGGCGTAGTCGCCGGTCCGTACAGTGAGGTTGGTCACGTAGCCGTCGACCGGTGCGCGCACCTGGGTCCGTTCCAGATCCAGCTTCGCGGTGTCGGTAGCCACTTGCGCGAGGGCGACGGCGGCCAGGGCCTGTTCACGCGCGGCGCCGGCCTGGTGACCGCTGGCCTGGGCCTCGTGCCAAGCGGCCATCGCCGAATCGGCAACCGACTTCGCGTTGTTTCGCTCCTCCTTGGGTACGACATCCGCCAGGGCCTGGCGACGCGTGGCCTGCTCCTGGCGCATGTCGTACTCGGTCTTCCGTGCCTCGGCGCTGGCGAGCACGGCATCGATATTGGCGCCGGCGGCACGGGCGTTGGCCTTGGCGGCGGTAAGGCTGGCCTCGGCCTGTTGCAAGGCGAAGCGGAAGCGCGCGGGATCGATCTCGTACAGGACTTCGCCCTTCCTGACTTCCTGGTTGTCGACCACCGCAACGCGGATGACGAGGCCGGAGACATCCGGCGCGATGCGTACCACCTCGGCGCGCATGCGCGCATCGCGCGTCCACGGGGAATACATGTAGTGATTCCACAAACCGCGCCCGAGGAACAAGGAGAGGATCACGATGGCGGCGGTGAGGCCGAGGCGGAGCAATGACTGGAGAGCGGGCTTCATCGGGGTACTCAGGGATACAACAGCAGACCGATCGCACTGAACAGGCAGGCGAACAGGGCGACCCGGAACAGGGGCGGATGCCAGACATGGCGATACAGGCCGTAGCGCCCGGCGACCGTGTCGATGACCCACTGCACGAGCAGGCAGCCGAGGTACACCAGCAGGAGGCCGGGGACGGTCGCGCCGGCGAAATCGACTTCACGTGGCATGCGCGGGCTCCGGGTGTCGGGCGATGAATGGAGCGAGGGCGGATTCGTCGTCGCGAAGCGCCGCGCGAAGCTGCAGCAGATGGGCCAGGGGCGGACGACAACTCGCCTGGGCCCGCGGCAATGCCTGGGCGGTCAACGTGATCGCATGCCCGACGGTCCGGTCGGCCTCCTGCCAGCGCTGCGCATCCGGTGCGTCGTAGAGTTCGGCAAGGGCATCGACGGAACGCTGCATGATGTCCTTCAGAGGCGGGGGAAGCTCGGCGTGCTGCATGTCCTGTCGCAATTCGATAATCGCGCGCACGCATTCGTGGACGGCGAGGTCCCAGGTCAGCAGGTGTCGCATCTCGTCGCTATCGGATCGGGTGTGCTGGACGATCTGGTGGAGGAGATCGCGATTGGCGCTTTCGGTCTCGTAGAGCAGGCCGGCCAGGGGCGATGAGGCGGCGAAGGTGACCTGCTGCCGCAGTTTTCGCAGCTGGCGACGACGCAGCCATGCCGTCCCGATGACCGTGGGAATGAGCATGAACGCGACGCCACAGGCGACCACGCCGAACCACGACGCGATCGCATCGTTGAGGAACTGTTCGGGGTTGTAGACCATCGGGTTCTTCAGGGCGAGGATGCCTGCGAAGCTCATCACGTAGCCGGTGCCCATGCCTGGAAGGGTCGCGTTGCGTGTGAGCAGATACGGGCCGATCGCCATCAGGGGCAGGGACGCCAGGATCAGCATGGTGAAGCCATCGCTGCCCGGCATCAGGCAGAACGCCACGATGAAGGCCGCGGACATACCGAGCGCGTAGCCGATCGAGATGTTGATCGCGGCGGATACCGGCGAGGGCGAGGTGGCCAGCAAACCGCAGAAATACGAGGCGGTCAGCAGCGCACTGGGACCGGAGGCCCAGCTGGTGTCGATCCAGAACAGACTCAGTACGGCCAGTGCGAGAAAGCCTCGTAGCGCGGTGATCAAGGGCGCGACGTGATCGTTGGACCGCTTGAAACCCACATGCTCGACACCGTCCACAAGGCGTCCCTGAGGTTTGCGCAGGGTGGCTTCAAGCATGATGAGGTCGTGCAACTCGCTCGCGAACCGGCGAACCAGCGTGGCCCCACCGTCGAACTCCATCTGCAGGTCCAGGTCGTTCCGAAAAGCGTTGCGCACCTCGCTCGCCAACGCCGGCAGCAGCGCTTCGCACGCGGCGATTCGTTCGGCCAGCGCCTTGGGTTCGGGCGCGTCGGTCGGACCTGCAGAGAGTGCCTCCCCGATCGGGTCATAAAGTCGGACGAGCGCGTCCGCCGTATCTGGGTGACTCTGTCGGCGCAGGCGGTCGATCAGGTGATAGATCGACTGGAACGTCGTCGCGGCAGCCATGTACCGCAGGTTGTGCAATTGCATGCGACGGCTGTGCGCGCGCGTGTCCGGGTCTTCGAAGACGACCGACGACCTGAGGTCCTCGATCTGTACCGCCGAACGGACGAACTGCAAGTGCGCGCGTTCCATCCGGGAACGAGGCGTCGAGCCATCCAGGGGCTCACTGGCCATCGCGACGAACTGCGCGAAGTGTCCGCGCCTGCTGCGGCGAAGGACGTCACCGAGCCGATCGGGGAAGATCACGTCGCTGACCACGCCCGCCACGATCACGCCGAGCAGGACCTCGCTCACGCGCATCATCGCGGCGTCGAACACGTTGTAGGGGTCACTGATCGCTGGAAGCGCCACGATCGCCGCGGTGTAGCCCGACAGTACGAACCCGTAAGACATGAAGTTGCGGTACTTCATCGCGCCGCCCGCGCAGCCAGCGACCCACAAGGACAGCGCGAGAAGGAACAACTCGCGCTGCTGGGCGAACGCCGCGATGAGCACGAGCGCGCAGAGGCTTCCGGCGACGTTGCCGATCGCGCGATAGAAGCCCTTCGCGCGCACCATACCGCTTTGCGGGTGCATCACCAGGCCTACCGTGACCATCGACGTCGCCGGTTGTTCGAGCTGAAGCAGCATCGCCAGCCAGGCGGCGATATAGAACGCGAGCAGACACTTGAACACGAAGATCCAGGCCTGCCGCTCTCCCGCGAGAAAGTCGGCAAGCCAGGGTTTGTTTAAGGCGATCAACGCCGTCCCCTTATCGAGTGATCGAAAACGCCGCGCGTCAGCCCTGGATGTGGACGTACTGGGCGGGGCTCTCGTCGATCCCGATGAGCATCAGGTTCTTCAGGTGGTCGATCTGGCGGGGGAGGTCGTCGACGTTGGTCTTGCCGGGGGCGACCTGCGAACGCGATGAGGCAACCAGACGCGTTCCGTCGCAGAGCGCCAGGGTGAGTGCCAGGGGCGTACGGGAGGTCGTGCCGATCGGTGCGGGCGCCGCGGCTGCGCAATACGCGTCGTTGGCTGGCGCAAGGTCGCTGCCGGCATCGACGACGAGTCGCGCAGCGGTCTGGTCGGCTGGCTGACGAGCGGGAAGTGCACGAGGGATAGCCTGGGCCATCTGCGCGTTGGAGACGTTGGGTAGCTGGCCGCGAACCTCCACGGGCAAGGTCGGCATGGCGTGCTCCCAGCGATAGACGGTGTCGTTGGCCGTCGTCCACCGTGCGTCGGTGGTGGCATGGCAGCCGGCCACCAGGATCGCGGCGAAAAGCGTGCACGTCATCAGAAGGTTGGGGCGCGTGGCAGGGATGGAGGTTTTCATGGCGTGGGGTGCCGGGAAGTTGCGATGCGGCAGTGTCTGCCGATGCGCACGCCGGATATACCACCTCAGACGACCTTCATCCGGGCCTGCGAATCCCCAATAGCGAAGTGTCGGCGACGGTCAGTCGTCCCAGGGCGCCGCGGATTCCCAGCGCTGTGCGAGCAGGTCGATGAATGCGCGGGTGCGAGGCGCGAGGTGGCGCCTGCTCGGATACACCAGCCGGATGGGATCGGGCGGCGGTCGATGGTCGCGGAGCACTTCGACGAGCGTTCCGGCGCGCAATTCGTCGGCAAGAAGGTAGTTGGGCAGGAAGGTCAGGCCGAACCCGGCCAGGGCCAGTTCGCGCATGACTTCATAGCTGTCGATGTCCAGGCGTGCGGGCCCCTCGTACGCATGGGGACCGTCGTCCGTGTGGAGGCGCCACGGCCGCGGTTGTTCGCCGACGGCGTACATGATCGTGTCGTGATCGATGAGCTCGTGTGGTGTCTGCGGCGTGCCGCGCTTCGCCAGGTAATCGGGCGACGCGCAGACGATGAATTGCCGCCATGCCACGGTGCGCGTGAGCATTTGCGAATCTTCCTTGGGCGCACCGATCCGTATCGCCAGGTCGAAGCCGTCCTCGACCAGGTCGACGAAGCGATCGGTGAACCAGAGCTCCGCACGAAGTCCTGGCCATTGCCTGAGGTAGTCGTTGAGCACGGGCAGGACATGACGTTGCCCGAACGTCGGTGGCATCAGGAATTTCAGGGTGCCAGTGGGCTCGCTACGGCGGAGCGCCATGGTGGCGTCCACGTCTTCCAGCTCGTCCAGGATCTGTCGCCAGCGCGCGTAGACCACGGCGCCTTCGTCGGTCAGGCTCAGTCGGCGCGTGGTGCGGTTGAGCAGGCGTACACCGAGCTGGGTTTCCAGGCGGACGATGCTCTTGCCGATAGCCGAGCGTGTCAGCTCGAGCGACGCTGTGGCGCCGGTGAGGCTTCCCGCTTTTACGACGGCCACGAAGGCCGCGATGTCGCCCAATCGATGAGGTTTCACGAAAAGCGCCTTGCGCCATCGGCACAAGGCGCGGTTCTGTTGACGACGAAAGGTGGAGCGTGTCGTTACGATGTTAGCAGGCGTTATGCCTCGAGGTAGCGCGGCGCAGGCATGCCGGTTTGCGTCGCTGCGAACAAAGAGGAGCGCGCGGCGTCGTACGCCGTCCACAGACCTTCGTCGGCAACGGACGGCCAGGTGATGGTTTCACCGTTGTCCAGCCCGGTGAGCGCGGCGTCGACCATGTCCTCGGCACTCATGATGGATTCCTTCCGGAGGGCGGAAAGCGGGATGCCCGAGACCTCCTCCGACCAGATCTCGGTCGCCGTGGCGGCCGGGAGCACCAGTTGGACCGTGACACCCGTCGTCTCCAGCTCATCCTGCAGGCCGCGGGTAAAGGCGAATACGTAGGCCTTGCTGCCGCTGTAGACGGCGCTGATGGGCAGCGAATGCACCGCGAGCACCGAGGCCACGTTGATGAGGGTGCCGGCATTACGTGCGACGAACGCCGGCAGGATGGCCTGCGTCAGGCGCGTGAGCGCGGTGATGTTCAGGGCCACCTGCGAGTGTGCATCGTCCGCGGATGTCTCGAGCAGGGGACGAAGTCGGGCGAGGCCCGCGTTGTTGACCAGCATGGCTACGCTGCTGTCTTCCTTGAGCAGGGTTTCCACCCGGGCGACGTCCGCATCCTTTTCGAGGTCGGCGGCAAGGACCCGGACGTCGACACCGTGGGCCTTGGTGAGCTGTTCGGCGAGGGCGGCAAGGCGATCCGCACGACGGGCGACGAGGACGAGGTCGTAGCCACGGGCGGCCAGGCGTTGGGCGTAGACGGCACCGATACCCGACGACGCGCCCGTGACGACAGCGGTTTTCCTGGAAGAGGACATGTTCATAATTCCACGTATCTAAGTTGAGGGCTCAAGCAGTATGTTGAGGGCTCAACCTTATAGGCGTAGGATGGCGCCTTGTCAATGCTTCAGTGCTCAACGATCCTTACGTCATGCCGAAATCGCTAAAAAAAGCTGCGAGCCCCACTGAGACGAATAAGGCCGCCGCGGACCTGAGCGCCTTCCTTGCCATCGCTTGCACGAATACGGCCGTCAGGCGGGCTGGACGACGCCTCGGGAGCCTCTACGACGAGGCGCTCGCGCCGGTTGGGCTGAAGGCAACCCAGATTGGACTGTTGGCGGAGATCGAGCGTCTTGCCGCCGCCAACGAAGGACAGGTGCCCACCTTGCAGGACCTCGCAACGAAGCTCGCGCTGCAGATATCCGCGGTGACCCATGCGCTACGGCCATTGATCAGGGACGGTCTGGTCGAGCTGTTTCCGGATGCCTCGGACAAACGCGCCAAGCGCGCCAGGCTGACCACCGAAGGGACGGATCTGTTGCATCGGGCGCTGACGCATTGGGCCGTCGCCAACGCCCAGGTCGACAGGGTTCTGGGCAGCGAAGCGGCAGCCGCTTTGCGCGCGGTTTCCGACTACGTGTCGTCCGACGAGTTTCTGATCGCCTTCAAAGGTGAGGAGCGCACGACGCGCTGAGCCAGGGCATTAATCACGCGAGTGATCCGAGCTAATAGCGTCCTTGTAAATATCCTGTAAAATACGCATGAGAATATTCTGGGGAAGTGAGTAGAAAGGCATTATTTCTCGCGATTGCTCGTAATTAAAAACCGATTTCGCAATATTCGCCCGGTCAACGTCGACTGGGCTTTTTTATGCCCAGGGAAAGCGTGTGAACTTGCGTATGACAGCAAGTATTGCGCGGAAATGACAGTAAAAATCGCATAAGCCTTCGATTATCGAAAGATAGTGTCGACCGGTTAACTGCGGACAACGATTCAACCCTTGTAACTCAGGAAACTCCAGTGAAAAGAAACCACCTCTCCATGGCGATTGCCGTTGTCTTTTCGATGACCGCCGCTTCGGTCTGGGCACAGGATGCAACGGGCCAGGCCGATACCTCGACGACGACACAGGCGCCCGCGCAGCGCAGCGCTTCGAGCACCTCGAACACGACGACGTCCAACGACACCCGTCGCGTGCAGCAGATGAGCAGTGTGCAGGTGCAGGCATCGAGCCTGACCCTCGGCGCTGGCCTGATGTCGGTGCAGACGGCCGCCAAGGCGGTTTCGACGATCACGCGCGACGCCATCGTCAAGGCATCGCCGGGCGCGAACTTCACCCAGATGATCGGCTCGATCCCGGGTGTGAATGCCGCGACGGATGACGTCACGGGCCTGGCCAACGGCCACTACTCGATTCGCGGCTTCGACTCGTCGGACATCGGCATGACGCTCAACGGCGCGCCGATCACCGACTCGGGCAGCTACTCCGTGTACGCGACCGAATACGGCGACAGCGAGAACATGGGCGACATCACGGTGCTCCAGGGCATCCCGGATATCGACATGCCCGATTCCGGCGCCAGCGGTGGTCACATCGGCTGGGCGACGATCGATCCCTCGCACAAGGCCGGCGTGGATTTCACCCAGAGCCTTGGTAACAACGATTACCGTCGCACGTTCATCCGCCTCAACACCGGCGATACCGGTCCAGTACGTTCGTGGATCTCGTACTCGCGGAACACCGCCGACAAGTGGCGTGGCCCGGGCGACATGGAAGTGACCAAGGTCGACGGCAAGTCGGTCTGGACGATCGACGATAACAACTCGATCAGCGCTTCCCTGCAGTACAACCGCGAAAACAACATCAACTATCGTTCGCTGACCAAGGCCCAGGTGGCGCAGAACGGCTACCACTACGACTATCTGAACACCTGGATGCCGGGTAGCTCGACCGCCGCGATCAACAACAACACGTACTACTACGGCCTGCGCACCAACCCGTTCAAGAGCTACATGGCCAGCCTCGACGGCGAGTTCAAGTTCAGCGACAGCCTGCGCCTCTCCGTCGTGCCTTACTTCTGGTACGGCAATGGCGGCGGCGGTGCCGGTGCGACGGTGAACGAGAGCCCGACCGGTGCGGACCGCTTCGGCTACGCCAACCAGGACGTCAACAACAACGGCGTCGTCAACGCGAACGACAAGGGCGTCGTCTATTCGTACTCCGCCGCGCTGACCTATCGTCCGGGCATCATCGCCAAGTTCAACCAGGACCTAGGCCAGGACAACAGCCTCGAATACGGCGTGTGGTACGAGCGTTCGCGCAAGAGCCAGTCTGACCTCTACGGCCTGGTGAACAACCAGGGCACGCCGGCCTCGATCTGGGGCGACGACGCCTTCGTGCTTTATCCGAACAGCGGCCTCGGCCAGAAGGTCTACAACGAGTACACGAATACCGAGATCAAGAAGGGCTTCGTCACCGACAACTGGACGCCGAACGATTACTGGACCTTCACCGCGGGCGTGAGCTACCTGTGGACGAACCGCACGGGCTTCGCGCAGGAATACCCGGGCTCGATCGCCGGTGCGGCAACGAAGCAGCAGTTCACCACCGACGTCGACAAGAACTGGCACAAGGTATTGCCGACCGCTGGCGTCAAGTTCCAGATGGACGAACAGAACCAGTTCTACCTCGGCAGCGGCAAGACCTTCCGCGCGCCGCCGAACACCGTGCTGTTGTTGAACTCGCTGGCGAACCAGCAGGCCGCGAATGCGCCGGAAACGGCGTGGAACACGGATCTCGGCTGGCGTTTCTACGGTGACGCGCTCTCGGTCAGTGCCGACGTCTACCGCAGCAACTACAACAACAAGCAGGAAAGCGCGTTCGACGAGACCACCGGTTACACGTACTACACGTCGATCAAGCGCATGCACATGCAGGGCTTCAGCTCCGAAGCCAGCTACAAGCTGAGCCAGGACTGGACGGCGTATGCCTCGTACACGTACACCCAGGCCAAGATCGTCGGCAACATTGACGGCGGCGGCGACGGCATCTACCCGGCCAATGGCAAGACCATGCCGGATACCGCCCGCAACATCGGCAACGTGAGCATCGGCTACGACGACAGCTCGCATATCTGGGCAACGTTGTCGGCTCGCGTCACCAGCTCGCTGTACGGTGATTACCTCAACACCGAGCGCGTCGGCGGCTTTACGCAGTTCAACCTGGCCGGTGGCTATCGCTTCAGCGACTGGGATGCCCTGAAGACCCCGTACATCAAGGTCAACGTGAGCAACCTGACCGATCGCAAGGCGTTCTCGTATGTCAGCTCGGCGCAGTTCCTCGCGACCGCGCAGGGTTCGCTGTACACCAGCTCGCCGACCTACGGCTTGCTGCAGCCGCGTGCGTTCATGATCACGTTCGGCGCGTCGTTCAACTAAATCGGCTCCTACCAGAGTGGCGATTCGCAGATAAAAAAGAGGTCGGGCCCGTAAGGGACCGACCTTTTTTTATTCGGCGGTGAGGATGGGCTAGCCGGGTAGCAGGCCGGCGAGGCGCTCGTGGAGAACGCCGCGGCGCCAGCCTTCGAGGGCCTCGGGCCATACGCCCGTCATCACGTATTCCTCCATCGACCGGCGCGAGCAGAGCAGACCGGGCGGCAGGTCGAGCTGCGTGGCGAGCAGGTCGATCACGCTACGCATTTCGTTGATGGCGCGCTTGGCGTCACCCACGGGGTGACCGACGACCGACGCGGTCGACTCGATTTCATGGGCTTCAAGCGGACGCTGGAGCAGATCGAACAGCTCCTTGCGCTGCGGCGCACGCAGGGCACGGGTACCCCGTACGCGCTCGTCGAGATTCGCGGCATCGCGGGGCAGGCTGCTGGTGAGGTCGAGGGCCTGCGCGTCTTCGAGCAACCAGGAGCGTGGCTTGTCGAGTTCGCGCGCGCTGCGTTCGCGCCAGCGCAGCACACGGCGTAGCAGGGCCTGCTTCTCCGGCGTCCAATCCGCGGCACTCTTGAAGCTGCGCTGCGGCTGCGGATCGCCTTCGCGCTCGCTCGCCCGGCGCTTCATGCGAGCGCAATCCTCGGCGTGCCAGGCAGCGCGATCGCGCTCGACCAGGCGTTCACTCAGAATGGCGTGCACGGGATGCAGGTGGACCACATCGAGCGTCGCGTAGAGCTTCTGCGATTCGGTCAGTGGGCGCTGCAGCCAGTCGCTACGCGTCTCGCCCTTGTCCAGTTCGGCACCGACCAGCTCGGCGACCAGCGCACGGTAGCTGATGCCCAGGCCCATGCCGACGAAGGCTGCGGCGATCTGCGTGTCGAACAAGGTGCGCGGACCGTCGGGCAGGAACGGCGACATGGCTTCGAGATCTTCGCCGGCGCTGTGCATCACCGTAACCACGGGGTTATCGGCGAACGTCGGGCGGAGCACGTCACCGAGCGGGAACGCCACCGGGTCGATCAGGGCATAGCGGCCGTCGTGGGCCAGCTGGAGCAGGGCGAGTTGTGGATAGAAGGTGTTGCGCCGCATGAACTCGGTATCGAGGCCAACGACGTCGGTCGGGCCGACGGGGGCCAGCCACGTGGCCAGTTCGTCGTGGTTGTCGATCCACGGTGCGGCGGGAGCGAGGTCGCTCGATGTCATTCCTGCTTCCTTGTGCATGCATGGCGCGCGCGCGACGTTCGTGTTGCCCTGCCGCACGCGATTCTCTAAGGTGGCAGCGCACGATAGCAGGCCCGCACGGAACAGCCCACCATGCCGAACACCGAAACCGTCCGCCGACAGCGCGCCATTGGCGGAGCTCTGGGTGTGGCCGTGCTCGGTTTCGCCTTGTTCTATCACTTCTTTCCGCAGTTGCTGCACGTGGAGCCAGGCCAGAATACGGCCCGCTCACCGCTGCGCGGGCAGCCCACGACGATGGGCTTCGATCAGCGTCCGCAGGCGGCACCGGGGGCCATCGTGTCGGAAATCGACGCGGGGCCGCCCATCATGCTCGCGCCTGCTTCGGTGATCGCCGCACGCCGCCGTGAAAAAACCGATGAAGTCGCACTCCCGGCGCAGAAGACCCCGGATTCTCCCGAGCTGACCGCCGTGCTCGATCGCGCGGACAAGGCCTTGCAGGCGGATCGCCTTGTGGGTGGCAAGGACAGCGCCGCCACGATGTTCATGGCCGTGCTCAAGCAGAAGGCCGACAGCCAGCGGGCCCTGGGCGGCATGGACGAGGTGCGTGCGCGGCTCGCGGCGGAAATCGAGCAGGACATTGCCCTGGGCGACGCGGATGCCGCCCGCGACGCACTGGCCGCGCTGAAGGCCTTGCCAGCCAGCGCCTCCGAAGTCGGGCCCCTGCAGGAGAAGCTGGCCCTCCTCGACAAGGTGCGGCCGATGCTGGGCAAGGCCGCCAGCCAGCTCCAGGAAGGCAAGGCGGACCGACCCCAAGGTGACAGCGCGCTGGACACGTATCGCGATGTGCTCCAGCTGGATCCGGACAATGCCGTCGCGGAGCAGGGCATCATCCAGGTCCAGCGTGTGGTGCTCGACAAGGCACTGGCCGCCGTCGCCCAGAACGATTTCACGGCAGCGGATGCCGCGCTGGCCGAGGCGGCGTCCATCCTGCCCGAATCGCAAGGGCTGCAGGACACGCGTGGTCGCATCGAGGGCATGCGCCGGCAGAGCGGCTCGGCGATGCTCGCCCAGGCGCGTTCCGCGCTGGACGCGGGCAATCTCGAGCTGGCCCAGCAACTGGCGACCAAGGCGCAGCAGATCAGTCCCGACCTGGCCGGTATCGACGATTTCAACGAGCGGGTGACCAATGCCCGTCTCTACGCGAGCTACAAACCAGGCCAGGTCTTCGCCGATCGCTTCGTCGACTCGACCGGGCAGGCCCCGGCCCTCGTCGTCCTGCCGACCGGACACTTCATGATGGGGTCGCCGGACGGCGAGCGAGGCCACGACACGAACGAGGCACCCGCACACGAGGTCCAGATCGACAAGGGCGTCGGCATGGGGCGCAGCGCCGTGACGATCGGCCAGTTCCGCGACTTCGTCCGGTCGAGTGGCTACGTTCCGCAGTCGCAATCCCTGGGCGGTGGCAGCGTCTACGACGAACAAAGCGGCGGCCTGCGTGACGATGCGACAGCGACCTGGCAGGACGACTACGCCGGCAAACCCGGGCAGGAGCGTCTGCCCGTGATCAACGTTTCCTGGAACGATGCCAAGTCTTACGCGGACTGGCTGTCGCAACGCACAGGCAAGAAGTACCGCCTCGCCAGTGAGGCCGAATTCGAATACGCCCTGCGCGCCGGCAGCACCACGCGCTACTGGTGGGGTAACGACAATCCCACCTCGCGGGTGGAGAACCTCACCGGCGGCAATGACCGCTCCGGTTCGGGCCGGCGCTGGAGCAATGCGTTCGGCGGCTACAAGGACAGCTACTGGGGGCCGGCACCGGTGATGAGCTTCACGCCGAATCCGTTCGGGTTGTACGACATGGGTGGCAACGTGTCCGAATGGGTTGGCGACTGCTGGCACGACAACTACATCCGCGCGCCGCGCACGGCCGAAGCCTGGGTCAATCCAGGGTGTTCGCGGCGCGTGATCCGTGGCGGTTCCTGGGGAAGTGCGCCGGACATGGTGCGCTCCGCCTACCGGCAGGGAGCGGAGGCCGATCTGCGTAGCGCACGCGTTGGATTCCGTGTGGTTCGCGAGCTGTGACGCCGGTCGCGAAGGTTTGCCGAAACCGCTCCATGTAACGCTTGACGCCGACCCGTTACTGGTTACAAATGCGGTGTCGCCTCTCCAACGCCATGAGGTCCGCACGTGTCTACCTCCATCATCGTTGGCTATCGGCCTTTTCCGGGCCGCACCGATCTGGTTGTTTCGATTCTGCTGGAGATCTACGAGGCGATGCAGCGCGCGGGCCTGATCACGGCTCGCCGCCCCTGGATCATGCGAAGCGAAGACGGCAACGTCGTCGCCGCCTTCGAAATGACCGATCAATATTCATTTGCGGCATCCGAGAAGTTGCGTGAGGTCAGCGTACTTCGCGCGCGCCTGATGGGCGTTGCCGAACGACTTCCCCTCGCGAGCCTCGCCGAGAGTGGGCAGCCTTACGCGGAGTTCGAGACCACCACCGAATACCCGACGGCGAGCGCGGCGCGCTGAATCTCAGGTGCCCGCGAGGGGCAGGCGCAGCGTGAAGCAGGTACCGTCGTCCGTGCTCGAACATACTGTGAGCGTGCCGTCGTGGGCACGCGCGATCTCCGAGGCGATATACAGCCCCAGGCCGAGGCCAGGACGTGGCGTCGCGCTCTCAGGCCGATAGAACGGCTGGAAGAGCATGCCCTGGGTCGCCGGGTCGATCGGCGTGCCGAAGTTGGTCACCGCCAGCACGATGTGATCGTCCTCGACATGCCCGTCGACGCGGATGGGGTGACGCGTATCGCCGTGTGCGACGGCGTTGTTGAGCAGGTTGGCGAACAGCTGTTGCAGGCGCACCGGATCGAAGCGAAGTGCGTCCGGGACATGCACGTCGCAGGCAATCCGTACGGCGGGATGCGCGGCGGCTACCTCGGACACGACGCGGCCGATCAGGGCGCCCAGGTTGCCCTGGTCCAGTTGGGCGACCGGAATGCCCGAGGCCAGGCGTGCGCGGGCGAAATCCATGATGTCGTCGATCAGGTCGGCCATGCGCTTGGTGCTGGCGGTGACCACGCTGGCGAGGCGTCCGGCTCGCGGCGGCAGGTCCATGCCTGACAGGGCTTCGGCTGCCATGCCGGCCGCCTGCAAGGGGCTGCGCAGGTCATGGCCGACTACGGCGAGGAACTGCTCGCGCAGCACGCCTTCGTCGACCGAGGTGCGCAGTGCACGCTCGGCGTGTTCGACGCGGCCTTCGAGGGCCATCTGGGTGGCGATCAGCTCGCCATAGAGAACCATCTCCGTGGCGAGTTGCTCTTCGTCGAGGGCCACCGGGCGCGAATCGATGGCGCACAGGGTGCCGAAAAACTCGCCGGCCACCGTGAAGATGGGTACCGAGGCGTAGCTCTCCAGCCCGTAGTGTTTCGGCGTGTGATGCTTCGAGTAGATCGGGTGTTCGCTGGCGTGACCGAACACCACGGGCTGGGGGTGCGAACGGATGTCGTTGCAGATGGTGGTTTCGAGAACGAGGTCCTCGCCCGGTTTCAGGCCGAAGCCGAGGTCGTCGCGAACGGCACAGGCCGTCCAGCGGTTCTCCGTCACCCGGGCGACGGCGGCGAAGCGCATGCCGGTGGCGCGGACCACGGCATCGAGGATGCGTGGCACGACCGGCAGGCGAGATATCGCTTCGATCGACGCATCGATGTCTTCTTGCAGCGTGGCCCCGGCGTCACTCATTCCTGAAGTCTAGCCGCTACGGCGGTCCCGGACCATGCTCGTGCTAAGATTTTGTGGACTTTTCGATCCAGAAGTGACAGGCATGGCACGTCCACGTGAATTCGACCGCGACACGGCGCTCCAGCGGGCGATCGAGGTCTTCGCTGCCCACGGGTTCGAGGGCACATCCACCCCGATGTTGCTGGAAGCCATGAAGATCGGGCGGCAGAGCTTGTACGACACGTTCGGCGACAAACGGCGCCTGTACCTCGAAGCGCTGCGCCGTTACTCGGACGACAGCACCGGCGCGACGCTGTCAGCCATGTTTGCCAGCGACGCCGTGCTCGAAGGTATCGAACGCGCACTGCTAGGCTTCGTGGACGACGCTGTTTCCGGTGCCGCGCCAGCTTGCCTGGGCATCCATGCCGTCACGGAATTCGGCACCTCGGAGCCCGACGTTCGCGCGGTGACGGACGCGGTCGGTCACCGTACCCTGCTGGCCTTCGAGAGCCGGCTTCGTGACGGCGTCGAAAGAGGGGAGCTGGCCGCGGACCTCGATCCGGCCGCTGCCGCGCAGTTCCTGCTGGCGACACTGTCGGGCCTGAAGGTCGCGGCTCGTGGCGGTGCTTCGCGGGCGGTCTTGCATGGGATCGTGGGTGTCGCGTTACGGGCGCTGGTGCCTTTCTGAATCAAGTTGTGGAATGATCAGTCCGTTATTTGTTATGATTGGGGTGTTGCTGGTCGGCCAGCTCCCGGCGCGAGGGTCATACCTCGCTTTTTTCTGACCTTTAATTGATCGATTAATCCATAACTGGAGAAGCTTATGAACACACGTCCGCTTGAGGGCAAGATCGCCTTCGTCACCGGTGGGTCCCGTGGCATCGGTGCTGCCATCGTCCGCCGACTTGCCTTGCAAGGTGCCACAGTCACGTTCACTTACGCGTCGGCGTCAGCGGCGGCTGACGCGCTCCTCGCCGACGTAGCCGCGGCGGGTGGTCATGCGGCCGCGGTCCGGGCCGACAGTGCCGATGCGAACGCCCTGGGGACCGCGGTCGATGCAGCGGCGGCTCGGCATGGGCGGCTCGACATCCTCGTCAACAACGCCGGCGTGATTACCCACGGTCCGATCGACGATCTGCCGGTCGAGGAGTTCGACCGTGTCTTCGCTGTCAACGTGCGCGCTGTCTATGCAGGTACGCGAGCAGCGGTGAAGCACATGGGCGAGGGTGGCAGTGTGATCACCGTGGGCAGCATCGTCGCCGACCGCAGCGGCTTCCCAGGCACGGCGATCTACAGCGCCTCGAAAGGTGCGATCAAGTCGATGACGCGCGGCTTCGCGCGAGACCTCGGTCCACGCGGCATCACCGTCAACAACGTGCAGCCAGGTCCCATCGCCACGGATATGAATCCTGCCTATGTCGAAGACCTGGTCTTGCCGCTGATTCCGTTGGGTCGGATGGGCAAGGCCGACGAGGTGGCGGCGCTGGTCGCTTACCTTGCCGGTCCGGAGGCTCGTTTTACTACAGGTGCCAGCCTGACGGTCGATGGTGGTTTTCTGTCCTGAGGCACGGATATTTTGGGCTTGTCGGCGCCTATTTTCCTCTGGAGGCGCCGACGGCTGCCGCGGCATCGTGCTGGGTGGCGATATGAAGAACCGTAATGTGGATGGCGGCCGTGGCGGCAAACAATGCGGCGAGCCAGATGCACCCCAACAGGTTCACGAAACGCTTCGTTGGAAGGTGACGCATCTTCTCCAAGATATCGTCGAATCTTTTACATGCACGGTCGAACTCTTCCAATCCCGCGTTATGGGTATCGACACGGGCGATGGTCTTGGGGTGCTGCGTGCGGCAACTGCACTCGTGATCGGTCGATGTCACGTGGTCCCTCTAGTGGGCGGTGATTGATCAAACGAGCATCCTACGTCGCCGGTAGCGCAAAGGTTGTGGACGTCTAGCCGCATACTTGGCCAGGCGTTGCGCCAGCTGCCGTGGGAATGCCCCCGGACGCGTGACGCGGGGAACAAAAAAACCGCCGACTGGGCGGGTTCATTGAGAACAATCGAAAACGGCGACTTCCGCTTCAGATGTTGCAGTCTGTTGCGAAAGAGGGAGCCGCAGGTGGTTGGTGCCCAACGTTTGCAGCAGTTTGACCCAGCTATTACTCCCAAAGTTACTCGCAAACGCGCTTGCGTAGATGAGCCTAAAATAATCCTGGGGTGAGTCACTGGGGAGGATGGATCATGCGCAAGGTAATTTGCGCGGGCGTCGTGTCGCTGCTGCTGGCTGGGTGTGCGACTGGGGAAAAGATGCGTCGCCTGGATGCCGGGATGGACCGGCAGACCGTGGAGAAGCAGATGGGTCGCCCTGACGGCTTCAGCGAGCAGGATGGCTATCAGGTGCTCACCTACAAGGATCGGCTCATGAGCGGGTGGTCGTGGGACCGGGCTGACTATCAGGTCTTGCTGAAGAACGACCGGGTAGTCCAGTACGGCCCTGGCGTGGTCCGGCAGAACCAGGCGAATACCGGGTTGGTCATCGTGGCGCCTGTCCGGTGAGGGCCTTCTTGGCTGCTGACTTTGTTGCCCTCGCCGGGTGTTCCACCGCCACCCGGATTTCCGACGAACACGGCGACGCCATCGTCATGGTCCAGTGCGGGTCTGGCTTGTCGTTCTCCATATGTTACGACCGGGCGGCCAAGGAATGCCCGAACGGTTACCGGACCGTTTCGGAAGAACCAGGCTTTAACCGGAAAACCCTCAAAGTGGAGTGCAAGCGATAAGGCCATGTGAGCCTATGACCTAAGATTGGCTCGGGGTGAGCCGTAGGGGAGGAATGGAAGTGGACGAGGCCCGTGTACAACTGGCATGCATCGCGTGGGTGGACGGTTCGTCGCCTCTTTGCGCCTCAGCGGCTATAGAGCCTGCTGTTGAGTTGGAGATGAAGCGATGGCGGGCCGAACTTGCTCCGCTCTGCCAAAGCCACGCTCTGGCGTCTGGGACGAACATCGGAGACTGCATCGTTGAGGCCGACAATGTCCTGCTTCAACTGCTCGGTTGTCTGTACGAAAGCTGGCGCCCCTGGCACATGGAGGGACGGTGGCCCGAGGCTTCCGGGGACGCGAAGCCGCCTCGCTGGCTATGGAGGCATCGTAACGTGGCCCTAGTGTTCCTCTCAGGCGTCGACCAAACGGACTATTTTCAAATCGACAAGGATAGTTTGGCGGCCTGCGCTGATAGATACCTGGCGGTTCGTTGGCTCCGTCACCCGCGTCTCGATTGGCTGCTGGTGGACGCCATGATGGCGCAGGAAGTCGTGTCGTTCGGCGAGCAGATGAAGTCTCAGATTTGGGTCAATGCTTCTCTCTATGACCTGTCCGCCAGCGATGCGTACGAGCGGACGAAGGGAAACTTGTCGGCGCTGGAGGCCATACGCACTAAGTCCCGGGCCAAGGTCATCCTGCTCAAGCTATGGTGGTTTACGGTCGCGCCCATTCTGCTTGTGATCGTCCTGATATATTCGAACGTCAGCGGTGCGGTCGTCACGGGCTTATGGTGGGCGCTCGCGATCTACGGCATCGGCTACCTGCTGAATCTCGCCTCGATGCCCTTGCTTTACGGTTACCGCCGGTGGCTGAGTCGAGGCAAGGTAAGGAATCCGCGTGTGTTCGTAGCTCGCCTGCACAAGGCGATGTCGGCCAGCTATGAAATGCTCGATACTCAGGCGATAAGTCCGAAGGCGGTTCAAGAGTCTCTGGCAGAGTCAACCGCTCTTGGTGCGGCGTGGCCGAATCCTATACGACCACTGATGGACAGGGTCTTAGACTTCGATAGGTCTGTATGGACGCCGCATGCACCCTTCACCAAACCCATGACCGTGGATGAGGAGTGGTGATATGGGCCTCTGATACCGCTCGTTCTCAACAGTATTTCACTGTTGCTTACTGTCGGCTGCCCCTCAAATCCTCAGGACGACGATGGCGGTTTTCACCTTTCAACCTAAGTGGAAAGAAGAATTGGTCTGCACCGGGCCGGCTGGCTCATTCGTCCTGGACCTGACCATGGGGACGGCCACAGCCTACCTTCCTACTGAACAGGCATGGGCCGACAAGGCCCCTTGGTGGGCGAAGCGCCTGTGGCCTGTGCTGCACAACGAGTTGCAAACGTGGTGCAGGGCTAACGACGTCGGATTCGTCATCGACGCTGGCGCAGCGGTCTACTAACCAAGAACCGAAGCAGTAACCCAGAAATAACCCAGACGGCTTCCGGCGTTACTGCCCATCACTGTTCTAGTGAACGGTGACCTCAGCGGGGCCGCCCGACGTCAGGGCAATCCTAACTGTCGCCCCGTCCACGTCTCGAATTTCCCCGACCTGCCTCCGACTGAGACGGTCACCTTGAAGCACGACCTTGAGTCGGCATCGGGCGGGATACGAACCCCGATGACTCCATCCCATGCGGCGAGTCCAACAGCAGCGGCACCAAGACGAGGGTCGGCGTCGAACATGTTGACTGTGGGCATGTCGTATCCCATCTGGATGCCATAGAGATCGGGGACGTTCTTCAGTCCGGAGATCCAGCTGCAGGCGACCTCTACATGGATGCTGTCGATGGGGCCAAACGCCTTCGCTTGCTTCACCGGGAACCTCAGGAAGACAGTGGTGCCTTGGCTCTCGGCGGCCTGAGCACTGCCTGAGCCCATGAGAAACGTGGAAAGTGCAAAGGAAAGGAGCATCCTCACGGCATTTCTGCGTGCCTTACCGTGAACTTGGACAGCCATGGAATCGCATCCTTGTAAACGTGCGGCTGATGATATGAAAAGGCCGTCGGCCGTGGCCGGAGCGTTCTGAGTTCGGCGTCGGGACGCTACGGGTAATCAGACAACAAAAACCCGCCGGATGGGCGGGTTCTCTGCGGTCCTGCCGCTGGCATGGAATGCCATGTTTTTCTTGTTTGGTGCCGAAAGAGGGACTCGAACCCTCACTGTATCACTACAAACGGATTTTGAGTCCGCCGCGTCTACCGGTTCCGCCATTTCGGCATGGGGCCACGCATTATGCGTGAATCAGTGGACCTGGTCGAGACCCAGCTGGCGTTCGGTACGCTGGTACCAATCGTCGCCTTCGGGTTTGAACACGGCGCACTGGGTCATGCGGCCCGAATAGATGTGCAGGCTGACCGCGACCGAATCCTCGCTGGGATTGCGGATGGTGTGGTACTCGTGCGGCGGGATGAGGCTGCCGGCCGAGCCGGGGCCTGCCTGGATCGAGCCGACGGGGCGGAAGTGGTAGCGCTCGGCCTCGTGTTCACCCAATTCGTACTGGACGATCTCGAGCGAACCTGCCCAGACGCCTTCGACGCACCACATGCCGCTGTGATCGTGGATGAGCGTGCCCTGGCCCGGACCCCAGGTCATGGCGATGACGCTGTAGCCATGGTCGTCGCTGCGGTAGAGCTCGCGGCGGGCGTAGTGGTCGCCGGCCATTTCGAAGACGCACTCGGGCAGCTTCACTTCTTCGGAGCGGATCAGTCGACACAGCGCGTTGCGCAGGGCGTCGGTGATCGCCGGAGTGCTTGCCTGGGCCACCGAGGCATCGATGGCATCGATGAGCTTGCGGCTGCCCGGAAAGTCGACCGTGATCATGGCTGGAACCTCTGGAAGGCGGTGGCGTGGGGACGCCGTTCGGTCCCAATGATAGCAGAGGGGTCAAAGCGAGCCGAGAAAGCCGCCGATGGCCCGGCTGTAGTTCTCGATGTCGACGAGGAAGGCGTCGTGGCCCTGGGGGGAATCGAGGGCGACGAATTCCACCTTGGCGCCGGCCGCTTCCAGCCCTTTGGCGATGGTTTCCTGCTGCTCCAGCGGGAACAGGATGTCGGTGCTCACGCCGATGACCATGGCGCGTTCGACCTGGATCCGGCCCAGGCCGCGCATCACGTCGCCGTCGCCGTATTCGGAGATGTCGAACCAGTCGCTGGCGCGCGACAGGTAGAGGTAGCTGTTCGGGTCGAACTGGCGATTGAAGCGCCGCGCGTGTCCTTCGAGGTACGACTCGACCTGGAACTCGAAGCCGAACGGCTCGTTCTCCTCGCGCTGGTCCGGGTCCAGACGGATGCGGGCGAAACGCCCGTTCCACTCCATCGCCGAGCGATACGTGATGACGCCCAGCTTGCGAGCGATGCTCATGCCGTGCTCCGGCCAGCGTTCGTCGTCGTAGCGGCCTTCGTTCCAGTGGGGATCCAGGCGGATCGCCTCGCGCTGCAGCGAACGGATGGCGATGGCGAAAGGCTGGGCCTGCGGTGCCGTGTCGACGCTCAGGTGGGTGCGCGCCGAGCCCGGGTGCAACAGCATGTACGCCAGTGCGCTCATGCCGCCCATCGAACAACCGACCAGGCAGGTCAGCTCGGTGATACCGAGCCCGGTCACGGCTTCGTGGGCGGCGTTGGCGACGTCTTCCAGCGAGAGTTCGGGGAAGGTCAACCGATACGCCTCGCCCGTCGCCGGGTCGACCGACGCGGGACAGGTCGAGCCCTTGTCGCTGCCGAGCGAATTCACGCAGATGACAAAGTAGCGATCGGTGTCGAAGGCCTTGCCGGGACCGATCATGTCGTCCCACCAGCCGGGTGTCGGGTCCTCGAGGTTGGCGGCGGCATGCGCGCTCGGCGAAAGGCCGGTGAGGATCAGCACGGCGTTACCACGTGCGGCATCGAGCGTGCCCCAGGTTTCGTAGGCGACACGTGCGCCGTGGAGTTGGCCGCCGCGCTTCATGCGGAACGGCGAGGAAAGCGCGTGGTAGCGGCGTGCGTCGCCCATGGAAAGATCCTTCACTCGATACCCGTCATGGTGCCACGGGTGACGGGTATCGCGCTTACTTGCCTGCGCCGGCTGCCGCGCGCTTGTCGGCCTGTGCGATCTGTTCGGCGACGGCGTGGGCCACGTTCGAATCGGGATCGAGCATCGGCTGGAGGGTCTTCCATGTCGCGGACGCCTCGACGTACTTCTCGTGCTGGAACTGACTGATACCGAGCAGCCACAAGGCGCGTTGGTTCTGCGGATTGGCGGCGACGGCGGCCTGGAGCAGATCGAGCGCGCGCCCTTCGATGCGGTGATCGTCGCGGATCAGCGAATCCGCCTCGGCCCAGCCGACCATCGCCGCACCGTTGGTCGGATCGGCCTTGAGGGCGCCGTCGAAGGCATCGCGCGCGTCGGCCGGCTGCTTGAGCATGGTGAAGGTCTGGCCGAGCAGGAGCCAGCCCTGGGCGTCGTCGGGATGCTCCTTCAGGCGCGCGCGCAGGGCGGTGATAGCCTCGCCGACGTCCATTTCCTTCGCCGGCTCGACGCCACCGAGCGTCGACGGCGTACCGACCAGCGCGTAGAGGCCGACGCTGGCGAGCGGCACGACGATGGCGATGGCGAGCAGCAGGACGAACACACCGCGCGAGCGACCGTGGCGACGGCCATGGCGAACGATCGGAACCAGGAGCAGGGCCAGCGCAAGGGCCAGCATGGCCCCGGCGGCGAGATAGAACGCGTAAGTCACCAATCATCCCCGGTGTCGTTGATCGGCGTCGTGTCGGCAGGTGCCTGACGGGCGCGACGTCGCACTTGCACGGCAACAACGATGGCGCCGATGGCAAGCAGGACGAGCGGTCCGAACCAGAGCAGCCAGGTGCTCGGTTCGACCGGTGGTTTGTAGAGCACGAACTGCGAATAGCGGTCGACGAGGAAGGCCTTGATCTCGTCGTCGCTCTTGCCCGCCTGGATCATCTCGAACACCTGGCGACGAAGGTCATGCGCGATAGGCGCATTGGAGTCGGCAAGGGTCTCGTTCTGGCACATCGGGCAACGCAGTTCGGCGCTGAGATGCTGGAAGCGAACTTCCTCCGCATGATCGCGGAACGGCAGGGGCTGGATGGCCTGGGCAGCACCCAGCGCAGGCAGCACGAGCAAGACGAGCATCAGCAGCCAGCTGCGCATCACGGCGCTTCCTTGGCCAGTGCGGCCAGCGCCGGACGGATTTCCCGGTCGATCACCTCGGGCGTGATGGGCCCGATGCGTTTGTAGCGGATGACGCCCTTGGCATCGACGAGGAAGGTCTCCGGAGCCGCGTACACGCCGAAGTCGATGGCACTACGGCCTTCGCGATCGGCGACGATGACGTCGAAGGGATTGCCGTGCTCGGCGAGCCATGCCGTCGCTGCCTGCGGATCGTCCTTGTAGTTGAAGCCGACGAGGGGCAGGCCGAGCTGCTTCACCTCGGTCATCAGCAGCGGATGCTCGTGCACGCACTCGATGCACCAGCTGGCGAACACGTTGAGGAAGTAGGGCTTGCCCAGCAGCGACGCCTTGCTGACCGTGCGGCCTGCGTCGTCGAGGACGGGCAGGGCGAATGCCGGCGCGGGCTTGTCGATCAGCGGCGAGACGATCTCGTGCTGGTCGTGTTGCGTGTTCCACCAGATACCGAAGCCGAACAGGCCGACCAGCACGAGGAAGCCGAACAAGGGCAGGAGGCGACTCATGCGAGCGATGCCTTCGGCGGCACGACGACCGTCGTCGGGGTTTCGGTCGATGGCGCCCGCTTGGCGCGGAAGCGACGTTCGCCGGCCGCGAGGAAGCCGCCCGCCATCATGAAGAGGCCACCCAGCCATATCCAGCGCACGAACGGTTTGTGATACAGGCGCAAGGCCCATGCGCCCTTCACGTTGGTCGCTTCCATCGGCTCACCGAGGGCGACGTAGATATCGCGGAACAGGCCCGCATCGATCGCGGATTCGGTCTGCACCTGGCCGCGCGAATACGTGCGCTTTTGCGGATGCATCGTCGCGAGTGTCTTGCCGTCGCGCAGGATCGCAACGATGCCTTCGTCGGCGCGCCAGTTCGGTCCCGTGGTTTCCTCGACACCGTCGAAACGGAAATCGTAGCCGCCGACGGATTCCGTCTGGCCGGGCTCGAGACGTACATCGCGCTCGACGCTCAGCGATTCCGACAACATCACGCCGATAAGGAAGATCGCGACGCCCGTATGCGCGAGCAGCATGCCGGCCATCTCGGCCGGGAAGCGACGACCGCGCGGCATCTCGCGCCAACGCTTGATCACGTACGACAAGGTACCGGCCGCCACCCACACCGCGCCGGCGATACCGGCGATCGCGCGCAGGTGGCCTTGGGCGAAGAAGGCGGCGACGATGGCGCAGATGATCGCGGCGATGCCGGCGCGCAGGGCGACGGTCGTCAGCTGACTGCCTTCGGCCCGGCCCCAGCGCAGATACGGCCCGAACGGTAGCAGCAGCACCGCGGGCGCCATCAGCAGCACGAACAGGAAGCCGAAGTAAGGCGGCCCGACGGAGACGCGACCGAGGTTCAGCGCATCGCCGATCAGCGGGAACAACGTGCCGAGCAGCACCATGGCAGCGGCCGTGGTGAAGAGCAGGTTAGCCACCATGATCCCGGTCTCGCGGGACAACGGCGCGAAGGGTTTGCCGGTGGCGACCTTCGGCGCGCGGATCGCATACAGCAGCAACGAACCGCCGATGACGATGATCAGGAAACCGAGGATGTACAGGCCGCGACGCGGATCGGACGCGAAGGCGTGGACCGAGGTCAGCACGCCCGAGCGGACCAGGAAGGTGCCGAGCAGCGACAGCGAGAACGCGAACAACGAAAGCAGGATGGTCCAGGCGGGCAACGAGCCGCGCTTTTCGGTCACGGCCTGCGCATGAATCAAGGCGACACCGACCAGCCACGGCATGAACGAGGCGTTCTCGACCGGATCCCAGAACCACCAGCCGCCCCAGCCGAGCTCGGCATACGCCCACCAGCTGCCGGCGACGATACCCAGGGTCAGGAACGCCCACGCGACGTTGGTCCACGGTCGTGCCCAGCGTACCCAGACCTGCTCCATGCCGCCGCCGAGCAAGGCAGCGATCGAGAATGCGAAGGCGACCGAGAAGCCCACGTAGCCCATGTAGAGCACGGGCGGGTGGAAGGTCATGCCCGGGTCCTGGAGCACTGGGTTGAGGTCGCCGCCATCGGCGGGCATCGGCAGCTCGCGCAGGAAGGGGTTGGAGGTGAACAGGATGAAGGCGAGGAAACCGACGCCGATCAGGCCGAGCACGCCCAGCACGCGGGCGAGGAAGGCCGGCGGCAACTGGCGGCTGAGGGCGGCCAGCGCCACCGACCACACATTGAGGATGAAAACCCAGAGCAGCATCGAGCCTTCGTGCGCGCCCCACACCGCGGTGATGCGGTAGTACCAGGGCAGGGCGAGGTTCGAGTTGTCGGCGACATAGGCCACCGAGAAGTCGTAGGTCAGAAACGCGTAGATCAGGATCGCCATCGCGGCGAAGACGAACACGCCCTGGCCGGCGGCGGCGGGACGCGCGATGGCGATCAGCGCGGCGTTGTTGCGCCAGGCGCCGACGATCGGCAGCACGCCCTGCGCGATGGCGAGGAGCAGCGCGAGGACAAGGGCGAACTGGCCGAGCTCGGGGATCACTTCGGGGTGTCCTTCATCGCGGTGTCGTCGATCTTCTTGTTCTGGTGGGCCTTGGCCATGGCGTCCTTGAGCTCCTTGGGCATGTAGTTCTCGTCATGCTTGGCGAGGACCTCGCTGGCGATGAAACGCCCGCTGTCCATGCGACCGGTGGCGATCACCGACTGGTTGTCGCGGAACAGGTCGGGAAGGATGCCGGTGTACTCCACGGGCATGGCGCCGTCGGCATCGATCACGATGAAGCTCACGCGCAAGCTGCTGGTGGCGCGCTGGATGGAGCCGGCCTTGACCATGCCGCCGAGACGGAAGCTCGTGTACTGCGTGGCCTGGCCTTCCTGCACCTGGCTCGGGGTGAACAGGTAACTCATGTTCCGCTGCAATGCGAACACGGTCAGGCCGATCGCCACGACAGCGGCGGCGATGACGGAGATCACGATGGCGAGGCGACGTTTACGCGTTGGATTCATTGCTTGGCGGGGTTCCGGGACGGCGGCGGTTTTCCTGGCGCGCGAGCCGTGCGCGAAGTTCGCGCAGGTTGCGGCGGCGCCGGGCCAACGGGGCCAGCGTGTCGATGAGGAGGACGATGAGGAAGGTGGCGAACGCGGTCCACACGTAAGAACCGTAACCGCCCATGGCGAGGAACTGGCTCATGCGGTGTCGTTCCCGGGCTGGCCGAGTGCGATGTCGCGCACCCAGGCCTTGCCACCTTCGGAGGCGATGAGGTCGGCGCGCACGCGCGCAAACAGGCTGGCCACGTAGTAGCACTTGGTCGCGGCCATCATGGTCAGCAGGGGCCAGAGCATGCTCGCCTCGATATGCGACGGGCCGAGCAGGCGCACGGTCGAGCCCTGGTGCAGCGTGTTCCACCAGTTCACCGAGAAATGCACGATAGGCACGTTTACCGCGCCGACCAAAACTAGGAAGGCGGCAGCGCGAGCGCCCTGGCGACGATCTTCGAACGAGTGATACAGGCCGATGATGCCCAGGTAGATGAAGAGCAGCACCAGCTCGGAGGTGAGGCGGGCATCCCAGGTCCACCAGGTGCCCCACATGGGCTTGCCCCAGAGCGAACCGGTCACCAGGGTGATCAGGGTGAAGGCGGCGCCGACCGGCGCGGATTCCATCGCCACGACCTCGGCGATCTTGATCCGCCAGACGAGGCCGATAAAGGCGGCGACCGCCATCGCGCCGTAGATGAACAGACTCATCCAGGCACTGGGAACGTGGATGAAGATGATCCGGTAGGCATCGCCCTGCTGGTAATCCGCCGGTGCCAGCACGAGGCCGCCGTACAGCGCGACGGCGCCGAGCAGCAGCGCCAGGCCGAACGCCCACGGGCGCACGGCACCGGCGAACCGGTAGAACACCGGCGGCGAGCCGAGGCGGTGAAGCCAGAGGGGAACCCAGTTAGCCATCGTTACCTGTCAACCATGCGTTCGGACACCGTGAGTCCGCGAATCGGCCCCCACGGTTGCGTGCGTTCATGTGTCCATGGCGATGCGAAGCGCGGCGGCGCAGGCCAGTGGTGCGAGGACGAGCGCCATGGCAAGGCCAGCGCCCAGCCAGGCGATCGGCGCGACCCAGGGCAAACCCTCCTGCGCGGCGGCCAGAGCACCGGCGGCGAAGATCACGACCGGTACGCACAGCGGCAACAACATGAGCGCCAGAAGCATACCAGAGCGTCTGGACCCGGCCGTCAGCGCAACCAATACCGCGCCGAGCAGGCACAGGAGCGGTGTCGACAGCAGCAGTGCGATGACCAGCACCGGCATCGCCTCCGGCGGCAACTTCAGCATGCTGGCGAGGACCGGTGCGACGACGATCAGCGGCAAGGACGACGTGATCCAGTGCGCGAGGATTTTCATGCCGACCAACAGGGCAAGCGGCTGCGGAGCCAACATGAGCAGCTCCATCGAGCCATCCTCGATGTCGCCGCGGAACAGATGGTCCAGCGAAAGCAGGATGGCGAGCAGCACGATGACGAACACCACGCCACCCGCGATGCGGGCGAGCAGGGCCGGCTCCGGGCCGATTGCAAACGGGAACAGGGTGGTGACGATCACTGCGTAAAGCACGGGCATGGCGATATCGCCACGCCGCCGCCAGGCCAGCGTGAGGTCGCGTCGCAGCAGGGCGGCGCAGGCGGCGTACGTGGTACCGGGCGTCATGCGTGCAACCGGATGCGACGCGGCTCGCCGCCCGCGAAGCTGACCGCGCCGTGGCTGGTCACCAGGGCGGCACCGCCACGCGCGGCGTGTTGCTCGAGCAGGCGATTCACCAGCGCGATGCCGTCGCGATCGAGATTGGCGTAGGGCTCGTCGAGCAGCCACACGCGAGCCGGCAGCAGGAGCAGGCGCGCGAGGGCGGCACGCTTCTTCTGTCCGGCCGAGAGCTGGCGCACGGGCTCGTCTTCGTAACCGGCCAGGCCGACCTCGCGGAGCACGGCGCTTTCGTCGGTTCCCTTGCGCCGGCCGTACAGGCCGGCCGCGAGATGCAGGTTCTCGCGCGGCGTCATGTCGACCTTGAGGCCGAGGTGATGACCCAGGAAGACCACGGCACCGGCCACGGTATCGAGGGAGAAGGGGGCCCCGTCGAGTAGCACCTCACCCTCGCCGGGTCGAAGCATGCCGGTGAGCACGCGCATCAGCGTCGTCTTGCCGCTGCCGTTATCACCCTCGACCAGGGCGATCTCGCCGCCATGCAAGGCAAAGTCGATCGGCCCGAACACCGGCTCGTCCTGGCGCAGGAAGCACAAGGCTCGCGCTTCAAGCAAGGCGATGTTGTCGGGCGAAGAAATCATCGAGTCGAAGAGCGCTCTAGGTAGGAGCCGATTCATCGGCGAAGGGTGCTAGCGAGAAGGTCTGTTCCGACCCCTCACCCCCGCTCAAACGCCTGCGCAGGCAACGGCGGCAACGTAGCCTCCAGCGTCCGCACCGCGGCATCGAGATCGACGTCCGTCACCGACTCGTGCCCCTTCAATAGTTGTTCCACCAGCACATCCTGAGCCTGCCCACGCTCCAGTGCATACCGATACGGCAGATGCGTAAAGGTCACCATGCGATACCGCGGCAGGTAGTGCGTCGGCGAGCGCTCGGCCAGCAATCCGCCGAGTTCGCGTTTGCGCAGGTAGTGCGGATCCGCGACGGAATCTCGCATCTCCACGTAGTTTTCCAGCGCCATGCGCGCGATGGCATCGGCATTCGGCTTGCGTCGTTGCTCGAACGCGGCGAAGACCGCTGCGGCATCATCCGGCTGCGCGGCGAAAAGGTCGGCGAGGTCGGCCGCATCTTCGAACCCGCAATTCATGCCCTGGCCATGGAACGGCACCATGGCGTGCGCGGCATCGCCGATCAGGAGCGCGCGACCGCCGATATGCCAGCGATCCAGGTACAGCGTGGCCAGCGTGCCGACAGGATGGGCGGCCCAGTCGGTCGCGAACTCCGGCATCAGGGCCAGTGCATCGGGAAAATCGGTGCGGAAGAAGGCCTCGGCGGCGCCGGCGCCCGCGATGCTGCGAAAGCTCGGGTGCTCGCCTTCATTAGGCAGGAACAGGGTGACCGTGAAGCTGCCTTCGCGGTTCGGCAAGGCGATGCACATGTAGTGCCCGCGCGGCCAGATGTGCAAGGCGTTGCGCTCGATCGCGAAGGGGCCGGAGGCGTCCGCGCGCGGCGGGATTTCAAGCTCTTTGTAGCCGTGGCCGAGCTCCTCGATGCGCTCGCCCAGAGGCGAGTGCAGGTGCATCGCCGCGCGCAGGGCGGAGCCCGCGCCATCGGCGCCGATCACCACTGGCGCATCGACCGTGCGCAGCTTGCCCTGCGGGTCGCTCAGGGTGAGCGTGCCGGCGTCGAGGTCGGCCGAGGCCAGGCCCTGGTCGAAGTGGACCGTCGCTCCGGCCGCTTCGGCGGCGTCGAGCATGAGGGTGTTCAGGCCGCCTCGCGAGACCGACCAGATGACTTCCGAATCGTCCACGCCGTAGCGCTGCAGGCCGCTGTGGCCGGCGGGGTCATGGACCATGCGGCCGCGCATCATGACGGCCTGTTCGAGCACCTTATCGGCCAGGCCCGTCGCCCGCAGGGCGTGCAGGCCGCGTTCGGCCAGGGCGAGGTTGATCGATCGACCGCCCTGGAAGCCGGCGCGGCGAGGGTCGGAGCGCTTCTCGTAAACCGTGACGCGAAAACCGCGTTGGGTGAGCAAGGTGGCGACCAGGGCGCCGACCAATCCGGCGCCGACCACGGCGATGTCGTTACGGGGCATGGGCGGCCTGGTTTCGGGGGCGCGATATTGCAGGGCAGCGCATCGTGCGCCGCAGCGCCGCTGGGGGCAAGCCCGCGGCGCAGCGTCAGGATTAGCTGGCTTTCTTGCCCGTCGGGCGGGTGGTCCGCGTGACAGGTTCGGCCGGCTTCGCCGTGGCCGCATCGAGGAAGCCGCGCTGCATCGACTTCCATACGTCGAGGTTGCGCTCAGTCATCTCGTTGAGCATCGACCAAGGCGTCTGGCCCATCAGGCTGTTCAGCTGCGTACGGAACTGCTGTTGCTGGTCGAGGAAGACCTGCAGGCTGCGCTCCAGATACGGCCCCATGAAGCCCTGCAGCGAGTCGCCGTAGAAGCGGATGATGTGCGACAGCAACTGCGGGGAGAGCATCGGCTGACCATGCTCCTCGTGCTCCGCAATGATCTGCAGAAGGACGGAGCGCGTCAGATCCTCGCCCGACTTGGCGTCACGGACTTCGAAGTTCTCCCCATCGAGCACCAGCTGGCGGACTTCCTCCAGCGTGATGTAGCTCGAGATCTCCGTGTCATAGAGACGGCGGTTCGGATACTTCTTAATGATGCGTAGGGTTTGTGCCATGCGGCGAAAGCTACCACGAGGTATTGCGCCGCACCAGTTGCCGAAAGGGGGCGTAATCGTTTTCGGATTTCACATCCTGTTTTTCAATCGATCCAGATAACGGCAATTTAATGTGCCGCGGCACCACCGGCATTTCCAAACGGCGGCCTGGCCAGCCAAAGAATCGGGATGAGGGCGAGGAACAGGACGGCACAGCCGAAGAAGACGTCGTTGACGGCCAGGGTCAGGGCCTCGCGAGTGAGGATCTGGTCGACCACCGCCAGCGACGGCTTGCCATGGATGCCCAGGGTGGCGAGCTTGTCCGTGTAAGCCGTGGTGGCCGGCGCGGCCTGGGTCACGTACTCGGTCAGCGAGGCGTGGTGGGCTTCGCCCCGGTGCTGCCAGAGCGTCACCGTGAGCGCCGTGGAGACACTGGAGGCCAGGGTGCGACAGAAGTTGGCCAGGCCCGACGCGCCGGCGATCTGGTCCGGGTTGAGGCCGGACAGGAAGATCTGGTTGAGCGGGATGAAGAAGCAGGCGATGGCAATGCCCATGATGAAACGCGGGAGCACCAGGGCGGCGAACGAGGCCCCGCTGTTGAAGCCGGCGAACCAGAACGAGGTGAAGGCGAAGACCATGAAGGCGAAGGTCACCACCGCGCGCAGTTCCAGTCGCTGGATGTTCTTGCCGATGAAGGGCGAGACGATGAAGGCGAGAATGCCCACGGGCGCCGTGGCGAGGCCGGCCCAGGTCGAGGTGTAGCCGAGCGTGGTCTGCAGCCACAGCGGAAACACGACGTTGATGCCGAAGAAGGCGAGCATGCCCAGCGACAGGGCAGTTACGCCGATCGCGAAGTTGCGCCGGCCGAACAGCGACAGATCGACCACCGGATGTTTCGCGGTCAGTTCCCAGATCACCAGGAAGACCAGGGCGACCAGGGCGATCAGGCCGAGCGTGAGGATCAGGGGTGAGGCGAACCAGTCATGGTCGTTGCCGTTGTCGAGCATGAACTGCAGCGAGCCGATACCGATGACCAGCAACGCCAGTCCCACCGTATCGATCGGTGCGCGGACGATCTTCGTTTCGCGCTCGCGCAGGATGGTCCAGGTAATCACGCCGGCCAACGCGCCCACGGGCACGTTGATGTAGAAGATCCACGGCCACGAGAAGTTGTCCGTGAGGTAACCACCGAGAATCGGACCGAAGATCGGCGCGACCACCACGGTCATCGCCCACATCGCCAGCGCCATGCCTTGCTTGGTTTTCGGATAGCTCGACAGCAGCAGCGACAGCGACAAGGCGACCATCGGTCCTGAGCCCGCACCCTGCAGCAGGCGGAAAACCACCAGCATCGGCATGCTGGTCGCGAGGCCGCACAGCATCGAGAACAGCACGAACAGCATCACCGAGAAGACAAAGGTCTTCACTTCGCCGAAGCGCTTGGCCAGCCAGCCCGTCAGCGGCTGCATGATCGCGCTGGCCAGCGAGTACGAGCTGATCGCCCAGGTACCCTCGCTCGAGCTCACGCCGAGGCTGCCGGCGATATGCGGCACGGCCACGTTGACGATCGTCGTGTCGAGGATCTCCATGAACGTGGAGAACGCGACGGCGATCGTCAACAGGACGAGTGTCGCGCCCTGGATCGGCTTGAGGCCGTTCGCCGGTGTGGCGTCGGGGAGGGCGGTGGCGTCGCTCAAGGCACGCTCGCTCCAAGGTTCTTGCGCACGATCACGTCCGCGGCGGCATCGGCCTTGGCGGCTACATCGTCATAAACGCTGGTCTGCGCGACGGGTGTCGTCGAGGGCGACGGTGCGAGGACATCGCCCTTATCGTCGGTGATGTCGACGGTCACCGCCGTGGAAAGACCGATGCGCAGCGGATGCTTGTCGAGATCCTTCGGGTCGAGCGCAATGCGCACGGGAATGCGCTGCACGACCTTGATCCAGTTGCCGGTGGCGTTCTGCGCGGGAAGCAGCGAGAACGCGCTACCCGTGCCGGCGCCGAGACCGACCACCTTGCCGTGGTACTCGGTGCCACCGCCGTAGATGTCGGCTTCGATCTTCGCCGGCTGGCCGATACGCACGTGGCGCAACTGGCTTTCCTTGAAGTTCGCGTCCACCCACAGATCGTGCAGTGGCACGACGGTCATCAGTGGCTGGCCGGGCTGTACGCTGTTACCGACCTGCACGCTGCGCAGCGCGACATAACCGTCGATGGGCGCGACGATGGCGTTGCGCTGCGCGGCGATCCAGGCCTGGCGGAAGCCGGCACGTGCCTGTTCCACGGCGGGGTTCGATGCCACGTCGCTGCCGTCGACCAGGGCCCGCGAGGCGTCGGCCTGACGTTGCGCGGATTCGAGCGCGGACTGCGCGGTGTCGACGGCATCGCGTGCATGCTGCACTTCTTCGGGCGCCACGGCCTTTTCGGCGAGCAGCGGAATGCGGCGCTTGAGGTCGTCCTGGGCACGCTTGAGGTCCTGGCGGCGCGTACCGAGCGCGGCATCGGCGCTGGCGGCGGACTGGGTCTGCTGGCGTACCTGGCGCACGGCCTGGGCGAGGGCGCTGCTGGCCTTGCGCAGGGCGACATCGCCATCGGTGGGGTCGAGCTTCACCAGCACCTGGCCGGCATTCACGCGCTGGGTGTCGTCGGCGTAGACGCCGATGACGATGCCCGGCACCTGGGCGGAGATGCCCACCTGGTTACCGCCGACATAGGCGTCGTCGGTGGTCTCGCGCTTGGAGAACACGAACAGCCAGAGCAGGAACCATGCGAGGGCGGCGAGGCCGAAGACGAGCACCGCGATGAGCAGCGCCCGGTTCCGCTTACCCTTGTCCTTGGGCGCGTTGCCGCTGTCGTCCTGGCTGCGCGGCGTATCGGTCGTGGTGGCGCTCATGGGCTCTTGGCTCCGTTGGAATCGGGGTTTTCGGCGCGGTATCCGCCGCCGAGGGATTTGATCAGGGCAACATCGGTCGACAGCGCCTGGCCTTGCAGGTCCGCGTCCATGTCCTGTTGCTGGATGAGGCTGGCCTCGGTTGCGAGCGACTCGCGGTCATCGCGTACGCCTCGCGCCGCACGCGCTTTCGCGCTGGCGAGAAGGATGTTGGCGGCGTCGATCTGCTCCGCCTGCTGCACACGACGGCCGGCGAGCTGCTGCGCGCCGAGGGCCTGCGTGGCGACATCACGCGCGGCCGACGCGACGGTGGCGTTGTACTGGGCGACGGCGGCACCGAGCTGGGCCTGGGTGACGCCGTGATTGGCTTCCAGCGCACCGCCTTCGAAGATCGGAAGATGCAGCGCCGGCGTCAGCGAGAACACCCGGCTGCCCGTGGTGAAGAACTTGTCCAGGTCGATACTCGACAGCCCAGCCATGGCCGAGAGGCTCACGTCGGGGAAGAACTGTGCCCGCGCGGCATCGGTCTGCCGGACTGCCGCTTCCACCTGCCAGCGGCTCGCCGCGATATCCGGGCGGCGTGCCATCAGGTCGGCGCCGACGTTGGCGGGAAGGCCGGGCGATACCGTGGGCAACGGTCGCCGCGTGAGGGCGGGCAGGGCGGCGGGCGACACGCCGACGAGGGTCGCGATCGAGGCACGACGGATGTCCGCCGAACCCTGGAGTGCGACGCGCTGCTGCTTCGCGGCGGAGAGTTCGGCGCGTGCCTGCTGCGCGGTGTCCGGTACATCGACGCCTTGCTTGACGCGCAGTTCGGCGATGCGTAGTGCGCGCTGGCGTGCCGCGATGAGCCGATCGGCGAGGGCGACGCGCGACATGTCGGCGAGCCAGCCGAAATAGGTATCGGCGACGACGGCCTGGATGGCCAGCGACGATGCCGAGCGCTCGGCTTCCGCAGCGCGCGCGCTGTCGATCGCGGACTCGAGGGCGAAGCGTTTCTTTCCCCACCAGTCGAAATCGTAGCTCACCTGGACGCCGAGATCGGCCTGGTTGTACCAGGTGAAACCGAGAAACTGCGCGGGAATCAGGCCGTGCTCACTCATCCTCTGGCGTGTCACCTGCGCGCTGCCATCCACCCGCAGTCCGGCCTGTGCGGCGGCCACACGGATGTTCTGCTGGGCGGTGTCCACGCGCGTCTTCGCCTGAGCGAGGTCCGGCGCACCGCGCAGGGCCATGTCCATCAGGGTATCGAGCTGCGGGTCGCCATAGGCGCGCCACCATGCGGCGGCTGGCCAGCCCGGGCGCTGATCGGTGACGAGACCGGCGAGCGGTGCCTCGTCGCGAAGCGCGGGCCGGTCGATCTTCGCCGGGATGTGGCAGGCCGCGAGCAGCGTGGCGACCGCGGCCGCGAGCAAGGCCGGGCGGAGCAGGGCAGGTGTCATGGTGTGTCGTCCGTGTCGACCGTGCGGTCGATGTGCAGGGCCAGCTTCTTCAAGAGTTTTTCGAAGGTCTTGCGCTCGGCGGAGCTGAAGCAGGCGAAGTTCTCCACCAGGGGCGGGAACATCGGCGGGAGCATCTTGTTGACGAAGCGGCGGCCGGCCGGGGTGATCCGGAGCAAGACCTGGCGGCGGTCGTGGGTGGCATGCGACCGAGAGATCAGGTCCTTCTTGGCCAGCGCGTTGGCGATGCGCGTCATGTTGGTCGGCTTCTGCTCGGCCAGGGCGCAGAGCTCGCCGGGCGTCGCACTGCCGTCCTCGCTGCTGTAAAGCATCATCAGAGTGCGGAAGTCGCTGTCGTTCATGCCGTAGGGCTTGAGCTTGTGCTCGAACTCGCGCAGCAGCGCGCCCGCCGTCAGCATCAGCAAGCGGACGAGGAAGACCTCGGATCGGGGTACGCCGGGAACGCTTTGCGCGACGCGGTCGACACCCTCGTAAAGGGCATCGACACAGGGTTTGAGACTCGACATTTCGCTGGCTAATAGTTCGCTGGTAAACTATCAGGTTAGCAAGCAGTCCGGGCTCGGCGCAATGTGCCCTTGTGGGAGCCGCTTCAGCGGCGAATGGTAAATGTGGGAGCCGCTTCAGCGGCGATGAGTGGTGCGGCGGACTGGTTATCGCCGCTGAAGCGGCTCCCACAGGGGGCTCGGGCCGTTAGAGCTTGAAGAGCTTGATCGCGTTCGCCGTGGTGGCCGTAGCGATAGCCTCGGCGGATTCGCCGCGCAACGAGACGATCGTCTCGAGCACGTCGGTCATGAAGGCCGGTTCGTTTCGTTCGCCGCGATGGTGAGCGCAGGGCTGGTCGGGTGCGTCGGTTTCCAGCAGCAGCCATTCAAGGGGCATCGCCGCGACCACGCGGCGGATGCGGTTGGCGCGTTCGTAGGTCACCGGACCGCCGATGCCGAGGTGGAAGCCGAGATCGAACAACTGTCGCGCCTGCTCTTCGCTGCCGGAAAAACTGTGCACCACACCGCGCAAGCCCTTGAAGCGACGCAAGGTATGGATCGTTTCTTCAAAAGCGCGCCGCGCATGCACGATGACAGGCAGGTCGTGCTCACGCGCGATCCCGAGTTGGCGGACGAACACGTCCCTTTGCCGCGCGGGATCCAGCCCCTCGACGTAGAAATCCAGCCCGATCTCGCCGACGGCCACCGCGCCATGGCCCTCAAGCCAGGCCGGCAATTCGGCCAGATGCTCCTCGCGGTGCGCGTCTGTCATCAACGGGTGAAGCCCATAGGCGGGAAAGGCGCCTTCACGCGATGCACACAAAACCTCGATGGCTTCCCAGTTTCCCCGGTCGATCGCCGGTACGATCCAGCGCCGCACGCCAGCCTCGCTGGCCCGTCCGAACATCGCGCTGCGGTCGCCGTCGAACGAGCGGTCGTCCAGATGCGCGTGGGTGTCTACCAGATCGAGCATGTCAGTCAGCGGCCGGTGGGGTTGTAGGCTTGAGTCTAAGGCGTCGTTCAGTTTAACGACTGTCAAATGTGAACCGAGGCGACTTCCGGGTGATGGTGCTGTCGCGCCATCGAGTCGCCGACCTTTGTTAGGAGAGTAGGGTTATGAGCAGGTTGAAGATTTCCGTCCTGAATGCGAGTTTGGGCGCGGCCCTTGTGTTGAGCCTTTCCGCCTGCAATCGCGATGCGAACGCCGATGTGGCCAATGCCCAGAGCCCCGGCACCGCCGCGCTCAACGCCGCTGCAGCGCCGCCGCCTGAGCCGGCTGGCCCGAAATATGGCCGCGTGGTCAGCGTGGATCCGGTGCGTGAGGCGGCTTCCGCGGCACAGCGCCAGTGCCACGACGAGGTGGTGACCCGCCATGTGCCGGTCAAGGACCAGCACCAGATCGCCGGTACGGCCATTGGTGCGGTCGCCGGCGGCCTGCTGGGTAACCAGATCGGCCACGGCAAGGGCCGCACGCTCGCCACGGTGGCGGGTGCGGTCGGTGGCGGCTACGCCGGCCACGAGATCCAGCAAAACCGTCAGGAGTCGAATACGACAACCAGCACGGTGCGCAAGTGTGAAACCGTGCAGGGCACCAGCGGTGACAAGGTCGTCGCCTATGACGTCCGCTACGAATACAACGGCGTGACCCGCTCGGTACGCATGGATCACGATCCGGGCGATCGCGTCGAGGTCCAGGAAGGCGTTTCCGTCGTTTCCGACGCACGTTGATAACCACATCCACCAGGACGTCACCCATGCACAATCTCGTCCGTAAGTCCGGCCTCGTCGCCGCTGCCGTGGCCACCCTGTCGTTGACGGCGTGCTACGAGCCGCCGCGGCGGGTCTACCAACAGGATCGCGTGGTGTATTCGGGCCCGCCGCGAGGCTGCGACCAGTGCGGCACGGTGAGCGATGTGGAGCAGGTCTACACGCAACGTGACTCGTCGCCACTGGGTGCCGTGATCGGTGCGGTAGCCGGCGGCTTGCTGGGCAATACGGTCGGTCACGGTGACGGCCGCACCGCCGCGACCGTCGGTGGTGCCGTGGCAGGTGGCTTCGTCGGTAATGCCGTGGGCAAGCGCAACGGTGCGGACGAGGTGGCGTTCCGCGTGCGCATCCGCCTGGACGACGGGCGCGTGGCGACGGTGACGCAGCGGGAAGACCCGCAGCTGCGTCGCGGTGATTACGTCGTCATCCAGGGTGATCACGTCTACCGCAGGTAGTCTCGGCTTCTGTAGGAGCCGATTCATCGGCGAACGCTTTTGCCGGACGTCTAGACGTCTAAACAAAAAAGGCCAGCTACGTAGCTGGCCTTTTTTGTGGGTTTTTTCGCATGTCTGGGACCTGTGGCGAGCGCCTATCGCCGATGAATCGGCTCCCACAGAGAGCAGTGCATCGGGCTCCAGGTCTTAAAAATAGGCAAAAAAAAGCCCTCATCCGAGGGCCCCTTTTCCCGGGAATCCCAAGCTGCCCGCCTGGATTCCTTCTCCCCGCGCTTTTCTTTCGCTTACGTCAGTTGACGGCGTAGAAAGCGTGGTCACCGATCTTGCGAACGATGCGGCTGGCGGACCAGCTCGGCGCGACGGCTACGGTCGCGAAATGATCGGCCTGTGGAACATAAACCAGGCGTTCGCTCTTTGGCAGGCTCCAGTTATTGAGGGAGTCGCCGGCGATTTTCCACGCCTTGGTCCACGATACGAGATCGGTGATCTCGAAATCCTTCGGCGTCGTCGTGATTGCGAACTGGCGTGGCGCCGAGACGACTGCACACACCTTGTCGCCGCCCATGCCGCGATCGCGGCGCCGTAGGGCGACTTCCGCCACGGCGTACTGGCCGATGGTGGGTTCACTGCGTGCTTCGAGATAAACCGTCGTCGCCAGGCACGTCTGGTCAGCGAGGTGGCTAGGAAGGACGGACGCCATCCATAGCAAAGCGGAAAGTTTCATGTGTATCTGCCTCCAACGAGCTTTTCCGTCACTTGCGGCATTCTTTGGAAAGAGCCATGGGGGACGTATGAGCGGTAGACGGGCGGGCAGGCCGTTACTACCTGGACCAACCGAGGACATTCGCTGTGAATCTGTTAGGCGAACGAGTCGGGCGTCACACACTGTGACTGTACTAAACGGCTGTCCGGAGCCGTCCGGTAATGGGGGTGCACCGAAAGGGAGCGGCATCGCGCAATGGGCGGCGGCTCCGTCGGCTTACGACGCGCAGTGAGAAGGTGCGCGCGTTTCGTGCTCCGGTCGGTGGTCTGACCGGGTCGCGCCAGAACCGTCATCATCGACGGATCGTCGCGGGTGTAACCGTGGCGCAACACCACGGACACTGAAATGGATCGGCGGAGCCTAGTAGCGGGATGCAAATTTGGCAAGTGCGTGCGCGGTACGGTTCAGCTTTTACTCACACACACCGTAGAACTTTATTTTACGAACGTGCTTGCAGAACTCATGCATCGAACGTCGAAACGATGTGCAGACGCATGCCTTCGATTTCAAGAGTGTCCGCCTGTACCACCGCATCATCCAATACGACAAGCGATATAGGCCTCGCTGTTGATGTGTTGCACATCAATACGGTGCCAACAGCTTTGCCGTCAATGCGCAGTGAATCTCCTTCAACGAGTGCGCGATCGCTTGTAACGGCATGCAGATGCTTCTTGTGACCGCCGAGATGATGCAGGCGTGCAGCGATTTCCTGGCCGGGGAAACAACCTTTATTGAACGAGACGGCACTCAGGCGTTCCATCGAGAGCGCAGGTGGTAACAACGTGTCGATCGTTGCGTCGGGCAACCATGCGTAACCTTTCTCGATGTGTCGTGCGTGCCATGCGTCGGTCGTTGCATTCGTCGCGTTGCTGTAACGCAGCGACGCGTCGCCTTCGCCGAAAATGATCGCACCACTCGCATCTTCGATGGCGTGTGAATCGTCGAGCGCATCGCCGTCGTTCGTATGCAGTACGCCGGATACGACGATCTTCACCTTGGATCGAAAGACGAAACGACGCAGGTCGTTCGCGATCGCTTCGCCGTCGCCGCCACGGGGAAACGCGACGAAGCGCTCGTCCTCGGGGCGGGCAATCTGGAGCAAGGCGCGGACCCGGCCCTTGGGGTCGAGCCAGCCGCTCCATTGCCACCGGCCGGGAGCCAGCGCGAGGACATCGCTGCTGAACTGGGCATTGGCGAAGGAGGCCGCGTCGGGGCCGGTCAGGGTGATGCTGCGAGTGGTACGGCTCGGCATGGGGAGGCGCAAGGCAGGGCGGAGGCGTAAGATATACGGTCGGCCCAAGGGCAAACCAACCCTCTTCATGATCGTGAAGGTTGTGCTGCCGGGGCACAGGTATTACGCTTTTGGGGCTTTATAACCATGTCCGACAATTCCTCCGAACCCAAAGACGCGAACGATTCCGCTCCGGCGAAACCGCTCGTCACGCCGGTCGTCCCCACGAACGGCGCGCCAGGGGTCGAGAAAGCGCCATTGGACCCAACGCGTTACGGCGACTGGGAAAAGAACGGACGCTGCATCGACTTCTGAGGATCGGAAGGCGAGGGAGACCGTCGGGCATCAGCGATTCCAATCCAGGATAGCCGCCATGGCACAAACGGGACGACCGCTCTCACCGCATCTTCAGGTCTACAAGTGGCAAGTGCAGATGGCTTCCTCCATCCTGCATCGTGCCACCGGCATCATCCTCGCCGTCGGTAGCCTGCTCATCGTATGGGGCCTCGCTGCCCTCGCTGCCGGTCAGGACGCCTTCGCGACCTTTACCGCCTGCGCCACCAGCCTCCTCGGCACGATCGTCATGATCGGCTGGACCCTGGCCTTCTTCTACCACCTGTGCAACGGCATCCGTCACCTGGTCCAGGACACCGGCAAGGGTTACGCGATCGAGTCGTTCGTCCGTTCGAGCTGGATGGCGATCATCGTCTCCATCGTGCTCACGGTCGCCGTCTGGGCCTATGTACTGACCGGAGGCCACGCATGAGCAAGGACCTGCGTAACCCGCTCGCCCGCGCACGCGGCCTGGGCTCGGCGAAGGAAGGCGTTGGCCACTGGATGACCCAGCGGATCACGGCGCTCGCCCTGGTCTTCCTGACCTTGTGGTTCGTCATCACCGTGCTCGGCCTGATGCACACCGATTACGCCACGGCACGCGCGACCATCGCGAAGCCCTGGAACGCGGTGCTGCTCATCGCTCTCGTCATCACCATGTTCAAGCACGCCGTGCTCGGCCTGCAGGTGGTGATCGAAGACTACGTCCACACCCGCTGGCTCGAAGTGGCCTCGCTGGTGCTCATCAAGTTCATCGCCGTACTCGCCGCGCTCATGGGCGTGCTGGCCGTGCTGCGCATCGCGCTCGGAAGCTGATCGATGGAATCCTATAAGATTCAACAACACAAGTACGACGTGATCGTGGTCGGCGCCGGTGGCGCAGGCCTGCGTGCCACGTTCGGCCTGGCCGAGAAGGGCCTCAAGGCCGCGTGCATCACCAAGGTCTTCCCGACCCGTTCGCATACCGTTGCTGCGCAGGGTGGTATTTCCGCCGCGCTCGGCAACATGGGCGAGGACGACTGGCGTTATCACTTCTACGACACGATCAAGGGCTCCGACTGGCTCGGCGACCAGGACGCGATCGAATACATGTGCCGTGAGGCCATTCCGGCCATCATCGAGCTGGAACACTACGGCGTGCCGTTCTCGCGTACCGAGGAAGGCAAGATCTACCAGCGTCCGTTCGGCGGCATGACCACGCATTACGGCCAGGGCACCGCGCAGCGCACCTGCGCCGCGGCCGATCGTACCGGTCACGCCATCCTGCATACGCTCTACCAGCAGGCCCTGGCGCACGACGCCACGTTCTTCATCGAATACTTCGCCATCGACCTCGTGTTCGAGGATGGCAAGTGCGTGGGCGTGCTCGCCCTCGACATGAACGAAGGCACCCTGCACCTGTTCCGCGGCCACGCCGTGGTCATGGCGACGGGTGGCTACGGCCGCGCCTACTTCAGCGCGACCTCGGCGCACACCTGCACGGGCGACGGTGGCGGCATGGTGCTGCGCTCCGGCCTGCCGCTGCAGGACATGGAGTTCGTGCAGTTCCACCCGACCGGTATCTACGGCGCGGGTTGCCTGATCACCGAGGGTGTCCGCGGTGAAGGTGGCTACCTGACCAACTCCGAGGGTGAGCGCTTCATGGAGCGCTACGCGCCGAACGCGAAGGACCTCGCCTCGCGCGACGTCGTGAGCCGCGCGATGACCATCGAGATCCGCGAAGGTCGCGGTGTGGGCCCGAAGAAGGACCACATCCACCTCAACCTGATGCACCTCGGTCCCGAGGTCATCAACGAGCGTCTCCCGGGTATCGCCGAGTCGGCACGCATCTTCGCCGGCGTCGACGTGACCAAGGAGCCGATCCCGGTCCTGCCGACGGTCCACTACAACATGGGCGGCATCCCGACCAACTATCACGGCGAAGTCGTGACCAAGCGCGACGACGATCCGGATTCGATCGTGCCGGGCCTGTTCGCCATTGGCGAAGCGGCCTGCGTGTCGGTCCACGGTGCGAACCGCCTGGGCTCGAACTCGCTGCTCGACCTGGTCGTGTTCGGTCGCGCCGTGTCGCATCGTTGCGCCGAGCTGATCACCACGGGCACGCCGCACAAGGATCTCCCGGCCAATGCGCTGGACAAGATCCTGGCCCGCTTCGACGCCTTGCGTCACGCCGATGGCAGCAAGCCGACCGCCGACATCCGCGCCGAAATGCAGATGACGATGCAGTCGGACGCCGCGGTGTTCCGCACGGGCGAGACGCTGAAGGAAGGCAAGGCGAAGATCTCCGAGGTCTATTCCTCGTTCGCCCAGGTCAAGGTCAGCGATCGTTCGATGGTCTGGAACTCCGACCTGATCGAAACACTGGAACTGTCCAACCTGCTCGCGCAGGCGGTGGCCACGATGCATTCGGCGGAACAGCGCCCGGAAAGCCGCGGCGCGCATGCCCGCGAAGATTTCCCGGATCGCGACGACCACGACTGGCAGAAGCACACGCTGGTGTGGATCGACGAAGCAGGCAAGTCCAGCTTCGACTTCCGCCCGGTGCATATGTACACCCTGACGGACGACGTTGAAGTCGTACCGCCGAAAAAGCGCGTTTACTGATACCGGACCGGAGAGGCAATCGTGGCAGAGTTCACGCTACCCAAGAATTCCAAGATCCAGGCCGGCAAGCATTTCCCGGCGAAGGGCGCGAAGAACGTGCGCACCTTCAAGGTCTATCGCTGGACGCCGGACGACGGCCAGAATCCGCGCACCGACACGTACGAAGTGGATCTCGATACGTGCGGCCCGATGGTTCTCGACGCCCTGCTGAAGATCAAGAATGAGATCGACTCGACGCTCTCGCTGCGCCGCTCGTGCCGTGAAGGCATCTGCGGATCGTGCGCGATGAACATCGACGGCACGAACACCCTGGCCTGCACCCGTGCGATCGACGAGTGCAGCAGTGGGACGGTCGCCATCTACCCGCTGCCGCACATGCCGGTGGTGAAGGACCTGGTGCCCGACCTCACGCATTTCTACGCGCAGTTCGCGTCGATCAAGCCGTGGATGCGTACGCAGAGCCCGGCGCCGGCCGACAAGGAGCGCCTGCAGTCGCCGGAAGACCGCAAGAAGCTCGACGGTCTCTACGAGTGCATCCTCTGCGCGTGCTGCTCCACCTCGTGCCCGAGCTATTGGTGGAACGGCGACCGTTACCTCGGTCCGGCGATCCTCCTGCAGGCTTACCGCTGGATCGTCGACAGCCGTGACGAAGACACCGGTAACCGCCTGGACGATCTCGAAGATCCGTTCAAGCTCTACCGTTGCCACACGATCATGAACTGCGCGCGGACCTGCCCGAAGGGTCTCAACCCGGCCAAGGCGATCGCGGAGATCAAGAAGCTGATCGTGCAGCGTCGCTCGGCCTGATAAGAACAGGTAGGAGCCGATTCATCGGCTCCTACAATGAGCGTTTTAGAGCCTTACGGTATGGAAGAAGCCCGCCTCAAGCGACTACGTTGGCGTACCCGCCGTGGGACGCGCGAGCTCGATCGCCTGTTTGGGGGCTGGCTGGACGAGCGTTACGCCGACGCCGATGAGGCGAAGCGGATGGCATTCGACGAACTGCTGGACGTGCAGGATCCCGATCTCTGGGATTGGGTGATGGGTCATGCCACCGCCCCTCGCGACGACTGGCAGGCGATCATCGATGAGATCCGCGCACGGCATCAGCTTTGACGTCAGGCCTTCGGCCCGTTTGAGTCGTTTCGTACTTTTGATCGTCGCACTCGCGACCATCGCCCCCTTGTTCACCTCGCTGCCCTGGATAGCTCGCTTGGCCCTGGCCGGCCTCATTGCCGCCGTCGGGCTCGTGCGTGCGGCGCATGGTCGCAGTCCGGTCCTGAATCAGCTGGATTGGGCGTTCGACGGTCTCTGGACGGTCAGGGAGCGCTCGGGACGCACGTATCCGGCCGAACTCGTGGCCTCGCGCGTGGTCGGAACCTCGGTCTTCCTGCATTTTCGCTGGAATGGCCGGGCAGGGCATGTGGCCCTGCTTCCCGACAACACCGATGCGGACCACTTGCGCGTCCTCAGGGCCCGGCTCCCGGCGGCGCGCTGAGGCCGCCAGCTTGCCGGAACCGGCGGCATCGGGCACTCTGCCGCGCGGTGCATGCCTTTCGTGGCGGGCTCCCTTCTTACAGGCTGCGATCGACAGGTATGTTCAGACCCCTCGAACTCTTCATCGGACTGCGCTACACGCGCGCCAAGCGTCGCAACCAGTTCATCTCGTTCATCTCCACGGTGTCGATCGTCTGCATCGCGATCAGCGTCACGGCGCTGATCACCGTGATGTCGGTGATGAACGGTTTCGACAGCGAACTGCGCACGCGCATTCTCGGCGCCGTGTCGCACGTCACCGTGTCCGGTATCGACGATACCGTGCAGAACTGGCAGACCGCGGTGAAAACGGCCGAGGGCACCAAGCATGTGCTCGGCGCCGCGCCGTACGTCGAAACCCAGGCCTTCCTGCAGGCCAAGCGCCCCAGCGGTGCGCTGATCCGCGGCGTGGTGCCGTCGATGGAGCCGAATGTCTCCGACCTCGACAAGCACATGGTCGAAGGCAAGATGGCCGATCTCACGGACCGCAGCTGGAAGATCATCCTGGGCCGCGAGCTGGCCCTCACGCTGGGCGTCAACGTCGGTGACAAGCTCACCGTCGTCGTGCCGCAGTTCACGGCCACGCCCATGGGTGCGGTGCCGAAGCTGCGCAGCTTCACGGTGAGCGGTATCTTCGAGCTGGGCATGCAGGAGTACGACGCGAACCTCGCGCTGGTTTCCATGCCCGACGCCGAGCGCCTCAATGGCCTCGAAGGCCCGACCGGTATCCGCATCAAGCTCGACGACATGCGCCAGGCGTGGCCGGTCGCCCAGCAGCTGGTGAACAAGCTGGGCCAGGCTTATCGCGTCGAAACCTGGATGGACACGCACGCCAACTTCTTCCGTGCGATCGACATGGAGAAGACGGTGATGTTCGTCATCCTGTCGCTGATCATCCTGGTCGCCGTGATCAACCTCATTTCCATGCTGATGATGCTGGTGACCGACAAGCAGGCCGATATCGCGATCCTGCGTACGCTGGGTTCCACGCCGCGCAGCATCATGGGCATGTTCATGGTCCAGGGCATCCTGGTCGGTGTGGTCGGTATCGGCTTCGGCGTGCTCCTGGGTGGACTGCTCTCGTTCAACTTGCCGGCCATCGTGAAGTGGATCGAGCACGTCACCGGGCAGACCTTCCTCTCGCCGGACGTCTACTACATCAGCGAATTGCCGAGTCAGCTGCTCTGGTCCGACGTGGGCTGGGTGGTGCTGGTGACCTTCATCTTCTCCCTGCTGGCTACGCTGTATCCGGCGTGGCGTGCCTCGCGCACGCAGCCCGCCCAGGCGCTCCGTTATGAATAAGACGAACGACGACATCGTCCTGCGCGCCACCGGCGTCGCCAAGGTCTACGAGGAAGGCGACCTGCGTACAGGCGTGCTTTCCAATGTGAATTTCGCCCTGCGTCGCGGCGAGACCATGTCGATTGTCGGCGCGTCCGGCTCGGGCAAGTCGACCCTGCTGCACATCATCGGTGGCCTGGATACGCTGACGGCCGGCAAGGTCGAGGTCAACGGTCGCGTGCTGTCCGAGTTGTCGGATGCCGAACGCGGTCGCGAGCGCAATCGCTCGCTCGGCTTCATCTACCAGTTCCACCATCTGCTGCCCGAGTTCACCGCCCTGGAGAACGTGTGCATGCCGCTGCTCATTCGCGGCGTTTCCATCGCGCAGGCGCAGAAAGAGGCGACGGCCTTGCTCGATCGCGTCGGCCTGAGCGCTCGGCTGCGTCATCGCCCGGCCGAGATGTCCGGTGGCGAGCGTCAACGCTGCGCCGTGGCGCGTGCGCTGGTGACACGCCCGGCCTGCGTGCTCGGCGATGAGCCGACGGGCAACCTGGACGAGGCGAACGCCGCGGCGGTGTACGAGCTGATGGTCGAGCTCAACCACGAGATCGGCACGAGCTTCGTGCTGGTAACCCACGACACGCGCCTGGCCGGTCGCATGGACCGGACGCTGGAGCTGCACTCGGGCGAGCTGCACGAGCGCTGACCCTTTTAAGAACATGTGGGAGCCGCTTCAGCGGCGAAAAGCCAACGGAGCGGTGACGCTGCAACGCTAATCGCCGATGAATCGGCTCCCACAACAGCGCGGGCGATGCCTAGATGGCTCTTGTGACGACGCGCTGTGCGGCGGCCCGGCCGGCCGCGTCGGCCAGCGCGACAACGGCGTAGTTATGCCAGCCGTCGGACCAGTAATTCGCCAGCAGGCCGTTGTCCTCGCGCTCGCCGCGGGGTAGCAGGCGCCGGGCCGCTCCCGGCGGCCGCACGTAGAAACTCACCGTATGGCCGTTGCCGTCGTCGTAGAGGACCATCGCCGCCGGCCCCTGGTCGGTGGCGAAGAGCCGGCCGCCCATGGGACGGAAGCCGGCGTCGGCGAGATCGGGCAGGTGCACGGTGGCACCGACGCGTCCGGCCAGCCAGGCACGCAGATCGCCTTCATTGCCGGTGGTGATGTCCATGCCCACGCCGTGATCCACGGCGAGGAGCTGGTAGGCCTGCATGGCGTCCGCCATCGGCGCGATGGCGCCGGTGCCCATGCCGCGTGCGGCCCAGCCACCGATACCGCCCAGCGCCAGGCACAGGACCAGGCCAGCGGCCATCGCCACCCGGCTTACGCGACGATGGTGCCGCCGGTTGCGGATGACGACCGGGTCCAGGGCAGCCTCGAGGGAGGGCGCCGTACCGAGATCCCCAGCCAGCAGGGTGCGCAGTTGCTGGGCATCCTGGCGCCATGCGTGCACTTCCTCGGCGTGCTCGGCGTGGCGGCTGAGGTAACGCTCCACTTCGCCACGACGTACACCGTCGAGGTGGCCGTCGACGTAGGCGTGGATGTCGTGTTCGCTGGGAGGCGTGGTGTTCATTTCAGCAGTCGCAGGGGAGGGGCTTCGGTACTGCCGCCCTCGCCGAGCAGGCGCAGGGCGCGGCGGGCGCGGGAGAGACGGGACATGACGGTGCCGATGGGGATCTCGAGAATGTCGGCCACTTCCTGGTAGCTCATGCCCTCGACCGTGATCCAGAGCAACAGGCTGCGCTGTTCCACCGGCAGGCTGGCGAAGGCGGCCAGCGTGGAGTTGGCGATGGCGACGCGTTCGGCCGAGGGCCAGGTCGGCTCGTCCTCGTGCAAGCTGCCGAGGAACCGGGCATAACGGGTGGCGCGGCGCTTTCCATCCAGGAACAGGCGGTACAAGATCGCAAACAGCCAGGCGCGCAGACTCTCGTCTTCACGGCGAGACGCCCATTTCGAGAGGGCGCGCTCGACCGTCGACTGAACCAGATCGTCCGCCGCGAAGGGGTCACGAGCAAGCCACAGCGCGAAGCGCCGCAAACGCGGCAGCATCGGTCTGAGGGCTTCATCGATTCGCGGATCGGGCATGCCGGGCCTCTTCACCTGGGCGTTCCATCACGGTCCATCACTATCAGACGCCGTTCGGGAGGAAATATTCCCCCGGAATGGAATAAAAGTCGTGGACGTACGTCCCACACTGGAAACGCGATCCCGCGAGAAGGAGCAGGACCATGCAAGAACCCAAGAAGCGACCCCCGCCGGCCAATGTGGCCGGGCGCTGGGCACTGATAGGCCTTGTCGTCGTAGCCGCCGCCGCGGCCTTTGCCTATGTGGGCGGGTGGCTGACGCCGTCGCGCCTCACCCCGAAGCGTGTCGTCGATGCGCTACAGGCCAGTAGCGGCGAACATCCCGGCTATCGCCGGAACCATGCGAAGGGCATCTGCGTCGGTGGTTACTTCGAGGCCAGCGGTGCGCTGGCCAAGTATTCGTCGTCGCCGTTGTTCGCCAGTGGTCGCACACCGGTCGTGGGGCGCCTGGCGTTGCCGGGTGGTAACCCCTACGCCGCCGACAGCAGCGTACCGATCCGCAGCTTCGCCCTGCGATTCGATCTTGCCGATGGCGAGCAGTGGCGCACGGGCATGAACGCGATGCCGGTGTTCCCGGTCTCCACGCCGCAGGCGTTCTATGACCTGACCGTGGCGACGAGCCCGGATCCGGCCACCGGCAAGCCGAATCCGGACAAGGCCAAGGCCTTCTTCATGAGCCATCCGGAAACCGGTCCCTTCCTTGGCTGGATCAAGACGGCGAAGCCGGCGCCCAGCTACGTCGACGAGACCTACCAGAGCATCAACGCGTTCTACCTACGCGACGCGAACGGCGAGCGTCATGCCGTCCGCTGGAAGGTCGTGCCCGAAACGCCGGTCGCCGGCGACGGTGGACCCGCGGCGGGCGACACCGACTACCTCGATGCCGACCTGACCCGGCGCCTGGCCCAGGGGCCTGTGCGCTGGCACCTGCAGATGATCCTCGCCGCGCCTGGCGACCCGGTCGACGACGCCACGAAGGCGTGGCCGGACGACCGGCAGACGATCGACGCGGGTGTGGTCGTGATCGATAGCGCGCAGCCTCAGGCGAATGGCCCCTGCCGCGACGTCAATTACGATCCGACGATCCTGCCGCACGGTATCGAGATTTCCGGCGACCCCATCATCGTCGCCCGTTCGGCGGCCTATGCGGTGTCCTATCTGCGTCGCACCGGTGAGGAAGGGCATCTCCCCGGTACCGCCCACCCGAAGGAGGATCAGCGATGAGCCGCGTCGACACGTTCCACCCCTTCGCCCGTGTCTTGCACTGGCTGATGTCGATCATGGTCCTCACGATGCTGTTCGTGGGTGCGGGCATGGTCACCAGCGTCGAGGCGAAGCATGCCTGGCTGCTGTCCATCCACCGGCCGCTGGGCATCACGATCTTCATCCTCGCCCTGATCCGACTCGGCTTCCGCCTCACGCACAAGGCGCCGCCGCTGCCGGCGGACATGCCCGAGTGGCAGAAGCTCGCTGCGCATGGCTCGCACTGGATGCTCTACGGCCTGATGATCCTCATGCCCCTGATCGGCTGGGGCATGCTTTCGGCGGGTAACTTCCCGGTGACGCTGTGGTCCGGCTTCCAGCTGCCACCCATCCTGCCGGCGGGTCCGGCCTTGTACGCGTGGCTGCGGGAAGCGCACCGTTATCTCGCCTGGTTGTTCTTCCTGACCTTCCTCGCGCACATGGGGGCGGCCCTGATGCACGGTCTGATTCGTCGCGACGGTGTCTTGCAGTCGATGACGGGCGGCTCGAACGACTGAGGAGGGGTAGGGCACGCGTTGCAGGCACAATGCAGGCATGCGCTATGCCCTGTTCGCCCTGATCACCGTCCTTGCCGGTTGCCGCTCACTCGGCTACTACGCGCACGTGACCCATGGCCAGGCGGCGCTGCTCGCGCAGCGCCGCTCCATCGACAAGGTCGTGGCCGATCCGAAGACCCCGGACACGACCCGTCAGCGACTGGAGCTCGCGATCGAGGCACGTCGCTTTGCCTCGGCCCGTCTCGATCTGCCGGATAACCGCAGCTACACCTACTACGTGCAACTGGACCGGCCGTGGGTGGCGTGGAACGTGTTTGCCACGCCCGAGCTTTCCGTGGCCGCCGTGACGCACTGCTTTCCTATCGCGGGCTGCGTGGCTTACAGGGGCTTTTTTCGCAAGGATCTCGCCGATCGTGAAGCGGGCCGTGAGCGAGCGCTCGGCCATGACGTCGCCGTGGGCGAAGTACCGGCGTACTCGACCCTGGGCTGGTTCGCCGATCCCATCCTCAGCAGCATGATGCGTTGGGACGACGACGAACTCGTCGGCACGATCTTTCACGAACTCGCGCACCAGAAGATCTACGTCAAGGACGATTCGTCGTTCAACGAGTCATACGCGAGCTTCGTCGAGCAGGAAGGTGTGCGCGAGTGGCGGCAGGCGCGACAGCTGCCACCGCCCGACGCGAAGGGCGATGCGCTCGATCATGCGTTTACCGGCCAGGTGCTCGCGTTACGCGACCGGCTGAAGGCGATCTATGCGCAGCCCTGGGCGGACGATGCCAAGCGCGTCGCCAAGGCCGAGGAGTTCGAGGATTTTCGTGGGCGGTATCTGGTCTGGCGCGCGGGTGAGGCGGGCGGCGACCATCGCTATGACCGCTGGATGGCGCGGCCGTTGAACAACGCCTCACTGCTCCCGTTCGGGCTTTACGATACGTGGACCGCGTCGTTCGCGACGCTGTTCGAGCAGTCGGGGCGGGCTTGGCCGACGTTTTTCGCGAAGGTGGCGGCCCTGGCGAAGCTGACGCCCGACGAGCGCACCCGGCAGCTGAAGGCCCTGGCTCGGTAGGAGCCGGCGCTGTCCCCTTTGCTGTCCCCTTTGCTGTCCCCTGTGCTGTCCCTGTGCTGTCCCCTGTGGGAGCCGATTTATCGGCGATCCCGCGGCAGCGGGCGAGGTTATCGCGAGCACCCTATCGCCGCTGAAGCGGCTCCCACAAAGGCACCCACCCAAGGCTGGTCAGTCCCCCAAGGCCGGTCAGTGGGCTTTTCGGGTGGCCATGTGTTTGAGGTAGGCGGCGAGGTCGTCGAGGTCGGAGTCCGAGAGCGTTTGCCGGTCGAAGCCGGGCATCTTCGCCTGGGGCCAGTGGCGCATGTCCTGAGGATTGCGGACCAGGGTGCGCAGCATGTCGTCGCGCAGATACTCGGTGGGACTGTGCGGAATGTTGAGGTCAGGACCGAGCTTCGCATCGCCTTGCCCGTTGAGGGTGTGGCAGGTGATGCAGTTGCGCTGGAACACGGCGAAACCCCGTCGCGCCGGCGCATCCTTCGGCAGGTCGGCGGCGGGCTGCATGGCCGGGAAGCGCGAGGCCGGATCGCCGAGGACCTTGATCGTCGCGACCTGATAGGGCCATTGCTCAGGGCCGACGTGACCGGCTTCCGGATGCAGCCAGACCAGGTAGAACGGCCCGGCACTCGGTTTGCCGTCGCCGAGGACAGGCCAGGATTTGCCGGTCGGTTCGACGGCCAGCCACGCTTCGGCCCCATGAGCATCGAAGATGAGGCTTGCCGGAATCTCTGCTGTGAAGCCGTCCTTCGCCGTGAACTGCAGATGCGATGCGGCAGCGACGCCCTCCAGGAGGGCTTTCATCGGCACCGCGCGGTAGCGCATGCTGCGGTGGTAGGCGACGTCGCCCGGCACGGAGATATCGCGTGCATCGGGGCGCGCGAGAAGCTGCTCGGTCGTCAGCGTGCGCGTGCCATGCCCTGTATCCACGCTCAGCGTGGCGGCGTGGCTCGGGGTCGCGCAGAGGGCGAACAGCAATCCGGTCAGCAGACGCACGGCGGGATCCTTAGGGCATGACGAGGCGACAAGGTGTCGCGGCGCTCTCACGATGTCAATTCATCCGTCAGCGGTCGGCGTATGTATTGGCCACACAAGTTTCGACACCGAGAACCAGGATGCCAGGAAGAATGTAGCGAAGGCCGCGATCCAGACGTAGAAACCAATGAGTGCCCTGGGTCGATTCATCACGTCGGCCTGGCCGGTGAACAACACGGGCATGGGGTCGGACACCGATACGCGAAAGAAAACGACAGCGATGAGAATCGATATGCCACTCAGGATCATCGACCGAACATGCCGACCCTCGGCGTAGCTGAAAATCGCGGCGAAGAATGAAATGTTGGCCAGCCAGCCCATGGCGGCGGGTTGAAGGAAAATGACGCCAATCCAACCAAAGCCTGCGCAGAACCAACCGGGCATCGTCTCAATGCGGCCAGCGGTATGATCGGGCGCAACGTGAGTGATAAAGGTCTCAGCAGGCAAGAAAAGACTGGCCGCGAACAACGCCAGGGCGACAGCGATGACCACGGTTCGATGGTGTCTTAGCGTCATGTCGCGGTCTTCCTTGATCCTGGCTGGACCAGCATACCGCCTCGAAGGGCAGATGGCGCTTTGTCGCGGTACCCTCGGTTTATCGCCTGCGCGGCCCCATGTCGGGACCTCGACACGATCACGGATTTCCCCATGGCCGACACCACTGTCCCCGAGTTCTTCGAACGCTTTCCGATGACGCGTGTCGTCAATGCGGATCTCGATGCCGATCTCGCGGTGGACGACAACCGCATCACCATCCTTTTCCTATGGGGCCGCGACTGCCCCAACTGCGATATCGCCAAGCGCCAGATCCTGCTGACCAGCGAGCGTTTCGTCTGGCCCGAGGTGCGCTGGCTGCATGACAACGTCTACGACGATCCGACGATGGGCACGCGCTTCGGTCTCCACGGCATCCCGGCCTTCTTCCTGTTCCATCGTGGCAAGAAGCTTGGCCGGATCACCGCCTGGCCCGGCACGCAGCCGTTCATCGACGCGGTGAACAAGCAAATCGGTTTGACGGGTGCCAGCGCATGATCATCCAGTCGCTGCTCGATACCGACCTCTACAAGTTCACGATGATGCAGGTGGTGCTGCACCAGTATCCGGCGGCGCAGGTGGAATACCGTTTCCGTTGTCGCACGCCCGGCGTGGATCTGGTGCCGCTGGTGACGCGCATCCGCGAGGAACTCGACCATCTCTGCTCGCTGCGTTTCGCGGACGATGAACTGGCCTACCTGCGCACCCTGCGTTTCATCGACAGCGACTTCGTCGACTTCCTTGGCCTGTTCCATCTCAACGCCCGCTACGTGACGATTGCCCCGTCGACCGAGCACGCCGGCGAGATCGACATCGTAATCACCGGTCCGTGGCTGCACACGATCATGTTCGAGGTGCCGCTGCTGGCGATCGTCAACGAGCTCTATTTCGCGGCGAATCATCCCGACGCCGATCTCGACGAGGGCAGGGCGCGCCTGCGCGCCAAGATTGCCCTGCTGCGCGATACGAAGGGCTTCGAACGCGTACGCATCGCGGATTACGGTACACGTCGGCGTTTCTCGCGTGCCTGGCACGACGAGGCACTGCAGATCATGAAGGCCGAATGGGGTACCCATCTGGCCGGCACCAGCAATGTCTGGTTTGCGATGCGCCAGGGGTTGGTGCCGATCGGCAGCATGGCGCATGAATACCTGCAGGCTTTCCAGTCGCTGGGGCCGCGCCTGCGCGATTCGCAAACCGCGGCGCTCGAAGCCTGGGCCCGCGAATACCGTGGCGATCTCGGTATCGCACTATCGGACGTCTACGGTCTCGACGCCTTCCTGCGCGACTTCGACATGTACTTCTGCAAGTTGTTCGATGGCGCGCGACACGATTCGGGCGATCCCTTCGTCTGGGGTGACCGGGTGCTTGCGCACTATGTGCACAATCGTGTCGACCCGCGTTCGAAGACCCTCGTTTTCAGTGACGGCCTCGACGTTCCGCGGGTGATGGACCTGTACTCGCACTTCGAAGGCCGTTGCCAGCTTTCCTTCGGCGTGGGCACCAACCTGACGAACGACGTCGGGCCGACGCCGCTCAACATCGTGATCAAGATGACCCGCTGCAACGGCCAGCCGGTGGCGAAGCTGTCCGACTCACCGGGCAAGAACATGAGCGACGATCTGGAGTACGTGTCCTACCTGCGCAAGGTGTTCGGCTTGCCGGCTCAGAACGCCGGCAACACCGCACCGGCGTAGTTCTTCTCGATGAACGCCTTCACCTCGGGCGAGGTGAGGGCGGCGGCGAGCTTCTGCACGCGCGGGTCGTCCTTGTTGTCCGGACGCGAGACGAGGAAGTTCACGTACGGCGAATCCTTGTCTTCGATCAACAGGGCGTCCTTCACCGGATTCATGCCGGCGGCGAGGGCGTAGTTGGTGTTGATCAGCGCAAGGTCGACTTCGTCGAGCACGCGCGGCAGCATCGCCGCCTCGAGCTCACGGAACTTGAGGTTCTTCGGGTTGGTCGCGACGTCCTTGAGCGTGGCCAGGCGGTCGTTCGGATTCTTCAGCGTGATCAGGCCATGCTTGGCCAGCAACAGCAGTGCGCGGCTGTTGTTGCTCGGATCGTTCGGGATCACGACGTTGGCGCCGTCGGGCAGCTGGTCGATGGACTTGAACTTGCGCGAGTACGCGCCGAACGGCTCGATGTGCACGCCGACGACCTTGACCAGGTCGGTGCCGCGTTCCTTGTTGAACGCGTCGAGGTAGGGCTCGGTCTGGAAGAAGTTGACGTCGATCTGCTTCTGCGCGACCTGCATGTTCGGCTGCACGTAGTCGGTGAATACCTTGATATCGAGGTTCACGCCCTGCTTGGCCAGCAGCGGCTTGATCTCCTTGAGGATCTCGGCGTGCGGCACGGGCGTGGCTGCGATCGTGAGCGTCGCCTCGGCGGAGCCGTCCTTGCTGCCGCCATCACCCTGCGAACAGCCCGCCACGAGGATGGCGAGGGCGGCGGCGAGGGGGAGCAGGTACTTCTTCATGGAGGCGTCCGTGGCTTATGTTGCGGTGCGCCAGCATAGACGTCCATACCGCCGGATGCAAAGGCGGCCCCGCTGCCGTTCAGCGACGGCTATAGCGGGTTACCAGGCGATCGCCGAGCGATTGCAGGATCTGCACGAGGACGACCAGCAGGGCCACGGTGACAAGCATGTAATCGGGTTTGTAGCCGTTATAGCCGTACTGGTAGGCCAGCGCGCCGAGACCGCCGGCGCCGACGATGCCGCCCATGGCCGTATAGCCGACCAGGGCGACGGCGGTGACCGTGGCACCGGCAATCAGGCCAGGCCGGGCCTCGGGCAGGAGCACGCGCGTCACGATCTGGCGGGTGGTCGCACCCATGGCCTGGCTGGCCTCGATCACGCCGCGATCGACCTCGCGCAGCGCGGTCTCCACCAGTCGGGCAAGGAAGGGAGCCGCACCGATCACCAGGGGGACGATGGCGCCGCGGATGCCGATGCTCACGCCAGTGATCGCCTTGGTCACCGGGATCAGCAGGATCATCAGGATGATGAAGGGCACCGAGCGCAACACGTTGACGACCAGCGACAGCACGCCGTAGAGCTTCGGCTTCGCATGCAGTTGCCCGCGCGCGGTGAGGAACAGCCAGATGCCCAGCGGCAGGCCGAGCACCACGGTGAACAGTAGCGAACCGCCGAGCATCAGCAGGGTGTCGATGCAGGCCTGGCCGATTTCGGCCCAGTCGATGTTGGGGAAAAGCGTCTGCATGGGGCTCATCGGGCCACCTCTTCGATATCGACACCGGCGTTGCGGATCTGCGCGAGCGCATCCTCGACGCGTTCGCCGTTCATGGCCAGGGTGAGTTGCCCGTACGGGGTGTCCTTGATGCGGTCGACGCGACCCGACAGCAGGTTGTACTCGACACCCGTGTCACGGACGACGTTCGAGAGCACCGGCGAATACGTGGCTTCGCCGCGGAACGAGAGACGAAACAGGCGGCCGGCGACACCCGAGAACTCGGGGCCGTGGCCTTCGCGGTGATCGGCCTCGGCGACGAAGCGACGCGTCGTCGGGTGTTGCGGATGCAGGAAGACATCGGCCACGGCGCCCATCTCGACCACCTGGCCGGCCTCGAGGACCGCGACCCGGTCGCAGACGCGGCGGATCACGTCCATCTCGTGCGTGATGAGGACGATGGTCAGGCCGAGGCGACGGTTGATATCCGCGAGCAGCTCCAGCACGGACGCGGTGGTCTGCGGATCGAGCGCGCTGGTGGCTTCGTCACAAAGCAGGATGGACGGCCGGCTGGCCAGCGCGCGTGCGATACCGACGCGCTGTTTCTGGCCGCCGGACAGCTGGGCCGGATACTTCCGCGCATGCGCGGTCAGGCCGACCAGTTCGAGCAGTTCGTCGACGCGAGCGGTGATCTCGCCCTCGGAGACGCCCCCCTGGATACGCAGCGGAAAGGCGACGTTGTCGGCCACGCTGCGCGACGAGAGCAGGTTGAAGTGCTGGAAGATCATGCCGATGCCGGCGCGTAGCTTGCGCAGTTCGCTGCCCTGGGCATCGGTGACGTCGCGGTCTTCGATGAAGATGCGGCCGGCACTCGGCCGTTCCAGCAGGTTGATCAGGCGCAGCATGGTCGACTTGCCGGCGCCCGAGTGGCCGATGATGCCGAAGACTTCACCGCGCTCGATCACCAGATCGACGGGCTCGAGGGCGGGAACGAGTGCTCCGTCGACCCGATAGGACTTGGAAGCGGCGGCGAAACGGATCACGGGGGTTCCGGATGGGACGAAAGCGCTCATGGTAGCCCAAGCCGCGCCACGGCCGGCGCCACGGGGGTAGACTCCGGGCATTCCAACCACGTAGGGAGACGCGCATGACTGCCATCTACGATTTTTCCGCCCGCGACATCGACGGCAACGAACGGTCGCTCGCCGAGTACCGCGGCAAGGCGCTGCTGGTGGTTAACGTCGCGTCCAAGTGCGGCTTCACGCCGCAGTACAAGGGCCTGGAGGAGTTGCAGAAGCAGTTCGCCGGACAGGGCTTCGAGGTGCTTGGCTTTCCCTGCGATCAGTTCGGCCATCAGGAACCGGGCGATGAGGCCGAGATCCGCAACTTCTGTTCGCTCACTTACGACGTGAGCTTCCCGATGTTCTCGAAGATCGAGGTAAACGGCGACAACGCGCACCCGCTATACCGCTGGATGAAGGCCGAAAAGAAGGGCCTGCTCGGCACCGAAGGCATCAAGTGGAACTTCACCAAGTTCCTGATCGACCGCGACGGGCAGGTCGTCGAGCGCTACGCGCCGACGGATACCCCGGAGAAGATCGGCAAGGACCTGCCGAAGGTCCTCGGCTGAGGTTCTTTGGCTTGTGTAGGAGCCGATTTATCGGCGAATTGAGGACATGTGGGAGCCGATTCATCGGCGAAAAGCCAACGGAGCGGTGAAGCCGGACACCCAATCGCCGATAAATCGGCTCCCACAAAAGGCTGGCCCGCTGCCGCGGGATCGCCGATAAATCGGCTCCTACAAAAGCGCGACGATCAACGCATCCAGGACGGCTGGGTCTTGTCGAGAAAGGCGGTGAGGCCTTCTTGACCCTCGGTGGACACGCGAAGGCGGGCGATCAGGGCGGCATTGGTCGCATCGACCGCCTGCATGGCCTCGACGTCCATCCCACCCATGCCGAGCGCCAGCTGCTTGGCCTCGTGCTGGGCGATCGGGCCGCCCTTGCCCAGCAGGCCGACGACGCGATCGACGGCGGCATCGAGTTCTACGGCCGGCACCGTCTCGTGGACCAGACCCATCGCCAGGGCCGCGGCACTGCCGAAGATCTCGCCGGTGATGAACAGGCGACGTGCCTGGCGCAGGCCGATGGCGGCGATGACATACGGCGAGATCACCGCCGGTACCAGGCCGAGCTTCACCTCGGACAGGGCGAACTTCGCCCCCTCGCTGGCGACGGCGATGTCGCAGCAGGCCACCAGACCCACGCCGCCGCCGAAGGCCGCGCCATTGACCCGGGCCACGGTCGGCTTGGAAAGAAACTGCAGGCGGCGCATCAGGGTGGCCAGCCGCAGCGAATCCGCGCGGTTGTCCGCCTCGCTGGCGCTGGCCATGCCGCGCATCCAGTTGAGGTCGGCGCCCGCCGAGAAGCTCGCCCCCGCGCCGGTCAGGACCACGGCGAGAATGCCGTCATCGGCTTCGATCCCATCCAGCGCGGCGGTCAGGTCGGCAATCAGGCCGTCGTCGAAGGCGTTGTGGACTTCGGGGCGGTTCATGACCAGGCGGGCGAGGGAACCCTCGCGGATCAGTTCGACGGCGGACATCGGTCTCTCCGGAATGCGTAGGCGGCGATCATACGGTGTGCCATGTCGTTGCTGTCAGGTTGCTATCGGCGATTTCTTGCTTCATGTGCAGGCCATAACCTAAAGGCATATAATGCGAACAGTTCTTATTTGAGTAAGCCCAGTGCGCCTCTCAGACGCGCCGAAAGGTGCACATGCCGTGGTCCAGACCGTAACCGATGCCCATCCCGCCGATCCGATCGCCCAACGCCTGCGCGATCTCGGCTTCGTTTCGGGTGAACCGGTACGCCTGGTGGCCCGTGGCCCGCTCGGCGGCGATCCTCTCCTGATCCAGATCGGCTCGACGCGGTTCGCCCTGCGCAAGACCGAAGCGGCGCGGGTCGACGTGTCCGTGGACGGCGTCGCATGAGCGCCACGTCGATGCGCATCGCCCTGGTCGGCAATCCGAACTGCGGCAAGACCGCGCTGTTCAACCAGCTTACCGGCGGTCGTCAGAAGGTCGCCAACTACGCCGGCGTCACGGTCGAGCGCAAGGAGGGTCGCTTTACGGCCCCGTCCGGGCGCACGTTGCAGGTGCTCGACCTGCCGGGTGCCTACAGTTTCGATGCGACCAGCCCCGACGAAGCGATCACGCGCGATGTCTGCCACGGTCGCTATCCGGGTGAAGCCGCGCCCGACCTGATCGTCTGTGTCGCGGACGCGACCAATCTCCGCCTGCACCTGCGCTTCGTGCTCGAAGTCCGTCGCCTGGGCCGCCCCGTCGTGCTGGCCCTGAACATGATGGATGCCGCGCGCCGTCGCGGCATGGTCATCGATGTCGAGGCCCTGTCCCGCCGGCTCGGCGTGCCCGTGGTCGAGACCATCGCGATCAAGCGCGGAGGTGCGCAGGCGCTGATCGAACGCATCGATGCCTCCATTCCGGAGATCGTGCCCGCCGCCGTCGACAGCGCCAGCATCGAGCAACTGCACGCCGAAGTGCGCTCGATCCTGGCCGAGACGGTGACCCTGCCGCGGGATACCTCGGCCATCGACGACGCCATCGATCGCTGGGCACTGCATCCGGTGTTCGGCCTGCTGATCCTCGCCACCTTGATGTTCTTCATCTTCCAGGCGGTGTTCTCCTGGGCGCAGCCGGTGATGGACGGCATCCAGGCCGGGATCACCGGTCTCGGTGCCTGGGTCACGGGATTCCTGCCCGGCGACAGTGCGCTGCACAGCCTGCTCAACGATGGCGTCTTCGCCGGCCTCGGCGCGGTGCTGGTGTTCCTGCCGCAGATCCTGATCCTGTTCCTCTTCATCCTGGTGCTCGAGGAGTCAGGCTACCTGCCTCGTGCCGCCTTCCTGCTCGACAAGATGATGTTCCGCGTCGGCCTGACGGGCAGGGCGTTCATTCCGCTGCTGTCGAGCTTCGCCTGTGCCATTCCCGGCATCATGGCCACGCGCAGCATCCAGGATCCACGCGATCGCCTGACCACGATCCTCGTCGCGCCGCTGATGACTTGCTCGGCGCGGTTGCCGGTGTACACGCTGCTGATCGCAGCCTTCATCCCGGATCGTGCGGTGTGGGGCGTGTTCAACCTGCAGGGCGTGGTGCTGTTCACCCTGTACTTCGCCGGCATCTTCAGCGCGCTCGGCGTCGCCTTCGTGATGAAGCGCCTGCGCAAGGACAAGAGCGAGCACGCGTTGATCATGGAGCTGCCGTCGTACCGCCTGCCGAACGTGCGCGACATCGCGCTGGGCCTGTGGGAACGCGCGATGATCTTCCTCAAGCGCGTCGGCGGCATCATCCTCGCGCTCACCGTGCTGTTGTGGTTCCTCTCCACCTTCCCCGGCGCACCGGCGGGTGCGACGCAGCCGGCGATCGATTACAGCATCGCCGGTCGCCTGGGGCGACTGCTGGAATACGTGTTCGCGCCGATCGGCTTCAACTGGCAGATCTGCGTCGCCCTGGTGCCGGGCCTCGCCGCACGCGAGGTGGCGGTGGCTGCGCTCGGTACGGTCTATGCCATGTCGGGCAGCGACGATGCCGTCGCCTCACAGCTCGGTCCGCTGATCTCGCACCAGTGGTCGCTGGCCACCGCGCTGTCGCTGCTCGCGTGGTACGTATTCGCGCCGCAGTGCATGTCGACGCTGGCGGTGATCCGCCGCGAAACCAATTCCTGGCGTAACGTCGCGATCGCGGCCGGCTATCTGTTCGGCCTGGCCTATCTCGCCTCGCTCGCCACGTACCAGATTGCGAGGGCGCTCTCATGAGCACGTTCGATATCGTCCAGGGCGTGATCATCGCGCTCGTCGTGATCGCCGCCGCGTACGTGGCTTTCCGCAAACTGCTGCCGAAGACGTCCACCCGCGTGATGGCGCGGGTGTCGGCCAGCCTCAATCATGAAGGTCGGTCAGCCGTGGTGCGTTCGCTTGGCCGGCGCGTGCAGCCTGCTGCTGCGACCGGGAGCTGCGGCGACGGCTGCGGCTCCTGCGGGAGCTGCGGGCCGACGCCGCCCGTGAAGACCGAGGCGCAGCCGCTGCATTTCAAGCCTCGCGGCTGATTGGACTGATCTCTGTAGGACCCGGCCGGTCCTTGTGGGAGCCGATTTATCGGCGATGGCTGTTACAGCGTCGCCGCTCCGTTGGCTTTTCGCCGATGAATCGGCTCCCACATGTTGCGAGATCGCCGATGAATCGGCTCCTACCTGTTCTCATCGGGTGCGGAGCGCTTGCGTTTCGACCGTAGCGTCCACCAGCTTACCGAGAGGTTCACCGCAAACCAGGCGCCGATCAGCGCTAGCGGCCAGGCGATCACGGCCGGCCACAGGATGGCGACGACGGTCAGCACGATCGCCGTGAGTGCACCGGCGAGCAACGGGCCGGTTTCCGTATCGCCAAGCACGCGATGTTCGGTCAGGGCCGCGCCGACGGTGTTGGCCAGGCGCAGCGCGCCGGCTGCCGCGCGACTGGAGCTGCCGCCGGTGTGTCGTGGCCGCGGAGGGCGTGGCGCGCGGCTGCGCATCCGCTCGTTGCCGGAGCGACGACGACGCCCGCGCAAGAGGATTTCCGTGGCGTTTTCGAGGTCGGCCTCGTATTGCGCCTCGAGCTTCCCGGCGAAGCCGTTGTCCTCGATTGCTACGTCGATCTCGCGATTGCTCAGCCAGCTGGCGATGTTGAGATTGGACGAACCGACGCGGGCCCAGCGGCCGTCGGCCACGGCCGTCTTCGCGTGCAGCATCGAACCGTTCCATTCGAACACGCGGATACCGGCCTTCAGCAGCGGGCGATAGCCCGAGCGCGACATGCCGGCGACCATCGGGATATCGCTGCTGCCCGGGACAAGGAGGCGCACGTCCACGCCATCGCGCGCGGCCGCGGCCAGCGCTTGCACATAGGGTGCGACGCCGACGAAATAGGCATCGGTGAGCCACAAGGTCTTTGTCGCCATGGCGGCGACCATCTGGTCCAGTCGGTACATGCCGGCCGTGCTGGGCTGTGTGGCGATCAGGCGCAGCGACACGCTGCCGGCATCCCTGGCCTCGGCGGTCGGTCGCACGCGTTCGTCGTCGGGTAGCGGCTCACCCACCTGTTGCCAGCTGTCGGCGAAAGCATGTTCGATTTCCGCCACGGCCGGGCCGCGGATCACGACGCCGGTGTCACGCCATGGCGGCACGTCCCGCCCCGGGTCGCCCAGCCACTTCTCGCTCAGGCAGACGCCGGAGAGAAAGCCCACCTCACCGTCGACGACGAGTACCTTGCGGTGATCGCGGCTGACCCAGCCGAAGGAGCTGCCAAGGCGCGGCGGGTTGTAGATCCGCACCTGACCGCCCGCGGCGCGGAGGTCGTTCCAGAACGAGGCGCGTGACTGGCCGAGGCAGCCGACCCAGTCGCCGATGACGGCGACGAAGACGCCGGCCCGGGCCCGCTCGATCAGGGCCGCACGGAAGGCCTGGCCGATGCTGTCGTCACGGATGATGTAGTTCTCGAGGAACACATGGCGCTTCGCGGCCGCGATCGCGGCCAGCCACGCGTCGAAATGAGCACGCGCGTCGATCAGCAGTTCGACCGCGTTGCCGCCGATCAGTGGCGCGCCGGCGCTTCGGCTCAGCGCCTGCTCGGCGAACAGGCGGTTGGAAAATCCGGTGCTGCGGTGACGTACGTTCATGGGGGGCGAGTGTATCGGCATCTGGCATGATCGCCCGCATGGCATCGATTCCGTGTGACAACGACACTGCCGCCGCCGTCGAGGCGATCATCGCGCACGCCGGCGGGCACCCCCGTATCGCGGCGCCGCTCGGCCTGGGCAAGCCCCACGGCTTGCTCAATGCGCTCTACCGCGCGGTGCAGGGGCGGGACGATCGTTCGTTGACGATCTTCACGGCGCTTTCGTTGACGCGGCCGTCTCCGGGCAAGGGTCTGGCGGCGCGTTTCGCGGCTCCCTTCATCGAGCGTCATTTCGGCCCGGCTTACGAAGACCTGGAATACGCGCTGGTCCAGGCGCGCGACGCGCTGCCATCGAACGTGCACGTCCATGAGTTCTATATGCAGTCCGGTGCGTTGCTGGATTCGTCGGCCGCCCAGCGCGACTACATCAGCCAGAACTACACGCATGTCGCCCGAGATCTGGTGGCCCGCCAGATCAATGTGTTGGTCCAGCTGGTGGCCGTGCGCGACGGCCGGATCAGCCTTTCGTCCAATCCTGACCTGAGCTTCGACTTCCTGGATAACGTGGCGCGGGCCGGTATGCCCAAGCCGCTGTGTGTCGCGGTAGCACATCCGGACATGCCCTATGTGAGTGGCCACGCCGAAGCGCCGGAGGACATGTTCGACCGGTTGGTGATGCCGCCGGTGTCGCCGCCGCTCTTCGCCCTGCCACGCTCGCCGATCGAGCCGGCCGAGTTCGCGCTGGGGATGCACGCCAGCGCGTTGGTCGTGGACGAAGGGACGCTGCAGATCGGTATCGGCGCGCTGTCGGATGCCTTGGTTCGCGCGATCTTGCTGCGCCATGAGCAGAACGCGTCGTGGCACGAGGGTTTGACCGCGCTGGACGAAACCGGTGCGACGCGCCGCTACCTGGCCGCCTGGGGCGGCGGCGACACCTTCCTGCGCGGGCTGTACGGGGCCAGCGAGATGGTCATGGATGGCTTCATGCACCTGCAGCGCGCGGGCATCCTGCGCCGACGCGCTTACGACGACATCGCCGTCGAGCGGCGCGCCGCGGCGGGCGAGGAGGTGGGGACCACCGGCGGCCATTACCTTCGTGGCGCCTTCCTGCTCGGTTCGCGTGAGCTGTACGCCTGGATGCACCGCTCGGAGATCGACGATCCGGATGCGATCGACATGTGCCGTGTGTCCAACGTCAACCATCTCTACGGGGATCACCAGCCGCTGGCCGCCTTGCAGCGACGAGGGGCGCGCTTCTTCAACACCTGCATGATGGCGACGCTGTTCGGTGCCGCTGTCTCGGACGGCCTCGACGACGGGCGCGTCGTGAGCGGCGTGGGCGGTCAGTACAACTTCGTGGCGATGGCGCACGAGATTGCCGGCGGGCGGTCGATCCTGCTGTTACGGGCGACGCGCGGCAAGGGCGCCCGCGCGGTGTCGAATATCCGCTTCGGCTATGGGCATACGACCATTCCTCGACATCTGCGCGATGTCTTCGTCACCGAGTACGGGGTGGCCGACCTGCGCGGCCTGTCCGATGAGGCTTGCGTGGAAGCGATGCTCTCGATCGCGGATGCGCGGTTCGTCGATGGGCTGGCGGCGGAGGCGAAGAAGGCCGGCAAGCTGCGGGCGGATTTCCGTGTGCCGGAGGGCTGGCGTTCGCATACGCCCGAAGGGCTGGCGAGGGCGCTCGAGCCGATGCGTCGGCGTGGCCTGCTGGCGCCGTTCCCGTTCGGGTCCGACTTTACCGAGGTGGAGCAGCAGTTGCTGCCGGCGCTGAGCTGGCTGCGGGATGCGGGGAAGGGCGCCCTGGTGCGGGCGGCCCTTGCCCCGGGTCGGGCGGTGGCCGGCGAGGCGGAAGCGCTGGAGCGGATGGGGCTGACCAGGCCCGCCTCGTGGCGGGAAAGGTTGGAGCGGCGGCTCGTGCAGGCCGCCCTGCGCCGCCCTCCCGGACTCGGGTAGGAGCCGATTTTTGTGGGAGCCGATTTATCGGCGATCCCGCGGCAGCGGGCCAGTTTCCCGCGAGCACCCATTCGCCGATGAATCGGCTCCCACAGGGGCCAGTTTCCCGCGAGCACCCATTCGCCGATGAATCGGCTCCCACAGGGGCCAGTTTCCCGCGAGCGCCCGTTCGCCGATGAATCGGCTCCCACAGGGGCCAGTTTCCCGCGAGCACCCATTCGCCGATGAATCGGCTCCTACCAAAATCGGCTGCCGCGCTAGTCTGCGGGCGGTCATGGCAATGCGCTAAAATGCGCGGCTATGACCGAAGACCTCCATAGCCGCCCGCGTCCCGCGGAAGCCGCGTCCCGCCGCCCCAGCACGGGTGTGATCGTCGACCGTGTCCAGGTGGGTGGCAGTGCGCCCATCGTCGTCCAGTCCATGACGAATACGGACACCGAGGACCCCGTCTCGACCGCCAAGCAGGTCGCCGAGCTGGCCCGCGCGGGGTCGGAGATGGTCCGCATCACGGTGAACACCCCGGCCGCCGCCGCGGCCGTGCCGCGCATCCGCGAACGCCTGGACATGATGGGCGTCTCGGTGCCGCTGATCGGCGACTTCCACTACAACGGCCACCAGCTGCTGGAAGGCGAGCCGGCCTGCGCCGAGGCACTGGCGAAGTACCGGATCAATCCGGGCAATGTCGGGTTCGGCAAGAAGAAGGACGCCCAGTTCGCCTCGATCATCGAGATGGCGATCCGCTACGACAAGCCGGTGCGCATCGGTGCGAACTGGGGCTCGCTGGACCAGAGCATGGTCGCTTCCCTGATGGACGAGAATGCGACCCGCGCCAATCCGTGGGATGCCGGCCACGTGGCACGCGAGGCCCTGATCCGTTCGGCGCTGGATTCGGCGGCGCGCGCGGAAGACCTCGGCCTTGCACGCAACCGCATCATTCTCTCCTGCAAGGTCTCCGGCGTGCAGGAGCTGATTGCCGTGTATCGCGATCTCGCCCGCCGCGCCGACTACGCGCTGCACCTCGGGCTGACCGAAGCCGGCATGGGTTCCAAGGGCATCACGGCCTCCAGCGCGGCGCTGGGCGTGCTGCTCCAGGAAGGCATCGGCGACACCATCCGCATCTCGCTGACGCCGGAGCCGGGCCAGTCGCGCACGGCCGAAGTCATCGTGGCGCAGGAGTTGCTGCAGACCATGGGCCTGCGTGCCTTTACGCCACTCGTCACCGCGTGTCCGGGTTGTGGTCGTACCACCAGCGAGTTCTTCCAGGAACTGGCCAAGACCGTGCAGGAGCATGTGCGTGAGCAGATGCCGGTGTGGCGGGTGAAGTACGACGGTGTGGAAAACCTCACCCTCGCGGTGATGGGCTGCATCGTCAACGGCCCGGGTGAATCCAAGCACGCGAACATCGGCATTTCGTTGCCCGGCAACGGCGAGGCACCGTCCGCACCGGTGTTCATCGACGGTGAAAAAGCGATGACCCTGCGCGGCGATAACATCGCCGACGAGTTCGTCGGCATTCTCGATAACTACGTCGAAACGCACTACGCCGCGCGCGGCGACTGAGCCATCACGCCTTGAATGCGGGGCCGTCCGGCATCATTACCGGCGGTTCCCCGCAGGAGACAAAGGCATGACTTCTTCCGTTCCGGTCCTCGACCTCAACGATGGCAACAAGGCTCCGCAGCTCGGCTTCGGTGTTTTCCAGATTCCCGACGGCGAAACCGCCGATGCCGTCGCCAGTGCGTTGGCCGCAGGCTATCGCTCGCTGGATACCGCGGCGATCTACAAGAACGAAGCGGGCGTGCGCCAGGGTATCGAGCGCTCCGGCGTCGCACGTGGCGATATCTTTCTCACGACCAAGCTGTGGAATGCCGAGCAGGGCTTCGACAGCACGCTGAAGGCCTTCGACGCCAGCCTGGCAAAGCTGGGCACCGACTACGTCGACATGTACCTGATCCACTGGCCGACGCCCAAGCGCGATCTCTACATCGATACCTGGAAGGCGTTCATTCGTCTGCGCGACGAAGGCCGTATCCGCTCGATCGGCGTGTCCAATTTCCAGCCGGCGCATCTCGAGCGCCTGGTGAAGGAAACCGGTGTGGTGCCGGTGGTCAACCAGATCGAACTGCACCCGGACTTCGCCCAGAATGATGTCGTCGCGGCGAACACCAAGCTGAAGATCATCACCGAATCGTGGAGCCCGCTCGGCCAGGGCGGCGATCTGCTGAAGAACGAAGCGCTTATTGCGATCGGCAAGAAGCACGGAAAGACGCCGGCCCAGGTGGTCATTCGCTGGCATGTGCAACTCGGGCACATGGTGATCCCGAAGTCGGTCACGCCCGAACGCATCAAGGCCAACATCGACGTGTTCGATTTCGAGCTGTCGGCGGACGAGATGAAGGCGATCGATGCGCTGGATGCGGGCAACCGCATGGGCCCGCATCCGGATCAGCTGAACTGACTTACTTGCCCATCGAGACGTCGATCTCGAACGGGTAGGGCGCCGGCTTCTTCGGCGGCGGCGGGAGGGTCCAGACGGCAAACTGGCCGGTGAAGCATTTCGCCACCGGGGTTTCCGGCTGGACTGCCACGTCGCTGGAGCGGCCCTTCGCGTCGATCGTCGCAACGATGGTGAAGGGCGTCTTGTCCGCCGGGCTGTTGCTGGCGATGCAGTCCTTGAGCGCATCCGTGGCCGGGTTGCCGATCTTGTCCCACAACGCGCCCTGCCAGGCCTTGCCCTCGGCGTTCTTTTCCAGCGCCTTGGCGGCCTGGACGCGGGCGTCGAAACCGCTGTCGGCGGCGAGGGCAAAAGCGAGGGCAAGCAGCATCGGATGTCTCCGGAATGGGATCGGATCAGCCTAGCAGGGACGCGAAGGCTTCACATCCGCCGGGCTAGCGTGGCCGCCATGAGCGTCGCTCCCGCGATGCGCCCGGAGCCTTCGATGCATCTGCGATCTTCCTGTCTTTCGGCCCTGTTGTTTCTCTCGTCGGCGGCCATCGGCCAGTCGGTTCCGACATCCGCGCCGGCCGCGACACCGGGGACGAACCCCGCCGCCGCACCGATGCCGGGACAGGCCAACCCGGCGGCCATGCCGGTGCAGCCCGCGTCGGACGCCGGAGCCACCGAGCGCGGCCTGGCTCCTGTCAAGCCCGGTCGTCCCGGAGTGACGCAGCGCGTGCAGAACGCCAATACGCACGATGTCGATGCCCAGGGCCATACGCTGGACCCGCACGGGCGTCCGGTTGGCCAGGCAGCATCGCCGATGGTCGCGCCGGCGGCGGCATCGACGGTCCACCGCTGAGCGGCAGCCCATAAACGGCATTCCCGGCATGGGAGTCGCACGGTTTTGCGCCAGTGCGCTACCATCCGGCGGTGCCGCACCTGGACGGGAGTGAGGATGAAACGAGCGATCGCCGTGGCCCTGCTGACGGCCGGCCTGGCCGGTTGCGCGGGGATGTCCTCGAAGATTGCCCGACTGGAAGTCGGCACCCCTCGGGACGAAGTGATCGACCACCTGGGCCCGCCCGATTCGGACCGGAACATGGTCGGTTTCGAGGTGATGAGCTGGATCGACCGCCGTCCGGGACGATTCTCGTTCTCCCATAAGGACTACACCGTCGTGCTGAAGGACGCGAAAGTCGTCCAGTTCGGCCCCGGCCTGGTACGTCGTGACGGCAAAACCTCGCTCCAGATCGAAACCGGCGATCCCTAGAAGTCGCCTCATAGGCGTACAAGCGTGGCGCCGGCCGGCAACGCTAGCGTTCCCCCATAGCCTTCGGGGAGCCGCACCATGTCGATGAAAGCACCTACCTATGCCGAGCTGGCCTCGGAGCTGACGCGCTTGCACGACGCCCGCGAGGCGGTGATCGAGCAGGCCCTGGATGCCCTGGAGAGTCACCACCCCCCGCTGGCCCAGCTGGTCGTGTCGTGCGTGGGCGACCGTCATCGGGCGGCCCGTTGGCTGGTTATGCCGCAAAGAGCGTTCTCCGGCCGCAACGCCTACGACATGCTGGCGGATGGCGACCTGGATGGGGTGTGGGAGCAGGTGGTGCTGAAGCAGCTGGGGATTGTCGCTGCGCTTTGACCGCTGGTGTGGGAGCCGATTTATCGGCGATGCTCTTGGTTCGGTGTGGGGGGGCGAGGCAAGCAACCTGGGTGGAGCGCTGCTGGGCAGCGGTTTATTTACCATTCGCCTATGAATCGGCTCCCACATGTATCCATCGCCGATGAATCGGCTCTTACATGTTTCTATTAGATCCAGCCGCGGCGGTGGTAGACCCAGAGGGCGAGGTATTCGCGCAGGCAACGGGCGGTGAGGGTCAGGGCGTCGCGCCGCGGTAGCCACGCGGGGGCGTCGACGAGCCTGGCGTGGCCGTCATCCGCCGCCACGGGCGTCACGGCGATGCCCTCGTGCCGGAACGAGCCGGCGGCGCGGCGCATATGAATCGCCGAGGTGACCAGAAGTACATCGGACAGGCCATCGGCCTTGAGGATGACGGCTGAATTGCGTGCGTTCTCGTGGGTATTCACGCTGCTGCCTTCCACGCGCAGGTCGACGTCGGGGACACCTGACAGGGCAAATCCCCGCGCCAGCTCGTCGGCCTGATCGCTGCCCGAGACGAGCAGTACCGGTGCAAGGCCGTCACGCCAGAGAGTCAGCCCGCGGCCGGCACGTGTGGTGGTCCGCGACCAGTCGGACACGGGCAGCTTGCCGCCCCCGAGTACGACGATCGCGTCGGCGTGTGGCGGGGAGGGGGCGGTTGCCGTCGCCAGTCCCTCGCGCAGGGACAGGGCGAGCGCCGGCGTGGAGGCGACCCAGATCCAGGCCAGGGCGATCGTCGCGGACAGTACGGCCATGCGGGGCCGCCGCCATAGCACGAGGGCCGTCGACAGGACTGCCAGCAGAAGTGCCTGGACCGCAGGATGGGTCAGTCGTCCGACGATGTCCGTCGCTATCGCCAAAGCCTGTCGTCCTCGTTTCGCGCGGGAGCAAAGCATGGCGCACTTCGCAAGCTTAAGCGCGTCGGTCGAATGGCATAGGCGGGCTGTTGGAATGGACGTGGACCCCTATCGACCCGACGATACCGACCGAGCGAAGTCACAGGGGCAAGTGTCATGATCAAGCGTTGGAACCGCGTCGCGACACTCGTCGCCACCGTCATGCTGACGGCATGCGCGACAGGCGGAATTACCTCGGCACCGCCGAAGATGGACGCCGCCAGTCCGGTGGTCGATGCCTATCTGATCGGTGTCGACGACCAGTTGCAGGTGACGGTCTGGCATAACCCGGACCTCAGTGTCAGCGTGCCGGTACGACCCGATGGCAAGGTCACCGTACCCCTGGTGGGCGATATCGCCGCCGGTGGACGCACCACCGATCAGGTCGGTGCGGAGATCCAGCAGAAGCTCGCGCAATACATCCGCGACCCGCAGGTCGCCGTGATCCTCACGGCACTGCGCAGCCATGAGTACCTGTCCCGCGTCCGGGTGACCGGTGCCGTGCGCAGTCCGATCTCGATCCCGTATCGGCAGGGCATGACCGTGCTCGATGCCGTGCTTGCCGCCGGTGGCACGACGGAATTCGCCGCACCCGACCGCACCGAACTCTATCGGCGCAACGAGGGCGGCTCGACCCAGGCCTATGCCGTGCAACTGCAGAAGATCCTGCAGCAGGGCGACCTGAAGAACAATTACCCGGTACAGCCCGGCGACGTGATTACGGTACCGCAGCGCGCTTTCTGACAGGGGTATGTGATGAGCGGGGAACTTGTTCCTTTCACGGGCATCCTGCCCGCACTGATCGGTGAAGCACGCAGGCGTCGCGTGGCGATGGGCGTGATCTTCGCGGTGATCGCCTTGCTCGCTCTCGGCGTCGGCATGGTCTGGCCGAAGAAATACGAGGCATCGACGACGATCCTCGCCGAGGAAAGCAGCATCATCACGCCGCTGATGGAAGGCGCCGCATCGGCCACGGGTAACAAGAACCGTGCCGGCATCGCCCGCGACGTGATCTTCAGCCGTCGCGTACTCGACGAGGTGCTGCGTGGCGGAGGCTGGCTGGCGAACAGCCCGACGGCGCTTGAGCGCGACAAGATCATCGAAGGGATCAAGGGCCGCACCAAGATCATCAACAACCGCGAAAACCTGATCACGATCACCTATTTCGACTCGGATCCAAAGCGCGCTTTCGAAGTCACGCGTGCGTTCGGCCAGCTGTTCATCAGCGAAAGCCTGGCGTCCAAGCAGCGCGAAAGTCGCGAGGCCTACGAGTTCATCAACAGCCAGGTCGAGGCGTATCGCGGCAAGCTGACCGATGCCGAGGGCAAGCTCAAGGCATACCGCGACGCCAACGCCGATGCGCGTCCGGGCAACGATGTGGAAACCAGCTCGCGAATCAGCCAGCTGCGTACGCAGATCGAAAACAATCGCATGGATTACATGCAGAAGCAGTCGCAAGCCGCGGCGCTCGCCTCGCAGATCAACGGCGAGTCCGAGGTCAACGCGGTGCAGACGGTGGGTGGCATCTATACGACGCAGCTGGGCGATCTGCAGGGCCAGCTGGACAAGCTGCTGCTCAACTACACCGACGACTACCCCGACGTGATCCGCCTGCGCCACCAGATCGAAGACGTCCGCAAGCAGGCACAGACGGCCGATGCGCAGCGCGCGGCAGGCGGCCCGATGCCGATCGATCATTCGACGACGATGAACCCGGTGTACCAGCAGATGCGTCTGCAGCTGTCCGCCGTCCGCGGCGATGCCGCCGCCAGCGCAGCCCGGGTGGGCGCCAGCGAATCCATGCTCCAGTCCGAACTCGAACGCAGCAAGCGTATTGCCAGTTCGGAAAATGTCATCGCCGAGCTCACCCGCGACTACAACGTCAATCGCGATGTCTACCAGGACCTCCTGAAACGTCGTGAGAACGCCCGCGTGTCGATGAACCTGGACGCCGAGCAGCGAGGCCTGACCTTCCTCGTGCAGAACCCGGCGGTCATGCCGCTGGTGCCGTCGGGCCTCCGCTTCATGCACTTCGGCCTGGCCGGGTTGGCGCTTTCCCTGGCTATCCCCTTCGGCCTGCTCTTCGCGGTGGCTCGCTTCGATCCACGCGTCCGCTCGGTCGGTCAGCTCGAGCGCGCGACGGGTTTCCCGGTACTCGCGTCGATTCCGTTCTACCCGACGCCACGTGACCGTCGGCGCGACCACCTGCAAAACATGGTGCTCGGCCTGATCGTCGCCGGCGTCGGTGCGGTGTACCTGCTGCTGTTCTGGATGAGGATGAAGGGCTGACATGAACAAAATGGCCGCGAACAACACCGAATTCAGCGACATGCTCTCCGACCATCATGGCGATCCCCACCACGGTGACGCGCATGCGACCCCCAACCACTCGATCGCGCGGATGCGTGAGGAGGCTGGCGCACTGGCGCCGATCGACTGCGAGCGCAAGCGCCTGATCCATCGCGAGGAGTCCGTGCGGCAGCAGTCGGATGCCTTCCGCGGTATCCGCACACGGCTGCTCGAGATGGCCGGCGAGAGCAACTTCATCACGCTCGTGGTGGCCGTGAGCCCACGTTCGGGCGGCAGCTTCGTCACCCGCAACCTGGCAGCGGCCTTCGCCTTCGACGAGGCCAAGACCAGCCTGTTGATGGACTGCAACCTGCGTTATCCGAACCAGCACAAGGCGTTGGGAATCGAGCCGCGGACCGGTGGGCTCATCGACTTCCTCGAACATCCCTCGCGCGGCATCGCGTCGATCATGTACCACACGGGGGTGCCGCGCCTGCGCCTGATTCCGGCGGGCAAATCGCGCGAAAACAGCGGCGAGTATTTCTCCTCGTTCCGGATGCGCGCGGTGCTCGACTCGCTGCGCTGTCGCTATCCCGACCGCTACCTCTTCCTCGATGGCCCACCGGTCAAGGGCTCGCCGGATGCACGCATCCTCGCGGATCTCGCCGACTTCGTCGTCATCGTCGCGGGCTATGGGCGGGACACGCCGGCCTCGATCAACCAGGCCGTCGCCAATTTCGATCCCGCCAAGCTCGCGGGCGTGGTTTTCAATCAGTCGCCGTAAGGACGACGCTCGCGTGGAACGACCGGCAGGCGTTCCACGGACACAGGGGCTAAGGGAGGGAACATGCCGGCATCGACAAGGCTCGCCCGTGCGATCGTGATCGGGCTCGCGTCGGCACCCACCATGGCGCTCGCGGGTACCTTCGACTACACGCTCTATGCAGGACTGGAACACAGCAACAATATCGCGTTGTCGTCCGATCGGCCGATCAGCGAGACCGTCTTCACCCCCGGCACGACCTTCCAGTACACCCAGTTCGGCTCGACCTTCCAGGCCAACGTGGCCGGTACGCTCGAGTACCGAAAGTACCTGCAAAACGATTTCGATTCGCAGACCCAGACCCAGTTGGCGGCCCAGGCCAACTGGACGGCGATACCCGAACGCCTGGACTTTTCCCTCGAGGACTATGCGGGTGTGCAGCCGGTGGATCAGCTGTCGGCGAATTCCCCGAATAACGAGCAGCAGACCAACGTCGTTCTGTTCGGACCGACCTTCCGCATGCGCTTCGGCGATGCCACGCGCGCCCAGGTGGAGCTGCGTTACATCGACAGCTACGCCTCGAAGGTGGACGAGTTCGATTCGACGCGTGGCCTTGCCGCGCTTCGGCTGTATCGCGATCTGAACCCGACCGACACACTGTCGGGCAATGTCGAGTTCCAGCGGGTGGACTTCGATAAGCAGCCCTCCAGCGAGAATTACGATCGCAAGGAGGCTTACCTGCGTTACACGAGCAACCTGGCGCATTTCGACGCGGACATCCTGCTCGGCGGCACGCGCCTGAGCTTCGACCAGGGCCGTAATGCGACTGCGCCGCTGGCGCGGATACAGATCGGCTGGCAGCCCTCGACCGAGAACTCGCTGAGCGTCGCGGGTATCTACCAGTACGCGGACGCCGCGCAAGACATCATCACGACCCCGGGACTGTTCGCCGCCAGCGGGGCCTCGGCCAATCGCACTGAAGCGATCGATCCTTTCGCGAACACGGGCGGACTCGGTCGCGGTTCGTCGACGGGCATCGGTGTCGGCAGCGCCGTCATCGGCTCGGACGTGTACAAGGAAAAACGCTTCGAGGCGACCTGGGTGTGGCAGCAGCCGCGCCTGGGCGTGACGGTATCGCCGTCATACAGCCAGCTTCGCTACCTCGATGACAACACCTTCAATCAGACCGGCAAGGGTGTCAGCGCCGGCGTGAGCTACCGACTCAAGCCGACACTCACGCTCACCGGGTTCGGGACTTACGACCGCACCAAGTACGACAGTTTCGACCGCACCGACAAGACCGTTCGCCTGGGCCTGGACCTGGGTCAGCAGGTGAATCGGCACTGGACCTGGCATGCGTCGGTGGCGCGCGAGCGCCGGACCAGCGACGCGGTGGGCCAGAGCTATCGAGAAACCGAATTCTTCATCGGCGTGGTCTACCGGAGATAACGATGCGTCTGGATGCTGACATGCCGTTCTTCTTTGGCCCGGATGCCGGTCTGTTCGGCATGTACCACACGCCGTCCGTGCCGGCGCGACGCGCCATCCTGATGTGCCCGCCGCTGGGGCAGGACCTGATTCGCTGCCACCGGCTCTACCGGCAACTGGCGCAGTCGCTGGCCGAGCAGGGCATGGCTGTGCTTCGTTTCGACTATAACGGTACCGGTGACTCCGCCGGCGACAGTGCCGAGGTGGATTGGGAGCGCTGCGTGAGCGACGCGGCGATGGCGGCCGCGGAGCTTCGCCGACGCGCCGGCGTCGACCGTATCGTCGCCTTCGGCGCGCGGCTGGGTGGCAGCGTCGCCTTGTCCGCTGCGGCACAGGCGCGCTTCAGCGAGGTGATCGCCTGGGATCCGGTGCTCGATGGCGATCAGTACGTGGCTGCTCTGGACGCCATGCAGGCCGCCTTGCGCGAGGACGCCGGTCGCTTCACCCGGCCGCGCAGCCACAGCGACGTGGCCGAACAATGGCTGGGCTTCGACATCGGCGAGACGCTTCGCCGCCAGCTTTCCGCACTGCGCGTGGGCACGGCCCATGTGCCCACCCTGGTGCTCGATTCCACGGCGGCGTCACCGGCGTCGCATTGGGAACGGATCGTTTCCCACCGCGGCAAGGTGGCGACGATCGTGCCGCCGACACCATGGGATGACCTCGAACGGTTGGAGAGCGCGATTCTTTCGCATCCGCTCATCCAGGCGGTGACGGGCCGCCTGAAGGAGGTCGCATGATGCGCGAGGAAGCCCATCGTTTTGGTCGCGCCCGACATCTGGTCGGTATCGCCGGTATCCCCCAGGGGCCGGCCGGCGAGACAGGCGTGATCGTGCTCAACGCCGGCCTGGTACATCGCATCGGCCCGTTTCGCCTGCATGTGGAATTGACTCGCCAGCTCAACGCGGCCGGCTATCCGACCCTGCGCTTCGATCTGTCGACACTCGGCGACAGTGCCGCCAGTGGCGGGCAGCAGACACGGACGCAGGCGGTCTGTAGCGATGTCGACGACGCCATGAAACTGCTGGCCGAGCGCGCGGGCTGCGAGCGCTTTGTCCTGGTCGGGCTGTGTTCCGGTGCGCAGAATGCGCACGTGGTCGCTGCTACCGATCCCCGCGTGTCGGGTGCCGTCTTCCTCGATGGCTACGCGTATCGCACGCTGGGCTACAAGCTTCGGCATTACTTGCCGCGCCTGGTCGATCCGGCGCGTTGGGCGCGTCGGTTGATGCAACGCACCGGCAGTCAACCCGCCGCGCCCAAGGCGGAGGCCCAGCCCATTTTTGCCGTGGCGCCGGCCCCTCGCGAGGAAGTGATTGCGGATTTCACCGGCATGGTGAACCGGGGCATGAAGCTTTACCTGGTCTATTCCGGGGGCATCAGCAATTACTTCAATCACGCGCGGCAGTTTCGCGAGTGCTTCGGCAAGGTGATGAGCCATCCGGCCGTGACCACGCGCTACGCCGCGGAGACCGATCACACCTACATTCTCACCGGCGATCGTGCGCGCCTGCTCGATGGCATCGGTGGCTGGCTCTCACGCAACTTCCCGCCGGCAAGCGCCGGGAGGCATTCATGAACACGGTCCTGGTCACCGGCGGCGCGGGTTATATCGGCAGCCACACGGTGCAGCAACTCGTCGCCCGCGGCGATCGCGTGGTGGTGATCGACAACCTCTCCACCGGTTTTCGAGAAGCCGTGCGTGGCGCGGCCTTCGTCGAGGGCAATGTCGGCGATTGCGACCTCGTCTCGCGGACCCTGGAGACGTACCAGGTCGACGCCGTACTTCACTTCGCTGCGCATACGGTGGTGCCGGAATCCATGAGCGATCCGCTCAAGTATTACGGCAACAACACCTGCAACACGCGTAACCTGCTGGCCTGCTGCGCGCAGGCCGGTGTGGACAAGTTCATCTTCTCATCGACGGCAGCCGTTTACGGCACGACCGACGCGGGTGTGGCCGACGAGAACACCCAGACGCGGCCGATCAACCCTTACGGCACGTCCAAGCTGATGTCGGAAACGATGTTGCGTGACTGGTCGGCGACCGGTGCCGTGCGCCATGTGATCCTGCGGTATTTCAACGTCGCCGGCTGCGACCCGTTGGGTCGGATCGGCCATTCGACACCGGAAGCGACCCTTCTGATCAAGGTGGCCTGCGAGCACGCGGTCGGCAAGCGTCGTTCGGTGTCGATCTACGGTACCGACTACGACACACCCGACGGCACCGGCGTGCGCGACTATATCCATGTGGAGGATCTGGCGGCCGCGCACTTGCGCGCCCTGGATCATCTGCGCGATGGCGGCGCGTCGTTGACGCTCAACTGTGGTTACGGCCATGGCTACAGCGTTCGCGAAGTCGTCGATGCGGTGGCTCGCGTCGGAGGCCACGCGCTCAACGTGATCGAACTGCCAAGGCGCCCGGGCGATATTCCCAAGCTGATCGCCTGCAGCGATCGCCTGCGACAGGAGCTCGGCTGGACACCACGTTACGACGACCTCGACTTCATCGTGCGCACCGCGCTGACCTGGGAGTACCACCTGGCTGGCGCGAACCTGCCCACCGCGTCCGTGGCATGAGCATGTCGTCGCACCTGTCGTTGCGCCGGCGCAGGCGCGCATCGCGCGATGGCGACGCCATGCAGGCTGGCGTGTCGGCTGCCGTGTCCAGACAGGCTCGCCATGTGCTGTTCGTGATCGGCTGCCTGCTTGCCCTGGCCGCGTCGCTGGCCTCGGAAGGCGCGCGGTCGGCCGATGCCAGCATGGTCGCCGCGCAGCGTATCGAGGTGAAGCGCGTCGCCGGGCAGGGTGACGAGCTTCCCTTGTCGGTGGGAATTCCGTTACCGCCGGGCGTTCTTCGCGACACGGGTCACCTGCGCATTCTCGACAGCCATGGGAAGGAGGTGCCTGCGTCGGTCACGCGCATGCTCACCTGGCACGACCGGGACGGCAGCCTGCGCGCCGTGCGCGCGGAGTTCATGGCGGCGCCGGGCACGTACTACTTCGCTCTGGGCGAGGCGCGCACGGCGGAACTTCCGGCGTGGCCATACGCGCGGGGGCTGATCAAGAATCGTCTGGCTGCCATCGGCACGCTGACGCCGGAGTGGCTCACCGCGTCCCTGATCGCCGGCCCGCAATCGGTTGCCGCGCACGACGAGCCTTATGCCCGATACGTCGACGCCCAGTTCAAATGGGCGGCGGCACTGCCGGTCAAGGACACCACGGCGTGGTTGTTCGATCGGCCGTCGACCCTGTTCAAGGCCTATGTGCGGACGGGTCGCGCCGATTACCTCGAGGCGGCCGAAGCGAGCTACCGCTGGTACATGGCAGGCATCAAGCGCGATGGCGCACCGGAGAGCCCGAGCTGCGGTGGCGGCTGGCTGCCGGACGAGAAGCCCTGCGACGTCAAATACGTTTACATCGAACCGATCCTGCTCGCCGTCGCACTCACTGGCGACGATTCGATGCACGATGCGGCGACGGTCGGGAAGATGGCCGACCTGTGGGCCAGTGGCGGCTGGAACGGCGCGCCAGGGCCGTACAAACACGCCGACGACTACTTCACCGAACGCCTTGCCGGTCTCGGCCTGATCGAAACGGTGGCCGCCTTCGAACTCACCGGTGACGCACGTTACCGCGAGCGAATCGAAGCGCGCGTCGGCTGGCTGAGCGAGCACCAGCGCGCCAATCCCGATGGCCTTGGCGACGACGGCTCCTGGCGGAACAGCTGGAACATCCACGAGAACGATCGCGGCGGCAAGGACGACGTACGTGGTGCTTCGCCGTGGATGAGCGAGAACATCGTCGACGGCTTGTGGCACGCGTGGCTGGTGACGGGGGACGCACGTATTCCGCCGATGCTGACGGCCTTCGGCGGCTATCTGGAGCGCTACGGCTGGATCGACCCGTCCCTGTTGGTCAATCCGCACGACTGGCGTAACGGCTGTTCCGGCGGGGGCGGACAGATCGCCTGGTACTGGTCCTCGTCCAAGGCGAAGACCGAGGCCTTGACCAAGATCCAGGAGTCGGAAGGCTGGTACAGCGACGGGCACACCGTGGAGCTCGGGCTCGCTGTGGCCGCGGCGTATTACTTTGAGAAAGATCCGGTGAAGGCCGCGGCGCTGAAAAAACGCTTCGCGGCGATTGCATCGTCGTACAGTGACTCTTGCGCGTCCATTTCGGACACCTTGCGTCGCTTCAACTGGAATAATCGCGGCGCCGGCGTGGCGCAGTGGATGATGAAGCAGCCAGCCGGTGCCGGCCTGGCGCATGCGGCGAACGCATCCGGTAGCGCGCCATGAACCGCCGCGTCGCCGTCTTGCGCAGCATCGGTATCGTCACGGTGTCGACGTATATCGAATACGCGCTCGGCCTGCTGATGAGCGTATGGATCGCTCGCTCCCTCGGGCCGGCGGACTTCGGTCGCTACGCGTTCACCGTGTGGCTGTGCGGTTGGCTGATCGTCTGTTCCAACCATGCGCTAACCACCTCGTCGACCAAGTTTATCGCTGAAGCCGACGGCATGGGCGATCCCGACCTCGCGTCGAGCCTGGCCGCGCGTTTCTCGCGCATCCAGACCCTCAGCTCGCTGCTCGTGATCAGTCTGTTCGCGTTGATCGCCCTGATCGTCAGTCCCGCGGAATGGGGCACGTCGTTTCTACCGATCGTCGGTCTGGTCGTGATCGCCGTCGTGGCCAAGTCGAACTACGCGGTACTCGTCGCCATCGGCAAGGGCCAGGAGCGCTTCGAGCCGGAAGCGATTGCCACGGTGGCGGCCGGTATCGTCGGCATGCTGTTCGTCCTCGGCGCCATGGTATGGCACGCGGACCTGATCACCTTCGTCGCCCTGTTCGCTGTTGCCTGCCTGCTGCTCAACCTGATCAACCGTCTGTCGTTCCGGCACTACTGCCGGCCGTTCGCGTCCGGCCCGATTCCGCCGGCGACGAATGCGCGGGTCAATCGGCATCTCAAGCTCACGGCGGTGCTGGTACTGATGGGGTCGTTCCGCGTCGGCACGATCGAGGTCTTCCTGCTGAATACCTTCTCGGGGTCGGTCGCGGTGGGCTACTTCGCGATCGCCGGCACCTTGACCCGTGGCGCCGTGCAGCTGTTCTCGGTGGGCCTTACCTCGACCTTGCTGCCTTACATGGCGAAGACCTTCGGCGAAAGCGGCACGGCGCGCGCGGCGCGCTTCCTTTCCGAAGCGACCCGGTTCTATTGGGCGGTGGGCATCGCCATCGCCGGCCTCGGCCTGGTGACCACGCCCGAGATCGTCAGACTCATGTACGGCAACCGTTATATCGACGCGATTCCCGCGATCGAGGCGACCCTGGTCCTCGGCGGCCTGTTGTTGATCGGCAATGGCATCGCGGCGTTCCAGACCGTGGTGGACCGCCAGGACGATCGCATCCGCATCGCCAGTGTCTCGGTAGTCGCCAACGCGGTGTTCGGCATCGCGCTGATTCCCACGTTCGGTCTTGCGGGAGCGGTGGTGACGTACGCTGCCACGCGCATCGTCGAAATGGCCCTGGCCATCCACTACCTGCGCAAGGCGACCAGCGGAGCGCTCCCGGTGGCGGCCATGGCGCGCCTCTTCGCAGTCGGTCTCGTGGCGACTGCCGCGGCGTGGGCCGTCACCGTGGCTACGCCGTCCCGGCTGGGCTTTTTCGTCGGCGCGTTCGTGTTCACGGCGATCTATGCACCGATGAGTGTCGTCGTCCGTTACTGGACGAGTGACGACCTGCTGCTGATGGCCGGCATCAGCCGTCGCCTCGGCCCACCAGGCCGTCTGTTCATTCGCGCCCTCAACGTTGTCCAGCCGCCCGCGGCGAAGGCCAGTCCATGACCTACCTGAGCGTGATCCTGCATACGGTCGACGAATTGCGTGCCATGCGCGACGAGCTGGCGGCCGTCGCGGAGCTTCCCGGTGCGGCGAGTGGCATCGTGCAGCATCCGGACTGGATCGCCTACGAAGTCGAGAGCCGGCACGACGGCACGGTGCCGCACGTGATCGTGGTGCGTGACAGCGTCGGGCACATTGCCGGCTACGCGCCCTTGCTGGCGATCATTCACACGGCGCGGCTCGACCTGGCCGGCCGCCGTCTGCGTCTGTATCGCGGTGCGGCGCTGCGCCTGCTCGGCTCGGGCATCGTGGCCGCAGAGGCGGATCGTGAAACCGTTGCCTTGGTGGTGACCCGCCAGTTGATGGGCGACAACGACGTCAGCGTTGTTCGGATCCAGGAGGCCGAACTGCCGAATGGCTTCGCCGAGGCGCTGTCACGCGGTGGCGGATTCCGCATCGTCGCTGCGCACCTGCTCGACCAGGTGCAGTGGTCGATCGAGCCGCAGGCGTCGTCGGAGATGTGGCTGTCGGGATTCGATGCGAAGAAGCGAGGCGACCTCACGCAGCGCGTCGGACGCGCGTATCGCAAGCTCGGCGGCGACGCGGCCTTGCAGACGTTCGATCGTCCGGAAGACATGCCGACCTACTGCCGCCTGATGAACGAGGTTTACGCACGTACCTGGCACCACGCGGACCTGCCGACCGACTGGGAAGCACCCGAACGCGTCGCGCTGTTCATGCGTCTCGCCGCGGCCGGGCAGTTGATCGGTCACGTGGTCGTGAAAGAGGGCAGGCCACTGGCCTATGTGCATGGCTACCTGCTCGGCGGCACCTATCTGGTTGACGACCTCGGCTACGACGAGGAGGTCGCCAAGGTAGGCATCGGCTCGGTCGCGACCTTCCAGGCGATCCGCGCCCTGATCGACCGTTTCCCCGGCGTGCGGATCAGCTTCGGCTACGGCGATAACCAGTACAAACGCGTACTGGCCAGCCGTAGCGAAGCCTGTGGATCGCTGTATGTCGTGCGTGCGACGCGAGCCACCGCAGGGTTCCGTGCCTACGGGCCTGTCCGGTGGTTGTACCAGGGTATTCATCGCGTTCGTCAGGACAGGGCACGGAAGAAGTCGGCAGGGCGCACGCCTTAGTCCGGTACGGATCGACGTAGCGGTGCGCCTTTGCATCGACCGCGGGACATGCGATTCTTTGCGCTCATGCGCATCCTTCCTACCATCCGCCGCTTGCTCTGCCGCCATCCGGTGTCGTTTCGTGCGCTGGCGATGGTCGTCCTGCTGCTCGTTGTAGCGGGGGGCATACCGCGTTGGGTGATGCACGCGGTGGATGCGCAGCACGAGACCCTGTCGGCGCAGTCGGTCGCCTGGGATGCCGATGAACCGCACCGCGATGGCGACGGCGACGAGGCGGAAACCCATGTCTGCCTGCATGCCCACTACTTTGCCGTGCAGCCCTGCACCTTGCCCGACGCATTGACCTTTCACGTGATTGCGCCGGGCGGGATCCTCCTGCTGGACGTGCGGCGCGATGCGCCAGACTCGCCGGCCGTTCCGCCACAGCGCCCCCCGATCGCCTGAAAACCTCTCGATGCCCGACGTCCGCTCGTCTGAGCGGTCGCGTCGATTCGTGATCGTTTTCAGGAAATTCTCATGTCATACCTGCATCACGCGCCCTGGGGCGTTGTGTGTCTTTGCCTTTTCACCGCCGCCGTTTCGCTGCCTGCCGTCGCCGGGGTCCCCGTAACGAAGGCGCCGCCCGCCGTGCGCGATGCCTTGCTTCGGCTGCGCGACAGCAGCCCGCAAGTCGAAGCGGCCGACGCGACGGTGGAAGCTGCCAGGGCCCGTTCCCGTGCCGCGGCGCTTCCGCTTTACAACCCATCGCTTGCCGTCGAGGGCGAGAACGCCGACGTCGATCGACGAACGATCGGCGTCAGCTTGCCACTGGACCTCTCCGGCAAGCGACGTTCCCGCATCGTCGAGAGCGATGCGGCCGTGCGCACGGCGCAGGCCCAGCGTGAACTCCAGTGGCGCGATGTCGCCTCGCGCTGGCTGAAGGCCTGGACGTCGGCGACCTGGACGGCACGGCAAAGTGCCCTGGGTAGGCGACGCGTCGCCCTCATGCAGCGTTTCGACGAACTTGCCGCGCGTCGTCTTTCCGTAGGCGACATCGCGACGTCCGAGCGGGATCTCGCCGCGCTAGCCCTGGCGGACGCGCACATACGGCAGGCAACCCTGGCGGGGCAGGAGGCCAGTTCCCTGGGCCTGCTTGCTGCGTTGGGGCAGGGGACCTCGCTGCCCGCACCGATCGACGGGATGCCGCCACCGGCGGGTATCGCTGTTCCCCGCCGGGTCGACGAACGGCCCGGGATGCGTCTGGCCACGGCGGAGCAGGCACGCGCGCAGGCAGCGATCGCCGTTGCCGATCGTGCGCGTCGCCCCGATCCGACGTTGAGCCTCACCGGCGGGCGGGTACGTAGTGGCGCGCGGACCGATCAGGTCGTCGGGATTGCCGTCAGCATGCCGTTGCCCATCGCAAACAACGGGCGTGCCGATGTCGCCGCGGCGATGGCCGACGCGGACGCGGCCACGGCGGCGCAACGCACGGCACGGATGGAAGCGGATGCCGCGCTGGAGCAGGCGAGGTTGACGTACGAATCGCTGCGACTCGTGAGCGAAGGACTGCGCGACAGTCGCGTCGATGGCGCGGATGGCTTCGATGCACGGGCCGATGGTCTCGAACGGCTGTGGCAGGCGAGCGAATTGAGTACGCCCGACTACCTCGTGCAGCTCAACCAGAGCCTCGATACGGCGCAGTCCGGCCTCGCGTTGCAGATGCAGCTCTGGCTGGCGTGGTTCGATTATCTCGCTGCGGCGGGTCGGCTCGATGACTGGATCGATGGGTCTTTGGGGGAGAGTGGCCGATGAAAACGATACATGTTCATGTTGCGGCGTTGCTGCTGGTTCTGGCGGACAGCATCGCCGCTGAAGCGGCTCCCACAACGAGCGGTGCGCTGGTGTTGGATGCGCGGGCGATGAAGGTGGCGGGAATCGTCGTCGACACCTTGGGCAGGCGGCGGATGGGCGAGGAATTGAAGGCGCCGGGCGAAGTGAAGATGGATGCGTATGCGACGGTGCTGGTGTCGCCGCGCGTCGCGTCGCAGGTCGTCACGCGCAAGGCTCGCCTTGGCGATGTCGTGACGAAGGGCCAGCCGCTCATCGTGCTGTCCAGCGTGGAGGTGGCGGAGACGCAGGGTCAGCTCATCGTCGCCAGCCAGGATTGGCAGCGCGTGTCGTCGCTCGGGCCCCAGGCCGTTTCCGCACGACGCTACGGTGAGGCGCTCGTCCAGCGCGACCAGGCTCGGGCCAGGCTGCGTGCGTATGGCCTGACCGATGGCCAGGTCGGCAATGTATTGCGGCGAGGCTCGGCGGCGGCGAACGGTGACTTCGAGCTCATCGCGCCAAGCGCGGGCCGGATCGTGACGGATGCCTTCATGGTCGGCGAGCGCGTCGAAGCGGGCCGCGTGTTGTTCACCGTGGTGACGGAAGACAGCGTATGGGTGGAGGCTCGGTTGTCGCCTTCCGATGCCGAACGCGTCCACGATGGCGCTGCCGTTACCGTGCTTGCCCATGGCCGCGAGTTGCCCGGCAAGATGGTCGGACGCTCCCACCAGACCGACGAGACGACGCGGCGCACCGATCTGCGCGTGCAGGTCGCCAACCCAGATGACCTCCTGCATCCCGGTGAGCTGGTCGAGACACGGATCGCCGTGGGCGAGACGACCCCGCGACTGGCCGTGCCGGCCGAGGCCGTGTTGCTGTTGCGCAACCAGACCACCTTGTTCGTCCAGGGCAATGGCGCCGGTCGCTTCGACGCCGTGCCGGTGGAGGTGGGCGAGACGCGAGGCGGCTGGACGGAGATCCGGCAGGGCGTTACCGAGGGTACGGCCTACGTGCGCGAAGGAGCCTTCGCACTGAAGGCACGGATCCTGCGCTCGGAACTGGGAGAGGACTGATGCTCGAACGTCTGGTCGAACTCTCGCTCAAGTACAAATTGTTGGTGATTTTGGCCTTTGCCAGTATCGCCTTCCTCGGCGTACAGGCCTTGCGCCAGTTGCCCATCGACGCCTTTCCCGACGTCACCCCGGTACAGGTGAATGTGTATTCGGAAGCGCCCGGCCTGGCCGCTGAAGACGTGGAGCTGCTACTCACCACGCCCGTGGAGTCGGCACTCGCGGGGTTGCCCAAGGTCGCCGATATCCGTTCGGTGAGCCTGTTCGGACTGTCCTACGTATCGGTCTACTTCGACGACGACATGGATGTCTGGTTCGCGCGCCAGCTCGTCAACGAGCGCTTGCAACAGGTGGGCGAGCGCTTGCCGGCAGGCTACGGCAAGCCGGAGATGGGCCCGAACACATCCGGCCTCGGTCAGGTGTTCTGGTATACCGTCGAGCGCGCTGACGACACGTCGAAGGACGCACCCTCCGACATGGACCTGCGTGCGCTGCAGGACTGGACACTGCGTCTGGCCCTGCGTACCGCGCCCGGAGTGGACGACGTGAGCTCCTGGGGCGGCCAGGAGAAGCAGTTCCAGGTACGTATCGATCCCATGCGCCTGATCGCGCACGGGCTTGGTTTCAGGGAGGTGATACAGGCACTGGACGCCAACAATGCGCAAGTCGGTGGCAACGTCATCGACGTGGGTCGGGAGCAGTACCTGGTCCGCGGACTCGGGCTGGTCCGAAACGCGTCGGACATCGGCAACATCGTGCTGAAGAGTTCGGACGGTACACCGGTCTACGTGCGTGACGTGGCGAGCGTCGTGGAAGCGGGAGCGCCGCGCACCGGTGCCGTCACCCGCGATGGCAAGGAAGTCGTCATGGGTCAGGCGCTCGCCCGGATCGACGAGAACGCGCGCAGTGTGGTCGAGGCGGTCAAGGACAAGCTGGACACGGTGAAGAAGGCGCTGCCGCCGGGTGTCCTGGTCAAGCCGGTTTACGAACGCACGGATCTGGTCGACGCGGCGGTGGGCACGGCCGTGCGCGCCCTGGTGGAGGGCTCGCTCCTGGTGGCCATCGTGCTGTTCCTGTTCCTTGGAGAGCTGCGCAGCGCCCTGATCGTGGTCGTGACCTTGCCGTTGGCCATGCTTATCGCTTTCATCGGCATGGGCTGGGCAGGACTGTCGGCCAACCTCATGTCGCTGGCGGGTCTGGCCATCGGCATCGGCATGATGGTCGACGGTGCCGTTGTCATGGTCGAGAACGCCTTTCGCATCATGGCGGAGCGGGGGGCGAGCGGTGTGCCCGTCGACCGCACGGCGGCCGTGCTGGCGGCGGCGCGTGAGGTGGCACAGCCCGTCGCCTTCGCCATCCTGATCATCATCGTTGTGTTCCTGCCGTTGTTCAGTCTGCAGGGGCTGGAAGGGAAGATGTTCAAGCCGATGGCCTTCAACATCGCCTTCGCGATGGGCGGATCCCTCCTGCTGTCGTTGACCCTCGTCCCGGTGTTGGCAGCACTTCTGCTGAAGCCGAAGGAAGAGAGGGACACGCGGCTGGTCGCCGTGCTCAAGCGTGGTTATGGCCGGGCCTTGGCATGGTCGCTGGCAAGACGTCGCTTGGTTGTCGGTATCGCCGTGGCTGCGCTGATCGCGGCGGTGGCCTTGTTTCCGTTCCTGGGCAAGGAGTTCATGCCCAACCTCCGTGAGGGCGCGATCATGTGGCGGATCACCTCGATTCCTTCCGCGTCGCTGGACGAATCCATCGCCTTGTCCAAACGCGTCGCCGAACGCATCCAGGCGACGTTTCCCGAGGTGGAAACCACGCTGGCGATGATCGGCCGGGCAGAGAAGGGCGAGACGGCGGACGTGAACTATATGGAGGTATATACGCCGCTAAAGCCTCGCTCGGCATGGCGCGACGGGCAAACACTCGAGACCATCGAAGCGGAGATGCAGGAGGCGTTGACCGATGCCCTCCCCACGGCCGTCGTCAGCTATACGCAGCCGATCCAGATGCGTATCGAGGAGCTGATCTCCGGCGTCCGTGCCACTCTTGCGCTCAAGATCTACGGTGACGATCTCGACCAGCTCGACCGCGTTAGTGCGCAACTGAAGGACGTGCTGGCCACCGTGCCGGGCGTGGCCGACCTGTCGCTCGAGGCAAACGTCGGCAAGCCGCAGATACGCATCGAGGTGGATCGCGACGCACTTGCCCGCTATGGCCTGAATGCGGACGACGTGCTGACGGTCGTGCGCAACGGCATCGGTGGTGAACCGGTGGGTGCATTGCTCGATGGGGTGCGCCGTTTCGACATCAGCGTGCGTCTGGATGATGCGAGCAAGGCGTCGCTATCGGCGATCGAGCGCATTCCGCTGCGCACGCCGGGAGGAGCCCTGGTGCAACTGTCGCAGGTTGCGAAGGTGCGCGAGGCCGAGGGTTACTCCTTCATCCGGCGTGAAGCCCTGCGTCGCTACGCGGTGATCCAGATGGACGTGCGTGGCCGCGATATCGACGGTTTCGTGCGCGAGGCGGAGGCGAAGATCGCAGCGAACGTCACGCTGCCTGCGGGTTCGTACACGGCATGGGGTGGTGCGTTCGAGAACCAGCAACGTGCCTTGACGCGCCTGGCCCTGATTGTTCCGGTCACGATCTTCTTCATCTTCGTGTTGCTGTACACGGCGTTCCATTCCGCGCGACATGCGGTACTGGTCCTGGCAAACGTGCCGTTCGCCATCATCGGCGGTGTCGTAGGGCTGTTCATCACGGGGCAGTACCTGTCGGTGCCGTCGGCGATCGGCTTCATCGCCGTCTTCGGCGTGGCGATGCTGAACGGGATCGTCCTGGTGAGCTTCCTCAACGGAAGGCGGGCCGCGGGATTGTCGGTTCGTGACGCCGTGCTGTCGGGTACGGCCCAGCGGCTGCGGCCGGTGTTGATGACGGCGAGCGTGGCGATTCTCGGCCTGCTTCCCATGTTGCTCTCAACCGGGGTAGGCGCCGAGACACAGCGACCGCTTGCGACCGTCGTGGTCGGCGGGCTCATCAGCTCGACCTTGCTGACCTTGATCCTGCTGCCGGTGCTTTACGACTGGCTGGCCGCGGCGGGGCCCGATGGCATCGAGGAGAAACCGCTGCGTTTTTCAGAATAATCCGATAGCCCATGGGCCGGGGGACCTCTAGTCTCCCGGCCCATGAACGGAAAGAACTGGTTACTCGCCGCCGTGTCGGCCGCCCTCTCGAGGCGCCATCCGGCTCCCTGGACGGCCCTGCTATTCGCCACGCTGCCGGTCCTGCTGCGCTTTGGTTCGGCGCAGGTTGGTGGCTCGTTGCTGCTGTGCGTCGGTGACGAAGGCGTTCGTTGTGCTCCCGTCATCGGAGCCGCGGCATTCCTGGCGAGCCTGATCGGTTTCCTGAAGTACGCCTCTCTCGGCGAAGCGCTGGCGTATGGACTATGGGTAGTCACCTTTCTGTCCGTCGCCGTGCTGGGGATCGTCATGTTCGAGGCGTTCAGCGCGCCCGAGCAGTGGAGCGGGTCGTTGGCATTACCGGGCGTGGTGGTGCTCGGAAGCGGCGCGGGGATCGTCTTTGGTGCGTGCCTCGGCGCCTTGCGTCAGACGTGACCCTTGCCACGTAGCCACCAGGGCAGGAACCACCAGACCACGGCAATCAGCGTTCCAAGCGCGGCCGCCGCGATGTTGCCAAGAGTGTCGCCCATGACGGCAGAGAGGACGAGTTGGGTGACGAGCACGAGGGCGACGGCGAGTGCCACCGCCCCGGCCAGCACCTGGCGCCCCGCAATCACCTTGAACTGCTCGCGATCGCGTAGCGGGCGAATCAGGCGGTGCTGGATCGCCGGCCCGCTGAGCATCACCAGGCTGATCAGCGAGAAGACGAAGGTGGCCAGGAAGATGTGCTGCTCGGAGCCGACCAGCCGGGAAAACCCCGGCGCGAAGGGAACGGCGATGAGGAAGCCGGAGAGTAGCTGCGCAGCTGGCAACAGGACGCGTATTTCGCCGAGGAGGTCGGTCAGGTCGCCGTCGCCGTTGTCGTCGTCTCTGGTATCGAAGGATGAAGACATGGGTGCCTCCTGTCGGGAGACTGGATGATGCGGGGGCGTGTGTGATTGGGGTGTTTCCCCTGCCGGGGAATGCAGCGGTGTACCGCCTCTTAGCCGGGTGTCGTGAGGGGGTCTGGTTTCGCCGCTGAAGCGGCTCCCACAGGGGCGGCTGCCGCCGGATCGGGTTTCCCGCTGCTGCCGGGCTTGGGTAGCTCGAAATCGCGGTAGCGGCCGGGATCGCCGGTCATGCCGGCTTCGGCGGCTTTGGCGATGTTGTACATCTCGCGGGCGCTGACGTAATGGAGGACGTAGTCGCGGCCGTCGTTGTAGGTGGATTCGAGGTGGTCGTGCATCGCGTCGACGGGCTGGCCCAGGAGCGTGTCCATGTCGCCTTCCTGGGTGCCATGGGTGTGGATCTTGATGAAGATCCATTCCGGCCGGCCTTCGACGTGGATGCCGGTACGTACCCATTGGTCCACGCGCGAGGGCGTGGGCGGCGAGCCGCGGCGGATGTCCGAGTTCTCGATGCGCGGGATGATGCCGAAACGACGGCTCTTCCAGTTCAGGCCGAGCACGCCCTGGATGATCAGCAGGTCGCCCGATGGCTTGCCGCCCACCCGCATGCGTACGCCGGTGTCGTGCGACTTGCACTTATGCGGATCGTCGGTGGCGTAGTAAATGGCGTTCGACATCCGCGTCTGCGTGTCGCTGGGTGCCGAGGGCAGGGTGAAGTCGGCATAGCAGCCGAGCTCGCGGAGCAGGATCAGTTCGTTATTGATGCCGCACCAGCGTCCATCGGCGCGCGAGTTGTCCAGGCACCAGTTGCCGTGGATGAAGGCGAAGCGCAGCTGGCCCGTGACCGGATCGCGCGGCAAGGCATGGTGCTTTTCGTGCAGGAGCCGGTTGAAGCGGTCGATGGTGGCGACGAAGTTGTCCGGCGTGTCGTTGTCGTGGTGGAGGTGGATCTCGATCTCGCCATAACCGTCCGCGCAGAGCGACTCGATCTTGTCGAGATGCTCCTCGACGTATTCCTCTTCCGGATAGAAGAAGCTGTGCTGGGGCACCCGGCCGTCGGCGTCGCGATGACGCGAAGCGAGCGCGCGATAGTCCGTGCACCAGCGGTCCACGCGCCGACGCTGGGTATCCATGTCCACGCGACCCCAGTTCGGCTCGAAATGGTCGACGAAGCAGAACATGACGTGGACGGGACCCGACACCTTGGGCGGCTTCGGCCGGGTCAGGTAGCCCCACAACCAGTACTGCATGTTGCGCGCACGGATCGCCACCGTCACCGCGGCGGCGAAGGCGAGGACGAACAGGACGATCAGGGCGACGACGATCACGCGACGGCTCCGGCGGGCACCAGGGTGAGCAGCTGTTCGGCGTTGTTGCGCCATTGCCGCTCGCTGGCGATGTAGTCACGCGCGGCATGACCCACGCGCCTGCGCTCATCGGTCAGCCGGGCCAGTTCGAGCACGCGCTCGACGCAGGCGGCGGCATCGCCACGCGGGAACAGCCAGCCCGTGTGGCCATCGGCGATCACCTCGGCGACCGGTGCGTAATCCGGTGCAACCATGGGAACGCCCATGCCCATGAACTCGAACAGTTTCATGGGAGAGCCGTAATGATTGGAATTCGGCAACACGGCATAGTCCATGCAGGCGATCCAGCTGGCGACGTCTTCGTGGGGCACGCGACCCGGCAGGAGGACGCGATCGCTCAGGCCGCGCTCGGCGACGAGCGCCCGCACCGCTGGCAAGGTCTTGCCGTCACCGACGAAGACCAGCGCCAGTTCCGGCACGTCGTGCAGCCGGTTCGCGATGGCTTCGACGAAGTCGTCCACGCCGTGCCAGTGGGCAAAGGCGCCGATATGCCCGCACACCGTTCGTTCGCTGAGGCCGCGCTCGCGGCGCAGCGTTTCGCGGTCGAAGCGGGCGGGGTCGAATCGCGACAGGTCCACGGCGTTCGGCGAGATCACCGAGGGAGCAATCTGGCCGTAGGCCGCGACGGCTTCATCGCGGAAATACGTGGAAATGAAGACCAGGCCGGTCGCATGGCGCAGGCACCAACCTTCGATACGCCGTGCCAGACCTTTCATGGTCAGCGGCCGCACACGGTGGACCAGCGCGGAGTCGTTGATCTCCAGGACCAGCGGGATGCCCCGGCGACGGGCCAGCCAGACGGTGGCGAAGAGGAACAGGGAATAGCGCTCGTAGATCAGCCTCGGCGCCTGGGTGCGCCAGGCCTGGGTCATCCGAACCAGGGTGACGAGGTTGTAGAGCAGTTCGAACATCTCGAAGACGATGCCGGGCAGCTTCGTGACGAAGCTGGCCAGCCGTCCGCGTCCGCCGCTACCACCTGCGGCTTCGGGCACTTCGCGTTCCGGATCCGCGCCGGGGAACGACATCACCGAGACATCGTGGCCCAGGTCGCGCAGCGCATGCACGATCCCGCGGATATGCACACCCTCCACGTGGCGCCCACGCGTCCGGTGGTGGTAGAGGATCTTCAAGGCGCGTTGCCGGGGAGGGCGCCGAAACGAATGCCCTGGTCGAGCCATTCGGGCAGAAGCACGTCGAGTGCCTCGGCTGCCTTGTCGCTGTCGTCGTGCATCAGCACGATGTCGCCAGCGGAGGGCGGATCGTCCCGCAAGCGCGAGATGAGCGCCTCGATCGGCCGGTCCTGGTAGTCGAGGCTGTCGTACGACCAGTAGATAAAGCTGCGCTTGCGCCGGGCGAAATGCAGGAGAAGCTTGGCACCGACATAACCATGCGGCGGCCGCATGCGATGGTGCGGACGGTTGTCGAACAGGCGTAGCAGGGCGTCGGTCCGATAGACCTCGTCGAGCTGCTTGCGCAGGTTCATGTTGCGGAACGACCAATGGCTGTACGAGTGGTTACCGATCATGTGCCCGTCGGCGACGATGCGCTGCACGATTTCCGGGTACTGCTCGATCTTCTCGCCGACCAGGAAAAAGCTCGCCTTCACGTTGTGCCGTGCCAGGGTGTCGAGCAGCTTCGGCGTGTGTTCGGGATCCGGGCCGTCGTCGAAACTCAGGTAGCGAAGGTCGCGGTCGCGCGTGCGCGTGAGCACCAGCGCTTCCGGCAGCAGGCCGAGCAGGTCGTGCTTTTTCAGTTTCCAGTTCATGCGTTGGCGCCAAGATGGGCCGGTTCGCCGGCGGCTACGCGATGGAGCGTGTGCTCCAGGCGGTCGATGTTCTCGTCCCAACGGAAGGTGGCCGCATGCGCGGCGATCACGATGGGATCGAAATGGCGCTCGAACGCTTCGACCAGGGCGGTGCCCAGTTCGTGTGGTTGGTGGGGGGGAACCAGGATGCCTGCCGTTTCAGGCAGCACTTCGGGAATGCCGCCGACGGCGGTCGCCACCACCGGTGTGCCGCAGGCCATGGCCTCGAGCACGACGTTGGGCACGCCTTCGTTGTGACTGGGCAGGCAGAGCACGTCCGCCGCGCGGAACCAGTCGGCGAGCGCCGCGTGGTCGACGGCGCCTTCGAAGCGGACGCCGGGCGCGCAGCAAAGCGAGGCGGCGCGGTCCTCGAGGTTCGCTCGCGACGGACCTTCGCCAACGTAGATCAGCCGTGCATCGTGGTGGCGTTTTACCAGCATGGGGAAAGCTTCGATAAGGTCGTGACAGCCCTTGGTGGCTTTGAGGTTACCGGCGTAGAGCACGATGGGCACGTCGGCCGGAAGGCCTAGCCGTTCGCGCGCCGCGGTGCGGTCGCCACGGTGGAAGACACGGGTGTCGACGCCGTTGTAGATCGCCTCCACGCGTTCGGCGGGTGCGCCCAGCTCCACGGCCTTGCGCGCGAGTGCCTTGCTGACTGCGATCACGGCGCCGGCGCCACGCAACGCGGCGCGGATCTGCGGCCGGCGCAGGCGCGCCTCGGCCTGCACGTTGAGATCGCTGCCATGCACCTTGACCACGTAGGGAATGCCTAGCAGTCGCGCCACCCAGGCGCCGGCGACCGCGTCGGGAAACGCCCAGCTGGCCAGCAGCACGTCGTAGCGCGCCGCACGCAATTCGCGGCCGCGCTGCCACATCACGCTGGCGAAAAAGCAGAAGGCGTTGAGGAAGCGTCCCATGCCCGGCGGGTGGTAGAAGGTGAAGTGGTCGCGGCGCACGCCGGGGACGTACACGCTGCCGTGGGCTCCCGCCATGCGCTCGCGGAAATCGACGGCGGTGAGCACGTCGACCTCGTGGCGCTCGGCCAGGCGCTGGAATTGTTGGCGATTGAAGGTGCCGCGACGCGGATCCCACGGCGTCGGGAACAGGTTGGTCAGGATCAGGATCTTCACGATGCTGCCTCCATGTCGCCGAAATAGAGCTTTCCATACCGCGTCGCCATAGCCTCGAGCGAGCCGTGGGCCTCGACCCACTGGCGCGCTGCCCGGCCGAACGACGAGGCGCGCTGGGACTCGTGGAGCAACCCCAGGATAGCGCTGGCGAGGGCGGGCGCGTCGGCGGGCGGGACGAGGCGGCCGGTGGCGTCGTCGCGGACGATCTCGGCATTCCCGCCGACATCCGTGGCGACGATGGGCAGGCCCGTGGCGCAGGCCTCGAGCAGGGCCATCGAGTAGCCCTCGGTGACCGAGGAGAGCACGAACAGGTCGAAACCCTGGAGCAACTGGCGCACATCGTTACGGTCGCCGAGGAAGTGCACGCTGCCGGCGACGCCTTCGTCGAAGGCGCAGGCACGCAGCGTGTCGCGCAGTTCGCCATCGCCGACCAGGACGAGGGCGGTATCCGGGCGACTTTCGTGCACCTGGCGGAACGCGCGGATGAGGCTGGCCTGGTCTTTCGCCCAGTTCAGCCGACCCACCGTGCCGATGATGCGCGTGCCGGTGGGCAGGTTGAGCATGCGGGTGAGCCGTTCGTGCATCGTGTCCGAGGCCAGCTCGAAGCCGCCGAGGACGATGCCGTTCGGCACCACGCAGGCCTTCGCCGCCGGCACGATGCCACGATGCACCGCATCGCGGCGTGCGGCTTCGCAGACGGCGACCACCGCATCGGTGGCCTTCATGGCACGGCGGAACAACCACTCGCGACGGCCGGGCTTCTGCTGGCCACCCATGCCGTGACGGGTGTTCACCACCTGCCTGATACCCATGCCGGCCGAGGCGAGCACGGCCTGGTAGTGCGCGACCGCGTTATGCGTGTGCAGCACTTCGGGCCGGTGGGCCGTCATGTAGCCGCGTGCGCGGCCGATGGCGCGCAGATCGAAGCCGCGCCGCTTGTGGCAGGCGTGGACGGGAATGCCGAGTGCGTCCAGCTCGCCGGCCAGCGAACCGCGTTCGAACAGGCAGATCACCTGGACCTTGTGGCCGAGGCGGTGCTGCTCGGTCACCAGGTCGAGCACCATGCGCTCGAGACCGCCCCGATTGAGGTTCTCGACGAAGTGCGTGATGTTCACGAGGTCAGCTCCGAGACGGTGACGCGCAGCTTGCCGCTTCGTGTCAGTGGAATATCGTCGACGAAGTGGCAATGCAGTTCGGCGCTTTCACCGAGCACCTTGGCCACCTCACGGCGGATGTACTCGAGGGAGGCATCGTCGAATGCATCGCCGCGGACGATCGACAGGTCGAGCCGGTCGAGGCGACGCTGCACGAGCTGGAAACGGGTCAGGCCCGGCACATCCTTGAGCATGTGCGGGAAGAATTCGCCCGGCAGCACGTGGCCGGCCGGCGTGCGGATGGCGTCGAGCTTGCGTCCGTCCACCGAGGCGAGTCTGGGCAGGCCTCGGCCACAGGGGCAGGGCTCGCCACCGGCGTGGGTGGCCATATCCCCGTTGACGTAACGGATGAACGGCATGCCGTCGTTGAAGAGGTCGGTGATGGCGATCTCGCCGCTGCCCGCATGCGTCGGATGGCCGTTGGCGTCCAGCGTTTCCACCACCAGGTGATCGGCGTTCACGTGCAGCCCGTTGCGGTGCTCGCATTCGGAGGCGATGAGCATGAATTCGCGGCAGCCATAGGTGTTGAAGGCCGGTGCACCGAACGCGCGCTCGATGATCTCGCGCTGGAAGGGATGCAGGGCTTCCGCGGCGCCGATGATGGATGCGGGCGCGGCGACGCGACGGTTATTGGCCAGCAGCCACTCGGCCAGGCGGACCAGCGGCCCCACGTAGCTCACGATGACTTCGGGCCGATACGCATCGATGGCATCGGCGTAGCTGGCGAGGTTGGTCTCGGTCATCTCGAAGCTGTTGAGCAGCTTGCGGGCGAACACGGCGTTGTACAGGCGATCCTTCAGCCGATGGCCAGCACTGGGGTTGCCGACCGGCCCACCCCACAGGAACAGTGTACGGCGGCCCATGCGCGAGCCTGCCCAGCCGTACCCACGCCACATCACCGCGACGCGACGGTCGTTGCTCTCGCGGGTGAAGCCGAAGCGCAGGGGCTCGCCCGTCGAGCCGCCCGTGGCTTTGTAGCCGAGGCCGTCCTTCAACGACGTGGCTGTCAGGTCGTTGGCATGGTTGCGGATCTCGGCCTTAGTCAGCACCGGCAATTGCGCAAAGTCGTCCATGCTGCGGATGTCGCGCGGTGCGATGCCGAGCGCAGACCAGCGTTCGCGGTAATACGGCACCTCCCGATAACACCATTCGAGCAAACGCTGCAGGCGCTCGAACTGCAGCGCCTCGATCCGCTCGCGGCTGAGCCATTGGTCGCTCTCGTACCGACGCATGTACGTCGGCGTCTCACGCCGGCGCAGGCCGCCTTCGTAGGCGGGCCAGATGACGTTGCGCAGCGCTGACTCGTAGAGGCTCATACGGTTCTCAGCAGGACGGCGACGAGAACGAAGAGGGCGGCGACACTGCCTGCGGCGGCGGGTACCCAGCGCCATCCGCCATCGGAGAGGCGGAAGAAGGGCAGTTCCGGCCAGCGCTTGCGTGCGCCGATGTAGTGGCCCGCGACCATCGCGGCGATCAGGTACAGCACCACCATGTAGCTTCGGCTGAGGAAGAAGGCGGCGGCAAACAGTCCGCACAGCGACAGCAGCAGGGTCAGCGCCATCTGCTTTTCCATCGCCCATTCCGCCTCGATGGCCGGATCGTGTCCGGGTACGCGCACATGGCGGATGATCGTCAGCATCATCCAGAAGCCGTAACCGACGAAGGCCAGCCAGGTGACGAAGCCGACGAAGCCCGTCTCGGCCAGGACCAACACGAAGGAATTGTGCGCGGTCAGTTCGTTGTATTCGGTGAAGTTGCCGGCACCGACGCCGAAGGCAGGGTTGTCACGGAACATTTCCAGTCCCGCGTACCAGGCGTCGACGCGCCCCGCAGCGGATTCTTCACCGGCGTCCAGCTCGTCCATGCGTGAGGACACCAGCTTCATCGCGGTCAGCCCAAGCACGCCGAGCAGTCCCGCGATCACGACGCCCTTGCGATACCACACATAGCATCCGGCGATGATCAGCACGGCGAGCAGCGCGCCGCGCGAGTTGGTCAGTACGATGCCGTAGAGCAGCAGCATGGCGCAGCCGAGCCAGACCGGACGCGTCATGCCGGCGCCGCGACGGCCGAGGAAAACCGCCATCGGCAGGCAGGCGGCGAAGAGCAGGCCGAGGTCGTTCGGGTCGTTGAATATACCGACGTACTGGATTCGGCCGCCTTCGCTCAGCGGGATGCCGGTCCAGCCGGTGCCCAGGCGAGACTGTTCCACGCCGTGCAGGGCCAGCACCGCCGCGCAGGCGACGAAGACGCCCATGGCAATGCGCACGCGCCGCTGCGTGTTACAGGCCGCACCGAAGACGAAGAACGCGATCACGACCGGGCCGAAGCGTGCGAGTTCGTCGATCGCGCCGCCCGTCCATCCATTGGTGACCTGCGAAATCATCAGGATCACGAGGAAGGCGGGAAGGATCAGGAACTGCGGCGCTGCGAAGGTCTTCGCATTCGAGAACAGCCACGAGCCAAACGCGAGTAGCAGCACGGCGGGAAGCACGGGCACGTTTTCCAGGCCCGGCAGGTAATCCTGCGGCCGGATGATCGTGAGCACCACATAGATGAGGATCAGGGGGAACATGCGTGATCCTTAGGGCCGTTCGCTTCATGCGCCGCCGTGGGATAGCTCATCAGCTGTGGCAGGGCGAGCATGGCGGCGAACCAGCCCGGACCCATGTTGCTCTCCACCGGCAGGCGGTTGAGCGCGTAACGGTTCACCGACGGCTCGGCATTGGTCCCGCAGATGTAACTGCAGCCGAGCTTGAAGCCCGCGTTGCGCGTTGCCGCGATGACGGCCTCGTTATACGCGCGGTCGCCGCCCACGGGGTAGGACATGAGGATCGAGGGATGGCGCAGCTCGCGGTCGAGCGTGGTCTTGGATTCGCGGATTTCCCGTTCCATCTCGTCTTGCGGCAGGCGCGCGAGCATGCGGTGGTGGACACCGTGGGAGCCGAACTCCAGACCGGCGGCTTCCATCTCCCGCGCCTGGTCCCAGGTCATCGGGCGGCAATCGACCGGCCGGGCGCTGGCCGCGGGCATGTTCCACTCCGCTTCCAGACGCTCGGTCATGGCGGTCTGGCCGAGGGCGTCCAGCCATTTCATCTTCAGCAGGACGCTGCCGGCGATGCGCCGGCGCGAGGCGCGGTCGGCGGGCAGCGCCACGTCGATCTGCAGCTCGGGTAGCACGAGGCGCGGCGCGCGGGTCACCAGGATCATGTGGACCAGCCAGTCGTACGCATACGGCCTGCCGCTATCGATATGGCCGGTGGAAACGAAGAAGGTCGCCGGCACGCCGAGCTCGTCGAGGATCGGTGCGGCGATCCGGTAGTTGTCGTCGTAACCGTCGTCGAAGGTGACGGCCACGGTGTCCGGCGGCAGTGCTTCACCGGCGTCCAGCGCGGCGACGACATCGGTCAGGCGCATGGGCCTGAAGTACTTGCGGATGCGTAGCATCTGCTCGCGGAACTGGTCCGGCGGCGTGCTGATCAGTTCGAGGTCGAACTCGTAGGTGTCCGGATCGGGCAGCGGCATGATGCGGTGGTAGGCGAGGATGCGCAGGTCGCGCTGCCACCATGCACGCACCCGCTGCAGCGAATGCAGCAGGCCGCTGGAATAACACAGCTCGCCGAGACGGCCACGGATGCCTGGAGCGCCATCGTTCATGTCGATCACCATAGGTGCAGCCTTCGATTGCGGGCGAAGGCGAGCAGGGCCTGGGCCGCGAAGAGGTTGAGGTAGAAGAACGCGAGGGCAATACGCAAGGGCAACAGGCGACCGAGCGTCGGACGCAGGCGAGCCAGGCCGACCATCAGCGCACCGGCGACAAGACAGCAGAACGCGACCGCATACATCGGATGGCGCGTGAACAACACGCCGCTGCTCAGGGTCAGGGTGAGGATGAGCCACGGTGCACACAGGCGAAGGAGCTTGTGGCTGACGAAACGCAACCACAGCGGGTTGCGCCACGGCAGGAGCAGCCAGGGCGCGAGCTGGATCAGCTGGTAGTTGCCAGCCAGCGTACGGATCTTGCGGCGACGCTCGTCTTCGGGCACTTGCGAGGGCTGGTCCCAGGCCATGGCGCGGGGCTCGAAGACCACGCGCTTGCCTTGCGCGGCCACGCGCATGGGTACGAGTACGTCATCGAGGACGGTGCCCGGAGGGATCGGCTGGAACAGGCGGCGGCGCATCGCATAGAGCGCGCCGCTCACGCCGATGGTGGAGCCGGAGCGGCTCTCCGCGTGGCGGATGCCTTTCTCGTAGCGCCAGTAGAAATCGACGCCCTGGGCGAAGCCCGTACGCAGGTTCTCCATATGGAGTTCACCACCGACCGCGCCCACCGTGGGGTCGGCGAGGTTGGCGACCAGTTCGGTCAGCGCGGTGGGCGAAAGCTTCTGGCGGACGTCGGTGAACAACAACACCTCACCGCGCGTCAGGGCCACCGCGTCGTTGAGGCAGGCGGCCTTGCCGCGACGATTCGGGAAATCCAGCACGGTCAAGCGCGGGTCGGTGGAGCGTCGCGCCGTCGTCACCGTGCTGTCGTGACAGCCATCGCAGGCAATCACGATATCGATGAGTTCGGCCGGATAATCCAGCGCCTGCAGGCTGGCCAGCTTCGCGCGGATGAAGCCCGCACCGTCGTGCACGGCGATCACGATGCTCACCGTCGGCAGGATCGCGTGACGCGCTACCGGCTGAGGACGAAGGCGTGCCTGCAGCCAGACGAGCACGGGATAGCCGACGAAGACATGGACCAGCAACAGGGCCGACGTCCAGCAGGCGAGCCAGGCAAGGTGCGAGATCATGGCGTTCCCCCCGGTGCCATCGTGTCAACCTCGCCCGAGCAGGCGACTGAACAGGCCACGTTTCGATGTGGCAGGTGCCGCTGGCGAAGCCAGGGCGAGATCCGCGGCGAGCGTGCCGAGCGTGCCGTTGGCGATATCGAGCAGGTTCAGTTGCACGCCCGTGAGTTTCTGCACGCGCATGGCCATGTCGACGGCGAGCAGGGAGTGACCGCCGACGTCGAAGAAATTGTCGCTGGTGCGGACCCGGCACATGCCCAGGAGCTCCTGCCATACCGCCGCGAGCAGGCGCTCACTTTCCGTATGCGGCTCGTCGCTGCTCGGCGTGCCCTGGCCGGCATGCTGCTCCGTCGGCAGCGGCAGCGCGGCGACGTCCGGCTCCCCCGTCGTCAGCAGCGGCATGGCGTCGAGCAAGGTCAGGCTGGCTGGCATCGACCACGCGGGCAGGTGGGTGGCGAGTGCGGCACGCACACCTTCCACGTCGGGCTGGCAACCTGGCGTCGCGACGGCATAGGCGTCGATGCGCTGGTCGCCGGCGTGACCGGTGCGTGCTACCGCGAGCGCCCGGATGATGCCGGGCTGGGCGAGCAGCAGGGTCTCGATGGCGGTGGGCTCGATGTCGAGGCCGTGGCGGCGAATGCGGCGATCGTCACGGTCGAGCACCTGGACCACGCCATCGGCAAGCCAGCGGCCGCGATAGCCGGTGCGGACGAGGCGATCGTCGCCCGGCTGGCGATCGGCCAGCGCGCGCGTGCCGAACGGCATCGCGAGGCCGCGGCCGGCGATGGCGACTTCGCCGGTCGCGCCGATCGGGGAAGGCTCGCCGTCGTCGTCGAGCATCCAGATTTCGCTGTTGGCCAGCGGCCGCCCTTCATGCAGCGCATCGATCGCAGCGTCCACACGGCCGCAGGTGGCGACGGGCGCCGACAAGGCGTCACCGAACAGCGTCCACAGGCCGGCGGTACGCTCGCTGATGCGCATGGCCAGTTCCGGCGTGGGCGTGCCACCGACGATGGCGGCCTCCAACGTCGGGGCACCGGCCCAGCCCTGCTCGAGCAGCGCGTGCCAGGTTTCCGGTGTGGCGATGAACCGGTCCAGTGGGGTGAGTTCGCCCCGTGCAAGATCCTGTGGCTCCGCCACCACGCATGAGGCGCCGACGGCCAGGGCGAGCAGGGGCTCGATGATCGACAAGGGATCGTTCGCCATCGCGTCGCCACCGATGCGCTGGTCGGCACGCAGGTCGAGTGCCTTGACCAGGCCTTCGACGGTGTTGGTCAGCGAGCGATGGGACAGCGAGGCGCCACGGGCATTGCCGTCGGGCCCCGGTACGTGGAAGGCGATGGCCGCGGCATCGGGTTCGGGATAGGCGCCGACCGGCACGTCGTCCAGAAGCACGCCATCGATTTCGGCGTGGTCCGCGTCGAGCCAGAGCGCGCAGGCGCGCGGCCAGTCCAGCGTGGCTTCCAGTGCGATGTCGCCGATCATCACGGTCATGCGCGCGTCCGCCACGATGTCGCGCAGGCGCGCGGCGGGGTCGGCACGATCCAGTAACAAGGCCGTGCTGCCGGTGTGGGCAATCGCAAGGAGACCGGCGAGACGGTCCGAGCCGGGGTCGACACAGAGGCCGACGACGCTGCCCGCCAGCGCGCCGCGATCGCGCAGCAGGATCGCCATGCGCAGCGCGCGGCGCAGCAAGGCGACGTAGCTGGTGGTGCGCGGTCCGTGGACGACGGCGGGCGCGTCCGGCGCGAGCTTCGCGCGGGCCTCCACCATCGCGTAGAGGTCGAGCGGCAGGTGGGCGTCACTACCCGTGGCGTTCCAGCCGCGCATCTTCTCCCGTTCGGCGGGCGTTGCCGCCGTGAGCGAACCCACCGAGAGCGAGGGATCGGCGGCGACACGCTTCATCATGTCGAGATAGCGCTCGCGCATGAGGCGCGCAGTGCTGGCCTGGAGAAGGTCGGCGTTATAGGTCACGCCACCCACCATGCCGGCGTTGCTCTCGAGGAACCACAGACCGAGGTCCTCCGTCGCGGCGCTCTGGAACAGAAGGATCTGTTCGTGCGCCAGGCCACCCCAGTCGACCGAACGCTGCCGCGCGTCCTGGAACGAGAAAAGTGCCTGGTAAAGCGTGGCGCCGGCGCCGTGGCCGACCTTCAGCTCGCGCTGCAGGTATTCCAGCGGCACATCCGGGTGGCCGAAGGCTTCAATGGCAGTGCGCTTGACGTGGCGTACGAATTCGAGGAAGGACAACGCGGGGTCGACGCTTACATGCAGCGGCAACAGGTTGTTGAAGTAACCCATGACCGACTCGACCTCGGTCTGGTTGCGGCCGCGCACCGGCGTGCCGACGACCAGTTCGTGCTGGCCTGCCGAGCTCGACAGCATGGCGTAGTACAGCGCGAGCAAGGTCATGTTGAGCGTGGCGTCGGCCTGCTTTGCCACCTCGTGCATCGCATCGGTGTCATCGCGGGAGACGCGGATCCACTCGGTGCGACCCAGTCCGGACATGCCGGGGCGGCGCGGATGATCCGTCGGCAGGGCACGCACATCGCCCATCTGGGCAAGGCGCTCGCGCCAGAAGCCGAGTTGCGACTGGAAGGCCGGGGACTCCAGCCAGTGTGAATGCCACTCGGCGAAATCGCCATAGGTCACCGGTAGGGCGGCAAGCGGCGAAGGCAGCCCGGCGACGAAGGCGCGATACAGCGCCGAGAGTTCGTTGTAGAGGATGTCGAACGACCAGCCGTCCCAGATGATGTGGTGCGGCATGAAGAAGAAGGCGTGTTCGTCGGCGGAGAGACGGAACATGCGCGCGCTGAACAACGGCGCGCTACCCAGGTCGAACGGCGTGTCGGTGAGTTCCTGCAGGCGCTGCATCAGGCGCGCCTCGCGCTCCTCGGCGGGCAGGTCGGAGAGGTCTTCGGCCGGGAACAACGGATACGCCAGCTGCGACGAGACGACCTGGGCGATGTCCTGGCCGACGTCGCGGAACGCGGTGCGCATGCTCGGCTGCCGCTGGATCAGTGCCTGGAACGCCATGTCGAAGGCGTGTTCGTCGAGCCGGCCGCGCAGGCGATGCGCCGACGGCGCGTTATAGGTGACGCGGCCGGGATGCATGCGTTCGAGCGCCCAGAGGCGGCGCTGCATGAGCGACAGCGGCGCGTGATCCTGCTCGGCGCGGTGATCGATCGGAGCGGCGGCCGGCGCGCTGCCGCTGGCGACCTGCGAGCCGATCGCGGCAGCGAGCTGTTCGATGGTGGGCGCGTCGAACAGCGTGCGGAACGACAGCGTGACGTCGAATTCGCGATTGAGCCGGGCCGTCAGCTGTGCGGCCAGCAGGCTGTGGCCACCCAGCGCGAAGAAGTCGTCGCGTACGTCGAGATCGGGCAGGCTGAGTACCGCCTCCATGGCGGCGGCGACGCGACGCTCGTCCTCGTTGCGTGGCGCCATGCGCTCGCCGGGCGTCGCCACGGAGTGTGCGATCGGCGGCGGCAGCGCCTTGCGGTCGATCTTGCCGTTAGGCATCAGGGGGATGGCGTCGAGTGTGAGGATGTGCTGCGGGATCATGTAGTCGGGCAGTCGTGAACGCAGGCGCGAGCGCAACGTCTCCTCGCTGACCGTCGCCCCGTCGCGACCCACCACGTAGGCCACCAGACGCACGTCGCCGGGGCGGTCTTCGCGCGCGATGACGACGGCACGACCGACGTCGGGGCTATCGGCGATCACGCTTTCGATCTCGCCGGGCTCGATGCGATAGCCGCGCACCTTCACCTGGAAATCCAGGCGGCCGAGGTGCTCGATCATGCCGTTGGCCAGCCAGCGGCCGCGATCGCCCGTGCGATACATGCGCGAATCCGGGGTTTCCGACCAGGGATCGGGAATGAAACGTTCGGCGGTGAGCTGCGGACGGTCGAGATAGCCGAGCGTGACACCGGCGCCGCCGATGTGGATTTCGCCGGGAATGCCGAGTGGGCAATGGTTGCCGCGCTCGTCGAGGATATGCACGGTGGTGTTCGCGATGGGACGACCGATGTAGATGCCCTCGCGCGGGTCGGACACGCGCCAGTAGGTCGAATAGACCGTCGTTTCGGTCGGGCCGTAGCCGTTCCACACTTCACCGCAGCGATCGAGCAGGGCTTCGGCCAGGTCGACCGGCAGCGGCTCACCGCCGGAGACGGCGCGGAATGCCGGACGACCGTGCCACCCGGCATCGACGAGCAGACGCCATCCGGCCGGCGTGGCCTGCATCATCGTCGCATCCACGTCTTCGATCAGCCGGCGCAGCTGGCCGCCGTCGCGCACATCGTCACGACCGGCAACGACGATTTCGGCGCCGCTGGTCAGCGGGAGCATCAGCTCCATGAAAGCGATGTCGAACGAGAGCGTGGTCACCGCGACCAGCCGATCGTCCGGCGCGATGCCGGGCACGCGCTGCATGCTGGTCAGGAAGTTGGCCGCGGCGCGGTGCGGCACCCGCACGCCCTTCGGGCGACCGGTCGAGCCGGAGGTGAAGATCACATAGGCGACCGAGTCGGGTGTCGCCGCCTTGCGGTTGCGCTCCGGGCGGTCGAACGAGGCGTGGACCACTTCATCGCTGGCGAGCGAAAGCACGCGCGTCGGATCGAAGGGAAAGGCCAGTGGTGCGCTGTCGTCGATGACGAGGGCCGCCAGGGCGGCGTCTTCGGCCATGAAGGTGAGGCGGTCGGCAGGGAAGGTCGGGTCCAGTGGGACGTAGCCGGCACCGGACTTGAGCACGCCGAGCACGCCAGCGACCATGTCCAGTCCGCGCGACAGCGACAGTCCGACCAGGTCGCCGTGACCGATGCCACGATCGCGCAAGGCGTTGGCGACACGGTTGGAGCGTGACTCCAGCGCGGCGTAGCTGAGCGAACGGTCGGCGTGACGGACGGCCGAACGCTCGGGTGCGCGGTCCACCTGTTGTTCGAAGAACTCGTGCGCGAGGCGCAGTTCCGGGAACGGCGTCGGCGCGGGTTGCAGCGCGGCCAGTTCGCGGTACACCGCGTCGGAAACGATCGGCAGCGCCACGGCCGCGGCAGTCGGGTCGAGCGCTGCCTGGCGAAGGAGCATCGCATACGCGTCGAGCCAGCCCTGGATCGTCGCGCCATCGAACAGGTCGGCGTTGTACTGGCATTCCAGGCGCAAGGCGCCATCGACCTGCACGGCGTTGATGAAGAGTTCGAAGTTCTCGTACGCGCGCGGCACGGCTTCCACGTCGAAGCGCAGGCCCGGGAACGTCACCGTGCTCTCGTCGAGTTGCGCATCGAGGTTGAACAGCACGGTGACCAGGGGCAGGCGCGAGGGATCGCGCGCGATCGACAGGCGGGCGAGCAGGCTGCCCAGCGTATAGCGTTGGTGATCGAAGGCATCGAGGAGGTCGTTGCGCACCGTGCCGAGGAGCTGCGCGAAGGTGGCTGTGTCGTCGACCTGGGTCCGCAAGGGCAGGACGTTGACGCAATGGCCGACCAGGGTGTCATGGCCTTCCGCCGCCTGGCCTGCGGAAGGCATGCCGATGACGACGTCGTCCTGCCCCGCGATACGGCGGAGCAGGACGGCGAAGGCGGTCAGCAGCGTGGCGTAGAAACTCGCGCCATGCGCCGCGCCCAGGCGCTTGATCGCGGCGACATCGGTCGGGTCCAGCGTGCGGTCTTCGCGCCGTGAGGTGAACGACCGACGGCGGGGGCGGGAACGGTCCGTGGGGAGGTCGAGCACGGGCGCGGAGCCGGCGAACCGGCCGAGCCAGTACTGTTCGTCCTCGCGGGCCGCCCCGGTGCCGGCGTGCGCAGCCTCGGCCAACGCGAAGTTCGAGAACGCGCCGGCGGGGGCAGGGCCTGCGCCCTGTCCCGTGCCCTGCGCGTAAAGGGCGGCGAGATCGCGCACGATCACGCCGAACGACCAGCCGTCGCAGACGATGTGGTGCGCGGCAAGGGTAAGCAGGTGACGGTCCGCGGCGAGGCGGAAGACTTCCGCGCGCACCAGCGGGCCGTGCTCGAGATCGAACGGTGTGGTGACGATGCGGTGGAACGCGTTCATGATCCTGGCGTCGCTCTCGAAGGGCGCGAGCAGCGAGAGATCGTGGAAGGCGATCGGCAGCGTGGTGTGTTCGGCGATGAAGAGGTTTTCGCCGTCACCGCTGAACGTGGCCCGTAGCGCCTCGTGACGATCGACGATCGCCTGCAGGGCGGATTCGAGAGCCGGCACGTCGAGCGAGCCCTTGAGGTTGATCGACACCGCTTCGTTGTATGCCAGCGAGGCTTCCGGCTCCAGCCGGGATGCCAGCCACACCTCGCGTTGGGGCTCCGTGGTCGGCACGAGCCGCGACAGCGGCGTACCGGCGAAGGGGTCATAGTCGACCGCTGTGGCGGCGGCCAGCTCGTTCGGCATCATGCGGTGACCCTCAGGTACTTGCCCGGCGCATCCGGGTTGGGAACGAACCACGCGGGACGACCTTCGGGATCCTTGCCCAGGCGCGCACCCGGCATGGGCGGACGCTCGGCATCGAAGGAGGCCGTCTCGCGGCGGCGCGGCAGGAATTCGGCTTCCTGCATTTCAAGAATCGATTCACGGAACGCGGCGACGATGGCGGCGAAATCCGCCTCGCTGTGCGACGTGGTGAAGAAGCAGGGGAAGTTGTCGAGGATATGGATGCCGCGGCTGCGCATCATGGCGAAGAGCAGGTCCTGCAGCGGGTGATCCTCGGTGAAGGTGGTCTTCCACACCGAGGCGAAGTGCACCACGTGGATCGGCGCACCGACGCTGACGCAGAACGCGTTGAGTTCCCCGGCCATGGCGGTGACCTTGGCGTTCAGTGTGGCCTGCAGTTGGCCGCCCTCGTTGGTGAGATGCGTGAGCACGGCGTGTGCCGCGGCCAGGGCGAGCGGGTGGCGGACGAAGGTGCCGGCGAAATAGGTCACGCCGACGGTCGGCGTGGAATCGTCGCCGAAGCGCCAGTGACCGCCGTCGAGCGCGTCCATGAAGCGGCGCTTGCCGGCGATGACCCCGATCGGGAAGCCACCGCCGACGACCTTGCCATACGAAGCCATGTCCGCGTCGATGCCGAGCACGGCCTGGGCGCCCCGCGGGTGCGCGCGGAAGCCGGTGACCACTTCGTCGAAGATCAGCAGGGAGCCGGCTTCCTCGGTGATCGCACGCAGTTCCTGCAGGAACTCCACCGGCTGGAAGTCGGGGCGACGGCTCTGAACCGGCTCGACCAGGACGGCGGCGATCTCCGACGCGCGCTCACGGATGATCTGCAGCGACTCGGGCGTGCCGTAGTCGAGCACGAGCACATGCTCGGAGGTGTTGCGCAGGATGCCCGGCGCGGCCGGCACGGACTTCAGCTTCTTCGTGCCGCGCACGATCACTTCGTCGAAGATGCCGTGGTACGAACCGGTGAAGATCACCAGGGTGTCGCGACCGGTGACGGTGCGCGCGACGCGCACACAGCCCATGACCGCCTCGGAACCCGTGTTGCACAAAGCGGCGCGGTCGAAACCGGTGAGGTCGCAGACCTGCTTCGCGACGACGCCCGCCAGCGGATGCTGGGGGCCGATTTCGTACCCGGCGTCGAGCTGCTTGCGCACGGCGTCGAGGACGAAATCAGGCTGCCAGCCGAACAGGTTCATGCCGAAGCCGTTCAGGGCGTCGACATAGCCGTTGCCGTCGAGGTCCCAGACTTTCGGGCCCTTGGAACGCTCGATCACGATCTGGTAGACGATTTCCTTCAGCAGGGGACGGAAGCCGTTGACCACGCGCGGGTCGGCGAGGTGACCACGGTGTTCCTCGGTATAGGCCTTGGAGGTCTTCGTGCGCTCGATGTAGCGGCGCATGAAGGCGTCCAGGCGCGCGCGCTGCCGCCCGGTGAGTTCGGTCGCGCCATGGTGGATACGCGCGATGGCGCCGAAGGCCTTCTTGACGTCGTAAGTGGTGTGGGCCAGCGCGGCCTCTTCGTCCGTTCCGGCCGCCTGGCCCTGTGTGGGGCTAGAGCTCTGTGTGGGAGCCGCTTCAGCGGCGATGGGAGCTTGCGGCGAACTGGCTATCGCCGCTGAAGCGGCTCCCACAGGAGCGGCTCCCACAGAAGCAGGTGATGCGGGAGCGGCGGCTCCCGCCAGCAACGCCAGCTGTTCCCGCATGATCTGCATTTGCTGCGCGATCACGTCCTGGACCAGCCCGCCGCCCATGGCCATCGGCATGGGCGCCGCCGCCGTGACAGGCGCGGCGACGGCCGCGGCCACGGGCGCCACCGGCTGGGCTTCAGCCGGCAACAGGCGATCGATGTGCGCCGCGAGCCGTTCGAACGACGAGCAGCCGTCCATCAGTTCGCGGAAGGTGATCTTCAATGCGTAGGTCTTTTGCAGCTGCAGCGCCACCTGGGTGAGCGACAGCGAGTCCAGGCCCAGCTCCACGAAATGGGCTCCCGGATCGACACCTTCGAGCTCGGTACCCGAAACATCCTCGAAGAGGGCGAGGAGCTCGCCGACGAGGCGCTGCGGACGGGCGTTGCTGGTGGGGGCGGAAGGCATCGGCATGAGGGGCTCCGGAACGACGGGAGAAGCAGGAGAAAGGGCGGCGGCGATCGGCGTCACGGACGCCGGCAGGCGTGCCTCGATCCAATGCCGCTTGCGCTCGAAGGGATAGGTAGGCAGGCGCACGTGACGCCGGTTCTCCCGGTGGTCGAATGCGTCGGTGTCGATCGCGACGCCGGCAGACCACAGTGCACCGGCAGCCCCGAGCCACGCGCTGCGCTCGTCGGCGGGACCGTCACCGAGTGAGGCGACGATCGTGCGACCACGGCTCTGCGAGTGCTGGCGGGCGAGCAGGGCGAGACTGGGACGCGGGCCGACTTCGAGGAAGGCGTGCGTGCCGTCGTCCAGCGTGTGTTGCAGCGCCGGCGAGAACCGCACGGTGTGACGCATGTGCTGTGCCCAGTAGTCCGGCGAGATGGCTTCCTCGTCGGTCAGCGGCAGTCCGGTCAGCGTGGAGACGATGCGGATGCGTGGCGTGGCGAGCGGCACGGCGGCTACTTCGGCACGGAACGCCTCCAGCGCGGGATCCATCATCGCCGAGTGGAAGGCGTGCGAGGTGTGGAGGACGCGACAGGCGACGCCCTCGGCCTCGAGGATCGCCTGGAAGGCCTCGACGGCATCCGTGTCACCGGAGACGACGCTGGCGTTCGGCGCGTTCTCGGCGGCCAGGGAAAGCGTGTCCGGCAGGCGCGCGCGCAGTTCGGCGGCGCCCAGGCGAACGGAGAGCATGGACCCCGCAGGAAGCGCCTGCATCAGGCGGCCACGGCGGGCGACGAGCCGGGCTGCGTCAGCCAGTGACATGACGCCGGCGAGTGCCGCGGCGGCGAATTCGCCGACGCTATGGCCGATCATCGCGACAGGTTGCACGCCGAGGCTCATCCACAGCTGGGCGAGCGCATATTCCAGGGCGAAGGTGGCCGGTTGGGTCAGCTCGGTCGCCTTGAGGGCATCGGCGTCGCCGGTGAACATCTTCTCGCGCAGATCGAAGCCCAGTACGTCGCGCAAGGCAGCGGCCACCTCGTCGAGAGCAGCGCGGAATGCGGGCTCCGTCGCGTGCAGCTCGCGGCCCATGCCGGCGTACTGCGAGCCCTGTCCCGGGAAGAGGAAGACCAGGCCCGGCGCCGGCGTGGCGCAGGCACGGCACATGGCGGCTGCGGCGATATCGCGAAGCTTCGACATCGCATCGTTAGTGGAAACAGCGACAACGTGGCTGCGCTGCACGAAGGCCTTGCGGCCGCGAGCGAGCGTCCACGCGGTGTCGGCCAGGTTGCCGTCCGGATGCGCGGCGAGATGATCGGCAAGCCGTGCAGCGGCGTGGCCGAGCGCGGTGGGCGTGCGGGCGGAGAGCAGCAGCAACTGCGGGCCGCTGGCGACATCGGACGGTGTGCGTTCCGGTGCCTCCTCGAGAATCACGTGGGCGTTCGTGCCGCCGACACCGAACGAGCTCACGCCGGCGCGCAGTGGACCGCCGGCGGTCTGCCACGGACGCAGCGTGTCGTTCACGATGAACGGCGAATCGGCAAGATTGAGCCGCGGGTTGGCGGCGGTGAAGTGCAGGGATGGCGGAAGCCGACGCTCGCAAAGGGCCAGCGAGGTCTTGATCACGCTCGCGGCGCCGGCTGCCATCACGAGATGGCCGACATTGCTCTTCAGCGAGCCCAGGGCGCAGAAACCCTTGTCGGTGGTGCCTTGACGAAACGCCTGGGTCAGGCCTTCCAGTTCGATCGGGTCGCCGAGCGGGGTGGCGGTGCCATGCGCCTCGACGTAGGAGATGTCGCGCGGGGAAACGCCAGCATCGTCCAGGGCCATCGTGATGACGGCCGCCTGTCCCGCGGCATTCGGCGCGGTGAAACTCGCCTTGACGCCACCATCGTTGTTGACGGCGACGCCGCGAATCACCGAGTAGATCGGATCGCCATCGCGCAGCGCATCGGAAAGTCGCTTGAGCAACACCACGGCGGCGCCGTCGCTGAACACGGTGCCCTGTGCGTTGGCGTCGAACGTGCGCGTATGCCCATCGGGTGACAGCATCGATCCTTCCTGCGCCACGTAACCGCTGTTCGGCGGGCAGGAGATCGACGAGCCACCGGCGAGCGCCATGCTGCAGCGTCCGGCGCGCAGGGCGTCGAAGGCCTGGGCAATAGCGACCAGCGAGGTGGAACAGGCCGTATTCACGCTGATCGCCGGGCCGGTCAGGTTGAGCTTGTGCGCGACGCGCGTGGCCAGGTAATCCTTCTCGTTGCCGAGCATCACCTGGAAGGCGCCGAGCTTGTCGATGAGGTCGGGACGGCCGTTGATGTGCTTCTGGAAATAGGTGGCGTTGTGCATGCCGCCAAACACGCCCACTGGCGTGTCCTGGGCGTCCGGCACATAGCCGCCGCGCTCGAGGCACTCCCAGCACAGCTCCAGGAACAGGCGCTGCTGCGGATCGGTCAGCTCGGCCTCGCGCGGCGACATGCCGAAGAAGCTGGCGTCGAACTGTTCGACATCGTCGATCACGCCGCGCGCGGCGACGTAGCCGGGATCGTCCCGATCCGTCTGGCTCACCGCCGGGTCCAGTTCGCCCGGGGCGAAGAAGCGGATCGATTCGCGCCCTGCGCAGAGGTTGTCCCAGAAAGTCTCGACGTCGGGCGCACCAGGGAAACGACCGGCCATGGCGATGATCGCCACCGGCTCGCCGGCGTGCGGCGTGCCACCCGACAAGCGTCCTGCCAGGGCCTGACGGGTGGCACGACCTTCGATCGTGGCCGCGACGGCAGCCGGTGTCGGCTCGGCGAAGAAGCCGACCAGGGATGGGGTCGGCGACAGTTCCTCGTGCACGCGAGTCATGGCGCGCGTTGCAAGAAGAGAGCTGCCGCCGAGGTCGAAGAAGTTATCGTCGCGGCCGACGGCATCCAGGTCCAGCGTGTCGGCGAAGATGGCGCAGAGGCGTGTCTCGATGTCGCCGCGTGGTGCGACGAAGGGCGCGGCCAACTCGGGGCGGGCACGGGTGGGTGCCGGCAGGGCGCGGCGATCGAGCTTGCCGTTGTCGTTCACCGGGAGCGCGTCGAGGCGCATCCACGCCACCGGGAGCATGTATTCGGGAAGAGTCAGGGCGAGCGCGTCGCGCAAGCCGCGCGCAGTCACCGCGGCGTTCTGGGCGACATAGTAGGCGACGAGACGCTTCTGGCCCGGCGTGTCTTCACGCGCGATCACCGCGGCCGCGGTCACGCCGGGCAGGGCGCGCAGCGCGATGTCGATCTCGCCGGTCTCGATGCGGTAACCGCGGATCTTCACCTGGCCGTCGACGCGACCGACGAAGGCGAGATTGCCATCGGGAAGCCAGTGCACCAGATCGCCGGTGCGATAACGCGAACCCCCGGCGACGAAGCGCTCGGCGGTGAGTTCGGGGCGGTTGAGGTAGCCCCGTGCGACGCCCGTGCCACCAATGTACAGTTCGCCTGTCTCGCCGGCGGTGACTTCGTTCCCGGCCTCGTCAAGCACGTGCAGCGAGGTCTCACCGATCGGCATGCCGATGGGAATCGCGTGGAGTTCGTCGGGAAGTTCGCGCGGGATGCGATACGTCGTCGCGAACGTCGTGCATTCGGTCGGGCCATAGCCGTTCATCAGTAGCGTGGCAGGTAGGGCGGCGTATGCCTTGCGTACGTGGGGTACCGACAACGCTTCGCCGCCGGTGAGGATCACGCGCAGGCCGGAGAGATGGGTCGCGTCGTCGTCGACGATGGCATTGAACAGTGCCGCCGTAATCCAGGCGATCTCCGCACCGTGACGCTCCACGGCAAGCGCGATACCGCAACCGGTCGGCACGCGCTCGCGATACACCACGCAGGTACCGCCATTGAGCAACGGTGCGAAGATTTCCAGTGTCGACGCATCGAAGCCCAGCGGCGCCGCATGCAGAACTTTAGGCGCATCGAAGTCGATGAAGTCCGACTTGAGGACAAGACGAAGAATCGACGCATGCCGAATCTCCACACCCTTGGGCGTCCCCGTCGACCCCGACGTATACATCGCATAAGCCAGATCGCCACCGGAACCCTGCTGAACCACTTGCTCCTGTGGGAGCCGCTTCAGCGGCGATGGGTGCTCGCCAAACTCCCCCAACCCCGCCACCGTAAACACCGGAACGTCCTCGACAGAGAGGTCGAGTCCCTCATCCACCACCACCGCCGCCACATCCGCATCCCGCAGCGCAAACGCCACCCGCTCGGCCGGCCAGCGCGTATCGATAGGCAGATAGGCCGCACCGGCCTTCAACACCCCGAACACCGCCACGATCGCTTCGACCGAACGCTCCATCAGCAAGGCGACGTAACTACCCGGTTCCACGCCAGCGGCGGCCAGCGCGCCGGCGACGGCATCGCTGCGTGCGTCGAGTTCGGCGTAGGTGAGGCTCGACAGGTCGGACGCGACGGCGATCCGCTCCGCGCAGGCTTTCGCCACAGCGCTGAAACGCCCGTGGACGGTCCCGTTGTCGTGCCGTGCGGTGGTAAATACGTCGTTCATCGTGCTGCCTCGTACCCGTGGGGAGAGCACGAAGGCATAGGCCGAAAGGAAGAGGCGGCAACAGGTAAACCCGGCGAAGCGCATCGCGCGTCGCGGCGGCTCACCGTATGGCCCCTGTCATCCCTCATCCAGCGTGCCGTGCCTTCGGCTTTCATGCGATCCCCCTTCACGCGAGCGGGGCAGGATGACCCCGTCGCGGCTGTGGAATCTTTATAGCCCCCAGGTGGGGGACGGCATATACAACTGGCGCGCTAGCCGGGGTGGGCAAATGGCCGAGGGGCGAGGGCCCGGAGAGGAAAAGGAAAGGCCCCGCTCAGCAGCGCGGGGCCTTTATGCGGCGACTTGTCAACGCTAGTTGCTGCTCAACGAAAGCGCGATGCGATCGTCTTGCACTCAGCCGACCGCGTCATGCTTTCATCTTGATGTTGTCCAGCGACGCAAAAACGCCGACGGGTGAATTCACGATGGGAACCAAACGAATCAGGTCGATGCGGTCCTTTCCGTTCCAACGCAACGTCAAGCGGGCAGGTGCCGTTGGTAAATCGACCTCGTCCACCAGGGTGCCGCCGAGACCGCTGAACGCTTGCAGTTTGCATGGCAAATTGGGATGGCCCGACGCGCCCATGGATACCTCTTTGGACGGGATTTTAAGTGCCATTGTCAACGGTGCGTCGCCTGGATGCAGGTATGCCGTATTGACATGTACGCAATGTCCTGAAATATAAGGACTCGAGCCGTTCCACTGGGTGATCGTGGAAGTGTCATTTAGAGCATTCGCGGTGATGACCATCGTTTCGGTCTCGAGTCTGGGATAGATATCGCCAAGAGCCGTTGCTTCAAAGGTCTCTGTTGCCTCCGCCATATCGATACGAAACGCCGCCGTCTCGGACGGTACCGCCGGATCGACACCCAACCGCTTCACGCTATAGCTGACGACGACGTTGCCTCCCGTGTTCTGCGTGATGAAGGCACGATCGGCGTAGTCGGGCGGCGGCTTGGTCGCATCGGCGACCTTGTAGATCTGCGTACGGGTGGACACGCTGCCTACCCAGCTGTAGGTGATCTCGTCGCCCTTGGCGATGCCCGGATAGAGCGGTGCACGCAAGGTCGCCTGTTCGGCGGCCGGATCGAGAAAGCCGTTCACCACTTCGTCCACGGTGGGCACCGGCAGCGGTTGCTCGACACCGACATGCCGGATACGCAAGGGCAGTCGCACTGACTCGCGCGCGGCGAGTGCCCGCGCGAAGGCCTTGCCGCGAGCACTGAAGGGCACGACGCGGTAATAGACGTCCGCATGGCCGTCGAGGAACTTCAGGATCTCGGCCTGGGTGACAAGCACCGTCAACGGCGCGACGCTGCTGATCTGCCGGTCAATCTCGTAGTGCACGGGTGTGCCGTTGGCGGCGCGGCCATCCCAGATCAGGGTCACGGTGTCGAAGGCGAGCATGCCCGGGTAATCGATGGTGACGTGGGCGGGGTTGGCGGCGTCCGGATCGAGCTGGTCGACGGTGCCGTCGCCGTCGCTGTCGACGGCTTCGGCGATCACCGGCGCGGGAAGATCGCCCACCGCCTGGCCGAGCACCGGCAGCCAGACGCTGTGGGATTCGGGAACGGGTCTGCCTTCGACGGTGTACCACACGCGCAGCGTGCCGCCGGCGAGCGCGACGGCGGTGGCGTTAGGCACGGTGAAGGTCAGTCCGTACCCGGGCTCGGGCATGGTCTGTGCCGGGCTGTCGTAAGTATGCGTTTGGCCATCGAAGGCGATGCCGTGCGTGTGCACGATCACCTGATCGCCGGCGACCGCGCCCTCGTAGTCAGGCGTGAAGACGACGAGATCCGCGCTGCCCAGCGCGGCCAGATCGATCTGGGTCCACGGCACGTCCTTGTCGCCCACGTGCGGGGCGAGAAACAGGCCGGGATCTTCCAGGCGCACGTCGACGACGGTCTCCGGCGCCCAGCCGGACCAGTTGGCGACGACATCGTGCACGCCCCAGGTCACCGGCACGGCGGGGCCGACACCGGCGTCGAGGATTTCGGCGGCAGTGAGGGTCACGCTGACGGCTTCAGGAAACGGCTGCGTGAGCGACGGCGCGAAGAAGTTGGCCCCGTTCCAGGCCACGACCATGACATCGCCCAGGGCGGGATTGATCCACAGCGGTGCGATGATCGTGACCTGGGTTGCATCGACAGGTACCGGGTTGGGCGTCACGGCAGCCGCCGACAGGTTCTCGTTGATGTCCGGCGTGCCCGGATGCGGATCCAGGCCACCGGGCACCGTCCGCTTGACCTTGATGAGCACGGGGTCCGAATCCTCTTCGCCGCCACCCTGGGTGTAGGTCGCGGTGTAGCTGAGCACCTTGTCGCCATCGCCGGCATCGGCGATCCTGCCGTTGAGTACCGCGATGGGAAAGGCGCCCTGGTTCAGATCCTCGAGCGTGATCGAGTGCAACTTCACCGCCGAGCCAGCCCAGAACACCGTGACGGTGTCATTGGGCTTGGCGCTGACAAGCGGACCAACCTCGATATAGGTGGACTCGGTGCGATCGAACAGGTCGTAGTAACCCAGTCCGCCATCGCGCGCGGTGCCGATGCTGGCAGGTGGCAGGGTGGTTTGTGTCGCGGAGATCGTGTTGGAAGACATGGGTACCGTTCCTTGGTGGCATGTGTGGATGGTTTGATTGTTCGCGTTTCAGCGACTACTTCCATGCGAAGCCGTCAGCGGTGCTGCCGCCGATGCCGAAGTCGATCAACACAACGGTGGTGCCGCTGTCCGGTTGAATGCCCCAGCGCTTGCCGATACCCGCCGAATCCGTTGCCCAGGCAACGCGATTGCCGAAGCCAGGTACGCCGTTGTAGCAAGCACGCAAGGCAGCCCACTCGCTCAGGTTGGGCAGGCGTCCTCCCTGTGCTTCCGCTGCTTTCCTGCACTGGGTATATGTGCTGAAGACTCCCGTGCCGAAAAACATCGCTACCTTGTCTACCGTCACCTGGTAGGCGCGTTGTTGGCTGGAATTGTCGGTGACGCGCACCCATGTGGTTCCCTTGCCCCGCGCGATCACACGACCCGTCGTGGCATCGACGTCGACGATGTTTTTGTTGTCCGCACTGTAGCGGTACGGCGGACGACCCCCGGAGGCCTGGCGCACGACGAAGGCACCCGGTGGTGGATTGAGGACGAGCGCCGGTCCGCGATAAATGGGCCCGGGAAGGTTGACAGGCGTCGTATCGATCGTCAGTGGCGGAGTATTGCCGGAGACAGTGACATTGTAGGACTTGTTGCCGGTAGCGCTGTCGCTGGCGGTGATCGTCGCGACTCCGTCGGAAGCGGCCTGTATCTGGCCCTTGCCGGCGTCCGGCACTTTGACCACGTTCGGTGCGTTGGATACGTAGCGATACGGCAGCACACCACCGGAAGCATTTCGGGTGAACGAGGCGGTGCCGCTCAGTGTCACCGGTGTCGTGTCGATGGTGAACGGTGTCTTGGCGGTAACGGTGACGTCGTAGGACTTGCTGCCTCCAGGTGTGTTGCTCGTGTCGCGTACCGTGATCTTCGCCGACCCGGCGCCGAGGCCGAGTGTGCCCCCGTCGGTGCCGACGGCGACGATGTTCAGGTCGTTCGATGAGTAGGTATAAGGCGGCCTGCCGCCGGTGGCCTGGCGCTTGTCGCGCTCGCCAACCTCCAGCCTCATCATCGACGGGTCGATGTAAAGGGGCGGCGCAACAGCCTTGACCGTGACTCGATACGAGCCTGAGTCGTTGCCGTCGCTGGCGGTGATGTCGGCTGCGCCGGCTGTCCTGGCCGTCACCAGGCCAGTCGAGGCGTTGACGGTGGCGACGGTGGGTTTGTTGGAGGTGTAGCTATAGGGAGGCGTCCCACCACTGGCCTGTCGCCGTTGCGTCTCACCGACGTCCAGGGTCACTGGTGTCGTATCGATGGTAAAGGGAGGTGTATTGCCGGTGACGGTGACATCGTAGGACTTGATGCCGCCCGCCGTGTCGCTGGCGGTGATTCTCGCGCTTCCGTCGGTCACGCCCCGGATCAGACCCTGGTTGATGTTCGGCACCTTGACCACGCCAGGTGCATTCGAGACGTAGGAATAGGGAGGCACGCCACCGGAGGCATTTCGTGTGAGCGAGCCGGTGCCGGTCAGTGTCACCGGTGTCGTATCGATGGTGAAGGGAGGCATATTGCCGGTGACGGTGACCTCGTAGGACTTCATGCCGCCCGCCGTGTCGCTGGCGGTGATTCTCGCGCTTCCGTCGGTCACGCCCTGGATCAGGCCCTGGTTGACGTTCGGCACCTTGACCACGCGAGGTGCATTCGAGACGTAGGAATAGGGAGGCACGCCACCGGAGGCATTTCGTGTGAGTGAGCCGGTGCCGGTCAGTGTCACCGGTGTCGTATCGATGGTGAAGGGAGGCGTATTGCCGGTGACGGTGACCTCGTAGGACTTGACGCCACCGTCCGTATCGCTCGCGGTAATGAACGCTTTTCCGTCGGTCACGCCCTGGATCAGGCCCTGGTTGACGTTCGGCACCTTGACCACGCCAGGTGCATTCGAGACGTAGGAATAGGGAGGCACGCCACCGGAGGCATTTCGTGTGAGCGAGCCGGTGCCGGTCAGTGTCACCGGTGTCGTATCGATGGTGAAGGGAGGCGTATCGTCGGTGACGGTGACCTCGTAGGACTTGACGCCACCGTCCGTATCGCTCGCGGTAATGAACGCTTTTCCGTCGGTCACGCCCTGGATCAGGCCCTGGTTGACGTCCGGCACCTTGACCACGCCAGGTGCATTCGAGACGTAGGAATAGGGCGGGACGCCACCGGAGGCATTTCGTGTGAGCGAGCCGGTGCCGATCAGTGTCACCGGTGTCGTATCGATAGTGAATGGCGTGTTGCCCACCACGGTGACTTGATAGCTACCTTCACCATCCCTGGTGTCGCGCGCGGTGATGATGGCCTCGCCATCGCTCGCGCCGCGAACGACGCCCTGGCCCGCATTCGGAACCGTGGCAACGCCTGGCGCGCTCGAGACGTAGGTATAAGGAGGCACGCCACCGGAGGCATCTCGTGTGAGCGAGCCGGAGCCGATCAGTGTCGCTGGCGTCGTATCGATGGCGAATGGCGTGTTGCCCACCACGGTGACTTGATAGCTACCTTCACCATCCCTGGTGTCGCGCGCGGTGATGATGGCTTCGCCATCGCTCGCGCCGCGAACGACGCCCTGGCCCGCGTTCGGAACCATGGCAACGCCTGGCGCGCTCGAGACGTAGGTATAAGGAGGCACGCCACCGGAGGCATCTCGTGTGAGCGAGCCGGTGCCGATCAGTGTCGCTGGCGTCGTATCGATGGCGAATGGCGTGTTGCCCACCACGGTGACTTGATAGCTACCTTCACCATCCCTGGTGTCGCGCGCGGTGATGATGGCTTCGCCATCGCTCGCGCCGCGAACGACGCCCTGGCCCGCGTTCGGAACCATGGCAACGCCTGGCGCGCTCGAGACGTAGGTATAAGGAGGCACGCCACCGGAGGCATCTCGTGTGAGCGAGCCGGTGCCGATCAGTGTCGCTGGCGTCGTATCGATGGTGAATGGCGTGTTGCCCACCACGGTGACTTGATAGCTACCTTCACCATCCCTGGTGTCGCGTGCGGTGATGATGGCTTCGCCATCGCTCACGCCGCGAACGATGCCCTGGCCCGTGTTCGGAACCATGGCAACGCCTGGCGCGCTCGAGACGTAGGTATAAGGAGGTACCCCGCCCGAAGCACTGCGTGTAGCCGTTCCGGTGCCAACGATCGTGACAGTACGAGGGTCTATGGCGAAGGGCGTGTTGCCGATGACCGTCACGTGATAGAAGCCGCTGCCCTGGTCTTGATCGCGCACGCTGATGAATGCGTTGCCATCGGAAACGCCCTGGACGATCGGTTGATCGGGGTCTGGTACCTTCACCACGCTCGGTGTGTCCGACGAGTAGATGTATGGCGGTATGCCGCCAAAGGCGCGACGGGTGAAGGTGTTCGTTCCAATGATCTGTACCGGCGACGTGTCGACGGAGAACGGTGTATTGCCGACCACGGTAGCCGTGTACGTGCCGAAGCCGTGTGCACTGTCGCGCGCGGTGATCACGGCCAGGCCATCCGTTACACCCTGGATCAGGCCCTGACCCGGATCCGGAACCCTGACAACGTCCGGCGTGCTCGACGCATAGGTATAGGGCGGCGTGCCACCGGTTGCATGCCGGGTGAAGGTGGCGGTCCGGATAATCTGCACTGACGAGTTGTCGAAGGAGAAGGGCGTATTGCCGACCACGGTGACGTCATAGGTGCCGCTTTCAGCGCGCCTGTCATGCGCGGTGATCGTGGCGCTGCCATCGGCTACGCCTTGGATGATCCCCAGGAAGCGATCGGGCACCGCAACCACGTCGGATGCGTTCGATACATAGGTATAAGGTGGTACCCCTCCTTTTGCCTCGCGAGTGAACGTGTCGATGCCCGTGACGGTGACAGGCGCACCATCGATGGTGAAAGGCAGATTGCCTACGACGATCACGTGGTACGCGTCGCCGCCGGCGGCGGTGTCGCTTGCCATGATGGTGGCGCTGCCATCGGCGACACCCTTGATGAGGCCTGCATGCTCGTCCGGCACGGCAACGATGGCGGGATCGCTCGACACATACGTATACGGAGGGGTGCCGTTGACGGCCTCGCGGGTGAAGGCGGCGGTGCCGATGATCTCCACCGGCGTCCGATCGATACTGAACGGTGGCGCGGCTCCACGGCAGTCGAGAAGCACCCTCGAATCAGGCGAGTGCACCTCGGAACCCATGCCCCGGCGCACGTGATACGTGCCGTGGATATGCATCTGTTCCGGCGGTTGTTCGCGGTAGTTGAGGAACTCCTCCGCAATCAGATATTCCACGGGATCGTCATCGGCGGCCAGGGTGAGTATCCCGCTGTGGTAGCGCGCATCGATCGGCGTTTCGGCCGGCGAGTGAAAATTTCCTTCGACGAAGCGAAATTCGAAACGAATGGTGTCGCCTGCTCGCCGGCCCGTATAGTCACCGACGAACGCGGTACCGTTGCTGATTTCCGCGGGGCCGAGGGTGAGATGTACGTTCATCTCGGGGAAAAAACCCTCGGCGAGTTCGCCATTGCCAGGCAGGTCGGCTTCGTCCTCGACGGTGACCGATTGTGGCGGACTGATCGCGATGTTGGCGCCTCCCGCTGCCAGGCGGCGCTCGATGGTGTACGAGGTCTTGATGACGCCCACGCCTTCCGCGGCGATCGCCGCGACTGGCAGGATCAACCGCAAGGGTTTCGCCGCGGTCATGTCGGCCGCCGTGACCGTGTATGACGCAAGCGTGGTCGTGCCGTAGAGGACCGTCACGATGTCGCCGATGGCGAAAACCTTTTCACCGTCGACAACGCGCGTCCAGGCAATCTCGACGAAGCCGTCCACTTGCTGATCCGCGATCGGGATGAAGTTCGCGTTGCCACTGGACGAATAAATGGTCGGCGGGTAGAGCGCCTCGTTCTCCGGTGTTTCCGGATCCGGGTCGACGCCGCCCGCCGACGAAAGGTTGACGACGACAGCGGTCGGCGCTTTCGGCTCGCCGGCCAGAACGCCGCCGCGCATGATGCGATAGCTCACATTCGTCAACACGCGCATATCGGCGCCAGCACTGGCGGCGAACCAGGTGGCGTAGACGTCGGCGTATGGCACGACGATCGTAACGAGAGGGTCGTTGCCGATGTCGCCGGCGGCCACTGTTCTCGGCGCGGCTTCGTAGGCGCCCCAGGTGACGATGACCACATCCCCGGGCAGTACGAGCGCATTCGGTGGAATTTCCACGACCGCACCCAGTGAGTCATGGATGTCAGCGTGATTGAGCAGACCGTCGCTGGCGGCGGGGACGCGTGGCGGCAGCACGTCGGGTATGAGTTCATGCATGCGCACGAGCAGCGGGGTTGCCACGGAGCGCACGGAGCGATTGCCGGCGCGATCGACGATATCGTAGGTGAAGTCGTGACGACCGTCCGTCGCCAGGTCGAGCGCCGCCCGCGTATAGCGCAGCTGGACATCGATGCCTTCGCCGCCGACGGCAACCTCGATGGGAAGGGTAGCTACGGCGCTGTCGATGTAGCCGGTCAGGGTGTCGCCGGCGGCCTGGCCGAAATAGCTGTGGACCCGGCCCGGGAGGTATTCGTTGCCGTCGGCATCCGTGGTCAGCCGCTCCGGCGTGACTCCGTCGGCGACTACGTCCGGTGCGAATGCCGGTGCCTGCGGCAGCGCACCCGCGGGTGATGTGTAGTCGACGATGAACTGCTGGCCTGCGGGTCCGAGATCGTAGTCGTTACCCGCGCCCGATCGATACAACAGCTTGTAGTTGAGTGCGTGCAAGCCCTCCGTCACGCGCGCGGTCGCTGGCAAGGGGATAGGAATGTCCTTGTCGGGAAAGTAGGCCCCGATCGCTACTTCACCGCCGGCGGGCTGCCCATCCACGAGCAACTGGATGGTATCGCCCGGCGATCCGGCATCAGGGAACGGGAGCGTGAGGACAATGTCCTGATCGCGGACCGCCGCCAGAAGGAGGTAGTCCGCGACAGCGCCGACCGGAATCGGCGCCATTACGTTGGCGGACGGAAATTGCAGTACGGCGTCCAGCTCGTTCGTGCCGGTGGTACCCCGGGACTTCCTTGTCATGGGATGCTTCCTTTCAGGTGCCGCGTGGATCGATATCGAGTAGTTGCACGTCCGACGTCACCATGACATCGGGCCTTGCCGCACCTACTACGCCGTACACGATATGACCGTGCAGAGGTTGGGTCGGGAACTCGTAATGCATCAGCTGTGCCTCGGTGACATGAACGATCGTGTCCGAGGTGGCGTCCGTCGGGTGGATGCCGTCGAGCACCAGATCACGCGCCCCACCGCCGTTGGCCGGTAGATCGCCTGGATGACCGCCGATGTAGTAGAAGGGGCGATAGACAACCATGCTTACGTTGATCACGTCGCCTGGATTCTGGTTGACGTACGCCGGAATCACGAAATTCGTACCGTCCTTACCTTGAGCGCGGCCGATGATAAGTCGGTCAGGTCGGGTCGGATCCGGGTCCACACCCTCCGCTTCGGGCACCTTCAGGGCCACCAATGGCTGGCCTCCGCCCGGCAGTTCGTCGACGCCGCTCACCTTCACGGGCTGGATTGGCGAGGTGGACGTGTTCGGCCCCCCGGCTGCGAGCGTTCGCGTGACGGAGAACTGCAAGGGAATGGCGGGTCCGGACCCCTCGCCCACGATGGTCGCCGAAGCTAGCGTCACGGTAAGGTTCTTTGCGTCGGTCACGTCCTGGGCCGTGATCGTACGCGGCGCCAGATCGGTGGCGCCGTAGCGCAGCGTCACCACGTCACCCGCGATGAAGGCGGCGAGTGTTGGGGCGTCCGTGCGGAACCAGGGCACCGTCAGCGTGGCATCCTTCTCGAAGTCAGCGGGCGGCACAAGGTTGCTCTGCCCACTGGCGCTGAGGAGCGACGGCGTACCGAGATTCTCGTTTTCAGGCGTCTCCGGATCGGGGTCTTCGCCGCCGGCCTGATGAAGGTTGACCTGAACGGTGGCCGGCGTGTCCGGTGTCCCCGCCGAAATGCCGTTGCGCAGGATGCGATAGCTCACGTCCAGCGTCTGGATCTTGTCCGCGCCGCCGCTTTCGGTATTCCACGCATCGCTGATCGCGGCATAAGGTACGCCGATGGTCGCCAGCGGATCGCCCGCGGGATCGGCAATGCTCGACGGGCCGACCTCGATGGCACCCCAGGCGACCATGATGGTGTCACCTGCCTTGATGTTGCCGTTGGCGGGGATGACGACGTTGAGTCCCCCCACGGCGCGTGCATCGGCTTCGTCGATGAGCTTGGCAACGCCAGCGCTGTCGTCGTCATCGTCGTAGGCCGGTACGGAAGGCGTCGACAGGTCGCCGATCGCGTCTTTCAGCAGGACCTGGAGGACGACAGCTTTGGCCGGGTCGGAGATATTCCCTGCGCGGTCCGTGACGAAGTAAGAGAACTGAATCGCGCCATCGTCGAGCTGGACGATGAAGTCGCGCTTGAAATGCAGTTCGAGTTCGCCAGGGCCGACAGGAATCGCATCGACGGTTTCCTGCAAGGCGCCGACCATTCCCGTGATGGTATCGCCACCGTCGGGATCCAGGCCCGTGTAGCCAGGAACACGAGCGGGAAGATAGGCGTCGGCACCTGTGCCGAGTAGGGCGGCTTCGGTCACGCCGTTGGCGTTGACATCGTCCGAGAATACCAGTTGGCCGAGGAAGGGAAGGCCCGGCTTGGTGTAGTCGGTCGTGTAGAACTGTCCTGCGGGACCGTGCTGTGTATCGCCCAGGCCCGAGTGAAAATGAACCACGTAGTTGATGTCGACGCGTCCTTCCGGCAATGGACCATGGTCCTCCGGAGCGATCGTTACCGTGATATCGGTTTCCGGCGGCCCGAGGAACGGATCCAGCAAGATTTCCTTGCCCGTGCCCGTGCCATTGAGCTCGATCTCGATCGTGTCGGTATAGGACACGTTGTCCGGAAGCGCCACCGTCAAGGTGATCGGGGCGTCCTTGACGGATGCAAGGAGCAGGTTGTCTGGTTTGGTCGGATGGGCCGGCGCGAGTTGATCGGCGGCGAATACGAGCTTGTCGGGGTACGGCGGATCTTCCAGCGGTGCGTTGCCGAAGGCCGAGAAACGACGATTCAACGGCGTCGCTGCGGATGAGCGACGTACGGCCGCGTAGCGGCGCGGCTTGCTTGCCTTATCCATGGTCGGGGCTCCTTGCGTTGTGACCTGACCGATAGCGGCCAGGAGGCTTCATGCCAGAGTGCTTGCAGGACGACGTTACTCTGCCAAAAACGACGCGCATATAAGACAAAGGTTGTAGGCATCGCTGTCCGGAAACGGACGCTTTCGGTGTCCGATTCCGGACGACGCAAGTCAATAGGGCGTCCCTATCGCGGGATACGTATCGCGTGGGACGCGACGTATCTGGCGTCGAGCGATGTCCTGTTTTCTCATATGACAAAGCTTTTTAGGACTATTCCGATTGTCGCTTTGCCGATGATGAAATGTAATGACGCGCCTACTGTTACGTATGCGCCCCGGTGAGAGACCACGGCAGCGAAACAGGACCCGCGGGCAGGAACGCCCGCACTTCGTTACCGCCTTTGCAAGGACCAAGCTCATGAACCGTCTGCGTCGTCCGTTTCCGCGTGCCGAGCTCTCGCTGGCCATCGCCGCTGCCTTGGTGCTTCCGATGGGGCGCGCGCACGCCCGCGACCTCGATGGAACCGCGCACACCGTCAGCGCGACCGATATCGCCGAGGACTGGAGGCTGTTGAACGGCGCGATACTGACCCTGGAGCCGGGCGCTTCGGCCCTCGGCATCGTGGTCGACAAATCGAAGTTGATCATGCTGCCTTCCGCCAATGGCGAGACGACCACGATCAGTTCGGCATCCAACGCGCTGCAATTCACGGATGCGTCGACGGCGACGATCACCGATGCGCGGATCGTCAGCACGGGACGTCGCGGCATCGAAATCATTGGCGGAAGGGCCACCGCACTTCCTGCCAATATCACAGTGAATCGAGGCTACGTCGCGGGTGCGAGCGAGGGTTTCGGTGTCGGCAACCAGGGCCTTCTCGCCCTGCACGGCACCACCGTGGAAGGCACGGGCGCCTCCGGCGTCGGTGGCGCCATTTTTCGGGGTAGTGTGACGATGGACCAGGGGTCGACTGTCACCGGTCAGACCTACGGCATCCGTATCCGCACGGATTCCCGCGGAGGCAATCAAGGCCTTCCATCGACACGTTCGCTGGTGGTCGACGCTTCGCGGATCGAGGGCCGTACGGCGAGTGGGATCATCTTCGACGCCTTGCGGAACCAGTCTACCGACGGAACGGTTTCGATCCTCAACGGCAGCGAGGTGGTGGGCGGAAACGGCATCGCCATCGAGGCCGATGGGCGCGTGGCGGCCACGACAGGCGATGTCACCGTCGACGCCAGTACGATCATCGGCGACGTCCGTGCCGGCACCAATGCGTCGCTGACGTTTCGTCTCCTGAACGGGTCGACGATGAATGGCGCGACGACGGGTGCGATCGCCGCCTCGGTCGGTAGCGGAGCGATCTGGAACGTAAGCGGTGACTCGGATCTGGACTCGCTGGATATCTCCGGTGGCCGTATCGCATTTGCATCACCGTCGGCTGCCTTTCGGAACCTGACGGTGCGTGGCGACCTTACGGGTGCCGGCGGGTCCTTCGGTTTCAACACCGAGATGAATGCCGGCGGTGCGCTTTCCGCACAGGCCACGGATCGCGTGCTGATCGAAGGCAATGTCACGACGACGGGCACCACGGAGATCGTCGTGAATCCCACCGGTGCGGGTGCATTGACCGATATCAACGGGAACGGCGCGGTCGAAGCCAACGAAGGCATTTCACTGATCCAGGTGGCCGGTAGTTCACGCGCCGATGCGTTCGCTCTGCGCGGTGGCTACGTGGCCGCCGGTCCGTGGCAATACACCTTGCACGCCTTCGGACCGGGGCAGGCGGACCAGGCACAGAACGCGCTGGCCACGGGTACGCTCAACTGGGATTACCGTCTTGGCAGTCTCTACGTCTGCCAGACGGATTGCGGTCCGGTGGACCCGGTCAAGCCGGTGGATCCCGTCGATCCCGTCGATCCGGTCGACCCCGTCCTTCCTCCGGACAACGGTCGCGTCGCCGTCGTGCCGCAGCTACCTTCGTATCTTTCGGCGCCGGCGGCCTTGCTGACCTACGGCGATATGATGAACGACGGCCTGCATCAGCGCCTCGGTGAGATTCGTTCCGGGACATCGCATGATTCCCTGGGTGGCGAGGTCTTTGCACGCTACCTGGGTGGTCAGTTGCGCTACTCGTCGAACTTGTCATTCCAGCAGTACGGCTACGACTTCGACCAGCAGATAAACGCGTTGCAGCTTGGCGGTAGCCTGATCGCGCTCGATGGCGACAACAGCACGCTACGCGCCGGCTGGGCGGCCGATCACGGAACGACACGCGTGACGCCCAAGGCCGCGGACGGCAACAGCTCGGCGAAGTACCGGGCCAATGGCATGTCGGGATGGATCACCTGGCAGCACGGCAGCGGGTTGTGGGTCGATGGCGTGGTGGCTTCCACCCGCTATCGCGGTGATGTCGGCACGGACCTGCGTGGTGCCGACGTGGGGCGTGTTCGCGCCAACGGTTGGAGTATGTCGGTCGAAGTGGGCAGGCCCTTCGCCCTGGGTCACGAATGGACGATCGAACCGCGCTTCCAGCTGAAGCACCAGTCGCTGAATTTCCGCGACTTCACTGACAGCGATGGCCTCGACGTGAGGCTGGGAACGGCGAAGCAGACCAGCACGACACTTGGCGGTCGCATCGCGCGCACGGCGAACCCCACCTTCATGCCGTACGCCACGCTCGATCTGATCCATACGAGCAATGGCGATCCGAGTGCTGATGTGTCCAATGCCGACTGGGATGTCGCCGAGCGCTTCGGCTCAGGCCGAGTGGGTAACGCCTATCGCGCCGCAGCGGGTGCAACCAGCCAGCTGAGCGAGCATGTGCAGATTTACGGCGAAGGCACGTATCGGCATTTCGTCGGTAGTTACGGCATGCAAGGCTGGGCCGGTAACGTGGGGATTCGCGTGGCGTTCTGAGGGCGCGAAGGGCCGGCGCCCCGGCTGGCAGAAGTGCGCCCGCGCCACGAGGGGGGCGGGCGCACGTCATGTGGATCTTCCATCAAGGGTAGAAAATCAACAACGCCGGTAAAAAATCAAGGACGCGATGTGGGCCCAGGTCCCGGTTGCCTCCACTTCTACGAATTTGATGCTCTTCCCGGCCTCTGCTTCATAGTAGACGTCGCCCGGATGAGGTGCCTCGTAGGTTCTCAGGACTTTGTCGGAATCGTCATAGATGCTTACTTTCAGGCCGGGCAGGATGCTCGAGTTCGCGGGAAAGCCCAGCCGGACTTCCGAACAAAGGCTTGGGGGGGTGAATCGTGCTGTCGCCGGCTTGTGACTCACGGGTGTGCCGTTGTTGTTGCCGACTACGATCAGCCCCGTGTATGGGTAGACATTGACGCTGGTTACACCGGGTCCGCTGATCGTGCTGACGGTTCCGTGGGTGAGTTTATGAGGTGGCGCGCCGACTTCAGCGACGAAGCCTTCGGCGAGAGGAAATTCGTTGTAAGAGCTCATGGAAAGTCCTTTTAGTGGTCGACAAGACTGCCGCTGCAAATGCCCTCGCGGCAGCTGATATGGAACGAGGGTCGACACCGCGGGGCCGCGTGCGAGGTGCGCTATCGCATCCAAGCATCCTCGCGCGTTCGCGTTCAGTCCTGGGCATCCTTGCGGAGGCTGACGCTGCCTTGCTCCTAGCATGTTCCGTGGCGTTTCCATCGACCCGCCGCGGCCCTGGGTGTCGGAAATCAAGCTATCTCTATGTAATCACAAAGAAAATAGGTCGATGGTTGTAGGCGTCGTTGATCGATTTCGGACACATGTCGTGACAAGGTAAGTGTGTATGTTGTCCGCCTTTTCATGGCAGGCACCGTGCGACGCCATTGTCGGCGATCGGTCAGTCCTCACGGACGTCCGGAATCGGACAGTGTGCTCAACGAATTGCCATGATCCATAGCGCCGCACCTTGCACGGGAGCAACGGTCCAGTGCACGCGATAGGTGCCGGCGGCATCGACCTGTCGCCAGGCGACGGCACCCTGCACGCCGCTCTCGTCCGGCAGCTGAAGAAAGGCATCGATGAGCTGGAATCCATCGCCTGGCGTTGCCGTCATGCGCTTGACCCCGCCATCGCCCCACCAGAACGCCAGCAGGGTCGCGGGGCCATCGACGGTGATCTCGTCACTGGCGACCACCAGTGCCTGCTCGGCGTAGTTCTGTGCGAAAGCTTGCACACGTGAGGCGTTGCGAACTTCGACGAAGGGCAGGGAGAGCTCGCCCTTGGGTTCGCCGCGCTTGGTGATGGATACGGTGTGGCCGGGGCCACCCTTTCCAGCGGTGGCAACGTAGGCCCTGACGTCGAAACGATCGCCGTAGTCGGCGTAGACGAGGGGATGGCCCAGCGGCTTCCAGCGATTGCCATAGGTGTCGACGGGCGAACCGTCATTATTGCTGTAACCGGCATTGAAGATGACGAAGACGCTCCCGTTGGCCTGCGTCTCCATCGCCGGTGTCACGGCCGGGCTCACGCCAAGGCCCTCGCCCTGGCCAAGGAAGACATGCGCGCCGAGCGAAGGTGCCGGGGCGTCGGCGGCGGCACTGGTCATGAGCGGCACTCCGAAGAGGAGACCGGCGAGGGCGTATCGGCGTGCCTGGCGCATCGCGGTTCTCCAAAAGTTGTACTTGCAAGGCGTGCGGGCGTGGGCCACGCTTGGCGGAGCGACGATGTGCACGACGATACGCCGTGCCGCTCGCCACAGGGGAGCCGTGCGGTGGCTGACGAAACCGACTTCATCGACCTCTACGGCAAGCTCCGGCTCGAGCCGAGCTGCTCGTTGGCGGAATTCAAGCAGGCCTATCGTCGGCATGTAGCGGCATGGCATCCGGATCGTCGTCGTGGCAGCCGTGCCGACACGCTCGCCGCCGCACGCCTTCAACGGCTGACGGCACAATACAGCGCGGCGATGGAATTCCATCGGCGTCACGGGCGTTTGCCCGGTGCGGTGGCGCCACCGCGCGTGACCGTCGTCCCCGAAGCGAGCACGGATGCCGCGGTGTATGACGGGAGTGACGTGCCCTCGTATGCCTCGGGCGCATCGGAGTCGTCGGACCGCAACGGGTCTTTCGAGGAAACGCCGCTACGCGCGTGGCGCACGCGCTGGCTCTGGCTGGCCGCGCTGGTCATCGTCGCCGTGATCGCCTGGTCGCTGATTCCCGTCGGTGGTAGTGACGATGAGGACATGTCGGCCGCCGAAACCACCGTCAGCACGACCGCCACGCCTTAACGCGCGCCGCGTCCGAACAGCACCACTTCCACTGTCTCGATCAGGATCACCATGTCGAGAAAGAGATTGTGGTTCTTCACGTAGAACAGGTCGTACTTGAGCTTCTCGGCGGCGTCTTCTTCGGACGCACCGTACGGATAGCTCAACTGGGCCCATCCCGCGAGACCCGGCTTGATGCTATGACGCAGGTTGTAATAGCGAATCTTGGTTTCCAGGTCCGACACGAATTGCGGGCGCTCCGGTCGCGGCCCGACGATGCTCATGTCGCCACGGACCACGTTCCACAATTGCGGCAGCTCGTCGAAACGAAGCTTGCGGCAGATCCGGCCGACGCGCGTGACGCGGTCGTCGTTGCTCTTCGCCCAGCGCGCGATGCCGTCCATTTCGGCATCGGCGCGCATGCTGCGGAATTTGTAGAGCCAGAACGGACGGCCGTGCTCGCCGACACGCTCCTGTCGGTAGAAAATCGGTTGTCCGCGACCGGACTCCACGCGGATCGCCAGCACCACGCCGAGCATGATCGGCCAGCAGAGCAGGGCGATCGCGACCGATGCCGCGATGTCGAAGGCACGCTTGAGGAACACCGCCAGCGGCGATGCGTTGAAGCCGCCGGAGAAGACCAGCCAGGACGGATCGAGCATGGTGAGCTGCACGCGGCCGGCTTCACGCTCGACAAAGGTCGTCAGGTCGGTGATCTGCACGCCGAGCTGGCGGCAGGCGAGAAGATCGTCCATCGGCAGGCTGCCCCGGCGATCGTCCACGCCGACGACGATTTCGTTGAGGTGTTCGCGGCGGGCGAGTTGGGCCAGCGACTCATCGCGTGTGAGCAAAAGGTTTTCCGGCACCATGACCGTCTCATTCAGCCCCTGGAGGTAACCGACGAGACAGAATCCCCGACGATCGGAGCGACGGCGCATGCGGTTGTGGATCTGCGCCGCGCGCTGTCCCGCTCCGAGGACCACGACGCGACGCTTCAACGATTCCATCTCGACCAGGCGCATGAACAGGCCGCGGAACGTCGCCGTGGCGACGAAAGCGATGAGCAAGGCCATGCCGAGCACGCCGCGGCCGACATAGGCCTGCGGAATGACGTAGTAGCCGACGACCAGGGTGAGGCCGCCGAGGATGAAGGCGATGGCATGGCGGGCGATCTGGCCGCGCCAGCTCATGCGCAGGGTCGAGCGATATTCGCCGAGTGCCGCCATGCCGAGGAAGATCACCGCGGCGAACATCACGGCGCGTGCGGTGAGTGTCTGCGTGGATGCGGCGAGATCGTCGGGCGATGGCGCGAAGCGAATGTATGTCGCCAGGTTGAGCGAGGCGGCCAGCAACAGCAGTTCACAGGCACCCATCAGGATGAGCCAGCGAACGATTGGCTGTCTGAAAAGACGGATCATCGTGTTCCCCTCCGCACGTTGTCCGAACGTGTCGATACATGGAGGCTAGGAAGTGCGCGCTGTCCTGTCGATTGCACTTCCGGGCTGCACACGGCTAGGCCAAACGGCTGCGTGATACATCGGTGTATCGCCCTCTGTATCGAGGGTGTTACACATCCGGTCAAACAATGGCGAGCAGCGCGCGCAACTCTTCCGCCAGTCGGAGGCTGAGTGCGATCAAGGTAAAGGTCGGGAAGGCCCATCCACCGGTGGGAAACACCGAGCTTCCCGCGACATGAAGGTTCGCGACGCCATGGACCTTGCCCTGCGTGTCGACCACACCCTGCGTCGCATCCTCGGCCATGCGCGTCGTGCCCATGTGGTGAGCCGTGCCATGCACATCGGAAGAGGCGTGCGTGTCGACGGTCCATGGAGCGGGTGCGAACTGGCCGGCGCAGGTCTGCGCAAGACGGTTGCCCGCGACCGCGCCGAGGACGCGATGCGTGTGCCGGTCCAGGTCGTTGAGCCGCCAGTCCACGCGCACGCGACGCAGGCCGAGCGCATCCCGTTTGTCGTCGAGCATGATCCGGCTGTCCCGGTTGGGCGCTTGTTCGAAGAATCCGACCAGCTCCACCCGGTTGCTGGCCACGGTGGGTTTGTCGACGACCTTGAGCGCCACGGCGCGGATCACGTCGCCGATATGCAGGCCGAGTCGCAAGGCGCTTATCGCGAGGTTTTGCGGGACGGCAAGCGACATCGCGCCGCCAGGACCGTTCTGCAGGGCTGCCTCCAGGCGTGCCTCGACGAGCGCCGCCTCATCGCGTGTCGGCGGCCGCAAGGCGGCGCGCACGTCCCGCAGGGCGCGAATGCCACGCGGCACCTCGCCTTCGACGGCGAAGGGATGCACGCGCGCGTTGAGCGTCCGGTACTCGCGTTGTGCCTCGAACGAGAGGCCGATTTCCGATGCGATAGGCGCACGCAGCTTGCCGATGCTCCGCTCGTAGGGCCGGGTCAACCGATCCGCCTGCGGCGAACGAATGCTGCCGATGCTGCCCCTGGGATGATCCATGAAGTAGCGGCCGACCAGGTCGTGGTCGTTGCCTAGCCCGTTCGGCGCCACGCTATCGGACAGGAGCAGGATGCGGGCGTTCTCGATGCCGCCGGCCGCCAGGACGTAATGTCGCGCACGGACGCGACCACGTCGGCCGTCGAGCGAACCGATCGTGGCGTCGGTCACCGCACGGGCGTTGTCGGTGGCCCGCAGTTCCATCACGTTGGCGTGCAAGAGCACGGTGATGTTCGGTGCCTGGGCGAGCAGGTCACGATAGGCTTCGCCGAAGGTGATCGGGCTGCGGGCGAAGATGAAGTTGACCATCGCCTCGGGATCCAGGTCGAGCGGCGGCCGCGGCGTGGGGCCTTCGAACGTGCCCTGGCCAAAGCCGTGCGCGGGATCGATACGGCAGAACTCGCGCGCCTTGGCGTACCACGGGGCGAGATCGGCATAGCGTAGGGGCCAGCCACTGTCGGGTACCCAATCGCGAGGTTCGAGATCGGAATCGGCCAGGGGAATGCAGCCGCCGCCCCAGAGCGTGCAGCTGCCACCGAACACGCGCATGCGCGAGGTGCCCGCGTCGAAAGGCGTGCTGCCGGCTGACGTGCCGTCGTACAGCGACTGGCTTCGATCCTCACCCGACAGCCCGCCACCTTCGATCAGGCAGACGGTGGTGGAGGTGCCGAGGAAGGCGCGCGCGATGGCGATGCCGGCGGGGCCCGCGCCAATGACGCAGAGGTCCGCCTGATAGTCGGAAGGTGCCGACGGGTCAAGGTAATCGGTGATCACGGGGTATCTCCCAGCGTATTTTTATTGTCAGGCCCGGTAGTAGCCGCGGTACCAGTCGACGAACTTGCCGACGCCTTCGCCGACGTCCACTTTCGGCAGGTAGCCGGTGGCCTGCACCAGCGCGGAGACGTTGGCTTCCGTGTCGGGCACGTCGCCCGCTTGCAGGGGTAGCATTTCCATCCGCGCCGTCTTCTTCAGGCACTTTTCCAGCACCCGGATGTACTGCATGAGCTCCACCGGCTTTTCGTTGCCGATGTTGTAGATGCGGTACGGAGCCACGCCGCTGGATCCGGGATCCGGGCGGTCGCCCGACCAGTTCGCGTTCTTTTCCGGGATCTGGTCCAGCGTACGCAAGACGCCTTCGACGATGTCGTCGACGTAGGTGAAACTGCGCTTGTGGTGCCCATGGTTGAACACCTGGATCGGCTCGCCGGCAAGGATGGCCTTGGTGAACAGGAACAGGGCCATGTCCGGGCGACCCCACGGGCCGTAGACGGTGAAGAAGCGCAGCCCCGTGCAGGGAACGCCGTAGAGATGGGCGTAACTGTGCGCCATCTGTTCGTTGGCCTTCTTCGAGGCGGCATACAGCGTCAGCGGGTGTTCGGTCGGCTGGTGCTCGGAGAAGGGCATGCGTGTATCCGCGCCATAGACCGAGCTGGTGGAGGCGAAGACGAGATGTTCGACGCCATGGCGACGGCAGCCTTCGAGCACGTGCAGGAAGCCGGTGACATTGCTGGCGATGTATACGTGCGGGTTCTCGGCGGCGTAGCGCACGCCAGCCTGCGCCGCCAGGTTGACCACGCGTTGCGGCTTGTGGGTGATGAAGGCGTTCTCGACGGCGTCACGATCGGCAAGATCGGCATGGATATGGGTATAGCCTGGCTTGTCGGCAAAACGGGCCAACCGGGCCTTCTTCAGTTCCACGTCGTAATAGTCGGAAAGACTGTCGAAGCCGATTACCTCGTCGCCACGCTCGAGCAGGCGCATGGCCACGTGGGAGCCGATGAAGCCGGCCGTGCCGGTCACGAGCACTTTCATGCGGGCTGTTCCACGATCAAAGCCGTCCGTCCACGGCGTCGCGCGGCAGGACGTACTTGACGTCGTAAACCACGGATTCCGGTTTGCCGAAGGCACGGATGCCCGCGGCGCCCAGGCTCACGAACTCGCGATGACCCACCGCGACGACCACGGCGTCGTAGGCGGCGTGGGCCGGATCGGCCATGGGCGTGATGCCGTATTCGTGCTCGGCCTCGCTCGCGCGCACCCAGGGGTCGTGCACGTCGACGCCCACGCCATAGGTGTCGAGGGCGTTGATGATGTCGACCACGCGGGTATTGCGCAGGTCCGGGCAGTTTTCCTTGAAGGCCAGGCCGAGGATGAGCACGCGGGCGCGTACCGGGTTGATGCCCTTGCGCACCATCAGCCGCACTACCTCGGAAGCGATGTACGTGCCCATGCCGTCGTTGGTGCGTCGTCCGGCGAGGATCACATCGGGATGGTGGCCCACCTGCTGTGCCTTATGGGTCAGGTAGTAGGGATCGACGCTGATGCAATGGCCGCCGACCAGGCCTGGCCGGAAGGGCAGGAAATTCCACTTGGTGCCGGCGGCTTCGAGCACCTCGAGGGTGTCGATGCCGAGCTTGTTGAAGAGAATGGCGAGATCGTTGACCAGGGCGATATTGAGGTCGCGCTGGGTGTTCTCGATCACCTTCGCGGCCTCGGCCACCTTGAGTGAACTGGCCCGGTGCGTGCCCGCCGTGATCACCGAACGGTAGAGCGCGTCGACGAAGTCGGCCGTGGCGGGTGTCGACCCGGAGGTAACCTTGAGTATTCCCGTAACGCGGTGGGCCTTGTCGCCCGGGTTGATCCGCTCCGGACTGTAGCCGGCGAAAAAATCTTCGTTGAAGACCAGGCCCGAAACCCTCTCCAGGATCGGCACGCAGACTTCCTCGGTGCAGCCCGGATAAACCGTCGATTCGTAGACCACGATGTCGCCGCGCTTGAGCACCTTGCCGAGGGTTTCGCTCGCGCGGATCAGGGGTGTGAGGTCAGGGCGGCGCGCGTCGTCGATCGGCGTCGGCACGGTGACGATGTAGACATCGCATTCGGCGAGGTCCTCAATCCCTGAGGAAAAGCGCAACCGGCGCGAGGCGCCGAGTTCGTCGCCATCCACTTCCAGGGTGGCGTCGTGGCCTCGGCGGAGCTCATCGATGCGCCCGGAATTGATGTCGAATCCGAGGGTTGCGTAGCGCTTGCCGAATTCGACTGCCAGCGGCAGGCCGACGTAGCCCAATCCGACGATTCCGATTCGCACCGTGTCCAATGACAGGGTCGCGGCGCCCTCGGCCGGGTCGTACGGCCGGTCGGCTGCGACGGGTTCGCGCAAGGCGGCGGTGCCGGCCGGTCTGCGGCTAACTGTATCCATGACCGCTTCCTACCCCTTAGTGGTCGACAATGCCCGTCTTACGGGCGATGAGAGGTTAGCAATCCACTCGGGGATTGCCTGTACGGCTTACGGAGGTAGCCGAATGGCCGATGGTGTTTTTCGCAGGGCACCAGCGTTTACAAGCCTCGATCACCGATATATCGTTCATCCCGCTCCGCTTAAGAAGCAGGGCATATGACTACAAGGGTGTATCTGATCGAGCCATGTCCGCGCGAACCTACACCGGCTCAGTGCGCGTGGCCTTGCTGGACGATCATGCGCTCGTCCTCAAAGGGCTCATCGCGCACCTTGAGAAAATTCCTTCGATCCTGATCGTTGGCAGCCATGGCAGCAGCCAGCCGTTCCGGGCCATGCTGGCAGCCATGCCCGTGGATGTCGCACTGATCGATTACTCGCTGGCTATGGACGACATCGACGGTGTCGCCCTGATCAAGCTGCTGCGTGCAGCGCATCCAGCGCTGAGGATCCTGGTTGTCTCCGCGCACGGCTCGCGCCTGGTGATCCGCAGTCTCTTGCAGGCCGGTGCGCACGGTTTCGTCGCGAAAAGCCAGGAGCCCGATGAAGTCATTCGTGCGATCGACGCGGTGATGACCGGTCGCGAATACCTGCCCCCGGGGACGGTCAGCGGGCTGGCCGACAATCCGATGGCGCGGCTCTCGCCCCGCGAGTGGGAAGTGATCCGTTGCGTGCTCGAAGGCCTGTCGGTCACCCAGATCGCCAACAAGTTCAACCGCAGCCTGAAGACCGTGAGCACGCAGAAGACGGCGGCTTACCGAAAGCTGGACATCGGCAAGGACAACGAACTGCACATGCTTCGCGCCTACCTGCTGGCATCGGACAGCGAGGTGCCATTGAAGTGAGGCGATGGATCGCCCTTTGCCTGGCTGCGTTCGTCGTGACCGCTGCTGCCGCCACCGATTCGCCAGATCCCGAACGGGAGCGGTGGATCTCGCAGCATCCCGTGTTGCGTATCGCGATCGATCCGCAGCAGGGCGCCGAGATCCGTGGCGGGGAAGCCAATCCCCTGGTCAGCCAGTACCTCGCGCTGGTGGCGGAACACACCGGCGTGCGCTTCGAAACCGTGCGTACCGCCTCCTGGGAGGCGTCCGTCAAAGCGTTCACGGAGCATCGCGTCGACCTGCTGCCTTCGACCAGCGATCGCATGGTGGTAGCGGATCTGGGTGACCGAGCCCTGCTGTCCAAACCGTTCTACGTGGGCCGCACCCTGATCGTGACGCGCACCGTGGGGCCGGCCAGGATCGACATGCGCGACCTCGACGGGCACACGGTGGCCTTCAAGGGCGGTGGTGCCTACGAAAGCTGGCTCAAGCGCGAACATCCGCTGGTCACGCGCCTTCCGTTGGACGACATCCACGAAGTGCTGGCAGCGGTGGAAAGCGGCATCGCGGATGCCGCGATCGGCATGGACGTGGCGTACCACCCCATCGTGCGTCGCGACTATGCTTCCAGCCTGCGCGTGGCCGGCGACGTGGCGGAAATACCGATTACGGTGAGGGTGGTCGTCCAACCCGACGAGCCCGAGCTGATCGACATGCTCGACAAGGGCATGCGCCGCATCACGGCCGACGAGAACGAGGCCGTGATCGAGCGCTGGCTCGAGGCAGCCTACCTGCGTGCGCCGACATTGTCGCAGGTCGTCTCGGTCTACCAGGGGGAGATCGCGCTGGGTGCTGCCCTGGTCCTCGTCCTGATTTTCGCCCTTTGGCAGATGCGTCGTGCGCAGCTGGCCTCGCAGCGCGGCGAGCAACAGAAGACCATGCTGCTCGCGGTGATGAGCCACGAAGTGCGTAATGCGGTCAACGCCGTGGTCTCGTCCATCGACCTGATGGCCCGGCAACCGTTGGAAGGGCCGCAACGCGACCTCATGGCGATCGCGCAGGCGAGTAGCCGCAACCTGCGCTCCCTGCTCAAGAGTGCACTCGATTACACCCGCTCGGAAGTCCAGGGCTTCACCCCCGATCTGGTGTCCTGCGATGTGCTGGCCGTGGCGCGGCAGGTCATCGAGTCGCAGCGTCCGGCGATCGAGGCGAAGGATCTCGCGATTCGGCTCGACCTTCCCATGGGCCCCTTGCCCTGGTTGTTGCTCGACGAGACACGCCTGCGCCAGGTACTCGAAAACCTGCTCGCGAACGCCGTGAAGTACACGCACGAGGGGCATGTCGGCATCGCCATGTGGCAGGGTACGGAAGAGACACCCGATCACATTCGCCGCCTGGTGATCGACGTTTTCGACACAGGCATCGGTGTGCCGGTGGATCGGCAGCGCGAGTTGTTCCGCGCGTTCGCGCAATCGCACGGTCCCCTCGACACCCGACTCGGTGGCACGGGCCTGGGACTGGCGATCTGTCGGGATATCGTCACCCATCTTGGTGGGCGCCTCGACCTCACCAGTGAGGTCGGCGTAGGAACGGCCGTCCGCATCGAGCTGCCGACCAGCCTCGTCCCCGCGGTCACGACGGTCGCCGAGGACGACCCGCCGGATGTGGCCAAGGACGAGCCCTTCGGCACCGTGCTCCTGGTCGAGGATCATCCGGCGAACCGCCAGATCATCGCCGCGCAGCTGAAGTTCATCGGCTACGCGACCCAGGCCGTGGACCATGGGCAGGCGGCGATCGATGTGTTCGAAGCCGGACGCTATGTCGGTGTCCTGCTCGATTGCGAGCTACCGGACATGCAGGGCTACGATATCGCCGCCGAGTTGCGTGCGCGTGAGCGCACGGCCGGCGGACCGCGTACGCGCTTCATCGCCATCTCGGCTAATCACGGCGAAGCACATATCCGTCGGTGCGAAGAGAGTGGCATCGACACGGTGCTGGGCAAGCCGCTCTCACTGGAAGGCCTCAAGGCAGCCCTCGCGGCGCCGCGCACGGAATCGGAAATCGATGCGACCTTCATCAGGGAATGCATGAAGGACCTCGCCGCCATCCGCACCTCGCTCGCCGTGGGCGACCTGACCGGTGCCGCTCACTTCGCTCATCGGCTCAAGGGCGGTGCTCTGGTCTGGGGCGCGACGTCCATCGCCACGGACATCGATCGCATCGAGCAAGCGCTTGCCGGGGAACCCGTCGACGATGCCCTGGTCAGACGTTTGCTCGACGCGATCGCTGCGCGTCTCTAGCCCGCGCCGTTCCGGCGGTTTGAAAAAACCAGGCGCGACTTGCGCCGCCTTGCTTCGAGCTTGCTCGAACGCAAACGTTTGCGAAGCCGATCGTCCTTGCATCGATGTTTCGCGACGCCCTTTAAACGTTCGATGGCGTACCAATGTCTGTCTGACTTTCCTTCGTCCCAACGTAACGGAGTCTACCGATGGCAAGCATAAACGCATCCGCGAGCGGCACGTTCAAGATCGGCGGCGACCTCGAGGTCAACCGCCTCGGCTTCGGTGCCATGCGCATCACTGGCAAGGGCATCTGGGGTGAGCCGGCCAACCCCAAGGCAGCGCGCGAGACCCTGGCGAAGCTGCCCGAGCTCGGCGTGAACCTGATCGATACGGCCGATAGCTACGGTCCGTACGTCAGTGAGGACCTGATTCGCGAAGTGTTGCATCCATACAAGGGCCTGGTCATCGCGACCAAGGGCGGCCTGACCCGCCATGGCCCGGACATCTGGGCGCCGCTCGGCCGTCCCGAATACCTGCGCCAGTGCGTCCTGATGAGCCTGCGCCGCTTGGGGGTGGAACGCATCGACCTGTGGCAGTTGCATCGCGTCGATGAGAAGGTGCCGCAGGACGAGCAGTTCGGCGTCATCCGCGACATGCAGAACGAAGGCCTGATTCGTCATGTCGGCCTGTCCGAGGTGAATGTCGCGCAGATCGAAGCGGCGTCGAAGTTCTTCAAGGTCGCCACCGTGCAGAACCTCTACAACCTCGGCAACCGCCAGAGCGAGGCCGTGGTCGACTATGCGGACAAGCACAACATCGGCTTCATCCCCTGGTTCCCGCTTGCCGCCGGCGAGCTGGCGAAAGAGGGCTCGGTGCTGTCGAAGATCGCCAAGAAACTCGATGCCACCGACGGCCAGGTCGCCCTGGCGTGGCTGCTCAAGCGTTCACCGGTGATCCTGCCCATCCCGGGCACGGGTAGTCCCGATCACCTCGAGGAGAACGTCAAGGGCGCCGCGCTGAAACTGTCGCAGGAAGACTTCGAAGCGCTCGAGCACGCGGTGAAATAACGTCTCGGCTGACGGACCGCCCGCCGCCCGGCGAGCGGTCCGCAGGGCCGCACTTGCGTGGAGGTCTGAGGCGCAGAGCCTTCGGTGCCCACCTTCGCTGGGGGCTTGAGGCAAAGAGTCCTCGGTGTTCACCCTCGCTGGGGGGCTTGAGGCAAAGAGCCTTCGGTGTCCACCCTCGCTGCTCAGACAGGTCCTCCGCGTTCCGTAAAGGAAAGGCCGCTAACGCGGCCCATGCATCTATTTGGCCTACGGCCGCTCCACTTGTGCGGAACTCGCCTCGAGGGTGGACACCGAAGACTCTTCCCATCCTTGAGGTTCATGCGGGTCGAGCCGACGAAGCAACGCCGCTTCGGCTGCTCGCTCGTCGCCATCGCGAAACGCACCAACCTCTGCGCGCTGGTCGCGATTGTCCGCGCGAGGCAGGGCTTCGGCGGCCACATCCACTCCAACGGCTCGCCTTCGAGCTAACCGTATCGTCGTGAGAGACCTTGGTGTCCACCCTCGAGGCGAGTTCCGCACAAGTGGAGCGGCCGTAGGCCAGATAAGTACACGGGCCGCGTCAGCGGCCTTTCCTTTACGGAACGCGGAGGACCTGTCTGAGCAGCGAGGGTGGGCACCAAGGTCTCCCCGCGAGACGCCCAAGTGTAGGGAGCGAAGGCAAAGCCGAGCCGCTGAAGCGTCTCCTACAATTTTCGGTGAGCCCGTGCCTCGTAGAGGCGTTCGTCGGCGCGGCTTAATGCAGCGTCCAGCGGCGTGCCGGCTTCCTTCATCGCGGCGCCCAGGGTGAAGGCGATAGGAGCGGCGTCTGCCTCGTTACGCAAGCGTGCGCACACCTCGGCCAGGTGCGCTTCGTTGGCGCTCCGCAACACCAGTAGAAACTCGTCGCCGCCCAGGCGCACGACGGCGTCGTTGTCGCGGACGCGGGCCCGCAGGAAGCTTGCCATGTCGACCAGCACGTCATCGCCACGCTGGTGGCCGTAGGTATCGTTGATGGCTTTGAAGTGATCGAGGTCCACCGTGATGCAGCCGAGCGTCTCGTCACGCGTCAGTGCGCCGAGCTGATCCAGGTAGCGCCGGTTGAAGCAATGGGTGAGGGGATCGCTCAACGACCATTCGCGCAGTTGCCGCTCCTGTCGGTACTGTTCGGTGATGTCCTGCGCGTGGCCGAGCACGTAGCGCTCGTCGTCATCGTCGTCGAGCACGTTGTGATATGCCCAGATGCGCAGGTCGCCGTTGGCCGCGCGCAATTCGAGCCGGCCCGAATCGCTGCCCGCATCGCCGATACGTCGCAGATACGCATGGAAGGCGGGCACGACTTCCGGCCGCATGAAATCGGTAAGTGGCCGCCCCATCAGGCTGTTGACCGGATAGCCCAGCGAATGCGCCGCGGCGGGATTGACCGAGAGCAGGATGCCGTCGAGGTCGTGCGTGCAGATCAGACCCAGGCTGTAATGAAACAGCTGGCGGAAACGGCGCTCGCTGGCTTCCAGTGAAGCGACTGCGCGTCGGCGATCGGTGGTGTCCTGGATCGCGCCGACGAGGCGTTTGGCCGGACCGCCCCGTGGCTCGACCTCGCCGACCGAGCGCACCCAGAGCGAACGGTGCCGGGCCGTCAGCAGGGGCAGCTCGACATCCCAGCCCGTCCCGCTGGCGATACCTCGCTCGACGGCGGCGCGGATGGTCTCGCGTGCGCTCTCGGGAAAGAACGAGAAAGCCTCGTCGAGGTTGGGCTCATAGCCTGGTGGCATGTCGTGGATCCGGCAGGTCTGCGCGGACCAGTGCACCTTGTTCGATGCCAGGTCGACTTCGAAACCGCCGCCCCGGCCACGGCACCCGTACGGTCGAGGAAGGATTCACTCGCACGCAGCCGGGCCTGCCAATCCTGCGCGGTGCGCCTGAGGTCGCGTTCCAGCGCGATCTCGCGAGCCAGTGCAGCACTGCGCTCCAGTGCCGTCGCGCGCTGTTCCAGTGCCATGCCGACCAAGCCGGCAAGGGTGGTCAGGATCTGGCGTTGGGTCTCGGTCAGTTCACGGGGCACGTGGTCGATGACGCAGAGCGTGCCCACGCCGGATCCGCCCTGCATCGCGATGGGCATGCCGGCGTAGAAGCGGATGTTGGGATCGGCTTCGACCAGCGGGTTGTCGAGAAAGCGCTCGTCGTGGTGGGTGTCGCGCACTTCGAACAGCGTCTGGTCGTGGATCGCGTGGGCACAAAACGAGACGTCGCGCGGTGTCTCGGTCACCCCCTCCAAGCCGACCTGGGCCTTGAACCACTGACGGTCGTGGTCGATCAGGCTGACCAGGGCGATCGGCGAACCCGTGACCAGGGAGGCCACCTGCACGATACCGTCGAAAAAAGGCTCCGGCGCCGTGTCCAGCACGGCCAGGCTGCGTAGCCGCTCAAGGCGGCGCGATTCGTCGTCGGGTAAGGGCGCGGCTCGCATCGCGACTCCTGGGCAGGGGACAGCGGAACGTAGCGGCTCGGCAGCCGGCCGGACGTGATCCACGTCACTGTCCTGAGGTGAGGCCGCCTGGCACACCGCTGGTTATAGCGACATGGGCGGCTTCTTGCGTGAAAGCGGCGGTCGAGGAAATGGGGAGCCGGCGGCCCCAACCTTGCGGTGAACGCCTACGCAAACCCACCTAACATAAGTGTTGAAACTAACATTAATGTTAGTAAGCTTGTCGCGCACCAGCGAACGGCATGGAAGTCGATGAAGTACAGTGAATTTATACGGTGGCTGCGTCAGCAAGGTGTTGTTTTTGAACGACAGCGAGGCAGCCACCAGTTCGTCAGATATAAAGGAAGGACTTCGATCGTGCCCAGTCACGGGTCCAAGGAGATACCGGAGCTCCTCCGGAAAAGCATCCTGAAAGATCTCGGTCTGAAATGAGGCCGGGCAGCAATGGAGTGGCTATGCGCTACGCAATTAAACTTAAGAAATACGGTGACGAGTACGTTGCTTCGTGCCGGGATCTCCAGGGCTTCAACAGCATTGGTGAAAGTATCGAGGACGCGTTGAGCGAGTCGATCGATGCGGTGGCGCTCATCCTGCAGGATCACATCGATCGGCGTCAGCCGATCCCCCGCGCCAGCGAAAAAAAGCGAGGCGAATATTGGGTCTCGTTGCCTGCGCTGGACGTGGCAAAAGTCGGGCTTTACGAGGCTATGCGCGCCAACGGCCTTCGTAAGTCGGATCTCGCACGCAGGCTCGGCATGCATGCCCCGCAGATCGACCGTCTGCTGGATTTGACCCACAGTTCCAAGTTGGAGCAGGTTGAGGCCGCCTTGGCTGCGGTGGGTTATCGCGTCAATCTTTCCGTTGAGCGTGTGGACGTGCGGCGAGCGGTTAGCTCGCCGCGCCTCTGCCTCGCTTAGTGAAGTTTTACCGGCGGCAAGGTCGTGTTGCGCAACCAGTCGGCCAGCCATAACGCCGTCGCCCGCGGCCAGCCGTGCAGGGTGGCGCGGTGCAGTTGCTGCAAGGACACGTAGAGCATCTTCGCCACCCATCCGCGCATGGGGATGATCGATCGGCCCTTGGGCCCGGAAGGCAGTTCGCCCGTGGCCTGGCGCGAGCCGAGGGACACCAGGGTGCCTTTGGAGTGGTAGACGAAAGCGCTGACGTTCTCGCCCCGAAAGGCCCGGGGCAGGGCGCGGGCGAGGTAGGTGGCCTGCTGGTGTGCCGCCTGGGCGGTGGGCGGCACGCTGGGGCCGCCAGGCGTCGTGGTGGCGAAGGCGCAGTCGCCCATGGCGTAGATGTCGGCCAGCCCCTGGGCCTTCAGTTGGCCATCGACCAAAATGCGCCGGTCCCTGGAGAGTTCGAAGGGCCCGAGGCCCTTGACCATGTCGTGGCCGGTGACGCCGGCTGCCCATACCTGGATATCGCAGTGCACGCTCGTGCCATCGGAGAGGTGGAAGGCGCCGTCTTCGACCGCGTCGACGCCAACGCCGGTGCGCAGCGTCACGCCCATGCGCCGGAGGATCTTTTCCGCCGACTCCGAGGTGCGTGGATCGACGTTGGGCAGGACGCGCTTGGCCATGTCCATCAAGGTGATGTCCAGCTTGCTGGCGGGATCGAGGCCACCGTAACGGTGCATGTCGTTGAACGCGTGGTGCAGCTCGGCCGCCAGTTCCACGCCGGTCGCTCCCGCGCCGACGATGCCGATGCCGATGCGTTTGTCGGGATCGCCCGCGGTGCGTAGCGCCAGCGCCAGGATTTTGCGACGCAGGTCGATCGCCTGGGCCGGGCTGTCCAGCATGTCGCAATACTCGAGGACGCCGGGCGTGCCGAAGTCGTTCACGCGACTGCCGAAGGCCAGCACCAGCGTGTCGTAGCTCAGGCTGCGCGCCGGCAGGATGATTTCGTCGGTGAGTGGAAAGCGGACCTCGTCCAGCGCGATGGTTTTCGCCACCGGGTCGACGCGCTGGAGCGCGCCGGGTTCGAAGCGGTATCCATGCGACTGGGCATGCGCCAGGTAAGGCACCGCTTCTTCGCCATCGCCGAGCAGGCCGACCGCGAGCTCGTGCAGGCGCGGCTTCCAGAAGTGACTGGCGTCCCGGTCGACCAGGGCGACGTCGAGGTCGCCGCGTTTGCCCAATCGCGCTGCCAGTTCGATACCCGCCGCACCACCACCGACGATCACGACGGTGTGCGCACCGGGTCGCTTTGAAGCCGTCATACCCATCTCCTTCAATAACCTGATTTCGAGCATACGCATCGATTCGTTGCTTGCTTGCGAAGACTGGCCTTTTCCGGCTAAATCGAACCCATGATGCCAACACGGTGGCTCCGACGACGAACGATGCGCTGACGCGACGCCGCGCGCTCATGCGTGCGCCTGTGCCCATCGTTTACGGAGAAGTCCATGTTCCTGTCCCTGGCGTCGCACGTCGACGCCTCGCTCGCCAGCGTGTTCGCCACCCTTGGCCTGCCTGCCTCTTTTGCACGCGCCCAGCCCTCGACGCGGCCGGATTTCGGCGATTTCCAATGCAATGCCGCGCTGGCCCTGGCGCGTGAACTCGGCCGGCCGCCGCGAGAGCTCGCCGGTGATATCGCCGGCCTGCTCAGGCAGCAGCCGATCTTTGCGTCGGTGGAGGTCGCGGGGCCGGGCTTCGTCAACCTGACCCTGGCCGGGGCCTTCCTGGCAACGTCCGCCCGGGCGATGGCTGCTCAGGTGAACCTCGGCATCCCGGACACCGGGCGGGGGCGCCTGGTCATCCTCGATTTCGGCGGCCCGAACGTGGCCAAGCCACTTCATGTGGGGCACCTGCGGTCGCTGGTGCTTGGCGAGAGCCTGCGTCGCCTCCATGCGGCGCTCGGTTGGCGCACCCTCGGCGATGCGCACCTGGGCGACTGGGGGCTGCAGATGGGCATGCTGAGCTCGGCCATCCGGCATCGCGACCCTTCCCTTGTTTTCTTTCAACCGGGCGCGAAGAGTGGCTTCCCGGCCAACGCACCGGTGAGCCTTGACGAACTGGAGTGCCTGTATCCCGAAGCGGCCGCGGCCTGTCGCAGCGATCCCGCACGCATGGCCGAGGCGCGTGCGGATACGGCAGCGCTACAGGCCGGCGATCCGGGGCTGCTCGCTTTGTGGCGTGCACTGCGGGAGTTGAGCCTGGCCTCGCAGGTGGCAGACTTCCGTGAGCTCGGCGTCGTGTTCGACGCGCTCGACGGCGAGAGCGACGTCCGCGATGCGATCACGCCCCTGGTCGAGCGGCTCCGTGCCAGTGGGATCGCGCGGGAAAGCGACGGTGCGCTGGTCGTGGACGTTGCCACCCCGGAGGACGCGTTCGAGGTGCCCCCCTTGCTGCTGGCCAAGCGGGATGGCGCCGCGCTCTATGCGACGACCGACCTGGCGACCCTGGAGGCACGTGCGATGCATGAAGGCCTCGCACGCGTGGTGTATGTCGTCGATCAACGGCAGGCCCTGCACTTCGAGCAGGTGTTCCGTGCGGCGGCGAAGGCCGGCATCGTACCGGGCGTGGAGCTGATCCACGCCGGCTTCGGTACCGTGAACGGTGCCGACGGTCGTCCGTTCAAGACGCGCGATGGCGGCGTCGCGCGGCTTACCGATCTCCTCGAGGACGCCGTGGCCAAGGCCGCCGAGCGTATCGAGGGCTCCGGTTACGGAGCGGAGCTGAATGACGCGGGCAGGTTCGAGCTGGCCCGGCGCGTCGGTATTGGCGCGGTGAAGTTCGCCGACCTGTCGGGCGATCGGTTGTCGGGCTACGTGTTCGACGTCGAGCGGCTGGTGGCTTTCGAAGGGCGTACGGGGCCGTACCTGCAATACGCATGTGTGCGCTTGCGATCGTTGTTGGCGAAAGCGGGTGGCACGGCCGCAGCGAATGGCCTCGCCGTGGCAAACGGCGCGACCGCAGCGGATCTCGCTGTGCCGGCCGCGGATAGCGAGCGGTCCCTCGTCATCGCCTGCCTGGGGCTGGGCGATAACGTGGCGGAGTCGGCACGGGTGATGCAGCCGGGCGTACTCGCCGAGTATGCGTTCGGCCTCGCGCAGCGCTTCAGCCGGTTCTATGCGGAATGCCCGGTGCTTGCCGAAGCCGATCCGCAGGTTCGCGCGTCGCGGCTGGCGTTGTGTGTGCTGACGTCGCGCGTGTTGGAGAAAGCGTTGTCGCTACTGGCGATCGACGTACCCGATCGAATGTAAAGGTCATGTGGGAGCCGATTCATCGGCGAAAAAGTCATGTGGGAGCCGATTCATCGGCGAAAAGGTCATGTGGGAGCCGATTCATCGGCGAAAAGCCAACGGAGCGGAGACGCCGCAACGCTCCATCGCCGATGAATCGGCTCCCACAAAGAGTCGGTCCCCACAAAGAGTCGGCTCCCACAAAGAGTCGGCTCCCACAAAGAGTCGGTCCCCACAGAGAGCCAGAGGGTCGCTCAGGCTTTTGAGTAGGCTGCGGTGGCGTCCATCACTCTTGCGGAGTAGACGAGCGCGGCGCCGGCGTTGAGGGCGACGGCCACACCGAGGGCTTCGCCGATCTCTTCGCGCGTGGCGCCGTGCTTGAGCGCTTCGGCCGTGTGGACGGTGATACAGCCATCGCAACGGGTAGTGACGGAAACCGCCAGGGCGATCAGCTCGCGCGTCTTCGCGTCGAGGTGATTGGTCTTGGCGCCTGCCCCGGACAAAGTCTGGTAGCCCTTGATGGTGTCCGGGCTGAGCTTGGCGATTTCACCAATACGGGCGCCCAGTTCGTTGCGATATTCAGGCCAGTCAAGCATGGGATGATCCTCAGGAATGGCCGGCGGCACGGGTTTGCGTCGTCGGTGAGAAGATGATGATCCTGCCCCGTGCGCGGGGAAATACTCGAAACGTTCTAGTTCTGGCGCGTCCGTCTCACGGTCACCCAAAGGGGGTTCCATGGCTCTTCCTCGTCCCATTCCCGCGTCGTTCTTCGGCATGGTCCTTGGCCTTGTCGGGCTGGGTGCCAACTGGCGAACTGCGTCGCGTCTGTGGGGACTGCCATCGGCGATCGGCGAAAGCATCATGGCCGTCGCCTTCGTGGTCTGCGCGGTGCTCACCCTTGCCTATGCCTACAAGTGGCTCGTGCATCGAGCTGCCGCGATCGAAGAAGCGCGGCATCCGGTGCAATGCTGCTTCATTGGTCTGGTGCCGTCGTCGGGTGCCCTGATGGGCATCGTGCTGGCGCCGCATGCGCACGGCCTGGCCGTCGCCGCGCTGCTTACCGGTGGCGTGGGGCAGGTCGTCTTCGCGCTGTGGCGCTTCGGCGCCATGTTGCAGGGCGATCGCGACATCTCCACGACCACGCCGGTGATCTACCTGCCTTCGGTGGCCGGCAACCTGATCATCGCCGCGTCGGCGGGCATCCTCGGCTTCCCGTCATGGGGAATCCTTTTCTTCGGGGTCGGCGTGTTCAGCTGGCTCGCGCTCGAATCGGTCATCGTCAACCGCTTGCTCAATGCGCCGCCCTTGCCGCCGCCCCTGCGACCGACGCTCGGTATCCAGCTCGCACCGCCGGCCGTTGCCGCCGTCGCGTGGCTGGCCAACACACAGGGCGTACCGGAGCTCATGGTGCAGGCGGCGTGGGGTTATGGCCTCGTGCAGCTGCTGCTGATGATCCGCCTGTTCCCGTGGATCGCGAAGCAACCGTTCGCGTCGAGCTACTGGGCTTTCAGCTTCGGCATCACGGCGCTATCGGGTAGTGCCCTGACCATGAGTCTGCGCGGGCTGACCGGTGCGATCGCCGAGCTGGCGCCGGTGCTGTTCGTCTTCACCAACGCGGTGATGCTGCTGTTGACCGTCGGCACGATCGTCCGTCTTGCACAGAACAAATTCCTGCCGCCGTCCGTGGTTGCCGCACCGCCGGCGACGTCGTAGCAGCGACTTCGCAGCCGCCGCGCGATGCCGGGCAGATTGTCGCGCCAGAACGACATTCCGCATCTTTCGCACGTTGACTTCCTAACCTGTCGGCATCCGGTCATGACCGATGCAAGCAGGCAAGGAGTTCGACGTGTCACACCTCAAACATCTCATCATCGCCGGCGTACTTTGCGCCGCGCCCCTCGGCAACGCGGTGGCGCAAAGCGTGGAATCACCGTGGATCGTGCACGTCGGGGCGCACGTGGTCGACCCGAAGTCGAACACAGGGGACCTCGCGGGCCTGTCGTCGAGCACCACGCGAAGCCTGCGCCCTTCGGTCAGCGTCGAATACCTCCTGACACCGTCGTGGAGCGTCGAACTGCTCGCGGCGTTGCCGTTCCAGCATGATGTTCGCCTCGACGGGCAGCGCGCGGTTGGCGTGAAGCAGTTGCCACCCGTGGTCGGGGTGAACTATCGCTTTCTCGCCGGGCAGACCGTGTCGCCGTTCCTCGGTGTCGGCGTCAACTACACGCACTTCTTCGATACGAAGGGGCATAACGCCCTGGATGGAACGAACGTGAGCCTCGGTGACACGTGGGGCATCGCATGGCACGGCGGCGTCGATATCGCTTTGAATGCGCGCTGGACATTCACCGTCGACGCGCGCTGGATCGACATCGACTCCAAAGTGAAGGTGGACGGTGCCCGTGTCGGCACCGCCCACCTCGATCCCTGGGTGTATGGGGTGAGCGTCGGTTATCGCTTCTGATCGCCGGCGAGGATCGCCTTGGCCGCATCGATGCCGATGATCCACGAACCCGCCAGCATCATCGTGTCCTTGAGGACGAGGCGTCCGGCGCCGGAGAGATAGGGAAAGCCGTGTTGTGCATCGCCCAGCGCGGGCACCCATGCTTCGGGTGTGGTGAAGAGGAAGGACAGGGTGACCAGGGTCGTCGCGAAGGAGAGGAAGGCCCCCAGCAGTCCGAGTTTCTTCGACAGGGGATAGGAGAGCACGAGCAGGGCGATGGTCCATTCGACGATACCCAGGCCGGTGGAGAAGCCGTAGGTGTTGTTGGCGGTCTGCCATTCACGCTGTTCGGGGACGAGTTGGCCTTCGTGTGTCAGGTGCGCCTTGTACTCGTCCGGATGGTTGTAGAAGAACGACATGACCGGGCTGTTGGCGACAAAGGGCGTGATGCTGTCGGCCTCGAAGGGGACGAACTTCAGCGCACCGATCCACAGGAAGACGATGGCGATGGCGATGCGCATGAGGTTCGGGCCGAGACGTTCGGTGCGAACGAAGGTGGTGAGGGCGTGGCGGGCAGTGGCGTTCATGGGACGAGGTTCTCCGTAAGGGGCGGAGAAAGTGTTGCTCGCCGGGCTGAGAGGATGAATACTCATATCACTCAATCAATGGCGCGAACGTCTCATGGATGCCTTGACCCGCGTGCTCGAGCTGGCCCAGGTGCAGGGCGCCCTGGATCTTCGTTGCCAACTGGCCGGCGGCTTCAGCCTCGATCATGTCGATGCGGAACCGGGCGAGGCGCCGTTTCATCTCGTGCTTGGCGGCAGTGCGGCGATGGAACTGCCCGGACATACGGTGGTGATGGAAGCGGGCGATCTGCTCGTCCTGCCGCAGGGCACCCGCCATCGCGTGCACGACCTGCGCGGGCGCGACGTCCAGACCGCTGTCTCGCTCGATCACGCCGGCCCCTTCCGGGTCAAACGCAACACCGAAGGCGACACCGACCTCGACCTGCTGTGTGGTCGCTTCACCTTCGCGCCGGACGCGGGCCGCTTGCTCTTCAGCGCCTTGCCCGAGGTCCTGCACATCCGCCTGGGTCGCGAACACGGCATCGACGCGCTGTCCGGCATCGTCACGATGTTTCGCGATGAAGTGGCGCGGATGGAACCGGGCGCGCTGGCGGTGGTCACCGCGTTGACCCAGGCGCTGTTCGTTTTCGCGGTGCGCGCCCAGCTGCGCGACGGCGTGATGCCGCCGTCCCTGCTCGGGCTGATGGTCGATCCCCGGCTCAGTCGCGCCTTGCTCGCCATGTTGCGCGAGCCCGAGCGTGAGTGGACGGTGGCGTCGCTGGCGGATCAGGCGGCGATGTCGCGTGCCACGTTCGCGCGCCATTTCGAGGCGCGCGGCAACGTCGCACCGCACGAGGTGCTGACGCTCCTGCGCATGCACCTGGCTGCCGACCTGTTGCGTCGCGGCGAGCTCACGGCGGGCGCCGTGGCCGATCGCGTCGGCTATCGCTCCGAGTCGGCGTTTGGCAAGGCGTTCGCACGGGTGATGGGGACGACACCGGCGCGGTTCCGTCGCGACGGCAAAGCGGCGCCGTGACGCAAGATCCGGATGGTGGGCAACAGTGGGTCAGCGGAACATGGCTTCGTCCCCACCACGGAGCCACGTCATGTCCTTCCGCATCACCGGTATCGATCCGAAGCCCTTCCTGTCGCTGTACGGCCTGGATGAAGCGCAGCTCGACAAGCGCGGCGTGATCCGCGTCGTCGCGTCGAACGACACGGGTTATCCCGAGCGCATCGAGTTACGCAACGCGCGCCGCGGCGAAGCCTTGCTCCTTCTCAATCACACGCATCAGCCTGCGCAGTCGCCGTATCGCTCGAGCCACGCCATCTTCATTCGCGAAGGGGCGACCGAGGCCTGCGAAGTGAGCGACGAGGTACCCGAGGTCCTGCGCACGCGTACGCTTTCACTCCGCGGATTCGACGAGCGCGAACACATCGCCAGCGCGGTGCTCGTCGAAGGCAGCGTGCTGGACGACGCGATCGAGCGCATGTTCGCGATGTCGTCGGTGCGCTATGCGCACGTCCATTACGCGGCCTACGGTTGCTACGCGGCGCGCATCGATCGCAGCTGATGGGCGTGCTTGCGGGCGGCGAGGCGGGAGATCGTCAGCGCCGTCAGGGCAAGGGCGGTCAACAGCAGGGAGATCACCGGTAGCGTGGCGACGCCACTGGCCTGGGCGACGCGGCCGCCAAGGAACGAGCCGAGCGCGATGCCGGCAAACAGGCCCGACGAATTGAGGGCGAGGACGAGGCCACGAATCTCCGGCTCCAGCTCGACCACGCGGCGCTGCTGCGAGGGATAGAACACATCCTGCGCCAGGGCCCACGCGAGCAGCGGGAGCACCGGAGCCCACCAATAGGCCGGGACGACGGCCAGGGCCAGGAACACCGGCAGCATCGTGCCCATCGCGGCATAGAGCAGGCGGTTGGCGCCGAAGCGCAGTGCCAGGCGCTGCGCGAGCCAGTTGCCGGCCACGCCAAGGATGCCGAAGCCGAACATGATCCCCGACGCTGTCGCCGTGTCGGCACCGAAGCGATCGCGAAGCAGGGCGGTGATCAGCGTATAGGTGACGAAGTACGCGGAGACCTGGAAGAAGATCACGGCCAGTCCCGTACCGGTCGCCGGATGGGTCAAGGCCTTCAACAGCCGGCGCAGGTCCAGCCGGATGCCGCGCGACTGGTCGTCCACGGTGAGCCAGACGAGCAGGGCGGCCGCACCGGCAAGCACGGCCAGGCCCACGAACACGACACGCCAGCCCAAGGCGGCGGAGGCCGAGATGGCCAGGGGAACCGAAAGCACGCTGGCGATGGCGATGCCGCTGAAAACGACGGCCAGCGCGTGGCCCTGCCGTTCGGGCGGGACGATGCCGGCGCCGATCGAGGACGCCATCGGGCCGACCACGGTCGCCCCGAGACCGGCCAGCACGCGCGCCGCCAGTAGCCATCCGTAGCTGGGCGCCACGGCGCACAACACCGAGCCGAGGGCGAGGATCAGCAGGCCACCGATCAGTACGTCGCGTCGCCGCCGGTGGCCGACGAAGACCTGGGCCAGGGGCGCGCCGAGTGAGAACGTCAGGGCGAAGACAGCGACCAGCTCGGCGGCCTGGGCGACGGTCATGCCGCCGCTGACCATCGAGGCCTGGGCGCCGACGATGGCCAGCGACGCGCTGCCGAGCGCGAAGTTGCACATGCTGAGCACGCGCAGCACCAGGGGAGGAGATAAACGGGCCATGGGGGGCTCCGCAGCGGTAAGGGAGCGCACTACGTCGGGCCGCCAGACCTATAATCAACGTCGATGCCAGACATACGAGCTATCCAAGCCATGGATATCACCCGGATCGACCTGAACCTCCTCGCCTCACTGGACGTGCTGCTCGACGAAGCCAACGTCACGCGGGCGGCTCGCCGCCTCAAGCTCAGCCAGCCTGCGCTGTCCGCCCAGCTCGCACGCCTTCGCGAGCTGTTCGGCGATCCGTTGCTGCTGCCGGCGGAAGGCGGGCGCGGCATGACCCTGACGGCCCGCGCCGTCGGCCTGCGCGATCCGCTGCGGGGCGCACTCCGCGACCTCGATCGCGTGGTCACCCACGCGCCCGACTTCGATCCCGCGCAGAGCAGCCGCGCCTTCCAGATCGCGATGAGCGACAACGGCGTGGCGATTCTCGGTGTCGACCTGGTGGCGTGGGTCGCCGCGCACGTCGGACCCGGCATCCGCGTCGCGTTCCGGCCGGTGGATCCCGCGCGGATCGGCACGCTGATGGTCAACGGCGATGTGGACCTGCTCATCAGCATCAAGAGTCTGATCCCGCCAGCGATGAAGGCCCGTGTGCTGCTGGAGGACCGATATCTCATGGCCCAGCGCAAGGGCCACCCGCGCGGTGCGACGCCGCCGGACCTGGACACCTATTGCGCCTTGCGCCACGTCCTCGTCTCGCTGGACGGCGGTGGCTTCCACGGCTTCATGGACGACTATCTTCAGAAGGTCGGTCGCCGTCGCCAGGTGGCTGTGTCCGTGCCGCAATATCACCTGATGCCCGACATCCTCGAGGCGACCGACTATGTCGGGGTCATGCCGTCGCGGCTCGTCCAGCGTTTCGCCGGGCGACTGGATGCCTTCGAGCTCCCTGTCCCCACGCACGATATTTCCCTCTACGCCTCGTGGCATCCACGCATGCAGACCGATGCAGGCCATCGGTGGTTGCGCGAGCGCGTCGCTGCCCTTGCCGGGAAGTCGTCCGCCTAGTGGGTGGCCTGGTCGCGTAGCTGCCAGAACAGCGCCGTGTCGAACGGCGACCAGACCGGCGCACGCACACCGCTTTCCGCGAGGGCGTCGCGTGTCCACTGGTTACATGTGACGAACAGGCTGTAGCGGCCGTTGGCTTCGTAGAAGGCATCGTTCACGTCATAGCGGTGGCCCGGGATCCACACCGACGCGCCCGCCTCGTCAGTGGCGACGCTGCGACGCACATACGCGACAAGTCGTGCATAGGCCTCGGGCGTCACGACCAGCCTCACCGCCGTGGCATCGTTCGTCGGTGCGGGACCGTACTCCACATGCATCGCGGCGCTATCGCGGCCGGTGATCGCCTTGAGCGCGGTCGATGTCGTGAGATCGCGCCAGCGGGGCACGTCGAGGAAGAAGGTGCGGTCGCCCCAGCCCACGGTGACGTATTCATCGGCATCCGCCTCGCTCCGCTGCGCGTTGTGCACCGGCGGAAACAGCGTGGTCCAGTCCATCAGCGGATGCCGGGCCGGCATCGCCAGTCCGGCGTGCACGCCATTGGTCGTGAGCCATACGGTGACGCCATCGCCGGCAGGCCGCCAGTCGCGATTGACCGGAATGGCGCCGAGGACGATCGCGGAGGCCATGTAGACGAGCGGCGCGAGAATCAGTACGCCCGCGATCGTCCAGATGATGCGACGGGCAATCGAGGGTCGTGTCGTGGGCCGGTCAGATGGATACTGCCTGAGCATGCTGCACCTCTGGTGACGACGCGCCTGTGATGGCAAGAGCGTATAACGAGACATCGAAGACCGCATGAGGCTCGCCGCCATGCCTATCGCCCGTCACGCGGAACCCGGCGACCCGCCATGCCCGATCTGCCAGGGTGTGGGTGAGCTGACTTACATCGACGAAGACGTTGGATGCCAGATCGGCGTCCCTTGCTGGGCCTGCGCCGGACCGGCCGAGGAACACCTCGGCCAGCCCGCATCGGATACCCCGTGGCCTGGATGAGCCAGGTTCAGAGCTTGTAGTTGATGCCGAACATCAGGGTGCGACCGTAGGTGTCGTACTCGAGCGGCCGGGCGATCTTCAGGTTGTTAGGTAACGAGGCAATCTGCTGGGTCTTCATCGGCGAGTTGCTCAGGTTGTTCACCTGCAGCAGCAGCGAAAACCCGTTGTATCGACCCTCGGTAAAGGCATAGCCGAGCTGGAAGTCGGTCTGTTTGTCCGCCAGGACCTTGGTGTAACCGAGCTGGTCGAACAAGGCCACCGCCTCGCCGGTGAACGACGAGCGGTAGCGCTCGGCGATACGCACCGACCAGCCGTACTTCTCGTAATAGAAGGCGAGGTTGGCGACCTTGCGTGACAAGCCGGGCAGGGTGGACGGACTGCCGGGAATGGTCGACACCGCGCTCACGGGCAGCGAACTGTTGGTCAGCGAGAAATTCGCCTGCATGCCGAAGCCGTCCAGGGCGTGAGTCAGCAGGCCACCCTCGAACGATCCGGACAACTCCAGGCCTTGCATCCTTCCGCCGGTGCCATTCTCCGGTCGGGTGAACGAGCCGATCGTGCTGGTCGGGGTGAGCGTCGGCGTGTCGTTGGTGTAGCGTGAGAAATCGTAGTCGAGGGTGGTTTCGTTGTAGATGTAGTTCAACAGGTTCTTGTTGAACACCGCGGCAGCGACATAGCTCGCCGTGCCGAAATACTTCTCCCACGAAAGGTCCGCTCCGACAGCGATATACGGTTTGAGCTTCGGGTTGCCGCCGCTACCCGACCACAGCACCTGGCCGGCGGCGGGACCATCGGTGACCAGTGCAACGTCGGCCGAGGTGGCGACCTTCTCGTCGTCGATGCGGCCGCGGGCCATGGTCTTGGCCAGGCCGAAGCGCAGGTACTGCTTGTCCGATAGTTCGGCGACCAGGTTCAGGCTGGGCAAGACCTTGTTGTAGTTCGTGCCATCGGCGATGCGGCCGACCAGGGTATCGCCGTTGGTCTGCAGCGCGTCGGACGACTGGATCGTGCGTACGGCCTGCACGCCCATGTTCCCGCGCAGCGGGATGTCGCCCAGCATCGTATCGATGTTCAGCTTGAGGTAGACGACGGGTACCTTCTCGCGCACCGTGTAATTGCGACTCCAGTCGCCCTGGGTGTTGCGCTCGGTGAGGTAGTACTGGGTGTCGAGCGCCTGCAGGACGTCGTAGTTGACGATGGCGGGGATGCCGCCATAGCCGAGATTCGTGATGCCGCTGAGCGCGCCCGGATCGATCGGCGTGGCGAAACCGGGCAGGTAATCCCCCGATGTCGAACCGTTGCCGTTGAGCCAGGCGAAGAGGACATCGGCTTGCTTGGTCTTCTTGCGATCGGAGTAGTTCACGCCGAAGTTGAAGTCGCTGAAGATCCAGCCCACGGGATGGCTGATCTCCAGTCGGATCGCCTTGATCGTATCGTGTTGCTTGTCGTATTCCTCGCGGCCGTCGTACCCGTAGTTGTTGGGATCGGTCAGGTTCACCGCCGAGGTGTTGGACCAGTCGGTGCCCGGCGAGAAGTCCGGAAAACCTTCGTCGCGCCGTATCTGGAAATCCGTCGACGAGGTTGCCTGGTCCGGCAGGCCGGCGAACAGGTAAGCATCGTGCAAGCGCTTCTTCGCACTGGAATAAGACAGGTCCGCCGTAGCGTTCCAGCCGTTGCCGAAGTCGTACTGGTTGTTCCAGCCGACGGAGAACAGCTTGTCGCGTTCCTTGGTGTATTCGTTCTGCAGGACCGTTTTCAACCCATCGATATGGCCCGAGGTGACGATCGGGTAGGGCTGGGACGGCACCGTGCCGATGTTGGAATACGAAACGTTGTCATACGGGCTGCTCGACCACTGGGCGCCGTTGAGATACGTCTTCTGGTCGAACGTGGAGTAGTACAGATCGAGGGTCGAGTGGTAATGATCGTCGGGTGCCCACTCGAGCACGGTCATCAAGCCGTTGCGCAGCTGGTTTTCGGACTTGGCGCGCAACTGGGCGCCTTCCTGCGAAAGCACGTCGTCGGGGAGGCCGGGTGTATGCGCCGCGCCCCACTGTCCTTCGGCGCCATTGGGGCCGTTGTTGTTGCTCCACCACCAGGCCTGGTACTGCTTCTCCTGCACCGGTGAATCCAGCTGCGCAAAACCCACTGCCAGGCCCAGGGTGTGATCGAAGAACTGGTCGATATACGAGAAGCTGGCGCGGTGGCCGGCATCACCGACGCCACTGCCGTGGTTGAGGCTGCCATTGGTCGTGCTCTCGCCACGCAGGTTGGCGGCGAAGGTACGGTTGGCCAGGTCCAGTGGCTTGATCGTGTGCAAGTCCACGGTGCCGGACAGGCCCTGGCCGATCAGGCTGGCATTCGGTGTCTTGTAGACCGCCGCGCCGCTGATGAGCTCGGAGGGGTATTGATCGAAGTCCACGCCACGGTTCTCGCCGATCGTGGCCTGCTCGCGACCGTTCAACGTGGTTCCGGCGAAATCGGGCGAGAGGCCGCGAATGGAAATCTGGTTGGCCCGGCCGTCCACGCGTTGCGTGGCCAGGCCCGAAAGGCGCGAGAGACTCTCGGCGATGCTGCTATCGGGCAGCTTGCCGATATCCTCGGCCGAAATCGCTTCGATGATGTTGTCGGAGCTCTGTTTAGCCTTCAGCGAGTTCTGGATGCTGCCCTGGATGCCGGTGACCACGATGGCATCGAGATTGCTCGCGGCATCCGGGTTGACCGCGCGCTTGTCCTGCTCCTTGGCGCTTTTTGCCGGTTTTGTGGACGGCGTCTCATTTTTCGGTGCCGCCGGCGACGGCGTCTGTTCCTGGGCGAAGGCGTTGCTGCCGGAGAACAGCAGCAGGGCCGCGGCGCAGGCCAGGGCGAGAGGGCGGGGCTGGAGAGCGGGCACGCTCGTACACGGCGTCATGCGTCGGCGATTCATCGATATCCCTGCATTGAATGAATGAGCGATGCGCCCCCTGACACACCGGCGGCGAGGATGATCGAAGTGCCACGAATCTGTCATCCTGCGTCGCAGCACGCGTATACGATCCAATTCGACACGCCGGTAACACGGGATACTGTGCCCGCCCCTTCGTCTGCCACTCTCCCGGAGCGCCCCATGTGGGAAGAACTGACCAAGACCGTGCTGCTGATCGTGGCGAGTCTTTTTCCCATCGTGAATCCGCCGGCGTCCGCGTTCATGGCGATCAGCATCGTGCCCCATGCGACGGATGCCGAACGCGCGGACATGGCACGCCGGGTGGCCGTGAACAGCTTTGCGCTGCTACTGGCGTCGTTACTCGTCGGTGCCTACGTGCTCGGCTTCTTCGGCATCTCGATTCCGGTGCTGCGCGTCGCCGGCGGCCTGGTCGTCGCGATGGCGGGCTGGCGCCTGCTCGATGCACCCGACGATGTCGAAGAGGAGCAGGACAATGAGGCCGCCGCCGTCGATCATCATCACGGGCGGCGCGATCCCACGTTCTATCCCTTGACGCTGCCGCTCACCGTGGGGCCGGGCTCGATCGCCGTCGCGATCGCCCTGGGCACGGGATCGCCGCGCCAGGGGCCCACGATCATCCATTTCGCCGCGGTGTTCATCGCCCTGGTGATCATCACCGCGAGCATCTATCTGTGCATGCGCTATGCCGAACGCATCGAGCGCGGCTTGGGTACCGCGGGCACGCAGGTGGTGATGCGCTTGTTTGCGTTCTTCATTTTCTGCATTGGTTTGCAGATCTTGTGGCTGGGCGTGTCGGAGTTGATCGGTTTGGTGTCGGCAGCGCCGGGGCTGGCGCATCCGTCGTCCTGACGCTGTGTGTAGGAGCCGATTCATCGGCGATTGTGGGAGCCGATTCATCGGCGATCCCGCGGCAGCGGGCAAGGTTACGGCCAGCACCCATTCGCCGATGAATCGGCTCCCACAGAGAGCAGGGTTACGGCTAGCACCCATTCGCCGATGAATCGGCTCCCACAGAAGAGCTGCCTGCAGCGGTGCCTACCAGGGCGTGTTCGCGGCGCCAGGCGCAGGGGGTGGCGCCGGTGAAACGTTTGAAGATGGTGGTGAAGTGCGCTTGCGTGCGAAAGCCGGTGTCGCCGGCCACCTCCACGACGGGCCGTTCCGAGGATGCCAGCAAAGCCTTCGCGTGTTCGATGCGCGCACGCAGGATGTAGTGATGCGGCCGCTGTCCGGTGGCGATGCGGAAGCGGGCGGCGAAATGCATGGGTGAGAGTCCCGCTGCGGCAGCGATGGCGGCGAGGCTGATCGGATCGCCGAGGTGCTCGCGGATGTACGCGTCCACGCGCTGCATTCGCCAGCGTGGTATCGCCAGCTTCACCGGATCGAGCGCCGTGACCGCCGGTGCGCTGGCGAGCTGGAAGAGGCGACTGAGCACCGCGGTGGCGAAATGCCCGGCGGTGCCCGGCATGCACGATCCCGTATTGGCGGCGAGCAGGGCGAACGCCAGTTGTTCGATCGCGCCGTCACGGTACATGCCGCCGAAGCCCAGCCCATCGAGCAGCGCGACGCAGTCCATGCCCCTGGCGGCTTCGTGGACGAAGGGCGCGGGCAGGTACCACTGGAGGGTGTCGCCGGGTCCATCGAGCGACATCGTCAGCGCCTGTCCCGGCAGGCTGACGTGCACGCTCCCTGCGGCCAGCGCGCCACTGACGACGGGCCGACCGTCCGCATCCAGCCGCATCGAGGTGGCGCTCAGGAAGACGCGCACCACATAGCGATCCAACGGGGTGATTGCTGTCTGCGTGCCCGAGCCGCGCCGGTCTATCCAGCGTGTGGCAACCACGTCCGATGCGGTCCGGGCGAGGGTGGGTGGAACATGCCAGGAGGCTTCGAGGTGGACAGCGGTCGTGGTCAGGTCACGAGCGAGCGCATATGAGGTCTCGTCCAGGCGCACGTTGCCGTCCTCCTCTTTGGGACCCCCCGGTCTCGCCGATGCATAAGACGTTACGCCTGTCGCGTCCTGCGGTGAGCCGAAGATTTACTTAGGACGAAAGGACGGTATAGAACGAATGCCGAGGTATGCCTTCCGTTCGAATCGGATAACCGTCATGCATATCCGAAAGACCGTCATCGCCCTGAACGACACCATGCAGGGAAGGGGAACCGACGTATCCTGCGTCGGCGTCTGCCAGGGCATGGGGAGTTCCGCGATGAGAAAGGTGATTCTGTGGAGTGTCGCCCTCGGCGGCGCGCTGGCCTTCGGCTGTGCGACGCAGGCCCAGCAGGGGCCCATGGTCGATATAGGAAACCGGCACGGCAATCTGCGCCAGGCCCAGGAAAACATCGTGCAGGCGTGGCACCTGGTGAGCAATGCGCAGGAGATGAACGACTCACGTCTTGGCGGACATGCGGCGAACGCGAAGCGCTTGCTGGAACAGGCCAACGATGAGCTGCGTCTGGCCGCGGATGTCGCCAACGAGAACGAGCGGCGCTGAACGGATGATCAGGCGAAGGCCCCTCCGCGCGGTCGCCCTGGCCGCGCTGGCCTGTCTTGCCGGCGCGGCGTTGGCTGACCCGCCGTCGGACGATTTGCGCCCGCCACATGAGTTCACCTACGACGTCAACGGCGTGACCACGGTCACCCTCATGGCCGCAAAGTCGAAGATCCTGGTCGGCAACACGCCTTACACCTCATTGGTCTTCAACGACGACTACGACGCGCCATTGATTCGCACGCGTCCCGGCGGAACGATCCGGCTCACGCTAGACAATCGCATGGACGAGATGACCAACCTGCATTTCCACGGCATGCAGGTGTCGCCGCTCGACGACGGTGACAGCATCTTCCGCACCACCGGTCCGCACGAGAAGGGGCAGTATGTCCTGCGCCTGCCCGACGATCATTCGCCGGGCCCGTACTGGTACCACAGCCATTTCCACGATGGCGCCGAGCACCAGGTCTCTGGTGGCCTGGCCGGCCCGATCCTGGTTGACGGCATCACCGACCAGTTCCCCGAGCTGAAGGCCGTGCGTGAGCGCGCACTGGTCCTGCGCAACTTCCAGAAAACCTTCACCGGGGCGTTGGCCAGCGAAATCGTCACCGGTGCGCCGTCCATCCGCACCATCAACGGCCAGTTCCAGCCGATCATCCGCATCCACCCAGGCGAGACCCAGCTCTGGCATCTGTTCAACATCGCGGCGAACCAGTATTTCCGCATCCGTATCGATGGCGTGCACATGCAGCTGATCTCCCAGGACGCCGATACGGTGGTCAAGCCGATCGGCGTCGACGAGATGCTGATCGGACCTTCCGCGCGGGTAAGCATCCTGGTGACCGGCCCCGCCCCTGGCTCCTATCCGCTGAAGCTGGGGTCGGCCAATACCGGCCCGGCCGGCGATACCTATGCCGCGGCCGTGCTGGGCACGCTCGTCTCATCCGGCGAGCCGATGAAGACGGTCGCGATCACCAGTCCTTACCCCGCCGTTGCCGACCTGCGCAAGGTGGCGCCAGCCCATCGGCGTCGCTTCGTCTTCCAGGATTCCGACTCCGATCCGAATGCCTTTTTTATCAACGGCCGCCAGTTCGACATCGGCCGCGTCGACACGACGGTGATGCTGGGCGATGTCGAAGAATGGACCCTGGTCAATCCCAGCCAGGAGCTTCATCAGTTTCACATCCATCAGCTCGATTTCCAGGTGACGAAGATCAACGGCAAGGACGTCGACTTCATCGGCTATCGCGACAACGTGTTCATTCCCGCGCTGGGCTCGACCACGGTGCTGATTCCCTTCACCGACCCGGTGATCCTGGGCAAGTTCGTCTATCACTGCCACATCATGGAGCACGAAGACGGCGGCATGATGCAGGTGATCCAGGTCGTGCGTCCCGAGGAATACGAGCAGGCGGTCAAGCTCGAGCCGCTGGGCGGCATCTACGGCGACAACCAGATGTGCGTCTACCTGCGGAACACCGGCGGAGCCGCGCTAACGCCGCCGGCGAACGCGAGCCGTCCGCTTGGCTCGACACCCGAGGGCAAGCCATGAGCCGGCGCGCCACCGCCACGGGGATCCTCGTCGCCCTCGCGATCGTGGGCCCGGCGCAGGCCAGCAATGGCCGTTATCCCGGGCTCGGCATGGATTACAGCACGGCGATCCAGTACGACTTCAGCAGCCTCGATGTCCCACATCAACCACATACGGTCACCACCAACGGCTACTTCGATATCACCACCGCGGTGCACTTCCGGCTGACGACGATCGACGAAATCTGGGTGGGTAGCGAGATCAGTCCGGTGACCGATACGCGTCCCGGCGAGCGCCGTTGGCTCGGTGGCACCGGCCTCAACATCACCGATGTGAACTGGTATCACCAAGGCTATGTCTCGTCGTTTCGCCTGGGCAAGTTCGACGTGCCGTTCGGTCGCGCGCAGGACGCCGCGCCTGGCCTGTACACGTCGGATTTCGTCGCTCCCTATGCGCTGGGTGGGATGAATGGCGGTACCTACGAGTACCGTTTCTACACGGACAACTGGGGCACGATCGCGCCAAGCCTCAGTGCGTATGCCGCCGATACCTCGGTGCTCAGCCGTTCCTTCCTGCGCCCATCGCAACAGGCGCGCCGCTCCGACGGCGGTGCGACCAACACGGGCAAGCTCAACAACGCCGCCGTGGTGGTCAACTGGCGCTCGCCCGCCGCCATCCCCTTCCTCGAGTTGCAGGTGGGTTACATGAGCAACCACAAGGGCGATGTCTCCGCGGCATCGCCTGCTGCGGCCAACGAGCAGATGCGCGTCGCCTCCGTGCGTTACATGATTCCCTTCGTGGCGACGACCGAGCTCGGCCCGACACTCGCCGGCCGCTACATGGACCTGGTGCCCTTTGTCGAATACGTGAAAGTGCACAACGAGAACGGCGTGCCGGGTTTCGATACGAAGTACCTGACCACCTCGCTTACCTTCGATGCCGGCCGCTTTGCCTATGGCCTCACGCATACGAACAAGAGGATATCGCCCAGCGGCGGAGCGGAAAGCAACGAATACCTCACCGAGGCCAGCATGGTCTATCACGTGACCGGCCTGGTGGACGTCGCCGTGTCGGGCGGAAGGTCACGCCAGGGCGGCCAGACCTCGGGCCTGCTCGGTGTATCGATCACCTTGAACGGATCGTTCTGATGCGACCACTCGCCATCCTTCTCACGGCTTTCGTGCTGTTACCGGCGTCGAGCCACGGCGCCGCACCGGCCGTGGGTGGGCCTTTTCAGCTGACCGATCAGGATGGCCGTGCCGTGACGCAGGCATCGTTCGCCGGGCGGCCGCTGCTTCTTTATTTCGGCTACACCTCGTGCCCGGACGTGTGTCCTGTGGACCTGGCGAAAATGGTGAAGATCGCGGCCGCGGTGCGTCAGTCCAGCGGGAAGGCCGTCACGCCGGTCTTCGTCACCATCGACCCTGAACGCGATACCCCCGCGCGACTCCAGGCGTATGTCAGGGCCTTCGGCAAGGACGTGGTCGGCTTGACCGGCACGAGGACGCAGATCGACGCGGTCACCGAGGAATACCACGTCTATTTCAAGAAAGTGCCGGTCGATGGCGGATACCTGATGGACCATTCGACGGTGCTGTTCCTCGTCGGCGCCAACGGCGTCTACCTCGACCACTATGGACGGAAGCTACCCGAGGAGGATGTCGCCCGGCGCGTCGTCACCGCACTGCAGGCTTCGGGCACCTGAGGCCACGCAGTGTCCTTTCGCATCTGTACGGAGGTCCCATGAAACACACTCGCACACTCCTGCTCGCCGCGGCCGTCGCGACCGCGGGCATGTTCACCCAGGCATCCATGGCCGATGGCAGTCCGACGTATCCGTCGTTTGCCACGATCGCGCACGGCAAGAAGATGCTGAGCCGTGACGACATCGACAAACTCGACGAGAAGAAATATCCGGCGCTGGCTGGCCTGAAGTCGCATTTCGACGATGCCGACCTGGACCACGATCACAACCTGAATCAGTACGAGTACGACCATTACATGAGCAATACGCCGCACTGAGGCGGCGTGATCGCCGCTGAAGCGGCTCCCACAGGAAACGAAGGGGCCGTGGCCGGGAGACCGCAGCCCCCCGCTCCATGTGGGAGCCGCTTCAGCGGCGATGCTCTCCGCCAGTCAATCCCAGAACGCCTGCACGATCCGGTCGTTCGGCCCGAGGATCAGGGTCAGGCGGTTCGGATCGGTGTCCAGCGTCCGGATGCCGTCGTTCTCGTGCAGCACGCGCGTGCTGGCCGGAAGGTCTTCTTCACGTACCGCCTCCTTGCCGCTGGCCGAGCCGCCCTTGGGTACATAGGTCTTGCCTACGCAACTGGAGCAATCCACCTCGCGTCCCTGTGCTTCGGCGTAGCCCGGAAGCTGCGTGAGCTTGACCGTATTCGTCGCACTGCGCACGCGGATGCCCTTGTAGGGATGGCCCGGTTCGATGACGAAGATGGCTTCCATCGGCCCGAACTTCGTCGCGTTGGAGGCATCGTCCGGTGCCCGGGCGACGAAGAGCAGGTCGAGCATGCCGTCGGCCGAGGGGCCGCGCGACATGGCGACGAGCTGCGGGTCGCTCCAGTTCTCGGTACTGCTCAGGCCGCGGACGCGCACGATATCGAGCTCCGGGGAGTGGCTGCTGCGCATCAGTTCGACGCTGCTGACCTTGAACAGGGGTTTGACGGCCTCGTCGGCGGCCTCCTCGTCGGACGCCGGCGGTTCCGTCGACGGGGCGGACGTTTCCCTCGACGTCGCGGCGGTAGCACTCTGGCCGAGGGCCAGGCCGTGTGGTGCGAGCAAGAGGCCACCCACGGCCATGAAAAACACGAGCTGAGTCTTAGTATTCATGACGCGCTCCTCACCAGCATGTCGTCGTCGAGGACTGTCTCGAGCCGGTCCAGCGCGTCGAGGATCAGGTCCGTGGGTACCTTCTGGACCAGGTCGCAGAACGAGGTCCGGGTCGTGGCAAAGCTGCCGTTCTCGGTCAGCTTGTTGATCGGCGAACCGCCGCCGCAGACGGAAAAATACGCACACTCCGCTCGACAGGCGGCGACGCCGGCGGCGATATCGCGATGCATGGCACGCATGGCGTCGCTCCGGCGCATGTCGTCGAGCGAGTCGGTGTGGATGTTGCCGACGATGAAGTCGCCGTAGTCGGCGTTCTTCAGTCCCAGCAGCTCGGGCGAGAAGCTCGACACGTTGCCGTGGCAGTCGACATTGATCATGCCGAAGGGCTGCACCTGCGAGTTCTCGCCTGCGGCTTCGTCGGGGCGAAGGATGCGCGTGAGCATGCCGTCGATCTCGCGCAGGAAACGAATGCCTGCGGCCTCCCGGGATTTTCGCCAGAAGTGTCCGAGGAACTGGCGGAACCGGGCTTCGGCGCCGCCATCGGCGAAGAGTTCGGAGATATGGTCGCCTTCGGATTCCTCGACGTTGAAGCACACATCGGTGATCCCGGCGTCCCGATAGAACGCGAGCATCTCGTCCGGCGCCTGCAGTGCCCGGGTCGACAGCACTGAAATGACGTGGAAGGGAATGTCTTCCTCGATCAGGCAGCGGATGCCGGCAGCCGTTTTGTCGAAGGTGCCACGGCCTTGCCGGGTCACCCGGTTGGCATCGTGAATCTCGCGCGGACCGTCGATGCTCACGCCGACGCCGACCTGCCAGCGACGGAAGAGGGCGCACCAGGTGGCATCGATCAGCATGCCGTTGGTCTGGATGGCGTGGCGTACCTCGATACCTGGCGGGGTCAACGCGGCGACGAGGGCAAATGCCTCTTCGTAGTACGTCACGGGCATCACCAGTGGCTCGCCGGCATGCCAGATCACGGTGAGCCAGGGATGGGACCAGCCGGAGGCGAACAGGGCGGTAAACACGGCGCGCACCGTATCGAGCGACATCTTCGAGGTGTCGCTGCGGCTTGGCAGGTAGCAGTAGCGACACGCGATATTGCAGAACGGCGTGGGCTGCAGCACGACGGTATCGACACAGGGGCGGCCCTCAGCCGCTGTGTCGGCGCTCACCAGTTGTGCCAGAAGTTGTGCCAGCCGCCATTGCCCCAGTTATGCCAGCCGTTACCCCAGTTGTGCCAACCGTTGCCCCAGTTCCGCCAGCCACCGTTCCGCCAGCCGCCATTGCGCCAGCCGAAACCCCCGAAGTTCATCCAGGCGAGAAGCGGATAGGCGGTGCCGCGCACCGGACTCGCGCCTTCGGCTTCGCTGGCGACTCCCTCGCGAATGGCAGCAAGGCGATCGGCTACGTTGAGCGTGACGTCGGCGGGATCCGAGGCGACGCGCGAGGCCGGCAGGACGGTCGCCTGCGCCGATCCGAGCAGGGTGGAGGCGCCGAGGATGCCCGCGGGAAGCAGCACGGCGAGGGCTCGGCGGGTACGGTTCCAGTCGGACATGGGGAACTCCATGGCGGATGAGCGGACGTCCTGCAGACGTTAGGCATTCGCCCCGTGGCGGGCATGCGTAGAACTACGTAGTACGAAACGCGGATAATGGCCGCATGACTGCGGACCTTTTCGCCGATGCCCCTGCCACCGAGCGTCGCAACGAGCCTCTCGGCCCGGGCGCGGTGGTCCTGCGGGCCTTTGCCCTCGACGACGGCGCGCGACTGGTCGAAGCGATCCATGCGCTCGCGGCGGTGTCGCCGTTCCGGCACCTGATCACACCTGGTGGCCACACCATGAGCGTGGCGATGACCAACTGCGGCAGCGTCGGCTGGGTGAGCGACCGGCGCGGTTATCGCTACGACGCGATCGATCCCGAAACCGGCCAGCCCTGGCCGCCGATGCCTGCCTTGTTCATGCGCCTGGCCGCGGAAGCGGCGGCCGAGGCCGGGTTTCCCGGTTTCGTGCCGGACGCGTGCCTGGTCAACCGCTACGACACCGGATCGCGGCTGACCATGCACCAGGACCGCAACGAAAAGCGCGATTCCGAGCCCATCGTGTCCGTGTCCCTGGGTGTGCCCGCCGTGTTCCAGTTCGGCGGGCAGGGTAAGGGTGTCACGCCGCTGAAGATTCCCCTGGTCCATGGCGACGTCGTCGTCTGGGGCGGTCCGTCGCGTATGAACTACCACGGCGTGATGCCGTTGAAAGCGTCGCATCATCCGTTGACCGGCATGCTTCGCCTGAACCTCACCTTCCGTACGGCACGCTAGCGGAGAGCGTAGACTCGGCCGGTGCGAAACGAATCCCATCACCCCCAAGGGGCAGGATATAGAGCTGTTCAGGCGCGCACGACTTCATGACGCTCCGGGTCCGGAGCGTGAGCCCGCACTGCGGGCGGAACTTTTTAACGCAGACCAGATGGAAGCGCACGGGCTGGTGCTCGCGAGGCGCCACGACGTGGCCACGCGGCCCTCGGCGGACTGGCTGCTGCCCAGGCTGGCCGACAACGAACGGGTCATCCTCGAGGCTTGCCGTGCGCTGATGGCGGCCGGCCGGCGAGGCGCCGGCACGACGCCGGCCGGGGAGTGGTTGCTCGATAACCTCTACCTGATCGAAGAACACATCCGTATCGCCAACAAGGACTTCCCCAAGGGCTACAGCCGCGAGTTGGTGCAACTGGAAGACGGGCCGTCGCGTGGCCTTCCACGCGTGTACGACATCGCCCTCGAAGTGATCTCGCACGGCGACGGTCGCATCGATGCCGCCGGACTGGCGAGATTCCTCCAGGCCTATCAGTCCATCGTGCCGTTGAAACTGGGCGAGCTGTGGGCGATACCGATCATGCTGCGTCTCGCACTGATCGAGAACCTCCGGCGCATCGCCGCGCGCGTGATGCTCGACAAGTCCAGGCGTCGTCGCGCAACGCGCTGGGCCGACGCGATGACGCGAATGGCAGCGGACGATCCGAAGAACGTGGTGCTGGTCGTCGCCGACATGGCGCGCTCCTCACCGGTGATGAGCGCACCTTTCGTCGCCGAACTGGTGCGGCGTCTACAGGGGCAGGGTCCTGCGCTCGCCATGCCGCTGGGCTGGATCGAGCAGCGTCTTGCCGAATCCGGCCGAAGCATCGACTACCTCGTGCAGATGGAGTCGCAGCAGCAGGCCGCTCAACAGGTGTCCGTCGGTAACAGCATCGGCAGCCTGCGCGCGCTGGTCACCGTCGACTGGCGCGACTTCGTCGAACACGCCAGCCTGGTCGAAGCCTGCCTGCGTGAGGATCCGGCGGGGATTTATGCGGCGATGGACTTCGCCAGCCGCGATCGCTACCGGCATGCCGTCGAGCGTCTCGCGCGCGCCGGGCAACTGGGCGAAGTGGCTACCGCACGCGCCGCCCTTGCCGCGAGCTGCCCGGAGCCTGGGGAACCCAGGGACGGCGCGATCACGCACATCGGCTATCACCTGGTCGGCCCGGGCCTGCCTGCGCTCGAGCGCCGCTTACGCACACGGCGATCGTTCTCCTCCCGTTGTCGTCGTGTGTTCGACCGGGCGCCTTTCGCCTTTTCTTTCACCGCGTTCCTCCTGGTACTGGCCGGCCTGACCACTGGCCTGGCCGAAAGCGCGACGCTCGCCCCTGCCTCGGGCTGGGCCCGGGCAGCGCTGGCCTTCGGTGCCATGATCGTGGCCAGCCAGTTGACCCTGAGCCTGCTCAACCTGGTCGCGGTGCTGGTCACCCGGCCGGATCACCTGCCGCGCATGGATTACGCCAAGGGCATCCCGGCCGAGGCGCGGACCATGGTGGCGGTGCCGACCCTGCTCGGCAGTACCGACGATGTGGACGACGTGGCCGAAGCGCTCGAAGTGCGCTTTCTCGCCAATCGCGACGAGGCGCTGCACTTCGCACTGCTGACCGACTTCATGGACGCGGATGCGGCTTCCATGCCGGGTGACGACGCCATCGTCTCGCGTGCGCGGGAACGTATCGATGCGCTCAACGCGAAATATCCCTCGCCGGCCATCGATCGCTTTTACCTGTTCCATCGTCCGCGCGAGTGGAGCGAGACCGAACGGCGCTGGATCGGTACGGATCGCAAGCGCGGTAAGCTTGCCGCGCTGAACGGCTTGCTTCGGGGCGAGGGCGCGGAACGCTTTGCGCTGATCGTCGGCCGCATCGGTAGCCTGCCACCCGTGCGCTACGTCATCACGCTGGACACCGATACGCAGTTGCCGCGCGACACGGCGCACCTGTTGGTCGCCGCGATGGATCATCCGTTGAACCGTCCGGTGTTCGACGAGGCGCGAGGCCTGGTGGTGGCCGGCTACGGCATCATGCAGCCACGCGTCGGCATCGGCCTGCCTGCGCAGGCGCGTTCGGATTATGCGCGTCTCTACGGTGCCGATGCGGGCATCGATCCGTATACCCGCGCCGTGTCCGATGTGTACCAGGATCTCTTCCACGAAGGGTCGTTCATCGGCAAGGGTATCTATGACGTCGATGCCTTCGAACATGCGCTGGCCGGTCGCCTGCGCGACGAACGCGTGCTCAGCCATGACCTGATCGAAGGCTGCTTTGCACGGACCGCGCTGCTCACCGATGTGCTCGTGTTCGAGGAGAACCCCGAACGCTATGTGGACGACAGCATCCGGCGGCATCGCTGGATGCGCGGCGACTGGCAGCTTCTGCCCTGGCTCCTGCCCACGGTGCCGACGCGCGACGGCTGGCGGCGCAACGACCTCAGCCCGTTGTCGCGCTGGAAGATCTTCGACAACCTGCGCCGCAGTGTCGTCGCCCCCGCCGCGCTCGCCTTGCTGGCGGCCGGCTGGTTGTGGGTCGATCCGGTACTGACCTGGACGCTCGCCGTGTTGTCGATGGCCTTCGTGCCGGTGTTGCTGCAAGCCCTCATGGAAGCCGCACGCAAGCCGCGTGACATCGGTTGGCGACAACATGCCCAGGCCTCGCTCGTCGCGACGGTGCAGCACGCGATACGGTTGGTGTTCTCCATGGCCTGGCTGCCCCACGAAGCCTGGGTGAGTATCGACGCCATCACCCGTTCGTTGTGGCGCATCGTGGTCAGTCACCGACATCTGCTGCAGTGGCGCTCGTCCAGCGAAGTGGAGCGCAGTGGACGGGGCAAGCACGCCGTACCCTGGCGTGCGCTCTGGGCCGGGCCCGCCGTCGCGATCGTTCTGTGCGTGCTGCTTGCGATCGACCGGCCGATGGTGCTCGCCATCGCCATGCCGGTGCTCTTCCTGTGGTTCGTCTCGCCTGTCTTCGCCTGGTGGGTGAGCCGTCCCGATATCAGTCACGTGTTCGTGCCCAGTACCGCCGACCGAAGCTTTCTCCGCCAGCTGGCACGTCGCACCTGGGCGTTCTTCGAGACCCATGTCGGTCCGGACGACCACTGGTTGGCGCCGGACAACGTACAGATGACCCCCGAGCTTCGTGTCGCACGGCGCACGTCGCCGACGAACATGGGCCTGGGTCTGCTGGCCAGCGTAGCGGCCTACGACTTCGGCTACCTCGGCCTTGGCGGCGTCATCACGCGCACCGCCGCCACGCTGGCGACGATGCATTCGCTCGAGCGCTACCGCGGTCATTTCTACAACTGGTACGACACCGAAACGCTCGCACCATTGCGTCCGCTCTACGTATCCAGCGTGGACAGCGGCAACCTCGCCGGCCATCTGCTGACGCTGCAGCGCGGTTTGCTGGCGATGCCGGCCGAACCGGTGTTCCGCGCGGCGACGATCGAAGGCCTGCGCGATACGCTCGGCGTCCTCATCGAGCACGTCGGCAGCGGTGAGCGTGCAGGCCTGACGGCGTGGTCCAGCGAACTGCTTGCCTCGATGGATTCGCCACCCCGTTCCATGGATGCCGTGCTCGCCTTCGCCACCCGCCAGGCCGATCGCCTGCACGCGGTGGCGCCGGCACTCACGCACGAGGCGTCCGACGACACGGCGTTCTGGCTCGCACTGCTCACGGCGCAGTGCGAGGACCTGATGTCGGAGGCGACGCAGTGGCAGGGCGGGGAAGGGCAGGTGGACGGCATTCCCACCCTGCTGCAGATCGGCGGCGCCACGGCCATCGCCCGTATCGAGGCGCTCGGCCGTCTCGCCGCGCTGGCCGGCGAGCTGGCCGTGATGGATCACGCGTTCCTGTATGACGACAACCGGCATCTGATGTCGATCGGCTACGACATCGAGCGTCGCACGCTCGATGCCTCGTTCTACGATCTGCTTGCTTCCGAAGCGCGCCTCACCACCTTCGTCGCCATCGCCCAGGGCCAGATTCCCCAGGAAAGCTGGTTCTCCCTCGGTCGCCTGCTGACCACGACGGGGGGATCGCCCGTGTTGCTGTCGTGGACGGGCTCGATGTTCGAGTACCTGATGCCCATGCTGGTGATGCCGACCTACGAGGGCAGCCTGCTCGACCAGACCTGCCGTGCCGCCGTCGCCAGGCAGATCGAATACGGCAAGCAGCGCGGCTTGCCGTGGGGTGTGTCGGAGTCCGGTTACAACGCCGTCGATGCGCACCTGACGTACCAATACCGTGCCTTCGGCGTGCCCGGGCTTGGTCTCAAGCGCGGCCTCGGCGACGATCTTGTCGTCGCGCCGTATGCGACCGTGCTCGCGTTGATGGTCGCGCCTGCTGCCGCCACCAGTAACCTGCGCCGACTCGCGGAAGCCGGATTGGCCGGTCGCTTCGGTCTGTACGAAGCGGTCGACTACACACCATCGCGCCTGCCGCCGGGACAGGATGCCGTGGTGGTGCAGTCGTTCATGGCCCATCACCAGGGTATGTCGCTGTTGTCGATCGACCACCTGCTACTCGGCCAGCCGATGCAACGGCGGTTCGAGTCGGATCCACACGTCATGGCCACGACGCTGCTGTTGCAGGAGCGCATTCCGCGTAGTGCGACGGAGTATCTGCATACTGCCGGTCTGGGTGACGACGCGACCGCACCGTCGACACCGGAGGCGCGCCTGCGCCTGTTCACCGACCCGGATCGCCCGCGTCCCGCCGTCCAGCTGCTCTCCAATGGTCGCTATCACGTCATGGTGAGCAGTGCCGGTGGCGGCTACAGTCGCCGCGATGCGATGGCGGTGACCCGCTGGCGCGAAGACATCACGCGCGATAACCACGGCATGTTCTGCTACCTGCGCGATCCGGAGTCGGGCGATGTGTGGAGCACGGCCTACCAGCCTGTCGCGCGCCGGACGGAGCTGTTCGAAGCGATCTTCTCCGAATCCCGGGCGGAGTTTCGTGTGCGCCAACGTGGCTTTGAGACCCACACCGAAATCGTGGTGTCACCCGAGGACGATATCGAACTGCGCCGCACCCGTGTCACCAATCGCGGGCGCACGCGACGGACCATCGAGCTGACCAGTTACGCGGAGGTGGTGCTGACCGATCCGAACGGCGACATGGCGCACCCCGCTTTCAGCAAACTCTTTGTCACGACGGAGATCGTGGCTTCGATGCAGGCGCTCCTGTGTGCCCGCCGTCCACGTTCCGCCGACGAGCAACCGCCGTGGATGTGCCACCTGGTCGCCGTCCACGATGTCGACGTGGACGCGATTTCCTATGAAACCGACCGCTCCCGTTTTCTCGGGCGCGGACGCAGTACGGCCCAACCGGAGGCGCTCGATGCCGGCGTCGAGCGGTTGTCGGATACGGCAGGCGCGGTGCTCGATCCCATCGTGGCGATCCGGGTGCGCATCACGCTGGATCCGGAGCAGACGGCGACGCTGGACTTCGTTACCGGCGTGGCGGACACCCGCGATGGCTGTATGCGCCTTATCGAAAAGTATCGGGATCGTCACCTGTCCGACCGTGTGTTCGATCTGGCATGGACGCATAGCCAGGTGTCCCTGCGCCAGGCCAACAACACGCTGGCGGACGCCCAGCTCTACGAGCACATGGCCACCTCGGTGGTCTATCCGAACCTCGCCCTTCGTGCCGAACCCTCGCTCATCGCGGCGAACACGCGTGGTCAATCGGGACTTTGGGGGCAGGCCGTCTCCGGCGACCTGCCGATCGTGTTGCTGCGCATCGGCGATATCGCGCGTCTCGACGTCGCGCGCGATCTGGTTCGCGCGGCCGCTTACTGGCGGTTGCGCGGCCTCGCCGTGGACCTGGTCATCTGGAACGAGGACAGCACCGGTTACCGGCAGGTGCTGCACGATGCGCTCACCGGCTTGCTGGCGTCCGGGACAGAGTCGAACCTGCTCGACCGTCCGGGTGGCGTCTTCATCCGCGCTGCGCAACCGCTGTCCTACGAGGACCGCCTGGTGATGGAGGCCAGCGCGCGCATCGTGGTGGTCGATAGCCTGGGCTCGCTGGCCGAGCAGATGGAGCGTCATCGCCTGGAGTCGCGTCCGGCTGCGGCGGAACCGGCGGCGTGGCCGCGCCTGCCGCGCCCTGCGATGGCCGCCGCGAGACCACCGACCGGGGCCTTCTCGGCCGACGGCAGCGAGTACGTCATCGTGCTTGAACCGGGCGCCGAGACGCCCGCACCCTGGTGCAATGTGCTGGCCAATCCGTCCTTCGGTAGCGTGATTTCGGAAAGCGGTGGCGCCTATACCTGGGCCGAGAACGCGCACGGTTGTCGGCTCACTCCGTGGCAGAACGACCCGGTCGAGGACGCCAGCGGCGAAGCCCTCTACGTGCGCGACGAAGCCACGGGTCGCACCTGGTCGCCAACGCCACTGCCCATGCGCGGTAGCGGTACGTATACGACGCGGCATGGCTTCGGCTACAGCAGTTTCGAGCACGACGAGGACAGCGTGCACTCGCGGCTGGAAGCCTTCGTCGCGCTGGATGCGCCGGTGAAGTTCCAGGTCGTCACCCTGACCAACAGGGGCAGCGAGGCGCGTCGCCTCTCGCTGACGGCTTACGTGGAGTGGCTGCTGGGCGACGTCCGCGAGAAGAGCGCCATGCACGTGGTCACCGAGGTCGATCCGAGCACCGGTGCGTTGTTCGCCCGCAATGCCTACAACAGCGACTTCCCGGGTCGCGTCGCCTTCTTCGACGTGAACGATCGGGAACGTTCGGTCGGCGGCGATCGCACCGAGTTCCTCGGCCGAAACGGCAGGATGGATTCACCGCTGGCGATGCGTCGCCACGCCTGGAGCAACCGCGTCGGCGCCGGCCTGGATCCCTGCGGCGCGTTGCGTGTCGTCTTCCAGCTCGAACCGGGCGAATCGCGCGAGGTGGTCATCCGCCTGGGCATGGGTGGCAACGAAGGCGAGGCGCGCAACCTGGTGCAGCGCTTCCGCCAGGACGGCGCAGCGGCCAAGGTGCTGGATGCGGTCCGCTCGCACTGGCGCGATGTTCTCGGTGTGGTGCAGGCGAGGACGCCGGAGCCGGCGATGGACACCATGGCGAACGGCTGGCTCCTGTACCAGACGATCGCCAGTCGCCTGTGGGCGCGTAGCGGCTACTACCAGTCCGGCGGTGCCGTCGGTTTCCGCGACCAGTTGCAGGATTCCATGGCCACGCAACATGCGGCGCCGGCCATGGCACGGGCACAGCTGTTGCTCTGCGCGGCGCATCAGTTCGTCGAAGGCGATGTACTGCACTGGTGGCACCCGCCCATCGAGCGCGGCGTGCGTACAGGCTGCTCGGACGACTACCTGTGGCTACCGCTTGCTACTAGCCGCTACGTGCATGCGAGCATGGATAGCGCGGTGCTGGACGAATCGATCGAGTATCTCGAAGGCCGTCCCCTGCGCCCCGGGGAAGAGTCGTACTACGATCTGCCACGCCCTTCGGGCATCCGTGCCAGCCTCTACGACCACTGCGTCCGTGCCATCGAACATTCCATGCCGCGTGGTCGCTACGGCTTGCCGCTCATGGGCAGCGGCGACTGGAACGATGGCATGAACAAGGTGGGCGAGGAGGGCCGTGGCGAGAGCGTATGGCTCGGCTTCTTCCTCGTCCATGTGCTGCGCGAGTTCTCGGTGACGGCGCGTGCGCGTGGCGACGTCGCGTTCGCCGAGCGCTGCATGGCGGAAGTGGCCAAGCTCTCCCTCGCGCTGGAAGCCCACGCCTGGGATGGCAGCTGGTACCGACGCGCCTGGTTCGACGACGGTACGCCACTGGGTTCATCGAGCAACGACGAATGCCGGATCGACGCGATCGCGCAGAGCTGGTCGGTGCTCTCGGACGTTGCCGGCGACGAACGCCGGACACAGGCGATGGCGTCGCTGGACGCTCATCTCGTGCAGGAAGACGCCGGCCTGATCCGCCTGCTCGATCCACCGTTCGATCGCTCGTCCATGGATCCGGGATACATCAAGGGATACGTGCCGGGCGTGCGCGAGAACGGCGGCCAGTACACCCACGCCGCGGTCTGGGCAGCGATGGCCTTCGCACACATGGGCAAGCACGATCGGGCCTGGGAACTGGCCAGGATGATCAACCCGGGCAGCCATACCGGCGACGCGGAGGCCATCCAGCGTTACAAGATCGAGCCTTACGTGCTCGCCGCGGACGTGTATTCCGTACCGCCGCACGTCGGCCGTGGAGGCTGGAGCTGGTACACGGGCTCGGCGGGCTGGATGTATCGCTTGCTGATCGAGGCGCTGCTTGGCCTCAGTCTTGAGGAAGGGCGGCTACGCATCCGCCCATGTGTCCCGGCCTCGTGGGCGGGCTACAGCCTGCGCTACCGATTTGGCGGATCGACCTATGCGATCGATCTCCGTCCTGCGCGAGACGGGGAGTTGCCGGGTCTGTTGCTCGATGGGGTGTCGGTCGATGGCGACAGCCTGCCACTGCGCGATGAGGGCAAGGAATACATCGTGCACGCCGTGTACCCACGCGGCTAACGGGGAGGTAACGGCCACGGGCGCAGCCTCGCGCTTGGCGGCGCCCGTCGTTGCCGTCCGGGGAGTAGCGAGCCATGTCCACGATTTCCAAGGATCGACCGTCCTACCTCGAGGCCAGGCGCTCGATCCTCGAGGCGTACGACGTCGCCGCGGCCGAGCATCCGGCCGCCTGTGCGATTCGCGAGATCAACGAGAAAGGCGAATGCCTGCCACTTACCGCCAGGCAGTTGCGCGGGCGCAAGGCTGTCGCCGCGCCGGATTCGGTGATCGCTGAGACCGAGCACATCCCGCCGCGAACACCGCGACATTGATGAAACGCCTTAGAGGCCGACGATGACCAGCCCGTTCCAGAGCATCAACCAACGCATCATCGACGACCTGCGCAAGAGCCGTGGCGAGACGCCCATGGAATATGTGCCCAAGCCGGCGTCGCCTAAACGCGACGCCGACGACGAAGCGGGCGACGAGACCTATTCCAGCGACGGTGCACGCGATGACGACGTGCCTTTCGAGGCCCCCGACGACGATGCCTGATACCGGCTCTGTGTAGGAGCCGACTCATCGGCGACAGGGTGCTCGCCTCAGAAATCGTAATTCGCACTCAACCGCAGATACCGCGGCAACTGCCGAGCCGTCGGTGTGCCGTAAAGCGGATTGGCCAGATTCGGGCTCGACTCGCCGTTTGGATAAATCCCCACCACACGCTGTTCGTTGAAGACGTTGAAGATGTTCGCGTTGAAGGCGAGCTTCGAATCGGCGAACGCCGGACGATAGGTCGCGCCCAGGTCGATCTGGCGCACCCAGGGCAGGCGACCGTGGCTTCCCGGCGGTGACGGCAGGCCGTTGCAGAAGTGGTAGCTGTTGCCGTAGCCGGCCGGATCTTCCCGATCCGGTCCGAAGTAGCCGAGGCAGGGCTTGGGTGCGCCGGAGATCACGCTGAGATTGCCGCTGACCAGCCACTCGGGGGTGATCTGGTAGTAGCCGAAGATCTTCAGCTGATGCTTGTGGTCATTGTTCTGCGGACCATTGGTGTTGACCATGATGTACGAGTTATCCCAGTCCTGGGTGGTCGACACGGCCGTCTGGCCTGTACCGCGCGATTCGCGGTACAAGTCCGAGCGCAGCTGGCCCTCGGTGTTGCCGTAACTCCGCGAGAAGACGTACGTAGCCCGCGCATACCAGGTGCCGTCGAAGGGATGTTCCAGGAACGATTCGAGCGCGTAATAACGACGCTTCAGCCGGTCGAAGCCGAATTCCTGGTTGGTCAGCGGCACGCTGACGTGATTGCCCGACGTGTCGACGAGGTTGAACGTGTTCGCCTTGCCCGGATTGAACAACCAGCAGCTGACCGGGTTGCTCGAGGTGGTCACGTCGTAGCCGAGCGACTGCGCCTTGGCCAGCACGAGGTCGATATCGCAATAGTCATCGATGGCATTGCGCAGGATGCGTTGCGTCGCCTTCGCACCGTAGACCCACTTCGTGCCGAGGGTCTTGGTGAAGCCGAGGATGAACTCGTCCTGGTATTCGGACTTAAGGCCCTTGGTGGTCACGGTGGACGGATCGGGTAGCTGGCCGAAGGTGTTGTTGGCAGCGACTGGCGGGGAAATGGCGAGCAATCCGGTCGGGGTGCCATCGCCGGCGATACCGCCATAGGTGAAGTACTGCGAGGTGGTCAGCGCGCCGCCGGCCGCATTGAGCGCCGGGTTCAAGGGCAGGCCGAGGTAGTAGCGACCGGCATTCGCATAGACCTTGAAGGTCGCATCGCCGTTCACATCCCAGCTTGCGCCCAGGCGCGGTGCCCACTGCGGCTTGTGCTGGGTGACGAAGGGATCGCCATCGCTGTTGAAGTTCTCGAACTGGTCGTTCCGCACGCCGACCGAGAGCAGCCAGCGATCGTTGATCTGCCACTTGTCTTCGATGTACTGCGCGCGCTGGGTCGAGCGCACGGTGGCCAGGCTGCTGTTGATGTTCTGGATGACGTAGTAGCCCTGTGCGCCATTCGGAAAGCCGCCGGTGGCGGGCACACCCAGGCCGGTTGAGATCGGCGTATTCGGGTCACCCTGGCCATACGTCCACGAATACCCGCCGGGACCCGAGGTGATCGTGCCCTGGTCGATCGCTTTCGCCGTCTGGTTGTCCATGCCCGCCGTGATCGTGTGGTCGCCGATCTTGTAGGTGATGTCGATGCGGGTATTGGTAGTGCGGTTGCCACGCCCGGCCGGACTGAGGCTGGCGACGGTCTGGTTGTTGCCGCGCGGCGCACCGTTGTTCAACGCCGGATTCTGGTTGGTCAGTCCATCCACATAGGTGATGTCGGGCGCGTAGCCGGCCGGTGCGTCGTAGTCGTCGCTTTTCAGCTTGCCGTACTGCGCGGTGACCGTGAGGTCGTCGGTGATGTAACCGGTGTACTTGGCCGTCCACAGATCGCCACCGGTCTTGATGTTGTCGTCGCCACCGATGCGGTCCGTGCGCGTGCGTGCCTGGTAGTCATAACCATAAACGGTGCCCGAGGTTTCGTACTTGTCGGAGGCGCCCGTGACCTCGAGGATGTTGCTGTCGGTGATGTTCCAGTCGAGTTTGCCGTACCAGCGCGGCTCGTTGTAACGGTAGTCGACATACGGCTTCGTGCTGGTGAATCCACTCACCGGGTTCACGGTATTGCCTTGCTGCCGCTCGTATTCGCCGGCGAGGAAGATGAAGAGTTTGTCCTTGATCAACGGGCCGCCCGCGTAAGCGCTGACCGTCGTGCTGCTGAACGAGTCCTTCGAGTCCGGCGAATACAGCTGGCCCGCCTTCGGCGACGCCGGCAGACCGTTTTCGAAATAGCGGTTGCGCTGATCGGCGCGGGCGAAGCTCGGCTCCCAGAGCACCTGGGTGCCGAAGTGCCATTCGTTGGTGCCACGCTTGCCCACCACGTTGATCACGCCGCCATCGGAACGGCCGTACTGTGCGCTGTAACCGCCGGTATAGACCTCCTGCTGGTCGATCGCACCGTAGGGCAGGGACAGGCCGCCGAAGCCGCGCAGCGGATCGGTCGTGGAGAAGCCGTTGACGCAATACGCGTTCTCGCTCGCGGCGGAGCCACCGAAGCTCACCAGGGAATTTCCGGTCGGGCCCTTGAAACTGCCGCCGTTGTTCACGACACCGGGCGCAAGCAGCGCGATGGCTTCGGAATTTCGACCCAACGGCAAGCGCGCCAGCTGCTCGGAAGTGACCACCGTGCGCGAGTCCACGGTGGAGACGTCGATGCCCGGCAACGCCGCCGCGGACACGGTGATTCCTTCCATCGCTTGCGCGGAGGACGCGACGAACGATACCTCGGTGCCGGCGCCGACCTTGAGCGTGATGTTCTGCCGGGTGTCCACGACCTTGCCGCCGACCTTCAGGCTGACGGTATACGTGCCCAGAGGGAGCTGGCCTGCCGAGTAACGACCGCGCTCGTCGACCGGGACATCCCGGCTCAGACCGGTGTCACTGGTCACCGTGACCGTCTCACCCGCCGCGGCGGGTGCCTGCCCGAACAGGCTACCGGTGGTGGACTGCGCCAGGGCGCCGGAACTGAGGGCCAGGGCGAGAGCGGCTGCGAGGGCATGCTGGATACGGGGTGTCTTGCTGGACATGAACGACGCTCTCCTCGAACTTTTTCAGGCGTAAGCGCGCACGGTCGCTGCTGCCGCAGGGCCGGGCATGACATGAAAACGAAGGTAGATCCCCCAAAGGCGCGACCCTGACGCCGGCGGGAGCCGGGTCGTGGGTGCCGGTAGCCGGTCTAGCGCCGGCTACATCCCTGATGTGACAAAACGTGCTGCGTCGCAGCACGTGAGCCAGTTATATCGAAACTAATTTCGAATGTATAGCCCTCTAGACATCTCTTTTTAGATGCCTCGCGCGGGCTAGGCCAGGGAGACCGGGTCGGTCCGCAGCAGGACGCTGTCGTGCAGGCTGGCGAGATCGCGGGTGCGCGCGTCGCGCTCCCGGGCCGTTTGTGGCGGGTGCCGTTCCATCTCCTGCAGCAGGGGCAGCAGGTCGCGCTGTTGCGACTTCCGCAGTGGCGTGGTCACGTCTTCGACCTTCTGGCCCATGACGTACTTCAAACGGTCGGTGCTCTGGTTCGCCGTTTGGGTGAGGCTGGCTTTGACGAGCTGGCCCTTCCGGTAGCCGATGCTGAGGTTGCTCTGCGCGTCATCGGCGATCTGCGTGAAGTAGTAGTTCTGCGACTTGGGATCGTCGGTCAGGTTGAGCGGGGCATCGGGCGACAGCGCCGAGTGGAAGCTCGCGTGCAGCTGTGTCGTCGTGATCTGGGAGATACCGCGCTCGGTGGCATTCCGGCCCGTTACCTGGGTGCGCTGCGATGTCTGGAACGAGAAAGCATCGTGCTCGTTCGATCGATAAGGATTCGGTGCGGTGGCCGTCTGCGTGATCGACGCCGTGAAATCCGCCAGGCCGCTCAATAATGCGTGGTCGGTGTCGTCGAGCCAGGACGACGATCGCGTGAGGCCCGGTGTGTCGAGGCCACCCGGCGCGCTCATCTGAGTGAACGCATCCTTGAACATCGACATCAAGGCGGGATTCGCGTGACCGCGCGAGGCGGCCTGGTCGAACTGCTTCAGGACATTGGCGATCGCCGACGCCTGCTGCGTCTTGCTTCCGGCGATGGCTGGTGAGCTCAAGTCCACGCTCACGTCGATCTTTCCGGCCAGCCCCTCGATCTTCACGGCACGGGTCGTCGCGTCGCCGCGGAAGTCGATCGTCTGGATGGCCTGGTTGTCGCTCACGGCCTGCGCCGCGAGATGTACTGACGAGAGGATGCGGGTGTCGACCTGCGCGAGTCCGTCCAGGTCCAGGCGAGGCGGCGCGGAGGCCATGCCATCCAGCGCGCTCTTGAATGCCGTCGACAGCTTCGCGGTGGCTGCCGTCTCGGCATCGCTCAGGGGCGCGTCTCCGTCGGTGGCGATGGCGATGCTGCCGTCATCTTGCAGGGAGAGCGTGATGCTACGTCCGCTCGCCGTGGTGATGGCGATGCCCGCATCCTGCCAGACCGGCGCTGCCTTGATCGGTGGCAGGCCGTAGACGGCTGGCGCTGCGGCGGCGGTCGTACCGCTCAGCGTGACGGTGACCGAGGGTGCGGGTGCGGCGACGGATGCGGCCGAGACGGGGGGCAACGAGCCAGCCGACGTCGTCGATGCCATCGCCGTCGTGCTGTTGTGCAGCGGGGACGCGGTGACGGCCAGACCCGCCGCACTCAATGAAGCTGCACTCAATGAAGATATTGTCATCCTTCCGCCTCGCATCCCTGTTCAACCCCCTCGATAACGGCGGGAATCGCAGGAACTTGAGGCGGAAGACCGGTCAGGCGTCAGTGACGACCGTCACCATGATCGCCACCGCGCTCGGCGCCACCACGCCCGTCGTGCCACTCGTCGCCATGGAAGTCGGGGATGCGGTCGAAGCGCGTGCCCGGCGCCGGGCGTTCGTGCGCCTGGGGCAGGGGACGGGCGTAGCCGCGACGCGGATCGAAGCGTGGATCGACGTGACCGCGGAAGCCGCGTGGGCCACGGAACCAGGGGCCCGCACCGATGAAGATGCCGCCGGCGAACCATTCGGCCCCGTAATAGCCGTAGGGCGCACAAGGATAAGGCGCGTAGTCGTAATAACCATAGGGACAGCCGGGCTCCGGACCGATGTCGACGCCTTCATCGACGTAGACCTGAGCGGAGGCGCTGGATGTGCCGGCGGCGGCGCCGACGGTCATGAGCAGGGCGAGGGAGATCGAGCGCAGCGTGTTCATCACGACACCGTATGGAAGGAGGGCTGATGATGAAAACGGTTGGGCGGCGCAGGGGTTTACGTCGTGAAATCCTGCGAAGTCGCAGGGATGAGCGTAGGTTAAACGGTTCACGGAATCGTTAAACGTAATCGGACCTCGCGCGTTCCTGTTGCCTAGCCGCAACGGATAACCCAGGAGATCGATTCATGAGTGATGCGACACAAGCCCAGCACCCGCCTCACAAGGGACGGCGTCTGCTGATCGTCTCGCTTGTCGCCATCGTGATCATCGCCCTGGTGTTGTTTCACGTCATAAGCGGTTCCGGCAAGAAGAAGCCCGTCACGCCGCCGCAGTTGGTAAGCGCGGCGAAGGCCACCCTCGGCGACATGCCCGAGATACTCAATGAATTGGGCACGGTCACCCCGGTGGCCACGGTCAACGTGCTTCCGCAGCTCAGCGGCTACCTCACCGACGTCGGCTACAAGGAAGGCCAGGATGTCGTGAAAGGCCAGTTCCTCGCCCAGATCGATCCGCGCCAGTACGAGATCGACAAGCGCCAGGCCGAAGCACAGATGGCGAAAGACAAAGCGGCACTCGCGCAGGCACGCTCCGACCTCGCACGCTTCACCACCTTGAACGAACAGAAGTCGATCGCCGAGCAGACGTTCGCCGACCAGAAGTTCACCGTGCAGCAGGACGAAGCCGCCGTGAAGGCGGACGAGGCGAACATCGCCCAGTTCGACCTCGACCTTGCTTACTGCCATATCGTCGCGCCGGTATCCGGGCGCGTTGGCCTGCGCCTGGTCGACCCGGGCAACTACGTCACGCAGTCCACCTCGCCGGGCATCGTCACCATCACCACCATGAAGCCGACCACGGTGCAGTTCACGGTGCCGCAGAACTCGCTGGCCAACGTGCTCAAGCGCTTCGGTACGGCGGATACGACGCTCGCCGTCACCGCCTTCAGCAGCGACAACAGCCGTCAGATCGCCACCGGCAAGCTCTATGCGCTGGGCAACCAGATGGCCACGGCGACCGGCACGGTGACGCTGCGTGCCACCTTCGACAACGATGACGAAGCGCTGTATCCGAACGAGTTCGTCAACGTGCGCCTGCTGGTCGATACGCTGAAGCAGGCCGTGCTCGTGCCGACACCGGCCGTGCAGAGCGGTGCCCCCGGCGATTTCGTCTACCTGGTCAATGCCGACCAGTCCGTGTCGGTGCACAAGGTGATCCTGGGTCCCAGCGACGGTAAGTTCACCGTGATCGCCACCGGCCTGACGGCCGGGCAGACCGTGGTGACCGACGGCATGGATCGCCTGACCGATGGGGCGAAGGTGAAGCTCGCCGGTGCCAAGCCGGCCGCCGGATCGTCCACGGCTGACGCGCCCCGCCGACGCCACGCGTCGTAAAGGCGGGCACGCGATCCGATGAATATTTCCCGTTTGTTCGTACTCAGGCCGGTAGCCACCGCGCTCCTGATGCTCGCGCTCGTCCTCGTCGGCCTCGTGGCCGTGCGTTTCTTGCCGGTGTCCTCGCTGCCCGCGGTCGACTACCCGGTGATCCAGGTGCAGACGTTCTACCCCGGTGCCAGCCCATCGGTGATGGCGAATACGGTGACGGCGCCGCTGGAAGTGCAGCTGGGTGAAATTCCGGGCCTCCAGCAGATGACCTCGAACAGCTCTGCCGGGGCATCGGTCATCACCCTGCAGTTCGATCTCTCGCTCAGCCTCGACGTGGCGGAGCAGAACGTGCAGGAGGCGATCAACGCCGCGAACAGCCTGCTGCCTGCCGGCCTTCCCGCGCCACCGACCTACGCCAAGGTCAACCCCGCCGACCTGCCGATCCTCACCCTGGCCGTGACTTCGGCATCGATGTCGCTGCCGCAGCTGGAGGATGTCGCCAATAACCGCCTCGGCTCGAAGATCGCCGAAGTGCCGGGTGTGGGTCTGGTCGTGCCCGCCGGCGGCAACGTCCCGGCCATTCGTGTCGAAGCGGATCCGAAGAAGCTGGCAGCGTACGGCCTCAACATCGATGACCTGCGCTCGCTGCTGGCCAACGTCAACGTGAGCCAGCCCAAGGGTAATTTCGACGGTCCCGAACTCGACTACACCATCAACGGTAACGACCAGATCCGTGATCCAAAGGATTACCTGGCCACCGTGGTGTCGTACCAGAACGGTGCACCGGTCTACCTGCGCGATATCGCCCGGGTCACGCAATCGGCGCAGAACACGGAGCAGGGCGCCTGGTTCGGCAAGACCCAGGCCATCGTGCTGAACGTCCAGCGACAGCCGGGTGCAAACGTGATCGCCACGGTCGACCAGATCAAGGCGAAGCTGCCGCAGCTGGAGTCCACCCTGCCGGCCGGCATGAAGGTCGAGATCGTCGCCGACAGCACGGGTGTGATCCGTTCGTCCGTCTCGGACGCGGCGTTCGAACTCGGTCTCGCCATCGTGCTCGTCGTGCTGGTGATCTTCGTCTTCCTGCGCAACATTCCGGCGACGATCATCCCCAGCATCTCGGTGCCGGTCTCGCTGATCGGCACGCTGGCCGCGATGTACGAACTGGGTTACTCCATCGACAACCTCTCGCTGATGGCCCTTATCATCGCCACCGGCTTCGTGGTCGACGACTCCATCGTCATGATCGAGAACATCGTGCGTTACCTCGAGGAAGGCATGCCGCCACTCGAGGCAGCGCTCGAGGGCGCGGGCCAGATCGGCTTCACCATCGTCTCGCTGACCGTCTCGCTGATCGCCGTGCTGATCCCGTTGCTCTTCATGGGTGGCGTCATCGGCCGGCTGTTCAACGAATTCGCGGTGACCCTGGCGGTGACCATCGTCATCTCGGGCATCGTCTCGCTCACCCTCGTACCCATGCTGTGTGCGCGCATTCTGCGTGCCCAGGCGGAGCGGCACCCGAGTCGCTTCGAACGGATCAGTGAGGGCCTGTTCGACAAGACGCTGGCGGCTTATGAGCGTGGCCTGCGCTTCGTCATGGCCAGGCAGACGCTCACCCTGATCGTCTTCCTGGTCACGGTCGCGCTGACCGTCGTGCTCTACGTCGTCATTCCCAAGGGCCTGTTCCCGACCCAGGACGTGGGCGCGGTCGAGGGTATCAGCGTGGCGGACAACTCGGTGTCCTATAGCGCCATGGTCAAGCGGCAGGCCGAACTGGCCGATGCGATCCTGAAGGATCCCGACGTGACCGGCCTGACCTCGTACGTCGGCATCGACGGTACCAACAAGACGCTCAACAACGGCCGCTTCCTTATCGGCCTCAAGGCCAAGCACGATCGTTCCTCCAGCGCCGCCGAGATCGCCCGCAACCTGCAACGCGAGACCGCGAACGTGTCCGGCATCCGCCTTTTCGTCCAACCGGAGCAAGACCTGACGCTGGATACGACGGTATCGCCGAACCAGTACCAGTTCGTCCTGCGCGGATCCTCCGTGCAGGAACTAGGCAAGTACGTGCCCGCCCTGATCGAGCGCATGCACACGATCGACTCGATCACCGATGTCACCAGCGATCTCAATAACGACGGTCTCGCGGTGAACGTCGAGGTGAATCGCCAGCTCGCCGCGCGCTACGGCATCACGCCGGCGACGATCGACAACGCCCTTTATGACGCGCTGGGACAACGCATCGTCTCGACCATCTTCGAGCAGTCGGGTCAGTACCGCGTGATCCTGGTGGCCAAGCCGGAAAGCCTGCCGACGGTAGCATCGCTGGGCGACATCTACCTTCCCAGCCAGACGGGGAGCAGCGGGCAGGTACCGTTGAAAGGTATCGCCGCGATCCAGATCGTGAAGTCGCCGCTGGTGGTCAGCCATCTTGCGCAGTTCCCGGCGGTGACGGTGTCGTTCAACCTGACCGCGGGCGCCTCGTTGAGTTCGGCGGTGAAGGAAATCACGGCAGCGGAGCAGGCGGTGCACCTGCCGGCGTCGGTCACCTCGTCGTTCCAGGGTGCGGCACAGGCTTTCCAGGATTCGCTGTCCAGCGAGGTGTATCTGCTGATCGCCGCGCTCGTCGCGGTCTATATCGTGCTCGGCGTGCTCTACGAGAGTTTCGTCCATCCATTGACCATTCTCTCGACCCTGCCGTCGGCCGGCATCGGCGCCTTGCTGGCCCTGATGGTGGCTGGTCACGACCTGGATGTGATCGGCATCATCGGTATCGTGTTGCTCATCGGTATCGTGAAGAAGAACGCGATCATGATCGTGGACTTCGCGCTGGAGGCCGAGCGTGTGCATGGCAAGCCGCCAGCGGAAGCCATTTTCGAGGCCTCGCTGCTGCGCTTCCGCCCCATCCTGATGACGACGCTGGCGGCCATGCTCGGTGCCTTGCCGATGCTGGTGGGTAACGGCACGGGTTCCGAGCTGCGCCGGCCGCTCGGTCTGGCGATCATCGGCGGCCTGGCATTGAGCCAGTTGTTGACGCTGTTCACTACGCCGGTGATCTACCTGTTCTTCGACAGGCTGGCCTTGCGCTTCCGGCCGAAACCCGAGCAGAAGCTGATCGGTCACGAGTCATGAGTATCCCGGGCCTGTTCATCCGGCGACCGGTGGCGACCACCTTGCTGGCCGTTGCCATCCTGCTGTCCGGTGCGCTGGGTTACTTCAACCTGCCCGTGGCGCCGCTGCCCAACGTGACCTTCCCGGTCATCGTGGTGCAGGCGAGCATGGCGGGTGCGAGCCCGGACATCATGGCCTCGACCGTGGCGGCGCCGCTGGAACGGCGGTTGAGCGCGATCGCCGATGTCTCCGAGCTGACCTCGTCCAGTTCGGTCGGCTCGGCCCAGGTGGTGATCCAGTTCGGTCTCGGCCGCGATATCAACGGCGCCGCACGCGATGTCCAGGCGGCGATCCAGGCGGCGCGCGCCGACCTGCCAAGCACCCTGCGCAACAACCCCACGTACCGGCAGTACAACCCATCCGATGCGCCGATCATGGTGCTCGCGCTCACCTCGGCCACACTGACGCGCGCCCAGCTCTACGACTCGGCCAACTCCATCCTCCAGCAGCAGCTGTCGCAGGTGGATGGCGTCGGCCAGATCACCCTGGGTGGCAGCGCCTTGCCCTCGGTGCGCGTCGAACTCCAGCCCGATCAGCTCAACAGCTACGGCATCGGCCTGGAGGACGTGCGCGCCGCGCTCAGCTCGGCGAACGCCAACAGCGCCAAAGGCCACATCGACCAGGGCGACCAGCGTTTCGAGGTGCTCTCCAACGACCAGATCAGCAAGGCGGCGCCGTACCGCGACATCGTGGTGGCGTATCGCCAGGGCTCCCCGGTGTTCCTGCGCGATGTCGCCGAGGTCAAGGACTCGGCGGAGAACCTGCGCAACGCCGGCCTCTACAACGGCAAGGACGCGGTGCTCGTCATCGTCTACCCGCTGCCGGGCAGCAACATCGTCAGGACCGTCGGGCAGATCCGCAAGGTGCTGCCCAATGTCGAAGCGACCTTGCCGCACGATGTGCATGTCGGTATCGCGGTGGATCGCTCGCAGTCGGTCAACGCGGCCGTGGACGATACGGAGCGGACGCTGTTCATCGCCGTGCTCCTGGTCATCGGCGTGGTCTTCGTCTTCCTGCAATCGCCTCGGGCGGTGCTGGTCCCGGCGGTGGCTTTGCCGCTGTCCATCATCGGCACGTTCGGTCCGATGTACCTGCTCGGTTACAGCCTCGACAACCTGTCGTTGATGGCCCTCACGATCGGTACCGGCTTCGTCGTCGACGATGCCGTGGTGGTGCTCGAGAATATCGTGCGCCACGTGGACGAAGGCATGGATGTGCGCGAGGCGGCCTTGCTCGGCAGCGCCGAAGTCAGCTTCACTGTGATCTCCATGAGCCTGTCGCTGATCGCGGTCTTCCTGCCCATCCTGCTGATGCCCGGCATCGTCGGCCTGCTGTTCCACGAGTTCGCCGTGACGTTGTCGATCGCGATCCTGCTCTCGCTGGTGATTTCGCTGACCGTCACGCCGACCATGGCGGCCTTCGTGCTGCGCTCGCGCGGGACGGCCAGGCAGCCGGGTCGGGTGGCCGCCTGGTCGGAGCGTCAGTTCGAGCGCTTCAAGCAGGGCTACGATCGCTCGCTGGCGACGGCACTGGATCATCGCTTGCTGGTCGCGCTTGTCCTGATCGGCCTGATCGTGCTCAACGTGTTCCTCATCCGCTTCGTGCCGTCGACCTTCTTCCCCGAACAGGACAACGGCATCCTGCAGGGGCAGATCATCGCGGACCAGAGCATCTCCTTTCAGGCGATGGAGAAGAAACTCGCCCAGTTGCAGGCGATCGTCCAGAAGGACCCGGCCGTAGCATCCGTCGCCGGTTTCACCGGCGGCCGTGCCCTGAATACCGCGAACGTCTTCATCGAGCTGAAGCCGCTGGCGGAGCGCAAGATATCCGCGGCCCAGGTGGTCGACCGGCTGCGACCGAAGCTCAACGCGGTATCGGGCGCCCGGCTGCTCCTGCAGGCCGCGCAGGACCTGCGCATCGGCGGCCGCCAGTCGGCCGCGGAATACCAGTACACGCTCACCAGCGACGACCCCGACACCTTGTTCACCTGGGTGCCGAAGCTGGTTGCGGCCTTGAGCAAGGAGCGGTTGTCCGACGTCAACTCGGATCTGCAGCAGCATGGCCTGCAGATCTACGTGAACTTCGACCGCGCGACAGCGGCGCGCTACGGCTTCGCGCCCAATCAGATCGATACCGGCCTGTACGACGCGTTCGGCCAGCGCACGGTGTCCACGGTCTACAACGAGCTCAACCAGTACTACGTCGTGATGGAAGTCGCGCCATCGTACTGGCAGTACCCGCAGATGCTCGAACGCATGCGTTTCAGTACCTCGGCGGGTAACGCGAGCGGTACACAACAGACGCAGATGTCGAGTTCGTTGGTGAAGGGTGTCACGGCGACGACCGTGGCCAGTACGACATCAGGCGCCTCGACGTCGACCAATGCGAAGAACGCCGATGCCGAGGCGAACCTGTTGACCAACGCGATCTCCAACGCCAAGGGCGGCGGTTCCAGTGGCAGCGCGGACAGCACGGCGGCGGAGACCCTGGTGCCATTCCCGGCCATCGCCAGCTACGTGAGCAACCACACGGCCACCCAGGTCAGCCATCAGGACGGGCTGGTCGCGGCGACGATCTCGTTCAACCTGCCACCCGGCGGATCGCTGAGCCAGGCCTCGAGCATCATCGGCCAGGTATCGCAGCAGATCGGCCTGCCGGCATCGGTGCACGGCAGCTTCGCCGGCGCGGCGCAGGTGTACGGGCAGTCGATGTCGACGATGCCCTTGCTGGTCGTCGCCGCGCTGGTCGCGGTGTATATCGTGCTCGGCGTCCTCTACGAAAACACCGTGCATCCGTTGACGATCCTGTCGACCCTGCCATCGGCGGGCATCGGTGCGACGCTTGCGCTGCTGATCTTCGGCACGCCGTTCTCGGTCATCGCGATGATCGGCATCATCCTGCTGATCGGCATCGTGAAGAAGAACGCGATCATGATGATCGACGTGGCGATCCACTTGCAGCGCGACGAGGGACTCGACGCGCGCGAAGCGATCCACAACGCGGCGGTGATCCGCTTGCGCCCGATCATGATGACTACGGCAGCTGCCGTGCTCGGCGCCGTGCCCCTGGCCATCGGCATCGGGCAGGGCGCCTCGTTGCGCCAGCCACTAGGCATTACCGTGATGGGCGGGCTCATCCTCAGCCAGGTCGTCACGCTCTACACCACACCGGTGATCTATCTCTACCTGGACGGTTTCCGCGCCAGGCTGGCACGGTGGAACGACCGCCTGCCATGGAACCACGTCGACGCGAGCACCCCCCTATGAAGACTTCCCGAACCCTACTCGTCGCCTCGATCGCCTGGTTGTTGCACGGTTGCATGGTCGGCCCCGATTACAAAAAGCCGGAGATGGCGCTGCCTGTCGCCTATAAGGAAACGCCGGGCTGGCTCAAGGCCCAGCCGGACGATGCGGCGCCGAAGGGCGACTGGTGGGCCGTGTTCCACGACCCGCTGCTCGACCAGCTCGAACCCATGGTGTCGGTGTCCAACCAGACGGTGAAGCAGAGCGATGCGAATTACCAGGAGGCGCTGGCCGAGGTGCAGATCGCGCGTAGTGCCTTGTTCCCGACTATCGGCATCACCGGTTCCGCGACGAAGCAGCGCAGCGCGAGCAACGGCACGGGCAACACCGTGTCGGTCAATCCAGGCATACGCACGGCGGGTTCGCTGGAAGGCAATGTGAGCTGGGCACCGGACTTCTGGGGCAAGACGCGCCGCACGGTCGAGGAGAACAAGGCCACCGCCGAGGCCAGTGCGGCGACGCTCGCCAATGCCACGCTGACCGAACAGGTGGCCCTGGCCACGGCGGTGATCGACCTGCGCGTGACCGATGCCAATATCGATCTGCTCTCTCGCACGGTCGATGCGTACAAGGAATTCCTGCGCGTGGTCGGCAACCAGGGCAAGGCCGGGATCACACCGCCGTCGGACGTCATCACGGCGCGCACGCAGCTGGAGAACGCGCAGTCGAGCCTGATCGCGCTGGGCGTGTCGCGGGCCCGGTATGCGCATGCGATCGCCGTCCTGGTTGGCAAGACACCGGAGGAACTGGATATCCCGCATAGCACTGCTTTGCCGACCTTGCCGTCCGTCCCGGTCGGCATGCCCGCTACGCTGTTGCAGCGGCGTCCGGACATCGCCGTGGCCGAGCGCGAGATGGCTGCGCAGAACGCCGCGATCGGCGTCGCGATAGCGGCCTACTATCCGGATATCACGCTGTCCGGCGCAGATGGTTTTTCGCAGTCACCGCTTGCCGGGCTGCTGCACGTGGCCAACCACGTCTGGTCGCTCGGTGCCGACGTGAGCGAGACGATCTTCGATGCCGGCGCACGCCATGGCCAGGTCGCCGCGGCACGCGCATCGTATGAGTCAGCTGTTGCGAACTACCGCGGCACGGTGCTCACCGCGCTGCAGAACGTCGAGGATGATCTGGCTGGTATCCGGATACTTGCGCAGCAGGCCGAGGTCCTGGACGCCGCTGTGAGCGACGCGACGCGGGGTTCCGAGATCGCTTTCAATGAATACAAGGCCGGCACGGTCGACTACACCACGGCCGTTACCGCGCAGACCACGCTGTACAGCACCCAGCAGAACGCGCTCGATGTTCGCGAGCAGCGCCTGCTCGATGCCGTGTCGCTGATTGGCGACACGGGCGGCCCGGTCCCCGTCAACACACCGGAAGCACGCTGAGGCCCGTCACGGGCTCAGCGAGGTTTCGGTGTCACGTCGATCGCGACTGCTTCCACGTACGTGATACGGACCAGGTCGCCGACCCGCAGCTTCGTCATGCGGGCCTGGCGTTCCGGGTCCTTCACTTCGATCAGGCGCTGCTTGCCATCGGGACCCTGCAACGTCACCGTGTGTTTCTTCAGGTCGATCGCAGTGAGCTTGCTGGTGATCGAGATCGATTGCTGCGCGGCAGCGCCCGGTAGCGTGCCCTTGGGTGCACGGGCCGCGTCGCTGCTCGTCACGACGCCGGTCGAGGCGCTTCCCGCAGGGAGCAGCTCCAGTGCGGCGGCCGCCTGGTAGGTGGCGATCACCACATCGCCGACTTTCAGCTGATCGAAGTTGCGTACTTCAGGGCCTGCCTCGATGGTGAACTCGTGCTTGTCGCCCTTGCCCTCACGCAAGGTGACGAAGCGGCTCTGCCTGTCGATGGCGACCACGGTGGCTGTCTGGACTTCCTGCTCGCGCACCAGCTCGAGTGCTCCCGCAGGGGCGCTGGACGCGGGCGCCGGTGTCTGTGGCTGCGCATGGACAGCGAGTGGCACGGTCAGGGCGAGGCCGAGGGCCGGGATCAGGAAGAAGGTCGGCTTGCGCATGGGAAGGCTCCTGTTGGAGCCTGCATCGTCGTCCAGGCGGCGTGCGCCCGACGAGCGTAGGACCACTATCCGTGGCTAGGTAGTTCTACTGGGCGTGCTTGCCAACCGGCGCGACGTCGGGCACGTTAGGGCACAGTCCGCCTGCCGTCCTTCGTGGAGCATGCATGAGCACACCGGTCGCGTTTGCGCGAGAGGAGTGGTTCCTGGTCGTCACCGTGGCGACCTGCGCCGTGTTCCTGGGCATGCACGACACGCTCCTTGCCGGTCTCGAGTCCCGGTCCTGGCTGATCGTGGTCTTCATCTGGCTGTTCGTCGTCATCCTGGGTTCCGCGCTCGCCGTGCTGAGGCATGCGGAGCGTCTCGCACGCTATCTGGGTGAACCGATCGGCACGCTCGTGCTCACCATCGCGGTGACCTCGATCGAGATCATGAGCATCTCGGCGGTCATGCTGCACGGCGCGAACAATCCGACGCTGGCCCGGGACACCTTGTTCTCGGTGACCATGATCGTGCTCAACGGCATGGTTGGCCTGTCACTGCTGTGGGGTGGCTGGAAGCACCGCGAGCAGGCTTACAACCTGCAGGGTGCGAACGCCTACCTCGGGCTGATCATCCCGCTGGGCGTGCTCGGCCTGGTGCTGCCGAGGTTTACTCATGTAGCGGAGGGCGCGCCGTTGCCGCTCGCCCACCAGATGTTTCTCGTGGTCGTCATGCTCACCCTGTATGCCACCTTCCTTGGCCTGCAGGCAAAACGCCTGAAGGGCTACTTCACGACGGATGCGTCCACGGCCCGCCATGGCGACCCGGAAAAGAGGGCCCGCCATGGGCCCGTTGCCTCGGCGGTGCTGCTCATCGCGTACATGATTCCCGTGGTCTTTCTCGTCGACCAGCTCGCTATCCCCGTCGATTACGTCGTCGAGACGCTGAATGCACCGGCCGCCATGGGCGGCCTCGCGATGGCGATCCTCGTCGCCTTGCCCGAAGGCATGGGGGCGATTCGCGCGGCAAGCCGTAACGACCTGCAGCGCGCGGTGAACATCTTCCTCGGCTCGGTGCTTTCCACGATCGGGCTGACCATCCCGGGCATCCTGTTGATCGGCCAGATGACCCATCATCCGGTGATCCTCGGGCTCGAACACACGGATCTGATCCTCTTCGTGCTGACGCTGGTGCTTTCCTTGCTGACCTTTTCGAGTGCCAGGACGCACCTGTTGCAAGGGGCGGTGCATCTGACGGTCTTCGTCTGCTTCGTCTATTTCCTGTTTTCGCCCTGAGTGGCGACCATGGTCGGCAACGCGGACGCCACACGCGTGGGGTCGATGGCCTTGCGTGCCAGGGCGTCGAACTCGTCGATGGTGCATTCGCCGATGATCCGGCAGCCCTGCACGCGAACGGGCTTCGCGACGACGTCATCGAAACGATTGGCGCGGAGCGCTTCCATCGATGGCATCAGGCTGCGAATACGGATGACGTACGCGTCGCCACGCTGCACCAGGCTGAAGACGAGGGCGCCGCCGGGCGGGTAATCGTCGGGCACCCGCGGATCGTGCCAGTCCAGGCCGAGAACGCCGGCTACGTTGGCGAGATTGGTGTCATGGCCGACCAGCAGGACGGCGCCGCGGTGGGACGTCGAGAGCGGCGTGACGTCGGGCGTTGCGCCGCGCGCGGCGTCCAGACTCGCAACGATATGCGCGACGAGGTTGGAACCCGCATTGGCCGCGGCAGGCATGGCCTTCTTCGTTGTCGCGAACTGCGCGTTGTGCAGCGTGATCAGGCGACCGAGCACGCCGGCATCCGCGCGGCCGAAGGCGACCGCCTTCATCGGCATCCCTTCCACGTAGGCGAGCATGAGGTTCTCGCTGAGCGTGCCGGCGAGCTTCATGGCTTTCGCCACGTGGGCGGGATCATCGAGAAGCCGCTTCTTGTGCTCCCTGGTCGCGATGCCTTCGCACGTTGCCGGCGTGCATCCGAGCAGGACGTCCTGCAGCTCGGCCAGCGCCGGGGGCGCTGACGGAGCCGCCGGAACGCCATCGTCGTCCTCGTCGTCGGGCTTGCCCGAGGTGGTGTCCTTCGCGAAATGGAACAGCGGGTTGTTGGCGTCGCCTTCGGTCGAAAGGAACGATCCGCGGCAGCCCGGGGTGACCCCCTGGAGGAGCGCGCCGGCGCTTTCGCGATTGCGTGGCGTGGTGTCGCCGATCACCACGAGTGCGTCGGGTTCGGGGCAGGCCCTGGTCATCACGCCATCGTCGAGCAGCAGGCGCCGGAGGCGACCGCCCAGGGCGGTCATGCCTTCGTGGCCATGTGGCGTGAGCATGCCCGGGGCGACCGGCCACACCGGCCAGTCGCCGATGGCGTAGGCGGCATACGAGGTCGCGGGCTTGGTCGGTGAGCGCACGCCGTGACGCATCAGCACGATGTCGAGTTGCGTGGTCACGGCCGGCGCCGTGGACGCGGCGGCCGCCGGATAGGGCGCTGCCGCCGCGGCGACGAGCGAAACGAACAGGGCGATCGCGGTCTTCATAGCTTCACCGAAAGATCGAGGAAGATGCCGCGGCCCGGCAGGCCGAAGTAGAGCGGATCGCCGCTCACCGACTGGGTGCCGGCATAGCCGGTGAACTTGTGCACGTTGAAGACGTTGTTCATGTCCACGCTGATCGAATAGCCCTTCGTTCCCGCCGGCCCCTTGTCGGTGCGGTAGCCCGCGGCGGCGTCGACGCTCATGTAGCCGGCGATGCGCTGGTCGTTGAGGAACTGGATGTTGCCGGCGGCATCGGTCGTGTTGTCGAGGCCGTACTGGTGACCGAGGAACTTGCCCATCAATGAGCCGAAGTAGCCGTTGGTGTTGCTATACAGCAAGCCCAGGGCCGCCGTGACCTTGGGCGTGCCTGCCACCTGCACGCTGCTGTTCTTGTAGGTCGCCTTGTTGTAGCTGGCATTGCCGTACACGCTCAACGCGCGTGTCAGGGCGAACGTCGCTTCGACTTCGGCGCCCTTGTAGATGGCTCCGCCGCCATTGATGAAGGTGTTCTCGTTGCCGTTGTCGGTGGCGACCTGGGTCTCGGTGATGAAGTTCGAGAAGTCGATGTAGTAGACGTCGGCGCCGAAGGTGAGCTTGCTTGACGCATAGGCCGTGCCCAACTGGAAGTTCCTGGTCTTTTCCGGCTGCAGGCTGTGCGAGCCGTTGACCTGGATCACGTCGATGGGCGGGGCGAGGAATCCCTCAGCCGCCTGGGCATAGGCGCTCCACGTGTCGCTGAGGCGGTCGTGTACGCTGATCGATGGCAGGGCGGCATGGTAGGTGGCTTCGGCGCTGAGCGGTACCGGCGGCGAGACCTTGTTGAGCGGCGCATCGATGCTGCGCGTGACTTCCGAATAGCGTACGCCCGGGCTCACGGTGATCGCGTCCGTGACCTTCCAGTCGTACTGCAGGTAGGGCTGTACGGTATCGGTGCGGTCGTCGAGCAGGTAGTTGTCGACCGGTCCGTACTTCGTGCCTGTCTTCGCTCCGGTCGTCAGGTCGACCGGATACTGGTAGCGCGCATCCAGGCTGCGTTCGAGCCAGATGCCGGTGAGCAAGGTGCCGTCGCCGAGGTCGCGACCGAGCCGCAGCACATTGCCGAAGGCGTGGAAGCCGGAGTCGGAGAGCTTGCCCGGCAGGTCGGTCTTCGCGGTCGAGACCTTCTTGCCCTTGTCGTTGTAGAAGGTCACGCCGTTATCGGCTGGATCGATATCCGAGGCGTCCGAGGTCTTGCGCGCCCAATGGTCGAAGGTATTGAGGTAGACCTTGTCGTCGACGTCCCAGCCGGCGACCTGGCTGGTCAATCCGACATACGTGAAGCTGGAATAGTAGGCTGCGTTGTTGGCACCCTTATAGTTCTGCACGGTGGGATCGTCGCCGAGCCCGAAACGCCAGCCGTAACGGTCGATCTCGTCCTTGGTCGCGCCCTGCACGGTGTTCTGGTGCTCCCGGTTATAGCTGGTCACGAAGGTCAGGCTGGTGACGTCGCCCAGTTGGCTGATCGTCTTGACGAAAACATGGTCGCGCTTGTCGTCGGTCCCTTGCAGGTAGGTATCGCTCGACTCCTTGGAGATATCGGCGAAGATGCGCGTGTTGCCCACCGTTTCATCGGCGGTCACGCCACCGGCGCGCGTGTTCCAGCTTCCCAGCGTGAGGTAGGGCGTGATGCCGGATTCATCCGACGGCTCGCGCGAACGCAGCGCCACCGTACCGCCGAAAGTGGCATTGCCCAGCGTGCTGCCACCGCCCGGGCCGCGGTCGATCTCCGCCTGGCCGAGCACGTGGTTGTTGAAGTACGCCGAGGTCGTGTGGTGGAGGTCGCTGGCGTCGCCGAACGGAATGCCGTCGAAGGTGATGTTGAACTGGCCATCCTGGAAGCCGCGGATGCTGATGCCTTCGTTCTTGCCAAGGCCGGGACCTTCGGGCGAGGTCACCGTCACGCTGGGTGCGTACTTGATGATGTCGTCGAAATTGGCGTTGAAGCGCAGGCCGTCGCGAATGAAACGCTCGTCGATCACCGAGGTCGGCTGGGTCGCGTCCAGCGGCGCGGCGCTCGGCGCGAGTGTATCCACGGCGTTGGCGTGTACGCTGACCGGGGCCAGCTTCTGTGCCTCGTCACGGGTGTCGATCGACGGGAGCGGCGCGGCTGCCGGCGTCGGGCCGGCCCCGACGTTTCCCGGCACGATGGTCACCGTGGTCGGCGTCACGAAGCGGTAGGTCATGCCCGTGCCGGCCAGCAAGGCAGTCAGCTGCGCGGCCGCCGGCATGCCGCCGGGCGCGGCGTGGCTGCGCAGGCCGTCAGGCACGTCGGTGCCGTAGACCACCTGCCAGCCGGCATCGTGCGCGAAGCGATCGAGCGCCTGTGCCAGTGGCATGGCGTCGATGGGCTGTGTAGCGGCGTGGGCGTCCATGGGCACGAAGGTGGTGCCCGCGATGGCGAGGGCGATGCAGAGGGCGAGCGAAGATCGCATGGCGTCACATACCTTGGAGGGGGGATCACGGAGGACAGTCATCGCTGTCCGACCCCATCTAAGAGTCCCGGCGCCGCCGGTCGGGTACCGCTCATTCGATGAATTTTTTCTTACAGCCGGGACACGTTGCCCGTGGTGACGAAACGAACGTGGTCCGCGCGGCGGTCGATGCGCACGTGGGGCAGGCCGCCGATGTAGGCGATGAAGGCCTCCGGATCGCGCGCATGGAACACGCCGCTGATGCGCTTTCGCGCGAGTTCCGGATCGTCGACGACCAGCGGTCGCGTCGCATACGCATTGAAGCGACGGGCCACCTCGGCCACCGTGGCATCGTGGAAGCGGATATCGGCGGGAAGCCATTGCGTCGCCGTCGCCACGCCAGCCTGGCCGCGGGCGGTGAGATGGCCGTCCGCGTCTACGCGGGCCGACTCACCCCCGCGAAGATCGACAATGCGATCACGTGGCGCGGCTGTGCCGGTGAGGCGTGCACGTGCCTTCGCAAACCACGGCGAGGGCAGGTTCCACACCGACACCTGTCCACTGACGACGGTGACCTGTGCGGCTTCCTCGCTGCGTTCCACGTTGAACACGGTGCCGACGTCGTCGATCTGCTGGCGACCCACCGTGACCTTCATGGGTCGGGCCGGGTCCTTGCCGATGTCGAAGGAGGCGTGGCCTTGCAGCAGCTCGATATGACGCGCATCGGCGTCGAAACGAACGAGCATGGCGCTCTGCGGTGAGAGTTGCACGACGGTGTCGTCGTCCAGGGTGACCTCGCGAACGTCGATGCCGGCGGCGTAACGGATGCCTGGAGCATCCGGGGAAGGCCAGGCTGCGGTGATGCCGCCACCGACGAGAAGGACCATCGCCGCGGCGGCTGCCCAGCGCCAGATGCGAGACGGGCGCTTTCGCGGACGGGCATCGCCGATGAATCGGCTCCCACGGAAAGCCTCCGCCTCCATCGGCCAGGATGTCTCCATCGGCGACGATACCTCCATCGGCGACGATGCTTCCTGTGGGAGCCGCTTCAGCGGCGATGCCCCTTGTGGGAGCCGCTTCAGCGGCGATGGGTGCTCGCCACCAACTCGCCCACGCAGCGCCACCACCGAACTCTCACTCGCCGCAAGCGCCGTCAAATCCCCCAGCGACATCGTCTCCGCTGCCGTCGCCGCGCGCAGGTCCCCATGCATCTGGGCCATCGCCATGTATTCGGCCACGTGCTGCGGCGAGTGACGGAGCCAGCCCATGAACCGGGCCCGCGTGCGATCGTCGGGCGACTGCTGCATGTCGAGATACCAGTTCGCCGCTTCTTCGATGAGGCGCAGGTTATTCATAACGTGCCATCCCTTGCCGACATGCGGCCAATCCCTTGACGATGTATTTCTTCACCATGCTCGACGAGATCGAAAGCTGTTCGCCGATCTCCTTGTAAGAGAGGTCGTCGCGATAGTGCATCACCAGCACGGCGCGGCACTTGGGTGAAAGACGGCCGATCAGGGTGGCCAGTCGCTGGCGGCGCAGTGTGCGATCGACATCGGCACCGGCATGGCACGGCGTGGCGAGCCGCTCGATGACCTCTTCAAGGCCCTCGCTGCTGATCGGTGCGCGCTGTTGCATCTGCGCGTGCTCCTTGACCAGGTTGGCGGCCACGGCGAACAGGTACGCCTCGGGGTTCCGTACGGCACCCGCGCCTGCATCGCCAGAACGTAGCAAGCGGAGATAGACCTCCTGCACGAGGTCTTGCGCGTCCCAGCGATGGGCGACGCGGCGGAGGAAGTAGTTGGCGAGGCTAGGCCCCTTGTCGGCCAGCAGTCGCGCCCAGCTCGGTGGGGTCTCGGCAGACACATCGGCTCCAGGGTGATCCCGGGAGCCTAGGGGCCGAATGTTGCAACTTCAGGTCAGGGCCGCCCGGACATCGGGCGGCCCTGAGGATGGCAGGGGATCGAACGATCAGCTATCGGTTGCGCACTTGTCGTTTTCGCAGGCGAAGTCGATCTCGGCGCCCTTGCCGACGGTCAGCGGGATGTTCTTTCGGGTATCGAGCACCTTGCCGTCTTTCTCAAGGGTGATGGTGTAGGTACCCACGGGGATCGGGATGATCTTGTAGCGGCCGTTGTCGCCGATCGTGGCGTGGCGCTGGGCGCCGGTAGAGCTCTTGGCGGTCACCAGTCCGCCCGCCGGACCCTGGCCGAACATGCTCGCTGTCGTGCCCTGGGCATGTACGGGCGTGATGGCGCTGGCGAACAGGGTCACGGCGGCGGAGGCGGCGATGCCGAACAGGAACGTGCGATACCCGATGCTCTTCATGGAACTCCCTTCTGCTGACGGTGGATGAACCTCGATGTTTTATTGCAAGCGGCGCACGCAAGAAAGTGCCGCTGAAGGAATGAGAGTGTTGCCCCTGGGGAATCAATGGATGATCACTTGGATGAAACGCAGAGGTCAACGCCGGCCGCGTGAATCTATGCGAGACTCCCGGCACTAGCCCGGCCCCGGCCAGGCGCGTTCGTCCACCTGCCTCGAGGAACGACACGTGAAGAAACTCATCAACGATCCGCTTCAGGTCGTCAGCGAGATGGTCGAAGGCCTCGTGCTCGCCGACGACCGTCTCACTCGCATCGCCGGTCACAACGTCGTGCTGCGCCGGGACTACGTGCAGCATGCCGCCGCGGGCAAGGTCGCCCTGATTTCCGGCGGTGGTGCCGGCCACGAGCCCGCGCACGCGGGCTATATCGGCCAGGGCATGCTCACCGCCGCCGTGGTGGGTGAAGTCTTCACCTCGCCCAGCGTCGACGCCGTCCTCGCAGCCATCCTCGCCGTGGCCGGCCCGGGCGGCGTCCTGCTCATCGTCAAGAATTACACCGGCGACCGCCTCAACTTCGGCCTGGCCGCGGAACTCGCACGCGCGGCCGGCGTGACCGTGGACCTGGTCGTGGTGGGCGACGATGTCGCGCTGGATACCGATGATGGCGCGGTCGGTCGACGCGGTATCGCCGGTACGGTGCTCGTCCACAAGGTGGCCGGTGCCGCCGCCGAGGCGGGCCTTTCGCTCGCCGAGGTCAAGCAGGAGGCGCAGGGCGCCATCGACGCCGTCTTCAGCATGGGCCTGGGCCTGGGCGCGTGCATCGTGCCCGCCGCCGGCACGCCCGGCTTCGAGCTCTCCGACAGCGAAGTCGAATACGGTCTGGGCATCCATGGCGAACGCGGCGCCAAGCGCGGCCCCATCGCCACGGCCGATGCGATGCTCGACACCTTGCTCGACCGTTTGCTGGAGCGCGGCAAATTCCGGTCCGGCGAACGCGTCGCGTTGCTGGTCAACAACCTCGGCGGCACGGCCGTGCAAGAGCTCGCCATCGTCGCTCGCCACGCGCTCCAGCGGCTGGCCGCGGCAGATGTCGAGGTGGCGATGGTGCAGGTCGGCACCTTCCTCACCGCGCTGGAAATGCCGGGCTGTTCGCTGAGCATGATGCGCCTGGACGCCGGACGCAGCGAGCGCCTGCTCGCACCCGCGACCGCCGGTGCCTGGAGCGCGCCGACGCATCCGGTGACGACGGCACCGAGCGTCGAGGCGCGCGCGGCCACGCAGGCCGCGTTGCCGGCAGGGCCGGCCTGGACGCTATCCGAGCGCCCGGCACAGTTCATTGCGTCGCTCCGCGCTGTGTCTGCTGCGTTGCAGAAGGCGGAACACACCTTGACCGAACTGGATTCCGTCGTCGGTGATGGCGACATCGGCCTGAGTCTGACGCGTGGTGCGCGCGCGGTCGACGCTGCGCTTCCCGATCTCGACAAGGTGCATCCCGCCGCTGCTTTGCACGCGCTCGCTTCGATCCTGCGTCGTGAACTCGGTGGCACGTCGGGTCCGCTGTATGCCGCCTTCGTGGTGCGTGGCGCCAGCCATCTCGCCGAGCGCGACGAGGTCGACTCACCGGCGGCCTGGGCGGCGGGCTTCCGTGCGGGCATCGAAGGCGTGCAGACCCTGGGTGGCGGCAAGGCGGGCGACCGCACCATGCTCGATGCTTTGATTCCCGCGGCCGACGCGATGGACGCCGCGATCGCGCGCGGCGATGCGGCGCCTGCGATCCTTCGGGCCGCGATCGAGGCGGCGCATGCCGGCGTCGAAGCGACCCGGCAAATGCGGCCGCGACTGGGCCGTTCGTCCTATCTCGGCGAGCGCACGCTGGGTCACGCGGACCCCGGCGCTTTTGCCGTGGCGCTTTGGCTCGAAGCGATCGGCTCGGCGTCGTAAAGGAGTTGCATCCATGACATCCCAGCCCGTCATCGTCCAGCCCACCGGGCAAGGTGACTTCCAGGTCCGTGTGAACGCCCAGGGCCCTTCGTTCTTCGTCGACGAGCCGCTGGCGATGGGCGGCCTCGCCTCGGGGCCGACACCGTATGACCTGCTGAGTGCCGCCCTGGGTGCCTGCACGGCGATGACCCTGGGCCTGTATGCGCGCCGTAAGGGCCTTGCCTTGACCGATGTCCAGGTGTCGGTGACGCATCGACGCGACGCGATCACCGGGCGCGATACTTTCGAGCGCGCGCTTTACATCGAAGGCTCGCTCGATGAAGCACAAGCGGCGCGCCTGCTCGACATGGCGGACCGCTGTCCCGTCGGCAAGACCTTGAGTGTCGGCGCAGACATCGTCACGCACCTGGCACCGAAGACTGAACCGGTAATTCCCAACCGGCCCTGCGACCAGACGCATCCCGGTGCGATGGTCCAGGCCTGCGAGGAAATGGACGGCTGACGCGCCTTACTTACCGCCTTCCTTGACCAAGCGCGTAAGCAGGTCGATCTGGGCCTGCTGCTGGGCCAGCAGCTGCATGACCTGCTCGTTGCGCAACGCATCGAGCTTTTCGTGCAGGGCCAGGATCTCTACCTCGGCCTTGAGGTTCACTTCGTAATCGTATGCGGCCATCTCGCGGTCCTTCGAGGACTGGCGGTTCTGGCTCATCATGATCACGGGGGCCTGGAAGGCGGCCAGCATGGACAGCATCAGGTTAAGGAAGATGTAGGGGTAGGGGTCGACGGCGGAGCGGCCAAGCAGCAGGCTGTTCAAGACCACCCAGGCCACCAGGATGCCGACGAAAACGATGATGAAGGTCTACGAGCCGCCGAAGGCTGCGACCTTGTCCGCGAGGCGCTGCCCGTAGGTGGTCTTGGCGTCGATACGTTCGTTGATATCCTGGGTGACCGCCACCCGCCGGGTGGCATGTTCGAGCACGCGTCGCGCCGTCTGGTTGAGCTTCGCGCCCTCCGTGCCGAACCAGCGCGCGGACGAGGTCAGGTAATCGAAGGGCGGCAGGTGACTCATGGGGATGCTCCGGGGCGATAGGGATGTGACGCACTTTGGTGGAAACTACCCTGCTGCCAGCGCAATGTCTTGTCTGTTGGCATGGGCTCGGACGAGAATGACCGCTTTATGCCCTTCCGTGGAAAGGAGCCCTTCGTGGCTACCGTCGTTGCGCAACCCGTCGTCGCCACGCTTACGCGCTCGGCCATCTTCCTCGTCCTCAAGATCCATCCGGGCGATAGCGCCGAAGACGCGGTCCGCTCGCTCTGCGGCGACCTGGCCGGACTGCTTCGCGCGGTCGGGTTTCGCGACCTCGATGGCCGGCTGAGCTGCGTCCTGGGCTTTGGCTCGGAAGCCTGGGACCGCCTGTTTGCCGGTCCACGGCCTGCGGAGCTGCATACCTTCCGGGAAATCAACGGCGTGCATCGCGCGGTCTCGACGCCCGGCGACATCCTCCTGCACATTCGCGCCATGCGCGAGGATCTCTGCTTCGAGTTCGCCACACAGGTCATGTCGCGTCTCGGCGATGCGGTCACGGCGCTCGATGAGGTGCACGGGTTCAAGTATTTCGACGACCGCGACCTGATCGGCTTTGTCGACGGCACGGAGAATCCACAGGATGCCGATGCCATCGAGGCGGCCGTCATCGGTGACGAAGATAGCGCCTTCATCGGCGGAAGCTACGTGATCGTGCAGAAGTACCTGCATGACCTCAAACGCTGGAATGCCGTGCCCGTCGAAGCGCAGGAGCGCATCATCGGCCGGGAGAAACAGACGAACATCGAGCTGGACGATGCGGTCAAGCCGTCCTACGCACACAACGTGCTCACGTCCATCGTCGAGGACGGCGTCGAACTCGACATCGTGCGCGACAACATGCCGTTCGGCGAGGTGGGCAAGGGCGAGTTCGGCACGTATTTCATCGGCTATGCGCGCTCGCCAGCACGGACGGAACAGATGCTCACGAATATGTTCGTCGGCAAGCCGCCCGGCAACTACGATCGCCTGCTCGACTTCAGCACGGCGGTCACCGGCAGCCTGTTCTTCGTGCCCTCGGCGACCTTCCTCGACGGCATCCCGGATGCCCCGGCCGAACAGGCGGCAAGCCGCAGCGATGCGAACGAACAAGACAGCACACCTCGCGCATCCGATGGTTCACTCGGTATCGGTTCGCTAAAGACGGAGAACACCCATGAATAATCTTTTTCGCGAACTCGCGCCCATCAGCGGCAGCGCCTGGGAGCAGATCGAAGACGAAGCGACACGTACGCTGAAGGAATACATGGCGGCACGGCGCATCGTCGATGTCGTCGGCCCCAGGGGTTACGACTATGCCGGTGTCGGCACCGGTCACGCGCGCACGATCGACACACCCAGCGATGGCATCCAGGCGCGGCAGCGTCAGGTCGCCGCGATGGTCGAACTGCGCGTTCCGTTCGTGTTGTCGCGGCAGGATCTGGACGATGTCGCACGCGGCTCCAACGATCCGGACCTGCAGCCGCTGAAGGATGCCGCGCGGCAACTGGCCTTCGCTGAAGATCGCGCGGTCTTCGACGGCTATGCCGCCGCCGGCATCGCCGGTATTCGCAACACCTCCAGCAACGCGTCGATCGCCCTGCCGGCCGACCTGACGGCTTATCCGGTGGCGGTCGCCCAGGCCCTGAACGCACTGCGCCTCGCCGGTGTGAACGGCCCCTACCGGCTGGCGATCGGCGCCAAGGCGTACGCCGACCTCAACGGGGCAACCGATGAGGGTTACCCCGTGTTTCGCGAGCTGCATGCGATGCTCGATGGCGGCATCGTCTGGGCGCCCGCGATCGAAGGCGGCGTGCTCACCACGACGCGCGGTGGCGACTTCGAACTGCACCTCGGCCAGGATGTCTCCATTGGCTACGACTCGCACGACGCGAACGAAGTCCGCCTGTACCTGCAGGAGACCTTTACCTTCCTGTCGCTGACGACGGAAGCGTCCGTAAGCCTCACCGGCTAGTTCGTGCGCAGCTAGGCCTTTTGCAACGTGGCCATCAAGGCGAGCAGCGCCTTGGCGGTCACGGTCGACGATGCCGGGTTCTGCCCGGTGATCAGGTGGCCGTCGGTGATCGTGAAGGGCTGCCAGTTGGCGACTTTCTCGAACTTCCCACCCAGTCGCTGCAACTCGTCCTCGACCAGAAAGGGTACGACCTTGGTCAGGCCCACCGCTTCTTCCTCGTCATTGGTAAAGCCGGTTACGCGCTTTCCCTTGACGATGGATTCGCCTTTGTACTTCACGTGGTGCAACACACCCGGTGCGTGGCAGACCGTGGCGACCGGCTTGTCCGCGTTGTAGAAGGATTCGATGAGCGCGATGGAGACCGGATCCTCGGCGAGATCCCACATCGGCCCGTGGCCGCCCGAATAGAAGATGGTATCGAAGTCCTTCTCGGAGACGCTGTCCAGCTTCACCGTGTTGGCGAGCACCTTGAGCGCGGCGGGATCGGCCTTGAAACGCGTCTGCGCAGGGGTCTGGTTGTCCGGTTCGTCACTCTTCGGATCGATGGGCGGCTGGCCGCCCTTGGGCGATGCCACCGTGACCGACACGCCGGCATCCGTGAACACGTAATAAGGCGCAGCGAATTCCTCGAGCCAGAAGCCGGTCTTGCGTCCCGTGTTCCCCAGCGTGTCGTGCGACGTGAGCACCATCAGAATCTTCATGGGATACCTCCTCAGCGGCCCCCCGCTCTCCACTCTAGCGCCGATTTTTTCGTCGCGACAATCATCCGCAGGTATGAGTGGGCCTCGCAAGATCGTCACGTTCAAACCGTCGGGGGGCTTCCAAGACGGGCGTTTGTCTATCGGTGAGGCTGCCGGGAACGTTGCGGCGCCTCACCGTGCGCGGCGTCCGGACCTTGTCAGGTAGATCGAATCGTCAACGGAGGGGTATCGTCATGGCGTCGCAATTCATGCGCTCCACGCGTTTGCAGTTCCTGACCGCGGCTGTTATCGCCGGTGCCATCTGTACCGTCCTGCCAACGCCGAGCCATGCCGCTGGCGTATCGCCCCAGCAAACGGCGCCCCAGGCCGACGATACCTCCATCCGTCCCTTCCCGAAGATTCACTTCTCCGACGAGGCCCTCCAGGATCTGCACCGACGCATCGCCGCGACCAGCTGGCCGAGCCCGGAGCTTGTGCCCGACGCGACGCAAGGTGTGCAGATCGCCACCCTGCGCAAGCTCGCCGACTACTGGCAGTCCGGTTATGACTGGCGAAAGGTCGAGGACCGGTTGAACGCATTGCCACAGTTCGTGACCACCATCGATGGCGTGGATATCCACTTCATCCATGTGCGCTCGAAAAACAAGAACGCCTTGCCGATCATCATCACGCACGGCTGGCCAGGCTCGATCATCGAGCAGATGAAAGTCATCGATCCGTTGGCCAACCCGACCGCCCATGGCGGCAAAGCGTCGGATGCCTTCGACGTGGTCGTGCCGTCGTTGCCGGGCTACGGCTTCTCGGGCAAACCGACGGCCGTGGGCTGGGATCCCCAGCACATCGCACGCGCGTGGACGGTCCTGATGAAGCGCCTGGGCTACAAGCACTTCGTCGCGCAGGGTGGTGACTGGGGTGATGCGGTGACCGAACAGATGGCGGTCCAGGCACCGCCGGAGCTGCTCGCGATCCACACCAACATGCCCGCCACCGTGCCCGACGATATCGCCAAGGACCTCGCTGCGGGGGCGCCGGCACCGGCGGGTCTGGCACCCGACGAGAAGAATGCGTACGAGATGCTCGATTTCTTTTACAAGCACGGTCTGGGTTATGCGCAGGAGATGACCAATCGTCCGCAGACGCTGTACGGCCTCGAGGATTCGCCGGTTGGCCTGGCTGCCTGGATGCTCGATCACGATGCGCGCAGCTACGCGCTGATCACCCGGGTCTTCGATGGCACGCCCGAAGGGCTATCGCGCGACGATATCCTCGACAATGTCACGCTGTACTGGCTGACGCATACGGCGGTGTCCTCGGCCCGGCTCTATTGGGAAAACAAGTTGGCCTTCTTCGAGCCCAAGCACATCACCATTCCCGTGGCGGTGAGCGTGTTCCCAGACGAGATCTATGCGGCGCCGAAGAGCTGGGCGGTGAAGGCGTTCCCCAAGCTCATCCACTTCAACACCCTGCCTAAGGGCGGCCACTTCGCCGCCTGGGAGCAGCCGGACGAGTTCGTTTCCGAGGTCCGGGCGTCGTTCAAGACGGTTCGGCCGAAGTAGACCTGCAAAACGTGCATAGCTGATATGGCTAAACGAAGAAGGTGATGGGCCGATAGCCCATCACCTTTTCTCGGAAGAAACGCACGATGCGATTTACTGTAGGACGCAAGATTTTCGCCGCCATGAGCGTCGGCTTCGTGATCGCACTGGCGTTGGGCGGCGTGGGCCTGATGGCCCTGAACGCCACCTTTGGGGATCTGGACACCACCTTTCACCGCAACCTCCTGCCCGTGGCGCAGGTGGGGCATATCCGTGCGGCGATCGCGACCCAACGTGGTGCGGTCAGCCGTGCGCTGCTGTTCGCGACGGCGGATGCAGCGGAAGGCGCATCGCGCCTCATTGGCACGCTGGACCACGATATCGACACGCGCTGGCAGTCTTACCGCAGCGAGAGCCTGCGTTCGGCGGACGAGGAAAGCGCGGCGCACGAGTTCGAGGTTGCACGTCAGGCCGTGGGTCCACTGATGACCCAGTCGCTCGGCTTGCTCCGCGATGGCAAGCACAAGGAAGCGAGCGATCTCGCGCTGCACGACCTCGCCGCCGCGTTCGATCGCGAGAGTGCGGCCATCCTGCGTAACGTGACACTCAACGAGAAGGCCGCGGGCGACCAGTTCGCCGGTGCCCAGGGCCGCCATGGCCGCGCCATCGTGACCAGCCTGCTGATTACCGCGGCGGGGCTCATCGTGTTGTGCGTCGCCGGCTGGTTGCTGCTGCGCTCCGTCATGGCACCGCTGCGCGTGGCGAGCAAGCTCGCTTCGGAAATCAGCGAGGGTGCGTTGAATCACCATCTGGAGGTCAGTGGCGACGACGAACTGAGCGATACGCTGCGTTCCCTCGGTGCCATGGACAGGACGTTGGCCTCGGTGGTCGATCAGGTTCGCCAGGGAGCCAGGAGCGTGTCGATGGCCGCCGCCGAGATTTCGCAGGGCGTAGACGACTTGTCCCAACGCACACAGTCCCAGGCCGCCTCGCTCGAAGAAACCGCGGCGTCCATGGAGCAGATGGCGGCCTCGGTGCGGCAGAACTCCGAAGGTGCCCGCGTCGCCTCGACGATGACCCGCGACCTTCATACGGATGCCAGGCGCGCGGCCGACGTCGCGCGATCGGCGGAGGAGGGCATGCAACGCATCCAGGCAGCGACGGGCAGCATCTCGGATATCGCCGGACTGATCGACGAGATCGCGTTTCAGACCAATCTCCTCGCCCTGAACGCCGCCGTGGAAGCGGCACGCGCGGGCGATCACGGGTTGGGCTTCGCCGTGGTCGCGGCCGAGGTGCGCCGTCTTGCCCAGCGAAGTGCGACGTCCTCGCGCGATATCCGCAAGCTCGCCGCGGAGACCGGCGAAAGCGTCACGGCCGGTGCGGAACTGGTTCGCTCGACGGGTCGTTCGCTGGAAGAGATCCACCAGGGTGCCGCACGTGTCGCGACCATCATCGCCGAGATCGCCGCGGCCTCGAACGAACAGGCCTCCGGTGTCGATCAGGTCGTGCAGGCGGTGTCCGCGCTGGATGATGCTACCCAGCGGAATGCGGCGTTGGCCGAGGAGGCGAGCGCCGCAAGCCGAACGTCGCTGGAACTGGCACAAGGCCTGTCCGAGCAGATGGCGTTCTTCCGGCTGGCGGATTGAGCCACCGGGCAACCCGTCAACCTGGCAACCGGACGCGCACCTCCTACAAGAGCGATGGTTGTTGCGGCATGATGGGGCGGGGCTAATCACGGGGAGGAAGGCATGGATACGGAATCGTTGCGGCAGGCGGACGAGCGCGTGCGGCTTCGTCATCTGGATCGGCTGGTGATGATGTCCGATGGCGTGTTCGCCATCGCGCTGACGTTGTCGGCGGTCGAGCTTCATCCGGAGATGGAAGCCGGCAAGACCTTGTTCCAGGTATGGGCCATGCCGTTGGCCGTCTATTTCATGAGCTTCCTGTTGATCGCCGCGGTGTGGGTCGCCCATCGTCGCAATCTCGCGCACCTGCATTCGGTGGATACGCCGACGACCTGGCTCAACCTGCTTTTGCTGAGCATGATCGGCCTGTTGCCGGTGGTTGTCCGCTTCTTCCTCGTCAACATCGACGATGCGTCACGTGCTGGCATGGTGGCTTACGCCATCGTGTTGTCGGCCACGTATTTCGCGCTTGCGCTTACCTGGGGGTATCCGGCGCTGGTTGCGAACCACACGCCGAGCGTGTCGCGGCGGCGCGCTTGGGCGTGGCTTGCCGAATACGTGTTTGTCGCCCTGTTGTTCGCTGCGCTCGCGCTCTATGCCGTTGGCATGATGTGGATCGTGTGGCCCGTCGGCATCGCCGCCGTGCTTCTGCGCATCACGTCCTTGCGATTGGGGCGAGCTGCCTGAGGCGCCTGACGGACCGCGTGCCACCGTTACCAGACGAAACTGGTAAGAATGGTGTCGGCATCGATGCACTGGGCACGAAGCGTGAATCGACGTCCCTGAGGGAGGGTAGGTGCGAGCGTGCGAGTGAGGGCCAGTTCGAGGCTCCCGGTGGCAACGTCCAGTGCTACCAGATTCACGGCGTCGAAGTCGAAATACGTGCCCACGCTGGCGAAGCTTCCCTTGAAGAAGCTTTCCTTGGCCGAGAAGGCAATGGTCAACAGCATGTCGTAGGGCAGTTCGCTGTCCATCCCGTGCAGGAAGGATCGCTCGGCGTCGGTCACGACGGTCCCTTCGACCGATTCGCGTGTCTCCGCAGAGATCCGCTGTTCGATGTCGATGCCGATCCCCGTGATGCCAGCCTCATTAGCCGACCTTGCGACCACGGCCGCCGCGTAACGCCCGGCATGGGAGATGCTGCCGACCACGCCCGCAGGCCAGATCGGCTGCCGCGAGGCACCGATGCCGATCGCATCCCGTGCATGGCTACCCGAGCTCCCATCCGCCCCCTGCTGGAGCCGATTCATCGGCGATGGGTGTTCGCCCCTTCGTCCCACCAAGCCATCGATAGCCGCTCTCGCAGCCAACCGCCCCATCAAAAACTCAGCCTGCCGCTTGGTCACACTCCGCCCGATACTCGCCGGCGTCGCCACACCAAGCCGCCCGAAGGCCTCGACGTCAAACGCGTCGACATCGTAGGTAATCAACACCGCTGGCGGCACCGATGGCTGCTTCCAGCCAAGGTCGACGGACTGCACGTCGACCACCCCGAACGCTCGCCATTCGTCGGGAACGGGGTGGCGGTTAGGCATCATGCGAGGATCGGGCTCGACGTGGCTCATGGAGCAAGAGCTTATCGCACAATCACGCCGGCTCCGGCTCCGGCCCGGCCGGCTTCGCTTCCAGAAGCAGGTTGCTACGTGGATTCGATATGACGATACCGACCTCGCGGAAGCGCTCCAGGATGCGTCGGTTGAGCTCACGCTGGACACCCCAGCGCCCCTTGTCCGTGCAGCTGATCTGTCCGGCCAGCGCGAACATGCCGCCATCCACCGCGTCCACGCCCCAGACTTCCATGTCGGCGAGGATCTGCGGCGCGAACGCCGGATCGGCGCGCAGGCCCGCGCCGATGGCCTTGAGTTCGGCGATCGCACGCGCGACATCGGTCTCGTAAGCGACGGCGACACGCATGGCGGCGTTGCCGATGCCACGATTGGTGTTGTTCACCGTGGTCACTGAACTGAAGGGAACGATGTAGAGCGAGCCGTCACCGCCGCGCAGGCGAACGGTGCGGATCGACAGGTACTCCACGGTGCCCGACACATCGCCGACCGTCACCGTATCGCCGACCTGCATCGCGTTCTCCATCAGCAGGAAGATCCCGGTGATGAAATCCTGCACCAGCTTCTGCGAGCCGAAACCCACGGCGACACCGATGATGCTTGCGCCCGCCAGCAACGGTGTCGTGTTGACGCCGATCTGGTTGAGTACCGTCAGGCCGACGATCAGCACGATCGCAACGAGCAGGCAGGTGCGCAGCATCGGCAGCAAGGTGCGCAGACGCGCGGCACGGACGATGTCGCCCGCCTCCTTCCAGCGTGAGAGCCTCCGCTCGACGCTGGCATTGGCGGCTTCCCAGACCAGGATGGCGATCGTCGCGGCGACGAGGATCGTGACGATCGCGGAGGCGAGGCTGCGCCCGATCGTGCCGCGCGAGAACCAGTCGAGGGCGTCCACACCCCAGGCCTGGAGTAGGGCGATGACGGAGCAGGCGACCAGAAGGGTCGTGACGATGGCACGCACGAGCGGGTAATAACGTTGTGCGTGCGCGTTCCCGGCCTCCGTGTCCGCCGCCGGCTGGAACAGGTGGCTCACGCCTCCGAGCACCAGGACGGCGACGATGCGTGCGCCGATCACGACCGCCGCGGTGACGCCGACGAAGTGCAGGAGTTTAGGGAAGCCATCCTCGACACCGAGCGCCCAGACGAACCAGGCGCCCATGACCACCACGGCGGCCAGCACGGCCCACACCTCCGCCAACCAGTGCCTCAAGGTGGCGAGGGGGCCGGCGTCCGTCGGCGCACCGGCGATCGCCGCCGCCACGGGTCGCCGAACCTTGAACAGCAGCACGACCAGCAGGATGTGCATCGCCAGCGAGATCACCTTGATCAGGGCAAGACGCTGCTCGTCGGATGCGCCGAGCTGCGTGAGTGCGTTAGCGAGCGCGAAGCCGACCGTTCCTATGATCAGGATGGCGCGAAGCCAGGCGATCACCTGACCCGCCGTAAGTTCGCCGACCCGAATCAGACGCAGCCCGTGACCCACCGGAGAGACGAGAAGACGCAGCAGCGACATGCCGATGCGCGCGGTGACATAGCCGTCGATGAAGGCGCTGGCAATGCTGTCGATGCGCGGATCGTCGTTCATCCAGCGCAGCAGCAGGCCGGCCACGATGAAGAACACCGCGACGGGGACGATATCCAGCAGAAGGCTCGCCAGGGCGAAGGGAAGATGACGCAACGTGCGCCAGTGATCCGTGGGCTCGTGCCTCACGGGGCCGGTGGCCGTGCCGTCAGGAGCATCGGATGGAAGGTCGGCGGCGGGTGACCCGCCCGCAGCACCCTGGCCCGCTTCGACAGGCACGGCCTCGACGTGCTCGATACCTTCGCGTTGCGTCCGTATCAGGGCCACGTCGGCGGCGACGGGCTGGACGCCCGCCCCGGAGACGGTGGACACTTCGGGACGCATCCCGGATGACGGCGGCGCAGGCGACGGAGTGAGCTCGGCACGTGCGCGCGCATCGGCGTCTTCCGCGTGCGCGAGCAGGCCGCGTCGGGGACGGGCGAGCAGGCGGAGGAGGCCCCCCTCGCTGGCCAGACCGAGGCAGAAAACCAGCGCAAGCACGAGTACCAGCCGACCCAGCAAGGCGCGCTGCTCGCCATGCGCCACGTTGCTCGCGGTCTGCCTGGCGGCATCGGGGAGGGCGCCGGCCACACGTCGGAGCTGGGCGAGCTGGCTGCCCAGTCCGTCCTCCCAGTGACCGATGCGGCGAAGCATGCGGGCAATCAGTCCGTCCTGTTGCAGCGGGATAGCGGTGGTCGCTGCGGTGGCGCCGGTCGAGACGGCCGTCGACGATGCCGCTGCCGGAGCGGCGACGGACCCCGATGCCCCCGCGGCAATCGCCTGCAGCGTGCGGATCGCCTCGGCGCGCTTGTGCTCGTCCTGCAGCACCTCCGCCGCACGGCGCGCGTCGGCGGGTGAAAGGGTGGCGGTTGTCGCGGCATCCTGGGCAAAAATCGGCGTGGCGGCGAGTGTGACGAGCAGCAGGCAGGTCTGGGCGAGGCGTACGAAGATACGGTGCATGCGATGGGCCGGAACAGGGGCAATACCGTCAACCCTCGGCGATACGCGTGTCATGGTCAATCGAAGGTGTGTGAAGTCATGGATGACTTCCAGCAGGTCCACACCAGGACTCAGGCTCCGATACTCGGGCAACCAAGGGAGTGTTTGCCATGATGGGGAAGGTCCTGCTTGCTGTCATCATGATCGGCATGTGTGCTCCGGCAACGGCTGCGAGCGGGATGGCGAAGAGCTCTCCGTTCACGTTCGCGGAAGAGCCGGGTAGGTTTGCTGTCGGTCTTCGTGTAGCCGATCTGCGCGACACATCGCGTGCGTTCGGCAAGGCACACAGCCGCCCGTTACAGACGCTGGTCTGGTATCCGGCCCTGACGAATACATCGCCGCCGATGACCGTAGGCGATTACGTGCGGCTGACGGTTTCAGAACCCGAACTTCATACGAAGTGGATGTCTCGTGTGGGCGAATCACTCGATGGGCGCCTACGTGCGATACGCAACGCAAGCCCCGCGCAGGGCCGGTATCCCGTGGTCATCTATGCGCCGAGTGATTCGTCGGTGTCGTGGGAAAATGCGGATATTTGCGAGTACCTCGCAAGCCACGGCTACATAGTCATCGCTAGCCCGAGCATGGGTGCGGACACCCTCGACATGACCGATGACCTGCCAGGCATCGAAGCGCAGGCGCGCGATATTTCCTTCCTGATCGACTATGCGAAGACGCTTTCCGATAGTGACATGTCAGCCATTGCTGTCGCCGCTTTCAGCTGGGGCGGTCTCGCGGATCTCTTCGCTGCGGCACGCGACGAGCGCATCGACGCGCTCGTCGCCCTCGACGGAAGCATGCGTTACTTCCCGGGACTGGTGAAGCGGGCCGACTACGTGCATCCCGAGAAGATGCATATTCCACTGCTGGCTTTCACCCGTGGGGAAATCACGCTTGAAATCATTGCCAGCCAACTCAGTGCGCCGGAGAACATCGGGCCGAGCGTGCTCAATGCGTGGACGCATGGCGACCTTCTGACGGTGGAGATGTTTGCCATGGCGCATCAGCAGTTCAGCTCGATGCTCGAGCGTCGGCCTACGCATTACGTCGACGACGAAATACCGGGATACACGTGGGAAGAGGGCAGCGCCGGCTATGTGTGGGTTGCCCGCTATACGCTCTACTTCCTGGATGCTTACCTGAAGCACGATGTATCGTCACTGGCACGGCTCAAGGCTGCCCCAGCGACGAACGGTGTACCGCGGCATGTCATGAACGCATCGTTTCGTCCGGCGAATTCGCCGGACGTGGTGCCTTGACGTCAGTCCAACCCGGCCCAGCGATGCTTCTCGGCCATCGCCAGGGCCAGCTTCGGTCCACGTCGCGCTACACGCTCACGCTTCTCGCGCTCGCTGCGGATGGTCGGCCATGCGGCGAGATAGGCGGCCAGCACATCGGCATCGCACTGGTAGCGTGCAAACGCTTCGGCCGTGGCCGAACGAAGCGCGACGGCGCCGTTGTAGCCGCCAAAGCCCTGGGTAGCGCAGATCGCGCCGCCATTGGCATTGCCGGGCGAAGGCTCGGCCTGCAGATGGAAGTGACTGGCGATTTCAGCGAGATCCGGATCCAGGCGACGTAGCGTGGGCACGCCCGGCGCGGTGCGACCGAGCACGAACTGCACCGCCTGCGACATGGCCTTCAGGCCCGTCTCGCCCATGGTGTGACCGTCGCCGACCGCCTTGGGCGTGCCGACGAAGAGACGCGGCAAGTCATCGGTGTGGCCCTGGCGCTGCGCGGCACCACGCAGGCCCGCGAGTGCCGTGCCGAGATCCGTCTTGGAATTGGTGCGCGTTCCGGTGGCATGTGCCGCGAGGTACTGGAAATCGTCGACGCCGTAGCCGTGGCCTTCGAAGGCCATGTCCAGTGCCTGGACCAGTGCGTTCTCGCCGCCGAAGCCGACGCCGGCGAAATGCGCCTTGCCGCCGGCTTCGCCACTCTGGCCCCAGCCGACGATGATCGAGGTGATGTCCAGCTGGTTGCGCAAGGCGAACTCGAGCGTCGTGACCAGCAAGCCCGAGCCACCGTGGCCGACCACGGTACCGTCCGCGTCGATGTCGAAGGGGGCGAGCGAGTCGTGCACGCTGCGCACGTTGCCATCGGCATGCGCGGCGTTCTTCATGGCCAGCTTGTCGCCGGTCATGAGTGCGCCACCGCCGAAAGCCTCGAGGATGCCGTAACGCGGCTGCAGGGCGGCATCGGCCGCGGTGAGCAGCACCATCTGCGGCTTGTGGAAACCGGGATAGTCGAACAGCATTTGCGGCGCGATATCGGCCAGTGCGATGAGGCTGGACGCACACGCGCCCACGGCCGTCATCGGCGCCTGCGGCACGCGTGTGTAGCCGATATCGTCCGAACGCAGCGATTCGCGCAGCTCGGGATTCTTCAGTACGCGGCTGATGCTGTAGCTCGGCGCGAGCATGGTCGAGACCAGTGCCGGTCCATGCGAGCCGAGCGAGTGAGCAAGGCGCACCGCGAAGGTGTCCTTGGGGATGCCGCCTTCGGGCAGCGGCGCATCCGGACGCAGCCATTGGCCAAGCGCATCCATGCCACCGAAGGCCGTCGCCGTGGCGACGCGGAAGTCGAACGGGTTCGGGACCAGCTCGGACAGCGGACGCGGCAGGCCGGCGAGCGCACCCAGGGCACCGTAGGCAAAGAGTTGCGCCTGTAGCGAAGGGCTGAGGAGCGGATCGTCCTGGAAAAGGCCGTGCATGTCCTTGAGCCCGGAACCACGGATGTCCTCGTAGCGCAGGCCGGCCAGACGGCGCAGACCGACCGTTTCCAGATCGTGTGGCAGCGGGGCGGCGATATCGGTGACCACGCGCGGGGCCAGCTCGCGCACACCGGGCACGTGCCGGATGCCGCTGTTGGCACGGAGGGCGTCGCCGTGCAGGCGCTTGAGCTCCTCCAGCGTGACCGGCTCGCCAGCAAGGTCGCCGGTGGCCCAGCGCATGCCGTCGGCGGCGCTGGCCGCCTCGGGGTCGATCTCCACCAGGCCGGCGTCGAACGCGGCGAGGGGAAAGAATTCGTCCGACTGGGCCACGAGGGCCTGGTAGGTTTCCGTCGAGCCCACGGCCGAAAGGGTGCAGGCCGTGCCGACGGTGACGAGAACTTGGTCACTTCTCAACATGTTTTTGGGTACGTAGTGAAACAAACGAGTCACATAGTATAAGCGTCGGGAGGCTTCCCCGGCGCCGGCTTGCATGCCCTGTTCAGCGAGGCTGGCGGTCCAGGAAAGCGAGGACCAGGGCAGCGATCTCGTCGACCTTCTCATCCCATGGGAAATGGCCGGCATCCAGCAGATGAACCTCGGCCTTGGGCACGTCGCGCTGGTAGGCGTCCCCGCCCGGGCCGATGAACGAGGGATCGTACTTGCCCCAGACCACCAGGGTCGGTGGCTTGTGCTCGCGCAGCCAGGCCTGCCAGGCCGGATAGGAGGCGACGTTGTTCCGATAGTCGTACAACAGCGCCGACTGGATCTCGTGCTGGCCGGGGCGCGACAGGTGGGCGAACTCGTCGGTCCAGGTGTCCGGGTTGTACCGCTCGGGGTGCGAGCTACCCGCCGTGTGTCGCTGCTCGGTGGCCGTCTGCGAAACGAAGTTGGCGAAGACCTCCGGATGTGCCCTGGGATCTTTCCAGTACTCGGCGATGAGCGCCCACTTCTTGCCCAGGCCCTCCTGGTACGCGTTCGCGTTGGAGACGATCAGTGCCTGCACGCGCTCGGGATGCTTGAGCATGATGCGGAAGCCCACCGGGCCGCCGTAGTCGTGCAGGTACAGCGAATACTTCTTCAGGCCCAGCTGTTCGAGCAGCCCGTTAGTGGTCTCGGCCAGATGATCGAAGGTGTACGTGTACGTCGCCGGGTCCGGCGCGTCGCTCTGGCCGAACCCGGGATAGTCCGGTGCGATCAGGTGATAGCGCGTGGCTAGCAGCGGGATGAGGCTGTCGAACTGGCGCGACGACGAGGGAAAGCCGTGCAGGAGCACCAGCACCGGCGCGTCCTTGGGTCCGGCCTCGCGGTAGAACACGCCCACGCCATCGACGGTGACACGATGGTAGGTCGTCGTGGCGTTGCTGGAGGGAAGCGGATCGGCGTGAGCCAGGGAAGCCATGATCATTCCGGCGGCAAGTAAGGCGAGGGTCTTCATATAGGCGTTCTCTTCGACATACCGTCGCAGTATCCCTCCGGATAGCGGCTCGCGGAGCATTTTCAGGCCATACCTTGGGTTGATGTCCGCGATGAGGGGAAAGTGCTAGCGTCGGGCGAGACCGTTTCTGTCTTGGGAGGTGCGGGATGAACGAGCTCGACATCCGCTCGGCGATCGACGAGCACTGGGCCGCGTCCGCGGCAGGCGATCAGTTCGCCGAACACCTGATCTATCACGAAGACGCCATCTGCGAGTACCCGCAGTCGGGAGAGATCATCCACGGACGTCACAACCTCCAGGCACTTCGCAGCCACCATCCGGGCAAGCCATCGGGATTCAAGGTGCGACGGATCGTCGGGCAGGAGCACCTCTGGGTGACGGAGTACATCATCACGTACGAGGGCAAGCGCGCCTTCACCGTGAGCATCATGGAGTTCCGCGACGGCAAGGTGGCGCACGAAACGCAGTATTTTGCGGATCCGTTCGACGCGCCCGACTGGCGCGGTCAGTGGGTGGAAGTACGACCGTAAATCGGTGGACGATCGTCAACGCATGTCGAGGCCTGCGGCAATCAGCCCTGCCAGGACGCCGAAGGCAACGACGGCGGCGGCAAGCGACAGCAGCAGGCGTAGGGGCAGGGAACGCCCCAGCATCGCCATCGACGGCAGGCTTACCGGCGGCAAGGTGAAGAGCAGGGCCGCTGCCGGCCCCACGCCCATGCCAAGGGCCAGCATCGCCTGCACGATCGGCACTTCACCGGCGGTCGGAATGACGAAGAGCATCCCTGCCACGGCGAGGGCGAGGATCCAGAACCACTGCTCACCGACGGCCGGCCCCACGTGCGGGAACATCCAGGCGCGTGCGGCACCGAGTAGCAGCACGATCACGATGTATTCGGGGATCAGGCGCACGGTCATCCGCACGAAGACGGTGAGCCACCGGCGACCGATCTCGGTTAGGGACTGGCCTTCGTTGTCGGATGCCAGGTTGTCGGATGCGCGGTCGGCAGGCGCCGTCGTGGCGCGCACCGTGCTGGCGTCGGTGACGAAGCGATTCGCCAGATAGCCCAGGCCGAAGACCATCGGCACGCTCAACACGATACGCAGCAAGGTCCAGTTCCAGCCGAGCACGAAGCCGGTGAACACCAGGGTCGCCGGGTTCAACATCGTATTGGCCAGCCAGAACGCGACAGAGGGTCCGGCCGCCGCACGTTGCTTGCGCAATCCCACTACGACGGGCGCGGCGCAACAGGTGCACATCATGCCGGGGATGCCCATCAGGCCTCCGGCCACCGTGCCGGCAAAGCTGGAACTGCCCAGCGCGCGCTGCACCCAGCTCGCCGGAATCAGGGCCTGAAGGGCCGAGCCCAGCAGCAGGCCCAGGACCATGGCCTTCCAGATGGCCTTGCCGTAAGCGACGGCATAACCCAGCGCGGCGCTCCACGACGGGTCGGGCGCGCTCGAGGCGTCGCCCATCAGGATCGACTTGCCGATGGAATGGTGCGACGCGGCGTCGAAGGCGCGTCCGTAATAGGGGAACCACTTTACGTAGAAGAGGCCAGCGACGGCCAGGAGGAGAAAGACGGACCAGCGCACGGTACGGGTACTACGCAGAGCGACAGGCATGTCATCCTCCCGGACATTCGTCTATGGTTATGCTGCCGCAGAATCCCTCCGTCGCGCCACCGCGACTTTGGTGGAGTTTTCCATGACTTGTACGCGCTTGACTGAACTTGCCCATGGCGGCGGATGTGGCTGCAAACTCGCACCCTCCGTGCTCCAGCAATTGCTTGCCGACAAGCCGGCCGCCATGCCGTTCGCGCAACTGCTCGTCGGCAACGAGTCGAGCGACGATGCCGCGGTGTGGCAGGTCGATGAAAACACCTGTGTCATCGCCACCACCGACTTCTTCATGCCCGTGGTCGACGACCCGCACGACTTCGGCCGCATCGCCGCGGCCAACGCGCTTTCCGATGTGTATGCCATGGGCGGCAAGCCGATCATGGCCCTGGCGATTCTCGGCATGCCGCTGGGCAAGATCGAAATCGACACGGTGCGGGCGATCCTCGCCGGCGGCGAAGCGATCTGCGCCGAAGCGGGCATTCCGGTCGCGGGCGGGCATTCGATCGACTCGGCCGAGCCCATCTACGGACTGGCGGCGATCGGGCTTTGCTCGCCATCCAACGTTCGCCGGAACACCGGCGCGAGACCAGGCGACGTGCTGATCCTCACCAAGGCGATCGGTGTTGGTGTGTATTCCGCCGCGTTCAAGAAGCAGGTGCTGCCGACCGACGCCTACGACGAGCTGATCGCGTCGACCACGCTGCTCAATCGCGTGGGTCACGAACTGGGCAAGCTGGATGAGGTGCATGCGATCACCGACGTCACCGGCTTCGGGCTGCTCGGCCATGCCCTGGAGATGGCGCGGGGCAGCGGCGTGCGTATCGCGATCGACGAGGCCCGTGTGCCGTTCTTCCATCAGGCCAAGGCGCTGGCCGAAGCGGGTTTCATTACTGGCGCATCGAAACGCAACTGGGACAGCTACGGCGAGGGCGTGACGTTGCCTGGCGAGCTGCCCCCGTGGCGCCGCGACCTGCTCACCGATCCGCAAACCTCGGGCGGCCTGCTGGTGGCTTGCCAGGCGGAACGCGCCGTCGCGCTGCGCGACATGATCGAGGCCGCGGGTTATGCGCGCGCCAGCATCATCGGCAGCGTCATGACGGGGAGCCCGGGTATCGAGGTCAGCTGACGCGCGGCCGGCGAGATGGCGGAAGAGCATGGGAGTCGAACCCACCCGAGACAGACTGGCTGCCTCACCCGGATTTGAAGTCCGGACGCCCCACCGGGGACGATGCTCTTCCATGGAGGGGAACGCTACGTGGTCGGGGCGAAAAGATCCAGATAACGCGGCTGAATCCTTCGCAGCGTGCCGCGCTTGAGCATGACGCCATGACGGTCGAAAAACTCCAGGATGAGGATGGCCACCTTCCTGCCGCAATCGAGCCGGTCGCGAAACGGCGCGGCGGTCAGCCATCCCTCCACATCCGTGGCCTCGATGTCCGCGGCGATCTGCAGCATCTCGTGCACCGTCGTGCGCAGGAAGAAATGGTCGTGGCTGATCTCATCCACATCGCCCATGCGCGTGGCGAGCTTCAGCAGCTGCCGAACGTCCGCCTCCGGTATCGACAGCTCGCGGCCGATGTCGCGCACGCGCGGCGGCCGGAAGCGTGCCTCACCGCCGAGCAAAGGCGCGACAGCGGCCCACTGGCGCTCGTGCGCCGGGCTCAACTGCATCACATGGCTGGCGAGGCGAACGAACGCACCATCGAGCCGCACCCTTCCTGAAAGATCGGCGTGCTGCAAGGCCATGGCGAAAGCGGAGGGGGACAACTCCGGCTTGACGACCTTGCGCAAGCCCTCGCGCGCCATGCCTTGCCGGTCGGGGTACGCCGTGTGGAAGCCTTCCAAACGTTCGATCACGGCGGTGACGAAATGCGCCCATGACATCGCCCCGATGGCGACACGCGCGTCGCCGGTCTCGAAGACCAGCGGTGAGAGGCTTGCAATCACGGCCTCCAGTGTTGCTGCCGATAACGCCCGGTCGCGAGCGAACGCATCGAGATCGCGCGCCGTCGAGGAGGCGTCGAGCAAGGCCGCGAGGCTGCGCTCGGGATCGTCGAGGCGCATCGCCGCACGCTCGGCTTCGCGCACCGGGGTTCGTCGATGCCTCTCGGGCGCGCGCAGATCGATCAGCTGGCCGCCACCCATCGTGCGCCGGGCCGAGACATCGCGCAGCACGAAGCGGTCGCCGACCGCGGCGGCGATTGGACGGTCCAGCACGAGTTGCACGTCGGCTGTCCGGCCGGGGCGCAGATGCTGGCCCTCGAGTGGAACGACATGCGCGCCGACTTCAGCGGCGCCGTGATGCAAGCGCACGGCGAACCACGGCTCGATCAGCTTCGACTCCGACGCGAGCAGGTGCAACCGGGCATCGAGTCGCATCGTTGGTGCATGAAGCAACGGGTCGACGACCATGTCGCCACGATGGATCGCATCCTTGGCGAGGCCGTCACCGGTCAGGTTGAGCGCGCAGCGGTCACCGGCGCGGGCGGTCTCCACCGGCCGGTTCTGCGCGTGCAGCGATCGCACACGCGCGTTGAGGCCGGGCGGGCTGACAGTGACCGCATCACGCACATGCACGACGCCGGAGAGCACGATGCCGGTGACCACCAGGCCGATGCCGGGCAAGGTGAACACGCGATCGACGGCGAGGCGGAAGCGTCCCGCGTGGCTGCGCTCCTCGAGGGAGCGTGCCTCGGCCATGAGTCGCTCGCGAAGCGCGTCGATGCCGTCGCCGGTGGCCGACGAGACAGGCAGGATATCGGCTGTCGCCAGGGCACTTGCCTTCGTGACGTCGCGAATCTGCGCTGTGACCTCGGCAAGGCGCTCGGCGGTCACCATGTCGATCTTGGTCAGCGCGATCACGGACCGCCGTGTGCCGAGCAGGTCGAGGATCGCCAGGTGCTCGCGCGTCTGCGGCATCACCCCATCGTCGGCCGCGACCACCAACAGCGCGATGTCGATGCCAGCGGCGCCCGCGACCATGGTATGCACGAAGCGCTCGTGGCCGGGCACGTCGATGAAGCCGAGTATCTGATCATCCGCCAGTGGCAGGTAGGCGAAGCCGAGATCGATCGTGATCCCGCGGACTTTTTCTTCTTTCAGGCGATCGCCATCGACACCGGTAAGCGCCCTGACCAGGGACGTCTTGCCGTGGTCGACGTGACCAGCCGTGCCGACGATCATGGCCGGGCAGCGAGAAGGGCGGTGGTGTCGAGCTCACCCAGTGCGGCGAGGAAGGTGGCTTCGTCCGCCTCATCCAGGCAGCGCAGATCCATGAGCAAGGCACCTTCGGACACGCGGCCGATCACCGGATGCGACAGCGCACGCAGGGCGGCGGCCAGGGGGTCGAGCAGCTCCTGGCTTCCGTGCGGACGAAGACGCAGCGCCGCACTGGCGAGCGTATCCAGCGGCAAGGCGCCGGAGCCGATCTGGCTCTGGCAGTCGCCGACGTCGACCGCGAACGCGGTGCCGACGATCTTCGCGACGGCGGGTAGCAGGCGTCGGGCCTGAGCGTCGATGTCGGCGTGGGGCCGGGAGAGATAGCGCAGGGTGGGCAGTCGTTCGGCGAGGCGGTCCGGATCGCGGTAGAGCGCGAGGGTGGCTTCGATCGCCGCCAGCCGGATCTTGTCCACCCGCAGCGCGCGCTTCAGCGGATTGCGGTTGATCTCGGCGATCAAGGCGCGGTCGCCGACGATGAAGCCGGCCTGCGGGCCACCGAGCAGCTTGTCGCCGGAGAACGTGACCAGCCGCGCGCCTTCGGCCACGGCCTCACGCACTGTCGGTTCCTTCATCAGGCCGTAGCGCGACAGATCGACAAGGCTGCCCGAGCCGAGGTCGTTGAGCAGCGGCACGCCTGCCGCGTCCGCGATGCCGGCCAGCTCGCGCGCACCCACTTCCGCGACGAAGCCCTGGATCCGATAGTTCGAGGTATGCACCTTGAGCACGAGCCCGGTGCGTTCGCTCAAGGCGTTGCGATAGTCGGCCGCATGCGTGCGGTTGGTCGTGCCGACTTCGACCATGTCGGCACCGGCACGCAGCATGATGTCAGGCATGCGGAACGCGCCGCCGATCTCGATGAGTTCGCCGCGCGACACGATCGCCTCACGACGCAGGGCGAAGGTGTTCAGGCACAGCAGCACCGCAGCGGCGTTGTTGTTGACGACGGTGGCGTCCTCGGCACCGGTCAGCTCGCGAAGCAGGCCGCGCACGTGATCGTCGCGCTCACCGCGTGAGCCGCTGTCGAGGTCGTATTCGAGGGCGACGGGATGGCGCATCGCGTTCGCCGCCGCGTCGACCGCGGCATCGGCCAGCACGGCGCGACCGAGGTTGGTGTGAAGAACGGTCCCGGTGAGGTTGAACAGCGGTCGCATGCCGGGCGCCTTTGCCGCGAGAAGGTCGCCTGCGCGCACGGCGAGTTCATCGGCGCCGGGTGCCACCGCCGGGATGGCTCGTAGCGCGTGGCGCGCCTCGTCGATCACCTGACGAATCGCCTCGGTGGTCGCGACACGCCCGTGGCGTTCGACCAGGGCGGCGGCACCGGTGGTCGCCAGGACGGTGGCGACGGCGGGAAGGTGGCGAAGGGCATGCGACGCGGGCTCGACCATGCCCCGAGTATTTACCCGATATCGTCCTCGCTGTCTCCCGTCAGCAGGAAGGGGTTGAGCGCATGGCGGGCAAAACCTTCCTCGCTGACCAGCAGGTCCAGGCCGAACGAGGCGAGATCGTCGGCGACGGGGTCCAGCTGCGTGTCGTGGAGTTGGTAGAGGAGCTTGCTGTACGTGTGGCATTCCGCACAGACCTCGGCCTTGACCACGCCGCCGTCGTCCTCGATGCCCCGCAGGGAAAGCTTGCGGGTGCCGGCGCAGGTCACGCAGACGGTGCGCGTGTGGTTCCAGGCCGTCGAGCACATCGAACAATGCAGATAACGCGTGCCGGGAATGATGCCGCTGGCGGTGATCACACCGGCAATGGATGGCGAGCCGCAGCAGGGGCAGAGCGAGCGTTCCTGCAGCAGCCGAAGGTCGGCGGCGGACAGGCGCGCCGCGGAGCCGGTGAAGTAGATCTGCAGGGCGGCGACGATGAAGACCGTGGCGCCGGTGTCGGCGGCGGGGATGTGGCCGCGGAGGAAGTGGGTGGCGAGGGTTTCGAGGGTGGTGGGATCGGCGGTGCGGAGGGTATCTATGAGGGCGAGGGTGGCTGGGGGGAGATCGTCGCCCTGCGGGGGAATCGCCGATGAATCGGCTCCCACAGGTGCATTGAGTCCCATACGTGCATTGGGTCCTACCGACGCATTGGGCGCAACAAGGTGGTCGAGGAGGCGGGTCAGGGCGTCGCGCCAGACGGGGGACCGTTGGTGGCCGTCGGCGGCGAGTGGGGGAAGGCGTGCTTCCGTGGCGCGTGCGATGTCTTCGGCGCTCAACGCGGCTGCAGGGGCCAGGGTCGTGGCGACGACGTGCTGGGCGCGGGCGAGGCGGGCGACGAAGCGCAGCCAGGGCTCCATGGGGTGACCGGGAGCGAGGTGATCCAGGCGTGCCGCCGTGACGACGAAACGGCGGGCGAGGTCCGGCATGACGATCGGGGCGGGCGACTTGACGCCGGCGTGGGTGGGGCCGCTCCATGCCTTGTCGGGTGGTGCCTCGGCTTGCTTCACGGGTTCTTCCTGGGCGTGGTCTTGCTGACGCGACGGCTCGCGGCCAGTTGATAGAACCACTTGCGATGATGGTGCCACGCCCAGCCGGGCGTCACATACCCCTGGGTCATGCTGCGCACGGAATCGCGGATCCAGATCGCCGCGTAGACGTGCACGACCCAGACCAGGATGGCGCAGATCGCCGCCGCGCTATGAATCAGTACGGCCACGCGCTGCACGGGGATGGACGTTGCCTCACCGAAGTAGACTTCCCAGATCAGCAGGCCGGTGACGAAGAGCACCGGGATCAACAGCGTCATCGACCAGAACACCAGCTTCTGTCCGCTGTTGTTTCGACCGATCGGTGGGACGTGCTCGTCGTCGTTCTTCACCACGTGGACGATCGCCTTCGACCAGGCGATGTCATCCTTCGACGGCAGGTTCGATCGCCAGAACTGGATGATCATGCCGATCCAGCTGATCACCAGCGACACGCCGAACCAGGGATGCGCCGCACGCGCCCACTGGCCACCGCCGAACAGCTCGGACAGGAAGAACAGGATCGGATGGAACATCGACAGCCCGGATAACACCAGCAGGATGAACAAGCCGGCGTTGATCCAGTGATTGACGCGGTTCAAGGTGGTGTAGCGGGTGATGGCACGATCGGGGCGGGTCATGTCGACTCCTCCTTCTCTTCCTCGCGCAACACACGGTCGGCCTCGGCTTCGTCCGCTTCGGTCACCTCGTTCGGACCGATGGTGACCCAATGGAAGAAGGCGCCCACGGCAGCCAGTGCGATGCCGATCACGGCCAGTGGCTTGATCACGCCCTTCCACAGTTCGACGACTGGACTGATGCGCGGCTTGTCGGGCAGGCCGGAATACAGCGATGGCTTGTCCGCGTGGTGCAGCACGTACATCACGTGCGTGCCACCGACTTCGGGTGGATCGTACAGGCCGGCATTCTCGAAGCCGCGCGACTTCAGGTCCTCGATGCGCTCGCCGGCCCAGTTCGTCATGTCGGTCTTGGAGCCGAACATGATGGCGCCAGTCGGACAGGCTTTCACGCAGGCCGGTTCGAGACCGACGGCGACACGGTCCGAGCACAGCGTGCACTTGTACGACTTGTGATCCGTCTTGCTTACGCGCGGGATATCGAAGGGGCAGCCCTTGATGCAGTACCCGCAGCCGATGCACTTGTCACTGATGAAGTCGACGATGCCGTTGGCGTACTGGACGATCGCCCCGGGCGCCGGGCAGGCCTTCAGGCATCCGGGGTCTTCGCAGTGCATGCAGCCGTCCTTGCGGATCAGCCATTCGAGATTGCCTTTCTCGTTCTCGTACTCGGCGAACTTCATCAGCGTCCACACACTCGGCCCCAGATCCATGGGGTTTTCGTAGGAGCCTTCGAAGTGACCGATCTCCGGGCGCAGGTTGTTCCATTCCATGCACGCGGACTGGCAGGCCTTGCAGCCGATGCAGCGGCTCACGTCGATCAGCTTCGCCACCTGGTCCTCGTGGCTTCGCGTCATCGGCGGCGTCATCGTCGAGGCGGAGCGACGGATGTAGTCTTGCGATTGCATATCCGACATGACGTTCGCCTCAGGTGACCGGTGCGGCGGTGGGTTCGACATTGACCAGGAACGCCTTGAATTCCGGCGTCTGCGTGTTGGCGTCACCGACCGACGGAGTCAGCGTATTGGCGCCATAGCCCTTTCGCGCCTGCCCGGTGAAGCCCCAGTGCAAGGGCACGCCGATCACATGAGTCGGCTTGCCGTCCACGGTCAGCGGCTTGATGCGCTTGGTCACATAGGCCTTGCAGATCACCTCGCCGCGCTTGGACGAGACCTTGACCCAGCCGCCCTGCGCGATGCCTTTCTCCTTCGCCAGTACCTCACCGATCTCGACGAATTCCTCGGGCTGGAGGATCGCGTTGATCAGCGCGTGCTTGGTCCAGAAGTGGAAGTGCTCGGTGAGGCGGTACGTGGTCGCGACGTACGGGAAGTCGTTGCGATGGCCAAACGAGGCGCGATCGTCGGCAAACACGCGCGCCGCCGGGTTGTTGCTTACCTTCGGATGCAGCACGTTCTCCGACGGCGATTCGAAGGGCTCGTAGTGCTCCGGGAACGGTCCTTCGGCCATGAGGTTGAGGGCGAACAGGCGTCCCAGCCCCTCGGCATTCATGATGAAGGGGCCGACGTTGTCCGACGGTTTGGTTGTGGGGATGTAGTCGGGCACATCGATGCCGGCCCAGCGCGTGCCATTCCACTCGACGACAGGCTTCTTCGGGTTCCAGGCCTTGCCTTCCAGGTCCGCGCTGGCGCGGTTGTAGAGGATGCGGCGGTTTGCCGGCCAGGCCCAGGCCCAGTTCGGCGCGATGCCTTGCTCGCGCGGATCCGTGGCGTCACGGCGAGCCATCTGGTTGCCCTTCTCGGTGAACGAGCCGGCGAAGATCCAGCAGCCCGAGGCCGTGGTGCCGTCGTCCTTGAGTTGCCCGAAGCCGTCGAGCAGGGTCCCGGCCTTGGCGGTCACCGCGTTGGTGACCGGGTCGGTCTGATCGGCCAGGGTACGGCCGTTCATTTCCTTCGCCAGCTCTTCGGGATCCGGCGCGCGTGGGTCGGTGTACTTCCAGCTGATGTTGAGGATCGGGTCGGGGAAGGCGCCACCTTCTTTGCGATACATCTCGCGCAGGCGGTGGAAGATGCCGCTCATGATCCAGATATCGGACATCGCCTTGCCCGGGCCCTCGGCGGCTTTCCAGTGCCACTGCAACCAGCGCGCCGAGTTGACCAGCGAGCCGTTCTCCTCGGCAAAGCACGTCACCGGAAGCTGGAACACCTCGGTCTGTATCTCGCTGGGTTTGGCCGGGTTCTGCGGGCCGAAATCCTGCCAGAAGCGCGAGGTTTCTGTGTCCAGCGGATCCATGGTGACGAGGAACTTCAGCTTGCTCAGGCCGCGGCGGATCTTGCCGCGATCCGGGAAGGCTTGCAGCGGATTGAAGCCCTGGCAGATGTAGCCCGTCATCTGGCCGTTGTTCATCATCTCGAAGGCCTTGATGATGTCGTAAAGCGGTATGTCGAGCTTGGGCAGCCAGTCGTAACCCCAGTTGTTCTCCTTCGTCGCCGCATCGCCCCAGAGTGCTTTCTGCAGGCTGACGACGAACTTGCCGTAGTTCTGGTAATAGCTGGTCTGGCCCGGACGCAGCGGCTTGAACAGCTTGGTCTTCATGTAGTCGTCGAAGGTGGCTTCCTTGTCCGTCGGCAGGCTCAGGTAACCCGGCATCTGGTTGGACAGCAGGCCGATGTCGGTCAGGCCCTGGATGTTGGAGTGCCCGCGCAGCGCGTTCATGCCACCGCCGGCTACGCCGATATTGCCCAGCAACAGCTGGACCATCGCCATCGCACGGATGTTCTGTGCGCCGACCGAGTGTTGCGTCCAGCCCAGCGCGAACAGGCTGGTCATCGCCTTGTCCGGCGCCGCCGTGCTCGCGATCAGCTCGCACACGTGGAGGAACTTGTCCTGCGGCGTGCCGGTGATCCGCGAGACCATTTCCGGGGTGTACCGGGACACGTGCTGCTTGAGCAGGTTGATCACGCAGCGCGGGTTCTGCCAGGTGTCATCGGCTTTCGCGAAGCCCTGTTCGTCGAGATCGTAGTTCCAGGTCGCCTTGTCGTAGCTGTTGGTTTCCGCGTTGAAGCCGCTGAAATGGCCGTCCTCGAAGGCAAAGCCGTCCGCCACCAGCAGGCTGGCGTTGGTATACGCACGCACATAGGCATGCTGGATGGCGTCCTTCTCCAGCAGGTAATGCATCACGCCACTGAGGAACGCGATGTCCGTGCCGGGACGGATCGGGGCGTAGTAATCCGCGACCGAGGCCGTGCGCGTGAAGCGCGGGTCGACCACGACGAGCTTCGCGCCGTTCTCGATCTTCGCTTCGATCACCCACTTGAAACCGCAGGGATGCGCTTCGGCGGCGTTGCCACCCATGACGATGACGACGTTGGCGTTACGGATGTCCTGCCAGGTGTTCGTCATCGCACCACGACCGAATGATGGGGCCAGACTGGCCACCGTCGGTCCGTGTCAGACGCGCGCCTGGTTGTCGAACACCACCATGCCGAGGGAGCGGGCGACCTTCCAGGTGAGGAAGGCTGTTTCGCTGGACGAGGCCGACGCCGCCAGCATGCCCATGCTGGTCCAGCGGTTGACGGTGGTGCCGGCCGCGTTCTGCGTGATGAAGTGCTTGTCGCGGTCCTCCTTCATCAGCTTGGCGATGCGGTCCAGGGCAAAGTCCCAGGAGACTTCCTCGAACTCGGTCCCACCCGGTTTTCGGTATCGCGGTGCGGTCAGGCGGGTAGGGGCATGCACGATATCGAGCAGCGCGGAACCCTTCGGGCATAGCGTGCCGCGGTTCACCGGATGATCGGGATCGCCCTCGATATGGATGATGTTGGAGAGGGCATTCTTGGCCCGGTCACCCATGCTGTAGATGAGGATGCCGCAGGCGACCGAGCAGTACGTACACGTGTTACGTGTCTCGGTGGCGTGGGCCAGCTTGAAGGGTCGTACCGCGGCGGCCTGCGCCACACCGGAGGCGCCGAAGCCGAGCATGCCGAGACTGCCGGCAGCCAGGCCCAGACCTGTGACTTTGAGAAACTCGCGACGCGTGAGAGGCATGACGGGAAGCTCCCTCGAAACCTGGCTTGGCGATGCCACCCGCGGGGCGGACGGCGACTTGGCTCGGATCCACGCGAAAAACGTAGCACGAAGGGCTTGGGGCGGTCGATGACGTTTCCGCCCTGTTGATCGGGGTTTCCCGGTCGCTTGCCGCGACAAGGTGTATGACGATCACGTGAGAAAGTCGTCATAAGTATATGAATTAAATGCGTATAAAGGGTTCTGCTCTGCGCGGGACGAAAGAAACGGGTGCGTCGCGTATTTTTGCGCTGGCTCGGCTTCGCCGTCGCCGTCGCTGCGTACACTTGGGCGTCTCGCGCAGGAGACCTTGGTGCCCACCCTCGCTGCTCAGACAGGTCCTCCGCGTTCCGTACCGGAAAGGCCGCTAATGCGGCCCGTGTACTTATCTGGCCTACGGCCGCTGCACTTGTGCGGAACTCGCCTCGAGGGTGGACACCAAGGTCTCTCACGACGATACGTTCAGCGGGAAGGCGAGCCGTTGGTGAATGTGACCGCCAAAGCCAGCCGTCACCGCAATCGTGGTGGTGCGTACATCTCGCTCATTGAGCGGCTTCGTCGCCGTGGCGCGGTCTCGCGCGGATCATCTCGACCGGCGCGCTGGGGTTGACCGTTTGGCGATGGCGATCGCGATGGCAAAAACCCAGCCACTGAAGCAGCGTTGCTTCGTCGGCTCGACCCGCACGAACCTCAGGGTTGGAAAGAGTCTTCGGTGTCCACCCTCGAGGCGAGTTCCGCACAAGTGGAGCGGCCGCAGGCCGGATAAGTACACGGGCCGCGTTAGCGGCCTTTCCGGTACGGAACGCGGAGGACCTGTCTGAGCAGCGAGGGTGGGCACCGAAGGCTCTTTGCCTCAAGCCCCCCCAGCGAGGGTGGGCACCGAAGGCTCTTTGCCTCCGAACAGCCCGAACCTGAGTCGGGCCGTTCGCTTGCCGTGCGGATGACCGGACGTCAGGCCCCCGACGATGTCTCCCTCATTTTCTCGAGCACCTGGTCCAGGCTGAAGCTGGCCGCCTTCTGTCGGGGCGGGAATTCCTTAAACGTCCCGAGGAATTCGGCAATGACCGCCTGCGCGGGTACGAGCAGGAAGATGTGCCGGAACATCCAGTCGTAGAAGGTATTGGAGGTGATCTGGGCCTTCTCGTAGGGGTCCATCCGCATGTTGAAGATGTAGGGCGCACGCAGGACGACGAACGGGTCCTGCCAGATTTTCAACGTGCCGGTAACACGCTGCTCCATGAACATGATCTTCCAGTTGTCGTAGCGAAGGGCCGCGACATCGCCGTCATCGGTGAAGTAGATGAAGCCGGGACGCGGGCTCTTCTTCTCCTTGCCGGTCAGGTAGGGAAGCAGGTTGTAGCCGTCCAGATGGACCTTGAAGGTCGTCTTGCCGATCTTGTGACCCTTCTTGAGCTTCTCCTTGATATCCGGCTCACCGGCGAGCGCGAGGATGGTGGGAAACCAGTCGAGATGGCTGATGATCTCGTTGGATTCCGATCCCGCGGCGATCTTGCCAGGGAACCGAACCATGGCGGGGACGCGGTACGCGCCTTCCCAGCTCGAATTCTTCTCATTGCGGAAAGGCGTCGTGCCGGCGTCAGGCCACGTGTTCATATGCGGACCATTGTCCGTGCTGTAGCTGACGAAGGTGTCGTCCGCGATGCCGAGCTTGTCGAGGAAGTCGAGCATCTCGCCGATGCACTTGTCATGATCGATCATCACGTCGTGATACTCGGACTGCCAACGGCCTGACTGACCACGGCTCTCCGGTTTGACGTGCGTCCACGCATGCATGTGCGAGGTGTTGAACCAGACGAAGAAAGGCTCATCGGCGTCATGGGCCGCCTTGATGAACTTCTTAGCGGCGGCAAGGAATTCGTCGTCGCAGGTTTCCATGCGCTTGGTCGTCAACGGACCGGTATTCTCGATTTTTTGCCCGCCCTTGCCATCCGCCCAGCAATGCAGGACGCCGCGAGGCCCATACTTCTTCTTGAATTCCGGGAAGTCCTTCACGTTCGGGTAGTCGACTTCCTCGGGCTCTTCCTCGGCCCTTATCATCGTTGCCATCATTGCCGCCACGGCGATCTATCTCGTCGGACTGATCCGGCGTGTGGCCAACCCGCCGGCCCACTACACGCAGTACAAGCAGCGTCTCGGTCGCGCGCTGCTGCTTTGCCTGGAGATTCTTGTCGCCGCTGACATCGTGCGAACCATTGCGCTGGACAGCTCGGTGCAAAGTGTTATCTCCCTGGGCCTCCTCGTCGTCATCCGCACCTTCCTCAGCTGGTCGCTCATTCTCGAAGTCGAGGGACGCTGGCCATGGCAGGGTGAAGAGAAGCCAAGCCGCGACGTTCCGCCGGAGCTCCCGTGATGGCCGTTCTCGCGTTTCTCCAGGAAGTCGTCTCGATCGCCACCGAACCACCGCGAGCGACACAGATCCTCGGTCTCTCCGAAGCGTTTACCTTGCTGTTCGTCGTCATGGGGCCACCGCTGAAGACGCCGGCGGTCTACTACGCCCGTATGCATGCGTTCGATGCCTCGACACGCAGGGAACTCGCCTTCAAGACGTTCCTCCTGGCCACGGTGACGGTGCTGGTCGGCGGATTTGTCGGACTCGCGCTACAGCACAAATGGCAGATTTCGTTGCCTGCCATGCTGATCGCAGGAGGATTGATCTTCCTTCTCGTGTCGTTGCGGACGGTTCTCGAACAGTACGCGCCGGAGCCGGTCGCGAGTCCAGCTTCTGCAACGACAGCGCCAATCGGGGCCACGGCGCCGACGGCCTTCAGTCTCGCGATCCCGATGATCGTCACACCGTATGGCCTGGCAGGTTTCATCGTGCTATTGGCGTCGAGCCACAGCACCGAGCGCACCCTCGGGTTGGTCGGTGTCGTCGTGCTGGTGCTTGTCCTGCACCTGTTGGCGATGCTCGCGGCCGGCCCGATCATGCGAGGCATCGGGCCGATGCCATTCAAGGTATTCGGCACCATCATCGGATCGTTGACCGTGGCGCTCTCGGTCCAGATGATGATCTACGGTGGCCGGCTTTTGATGGCTGCCTTCGCCGTACCCTTGCCATAGTCCGGAGAATGGTCATGACCAACCGACACGTGACGATCCTTGCATGGGCGGTCGTAGCCTCGCTGACCTTCACGTCACTACCAGCGTTCGCGCAGAACGGCGCGGGTTCGGCGCTCAACAGGGCGACCAAGGCGCTCCACCAAAAGTTCATCCGGGCGGATACCGACAAGGACGGTTATGTGACGCTGGCCGAAGCTGAAAAGGGCGATATGCCCACCACGGTGAAGTACTTCAGCGAGATCGACGCCACCCACCGCGGCAAGGTGTCCGAGGAGGAAATCAAGCGTTTCATGGTGCAGCGTGCGGCGGAGCACGCAAAGACACCGTAAGCGGTGTTATCCCTTCAGAACAGCGAACCGACGAGATGATCGACGATGGTCGAGAAGGGAATGGCGGAAAGCCAGATCGGTGCGAACGGCAGGGCGGTTGCAACGACAATGGACAACAGGCCCTGGATATCGTAAATCGCGGTACGCATCGCATAGACGTTCGCCACCACGGCGTAGAGATCGGTGGTCGACGAGAAATCAGGGCGCTCCAGCAGGTCGGCGTCGAGTTTCTGCTCCGCGGCAAACCACCGGGCCTCGAAGGCCTCGCCAGCGCGGGCGGCAAGATCGCCGTAACGGTAGACCCCGATACGCCAGGCAACGAGCAGCGTGCGCGTGAAGACCAGTGGCGGCGTGCCGAACAGCAGGAGCATCACCGCCGCGGTGACCACCGGCGTGGTCTCGTGCCCGATCGGCGACGCGCCCGCGATGACTTTGTTGGCCAACAAGCCGGCCACCACGATGCTCATGGGCAGGGCGAGGGTGGCAAGGATTCGTGGCGAATACGCGAGAAACTGCAATCCGCCGGCCTGATCCGGATGCGCCGCGACCAGATACAGACCCATCCGCGCCATGCGCCACAGAAAGCGCACCCAGACGCCGAGGCGCCACAGCCACGCAAGGATGAGGCCGAGCAGCAGCGGCAGGCTGATCGCCAGATGCCACCAACCTGCCATCGACAGCTGGAGGGGGAGGGTGCCTCGTTGCCAGAGGGGAATGACGTCGTACGGCACCGCGAACGCGAGTAGCGCGACCAGGGCATAGACGGCGACGATCAGGAATCCGGAAGGCCACACGCCTGTGCTCAGGCGGCGACTGCTGGCAAGCAGGGCGTCGTACTCCGCCATTTTCGACGGTGGAATGAGGTTGGTGACGGCGAAGTACTGCGCCATCGAGTCCAGGCGAGGCAGCACGACATAGTCGGCGGCGATGAAGAGGGGAACGGCAAGGAGGAAGCGGGCATGGACCGCCGCGTCTTTCAGGAAAGGCAGGATGGACGTGCCGTCCGCGCCGAAAAGGGACAGAACGAGCAAGGGAAACCAGGCGACGGCAACCGCCACGCCCACCCGCAGTGTTGCTTCGCGCCGGTCGTCGGCGCGGATCAGATGGAGCCGTCGCAGCATCTCGACGTGGGTGGCTTCGCTGAAGAGCAGTCCCGCGCGCATCGGGGTCTCGGTGGCGCAGGCGCCAGCATCCGGTCGTGGCGACAGGCTAGGCGCGCCGGGCCGAGGCACCAAGCGAAAGCTTACCTAAGGCCGATTCCGTATTTGTACGCACAGCACAGGGACTGCGCGGGTCTAAGTAGTTCTTCGCTGGTGGCCCGCCGGGGGACAGGGCAAAGCTTGGCCATCTACACACACTCGGGGTAGTGGGCACATGTTCACGTCGACACCCCCTTGGGTACTGAGTCTCGGTCTGCTGGTTCTGATGTTGATCGGACGGGAGATCGGCTACGCGCTGCATCGCCGCCACGCACGCCACGTCACGATCAGCGAAGACGACGGCAAGGCGGAGTTCGCCTTGAGTGCCGTCCTCGGCCTGCTCGCCTTGCTGATCGGATTCACTTTCTCGCTGGCCCTGGCGCGCTACGAAACACGACGGGAACTGGTGGTTTCCGAGGCGAATGCGATGGGGACGACCTGGCTACGCTTCGATCTGCTGGAGGCGGTACAGCGTGATCGTGCCCGTGACCTGATGAGGCAGTACGCCGTCGCGCGCCTGGCGTATGGACTGGCCGAGGATTCCGGCGAGGTCGTGCTCGCATTCCACAAGGCCGACGCCATCCAGGCGCGTCTGTGGACGGAGCTCACGACCGATATCGCACCGGTTCGCACCACGGCCTTGGCGCCGCTTTTGCTCGGCCCTGCGAACGAGATGATCGACATCGCTGGCGAACGCACCGCCGCCGCCGAAGCGCACGTGCCTGCACGCCTGGCCGGCACGTTGGGTCTCTACTGCGTCGTCGCCGCCGGCCTGATCGGCTACCTCCGCGGGCGTTATCGCACGGCGACCACCCTGGTATTTCTCCTGGTCGTTCTCGCACTGGGCCTCGTCGCCGATCTCGACATGCCGACGAAGGGTCTGGTTCGCGTGCCGCAAGAACCTATCGCGGCTTTCATCCGCAGCATGGATGCCAACTGACCCCCCACCGTTAGGAGTCGTCCCATGTCCAAGCGTCTACTCGCCGAATGCCTCGGTACGTTCTGGTTGGTGTTCGGAGGTTGTGGAAGTGCGGTACTGGCCGCTGCCTTCCCCGAACTCGGCATCGGCTTCGCCGGTGTCGCACTCGCCTTCGGCCTCACCGTCCTGACGATGGCCTATGCCGTGGGCTACATCTCAGGTGCCCACTTCAATCCTGCCGTGACTGTCGGCGTCTTCGCGGGAGGGCGTTTCCCGGCGAAGGATGTGATTCCTTACATCGTGGCCCAGCTGGTCGGTGCGATTGCTGCAGGCGGTGTGCTCTACGTCATCGCCAGTGGCAAGCCGAGGTTCGATGTCGCCCTGGGCTTTGCCACCAATGGCTACGGTGAACACTCGCCCGGCGGCTTCTCGCTCGCCGCCGCGGCTGTCGCCGAGTTCGTGCTCACGGCGTTCTTCCTGATCGTCATCCTGGGCGTCACGCACAAGCGTGCGCCTGTGGGTTTTGCGCCGTTGGCGATCGGCCTCGCGCTCACCCTCATCCACCTCATCTCCATCCCGGTGACGAACACCTCGGTCAACCCAGCACGGAGCACGGGTGTCGCGGTGTTCCAGGGTGGTTGGGCGTTGGGCCAGTTGTGGCTGTTCTGGGTCGTGCCGTTGCTTGGTGGCGCGGTAGGCGGCTGGATATACAAGGCGTTACTCGAGACCGCACCCGAGCCGCTCGAGGACATCGAGGGTGGCCGCCGTCCGAATGCCGAGCCACCGACGAGATAGCGCCTGGCGCGACTGTCAGACCCGGTCCCAATAGGGCGGGGCGCCAATGCGCTCGAGCAGGAAGTCGGTAACGACGCGGACCTTCCTTGAGCGCGAGCGGTTCTCTGGCGATACCAGATGGATGCCCGGTGGCTCCGCTTCGACGGACGCTTCCCAACCGGTCAGTAGCTTCACGAGGCGACCCTTCCGGAAACTCCCGGCCTGGAACAGCCAGGTCGGGAAAAGCACGAGGCCCAGTGAGGCTTCCGCCGCGGACACGAGCGTTTCCGCGTTGTTGCTCTGGAACCGGCCCGTGACGTCATACGCGTCGTAGTGCGGTGCTCCCGGCTGGCGGAAATACCATCGCTGCGCGCCCCACTGGCCGCGGTAGACCAGGCAGTTGTGCGCTACCAGTTGTTCGGGGGTGTCGGGCACGCCGTGGGTGTCGAGATAACCGCGGCTCGCGCAGAGGATGTAGCGCTGTGGCGCGACCAGGCGCGCAACGAGGCCGGAGTCCTCCAGCCGCCCGACACGCAGGGTGATATCTGCACCTTCCTGCACCGGATCGATAAAGGCATCGGTGAGGGTGAGCTGCACGGAAAGGTCGGGGTAGTCCTTCTGCAGATCGTTCAAGAGCGGAGCGATGTGCAGGCGGCCCAGGGCGACCGGCGCGTTGACCCGGATCAGGCCCCTGGGTTGTGTGTCCTTGTCGGCGGCCTGCTCGGCGGCCATGTCCAGCAGGTCCAGCGCCTCACGCACCGTGAGGTAGTAGCGCTCGCCGGCGTCGGTCAGCCGGACCGCCCGCGTGTGCCGGTAAAGCAACTGCTGGCCGACCTCACGTTCGAGCGCGGCGATCTGCCGGGACACCGACGATGCCGGGACGCGGAAGTGACGCGCCGTCGCGATAAAGCTTCCCGTCGCCGCGACCATGGCGAAGTAGCGCAAGGCGTTGAGCTGCATCGAGTTGTCCGAAAAGCAATGATGTATTCCAGTTTGGCCTAATTGTTCCGATATGGGCAGTCCCCCAACCTTGGAGGGTCTACTCAAGGAACACACTGCGTGAAACACGTCTGGTTAATCCCGCTGATCGTCCTGGCCGGCATGGGCCTGTCGGTCGAAGCGGGTCTGTTGGGCCCCCTGGGGACCGAGGTCGGTCACGGCTGGGCCGTGCTCGGCATCTTCGCCGTGGGGTCGTTGCTGCTGACCTTCGGACTGGTCTTCGGCCGCCCGCGTCTCGCCCTGATGTTCGCGCAGCCTCGCTGGCTGCTCACCGGTGGCGTGCTCGGGCCGCTCTACGTGGCCGCGCTCACCCTCGCCACCCCGTTCATCGGTGTGGGCCTGACCATGGTCGGCATCCTCTTCGGCCAGGTCGCCGCCAGTCTCGTCATCGATCACTTCGGCTGGCTCGGCAGCGCGCGGCGCGCCGTCGACGGTTATCGCGCGGGCGCGCTCGTCGCCATCCTCGCCGCCCTCTGGCTGATCCACTAAGGAATCCCCCGTGCTCATCCTCATGATTCTCGTCGTCGTCGCCAGTGGCGCGATCCTGTGCGCGCAGTCGGCCATCAACGGCCGGCTTGGCGCCCATGTCGGCGTGCTTGAAAGCGCCTGGCTCACCTTCACGCTCGGCGCCTTGCTGAGCTTCCTCTACGCTTTTTTCTTCGAGCCGCAGCATGACCTGACCCTGTTCACCGCCCCGCGTTGGCAGGTCACCGGCGCGTTCTTCGGCGTCGTTTACATGCTGGTCATCGTCTTCGCAATGCCTCGGGTGGGCACGGCGGCGGCCACGGTGTCGGTGATCAGCGGCCAGCTGCTGATGAGCCTGTTGATCGATAACTTCGGCTGGCTGAGCAATCCGGTCATTCCGCTGGGCGGCTCGCGTTACGCCGCAATGGCCTTGCTCGCGGTCGCGCTGTTCCTGATCTACCGCAGCAACACGCGGCAGGCCGCCGAGACGTGACGCCGTAGACCCGCATGGGGCGGGCGGGATGCCGCCCGATCACCGCCACTTCACGCGGTTTGGATACCCTTTCCCGGCATTTTGCATACGGGGCGCCACGGCGCCTCGACGTTTTTCACCCGCCTGCGAAAGAAAGGTATCGCATGACCGACCAGGTCTCCCTCAAGGACCACGGGGCCCCCAAGGCCTCTTCGTTGCAAAAGACGCCCACCGGCATTTCCGGGCTGGACGCACTGACCTTCGGTGGCCTGCCGCAAGGCCGCCCGACCCTGATGTGCGGCGCCGCCGGCTGCGGCAAGACGCTCTTCGGCATCACCTTCCTCGTCAAGGGCATCGAAACGTACGGCGAGCCCGGCGTCTTCATGAGCTTCGAGGAGCGTCAGGAAGAACTCTCCACCAACGTCGCGTCGTTGGGTTTCGATCTCGAGGCGCTGGTCGAGCAGAAAATGCTGGTCGTGGACTATGTGCGCATCGAGCGCGGCGAGATCGAGCAGGCAGGCGATTACGACCTGGAAGGCCTGTTCGTGCGCCTGGGTCATGCCATCGACACGATCGGCGCGAAGCGCGTCGTCCTCGACACGGTCGAAGCCCTGTTCGCCGGCCTCGAGGACTCCGCCACGCTCCGTTCGGAACTGCGGCGCCTCTTCGCCTTCCTGAAGGCCAAGGGCGTCACCGCGATCGTGACGGCCGAGCGCGGCGAAGGTCAGCTCACGCGCTACGGTATCGAGGAATACGTCTCCGACTGCGTGATCCTGCTGGACAACCGTGTGATCGACCAGGTGACGACGCGTCGTTTGCGCGTGGTCAAGTATCGCGGCTCGTCGCACGGCACCAACGAATATCCCTTCCTGATCGACGAGCAGGGTGTCACCGTGCTGCCGATCACCTCGGCCGGGCTCGCGCACGAGGTTTCGCAGGAAGTGGTCTCCGCCGGCGTCCCGGGCCTGGATGCCATGCTGGGCCGCCACGGTTACTACCGTGGTTCGAGCGTGCTCGTGTCCGGCTCGGCCGGCACCGGCAAGTCGACGCTCGCCGCGTCGTTCATCGATGCCGCCTGCGCGCGCGGCGAACGCTGCCTGTATTTCGCTTTCGAGGAATCCGCCGCGCAGGTGACGCGCAACATGGGCTCGGTGGGCATCGATCTGCAACGTCACCGTGATGCCGGGCTGCTGAAGATCGAAGCGGCTCGCCCGAGCCTTTACGGCTTCGAGATGCATCTGGCGCGCATGCACCGGGACATCGACACGTTCGACCCGGCCGTCATCGTGGTCGATCCCATCTCGGCCTTCCGCGGACCGATGGTCGAGGTCAACGCCACGCTGCTGCGGCTGGCCGACATCTGCAAGAGCCGGGGCATTACCGCGCTCTTTACCTCGCTTTCGTCGTCGGGTGACTCCATGAGCGACAGCGAACGTAATGTCTCCTCGCTGATGGACATCTGGATCGCCCTGTCCGACGTGGAGTCCAATGGCGAGCGTAATCGCGTGTTGTCCCTGCTCAAAGCCCGCGGCATGAACCACTCCAAGCAGCTGCGCGAATACCGGTTGACCGACGAGGGCATCGAGATGGCGCCCATCTATGTCGGCCCCGAAGGCGTGCTTACCGGTACGGCACGCGTGGCCCAGGAGGCTCGCGAGCGCGAAGCCGAGCAGGCCAGGCAGGACGCCGTCGCCAGCCGCCGCCGCGTACTCGAACGCCGGCGCCTCACCGTCGAGCGCCAGATTGCCGAGCTCCAGGCCGAACTGGAAAGCGAAGAGGCCGAAGTCACCCGCATGAGCGAGCAGGACGAGGTCCACGCGACGAACCGTGACGCCAACCGCTCCATGATGTCGACCCTGCGAGGTGACCTGTGACCGTCGCTGAAGACATCCCGATGATCGACGACGAGCAGCCCGGTGACGACGGCCAGGTCCACCTGCGCCTTTACGTGGCCGGGCAAACCCCGAAATCGTTGGCTGCCATCGCCAACCTCAAGCGACTGTGCGAGGAACATCTCGCCGGCCGCTACACCATCGAGGTCGTCGATCTGCAGGTAACGCCACAGCTGGCGGCCGGTGACCAGATCGTCGCCGTGCCCACGCTGATCAGGCGATTGCCGCCGCCGTTACGAAGAGTCATCGGTGACTTGTCCAACGCGGAACGCGTGCTGGTCGGTCTGGACATGCGTCCGCGGCTATCCACCCCATGACGGCGACCCCTCCCGAGATCACCTCGTCGCCCGGCGATCCGCGGCACTACCAGCTGCGGCTGTTCATCACCGGATCCACGCCGCGCTCGACGCGCGCGATCGAGAACCTGCGGAAGATCTGCGAGGAGAATCTCGACGGCCGCTACGAACTCGAGGTGATCGACGTCTACGAGCGTCCGGAAACCACGCGGGACCTGCAGATCGTCGCCACGCCGACCCTGGTCAAGGTTCTACCCGAGCCGCTGCGCCGGATCATCGGCGACCTGTCCGATGAGCTCAAGGTGCTGGCCGGTCTCGACCTCGCTCCGCGGCTACCGCAACAGGATTGATCGTGCGCGCTGATGACCATGCTGAAGACGACCTCCCCAGCCGCGAGCTTCTCGAGCGGCTGCGTGAGGCGGAAGAAACCCTGGATGCCATCCGCCGGGGCGAGGTCGACGCCGTGGTCGTCCATCATCCGGACGGCCCAAGCATCTACACGTTGGAGAGTGCCGACCGGCCGTATCGCGTGCTGGTCGAGCACATGCAGGAAGGTGCCGTCACCCTGACCGGTGAGGGCGTGGTGCTGTACTGCAACCAGCGTTTCGCCGCCTTGCTCGGACTGACGCGTGAGTCGATGATCGGGCGATCGGTCGTGCCGTATCTGGAACGCGCCGATGCGATGGTGATGGCAGCCTTGTTGTCGCCGGGTGCCGATGCGGGCAGGGCGGCGGAAGTCACCTTGCATCGCGTCGATGGACAGTCCATTCCCGTCACGTTGTCCGCGGTGGACCTGCCGTTCGAGCCAGGCATGCCGCGGCTCATCTGCATCATCGCGACAGACCTGACACACGCGCGTCAGCGCAGCCACGAACTGGCCGCGACCAACGCGCAGCTCGCCGGCGAAATGGCCGAGCGACGCAGCGCGGAAGATCGCCTGGCGGTGGCGCTCGAAGCCGCCGGTATGGGCAGCTGGGACATCGACCTGGTCTTGGGAGCGGTGACGATCTCGCGTCAGGCCGAGGGGATCCTGGGTCTGGACGATATCGGCGCCGCTGCGCGCACTCTCGATTCGCTGGCGCTGCCGTTCCTGGCGAACGAGCAAGCCGAGGTGCGTGCCGCTTTCGAACAGGCGATGACGACGGGCCTGCTGGATTTCGAGCGTCGAGTGCGTCCTAAGGTGGAAGGTGGCGCGCATCGTTGGGTGCACGTCATCGGCCGCACCTACCAGCGAGACGGTGTACCGTCGCGACTGGTGGGCGTGGTCAGCGACGTGACCGAACGCCGTCTGATGGAAACCCAGCTGCGCCAGGCGCAGAAGATGGAAGCGGTCGGCCAGCTCACCGGCGGCATCGCCCACGACTTCAACAATCTGCTGATGGTCATCGGCGGAAGCCTCGACGTGCTTGAAAGCGCGTTGCCCGAAGATAACCCCAAGGCGCAACGTTTCTTCGCCGCAGCAAAGTCGGGTGTGGAGCGCGGGGCTAGTCTCAACCAGCAGTTGCTGGCGTTCTCGCGTCGACAGGATCTGCAGGCGCAGCCGGTGTGTGTCGATGATCTGTTACGTGGCTTTGCCACGCTGCTCAGCCGCGCCCTGGGTGAAACGGTGTCCCTGGAGCTGCCGCAACCCGCCCGGCGCTGGTATTGCCGTAGCGATCCACACCAACTGGAAACCGCGATCCTCAACCTGGCGATCAACGCGCGCGATGCCATGCCGCATGGCGGTCGCCTCACGATCCTCACCTCACTGACGACCCTGACGCCACGCGAAGCGCTGGCGATGGCGGCGGAGCCTGGTAGTTACGTGGTGATCCGCGTGCGTGACAGCGGCACCGGTATGACGCCCGAAACAGCAGCACGCATCTTCGACCCGTTCTTCACCACCAAGGCGATGGGCAAGGGTACGGGGCTGGGACTCAGTCAGGTCTACGGCTTCGTGCGCCAGTCCGGCGGTTTCGTCAGCGTCACGAGCGAACTGGGGCAGGGCACGACCATCGACCTATGCCTGCCGCATACGGATGAGGTCGCCTCCGCCGCGCCGAGTGCAACGGCCGCGCCAGCCGCGGGCGACGGCCGAGTCCTTGTCGTCGACGACGATATCAACGTGCGTGAAGTCTCGGTCGCCATGCTCGGCGCCCTCGGCTACGTGACGCTGGAAGCCGGCGACGCCGCCCAGGCGCTAACCATTCTGGCCCGGCGCAGCGACATCGACATGGTCTTTAGCGACGTCATCATGCCCGGCGAAATCAACGGCCTCGATCTCGCCCGCCAGATCCGCGAAACCTACCCCAAGGTCGCGGTCGTTCTCGCCTCCGGCTACACCGCCCAACTCCAGGGCGACAAAGGCGCTCCCACCGACGTGGAAGTCCTGCGCAAGCCCTATTCCCGCGCCGCCCTGGCCACCGCCCTGACCCAAGCCAAAGCCGCCAAAAGCTAGCAGCCCGCTTTTGGTAGGAGCCGATTCATCGGCGAAGCTCCTGCGCTCCTGTGGGAGCCGATTCATCGGCGATGCTCTCCTAGACGTCGCAGCGACCCTCCCTTCACCCCAAACGTCGCCTCATGGACCTCCAGACACCAGGAGACACCCATGACCCACGACCGACAGGACGTAAACCACCCCGACCACGGCCAACCCTCCCACCAGGAAACCGAGGCAGAGAAGAAAGCCCGGAAGGATAAGGCCAGCGAAAACCAGGATCAGGCCCTGGAAGAGACGTTCCCGGCAAGCGATCCTGTGTCGCCGTTCGTGCCGGCCAAGGCGCCTGAGTGAGGCAAGTCGCCATTGACCCCGATCAAGCGTCGCGACGCTGAAGTCGCTTCTCAGCGCCCCGGCAAACGCTGCGTAATCTCCTGCATGAACCACTCGTTCCCATCCGGATCGTTGAAGCGAGCGAATGAGCCGTAGCTCTTCCGCTCGGGATGGGGGCCGGCCACATCACGGGAGCCATCGGCGCGGTGGAATATGCCGGTCGCATCATGGAACGGCTCGCTCACATCGACCCCGCGGGATACAAGCTCCGCGCGAGCCGCTTCCAGATCCCGCACGACAAGGTGTAGCGCACGAGCCGACCCCGGGGACGCGGTTGTGATGTTGCTACCCATCATCACCGAGCAACCCGATCCCGGCGGCGTGAACTGCACGACGCGAAAGCCGTCCGGCGCAGGGAAGTCGGCGTCGAGGCGCCATCCCAGCTTCGCGTAGAACTGCTTCGCGCGATCCACGTCGGTGACGGGGACGACCACGATCTCCAGGGTCATGTCGAAGGGTAGCGGGCGCGGCGATTCGGATGCGCTCATGGCGGGCAGTTCCTGGTCGGAGGACATTGATTTCCCTGGACTTCGATCATACGTAGGCGGTAACGCCGCGATCTTGCAGCGAACTATCGTCCCGGGGTGCCCCGTGCAGCCCTCACCCCCATCGCCAAGGTTCCCGCCCCATGCCTCAGAAAATGAAAATCGACTTCGTCTCGGACATCGCTTGCCCGTGGTGCGTGATCGGCCTGGGTGGCCTCGAGCAGGCGCTCGACAAGCTGCACGATGTGATCGAGCCGGAGATCACCTTTCATCCGTTCGAACTGAATCCGAACATGGCGCCGGGCGGTGAGAACACTGTCGAACACATCGTCGCGAAGTACCGCATTCCGGCCGATGAAGCGCGCGTCAACCGCGAACGCATCAAGGCCCGTGCGGCGGCCGTCGGCTTCACCATGAACACCTCGGATGCGAGCCGCATCTACAACACGTTCGATGCGCATCGCCTGATCGCCTGGGCGGGTTCGCAAGGCAAGCAGCATGCGCTGAAGCGCCAGCTCTTCACCGTGAACTTCACCGATCAGACCGATCCGGGCAACCACGACACCCTGGTCGCCGCCGCTGAAAAAGTCGGCCTCGATCCGGTCGAAGCGCGCGCCGTACTCGAGTCGGACCGCTACGTCGAAGACGTCCGTCGCGACGAGAAGCTGTGGCAGAGCCGCGGCATCACTGGCGTACCGGCCGTGATCGTCAACGACCAGTACCTGATCTCGGGCGGCCAGCCGCCGGAAGAGTTCGAGCGTCAGCTACGCCAGATCGCTGCCGAGAGCGCGGCCTGACGCGACGAGGCTCGCCTCCTGGGCCGACACACCTCAGGGGGCGATGCGAACCATCGCCACCGCGTGGCGGGGCAGCGTCGCCTCGAAGGGGCGCTGCGTATCGATAGCGGCGTGATGCCAGAGGTCTCGGGCACCGGTGGGATGGGCGAACCGATCGCCTAGCTTGTGCCACGACCAGCGAACGGTGGTCGATTCACCGCGATTGAAGAAGCCGACGACGATCGAGCCGTCGGCCATATCACGCACCAGCACCTCGACATCGCCCTGGCGTTCGAGGCGCCGTGCCGGATGCCCGGCCGGATCCTGGTCGACAGCAATCACTTCGCGATTGAGCAGGATGTCCTTGGTGGCGGCGTCCATCGTGCGCAGATCGTTACCGGCAAGCAGGGGTGCCGGAAGCAGCGACCACAGGCTCATCTGCGTCCGGTACTCGTCGGCCGTCATGCCACCGTTACCGATCTCCAGCATGTCGGGGTCCGACCAATGGCCCGGCCCCGACCACGCGCTCAGGTCAAGCTGGCGGAAACCGCGCTGCGACATCGATTCCCAGGTATCGCTGATGTCCGGTGTCGTGCGCCACAGGTTGGCGCCGGTCTGTGGACCCCATCGCCAGATATCGAAGTCACCCGATTGCGAGAGGCTGTAGACCACCGGCCGCCCCGCCTTGCGCAGGGCGTCACCCATTTTGCGGAACAGCATCTCCTGGTTACGTTGCGTGACCGGGTAAAGATCGCGGGCACCGCAGTAGTCGTACTTCAGGTAATCCACGCCCCAGGCAGCAAAGCGGCGGGCGTCCTGATCCTCGTGCCCATGGCTGCCCACGAAGCCTGCACAGGTCGTCGCGCCGGGCGACGAATAGAGGCCGAGCTTCATGCCACGCGCATGCACGTAGTCTGCGAGTGCCTTCATGTCGCCGAATTTGTCGTTGGTCTCGATATCGCCCGCAGCGTTGCGCTTGCCTTCCCAGGTGTCGTCGATATTGACGTAGACATAGCCCGCGTCCCGCATGCCATTGGCGGCCATCGCATCGGCCATGGCGCGAACATCCGCGGCGGTGATCCGACCGGCGAAATGGTTCCAGCTGTTCCAGCCCATCGGTGGCGTCGCCGCCAGACCGTTGGCAGCGACCGGACCGACGGCAGCAGGCTCCGAGGCCTCACTGGCCTGGCTTGCGCCTGCGACGGAGAGGGCAACGGCAGCCAGCACGGCGACAGCAGCACGAGAGCAGGTGGGAAGCAGCACGGTATCGATCCAGGGCGCGAAACCCCGGATGGTAACCGGGTTGCGCCGTGACTTCCGGGTGCTGGCGCGCCTTTCGGTCCGAGCCTACGATAGCGGCTCCCCCAGGACGTTCGAACCGGAGTTTCTGTGGACACATCCGAATCCTCGCCCGACCGCCTGAGCGTTCGTTCGCTCGTGCCCGGTGACCGCGCGGCATGGCAGGGCCTGTGGGACGGGTATAACGCGTTCTACGGCCGCGAAGGCGCAACCGCGCTGCCGGACGAGATCACGGAGGTGACCTGGACGCGCTTCTTCGACGGCTACGAGCCGATGTACGCGCTGGTGGCCGAGAAAGACGGCGAGCTGCTCGGACTCGCCCACTTCCTCCTGCATCGCAGCACCACGCAGATCAAACCGAACTGCTATCTGCAGGACGTGTTCACCACGGAACGCGCGAGAGGCAAGGGTGTTGCCCGTGCGCTCATCGAAACAGTCTACGCACGCGCCACGGCACTCGGTGCAGGACGCGTTTACTGGCAGACCCACGAGACGAATACGACCGCCATGGTTCTCTATGACAAGGTGGCCGAGAAATCCGGATTCATCGTCTACAAGAAACTGTTGTGATGGGAGACCGACATGAAACGAGTCACGGGTATCGGCGGCATCTTCTTCCAGGCACGCGATCCAGCTGCGCTGACTGCCTGGTACAGGAAGCATCTCGGCATCGACGTGAAACCCTGGGGAGGCGCCGCGTTCGACTGGACCGATGACGCAGGCAAGCCCACGGGCGGAACGACGGCCTGGTCCATCGGCAAGGCGGATGGCGACCAGTTTGCGCCGAGCACCGCGCCTTTCATGGTCAACTATCGCGTTGCCGATCTGCATGCCTTGCTTCAGGCGCTGCGCGATGAAGGCTGCAGGGTGCTCGAGAAAACCGACGAGTCCGAGTACGGCAAGTTCGGTTGGGTCATGGACCCCGAGGGAAATAAGGTGGAGCTGTGGGAGCCGCCCGAAGGCGGTTGAGCCGAGTGGGCGCGTGCACATGCGTTCCGCGATAACTTGCGATATTGCCGAGGCGTCGGGAGCCACGTATAAGCCAGTGGTTGCCCGCAGGCCAACCAGCACAATTCAGGGGATGTCGTGGAAGATTGGCGCCAGTTCGAGGAAGAGGTCCGGCACGTTTATCAAGCGCTGGCGAGTCAGAAAGGCGAGGGGATGCTGGTCGCGCAGAACGCGCGGATCAAAGGCCACTCTGGGACTTTCCATCAGGTCGATGTGTACTACGAGTTCGATCGCGACGGTGTGCGCTACAGGGTAGCGATCGAATGTGCGGATACCAAACTTCCCGTCGACAAGGGCCGTATCGGTGACTTCGCCTTCCGCTTGAACGACATCGGCAACATCCTCGGCGTGGTCGTCTCTCGCGGTGGGTACCAACTCGGTGCGGATACGCTGGCTGGCCAGTACGGCATCGAACTCCTGCAACCGCAGGACCTGCCGCTGATGGGCACGCTCCTCGCTAAACAGATGTCCATCGTATCGCTGCCCGACGAAACATCGTTGGGCCAGCCGTTCTGGACCGTCATGGCCTTGCACGATGGCAAGACCACAGGTGGCTATTACGCGACGGAGCAGCCTGGGACCACTCGGCGTCACATCCCGCTCCTGTACAGCAAGAGTCACGCGGAACGCATCATGCGCGAAGGCCGTCTGGATCCTCATCAATGGGGCGTCAGAGGGCTGCCCGGGTCCGCGCTTCGCGCGTTCGTCCAGACGCTGGATGTGCTCGAAAAACAAGGCGGAGGCGCGGTGATTCTGTTTCTCCCACCCGCGGCGCGAGGCGATGCGGATTTCATCGCGATCCCCATTACGACGGAGCAGTTGGCCGACCAATACGTCGTCACGACGAGCTCTCGGTAAGCGATCACGAAGCCGCCGTAAGTCCATGATTTCTCGCGCGACGGGCGCAAGCTATGTTATTGATATCGCAAGATATTACGAATCTTTATCGTCTTTTCGGCCTAGGCTGAAAGCCGAGCGGAGATCGCGTGTTTGCAGGGGTATAACGACCTAGGCAGGTAACCCCCTCGCACACGTTGCGCAGGCAAAAAAGGTGGCAGTCCATGACGCCCTCTAGCCCTCCGATGATCACGATGGATTGGGATGGTTTCGATCCCTGGCGGGTCACTCCGCTGACGCACACGTTCACCGATCACCCGCTGTTACAGCGCGATGCCCTGGTCGAACTCGGCAAGCGCTGTCGCGGCACCAACCGCTGGTACAGCTTCAACGACGGCGTGACGCCGGGCACCGATTTCGATGCTGCGGCGTCGTTGTATCCCTGCGGTCGATCTGCGGTCGACTCGCTACGCGCTATCGAGAGTGCCAAAGCCTGGGTGCTCCTTCGACACATCCAGGCCGACCCCACGTACCGATCCCTGGTCGATCTCGCTTTCGAACCGATCCAGGCGAAGATCGAACGCAAGGACCCGGGTGTCTACTATCGCGCGGGCTGGATCTTTTCGGCCTCGGCGCACACCGTTACCCCATTCCACATCGATCGCAGTCACGTGCTCCTGCTCCAGGTAGCCGGCACCAAAACCGTCTACGTGTGGGACCCCTACGATCCAGAGACGATCGACGACGAGACGCGCGATGCATTCCACGCACGGCACGATCTGAGTCACGCACGCTGGCGGGAGGAATTCCGCGAGCACGCGCATGTGTTCCAGCTAGCGCCGGGTGAGGGCGTCTATATGCCACTGACCAGCCCGCACATGGTCGAGACCAGCGATGAGGCATCGACGACGATCAGCTTTACCTACGACACGGCGGCGACGCGTCGCATGGGCAAGGTGCATGTCTTGCGCGACGCGCTCAATCGCATCGGCATCCATGCACCGCCGGTGGGCAAGCATGGCGCCTTCGACGCCGCGGCATGGTTGGCGTCGTCGGCATTGGTGGCGGTCGGAGGTCCGGGAGGAAAACCGCCGGCGTGCCCATCGCTACGCCGGCGTTATACGTATGCCGTCGCGGACTGATTAGCGCGGCGGCGTGGCGGACGCTTCTTTCATGGCCTTGCGGTGGTTTGCCCAGAATCCGGCAATCACGGCTGCCACCATGAGGCCCTGTGCGCCGACGCTCTGCCAGGTCGGGAAGAGCCCGATCAGCTCGAGCCGTGGCACGCCGCCGAGCGGCCGGATGCCGACGATGCCGGCCTCCTGCAGGGCGGCGATGCCTTTGCCCGCCAGCACGACGGTGAGGATCGCCATCAGCCAGGAGCTGTAATTGAAGAACTTGGCGATGGGCAGGATGCGGCTGTAGCGGAGCAGGGCCCAGGCAATGATCGCGAGCGCGACGCATGCGGTGGCGGCACCGGCGAGCAAGGCGGCGCCGCTGCCGGGTGTCCATAGCGCGGCGTAGAACAGGATCGTCTCGAACACCTCGCGATACACCACGATGAAGGCCAGTCCGAACAGGAACCACGCCGAGCGTCCCGAGAGCGCGGTCGCCATGCGCGCCTTGATATAGCGCTGCCACTGGCCGGCTTGTGACTTGCCATGCATCCAGATGCCGATGGACAGCAGCACCACGGCCGCGAACACCGAACCAAAACCCTCGGTCAGTTCGCGACTCGCACCGCTGATGCCGATCAGCCACGTCGCGACCACCCAGGTGAGGAAGCCAGCGACGAGTGCGCCGGTCCAGCCGGCGTGAACATACGGCATCACTTCCATGCGCTCGGCCTTGCGCAGGAAGGCGATCATCGCGACCACGATGAGCAGCGCTTCCAGCCCTTCGCGAAGAAGAATGGTCGCTGCACCGATGAAAGTGGAAAGCGCGCCGCTGGCATTCGGCGACAGCGCGGTCTCCGCATCGTCCAGCAGATTGCTCAGGACCTGTTCGCGGGTGGCGACGTCGTCGACGGTAGCGCCGTGTTCAATGGCCGCGCGGTATTCGCCCATCGACCCTTCGATATGTTCGAGCAGGGTGCTATCGCGGGTACCGAGCAAGGGCTCGATCGGCTCGAAACCATCCAGGTAGGCCGACAGCGCAAGCGTGCTTGCGCCCGGTTTGTCGCCTTCGCGATAGGCCGCGAGACTCGCCTTGAGCTTGTCGCGAACGACGGACAGCGACGACGCCGAGACCTTCGGTGCGAGGGCCTCGGGATGGCGGCGGAGGTAGCCCATGATCTCGTCGGCTTGTTGCTGGCCGATGCGCTTGCCCAGCGCGGCCGGTGTCGTGGTGACGAGCGAGGTGAGGTCGGGGACGTCCTTGTGCGTGCCTGCGTCGTTCTTCCAGCGCTGTTCGCCTGCGGCGGCGACCGGGTCGGGGACGGCAAAGTGGCCGACATAAAGCGCGAGCGACCAGCGGTCATCGTCGGACAGGCTGGCGAAGCTCGGCATCGGCGTGCCGTCGACGCCTTGCGTCACGATCTGGTACAGCGAGAACACGCTGCGCTCGCGCGCGCGATCCTGGTCGGTGAAGGCGATGGGCGGGGTAGCGAGGGCTTTCGCGGCAGGGCCATCGCCATGACCAGTGGCGCCGTGACATGCCATGCAGTTCTGCTGGAAGAGCTGCGCGCCGCGCGCGAAGTCCGGGACGCGCGAGGGCGCCAGGGGTACGGGGTAGGCAGCCAGCAGGGCCGCTGCGAGACGGTGCGAGGCGTCGGCGACGTCCTTCGGTTCCGACTTCGATGCGATCGCTGCTTTCAGCGCGTCTGATTGCGCCAGGAGAGCTGCCTTGCCCGGCTTCTCCGGCAAGGCAGCGATGTGGGTGGCAACCGTGGCCGCAAATTCCTGCTGCTCGGCGTATTCCGCAGGGCTGGACACGACTCCATGGTTGACCGCGCCCGCATAGTCCACGGCGATGTAGTCGAGCAGTCGCCAGGCCGTTTGCGCGTCGGCCGCATAGGGTTCAGCGGCCAGGCATGTCGTCGTAAGAAGAACAAAGAAGGTGAATCCAGCAAGCCACCGGGTAACGCGGGGGACCATGGTGCGGGCCAGTCGTAGTGAGAATCGTTATCATACAGCAAGGGCGATCCTCACTACTGACGATCCTCATGGGTGAAGATTGTCGCTGTCCATACGGCCCCTGAGGCGTGTGCCGGCGGCGTCGAGCACTTTGCCGATGTCCGACCAGGTGAGGTTTTCTTTCTGGATGTCCGCGCCGAGCAGCGGGTCGATCGCGACGGCGATACGTTTGCCGGAGCCGTCGAGTAGCTCCACCTCCAGCGTCGCCGAGGCGATGTTGATGTTCGGACCCGCTGTTGCAGCGTTCTTCGCGGCGCCGATGACGAAGCCGACCGGCGTGTAGCCGAGGATGCCGCGCTTTTTCTTTTCGGCCATCACGTTGGTGATGGCGATGCGCAGGTGGAGTACGTCGGGTCCGGCCGTGTCGACCACGGGATAGGTCGGCTCGAGGTGCTTGACCAGCGCTTTACGCAGGTTCTCCGTTACAGCGGAGAGTTCGTTCGGGTCGATACCCTGGTAGGTGGAATCCTTGGAATACCACACGAGAATCGGATCGATCTGGACCTTGGTCAGCCCCTTCAAGCTGCCGCCGGGCGCCAGGTAGATGAAGGAGCCCGGATGGCGCGCATCCGGCTGCAAGGGCGGGTAGGAATCGAGGAATCCGCTTTGCGGCGGCACGGCCGCGGCGGTGGCCAGCGTAAGGACGAACAGGCCGAGAAGAACGGACAGGGAGGGACGCATGGGGAAACTCCTTGCTGGCTCACGGCGTCGTTGTGTCGCCGACTGCCGTCCAGCTTAGAGAAGCCCGCCGTGTCACGACCCGGTAGGACTACCTAGGCCGACGTCCGTAAGAGTTCGGGTGCCTAGGGGGCCTCAATAAAAAAGGCCTTTCCTCGTTGCGACGGAAAGGCCGGTGTCGCCCGAGGTGTTTTGATCAGGCAGGCACGCAGCGCCAGGTGGCCTTGCCGTTGATGACACCGACGAACTGCGCGACTTGCCCATCCGGACACACCGGCGCATTACTACGGCCATGATTCAGATCGGTGCGGGTGCCTGTGCCAGTGGCGTTGGCGGATACGGCAGCGGCGATCAGAACCAAGCCAACGAATACGATCTTCATATCGACGTTCTCCCTCGTGGTGAGCAAGATGGGATAGTGCGGAAATCCTCGTTGGCTCTACTCTCGGTCGAGCCCAGTTGCAACCGAGAGGTGTCAGGCTTTAACAGGCGCGCCGCGCGGCGCGGTGAGCACCTTGTTGCATAACGGTTCCGCGTAGCCTGCGGCGGCGTGTCAAGGTTGCCACTTGCCGTTATTGCCCCTGACACGCGTGCCCCTTGGTCAACCTATTCGACGATATTCGCCGTCACGTGATACACGCGACCGCCCCAGCCATCGTTCGGAAACGCATCCGACACTTTCAGGTAAACCGGTTTGGAGCCGTCGGCGGCGGCGCCGAGATACGGTGTCAGGTCGACGTTTCGATCGGCCTTGTTCGAGCCATCGGTGACCGGCTGCGATTCTTGCAGCACGGTGGTCCAGTGCTCGTTATCGGTGCTGGCCTGCACCAGGAATTCGGCATCGATGGTGAGGGTGACGTGTGCCGAGGTAGTGTCGGCCGGAAAGGGGAATCGATAGGTGAAGTGCGCATTGCCATCGGCGAAGCGATTCTGCACGCCATTGCTCTGCGACCCGCCGGCATCGAACAGCCACGGATTTTCATTCACGGTGCCGGTATCGAAATCGATGGTGTGCGCCACCAGCACGTCGGCCTGGGTCGTGAAGCGCAGTCCAGCGGCCAGCAAGTTGACGGTGACGAGATGGTGCCCATCCGTCGCCGCCGCTGGCACGGTGACTTTCAACGGTTGAGTCGTGCTGACAGGTAGTGCGTTGCCACGAGGCTGCAAGCGTAGAACAGAGGCGCGCGGCGATGCGTTCCATCCCGCGGGTGCATCGACGGAAGCGATCGCCAGCAAAGGAAAGTACCCGGTCGCCGAGGCGCCAAGCGCGAGGGGAAGGCTGGTGACACCCGACGCGGCCGGCATGACCACCGGTTGCGCCGGTGATAGCGTCGCCGCCAGGGATGCCAAGGGCGTCGGCGTCGGTACGTCGCCAATCAGGGCGCTGAGGGCGCTTGCCTGTGTGCGCCAGTCGAATACGTTGGGGTGGTCGTCGTTGGTCGCGCCCGACCAGCGTGTGCCGAATCGGCCGGCGGCATCGCGGTCGTTCTGCCAGAGGTTGGTGGCCTGCTGGTCGAGGAAGGCTGCGTAACGGCGCTCATGCGTGGTGTCGACGAGGTCGGTCCAATAACGCATGAAGATGCCCTTGAACTGCTTGGCGTTGTCATCGCAGGTCTGATCGGCCGCATCGCAGGTTTCGCTGAGGACACCCTCGGTCACCAGCGCGTCGGGGCCTATCGCGGCATCGGCGAGGCGCCTTACCGAGTTGAGAATCTGCGGATCCCGCGTGGCACGCCACAACTCCAGTCCGGCGCCGATGGCCAGGCCCTGGTTATAACTCCACACGTTCTGGCCGTTGTTGGTACATGCGTTGGTCAGGCCGTCGTTGACCAAGCCGTTGGCATTGATCATTCCGCTGCCCTGGAACCAGGCCCACGCCGTCCTGGACCGACCCAGCCACAGCGTGTCGCCGGGAATCCGGTTGTGCAGTTCGGCGGTGAGACGGATCCAGAGTCCGTTGACGATGGCGTTCTTATATGTACGCTCGCCATCCCACCAGACGCCGCCGCCACAGGTTCCGGTGTCCCAATAGCCGTTCACGTAATCGGCGATGGTCACGGCCATGTTCAGGTACTTCGGGTCGCGGGTCAGGTCATAGGCCTGCAACCAGGTGAGGCCCCACCACTCGGAGTCGTCGATGGCGCGGCTGGTGAAATTGCCCAGCAGCGGATCACCGGACAGCACGCCCGCCGGAAAGACGCCTTTGTCTTTCTCGAAGGTGTTGTTCAGTTGACCGAGATAGCGGCGGTCGCCGGTGCGCTCCATGTAGTCGCCGACGGTTTGCAGCGCGACGGCGGAGTTCCACCAACTGGAGGGAAACCAGGCTTTGTCCGGTTCGTATGAGTTCATCAACACATCGGCGGCGACCCGGGCACGCGCCATGGCCGTCGGGCCGTCACTTTGTCGTAAGGGCAAAGGTGTCTGTTCGGCGGCAGCCGAGGGGAAGGAGACGGCCATGACCGTCAGGCTGGCGACGGCCAGCAGGGTACGAACACGTATGCGCAGTGCGCCGGGCTTCATGATCGGAAGCGCTCCTCTGGGATACCCACGAAGGTCCAATTTAGACGTCTAAATTGGTGAATCGATCGTGCGAATCGGGCGAGTGTTGCAGAGCCGAGTCCATGAAAGTGAGAACCAGGTCAAGGCAATCGTGCGTGCTGCAGCGTTCATCGACGCATGGGCTGCGAATGCTGCGCCGCAGCTTGCGAACATATAATCATTAAATACTACAATTGAATGGTTCGGGGACTTTATGGATTTTCGACAGGCGCCTGACTACAGGCGTCTCCTTCGTCTGCAAGGGAGAGTCGCACCATGCGTTTTCACACGGCTTCGCCGGCACCTCGCGTTGTTACACCGCCACGCTCGCGTCTTCGACGATTCATGCCTTCCCTGATCCACGCGGCGGTTGCCTGCGGATTGCTTTCGCTGGCTGCCAGCGCATCGGCCCAGGTGAATGGCGTGGGTCAGAAGCCTTACCTGGGCTGGAGCAGCTTCAGTCAGCAGACGCTGGACTCGGCCTTCCTTACCCAGGCCAACATGATCAAGCAGTCGGATGCACTGAAGGCATCGGGACTGCAAGCGCATGGGTACACGTACATCAATCTCGACTCTGGCTGGCAAGGCGGATTCGACGCCAACGGGCGTCCGACGCCCGATCCCACGACTTTTCCCGACATCAAGGCGATGATCGACCACATCCACGCCAATGGTCAGAAGGCAGGTATTTACTGGATTCCCGGTGTGGAGCAACCGGCGGTGCAGGCTAATTCGCCTATTCTCGGAACGCCGCAGCACATCACCGATATCCTCGCGGTGCCGTATCGCGCGGGTAACGCCTTCGGTGCCCCGGGAACCTCGCCGTACCACTACAAGATCGATTTTTCGAAGCCAGGTGCGCAGGAATACATGGATTCCGTGGTCGCCCTGTTCGCTTCCTGGGGCGTGGACTTCATCAAGCTCGATGGTGTCACCCCGGGCTCGTACAGCGACGACCTCAGTATCGACAATCGTGACGACGTGGCCGCCTGGTCGAAGGCCATCGCAAAGACCGGTCGTCCCATCTGGCTGACGGTATCGTGGCAGGTCGACAAGGACTACCAGGATGTCTGGACGACGTACGCGAACGGGCGTCGCATCGACGATGACGTGGAGTGCGAAGGTCGCTGCGCCACACTAACCAACTGGCCGCGCATCGAGAAGCGCTTTCGCGATCTCCCCGCCTGGCAGGAGACGTCGGGGCCGAAGACCGGCTGGAACGATCTGGACACGCTGGATATCGGGGACGGCGACCTTGACGGCTTGAGCCTCGACGAAAAGCGTTCGGCCATGACGATCTGGGCGATGGCGAATGCGCCGTTGTACCTCGGCGGTGATCTGACGAAACTGGACGAGACCGGCAAGCGTCTGGCTACCAATGATGAAGTACTCGCCGTCGACCAGTCCGGCAAACCCGCCAGACAGGTGCTTGGTGGCGATCTCAACGTTTGGGTAAGCGATCTGGGTAACGGTCGCTACTACCTCGCGCTGACCAATATGAATGCGACGACCACCGTCGCCCGGCTTCCGTGGAACCTCGTCGGCCTGACCGGTACGCGTCGGATGCGTGACTTGTGGAATCATCAGGAGCTAGGTCCCTCGGTGGGTGAACACGAGGTTGTCTTGCCGCCGCACGGGACGCAGTTGATGCTGGTCGAGGCGTTGCCGGGCCATGTCGCGCCGACACCGACGACCAGCTATGAGGCGGAGCAGGGCGTCCTGAGTGGTAACGCGGCATCGTATGCCTGCCCCGGTTGCTCGAATGACAACAAGGTCGGCGGCCTGGGGCTTGGTGCCAACAATACGGTCAGCATCGAAGGGGTCTACGCGCCGCAAAGCGGCGCCTACCTGATGCAGATCGATTCACTCACCCTTGGCCTGCGCTCGTACCTGTATCAGGTCAACGACGGCCCGTTCCGGACTTTCAACTCCGGAGGGAGCAGCTTCCAGTTGCCCTCGAGCAGCACCGTTCCGGTGTGTCTCCAGAAGGGGTTGAACCGTATCCGCTTCGGCAACGCCGTGAGCTACCCGCCCGATCTGGATCGCATCGTGATCAGTGGTCGCGGTGATGCGCGTTTGCCGAGCGGCACCACGTATGAGGCAGAGGCTGCCACGTTGGGCGGCTCGGTCACCGCGGGCTTCAGCAATTACTCGTCGGGTCTGGCCAAGGCGGGAAACATCGGTGGCGGCAGCGCCAACAACGTGACGTTTACCAACGTGACCGTTCCCTATGCCGGCGTCTACCAGCTTGAGATCGACTACCTTACCCAAGGCCCTCGCTCGTTCTTCCTCTCGATCAACGGCGCGGGTGCAAAGGAGCTGAGTCTTAACGGCAGCAGCTTCGACGATCCGGTGGCGAAGGTGCTGGAAGTGCCGCTCCACGCCGGCCAGAACACCCTCCAGTTCAGCAACCCCAGCGGCAACGCGCCCGACCTCGATCGCATCGTCGTCACCCCGCGCGTTCTTCCGGCCGTGCTCGGCGTTTCCACACAGGCCTGCAAGAAGGACTTGCACTAACGCGAACACGCCAGCTCTTGTAGGAGCCGATTCATCGGCGATCCCGCGGCAGCGGGGCAGGTTGCCGCGAGCACCCTATCGCCGATGAATCGGCTCCTACACAGAGCTGGTTCTCACACTCTTTATTCGGCGGCCCAGGCCCTGGCGTCGGCACCGGCATAGATCCGGAACGGCGCATGGGCATCGGTCACCGCTTGCCACACCGCCTCGTTGACGTCCTCGACCTTCGTGATCGGCGCCGACGCATCCGTCAGGCTCGACATCAGTTGCTGCGCGATAGGCGCGTACGCCTCGTGATCGAAGCCGTGCATGCGCCCGTGTCCGTTCTCCCCGAATCGCGTATCGGGGGCACGACCCGGTAAGACGATGTGCGCACGAATCCCGAACGCCGCGACCTCGGCAGCGAGCGTCTCGGTGAAGGAATTAACGGCGGCCTTGCTCGCCCGGTAAGCCGACACCAGGGGCAGGGGCTTGAGGGTCACGCTCGAGGTGACGTTGACGACGACGCCCGCCTTGCGTTGGCGGAACTGGGGAAGCACCGCCTGGGTGACGGCCATCGTCCCGAACGTGTTGGTTTCGAACACGTCGCGAACCGTGTCCATCGAAAGCAGCTCCACCGGCGCCGCGGTACCGATGCCTGCATTGTTCACGACCGCGTCGATCGGCCCCGCCGCCTCGATAGCCTGGCGAATGCTCGCCTCGTTGGTGACATCCAGGGGGAGGATCCGCAGGCGCGCGGAGGCAGGGAGGAGGTCGGTGCGCGGGCTGCGCATCGTTGCCACCACGTTCCAGTCGCGCTCGAGGAAGTATCGGGCGATCTCGAGGCCAAAGCCCGAGGAACACCCCGTAATCAAGACGGTTTTCATCCGGAAGCTCCATTCATTGCCAGGTGCAATGAGGAGACGATAGGCTGTGCCGGCGGAACTCACTACACTCAGAGGTCCGAATTCCATTAGCAGGAGTACGGATTTGGTCGACCCGCTCACCGAAGTAGTCACGCTGCTCCAGCCGATGACCCGGTTCTCCAAGCAGGTCGTCGGTGCCGGGCCCTGGCGTGTGAGCCGGTCGGAACCGGGCGACCCCTTCTACTGCGTGGTCTTGCAGGGCGGGTGCCAGGTGACGATCGATGATGGTGAGCCGATGGTGTTGTCGTCCGGTGACTTCATCCTCGTGCCGGTCAGCCATACCGTGGCGTTGACCAGTCTCGAGCCGCCGCCGGAAGGCGTGGACTCGGCGCCGCCGGTGTGTCTGGCGAGCGGGGAATTCAGGATAGGCGAGGAAGACCAGCCGCCCGATGTGCGCATGCTCGTCGGGCATTGCAGCTTCGCCTCACCGGATGCCGCTTTGCTGGTGGCCTTGCTACCTCAGGTGATCCACGTGCGTGGTCAGGACCGCCTGGCGACGCTGGTCCAGCTGGTGCGTGACGAATCACGCGAGCAGCGTCCCGCGCGTGAGGCCGTGCTCGCCAGGCTCGTCGAATTGTTGCTTATCGAAGCGTTTCGATTGACCACGGGTACGGGCGCGTCGCCTGGATTGGTACGTGGTCTCGCCGACGCGCGTCTTGCGACTGCCATTCGTCTCATGCACGAGCGGCCGTCTCATCCGTGGACGGTTGCCGATCTCGCCAAGGAAGCGGCACTGTCGCGTACCACGTTCTTCGTGCGCTTCAGCCGTGAGGTCGGTGTTACACCGATGGACTATCTGTTGTCCTGGCGCATGGCGCTGGCCAAGGATCTGTTGCGCCAGGGGCAGGGGCGTATAACGGAAATCGCCGAGCGCGTCGGCTACGGCTCAGCGAGCACGTTCAGCGTCGCTTTTACGCGGCATGTGCGCGTGTCACCCACGCAATATGTTCGGGATCACGGAGCCTCTCATGGCTAAGTTTATCTTCGGCCTGAACCAGTCCCTGGATGGTTACGTCGACCATCAGGCGTTCGGTCCATCTCCTACGCTCTTCCGACACTTCATCGGGCAGGTACGCGACCAGGCTGGAATGATTTACGGCCGCCGCATGTACGAGGTGATGCGCTATTGGGACGACGATTCGGAGGAGTGGAGCGCCGATGAGCGCGAGTATGCCGAGGCGTGGCGAAGCCGGCCGAAGTGGGTCGTATCGCGCTCGCAGGACCCGGTCGGCCCGTGCGCCACGCTTGTGACTGGCGACATCGAATCGGTGTTGAGAAGGTTGAAAGCCGACGTTGACGGAGACATCGAAGTCGCCGGACCGGACCTTGCGCACAGCCTGGGCAAGCTTGGTCTGATCGATGAGTATCAACTGTATGTCCATCCCGTCGTGCTCGGTCACGGCAAGCCCTTATTTGCAGGCCCTCGGCCGCGACTCCGCTTGGTGGCCAACGAGATCATCGATGGGGACGTGGTCCGGCTGACGTATGTTCCAGCTGGTTAACCCACTGAATCTCCTGAAGTCATTGGTGGGACTGTCTCTGCAGCGCAACCTGTAATTGTGTAGCACCGTGGCACGAGAGTAAGTTACGCCTAACGTTACGCCTAACAGCATCCAGAGACGGATCAGGTCCACCTATGCCACCCACCAAGCAAGTCAGTACTGGAGCGGAACGCCAGAAAGCGTTTCGTGACCGGATGACACGGATGGGCATGATGATCCCCAGGATCTACATGACCGAGGGCGAGCAGGGACTGGTCAGGGAGTTCCTGCAACATCACCGCAATGAGCGCACCGATCAGCTGATCGGTGGGATGGATTTGCAGGCCATGAGCCAGAAATGGACGACGCAGCGTTTGTTCGATGCGTTGCAGGAGCACGCCGGTCGCCAGCAGCAGTTGTCACGCGTATGGCTTCAGGCCACACCCGCGTCGATCGAGCTTGCGCTGGCCAGCTACGGCGACCAGCCGGTGCACCTGGTGGTGACCGACTATGAGATTCGCATGACGACCCCGCTGTGCGACCAGCATGCGGTGCGGGATCCTTTGCGTTTCAACGAGGCTTGTCTGCGCCTGGGCCCGAACATGCCGCTGTCGAACGTCGGCCTGGTCGGGTCGCATTACATCTTGTTTGGTCAGCTGTCCGCGCATTCGCCGCTGGCGAATATTGTCGAGGAACTCGACGTCATGGGCCGTAACGTGATCGATGCACAGGCCGAGCTCTCCCACCTGATCGGGTAAGGAAGACAGCCCAACCCCTCTCGAATCATTTCTCTCTGCGCTGCGCAGCGGTGTCGGCCGCCTGCGCGTCGCGTTTCGTGTTGTTTCCGATGGTGTCGCTTCTTGATGTGCCGCGTTAATCCCCCGGTAATGAGCCGGGCTCTTCTACCTACAAGGACATTCAGCCATGACCTGGCTTATTGCTATCGCAGTCGCCGTTGTCGTACTGATCGTGCTCGTCGTTTTATCCAATGTCATCGTCTACATCCCCAACGACCGCGTCGGCGTGGTCGAGCGCCTGTGGGGTGCCCGTTCGGTCAGTCGTGGACTGATCGCGCTCGATGGCGAGGTCGGCTATCAGCCGACGGTATTGCGTGGTGGTTTGCATTACTTCGTCCCGTTCCAGTATCGCGTTCACAAGGTCGACCTGGTGACCATTCCGCAGGGCGAGATCGGTTATGTGTTTGCGCGCGACGGTCATGACCTCGAGGAAGGCCAGGCCCTCGGTCGCACGATTTCGGAAGGCATCGAGGACGTCGCCGTGTTCTTGCGTGCGGGCGGCCAGAAGGGCCCACAACGCACGATTCTTCGCGAAGGTACTTATGCGTTCAACGTCGCGCAGTTCGCCATCATCACGGCATCGCGCGTGCACGGCCTCCTGCTGTCGGAAGAAGAGCGCGGCACCATCGATCACATGGGCAGCGTGTTGAAAGAACGCGGCGGCTTCTCGCCGGTGATCATCGGCGGTCGTCGCGAGAAAGCTTCGGCCGATGCCGACGACACGGCTAACGACATGCTTGGCGTAGTGACGGTACACGACGGCCCGGTGCTGCCGCCGGACGAAATCGTTGCGCCGCGTGTGGGTCAGGACACCACTGACAAGAAGACTTTCCACAACAACTTCCAGAACATCGACGCCTTCCTGCGCGCCGGCGGTAATCGCGGTCGCCAGCATCAGGTGCTGGTGGAGGGTACGTATTACATCAATCGTCTGTTCGCGACGGTGGACTTCATCCCCAAGACCGTCGTGCCGGTCGGCTTCGTTGGCGTCGTCGTTTCGTATATCGGCAAAACGGGTACCGATCGCTCGGGCGAGGGCTATTCGCACGGCGAGCTGGTCGACAGTGCGTGCCGCGGTGTGTGGAAGGAGCCCTTGCTCCCGGGCAAGTACGCGTTCAATACCTACGCCGGCAAGATCCAGATGGTACCGACGACCAACTTCATCCTGAAGTGGACGCCGGAGGTCACCAACGTGCACAAGTTCGACGAGAACCTTTCCGAGGTGTCGTTGATCACCAAGGACGCCTTCGAGCCGCTGCTGCCGCTGTCGGTGGTTGTCCACATCGACTACCGCAAGGCACCGCTGGTGGTGCAGCGCTTCGGTGACATCAAGCGCCTGGTCGACCAGACGCTGGACCCGATGGTCAGTGCCTATTTCAAGAACATCGGCCAGACGCGCACCCTGATCCAGCTGATCCAGAATCGTGCGGATATCCAGCAGGTCGCCAGCGTCGAGATGATGGAACGCTTCGCCGCCTATAACCTGGAACTGCAGGAGGTGCTGATCGGCACGCCGCATGGAAGCACCGGAAACGCGTCGGGCACGCGCATCGATACGCTTCTGAACCAGCTGCGTGATCGCCAGGTGGCCATCGAACAGGTGGCCACGTTCGAACTGCAGGAGCAGTCGGCGGTGAAAGAGCGCTCGCTGCGAGAAGCTCGCGCCAAGACGGACATCCAGGCGGAGCTGACCAACTCGGCGATCCACATCGATATCAAGAAGAACGTCGGTGACGCGAACGTGGTCGAGGCGACCAAGCGTGCGAACGTGATTGGCATCGACGCGGACGCCGAACGTCGTCGACTGACGGCCGAGGGTGATGGCCGTGCCTCGGCGATCGCCGCGGTGGGTAAGGCCGAAGCGGAGGCGATCCAGGCGAAGTCTGCAGCATTGACGGGCGAGGGTGCTCGTTTGCAGCTGATCAATACGCTGGGTGCGCAGTTTGCCGAGGCGATTCGCGACGGACATATCGCCATCGTGCCGAAGATCTCACTGGGCGGTGGCGACGCGGGTGGCAATGGCTTGTCGTCGCTGATCCAGCTGGCGAGCTCGTTGTTGGCTGAGCGCGCGGATGCGGGGTTGTCTGAGGGGAAGGCGTTGCAGGCCTCGCAGGGATAAGGTGACCGGGGCCCGCTTCGGCGGCCACGGTGATCCTCACCTCGTGCGCGTCAGCCTATGCTGCTGGCGCGCACGAGGTCCTGCCGTAACGGGGACCTTTCAGAAACTACGGCTCGAAGCGTTCAGCAACCGCCACCGCACACGCCGTCTGCAACAAATTCCCCACCGGATCGAAGAACTCGACGGTAGCCTTCGGCACGGCCAGCTTGTCCTGTCCCGGCCCCATGGTGATGGTCTGGCTGATCTTCTGCGATTTGACCAGCGCGCCATTCATCGTGATGAAGGCCATGGATGCCGCCGTGTACTCGCCCTTGTGCTTGCCGCGACTCCACACGCCGTGTCCCGGACCACGCTCAGCGGGGTAGAACATGGAATTGGCCGTGGTTTCGGTCATCGTTCCGCCGTCCGCGAAGGTCAGCAGGGATTGGAATGGCGCGCCGATCGGTGCGCCCGATTGGCAATTACGCAGGGTGATCTGGAACTGCCACGTTCCGGACAGGTCGCTCGAGTCGCCTCGGTCATCCGAGTCGTGGGCCGTCACGGCTGAGGTGCATGCAAGCGCGCACAGGCCGATCAGCGTCAACGCTGCCGGCAGCATTCGAAGTTTCGCGTTCATGATGTTTCTCCACTGAATGATTTCAACGGAGCGAGAACCCACCCTGTGCCGACTGATCCGCGGCGTTACTTGCCCTGGCTTCCTGCCATTTATGACAACCTAGTGTCTTTATGGCACTCTTGTGCCACAAACACTAATGCTAGAGTTTCGCCATGTCAATCTCCCCAACGAACGATTTTTCGGCGGCCGGACTGGAGAAGGGGCGTAGCAGCCAAAAGCTCCGCACCCGTCGTGCGCTGCTGGAAACCGCGGCGGCCATGATTTCGAAAGGTCAACGTCCCACCGTGACGGAAGTCGCCGATGCCGCCGCGATTTCCCGGCGCACGGCGTATCGCTACTTCCCCACGCAAGTGAAGCTCATGACGGAGGCGGCGCTGGAGGGCTTGCGGCCTGCCATGGAGGCAGCGCTCGAGTCCGCCCCTGCCGGTACGACCAGCGGTGCGGTCGAAGCGCGCGTGGATGCCCTGGTCGAACAGATGCAACGACTGGCCCTGGCCAATGAAGCCCTGCTGCGCACGATGATCCACGAAACGGTCCTGCATTCGCCGGACGACAAGCAGCCCCCTCGGGGCACACGTCGGGTCGAGTGGATCGACGCGGCCGTGAATCCTTTGCGTACGCGCCTGGGACCTGCCGCTTATTCGCGCCTTGTGTCGGCATTGGCCCTGACGACGGGTATCGAGGCCATCCTGGTGCTGCGCGACATTCGTGGGTTGTCGGCGACGCAAGCCGTGCAGGTCAGTCACTGGATGGCGCGTGCCTTGCTCAAGCAAAGCCTCGCCGACCGCGATGCCGAAAGGCGCAAGGCGCGCGATAAGCGGCGTAAGGTAGATGGGGTGTAATCAACGGGTTATCGGGAGATCACTCATGACAAGCAGGTTCTTGTTTTCCATCGCCGCTGCAGGCGCCATGGTTTTCGCCACACCGGGGCACGCCGATGCACTGGCCGAGAAACCGCTACGGGCTTCACTCGACCGTCTGGCGAACGCGTGGAATACGAGCGATGGCGCCATGTGGGCTCATGAGTATTGGCCCGAGGGCGAGCTGGTCAATATCCTCGGCGGGGTGATGCCCAACGCCGAGGCTATTCGCGAACGCCACACCGCCGTGCTGGAGGGCCCCTTCAAGGGCAGTCACTTCGAAAGTACGGTGCGGCGCATCCAGTTCCTCGATCCGGACGTGGCGATCGTCGATACCGATATACGCGTGACGCACTTCCGGGCTTTGCCACCTGGTGCGGTCGCCACATCGCCGGGTGTGCTGCTGACCCGCATGAAGCATGTCTATCAACGCCGCGACGGCACGTGGCGCATCATCGCCTCGCAGAACACCGCCGTGCTACCGACGGTGGACGCGCCGCTTACTTCCGGGCCTGGGTAGTACCTGGAGCGGCTAACAGCAGCATATCGAGATCGTAGTGCGACACATCCGCACCCGGTCGCGTGGCAAAGCTCAGCGTGACGTCACGGTTCTCCTGCCGACTGGTCCAGCGATGCGGACCGGCGGCTTTCCAGAGACCAGTCTTCCGCACACCGACATCGAGACGGTCGAGCATCTCGGCAGCGGGCGTCGCCGTCTGTACGTGGTAATGCGTCTCCCACTTGTCCAGATCGCCCACGGACACATACTCGTCGAACTTCGCGTCCTTCGGCCAGTCGACACCGGCCTGTACCTGCTGCTTGGTCAGATAACGATCGGCCAGACGCGAGCGGACGAAGCCACCGTCGGGCTTCCAGTCGTACTCCAGCCGCAGGGCGACCGTGCGCGCTTCGTCGGTCCCGCGGACCTTCGCGACGACATGGAGCGCGGCGTCGATGCCTGAGGAGAGGCCGGCTGACGTCACCAGCTTGCCGTTATCGGCCCAACGCACGTCGCGAATCACCTGGATCTTCGGGAAGGCCTTCGCCAGTTCGTCGATCCGTGGCGTGAACGTGGTCGCCTTGTCACCATCGAGCAGTCCTGTGGCGCCGAGGATGAAGGCGCCGGTGCAGATCGAAAGCACTTGTTTCGCCGATACCGAGCGCTGGCGGATGAAGTCGAGAATGCGCGGATCACGCTGCGCGTCGGCGACATCGCCACCCGGAATCATCAATACGTCGAACGGTGGGGCGTTCGCAAAGCTCGCGTCCGGCGTGACTTTCAGTCCCATCGCCGTGGTGACCGGCTTGCCGTCCGGCGACACCGTGACCACGCCAAAACCGGCATTGCCAAAGACTTCGTAAGGTCCTGCGAAGTCGATGATCTGCACGCCGTCGAACATGACGATGCCTACGCGAACCGGCGGGTCCGACATCGGCTCGTGGGCAGCGAATGCGGGCAGGGCAGACAACATGGCAACGAGCACCAGCAGATAGCGACGCATGGGTGATTCCTTTCCCTAGGTGGTGCCGCACTTTAATGCATAGGACGAAACATCCGCGAGAGCCGAAACATTGGTGCGCAGCGGGCAACATCGTGAGCCCCCTCCGATGCCTACCGGGGCCTCCTGCCGAAACCTAGGATGGAACTCCATCCATTCCCACGCCGTGGTCAGCAGGAGAGCAAGATGAGCGCAGTACACAGTCTTCCCCACACCGTCGAAGCCGCATCGGCCGACCTGGTTCCGTCGCGTTACGCCGTACGAATCGGCGAGATCGACGTCATGGTGATCAGCGATGGCGTTCTGCCCATCGGGTTCGAGACGATGTCGACCAATGTCGATCCCGCAGGGCGGACCGCCTGGCTGGACAACAGGCTCCTGCCGGAAACCTTCGACTGGGCCGTGAACGTCGTGGTTATTCGTAGCGGTGAACAAACGATCCTGGTCGACTCCGGCCTCGGCGGCGAATTCGAGGGCTTCCCGCGCGCCGGACAGCTGGTCAAGCGACTGCAGGCAGCCGGGATCGCCCTCGACGCCCTGACCGACATCGTCCTCACCCATCTGCATATGGATCACGTGGGCGGCCTGCTCGGCGCAGGCGTGAAGGAAAAGCTGCGTCCGGACGTGCGCATCCATGTGGCAGCCGCCGAACTGGCTTTCTGGGAAGCGCCCGATTTCTCCCGAACGGTCATGCCGTCGCCGATTCCGGACGTGCTTCGGGCGACCGCGAAGCAGTTCCTCGCCGATTATCGCAGCCGGATCCAGGCGTTCGACGACGAATACCAGGTCGCCCCGGGCGTCATGGCCCGCCGTACCGGTGGTCACACGCCCGGCCATTGCGTGGTTCGTGTCACCTCGGGAGGCGACGCACTGACGTTCGCCGGCGACGCTCTGTTCCCGGTCGCTTTCGATCACCCGGATTGGCAGAACGGTTTCGAGCACGATCCCGAAGAAGCGGTCAACGTCCGCCTCCGACTGTTCCGCGATCTGGCAGCGACCGGCGAACTGTTGGTAGCGACGCACCTGTCGTTCCCCTCGGTCGGTCGCGTGGCAGTCGACGGTGACGCGTTCCGTTGGGTGCCGGGTTACTGGGACTACTGAGCACTTCCGGAGCGGCCTTCCGGGAAGGACGCGGCGTCTCGGACGCCGCGTCTTCGTTTGTCCGGCTGTCCGGCGAAGATTGTCCGCGGACACACCAAAGGTCACGTGGATCGGTATTAGGTGGCGTTGGTCTGGTTCTTGCTAAAGTCCCCGCACACGCAACGATTTGTGCGTGACGATAGGGATTTCATGCTTGCCTACCACTTCAGGCTCGGACTGCGAAGCCTTCGCCGCAACCCGTTTCTCACGGTACTGATGGTGATAACCATCGGCATCGGTGTCGCCTCGTCCATGACGACCTATGCGGTCTTCCGGGCGACGTCGAAGAATCCGATTCCAGCCAAATCGTCCCGCCTGTTCATTCCGCAGATCGACAGCTGGGGACAGACCGCCAGTGCCGGCGACGATGGCGAGCCGCCGGATATGATGAACTACACCGACGCGATGGCGTTGATGCGGGATCGTCGGGCACGATTCCAGACCGCCATGTATCCGATCGATGTTTCGGTGATGCCCACACCGCAGTCACGCCTGCCTCTTCAGGTGAGCACGTACGCCACGTACGCGGGCACCTTTCCCATGTTCGACATACCTTTCCTGTTCGGGAGTGCCTGGTCGTCGGCGGATGACCAGGCGCATGCCGAGGTCGCGGTCATCAGCCGGTCACTCAATAACACTTTGTTTGGCGGTGAGAACAGCGTCGGCAAAGCGCTCGTGCTCAATCACCACACTTACCGCATCGTTGGCGTGCGGGACAGCTGGAATCCCCAGCCACTTTTTTACGATGTGAAGATGCTTGGCGCTTTCGGCGAGGCGGCCCAGGTCTTCATTCCGTTTACGACGGCGATCGACGCCCGGATACCCACCGCCGGAGCCAACCTCTGCAAAACGAGTTCCGACAGCGGATGGGACACCTGGCTCGCATCCGACTGCACATGGATCTGGTTTTGGGTCGAACTACCGGATGAAAAAAGCGTGGCTGGCTATCGCAGCTATCTCGACGGCTACGCTGCGGAACAGAAGCGGGCAGGGCGTTTCCATTGGGCACCAAACACACGCCTTCGCGATGTCATGCAATGGCTCGACTACAAGCAGGTGGTTCCTGCGGAGTCGAGAATTTCGCTACTGATCTCCCTGGGCTTCCTGATCATTTGCCTGGTAAACACCGTGGGGCTGTTGTTAGCCAAGTTCATGCGACGGGGGCCCGAGATCGCTGTTCGTCGAGCACTGGGCGCTCCCCGAAAGGCGATCCACGAACAATTTCTCATTGAGGCAGGGATGGTCGGATTGGCCGGCGGAATGCTAGGGCTTGTGTTGACAGGGGCTGGGATGACCGGCATCGGCCTGGTGTTTGAGCCGGCGATTGCACGTCTTGCCACATGGGATGTGTCGCTGGTCGCGCTGACGGTCGCCGCTGCGGTACTGGCCACGGTTCTGGCAGCGATCTATCCGGCCTGGCGTGCTGCTTCGGTAAAGCCAACGTGGTGACCGACTTCGTGAGCCGCTTGCAGGTCGGACCTATCCTGAGCGCCCTCAAGCGCCACAAGGCAGGAACGCTCCTCATCATCCTGCAGATTTCCCTGACGTTTGCGATTATCTGCAACGCCTTCTTCATCGTCGAACAGCGCATTGATCGCATGTCCCGGCCGACGGGCATGATCGAGACCGACATGCTCACTCTTCAATACCGGTGGGCCGGCGTCGACGCGAGCCTCATACCCTCGCTGACTAAGGCGGATCTTCGAGCCCTTCGCGAACTGCCGGGCGTTGAAGACGCGACACAGGCCGGATCCTATCCGCTGTCGGGACACAGTTCGACCGAGGGGATTCGCATCGACCCGGGCGCCGAGGCACGCATCGCACTGGCTGCGGAATATTTCACCGACGAACATGCTCTGGCCACGATGGGCGCGCGATTGATCGCCGGCAGGAACTTTCGAAAGGACGAGGTCGCATTTATGGATCCGTCGAAAATCACCTCGCCTGCCCAGGTCATCATTACCAAAGCCCTGGCGGACAAGGTCTATCCAGACGGCTCGGCGCTCGGCAAGCCGATCTACGTCGGAAATAGCCATCCGTCGCCGAGTACGGTTATCGGCATTGTCGAACGCCTCCAGGCGCCGTCGCCCACAGCGAGTTTCTCAGACGATGCGATCCTGGTCCCGCAGCTCCTTTCGGAGGGATCAGGCAACTACCTTGTCAGGAGCCAGCCAGGGCAGCTTGCGGGGCTGATCCGGGAGGCACCTGCCGCTCTGACCAGGCTCGACAACATGCGCGTGTTCCCGCCGGGCGAAGGCATTCGCACCTTCGAGGCGGTTCGCGCGCAGGCGTACAAGGTCGATCGTGGCATGGCCGTGCTGATGACGTCGATCTGTGGGCTTCTGCTCGTGACGACGGCCGCCGGTATCGTTGGCCTGTCGAGTTTCTGGGTGTCGCAACGCCATCAGCAAATCGGCATGCGCCGAGCACTCGGTGCTACCCGGCGCGACATCCTCCATTACTTCCTGACCGAGAATCTATTGATTGCCTCGGGCGGCATTGGTCTGGGCATCGTCCTCGCCCTGTCACTCAATCTGTGGATGGTCGTCCATTTCGAAATGCACACCCTTCCCGTGAAGTATGTCGTGCTAGGTGTGATTGTCATGCTGGCTCTCGGCCAGGGTGCCGTATTGACGCCTGCCTTGCGGGCATCGCGAACCTCACCGATCGAGGCGATTCGGCACACGCGAAACTAGGACGCCTTCGATCAGTCGCGGTACAACTTGCACACGCTGCTCAGCACCACGAAGAAGCGTCCATTGCCCATCGGCTTGACGACGACGCCATCTATCACCTGGCCATCCTGCTTTACCGTGACATCGGCTTGCAGAATGCTTTTGGCGTGTGTCTGCACCTGCTCGTAGTCCGTCCACGTGTACATGGTGTTCGTCGAAGGCTCGTAGGATGCTCCGGGATGGGCGCGAGTCGTCGTCGCATCCCCTTGGAAGATCGCCATGATGATGTACCGGCCTGGCTTGAGGCGGGTGAACTTGAAATCGCCCTTGAAATTCGTCTTGCCATCGATTCGCGTATCGAAGATGCGCTTGTCGATATCCACTCGCACCTTGTCACCCTTGTAGCGATTGGCGTCGATCAGGTCGATCGACTGCTTCAGGTACGTGCTGTAGGGAAACAAGGTGATGGGCTGGTTGGGGGTGGTCTGCTGCTGACCGGCGACGTGACCGCACGTGAAGCCGCTGATCGTCGCGGTTCCTTCGGCAAGCGCGCTGGGGTCGACGTCGGCCGAATTGAATGTCGACTTCGGTGTGACGACCTTGCGGTCGTCGGCCACGTCAGGTGCCGCACCACGATCATTGGGGTTCCTGGCGAAGGATGCCTGGGGGCTGGCTGCTGGTGCAGCAACCCCGGTGACGTTCGCCTGAGCGGTGGCAACGGCATCGGCGACAGACTGTTCTTCCGTCATGCCGCCATTGAGCCTGGCGAGCAGGGGCAAGGCCAGGGCCGCGTTCTGCGCACTTTTCTTGGCGCTGGCGTTCACCGATTGACCCTTCAGGTCGGCCGCATCGAAGAACGAACAGACGTTGCCTCGCGCATTGGCCGCGACCACACCTTCCTTGAGCTGGAACGCGATGATGGCCGAGCCGGTCTTCGGCGACACCATCAGCACGATAGGAAAGCCGCGTGCGGCCGTTGTCGCCTTCTGCGCCACCAGCGTGGTCATCAGGCCATCGGCCGCGACCTTGGTGTCGCCTATCGCCTGGAAATGGATCTTCTCTGCGCTGGCCTTGAGACTGGCCATGGCTTTATTGCTGTCCAGCCCGTACAAGCCAACAAAGCTTTGATGGACCGTGCCGCCGCCCGTGGCGGGCGTCGCCGTGTAGTTCTGCTCGCATTCCGTCGCGGCGTGGGCTGCCAGGCCCACCATGGCAGTCGCAGAAACAAGCGTCCGTGCCAACAACATCACTGATCGTGAAGCCATGCAATCCTTCCCCTTAGCCATTATCTCCGTGAGCGCGGAGATTAACGCAGTTTGGGCCGCCATTGCGTTCGGAGCTCGCAAAGGCGCGCCTGGCTGGCACCGCGTAATTCGCCCTGCGTCCGATAGCCACTGCCGCGCGGAATGAAAGGCAGCACACACCATTGCGACACGCCTTCGGCGAGGCAGAAATCTGCCATCCAGTCCAATACCCATTCACCGCCGGCGACGACCGTTGTCTGGATCCCGGTGGGAATGCCAGCCGCCAGCAGCGAACGCAGGTGCCCCGTGGCGAGGTCGAAGGCCTCACGGCCGACGACCGCGTCATGGTGCGTACGGTCGCCGTGCAAGCTCAGCTTGACCCGCGTCCCTGCTGCACGCAGCGCCGGGATAAGGCGGTCGGGCAGGGCGATCGTTGCAGTACCTCGTGATGCGGAAGCAAACCATGGCGGGCAGTTGCAGTTTCATGAGGCCCCGCGTCTCAGCGCCTTCGGCTCTCGCTGAGCATGTTGCAAAACAGTGCGCCCTGCTCGATGGCGTCGTCAAGCGCGACGTGGTTGTGTGGAAGATCGTCGAACCAGCGCTTCGGCATGGCGTTTTTCGTGCTTCGCCGATAGTCCTTGCGGAGCAGAACCATGGCCATGGTTTTCATGTCGAGCGCGGAGAAACTGAAGGGACTTCGCCCCGCGAAGCGGATCAGGTACCAGTACACGAACATGAAGTCGAACGCGGCCGGATAGCCGACGAAGACCGGCGATCCCGGTAGTGCCTCCAGCCATTGGACGTAATCCGTCATGACCGACTGCGGTGAACGCGGGTCGCGGCGCGCTGCCTGCCAGGCGTCGGGGTGCTGCTCCCACCAGGCAAGCGTGTCGGGGTGGCCCTGCGCGCCGGGCAGCAACTCGAGGTTTGCCGTAAACGTGCCTAGCAGCGTCTTGTCGGCGGCGTAGGCGGCCGATGCAAAGCTCAGCATCGAATGCGGTCCAGGAATCGGTCCGTCGACTTCGACGTCCGTGCTCACATAAATCTCGGGACGGGAGGGATCGCTCATCGTGTTGTCGCCTGGATAGTTTCGTTGAGCCAATGAGCAAGGGCAGATGGCCCGCGCTTGCGCAGCGCCGTGTTCCAGTCCTTGCAATGGGGCGGTGGTAACAGACGACGAACGGTAGAGCGCGACAAGCGCTCGATGTAATGCATCACTTCGTGTTCGCCCGGCGCATTGGCATCGAAGGCAAGCCACACGACGCGCATCGCGCAGACGTCCGGCAGCCACGGTGCCCAGCGCCCTACGGTAGCGATGCCGTCCCACCCGCATACGGCCAGTGACAGGAGATCGAAGATGCCTTCGACAAGGATCAGTGGCTCGGCACGCCAGCCGGCGCCCGAGGTGGCCACGCCGCCGCCAGGACCGATCGTGAACATCTTGTCCTGCCCCCGCGCCGTTTCCAGGTAACGGCCATGCACCGAGGCCAGCTGCGCGTCGCGGTCGACCATGCCGAACAGGACAGCAGCCCGGCCGTTCCAGTCAGGATCGAAACGCAGGCCGGCGGCATCGGCGATGGCCAGGGGAATCCCCCGTCGCTCGACATATCCCTGTCCGGCCGTGCCGGCGAGTGGCAGGGCATGAGCGAGACGCTCGTGCGGTTGCTCACCGGAGCGGGGCATCGTCGGGGGATCGCTGTGTGCATGTGGGAACATGTCGCGAGCCGGCTCATCGTCGGCCCATCATGCTAGAAGTGCGCGCGTAGCGTCACCCCCACCAATCTCGGATCGCTGGGCTGACCCAGGATCAGGCCGGAGTTTCCGGTCTGGACCGTGAGTGCGGTGATGTAGTTCCGGTCGAAGAGATTGCGCGCGAACACGTCGACTTCCCAATTATCGTTGAAGCGGTAGCCAATACTTCCGTTGACGACCGCATAGCCGGCGATCTTCGTGTAGATCGAGTTGGCTGTGTCGGAGTTATAGCCGCTGCGTGCGCTGGTATCGGCGTGGACGAGGAAGGCATCGTTGCCGATCGGCAGCTCATAATCGAAGCCGATCGATCCCGCCCATTTGGACAGGCCGGCCAGGGGCAGGCCGGTGAGTACATAGGCACCGGGAACATCGGGATTGCCCCGCGGATTGGAGGTCTTGATGGCCAGGTTGGCCGGCGGATTCAGCGGCTGGCAACCGCCAGCGGCGTTCGGGTTCTGCCATTCGAGCGGGCACGGGCCTTTCGGGTAGTCCGTGTACTTGCCATCGGCATATGCAAAGGACGCGCGCAAGGTGAAACCCGTGAAGAGCAGGGCGGCAAAGTCGCCCTCGACGCCTTTCACCGTGACTTTGGGGATGTTCGCCGGGTAGGTGCGCAACGCCGCCGTTTCGGTACTGGAGGTGACGTTGGCCTGGTAGTTGCCGACTTCCGTGTGATACGCGGCGAGATCGAACGTGGCGCGGCCATCCCACCATGCTGACTTGATGCCTGTCTCCCAGGTCCTGTTGATCTCGTCCTTGATCACGGCGGTGGCCAGCGCGGGATTGTTGGCGGCATCCAGCGGAAGGCCGGACATGTTGAGGCCTCCGGATTTATAACCGTAGGCGTAGCTCACGTAGCCCATCAAGGCATCGGTGAACTGATAGGCCACGTTGACCCGGCCCGACGGATTGCCACCGCTATCGGACGCGCTGTAACTCTGCGGGCGGAACAGCGAAAGCTTGGCGTTGTCCTGCACCGAACCGGGTGTCGTCGGCAGACCACCGGAGACAGTCGTTGAATACGTGCCGTTCTTGTCTTCGTAGGTATAGCGCAGGCCCAGCGTGGCGGTCAGACGATCGGTGAGCTTGTAGTTCGCCTCGCCGAAAGCCGCATAGCTCTTCATCCGGTAGTGCGAGTTGCCGAACTGGCCGTAGCCGTCCGCGAGCGCGTCGGGCATGCCGGGGAAACTCGTCGTGCTGACCAACCAGTACGTCGCGGCCGGGCCGTAAATGCTGATCGGCTTGCCGTTGATTTCCTGGGTGTAGAAGTAGAGGCCGCCCACGTAGCTGAAAGGACCGTCACCGTTGGAGGCGACGCGGAATTCCTGGCTGTACTGGTCCTGTCGCGAAGGGATGCGCTGGACCGTCTGGATGGGAACGCCGATGTAGTCACGGTCGTTGGCGACATCCCATTTCCAGTAACGCCAGGCCGAGATCGAGGTCAGCGTCACGGCACCGACGTTCCAGTCGGCATTGAGCGAGACGCCGCCATCCTGGGTATCGATGTGCAGCGGTGCGTCGATGTCGGTCAAGCGATCGTAGACGTTACGGCTCGGCGGCACGTACGCCGGGAATCCATGCGCGGGAAGGTTGGCGGCAAGGCCATTGAACTGCCTGGCGGCGCCGCGCAGGCTGCTGCCGACGCGAAGGTAGTTCTGTGTGCAGCAATCCGAATCGAGGTTCGAGACATCGCCGATCAGCCGTACATTCAGGCTGTCGTCCGGCTTGAACAACAGCTGGCCACGCAAGGCGTAGTTGTTGATCTCGTTCTCGTCCTTGCCGGTGGTGACGTTGTGCAAGGATCCGTCTTTCTCGGTGAACTGCGCTGAGAAGCGGCCCGCGACGGTCTGCGTCAGCGGCCCCGAGACCGTACCCTTTGCCTGCAGAAAGCCCTGGTCGCCGTACGAGATCTCGCCGCTTCCCTCCGGTGTAAAGGTCGGCGCACGGCTGGTGATATTGATCGCGCCCGCCGTGGTGTTCTTGCCGAACAGGGTTCCCTGCGGCCCACGAAGCACTTCGATGCGATCGATATCGGTGAAGTCGAACGCCGCCGTCGCGGGACGGCCGTGATAAACACCGTCGACATAGAAGCCGACACCCGGCTCGATGCCATCGTTCGCCGCGCTGACCGACAGGGTGTTCGAGCCCAGGCCGCGAATCGTATACGCCGTATTACGCGGGTTGGCGGAGTTGTAATAAAGGGAAGGGACGAGCTGGCTGAGCTGCTGGGTGTTGACCGTGTACGAGCGGTCGAGCCATTCGCCGCTGACCACCGAGACGGCCATGGGGACCTTCTGCAGATTCTCCTCACGCTGGCGGGCGGTGACGGTGACACTGCCAAGCGTCGTGACGTCCTTCGTGTCGCCGGTAGCCGTGGGACCGCTCGCCACCTGCGCGGTGACGGCAAATACCGGACATAGCAGCGCCACGGCGCCGAGGACGAGCCTCTTCATGGTGTCTCCCCTGCAATATAAAGTGGACTATATAGCGAAAGATCGAGGCTACAAGAGGCATCCCGTCGGCGGCCTGTAGATTCCTGCGCCCCGTTTGGACGCAGCACCCGTGCGGGGCGCTAGACTGCCTCCGTCCTACGAATCGGTAACGACATGCTCCAGTACGAAGGCTCCCTGTGGCTCTCCGATGGCGCTCGGCGCTGGGGCGGCCCGGACCGCGTGGAACTGCTGACCCAGGTGGGACTCACCGGGTCGATCACCGCTGCCGCGAAGGCGGTGGGGATGAGCTACAAGGGCGCCTGGGATGCGGTCGAGGCCATGAACAACCTGGCGGACGAGCCGCTCGTATTACGTGCCACCGGCGGTAAGGGCGGTGGCGGGGCGAGACTTACCCCGCGAGCCGAGCGCCTGATCGCTTCCTTTCGCAGCATCGAATCGGCCCACCGCCTGTTCGTCGAGCATCTGGCCTCGCTCGGCGACGAGGCGACCGACGACATCCATCTCTTGAGGCACCTGACCATGCGAACCAGTGCGAGGAACCAGCTTGCCGGCGTTGTCGATCATGTCCAGCAGGGTGCGGTCAACGACAGCATCGCCATCCGGACCACGGGCGGCACCACCCTCATCGCGACCGTCACCCGTGAAAGTACGGACAGTCTTGCCCTGGCGGCAGGGCGACCTGTGATCGCGCTGGTCAAGGCGAGCTGGGTGATGCTCGGGCTGCCGGGGGAGGGGCGCCTATCCGCTTCGAACCAGCTTCCCGGCAAGGTCGAACGGATTCATCCGGGTGCGGTGAACTCCGAGGTGACGGTAGCGATCGAAGGGGGAGGAACGATCACCTCGATCATCACCAAGGAAAGCGTTCAGCAGCTTGGTCTTGCCGAAGGCGTGGACGTACTTGCCATCTTCGACGCGGCGTCGGTCATCGTGGGCGTGACCGACTGAATGCCGCGAGTCTGAGCTTCGGCCAGCTCGCGAGCATCGAGTACGTGTTCCGAAGCGTGTCCCAGCCGCTCCGCGACGAGATCGATGAAGGAGCGCACGCGCGACGGCTGCGCTGCGCGGCTTCCGTAGTAGACGTACACGCTCATGTGGTCGGCGACGTGCCCGGTGAGCAAGGGAACGAGCCGCCCCGCGCGTATCAGCGGCGCCACCGAAAGGTTTGCCAGCAGGCCGATCGCGTGGCCCGACAACACGGCCTCGATCTCCAGCTCGGCATCGTTCGTCGATAGCGATGGATTGAGATCCAGCGAGATCACCTCGCCATCTCGCTTCAGCAGCCAGGGCAGGACGCGACCGCTGGCCGAATGTCGCAGCACGCTGCAGCGATGCAGGGTCAGCTGTTCGATCGACGTCGGCGCGCCATGAGCGGCGATGTACGACGGTGCCGCACAGACGATCAATTGCATGGCGAAGAGGCGCCGAGCGGCGACGCCGCCTTCCGGCGCGGAACCGATGCGAAAGCCGACGTCGGCGCGGTCGTTCACCCAGTCACCGACGCGGTCGTCGAGCTTCAGATGCGCTTCGACCGCAGGGTGAAGGTGGCAGAACTCGTCGATCAGTGGCCATAACAGGGGCTTGAAACCGTACCGCGGGGCGACGATGCGTAACGGCCCGGCGATCTCGTCTTTGGACGTGCGGACGCTATCGATGGCACGCTCCAGGGCAGCCAGCGCGGGTTGCGCCCCTTCCAGGAACTGCTGGCCCTCGGAGGTCAGCGCGATGCTGCGCGTCGTTCGGTGCAGCAGTCGTACACCGAGCCGTTGCTCCAGCATCGCGAGCGACTTACTCGCTGCCTGGGCGCTGATGCCGTGGGCCGCCGCCGCTCGTCGGATGCTGCCCAATGCCACCGCCTTCGTGAAAAGGTCGATCGCACGCATGTCGTTGACGGCCATCTGGCGCCTCGCATCTGGAAATTGGCAGGCACCAGTATCAATCACAGGTTGCTAGTGGAGCAATGCCAGAACCACTACCGGGTTGATGGCCACCTTCCTACAGTCGCTCCCAATCATTCACTGGAGAGCACTATGAGCGACAACATCATTGGGAAGGTCATCGTCATCACGGGAGCCAGCAGTGGACTGGGCCTGGCGGCAGCGCGCCTGCTGGTAGCGCAGGGCGCGCGGGTCGTGTTGGGTGCGCGGCGTATCGATCGACTGCAGGAACTGGCGAGGGAACTGAATACACACGGGCAGCGTGCACTAGCCGTGGCGACCGACGTCACCTCGCCCACCGACGTGGCGCGCCTCGTCGATACCGCCGTGGAGACGTTCGGTCGCGTCGACGTCATGGTCAATAACGCGGGCATCATGCCGCAGTCGCCGCTGGCGCGGCTGAAGATAGACGAATGGGACCGGACCATCGACGTCAATCTCAAGGGTGTGCTCTATGGCATGGCGGCGGCCCTGCCGCACATGCAACGGCAGATGTCCGGGCACCTGGTGAACGTATCGTCCACGGCAGGCCACAAGGTCATGCTCAATGGCGCGGTTTACAGTGCCACCAAGCACGCGGTCCGCGCGCTGTCGGAAGGCCTTCGGCAGGAGGTCAAGGAATGGAACATCCGGACCACCGTTATTTCGCCGGGTGCCGTCGACAGTGAACTTCCGGGCAGCTCATCCGAGTTGGACATGAAGACACGCCTCGACGATTTCTATCGGGCCATTGCGATTCCCGCCGACTCGTTCGCTCGCGCGCTTGCCTTCGCCGTCGACCAGCCCGACGACATGGACGTCAACGAAATCGTGTTCCGGCCGACCCGTCAGGTGCCCTGAGCACGCGTGCGAAGCGCAGGAAAATGCGAGCGCCTGGAGGCATGACAAGGGCAGCCGCGTGGCAAGGCAGAGGCAGTGCCGGCTGCCGTCTGGTTGGGCGTGGGTAAACGCGGTATCGTCGCCCACGGTTCAAGCCTCGCCACTCACCGAGCGACTGCATGCAAACTCACGGACGTCTCTGCTGCCTCACCCTGTTCTCGATAGCCTTCTGGTTCGCTCCCGGGCTTTCCGCCGCCACCCTCGACGCGTCGCACTTGCCCGTGGTGAAAGGTGCCACCTTCGAGGTGGTGCTGGCTAAACCCGACGATTCTGCCGTGCGTTACGAGAAGCCGCTCCCATTGGAAAAGCTCCCGTTCCAGTACCGCAACGACAAATACAATTCGGTCGGAACGGCCTTCGCGATTGGCAAGAACCGCTTCGTCACGGCCTTCCACGTCGTGCTCGACGGTATTGGTGGGCGCGTGGGGCCGCCGTTGTTACGCGATGCGAACGGCAAAGTCTTTGCCATCGACAAAGTCGTCGGGTTTTCGCTGTCACAGGACTTCGTCGTCTTCACGGTGATCGACGCGCCCGACGTGAAGCCCCTCGCCGTCGATCGCGGCAGCCATGTCAACGAGGCGGTCTATGCGGTCGGTAACGCGCTAGGCACGGGCGTTGTCATCCGGGACGGCCTGTACACCTCGGACACGCCGGAAGACGAGAACGGTAAGTGGAAGTGGATTCGCTTCTCGGCGGCGGCGTCGCCAGGCAATAGCGGCGGCCCCTTACTGGACAAGGACGCGAAGGTGATCGGCGTGGTACTTCGCAAGTCGCCTAACGAAAACCTCAACTTTGCGCTGCCTATCGGTATGGTGCTCGACGCGCCGGCAAAGGCGTCGGACTCGGAAAGGCGCGTGTCGGGTCGTGCCATGTTCATGGACGCGGTCCAGGATGGGGTGTTTCGTGTACATGTCGATCTGCCGCTTGCCTTCGGCGAGTTCGCCAAGGTGTACCAGTCGCAGGCTAACGCGTTCTTCGACGCTCAGTGGAAGGAACTTTTGGCCAAGGAGGATGCCAACCTGTTCCCCAAGGGGGATGGCAGCAAGAAGATCCTCGCTGTCAGTGCACCGCTCGATCCTTATCCCACGGCCCTGCGTCGTGGCGCGAATAACGAGTGGACCTACTGGACTCCCCAGCACGGAAAGTCGCCGCTTCCCGGCAATGGCTTCGTCGATGCGGGCGCGTTGGGGAAAATCGCCTTCTTGCACCTGCGCAAGCCGGATGATCTGCCCCTGGCGAAGCTCTACTCAGACGCAGGCGGCCTCGTGGACCTGATCTTCAAGGCCATGACATTCACGCGTGACGTCGGCGACGAGAAAGTCAGGATGACCTCACTGGGGCCGCCGATCACCGACGTCGTCTTCGTCGACCGGTGGCATCGCCGCTGGCAGCATCGCGAGTTTCCCGTTCCGGCGGTCGATGCTGTACTCGAGGTCTATTCGTTGCCTGTGCCCGATGGCTACATCGTTCTTCTTTCGACGAGCTCATCGCGTTCCCGATACTCGGACGGGATCCAGACCGAAACACTCACCGGCCTGGTATCGACCAGTTACGACGGCAGCTTCGCCGCCTGGAAGGAGTTCCTCCAGCAAGGTGACTGGGTGCCCGCGGATCTCGCCGCCGCGAAAGTCGACATCGAGTACGGCAAACGGTTTTCGATCGCGCCCGCGGGGTTCTCGCTGACCTACGGCGCCGATTTACAGCCCATTGACGCTAATGGCGAACTCGCCGTCAGCTATGGCTACCTCGGCCGCGATGGCAACGCGACACTGGGTATCGCCGGTGTGAGCGCCCAGCCGGACATGGACAAATACACGGCGATACGCATCAACCGGCATCCGAAGCCGTTCGCCGATTCGCCGCGCGACTTTCTTTCCGACTGGAAGGATATGGTGAGTCGGGCCCATCCCGAGGACGGACAGCCGTATAAGGACTCCGGCATGATCTGGGCAGGCACCACGCTGGGCCCCCCCGGTGCGGACGCCAACGTGCTCTACACCTTGTTCTATGGGAGCGATGCCAATCCGTCGGAAGCCGTGACGAAACAGCGGCTCGCCGCCGCGGTGAAAGGAGCCGCCGTTCACGAGCATTGATGGGCGCAAGGCGGGGGCCGCCCTGGCTGGGAGCCCCCGACCGTCAAGACGTGCGAAAATGGCCGGCCACGCTGCCTGACCACCCGCCCGCATGATCCGACTCACCGACATCAAGCTCCCGCTCGATCACGCCGAAGGCGCCATCGAGGCCGCCATCCGCGCCAAGCTGGGGCTGGGCAAGGGCGGATTGCTCGGTTTCACGGTGTTCCGCCGTGGCCACGATGCGCGCAAGCGCGGCAACATCCTGCTGATCTACACGCTGGACGTGAAGGTGGCGGACGAAGCCGGGCTGCTGAAGCGATACGCGGACGACAAGCATGTGCAGCCGTCCCCGGACACCAGCTACAAATTCGTGGCCCAGGCGCCGGCCGATCTGGCGCAGCGCCCCATCGTGATCGGCCTCGGGCCCTGCGGTTTGTTCGCTGGCCTGCTGCTCGCGCAGATGGGCTACCGACCGATCATCCTCGACCGCGGCAAAGCCGTGCGCGAGCGTACCGTCGACACCTGGGGCCTGTGGCGCAAGCGCAAGCTGGAACCCGAGTCGAACGTGCAGTTCGGCGAGGGCGGGGCAGGGACGTTCTCCGACGGCAAGCTGTATAGCCAGATTTCCGATCCGCTCCACCACGGCCGCAAGGTGCTCACCGAGTTCGTGAAGGCCGGTGCGCCCGAGGAAATCATGTACGTCAGCAAGCCGCACATCGGCACCTTCCGCCTGGTGACGATGGTGGAATCCATGCGCGAGACGATCGAAGCGCTGGGCGGTGAGATTCGCTTCACGCAACGCGTCGACGATGTGCTGGTGGATACGGCAGAAGACGGTTCACGTCAGCTCCGTGGCGTGACCCTGGCCTCCGGCGAACAGCTGCTGAGCGATCATGTCGTCCTCGCCGTGGGCCATAGCGCTCGCGACACGTTCTTCATGCTGCACGACCGCGGCGTCTACATGGAAGCCAAGCCGTTCTCGATCGGCTTTCGCGTGGAGCATCCGCAGTCGATCATCGACCAGGCGCGCTTCGGCCCTCAGGCGGGGCACGCCTTGCTCGGCGCGGCCGACTACAAGCTGGTACACCACTGCAAGAACGGTCGTTCGGTCTACAGCTTCTGCATGTGTCCCGGTGGCACCGTGGTCGCGGCGGCGTCCGAGCCGGAACGCGTGGTGACCAATGGCATGAGCCAGTACTCGCGCAACGAGCGCAATGCGAATGCGGCCATCGTGGTGGGTATCGAACCCGAGGACTTCGCCGCGTTCGACGACAGCGGTAGCCCGCTGGCGGGCATCGCCTTGCAGCGCGACCTCGAATCGCGCGCGTACGAACTCGGCGGCCGCGACTACAGTGCACCGGCGCAGCTGGTGGGCGATTTCGTCAAGGGCACACCGTCCACCGACTTCGGCAGCGTGCAGCCGTCGTACAAGCCTGGCGTGCGCCTGACCGATCTTGCATCGGTCCTCCCCGGGTACGCGATCGACGCCATCCGCGAAGCGCTGCCGGCGTTCGATCGCCAGATAAAGGGCTTCGGGATGCACGACGCGATCCTCACCGGCGTGGAGACGCGCACCTCGTCGCCGGTGCGCATCCGTCGCAACGAGGCCTACCAGAGCCTCAATACGCGTGGCTTGTTCCCTGCCGGCGAGGGCGCCGGCTACGCGGGCGGCATCCTGTCTGCAGCGGTGGATGGCATTCGGGTCGCGGAAGCCGTCGCGCGGAGCATCAACGGCATCAGCCCGATCGGCGGTACCACGCCATAGCAACGACGCCGAGCCCTTGGCCCGGCCGATTATTTCGCCCTGCACAACGGTCAATTCTGTCGTGCAGCGCTTTCGTTTCGTCAGGCTCACCGCAAGCTCTGGGAGTGTTCGATACATTCCCACTGATACCAGGTCGTCCTAATGAGCAAGAAAGCCATCATCGTCGTCGATATCCAGAACGACTATTTCCCCGGCGGTAAATTCGAGTTGAAGGGTGTCGAGGCCGCCGCCAGCCATGCCGCGCGCGTCATCGATCATGCCCGTGAGAACGGCGACCTCGTTGTCCACGTACGCCATGATTCCCTGAGCGACGATGCTCCCTTTTTTGTCCAGGGCACTCACGGTGTGCAGATTCACGAAAGCGTCCGCAACCTTCCCGACGAGGTCTTGATCGTCAAGCACTTCATGAACCCCTTTCGCGAGACGCGGCTGAAGGCGCATCTCGACGAACACGGTGTCACCGACGTGGTCGTCGTCGGGAACATGAGCCACATGTGCATCGACGCCGTGACACGTTCGTCGGACGATTTCGGCTACGCCACCACGGTGATTCACGACGCATGCGCTACTCGCGATCTGTCGTTCGACGGCGTCGATGTGCCGGCTCACATGGTCCACGCCGCCTTCATGGCGGCGCTCGCGTTTGGCTATGCCAAGGTCATCTCGACCGACGAATACGTTTCGGTATAAAACAGTCGATCCAACCAGGTGACGATCCCATGCCCAGTTCAGTTCTGCGCTCACTCTTCGCCCAGAAAGTATTTGCGAACGATGCCTTGTTGACCAAGCTCGATGGCTGGGCGGATGCCCATCCCAGCGAGCACCTGGCGTGCTTGCGCCTGTTGAACCATGCCTTGCTGGTCGACCAGGTGTTCAAAGCGCATCTGACCGGCGCTTCGCCTGCGGTGGCTACCGTCAGTGCCCCGGAGCAGCCGACACTGGAAGCACTCCGATCCGAGGTGGCTGCTATTGACCGGTGGTACGAAGACTATGTGGCGAGCCTGCCAGGAGCGAGTCTCGACGAGGTCGTGGCATTCACGTTCACCGATGGCGACCGCGGAAGCATGACGCGTGACGAGATACTTCATCACGTCGTGCTGCACAGCACCTACCACCGCGGGAATGTGGGACAGATCCTCCGATCGCTGGGCATGGCACCCAGCCGCGACACGTTGACCAGCTTTCTCCACATGAGAGAACCCGAACGACGGGCTGTCTGAGAGGCAACGACGTCGGGGCGGCCGAGCCCTAGAGCTCGAGAACCAGCCGGCCCGACGATGCCCACGAAACGCAGGTGCACATGCCTGCCGTTCGCAGCTCCGGAGTCAGGCAGACGTCGCGATGCAGAGGTTCTCCCTCCAGCACCGGCGTATAGCAGTTGCCGCATTCGCCTCGTTTGCACTCGTAGGAAACGAACGCGTCCGCGGCGATCAGGGCATCCAGGATGGACGTGCCCGGCGCGACCTCGATGGTGGTGCCGGAAAGGGCCAGCTCGACCGTCAGCGGTGCATCGGTAGGCTGGACACGCCGCCCGAAGCTTTCGACGTGGACGGCGTCTTTGGGCCATCCCAGTGACTCGCCGGCCATGACCAGTGCCTGGAGCAGCCCGGATGGACCGCAGGCATAGACCTGATCCCCCTCGCTGTAGTGGCCAAGAACCTCTTCCAGACGGGTACGACCCGTGACGGTCGATACGTGGGTTACCAAGGAGTCGCCCGCTACCGACTGAAGCTCATCGAGCAGCGCGAGCCGATCGGCTGTGTGCGCCAGATAGTGAAAGACGAACGGAGTCTCACGGTCGGCGAGCGCATGCGCCATCGACACCAGGGGTGTGACGCCGATGCCGCCGGCAACCAGCACGACGCGCGGGGACGGATGGCTATCCGGCATCGTCAGGGGGAAGCTGTCGAAGGGACCCGATACGTCCACCGCACTTCCCGGTCCCATCGCCTCGTGCAGATAGCGCGAGCCGCCTTGGCCTGCTGCGTCGAGTTGCACGGCGATGCGCCATGAGTCCGACGGTTCCGGCACGCCGACGAGCGAGTAGTGGTTCTCGAACGCGCGTCCGTCATCGGTCACGAAGCGAACCAGGATGTGCGACCCCGGGGTCCAGGCTGGCAATAACCTGCCGTCCTTGTGGCGGATCTGGAATTCCTTCACCCGCGTTCCGTGCTGAACGACACCGGTAACGACATAGTCCATAACGCTTCCTCAGGAGGCCACGGGCGGATTGAACGGGGAGGCGTCGAGGTATTCCCACTCGGCGCGGGGAATCGCGTCGCGGAGGATCCACTTGGCGACGTGGAACACCCAGAAGCGACCCGTGCCGCCAGTGACCCGATCGGGATCGGCCTGGTCCCACTCCACGGTGGCGGTGCCGGTCAGTTGCAGGGACTGCCCGTTGGCGAAGTCCGGGATGTAGAGGCCCGCGCGCGAGTCGGCCTGCAGATTGCCGAGCGTGTTGAACAGACTGTTGCCGTGATAATCGGGGATGCGCAGCGTCTGCTCGTCGACGATCTGGATGAAGCCGGCGCCGCCGCCCCGGTGGGAGGCATCGGCCCCGGTTTCCACGTGGTGAGTGGCGACAAACAGCGTGTCCGCCTGCTGGATGAGTTGAGTCACATTGCCGCGTAGCACGGTGCCGTAGGCGGCCTGGGCGGGTTCTTCCGATGCACCCAGGGCACGCAGATGCCGACGCTGGATGTACTTGGGACAGTTCGGATAGGCCTCGCGAATGGAAACGTCGATGCCGTTGCCATCGATCCGGCTCACCGTGCCGTTGACGCGATAGCGCCGGCGCGAGCCGAGCTCGATGAACAGCATCCCCAGGTCCCGCCCTGAGGCAATGTTGGTCCACAGCGGATCGACCGGATCACGAGAACCCTCCGGAACGTCGATCTGGATGGCCCTGCCATCCGTGGTGTGGATGAATCCCGGTTGGCCGAAGAGGGCGCTTGCCCAGACGTCGCCGGACGCGTCGACGCTGCCCAGCACCACCATGAACTGCTTGGCGATGAACGGGCGCGCGCCACCGATCACGGTGTCGCTGACGAGCGTGACGTTGCGATCGGCAACCGCCGACTCGCCCGCCCGCTGCTGGATGGCTCGCTCGCCTTCGTGAAAGGGTGTCTTGCTGGTCATGGCCTCACCCCTGGATGGGATGAGCTCATTCTTCGCTTTCGGCCCAGGTCTGGGAACGCGGTGGCGCGCACTTCACCATTTCGCCCGGCGCAGGAGTGGTGCAACAATCGCCTCTATCAGGGCCGCTCAGCCCGACCGGAGGCGGCACGTGGATCAGATTCACCTGATGAAAGTGTTCGTGGCGGTCGGCGAAGAGGAAAGCTTCGCCGCGGCCTCGCGCCGCATCGATCTTTCACCTGCAGCGGTCTCGCGAGCCATTGCGACCCTGGAGCAGGACCTCGGCGTACACCTCCTCGCGCGCACGACCCGCAACGTCAAGCTGACCGAAGCCGGGCGGCGATATCTCGACGATACGCGCCACATCCTGGCGAGCATTGCCGAAGCCAACGAGGCGGCCGCCGGTGTCAATGCCGCGCCGAAGGGCAATCTCTCGGTGACCGCGTCCGTGCTGTTCGGGCGCGAGTTCATCACGCCCTGCATCGTCCGCTTCCTCCAGGCGTATCCCGAGGTGGATGTTTCCGCGTACTTCCTGGATCGCCTGGTGAACCTCACCGACGAAGGTATCGATGTCGCGGTGCGCATCGGTCCGCTCCCGGATTCCAGCATGAAAGCGCTTCGGGTAGGGCAGGTGCGCCGCATCCTCTGCGCCTCGCCGGATTACCTCGCCCGGCACGGCACGCCGGATCACCCGGCCGATCTGCTTCGACACACGATCATCGCCGCCAGTGGCATTTCCCCGCGCGTGGACTGGAAGTTCGGCGCGGCAGCCGACCCCACCATGGTGCGCATCAAGCCTCGTCTCACCGTGACGTCCAACGATGCGGCGATCACTGCCGCCACCGCGGGCCTGGGAATCGCCCGCTTGCTGTCCTATCAGGTAGGCGCCGAGCTGGCCTCGGGCGATCTCCAGATCATCCTCGCCGATTACGAGGAAGCGCCGTGGCCGGTGCACATCCTGCACAGGGAGAGCAAGTTCGGTTCCTCCAAGGTGCGCCACTTCATCGACATGCTGGCCGAGCACCTGCGTACCCATCCGCACCTCGTGTAGATTCCGCTCTTTCGAGTTCCGCTCTTTCTCGCCGCGCAATGATCAATTGAGCGTAGCGTCGTTCCCCCTGTGTCCGGTGGTGCCTAGCATGGCCTTACTCCACACAACCCAGGGATAGCGACATGAAAGCAGCCATCATCATTCTTTCCGATCCGAAGGCCGGCGAAGACGCGCTCGGCCGCATGTTCAACGGCTTGGCAGCCGCCTATGACTTCAAGCAGAGCGGTGCCGACGTCGGCATCTATTTCCAGGGGACCGGCACCCGCTGGCCGGGCGTGCTTTCCGACAAGACGCATCCCATCCACGCGCTGTACAAAGCCGTGGAAGACCGGATCGTTGGTGTTTCTTGCGGTTGCGCCGATGTGTTCGGGGCCCGCGAAGAGGTCGAGAAGGCAGGTTTCGATCTGATCACCGACAACAGCGTCCCTGGTACGTCCGGTCTGCCGAGCATCGCGAAGATCGCCGCCGACGGGTACCAGATCTTTTCGTTCTGATCTTCCTCTGTCTTTCCCCTCTGGAGAGCCACGCAAATGAACTCGACAAACGAAAGCAATTCGCAGGTCACCCCCGTGGTCGTGCACCACCGGTACGCGACGATCGATGGCATGAAGATCTTCTACCGCGAAGCGGGTCCCGCCGACGGCCCAGTCGTTTTACTGTTGCACGGATTTCCGACGTCGTCCCATATGTTCCGGAATCTGATCCCGGCACTCGCGGATCGCTACCACGTCATCGCGCCGGACTATCCGGGCTACGGCCAGAGCGACATGCCCGACCCCAAGCACTACGCGTATACCTTCGCGGGCTTTGGCGACATCGTCGAAAAACTGCTGGCTCAGCTGAAGGTTACGTCGTTCGCGATGTATGTCATGGATTACGGCGCGCCCGTCGGTTGGCAACTCTTCCTCAAGGGGCCGGAGCGCATCACCGGCCTGATCATCCAGAACGGCAATGCGTACGAGGAAGGCCTCAAGACGTTCTGGGATCCCATCAAGGTGTATTGGGCCGACGGTCGTAAAGAGAGCCGGGATGCCTTGCTCGGGCTGGTCTCACTGGAAACCACGATTTTCCAGTACACGGACGGTGTCGACGACAAGACACGCATCTCGCCGGACAACTGGGTGCACGACCAGGCCTTGCTCGACCGACCGGGAAATGCCGATGTCCAGATGGACGTGATGTACGACTACCGCAGCAACGTACCGCTGTACCCGCAGGTCCAGGCGTTGTTCCGCAAGCACCAGCCACCGGCGATCATTGTCTGGGGCGAGCGCGACTTCATCTTCCCGGCAGACGGTGCACATCCGTACAAGCGCGATCTCACCGATCTCGAGTTCCATTTGCTGCCGACGGGCCACTTCGCGCTCGAAGACAAGGCGGACGAGATGGTCCCGTTGATTCGCTCTTTCCTGGACAGGAAGGTCGCGAACTAACCCGGATCCATCGGACGCCGCGTGGCTTCCGCGAGCGTCTCGGTAAAATGATGGTCTGACAGGGCGACCGGCCCTGTCAGTCTCTCGGTCACTTCCTGCACGACCCACTGGTTGCCATCCGGGTCACTGAGGGAAAAGTACGAGGCGTAACTCTTCCGGTCGGGATTGGGACCGGATGACTGGTTCTCCTTTCCCGCGTGGTGGAAGACGCCGTTGGCGTCATGGAAGATGTCACTCACATCGATGCCACGACGGAGCATTTCGTCTCGGGCTTGCACGATGTCGCTAACGACGAGATGCAGACCCTGCACCGAGCCGGGTTGCGCCGTGGTCATGCGTTCACCGAACATTACCGAGCAACCCGAGCCCGGCGGCGTGTACTGGACGACTCGGAAGCCGCGTTCATCGGTGTAGTCGATGTCGAAACGCCAGCCGAGCCGGGCATAGAAATGCTTCGCTCGATCGACGTCGGTCACGGGGACCACCGCGATCTCGAAGCTTATGGGAAACGGAAACGGCCCGAATGTTTCCGCGCCGCGTTCGTTCGGTCTCTGCGTCGTACCCATGGGCGTCTCCCGTGCTTTCGCTCAGGGTGCGGTCTCGCGGGATGACGTGTCTTGGTGAGCCTTTCCGTTACGTCGCTATTTCTGAACCAGATTGCCGCATATCCAACCCTCAGCGGTCGATGGTCGCAAGGATCCAGTCGGCGTATCGATTGCCCGATACGCTGCCCGGTACCAGCGCGTCGTCGATACGTTGCGTGTCCGCCTCGTCGAGCCGGACATCTGCCGCTACGAGGTTTTCTTCCAGGTAGCTGCGGCGCTTGGTGCCCGGAATCGGAACGATGTCGTCGCCTTTGCACAGCAACCACGCGAGTGCGACTTGCGCCGGTGTGATGCCCTGTTCGGCGGCGATGTCGAAAACCACGCGTGCGGCCTGCAGGTTGGCATCGTAGTTCGTACCCTGGTAACGCGGATCGATACGACGGGTATCGTCTTCCGGGTAGGCCTCGGCGCGCTTCACGCCACCGGCGAGAAAGCCTCGCCCCAGCGGGCAGAACGGCACCAGCCCGATGCCGAGTTCACGCAGGGCAGGGATGATCTCGGGCTCGAGATTGCGTTCCCATAGAGAGTACTCACTCTGCAAGGCCGAGACCGGATGTACGGCATGCGCGCGGCGGAGATTGGCGACACCCACCTCCGAGAGGCCGAAGAAACGCACTTTCCCACGCTCGACCAATCGACCGACGGCACCTGCGACGTCTTCTATGGGAACAGAACGGTCGAGCCGATGCTGGTAGAGCAGGTCGATGTGGTCGGTCTGCAGCCTTTGAAGGCATCCATCCACCACCCGGACGATGTTTTCGGGGCGACTGTCCATACCGACGATGGTGTCGCCATCGAACCGTGAGCCGAACTTGGTGGCGATGACGACCTGGTCGCGACGATCCTTGAAGGCCTTGCCGAGCAGGCTCTCGTTGGTGAACGGACCGTAGTTCTCCGCCGTGTCGAAAAAATCACAACCGAGCTCAATCGCCCGGTGCAGCGTCGCGATGGACTCGGCTTCATCGGCTGGCCCGTAGGATTGGCTCATGCCCATGCAACCCAACCCGATCGCGCCGACTTCGAGGCCCTGGGACCCCAGCTTTCTCTTCTTCAGCATCACGTAAACGCCCAGCCTGTTGTTTGCGGTTGGTGGCAGTCTAGGCAGGTGCCCTTGTACGGTGAATGCTTGTGAGTGCGAAATACTTGCGTGATAGTACAGGCATGATCGCTGATCCCGCCTCCGATATTCTCGAGTTCACAAAAGCCCAGACGCTGGTCACCGGGGGTTTCAGGGCGAGCGGGGCATGGGCATTGCAGTTCCCGGTGCCTAAATCGATCAAGTTCTTCGCGGTGGTGAAAGGGCGTTGTTGGGCGATCGTCGATGGGCTTCCCGAGCCGGTCGAATTCGGTCCGGGCGACGTGGGCCTGCTTGCCGCGCCGCGTGCCTTCGTTCTCGCCAGCAACCTCATCTGCACGCCGCAGGATGCCATGGAGGTCTTCAGCGGCGCAGGCAAGACGGAGGTGACGCTCGGCGATGGCAGCGACTTCGAGTACATCGGCGGCCACGTGCTTCTCGATCCCGTGAGCGGCCGCTTCCTCGCCGACGTGCTGCCACCCTGGGCCCACGTCCCAGCCGATCAGCCTGATGCCGCTGTGTTTCGCTGGCTACTCGGGCAACTACGCGCAGAACACGGTTCGTCGGCGTTCGGGGCGAAGCTCGCCTCTGCTCAGCTGGCTCAGCTCCTTTTCATCCATGTCCTCAGGACACATCTCGGCAATGCAGATGCACTACCGACCGGCTGGCTCCGTGCCTTGAGCGACCCAAGGCTGGCTGCCGCCCTGCGAATGATGCACGGCGAGCCGGGAAAGGCATGGGGTCTGGATGAGCTCGCGCGGGCCTCATCGATGTCTCGCACCGCCTTTGCGGCTCGCTTCAAGTTATTAGCCGGTACCACACCGCTGGCGTACCTGACAGCGTGGCGCATGCGTCTCGCCGAGCGTGCGCTTCGTGAAGAAGGGACGTCCGTCGGTTTGATCGGTCAGATGCTGGGATACTCGTCGGAGAGCGCATTCAGTAACGCGTTCAAACGGGAGAAGGGGGTCTCACCGCAGGGGTATCGACGCCGTCCCGTTAGTCGCGAAGATGCTAGCTGAAAAAGAGCGTGTCTTTAGCGGACCTACATTGATGTAGTCGCAGGCACAAAAAAGGTGGGCGAATCCGCCCACCTGATGGTTCTCGACGTTGCGCCGTGGTCCTGGTCGTACCTTACTTTGCCGAAGGCAGTGCCTTCGCCATCTCGAGGTGATGCTTGAGGGTCGGCAGCGTTTTCGTCGCAAAGGCCTTCAAATCCGCGTCCTTGCCGCTCGTCGATTCCTGCGTGAAAAGCTTGATGACCTTTTCATGGTCGGCAACCATTTTCGTCTTGAACGCGGCATCGAATGCCGCGCCATCTTTCTTCTCGATCGCCGACGCCGCTTTCACGTCCGCCGGCATCGGTGCAGTGGCCGTCGGTATCGACTTGCCGCTTGCGATCGATTTCAGCTCGTCGCCAGCCTTGGTGTGGTCGTCGACCATGGTCTGTCCGAATGTCTTAACAGCATCGGATTGACCCTTTTCGGCGCCGATCTTTCCGAGACTTACCTCGGCCAGGCCAGCGGCGCTGGCCATTTTGACGAAGTTGGTGTCCGCCGCGCTCTCCGACGACGATGCCGACATGGGGTGGTCGGCTGCCGCGGTCTGAGCGAACGCGACGCCAGCGACTGGAAAAAGAGCGGCGGTGGCTAAGGCCAAGGTGAACAAACGGCGCTGGGTCATGGCAGATCTCCGGCAGGAAGGGCGCTAGGTTTCTCACGAGCCGAATGAAGCAGCCGTGCAAGAAACGGTTTGGAATCCGCCTTACCCTTGACGCGCGTCGCGCTGAGGTCAGCCTTGGTCTTCGTTGTCGTGTTCTTGCTGCGGCGACTCCTTTTTCTTCGGTTGCTTTTCCACGTGGTCAGCGGCCGTGTCGGGCACGGTGCTCTTGGATGTATCTGCTTGTTCCGACGCAGTCATGGGGATTCTCCGTTGCGGCTCTTAACAGTGTCCCAAAGGGCGTCATAGGGTGTGAAAGGTTCCGTGAAAACGGCCGTCAGACGACGTAAATCGGTCCTCGCGCCGTTCGGTCCGATGGCATCGAAGCGAACGATCCGGCGCAGGGGAATGGGCGAGCGTTGCCGAGCCGGCCCGTGACCGACCTGGATCGTCAGTGGCGTGACGGCTTGCGGTTGTACCCAATAGGCGTTCGGTTGGACCCAGAAATCATGCGCACGGACGGGTGAAGTCAAGCAAAGAGCCAGCATGACCGAGACCGTCCGTTGGACATTGAACGAAGGTATGAGCGTGACGCGATGGCGCAAGATGTTGCGCCGTTGCGTCACTCCGTATCGTTTGTCGAGACGTGCGCCTTCGAGCGTTTGGGTGAATGGCCATAGGCGTGCTTGTAAGCGTTGCCGAAGGCGCTGACCGACGCGTAGCCAAGGGACGAAGCAAGCACCGCGATCGAACATGTACCTTTGTGCAGGGCGTGTTGGGCGAGCTGCATTCGCCAGTGACGGAGATACTCGAGTGGGGCGACACCCACCATGGATTTAAAGCGCAGGGCGAACGCCGAACGCGACATGGCCATGGCAGCTGCCAGCTCTCCGACCGTCCACTGATGGTGAACCGCGTTGTGCATCAGCTTGATCGCGCCCCCGACCCGGGGATCCGAAAATGCGCCGATCCAGCCGGTGGCATCCGCGCCGTCATCGGAAACGTAGGCGCGAAGCGCCTGAATGAGCAGGACATCGCCCAGGCGCTCGATCATCAGGGTCGAGCCCAGGTTCGACTGGTCCATTTCGCGATTCAACAGGCCCAAGGTATCTCGTAAGACGGCCGCCGCAGGCGAGCTGGCGCGAATGTGCATGAAAGCGGGCAGGGCTTCGATCATGCGTGGCGCGTTCGCGTCGGCGAAAGTGAATGCGCCCCCCAGCATCACGGTGTCATCGCCATCGAGCTGCAGGATGCTTTTCTCTCCAAAGAGGGCAATGCCATCCTGCGGATCCAAAGTCGGATCGCTCGTCACCACATACGGCGTGTTGGTCAGAAGGAACGTGTCACCTGCAGCGAGCTGACGCGGCTCACTGTCGGGCAGCACGATCCATGCCGCTCCGCGTAGGACGGCGACGAACTTCAGGCGTTCCCGGACGGGCAGGCTAAGCGACCACTCGCCTCCTGCCTCCAGACGCGTGCATCGGACACTCGACAGGTCGAGCAACGCCAGGACGTTGGACAGGGGATCGGAAGCAGATTTGGACGATAGCGACGAAAACATGGCTTGCGCAGCATAGACCATCTACCCGTCGCTCAGCAGAATGGCCGCTCCCACTCAGGAGACACCCATGTCCAGCGAAAGCAAGGTTGTGGTGATTACGGGCGCGAGTAGCGGAATTGGCCAGGCAACGGCGCGGTTGCTCGCAGGTCGCGGCTATAAGGTCGCGCTTGGTGCGCGGCGTGATGAGGCACTTTCTGCGATGACGGAGGAGCTGCGCCAGGCAGGCGGGCAGGCTGTCTACAAGGTGACCGATGTCACCCGGCGAAGCGATGTCGAGGCGCTGGTGAGCTTTGCTGTTGAAAACTTCGGTCAGGTGGATGCCATCGTCAACAATGCAGGGATTGGCCCGATATCGCGTTTCGATGCGCTGTGCGTGGACGACTGGGACGCCATGATCGACGTCAACCTTCGTGGCACGTTGTACGGTATCGCGGCAGTGCTGCCCTTGTTTGCGCGTCAAGAAAGGGGCCATGTGATCAACGTCATATCGACGGCCGGTATCAAAATCTTACCGACCATGGGTCCGTATGCAGCCACGAAGAACGCCGTTCGCACGTTGACTGAAGCACTGCGCCAGGAGGCCGGGCCGCATTTGCGCGTAACCGAAATATCGCCGGGCATGGTGGCCACTCGATTCGGTGATTCGATCACGGACCTCAAGACGAAAGAGGATATCCAAAGGCGCATGGGCGACATAGCGATTCCCGCGGACGCGATCGCTCGCGGGATTCTTTTTGCGCTGGAACAGCCACCCGAAGTAGAGGTCGGAAGTATGGTCATCCGACCGACGGCCCAGGGGTGACGACAAACGTAGCTGTTCTTTAGATCGCGCTATTCACGCCGTGCCGATGTCGACGTTAAGGGCGATGTCGAAGCTGCCTGCACCGTTCCTGGCCAGGCCGATGAGCATCAGGCCGATCGCCTCGAGTGTCGCCGCCATGTGCAGGCCGCCGACATCGAGTGGACGTAGCCCGAGACTCTCGATGAAGGTCGAGACGCGCGCCTTCGCCTCCGGATCGTCGGCGGCAAAGAACGCGTCGAGACGTCCACGTTGAGTGAGCACGGGACCGAAGAGAGTGTTGAAGGCCTTTACGACATGCGCACCGGTGGACGCGGCCTTGGCGATCTCCTGCGCACCGGAACTGCCGCTCGGTGTCACGAGACTCGCTGCGTCGGACGAGATCGGATTGGTGATGTCGATGATCACCTTGCCGTCGAGCGCGTCTCCGTAGTCGGCCAGCACCGCCGCCGCGCTGCTGTACGGCACCGCGAGAATGACGATGTCGCCCGTCGGCGCCGCACCGTACGTTCCCGTAGACGCTCCCGCGTCGAGCTGCGTGGCGAGTGCGTGCGCCTTGGAGCGATCGCGGCTGATCACCTCGATGGTGTGGCCGGCTTTGACCGTACGGCCGCCGATCGCTGCGGCCATGCCGCCAGAGCCAATGATGCTGATCGTGCTCATGTGTTGTCTCCCGGGAAATAGTGGCCATTGGCCAGGTTTGCGAGCAGGTCGGGCTGGGTGGGCTCCCAGCCTAGGGTCTGGCGGGTGACGAGGTTGGACGCAGGCAGGTTCAATGTGACCAGATTCGCGAGGAACCCGAAGTATCCCGGCAGCATCAGCACGTCGTTGGGAATACTCACGGCCGGCAGGCCCAGGCGATGGCCGATGGCCTCCGCGATGTCGCGGAACCGGATGCCTTCGCCCTCGATTCCGTGCCAGTACTTGCCGGCCGGTCCCTTCTCCAGGGCCAGGCGGAACAGCACGGCGAGATCGTGCGTGTGCACGGCAGGCCAGAGGTTCGCGCCGTCGCCGGGGTAGCCGATGGCACCCTTTGCCTTCGCGAGCCCGATGAGCAGCGGGAGGAAGCCGGCGGCGTCGGTCGCGCTGTGGGCGATGGGAGGAATACGCACGATGGACGATCGGACACCTCGCTCGGCGAGGCCGATCACCGCGAGCTCCACGACGTTGCGAACGCGCAGGCTGCCTTTGTACTTGTCGCCACCGGGAAGAGCCGGATCATCCTCGGTCGCTGGCCGGCCCAGGTCTTCCCATCCGGGCGACCCGATGCTGCCTGCCGCGACCAGCGGCTTTCCGGTCCCTGCCAGCGCCTCGCCGTACGCGAGCATCACCTGCAGCTCGGCAGCGGCCACAGCGTCGATGCCACCGGAGGGAAGCAGGTCCTGACGGTGCGCGAGGTGGATAACGCCATCGGACTCCGCCGCCGCCGCCTTCAGTCCGTCGAGATCGGAGATATCTCCACGCCGCGGCGTGGCTCCAAGGGCGGATGCCGCCGCCGCGGAGTCGTCCGAGCGGACCAGGGTGGTCACCTCGTGGCCGGCGGCGATGAGCTCGGGGATAACGTACGAACCGATATGGCCGGTCCCGCCAGTGACTAGAACATGCATGTCGTGAGCCTTTTGGGTGATGTGATGCGAGAGAGGGACGTCTGCTTTACTCAGACGAAAACACTGACGCCGATCGCGAAGCGGGTGTGCTTGACCGCGTGGGCCATGAGGCCCAACGACAGAAGACAGAGGTGCTCCAGCGTCCGCGCCATTGGCAGTTGCCCGACGTCCAGTGGACGCAGTCCGAGGCTTTCGACGAAGGCGGAGCTGCCTTGGCGATTTCCTGTGCGCCGGAACTGTTCCCAGGCGTCACAAAGCGGGTGAGGTCGGGAGCGACGGGGTTGGTGATGTCGACAAGGAGCTTGCCGGCGAGCGCTGATGCCTTGGCGGGATCGCGAGTGATCACCTCGACGGTGTGTCCGGCCTTGACGGCGAGCGTGGCGATCGCCGTGGCCATGCCGCCTGAGCCGATGATGCTGATAGTGCTCACATGGGGTCTCCTCGACAGTCGACTGGCACCCGTAAGCCCTAAGTGCTACGGTGCGCCATATAATCTGGATCACTGATCCGGATGCAGACTCATTGTATGTGGATCACTGATCCACTTGTCAAGGTGCACGCATGCGGGCTGACGCCAAAAAGAACTACAGCCACCTCCTCGCCGTCGCAGCCAACGTCGTTGCCGAGCACGGCGCGGACGCATCCATGCGGGACATCGCCCGTCGGGCTGAGGTGGGATTGGCCACGTTGCTTCGTCACTTCCCGACACGGGAAGCTCTGTTCGAAGCCTTGCTGCGCATGAATGTCGACGTGCTGATGCAGCAGGCGGACGAACTCCAGGCGTCGAGCTCGCCTGACGATGCCCTGGTGTCGTGGTTTCGCGAGGCGGTCGCCTTCACGCACAGCTACAGCGGCGTCTGCGAGCTGATGGCGAGCGCGCATGACGACCCGGACTCCGCGCTGCACGCCTTGAGCACCGCATTGCGGACCGTGGGCGCGCGACTACTGCAACGCGCTCAGGCGGAGGGAACGGCTCGCGCCGATATGGATGGGGTCGACCTGTTTGCGCTCATGTCGGCGCTCGGCTGGCTCGTCGGCCAACCGGGATTCGCGCCGCGGGGCGATCATCTCTTCGACTTGATAACGAGCGCCATTCTGACGGCTCGACCGGGAAACAAGGTCAGGAAGGCAGGCTAACGACGTGGTCACGGCGTCGCAGACATAGCACGGCCGCCAACGCCAGCGCTGCGGCTATAGCCAGCGCCGCGATAGCGAAGGCAAGCCGGACGGCTTCTGGGTGTCGATCGTCGGGTGCGATGGCGAAGAACAGTCCGCCGACCAGCGCGACCGACACCGCTGCGCTGACTTGCAAGGTCGCGCTGACGAGTCCTGCGGCAAGACCTGCCCAGCGCACATCCACTTTGTCGACATTGAGTCGTACAAGTGCCGGCAGCGCGATGCCTTGTCCCACGCCGATCACTAAAAGGGGCGCCGGAAGCCAGGATGGCGCGCCTATGTTGACCAGCACCGCGGTGAGCACCAGGCCACAAACCTCCAGCCCCATGCCGAATCCGGCGGCGTGGGAACCGAGTCGGCGCGCAACGTAGGGGCTGGACAGCGGGCCAATGAGAAGACCTACGCCAACGGGCAGGATCGCCAGGCTCGCCGCAAGCGGGCCGTGTCCAAGACCCACCTGCTCATAGACGGCGAACGTCAAGAAAAACGGTGCGAGAAAATAAAAAAAGAAGGTGGCCGCCATGGTTCGCCGCAAACCTGGCACGAGAAGCAGGGACGGCCTTACCAGGGGTGAGCGACCTGCGTTCTCCAGGCGATTCTCGTAGTGCCAGAATGCAACGAGTAGCGGCACGCTCAGGGCAAGCAACGCAACGCACCACCATGGCCAATGGTGTTCACGACCTTCAATAAGCGGAATGATGAACATCAGAAGACCTCCTGCCAGCAAGGCCGCACCTGGAATGTCCAACCTTTCGGACCGCTCGGCTCGGCTTTCTCGCAGCAGCGCCAACGCGGCCGGCATCGCGCAAAGAATGACGGGAAGGTTGATGAGAAAGATGGCGCGCCAACCGAGGCCGAAAGCGTCGGTCGATACCATCACCCCGCCAAGCAATTGACCGCCGACCGAAGCAATCCCGAACGTGGCGCCGTAAAGACTCAATGCCAGATTCTTTTCGCTGGCCGGGAAAAGAGCATGGATGCACGCCAACGACTGAGGCGCCATGACGGCGGCGCTTACGCCTTGCAGCAGTCGGCCGACCACCAGGATGTTCGTCGATGGCGCAAAACCGCACAACGCCGATGCCATGCCAAAGCCGAGCATGCCCAGCATGAAAGCCCGCTTTCTCCCGTAGAGATCGCCGAGACGACCACCCAGGATCAGGGTGACGGCGTACGCAGCCGCATACACCGACACGACGAGCTGCGCGACATCGGGTGTCGCGTGCATGTCGTTGCGAATGGCCGGCAGCGCCACGTTGACGATGAAGAAATCCAGCGGAGGCAACAGTGTGCCGGTCAACAGCACCACCAGCGCCATCCATCGACGACTCGAACTCATCTTCAGCGCATGCCGCCCGAACCCAGGATCAATTCACCTGTCACCCAGGCTGCATCGTCCGAGGCGAGAAACGAGACGATGGAAGCGATGTCCTTCACCTGGCCGATGCGACCGAGCGGTGTCTGGCTCTCGTTCCAGGTCTGGAACTCCGATCCCATGACGCCGGCCGAGTGCGTGCCTTCGGTTTCGATCAGGCCGGGATTCACTGAATTGACGCGGATGCCGCGTGGACCCAGTTCGCGCGAGAGCACGCCTGTGATGGCGTCGAGCGCACCCTTCGTGCCGCTGTAGATGGCGCTCTCGGCGGGAAGCACCCGGGTGACGAACGAGCTGATGTTGATGATGCTGCCGCCTTGGCCAAGGTGGGGCACGGCGGCGCTGGAAACCAACAGAGGCCCAAGCACGTTGATGTCGAACTGCCTGCGATAAAGCGCTTCCGTGGTCTCTTCGATGCTGGCGAACTGGTACACGCCGGAGTTGTTCACCACGATGTCGAGCCGGCCGAAGTGATCGATGGCCGCCTTGACCAGAGCGTCGACCTCCGCCTTGCTGCTGACGTCCGCACCCACCGCTACTGCTTTCCCGCCAGCGGCTTCGATGTCGGCGACGACCTTGTCTGCATCGGCTTTGCTCGATGCGTAATTGACCACGACCTTTGCGCCGTCAGCAGACAGGCGGCGGGCGATCCCGGCGCCGATGCCTTTCGACGCGCCCGTGACGATGGCGACCTTCTCTTTCAGGATGCTCATGCGGATGGATTCCAAAAGTGGAAAGAAGGCCGCCATGGTGATATCGACAGGATTGTTTGTGAACTGGCATTCCTGCATATTTAGCGTACATTTTTGTACGGGGCGGCCAGCGCATGGAGTGGAGTGACGTTCGGATCTTTCTGGCGACCGTTCGCGGCGGATCGTTGGGAGAGGCCGCACGTAGCCTGGGCGTGAGTCATCCGACCGTGGGTCGCCGGGTAAAGGCGCTCGAAGACGAAGCAGGGCAGCCGCTCTTTCGACGAACGAAGGATGGACTCGTGCTCACCGACGCCGGGGACGCTGTCCTGGCACTTGCGGAGTCCATGGAGAATTCGGCGCTTTCGATGGAAAGACGCCTGGCCGGCAACCACGAACGGCTCGAAGGCATTCTGCGGATCTCGTCGGCGGATTGGTTCGCCGGCTACGTGCTGGCTCCCGTATTGGCCGAGTTGGGGCGACGCCATCCGGCGGTCGTGCCTGAGGTGATCGCCAGCTACCGTCTGCTCGATCTGTCGCGTCGTGATGCTGACGTGGCGTTCCGTATCGTTCCTTTCAGCGAACCGGAGATCGTTCAGCGTCGCCTGATGACGATGCCCTATGGTCTCTACGGGTCCGCAGAAACCGTGTGCGCACTCGAGAATGATCCGGCCTCGGTCGGGCTCATTCTGATGAACACGGCGCAAGCGCACTTTCCCGACGTGGCATGGTTACTCGACAGGTTCCCGCGATCGCGGCGGGCTTTCACGAGTACGAGCCGAACCGTCCAGGCGCAAATGTGCGTGCGCGGCGTAGGAGTTGCCGTGCTGCCAAGACCGGTGGGCGACGCGCTGGCTGGACTGCAGCGTATCGATACGTCGAACAGCCCTCCTTCTCGCGAGGTATGGGTCGGCTATCACCAGGACCTGCGTCATATGGATCGCTTGCGAGCGATGCTCGACCTCGCGGAAGCCATGCTGTCCGATGCGCCGATGTCGGCGCGTTGATCCCGGTCGTCTGGTCTAAACGACGGGAGAAAGCCCGCCATCGACGCGCAGGTTGGCTCCGGTGATGTACCCGGCAAGAGGGCTGACGAGAAACGCGACCGCATGTGCGATGTCTTCCGGCTGCCCGGTGCGACCAAGCGGTACGTTTGCAAACAAGGGGAGGACGGCACGCTCGATGTCTTCCCATGGCGCGTCGCGTTCCGCCAGACCCCGGTCCGCGGCGACAGCACGGAATCGTTCGTCGAGCGTGGCACTGTGAATCGTGCCGGGTGAGATGGCATTGACGGTGATGCCGTCGGCCGCGACGGCTTTCGCCAGAGACGAGGTCATGGCGTTCATCGCGGCTTTGCTGGCGGCATATCCCGGTGCAGACGCGGGTGCCATCGTTGCAGCGAGACTGGACAGGTTGACGATACGTCCCCAGCGCTTCGTTTTCATGTGAGGGAGCAGGCGTGTCGTCATACGCAGGGCGGTCATGACATTCCTGTCATACCCGGCCAACCAGGAGACCGGCGCCGCCGCCGCCCAGCCGTCGCTTGCGCCCCCGGAGCCACCCGCGTTGTTGACCAGTATGTCGATGGGGCCGACGAGGCGTTCGGCCTCTTCGACGATCATCTGCACCTGATCGTCGAGCGTCAGATCTCCTACGACAAGATGAGCGTTGCCACCTGAGGCGACGATCTCGGAAGCGACTCGTTCGGCATGGTGTCTGTCCCGCCCATGGACAACGACCTTCACACCTTCCAGGGCCAGTCCCCTGACGATCGCTTCGCCAAGACCTTTACTGCTACCGGTCACCAACGCGACCTTTCCGCCTAATTGCAAATCCACTTGAAAACCCCAACTCGTATCCAGGTATACCGTTACGGTGGCTCCCGATGGCAAATCCGACAACTACGCACTTTCAGGTGCCCACCTCCGATGACGCCCGTCACGCGTGCCTGGGTCCAGGGGGATCGGCTGAACACACGATGCGCGTCATTCGCATGATCCAGGGACGTTGGAAAGTGCCGATTCTTTTCAGGCTCTTTGCCGATCCATGCATGCGAACCCTGCAAATGAAACGCGACCTCGGAACCATTTCACAAAAGGTTCTGACCCAGCATCTTCGCGAACTTGCCGATGACGGCCTTGTCGAGCGCGTCGAGCACGCCGGAAAGTCGCTGCACGTCGAGTACCGGCTGACCGAGATGGGTAAGCAGCTACGTCAGGTGCTTGTTGCAGCGCGCACGTTTTCGGTGGAGCATCCGTTTGAGACCGCCCGCTAGGGCAACATATCGCCGTGTCACTGAAGATCACGGACACGAACTGCCTGCCGCTTCAAAGCCTCATAGGTCGCGTCATCGGGAAAGTCGGTGAGCAAATAGCGCGGAGGCTCGAGGTTCTCAACCGGCGTAGCCAATTCGGGGATGTGCGCTGCGGCATCAGCCCACTCGACATGCAGCAGTTCGTTTCGTCGATCGCAGAATAGCCAGAGCACATCGCAGCGGGGCAGGAGGGTTTCGACATCACGAGTCCATTGGGCCGACCCTACGAATTGCTTGGTATCCGTGATCTCAACAGCTTCGTAGGTTGCGACGAAGCGAGCGATGAGTTCCTTTTCGTATACCTTCTCGAGTAGCTCTTTCTGGTCGGCGTAGGTACCGACAAGACGTTTGTAACGCGCCAGGTTCAAACGACGAGCTGTATCAGGCGGCACATTTCCCTTGAATGGTGTCCAGGCACCATTTCTGAGGAGGATAAGCTGACCACTGAGCGGGCGCGTTTCGCCTTCGAGCACATCGGCGGCGAGCGACGCTATCGCAGCGACACCTGCGTCGTCGAGGCTCCCGGTAACGAACAGGTGGTTTCTGGAAGGAATGACAGCCACGGGCTCACCATGAACCGGCAGGCGATGGATCATGTCGGTCAGCAGCGCACGGGACGCGTCGTAAACGTCATGCCAAGTGGATATCCATATGCCGCCATGACGCTCCATGCCGGTATCGCTCGTCCGGTCGCGCAAGTTGCTCAAGGCACGCGCGAAGGCCGCCTCGTCATCCAGGCCCCAGGAGGCAAGGGACTTTGAGTTGACGGTCGTGGTCGCGTTCTCGGAGTCCAGTACCAAGGCGATGGATAAGTCTTCGGAAAAGTAACGCAGGATCGGCGAGGTCGCCGGGTTGGTATCGCCGGACAGGCGCGCCGAGAGGGTCACGCCGGCGAACATGGCTGGATCGCGTACGACGGGCATGAGCCTGGCAAGGCTCTCGCCTACCGATTCCTCACGACGATCGTTCGTCAGGCTTGCCAGATACGTGTCTACAACGTTCTCGCGTTGCTTCCGCGGGCCCCTCAAAGCATCCTGGAAGGCGTTGTGCAGATTCATGACCATAGGCCGGCCTTCGGCCAACTCGAAATGAATCTGGAACGCCTCGGCGTCATACCTGGCGGATGCATGCCGCGCCACGACCTTGGCCCGTCGGAGCACCAGGGCAGCAAATTCGTCCTGGGAAAGGATGCGTCGGAATCGATCGAGAATGCCCAATGTCGTTCCTTGAGACGGGTATGTCGCGAGAAAGTTAGCTAAGACACCAGCGTTTGCCAAGGTTTGGGGCCTGCTATGGCAAAGCGTCACGCTCGGCAAAGATCCTCGCCATTTCCACCGCGTTCTCGGTCCCCCAGGTGCACAGCGGGACGATCGCCTCGGCCAGACTCCGACCGAGTGGCGTCACGGCGTAGTCCACGCGTGGCGGTACCTCCTGGTAGTCGGTGCGCGCCAATACATGATCGGCCTCGAGATCCTTCAACTGTTGGATCAGAACCTTGTCGCTGACGCCTTGCATCAGGCGCTTGAGTTCACCGTAGCGTTTCGGCTCGTCGCGCAGCAAAAACAGGATCAGTGGTTTCCACTTGCCCGAGATGATGCGGAGCGTGGCGTTGAGCCCGCAGCCGGTGTCGCAGATTTCGGGAGGTGTCGTCATTTTGATACTTACCAAAAAGTGCATACTTGTCGATAGGTTATTAGGCCCGCATCCTTTTCCTCAAGCAAGCAGTTCGCTGCTTTCACACAACGCTAATGAGGATGCGCAACATGAACCGATTGAATGGAAAGACCGCTGTCATCACCGGCGGCGCTACGGGCATCGGCCTTGCGGCTGCCAAGCGCTTCGTCGAAGAAGGCGCGTTTGTCTTCATCTACGGCCGCCGGCAGGATGCGCTCGACGCCGCGCTAGCCGTCCTTGGACCCCATGCCCGCGCTGTGAAGGGCTCGGTGTCCGATGAGGCAGACCTCGACCGTCTCTACGCGGCGGTGAAATCGGAGCGCGGAACCCTCGATATCGTCTTCGCCAATGCCGGGGCCGGAAGCCAGGCCAAGCTCGGTGAGATCACCGCTGCGCACATTGACGAACACTTCGATACCAATGTGAAGGGCACGATCTTTACCATCCAGAAAGCATTGCCGCTGATGGGCGAAGGTGGTTCGATCATCCTGACCGGCTCGAGCGCGGGTACGACGGGCGCCCCAACGATGAGCGCTTATAGCGCCAGTAAAGCCGCTGTCCGCAATCTCGCACGCACATGGGCAGAAGATCTGAAGGGCACGGGCATCCGGGTCAACGTGTTGTCCCCCGGAGCGACGGCAACCGAACTCGCGAAGGCGGCACTCGGTGAGGAAGGCCAGAAGGTCTACGCCTCGATGACGCCACTCCAGCGCATGGCCGATCCATCGGAGATCGCAGCAGCGGCTGCTTTCCTCGCATCGTCGGACAGCAGTTTCATGACTGCCAGCGAAGTCGCCGTCGACGGTGGCCTGGCTCAACTCTGACTTGGCCCCCGGAACGATGGAGACATATCGATGAGCACACAAGAGAATGTCCAGGCTGTGAAGGCCTTCTTCGCAGCCATGGGTCGCGGCGATGAACCCGCTTTGCTGGCGTTGTCCGCCGAAGATATCGAGTGGATCATTCCCGGTGATGGCTGGCCGCTGGCTGGCACGCACCGTGGGCACGCGGGATTAGCCAACGTGCTCAAGAAGGCTTCCGAGGCGGTGGAGACCTCCTATCCGAAGCCTCCCGAATACGTGGCTCAGGGAGATCGCGTGCTGGTCATCGGCCTGGCCGAGGGAAAGATCAAAGCCACGAATAAGACCTTCGAGGACCATTGGGTCTTCGCCATCACCGTTCGAGATGGCAAGCTGACGAGCATTCGTGAGTACATCGATACTCAGGCATTGGCGCGGGCCTCGCAGAGCGACGCGAGCGTCTAGACCACGTGGACAATGATCAATCCAGCGGCCTCACCCAGATGTTCCGGAAGCTGATCGGTTGGGAATGGTCACCATGCGCCTGCAGCTTGATCGGCGCATCGCTATACGGCTTGTACTTCGGCTTGCCGATGTAAAAGGTCTCGCCGGTAAGCTGGGTGTGGTTCTGCACCAGCACGCCGTTATGGAACAGCGTGACGTAAGCCGGCGACTTCACCGAACCATCGGCGGCAAACACGGGCGCCGTCCAGACGATGTCGTAACTCTGCCATTCGCCGGGGCGGCGTGCCGCGTTCACCAGCGGCGCGGCCTGCTTGTAGACGCTTGCGGCCTGACCATTGACGTAGGTCTTGTTCTCCCACGAATCCATGATCTGGATTTCGTAGCCTTCATCGCCCGGGCCCGTGGAGGCGAGAAAGACGCCGCTGTTACCACGCGCCTGGCCTTCACCCGTGATGTCTTTCGGGATCTGCCATTCGAGGTGAAGCTGGTAATCGCGGAAATGCTGCCGGGTCTGGATGTTCCCCGTGGTCTTGTCGACGGTGACCACACCGTCATGCACGTTCCAGCGGGCCGGAGAGTGATCCTTCGAGGCTTCCCAGCCAGCCAGATCGCGACCATCGAACAGCACGATCGCATCGGAGGGTGGGGCTTGTTCCTTCACGCCAGGCGCGACGACCTTCGGGACCGGTGCCCATTGTTCCGTGGCCTTCGGATCATCCTGCGCCGAGGCGCATGACGATCCGACCATCGCCAGAGTGAAGAGAGCGAGGGTTGCCGGCTTGGGGCGCTTCATGGGAACTCCTGGAAAGATGTCATACCGTACACGTCCTGAATGCTTCGGCAAACGATTCGAACGGATCCGGGCGCGACGGCATGAACTCATGCGCGATGAAGCCCTGGTAGTTCAGATCCGCGATGGCGGTGGCGATGGCGCGATAGTTCAGTTCCTGCGTGCCATCGATCTCGTGGCGACCGGGCACGCCGCCGGTGTGGAAATGTCCGATCCACTGGATGTTGTCGCGGACGGTGCGGATCACGTCGCCTTCCATGATCTGCATGTGGTAGATGTCGTAGAGCAGCTTGACGGCAGGTGAATTGACGCCCTTGGCGACGGCGACACCGAATGCCGTGTGGTCGCCCTGGTAGCCGTGGTGATCCACCTTGCTGTTCAGCAGCTCGACGCAGAGCGTGATGCCGTTTTCCGCGGCGTAGGGCGCAATCTTCGACAGTCCGGCGACGCAGTTTTCGACAGCCTGCTGGTCGGAGATGCCGGCCTTGCGGTTGCCGAACATGGTGATGACGTTGGTCACGCCTGCGCGCTTTGCCAGTGGGATGGTCGCCTCGATTTCCTTGATCAGCGTGGCGTGGTTCGCGGGATCGTTGAAGCCGAATTCGATGAAGTTATCCCGCTTGGCCGGGTAACCCATCGACACGGCCATCCCGCTATCCGTCACGACCGACCATTCGTCCGCGTAGAGCAGGTCGACGCCCGTGAAACCGATGGCCTTCAGGCGTTTGCACAACTCGGGAAGCGGCGCCTTCGAGGTCCAGCGGCTGAGCGATTGCTTGAGCCGTCCACGCGTGGCGACCGGCGCGGTCGCCTTGCCGCCGGAGGTTGCAGCGGAGGCGAGCAGGGGTGCTGCCCCTGCCATCGCCGCCACGGTGGCCAGGCGTCCCAACGCGTTGCGACGGCCGATATGGGTCGTGTCGTCCGTTCCGTTCATTCGAGCCCCAAGATCTGTCGGTTGAACATGCGATCGCTGCCCGTCGACGCGAAATCGTCGAAGGCGCGCTCGGTGACTTTGATGATGTGGTCGCGGATGAAGGGTGCGCCTTCCTTCGCGCCCTGCTGCGCATCCTTGATGCAGCATTCCCATTCGAGCACCGCCCAGCCGGGATAGTCGTATTGCGCGAGCTTGCTGAAGATCGCCCCGAAATCGATCTGGCCGTCGCCAAGCGAGCGGAAACGCCCGGGGCGATCGATCCAGCCCTGGTAGCCGCCATAGACGCCCGAGCGTCCATTGGGACGGAACTCGGCGTCCTTCACGTGGAAGGCGCGGATACGCTCGTGGTAGTTGTCGATGAACTGCAGATAGTCCATCTGCTGCAGGACCATGTGGCTCGGATCGAAGAGGATGTTGGCGCGTGGATGATGGTCGACCGCGTCGAGGAAGCGCTCGAAGGTGGCACCGTCATGCAGGTCTTCGCCGGGGTGGAGTTCGTAGCAGACATCCACACCCACCTCGTCGAACGCATCGAGGATGGGTTTCCAACGCTTACCGAGTTCCGCGAAGGCCTCTTCGATCAGTCCCGCTGGGCGCTGCGGCCATGGGTAGAACAGGTGCCAAGCCAGGGCGCCCGAGAACGTGGCGTGCGACGTCAGGCCGAGGTTCTTGCTAGCCGTGGCCGCCAGCTTGAGCTGCTGCACCGCCCATGCCTGACGCTCGGGTGTGTGCCCACGAAGGGCCGGCGGCGCAAAGCCGTCGAACAGGCGATCGTACGCGGGGTGCGACGCGACCAGCTGCCCTTGCAGGTGCGTGGACAGCTCGGTCACGGCCAGGCCGTGCTCAGCCAGCATGCCGGTGATGTCGTCGCAGTAGGTCTTGCTCGCCGCAGCTTGTTCGAGATCGAACAGGCGGCGATCGTTGGAGGGAATCTGTACACCGACGAAGCCGAGCGACGCGGCCCAGCGCGCGATGTCGGGCAGGGTGTTGAACGGCGCCTCGTCCGAGGCGAACTGGGCGAGGAAGATGCCCGGACCCTTGAGTGTCTTCATGTCAGATCTTCAGTTCGGTTTCGACGGCCCAGGCTCGGCCATTCCCCGCCTTGGCCAGCGGGATATCGGCCTTCCACGCAGCCGGCACGGGATCGTATTGAAGCACCTGCGTGCAACCCGGTTGCGACAGGAAGAAGCCGAGCATGGTGAGCTTCTTGCTCATCAGCACGAAGTCGGCTGCCGGTGCCGGCTTGCTGCCCTTGGGCACGCGCAGTGCCTCGGCGTGCAGCCGGGTCACCAGCGCCTTGCGCTGGGCGTCGTCGAGCTGCAGGAAGGGCTTGCCGCCCGCCTTGTCGAAGGCCGCCATGGCGGCAAGGTAACGCGATTGGTCAGCCTTGCTATAGACGGCCTGGAAGAGCTGGTCGATGAACAACGGTACGCCTGCATCGAGTGCTCCCGGTGTATCGGTGCGCGGAATCACGATCTCCGATACGGCGCCGACCAGGCTGTACTGGGCAGGTTTGAAGAACTGGGGCTTCGCCTCCGGCTTCTGCGATGCGGCGTGCGCGTCGAACACGGCAAGCAATGACGGGCCGGCGATGGCACCGATCGCCAGCGCGGACATGTTTTTCAACCATTCGCGACGATTCATGGCGAGTTCCTCACAGGTTGCCGCGCTTGAGTTCTTCCACGGCGTGATTGGCCGCGCGTGCGGTCAGCGCCATGTACGTGAGGGACGGGTTCTGGCAGGCGGATGACGCCATGGCCGAACCGTCGGTCACGAAAACGTTCTTGCAGGCGTGAACCTGGTTCCAGCCGTTGAGCACCGAGGTCTTCGGGTCGCGACCCATGCGCGCGGTACCCATTTCATGGATGCCGGCGCCGACGTTGGCCTTCATCGAGAACGAGTTCACGTTCCGGTAGCCCGCACCGGTCAGCATCTCCATCGCATCCTCGATGATGGCCTTGCCCATCATGATCTCGTTTTCCTGATGCGCGGCATCGAAATTGAGCACGGGCAGGCCGTATTTGTCCTTGTGGTTGCGGTCCAGCGTCACGAAGTTCTTGTGCGAGGGCAGCATCTCGCCGAAGCCCATCATCGAGACATACCACGGTCCGGGCTCTTGCGCGGCGCGCTTGAGCTCCTCACCCAGCGCCTCCTGCTGGACGAGACGCGTCCAGTCCTGGCGGCCCGCGCCGCCCTGGAAGCCGAAACCGCGCAGGTACTTCTGTTTGTCCGTGCCGACGTTGCGATAGCGGGGAATGTAGAAGCCGTTAGGGCGTCGACCGGAGTAATAGCGGTCTTCATGGCCGTCGACCATGGCGCGCGCGCCGGTGCCGAACAGGTGGTCCATGATGTTGTGGCCCAGCTCGCCGCTGTCGTTACCGAAGCCGTTCGGGAAGCGGCTCGAGGTCGAGTTCATCAGGATATGCGCCGTGCCGAAGGTGGACGCGCACATGAAGATCACACGAGCGAAGTACTCGGTCTGCTTTCCCGTCTCCGCGTCGAGTACGCGAACACCGGTGGCCTTGCCCTTCTCATTGTCGTAGATCAGCTCGTACACGATGGCATTGGTCACCATCGTCATGTTGCCCGTGCGCTCGGCGGAGGGCAGGGTCGACGAGTTGCTGCTGAAGTAGCCACCGAACGGACAGCCACGCATGCACAGGTTGCGATACTGGCAGGTGCCGCGCTGCGGGCTCTGGTCGTGTTTCAGCGGCGCAGACAGGTTGGCGGTGCGGCCAATGATCAGTTTGCGATTGAACTTGCTGTCCAGCTTTCCCTGGAAGTCCTTCTCGACGCAGTTGAGCTCCATGGGCGGAAGGAAATCGCCGTCGGGCAGCTGGGCCAGGTGATCGGTATTGCCGCTGACGCCGATGAAATGCTCGACGTGGTCGTACCACGGGGCGAGGTCGTCGTAGCGGATGGGCCAATCCGCGCCCACACCCTCCTTGCCGTTCGCCTCGAAGTCCATCTGGCTGAAGCGATAGCTCTGCCGGCCCCACATCAGCGAGCGTCCGCCGACGTGGTAGCCGCGGAACCAGTCGAAGGGCTTGGTTTCCTCATACGGGTTGTCGATGTCATCGGCGAACCAGTGCTTGGTGGACTGGGTGATGCCGTAGAAGGACGGACGCGTGTGCTTGGGCCACCGGGCGAGGTCTTCCTGCGTCGGCTCATCGCCGTACGGCAGTTCCCAGGGTGCCTTCATGGCCGTGGGATAGTCGAGGTGCTGGACCATCGGGCCGCGGTCGAGCACGAGCGTTTTCAGGCCCTTCTCGGTGAGCTCCTTGGCAGCCCAGCCACCGCTGACGCCGGTGCCCACGACAATGGCGTCGAATGTGTTCTTTTCCATGCTTTCCCTTCAGCGCAACGGACGCAGGTAATCGAAGTCGACGCGCGCGGCGTCAAGCGAGCTCATGCGAGCGAACGGGCCTTCCTGTTCGACGAAGCAGTGCTTCAGTCCGGACGAGTCGGCGGCCGCCATGATCGGTTTGTAGTCGAGCTTGCCGCGCCCGAGTTCGGCACCCGGGTAATCCTTCTGATCGCCGCGCAGGAAATCCTTCGCGTGCATCAGGGGGATGCGGCCCGGATTGGCCTTGAAATAATCGGCAGGGTTCTTGCCACCCGCAGACACCCAGCCGCAGTCGAGCTCGAACTGGACGAGATGCTTGTCCGTCTCTTTCAGGAGGATGTCGTAGAACACCTGTCCGCCGCCCACGTCGGTGAACTCGGCGTGGTGGTTGTGGTACGCGTACTGGAGGCCGGCCTTGCTGGCCTTTTCGCCCAGACGATTGGCGTATTCGGCGGTGCGCTTGGCGTCATCGAGCGAATAACCCGGATCTCCCGCCTTGTTCGCTTCTTTCTGCATGATCGACGGCAGCATGCTGCTGACGATGTACTTCGCGCCCAGCGTGTGTGCCGCTTCGATGCCCGCCTCGAAGCCGAGGCTGTCGAAATGCAGGCTCGGGCACGCCAGCCCGGCTTCCTTCAGCTGATCACGAAGTGTCCCGGCCGTCGTCGTGATGATGGCTTCGATCTCCGTGTAACCGATCGACTTCAGCGTCTTGAGCGTGCCGACCGGGTCGGTCTTGTACGCGTCGAGGACCATGTAGAGCTGGATGCCGAGCCCCTTGCCCTTCGCCGCGGCGGCGAGAAGCTTTCCCGGGCCAGCGAGCCCGAGGCCAAGCACCGTGCCGCACAACGCGGAACGCGTGAGGAACTGCCTGCGATTCATCATGAGTGGATGGTTCCGGCTGAGTGGATAGTCGCGGCTGCGGCAGCCTTGCGATCCTTGAAGAGCAAGACGAAGAGGACGAAGACGGCGGCTGCGAAGGCGCCGGCAATGACCCAGATGCCGTGCCAGTCGTGCGTCCCATCAGCTCGCGTGTAGTGCTCGACCACCGCGCCGGACAACCAGGAACCGACGAACATGCCCAGACCGTAGGTCAGGAAGGTGATGAGACCCTGCGTCGCCGCGCGCAACGCAGGCGGAGCTTCGCGATCGATGTAGATCTGGCCCACGACGAAGAAGAAGTCGAAGCAGACGCCATGCAGGACGATGCCGAGCCAGAGCATCCACATCAGCTCGCCGGGAGCGCCGAAGGCGAACAGGCCGTAACGCACCACCCAGGCGAGCATGCCGACGGCGAGCATCCACTTCACGCCGAGGCGACGGAAGAACCAAGGAATCAGCAGCATGAAGAACAGCTCGGACATCTGCCCGCCGGTCATCTTGCCGGCAGCGTTGACCACGCCCGCCTCGTTGAGGAACAGGTTGGTAAACGCGTAGTAGAACTGAAGCGGGATGCAGATCAGGAACGAAGCGAGAGCGAACACCGCCATCGAGCGCTCACGCAGCAGGTGCAGCGATTCGAGGGGCAGTGCATGGCGCAGTTCGAAACGCGTGTTGCGGGCCAGCGGCGGGGTCGGGGGCAGGGTGAAGCAGTAACCCGCCATCACGACCGAGAGGCCGGCGGCCAGGAGCAGGGGCGATGCCGTAGCCTCCACGCCCCAGGCGCCGACGATCAAGCCGACCACGATCCAGCCAATGCTTCCAAACACACGAATCGCGCCGAATTCTTCCTGTGGATCCTTGATATGGCGCATGGCCAGCGAGGCGGTCAGGGCCAGGGTCGGCATGTAGCAGAGGCTGTAAGCCAGCAGCGGTGCGTATACGCCGACGAACGATGTCTGTTGTGAGGCGACTGCGAGCAGCACGGCGCCCAGGAGGTGCAACAGGGTGAGTACCCGACGCGTATCGAAGAGGCGGTCGGCGAGTAGCCCCACGAACAACGGCGAGATGATTGCGCCGATGGCGGTCGTGCCCGCGACGGCACCGATTTCCGTACCGGTGAAATGCAGCGTCTTGCCAAGCCAGGTACCGACCGTGACGTACCACGCGCCCCAGATTCCGAACTCGAAAAGCATCATCACTCTAAGGCGCCATTTCATCCGCGTGTCCTCGTGGTACGTGTGGGTTCGAGAGGGTCGTCGACGGTCTGCCACACACCGCCAGCGGCGTGACTCGTCAGCATGGCGTCCACCAGCAGGCTGTTGCGGTAGCCGTGGGCGAACGTGGGCAAGGCATCGGGTTTCGTGTCCGGCTTCGCACCGCTACGGATCCACGTGTAAGCGTCAGCGATCACGTTGCGGAACGCATCTGCCCAGGCTTCGGGATGGCCAGCGGGCAGGTGCGCGTAAGCGCGAGCGGAAGGGTCCAGCAGCGACGGGTCGCGCGTGAGCACCGCGTTCGCCTTCGCGTGGTGACCGATCCAGAGTTCGTTGGGCTGTTCCTGGCGCCACGCCAGCGAGCCGTCGCGCCCGTTGACCTCCAGGCGGAGATCGTTTTTGTGGCCGGGCAGCACCTGGCCAACGGTGACGCAGCCACGGACGCCGTTGTCGAAGCGGAGCAGCACGCTGGCGAGGTCTTCGCTCGTGATGTCGTGTCGCGTTCCGTCGGCGCCTTCGCGTTGGGGTACCACCGTCTGCAGGTCGGCCAGTACAGCGGTGATGCGCGCGCCGGTGACGTGCTCGGCCAGGTCGCACCAGTGCGAGCCGATATCCCCGAGCGCGGAACTGGCACCGCCCAGCTTCGGATCGAGGCGCCATGTGTACGCGCGTTCGTCGGTGAGCCAGTCCTGCAGATAGCAGCCGTGAACGAAAACGCTTTGCCCGATATCGCCCTTGGCGATCATCGCGCGTGCCTGTTGCACGAGGGGATAGCCGCGGTAGTTGAACGTGACGACGTGACCGAGGTTGGCATCGCGCGCCGCTTCATAGAGCTCGCGGGCTTCCTGCACCGAGGCGGCCAGGGGCTTGTCCGAGATCACGTGCTTGCCCGCGCGCAACGCAGCCAGCGACACCTCGCGATGCAGGTAGTTGGGTGTGGTGTTGTGCACCACATGCACGGCGGGATCGGCGAGCAGGTCGCGGTAATTCGCGTAAGCCTTTCCGGCGTTGAGTTCGCGTGCGCGGCGGGTGGCGGAGTCGAGGCTCGAGCCGGCGATGCCGACGATCTCGACGTCACCCAGGCGCCGCACGGCATCGAGGTGATGGGCGGCGATGAAGCCGGGGCCGACGAGTCCCATGCCGAGGCTCATCGATGGGTGGTCCTGGCGCTTGTCGAGATCGACTGGCTTGCCATGTTTTTCCCCCGGTGACGTCGCTGCCACCGAAAATGTATTCGATTACATTCGAGCGGACATATGGCCCGAGGGCTCTTCATCTGCGCGAAATCGTGATTTTCCCCGGGCGACTTGCGGGTGCGCCGCCCCGAACGTGGCAAGATATGTACCAGACGGGCGAAGTGACCTGCAACGATTTTATGTAATCCATTACATTGCGCCGCAACATAGCGGGAATGGAAAACGCGTGAGCTCAGACGGGTCAAAAGCAAAACCAAAGGGCGGGAAGGGCAAGCGCGCCGATGTTGCGCCGCAGCCTGAGCGCGTGCGCACGGTGAAGGAAATTGCCGCGGTCGCAAAGGTTTCAGTGGCAACTGTTTCCCGTGCACTGCAACGACCGGAAATGGTGAGCGAGGATACGCGGGAGCGCATCTACGAGGTCGTCAAACGCCTCGGCTATACGCCCAATGCGCTCGCGCGCAACCTGCGGACGGCACGGACGCGGCTGATCGTCGCGCTGCTTCCCGACATCGCCAATCCGTTCTTCTCGGAAGTGATCCGAGGTATCGAGCAGGTCGCCTACGAGAACGGATACTCCGTGCTGCTGGGCGAGACGCAGAGCAATCTCGTGCGCGAACAGGCCTATGCCGACATGGTCGCCGCTCGCCAGGCCGACGGCATGATTACGATGTTCCATCGCGTGCCAGCGATTCCCATGGCCGGGCGCCTGCCGCTCGTCAACGCCTGCGAATACGTCAAGGACAGCGCCATCTCCAGCGTCTATGTCGACAACGTCGCGGCGTCGGCAGCGGCGGTCGACTACCTCGTGGCCCTGGGCCACCGCGATATCGCCTTCATCGCTGGGCCGTCGTCGAGCCCGATCTGCGTCGATCGCGAGCAGGGCTACCACAAGGCGCTGAAGCGGGCGAAGATCGCCATCGATCCTGCGCTCACCGCCGTCGGTGATTTCTCGATCGAAGCTGGCGAACGCGCCGTCGAGATGTTCCGCGCGCAGGGCAGGACCTTCAGCGCGGTGTTCTGCGCCAACGACGAAATGGCCATCGGCGCCATGCGCGCCCTGATCTCCAGTGGCTTGCGCATTCCCGAAGACGTCTCCGTGGTCGGCTTCGACGACATCCGTTTTTCCCGCTACACCACACCACCCTTGACCACCGTTTCCCAGCCGAAGAACGCGCTGGGACGCGAGGCCATGACGATGCTGATCGAGATCCTCAACGACCCGGAGGTACCCCCGCGCAAGCGGGTGTTGACCGCCGAGCTGGTCGTGCGAGGATCGACCGGGCCTCGATAGAGCGGCGGCCTAGAGCAGCGACCAGCCAGCGCGATAGTCGCGACGCAGGAAGGCGTTGGCTTCGGGCTTGTTGGTCACGCGCATGTTGGCCGCGTCGTAGTCGATCCGGCCGCCCGCGCGCAGGGACACGATGCCCAGGAGCATGACCTCGGTCAGCCGCGCGCCGTATGCGAAGGGCGACGATGCCTCGGCTTTGCCTTTGCAGGCCTCCACCCAGTTCATTTCATGCGAGGTGGTGATGCGAGCGAGCTTCCGCGGAGGCGTGCCCACCGCATCGTGCAGTGACTGTGGCAGCAGCCGCGGGTTCGCGCCGTAGGTCTCGTGAATCAGCTTGCCCTTGTCACCGACGTAGAGGACGCCGCCGTCCTTGCTCATCTGTTCGGATCCCAACGCCTCGAGGCCGGGCGGGAGCAGGGCGCCGTCGTACCAGGTGAGCCGCACCGGCGGCATGCTGCCGCGCGCCGGGAAGTCGTAGTAGGTCATGGTCGCCGAGGGGTACGAGTCCTTGTTGAACGGCGTCGAGACCGTTTCCACGGACGTCGGAAAGCCAAGGTCCAGCGACCAGAACGGCGAATCGATCAGATGGGCGCCCATGTCGCCAATGGCACCGACACCCCAGTCGACCCAGCCGCGCCAATTGAACGGATGGTAGATGGGGTGGTATTCGACGACCGGGCCGGGGCCCAGGAAGAGATCCCACGCCAGGCCCTGCGGCATCGGGTAATTACCGGCCATGGCCGTGGCAAGGCGATCCGTCACTGCGCCCAGATCCCAGCTCGCGTCGTCCGGCTTCGGCCGGGCTTGGGGGCGTGGAATGCCCTGCGGCCAGTAGCCAAGCGGGCGATTTGTCCACACATGGACTTCGCGAACCTCGCCGATCGCTCCCGCCGCGATGTACTCATTGATCAAGCGGGCATCGTCGGTCGAATGCCCCTGATTGCCCATCTGCGTGACGATCCGCGGATTGTCGGTGGCCTTCTTGGACAGATACCGTGCTTCGTCGATCGACCAGGTCAGCGGCTTTTGCAGGTACACGTGCTTGCCCAGACTCATTGCCGCGCTGGCGATCACCGCATGCAGGTGGTCTGGTGTGGCGATGACGACTGCGTCGATGTCATTCTGCTGCTCGAGCATGCGGCGGTAGTCGGTATATCGCTTGATCGAATCGAATTTTCGGGCGAGGAGGTTCGTGTTCACGAGGTCCTCCTGGAGCTCCCGGCGCTTCGTGGCCGTCGGGGCCTTGTCGATCCGGGCCTGGGTTTGCGCCATGCCGGCGAACATCTTGCGGAAGGACTTCTCGGTATAGCCCCAGTCGACGTCACACAGGGCGACGATGTTTTGGCCGGCCAGATTCCGGATATTGTGCGCGCCCATGCCGCCCACGCCGATGCCGGCGATGTTCAGTCGATCGCTGGGCGCCGTATGGCCGGGCCCACCGAGGACATGGCGGGGCACGATCATCAACCCGGTCGCGGCGACCGCCGCGCTGGTGACGAAGGTTCGACGGGAGAGGTTCTCGATCTTCTTTTCGTCAGTCATGCACTGCGGTCTCTGGTTGGCTGTGAGGGCGCCTGGGACTTTATCGTAGATTGGCGTTTCTGATTGGTGGGCGAAGTGGTCGAGCTTTTCGGGAAGATGATCGGATCCCTGTTGTCATTCCTTGGCATCGCCGGGTGTTTGCGTGTTCTTCTCTACCTCGGCCAGGGCGCCCTGAAGGTGCATGTCCATGGCCTCGAGTCGGCTCTTCGTTATGGATGAGGTCCAGGTCAGCACGTAGAAGAAAAGGAGTGCGAAGCCAAAAAACCAATCGATCAAGGACAAGTGCCGGCCCTCGATCAATTGGTGCCCCTGGAAATAGACGGCGACCACGACGGGGATGACACCTAGCGTGGGAATGGCACCAGCCAGCATGGGGAGCTTCTGTGTGTACCGCTCCTTGCGAAAGGCCGCCATGGATGCGTACTTCTCGAGCCTCTCTTCGGGCTGAGAGAGCAGCCAGTTGCGAATTTCGAAATGGTGGGGGAAGTCGTGATCAAGCTGCCTTGAAAAGTCTTCTAAGGGCCGAATCAGGCTCGTAAACTCTCCACGCGTGAACCACAGGTTCACCCCCAATCCTGCTACTTCGAACACAAGGACTGTCAAGAGCAGGGCCGTTTGAGAGACGCCGTTGATTGGCAGTCTCGGGATGACAAAGGCTGCCAGGTAGGCAAGCAGTACGGTGAGCAGACCGACGCGCGACCACCGCCGCGACTGTGGCGACGGCGTATCGTAGTCCGGCATGGAAGAGAGACGTCGGTTCAGCGATTCAAAGGTCAGCGCGTCTTCCGTCGGTACAGATTCGACGGAAACCTTGTCTGAGCGAGCAGCGCCGTGTTCACCCGTGGGCGAAGCAGTCCGTTCCATGCAATGTTCCTGATTCCGCTGGCCGCCCCTTGACGGCCATTGCCAAGGAACTATAACGGGAAGGCCCGATCTAGCCTGATGCCACCGTCGGAGGTTGTAAATGCTACCGTGCAGCGAGAAGCCGCCAGCCTCGGAATACCCGAAGGCGGCGTCAGAGCTGTGGACACGAAGGCAGTTGCTCGACGCGTCCATGCTGCAGCCTTCCCTCGTTGCGATTTGCGACGAAGCGCCCCGTGGAGAATGACCTATGTCGATGATCGGTTACTTTCGCCGCCTCAATCCAGCAACCGCCCAGCTCGCGATGACCGATGCCGCGTCGGCCGATCATCTGTTCACCGGGTCCGGCGCCGAGGGCGAGCTTGATGTCGACAAGGCATGGCACGCGATCCACTTCGTATTGAACGGGGAGCCATGGCCAAATCCCGGATTGCTCTCGCAGGTCGTTTTTGGCGGTGAACCTTTCGGCGATGACCTCGGCTACGGCCCTGCGCGACATCTCGATCCCATGACCGTCAAAGCCATCGCCGAGGAGCTACGCGACATCGACCCTGATGCAATCGTCGCTGCCGTCGATCTGTCGCGCCTTGATGATGCGGAGATCTACTCGGGTGAGTGGGCCGCAAACGGCGATGGCAGTCGCCGCTACATCAAGGACAATCTCCGCGCGCTTTGCACCTTCTACGCGACCGCGGCGGCACGCGACGAGGCAGTGGTGGCCTGGCTCGGCTGAGTCGTTGGCTCCTTGTACGCGGGATCGGTGACGCCCTGGCGTGGGTTGCAGAAACGGGCAGATGACTTACATCGCGTGCGGCGCAACCGCAGTCCCATCCGAGTACGTACTTGTCGCAACCAAAAAGACCGAGATCGCCGGAAGCGCAGCAACGTCAGCCTCATGCCCCGGAAGCAAGTACCAGTAGTTACCACCCATCACAGGTGAGCCCGGCAGGTTCGCACCCCAGGTCGTGCCGTCCTTGGTGGGCACGTAAAACATGACATGCGCCATGTTGTGTTCGCCCTGCGCAGACAGGTACGCGTCCTTGGACATCATGTAGCACATGGCACCGGCAGCGAGCGGCGGAATCTCCTTTGTCCGCAGGGCGGCCTTAATGCGATCCATGACCTCGGCATCGCTCTTACCCGCAAGCGTCAGGGCCGTACGTAGTTTGAGCAGGGCTGTCATCGTCGGTACCGCTGGCGGGTTGTCACAGGCGGCGGCGAGAATCTTGGGGTCCCACCGCTCGGGCCAATCGGGCGCACCGCCGAAACCGCGCCCCACGTAGCAGACGAAGCCATTGGTTCCCTTGACGGCCGTTTCGTAGCCCTTACGCGTCAGCACCAGGATGGTCGCATCTTTAGAGATGGCGTCGGGGGCGGCGCTCCTGGCCAGGCTGATTTCCTTTGTCCGGTCCAACAGGTAGGCGTCGATCGGCGCCATGCCGGGGCTGCCCTTTGCGTGTAGCGATCCGCTGGCGAGACCAAGCAGAAGCGACGCCGCCAAGGCAGCTGCGCGGCCAACGCGGATGGCCGGGACGTCGCCCGGAACATAGGTGCGAGGACGGTTCTTCATCGAGGCTTCTCCGGGGCGGGCGAGGGGGCCGCATCCCTACGTCGATTGAGCAGCTTGGAGATCGACATCGTTGGGTGCGCGGCCGAGTGGACGGCATCAAAGTTCCGCAGGAACCCATCATTCCTCCTTATGACTCGTATACCGAGCAACGATTTCAGCCGTAACGCATGCCGGCCGATACTTGCCGCCCATTGATGGAATGAACTCATTTCATCTTTGCGATTCATCATGCCTATTGCAAACGCAGGAAAAAACGATGGCCAAGCCGAGCAGCCAGAAGTTCATTGCGCGTAATCGCGCCCCGCGCGTCCAGATCGAATACGACGTCGAGCTCTACGGCGCCCAGAAGAAAGTGAGCATCCCGTTCGTCATGGGCGTCATGTCGGACCTTTCCGGCGCGAGCGCTGGTGACCTGCCGCCCGTGGAAGAGCGCAAGGCGCTCGAGATCGACGTCGACAACTTCAACGACCGCCTGGAGTCGATCCGGCCGACGGTGTCGTTCAACGTTCCCAATACGCTGACGGGCGAGGGCAACCTGGCCATCGAGATGCTCTTCAGCCACTTAGACGACTTTTCGCCGGCGGCGATCGCCCGCCACGTCGAGCCCCTGGCGAAGCTGCTCGAGGCGCGCACGCAACTGGCCAACCTCGGTACCTACCTGGACGGCAAAGCGGGTGCGGAGAAGCTGATCGCGCAGGCCATCCAGGATCCCGCGCTGCTCGCGGCGCTTGCCGCGACGCGTTCGGCCACCACCGATACAAAGGAAGACTGAGTCATGGCGACCACGCAGACCCAAGCCGCCGAGGCTCTTGTCCAGACCACCGAGGGTGGCGACTTCGCCGCCTTGCTTTCCAAGGAATTCCGCCCGAAAAGCGAGCGTGCACGTGTCGAGGTCGAATCGGCCGTCCGCACGCTGGCCGAGCAGGTGTTGGATCGCTCGGACATCGTTTCCGACGATGTCACGCAGACGATCAACGCCTATATCGCCGAGATCGATCGCAAGCTCAGTGAGCAGGTCAACCTGATCCTGCATCACCCGGACTTCCAGAAGCTGGAAGGTGCCTGGCGCGGCTTGCACCATCTGGTGTCCAACACCGAGACGGATCCGCAGCTGAAGATCCGCGTGATCAATCTTTCCAAGAACGACCTCGGTCGCACGCTCAAGCGCTACAAGGGCACGGCCTGGGACCAGAGCCCGATCTTCAAGAAGGTGTACGAAGAGGAATACGGCCAGCTCGGCGGTGAGCCGTACGGTTGCCTCATCGGCGACTATTACTTCGATCACGGCCCACAGGATGTCGAGCTGCTTCGCGGCATGGCTCAGGTAGCCGCCGCCTCGCATGCGCCGTTCATCGCCGCCGCCGCGCCGGGCCTGCTCGGTATGGACGGCTGGAGCGAACTCGCCAATCCGCGCGACCTGGCCAAGATCTATTCGACGCCCGACTACGCGGCATGGCGCTCGCTACGTGATAGCGAAGACGCCAAGTACGTGGCCTTGACCATGCCGCGCACGCTTTCCAGGCTGCCCTACGGCGCCAAGACCGATCCGGTCGACGAGTTCGATTTCGAGGAAGACACCAGTGGCGCCGACTCCACCAAGTACACCTGGCAGAACGCCGCGTATGCGATGGGCGTCAACATCAATCGTTCGTTCAAGCAGTACGGCTGGTGCACGCGTATCCGCGGCGTGGAATCGGGTGGCACAGTAGACAACCTGCCGGCGCACGTCTTCCCGACCGATGACGGTGGCGTCGACATGAAGTGCCCGACGGAAATCGCCATCACGGACCGTCGCTCGGCCGAGCTGGACAAGATGGGCCTGATGCCGGTCGTGCATCGCAAGAATTCCGATATGGCGGCCTTTATCGGCGCCCAGTCGCTGGCCCGCCCGGAGGAGTACGACGATCCCGATGCGACCGCCAACGCGGCACTGAGCGCACGCTTGCCTTACATGTTCGCCTGCTCGCGGTTCGCCCATTACCTGAAGTGCATCGTGCGGGACAAGATCGGCTCGTTCAGCACCCGCGAACAGATGCAGGACTGGCTCACGCGCTGGATCCTCAACTACGTGGACGGCGACCCGGTCAATTCCAACGAAGAGACTAAGGCGCGCAAGCCGCTGGCTGCGGCGCAGGTAGTAGTCGAGGAGGTGGAGGGTAACCCGGGTTACTACACGTCCAAGTTCTACCTCAAGCCGCACTACCAGCTCGAAGGCCTCACGGTGTCGCTGCGTCTGGTTGCACGCCTGCCGTCCGGCAAGGCCGCCTGAGTCCTTCACTACTACGCGTCAAATGAGGATAGCGTTCATGGCTTTCGACATGCATCTCAAGTTCGGCCCCGGTCAGGTAAAGATCGAGGGTGCTTCCAACCATGCCAAGCACAAGGACCAGGTGCCGATCATCGCCTGGTCGTGGGGCGCGAGTAACTCGGGCAACCTGCATACCGGCGCGGGCTACGCCTCGGGCGGCAAGGCGAACGTACAGGACATCACGATCACCAAGTTCGTCGACTCCTGCTCCAACGCACTGCTCAATGCGGTCTGCACCGGTGCGCGTGTCGACAGCGCCACGCTCTACGTCACCAATGCGACGGGCGAACAGACCGACTTCGTGACCATCGAGCTGACCGAGGGCGTCATGATTACCTCGGTGTCGACCGGCGGCAGCGGCGGCGACGAGCGCCTGACGGAAAACATCACCCTGCATTTCGGCAAGTTCAAGTACTCGTTCCAGCCCCAGGACGACAAGGGCAAGGCGACGGGTGGCACCAAGGACTTCACCTACGACATGCAGCAGGTGAAGGGCACGGCCTGATCTCCGCATGGCCGAGCTGACCACCCAGGAGCGACTGCAGCCCTCGCTGCTGGATCGCCTGCGCGACGACGAACCCCACGTCGCGCAGGAGAGCCGGGACAAGCGTGTGATCACGGCCGCGCGTCTACGCGAGTACGTCGTGCGCGACCTGGGCTGGCTGTTCAATTGCACGCGCCACTGGTCCTCGGACGAGCTGGCCGGGTTGCCGTATGTCGAGACCTCGGTCCTCGACTACGGCATTCCGGATCTGACCGGTGCGGCGATCGCCGGGCTCGATATCGACGTGCTACGCCAGCGGATTCGCGCTGCGATCTCGACCTTTGAACCACGCCTGGACCCATCCACGTTGCATGTGGACGTCAAGGCCGACACCGCGCGGATGGACCGTCTGACGCTGTCGTTCAGCATCGAAGCGACGATGTGGGCACAGCCCTTGCCCCTCAACCTTTACCTGAAGACCGAGGTCGATCTGGAAACGGCACGTTTCAGCGTTTTCGACGGCCTCGGCTGAGCCCATGGATCCCAGACTTCTCCGCTACTACAACCAGGAACTCCAGCACGTCCGTGAAACGGGCGCGGAGTTCGCCAGCGCGTATCCCAAGATTGCCGGGCGCCTGGGCATGGATGGCATGGAGTGTGCGGATCCCTATGTGGAGCGTCTGCTGGAAGGCTTTGCCTTCCTGTCGGCGCGCGTGCAGATGAAGATGGATGCGCAGCATCCGGTCTTCACCCAACACTTGTTGCGGATGCTGTATCCCCAGTACCTCGCGCCGGTCCCGTCGATGACCGTGGTCGAGATGTCGCCGGATAGTGGCGAAACCCTGCCAGGCGAAGGCCATCTCGTGTCACGCGGCACGGCGCTGCGCAGCCAGATCGGCTTCGGTGAGCGCACAGCCTGTGAATACCGCACGGCCCACCCCGTGAACCTTCTGCCGTTATCGCTGGACGAGGCGCGCTATCTGTCCAGTCCTGCGGCGATCGCGGCGGCGGGACTGGGTGTTCCGCCGGGGATCAGCCCGCGCGCAGCCTTGCGCCTCCGTTTCAAGCTGGCCGCCGGTGTTCAACTGGACGCGCTTTCGTTCGACGAACTGCCGGTCTTCTTCGCCGGCGCGGGGGACCTGGCCAGCCTCTTGTACGAGCAGGTGCTAGGCAACGGCATGGGTTTCTCCGTCGTTGCGGGCGATGCTGTCCGGCATACGGGGCAGGTCAGCATCGAGCCGCGCGGTTTCACGGACGCCGAGGCCTTGCTGCCGGTGAGCGATCGTTCGTTCAGCGGATACCGTCTCCTGCAGGAATACTTTGCCTGTCCCCAGCGTTTCCAGTTTGCCGCCTTTACCGGCCTGCGCCTTCTGCTTCCCCGTTCCAGCGCCACGACTTTCGATATCGTGGTCTGGCTGGACCGGGCCGTAGCGCGCCTTGAAAAAGCAGTCGATGCATCGTACCTGCGGTTGTTCTGCACGCCGGCGATCAACCTCTTCCCGCGACGTTCGGATCGTATCCATCTTCGCGATGGCGCCGCTGAGTATCACGTGCTGGCCGACCGTACGCGCCCGATGGACTTCGAAGTCTACGACGTGGAGGACGTACAGGGCTTCGGCGACAGCCAGGAGCCCGAGCAGAGCTTCTTCCCCTTCTACGGTGGCAACGCACGAACGTGGCACCAGCCGGCGTCGGCGTTCTACACACTGCGCCGCGAGCCGCGTGTGGCATCGCAACGACAACGCCGCGACGGACCACGTTCGAGCTACGTGGGTGGTGAAGTCTTTCTTTCGCTGGTCGACGGACGCGAAGCGCCTTACCCGAGCAGCCTTCGCCAGCTGGGCATGCGCCTGCTATGCAGCAACCGCGACCTGCCGCTGCATATGCCGGTGGGGAAGGGCAGCACGGACCTGATGCTCGACACCGATGCACCTGTGCGGTCGATCCGCTGCGTGGCGGGGCCGACGCGCCCGCGCGCGGCGATGGCGGAAGGGCAGGCGGCGTGGAAGCTGGTCAGCCATCTGCAACTGAACTACCTCTCCCTCCTGGAGCATGACGATGGCGCGGCTGCGCTGCGCGAGATGCTCCTGCTCTATAGCGATGAGTACGACGCGTCCTCGCGCCGCCTGATCGAGGGGCTGCGCGAGGTGCGTTCGGCACCCATCGTGCGCCGCCTTCCTATCGCGGGGCCGGTGACCTATGGCCGTGGCCTCGAAATTCGCCTGACCTGTGAGGACCAGGCCTTTGAAGGCAGCGGTGCCTTCCTGTTCGGCTCGGTGATGCAGAACTTCTTCGCACGGTACGTCTCGCTGAATTCGTTCACCGAGACGGTGCTGCATACCCTTGAACGCAATGAGGTGGCACGGTGGACGGCTCGTTCCGGCACGCGCCCGATTCTGTAGCGCTGCTCGAGGCGCTGCGTGCCGACCCGTCGTCGTTCGACTGGTTCGGGGCATTGCGGCGAATCGAGTGCGTCTATAAGGAGCATCCGCGGCTCGGTTATTCCGTGCGTCCGGCGGACGATCCCGTTCGCCTCGCGCATACGCCTTCGCTGGCTTTTGCAACGCGTAGCATCGACCGCGTCGAGACCGCTGAAGACCTGCCGCCGCGTATCCACAGCCTGATGCTGGGCTTGTGGGGGCCGAACGGCGCGTTGCCCCTGCACCTCACCGAGTACGCGCTGGAGCGTGAGCGACTCGCCCGCGACCGGACGTTCACCGCCTTCGCGGACGTGTTCCATCACCGCATGCTCAGCCTCTTCTACCGCGCCTGGGCCGATGCACAGCCGACCGTGCAGATGGATCGACCCGAGGAGGATGCCTTTGCGCACTTCCTCGGCGCGCTGGTGGGCATCGACAGCCCGTCGCTGGCCGGACGCGATGCCTTGCCCGATCGGTTCCGCCGCTACATGGCCGGGCGCATCGTTGCCCAGGCGCGGAATGCCGAAGGCCTCGTGGCCTTGCTTGCCGCCTTCTTCGCCGTGCAGGTGCAGCTCGAGGAATTCGCAGTGGCCTGGCTGCCCCTGCCTGACGAGGGGCGCCTGCGTGTGGGCACGGCCATGGCTGGGCTAGGTACGACGGCGGTGCTCGGTGCCGCCGTGCGTAGCGCGCAGCATCGCTTTCGTATCCGCCTGGGGCCCATGGCGTTTGCCGATTACCGACGCTTCCTTCCCGGTGGTGAAGCCCTCGGCGAGTTGCTTGCCGCCGTGCGTTTCTATGTGGGAGACGCACTGGACTGGGACGTCCAACTGGTGCTTCGGCGCGACGAGGTGCCGCTGACGCATCTCGGACGCGGCGCCCGGATGGGCTTGTCCGCGTGGATGGGCCGGTTCGCCGGTCCTGGCGACGCCGACAACCTCGTCCTGCAACCCCTTTCTGTTTCACATCGATCGAGGATGCCATCGTGACCGACATCAGTCGTACTGCACTGTTCGGCAAGCTCAACGCCGTTGCCTATGAAGCCATCGAAGGCGCCACGGTGGCCTGCCGCCTGCGCGGGCACCGCGAGGTCGAGCTCGTGCACTGGCTGCAGCAGATCCTGCAGCTAGGCGATTCCGATCTCCATCGAATCGTCCGTCACGTGGGCATCGATCCGTCGCGCCTCGCGCGCGATCTTCATGAGGCGCTGGAGCGCCTGCCGGGCGGTGCGAGCGCCGTGAGCGACCTCTCCGCCGATATCGAGGAAGCCGTCGAGCGCGCCTGGGTCTATGCCACGCTGAGCTTTGGCGAGACGCAGGTGCGTACGGGCTATCTCGTCGCCGGCATCGTTCGCACGCGTCGCCTGCGTCATGTGCTGATCGGCATCTCGAACGAGTTCGCGAAGATCCGCGCGGAGGGCCTGGTCGAGGAGCTTCCGGGCATGATCGCCGGGTCTCGCGAAGAGCGCCTCGCCGCGACTGATGGGTTCCGCATGGGCCATGCCGCGGCGTCGGCGGACTCGCCCGCACCGGCCCAGATGGGCAAGCGGGAAGGCCTGCAGCGCTACACCGTCGACCTCACTGCGCAGGCGCGCGAGGGCAGGATCGACCCTGTCGTCGGTCGCGACGATGAGATTCGCCAGGTCGTCGACATCCTCATGCGCCGCCGGCAGAACAATCCCATGCTGGTGGGCGAAGCGGGCGTCGGCAAGACCGCGGTGGTTGAAGGTTTTGCGCAGCGCATCGTCGCCGGCGATGTGCCGCCTGCGCTTCGCGAGGTGGAATTGCGCGTGCTGGATGTCGGCCTCCTGCAGGCGGGCGCAAGCATGAAGGGCGAGTTCGAGAACCGCCTTCGCCAGGTGGTCGACGAAGTCCAGGCATCGGCGACGCCGGTCATCCTGTTCATCGACGAGGCGCATACGCTGGTCGGTGCCGGTGGCGCAGCCGGTACGGGCGACGCTGCCAACCTTCTGAAGCCCGCGCTCGCGCGAGGCACGCTGCGCACGATCGGCGCGACGACCTGGGCCGAGTACAAGAAGCACATCGAGAAGGACCCCGCGCTCACCCGCCGCTTCCAGACCGTGCAGGTCGGCGAGCCGGACGAGGCGAAGGCCGTGCTGATGCTGCGAACGGTGGCGGGTGTGATGGAAGCGCACCACGGGGTCCAGGTGCTCGATGAGGCCATCGAGGCAGCGGTGCGATTGTCGCATCGCTATATTCCCGCCCGTCAGCTCCCGGACAAGGGCGTGAGCCTGCTCGATACGGCGTGCGCGCGGGTGGCGGTCAGTCACCATGCCGTCCCGGCACGCGTCGCCGATGCGCGCCGGCGGATCGAGGCGCTCGAGGCCGAGCAGGCCATCATTGATCGCGAAGGCGCGATAGGCATCGATGTGCTCGAGCGCAAGAGCGTGGTCGAGACCGCACTGGACGCCGAAGCGGACCGCCTGGCCGGGCTGGAGCAGGACTGGGCGGAGGAGGGCGACCTGGTCAAGGATATCCTCGACCTGCGCTCCCGACTTCGCGACGCTAGCGAAACAGGGTCCGACGGTACCGATGGCGGCGGGCGCGAGGACATGCTCGTCGACCTGCGGATCCTGCAGGCCGCGCTTGCCGAACGCCAGGGCGAAATGCCGTTGATCCTGCCTGCTGTCGACCAGCAAGCGGTGGCTTCAGTGGTCGCCGACTGGACCGGCATTCCTGTCGGCCGCATGGTCCGCAGCGAACTGGAAACCGTGATGAACCTGGCGGCCCTGATGGGCCAGCGGGTGATCGGGCAGGACCATGCCATGGAAATGATCGCCAGGCGGGTGCAGACATCGCGCGCGGGCCTGGACAATCCCGACAAACCCATCGGCGTCTTCATGCTTGCGGGCACGTCGGGTGTCGGCAAGACCGAAACGGCGTTGGCGCTGGCCGAGACGCTGTACGGCGGTGAGCACAACCTGATCACGATCAACATGAGCGAGTTCCAGGAGGCGCACACCGTCTCCACGCTCAAGGGCGCGCCGCCCGGCTATGTCGGTTACGGGGAAGGCGGGGTGCTTACCGAGGCGGTGCGTCGCCGGCCTTACTCGGTCGTGCTGCTGGACGAGGTCGAGAAGGCCCATCCGGACGTGCATGAGATCTTCTTCCAGGTCTTCGACAAGGGCGTCATGGAAGACGGCGAAGGGCGCCGTATCGATTTCCGCAACACGCTCATCATCCTGACGACGAACGCGGGAACGGAGACGATCGAGCGGCTGTGTGCCGACGCGGCGCGTGTACCGGACGTCGAGACGATGGCGTCCGCCCTGCGCGCGCCACTGCTCGATGTCTTTCCACCCGCGTTGCTGGGGCGGCTCGTGGCCGTGCCGTATTACCCGCTCAGCCGGCAGATGCTCGGCGAAATCGTCCGCTTGCAGCTATCGCGGATCAAGCGGCGGATCGAAGATCGCTATCGCGTGCCTTTCGAGTGCACGGAGGCGGCGACGGCCCTGGTGGTCAGCCGGTGCACGGAAAGCGAGAGCGGCGGTCGCATGATCGACGCGATCCTGACCAACACGATGTTGCCCGACGTCAGCCGCGAACTGCTCATGCGGACCATTGCGGGTGACAAGGTGCAACGCGCACAGGTCGACGCCTCGGGCGGCACGTTCGTCTACCGGTTCGACGACCTCGATGTCCCGCAAGGGGAGGGCGTGACCCATGCCTAAGGGCAATCACGTCTTCAACGACTTCGATGGCTGCGTCGTGACGAGCTTCAAGAAGCTCACGCGCGAACTGAACCTGGAACAGATCTTCATCGCGGCGACCGCCAGTGGCGCGGAGAACAGCGCGGACGCCGTGGCCCTCCGTGGTCACTTCCCCTCGTCCTGGGCGACGCTCGTCGAGATGCAGGCGCACGACCGCGTCAAGGAGATGCACTGGATCCAGGACGACCAGGAAGTCATCGCGAACGACGGGAACTCCATGGCGTTCGGTCGCGAATCCAACCGTTTCAGCCAGGCCGTCATTGACTGGGCATGGGGCCGGGACGACAAGGAGAACCCCATGACCGTGTGGCGTGATCTGGTCAATGCCGGTGAGGACGTGACGGCCCGAAACAACTTCGCGAAGGGAAGCTCCCGGAAGGAGGCACCCAAGACGGAAGCGGCTCGCGAAGCACTCTGTCAGCAGGTCCGCATGTTTATCCGCGGGGAGCTTTCAAAACTCGTCGGGAAGTGGCTGATCCAGCTACGCGATGACATGACACTGGCGCGACCGGCGGTCAACGGTGTGGCACCCGTGCGGGTCGACTACGACAGCAAGCGGAACGCCTGGGTCAAGCGACTGACCAGTGCCGGCGGTATCCCCATCGCCGACTGAGACCACGTGACCGGCCATTGCAGCAAATCGATCAGGAACACAAGGCACCCCGATGCAGATCATTCTGAGCACCGCGCGCTACACCGAGTTCCTTAAAGAGTTTCGTCTTGCCGACCGCCAGAACGCGGCAGGCAAGGGTGAAACCGAGGTGGTGTACGCCTCGGGCAATGCCACGCGCAGGTATTTTTACCGTGCGCCAAACTTCGAGCTGATCGCCTATGACCTGGGCGGCGGTCGGATCAACCTCGTCGACTACAACCATGTGGGAACCCTGGGCACCGCCGTCGGTAGCACGAACTTCGACGGAGCGCTCCTTGCGGGCGGCGGCGGTGGTAAGCACATGACTGCGGAATTGAGCCGCGTAGTGGCCCTGACCTCGGAAGCGGCGCGCTCATCCGTGGTTGAAACTGCGATCAAGAACGTCCTGGGTAGTGCCGGTCGCACGGTCAATCTCGACCGGTTCGCCTTGCTCTTCACGTCCTACAAGCACACGGCAAAACACATACGGTACTTCGATGCGTCCGGCGCGTACGCCCCCGGTTGGCGTCCGCTGCGCCGCGACGACTATATCCGCTATTTTTCGGACGGTTCCTACACGGGTGATACCACGGCCCACTGCGCGCTGGTGCGCTCACTGGCCGATGCGCCGAACCGAGAAGACCCGTGAGTCACGCCATCACGCTGACGTCAACGCTGGGCGAGACGCTGCGGTTCGCCAACATGAGCGCGACCGAAGAACTCGGGCGCCTGTCTACCTTCCGTATCGAAGCGATCAGCAAGAACGCTTCGGTCGACCTGCGTGCGCTTCTCGGCAGCCCGATGACGGTGACGGTGACGACGCCACAGGGCTATGTCCGGTACTACAACGGCATCGTCGCCGAAGCGGAGCAGGGCGCGTTCGTGCAGATCGAGAACGTGCGGTATGCCGTCTACACCTTCGCCGTGGTTCCCAAACCCTGGCTGTTGCGGCAGACCCTGGATTGCCGCATCTACAAGAACAAAACGGTGCCGCAGATCGTCCGCGAGGTGTTATCCGAGTTTGGTTACGGCGATGTCCGGCTCAGCCTCACGGCGAACTATTCACCGCGTGAGTACTGCGTGCAGTATCGCGAGAGCTACTTCGACTTCATCAGCCGGCTGATGGAGCAGGAAGGCATCTACTACTACTTTACGCACGCGGCAGGAAGCCACACCATGGTCCTGGCCGATGCCCTGGGGGCGCACTCGACGGTAGCCACCTTCGAGACGATCCCCTATGCACCGCCTACCGAGCGGGGCCACCGGATGAAGGCGTCGATCAGCGACTGGACCACCGGTCGCACCGTCAACCCGACCCGCGTGCGGCTGGACGATTACGACTACCAGCGACCGCGTGCCTCGCTGCTGGCGAACGAGCAGGTCACGGACAGCGCCGATGCGCATGGCGTATCGGGTCTGGAAATCTACGACTACCCCTATGGATCCGTCGGCTACGCCCAGGCGCTGGCGGACGGACAGCGCTATGCGCAGGTACGCGCGGACGCGCTGAACGTGCCCCAGGCAACGTCGTCGGGCGTGACCGACGCCGTCGGGCTGACCACGGGCGCCTTGTTCCGATTTAAGGATTTCCCGCTCGCCGAGGCGAATCAGGAGTATCTGGTCGTGGCCGCGACAACGCGCCTGGTCGAGGTCGACTACCAGGGCGGCGGCGTCGAACCGGACCAGGACGAAGCACCCTTCGCCTGTCACTTCCGTGTGATTCGCAGCCGCCAGCCCTTCCGTTCGGAGCAGACGACGGCGTGGCCGGTCATCGCTGGCGTGCAGACCGCCGTGGTCTACGGACAGACGGACGAAGACATCGAGGTCGACAGTGCCGGGCGCGTGCAGGTCACGTTCTTCTGGAATCCGTCATCCAAGCCGAAGTCGGATCAGTCCTGCCCGGTGCGCGTCGCATCGAGCTGGTCGGGCAAGCGCTGGGGTGCGCAGTTCATCCCGCGCGTCGGCCAGGAGGTGATCGTCGGCTTTCACGATGGCAATCCGGATCGTCCGCTGATCCTGGGCAGTGTCTACAACCAGGAGCACATGCCACCCCACGCGCTGCCCGGGGACCGTACGCGCAGCGGCGTGGTCAGCCGCAGCCTTCTAGGCGCATCGGGTGAAGCCAACGAGATCCGCTTCGAAGATCGCAAGGGTGCCGAGGAGCTGCTCTTCCACGCCCAGCGCGATCTTCGTCATGAGGCCGAGAACGATCACGTCACGACGATCGACCGCGACGAAACCGAAACCATCAAGCGCGATCGCTCCCACGACATCGGCCGCGACGACACACTCAAGGTCGGTCGCCGCCTGCGCATCGAAGCGGGTGAGGAGATCGAACTGGTCACGGGGCTGGCCCGCATCCTGATGAAGCGTACCGGCGAGATCCAGATCACCGGCAGCAGGCTCGCACTCAACGGTGCGGCGACGATCAACCTGGTCTCGGGCGGCGCGACGTCGCTGACGTCCGGCGCCGCCGTGTCGGTCACCGCAGGCGCCACCGTCACCGTCAACGCGACCGCCGCCATCGCCGTCACATCCGGCGCGGCCTTGATGCTCTCTTCCACGCTGGGTCCGGCCGTGCTCAAGGGCATGCCGCCGTTGCTGCTATGACGCCTATGCCCTTCACGATAACGGCGGCGGCCCGGGAGATGGTTCTGGACGCCCAGGCCCTTGCGCTGCTTAGCGATGACATGACCGAGCGGGCAGCGGCGCGCGCGCTGCTTGACCATGGCGACATGGGTGCCGCCTTGCGTTTGGCCCTGCGCCTGATGCCGCGTGGCTACGTCGTGCCGTGGCTTTGCCAATGCGTCCGAGCCGAAGCGCCGGAAGGCGATGTCCTCGATGGCCTCCTGGTTGCCGAGGCGTGGCTGCGCGAGCGTGGCGAGCCCCGCCGCCGCAGTGCGCTGGCTTTTGCTGCCGAGCGCCATTACGTCGGCATCGGCGCGCTGGTCGCTGCGAGCGCGGCGTGGTCGGAAGGCTTCCTTCTCGACGGCGAGGGCAGGGAGGTGGCGCCTGTCGCCGCCCAGCTCATGGCCGTCGTGGCCGCTGCCGCTTTGTTGAGCCTGGCGTCCACCTTTCCCGATTTCGATGCGCGTAGCCGCGCATTCGTCGCCTCGGCGATGGCACTGCTTCCCCCGGAGGAATCCGCATGAACTCATCCACCGCGCCGAGCCTCGTGCTCTCGGTGCTCGGCGACCATGCCGGCGACGTATCCGAACGCACATCAGTGCGAGTCGAGGGTCACGACCTGAGCATCGGCCGCGCCGAACACTGCGACTGGGTACTGCAGGCGCACGGCGTCTCTCGCCAGCATGCCTTCGTGCGCCACCTCAACGGCCTTTACTTCCTCGAGGACCGAAGCACCAATGGCATGCTTCTGAACGGTATGCCTCTGCGTGGCGGTGAGCCGGTAACGCTGAGTGATGGCGATCGCCTGCAACTGGATACCTTCGAGATCCTCGTCACCGTGGAGACGCCGCCGGAGGTCGTTACCGAAGCCACGGCGCGTCGTGACCGCGACAACACCTTGCGTACTTTGCGCGTCTCGCGCAGGGAGCCTGGGGTGGCCGAATCGTCGTCGCTTCCATCCATGGCGCACGACGCCTCGACCTCATTGATTCCCGGCGTCGCTGGCGGCGCCGCGTCCCTGGATCCGTTGGCTTGGTTCGGTAGTGAACTGACTGCCGCTCACGAGGCTGTCCGTGATGTCGAACCCTCGGCGCACTGGAACCATGCCTCGCCCATGGACGGCCACTTCCTTGCACCGCACGTCGAAGCGCCGATCGTGGGCCGGCAGGAAGCCTCCGTGCTACCCGAAAACTGGGATCGCACGCGTAGCCTGTTCACCTTGCCGAGCACACGGGAGGGCGCCGTACTTCAGGAAGGCGTCGCGCTTCCGGCCGTCGATGCCCCGTTAGCGTCCGAGCATGCGCCTGCCGCCGTAGCCCAGGCGGCTCCTGCAGGCTTACCTGCAGCTACGCCTTCTGCAGCGCTCGCACCCGCAGCTGCGCCGACACCAATGCCGCCACATGCGTCGGTACCCGTCGCGGCAAACATCGAATCGCTCTTCACCCTCGTCCTGGAAGGCGTGATGGACGTGCTGCGTGCACGCGCCGAATTGAAGAACGGCTTTCGCCTGCCGGCTACCCTGATCCAGCGTCGGGAAAACAATCCGCTGAAATTCGCCCCCACGGGTAGTGAAGCGCTGGCCCGCGTACTGGCGGCGCCGAACGATGCCTTTCTCTCCGGTGAGGCGGCGATTACCGATGCGATGGACGACATCCGTTTGCACCAGGTGGCTTTGCTGGCGGGTGTGCGTGCAGCCTTCGACGACCTGATCGCGCAGTTCGATCCGTCGCGTTTCGAGGACGGCGAGGCGCGTCGCCCGCGTTTCGGCTTCGGCGCGGCGAAGGGGCCGTGGGAACGCTATCGCGCCCATTTCGACGGCCTTGCCGCCGATCCCGAAGAACGTTTTCGCCGTCTTTTCGGCGACGAGTTCGCCCGGACCTATGAAGACCAACTGGCGCGCGCCAAGCGCGACGGCCGCTGACCGGAACTGACCATGACCGCATTCAACAAGGTGGTGTGGAGCGAGGGTTTGTTCCTTCGCCCGCAACACATGCAGCAACAAGACCGCTATACCGAGCGTTACGTGGAACTGCGCGCAGCGACCTTGCGACCGCATCCATGGGGATTCGACGAACTGGAGATCGAACGTGATCTGCTCTCGATCGGCAAGCTGGGCATTCGCCGGGCACGCGGGGTCTTTCCCGACGGGACGCCATTCTCCATGCCTGACCGCGACCCGTTGCCGCCGCCCCTGGAGATAGACACGAACTGGCGTGATCAGGTGATCTACCTGAGCTTGCCCTTGCGGACACCCTCGCAGCCGGAAAGCCTCTGGCCGGCCACACAGGCGCCAGGCCAGCTGGCCCGGTTCGCTGTGCGCGAGACGGAAGTCAGCGATGCCTCCGGAAGTACAACGGAAAGCGTCGTGCTCGAAGTCGGTGGTCTGAGCACCCGGATGACGGCCGCCGTGCAAGCGCGCGAAGGACTGGTCGACCTTCCCCTCGCTCATCTGGTGGAATGCCGGGCGGACCGTCGCGTCGTGCTGGACGATGGCTTCGTGCCCAGTGCGCTGGCATGCCGGGCATCCGAGAGGCTGACGCTGTTCCTCACCGAACTGCTTGGCCTGCTGCACCAGCGTGGCGAGGCGCTGGCCGGCCGCGTCGGCGGTACCGATCGGACGAGCACGGCCGAGTTGGCCGACTTCCTCATGTTGCAACTGGTCAATCGCTACCAACCGCAACTGGCGCATCTGGCCGAGGCGCCCTTGCTTCATCCGGAAGACCTGTACCGCTTGCTCTTGGGCATGGCGGGTGAAATGGCGACCTTCACCACGCCAGGAAAACGCAGCGAGACGTTTCCTCCGTACCGTCATGATCGCCTTCGCGAGAGTTTCGAGCCCGTGATCGCGGCGCTGCGCCTGAGCCTCAGCGCCGTCCTGGAGCAGACGGCCATCCCTGTGCCGCTGCAGCAGCGCAAGTACGGCGTATGGGTCGGCACCGTTGCCGATGGCAGTTTGCTGGACGGGGCGTCCTTCGTGCTGGCGGCCAAGGCCGACATCGCCGCAGCGGAGATGCGTCGTCGCTTGCCGTCGCAATCCAAGATCGGCCCGGTGGAGAAGATCCGCGACCTGGTCAACCTGCAGCTGCCAGGCATCGCCGTGGCCTCCCTCGCGGTCGCGCCGCGGCAGATTCCGTTCCACGCGGGCTACCAGTACTTCGAACTCGATACCGCCTCGCCGATGTGGAAGACGCTGCGCACCTCGGGCGGCGTGGCCCTGCATTTCGGCGACGGCTTTGACGGCCTGGCGCTGGAACTGTGGGCGGTGAGGAGTTGATGGCATGAAGCGTGACGATTTCGATGCCTCGCCAGGGGCCGATGCCACGATCGTGCGACCGAGCGGCATGCGTGCGCAGACACCGCCGTTGCCACGCGAACGCGATCCCCGCCACGACGCCGAGCGCGATCTGTCTCGCGCGACGCAGGAGTTGCCGTCGGCCGGCGGCAATCCGCTCGTGCGCGCTGCTAATCCGTTGCTCTTGCTCGCAGCGCAGCTTCGCAACAGCGTCGAAGCTCCCGATCCTGCATTGTTGCGCGACCGTGCCATAGCCTACCTGCGCCGCTTTGAAGACACGGGCGCACGTGCGGGCATCGATGCGCAGACTGCTGTCGCAGCGCGCTATGTGCTCTGCACGATGATCGACGAGGCGGTGCTGGATTCGCCGTGGGGCGAGCAGACCGGCTGGAGCCGGCAAACCCTGCTGGTCACCTTTCACGGCGAAACCTATGGCGGTGAGAAGTTCTTCGTCATTCTCGATCGCCTGGCCCAGGACATGGTCCGTCATATCGACCTGGTGGAGATGATGTATCTCTGCCTGGCGCTCGGCTTCGGTGGCAAGTACCTCGTCGAATCCGGTGGCCAGGGGCGACTTGCCGACCGCCGCGAGGATGTCTACCGACGCATCATGGCGTATCGCGCGGCGGCACCCGTGGCCTTGTCACCTCGCTGGCAGGGGGTCGATCGTCCGCTGAAGCCCCGTCGCGGTGTACCGGTGTGGATGGCCGGCTTGGCGGCATGCTGCCTTCTCTTCGGCGTCTGGGTGTTCCTGCATACACGTCTCAACGGCGCGGCGGAACCGGTCAGCGCGCGTCTGGCGACCATCGGCCTGCATGGCGTGCCGTTGCCTGCGACGGCCGCGCCGAAGCCACCATCGGCCAGCCTCCGCCAGTTGCTCGCTGACGACACGCGCGCAGGTGCGTTGTCGGTCGATGAGCGGCCGGATGGGCAAGCGACGCTGCGACTGGCGGCTGCGGAGATGTTTCCGTCGGGTGGGGCCGATGTCGCGGCGGATCAGGTAGCCCTGATCGGGCGCGTCGCGCACGCGCTGAACCAGGTGCGCGGTCGCGTCATCGTGGTGGGTCACACCGACGACCAGCCGATCCGTTCGTTACGCTTCAAGGACAATTTCGAACTTTCCGCGGCGCGTGCACGCAATGTCAGCGCCTTGCTTTCCCGTGATCTGGACGACCCGCGACGCGTGGAATCCAGCGGTGCCGGCGCGTCACAGCCGGTCGCCACGCCGCCTGACCTGCCGGCTAACCGCGCGCGCAACCGTCGCGTCGACATCCTGTTCGTTCCGGAGGCCGGATGAAAAACCTCGGCGATGTGTTTCGTCATGTCTGGGTGCGAGCCGCAATCGGCATCCTTCTCTGCGCGCTGTTGATCGCTTTCGGCGGCCCGTATCTCGGCATCGGCGACCATCAGCCCCTGGCTGGGGTGGGCGCCCGCATCGTGGCCATCCTTATCGTTGCTGCGATATGGGTCGGTGTCGTTGTGCTGCGCCAATGGCTGGCAGGGCGTCGCAGCCAGTGCATGGGTGCGGAGATGGCCGCACAGGACGACCTGTCACGGCGGGACGTCGAGGCGCGCACCCAGGCTGAACGCGAGGGTCTGCGTACGCGCTTTGTCGAGGCGCTTACCTTGCTGCGCAAACGGCGCGTTGGCGGCGGCAGCCTCGAGGCACTGCCCTGGTATCTGTTGATCGGGGCCCCGGGGTCGGGCAAGAGCACCCTGCTTGAACACTCCGGCCTCGAGTTTCCGTTGCTTGCCGGCACGGGCAAACGCTCGGTGGCTGGCATCGGTGGTACGCGCCAATGCGACTGGTGGTTTACCGACAAGGCCGTCTTTCTCGATACGGCGGGTCGGTACACCACGCAGGATTCCGATCCCGGTGTCGATGCGTCGGCATGGGATGCTTTCCTCCAGCTGCTGCGTCGTTACCGGCGGGGACGTCCACTCAATGGCGTGATCCTCACCGTCAGCGTTGCCGAACTCCTCACGATGAATCCGGCGGAGCGTCAGCGCCACGCCGAGGTCCTGCGCGAGCGCGTCGACGAGATCGGCACGCGACTTGGCGTCGCCTTGCCGGTGTACCTGGTGTTTACCAAACTCGATCTGGTCGCCGGCTTCCTCGACCATTTCGACACGCTGGACGCGGCAGGACGTGCGCAAGTGTGGGGCGTCACCTTTCCAGAGGCACGCAGTGTGGATGGCACGTCGACCGACGTGGTTGGCGACGAGTTCGATGCCTTGCTCGAGGCCATCGATGGCTCCGTGGTGACACGGATGCACGCGGAGCGTGACGTGCGTCGGCGTGCGCGGATCCTCTCGTTTCCCCAGCAGCTTCGGCATCTTCGGGAGCTCGCCTTACCCTTGTGTACAGCCGTCTTCGGTGCCCACGCCTACGGTCGCCCGCCCGTACTGCGCGGAATGTACCTGACCTCAGGCACCCAGGAGGGGACACCGATCGATCGCGTGTTGTCGGTCGTGAGCCGCTCCTTCGGCATGCATGTCGCCACGGCGTCGGTGTCGCGCTCGCCACGCCGGACGTTCTTTGTCGAACGCCTGCTCAAGGAAGTGATCCTTCCCGAGGCAGGTTTCGCCGGCGCCAACCCGGTGACCTTGCGGCAGCGGCGCCTTGCTGCGGCGGCTGCGATCGCCGCCATCGTCATCGTTACAGTGGGCTTGCTGGTCGGCATGTTCACCAGTGCGGCGCGCAATACCGACTTCGTCGCGAGCGTGGGGCAGGTGCTGCGCGATTATCCCGACGATGCGCGCACAGCGACTCCCTCGTCGCTGCGTCAGTACGATGCGCTGGCCCTGCAGCGGCTGGACGTGCTTGGCCGGGCCGAGCAGTTGGCCGGGCAGGTGCGTGGCGAGCACGCGCTGTCGATGCGCTTCGGCCTGTTCGAAGGCTTTGCCTTGTTCGACCAGCTGCGCGATGCGCATATCCGCGAGGTCAATGCCAGCGTGGTGCCGGGCCTTGCCCTGCAATTCCGTGATGGCGTGCGCGACGCTGCCAGCGATCCCCAGCGTCTTTATTACGCACTGAAGGGATACCTGATGCTGGGACAACCCGAGCATCGCGATGGGAACAGCCTCGCGTCGCTGGCACGCGAACGCTGGCGTGAGGTGTTCCCGGATGACGATGGCCTGGCCGATGCGCTGGAAGGTCATTTCCGCATCCTGTTCGATGGTCGTGATGGCTTGCGGGCGTTCCCGCTGGACGCGGCCCTCGTCGACGCGGCACGAGCATCCTTGCGCGCCGCCGACCTGGCGACGCTGATCTATGGCGGCCTGAAGCTCGACAGCGAATCCCGCCAGGATGCACCGGTACGGCTCGATCGCACGCTGGGGTTGCTCGGCAATGTATTCCGCCGTCGCAGCGGTGCGCCGTTGTCCAAGCCGTTGCCGGCGCTGTACACGCGACCGGTCTTCGCCGCCATGGTGCAGGAGGGCAATGCCTCCGGCATCGGTGGGAGTGGCGGCATTGCCTCGGCCGTGGATGCCTTCGCCAAGGACGACTGGGTGTTCGGCGTCAAGGTGAACGATCCCGTGCGCCGCGCCTCGCTGGCCACGCAGGTGAGGACACTTTATGTGGCGGATTACATACGCGCGTGGGATGACCTCATCGGTGATCTTCAGCTGCAGCCGGTGAGCAATGTGCAAGAGGCCAGCGGCGTCGCCGCACGACTCGCCGGTGCAGGTTCACCGTTGAAGGCTCTGCTGGCACTCGTCCGTGACAACACCACGGATCTGCTGCGACAGGCGCCTTCGGACGGGGCCGACCGTGTCGCTGCTGCGGCGGAACGTCGCGTTGCCGATCAGGTGAAGAGTCGCAGCGAGATCGCCCGTCTGGTCGCCGAAGGCAATGCACCAGCGACGACGGTCGCGACGCAGCGCCCGGATGCGCCGATCGTCGAGCACTTCGCGACCCTCAACCAGTTGACCGACGGAACCCCCGGCGCGACGCCGCTCGATCGAATCCTTGGTGTGCTGGACCAGATGAGCAAGACGCTGCTGACCTCGCGGCCCACCACGGATGGACTGGGGCAGACCGACCCCGCGCTGGCCATCGCGCGGCAGGAGGCCGGGCAGCTGCCACCGCCGTTGTCGACCTGGCTGGGTAGCCTGGTCGGGGCGAGCCAGTCGCTGGTCAGCAAGGGCGCGGACGGCGCGCTCGCCGACGGCTTCCGGCAGGCGGCGGGAGGCGATTGTTCGCGCCTGGTCCAGGGCCGCTATCCGTTTTCCCCGGAGAGTCGCTCCGACATTCCGCTACAGAACTTTGCCGACCTGTTCGGCAACAACGGCCGCTTCGACACCTTCTTCAAGCAGGTGCTATCGAAGTCGGTGGACAGCAGCGGCAGCACGTGGACCTTCCGTGATACGGACGGTGCGCGCGCCGGTGGCGCGGTGCTCGCCCAGGCACAGCTCGCCGACGCGATTCGTCAGGCCTATTTCCGCGATGGTCCCACGCCGCAAGTGGGCTTCACGGTGTCGATCACCACGCCGCCACCCGGCATCAGCCGGCTGCTGATCGAGATCGACGGGCAGCGCTTCGAGTACAAGGCGGGCGAAGCCGGTACGCCGGTGACGATGCGCTGGCCGGGCCCGACGCCAGGCACCACGCGGATCAGTGCGTGGGACAGCAGCGGCAATCCCTTGCCCGCACTGGATTACCCCGGTGAGTGGGGCTGGTTCCATGCGCTCGATGCAGCATCGCTGCAGCGTCGTACCGAAACACGTTTCGGCGCGAGCTTCGGTTTCGGAGCCGCGCATGTAGCCGTGGATATCGAAGCGGCGAACCTGCACAACCCCTTCGGCGACAGCAGCGTACGTCGTTTCCGGTGCCCGGCATGACGCGCGCCCTGGTGGGATTCCACGGCAAGCTGCCGAACGTCGGGGATTTCGTGCAACGCCGCTTGCCGGCCAGCTTTGTCGATCGGTGGGATGCCGCGATGCAGTCCGTGCTCGCCGCGACGTCCGCTGCGCTCGGTGAAGGATGGCGGGAGACCTTCCTCGCGTCGCCGCCATGGCGGTTCGCGATGGCCACGGAGGTTTGTGGTCAGCTTCCATGGGTGGGCGTGGTCATGCCGTCGCGTGATCGCGTGGGCAGGGTCTATCCCCTGGTGTTGGCGGTATCGCCGCCACACGCAACGAATGGTTGGCCCCACATGCCGGCCGACCGGTGGTTCGACGCCCTCGACGCCGCGGCGGCACGCACACGCGAGGGTATCGACGTGACCATGTTCGACGCCCTCGTGGCGATGCTGCCCGATCCCGTTTCCTCGACGGCGCAACGCGTCCCGCCCATTGTCGATCCGCACATCGGCAGCGTGTGGTGGCGGGGTGATCGCACCAGCCCTGGCGTTGCCTTGCCCGGGTTGCCCAACGGCGTTGACTACCTCCGCCTGCTCGGCATCGACATCGACGAGGTGACCGCGTGAGTCCGCCCTATGTTTCCGCCGGTCGTACCGAGACCGGCCATGTGCGCCGTCACAACGAAGACGCGATCCTCGTCGCCGATGTCCCCGGCCTCTGGGTCGTCGCGGACGGTCTCGGTGGGCACGCCGCGGGTGACGTCGCCAGTGCGCTGATCGTCGAGCGACTCGGCGCGCTACGCCCGTCGACGGACATTACGGCAACGATGGATGCCATCGAGGACGAGTTGTTGCGGATCAACCATCGCCTTCGCACGATGGCACGCGAGCGCCGGGTCGACGTCGTCGCCTCGACGGTCGTCGTACTCGTACACACACGCGACCTCGTGGCCGTGGGTTGGGTGGGTGACAGTCGCGGATACGTTTTCCAGGAGGATCGCCTGCATCAGGTGACCCAGGATCACGTTCACGGTGAACGGAGTGACGAAACGCAATTCGGCGGTGGTCACGCGGGTGCACCGGCGGGCGTTCTCACCCGCGCCGTGGGTGCCGAAGAGCGACTCTTCGTCGACTGGTCGGTGCGCGCGCGTCGCCCTGGCGCCTGCTTCCTGCTGTGCTCCGACGGGATCAACAAGGAACTCAGCGATGCCGAGATTGAACTCCTTTGCCGTCGCCACGCCGACCCGCGGGCCCTAATCGATGCGCTGGTGGAAAGCGCGCTCGATCGCGCCGGACGGGACAACGTGTCAGCGGTCGCCGTGAGGCTGGAACCGTTTAAGGAAACGCAGCGATGAAACAACCGAGCGACGAAGAAACCCGGGTCCTGCCTGTGAAGACGGGAGCGTCCGAGGCTGATGCCAATCATGGCGACGCCGATAACGACGGCGATGCGACCGTGTTCAAGCCCTTACACGTGCGAGCGGGGGAGGGGACGGCCACCGGCTCGTCATCCCAGGGCACCGGCGACACCTGGCGGCACATGGCCGACATGGCGCAGGGTGAGCGCATCGGCATCGGTAGCCTGCTCAAGGGCCGCTTTTTCATGGAGCGGGAGCTCGGCCGTGGCGGCATGGGCGTGGTCTATCTCGCCCGCGACGAGCGAAAAGTGGAAGCGCGCGACCGCGATCCCTACGTGGCCGTCAAGGTGCTCAACGACGAGTTCCGCAAACATCCGGACGCGCTGATTGCCTTGCAGCGCGAGTCGCGGCGCGCACAACATCTCGGCAACGACCACATCGTACGGGTATACGACTTCGACAAGGACGGCACCAACGTCTTCATGACCATGGAGTACGTCGAAGGCCAGGATCTGCGCACGCTCATCCGCACGAAGGCACGCGACGGCATGCCGTTTCATGAGGCGTGGCCGTTGATCGCCGACATGGGCGAGGCACTCGTGCGCGCACATGGCGCGGGGATCGTGCATTCCGATTTCAAGCCGGGCAATGTAATGGTGACGCCGACCGGGATGGCGAAGGTCTTCGACTTCGGCATTGCGCGGGCCGGCAAGATTGGCGCGGAGCACAAGGACGACCGCACGGTGTTCGACGCCGGCACGCTTGGCGCCATGACCCCTGCCTATGCCAGCCTCGAGATGCTTCAGGGCAAGGCACCGACTCCCTCGGACGACATCTATGCATTCGCCTGCGTGGTCTTCGAATTACTGACGGGACGCCACCCCTTCGATAAGCAGAATGCCGAGGAGGCGATGTCAGCCGGTCGTCGACCGCCAGCCGTGCCAGGACTCGACAAGCGGCAGTACAAGGCCTTGGTCGACGCCATTGCCTTCACCGCGGAGAAGCGCAGCAGCGATATCGGCGCCGTGATGTCTGGCCTGCGCCGCCGGCGCTGGCGTGAGCGGGCAACACCGTGGCTCCTCGCGAGCGCGGGCCTGGTCGTCATCGCAGCCGCCGGCACGTGGTTCGGGTCGTTGGAGGTGGGGCGTCGCCACATGGCGGATACGCTCCGTCGCTTCGCGCCCGCCCAGGTCGATGGCTTCCGAAGCGAGGACGATGTCCGTGTAGCGCTCGCCGCGCTCGACAACGATGAGCGGCGGCACGTCGTGGTCGACGGCGCCGATGCCATCGACGGCTTCCTGGTCCGGCTTCTGGCTTCGCGCTGGGACCCGTCGCAGGGACGTTATGATTACGCCGGGGCACAGAATGTGTTCGCCCTGCGCGCGCAGCTGAAGACGTTCGCGCCGAAGCTCGATCGTCGTCACGAGGAAGTCGCGCGTGAACGCGACGAAGCACTCAATCGCCTCGATACACGTTTGAGCCAGGCCATCCTCGCTAACCGCCTCACCGGCACCGGCACGGACGACGTTCCCGCGATCCTGACGACGATTCGTACGATCGATCCCTCGAGCCGACTACTGGCCAACCCGGAGTTGAAGCTGAAGTTGGCCGATGCGGCCGCGACCGCAGCGGCGCCCGATCATACGCCGGCCGAGTTGCATGAAGCGGAGCGGGCGGCACGCCTGGAATCCTTGCGCCAGGCCTCCGCCGCCGGCGATTTCGACAAGGCCATCGACAGCTATAAGCAGTTGCGTGGGATTGACGGAGGTACACCGACGCCAACCGACGAGCCCGCCAATCTGCTCGCGAAAGCGACGCTCGATGCAGCGCGCGCGGCGTGCAGCGCCGGGCATTGGAAGGACGCCGCGGAAAAGGTGGTCGCGGGCCTTGCAGCGACGGGCGACAGACCGGACCTGACGGCGGCGAACACACGCTACCAGTTGGCCCTCGCGGTCATGACGGCCGCCAAGGGACCGGTACCCTCCGTCGCGGATCAGGAGGCGCTGCGGAAGCAGGTCGACGCCGTGAAGCTCGCCGATCCCGAGGGGCTGAAGGACATGGAAGCCGCCATGAAAGCCTCGAAGGCGTTGCCGGAAGGCTCGCTTGCGAACGTGGTGAATCGGCTGCGGGAGACACCGGCCGTGGCGACCCACGTCGATCCTTGCGCGCGTCGTGGCCTCGCCGGCAGCGCGCGCGAATGCTTCGACACCTTCTCGGCCGGTGCGCACGGTCCCGCGCTGGTGGTCATACCGCATGGTCGCAAGCCGTTCGCCATGACCCGAACGGAGATTACCGTAGCCGACCTGGACCAGTACTGCCGCGCCACGCGCACCTGTGCCATCACCCGTGGCCAGATCCCGACGCAGCCCGCACGTTCCATCCCCGTCGCTTTCGCACGTCGTTACGCCGCCTGGTTGTCGCAAGTGAGTACGTATACCTATCGATTGCCGACGGATGAGGAGTGGCTGTTGGCCGCGCATGCGGGCAGTGACTGGGATAGCAGCAGCGCGAGCTGCGGCACGGCAACGACGGGCCTTGGCCGCTTCGTTCGTGGTGACGAGTGGAGCAGCAAGGCGGTGACGAATCCGTGGGGCCTGGTGGACATGGTCGGTGGCATCTGGGAATGGACGACGAAGGGCACGGACCTCGCCGTACGGGGAGGAAGCTACCGCAGCGGCCCCGACGCCTGCTCGGTCACGAGCACACGCGAAAGCGACGGGTCGGCGGAGCGCGATGTCGGCTTCCGCCTGGTGAGGGACATCCCGTGATGGCGTGGGAAGCGAAGGTGAATCGGGAATTGGGGCATCTGAACGATGCGCACAGTGCGGCGCGTATCGACACGCCCGAGTATCGTCAGCGTCGCCGCGCCTTGCTGCAGTCGGCGCTGCTTTCCGAAGGGTCGGGATCGCATACGTTGCGACGCCCTGCCGGCGGCATGGCGACGGCAGTGAGCGCGACGACGATCCGTGCGATGCCCATGAGGCGCGCCGTCACGCGCACGTCGCAAACGCACGCGAAAGGCCTGCGTTGGTGGCTCGGCGGCGGCGTGCTCGTGCTGCTCGCCGCCGCTGTGTTGACCTGGTCGGTCCTACGTTAGTCTGCGTCGTCGCCGGACAGCTGCTGGAACTCCGACAGACCACCCGGCGCAAGGGTCCGCAACAGATCGGCGAAGCTCAGGCCGACCAGGCGGCTGGCACGACGCAACAGCGGTGGCACCGGACTGGAAGGCTCATTGCGCGCGTACCACGCGCAGATCTCGTCGAGCATGCGCAGCACGTCGTCCGTATTCCGGACAGGGCCGCGCGTCGCGGAATTTGCCGTTTCGCCCGTCTCCTGGGCGCCGTCGCTTACGGAATCCAGACCCTCGGCGACGAGCGCCTGCGGTGCCCTGATCGCCACCTGCGTGCGCAGGAACGCATCCATGTCGCGCAGGTCACGCTCGAGCGTATCGAGATCCGGTCCCATGCCTGGCGTGCGTTCGGCAAAGAGCAGCCCGATCGAACGGACATGACCCAGCGCATCGGCGATCGCCGTCTCGGTGGCCACGAGGAGCTCGACATCCACGTGCTGGGCCACGGCGTCCACGATGTCCTGCGTCACGAGTGCGAGGTCCGCTGTACCTTCGCCAGCCTTGAGCGTGCCGTTGAGCAAGCGCAGATCACGCAAGGAAAACGCACCTATGCGCTCGGCGCGAAGCAGCGGAGCCGTGCGTAGATAACCCACGGTGCCGTCAATGGCGGCGAGCGCCGACAAGGCATTGATCCGTTCGATCGGGTCACCCTCGTCGAGGCGGGGATGCACATCGTCCCAGTAGCGCGTCAGCAGGTCCGCGACAAGACCGACGGCAGCGCTCCAGGCAATGAAGCCCTCGGTCTTCAATCGGGCATTGCCCCAATGGATGGCCACGCGAATATCCCGCGTGCGCTCGGCCACCTGCTCGGCCTGGCGCGAGACCTCGCGCCAATCAGGCTCCTCCGCCTGCTTGACGGTGTCGCCTATCGCACGCTCGGCCCCGGGTGCAGCGAGGCTCTCCAGGGTCAGAAACGACGGGTCATACTCCAGGTTAGGGCCGCATGGCGCATTCTCCTCGAGCGGATCGAGGAATCGGTCAGTGGTATCCATCGGGTGTGAGGTCCAACAAAGGAAAGGGGAAAACAGGAGAGTGCGTGTAACGTGGCGGTCGCAGCCGGCCGCTGATGCGGACCAGCTCGTCGCGCAACCAACGGTGCGCGGGCTGTTTGTCCAGGCGACTGTGCCAGGCCATGGCGAGGGACATGTTCGGTTGGCCGAAGGGCAGGGCAAACGCTTCCACACCGGGGCCTACCGCCTGGATCATGCTCTGTGGCAACGTACATACCAGGTCGGTCGTGGTAAGCAGCGAACCGATCGTGTCCCCGTAAGGTGCCGAAACGAGCACGTCCCGCGTACGGTTCAACTCCTTCAGCCGGACGTCCATCAACCCCTCCATCCGGCCGGATGAGGAAACGATGAGGTGTCCCAGCGAGCAATACTCATCGATCGTGAGATCGTAGTTGCCGCGCGGGTGACCGATGCGCTGAAGCATCACGAATTCGTCGGCCAGCAGTTGCTTCGTCTTCAACGACGGCGGCACCTGTTCGTTCGGTACCAGGAGCATGTCGATCTCGCCGTTCTCGAACTGTGCAAGCACATCGGCATCCTCGCTACCGCTGCGGAAAGCCAATCGCAGCTGACGATTCTCCTGTGCCTGGAACGAACGGATCAATGGGTTGGCGAACGTGCTGATGGCGCTGAATGATCCGCCGACACAAAACATCGCGGCATCGCGTGCGGGATCGAACGAATCGACCGGATCGGCGAGGGTGCCCAGCTGGGCTAGCGCATCCCGGAGCGAGACAGCCATTTCCTGGGCCTTGGGCGTCGGCACCATGCCGCGGCCGGTTTCCGACGGAATGAGCAGCGGATCCTTGAACAACCGGCGAAGGCGAACCAGCTGTGCCGACAAAGCAGGTTGACTGACGTGCAACCTCGAGGCGGCACGCGTCACGTTGCGCTCTTCCAGCAACATATCGAGAGAGACGAGGAGGGGCAGGTCGCTCGGTTTCAGATTCATGATTACCGCGTGCGCCGCGCTCGTGGGGACAGGCGCGGTTCAACTTGATGCGAGGGGAGGGGACAAAGCGGTGTTTAGAGAGTGTTTCGCCTGAAGTATTCCGTGATCTACGTCGCGTTTTTTAGCTAGAGTCGAAGATGTTCGTGTCATTGACGAGCGACACGACATCGAGAAAATGGTTCTCGGTATTTGCGCGGTAAAGGGTGGTGGTGTCAATTACCCTAAGGGGTGATTGTTCTACAGAGTGCGACTCATGACACGCGTCTTTGATGCCGCGACACTGGCGACCTTATGTCGCCAATCGCAGGCATCGGAAAACTACCCGGTGTGTGCCGAGTTTTCGGCCTTCGGTTGCGCGTGTGACGTTTACAGAGCCAGAACGGATCCTGCAGAGGTTCGTTGTATGGCTTGTGGCGGCTGGCCGAACGCGCGAAGGAACGCCTGCCGCATGCGTTCCCGATCACCGAACCCGGTCTCGCGTGCAATGACTTCGATGGGGTGCCGTGTCGTTTCTATCATGAGTCGAGCCGCTTCCACACGAAGCCGCTCGATGGCCTTGGCAGGCGACTGGCCCGTCTCTTCGCTAAAGACTCGACTGAACTGGCGCGGGCTCAATCGCGCGATGTCGGCCAACACCTCAACTGAAAGATCATCACGCAGATGCTCTTTGGCATAAGACAGAGCCATCTTCACGCGGTCCGACTTCGCGTCGAGTTCCAGGAGCGCCGAGAACTGCGACTGCCCACCGCCTCGCCGCTGATTCACCACGAGCTTACGTGCAACGGTACGGGCAGTCTCCAAGCCGAAATCGTTCTCGACGATGGCCAAGGCAAGATCCACACCTGCAGTCATGCCCGCCGATGTCCAGATCTGTCCATCCACCACAAAGATGCGATCTTCGTCGAGCAGGACATGGGGAAACCGCTTCCTGAATTGCTGTGCATGAAACCAGTGCGTCGTTGCGCGCTTCCCCTCGAGCAGGCCGGCTGCGGCCAGCACGAACCCACCGGTACATATCGCGGCGACACGCCTGGCGTGCTCCGGTGCATGGCGCATGTAGTCCACAAGGCTGGGAGAGGGGAGGTCGCCGTGATTGTCCCCGGCCACGATGAGCGTGTCGTAGGTCCAGTCCCTTAGACGATCCGTATTGACGGAGAAGCTCTGCGAGCTCATCACCGGGCCGCCGTCCTCAGACACCAGGCGGAACTGATACACCTTCTCGCCACGAAACAGATTCGTGTACTCGAAGACGCTCGCAACGGCGAGGCCTAGGGCCTGGAAACCCGGGTAAACGACGAGACCGACCGTGTGCATGACCGCTTACTCAGTGATGACTCAATACGTTGAAGATATAACAAACACGTCATGGGCGTAGGGCAGGGATGGATTTGGACTTTGTCTGAGGTTGTTGTCCTTAGCCCTTCTTAAATAAGCTTTATATGACTCGCATGGAGGGAGAAGTGAGTTCCTCAGGAACGGTGGCATAAATCATTGCATCTATGTCATTGAGGATGTTTGGCGTCAGGGTAAGAATGACTACCTAGCCCGACATTCCGCCGGGCGGACACTCTGAAAGAGAGACGACCATGACCTCCTCAACCCCATCCCCCAAAGGCACGGCACTGATCACCGGCGCATCCGCCGGCATTGGTGCTATCTACGCCGACCGACTGGCCAAGCGCGGCTACGACCTGATCCTGGTGGCCCGCAATGCCGATCGCCTGAATGCGCTATCCACCCGTTTGACCGCGGAGACAGGCCGTTCGGTGAGCACGGTCGCGGCTGATCTCAACGACAGGGCCGGTCTGTCGAAGATCGAGAACCTTCTTCGCGACGACAAGAGCATCACCGTCTTGGTGAACAACGCCGGCGTCGGCTCAATCGCCTCGGTACTCGACGGTAACGTCGACGCCATGGAAGGGATGATCGCCCTGAACATCACGGCGCTGACCCGCCTGACCTATACCGTGGCACCGGCCTTCGTCGCCAGAGCTTCCGGCACGATCATCAACATCAGCTCGGCCGTCGGTATTGCGGTCGAGGCGTTGAACGGCGTCTACAGTGCGTCGAAGTCCTACGTTCTGAGCTTCGGCCATGCGCTGCAGCGCGACCTAGCCGACAAGGGCGTGCGGATCCAGACCGTCCTGCCGGCGGCAACCGCTACCGAATTCTGGGATGTTGCCGGCTATGCCAAGCAGAAAGAAGCCGCAAGCACGATGACGGCCGAAGACCTCGTCGATGCAGCGCTGGCCGGCCTCGACCAGGGCGAGCTGGTGACGATTCCCACGCTGCAGGACGGTGACGACTGGACGCGCTGGGAAGCCGGCCGACGTGCCCTAGCACCGAAGTTTGGGAATGCCAAGCCTGCGCCGCGGTATGGGATCTCGTCGACAAGCCAGGCCTGATCTTCCCGGTTTTCAGAATATGCCACGAGGGCTGCCGTGACTTGTCTCTGGTCTAGGGGGCAGTGTCACCCCGCTTCACATTCCCGACCACCGGAAACTCAGCGGCAGGCGGGATTTCCGGCATGGTCTCGGTCATGCGCGGGAAAGTGCCACCCTCGTCGCGCTTCACGATGTGCAGCTTGGCCTCGGGCATACGCAGGCGGTGGCGAAGCATCGCCGCCGCCAGCTCGAAGCCTTCCTGATCACCACGCTCGAGGCGATGAGCAAGGCCGCCGAGCCAGCCGGCCAGCTCGTCCTCGACACCCGGAGGGACCTTGTGGATGAGAGACGGATCGAACACCACTACGACCTGCGAATCGTGCAGCTTCCTGCGGAGGAATCCCGCCATGCAGGTCGACCAGCGTTCCTGGAACTCGGGAGGAAAGCGGCAGTCACGGCCCGTGAAGTCGATGGTGCGGGTTGCCGACCCGCTCGCCACTTGGGTCGAGAGGGTGACAGTCGCCTCAACACTGTAGTTGTTGTCCTGAGGGCGGTTGGTCAGTGTCAGTCGCGATCCGTTTGGAATCGGCTCTATCTTGTAGCCAATCTCGATCGGGCTCGACTGGGTCAGGTTCAGTAGCTTAGGGTCCGGAACCGTGACCGTCTTGGTCAGCGCCAGAATGGTCTTGGCCGGGTCGAGCGCAATCCCGTCGATTGCCCAACTCGCGCTCGAACCCGGTAAAAACAGGGGATGCGTGGCATCGATCGTCACGGTCTGACGGTTCTCGATCCAGTCGAAACGCCAGTCTCCGCTGACGCAGAAGCGTTCCCCCGGCTTGAAGGTCACGTGACCGGACCCGGTCACCTTCTCCTGGTTGGCGACGCCTTCAGACACGGCGATGACACCACCCGACAATACCTTGTCGGCGAGCCTGACCCGAAGGACGTGGCGGACTGGGTCATAGGCGATGGGCATGACGCCCATCGGCCCCAGCAAGTTGATCGCCGCGCCAAGCCCGCCGGCTGAGGACGGTCCCACCGGGATAGAGCGGAGGTAGGTGCCGGAATGCTTGCCTGGATATCTGAGGTCGGCGATCTCTCCCTTGTCCTGCGTGACGATGAGATAGGGCTGCGAGAGGCCTGCGTCCCATCCGCTGTTCTCGTAGAACTCGATGACGTAGTCATTGCCGTCCGGACGCGTCAAATGCAGGCCTTGTGGTGCGAGCGCGGCATCGCGGCCCATCCACTGACGCGCGCGAATCTCGAACTGGCCGTCGAAGCCTGAGGTCAGCATCACATTTTGCGTGTCGATCCATCCCCGGGCGTTGGCTGTCACGCCATTTATGCTCGGGCCAAGCGTCTGGTACTCCAGCTGGGCCCCGAGCGGCGGCGCCGCGCTGTGCCGCGCTTCGGCAAACCAACCGTACGCCATTGCACTCATGATGCAGTGGCGATGACCATAGCCACCGGGAGCCTCGCCAGAGACCTGGAACGCCGTGTTCCATGTAAAGGAGTGAGGCGGGCCGACAATGCCGTGGCCCAGTTCATGGGAGACGAAGTCGAACGGGTCCCCAGCGCGCATGATCAGCGCGTGATGCTGAGCATGACGCGAGGTGACGGAGCACGATCCTCCGTCGGATGCCACGCTGGCATCGAGGCCGAGTACTACGATGATGGAGTTATAAGGCGTCAGATCGACCCCATGCGCGCCCTCCATCAGGTCGACGATCAGCTTTGACGTGGCGCCGCGCGCTGAGAAGTCACGCACCGGTGCGTTGTCCACTACCCAATCGAAAACCTGGCCGTCAAGAATGACGTCGCCATCCGACTGCTTGAGCCAATAGGCGGCCTGACCGTAGAACTGGTTGAAGAAATAGCTTTCGTACCAGCTCTTGCTGCGCGGGGTGACCACCGGACCCCATTGCCACAAGACAACCGCGACGTTGTAGATTGCCATGGAACGTTCCCCGCAGAAGGGCGCTCGGCGAACTCAGCTCGATATAAATCCGGGATCCAGGCACATGATCGGCTCACAACTATGTCCGTGTTGACGTGGTGGATAGCCGCGTCTATCGCTAACCGCAACTTCATCACTCTGCGCGTATTGACACCAAGCTCGTGCTGGCAACGTCCGACATTGCTGTTGTTTGAGTTGCTCACAATAAAGGGACTGTTATGGATGCCGCACGGGCAACGATATGTGCACTAGCAAAATAGCCTAGCTTAGCGAGACGTCGTTTTTGTATATCTCAAATGGCTGAATCATGCTGTTTACACTCAACCGGAATTGCCATAAGCACTTTCGGCAAATGAGCTACGGAGATCTACCGCAGGGATAAAGCTTCCAACATTATCGATTCGCAGCATAGGGTTGCTGGAAGCTTGGGACCTTCAAAAGCGGAGCAGAGCGCCTCACGCCTCACTTGCAACTGGATGCATACGATAGCTACTCGGTCGACCTCACGGGGCAACTCGCCACAAGGATGGCATCTACCTACGCCGAACTCATGACGGTAGACATTCGTTGTATCTGCATCGCCATTCGAGAAATCGGACCAGGCGGCGTCTCCCCCCTATGTTGCTTAATGTCTCTGACACCCTTTGCAGGCCGCAAAAGTGCACCTACAACGTTTGGCCGATGGTGTTTTCTCCTTCTCGTCGTCACAGTGATTCGCATGGCAGTATCCAGCCATGTAAGCGGACGGAGGACGCGAGCATTCTTTTTCTTGATCAAGCAGCTATGGGCATCAATCGAGATTTAGCCACTGACTAGTACTTACGGCTCGACGGGGAGTCACATGCAAGCTATCGAGCTGAAGCAGGTGATCGTTGCAATTTCCTTATGCGGCGCAAGCGTTGCTTCCGACGCGTTTGGTGAGCGCGGCCCTGTCGAGGAACAAATATCTGCCTGCTTCAATCGGGCGTATGCAGCGCTTTCGACGACAAAGGAATTTCGCGATCCAGCTGTCGGGGAGTACGAAGTCACGTGTGGGCAAGGGAACGGATTAACAGCTGATAACAAGAATCAATGGTTTGATTTCGGCTTGCCGCCAAACTACAAGGTGGAGTCGGTCGTTTTTGTGTCAACTAGCAAGACCTCAGGCGGGTGGTATGCAAGCCCAACCGCAGTTCATAACCAGAGCGCACTTCGCACCTCGCTCGGGTGCAGCGGCCACAAAAGCATAAAGAGCGCGCGCGAGTGGTCGAAGGGTTACATCACGGGTTTGCTTCGTTATCTTCCAACTGAAGATGAGCGGTCGACCGCTCTCTCAAAATGCTTGCAAGAGACATTCGGGAATGGACATGAGCCATAGACGTTTCTATGTAATCCTCATGATTCTTGCGCTGGTCGTTCCGGTAAGGGCCGAGGTCTACAGGATCAGCCCCGGGTCGGCGCTCGCCATTGGCGAAGGCTTTGACGCACGTCAGCCACGCCGCGTATTCTTGCCCTGCATCGATTACAGCGGCCTGTGGGCAACGACGGCTTTCGACACGAAGCAGGCGCCAAAGCCAGATAGCCCGTACACGACCAGCGCTGGGTTCTCATTCCAGTCGAGCGAAATCGAGTCAAGGAAGCACCTATACGAATTCGTAAACATCTCCGCCTCGGTATCGGGGGGGTACGGTTTTTTTTCAGGTTCTGCATCCTTCCTTTCTGAAGATGAATTCAAGTTCGACGAGCACAGTTATCACTTTGCCATGCGGGCCGTCACTGAGTTTGGTGAATTTAGATTGATCAACCCGAAGCTCAATGCACAAGCAAAAGAAGCGTTAGCCCGTAGCCCTGCCGCATTCTTCGAACGATGTGGAACAGAATTTGTTGGGCAGCAAACTCGTGGCGCATCGATCGCGGTTGTCTACTCTGTTTATAGCCTCGACCAAAGCAAGCGATCGAGGATTGAAGCTTCGTTGAAGGCAGGCTTTGACAGCGGCGTATCAAGCGTAGGAGGCAATGCGGAATACACCAAGATACTGGCGGAGGCCATTCAGACAGGTACGCTGAAAATTCACGTGTACGGCTTTGGTGGCGAAGGGATGTCTGCACTAAACGAGTTGATTACAAGCAGTGCAGACATTCCGAAGGTAAAAGCGGCTATCCAGGACTACGTCAAGAAATTGAATGTGCAAAGCTCCGTTCCCATCGCTTATGCAACGGGCAATATGACATCGCTGGACTCGCGACTCGGCTCGGTAGATTTCGGCATATTCAACAGGTATCTTGCAGAGTACATCGTCGCTTTTGAGGACCTCGCAGCATATCGGGAGACAGTCAGGCGGTTGCTTAGATCCCAAGCTGCTCAGCGACTAACCGACTCAGATCAAAAGAAGTTGGAGGCTGCATTCGACCAAGCTGGTTCAATCTCAAGCGGCATAGTAGAAAAAGCACTCGGATGTCGCGATGAGCTGAATAAGCGCGTCAATGCCGTGACCATGACTAGCAAGCCCAAAGGCTTAGAGACGCAGTCAATTCAGTGTCTTCACCTAACGTCGGCAGAGCTCACTATGTCTCTCCCGGCGCTTCCGAATACTCTCCCGTTCACGGTGAAGTACTTTACTGATATCAACGGTGTTGCGCCCACTGCTGGGTATCTCTACTTGATCGTCGAGGGACGTGGGCTACAGGAAGCGTACCTTGTGGGGGGCTATTCGGCTCAGACGAAGCAGAATAGCGGACAATTCGAGGTGCTGAAAATCGAGCCCCTCTCGGACGGTGGGCAACGAATCAAACAGGACTTCGACCTACAGAAGCTTCGGATGAAGGCCCCGGTTGCCGTCGCAGTGAAGCTCGTAGACGGGTTCACGGATTTCTATGAGCTAACGATCCCGGACGTACCGAAGGCAGGATTGACTGCGACATCATTACCGCTTGGCGAATCGGCTTTAAAGGCCGCGCCGGATGCTGAGATCAAAGTCATGAAGCTGGAGCGGTTGCGCTGAACATCAAACGCAGAGTTTCTAAACCGCTGTAACAAGGTTGCCCGCACTTACCTAGATGGGCACGGCGAACGTCGAGCAAAAGGTCGACGCACGCTTCGGCCGGATGAAGTTGGTACTCTCGCAAGGGTGGCAACAGGGTGTCCGGGAACAAGAAATCAAAGGACTAGATGCGAGCAATGTGAGATACAGCAGCCAGGCAAACATCAATCAGTGCTGTTTGATGGCGGCATCGCGGCCGCCACTGGCTTCCCTGACAACGAGCGAGGGGTTGCCACGGCGTTTGCGTGCCCGCTGTGGACTGACGCATGTAATAGGAAACCATTCGTTCGGTTTTCCACCCGCCGGCTTGTTGGATCTGCACACTCGTCGTGCCATTTTCGGCAAGGTCGCTTGCGGTACCGATTCGCGTCGAATGCCCGCTGATCGTTCCGGCATGTCGAGCCCGGCCACTTTCGCCCGTCCACGGAAGATTCGCGCGATTTCCTGTGCCAACAGGGCAGGGGAGGACGATTACTCGGTCTTTGGTCGACCCGCCGATGGGCCGAAAAAGGGCGCCTTCCGTGACACTGGCCGTGGCCTGCCAGGCGCGAATTCGGGCGATTGGTGCCATCTAAAGGTGAACTCCTGCGACAAAAGGGCTATGTCCGCCAGCATCGGCTACTGGTGAGTGGGTCGCTAGCGATCTAGAATCAAAAATGCGAGTGCAGTGTTCAAATACAACCGCGGGTTACTGAGAAGATCATGGCCAAGAACGAGAAGACATCCGCGAAGGCGGCGTCGAAGGCATCAAAGGCCTTGCAGGATTCGACCTTCTTCAAGTCAACGAAATCCGTCGCTGGTAGCGATCTGACCCAGACTCTTAAGAAGGGCAGTGCGAGTTTTCCGGTGAAGTCCTTTCCGATTAAGGGGAGCAGCCTCACGAAGGCGGAGCGCTCATTGGCCGTACGATTGGTTGCTGCGAGTTCGCTTCTGTCGACGCGCACCAGGAAGAAGTAGGAAATGGCCCGGAACACGGATGTTGATCCTGACTCAGTCTTCGTCAATTGCCCCTTTTCGACGGAATACCGGCCGCTGCTCGAATGCATGGTCTTCAGCATCTTAGCCTGTGGATTCCGACCACGTTCGGCGCTAGAAGCCAGCGACGGCGGCGATGTGCGTCTTGATAAGATTATTCGCCTCGTCAAGGAATCGGCCTACAGCATTCATGACATTTCTGTCGTCGAGTTGGACGACACGAACCAGTTGCCGCGATTTAATATGCCCTTTGAACTCGGCCGCGTGATCGGCTGTAAGAAGCTCGCGGGGCGGAAGTACACATCGAGATCCGTGCTCGTGCTCGAGCGCGAACGATTTACCTATCAAAAGTGCCTCTCAGACATCGCCGGTCAGGACACGCGGGCGCACGGGGACTCTCCGCGTGCGCTCGCACGGATCGTGCGCACTTGGCTATCCCAGGAATCCGGTCGCACCGGGATCCCAGGCGATCAACGGATATTTGTCGCCTACTAATTGTTCGCGGCGGAGCTTCCGGCACTGTGTGATGCCTCAGGCTTGGACTACACAGAGCTCAGCTATCCGGATCTTCTTGGATTCGCTCAGCAATGGCTGCAGGAGCGCAGCAGCCAATGACACGTCCAACGGCAGTGCGGTATCTCCCTCGAGGCCGCCATAAGGCCCGTGATCATAATTAACCCGTTGAGGACAAAATTACGCCGGTAGCGATAGGAAGAGACACCGGTACGATCATCTGCGAGGCACATTCGTTTATTCGCATAATGTATATTATGTCCAATTTGGCATTTGGCTTAATTCACAAGATTGTCAAAAGTGTCGTGTGCGTGAATCGCTAAAGTCGGTTCAGGACGTCCTCTAAATGTGAGGTTTCGGCCACTACGGTTGTCCCGAGGCCGCTATTCAAACGCTCTTCGTGCGCCATTCTCGACAGATTGCCGCTAAATATGCGCCGTCAAGCAACCCGACCCCACTGCTAAGCAATTCTCGTGTCAGAAGTCAGCTTTCGCTGTCCTCGAACCAAGGACTTCTGTCTCACATTGAGATCTCGTCGCCTAGTGAGGTAAGACACATCCAAGTACTTAATACAGGGTGTCGTTCCGCACAGCGAGCCTCTGGCTACTTTCCTTGCCTAGCCTTCGTATCCTGATCGTTCGGAAGACAGCTTTCAACGCGGCGCACCTGTTTGACTGGGATAGTCGTCGTAGGCCCCTCGAGCGTGACTTTGGCCTGGTAACCATCCATCTGCGCCACGTAGACCAGGTCGCGACTGGCAAGCTTCGGGCCATCCCCGGCAATGCCCTCCCAGTCCTTTACGACGGCCTCGCTCGAAGAGATCAGCCGTACGCAGGTGCCTCCATGGAAGTCCCGCTCTTGCAAGAGCTTGGCTGGCAAACGCGCAGCGAACGGTGGCGAGATCAACGGGATCGCAGTCATGGCAAGACAGATGAAGACTGCTTGCTGCAGTACCTCTAAACGAAGCCCGTGCTTGACTCTCGTGGCGACAAAATACTGCGCGCCAACGACAGCCATCGAACAGGCAACCCCGGCAGCCCAGCGAGCGGTATCTGTCATTGTGGGATTGTGCTGGCCCAGCGAGAACGCGAATTTGAAGACCACGGTTGCGCATATGCACTGGATAAACAGGCAGTACAATGCAACGCCGCCGACCAGCCAGGCACCGAGACCGGTAATCTTCGCGCGTCGCCTCACGCCTTGGAGCGCGAAGATCGCGGCAGCCACGCCACCAATGCCTAGGGCCCATGCCGTCCATCGTGCATAAGTAGGCAGCTCGTCGTAAATGGACATAGCAATGAGGAGCGCGCCCACCCCGATGAACTGCGCAGCGAGCCACGAGCGGCCCAGATCGGCGCCTCCAAACGGGTTGTACCGCCGCCTCCCCTTAGCGGAACGATGACCGTCGATCAATCGCCTCCCCTGCCGATCCATCCCTACCCACATCACGGCGGACGGACTCACCAAGCAGACGCTCAATGCGGTGGTGCCCAGGAACACGAAACAGAATAGCATCGGCCATGCCGCCAGCACGGGTGCTGAAACGATCGCCACTGGCATTGCGTATACGGTCTTGAACTCGAATAAATACAAAGCAGAGAGAGCGAAGGCGACGCTACCAAGAAACGCCCACGACTTAGTCAGCCACTCAATAAACTGAAGCGCGACCTGAAACGCCGGCACTGCGGGCGCAGCTGACGGATGCAATTCATTTTGTCCTTCAATGAACAATAGCTTCTCTCGACGTGGGAAAAGACGACCGGATGGGGTTTTATTTGTGCCCGGGCGCTTGGCGCCGACGCTGCGTGATGCCCCGGCGTCCTGATCGACGAAGCGGCCCGCATTCGCCTCCTTAGAGCTCAACTTACTCATCCATTGATCCCTGTCATTGATCTGTGTCGTTCATCCTGGACTGGCCAACAGCCGATCCGCGTGTTGTCGGAGCCCGATACTGTTGTTTGGTCCTGTCAGCGCTCCTGCTCGGGGCTTTCTGGCGGCGTCGGTTCGCTTCTTTCTTTTTTGCGAGGTGGTATGTGGGTCGAATGGTCGCGAGTTCGTTCATGGCGTGCCTGCAATTTGATGAGCTCCTCGTGAGTTCGCCATATATCAGTCAGATCGGCGAGATGTGCGTATTCGATGATTCCTTCGCGTACCGCTACTAACAAGGCGGCGCCGCCACCGGTTGGCTTCTTCGGACCCTCGTGGAGAGAGCGCAGAATCCGAAGGTAGTGCGCACATAGGTCCGGGCTCGGATCATCTGGCGGCGAGAGCATTGTCGCAGCGGTCTTACGGCACAGCTCGGGAATTGTGCAGTGATGCTGTCGCCCCTCCATGAGATACGGCCGCTCACTTAGATGTATCTCTACGCGACGTTCAGCGGCCTCAATATGATAAATGTGCACGATGTGGTGTATCGAGAAGCTGGTCGCGACCAACTCGCGAGCTCGCTCCTCGCACCAGAGTATCTCCGCCAGATCTGCGAGCTTCTTGTGTTCTTTCATCTCTTGATTCGTTGCACGCTTGAATTCGATAAGGCGAAAGTAACGTGGCGCCTTGATCAAAAGATCGCCCAACGACTGGTCTAGCGGGGTCTGCTGCAGTAGATCGACGCCACTGACTAAAACGGACGTTCCTAACTGCGCACCGACCTCCAGGCCGAGGCCATAAAGGAAGCTGCCGATGACGGTGTTCTCGTAGAGGTCCATGGCTTCATTCCGTTGACGCGTCACGCGAGACATGCGGTCGATTCGCCGTTGTGAGACCACCGAGCCCGCCGACGTAGCTTGCCGACGGCGGCGGCCGGCTTACGAACGGCTCGTAAATATCCTTTTGCTTCTTGGCGAACGCTTCGGCCGCCGGCCGGTAGAGGACCGCCGTGGGATCAAATGATGTTTGGAAAATCGCATAAAGCAGTCTGGCGCCGCCCAATCCAAGCAACGCGATAGACACCTTCGTAACGGTCGAAAACGAGATCACCGCGCCGACCAGTGAGCGCATATCGTTATGCAAGCCGAACAGCAGGTCAGCAGCACCAAGGGCGATAAGGCCCAGGATCAACTGCGCAAGCTGCTCAGCGTGTCGCTTCTCTGTTTTGGCATGGGCCACGTGGGCGTCGACGATCTGCAATGCCATGGTATCGCTCATACGGTGGGCATAGTCGCGCAACTCTTCGGCCGACACGTATCCATTGTGGGTATCGGGAACACGGTTTGGCACGGATGCACCAAAAGCGATGGTCAGTTTCTCGAGCACGAGGGCCGCAGAGGGAACGACAAGCGACATGAGCAGACAGAATGCTAGGCCGGCCGCCAGAATTTCACCGCCGGCCTGCAGCCAAGTATCCATGGCCGGCACGTGCCACCCAATCAGCCCTCGCCCAGTGCGCCACACGAGCCAAACGTCGGCAAAGAGGACCACTGAAGTTAAACGTAACGCCCATAGAGCGTCCCATGCGCGGGCGAGATACCCCAAGATGTCGGGCGTCTCACCGGCGTCGTGACGTACGGATTTCTCGTTCATCGTTCCCCTGCTTTGTGCTTTAGATGGTTGCAACGTAATCGGGGCGAGTCGCAATGCTTGCGACTTCCTTAGTTTCGCTTGCCCGCTCTGGTGCTTTCGCCGAAGGTTGTCTTGCAGACCAGTGAACAGACGCGTTCGCCCGGGATGAGCGACGGTGGCGGCGCCCACGAGATCTGTCGACAATGCGATAGCCACGACGGGCAATGCGTCGTCGGCTTAAAACATCGGCCCGTCGTCAAAATCGCGGGCCGGATCTAAGGTCCATAATCTGGCCTCGATCCCAGTGCCCTCCAGGCAGGCGCTAAAAATGTCGAACTTTGCACTCAACGCCGCTGACGGTGGCTCCATGACCGCGATCAAGGCGACATCGGGGCGCAGGCGCGTCATGTGTGCTGCCAGCTTGGCCGGCTGCTGAAGTCCCCGCTCCGATTGTTTCGCCTCGCACATGATCACCCGTCCGCTGTGGATAACGGTGAGGTCGACGTCCGTATCGGCTTTGTGCCTCTCGCGGGCGTCTTGATCAAAGTAGATGCTCATCGGGCCTTCGAACCAGAACGCGCCCTTGGTTTCATCCTGGAACCGTGAGAGAACCCAGAATAGCGGGCCAATCCCGTGGCGTTGCAAGGAGTCGCGAATGAAGCCATTAAGACGGAATTGCCACGGCGTATCGACCGGTGCGGCCAAGTCCGTCTTGCATACCTGGCACGACATCGTCGGTGCCAGGCTGCCGATACCGAACCAGTTTCGGTGCAGGCACGATGGGCACTTCAACTCGTATCCCTGATGGAAGATCTCGCGTTTGCACATCCAGCGCACGCAAGCGCGTAGATCTTCGTAGATAGCGTCTCGCTCTTCGGCATCGGCCTCGCCATCAGGTCCCGCATGCGCATCACAAAAGCGATCGACTGTGGGTTTGAAATCGACTAGAAGCTGGTCCCACGACCGGTTGCGGATGACCGACCGCTCCGCATCCGCCACGTGAAGGATGGCGTTGGCCAGCGCCCGTCGATGCTCGACGGTGCCCGCTTCTGCCGCCCTGCCACGCAGGCGCTTATCCAGCAGGCTCATAACCTGATCATGCCGGGCTTCCGCCCGCTGGTCTGTTGCACCCAGGCGTTCGAACTGAGCCCGCCAGTAGCTATTCATCAGAATCATTCGCGCGGTGGCGAGCGATCCGAATAACTCGAACGTGCCGAAGAAATGCTGGCCCGCATCGGAGCGTTCGGCGACGTAGCACACCTGATCGACCCGGTAATCCCGCCGCCAGGACCAATCCCAATCCCGGCCAACGGTGAGTGCGGTGCGGACGGCCTCGTGATCTGATGGAATGCTAATGCTCGGCAAAGGCCCGGACCGAACCGGTATCGATAGCAGCCCGTCGCGTGTCGCGCGGGCCGCGACATAGGCACCATCGCCGAATTTATACGGGGCGCGGAATGCCGCGACTACACGCAGCCTCCGGGGCATTCGCCAGCGGTATCGACGGTCCATGAAGCGCGAATGGTCGATACGCCGCTCGATATCGACATCAACCATCCATGTTCCGTATTCCTCCGCAAGGACCTCTGGAGGACTGAGCTTGAGATGCGCAGGTTCGGTCGCCGGTAACCTTAGGACGTCGCCGTCCACGACGTGCTCCTGCCATTCTTGGTCGGTCGGAGACGCTTTGCTCTCACGCCTTTGGCGGTCAGCGAGGGTCTCGACGTCGGGCACACACTGCTCGAGTGACGCGATAACCTGAGCTTCGATTGCTTGTCCTTGCGAGACGATTCGCAAGCGCGCTGCGAGTTCGTCCAGGTGCTCATGGGTCACGCTGGTCGAGCGCATCGTGACGTGCGGGATACCGTGCTGATCTTTTCCGTGGACGACGTTGCGGCTCTTCAGAAATGCGCCCAATGCATTTAGAAATGCTGGGTCATGCATCGCGGCCGATGGTACGCACAAATCGACGCTCGTTCCGTCACGCCAAGCCGGGTACAGCTGGCGGGCGTTCCAATACATGATCCGGTCCTCGACCTGATCCCCCACGACCAAGTTGAAGCTTTGGCTCCATTGATGGTCGTCAAGGGCATGGCGCTGACCGCCGAGCGCGGCCAGGTGCGTGAGTCCCATATCCCGCGGTGAATGGGCGAGGCTTTGCAGAAGTGACGCTGCGCTTGGTACCACCGTCTCTCGTTCATCGGTTCCACGGCCACGCGCGCGGTCCTCGTGGGTCATGCGGTCCTCGTGGGTCATTACGAGTAAGGATGACGCAAATGACGAATAGAGCACCTGCAATTCGCCGCGAATGCGCAGGTCGTCACCGAAGTTATCGTTTAGGAAGCGATCCTGTTGCGCCCTGCCTAGCAGGCCAACGATACGGCGTTCGCGCACCCGCGAAAGCGGGCCCGGTAGGGCTGCCAGCGGAAGAGCCGACGCCACATGCAACGGGTCATAGGGAAGCTTTGGTACCCATTGCGGGTACGAGTCGTCCGTCGCATTACGGTGGATAGCAATGTGTGCGGGGTACAGCGTTTCATGCAACTCCGCCAGCCTTGCGTCGTCCAGGTCGATGTACGAGTAGACGATGTCAGGATCGAAGGCCCGCAGCCACGCGTGGTAGGAGTCCAACGGACGCCCGTCGACGCAAGGCACGATAAGCGAAAATCGACCTAACCATTGCGAGAGCGACGTGGCGAAGACGGCGTCCAAGATGGCATGACTTGCCTCCTCGAGAGGGACGAAGTACACCGTCTGGATCGGGCGCGCCCGGGTTCGCACTTGAAACGTCGACGCGGTCACGTGTCAGCCCTCCGATCGAACCGCCCAGCGTCCAAAGCTAGGCCGATAGCGCGCAGGAACGTCCTCACCGTCGTTGGCTCGGGGCGAGCGCCGACAGGTTCGGTGTGCATCAGGTCCATCTAAAACGCTCCATACGGACGGACTCGCGCCCGTTTTGTCAGGAAGGAGTGCGCGATCGCTGGGGGCGAGCCTTCGCATCACGGGCTTTCACTTTCGTCGGGGTTGTCTTGCGCGTAGATGGTATCGCGGGACTCTTGCTGACGCGCGATCCCCGCGTGGCGGTCAGAGCCTTCGCCTGTGCCTGAGCAACGGCCGCCTCCCGCTGGGCGTCGGCGACCGCCGCACGTAAGGCTTCTTCCCGCACGCGCTGGGCATCCACGAGCTTCTGTCGCTCCAATTGACTCGCGTCCAGTTGCTTCTTTAGCGACCGCATCTCTTGCCGCGTCCGATCAATCTCGGCGTGCGCACGGTCCTCGACACTGCGAAGATGCTCGCTGTGACGGGTGCGTTCTTGACCTTGCTCAATGTCGCGCTCGTCGGCCCGCTGTGCATGGATCAGGGCATCGCTTTCTAGCCGCGCGATCCGCTCGCTCGCCCGGTCGCGCTGAACGGTGAGGTCCGTCACCTGGTCTCGCAGCTGCTCGCATAGGCGTTGCAGGTCTATCGCGCGTTGGTCAGCCAGGGCACCGGCTTGAGCCGCTCGGTCCGCGGCCGCGAGTGCGAGCTGGAGCTGATCGCGCTGGACCGCATGCTGATCGGCAAGGGCCTGACGTTCGGCCAGGAGGGCCTGGCGGTCGCCGGCCAGATCGGCGTGTGCCTTGTCGCCGGCGACCGAGAGGGCAAGTTCCCACCATCGGGAGGCCAGGGCAACGACCTCCTCGGGCGCATCAGGCAGGGCCAGCGACGTCCGTTGATGGCCAAGCCGCGCCCCTAACCCGTTCCACCAGGTCTCCAGCCAACGGGTGACGGTATTGGGCGATCCCGTGCCCAGGTGCGCGCGGATCCGCTCGACCGTTGGCCTCTCGCCGGCCGCCACCAACGCGTCAGCGGCTTGGTGTACGCCGTTTTCGGTAATTCCGCGTGCCATGACAAGCTCTCCTCCATCACCGCTCTGCCCTTTAGTATTCGTACCGACGATAATGGATACTTATCGCCAATAATCGCTCTATTTCGTAATGTACATTACATATTATGAAGCATAAACGCACTTCATCTGCCCTCGCCGCGCCGGCTTCCAGCCCGGTGTTGCCGGAACAGTTGGCCCAGCACGCCGCCGATGCCGTGCGCGAACTGCTTGCCGAAGCCGCCGCGGCCAACACCACGCGCAGCTACGCCGCGGCTCTGCGCTACTGGGCGGGCTGGCATCAGGCACGCTTTGGCGTCGAGCTGACGTTGCCGGTGACCGAAGCCGTGGTGATCCAGTTCCTGGTCGACCACATCCAACGCAAGAACAAGGCTGGCCTGGTCAGCGAGCTGCCACTGGCGGCGGATCAAGCCTTGGTGGCGGCCGGCCTCAAGGCGAAGCTTGGGCCGCTCAAACTGTCGACCGTGACCCAGCGCGTGGCCGTGCTTTCGACCGCCCACAAGCTCAAGCGACTGACCAATCCCTGCGAGCTGGCCAGTGTGCGTACGTTGCTGAGCCGCGCCCGGCGCGCCGCGGTCAAACGCGGCGAGCGGCCAACCAAGAAGACCGCTATCACGCGCCAGGAGTTGGAGGCCATGCTGGCCACCTGCGACGCCTCGCTGGAGGGACTTCGTGATCGCGCCCTGCTCTGCTTTGGCTTCGCCAGTGGCGGGCGCCGGCGCAGCGAGATCGCCGCGGCCGACCTGCGCGACCTGCGCAAGACCGGCGACGACGCTTACATCTACCGGCTGGAGTTTTCGAAAACGCAGCAGGCCGGAGTCAAGGTGGACTCGACGCCCGATAAGCCGATCTTGGGGCGCAGCGCTCAGGCACTTTCGGGCTGGCTGAAGGCTGCTGGGATTGGGGAGGGGGCGATCTTTCGGCGGATATGGAAGGGGCGCGTCGGCCCAGCACTCTTGCCTGGATCTGTGGCGGCCATTGTCAAGCGGCGTGCAGTGATGGCGGGATTGAACGGGGACTTCGGCGCGCACAGCCTCCGATCCGGCTTTGTCACCGAAGCTGGCAAGCAAGGTGTGCCGTTGCCGGCGGTGATGGCCATGACCGAACATCGCTCGGTGGCGAGCGTCATTGGGTACTTTCAAGCTGGCGCCGCAGAAGACAATCCGGCAGCGCGGCTGCTGAAATGACAAGTTCGCGACAAGGAGGGCGAGGCCACCCTGCCTTTCTCCAGTAGATATAGCAATGGTCAAGAGCTACAAGTATTCGGAAGCCAATGGCATCGTCTGAGAAAACATCGAATCCGAAGGCACCTCGTGGGGGCGGCGCGAAGCGCGCTCCCGCGACGCTGCGGTCGACAAGCGGCGCCGGGTTTGAATTCGAGGACTTGATCAGCGCATGGCAGATGGTGAAGTCCCTATCGGGTGAGCCGGCTCCAGGTATCGGAGGTGTTGTCACGCAGATTCAAGCCCAGCTGTCGGCCTTGGGCTGGCGTATCGACGACTTGCTGCTGACTGCGCAGGTGACCGGCACTCAACGACGGCTGGCCGTTTCGGCTAAAGGCAACTTGCAGGTAAGTGCAGCGGGCATCCCCGCCGATTTCGTGGCGCGCGCATGGGATCAGTGGCGTGACCCGCAAGGGCCTTTCAGGCGAGTTGCTGACGGTCTCGCATTGGTGACAATCGGGACCGACCGGACGTTTGAATCGGCGTGGCGCGAGGTGAAGAATGCGTGCAGCGGTTCAGATACAACGCTCGCACTTAGGCGCATCCGTACCAATCCGAGGCAGTCGCGCGTCTTCGACAGTATCCGGCAGCCCGGGAACGCTACAGACGAAGAGACCATCGAGCTTATTCGATGCCTGCACGTGCTACCGACCGATCTTCAGCTCGCGCACTCCGAGACCGAGGCCCAGGCTATCGGGCAATGCCGTCGCTTGCTTGTGTCCGGCCTTGATGACGAAGCGCAGGATCTCTGGACGCGACTCATTGCCGTGGCGAAAGATGTTCGCCTTCGCAGCGGTACCATCACGGTCCCCGATATGCTGTCCTTGCTTCGGCGCCAATTTGGCCTCCGCCATCACCCGGACTATCAGCGTGATTGGGAAACGCTCTCCAACATCACCGAGGACCACAAGGCCCGGATAGAAACGGAGCTGCCTTCAGGCTATGTCGTACCCCGCACGGCGGAGAAAGCGTCGCTACAGGCAGTGGTCGTCCAAAACCTCGTCACGGTCGTCTTCGGGGAGTCGGGCTCGGGCAAGTCAGCGCTAGTCAAGTCGGCGCTGGACGAGGCATCTCCTTCTTGGAACCAGGTTTGGTTCGGTCCAGAAGAGCTGAAGACGGCGCTGAGCGCGGCGCGCCGGAGTACCCTTCCCCTCGCGCACGAACTTTCGCTTGTGCTGAGCGCCACGGTGAAGCCGCAGAACGTGCTGGTCATCGACTCTGCGGAACGGATCGAGCCAGGCGAATTCGTCGTCATCCGCCAGCTGCTTCAAGCCGTCCTACCGAAAGATGGTGATGAGACTGAGGGCGCGTGGCGGGTCGTGGTCGTCTCGCAGACGCAGAGTTGGGTCGAAGGCGAAGAGACGATACTCGGTGGGCGGAAGTCGCAGCTGGTCGAGGTCGAGGCGCTCAAGAGCGACGCAGTGAAGTTGGCGCTTCTGTCATCACCTGCACTGGGCTGGCTGACCGCGCATGACGACACCATTGCGGCGCTGACAAATCTGCGGACACTGGCGTGGGTCATTCAGGCTGGCGCGGCACTGGGGTCAAACGATGGCGGACTGGCGTCTCACACCGCTGTCGCCGACCGCCTCTGGAAGTACTGGACGAAAAATCACCCTGATGTGCAGTCACTGATGATGCGCCTCGCACGGCGAGAAGCATCGTTCGAGCGCAGTTTCGCTCTGACAGATTTGGAGCCGACGGACACGGCGACGTTCACGCGACGGCCTGAGGAGCTTCCGCTGCGCCTGAACGAGCGGACCAATCGCATCGAGTTCGAGCACGATCTCGCGGCTGATTGGGCACGCTTCCAGTTCCTGAAGCAGATCTGGACGGACACACCGCAGTGGGTCGCCCTTGCAAGCAATCCGCTCTGGATAAACGCGCTCCGGATGCTGGGTCAGTTTCTATTACGACAGCCGGCTGAGATTGGCACGGGTTGGGACGTTGCCTTCGGGGCCGCGACGGACGCAAAGAACGAGCTGGCAGGCGATATTCTCCTCGACGCGCTCTGCTTAGACCCCGATGCCGAGCGTTTCTTGACCGAACGCGTGGACCTTCTGCTTGGCAACGACGCGAAACACTTCACACGGCTGCTTTTTCGCTTCCTCCACATTGCGACGGTGCCCATCGGTGGCGGTTTGGGACTGGGTGCGGCGGTCGGCCTGTACATGGAGGCGCGGTACCGCTCGATCGTCTTGGGTCGATGGCCACCCGTTCTGCGCTTCCTTATCGCGCAGCGGGAGCGGTTAGCTGGACTGGTTTCGTCCGCTCTTGCGAAGGTCATCGAGACCTGGCTGACCCAGACGCCGGATACGCTGAGTAGCGGCATTCGGATGCCGTTCCGCTTGGAGCTGGCGGAGATGGCGCTTGCCATGGCTCGGACCGTACAAATCGAGAAGGGTCACGGCGTGATGTACTTGATGCATGAGCCGTCGCTATACACTGCGCCACTTGCTGGTGCGGCCGATCTGCCGATCGAAATTGGGGGCTGGGCGCTCGAACTCGCGGGGCGCAGAGAGATAGATGCTGACGTCAAGCGGCGCATCGACGAGATTCAAGTACAGAAAGCAAAGGCCCACGCCGAGCTCCTAAAGAACGATGCCGCATATAAGGCACGGGAAGAACGGAAGCAGAACATGGGCGTTCTCGGATCATTTCGCGAGAGCTTGCCCCCTTGGCCGCTGGGGGCCAGTTACAAGGTCGACATGGATTTTCGGACCGCCTGCATCAAAGAAAACGGTATCCGTTTCCTGATGCAGGCGCAGCCCAAGCTGGCCGCCGAAGTCCTGCTCGCCCTCATCATTGAAGACAAGCCAGAGCGGGAGTACGGGGACGGCCGGTTCGACATGGATCTCGGCCTCGACTACCCACGAGACGCGTACCCAACTGTTTTCTGGAAGAGCCCATTCTTCCCCTTCTTTCAGCTGGCCCCGGAAGCGGCACTCGCTTCGCTCATCGCGCTGGTAAATTTCTGCACCGAGCGCTGGGTCGCAGATGTTGTGATGGGGCAAGCCGGCATGGCTCCCGGGGTGCCACTGCTATTTTCGGACGCGGCGGAAAAGACTTTCCCTGGCTGGTGGCAGGTTTTCTGCTGGCCGCAGTCCAATGACTCGCGCAACGGAAGCCTGTTCTGCGCTCTCGATGCGCTGGAGCGTTGGCTTACGCTGCGGCTCGACGCTAATGAAGACATAACTGCTGATATCACCAAGATACTCCGGGACGGGAACTCCACAGCGCTCGTCAGCGTGCTCCTTAACGTGGCCAAGTATCGGCCATCGTTGCTGACCGGCCCCCTCGAATCTCTGCTGACATTCCCGAACCTGTTCATTTGGGACAGCGCCCGCGTTGAGCAGGTTGGCTATAACTTTATCGGTTCGAGCTGGCTTCAGGGTGGCCAGGCGATGTTCGACTTCGCCCGCAAGTGGATTCTGGCGCCCCATCGCCAACTGAAGTTCCACGACGTCGTTGTCCAACTCCTGCTGGAGAACGACGACTTTGCACGGCGCCTTCAGGCGCGGCTCCCCAGCTGGGTACTGCCTGACGACCCGAAGGAAGCGCTGGAGGTCAAGCTGCTCTCTGCCACGTTAGACCTAGCTAACTATTCCACCACCACCGACCCGGCTAAAGGCGCTCAAGCCAAGGCCTTTGTCTGTCCTGCCGAGCTGAGCCTCGAGGTGCAGTCGTGGCAAGCGGATCGCGCGCTCCCGTCCGCGCACCTGCTTGTGCCGGGCCAGTGTGAGCAGCGGCTTCGAGGCGGCCAGCCCCTCACCGACGACGAGGCCGCGTACCTTTTCAAGCTGCTGCAGGAGTGCCAGACCGAAGATGAGGACGCGAAATCGAAATGCCGTTTCGCTACAGCTAGCACGCTAGTTGCGTTGGGAGGCGCCTGGCTGGCACAGAACCTTCAAGCGCAGAAGCAGGCGCTCGAAGTTGTCCGCGCCGGTGTCGCGGCGGCCGCGTCAACAGGAGAAGGGATCCGCGAGCTGCGCATGGGAGGCCTTCGCGACGAGCTAATGTTCGTCGCCCACGCTGTCATGCGCCTGTGGCTCGCCGCGGGAGATGGAGTTCAAGAATGGGAGGCCGCTGTTCTTCGCCTTCTGACGAGTGGGAACACGCGAGTGGCCGCCGTTGTGGTTGGCGTCGCGTACACCAATCGAGAACAGCTTGGTGCCGCGTGGTGGCGGCTGCTTCGCGCAGGACTGTTCTGGTCAGGCCTTATCCTGCTTGCTCCGCGCCACGGCGATGGCGAGAACGCGGAGCGGGTCTGGAAAGTATGGCTCGCGCGGCTGCGGCGCTTTCCGCTCCGTGGACCGAGCGCGACGCCGGGGGACCTCGACTTCAAGCGTGTGGCCGCGGGCCAAGCACGATTGGATTTCCAGCGACGGATGCGGCTCCATAGTGCGAGCGGCCAAAGTTGGCGTGGAAAGCCGGAGCGCGAGCGGGCCGGTTTGCTAGACGGTCACTTCCTCGAAGTTCTTTTCAACTGGCTCATCGATGGCGATGGTACTGGCGACCACGACCTCGACTCGCGCTTGGCGCTGCGCATCTGGGACTACGACGCCACGCGCGCCAAGGCTCGAGAAAGGAAGGAGGGCGGCGAGTACGACTTGCCCAGCCAGAATCTTGGCTACGGCGTCCTCCTGAAGCTCGGAGTCCTGTCACTCACGGCGCCTGAGGCGGATGCGCGCGCGATCTGGGAAGCTGTTCTCTCCCACGGGCCAGCTGCTCACTACGCGCTGCAGCACTTCATTCGCGGCCTGTTTCTGCTCCTAGGGAAAGGCGATGATCCAGAAGCATTCGAGCGCGTCTGGCGGGCCATTACTGAGTACGGTCTCTCCGCCGACTGGTCTCAACCGGGCCTCTGGTTTCACGGCGAGCGCCTGATTTGCGACCTGCTCGGCTTCGGCAACGAAGATGCGTTGTCCCTGCTGCGCAAGGGGGCGGCTCTGCGAATGAAAGATATCTACGAGTGCTGGGCGGCCACACACTTGGGTCGGGATGAAGAATGCGTCAAGCGCTTCTGCCGCTTCTTGACCACGGACTTCGGCGCTCCGCTTCGCATTGACGGACTTCGCTGGATCGCTGCCATGCAGCGCGAATCTTCCGATCGCTGGTATCGGGAGAGTACCGGCGACGCGCTGGTGGAGCTGGCGGCGGCCGCGTTGAGTTCCGACGCGCAAGTCCTTTCACGAGGTGCTCAGGCGCGACAAGCGCTTGTTGAGATCGCAGCGACCCTCGCAGCCAAAAACATCCCGGCAGCCCTGGCCCTCCAAGAGCGCATTAGACAGCTCAGATAGCGCCCTAGCGAGGCTTTCACGCGGCCGTACAGGTCGAAAATTCGTTCACCGCCTCAGTTTCGACGCCCACTGGTGGCTGACATTTGCCCTTCCCTGCTCTAACCAAAGTTGCAGACCCCGGTTGTGCGTCGGGCCTGATCTCCTGGTCTCGTTGCATGCGATTGATCAATGATGCGCTCTTGTGCGTATTAGTCTTCGCCTGACTCAATCCTCTTGAGTTGTGGGGCGAAGTTTGATTCGTTCATACACATGACATCATCACGGAGGCCGTGTGTCAGTTTCTCAATGAGGGTTAGTGCTTCGGCGACAGTTTCGCGCTTGATAACCAGCCTCTGCCCGATTTTGAATCTCGCGTCTGTTGTTTTTTTGATGTAGTCAACATCAACGATGCCCTGTGTATGGGCTAGGAGATGGCGCTGCTGAAAGGGCATCACAAGCTGTTCCATCTCGACGGCCGAGAGGTGCTTTTCGTATCCATGTCCGATGGCGGCGGTCCAGAGGGCGGAACCCTCCGCAAGGCTTTGAAAGGCGTTGCGTCGAACCTTCGTTGTCGGTGCGATGCGCGCGTGAAGCGCCTCCGCAATTCTCTGGAATGCTGTTACCGCGTTTTGTAATGCACTCTCAACGATCAAGCGGCACGTATTCTCTGCAGTGTCCGCATCTGAAATCGCAGCTTTGATAAAGTCTATGGCATCGAGCGACTGGCGAATGCCTTGGGTTGTAAGGTCGAAGACAAGCTCCGCGGCATTTGCGCCGCATGACGGGCAGAAATATGCCGCGCCAACAACGGCATACCGGCATCCACACTCGGCACAAGCGATCTTTAGGCGCATCGGCGCTGCAGCAGCATAGGGGATCGGAACATGTTGAGGTCGGCTGTCGACCTTCATGCTTATGGATATGAATCCACCCCCGAAGTGTCTTTGATTGAAACTCTGCGCATCCCGGCGAAGCGCGCCACCGATTGCTGCCTGGATCTTGGCAAGCGCAACGTCCCGAGCGTATTCAAGCTGCTCTTGCGTCCACCATTTCTGGGCATCGGCGGCATGGCCGCAGAACGGACAAAAGACCTCCTCATCTCTAACCTTCTCTTTCCAGTCTGCCATCAGTACTTTGAACTGAGCCAAGCATTCCGGCGCGGGACATTCACGGTCGAAGTAGTTGTCATCGTCCGCTGAGAAAGAAAGCGCGGACTTCTCGTTGCTAAGCTGTTTCAGGGCGCGGATCGTTTCTTCAAACATCGCCAGTCTCGTCTAGGGTCGGAGTCGGATTTCTGTTTGCGCGATCGAAGTGTCACGGAATTCTTTGGCATCGCTAGCGTGAGAAACGGTACTTACGCCACTCGCCACCATGGCAAGATAGGCAGTGTCGAGGTCACTTGGCGACGTGCGAAGATTGGTTCCCAGCGGCGCATTGACTCCATTAGCGCAAGGCGCTGCTGATGTACTTGTTCTGCAGATACCTCATCTAGTGACAGTCCTAACCAGACCCTCGTCCCTTCGAGGTACGCTGAGATCGACTGATCTGGACGCCTCGTCAGCCGCTGTGCGGATTCTTCCATCACGCCCCCGTTAGACTCGTCTTCGCAAATCATGCGACACACGAAGTCCACGCACTCTCGAAGGACAGGGGTATCTTCAGCGTTGTGATTCGCGATGGCCGCATCGCTGAGGAGAGCAAGCTCAATGCGCTCGTGCCGAGATGGATGTGTTGCGTCTTTCAGTTGAACCAAGCGCGACGCCTGAGCACTGAAAGCCAAATGGAAGCAAAGCCCCGCAACCAGCGTCACCCATCGACGACCGTCTGGGGTGGATAACAGTACGCGGAAGACCTCCTGCGACTCCGAACCCAGCTCATCGCTAAGCAGCGTTGTGTCAATATGGTCAAGGTACAACCGAGTCCAGTAAAACGCCTGGATATCCGCATCGAACTCGATAGTGCGGGAATACACGTTCGGGTGGTTAAGCTCTTTCCAGCCTATTGGCGCGACAGCTGGCACTGTTGGAGTGCTGGAAACCGCCAAAAGCTGGGGCTCTCTCTCGTCTTCGGCCGCAGCGCCCGTCAGATGGCCTCGAAGCAAATGCGCGGCTTCGTGAAACAAAAGAAATAGCATGGCCGAGCTCATCACAAGTTGCGCAATTGCAACGGCCGTGCGGTCGTCGGGCTGCTTGGAGCCCAGAGCCCGCAACAACACGGGGAGGGCCTCAGGCGAGTCGCGCAACCCACGTGCGGCTACGGCGACAAGAATATTCAAGCGCTGGAGTGCCAGTAGTCCGCGGCGCGTGATGACGATAACGGATTCGTCCACGTGAGGCCCGTGCGCGAAAGCCCAGGCATTGACGCAGGGTGCGTCGGTAATACAGACCGAGATCCGCCTATCCTTACAGTGCCGAGTCAGCCACCCTGCAACATCTTGAGCCAAACGCCATTGGTCATATACGCCCGCCTCACGTATACGCCTCAAGGGCAGGCGGCTCCCATAGTTACCTTTATAACGAGAGCGCTGCTCCCCCAGCCAAGTCTGGTAGATCGGATGCGCGGCTGCGTCCGATTTGGTTTCGTGTCGTCGGGTATCCATCAATCCAGTGGACCAATCTGCCGCGCGGCAGTCAATTGCCAAGAGGGTCTAGACACCAATAATTCTGGATCGGTCAGCGCTCTAGGCTGGGGCGGCCAAGACGATTGCGAGGGCGCGCGGCCCCATGCCTAGGTGACCCACAGTTGCTAATCACCTGAGGAGCGTCCTTCTGCCCTCCGAATGTTAGTGATGCCATCGAGCCTGATCGCCCCGAGGGGCGTCTGCTTCGGGGCGGAAGCAGACGCCCGCTCTACCCTCGATAACCCGATGTAATCGCCGTATCCGAACCTCCGCTTCCGACCAGCCAGAGGACTTTGCTCCCAATGGGAACTTGCTCTTTCCGCAGTTGAGGCAAATAGGCGACAAGTTTGTAGCCGACAGGACGAAAGTGTTCAACAACCAGGCGCGCCTGAGACAGAATAGATGAGCCGTCCGGGCGCTCGACAACAACCTCATGGATCGAATCCTTGGTCCGAGTCTGGAGCTGTAGGTCGGGAACTAGCGCCAATCCGCGCCCGGCTATTTCAAAGGTGCCTTTTACTTCCAGAAGTAGTTCCATGGTTCCCTCTACGGCCGATCAGCGCCCGACTTCGATTTTGAACAGCCGGAAGAAGGCGAGCTCGAAGCGAGTTCCTCTTTCTCTAAAGGGCATAGAGTAGCTATAGGCGAAGCTGTCTCCGTCGTGCGCAGCGCCATCAACCCGCACCGACCTATAGAATTCCGTTGCAGCCTGAAAGCCGTCGGGTCCATTGAGTGATTTTAGCGTTCGGCCACGCCACTTCAAGACCGCCGAAACTCGATGTACGAATCATCCGGTCTCACTGGCATCCCTCTGGGAGTCGTGGATAGGTCCGCTTTGGCTCGAAAGCGGATCTAACTGGCCATCCCCGCAGGGTAGATAGATACTGCTTCCGACGCACTCAGCAACCTAGCGTCATGCAGCGTCTCGTGCCACAGCGATTCACAGACGGTGCAACGCATCAAGAAGGTCGGGCCTTGCTCGACGGCGGCCATGCGTTCAAACCTTTCAAATGGTGCGTGGTAGCCGGCCCTGCAATCGGTACACCGAACATCTGCCTGGCTTTCCATCCATCCCCCTCGCTTCGCCGCCCTGTAGTACAAAGCTATTGCGTCCGCTCCGGGTCGGAAGCGGGCCTATAAATCCATCGCCTTGTACCTGGCCTCGGCGACCAAGAACTCAGATGTTGGATTCTAGGTACTCGCCATTCCATTTCGACTCAGAGAGCGATATCACGAGCTTCTCGACGAAGGCTTCAAAACTCTTAGCCACGAGCAGCTTGGTATCTTGGTCTCGGCCAAAACGAATTACCTGGCCAACGGTTCCCTGCCCGTCAGGATCGAAGTCCAGCCCGATATGGTTGCCGCCCCGGTCCTTCGTCAAGGGGACCCAGGCACGATTCGTATACACGGGTTTTATGACCCCTTTGGGATGCGACGCCATGAAGTCAGCGCAGTCAGCGTTCATCACCGCCTCGTCCAGCGAGCGCCAGACATCCCATTCCCGCTGGATCTGCTCGGCGGACAAAAGCTGCTCGCCACCAACAAGGCCAGCACGCCCGTCCTGACCGTCATGAATCGCTAGAAGTGTTCTCAGGCTGTCCGGAAAATTCACACCGAGATGGCTTTCCACAGCAGCGATCTTGTCGCACGACGTCCCTTGCCTAAGCCCAATTTGGTCTAGGCAACTATGTGTCCGAAGGATTCTTTCGATTTGCTCCCACTGCTCCCTCATGAGTCCCCCAGTCGAAAGATATGCCTGTTTAGAGTAACAAATTCACTGGATGGACTTTATCCCTGGGTCCGCTCTGGGTCGAAGGCGGACATCCCGGCGGATCATAGGCCGCTCCGTCTGGCCCACGTGAATCGACCTTCGGCCCGCTCCCAGAACTGACGCCACGCGCATTCTAGGCCCGCCCATCCCTTTTCCCATGACAATCGACCCGGCATGGGTCGAAAGCCTTCGCTGCCCTACCCTCGATAACAAAGCGTAATCGTCCTCATCCAGCACCGTTACCCGTCTGAACATGGGTTGTGTCGGGGGGGGGCTCGGCCATTGGTTGTAAGGGGAATCCTACAGACATCAAAAATAAGCTCAGCGATAGTCCAATATGCAGCCTCCTCAGCACTGCATTAGTGAACGCCTGATGTAAGGGGGAGTCGGACGGGCGCGGCGTCACAGCGGAGCAAGACATCCTCGGGTGACAACCGAGGCACTATCATTTCACAATACCCCGTCGCCTCACCTTGCAGCAGAACCGTTAGGTATTTGCCAGGCGATCTTTCTTCCATCCCACCCGCACCGCTCGAACTCATCGTCTCGGTCTCAGTTGTGCAGCGATGTATCACCTAACGGCCATTCGTAGGCCATCCAGAAGTCTTTTGTGGGTTCAAACTCGACTTTGACAGCATCGCCGGAATGGAAGACCGTCCGTTCATCGATAATGCGGGGACGCAGCCCGTGCAGCGTGGTGTGAACGGGTGGCACCGCCACCGTTTGCCCGAAGATGCGGAGTTCCGAGGGAAGATCGGCCGGAACACGGATGGTTATGGCTTCGGTCTCCCCTTCTAATTGGCTGATATTGGCGCCGTGGTCGGTCGCGGTGAGCGTGCAGGCTGGGTTGCATGCGAGGTCCGCCGCGGTCATGCGGTCTGGGGCCACCGCGACATCGTAGACACGGCCTAGCGCTTCTGCGTCTTCCTGACTGACCTTCGCATGCTTGGGCATCGCAACATTCACGCCCAACCGGCGCGTGATTTCGGCCGCTCGGCCCAAGTACGACAGCAGCGCATTCTGTTGGGGGTTTGCCGGGACCACTGTGCCGAACGGTGAACTCATGGCCGCGCGTCGCCGCCCGTCAACGTGCAGCTCGACATCGAGGATTTCCTCGGGCGTGGTTCGCAAACAGAAATCGATCACAGCATCCAGGTAGGGCAGCGTGCGAATGTTCCGTCCCACCCAGCGGTCCACATCGAAGCGAAGCGAAAAATTGCCGTTCCAAGGCGGCGCCACGTGGCGCATTTGGATAGTCAGCACGGCCAAGCCATCCCAGACTTCGCCGCGAAAGGTCCACTGCGATGTTCCCATGGCCAACGAGCCCGTCACATCGTCGAAGCCCCGACGGACGGCCGTAGCCTCGGTCAGCGCGGACCATTTCAGTCGCGCCGGCATGGCGTGTGGAGTGAAAGTGAGCTTTCGCTCTTCCAGCTCGTCGTCGCCGTCAAAGACGTGGGTGAGCAATGTCGAGCCCTGTACGGTGAAGCCAGCCGCGTCGATCTCGAAGGGTGTGCCCGCTTGCATCGCTGCATCCACACCGCGCTGCCACTCCGCCATGCGCTCTTCGGGGACGGACAGGCGAAACGGAACGGTCTCGAGGGCCTCGATGCGAAACCGGGTAACGCCGCCTTGGTGGCTGCTTTCGATATGGAACCGAGGATCGAGCAGCTCCAAGGCTTCCACTGACGCAGCGTGGGCATTCTTGATCAACGACGGCAGCAAGCGCTTGGTGTGCCCGGTCAACGCCCCGACCAACTGTTCCTGGGCGTCCCCATGCGCTGGAGGCCGCGTGTCCAGCTCGTCGCTTGCGAGATCTTCGGCGCGGGTTTTCCACTGACGAAGCAGCGTGGCCGGATAGGCCGCTTCGTCGCGATCGACGCGTCGAGCACAGCCACGGCACAGCCAGATGGCGTTGTCGATGGATGCGCGTTCGGCCGGTGACATATCAGCGTCGTAGCGGGGTCCTCCTTGGGCTGCAGCGTGGATGTGTGCCGCCTCCCCCAAAACAATCGTCCCGCGTCCTCCCGAATTCGGCCCGGTCGTCTTCCGGCGGCAATCCGGGTTCGAACAATGGTTTGCCACGCGTTCGCGCAGCTCGCGGATTATCGGCTTTGCAAAGTCATCCCGCGCCACAATGGGCCTCCCTGATTGGCACCGGCGCCCTGGGCGAGTACCGGTACCGTAAGGGTATCAGCACCGATCAAGGTTTCAGAAGACGACCGAGGGCGCCACCGCTCCCGTCCCCTCAATCTTCCGCGTGCTCGGGCGCCAGGATGTGTTCGACTTCGAGCCGACGCATCAACTCGCGCAACTCTATGCACGGACGCTGGGTGGTGAGCAGGATTGCCTGAGCGTTTGGCAGATGCCCGAGCGTGCGTTGTTCGGCTCGCATCACCGCGCGGTATTTGACGACTTGGAACACCCCTCGCTTCCGCTCGTCTAATGATGCGTCTGAAGGTTTAACCTCGACGGCCAACCGTTGTCTGTCGTTTGCAAAATACGCATCGATGCTGTCACCGGAGGCAAGGCGCTGTTCCGGCACTCCTTGCTTGTACACCCCAAGGTGTTTGAAGAACTCGGGGTGATTGCAGGCCCAGAGTTTCAGGCGGTGGTGTTGGTCGCTTTCCCCACCGCCGCCTCGAACGGGCTTGGGGAGCTTGAGCGCTCGCGTACCCTTCTTTCGTCCCGCCGCAGGAGTCCAAATTTTCACTCCCAGGCGCGCACCGACATCCTTCCAGCGGTGACCGTAGTCGAAGACCGCCTCCTGCGCCTCGTTCACCAGCGTCCGGCGCAGCTTGGGCGTGAAGTCCTGACCCACGGTGCGGAAGTAGTTGCGCAACAGCGGGTCGGCCCCCGAGCCCGGCTGTCGATTGGACTTATTGATGACGATGACATTGAGCGGGGGCAGGACGGTGCGCATCTCGTGCCCCAATTCCTCGAGCACAAACCCCACCAAGCCGACTGGGGAGCCGTAGAACGTCTTTCGATAGGGCTGGGCGAATCCGTAGCGCCGTTCGAGTTGGTCGGCCAGCTCACCATAGGTGATGGGCTCACCTTCCCTGGCACGTTGAATCAGGAGGCTCAGTGTGGGCGGCGCCATCTCGCGCCCTCGCTTTCCCCAGTGCCGAAAATTCCACAGATCATCATCCAACGATTGCCGCGGCATACGAGCGATCCTTGCGCGGCCGGAGTGGCCGTGGTCTTGTTTAGGGTAAATAGTTGCGCTTTCCCCGATTTAGCTAGGGGGAAGCGAATCATAACTCTGCCTAGCGACCTTGTTTTCAAGTTGGTCACCGAGAAGGCGGATTAGTTCGACAGTTTGCTCATCCAGCCTACCTGCGCGACGAAGACAAGCAAAAAAATGAACGACGTCGAAGCGGCGTGCGAGGAGATCGACGTTCGCTGACAGCTTGGGGCCTAACCCAGTTCAATTTACTATTACTAAGGTCGGTGCTCGAAACGGTGCCTGAAAGCTTGGGCGCCGAAGCCGAAGCATGCACCTTCCCCCGATAACCATCTCTAATCGCCAGTCCCCCTGATCGGATAGCCTCATCGAGATGCCCGCTTTGGGTCAAAAGCAGACGCTATCCTTGCACTAAAATCGATCGCACAAAGTCGAAAGCCTGCTCATGTGTCAAACTCGAAGTGACGTCGCCCCGATGGAGTCCGGCATCTGGCGTGATTTGTCCTCGCCTCCGCGCGGCCCCTCTGATTCAATCGACGGCATCCGATTGAAAAGAGATAGCCCATGACCGACCGGCGCGTGCGCTTTGACTTTGAGATTACTTTCTCGAACGGAGGCGGTCTTCAGGGCCAAGGTTTCCGCTTGGATATCGAGGGAGGAGATATTGCAGACGATGCGCTAGCGGCCTACGTCATCCGCGACATGAAGTTGCTGATGGTTGCGGACGTGCGGATCCTCAATAAGCAAGTGATCGAGGAGCAGCACAAGCGAGCTGACAGGCGGGACGAGGAACCTGGTCAAACGGTCCTCGCAACCAGCTATGTCGACCTCAGTCATACCATCGAAGACGGCATGGTGACCTATAAGGGACTGCCGGCGCCGCTCATCTGCGACCACCTGTCACGCGAGCAATCGCGTGGCGTTTATGCCAAGGGCACCGAGTTCCAGATCGGGCGGATCGCGATGGTCGGCAATACTGGCACGTACATCGATGTGCCATTCCACCGTTACGCGGATGGCTTGGATCTCAGTGCATTGAGCGTGGCGACCGTGGCGGACGTTCCCGCCGTGGTCGTTCGGATATCCGGCGCCACAGCGCGCGCGATTGACTGGACGCATTTTGCGCCGATCGACTGCCGCAATCGAGCCGTCCTGGTCAACACCGGGTGGGACCGCCACTGGCGCACCGACCAGTATTTCGAAGGCCATCCGTTTCTCACCGAGCAGGCAGCGGTCTACCTGCGCGACCAGGGCGCGCGCGTCGTCGGTATCGATTCGTTGAACATCGACGACACCTCTGACGGCCACCGTCCCGTTCACTCGGTTTTACTGGCTGCAGGCATCCCGATCGTTGAACACCTGACAATGCTGGACCGTGTACCCGTCGAGGGCTTCACCTTCACGGCGGTGCCTCCCAAGCTGAAAGGCATGGGTACGTTTCCGGTGCGTGCCTTCGCCTGTGTTCCTGGCAGCGTCTCCTTACCTTGAACGCGAAGGGCCGCAACTAGTGCTGCGGCTCCTAAGCCAGTCGTCATGAAATTGCATCCGAACACATCGTGCCCACCTGGCGCCGAACTGCTCCGCCAGTGGCTCGGGTGTACTCAGGATCAGCCAGCGAGCAATTCATCCAGCTGTGCGAACTGTTCCGGCAGACCTTCCGCCGAGCCGACGATGGCTTCGTCGCGTGCTTCTTTTGTCGGATAAAGTTCATGAAGGGTGACCAGCGTCTTGCCGGCACGTTCTTCGAACGTCACCGTAGTCAAGGCACCCTGCTCGCTTTCCTCGTTCGTCCATACCATGCGCGTGTTCGGCGCTACTTCTTTGTATGTGCCGAAGAACGCCATCGGTTGATCGAAGGCCGGATGGCGGAACACGAGGCGATACGTGCCTCCGGTGCGGATATCCATGTCGCACGAGATCATCGACATCCCCGCGGACTTCGGAACCCACCACTGCTTAAACAGGTCGGGCGTGCTCCAGGCTTCGAAGACGATGTGCGCCGGGGCATCGAATGTACGCGTCACGACGAGTTCGCGGTCGGCTTTGCGTTCCACAACGGTGCGGTTAGCTTCTGTTGCGTTGGTCATCTGCTTTCTCCTTGCGTTTCAAGTGCTCGACAAGTTTGTCCAACTCGTCGAAGCGCGCGCTCCAGAGTTGGCGGTGCTGCTCGATCCAGGCGGCCTCTTCTTCAAGCAGGCCCCGCCCAAGCTTGCAGGTGCGTACGCGCCCGACCTTCTCCGTGGTCACAAGTCCAGCCTGCTCCAGGACGCCGACGTGCTTCTTCATACCCGTGAGGGTCATGTGGAACCGCTGGGCAAGGTCCGTGATCGAGGCGTCCGAGCTCCCGAGCTGCTCCAGCACGCCGCGTCGGGTGACATCGGAGAGCGCGGCGAACGTCGCGTCGAGGCGAGCTTGATAGTGAACCATGTGGTTCACTGTATGCCGGACGTGGGGAATTTGCAAGCGCTCTAGGCACGGTTGATCACTTGCGTATCCGCTTTTGCCGTCCGGTCCCACAAGAGCAAGACCGCCTCGGTCAATGGAGCGGCTGGGGTTACGTCATTCCATCGCTCAATGCCGGGCAAAATAGGGGCTAAGGCAACAATGAGGTCGTGAAATCCGTCGTCGAACTCCGAGACGACCAGGCCACCATGGTCGGCATAGAACCTGACGAACACTTCGTCGTGGGTCAGCGAATCTTGATTCAGGGCGTCGACCGCGTGGATATCGTCATCGAGTCCAGGCTCGATTTGCCTACGGCAACGTCGTGGACCTTGGCCAGGGACAACGCGCATTCCGAAAACAGCTCGCTAGCCGCGACCCCTGCCCGCTCATGCAACGCAGTCGCTGTCGTGTTGGCGGCCGCCCGAAGAACGAATTCAATGGCTCGCTGATCGGACGGCGATCTGACCGTGTCGTCGGGCCTGCCTCCCCGGACGCCCTACCCCAGTCCTGTGAGATCCAAGAAACGCGCCGCTGGCGGGCGCCCGCCACCGCGTTGGCCCGAGCGTGGGACACCCTACCCGACAGACGGCCCGACAAAGCCTAGCCACGGGCTGGTGCTGGGCATTGCACCGACCTGCCAGGGTAGCATCTAGCTGAAGGGTGGGCATCGCGTGGATAGTTCAAGGTTTTTAGTCGGGAAGATTCTGCTGCTGAGGTAGCTACCCTCATCGAAGGCGTGAATCTGTCGGTGCGACAACTTCACCGGTGCAGTTCGAGCGGTGTTACGCGAAAACCGGGTACTGGGTGCCTATAAAGAACTGGATGGTGTACGTTCGAAAAAATAGTTCTTCACGCCCTTGCTGAAATAAAGATAAAGAGCAAAAACGATGAGCTGGAGAGCTCCAAATAGTAGATCAGACACGTATTGGTCCGATGAATAGGATACCTTGTTTATTAACTCAATTATAAAAACAGCCAAATACAGAATTATCCAGCTACATAGGTAGAGAGCCCGACTGCGATGCAATCGTTTCAGAATCGCTACTCCGGAAGCAACGAAAAGACCTATAGCAACGGCTAATACGATGCCGCTGCCGTTCGACCACCATTCGCCAAGCCCAACTTTCTTTTGTCCGACAACAGCGCCGCCAGGGATGATAGTGGCGATGACGAGGAAAACCGACATCACCGAGAACAAAGTTAAGAGCTTTAAAAAAACGGGCATCCGCTTAAAGTTAACGGCGAGCTCATGCATATTTATGGCCAAGTGCGTTGTATGTATATTTAGCGGCGGTTCCGTCACTTGATGTGACAACGACAACGCGGTCGTTGGCGTCATAGACGTAGTGGATCGACGGCGCTTCCGCGGCGCCAATACTGAGCAACGCGCCGCATAGCAGCCAAACGACCCAGAAATGGTGATGTTGCTTTGATCGTGACGCCACGTCGATGCGACGCATCGGACGCCTACCCACTCCCCAGCACCTGAACCCCATGAGCATGTCCCTAATGCCATCCGGATACGGACGGGTGGTCTGATGTAACGCGAATTGCCCCTGGCGAACACCCATCAGCCTGTCAACGTCTTGTGATGGACGACGCCGCAACGGCAGCATCAGACTTTATATATTTGATTTTGTCAATCGCCACACAGTAGGCAAGAGCCCCGTGCGCAGACTTCAACGTATGGACGGCTAGATCGAGAGGCTTGCCGTCTTCGAGGATAAACGGCGTTGTGCAGAGTGCCGCCTGCTGACGCCCACCGCCGCCACGCTTAAGGATCACGCCTACCACCGCACCGGTGTAGGCATGGATACTGTTTCATCCGAACTCTCCAGCTTGTCTGTCGGCGTCATTCAACGATCCTTGCAAGGAAACGAGATAGGTAATCGGTTGTTGCACGACAGTGCAATGCTCCTAAATCGTGCGTGCCGAAAGACAGCCTCTGGAGCGGGATCGGAGCCAGGCAAAGTCGCACCGTAGAGTCACAAACCTTTGCGTCTCCATGCAAACGCTATCTATTTTTAGATTTAGGCTCGTTTTGCGGTTTTGAGCCCGTTCCTCGGCCGTCCCTCTATATGTGTTTCGACCGGGCGCATGACACCAAGGGGCCGTGGCACAGCATTGCGACATAACCCGAAGTTCTTACGTAGAAATGCGGGGGACCGCCCGGAGCGCAGACGCGCCTTCGAAAAGTCGCCATCGTAATGTTCCTGGTTTGCCAGCGCGTAGATCAGACGATTGTCCTTTCTCAATCAATCGACTTGGGCGCTAATTCCTTGCGGCGTCGAGCACGCTCATCGCAGTTTTTTGCACTCGGTACGCATGTGAACCTTAAAGCCCAAATCCGGCACTCATGGTCAGGCTGATTGCTTCCAACATCAGACCTGCTCCTTTCGCACTACGTATCCCATGAAAAAACTCATCGAACTCGCAACCCTCGCCATGCTCACGACAACGGCAGCCGTCCATGCGCAGACACCGGTATGGCAGAGCCTTCCGCCTCCACCTTCCCTTCCCCATCTGGCCAGCGACGGCTATGTCACACGTGAGGGGGCACGCATCTGGTACGGAACGGTCGGCAAAGGTCCTACCGTGTTTCTCCTTCACGGAGGGATGTCCAGTAGCGATTCCTGGGGTAACCAGGTGCCTGCCCTGGTGGATAGCCACCACCGGGTCGTCCTCATCGATACGCGCGGCCACGGACGAAGCACACTCGGTAACGTTCCCCTGAGCTATGAGGTCTTCGAGGAGGACCTGCGCAGTGTCATGGACACTCTTCATATCAAAAAGGCCGACATCGTTGGCTGGAGCGACGGGGCGAACACCGCACTCGTGATGGCGATGAGAGATCCTTCCAGGGTGCGCAGGATCTACGCGTTCGGCGCCAACATGAATGCGGACGCAGCCAAGCCTGACGCATTCAATTCGCCGATCCTTGCGAAGGTCGTCGTCCAGCTGCAGCAGACGTACGCCCGCGTATCGCCGACACCGGATGGCTTCGGTGCACTGCACGAAGCCGTCGAGACGATGCAGAAGTCCGAACCCAACTACATCGCCAGCCAGCTTGCCGCCATCCATGGCCCGACGATTGCTGTCGTCGACGGCGACCATGAAGAATTCATCAAGGAAGAGCATACGCGATACATGGCCCGGACCATTCCCGGCGCGAGCCTGGTCATTCTCCCCGGAGTCAGTCACTTCGCTCCGTGGCAGGCACCCGGCGCATTCAACGCCTCACTCCTGCAGTTCCTGAGGTAAGCCGGCCGGTACGGGCCCGCTTCGCATCAGCCGTAAATAAATGTGTGCCCTTTCTCTAACGCATGCACGTGCTTAGAGCATCACCGTTACCCGAGTACCCCATGTCGTATAGAGATTTCGAGCCTGCAGAAACCCCCGCGGGCGATCTGACATCGCCGCCTTCTGAACTCAAGCGATCGCTGTCACTCGCCGACCTGATTATCTACGGACTGGTATTCATCGGTCCGATAGCTCCCTTCGCCTTCTATGGCTACGTCAGCAGCGCGGCGAAAGGCATGGTCGTTCTTGCCTACGTGGTGGGCGCGATCGCGATGTTCTTTACTGCCTACAGCTATAAGCTCTTGTCCGCAGATTTCCCACTTGCCGGATCCGTCTTCGCATATGCCCGACGCGCGATCGGAGAAAAAACGGGATTCATAGCGGGATGGATGCTCGTTCTCGATTACATCCTGCTGCCTGCCGCAGTGTATCTGGCAGCTGCGAATGCACTTCATGAGATCGTGCCAGCCTTGCCACGCTGGGCAATGGTGTTGGCATTCATCAGTGCAGGTACCGCTATCAACTATATCGGCGTGCAGATCACCGCTGTGGTCAACAAGCTGATCGTTGTCGTGCAGCTTGCCATTCTTGCGGCCTTCGTCGTCCTGGGTCTTTACGCTCTGAACCACGGTGCAGGCGCGGGTCATCTGACCTTGAAGCCGCTTTATCAAGCCCATGTCTTCAGCATTGGCCTGGTGTTCTCGGCTGTTTCATTGTCAGCGTTGTCGTTTCTCGGGTTCGACGCGATTTCAACGCTCGCTGAGGAAACGAAGGGTGACAGCAAGCGACTTATTGGCCGCGCAACCCTTATCTCGCTGGCTCTCGCGGCTGCCCTGTTCGTCGTGCAGACTTGGATCGCTGCCGACCTTGCCAATGGCATGGCTTTCGCCTCGCCGGATACTGCCTTTTACGAGATTATTGCCATAGCGGGCGGCAAGACCTTCAGCATCGTCACCGCGTTCATCTGTGCCATGACATTCGGCCTTTCGTCGGCGAGTGTTGTACAGGCTTCCATCTCTCGCTTGCTCTATGCGATGGCTCGTGAGGGAAGAATGCCGGCGTTCATGTCTGCCGTGCATCCGAAGTTTAAAACCCCCTACAAGAGCCTGCTCTTTGTATCGGCCGTGTCGGTCGCAGTTGCCATGGCGTTTCTCAATCATTTTGACCTCATCGGCATCCTGGTCAATTTTGGCGCGCTGACGGGATTTCTGATCCTTCATGTGACCGTGGTAGTGCACTTCATCATTCGCAAGCGCTCGCGCGCATACGTCAAACACTTGGCGTGTCCAGCCATCGGCTTCTGCATCCTTGCGTATGTCCTTTACTACATGGAGCCGGACGCATGGTTGCTTGGACTTAGCTGGTTCGCCTTAGGTCTGGGTGGCTATTGGCTGTTCGTCGTCAGGCAGCGGAACCGGCCCAAGGCTGCCGTTCCGCGACGCTGACACACCTGTTTACCTCCCCCACCATGCAAGCGGAGCTCATCCATGTTCGAACGTGACCCGGTCCTACTGAACGAACAATTCATAGCCTTCGGAAAGCTGCTCGTGGCGGGCAGACCCGGGGCCGATACCTGGGAGAAGGATGGGATGAGGACGTATTGGGCAGGCAGCCCCGCCGTTTTCTTCAACCTGATCTTCCTTTCCGAGCCCGTCACGGATCGCACGATGCTGAATCGACGACTGCACGTGGCGGCAGATTACATGCGATCGAAGACCGACCCAGGACTGTTCTTCATATCGGAGGACTATCTCGATAACGAGGTTCACGGAGCATTCGACGCTGCCCTGGAAGAAGCCGGTCTCGTATCGATGATCGAAACGATTGGCATGATCGGCGATCTGTCCGCCTTCGAGGAAGGCTCGAAACCTGCTGAGCTTCGCTTCGCGCGCGTCACCGACGAGAGCGGATTCTACGAATGTGCCGACATAAATAGCGAGGCTTACAGCTTACCCGTAGAGCTGATGCGCGATGGACTCGATGGTGCGACGCTGTGGAAGAAGAGTGCCTATTGCTATCTCGCCTATCTAGGTGACGCTGCCGTAGCGACAGCGTCTGTCGTGGAAATCGAAGACGTGCTTTATGTCGGACTCGTGGCCACGCGACCGGACGCGCAACGCCGCGGATTCGCGGAGGCTACTGTACGGCACGCGTTGAGGGTCGCAAGCGAGTCAACCGGCCACCGGAAGACCTGCCTACATGCGACGCAAGCGGGCTACCCAGTTTATGAGCGTATGGGCTATACCCCGGTGACTCGCATACTGGGCTTCGGCCCAGCTGGTTCGTCAGACTCATGACCTCAGGCGGAGGCCTAACGCCCTTCCGTTCGATCGTCGACCATCCGCTGGATGGCATCTCCCATGCTTCTCTCCGCAGCCTTTGCGGCATGCGAGCGTGAGCCAAGACCCAACCGGTGACACACCGTCGCCAGGCCGACGACACACGCGGCAATGGCGGCCGCTCGCCCTGCCGCATCCTTCCCGGACAGTTTGGCGGCTAGAGGGTTGATAAACCCGTCCTTGAATGCAGCCGACAGCGCTTCAGCGACCTCGGGGCTGTCGGACGAGAGAAGCAGGAGCGAGAGCGCATTGAAACCGTCCGGGTCCTCTGTTCCTGAGGTGCCCACAGCGGCACCGGCCAGAAAGCGGCCGATGTTTGCCGAGTCAGCGGGGAGATGCGCCACAACGTCGAAAGCGCCGTCGCAAGCAGCGACGAACAGGCCCTGCTTTCCACCAAAGTGACGCGAGATCATTGCGGGATCAACGTCGGCTCGCTGCGCAATCTCGCGGACCCCCACAGCGTCGTAGCTCCGTTCGGAAAACCAGAAACGCGCGGACGACAGGAGTTTGTCGCGCGTCCTCTGTGATTTGGCTCCCCCAACTGGCATGGCAGGCGCGTCGCGTTTGGTCATGGGCAGCTCCGACGAATCAATCCAGGACATAATGTCATCAACTGTTGACACTATCAAGAATCAAGGGCAGCCTATTGTCATCAACTGTTGACTTTAGGCTTGGAGCGCACGCCCATGAACAGCAATGCAGGCAGGTTCGAAGAGAAAATCGCCCTCATCACCGGCGGATCCAGTGGCATTGGGCTGGCAACGGCCCGGCTGTTCCACCAAGGCGGTGCTCGGGTCTTGATAACCGGCAGGGATGCGTCGCGCCTGGCGGCAGCAGCGGAAGCGATCGGTCCAGGTACAAGAACGTTGGTGGCGGACATGGCGCGAGTCGAGGACGTCCAACGGATCTTCGATCAGGTCGCAGATGGATTCGGACATCTCGACATCCTTATGGCGAATGCGGGTACGTCGCACACGCCTGCCCTCGATGACGTTGACGAGGCCGCGTTCGACGCGATGTCCGATCTGAACTTCAAGGGCGTTTTCTTCACCATGGTGCATGCCATCCCGGTGCTCGCGAGGGGCGCCTCGGTCATCATTACCGGATCCGCAGCCGCCGATATGGGGCGCCTGGCGGACCCCTTGTATGCAGCGACGAAGGCCGCCGTGCGCAGTCTCGCTCGTACCTTCGCAGCCCATGAAGCGTTCGCCGGACGAGCCATCCGCGTCAACGTCTTAAGTCCCGGCCCTGTTCGGACACCGCTAACCGAAGAAGCATGGAAGGACCCGGCGGTAGATGAGTACGTTCGTAACGCGGTACCGCTAGGTCGGTGGGCCGAGCCGGAAGAGGTGGCACGCGCGGCGGCGTTCCTGGCATCGTCGGACTCCTCATACATGACGGGCAGCGTGCTCGCGGTTGACGGCGGACTGGCGCAGGTATGACCGCCGAATCCGCATCGAGCGACGCCGCATCCGAACGGCAGAAGGCCCTTTCACGGGCGTTGCTGCCGATGATGCTGGTCCTCTTTGTCGCCACCCTGGACCAGACCATTGTCGCCTCGGCACTCGGGCCGATCGGAAAAGCCCTCGGCGGCAGCGACGTCTCGTGGATCGCAACGGCATACCTCCTGACAGGCGCCCTATCGACCTTGATCCTCGGGCGCATGGCGGACGTCTTTGGAAAGAAGCGTACGTTTCAGGTAGCGCTCGGACTCTTCATCGTGGCCTCCTGCCTGTGCGCCGTCGCCCGGACGCTGCCCGCACTCATCGCGTTTCGCGCGCTGCAGGGTGTGGGTGGCGGCGCGTTGAGCTCCCTGGTCATGACGATTGTGGCGGCGCTGGCACCTCCGCGGGCGCGCGGCAAATACCAGGCAGCGCTGGGTATCGTTCCTGCCATCGCCGTGGTGTGCGGACCACTGATCGGTGGGCTGATCGTTGAGCACATGGGCTGGTGGTGGATCTTTCTCGTCAATCTGCCTATCGGGCTCGTCGCCATGGCCCTCGTTGCGATTCACCTGAACGTGAGTGAGGCTCCGTACGCAGCGCAGTATGCGGGGCACCGAACCGGCTTGTCGGCCTCGCTTGTCGCTCCCAGCATCTTCTGGTTGTCGGCGGTGTTGTTCATGTTGTCGACGGCCGTCTTGTTCGTGGGAATGCTCTACATTCCCCTGACGTTGCAGGATGTCTACGCGCTGGCGCCTGCGACCGCCGGCGCCTCAATCATCCCGATGCTGCTTGGCCTTGTCGCGGCATCGGGTGTGGCAGGAACCGTTGTTGCCCGTACCGGGCGCTATCGCGCCATCCCCATCATTGGCACCGCGTGCATGGGAGCGAGCCTGGGCTGGCTGACCGCCATGGCATTCATTCCTTCGCCCACGATGATCATTTGCGCGGGCACGACGCTCGGTGTCGGCGTCGGCCTCGTCATCCAGAGCGCACTTCTCGCTGGCCAGAATGCCGTTGCCGAACGTCATCTCGGCTTGGGAACTGGCGTTCTCAACTTCTTCAAGACCATCGGCGGCGCGTTGGGTGCCTCGGCAGCGGTGATCGTCCGTTTCGTCTTGCCTGCTGATAGCGCAAGCCTTTTCCAGTCCTACCGCTTTTGCTTTGGCGCAGGCCTTGTCGCCGCTGTCTTCAGCGTCGTTGTTGCCCTGTTGCTGCGCGAGCGCCCGCTTTCAGCGGCGATGACGGACGTCGCCTCTGGGGCCACTGAAGCGCCGGAATTTTGAGCCGATACCTATGAACGTCCTTGGTTCTCTCCTGCCCATAGCGACGACTCTCGCGGCGCTCATCTTCGCCGGCGCCTGGCTATTGTTTGCGCGGCACAGTCATCAGGTTGGAGAGATCGTCGTCGTCACGCTTGCAGGGCGAGCACGGTCGCGCCTGCTGCGTCTCATCGTGCCGCTTTTTGCGAAGGTCACACCCAGGCTCCGACTAGCCTCCGATGGCGTCACCGTGACTACGATCCCTATCACCTCCGCCATCTGTACCGGCATCGTCACTCTGTACGTCCCCGACGATCCGGCCGGAGGTCCCTGGCCTGTGCATTTCAGCTACCACAGTGGCGGCTACGCGACAGGATCACCGCGCCAGGACGACCTGATCTGCCGACATCTTGCCGTAACCGCCCGTTGCGCCATCGCGAGCGTCGAGTACCCACTGGCGCCGGAACACCGCTATCCATCGGCAGTCATCCACAGTCTGGCCGTCATGCGTACGTTGCTTCGTCACGGAAGATCGTGGCGTCTGGATGCATCGAGAGTGACGGTGGGCGGATTCAGCGCGGGAGGCGGTCTCGCTGCCGTGCTCGCCAGACGAATCCGCGACGAAGGCGCATTTCGCCTTAGCGGCCAGGTGCTTGCCTATCCATGGCTTGATCTCGCCTGGACCAATGATCCCGTCAAGGAACCGGGCATGGGTAATGCGCTCCCGCCATCCATGCTGCCGTTCTTTCGCGCGATGTATCTGCCGCGGGTCACCGACCGTGAATCCGCAGACGTATCCCCGCTTCGGTGTACGACGCTTTCGGGTCTCGCTCCGGCGTGTATCGTCACCGGAAGCCTCGATCTCATCAACGAGCAGTCACAGGCCTACGCCGAGCGTCTGAGTCAGGCGGGCGTATCGACCGAATACCACGAGTTCGCAGGTGCGGACCACGGTTTTACGCACTCCGGGCCCCTTCCGGCTGCGCGCGAAGCACTCGCTTTGATGACGGCCGCGCTGACACGCTTTCACTGCCGGACGTGAAGCCGCTACGCGACCGGATGTCAGTCCGGTCAGCCCCGCTTAGCCAGGAATCCTTCGGCCATGAGCCGGAACGCCTCGATCGCCTTCGGCAGGACCACGTGCGGTTCATCGCTCGCCGCGATCCAAAGAGCAGCGTTGAGTGCGGTGCCGCTCAGAAGGCGTGCCGCGGCCTCGATATCGACTGGCCTCATGACGCCCTCGGCGATCAAATCGGCGACCGACTGCTTCGTGATGCTCAGGCAGGCATTTTGGCTCGGCCATTGCGAAGGGTCGCCCAGGAAGGCAGGCCCATCCAGCAGGACAATCCGTCGGATTTCCGGGTCCAATGCCATCTCGATATACGCTTCGCCTTCCGCTAACAGCCCCTCCCACGCACTTGCCGCGGATGCTCCAGCCTCGTGCGCACGCGCCGCCATTTCGCCGTCGACCTCCGCGACGACAGCAGCCAGCAGTCCCTTCTTGTCGCCGAAGCCATGGTAGAGAGCGCCACGGGTAAGGCCGACCGCGGCAGTCAAATCATCCATGGAAGCCGCCGCAAAACCCGACGCCGCGAACGCCTTTCGCGCCGCGCCGATCAGCTTGATGCGGTTCTGCTCCATCGTTTCAGCGCGCCGTTTCAATGCCATGCAAGCCTCCATATTTCACATACGGACCGTATTTGGGGTTTGACGGTCGGTGCGACGCGTGCTTTCATATACGAGGCGTATATTACATCGCGGCTTTGCTGGGATGTCCAGAAAAGCCGGTCGGTGGACCGTCTCGCCTATGAGGACGACGAAATGACCCAGCGTGAATCAGTGTTTCCAGCCAACCGGCACGCACTCTACGAGGCTCACGGCTATTCCCCCGCCATCCGATCGGGCGACCTCTTATTCGTGTCAGGTCAGGTCGGCAGCCGTCCCGATGGCTCCCCTGAACCTGACTTCGAAGCGCAGGTCCGCCTGGCCTTCGCCAATCTGGAAGCCACGCTCGCGGCAGCAGGATGCACCTTGGACGACATCGTCGACTTGACGTCGTTCCATACGGACCCGGAGAACCAACTGGGCACGGTCATGGCGGTGAAAACCGAGAAGTTCCCGCAGCTCCCGTATCCGAACTGGACCGCTCTTGGTGTCAATTGGCTCGCGGGGTTCGACTTCGAGATCAAGGTGACCGCGCGCATTCCGGCACGCACATCCGCGTTGGTGAGCCGCCGCAACCCTCCGACATTGTGGGATATGGCATCGGGCGGGTACTCGCAAATCAGTGTGGCAGAACCCGGCCGCCTGGCCTTCCTGTCCGGCCAGGTCGCCTGGCGCCCCAGTGGCGAGGACGCGCCCAAGGACATCCCTGGCCAGGCAAAAGTCGCGGCTGCGAACCTCGCCGCCGCACTCAAGGAACTCGAGGCATCGTCGCAAGACATCGTCATGCTCCGCGTCTACGTCGTGGATGCAACGACTGAAGCGTTCCTGCAGGTCATGACCGCTCTATCTGACCTGGTCGGGGACGCGATGCCCAGCATCACGACGATCGGCGTCCAGGCGCTTTATTCGCCGGACATCCTGGTCGAGATCGAAATGGTGGTCCGCGTCCCCTGAGAAGGATGTCAGCCGCCGTACTTGGCCGGAATCGGAAACTCCGCCGTCTCACCCTGCCAGTAAATCGTCACCACCCACCAACGGTGACCATCGAACAGCAGCTGAAAGCTGTTGATCCCCCGCTGAAACGGCTTCGCATCAGCCGCCGCATGGCGCGATTCGTACGTGCTGAACACCTGGACGATGTTGCCGTAACGGTCCTCCGTGCGGTGAGCCTCACGCTCGAAGAAGCCATCCTTCTTCAGCATGGGGCCACCCACCCGGATGTAATCCTCCACGCTCATCACATGGGCCGCGGTGAGACCATCCTTGTCTGTGCGCGCGGAAATCAGGCGCGCGCCAGGCAAGAACAGGGAACGCATGCGATCCCAGTCACGCTCCTGCCCTTTGGGACCCGAAATCACATCGTAGACCGCATCGATGATCGCGCCCATCGATGCCACGTCCGCGGGTCGCGCGACGGGCGTTTCGGCGGCGCTCGTGGCGGCTTGAGCAGGTGCGGGAGTGCTCTGCGCGGGAGAGGCCTGAAGCGGTGCCCCGGCAAGCGCCAGGACACAGAACAACGTCAAGGGGCGAAGCGATGCAAGATCCATAGCGTGCTCTCCGCGGTCGGTGGTGGCTACCGACGCAGTTATACCCCAACCGCCTCGCTACGCTGCCTATGCTCACGGCACATCTGCTCGACAAACGCCCGATGGTCCGGCAGATCATCGAGTGCCAGAGACCCCGCCTGGCGGATCACCGCGAATTCCTTCCGCGCCACATCCATATCCGGGTACGCACTCCGCATGGGCTCGAGATCCGTCCGGAACTCCATCCCATACAGCACGTACTGCCAGCTGGAGGTCATGAACATCTCCAGATCGCTGACGAAGTCCAGCCGATGCGGCGGGCGCAACTTCCACTTCTCGAGCTTCTCCTGCAGGGTCTGAGGGATGCTCGCAGGGTCAGTATTGTCGATCCAGAAGGGCGAATCGCGCCGCTGGCTCAGGCAGTAATGCATCTTGATGAAGTCGATGATCCGGTCGTACCGCGCCACCATCATCTCGTTGAAATGACGCGCCGCACTTTCCATATCGTCGGTGTCGCCGGGCAACAGATGCGTCAACAGATAGGTCGCCAACTCGATCAGCGCGATGCCAGTCGACTCCAGCGGCTCGACAAAGCCGCCCGCCAAACCTACCGCCACGCAGTTCTTGCGCCAATGCTCAGGCCGGTACCCTGTCTCGAACTTGATATGAAAGGCCTTCAGGCCCTCCCCTGCTTTACCCAGATAGCGCCGGAAGACTTCTTCAGCACGATCGTCAGTGGTGTGCCGCGAGGAGTACACGTATCCAGAACCACGCCGCTTCTGCAACCCGATGTCCCAGACCCAGCCAGCCTCCTGGGCAGTGGAAATCGTGTACGACGGGATCGGCGCATCAGGCGTCTCGTAAGGCACCTGGATAGCCACCGCCCGATCGGCGAACAGCACGTCCGCACGGCTGCGGAACGGCGACTGCATCGCGTTGCCGATCAGCATGCCGCGCAGTCCGGTGCAGTCCACGTAGAGATCGGCGGTGAGCTCGCCCTCCTCCTTCGTCACCACGCGTGCGATGGCGCCGTGCTCGTCCAGCTCCGTGCGCTCGACCGTCGCTACGTGCCGAACCACGCCGAGCGTCTCCTGGCCGTGCTCGGCAAGCACCCGCGCGAAGCAGGCGGCATCGAAGTGGAACGCGTGATTCATCGGCCCCTGATAGTCCGCATCCTTCGGGCGCTTGGGCGCGCGGGAATGATCGACCAGAAAGCTCTGCATCGAGACAGCATCAGCGAACGACGTGCCTTCTGGTGCAGCGCCGAGTAGCCAGTACGGCAGCAAGTCGGGGCCACCAGGTCGCTGGCTGGGTGCGTTGAACGGATGAAAGAAATGGTCCGGCCCCGGTGTCCCCGGCGGCCGTACCCAATGGCGATAGTGGATGCCCTGCTTGTATGTCGCGGTAGCACCGACCAGAAAGCGGCGCTCGTCGAGGCCGATGGCCGCCAGCGTGCCGCGGATCGAGGGGAACGTCGCTTCGCCCACACCGAGCAGGCCGATGTCCGGCGACTCCACAAGGTGCACCTGCACGCTGCGCGGGTCGACGGCGTTGACCGCCTTGGCCAGATAGCATGCCGCCAGCCAGCCGGCGGTGCCGCCGCCGACGATCAACACTTTCTTCAGACGCGCCATGGTGTGTCCCTGCGGGTGCCGCTCGATAAGAGAAAAGAACTGCCGGGCACGCCCCACACGGACCCGGCAAAACGCCATTCCCAGGGAGGGTTAGGCGACGCTCCCTCGAACGTCGCCAATAGAACGGCAAACCTCAGGCGGCACGACTGTCGTGGGGCCGCCATGCATCAGGTCAGAACCAAATACCAAGCTGGACGCCATACGTACGCGGTGCGAGGTACTGCGACACGTACTGCAGTGAGCCGTCGGCCATCAGGAAGCGGCCGGCACTCGTGCGGGTCTTCTTGTCAGTCACGTTCTGCACGTAGCCGTTGACCCACCACTTGTCACCCGGCTCGCTGTAACGCAGCGACAGGTCGCCACGCACGTAGGCTTTCTGCTTGTCGCCCTCGCCCAGGTTGAAGTAGCTCAGCCACTGCGAGCTCTGGTACTGCGCACTGGCGCGCGGCGTGAGGCGTCCGCCATTGCTGAGATGGAAGGTGTGCTCGTAGATCGCGGTGAGCGACAGGTCCGGCGCATGCGGCAGGTCGTTGCCGGTGACGTCCATGCAGTTGGCGAGATTGGACGCCGGCGGGCATGCCGGCAGGCCCTGGTAGTCGTTGGAGCCGGCATAGGTCAGCGTGCCGAGCTTCTTCTTCGGAATGGCCGAGAAGATCAGGTTGAAGCGATCGTCCTGCTGCTGGTACGCCAGCTCCGACTCGAAGCCGAGCACCTTGGTGTTGCCGCCGACGTTGGAGAAGCCCAGGCCGTGGTTGCCGTCCGGATAGACGATGGGTGCGGACAGCTGGAAGTTCTTGAAGTCCTCGTAATAGACGGCCGTGTTCCACGTCATGTGGCCATCGAGGAAGCTGAACTTGCTGCCGACTTCGTAGTTGGTCAGCGACTCGGGCTTGTACAGCGTGCCGGCGTCCTGCGTGCCGCCGGACTTGTAGCCGGTCGATACGCTGGCGTAGACCATGCCGTTCTCGCTGACGTCGGTATCCAGGCGAATCAGCCAGGTCGGCTTGCTCTTGGTGTACTTGGCGGTATTCCGCTGCGAGATGGCGAAGCCGTTCGACGGATCCGGATACACGTCCGGGGAGATCGGCAGCTGCGGCACGGTCGGGTCGTATGCCCAACCCCAGTTGATGCCGCCCTTGTTTTCCTTGTCGTCATGCGACCAGCGCGCACCGCCGGTAAGGCGCATGTGATCGGTGAGATGCCAGGTGGCCTGGCCGAACAAGGCATACGACTCCACCGTTTCCTTCGGCTGGATGAAGGAACCCTGCCAGCTCACGGTGCCGTAGCGCGTACCGTTCATGATGGGGATGTCGAACCGGATGTCGTTGTTCTCGTAGCCGTAGTACGCACCGAGGATCCAGTCCACGGTCTGCGGACCGGTGGACTTCAGGTTGAGCTCCTGGCTCCAGTTCTTGTAGTGGGAACTGTTGGTGCGATCGTCCTGGTAGACGCCGTTGGTGGTGAAGCTGGTGGGCACGCTCACGCCGACGTCCTGGTCGAAGTCGCTCTGGCCCGAGTACTTGTTGTAGCCGGCGATGTAGCTGAGCTGCACGCCGTCGTTGATGTTCCAGTCCATGCGGCTGCGCACGGTATTGGACGTACGGTGCAGGTAGGGCGCGGTGTCGATGAGCGCCGACCAGAACTTCTCCCCTTCCCGCGGCGTCTGCATCAGGCTCATGCTGGGCGTGCCACGATCGATGAAGTACTCGTACGACAGGTTCCACTTGAACGAATCGCTGGGCTGCCACAGCGCGCTGACGCGTGCGGCGGACTGGTCCTGCGCGTTGTACTTGTCGCCCTTCTGCACGTACTGGCCGGGATCGATCGGCTTGAAGTTGGCCAGCGTGCCGCCGGATGCGAGATACGTGGTTTGCTGCTGCGCCACGCTGGGCAGCTGGCCCGACGGATCCTGGTAGTCCACGTAACCATCGTGCTGCTCGTGCACCACGGCGACGCGCATGGCAAAGGTATTGCTGATCGGCAGGTTGAAAGCGGCGCGCGAGCCGATCTGGTTGTAGTTGCCTGCTTCGACCTGCGCGTTGCCGTAGAAGCCCGCGCCGATGTCCGGCTTGGCCGTCTGGAAGCTGATGGCGCCGGCGGTCGAGTTGCGGCCCCAGAGGGTGCCCTGCGGACCGCGCAGTACTTCGACGCCATCCATGTCCAGCAACAAACCCGACGCGGCCTCGGCGCGTGGTGCGTACACGCCGTCGACGAAGGTGGCGACTTCGGGATCGGCGTATTCGGTCTTGGCGCTGTCGTTACCGATGCCGCGCAGGGTCAGCGTCACGACGCCATGATCGCCCTGCGAGGTGCCTTGCAGGCCTGGAACAAGCTTGGTCAGGTCCTGCACGGTCATCACGCGCTCGCGGTCGAGCGTGTCGACGGTGATTGCCGTGACTGCGACCGGCGTTTTCTGCAGCGGCGTATCGCGCTTGGTCGCGCTGACCGAGATGGCGTCGAGGTTCTGCACCTTCTTATCGGCGCCCTCCGGATTCTTCGACGACGGGTTTTGCACCGTCGTGTCCTGATCCGCCGCGAGCAGCGTGCCCGGAACAAACGCGAGTGACATGGCGACATACAACAACTTGTGACGCAGATTCATCTGGCTCTCCCCATCGATCAATCGTTCGGATCATTGATGTCAGCCGTACGTAACGGCCATGACAAAGCTTCCCTAACTCCCCTGGCGCCCTGTCATCCCCTAAATGACAGCGCTGTCATTAATGGATGATAGAGCGGTATGTCGTTGAATGCTTGCCGCATGGCAGCAAGTCATCCAGGCAGCGACAAACGCATGTTGCAAGGCCCCGCACCGCTTGCCGCCGACTTCAACGATGCCAAATTGGTGCAGAGCAGATAGACGTCCTGCCGTTCCTTACGGCTTGTCCGCATGAGCGGGGCAAACCAGTGTCCGGTCCGCTACCGTGCTCAGCGACACATCGGTGATCGCAATCTGGCCACCCGAATGACTGGACCAGGCAAAGGGCCGGTCCACCTTGCTCATGTTGGCGCCGGCATCGCGGAAGCATTTCAACGGAATGCCCACACTCAACCACTGCCCTTTGGGCAACGCGGAGAGTTGCGATCCAACAGGCACCCATCCGCTGCAACCGGCACCACAGCCGATCCCGATGGTCGACGTATCACCAGGCGACACCGCATCGACCTTCAAGGTGGTCACCAGCATGACATCGCCATTGGTTTCTCGGTCTACATCGAGTGGCGCCGGTGCTACCAACTCGACGCTGGCGGCATGGGCGCCGGCTCCTGACCAACTCAAGCTCCGCGCGTCTTCCTGCGCCTTATAGTCGAGCGCGCCAACGTGCAGGCTTCCGTCGGCGGTAGCGGCTGGTGTGGCAGTGACATTCATCGCTACGCCATTCGCGCCAGTGAGACGCACCACAAAATCCTGTGCCGGCTTGCCGCGGGTGAAGTAGACGCCCGCCTGCGCACTGCTCAGTACGAGCCCCGGATCCTCAGGCAAGGTGCCGGTCTTCGTCTTATCGGCATAGGTCAGACCGAAGCCGTACGGAAACTGCGGATGCTCGCCCCGAGCGACAGCAGCGACGGGTACCTGCAGCGCACTACGCGGCCAGGCATAGGCCAGCTTGCCGTGGAAGTCGTTCGCGATACGGCCATCCCGGGTACGCAGCAGGACATCGGCGATGCCCTCCCCTTCGCTGCCCGGGAGCCACGCCACCACGAAGGCATCCGCGGCGTTGATCTCGCGATTCATCCACAGCGGCCGTCCGGTCAGGAATACCGCCACCACGGGCACACCCTGCCCGCGCAGTTTGCGAATCAGATCGAGGTCGTGATCGTTGCCGGGACGGTAGGCAAGGTTCGGCAGGTCTCCCTGGAACTCGGCATACGGGTCCTCGCCGAACACGACGATGGCGACGTCGGGCTTCTGCTTGGCGTCGCCTTCCACGGATAGTTCGGCGCTGCCGCCAGCTGCTTCCACCTGGGCCCGCAGACCCGCCCACACCGAGGTGGCGCCCGGGAAATTCGCATTGGTCAGACCCGTGCCCTGCCAGGTCAGCGTCCAGCCACCGTTCTGTTTGGAGATGTTGTCGGCGCCGTTACCGGCCACCAGGACATGCTTGCGTGGGTCGATCGGCAGCACGTCGCCGTTGTTTTTCAGCAGCACCAGGGACTCGCGTACGGCCCGACGCGCCACGGCGCGATGCGAAGGACTGCCGACCACGTCCGTCGCCTTGGCTGCGATCGGATTGGTCGACGGCAGTCCGGCCTCGAACATGCCGAGACGCATCTTCACCCGCAGGATGCGAGTCACCGCATCATCGACACGACTCATCGGGATCACGCCGGCCTTCACTTCGGCCAGCGTGTTCGTGTACACCCCTTTCCAGGAGTCGGGCGCTTCGAGCATGTCCAGCCCGGCGTTGTAAGCCGCGGCACAATCCTCGTTGCTGCAACCGGGCACTTGCCCGTGCGCGTTCCAGTCGCCCAGCACAATTCCATCGAAGCCCATGCGCTCTTTCAGCACACCGGTGATCAGGGCCTTGTTGCCGGCCATTTTGACCCCGTTCCAGCTGGAGAACGAGACCATCACCACCTGCACACCAGCCTTGATCGCGGGCGGATAGCCGGCGCCATGGATGTCGCGCAACGTCGCTTCGCTGATCTGGGCGTCGCCCTGATCCTTGCCGTCGTGGGTGCCACCATCGCCGAGGAAATGCTTGGCGGTCGCGATTACATGCCCCGCGTCGAGGAACTGCGGCGTTCCCGGCTTGCCTTCCAGGCCGCCGACCACCGCGGCGGCGTATTGCGCCACCAGTGCGGGGTTCTGCGAGTAGCCTTCGTACGAACGGCCCCAGCGCCCATCCTGCGGGACGGTGAGCGTGGGCGCGAACGTCCAGCTGATGCCACTGGCACGCAGTTCCTGTGCCGTGACCTCACCAATGTCGTGGATCAGCTGCGGGTCGCGCGTCGCACCCAGCCCGACGTTCTGCGGAAATAGCGTGCTGCCGACCAGGTTGTTGTGGCCGTGCACGGCGTCGATGCCGAACAGCACCGGGATCGCCAGGCCGCCATGCGAGGTGTCCATGGACGCGCGGTAGAACGCATCGGACAGCGCCTGCCATTGCGAGGCAACCGGGTATGGCTGCCCGGGCGGTTTGGAGTTGCCCCCGGCCAGGACCGAGCCCAATCGGTACTTGCGCACGTCGTCCGGCGTCACGTACTTGATGTCGGCCTGGATCATCTGGCCGACCTTGTCCTCCACCGACATCTTAGCCAGCAAAGCGCGGATTCGCGATTCGATCGCGGGGTCCGGCGGCAGCGGCGATGTGCCTTTGGGCCACTGCTCGGGGTGCACGAGGGTCGCATCGCCCGCCATGGCGGGAACGGTGACCAGCAAGGCGCTGGCCATCGACAGCGGCACGGAAATACGTCGCAAAAACAGGCTCGATCGCTGCAGCAATGGCACGTCAACGCTCCAGGCTGGCATACCGGCGGTACGCTTCCGGTCCGCATCGTGGCATGAATGACAGCGCTGTCAATTTGCGTTGCAACATGGCCCACGCCTGGCCCGGCGCAGCGAAAGGGTCTCAGGGTGCGATGGCGGTGGAGCCGCGTATCTGCAGGGAGAACGGAATCTGCACCAGTCGACCGGCGCCGTGACCGCGCAATTCGTTGAGCAGCTGCTCGGCGGCGATCTTCCCCATCTCTCGACTGGGCTGCTGGACCGTGGTGAGCGCCGGCCAGAGCTGGCGCGACAGCGGCGTATCGTCGAAGCCGCAGACCGAGAGGTCGTGCGGCACCTTCAGGCCATACTCGCCCGCCGCCCACATCACGCCGGTGGCCATGTCGTCATTGGCGGCGAACACCGCGGTCGGTCGCTCGGCCAGGGAAAACAGTTGCCGTGCCGCCTCCACGCCGGAGCCGAAGGTGAAAGCGCCCTGCACCACCAGGTCCGGATCTTCGTGCAAGCCCGCGGCAGCCATCGCCTCGCGATAGCCAGCGAGCCGCCAGCGACTGGCGCCATGATTGGCGATGCCGATCACGTGGGCGATCCGCCGATGGCCGAGCTCCAGCAGGTGCTCCACGATCGCACGCGCGGCCTGCTGCTCGTCCATCGTCACGCCCAGCGCCTTGCCACGCCGCAGCGGCGACACGCTGGCATAGGGGACCTCGCGCTCACGCAGGCGCTTAAGCAGCGGCGCATAGTCGGTAATCGGCGGCGTCAGTACGACACCGTCGGGATGGTGATCGGAGATCAGGGCATCGAAGCGACGGATGAAGTCGCGATCGCGCATACGCAGCGGCCGCACCATCATGCTGTAGCGATGCTCATCGCAGGCCTCGAGCACGCCGTCCTGGATCTCGGCCAGATAGGTCGAGGCCGGGTTGTCGTTGTTGTCGTACAGCATCGCTACCACGAACGAGCGATTTCCCGCCAGACTGCGTGCCGACGGATGCGGGCGATAATCCATTGCCTCCATGGCAGCTTGCACGCGTTGCCGCGTCGCATCGGTCACGTTGGCCTCGTCATTGAGCACACGCGACACTGTCTTGGGCGATACGCCCGCTGCGCGCGCCACATCTTCGAGACGTACCCGCATGGATTCTCCGCTGTGATCACACTGTCGAATGACTATGCCGCCAGAGCCCTCCGCTTACAAGGGCGACACAGAGCGCCGATGCTGCATCCGCAGCATGCAGGATGTGTCGGGTCATGACATAACTGTTGCTGGAGGAGGAACCATGACCGGGATCAACCACATTGCCTGCCACAAGGCCAGGCGTCGATGAGAGAGCGATCCACGCTGTCGTTCTGGCAGATATGGAACATGTGCTTCGGCTTTCTCGGTCTCCAGTTCGGCCTCGCGCTGCAGAATGCGAACGTCAGCCGGATATTCCAAACCCTGGGCGCGAACCTCAACGACATCCCTGCCCTCTGGATCGCCGCGCCGCTGACCGGCTTGATCGTGCAACCGATCGTCGGTCACTACTCCGACCGCACCTGGAACCGCCTCGGTCGACGCCGGCCCTATTTTCTGGCGGGCGCGGTATTCGCCTCACTGGCCCTTTTATGGATGCCGAACGTGCCGGCGTTGTGGATGGCTGCCGGCTTGTTGTGGATCCTGGATGCGTCGATCAACGTGTCGATGGAACCGTTTCGTGCCCTGGTTGGCGATCAACTGCCCACCCGGCAGCGACCCGCCGGCTATGCGATGCAGAGCTTTTTCATCGGCGCCGGTGCGGTGGTCGCCTCCATGCTGCCCTGGCTCCTGGCGCAGTTCGGCGTCGCCAACGTGGCGGCGGACGGAAGCATTCCCGATACGGTGAAGTACGCGTTCTACGGCGGCGGTGCGGTACTGCTGGGTGCCGTGGTCTGGACCATCCTGGCGACGCGTGAGTACACGCCGGCCCAGCTTCTTTCGTTCACCGACAACGTGCCTGAAAGGCCGCCGGTGGATGTGTCGCGCGCAGGGCGACCCGGCCTGGTTCTCTTGCTAGCGGGCGCCGTGGTACTGGTCGCGATCACGCATTTCGCGCTGGAAAGGGAGGTCTACCTGCTGGCCGGCGGCCTGATCGCATTTGGCCTTCTGTTTACCTGGCTTGGCCGCACCCGCAGTCACGGGATGCTGCGCGAGGTGATGGGTGACCTCTACGGCATGCCGGTCTCGATGCGGCGCCTGGCCGGGGTGCAGTTATTTTCCTGGTTCGCGCTGTTCGCGATGTGGATCTACACCACGGCGGGTGTGACGCAGACGATTTACGGTATCGCCGATACCGGTTCGTCCCTCTACAACGAGGGTGCGAACTGGGTCGGCGTGCTGTTCGGCGCCTATAACGGCTTTGGTGCCCTGGCCGCGGTGGTCATCCCTCTGATGGTCCGGCGCTGGGGCCTGCGCATCAGTCACGTGGTGAACCTGTGCCTGGGTGGCGCCGGCCTGCTGTCGTTCCTCTACATCCGCGATCCGCACTGGCTGCTCGCCTCGATGGTAGGTGTCGGCTTTGCCTGGGCGTCGATCCTGTCGCTGCCTTACGCGCTGCTCTCGGACACCCTGCCAACGGCGAAACTGGGCGTCTACATGGGCATCTTCAATTTCTTCATCGTGATTCCGCAGGTGCTCGCCGCCAGCGTTCTCGGGCTGTTGCTGCGACTGTGCTTTCACAACCAGCCGATCTGGGCGCTCGGCCTTGGCGGAGCGAGCCTCCTTATCGCGGCGCTGTGCACGCTATACGTGCCTGAGCCCGATGACCGGACGGCAAGAGGGTGATGCTTGTTTTGATCAGACAATCATGTGCATTACAAAAGGATTGCTTTGGAATCACTCAATACCCTTATTTGAAAACTAAGTTTTTACACGAGGTAGTGCCCCTTGTGGCCGTTGCGATCACATGACCCGCTTTCCTGACGTCGTTCGTGTAATAGGTCTGCACACCGTGCGCGCCAAGCAATTGGATTGTCGCCATATGAGGGTGTGAATCTGGATCGCGAGCGAATTTTCCGTTGTCGTGTGAGACCACCGCTATCTTCGGATCGACTGCAATGAGTGACTTCTTGTCGAGGTTGTGTCGGCTTCCGTGATGAGGAACCTTTAGGTAATCAGCTTGCAACAGATGACCTTGCCGGCTCATTCGATTGAACACTGACGTGTCTGCATCCCCAGTAAATAGAAAGCTCTTTCTACCATCGTACCGAAAGACAATACTGACTTGGTTCGCGGCAAGTTGAAGCGCAGCAGATATCGCGCGGTTCGTCTCCGGGTTACCAGTAGGATCGAAATCTTCTCGTGAAGGCACATCAACCTGGGGATCATCTATTGTGCGTTGGAGCATTTGGTCTAGGTAAACGAAAAATCCCTGAAAGAATTTGCGACGGTCGCGGTGTTGTGCAGTTGACGCACCGCGCGCCGAAAGATTTCCATCGCCCGCCACGGCAACACCAAGCGGCTCTGGCGTGTATCCCGTTACATCTTCAACCTCCAGCTCAAGACCTCGTGACCGGAGAGCCAGAACTGCGTCCTCCAGGTCTCTTGTGGAAAAACTCTCTACTCCCAAGCCGTCGAGAACACGAGCCGCTTTCTTGGGAGGGTTCATTACCAATGCGTGACTGCAGAGGCGATCACCCTCGGCCACTTCAATCCAGCGCGTAGCGCCTCTTGGTTGAAGCTTACCGGCCTTCCTAGCGGCTTTCCGTCGGAGGTAATCTTCAATGCGAAGAAGTTCCGGAAGGTATCGTGGAACGTATAGCCGCGAGACATTATGATTGGCGAGCACGTCATACAATCCGCCTATATGATCGCGATCTGCATGCGTTATCAGGACACGCATTGCTTTTGGTGGCACGCCAATCATCGAATGAACAGCCGCCTTTTGGAGGCCACAATCGATCAAAAGGGGCTCCTTGTCGAAACAGCATGAGGCGTCGCTCATGCCTGACAAGAGCATTGCGTCGCCTTGCTTCACGTTGTAAACGGTCAGCATTATCGTGGCCCTCTGAATAGGATCGGCCCGCGGTCGCAATGCAGGCGCTTCACGTAGCGCTCCGCAGAACGAAATGTCCATTCAGCGCGGCAAGTGCGTATGCTCGGCACGTGATAGTCATCCCTTATTGCCCCAATCCTCACTAAATCTTTCGCCACCACACTATATTCCGGCCCTTAGCTTATGTTTATCGGCACGATTTGAAAATGCTTGATCATTTTCTCTCGCCAGTCCTTCTGCGCGCCAGGCGGGTTTTGCTCAACATTGAACTTGATGAAAATCCGGCGATCTATCGTGGCCCAGTCGCTTATCCCAGGTAGAAGGCGATCTCGTCAGCTGCAGATAGAGGTTCTGCCGCCCTCCAACGCAATCATAGCGACGGAATATCGATATATCAGTCGACCGGCCAGACTGGTCGCGGACGGAGCCCCTGCTTCCATTTAGCAGCAAGCTCCGCCGGCCTCATGAACCAATCTTTCTGGAAGCTCGTGATGTCGGAGATCTTCTCGAAGAAAATCTTATCCTCGCTCAAGACAAACGCGGGGAGGACAAAGTACTGATAAAGATCGACGTCGATACCGTCATTGATTTTTCTTGGATTGGACGCGACGTACGGCTCCTTCTTCTGGACACTTCGGGCGACTTGACGAAGTCTGTAGCGGATCTCAAGATGCCGCCTCACACTCATGGGAGGAGTAACGTCCGACTCCGCATCCAGATCATCGCGGTAGAGCAAAGCGAGTTCATCCGCTTTCGTCGTCGGGTTGCAGCCCGCCAAATCTACACCGCTTGCTTCGATCTTCCGAGCGACCTGCTTTATCCACGCTGGCCAATCAGCTCTCTCCTCGTCCCTGATCTGCTCTAGTGGTGGCCCCATGCCGGGTACCGTCAAAGAAGGGTCGTTCAGCAGTCTCCACATTATCCGAGATAATTCCAGCGTCTCTTCCAAGGGGGGAGCCGACGATGCTCCAATAATTCCTTGCAGATCGACGCGGCTTGGCAGCGATCGCAGATTAGGATTCAGGAGTTTCCTGAGCGCGGTCATCATCCTCTTATGGTGAAGAAAGGAAAACTGCTTCCTGCGTGCTTGCAGGGTAAGTTCTCCCGTCGTCGTATCGGCCAAACTAAAGGAATAGCCGTTTCTGGACATGTCGCCGAGGACGGCAAGCCATTCAGGGCGGCTTTCCGAACCTAATGATCTTGCCACCATCGTGTCGAGAATGACCATAGTCGTATCTTCGGGAACGAGCTTACGTTGGGTCATCACTCATCTCTATCGTAAAAAAACCGGGAAAGCTCTTGTTCGTGACTGGTGAGCGCTCAATAGCTTGGCACCCTCAGATCGGAGCGAGGGCAACCAGGAAGCGAGAAATACCACCGCTCCCCCGTTAGAGCACTTCTCGAGGCGAACCTCGCCTGAAATCCAGTAGACGAACCGGTCGGCAAAATGACTTTCCGTAGGCACAGCTTCCTAATCGGATGATCGACTCGGCGCGTTGGTAACCTATATATCCCCGAATTAATCGCCCCACGATCGAACGATCGGCATCTCAGACCCGTACGGGCACTAGAGTTAGGAGGAGACCAACTCTGCGAGCTTGGCCGCGACATTACCCATCGTATCATCCGCCGTGCTCAGGCCACTTCGCGAGCCGAGCAGTGGACTGACGTCGCGTAGAGCTTCATATGTGGTGTTGTGCACAATAGGAACGAGTAAGTCGCGCGCTAGGAGTGCCGAAAGCTCTTTGTCGGCGATGCCTTCTCCTGCGAGGCGGCCGAGTAGCGCTGGGGTTACCAGCACGATGCCTACTCGCGACTTCGCTAGGCCTTTGTCGATTTCGCGGAGTAGCGTCGAGCCTAACGCGACATCCTTCTCACTGAACCAAACTGAGACGCCGCGCGACTCTAGCTGATCATGCAGCTCCTTTGCGGCGCCTTTTCGGTCATCCCACGCGTGGCAAAGAAAGACATCCCGAAGATCGGGTAGGTGCACTCGCTTCTCAATGTTGTCTCGAACCGGCGTGAGCGTCCGTACCTCAGCAGGTGTGTACACAACTGAGGATCCAGCTCGCGACCAGCGCGGCCTTCCGCTTCCGCCTGAGCCGCTCCCCACCGTGCTGCTGCCATTAGTCCGACCGCTGCCAGTACTCCCCGACGATGAGTAGGGCGAGGGATTCGACGGAAACGAATACCCCGATGACCTGTAGCCGCCATAGCGACTGCTGCATGCGGGACACTCAGCTGCCGCACTCGCTGTTCGATGGCCCCTCACCGGTGCCGTGCATCTACTCATGTGGTCCCCCTGTTTATGATCACTCTTTCACAAAAGGGCTAAGTCGTCTCTGCAATCCGTGCGAATTTTCGGCAAGATATTCAGCTACCCGGGCTTGCGCATTCACGATGAGACCTTGGCTCCTCCGTAAAAGAGGATCAGCCTGCTCATAGCCGGTGTGTGCACGTTGTGCGTACCTAAGCCCGAATTCGGGGCTTAGGCGCTTATGCAACGCGTGTATATGGGCAAACGGTCAGAGCGCGATGCCCTGCATCCCTGAAGCGCCGGCAAACACGGGGGTCTGGCCGACCTGCAACAGGCGGCCATCGCCCAGGATCAGGAAGGTGTCGATGTTGCCACCCAGCGAGTTCCCTACATAGAGGAACAGGCCATCGGCCGACGCCTTGAGATCGGTCGGCGCGGCGCCGGCTTCCAGCTTGCCGACCACGCCACCATCGAGCAAGGTCAACGAGCCATCGTTACCGACGCGGTAACCACTGATGTTGCCCTTACCTGCGTTGGCCGTGAACGCAAAGCGTCCCGATACCGTTAGCCAGCACGCGGCAGCCTGGCCATTGGCGATATCGCTGGAGATGGGTGTCAGTGCACCGTTACGCGCGACCGCGTACGAACTCGCCGCTGAACCTGCCGCTTGCGACGTGACCAGGTGGCCGCGAGCGTCGAAGTCAAAGCCAAACGGTTGCGGATCGTTGGAAGGCGTGATCGCAGGATCCTTGCCGAGGCTGCCATTGCGACCCACGGCAAACAACTCGAACCAGCCCTTGGCGGAGGCGTCCTTGACGGATACGGCGAGCCAGGCGCCGTCCGGCGAGAACTGAAGCTGCGCCGGTGTCATGCCGACGTTTGGCTGGTTCCCTACAAGCGGCGCGTCGGTGCCGAGCAGGCGTGTTTCCGCGGGCAACGCGACAAGCTGGCCACTCGGAAGGATCTGAAACGCCGTCACGTTGGACGTACCCGCACTGTTGAGCACGTAAAGGCGATTGCCGCGCTGCGCCACGCTGACGGGGAACGTCCCGCCGGTCGGCTGGATGTCGATCAGGCGAAGGCGACTGCCTTCGATCGCGAACACCGACACCTGGTTGGAGCCTGCGTTGGTGACAAACAGCAGCCGTCCGTCGTCGCTCTTGATGAGCGCATTCTGCGACCCGAGCGGATCCGGCGGCGGCGCCGTGGTGCCCACACCGACGCCCTTGCCCTGGGTTGAAACCACAGCGAGCTTTTCCAGGCCGCCGAAGAAATTGCGACGCAGCACCGCAACGCTGTTGTTCTGGATGTCATTGGACATGACATAGACGTAAGGGGAATCGAATCCGCGCAGGTTGAGCGAACGATCCTGGGCGTGGACGGCGCCAGTCGTCGCCAGTACGCCGGCGATACCAACGGCAAGTTTTTGCGAGATCTTCATGGGCAGTTCTCCGAAGGAGCCGGACGGCTCTAAGCTCCTTCGCTCGCTACGTCCTGCCGGTTACACGTCGCACGTCAAAAATGTGGCCTGGCTCACAGAGCGTGGTCATCATCGTTGGCCCGCAAGGCGATACGCCTTAAAGAAACCGTCACACCCAAACGGCGACCAGGACACTACTATCGTCCGGGTCACTCGGACGCAAGGAAACAGGCACATGGCGAAGCTGGCACACGGGTTATGGGTCGCAGCGCTGCTGGCAAGCGCCGCTCATGCGCAGACCAATGCAGGCGATCAGAAGCCCGATCCCGACCTCCCCTTCAACGTCACCAAGGTCGCCAGCCTCGATCTGCCCTGGCGCATCGCCTTCCTGCCCGATGGCCGCATGCTGGTGACCGAGAAAGTCGGCCGCCTTCAGCTGGTGAGCCCGCAAGGCGCCAAGACCGAGATCAAGGGCGTGCCGGCCAGCTATTTCGAAGGTCAGAACGGCATGTTGGGCGTCTTCCTCTCGCCCCATTACGCCAAAGACCACAACGTGTACCTCACCTATGTCGCGCCCGGTGACTACGGCGGTGGCCTGGCCATGGGGCGAGGTCAACTCGTGCTCGATGGCAATCAGGCGCGACTGGATAACTTCCAGGTGCTGTGGCGCCAGATGCCCACGGGCAAGGGCGGCCAGGCCGGCGCCCAGATCGCATTTGCGCCGGACGGCAAGTCCCTCTTCCTGAGCGTGGGCGATCGCCAGCGCTTCACGCCTGCGCAGGATCCCAATCAGCCGGTGGGCAAGATCCTTCACCTGACGCTCGATGGCAAACCTGCACCGGGCAATCCCTGGGCAGGCAAGGTCGGTACGCCCACCATTCCGCTGATCGACCCAGCGACCGATACGGAGGCGGCCAAGACGGCCCCGGTGGTCAGCACCTATACGTTCCCCGGTCCCAACCTCACGCCGAGCGAAACCTGGAGCGTCGGCCACCGCACGCCGTATGGCCTCGCTTTCGGTCCTGACGGTCGCCTGTGGGAGCTCGAGCACGGCCCGAAAGGCGGCGACGAGCTGAACCTGATCCAGCGCGGCAAGAACTACGGCTGGCCCCTGGTTTCGTATGGCATGAACTACAACGGCGTCCCCATCGCCTCCCCCGATACGCGGCCCGATCTCGTCAAGCCCGTGATCTATTGGGTGCCGGTGATCGCGCCGGGCAATCTCATGTTCTACAAGGGCAGCATGTTCCCGCAGTGGAATGGCAGCGCCTTGATCAGCGGACTCGTCACCATGGGCATCATTCGGGTGACTTTCGACGGCAAGGGCGGCGCTACCGACGTCCAGCGCTGGAGCCTCGGCAAACGCATCCGCGATATCGAAGAGGCGCCGGATGGCTCGCTGTGGGTGCTGGAAGATGCGCAGCCCGGTGGGTTGTACCGTCTGACGCCGAAGTAAGCAGGACGACGGGGAGCTTGGGCCATCACCAGTTCCAGCGAAGGCCCAACTTCCCGTCCCAGGCATCGAAGCTACGACCGAAACCACGCTGATACCCGAGGTTGGCGTAGATCGATGTCCCGGCGTTGAGTTGCCAGGTCGTACCGCCGTTGAGCTGCCACCAGGATCCGTGCATGTTTGCCTTGAATGGCACGTAGCCGTCGGCCGAGGAGAATTCAGTCACCGGCCTTCCCTTGAACTCGCGCCAGAGATTCAGGCGAAGCCATCCGGTGAACAAGCGACGTATGCCCTCCGCCGTCGGCTCGAGGGTCCAGGTATTGGCCCAACGAAAGCCAAGGCGGGCGGCCAGTGAATTCGCGTCGCGGTAACGGATCGTCGCTGCGCCGTCCCGGCTTTCGCCATCGTTGATCGCCTGATAGATGACCTGTGCCTGCGGTTCGAAAACCTGTGTGTCCTTATGGAACGGGTAGCCGCCTTCCAGGGACGCTGCCCAGCCGAAGCCACGATGTTCGAGATCGAACGAGTCGAGGGAACGGGAGGTCGCCTTCATCCAGCTGCCTTGCCAGACCGCATCGAGGTACTCGCCTTCATCCCAGTAGTGCGTCCAGTAGAGGCCTAGCGAGGGACCCTTTACTTCGTCGCGACCGGCCTTGGTGTCGTCGTAGTGCGTCACGTCGCTGGTAATGCGTCCGTATCCCATATAGAGCCCGGCGTGATCGCGCTGGGTCTTGTCGTGCTCTTCCGCGTAGACGTCAAGGCCGAGCTGGATCGCGCGAATGTCGTAGTCGTAATGGGGACCGCCGCCGTAAATGCCGCGCCGGTCACCGTCGACATCACCGGACTCGCCGATCACGCGTACCCAGGAACCATTGAACGTATCGTCCTTACGGAGATCGCCCCGATCGCGCAGCTGCTCTTCTTCGCCCACACGTTCGTGAAGATTACCCAGCGTGGCCCAGCCATAGCGCAGCGCTAAGGCAGGCAGCGCCGTGTAAAGCGAGACTTCGGCACGGTAATTCGGGACAGGTGTCGGCGCCGGTGCGGGCGGGACGGGTGACGGCGGCCCCGGAGGCGTCGGTGGCGTCGGTCCAGGAGGTGCTGGACACGGAGGTGAAGGCCCGCCAGGGCAATCGACGGTCGAACGCAGATACCACGCCTCGCCGTTGCTCCCGTCGTGGCTGCCCCGCACGAGGGAATACGTATACGGGCCTGCGGCGACCGTCCCTGCGAGAGTGAACGCGGCAGGCGCCGTCGTTCCGGCGTTGACGGCATCGACCACGAGGATGCCGTTGGCCCGCGTCAGCGCGCCTGCACCGCCGACATTGGTGATCGCCAGTCGGGACTGTCCCGTGGCCGAGCCGCCATCGATCACGAGTTTGTCCGAAGGTGCGCCGTCGCCTGCGACGACCGTGTTCAGCCCGAGAAGGCTTTGCCCCTCGCCCACGTAATTGACGACCGTGAGCGTCTTGAATACGCCATTGACGGGGGCGGAGAAAATGATCCGACTCGGATCGTTCACCAGGTTCGTGAGGTTCGAATCGCCCGTGAGATTCCATAGCGTGTTATCGCGCAGCGTGACATTGGAAACGCTACCGGCTTCCGTCAGCGCCGCTCCCGTCAGCGTGGCGCCGCTTGCCTGCACGTTAGCCAGACCGGGTGTAGCGACAGGCGCCCCTACGTTCGGAAAGGACACCGGGGGTAATGGCGCACCGGGATCATCCAGATCGAACGACGGCATGGTCAGTGGTGGCTCGGACGCACTCGAACTCAGCAACGGGAAGTCCGCGATCGTGCCGACATGCAGCCACAATCCGCTCCCCGATACGCTCGTACCGGTGAGGGAGACATCGGCGGGCCCGGCGATGCCGATCGTCGCACCGCTGACATTGGTCAGCGTGCTGTCGGTGAACGTTGCCGTGGAGAGGCCTGTCGCGTCGCCCACGGCGAACAAGGCCGACGATAGAGAGCCCGTTGGCCTTACGGTCGCCCTGGTCCCGGCAATGCGTCCACCGAGCTCCGCGACCGCACCATGGGATTGCATCCCCACGGGAGCGAGGACGGTGTCGGTGAGCGTGACCGAACTGGGATGGCTACGGGCCAGCGCGCCGTGCGCAGCCAGTCCCTCGGTGGCTACGGTCGTGTGATCGGCGACAACGGTACCTGCGGAAAGCGCCCGGAGGCCGACCGCATCGTCGCCATGCGTCGTCATCGACGTACCAGACAGCGTCACGGTGGCCGGCGCGTCGAGAAAATGCTGTTGCGCCTGGGCGCCGTAAGCCCGCACACCCGAGGTCTCGATGGTGAGTTGCGTGCCGGTCATCGCGGCGACGAACTGGCTCCCGGCCTGCTCGACCGTGGCATAGAGGCCGAGCGCATTGTCGCCGCGCGTCTCGATGTGATTGCCGGTGAGGAACATGCTGCCACCATCGTCGGAAACGCCTCCCATGCCCCCGTTACCCGTCGTCAGGATCGTCGTACCGTTGCTGGTCAGGCTGCCGCCGGGATTTCGCGCCGTCAGTGCGTGCGGATAACTCCCTACGCGCGAACCCGTGCCGGCGTTTCCCGTGGTCGTCACCGAGCCTCCCGTCAGCGTGATCGTTCCACCGAGATCCGCGAGGACGCCCATGGCGTTCTCATTGCCCGTGGTCAGTACGGCAACGCCCGACGCCATGACCGTCGACGTGCCGACCACGATGCCAGAGGCATTCACCCCCTGCGTCGAGATCGAACCGTTCGTCAGGTTTGCTGTTGCGCCTGCCAGTGTGCGAAGCCCGTAAGCCGTGGCGTTCGTCGCTGAGATCGTCGTATCCAACAGGGTGAGGCTGGAGCCACTCCCGCCCACTTCGACCGCCATCGCCGAGAGCTGGTCCGCAAGCACATTGCCGCGGGCGACGTCGACCACGGCGCCGTCGAACACTGCGATGCCGCGCGATCGTGTCCCGCTGACCGTCATCGTCGCATCGGACAGATGAGCCACCGCACCGGTCCCGCGTGCATCGAGGCCGTTGTTGCGCGAGGCATTGGTCGTCACCGTGCCGCCCGGACCGTCGAAAGTCAGCGTGCTGCCGCTTCTCACCAACAGGCCTGCGGCAGGGTTCGTATCCGTCGCACCTGCCCCATTCGCAAAGACCACGCTGCTGGTCAGTTCGATGTTGCCACCGCCTTCGGCCAGTGCACCGTCGCTCCGCAGACCCGAGGTCGTGATCTGGACACCCGAGCCTTTGATCAAACTACCCTGCCCTGTGGATTGCAGACCGTGACTGCCCAGCGGCGCATTGAGTACGGTCTGGCCTGATGCCTGGACCAACGTACCGCCGCTCAAGGTCACCTGTCCGCCGGCTTGTGCAAGAACGCCGGACGAATTGGTCGAGGTGGTTGTAATGCTGCCACCCGCGAACGTGATGACGCCGCCGTTGATGGCATTCAATCCCATGTTGCCGCCCACGGCGCCGGCGCCGCGTGTCGTCACCGTCGTCGACTGCAACGCCACGCGACCGCCATCGGCCAGGACGCCGATATTGCCTGCCGAGTTGCCCGTGGCAGGGCCCACGAGGATGGATGCACTGGTTCCGGTGATTTCGCTTCCTGTGCCTAAGGCGTAAAGGCCAACCTGGCCCGCTGCGTTGGCACCTGTGCCTGTCGTCGTGAGCGAGCCTCCATTGAAACTGATCGCCCCGCCGGCCTCGGCGCGAAGGCCTCTCGCGTTGAGCACGGCGCCAAGCTGCACCATGACGTTGTCAGCGGTGATGCGGCCACCCGCATTCAAGGCATAGAGGGCATTTTGCGTCGGGGTAACCAGTGTGACGGTCGATCCCGATGTCACCGTGCACGCCGTGCCGTTAACCGAGACGGGACCAGGAGCACAGGTTTGCCCGCGTGCGACATTCGCGAGGTGGCCCAGCACCAGAATGGCGACCCATAAGTGGCAACGTGTCTGCCGGCCCAGGACGACATCTCCTTACGCGATCGATGTACGCATTAGACAACCCGTGCACGCGCGCAGACACCGAATAAACACGCAAGGCAAAAGACGTACTTTTACCGGCAGATATTCGGCCAGCTTCTCCATCAGCCCGATCCTCGCATTGCGTGCCGCGACGCAACATGGCAAGGTAGTAGCCCTCACATTCGTCTGTGCCTGTGTGCGCACGCGGCACAGGAAAATCCCATGTCCCCTTCCACCCTCTCCGTCCGCCAGAACCTCCTGGCGGGCTGACTACCGCCTTCGCGCTGGTCCCTGAAGCCATGGCTTTCGCCCTGGTCGCGCATCTCAACCCCCTGATGGGTCTCTACGGCGCAGCGATCATCGCGGCGCTGACGGCTGCCTTTGGCGGCCGTCCAGGCATGATTTCCGGCGCGGCCGGCTCGATGGCGGTAGTGATCGTGGCCCTGGTGGTACAGCACGGCGCCGAGTATTTCCTGCTCACCGTGCTGCTCAGTGGCCTGATCCAGTTCCTCTTCGGCGTGCTACGGCTGGGAAAGCTGGTGCCGATGATTCCGCATCCGGTGATGCTGGGCTTCGTGAATGGTCTGGCGATCGTGATCGCCAGTTCGCAGCTGGAACATCTGCACGCGCCGGGCGGCGGTTGGCTCGCCGGCAACGCGCTCTATCTGATGCTCGGCCTGGCACTCGTAGCGATGCTGGTGGTCTACGTGCTGCCCCGGCTTACCCGCGTCGTGCCCTCGGCGTTGGCATCGATCGTCATCGTCAGCCTGATCGTGCAGCTGTTCGGCGTGCACACCCGCGCCGTCGGCGATATCGCTTCCATCAAGGGCGGCCTGCCCTTCCTGCACTGGCCGCAGGTGCCGTGGACGCTGGATACGCTGAAAATCGTGTTTCCGTATGCGCTGGTGATGGCCATGGTCGGCCTGCTGGAAACCCTGCTTACGCTCAACCTGGTCGATGAAATCACCGCCACCGAAGGCCAGCCCAATCGCGAGTGCATGGCGCTGGGCGCTGCTAACGTCGTGTCAGGGCTATTCGGTGGCATGGGTGGCTGCGCCATGATCGGCCAGACCATGATCAACCTCACCTCAGGCGGGCGCACACGCCTGTCCGGCATCACGGCCGGCGTGCTGGTGATGTGTTTCGTGCTGTTCCTTTCGCCGTTGATCGAGCGTATTCCATTGGCCGCACTGCTCGGCGTCATGCTCGTAGTGGCGCAGAAGACCTTTGCCTGGGGAAGCGTGCCGTTGCTGCGCCGGCTGCCACTGACCGATGCCTTGACCATTGTCGCCGTCACGGTCATCACCGTCTTCGCCAATCTTGCTACTGCCGTTCTGTGTGGTGTTCTGATTTCCGCCATCGCCTTTTCCTGGAAGCACGCCGATCACCTCAGCGTGAATCGTGAGGATCTTCCCAACGGCGGTCGCCGCTATCGTCTGCAGGGCACGCTGTACTTCGCAGCCACGGCGCGACTGCAGGCGATGTTCGACGTAGATGCCGATCCGGCTCATGTCGAGCTGGACTGCTCCGGGGCGCACCTGGACGATCATTCGGCCGTCGAGGCGATCGAAGCGCTGCGGCGCCGTTATGCGCAACAAGGCAAGCAATTGCAGGTCACGCACTTGAATGATGCGTGCGAGGCCTTGCTCACTCGCGTCGGCGGCGCCGAGGCGCATTGATGAAAAAGCTTCATGAGAGCAATCGTCGGCATCGTGTCTTCGGCATGACGGCCGCGGTTACAGTGTCCGGGTGATCATCCGGTCCTTTCCGGATGATGCATCCAGGAAACTCAAATGAACGAAGCCATCGAAAGCCCTCTCACGAAAGATCAGCGAGCCATCGTCGCCATCAGCGCGTCCACGGCGATCAGCGATCTCGACGCTCTCCGTAGCGCGCTGGACAACGGTCTTTCCCATGGACTGACCATCAGCACCTGCCGTGAAGTGTTGGTGCAACTCTATGCATATGCCGGATTCCCCCGTAGCCTCAATGCGCTGGGCGAACTGATCAAGGTGCTGGAGACCCGCAAAGCCGCGGGCCACGATGATGCCGAGGGCGACGCGCCAGGTCCGCCGCCTTCCGATTACGACGCACTCCGCGTAGGCACGGCGAATCAGACCAAACTGATCGGCGCGCCTGCGAAAGGCGCCGTATTCGACTTCGCACCGGCCGCCGATCGATACGTCAAGGCACACGTGTTCGGCGATATCTTTTCCCGGGACAACCTGGACTGGATCAGCAGGGAAATCGCGACGATCGGCGCGCTCGCCTCGCCGAAGGGACTCGAGGCCCAGTTGCTGGCGCATGTACGGATCAGCCGGAACATAGGGATGACGCAGGCGCAGTTGGAGCAACTGCCGACCGTGCTCGAGGACCAGGGCTACTCTGACGCGAGCGAGCGGCTTCTGACGGCCATCGAAGCGACCAGGACCTGATGCGAAGCAACGGGACACGTGCCGCCGAATAGGCAGAGTGACTGTTTCACGTCCTGAGCGAGCGAAATAGTGCGGACAGCCCGAGTGCCAGTGCCAACGCACCGCCTGCATACGGCATCCAGCCGAAACCGATCAAGCCCCACGTTGAGCTGCCAATCGGGAACAAGCGAGAATCTTGTCCGCGAATGGCGGCAGGCAGGAGTACTCCGATGCCGCTCAGGAATAACCCGCCGAGAAAAAACTGGATTCGGGCCATCCCGCGGATTCGCTCCGCGTAGCTCGGCAGCGTCGGTGCCCAGAATGCAAGCATGAAGAACACAAAAAACATCGGGTAAAGAAGTATGCAGAACGAGAAGTAGACTTGCGCGATGTGCGGGAAACTCGACTCGGATGAAAGTCGCCCAGATACACCAAACAGGTCAACGACATTCAGGATAGAGGCGCGCGTGCTCTCGGATAGAGAGCCGTCGTCGATCAGGATTGAAAGGAGCGCAGCCACCACGTACGTGATGGCAATGGCTGCGATCAGCCACTTCTTGGTCTTAGGCATGAATCCGGTCCGGGATCACTTCAGGTACTTTTCGATGGCGCCCACGACCTGCTTACCCTGCAGGCTCGAACCCTCCGGCTTGAAGTGAACGTCATCCATGTAGAAACCCGGATGGCGCACCATCAGCCCGTACTGGTCATCCACGGCAATGGACTCATGGGTCATGACTTGCAACGCCTCGGCATTCCTTGCCTCGATGCGCTCGTTTGAGGGGCCAGGTGTACTGGCCTTCTTCACGGGAGTCGTCGATGCCCAAATGAGATGCGCGCCAACGGCAATCTGTCGCAGCGTCGCGACATAACCCGGGAACGACGCCGCGTACTCCTTCTCGCTATAAGCCCAGCCATGCATCCCGTTATTGAAATGAACGACGTTGAAGGTCACGCCCTCCAAGGCAGCGAAGTCTTTCAACTGCCGATCCAGGCGTGGATCGCCAAGACTGGTCGACGCAGCGAATAGGTACACATTTGCCCTGCCCTTGAGCTCTTGCTGTACTTCCGGGAAGTAGTTGCGAGTGATCGAATCACCGACCAGCAGAACGTTTGGCAGCTTCTGATCGACCTGGTCGGGTCGGACCTCCCAGGTCCATTCGGTCACTTCGGGTCGGGACGCCGACTGCGCCTGGACGCAGGCCGATACGCACAAAAGCGCAGACAGACCGATCGCTACCCACAACATGTCATGACGACGGATCATGCCTTCTCAGCCTCCCTTGGCCCGCACGCTCTTGATGTACTCGAGCTCGGCGAGGGACTTCGGTTCACCCGGGATCAACGCGACGCACGCGCTGTAGGCTGCCTGGGCTTCGTCGTAGCGCTTGAGTTCAACGAGATCATAGCCCTGCCCGCGAAGCGCCTTGCAGCGGTACTCGGTCTTGGCTGCATCTGTCCATCCGTCCATGGTATCGAGCATGGCGTTGACGCCTTCAAAGAGTGCCAGCGACTCACTGAAGCGCTTTTGCATCTGATACACGTAAGCGAGTTCCGATGCATACTGGGCATCACGCGGCGACAGGGCCAGTGCTTTCTTCAGCTCAGCTTCCGCTTCCGGATAGCGATTCATCTCGCTATAGCCGTAGCCACGCGCCCAATAGGCCATGGACCAGGCGGGTCCGACGTCAACGGCATTGCCGCTGCCTTTGAATGCATGGTTGGACGCGGTCGTCGCCAGATACAGCAATCCCTGGACGGGTCCGCGTGCCGAGAACACAACATCGGAGCTGTTGCCGTACTGCTTCTCGTAACGGTTGACGACATCGGTCAGGGGACCATCGATGGCCCGCTGGATTTTCCCTGCACGGATATCGAGGACGGCGTCGGCCACTTCCTTCACATCGGCCTGCGATGGCGGCGTATCACTGGCGACGGTGAGCTTGTGCGTCGCCTCTGCCACGTCTGTCGCGTCAATCGGCTGCACCGCAACCGTTCCCATCGCAAACACCAGGCATACGGTTACCGCATGCCGCCATTCCTTGACCATGACCATCGTGGCGCTCCTGTCCTGTGGTGGACGAAGCTTGCCACAGCGGGACCCTGGCTGGAATCCTCCTGCTAGAGGATGCCGAGTTAGAAGCGACGACGCCCCGTGGCTTCGAGACGCCGTCGTGTCACACGGATCGATCGTGAATCACTTCCGGACGGCACCTAGAGCGGCATCCATGCACTGCCCCTTCTTCGTCAGCACAGGATTGCACCGCACCGTCACGCCACCCGGAAAGCCCACCGAGTACCCATGCTCCGACGGCTCTCCGGCTGGGTAGTCGGTGCTGATGAGCTGCGCGCCGCTGCTCAACACCACATCGCGGCGCGAGCCGTCGTTCTTCAGCCCCTGCCCCTGGGCCGGATCGTCGGTGCGCGCACGCACGATATAACCACGGCGCACCAGCGCATTGATCTCGTCGGCCGAGCATTCGTTGCACTCGGTAAACGCGGCATCGTCCGCCCCGGGCGTCGCATTGGTGAAGATCAGGCGGCCGCGTAACGACGGATGGCCGTCGCTGTAGACGCTTTCCATCTTGCGTTGATCGAGCAAAAAGACGACCTTTCCGCTTGCCTTGTCCATCGTCGGCCAGCCGCCCTCACGCACGGCTTCGTCCAGGCTGGCGTGCCTGCCGCGTACATCGTCGGGGACGACCATCTCGTTACGCGGGAAGACCGAGGCGATCTCTGCGTCAAGGGCGTCGAACACGGCGGGCGTGAACAGCTCCGGCGTTGCCGTGGGGATCTTCGCCTTCAATGGTTCCTGCTTGGTCTCGATCAGCACGAACAACGGCGTATGTCCCGGATGGGCCTTCGACCAGGCGCGCAGTTCGGCCAGGCATGCGGTGAACGGCTGGCAGGTGCTGCGCTGGTCGACACCCTGGATGTGCATGACCTTGAAGCCCGGCTTTTCCCAGGTACCCGGCGCCGCCGTCGGCGGATCAGCCGGGAGACCGTTGAGGGCGATCATGTGATCGATCGCGGGATCGAGGTACAGGCCGCCCTTGGCGTCCGAGAACACATCCAGTTCGACCTGGCGCACGCCGTCGTCGAGCTGGCGGGTCAAGGACGGATGGCTGTAATCGATGGCGAAGAACTCCTTGGGCGCTTCTTTCTGCATCACCCGGCGGGCGCTGGGGGCGAAACCGGCGTGATAGCTGTTATGCGTGCCGATGACCTGGATCTGGTTGATACGGATGTCGCTCGTCGCAGCGAACAGCGAGGCGGAGGCGACCAGGGAGACGGCTGCGGCAATCGGCAGCACATACGTACGAAGAGCAAGCATGGATATCCTCGGAGTCGATCAGCGGCTATGGCGCGGGCAAAGGGAGAAGTCGGCGTCGGACATCGACGGCGGCGGCGAGTTCGTCGCCCAGCGGGACGGCGACGGCCCCATCACCAGATCCAGCGTGCCGCCCCTGGCGATCTGGCTATGGCGGAACCACGCGGCGTCCAGCGGCATGCCGTTCAATGTCGCCGACTGTACATAGCGGTTCTTCCCATCCGGCGTGAAGTTCTCCGCGCGCACGGTAAAGGTCTTGCCGGCACCCAGATCGATCGTCGATTCGCGGAACGACGGCGTGCCGATCAGGTAGACGTCCTGGCCGGGATTCGGATAGAAACCCATCGACTGGAAGGCGTACCAGCTGGACATCGCGCCGGAATCGTCGTTGCCCGGAATGCCGGCGCGATCCGCGCCGAACGCCCGATGCAGGAAGGTCGTGATGCGATCGGCGGCCAGGTCGGGACGGCCTGCCCAGAGGTAAAGGTCCGGAATCAGGAAGCCTGGCTCGTTGGTGACATCGAAATGCAGGTTGTCGAAGACCGTATCCAGTCGCTTCACGAAGGCCTCGTTACCGCCCGACATCGCGATCAGCTTACGCACGTCCTGTGGTGCATAAAGCGAATAGGTCCACAGGTCGCCTTCGTAGTAGAAATCCGGCCAGGTGCCGCGACGGACCAGGTATTGCGGCGCCCAGCTACCGTCTTCGTTGCGTGGGCGGAGAAAGCCGGTGACGCCCTCCTGTTCGCTCGTCGTGTCCCACAGGTTCGCCCAGTTGCCGGCATGCGCGCGGTACAGCTTCGCCTCGTCCTGGTAACCCAGGCCGCAGGCCACTTCGGCGATGGTAAAGTCGTCGTAGGCGTATTCGACCGTACGTGAGCCTGCACGCTCGGTCGGCTGGGCCACGTAGCCCAGACGGTTATACGTCTCCAGTCCGCCGCGTCCCTCCTTGCGTGCGTCGGCCGGTGCCACCGTGGCGTCCTTCACCATCGCCTTGAACGCGGTGGCGTAGTCGATGCCAGTAAGCCCCTTCACGTACGCATCGGCCACCAGTACGTTGGCATTACTGCCACCCTGGGTGCGACCGTTGTCGTTGCCGACACGGGCATCGGGCATGTAACCGGCGTGGCGGTAGGTGTCCACCAGCGATCGCACGATATCGCGTTGCACGTCCGGTGCGATCAGGGTCAATAGCGGCCCCTGACTGCGGAACGTGTCCCATATCGCCTGGAAATCGTCGTAATACGGTTCGGCCGACGTCCACTTCGGATTCTCACCCGTGTGATCGGAGGGCATCATCATCGTGTGATACAGCGCCGTGTAGAAGGTACGGCGGTGGGTTTCGTCCGCACCGGCGATCTCGATACGGCCAAGTGCCTTGTTCCATGCGGCAACGGCCGCCTGGTGTACGTCGTCGAAGTTCCAGCCGTGCGACTCTTCCGTGGCATTGCGATGGGCCTGTGCTTCGCTCACGAAGGAGATGCCGACCTTGGCCTGGATCGCCTGCCCTGCCTTCACCTGGTAATCGAACGATGCGCCGAGCGGCATCGCGCTGGTGGCGTGCACCGACGCGGCGTTACTCACGGCCTTGTCGAGCCATGTACGCGTCGATGCCGCCGGCGTATCGACGATCATGTCCACGAAGACGTCATAGGGACCGCCTTCGTTCCAGCCGCCGGCATAGTGCCCCACGCCGACGATCTCAGTCGGTGAGACCACGCGCAGGTCGCCACCGAGAAACTGCTGGGATTCTTCGCCGGTGTCTTTGTAGAGCAGATCGAGGTCCAGCGTCACATGGCCATCGCCATCCTTGGCGAAGGTATAACGGTGCATGCCCATGCGCCGGGTGGCGGTGAGTTCCGCCTTCACCTGATAGCGCGTGAGGTCCACGGCGTAGTAACCCGGACTGGCCACTTCGTTGGCGCGTGGCGAATGGAAGGTGCCCGGCTCGAGATCGCCGGTGGTCGCGATGACGCGGGCGTTCTCGTACTTGCCGGAGCCTCCACTCAGGTGGAGATGCGAGAACCCGCGAATGTCGCCTGTGCTCTGGAAGCCTTTCCGATAGCCGTAATCGCGTACGTCGGGGCCGACCTTCACCATACCGAAGGGCATGGTGGCACCGACGAAGACCTCGCCGAACCAGTCCGAGCCGATGAATGGATCGACGTCGGCGGCGTGGTCGGTGGCTAGGGCGGCGGGAGTCGCCAGGACGAGGGAAGCAACGGCGACCGCGAGGGTGCGCCGCGCCAGGGAATAAAGGGTATGCATCGATGGACTTTCCTGTTCAACCTGACGATCAGAACGTATAGGTGGCTTGCACGGTGTAGTTGCGACCAGCGAGGTAGTAGAAGGTGGGATCCTTCGCCAGGCCGTTGCCCTGGATTGCCGTGCGGTGGTCGAACAGGTTATTGGTCGACAATTGCAGTCTCAGGTCAGGGGTGAAGCGATAGCCGATATTGAAGTTGGTGTAGTTGTACCTGGGCAGCTTGGTGTTCGGGTTGTACGTGGCACCGCTGGTCTCGCCCACACCGGTGAAACGCGTGCCCACGTACTTGACCAGGAACGAGCCGTACAGCGGACCCTGGTCGTAGATGAAGCCGACATCGGCCGTCGACATGGGCGAGTTGGAGATCTGCAGGTGCGTGGTCTTGGAGTACGCGCTGTTGACGCTGCCGTTCGCCGTGACGCTGAAGCCGGTATCGCCCAGGATATGCGTCAGCTCACCTTCCACGCCCTTGTAGACCACGCCGCCCTGATTCACGAACACACTGATCAACGAGCCACCCGGGCCGATCGGCTCGTCGATGCTGCTGACGAGGTTGCCGAAGTCGATGTAGTAAACGTCGATGTCCGCCACGGTGGTCGGGGTCTTCCAGACCAGCCCGGCCTGGTAGTTCGTGGTGGTCTGGGGATCGATATGGCCGGCCGGCCCCTGGATCACGTTGACCTTGGGTGCCTGGAAGCCCTTGGCGACCTGCGCATACACGGCGATGTTCGACGAGAACCGGTAGTTGGCCGCCACGGAGGTGAGCGTGGTCGCGAAGTGGCCATCGCCACCGACGGGCAGGAAGTTGGAGACGCCGTCCAGCGTGCGGTCGAACACGATCTGCTTCACACCCGGGACGATGCTGAGGTTCTCCGTGGGGTGCCAGTTGATCTCGACGTAGCTCTGCGTGGTATTCGTGTGCTGGCTGGTATCGATGATGTTGGCGTTCGGTTCGCCCTTGAGGACGCGCGGTGTCATCGTCGAAAGATCCACGGTGACCTGGTCCTGCACCTGATAGGTGCGCTCGGCCCAGATACCGGCCTTCAGGGTGCTCTCGAGCCAGCCGCTGCCGAGGTCCTTCTCGGCCGTGAGGAAATCACCTGCCGCGCGGTAACGGCTGTGGTTGATCGCGCCCGGGACACCCCCGTTGGGCAACAGCGCGATGTTCGGTGTGTTGCCGAGCAGGTCGACGCCACCCGGGCCGCTGTCGCGCAGGCCATAGGTATAGAACTTGTTGTCGACGCGCCAGTCGCCGTAGTCGCCATGGAGCTGGAGGTATTCGAAGTCCGCATGACGATCGTCGATGTTGTAGTTGGCAAAGCCCTGCGACGTCGGATCGTTATTCAGGCCGCCGAACTCCAGGCCGAGGATGTCGGTACGCTTCTTCGGCTGGGCGGTGAACGTGTTCCACTTCACCTTGTTGTAATCGGCGACGAGGGTCAGCGTCGTGTTCTCGCCGAGCGGCTGCTTCACCTTGAACAGCACGTTGTCCTGGCGGAAGCCCGCATCGTCGATCAGGCCATTGGACTCGGTGTGGCTGTAGTTGACCGAAGCCTCGGTGCCGATCTTGTTCATCGCGCCGGTGTTGCCGGAACCGGCCACCTGCCAGGTGGCACCGCTGCCGTACATCGCAGAAACTTCACCGGAAGGCTTGTCGGTCGTCGGCGCCGAGTACAGGGCCACGGTGCCGCCAAAGGTCGCATTACCGAGGTTGCTCGCCGTACCCGGACCACGGTCGACCACCACCTTGTCCAGCGACGGCCCGGGAAAGAAGGCGGTGGTGGCGTGACCGAACGCGCCCGGATCGCCGAACGGAATACCGTCGAACGTGACGTCGTATTCGCCGTCCTGGAAGCCGCGAATGGTGCCGCTCTTGCTCGAAAGACCTGCGCCGTTCGGCGACGCGTTCACCGCGGAGGGCGTGAGCTCAAGCAGCGCGAGGTAGTCCGCCTTCGGTGTGGCGATCGTCTGGATGAAGTTGCGGCTGAGGACCGACTGCGGCTCGATCTCGAACAGGTTGCCCTGCGTGGGTGCGAGGGCCGCCGCACTGCCGGGCGGCGCCAGGTTCGGGTCGTCGATGCCCGCGGTGACGGCGACGCCCTGGAGGTTCGTCGTTTGCTTCGTGATATCCGCTTCCGTGGTTTCCGCGGCGGCGCTGATAGCGGCCGCGAGCGCAGCCAGACCAAATCCAAAACGTACGGCGTGATGCATTGCGCTGAAACTCCTGCGTAAATCGGCCGCGCGGTTACCCGCCACGGCCAGCTCTGTCGAGCCCGAGGGGATGTGGGAATACCTGGGAGGTGGGGGGTTGGGGAAAACAGTAGTTAAAGCTACTGTGTGCACATGACAGAGTTTTGACGTGAAATTAGTATCATCCGGAACCATCTTCTCTTCGCCAGAACTTGCGAAGATCCTCGTCGAGGTCACCCCATGAAAAGCGCTACGCGTCGGAAGAAGCCCGATGCGCGTCCGACGATCCCGCTGGACACGAAGCAACAGCCCATGCAGCAACGGTCGCAACAGACCTTCGAGTCGATTCTCGAGGTCACCTCGCGCCTGCTTGGCGAAGTGGGTGTGGAACGACTTTCGACGAACCTGATCTGTGCGCAGGCGGGCCTCTCGCCGCCTGCCCTCTATCGGTATTTTCCGAACAAGTACGCCATTCTCAACGAGCTCGGCGAGCGCCTGATGAAGTGCCAGAACAAGGCGTATCGGGCGTGGCTGGAAGAGGAAAAGGCACTCGACTACGACGGATCACGCGAGGCGAGCATCCGTGGCCTGCGCGACATGCAGGCCGCGATCAATGCGGCAACGCTCGCTTTCCCTGGCGCCGTGTGGATCATGCGCGCGCTTCGCGCGGTACCGACGCTCCGCCACATCCGTCTGGATTCGCATGACGACGTGGCCGAGACCTCGTACAAGGGCTTGCGCGATCGCTACCCGAGTGCGGACCCGGAAGCCCTGCGCGTGGCGATGCGCCTCTCTACCGAAGTGATGTACGCCGCCACGGAAATGGTCGTGGACAACCCGACGATGGACGGCGATGTCATCAACACGGAAGTCGCCGAGATGGTCGTGCGTTACTACGACAAGTTCGTCGAGGGCGAAGAGCGCTACGCGGCAGCGTCCAGGAAGAAAGGACGAAAAGTCGTCAAGGACCGATAGGCCCTTACAACACGATCTGGTGCGCCAGGAACGCGGTCGAATACTGCGTTACCGCCGGCGACGCCATAAGGGTGTAATGCGTGGTCCCGGGGATGACGGCCAACTCGTTCGGCGAGCGCAGCGATCCATCGAAACCGGCATCGCGCTGGCCGCCGCCGAGCAGCTTGTAGAACTCGGCGATGTGCTCGGGCCGGATGAAATCCGCATCGGCAAACACCAGCAGTGTCCGCGCCTTGATGCCACGCACGCCAGTGGACCAGTCGAAGTCCTGTCGGTTGAGTTCGCCTGTCTTGCGCATCATGGTCGGCCAGTCGACGCCGGGATACTTCTTGCCGAGAGGCGACTTGGCGATCTCGCCACCGATCGAATCGGCCATGGCTGGCATCTGCTCGAACGCGGTCCTGACTTCAGGGTACTGGCCTTTGCTGGCATACGCCGCCGAGACGATGACCAGCTTGTCGAGCCTGTCGGGATGCCGGATCGCAAATTGCAATGCGATCGCACCACCGAACGAGTAGCCCATCACGCTCGCCTTATCGATCTTGAGCTGCGTAAGCACCGCGGCGACATCGTCGGCGGCCTGCTCGCATGACCAGGGCGCGTTCGTATCCTTGCTGAAGCCGTGCCCCCGGGCATCGATGGCGATCACCTTGAAGTGCTTCGCCATCTCGACAAGCGGCGCGCCGAACATCTCGGAGGGATCGACCCCGCCGTGCAACATGACGAGCGGCTGGCCGTTGCCACGAACTTCGTAATGGAGCTCGGTCCCATTGACGCGTGCGTAGCTGCCCGGCACGGCAGGGGGCGGCATGCTTGCTTGTTGCGTCCAGGCGAGCCCTGACGGCGGCGCAGCCGCGAGCGCCATCAGCATGAGTGTCCGAGCGACCGTCCGAAACATGGTTCGTCCTCCTGGATACACGCCAGCGCACATTCGCTAGTCGTAGCAGCCCTTCGCCGTCTGCGCCTGCTCCGCCGGGCATACGATGGCCGCGAAGCCGCCATTCACCGGCACATCAAACGACAAGTTGCCATCGGAAGCAACATTCTGGGCGCTGTGCACGACATCGCCCCGACCCACGCCGTCGCGAACGATGTCCGCATGCCATGTGCCTCCCTTCAGCCAGGCCAGGGGTACGGTAAGCCGGCGCGCAGGCCCTGCGGCAATGGCTCCGATGAACCACCGGCTGCCACGACGACGGGCGAAGACGGCGTCCTGGCCGGGTGTCCCGGCGACGAGTCGCGTCTCGTCCCACACGGTTGGAATCTGGTCGAGGAACGCCAGGGCGACCGGGCGCGACTCGTAGGCCTCCGGGCGATCGGCCAGGTGCGTCCAGCCGGATTCGAAGACGATCGGCAAGGCCAGTTCATGCGCGATGCTCGCCTCCTTGCGTCCGGCGTCGAAGGCCACGGGGGTGTAATCCATCGAGCCCACGACGTTCCGCGTGAACGGCTGGATCGTATTGCCGACGGCGGGCGGATCGTTCTCCGCACCGCGCACGCCTTCCATCGTCATCAGGTGCGGCCACGTCCGCGCCAGGCCATGCGGCACGGTCGCGCCGTGGAAGTTCACCATCAACTGCAGGCGGGCGGCATCGGCCAGCGTCGCGTCGTACCACTGAAAACGTGCCTGCGAATCCGACTCCATGAAGTCGATCTTGACCCCTTTGACGCCCCACCCCTTCACCTTGGTCAACGCCGCGATGCGTTTCGCAGGCGTGTCGAGGTTCGACCAGTGAAACCAGAGCAGAATGTCGACGTGCTTCGCGTTGGCGTAACGCACCAGGTCGGGAACCCAGGCGTCCTTCCAGCCTTCGTCCACGAGTACGTAGGGGATGCCGTTGCGCGCCGCGAAGTCCACATAGGCGCGCTGCCGCACGGGATCGGAGGGACTATCGTGCTCGCTGAGCCAGGACCACGCGACCTTGCCCGGGCGCACCCAGGAAACATCGGACAGTTTCGATGCGTCGGCGAGGTCATCGACCAGGGTCGATTCCGTCACGGTGGCAAGGTCACCGGTGATGACCGTGCGCCAGGGGGTGACGCCGTTGCTATCGACGCGCGCATCGGCAAGGGTCAGCTTCCACGTGCTCGTGCCGACGAGATGCGACAGCCGGCTTCCATCGTAGCTACCGTCGGCATTGGCCTCGGTGACCAGCACGTAGCTCTGGCCGATGCGAAACAAGGAAGGGTAGCCGTACTCACCCGACGCGGCGGTACCGGCCGTCGTCTCTATCCTTTCCTTTTCGTACTGAGGACCGTAAGGCAGCAGCCACGCCCTGGCATCGGTGGGAATCGCGAAGCTCGTGGCCTCGTTGAGCACGGTGGCCTGTTTCACGCCGGGGAGCTCATAACGAAACGCCACGCCGTCATTGGCTACCCGAACGACCACGTCGAGCTTCTGGCCGGCGGCGTTGCGCAAGGAGTAACGCGTCTCGGCGAAGTTCGCCTTCCTTTCGAGGCGCTTGCCGGTCGTCATGCGGTACTGCTCGGTGAACTGCCGCGTCTGCGTCGTGGCCAGCGTCATGCCCTGCGCGAGGTCGGCATCGGCGGTGGTGAGACCAAGGGTCTCGTCCACCAGCGGCGCGCCCTTCGGATCGGTGATCGAAAGGACGGGCCGGCCGCCGTCGCGAAAGACCAGGGTGGCCAGCGGCGGGCTGGCAAACGCCGGAACGGCGACCAGGGCCGCCAATGCGGCGGAGAGGCGGCGTAGTCCACGCGAACGGAGCTCTGGCGACATGCGTGCATCCTTGGGTTAGCGAGTCGTCGAGAATCCCACAGTCCGCATACGAATGTCTGGGTCTGGGTGTCAGTCCTTGAATATCGCCGGCGTTCCCACCCAGATCATGCGGACCTCGGACTTGCCGACGTTACGCATGCTGTAGGGGTGCCGCTGGTCGAAGTGCGCGCTGTCACCAGCGTTCAGAACGAACTTCTTCCGACCGACCGTCATTTCGAGCGTGCCGCTGAGGATGTACCAGAAGCCCTCGCCTTCCCTATGAATCGTGGGTGCCACGAGGCCGGGCGGAACGATCAACCGGAGCGCTTCCATTTTGCGCTCGGCATGCCGGCCGCTCAGTCGTTCGTAGACGACCGGCGATTCGAGGTCGATCCGGTCGTGCTCGTTGGATCGGCAGACGATCTGCCCCGGCGTGGGGACGCCGACGAAGTAGTCGACATCGACGTTCAGTGCCTGGGCGATGGCTTCCAGGGACAACAGCGACGGGGACGCAAGATTCCTCTCGACCTGGGATAGGAACGGAATGGAAAGTCCCGAGCTATCGGCGAGGCCTTTCAGGGTGAGACCCAGGCCACGTCGTCGGTCGCGAATCGCCGAGCCGATGCTCAGCCCCGCGGCTTTGTCCGGCGTCGCTCGTCCGCCCGCCATCGTTACGAGCTGTGATCGCTGCTGATCAGCCAGCGCGAACCCACCTTGTGAAACAGCAGCGTCGTGATACCCGAGATCTCGGCACCCGTGTCCGGCTTGAGGTGGTATCGGCCGACGACGAAGGCGTACTGGGAGCCCAATGGCTTCACGTCGATCAGTTCCAGGGTGAGCTTGCCAAAAGTCCCGCCCGGCTTCTTGAAGCGCGCGGCGTACATGGCTTCGATGGCGTCGTAGCCCTCGATGACGCCGCTGGAGCTCACGTAGCGGGTGCCCGGGGCACGCTCATAGCACTCCATGAAAGTCTTCAGATCGCCGGCGGACCAGGCCGCGGCGCTGGCGTCGAGCGTCTGCTTGATAGCCTGGGCGGTTGGCACAGCCGGTGTTTCAGCCGACACGGTGGCGGTCGCCACCACTGCGCTCAAGGCACAGAGAAGAACGGACGTGGTTTTCATGACACCCCTTGTGCACGAGAGAAGTAGATCCGACCCTTTTGGATGGCTATCTGCGATTGCAACCTGATCGTAACGTAAAAGCTTGACTCCATCAAAACTTTTTGATCTGATCGAAATCACGGAGTGTGCACTGCAGCAATCGCAGTTCAGACGGCTATATCGGTGCCAGGGGATCGAAGGCGCTGCCGGTCAGGACGTTCCGGCATCAACCGAGCAAGGGCGATCGACGCCCGGGGATAACGCACACGCACTCAAAGAACACGCTCGCATCGACGAGCGTGCGCCGAAGGCTTGCCCTCTTACAGGCAGCCTTCCATCAAGCCGATTTGCGGGGGAGTTTCATGAATCACGATCTTAAGCGCACGCTGCTCTACACGGCCCTGTTGTCCATAGCCCTGTCCTCCACCGTGGCCAGTGCCCAGGACGCCCCCGCCAGCGAAAAGAAAAAAGCCCAGGCGTCCGATACACCGCAGACGCTTGAAGGCATCACGGTCACGGCCGCCAAGCGCGAGCAGGACATCCAGAAGGTGCCGATCAGCATGACCGCACTGACCGGCGAGCAGCTCGAGCGGCAAGGCGTGACCAGCCTCAGCGACCTGGCGCGCATCGCGCCGGCGTTGACCGTCGCGTCGTCGGGTCCCGGCGAAAACAACCTGATCATCCGCGGCATCTCGTCCAGCGCAGGCTCGGCGGCGACCGTGGGCTATTACCTCGACGACGTGCCGATCGCCGCCTCGAGCAATGCCGCGCTGCTGTCGACGCGTGGCGTCATCGATCCCTCGGTGTTCGACATCGAGCGCGTCGAAGTCCTTCGCGGTCCGCAGGGCACGATCTACGGCTCCAGCTCCATGGGTGGCACGGTCAAGTACGTCACCAATCAGCCGGATCTGGACTTTGTCGAGGCACGCATCAAGACGGACGTCTCGGGCACCTACCATGGCGGTCCCAATGCCAACGTCAACGGCGTGCTCAATGTCCCGCTGATCAAGGACAAGGTCGCGCTGCGTGTGTCCGCCTACTACCGCGACGATGACGGCTATATCGACCGCTACCCGATCTCGCCGACCAATTATCTCGAGGCGGATCCGGACGGCAAGAAAAAGGACAACGTCAACACCTATAAGACCTACGGCGCGCGCGTCGCGATGCTGATCAAGCCGGACGATACGCTGTCCATCACGCCGAGCTTCATCTACCAGTACTCGAAGCTGGGATCGCCGTTCACCTACGACAAGATCCCCGCGACGCTCGATAACCCGTACCAGGTGCGCGACGTCAACGAAGCGAACGTGCAGAAGTCGACGATCTCCAATATCGCGATCCACAAGCAGTTCGATGCGTTCGAGCTGATGTCGTCCACCTCGTACTTCACCCGCGACGTCAATATTCGCGACGACAGCTCCAAGGTGATCAACTACTTCTTCAGCTTGCCCACGGTCTACCCGACCACGATGTACGGCAGCTACAAGAACAAGGAATTCACCGAGGAAGTGCGGGCAACCAGCAACTTCGACGGTCCCGTGCAGGGCATCCTCGGTGCGTTCTACCACGACGTGAATGCACCGCTTCAATCGTCGATCCCCTACCCGGCCGGCTTCAACCAGACGTTCAACAATCCGTTCCCGGCTTACTCGACGATCTACGCGGGTACACGTAACGCGACGCTCGACGAGTACGCGGTGTTCGGCGAGCTGTCCTGGAACATCACCGATAAGCTGAAGGCCAGCGCGGGCATCCGTGCGTTCGAGGTCAAGCAGGGCTTCTCGCAGGGCGGCGACGGCCTGCTCAACGGTGGCCCGAGCACGGTACACAGCAACTCGAAGGATTACGGCAGCACGCCGAAGTTCACCCTGCAGTACCAGATCAGCCCGGAGAACATGGTCTACGCCACGGCCTCGCAGGGCTATCGACCGGGTGGCCCGAACAATCCGGCACCCGCCGCGTTGTGTGGTACGGAAGTGGCCGGCCTCGGCCTCAGCCAGTCGCAGTTGAACAAGTACAACCCGGATACCTTGTGGAACTACGAGCTGGGCTTCAAGAGCGCGTGGCTGGAAAAGCGCCTGCTCGTCGATGCGTCCGTCTACCACATCGACTGGAACCACGTGCAGCAGCAGATCGTGCTCGGTTGCGGCTACAACATCACGGCCAACTTCGGTAAGGCCGTCAGCCAGGGTGCGGAACTGGAAATCAAGTTCCTGCCCGTCAACTCGGTGACCCTGGGTGCAGGCTTCAGCTACAACGACGCGCACCTGAAAAACGACGTTCCCGGCACCGATGCGAAGGACGGCGACCGTCTCGTCAACGTGCCGCGCTTCACCGGTTCGGTCTCGGCCGAATACCGTCACCGGGTCAATGTGCAGTACGACGGCTTCATGCGCGCCGATGTCAGCTACGTTGGCAATTCAAACTTCCTGTACGACCGCGACAGCCCGTTCTATCGCCGCGGCGGCTTCGCCACCACCAATATCCGCATGGGCGTGGAAGGTCGCAACGGCTTCGATATCTCGCTCTACGCGACCAACCTGTTCGACAAGCGTGGCGAGACGGATCTGCCGGTCGCCATCTCGGCGGACTTGCCGACCACGCGCCGTGTGGCGCTGAACCAGCCACGGACGGTTGGCGTCACGTTGCAGTATCAGTACTGACTCAGCGGTAGGGCACGGGGCTGGCTTGATGCATTCGCATGGTCAAGTCAGTCCCGAATAGCGCTCCGCCATGTAACGCCCCGGCGAGGTACCCAGGGCCTTGCGGAACATGGTGACAAAGCTGGGTACGCTTTCGTAGCCGAGATCGGCCGTGACCTGTTGGATCGATGCGCCCCCAGCGAGCCATTTCACGGCGAGCATGACGCTGAGTTGTTGTCGCCAGCGGCCAAGGCTCATGCCCGTCTCGGATCTCATGAGCCGTTCCATGGTTCGTGCGCTCATGCCCGCCCTCGTGGCCAGGGCGTCCAGCGTTTCCCGGTGAGCCGGCGTTGCCATCATGCGATCGACGAGACAGCGTAGGCGCGCATCCGTCGGCATCGGCAAATGCAGGTCTTCCGCTTTTGCAGCCGCCATTTCATCGATGAGCACCGCGACGAGGCGGGTATGGGAACCGCCTTCTTCATAGAACAGCGGCAGGCTGGCCGCGCGAATCAGCAACTCGCGCAGCAAGGGCGTCACCGACACCGCGCAGCATTTCGCCGGCAGGTTCGTGCCCGCGCCGCTGGCGACAAACACACCGTAGCCTTCGAGCGCGCCCGTCATCTTCATCGCATGAACCGCACCGCCAGGGATCCATATGGCGCTGCGCGGCGGGACGATCCACAAACCGCCCTCAACCTCGCAACTCAGTGCGCCGCGTTGAACGAGAAGAAGCTGGCTCTTTGCGTGGCGATGCGGCTCGAGTTCGAAGCCGCCAAAGGTCTCCGATGCAAAGCCGTAGGTGACAACCTGGCGGGGCACGTCATCCGGTTCAACCCAGTCGGACTCGCCTGAAAGCTCGGTCAGTAGCGGCATGATGGTTGCCTGAATCATTGGCGTAATTGAATAATGATCTGTCAATACTTCGTAATGACGTCATGGCTGGCGGCCCGTATCGTACCGCATCGCACCTGTAGAGGCCGACCGGCATCCAGCGTGCGCAGGAGTCACCATGAGTACAATGACCAGTGCGCGTGTCACCGAAGTACTGACCCGTCTTCACCAGGATGCCGAGGCCGCGGACCATCCTTTCATGCAGAAAATGATGGCGGCCCTGGAAGCTTCCGGCGACACGATCGAACAAGCGGCTGCGCAGCTGATCGCCGACGAACGGGCGAACTATCCCGCCGTCTATAACGACCATGCGGAGCATTTTCTATCGGTCACTCCGGACTACGGCCGCTTTCTCTACGCGATGGCGCGCGCCACCAAGGCAACCCGGATCGTTGAATTTGGTACGTCGATGGGCATCTCGACCATCTATCTCGCCGCGGCGTTGCGTGACAACGGAGGTGGGCAACTGGTCGGGTCTGAGCTCGAGCCGGGCAAGGTGGCGCGGGCCCGGGCGCACATCGCATCGGCCGGTCTCGCCGACTTGGTGGACATTCGCCAGGGCGATGCACTCGAAACGCTCAAGGACATCGCTGGCGACATCGATCTGGTACTGATCGATGGGGCCTGGTCGCTCTACCTGCCGGTGCTCAAGCTGCTTGAACCCCGATTGCGACCCGGCGCCGTGGTCCTCGCCGAAAACGCCTTCGACGAAGACTATCTGGGCTACATCCGTGACCCTGCGCACGGCTATGTCGCGCAGACTTTGCCGATCGACGCCGGGCGCGGTAACGAGTTCGCTGTTCGAATCCTGGATTAGCAGAGGGCCTTCTGTCCGACTCACCAATCCGTCGGACGATAATCCTTCAGGAACTGCCCCCAGACATGCTCGCCGGTGTTGATCCCGCTGATGATCGGGTCGACGATCCGCGCGGCACCGTCGACGATATCCAGCGGCGGGTGGAAGCGCTCTTCCAGCACCTTCTTCGCTGCCAGCTCCGCCGGATCTTCATCGGTCACCCAACCGGTGTCCACACTGTTCATGTGGATGCCGTCGTTGTGGTAATCGGTGGCCGAGGTGCGCGTCATCATGTTGAGCGCGGCCTTCGCCATGTTGGTGTGCGGATGGCGCGTGGTCTTGAAGTTGCGATAGAACTGACCTTCCATCGCCGATACGTTGACGATGTGCTTGTCGCGTTCGGGCGTGCGCATCATCAAGGGTTTCAGTCGCGCGTTGATGATGAACGGTGCAATCGCGTTGACCAGCTGCACTTCCAGTAGCTCGACCGACGGCACTTCGGCCATCAGCAAACGCCACGAATTGCGCTCGCGCAGGTCGATCTGCTGCAGATCCTGGTCGAGCCTTCCTTCGGGGAACAAGTGGCTTCGCGCGATGAGCTCTTCCGGCAGGAGTGGCACCTGGGACAACTCAGCGGCGCGGGTCAGGCCGGGGAGGTCGGCGGCAGCGCTGGTCAGCGCGTTCGTCGGAACGCCAGCCTCGGGAAGGATGTTCGAGCTACGCAGTCCCTCGTAGTGCCCGACCAGCTTGCGCACGTGCTCGGGCATGTCGTGCAACGCGGCAGTCTCACCCTCCATCATGTGCGCATAGAACTCGGGCGGACGACGCACGGTCTGGCAGGCGTTGTTGATGATGAAGTCCAGCCGCGGCCGCGTGGCGACGAGTTCCTGGCAGAAAGCTTCGACGCTGGGCGTGTGGCGCAGGTCGAGTCCATAGACCTGCAGGCGATGGCCCCACTCACCAAAATCCGGTTCCTCGGCATAGCGCGCCGCCGAGTCGCGCGGGAAGCGCGTTGTGACGATCAGCTCCGCGCCCGCGCGCAGCAGTTTCAGGCCTGCTTGATAGCCGATCTTCACACGACCGCCAGTCAGCAGCGCGACGCGCCCGCGCAGGTCGACCAACTCGGTGCGCTTGGCGTAATTGAACGCCGCACAGGTCGGGCACAGCTGGTCGTAGAAGAAATGAATCGCCGAGTACTTCTGCTTGCACACATAGCAGTGCTTGGGCTCGATCAATACACGAGGATGCGTGGCGTCGGCATCGGGCGCGACGTCATGGGCCTCGAAGCCTTCCGGCGCGAACACGTTCGGCGTGGTGAATACCGGCTTCCGACGCAGTGCGCGGATGCCGGTCTGATTGAGCACCGTGTCTTCGACCTGGATCTTCGAGGCATGCCGCGCTTTCTGCGCAGCTTTCAACCGGATACGGCGCTCGCCCGGATCGGGGTGATAGACCTGCGCCACCGCCTGGTACAGGCGCTGGCGGTCATCCGCCGGCAGCCTGTCGAGCAGTAGCCGATCGGCGGCTACCGACTCGAGCAGCTGTGCCGCGGCGCGCAAGCGCTCGAGCAGCAAGGCATCGGAATCGACGTCGACGCCGTCATTCGGCGCGGTATGAGTGTTCAAGATCTTGTTCCGTAACGAGAAAATCAGTACGTCGCCAGACACGGGAACGCGCTGTCCCACGGACTGAGCCGCCTATTTTGCCCGTAATGGCGAGGCTTTGCTCAGATAGGTGCCTCGTCATGCCTTGCGGGACCGGGCCGCGGACCGCCCGGCCCCCCATCGCGGTCCAGCATCGGTTAGATGGCGGCGCGTCCGATGGAAGCGCCACCATCGACAAACAAGGTCTGGCCCGTCATGTACGACGCATCGTCGGAAAGCAGGAACGCGACAGCCGCCGCAATCTCGTCAGGCTGGCCCAGGCGGCGCATCGGCACGCTGGCCAGGAAGGCCTTTTCCGCGTCGCTCCCTGCGGGTGTATTTGCTCGAAACAGTTCGGTTTCGATCGGCCCGGGCGCGACGGCATTCACCGTGATCCCGGTCTCGGCCAGCTCCAACGCCCAGCTGCGCGTGAAACTCGTCAGTGCAGCCTTGGTACCTGCGTACGTCGTACGTCGCTGGTAGCCGCCGAGCGCGACGAGGCTCGTGATGTTGACGATGCGGCCGAAACCCCGCTCGCGCATGCCGGGCAACACGGCTTGTACGGCCTGGACGGCAGATACGAGATTGGCCTGGAACGAGATATCGAGATCGTCCAGCTTCAGGTCGTCGATGCGGTCCAGCTTGACCAGTCCGACGTTGTTGATCAGGCCGTCGAAGCGGTGTTTTGATACCAGCCCGGCCAATTGCTTCGCGGTGTCCTGGCGGTCGAACAGATCGATCGAAACGAGTTCGCCGGGGAAATCCGGCTCGTCGATGTTTCGCGCCACGCCCACGACGTGGTGGCCCGCCGCGGCCAGTCGCTCGGCGATAGCGCGCCCGATGCCCTTGGTCGCGCCAGTAAGAAGATAGGTTTTCTTGCTCATAAGTCTCACAGGTGATGGGATCTCGCCACCAGCAAGGTGGTGGCGCGTTCACGCATTTATAGGGTCTGTTAGGAAAACACTGGGTTATACGTCGTATCACTCACCGGAAAGTCGGTATAGCCCTTCTCGCCGTCCCGCGTGTAGTAGGCCGACCTGTCGGCTTCGGCGAGCGGCCAGCGCTGCTGAAGGCGTTCGACCAGATCGGGATTGCCGATGTAAGGACGGCCAAACGCGATCAGGTCGACCAGCCCGCTATCCAGCGCCGCTTGCGCCGTCGCGGCATCGAACCCGCCGCACCAGATGATGCTTCCCGCGAAGCCATCACGGAGCTTCCGCAACAAAGACTCGCTAAGGTGCGACTCGTTGAAGTGGCTGTCCTGGGCGTTACCCGAGGGCATCAGTTGGTAGAGAAGATGCAGGTACGCGATGCCACGACGGTTCAGTTCGCGACAAAGGTAAAACAGTGTTTCTTCGACCTTCGGATCGGCCGGCATGCTGCCGTACCGACCAAAGGGCGACAGCCGGATACCTACCCTGCCCGCGCCGAGAATACCTATCGCCGCGTCGACGACCTCAAGGAGCAACCGGGTGCGATTCTCCGGCGACTGACCGCCGTACTGGTCGGTACGTGTATTCAATACCGAGTTCATGAACTGCTCGAACAGGTAGCCATTGGCCGCATGAATTTCGACGCCATCGAATCCAGCGCGCTTCGCGTTGGTGAAGGCCTGAGCGAACTCGCCCACGACCACGGCCACTTCGGCGGTTGATATCGCGCGCGGTGTACTGGCACGTATGAAGGTGAGCTTGCCTTCCTCATCATGGGCAAACACATCCGAATCACTCGCGCGCTCGGCGGTCGCTCCCCAGGGCGACTCGCCGCCCGGCAGCGTCGAGGTGTGCGCGAGCCGACCCACATGCCAGGCCTGCATGAACATCGTCCCACCGCGGCGATGAACCGCGTCGGTCACCAGGCGCCACCCCTGGACCTGGGCGTCCGTGTAGATACCGGGCGTCCACGCATAGCCTTTCGACCACGGGGACACATCGGTCGCCTCGGACACGATCAGTCCCGCACTGGCGCGCTGGCCGTAGTAGGTGGCCATGAGTGCGTTCGGAAGGTCACCCTTCGAGGTCCGGGTTCGGGTCATGGGTGCCATCACGACGCGATTCTTCAACACCGTGTCGTTAACAAGCGCGTGGGTCTCAAACAAGGTCGTCATCGATCGTTCCTCAAGAAGGGATGTGATCGGCGTACGCTATTCCGCTTGAATCGCCCTATCCACACACCCATTGGTGTGCAACATGAAAATCAGCAAACACCTGCCTGGCCTACCCCTGGAGCGAACGCTCGGTGTCATTTCGGGCCGCTGGAAAGGCGTCCTCATCTCCGTGCTGCTGACTGGCCCGAAGCGTCTCAGCGAACTGGAGAAGCACATTCCGTCGCTGAGCCAGAAAGTACTGATCCAGCAATTGCGTGCGCTGGAGGAGCACGGCGTGGTCTATCGCAAGGCCGGGGCGGATGATGCGCGCCGCGTCGATTACGCGCTGACGCCGCTGGGCATGAGTCTCGAATCGCTGATCGCGCAGATGCGACAGTGGGGCGAACACCATGCCGAGGAACTCGACGACACCGATCGCCTGCTGCCCTGCGACGCCGTGGTCCGCCCGGACATCGGCAGCCCATAAGAAAAACCGATGGACTCGATTGGATATCGGTCTTTTACGTTATGACGCCACGGGCCTAGTCTCGCTTTCACTAGCCAGACCGAGAGCCCAGCGTGAAAGACCTCATCAACGGCATCCTTAAGTTCCAGCGCGACGCGTTTCCCGCCAGGGCAACGTTGTTCAAGAACCTGGCCGATCAGCAGAGCCCCGGCACCCTGTTCATTTCCTGCTCGGACAGCCGGATGGTGCCGGAGCTGGTTACCCAGCAAGAACCCGGCGAGCTCTTCGTCATCCGTAACGCCGGCAACATCGTGCCGCCGTACGGGCCCGAACCCGGCGGTGTCACGGCGACCGTCGAATATGCCGTGGCCGCGCTCAAGGTCTCGGACATCGTCGTCTGCGGGCACTCCAACTGCGGTGCCATGACCGCCGTCGCGAACTGCACCTGCATGACGCACATGCCGGCCGTCGCTCACTGGCTCAGCTATGCGGACTCGGCGCGCGTCGTCAACGAAGCGCGGTCGCATGCCAGCGCCACCGCCAAGGCGGACGCGATGATTCGCGAGAACGTCATCGCCCAGCTCGCGAACCTGCAGACGCATCCGTCCGTCCGCCTCGCGCTGGCGGAAGGTCGCCTGGCCCTGCATGGCTGGTGCTACGACATCGAGAGTGGCCGTATCGATGCCTATGACGCGTCCACCGGCAGCTTCGTTCCGTTGGCCGGCCATCCCTCCGCCCGCGAAGCCGCTTGATTCCCCACCCCACACGCCGAGACCCGCCATGACCCAGTCCCAGTATCGCAACGCTTCCCGCCTGGACCTCGCCGACACCATCGTGCTGGCCAAGCTGAAGAAGTCGCTTACCTTCGCCCAGATCGCCGAGGGCACCGGCCTGTCCGAAGCCTTCGTCACGGCTGCGCTGCTCGGCCAGCATCCTCTTCCTGCCAACGTTGCCGAGATCGTCGGCAAGAAGCTAGGCCTGGATGCGGATGCGATCGCCCTGCTCCAGACCATTCCCGTACGTGGGAGCATCGAAGGCGGCGTCCCGACCGACCCGACCATCTACCGCTTCTACGAAATGATCCAGGTCTACGGCACCACGCTCAAGGCGCTCGTCCACGAGAAATTCGGCGACGGCATCATCAGCGCCATCAACTTCAAGCTCGACGTCAAGAAGGTCGCCGATCCGGATGGTGGCGAGCGCGCCGTGATCACGCTGGACGGAAAGTACCTGCCGACCAAACCGTTCTGAGGATTTCAGTCGACGAGCAACGTGGTTGTAGGCTTAGGCATGAATGAAGCAAAAGCATCCACCGGCTCAGTCGTCGCGCTGAGCGCCACCGTCGTCATCTGGGCCTTCAGCTGGATCGTGATGAAGGTCGTGCTGCGCTACGCAGGGCCATTCGATTTCTCGGCCCTGCGTTACAGCATCGGCGCCGTGCTTCTCTTCGTCGTGCTGGTAGCGTTGCGTCGGCCACTGGCGCCACCTCCCATCGTCGGGACACTCGTCACCGGCCTCGCCCAGACGGCCGCCTTCCAGGGTCTGGGCCAGTTCGCCCTGATCTCCGGCGGTGCGGGCCACGTGGTCCTGCTCGCGTACGCCATGCCGTTCTGGGCCGTGCTCTTCGCCTGGGCCTTCCTCGGCGAGCGCCCGCTACGCCGGCACTGGATCGGACTGGCGCTCGCCGCAGTCGGCCTCACCTGCGTCATCGCGCCATGGAACGGCCTGGGCAATCCGCTCAGTACGGGAATCGCTCTGGTGAGCGGCGCCTGCTGGGCGCTGGGTACCGTGACCAGCAAGCACATGTTCCAGCGGCATCGGCCGGATCCGCTCACCTTTACGGCCTGGCAGATGGCATTCGGTGCCGCCGCGTTGGGCGTCGTCGCCCTGCTCGTTCCCCAGCGATCCATCGAATGGAGCCCGACCTTCATCGCGGGCCTGGCTTACTCGGTGCTGCTGGCGACTTGTCTTGCATGGACGCTGTGGCTGCTGGTCGTACGCAAGCTCCCGACGGCCGTGGTCTCGGTGTCATCGCTGGCGGTACCCGTGATCAGTGTCCTGATGGCCTGGGCGATCCTGCACGAAACACCGACGCCTGGCGAATGGCTGGGCATGGCGTTCATCGTCGCGGGGCTGTTCGCCGTGAGTGGCATGGGCAATAAGAAGAGCCTATGACACGGATAACGAACCGGTCTTGGACGCTGAAAAACGGACGCCCCATGCTCCAGGCAGTTCAACGACAGCAGGATCTTCCGTGTCAACCAACGCAGACTTCGAGCTCTACGCTTTCTGGCGTACCGCGGCCACCCACCGGGTAAGGATCGCGCTGAACATGAAAGGATTGGTCGCGAACGAGCGGTTCGTCGATCTGGAAAAAGGTGAGCAAACATCGCCCGCGTATCTGTCCATCAATCCGGCGGGCGTGATTCCCGCGCTTGTCGAAGATGGCTATCCGCCGCTGACCCAGTCGATGGCGATTCTCGAATTCCTCGAGGAAAAGGTCCCCCAGCCACCGCTGCTCCCGTCCGACTTGCACGGCCGCGCGCGGGTCCGCTCCCTATCTGCCTTGCTGGTAACGGATACCAATTCCTTGCTGCCACCGCGTGTGAAGAAGTACCTCTCCCTGCACGGCGGCTTTGACGAGGCCGCGTGGCAGGCATGGCAGGTCCACTGGCTGACATCGAACCTGGAAAGCCTGGAACGACGACTGGCGACCGACCCGCAGACGGGAAGGTTCTGCCACGGCGACACGCCCACCATGGCGGACATCTGCCTGGTGAGCATCGTGTTCCGTGCGCAGGCCTTGCAGGTCGACCTCGACAGCATGCCGACCCTGCGCGACATCGCGGCGAACTGCGCCGCGCTGGATGCGTTCGCTCGCGCGCATCCGCTGCTTCAGGAAGGCGCACCTCGCGACGCGTAAACCGCGCCCCTTGCATGCCGGACGGGGCCGACGGCCCCGCCGGGCATCGCGTCAGACGTCAGCTTTAATAGTCGACGGTCGGGCCGTGCGGATCGTTGTCGACATTCGAACAGGCAGCCCAGTAAACCGTGACGACCTTCGAGCTGGCCGGAATGCGCGCCCAGATATCGTTGAGCTGCGTATCCACGGCCACACCGATGACATGGGGAACGGTCGGCGTGCCGATATCGCGCGGGCCGATGAAGTGCAGCGTCAGGTTGGGCGCCTTGCTGCCCGGCTCGTAGACACTCGGCGAATGCGAGTTGTCACGACCGCTCTGGCGAAGCACCAGCTTGTCGATCTTGACGCCGCGCTCCAGCGCCTGGCCCAGCCGGTTGCTGAGGAAAGCCCCCGTGGGAGCGAGCAGCACCAGGCGCACGTGCGCCGGTACCGTGGTTTCCGCGGGCTTCGTCGCGGTGGAGGTCGAGCCGTGGCCGCTGATGACCCAATCGTTGGTCGTGGTCTGAAGTGACATGATGCGTTCCTTTTCGCCGGTAGGGGATGCCGCGGCGCTTCGCCGCGACGATGGCCGCCATGCGTGGCATGGCGGGCGGCATCATGTTCGCGGCGAAGTGGCTTGTTGCCCCATCGGTAAAAAGCTGATTACGCGAGCGAAGAAACCTTAACCTCGCACCTCACCCGCCCAGCGCCGGATCGGAAACGGACGGCTTCCCGGTCTCCCGATGCCCGGCGAATCGGCGCAAGAACAAAGGATCGGCGTCGGAGGTCGCGCTCAGGTCATACCAGTGATCGCATCCACCGATATCCCAACGTGCATCCACGTGCTCGCCGGGCTGCAGCCAATAGCGCTGCGGCGCCTGGTGCAGGTACGCGTTGGCCTCGATGGTGATAGCGCAAGGACGTCCACCGCCATTACTGAGCACTAGATGCAGTTCACCCGCATGACGGCCCGGCGACATCGTGACCTCAGGCAACGCGAGCCGCCGGTGATCCTCGGCCTTTGCCGGCTGCTTGCCACTGAACTGGCGGAGAAAACCGTTCGGCCCGAGTACGCTGAGGTCGTAGGCATCGCCGCTGTCGGAGCTGGTCCAGTAGTCGGACAGCGACTTGCCGGCCTCGACCGTATACGTCCACGGCCCGTCGGAACGCAGTGACGAGGTGACGGCGAAGCAGGCGCCGATCTCGCCGGAATTCCCGAAGTCGAGGACGTAACGTCCCTGCCCCTGATCCAGCTTGCCCGTCACTTCCAGTGCGTAGGCCAGTGCGCGCGCCGGCCGTTGGCCGCGTTCCTGTCGTGGGAGGTGCTGGTCGGTCGGCGGCGTCGGGCTGAAATCGCTGTGCGTGCCACGGTCAGGCTCGTACGCATTCGTCGAGGGCAAGGCGGGCACGCGTCCGTCGTGGCCCTCGAAATCGAAGGCCCGCGTCAGGTCACCACAGACAGCGCGCCGCCAGGCCGAGATATTCGGTTCGCGCACGCCGAAGCGCTGCTCGAGGAAACGGAGGATGGAGGTGTGATCGTAAGTCTCCGAGCATACCCAGCCGCCCTTGCTCCACGGCGAGACGACCAGCATCGGAACACGCACGCCCAGGCCGTACACGCCGGGATTGAAGCCGTTGCCGCCCGGATAGACTTCGCCGTCGATGCTGACCGTGGACAGGCCCCGATCGCGTGACGCCGGTGGATAGGCCGGCAACACGTGATCGAAGAAACCATCGTTCTCGTCATAGGTGATGAACAGCGCCGTCTTGCTCCAGACTTCCGGATTGGCGGTCAGCGCATCGAGCACGCGGTCGATATACCAGGCGCCATAATTGGCCGGCCAGCTGGGATGCTCGGTATAGGCTTCGGGCGCCGCAATCCACGAGACCTGCGGCAGGCGATCGGCCATGACGTCCTTTTGCAGGATGTCGAACAGCGACTGGCCGTTAAGCGTGTTCGTGCCAGTGCGCGCCTTGTCGTAAAGGGGATTGCCGGGCTCGGCATTGCGGTACTGATCGAAATAAAGCAGCGAGTTGTCGCCGTAATTGCCGATGTAGGGATTGGAACCCCAGCCCCAGCCACCCGCCGCGTCGAGGCCGGTACCGACGTCCTGATAGATCTTCCATGACACGCCCGCCGCCTCCAGGCGTTCCGGGTAGGTGGTCCAGTCGTACCCGAGCTCCGCATTGGAAAGCACCGGTCCGCCGCCCTGTCCGTCGTTGCCGACGTAGCCGGTCCACATGTAGTAACGATTCGGATCCGTCGAGGAAAGGATCGAGCAGTGGTAGGCGTCGCATACGGTGAACGCGTCGGCCAACGCATAGTGGAACGGAATGTCCTGGCGCGTCAGGTGGGCCATCGTGGTCGTGCCTTTCGAGGGCACCCATTGATCGTACTTGCCCGCGTTGAAGGCCGCGTGGGTGTCGTTCCAGCCGTGCGGCAGGTCATCGATGAATTGCAGGCCGAGGTTGTCCGCCTTGGGACGGAACGGAAGCAGGTAGTCGTCACTGCCCGCGGTCACCGGCTGATGCCACACCGAGCGCCCCGTGCCGAGGGTGAGCGTTCGGGGATCGCCGAAGCCGCGCACGCCGCGCATGCTGCCGAAGTAATGATCGAACGAACGGTTCTCCTGCATGAGGATGACGACGTGTTCGATGTCCTTGAGCGTCCCCGTGCGGCGTGCCGCGGGTATCGCGAGCGCCTTCTGGATGGACGGCGGCACGACCGAGGCCGCGAAAGCGGCGCCCGCGGCGCCAAGCGAAATCTTCAGGAAGTGCCGCCGATCCTGGATGGTCATGCGTGCCCCGTGCGTTGTCGTGATCCCCTGCGCCATGGAGTATCGCGGCGGGTTATGACAGTTTTCGCACGTTGGCGGAGGCACCCCGTGTCCGCAGGCTGAAATCGCGTCGGCCATCACACTTCCGTGCGTTATCCTCTGCCGGATGCCCTGGACGGAACCTCGATGGTGAGACGCGGTAAATGGATAGGGCTCGCCCTGCTGGCTCTTGTCATCGCTCTCGGGATCGGCTGCCTGCGCCGTAGCCATCCGGATCGTTCGGTCGACGCAGCTTCGCCGTCGGCGGCCATCCGCGATGCGGGCGTAGTGCATCGTTTCGCACAGGATCCTGCCCATCTGGCACTGCTTGCCGGTGACGGCGTGGCCGGGTTCCGCGACGGCTCGCCCGCGCGCTTCTCCGATCCCTGGGGCATCGCCGTGGCGGCCGACGGGCGTGTCTTCGTGGCCGATGCCGGCGACAACGATCGCATTCGCGTCATCGACCGAACAGGACGCAGCGAGACGTTCTCCGGCTCTGTCTCCGGCCTGGCCGACGGTCCGGCGGGCGTGGGGCGCTTCGACACCCCATCGGGACTCGCCATCGATACCGACGGGACCCTCTACGTGGCCGACACCGGCAACGATGCGATCCGCCGCATCGATCCCAAGGGGGCGGTGACCACGATCGCCGGCGGGCATGGACCCGGCGACCGCGACGGTGCCGGTCACGACGCCCGCTTCAATGGTCCCCTCGGCGTGGCGGTGGACGGCCACGGCAACGTCTACGTGGCCGATACCTATAACCATCGCATCCGCCGCATCGACGCCAGCGGTACGGTCACGACGATCGCCGGTGGTGCCCCCGGCTATCAGGACGGCGCTGCGACCCAAGCCCGGTTCGACACACCGTGTTCGCTCGCGATCGGACCGGACGGATCGATCTGGGTCGCGGACACCCGCAATCGCGCCATCCGTCGTATCGCCCCGGATGGCACGGTCAGCACCCTGGCCCAGTCGTCTCGCGAAGACGACGATGCGCCTTTGCGCCGGCCGCTCGGTATCGTCGCGGATGCCGATGCGGTGTATGTCACCGAAGCCGTGCACGGCCGCGTCTTGCGCTACGGCTACGACGGCACCTTGCGCGTCCTCACGGGCGAGGAAGGTAACCAGGCGATGCGACAGCCGGCTTCGCTCGCCTTCGATGGCAACCGGCTTGTGGTGACCGACGCTGCGTCCGCACGGATCTATCGTGTCGATGACGCACCGGCGCCTGCACTCCCCGCTCCCATGGGGCCCGCGCCCGACGCACCGCTTCCCGTCACGGAGGGCCGCTGGCCGATCGCGCCACAGGATGCCTGGCACGAGATCGTCGGCGTGCTCGGCGAGGTGCGTGGCAACGACAAGGGTGAAAGCCGCGATCACCTGCACGGTGGGCTCGACGTGCGTGCGGATGTCGGCGACGAGGTCCATGCGATCGCCGACGGCAAGGTGAGTGATCCACTGTCGACCTGGGGATTCGGCAAGCTCAACGAAGGGCTGGCGATCGATCGCATCGACTACATCCACATGCGTGTCGGCCGCAATGCGCGGGGCCAGTCACTGGATCCGAAGCGCTTCGTCATCCTTGCCGGCGACGACGGCAAACCCGAACGTGTCCAGGTACGCCGCGGTACGCGCTTTCACGCAGGCGAGGTGTTGGGCACGGTCAACGCCATGGCGCATACCCATCTCTCGCTGACCGGGAACGTTGCCAATCGCAATGCTTTCTCACTGGGATTCACCGGTTTCGTCGATCACATCCCGCCGACCATCGACGCCGTGGAATTGCGCGATGCCGCCGGTACGGTCCTGCGCACGAAGGTGGCGAACCGATTGATCGTTCCCCGTAACGCAGGAGGTATCCAGATCGCAGTCGAAGCCTGGGACCAGGTCGACGGCAATCTCGCACGGCGGCGCCTGGGTCTATACGCCATCGGCTACCAGGTGCTCGCCGCAGACGGTACGCCGTTGCCCGCCTTCGGAGCGGCGCGGATGAATATCGTCTTCGATGTACTACCTGAAGACGACGATGCGGCGCGCGTGATCTATGCACCGGACAGCGGCGAGACCGTACACGGCAGTGCCCGCACGCGATTCATCTACGCCGCGACGCATGTGCTTCGCCATGGCGACGTCGGCGACGGCGCATGGGATGCGAGCGTCTTTCCGCCGGGCGATTACCTGATTCGCATCGTGGCGAGCGACTGGTCGGGCAACCTCGCCGAGCGCCGTCGCGATGTCGCCATCACCCTGCGCTGAGCGCTACACAGGCCACTGCAGCACGACCGCATGGGACGCACCATGCGCAGCGGCTTGTCGTTGGGTTCGCACCGTTGCATTGACGAGGAAGGCTTCCCGCGCGCGAGCCAGCATCGGCGCATCATCGGCGCTGTCGCTATACGCCCATCGCCACGCCTTGCCATAACCCGCTTCGAGAAGCATCCGGCACTTTTCCATACCGCGGCAATGCCGTCGGACGATCCAGCCGCCACCCGCCCTCCGCAGTTCCGAGCCGAGCACCGGCAGATCGCCGGCAATCGACGCAAGCAGACGCCCGGCAAGCCACTGCGGCGCCGCCGTAACGATGACAACGCGGTCACCGCGGTCCAGGTGCTCCCTCAGCCGGGCCATGCCGTCGTCGATCCAGTGCAGGGAGCGCATGCCTTGCTCGAATCGCCTGGCGAAGGCATCGATGCTCTGCTCCAACGCCGCCCTGTCGAGACCGTACGTGGCGATCCACAGCAACAGGGAGGCGCCAATCCGCCTCGCCGACGGCATGTGCAGCATTACCAACGCCGCCGGAAGCACCGGCAGCGCGGCAAGCAACTTCAACGGTGACGCCCGCAACAAGCCGCGCATCCACTCTACGGTCGAATCCGCCGAGAGCAACGTCTTGTCGAGGTCGAACACCGCGCAGTCGCGCGTGTTAATGGGCGCCCTCGATCGCCTTGACTGCGTCGAGTGTTTCCTGCACATGCTTCTGCGGCTTCAGGCTCGAATACACATGGGTGATCTTGCCTGATGGTGCGATCACGTACGACGTGCGGTCCGACCAGCCGGGCCGGATCATCAGGGTCGAATCGTAGGCTTTCGCGATCTTCGCACCCTCGTCGGCGGCGACGGCGAACTTGCCGCCGCAGTGTTCGTTCTCCGTCGAGAACGCCGCGAGCTCACCCGTATTGCCCGCTGTCACGCCGATGACCGTCGCGTGCAGCGCCTTGAACTTGTCGATGGCCTCCGAAAACATGTGGGCTTCGACATTGCAGCCATCCGTGTGCGCCGCGGGGAAGAAATACACCACCACGGGTCCTTGCTTCAGGGCGTCGGCGAGCTTGAAGGTGAACGGCTTGCCGGCGAGGTAGGCCGGCAAGGTGAAGTCCGGTGCCTGCGTACCTTCTTTCAGCGCGGCGGAAGCAGGTGTCGCCAGGGCGGCGGTGCCGGCCAGCGCAAGCGCGGCGAGGGTCATCAAGGGCTTCATGACGGGGGGTTCCTGTGGTGGGGGACGGGTGTCAGGATCATATACGTCTAAGGCGACGTACTGGATGACCCGGACCACACGCTAAGGCGGGTCGGTCAGTCCGAGCCGTCCCGCGGCGGCCACCGCTTCGCCGCGGGAACAAACGTCCAGCTTGCGCAGGATGGCCGAGATGTGGTGCTCGACCGTTTTCTCCGACCGAACGATGTGCTGCGCGATTTCCGCATTCGACAGGCCTCTCGCCAACAGGCTCATGACATGGCGTTCGCGCGTGGTCAGGCCGGCGGGATTGGCGACCGTGGTAGCCCTGGGGCCCCGCGTCACGCCACGTATGCCGGCCTGGCGCAACTGCGCGCGACAGAGCTTCACCGTCGCGCAGGCGCCCATGGCCTCGAAGATGGCCAGGGCTTCGAGTTTGCTGGCTTCCTCGCCGTCCCACAGCGCCATCGCACGCATGTAGGGACAAGCGAGAATGCGCCATGCGTCCGCGGCGGCCTGCCAGGCTCCCTCCCAAAGCATCGCGTACGGGTCGTCGCTTTCGGCGTATTTCCCCTGCCCCTCGCCGAGCTTCCACAACCAGAAGCCCAACTCGCCGAGCTCGCGGCGATCGCCCAGGGCCTCGGCCATCTCATAGGTGTGCCTTACCCACGGATCGTTCAGGCTGCTCTCGCCACGGAGCCACGCCGCTTCGGCGCGTGCGACCGCGATGGGTGCGAGCCGCTGCAGTTCACCGGTATGACTGGCCAGTTCGCTGGCCTCGTCGATCAGTTCGGTGGCACCGGGGTCGCCACGTCGCAGGCGGATGCGTGCCAGCACGGCCATGGCCGGTATGCGCGTCACCGGCGCCACCGCATCGCGGACGATAAGCTGACTCGCCAGGCGGGCAGCGTCGTCCCAGCGTCCCTGCTCGAAATCGACGCGGGCCTTCCAGGCCAGCACGTAGTTTGCCCACGAGTCGAGATCGCGCTCGGCAAAGTAGATCCCCGCCTCGTGAATGGTTCGTGCGGCCACGACATAGTTGCGGGTCGTGACTTCGGTGCTGGTCAGGTTGGCGTAGGCCCGGGCGACATGCTCGCCGTAACCGCGATCGAGCGCGATGGAAAGGCTCTTTTCGAGCCAGTGCCTTCCTTCCGGATCGCCGCTCGAGAGCATCGCCGTGCCCACGTTGTTCATCGCGTGGCACAGGACCTCGGTGTCGTCGACCCGCTTGGCCAGTTCCATGGCGCGCGTACCCCATGCAACCGCCTCGGGCGTACGCCCGGCAAGCATGTACAGCTGCGATCGGTTGCTCAGCGCCCACGCAAACTCGCTCTCTTCGGGCAACTGTTCCAACAACGCCACGGCCTGATCCGCATAGGCCTCCGCGTCACGATTGCATCCGGCAAACCAGTGCAGACGCGACAGCCAGCGCAAGGTGTTTCCCTCGTGGGTGCGCTCGCCCAGCTCACGCCAGATATCGAGCGCGCGCAGGCTCGCACTCATCGCTTCGTCCGCCTGGTCCGTCAGGTAGCACTGGTACGAGCGACGTCCCAGCAACTCGGCCTGCTCGCGTAGCGGTAGCCGGGAGGCATAGGCGAGAGCCACGCCATAGAGTTTCGCGGCCTCGCAATGCGAGCCATGCGAGATCGCCTCGGCTGCGGCGAGCGGCGCATACCGCAACACGGCCGCCGCGTCGCCCGCACCCGCGGCGTGATGAACCATCCGGGCCATGGGTGCGGGTTCGTCCCCGCTTTCGAGGCAGGCGAGCACGCGGGCATGCAGGGCGGTGATCACCGGCGCCGCCAGGGCCTTTTCCACAGCCATGCGTGCCAGCTCGTGGCGATAGGCATACCAGCCGTCCGCCGCGGTGAGGAGACCCGATGCCAGGGCCGAGGAGATATCGTCGACCGACGGCGCGAGCACGGCGTCGACCATGGCGATCTCGACGCGCGCCGGCACGATGGCGACCAGGTCCAGTAGCGCTCGCACCGGTGGCGACTGTCGCGCCGCGCGCGCGAGCACGGCATCACGTACGGTGGCTGGGACGCCATCGGCATGCAGGATCTCCGTGACGAAGAAGGGGTTGCCGCCGGTGGTCGCGAAAATCCCGTCCACCACGCAGCCCGACCGCCTGGCCATGTCGGCCACCGCGTCTTCCGAGAGCCGTTGCAGTGGGATGCGCATGGCGGCATCGGCTGGCAAGTCGCCGAACACCGTTTGCAGCGGATGCCTGTCGCCTATTTCATCGTCGCGATAGGTAAGCAGGAGGACGGCGCGCAGGGGATGAACACGTCGGGCCAGGTATTTCACCAGATCCAGTGTCGCGGTATCGGCCCAGTGCAGGTCCTCGAGAATCAGCAACGTCGTGCGCGGCGAATGCTGCAGATCGGTCAGGATGGCGCTGAACAGCCTCGCGCGAGGTCCGTCGACACCGAGCATGCCCTGCACGTCTCCGTCGAAGGCGCCGGCCATGTCGTAGATCGGCCCCAGGGGCCTGGGCGAGAACAGCGCCTCGCAACTTCCCCAGAGCACGCGGTCGCCTTCCCCGGTCCGGTCGCGTACGAGACGGCGGACCAGCGATGTCTTGCCGATGCCCGCCTCTCCGCTGACCAGCACGATGAGCCCTGAGCCCCGCTCCGCTCGCCCGACTGCTTCATGCAAACGTTGCAGGGGGTAATCGCGTTCGATGAGTTCCACCGTACCCACTCCCCGGAACCTGCCCTATTTTCGCACCGGGCAGGTTCCAGACGAGTGAAGCGACGTGCTGCTCTTGCAGCATCGCGCCTCAGGCCAGCACGTAGCTGAAGGGTAGCCAGGGCGTGCGGAGCCGGGAGTGCGCCGCGGTTTCGACCCCGGCATGTCCGGTACCTAAGTAAAAATACGGATCGAGCACGGACACCTCGGTGATGCTGCCGACGGGAAGCTGGTTGCGCTGGCCCACTTCACGGATGGCTTCGGGGCTGGGCGCGTCGTAAACGCAGAAGGTTCGCGTCCGATCGAGGCTCACGTACGAGTGCACCCAGGTGACGCCCTCTTCCGCGTTGGTATTGACGATCTTCCGGCAAAGGCGATCGCCCTCGTCGTTGGTGGGCAGATGCAGTTTGCCGGGGAAATCGCGTTCGACGATGTAGCGAGGCATGGTCTTCTCCTTGATGGAATACAACTCAAGGCCGAGCTGCGATACCAGACTACGAATCCGCACCCCTCCCAACATCGGGGATTTCCCCCAGATTGGGTCCAGGCGCCCCTCAGTTTGCGGCGCACTTGACGCACCGCAGTGGTTCGGCCACTTTCGCCCAGTCATCTGCACCTGGACCATATTTCGCCCGGAAATTGTCCTTGTGGGTAGTCGCCAACCGCTACATCCGCTTCGCGGACGGCAGCTTCATCGAACTGCTCGGCATCACCCGCGCCGACCCCACGTTCGATCCAGGCATGAAGGCAGACCAGGTAGCGTTGAAAGGTGGCCCGGGCGCGCGCACGTTCGGCTTCCGTTCGTCGTCGATCGACACGATCCACGCATCGCTACAGGCGCTGCACTATGCGGTAACGCCGACGACTATCGCGTGACCCGCGAACATCCCAATGGCGCCCGCGCGCTGTCATCGATATGGCTGGTGTCCGGCGATGCCGATGCCGATCGCCGGCAGCTCGAGAAAATGGGCTTCGGCCACGCGGTGCCGGTCACGTTGCCGACGGTCGGGGCGAAAGGCTTCTGCGTACCGATCGGCCCGACCGCACTGTTGACCTTGCAACCCGATGGCGACGGCGTGGCGCGGCAGACCATGACCAGGGGCGGTCCACGCGTTCTCGGGGTGAGCTACGGCGTCGCCGACCTGGGTCGCGCGCAACGCTGGGTAGAACGCGGCTACGAGCGCAAGCTCGCGACGTATCGAGGCATCTCGGGGGAATCGTTCCTCGCACCCACCCAGGACGACCTCGGCCTGTCCATCGAATTCCACACGATGCAACAGGCCGACACGCCCTGCCCGACAGCAAGCGACCGGGCTCTCAAGCCTTCTTGAGGAAACACGTCTTCAGCACCAGACCCTTGATCTTGTCCGAGTTGCCTTCGATGTGTTCGGCGTCGCCTTCGACCAGCCGGATGTTGCGGATCATCGAACCCTGCTTGAGGGGAATGGATGAGCCTTTCACCTTCAGGTCCTTGATCACGACCACGCTGTCGCCGCTCACCAGGACATTGCCGTTGACGTCGCGAACGACGACGTCGCCGTCCTCGGACTTCGTCGAACGCTGGGGCCATTCGTGCGAACAATCCGGACAGACGTACGTGTCGCCATCCGGGTAGGTGTTTTCCATGCCGCAAACCGGACAGGCGGGAATATCGGATGCTTCCAAGTCACTCTCTCTCAGTGGCGCAGCTCGCTATTCTACATGCGCTCATGCGTCGATCGTGCCGATGAACCGCCGGCGCCAGGCTCCCGGCGTCATGCCGATCCGTTCGGTGAACACCCGTCGAAACGCGGAAACGGACTGATAGCCCACGGCTTCGGCAACGACCTCCGTCGCGCGACCCGGCTGCTTGAGTTGGTTGGCCGCGAGGCCCATCCGTATGTCCTGGAGGAGTTCGCTGGCCGAGCGCCCCAGGCCTTCCTGGAAGCGCCGCATGAAGGTGGCGCGGGACATGCTGCTCAACGCCGCCAGCTCGGGCAAGGTCCAGGGCCGCGCCGGGTCGTTGAACATCGCGGAGATGGCCGGCGCGAGCCGTGGATGTCCGGCAAGCGCGAGAAGTCCGGACGGCGGTGCTTCCGCTTCACTGGACGCGCGCAACACCAGGGCGAAGAGCGCGGACGACAACGCGTTCAACAGGGCGTAGCCACCCAACCCGCCATCGATGCTCTCTTCGCGCATGAGTGACACGAGCCGCTGCAAACGCGCGGCCGCCGGAGTCTCGCCCTCGGCGCCGGGCTTAGCCGCTCTCACGACGAGTACCGATGGCAGATAGTGGCGAAGCCACCGATCGTGCGGTTCGGCGATGACGAATCGCCCACACAACATTTCCAGGCGATCGCCCTCACCCTCGTTCTCACTGAGCAGCACGTTCATGACACTGCGCTCATTCACGGGGGCTGGCGGCAGACCACTAGCGTCGCGGAGCACATGGGCTCCGCCTCGCGGCATCAGCACGATATCGCCCGCGGTCAACGTGATCCGCTCACCTCGCGTAGGAGGCTCGAGAACGGCGCTGCCCTGTATCACCAGGTGGTAAGGCATTTCCCCGGGGGGAGAGTCGACGTACGTGATGTCCCAAGGGGCGCCGTACGAGCAGCGGATCTCCAGCCGCCCGGTGACGGACAGGGTGGCGAGAAACCGGCTGAGCCAATCGACGTCGTGGGACATACGCTCACCATGATCCTTTTGAGCACTTTATCGATTAAATCGGGGCTCGTCGAGGTCATTCCGGAGGTCGAGAATCTCTCCACCCCAACCACCTCGCCTGAGGAACCCATCATGAGCCGCATCTCCATCCCCGCCATCGACACCGCCACCGGTGCCACCGCCGATGCTTACGACCAGGTCCGCAAGATGACCGGCGGACAGGTCCCTAACCTCTTCGCTGCCGTGGGCCATCTCGCGCCCGGTGCATTGAACGCGTACCTTGCCGCCGAAACGGCACTCGCCTCCGCCGGCCTGGGCAAGAAGGATCTCGAGACCATCAAGCTGCTGGTGAGCGCACAGACCGGCTGTGACTACTGCCTGGCCGCACACACCATGCTCGCGAAGATGACGGGCCTGTCGATCGAGGCGACGAAGGCCATCGGGCACATGGAGCCGACCGGCGAAGCAAAGCGTGACGCGCTCATTCGCTTCGTGCTCCGGATCATGCGGGAAAGCGGCACCGTGCCGGCCGATGCCGTCGCGGACATCCGGGCTGCCGGGTATTCGGACGCGCAGCTGGTCGCCGTGTCGCTGGCCATCGCCCTGACGATGTTCACCAACACCTTCAACCGCATCAACGACACCGATGTGGATTTCCCCGCCGTCGTCTGAACGCCTTGGGAGGCTGACAATGAACCACCTTGCTCAAACGACCTCGCGATCCGCCATGCTCCGCACGTCCATGGTCATCATCTTCGCGTTCTTCGGCTACCAGAAATGGTTCGACTACGAGGCGCAGATCCTCATTCCCTACATCAGCAATGGCCCGCTGATCGCATGGATGTATCCGGTGTTCGGCATTCGCGGCGCGAGTACCTTTCTGGGCGTGACGGAGTGGACGATCGGCTTGCTGCTTCTGGCCGGTTTCTGGCATCGAACGCTGGGAGCGGTGGGTGCGCTGGGCTCGATCGCCACCTTCGTCGGCACGGTGACGATCATTCCCTTCATGCCTCACGGCTGGGCGGAATCGGCCGGTGGCTTCCCTGCCATGGTGGGCAATGTGCCCTTCCTCATGAAGGATGTCGTCCTTCTGGCGGTATCGGTCCATCTGTTCAGGCAGGACTTAGCTGCCCGACACCAGCTTGAGCCCGATGACGCCACCCAGGATCAGCGCGATACAAAGTAGCCGCATGGGTGCGGCCGAATCGCCGAGCAGCGCGATGCCCATGATGGCCGTGCCGGCCGCACCGATGCCCGTCCAGACGGCGTACCCCGTGCCCACGGGAAGCGTACGCAACGAGATCGAAAGCAGCACGACGCTCGACAAACCCGTGACGACCGTAAGCACAGCGGGCAACCATCGGGAAAAACCCATCGACGACTTCAGGAAGAACGCGAAGCCGATCTCCAGCACGCCAGCGAGACTGAGCCATAGCCAGGGCATGTCGGTCGCCTCACGCCTTGCCGGCGGCAACAGGGGTCGAGCGGAAGGCGACGCCAAACCGGTTGAAGGCGTTCATCAAGCCGATGGCGTAGGTGAGATCGGCGAGCTCGGCGCCGTTGAACTCACCGGCGGCTGCTTCATAGTCCGCGTCGGGGACACCGGTCGTCGACACATTGGTCACGGTTTCCGCCCATGCGAGAGCCCTCTTCTCACGGGTGGTGAACACGTTGCCTGCATCGTGCCAGACCGGAATCAGGACGAGTTTGTCGACGTCGAGGCCGGACTTGAGCAGATCGCGCGAATGCATGTCGATGCAGAACGCGCAGCCGTTGATCTGCGACACGCGAAGGTATACGAGGTCGATGAGCGCTTTCGGCAGGCTGCCCTTGAGCACGGTGAGGTACACGCCGCCGAATGCCTTGTAGCCGTCGGGGGATGCGTTGGAGTAGTCGATGCGCTGGTTCATGGCGGTGCTTCAGGTCGGGAGGAGGACTCCATCGTCTGCCCTCTTGGTCCATACAAGAAGATCCAAGTACCGCCTGCCGTACTAGGCCATGATTTCCAGCATCCGCTTGCCCAATGCCTCCGCCTTGTTCTGCGATTCGACGTTCGTGAAGTTGAGGAGCAAGGCCGAGGCACCATCGCGGCGCGACGTCCAGTCGGTCAGCGCCTCCGCGTATAAACCTGCCTCGAGCATGCGTGCGACCAGTCGGCGATCGGAGCGCCGGGCCAGAAGTCGCAGGATCAGGTGCATGCCGCCGGGCTGGGTGTCTATGCTCACGTACTTGCCCAGCACGTTTTCCAGCCCAGCCGCTGTCATGTCGCGGCGTTCGCCGTAGAGCCTGCGCATCCGTTGGATGTGCCTTGCAAAGTGTCCTTCGTGGATGAAGGCCGAGACGACGGCCTGCATGAGCCACGAACTGCCCGCAGCGAAGACCTCGCTGACGTCGTCAAAACGCTCTACCTGGTCCTCGGGAACCACGAGATAGGCGAGGCGGATGCTGGGGAACAACACCTTGCTGAAGGTTCCTGCGTAGAGCACTCGCCCTTCCCTGTCGAGGCTCTTCAAGGCCGGCAGGGGCCGGCTGATATACCGGTACTCACCGTCGTAGTCGTCCTCGACGATCCACGCCTGGTTTCGCGTCGCCCAGTCCAGCAAGGCCCATCGACGCGCCAGTGACAAGGACACGCAAAGCGGGCTTTGGTGTGCCGGCGTGACTACGGCGGCACGCGCACGCGGAGCCAGCCGCATGCCTTCGGATACCACGATGCCCTCCTGATCCACCGGGACGGGCACGGTGGCCATCCTCATGTGACCGAGCAGTTGCCGGGTCGGTGGATAGCCCGGATCCTCCGTCCACACCTTGTCGCCTGTCTTCAGCAGTGCCTGCGCGATGAGTGACAGGGTGTGCCGGTATCCGGAGGTTACGAAGACCTGCGACGGCGAACACGCGATACCGCGAGACACCTGGAGGTACGCGGCGATCTGCGCGCGCAGTTCGGGCAGGCCCTGTACGGCGGGATGAACCATGTCGGACGGTTGCATCTCACGTGCGCAGCGGGCGCCGAGTCGAGCCCATACTTTGCGCGGAAAGGCATCGAGGGCGGGCAAGCCCATCTGGAAGGGCCGTATCGAATCCGGACGAAAGCTGCTCGCCGGGCGCCGGGTGACCGCTGGCACGGTGGCTCGCGCCGGTGCCCTCGGGATGAGATCGGGCGTGACGATCGTCCCGGCCTGGCCGCGCGACTGGATGTAACCCTCGGCCATCAGCAGGGAGTAAGCGGCGTCGATCGTGCCCCTGGCCAATCCGAGCTCCTCGGCCAGCGCGCGTGCCGACGGAATCCGGTCGCCCGGCTTCAACACGCCGCCGACGATGGCATCGCAGAAGCGATCGTAGATCTGCCTGTAGTAAGGCGACGCCGCTTCGGTGTCGAGCGATCCGAGGTAACTGGGTCTTGCGATAGCCATGGATCAATTATTTACTCCATTCATGGCTCTTCGGTCTAGGCCACGTCAGTCGTAGCATGAGTTCCATGAAAACCATCCTCCATGTGAGTTGCAGCCCGCGCGGCGAAGCGGCGGAAAGCTATCGTCTTTCCAACCGGATCGTCGCATGGCTGAGTCAGCGCGACCCATCGACCGAGGTCACGCAGCGTGTGATCGGCAACGGCAGCCTGCCGCACGTCGACATGAACTACGCGATCTCCCAGGCGTCGTTGCACGACGTGTCGCAGGACGGTTCCATGGCACTCTCCGAGACCCTGGTCGAGGAACTGGAGCGTGCGGATTACGTCGTCATCGGCACGCCGATGCATAACCTGTCCGTGCCGTCGGCGCTCAAGGCCTGGCTCGATCACGTGGTTCGTGCCCGGCGGACTTTCACCATGACGGCGTCGGGAAAGGTCGGCACCCTACGCGACCGCCCGGTCTACATCGCGATCGCCTCGGGCGGCCGATTCTCCGGCGAGCGCGCACGCCAACCGGATTTCCTGACGCCTTATCTCACCACCATCCTGGCGATGATCGGCCTGCACAACGTCACGTTTTTCACCGTGCAAGGCACGGGTGCAGGACCCGACGCTGTCGATGCGACGAGGATCGAGACAGAAGCGGCGCTTCAGGCTCACTTCCAGCCGGACCACCCGCGCGTTTCTTGACGATGTGCGCAGCGCACGCGCACGATACATGTTCGTGCAGACGCACCTGTCGCGGTGACCCTCATGGCCACGTTGATTTCCGTAAACGTCGGGCTCCCCAAGGACGTTGCCTGGCAAGGCCAGGTCGTTTACACCAGCGTATGGAAGGCGCCCGTCACGGGTCGCGTCATGGCCCGCCGACTCAATATCGACGGCGACGGACAAGGTGACCTGAAAGGCCATGGCGGCGAGCATCGTGCCGTCATGGTGTACCAGACCGAGTCCTACCGATACTGGGAGGCGTTTCTGGCCAGACCACCCCTGGAACCGGGGTCATTCGGCGAGAACCTCACCGTCGATGGCTTGCCCGACAGCGAGGTCTGCATCGGGGACAGGTTTCGCATCGGCGACGCGCTGCTGGAGGTGACGCAACCACGGGTGACCTGTTATCGCGTGGGACTGCGCATGGAGGAGCCGAGGATGCCGTCACTCCTGGTGTCGCACAAACGGCCGGGGTTCTATTGCCGGGTCATCGAAGAGGGGTTGATCGGCGCCGGCGACGTCATTACCCGGGAGCTCAGCGGTAGTGACGTGAGCGTCACCGAGATCGACGCCCTGCTCTACCTGACCGACCATCCGCGCGACGCATTGCAGCGCGCTATCGACGTGCCTGCTCTCAGTACCGGCTGGCGACAGTCGCTCGAGGCGATGCTTTCCGCCGGCCCGGAGGCCTCGGGCAACGCCGGCCTCTCGACAGCACCCGCCGCCGAGCCGGCGTGGCCTGGCTTCCGCGAGGTACGTGTCTGCTCCACGCATGAGGAAAGCGCGTCCGTCCGATCCTTCGTCGTCGAGGCCGCCGATGGTGCGGCCCTGCCTCCCGCACGCGGTGGCCAGTTCATCGTCGTCAGGTTGACGCCACCTCCGCCGCATCCACCGCTCATACGGAGTTACTCGCTATCGGACGCCAGCACTCACGGTCGCTATCGCTTCTCGGTGAAACGCGCCGCCGGCGAGGGCAGCGCGTACTTGCATACTCACGTCGGACAAGGCGATCGCCTGAGTATCAGTGCGCCGCGCGGCAGCTTCTTCCTCGGTCCCGACACCGGTCCCGTAGTGCTCTGGAGTGCCGGCATCGGCATCACCCCCGTCCTCGCCATGCTCCGCGAGTTGGCAAGCACGCCGTCCGCACCGCCGAGAAAGATCTATTGGGTGCACGGCGCCCGGAGTGGCGAAGAAAATGCCTTCGCCGCCGAAGTGGACGGCTTGCTTCGGCAGATGTCACTCGCGGTACGACTCATCGCGTTCAGTCAGCCCCTCGGCGCGGACAGCCTTGGTCGCGACTACGACGTGCAAGGCCGCATCACCGTCGCGACGCTCGGGCAACTCGCCATTCCGGCCGATGCCAGGGTCTACTTATGCGGACCCACGACCTTCATGGAGCAGGCGCGTGCCAGCCTGCACAGCGCCGGCTTCGCCGACGCCAATATCCTCTCCGAACGCTTCGGCGGCGAGGAAGCGCTTCGTCCGGGCATCGTTGGCGCGGTGACCAGGGCACCTCACCCTCCGACCGCCGCTGCCACCGAGGGGGCGCTTGTCACCTTCGTCCGAAGCGGACTCACCGTCCATTGGGACACGCGTTACGCCAGCCTGCTGGAACTGGCCGAGGCCTGCGACGTGCCGGTGCGGTGGTCATGCCGCTCGGGTGTCTGCCATAACTGCGAAACACCCATGATCGACGGCGCGGTGTCCTATGTGACGGACCCGCTTCAACCCGCCGCGAACGGACGCATCCTGATCTGCTGCACGACACCAGCGCACGACGTGGAACTGGATCTTTAATTCCGGAAAGCTACTTGAGACCGTCGTAGACGATGCGGGTGAAGAAGTCCGGATCGATCACGAAGTGTCCGTATACCGCGTCGTACTGGGCGGTGGGTTTCGCCGCGACCACTTCGTCACGTGACTTGCCCTGCTTTTTCAGTGCGGCGACCTTGTCGCGGACACCGGCAAGCATGTCGCGGAACTCGCGGAACTGTTTCTTCGTACCCACCGGTCCGTGGCCCGGCGCCAGAATCACATCGTCCTTCAGTTGGGCGAGTATCGCGTCATCGGCCTTGATCATGCCGTCGATGCCACCGCCGTTCTCGTTATCGATGAACGGGTAAACACCGTTCCAGAACAGGTCGCCCAGCGCCGCGACGTTCGCTTCCTTGAAGACGACATACAGGTCGGTGTCGGTATGCGCCGGATCGACCAGGACGACCTCGACGGTCTGGCCGTCGAAGTGATAGGTCTTGTTCGCCTTCAGGATCTCCGTGGGCACACCGCTGGCGGGGAGTGGCGGAAACGTGAAGTCCCAGTCGTCGACGCGGATCGACTTCGAAACACGTGCCGCCGTGCCTGCCGTCGCGATGATCGTTGCCCCATCGTCGTGAACCCAGGGGTTACCGTCCGTGTGATCCCAGTGGTAGTGCGTGTTGATCAGGTACTTGATCGGCGCATTGCTGATGGCTGTCAGCGCGGCTTCGATGCGTGGCCGCGATACCGCGATGCCGGCGTCGACCATCAGCTTGCCCTGCTTGCCCGACAGCACGGTGATGTTGCCACCGGATCCCGACAGCATGCTGAGCGGGCCGCGCAAGGGCGTGGTCTCGATCGGCGTGGTGGCCGCGGCCTTGTTGATCATGATCACCGGACTGACCGGCTTGGCGGGGCTGTCTGCCCGGGCAAGCCCTGCCGTGGTCCCGACGACCAGGGCTGCGGTAACGGCGGAAGCCAGAAGGACACGCTGGAGCGGACTGCGATGCATGGCGCTGTCTCCATCGTGGCGACCGGGCGGCCGCCGAGGTCCTGCTATTCAGCACTCCCGCCGCGCGGATTTCTTGTTTAATCCGGCCCGAACGCTCACTTCACCCATTCGAGCAGGGGCTGGCCCTTGGGGACGATGTACGTGCCGATCTCCGCGGCATTCGTCGTGCCCACGTTCTTGGCGCTGTGAACCACGCCCTTGGGAACAACGAGCACCCCGCCGGCTTTCAACGTCAACGGCGGCTGGCCTTCGAGGTCGTACTCCATCGTGCCCTCGACGACGTAGATGATCTCTTCACCTGGATGGCGGTGGTTCGGCGCGATATGGCCGGGATCGAGGTCGACGCGCATCTGGACTTCCTCCCATCCCGGAATGCTCAGGTCATGCTGCGAGAGTTGCGTACGCTTGTCGGCGTGAGCGCTGGTGCCCACTAGAAGGCCGACTATGGCCAACAGGCCGCCTGCGGATGATGTGAGTCGAGACATGTCGGTTTACCCGAGCGGAGACAAAGCGGTTTGAATGCGTGACGCGGCTCGATGATCGAGCCGGTCACGTTCCACCAAGTTCGGCGTTATTGCGCCGGCTTCTTGAAGCGCAGCATGAAACGATCCGTCTTGCCCTTTATGGCCGGATCGAAAATCTTGAGCGTGTGATCGTCGGCGGGATTGGCCAGGAGTGTCGCCTCGGCGTCGAGCACGAAGCCCGCCTTCTCGACTTCGGCCTTCACGGTCGCCGGGTCGATCCGGTGCAGGTCTTCGGTGTTCTTCAGGCCTGCTCCCGGCGCGGCGGCATGGTCGACGACGACGAAGTAACCGCCCGGCTTGACCAGCTTGAACACGGCCTGGTTGAAGCCGTCGACGCTCGCGCCGTTCATGAAGCTGTTGTGGAGGTCGTGGTAGTTCTCGAACGTCCAGATGACGTCGAAGGTGTTGAAGGCGGACGGCTTCGGTTGCTGGGCGATCGGATCCGAAATGGCTTCGACGTTCCCACGCCCCGGCTCGGCGGCCAGCGCCTTGGCAATGCCGACCGGATCGGTCTTGAAGCCTGCGATCTCGGCGGGAACGTAGGCGTAAACCTTGCCCTTGGGGCCCACGATCGGCGAGAACAGGCGGGTCCAGTAGCCACCGCCCGGCCAGACGTCCATGACGACGTCGCCGGGCTTCACCTTGGAGAAGGCGACCAGATCCGCCGGGCGACGAATGGCATCCTGCTGGATGTCCTTTTCGGGCCGATGGGTATCGGCGATGGCGGCGGCGATGGACTGACTGGTGGCAGGCGGCGGCGTCTTCGCGACCGCAACTACCGATAACAGGGCGGCGGATGCCGCGATGTAAAAGGCTGATTTCATACCTTGGCTTCCTGTTGGGTCGGTGGAATCAGGAATGGAGCGAGGCTAACGGTAGTCCTTTCGGACACGTGGTGCAGCCAGGTAGACCGGCTCCTGCCAGGAAAAATTACAGCAGGCCGTCGCACCCTCACAGGCTATCGACGGTCTTGCCGGCGCCGACCATCAACGCGACGACAGCCAGGGCGACCACCAGGCCACCGGTGGGCACTGTGGCGACGACGTCACTCAGCACGTGCCAGGGAAGCTGGATGTCCGCGAACATCGTGAAGTGGTCGGGCTTGATACCTAACACGACAGCGAGTGCAAGCAGGATCGAGCCACCGAGAATCCATCCCCGGTGGCCACGACGTGCGGCCCTGCCCATGACTCGACGGGTGAACGCCTCGCCTTCCAGATGCCGGTCATAGGCAAGCAACTCATCCAACGGTGGCAACCCGCTCATGTTCGTTCCTCCTCGGAACCCAGCAGACGCGCGAGCTTCTTCTTCGCGCGGTTGATATGCGATTTGATGGTGCCCAACGGTGCCTGGGTAATCTCGGCAATCTCCGCGTGACTCATGCCGCCCGACACGGAAAGCGTCACCATGAGTCGTTCGTTGAGGCTCAGGTGCTTCATCATCTGCTCCACGAGAATGTCCGACATCGCGGTGGGCGCCACCGACATGGCTTCCGGCATGTGATCGTCGTCCACGAACTGAAGGCGGGAGTGGCTGCTCACGTACCGGAGAAAGCACCGGTACGCGATGGTGTGAAGCCAGGTCGACAAGCCGGCCTCCCCCCGGAACGACGCGAGGCTGGTAAACATCTTGAGGAACGTTTCCTGGGCCATATCGTCGGCTAGCGCATGATCACCGGCGGCCAGGCGCCTGAGGAACTGGCGAATGGGCGACTGATACCGCCTCACCAGATCGGCGAACGCCCGCTGGTCCCCGGCGAGGAATCGTGCAATCAGCTCGCTGTCCGTCTTCGGCGTCAACATCCACGTCATGCCTCAAGGCGTGCCGGCCTTTCGCTCCAGTCGCCACACCAGCAGGAATCCAAGCCCGACGAAGATCGGAAACACCGCGACGGTGGCGAACTCCTGCATCTGCCCCGTGATCGGACCCGCCACCAGTGCCGCCAGGCCAATGGCAACGATGATCACGCCCCGACGCATGTCGGTGTTGCGCGACGACCGGTTCGTCGTCATCTGCGCGACCAGCTCCGAGGTCAGCGGCGCTCCCTTCTCCAGAGCCGTACGAAGCGTCCGTTGCACCTCGAACTGGCTCCAGCTGTTCAGCACCGAAAAGGTGATGAACATGGCGGCGATGCTGAGGAAGCCGATGATGGGGATGTAGATACCGTCCATAAGTAATCCTGTCTCGATGGGTGGCCATGGTAGCCATGTCACAGTTAGACACAGGCGAGTCCGGTTTTGGATGCACGCCCCGGTACCCTAGGTAGTTCTACGCATGACGACTCGTGCATTTTTCCGACGCCCTGGCTGCATCCCCATGCGTAGATGGACGCGACCCCCGGGGAGCGCCATCGTGGCCAAGGCATTCAAGGACGTCATCCTCCGGCGGCAGCCCAGGCTGCGCTCCACACTCGGCTTCCTCGCAGCCGCGGCCATGACCGCTCCGGCCTTCGGCCAGGCCTCGCCGCCGTCCAGTGAGGCCAACGACGCCAACAACCCCCTCACCCCAAAGATCACCGTCAACTTCCAGGACCAGTGGGCGCCGCAGCTCTACAACAGCAACGACACCACCAACGCCTTCCTGTTTCGCGGCCTCATCCCGAGCGCTGCGTTCGGTACACCGCAGTTGTTCCGCTACACCCTCCCCGTTACGACAGCCCCGACACCGACAGGAAACACCACCTCGATCGGCGACCTGAACCTGATCGACCTGTTTCCCTTCAAGGTCGGACATACCGAGGTGGCGATCGGGCCGCAGCTCACCGCGCCGACCGCGGGCAAGGACGAGACCGGGACAGGCAAGTGGCAGGCCGGCCTCGCCGTCATCGTCATCGCCCCGCAGAAGTGGGGACTGCTGGGAACGCTGATCACCTGGCAGCAGTCCTTCGCCGGCTCGCGGCGGCGACTGGACCAGAACAACTTAGCCTTCCAGCCGTTGATTCTCTACAACCTGCCCAGGGGCTGGTACCTGCGTTCGACGGCGACGTGGAACGCCGACCTGCAACGCGGCAACTATGCGATTCCCGTTGGCCTGGGTCTCGGCAAGGTGAAGCTGCTGAAGAGCGGCACCACCGTGAACGTCTTCCTCGAGCCGCAGTGGACCGTATCGCGCAGTGGCGCCGGGCAGCCGCAATTCCAGGTCTTCGCCGGGGTGAACCTGCAGTTCCCCATGAAGCGCTGACGCGGCTAAGCTGCACGCACCTATCGCCACCCGTACGGGCTCCGCATGATCGACCATATCGGCATCTACGTTCGCGACTTCGAGCGAAGCAAGGCCTTTTACGTGGCTACGCTCAAGGCCATCGGCTATGAACTCCTGCTGGAGATCCCCGCATCCGTGACCGGGCGTACGGATGTCGCCGGCTTTGGCGAAAATGGCAAGGCGGACTTCTGGATCTACCGGGGCGAGCCGAATCAGCCGCCGGTCCACGTGGCCTTCCGTGTTACCACGCAGCACGATGTGCGGGCCTTCCACGAAGCGGCGCTGGACGCGGGCGGCCGCGACAACGGTCCGCCGGGCCCACGATCCCATTACAGCGACGGCTACTACGGTGGCTTCATCCTCGATCCGGACGGCCATAACATCGAGGCGGCGTTCCACGCCCCCTAGCTTCACATGTCGAACAGCATGCTAGACTTCCTCCCTTTGCAAATGCAACGTATTCGCATCTGATAGGCACCTACCTGACCTTCCTGCGTCGCAGGAGGCCTGGCTGCCATCAAAACTAGGGTTCAGCATGCTTTCGTCCCACACCCCCAGGGCTGCGGCCCTGCGCCGTCGCGTCAGCGCGGCGTCCATCGCCGCGGCCCTCGCCGCCAGCCCCTATGCCGTCCACGCGCAGGATGCCAAGCCGCCGGTCGCCGAGGACGCTGCCACACTGGACTCCATCCAGGTCGCCGGCAGCTGGCTGGGCACGGGCCTGCAGGACAGCGTCAAGACGTTTGCCGGCGCCCGTACGGTGCTCGACGCCACGCAGATCCGCGCCACCGGTGCGACCAGCATCGGCGATGTCATGCGCCGTATCCCAGGTGTGCAGTCCACCGACAACTCCGGCTCGGCCGGTAGCGCGGTGTCACTCAGCATCGGCGTGCGTGGCCTGACCGGTCGCTACAGCCCGCGCTCCACGGTGCTGCTCGACGGCATTCCCATGGCCTTCGCGCCGTATGGCCAGCCACAGCTGTCGGTGGCGCCGGTTACGTTGAACAACATCGAATCCATCGATGTCGTCCGTGGCGGCGGCGCCGTGCGTTACGGGCCGCAGAACGTCGGCGGCATCATCAACTTCAACACGCGCGCCATTCCGACCACGCCCGATCTCAGCGGCGATGTCACGGTGCGCGAGAACGCGTATGGCAAGGGCGGCGGAAGCAACCAGCAGTACAGCACCTTCCTTGGCGCCACCATGGCCAACGGATTGGGCCTCGCCCTGCTCTACTCCGGGATGACCGGTACCGACTGGCGACGCGGCAGCGACGAAAAGGTCAACGATGTCGCGCTGAAATTCCGTTACCCGGTAAGCCCGACCGCCGAGGTCTACGGCAAGCTGTCGTATTACGACGTGAAGTCGCGCACGCCCGGTGGCCTGACCGTGGCCCAATACGACGCCGACCCGTTCCAGAACACGCGCCCCACCGACTTCTGGAACGGCCATCGCAAAGCGGCGGACGTCGGTTACATCAATACCCTGTCCGACGACAGCGAGGTCGAAGTCCGCGTCTACGACAACGAAAGTTTCCGCAGCAGCACCCTGATCAACACGGCGGGGACGCAGCTGGCCGTGCAGCCACGCAACTACAAGGTCTTCGGTGTCGAACCGCGCTTCACACAGCGTTTCGAGCTGGGCCCGACCACCAACGACGTGACGGTCGGCTACCGCTACCTGCGCGAGCGCGGTGACGACGGCAGCTACAACATCAGCACGGCCAGCGGAAAAGTCACCGCACCGACGCGCTTCGACAACTCGACCGATGCGAACGCGGCCTATGTCGACGACCGCATCGCCATCGGCAAGTGGCGCATCACGCCGGGTGTGCGCTTCGAACATATCGACTCCGATCGCGTCGACACGACCTTGAACCAGCAGTACAGCTCGTTGAACAACAAGCTGCTGCCGTCGCTGAACATTTCGTACCTGCTGACACGCGACCTGACGCTGTTCACCGATTACGGCACCTCGTTCGGTCCGGTGCAGAACATCCAGCTCAATTCGCAGTCGGCCACCAACCCGTTGAAGCCGGAACTCGCGCGCACGGCCGAGCTCGGTGCACGCTGGCAGGGGCCGCAGCTGCACGCGGAACTGACCGTGTTCAAGATGCGCTTCGACAACCAGATCCTGCAGGTGCCGGGCATCCAGCCGCCGACCTTCCAGAACATAGGCGCGACCCATCACAAGGGCCTGGAGTCGGCGATCGACTATCAGTTCGCGGACCAGTCGGCACTGCGCGGCCTGGACCTGTATGCGAACTTCACCTATACGAAGGCGATCCAGGAATCGGGCACGACCTCGGGTCTCGACGTGCCGTTCTACTCGCGTCGTACCGACACCGCCGGCGCGAAGTACCAGCTGGGCCTGTGGACCTTCAACCTCTCAAGCACGCACCAGAGCGGTCAGTTCTCGGACACGGCCAACACCGTCCAGGAGACGCCCGACGCGCGCGTGGGTCGCATTCCCGGGTTTCGTCTGTGGAATGCGCAGGTGAGCTGGCAGATTCCCGCCTGGAAAGGCAGCAGCATCGATGCCGGTGTGAACAACCTGACCGACAAGCGCTTCTACACACGCAACGTCGACGGCAATGCGGGCCGCATGGTCGGCGCGCCGCGCACGACCTACGTCCAGTTCCGCGTCGCTATTTGACCGGTTCGAAGTCCGGGATCTCGCTGCTTCGATCCTTCAGGCAGGCCGTACACGTGGTGGCGTCGAGCTCGACCTTCACGTAGTACGTCCTGTCCGCGCCGGGCATGGCATCGCTCTGCTGCCGGTACGCATCGTCGGCCCTCTCGAGCTGATGCGCCTGCACGCCCGTGTGACCGCCGTCGAAGATGGCGGCCAGTTGCTCCGGCGTCAGGTCGGGAATGCCGATGTCCACCTCGACGGTCTTGGTGCAATCGTGCGCGGTTTGGTCCGAGCAGCGGACGGAATAAGTGACCATGCGGGCTCTCCGGGGACGCGGCAAAGAACGTTCACCATAGGCCCGGAACGACCGCCCTCGCTATCTGCCAAGCGACATAGCGAACGGTGCCGGCTTACGTGCGCAGTAACGCGCGCATGCCCAAGGCGGTCACCGGGCCCACGATCGCCGAGACCGAGGCGTTATCCAGCAGGGCCAGCAGCATCGCCTTGGCCTCGGTATCGCTGCTTCGCGCTATACGGTCGACGAGCTCGGCCAGTTTCAACGTGCTGGCCGGCGCGGCCTGCGTCGAGGCGACGGGCGACGCCTTCGGTGGTCGGGCCACCGGCGGCGCCTTCGCGGAGGAGGCACCGGGCGGCTGCGTATGGGCCTGGGACGTCGTCGGCTCCACGGTCAGCACCAACAGATGCCGATGCACGGTGCCGATACCCAGCGAGCCGTTCGGCTGGAAATCCACCTCGAGCACCTCGAGCGAGGCCTCCCGGCGACCTACCGTCTGGGTGATCACGTCGCCCACGGACACCTGGGGCTCCGACGGGCATGGCAGGCTCACCAGGCCGTCGCCGGCATCCACGCGCGCCTTGTAGACCATGCCATCGATGGTCACGCGGTCGGGCCAGGCGGTCTTGGCATCCATGGGAGGGCCTCGCAAAGAAAACCATGGTGCCACGGATCCTTCGGGTACATCTGCGACAATGGCCCTGCCCCACAGCCCAACTGGCCCTTTTCGATGAAGAAATCCAAGTCCGCCGCTCCCCCGGTGACGACCCTGCATCCACGCAACCGCCATACCGGGCGCTACGACTTTGCCGAGCTGTCGCGCCAGATGCCGCTCCTCGCCGCCTATGTGGGAGACAACGGCCACGGTGAAGACAGCATCGACTTCTCGGATCCGCATGCCGTGCGTGCCTTGAACCGCGCGCTGCTGAAAGCCCAGTACGGCATTGCCCACTGGGATATCCCACCGGACTATCTGGTGCCGCCGATCCCCGGTCGCGCGGATTACGTCCATGGCGTCGCGGACCTGCTGGCCAGCTCCAACGGCGGCGAGATCCCCACTGGTCCCGGCGTACGCGCCCTGGACATCGGTACGGGTGCCAACCTGATCTATCCCCTTATCGGCAACCGTGAGTACGGCTGGCGGTTCACCGCGTCGGAGGTGGACACGGGCGCTCTGCGTGCCGCCAAGGGCATCGTCGACGGCAACCCGGGTCTCGGCGACGGGATCTTCCTGCGCCGCCAGGAGAACCCGATCCACATCTTCGAGCAGCTGCTGCGCCCTGAAGATCGCTTCGACGTCAGCATGTGCAACCCGCCCTTCCATGCGTCCGCCCGCGAAGCCGCCGCCGGAAACATCCGCAAGACGCGTAACCTGGACAAGCACGCGGCGCCCCGCACCACCAACCTCAACTTCGGTGGCCAGGGCCGCGAACTCTGGTGCCGTGGCGGTGAAGAGCGCTTTATCCGCACGATGATCACGGAAAGCACGAGTTACTCGCGCACCGTGCTCTGGTTCACCACCCTCGTCGCGCGCGGCGAACATCTTCCCGAGATCTATCGCGAGCTCACCCGCGCCAAGGCCCTGGACGTCCGCACCGTCAACATGGCCCAGGGCAACAAGCAGAGCCGCTTCGTCGCCTGGACCTTCCATGACGAGGCGGCCCAGCGAGAGTGGCATCGCGAGCGGGAACGGAAGCGCACCGCCGGCTATTGAGCCGTCAACGAGGTTTTGCGAAGTGCCTTGCAAATCCATGGCTTGCACGTTCTTTCGATAGGCCATGCCTCTTGTCACGATAACTTCAATCAATTTCTGCAATGTATCTGCGCGCCGTATAGTCGAACGCATGCGTTCATAGGCAATGCCGGAGTGCGATCCTTCGTCCCGGCCCACCCCAGGAGAAGCGCGAATGACGAACGAAGCGAAGTGCCCGTTCAATCACACCGCCGGCGGCGGTACGACGAACAAGGATTGGTGGCCTAAACAGCTGCGCGTGGATCTGCTCAACCAGCACTCGTCGCGATCCAATCCGATGGATCCGGACTTCAACTACGCCGAGGCCTTCAAGAAGCTCGACCTGGCGGCGGTGAAGAAGGACCTCCTCGCCGTCATGACGGACTCGCAGGATTGGTGGCCTGCGGACTTCGGGCACTACGGTGGACTCTTCATTCGCATGGCCTGGCATAGCGCCGGCACCTATCGCATCGGCGATGGTCGTGGCGGCGGTGGACGCGGTCAGCAACGCTTCGCGCCACTGAACAGCTGGCCCGACAATGTCAGCCTGGATAAGGCCCGCCGCCTGATCTGGCCGGTCAAGCAGAAATACGGTCGGAGCATCTCCTGGGCCGACCTCATCATCCTGACCGGCAACGTTGCCCTGGAAAGCATGGGCTTCAAGACCTTCGGCTTTGCCGGTGGCCGCGAAGACACCTGGGAACCCGACCAGGACGTCTACTGGGGCACGGAGACCGAGTGGCTCGGTGGCGATCACCGTTACGGCAAGGGCAAGAAGGCAGGCAACGAACACGACGCCGGCGCGCACGAAGAAGGCGTGATCACGGCCGAGGCCGAGCTTCACGGCATCGAAGAAGACCGCACCGAAGACGGACGTCTCCTCGAGAATCCGCTCGCCGCCGTGCAGATGGGCCTCATCTACGTCAATCCGGAAGGTCCCGAGGGCAACCCCGATCCGATCGCGTCGGCGATCGACATTCGCGAGACGTTCGGCCGCATGGCCATGAACGACGAAGAGACCGTCGCCCTCATCGCGGGTGGTCACACCTTCGGCAAGACGCACGGTGCGGGCGATGCCAAGCACGTCTTGAACGAGCCGGAGACCGGTGGACTGGAAGACCAGGGCTTCGGCTGGAAGAACACGTACGGCAGTGGCAAGGGCGCCGACACGATCACCAGCGGCCTGGAAGTCACCTGGACGCAGACGCCGACGAAGTGGAGCAACCAGTTCTTCGAGAACCTGTTCGGCCACGAGTGGGAACTGACCAAGAGCCCGGCCGGCGCGAACCAGTGGGTCGCCAAGGACGCCGAGGCGACGATTCCCGACGCTTACGATGCCTCGAAGCGCCACCGTCCCACCATGCTCACTACCGACTTGGCGCTGCGCCTCGACCCTGCATACGAGAAGATTTCGCGGCGCTTCCTCGAGCATCCGGATCAGTTCGCCGACGCCTTCGCGCGTGCGTGGTACAAGCTCACCCACCGTGACATGGGACCGCGCGCCCGTTATCTCGGACCGGAAGTGCCCAGCGAAGAACTGCTCTGGCAGGACCCCGTTCCCGCTGTCGACCATGCGCTGGTCACTGATGCCGACGTGGCCGCGCTGAAGACGAAGATCCTCGCCTCGGGCTTGACCATCGCGGAACTGGTGTCGACCGCCTGGGCATCCGCCTCGACGTTCCGCGGTTCGGACAAACGCGGCGGCGCCAATGGTGCACGCATCCGCCTGGCGCCGCAGAAGGACTGGAAGGTCAACCAGCCAGCGCAGTTGTCGAAGGTACTGGCGAAGCTGGAAAGCCTCCGTTCCGAATTCGGCGCCGGCGGCAAGACCATCTCCCTAGCCGACTTGATCGTGCTCGCCGGTAGCGCCGCGGTCGAACAGGCCGCGAAAGATGCCGGCCAGTCCGTCACGGTGCCCTTCGCTCCCGGTCGTACCGATGCGTCGCAGGAACAGACCGACGTCGAGTCGTTCGCATCCCTCGAGCCGGTCGCCGATGGCTTCCGCAACTTCGTCAAGGGCAAGTACAGCGTTCCGTCGACGGCCCTGCTGATCGACAAGGCGCAGTTACTGACCCTCACAGCCTCCGAAATGACCGTGCTGATCGGTGGCCTGCGCGTGCTTGGTGCCAACGTGGACGGAGCGGCACATGGCGTCTTCACCGATCGCCCGGGCAAGCTGACCAACGACTTCTTCCGCAACCTGCTCGACATGCGGACGGAGTGGAAGGCGACCGGACGTGACACGTTCGAAGGCGGCGAGCGCGGCAAGGGCACACGCAAGTGGACAGCGACCGACGTCGACCTGGTCTTCGGTTCGCATGCGGTCCTGCGTGCGCATGCCGAGGTCTACGGCAGCTCGGATGCCAACGAGAAGTTCGTCAGGGACTTCGCCGCGGCCTGGACCAAGGTGATGAACCTCGATCGATACGATCTGAAGAAATAAAGGCCGCGTCATGTTGACGAACCCGCCCAGGCTCCGCCGGGCGGGTTTTTTTACGACTGCACTCCGGGTCTGCCGCTTACTGTGGGAGCCGGCTACGCCGGCGATGGTTTCGCCACAACCTTCCAGCCACCAACAGGAACAAATGCAGCTCCCTTTCGACAAGCCATGCCGTCACTCCCGACGGATGGTACGCAGTTGATCATCCAAGGAACGCACCCATGTCCGAAACCATCACGATCAAGTCAGATGCAGGCGACTTCGCCGCCTACGTTTCCTATCCCAAGACCGAAAACGCGCCGTCGGTGGTCGTGCTCCACGAAGTCTTCGGCGTCAACGACGACGTCCGCCAGACGTGTGACGCCCTCGCCGCCCAGGGTTTCATCGCCGTGGCGCCCGACCTGTTCTGGCGTCAGCAACCGGGCGTCGATCTCAGCGTCACATCCGAGGCCGACTGGAAGGCCGGACTGGCGCTGTACATGGCCTACAGCCGCGACGAAGGCGTCGCCGACGTGGTCGCCACCATCGCGGCCGCCGGCAAACTCAAGGGCGCGACCGGCAAGGTCGCCGTGATGGGTTACTGCCTGGGTGGTCTGATGACCTTCCTCACCGCGGCACGAAGCAAGGTCGATGCAGCGGTCGCCTTCCACGGCGGCGATACCGAGAGCTATCTGGGTGAGGCGGGGTCGATCACCGCGCCCTTCCTCATGCATCTGGCCGAGGAAGACGAATACATCACCAAGGACGCACAGGCCGCCATCAAGCACGCACTCGAGGGCAAACCCAACGTCACGATCTACAGCTACCCCGGCTGCAATCACGCGTTCTCGCGTCACGGTGGCGCTCACTACGACGCGGCCGCCGCGAAGACCGCGAACGACCGCACCTGGGCATTCCTGAAAGACAAGCTGGCCTGACCGGCGCTCGGTAGGAGCCGATTCATCGGCGATAGGGTGCTTGCGACACCCTGTGGGAGCCGCTTCAGCGGCGATAGGCGTCCGGCATCGCCGCTACGTTGGCTTTTCGCCGCTGAAGCGGCTCCCACATTCCTTACGGGATCGCGTTGCGCGCGGCGTCTTCGATCAGCGCGGCGACTTCCTTCGGATGGGACTCGTACACAGAGTGGCTGGCGCCCTGCACTTCGATCGTGTGGCTGTGTGCGCGCTTGGCGTACATCCGCTCCAGATCGGGATTGATGATGCGATCGGCGGTGGCTACCGCGTACCAGCTGGGCTTGGTCTTCCAGGCCGGCTGGCCTGCGGGAACCGTGAACACTTCGGCGGCCGTGAGCTCCTGCGCCTGCGCTTCGAATTCCGCCTGGGCCTTCGGCAGGTCGGCGGCGAAATCGGCGGGGTAGAACGCCGGGTCGAGATAGGTGAAGCCATCGGCCGTCTTCTTCACGGCCTTGGTCTTGTTCGGATAGAGCTTACCGTTGCCGACTTCGGTCTCACCCTGGTCGAGCGCGTGCGCGGCGATATACACCAGTCCCGCCACCTTGGGATCGTTGCCGACATCGGTCACGATCGCGCCACCGTAGCTGTGGCCGACGAGGATAGTCGGACCGTCCTGCATGTCCACGATGCGCTTGACGGCCGTCACGTCGTCGTTGAACGACGTGAGCGGATGCTCGGCGATGGACACGTGGTAACCGTCCTTCGTCAGGATGTCGTACACCGGCTTCCATCCGCTGCCGTTCACCCAGGCACCGTGTACCAGCACGATGTTCTTCACCGGCGTGGCCGCGGCGACCGGGTTGCTCATGACGGCGGCACCGAGCAGGAGGCCGGCGGAAAAAAGGAACGTCTTTGTCGTGGTGCGCATGATCGTAGCTGTCCTCGGATAAGCGTGAGTTAGAACGTGGACACATGCTGTGCCCTGCGCCTTACCGAAAACTTTCTCGAAAATGACGCCGCTGTAAACGCAGCGGCCGCGACGCCAAGCGACGATGGTTTGCTGCAAATCCGGTGCAGCGAAACTGAAGCTCAGGCCAACGTAGTCAGTTCGACCGGCAACACCGTGTCACCGCTGATGATCTGGGCCTGCCCGTCCTGGACCATGAACTGGATCTGCATCGTGCGCTGGGTGAGCGCGGCGAGTGCCTCGACCGTTGCCGGCGCGATGTCGATCACCGAGACGTTCTTCGTCCGCGCCACCGCGGCCGAGGTCTTCTTCCACCAGACTTCGGCACTGCGCCCGCTATAGGTGTAGACGATGACGCGGTTGGCGCGACCGGCGGCACGACGGATACGCTGCTCATCGGGTTGGCCGACCTCGATCCACAGATCGACCTCGCCGGTGAGCTCCTTGCGCCACAGGTCCGGCTCGTCCTCGGAGCTGATGCCCTTGCCGAAGGCCAGCGAGTCGTCGGCGTTGAGAGCGAACGCAAGCACGCGGACCATCATGCGCTCGTCGGTTTCCGACGGGTGCTGGGCGATGGTCAGGGGGTGTGCCTGGTAGTAGTGCCGGTCCATGTCGCTGACCTGCAGATCGGCCTTGAAGACCGTGGATTTGAGTGCCATGGGGTCGATTCTACAGGAGTCCGCCCGATTCCCTGCCCTATTCCCCTGAAGCCCGGCTCGCGGGATGATCGGGCCGGGGGTCACGAAGGGGGTACTTCGCATGCCGCATCAGGATCAACAGGTCGAACGTCTCACGTTCTTCTCGGACGCCGTGTTCGCTATCTCCATGACCTTGCTCGTCATCGATATCAAGGTGCCGGAGCCCGCGGCCGACACCGACGCTGCCTGGTTGCAGGCACTGGCGGATCTCATCCCGCACTTCGTCGGTTTCGTTCTTACCTTCTATGTGGTGGGCGCCCTGTGGGCCGCACATCACCGTACGTTCGGACGACTTCGCCATTACGATCCAGCAGTCGTCTGGCCCAACCTGACCCTGCTGATGATGGTGGCCTTCATCCCGTTTCCGACGGCCTTGATGAGCACGCACTTCAACGACCGCGTGCCACAGATGTTCTACGCCATCACCCTGATCGTCGCGGGCCTGTGCCAGTACCGGTTACTGAAACGTGCGCTGCGGGCGCCGTATCTCTATCCGGATGTGACGGCGGACGATGTCGCCGTCGCCATACGCCGCAGCCTGGGCATGCCGGGCATGGCGCTGGTGGCCCTCATGCTTGCCATCCGATGGCCGGGGCTGAGCAACCTGCCGCTGATGCTGACGCCCTTCTTCGTCATGCTTCTGGCGCGGATGAAGCGGTCGGCGCCGGTCGCTTCGACCCAGGATCCAGGCTGACGCCCCTCAACCGTTGCCACGGATGGCCGCCAGCAGCGCGTCGCGGCCGAACGGCTTCTGCAACTGGACCGCGATGCCGGGTGCCGCCGTAGGCAACTCCGAATAACCACTCGCCAGCACGACGCGAAGCCCCGGCCGGATCGTGGCCAGCCGGGCGGCCAGCTCGGACCCTGTCATCCCGGGCATCGCATGGTCGGTCACGACGGCCACGAGCTCGTCGATCGTTTCCAGCCGGCGCAGCGCTTCATTGGCCGAGGCGGCGCCGCGGGCATCGTACCCGGCGTAATTGAGCATCTCGACCGCGGTGGAGAGGACGAGCGGATCGTCGTCGACCACCAGGATCACCGGCAGCGGACCTTTAACGTCGACAGCCTGCCGGTTTACGCGGCGGGGCTCGGTGGGCGTGGACACCGGCAAGGCCGTCGCTTCCGACGGCGCCACGGGAAGGTAGATCGAGACGGTCGTGCCGGCGTCGCCGCTTTCGAGCTGCAGGGCCCCACCGGACTGCTGGACGATGCCGTGCACCATCGACAGGCCGAGACCGGTGCCCTTGCCGACGCCCTTCGTGGTGAAGAAAGGCTCCGTCGCCCGGGCGAGCGTCGTGGCGTCCATGCCCGAGCCGTTGTCGGCGATCGACAGACGCACGTAATCACCCGGCGCCAGGTGCAACAGATGCGCTGTACCGATCGCCTCCGTGGCCGCCTGGATGGAAATGATTCCGCCTTCCCCCATCGCATCGCGCGCGTTCACGCAAAGATTGAGGACACACAGCTCGAGCTGATTGATGTCGCCCATGACATCCGGAAGAGCCAGTGGAAAGCGGACCTCGATCGCGATGGATGGGCCGAGCGAGGTCCGCAGCAGATCCGACATCCCCGAGACCAACGTGACGACATTGACCGGCTCGAGATGGAGTTGCTGGCGACGCGCAAAGGCCAGCATGCGCTGCGTCAGGCTGACGCCGCGGCGCACGCCGGTCAGCGCGTTTCCTACGAGCCGGTTGAGCCGTTCGGGCAGCTCGGCGTGATCGCGCATCAGCTCCAGGTTGCCCTGCACGGCCATCAACAGATTGTTGAAATCGTGCGCCACGCCGCCGGTCAGCTGGCCCACCGCTTCGAGTTTCTGTGACTGGAAAAGCGCTTCGCGCGCCTGTTCCAATGCCTGCGCGGAAGCACGCCGTTCGGTGACATCGCGGGTGACTTTCGCGAAGCCGATGAGCTTGCCGGTGTCGTCTGTAATCCGGTCGATCACCACATGCGCCCAGAATCGGCTGCCGTCCTTGCGCAACCGCCAGCCCTCGGTCTCGATCCGTCCCTCGCGCGCCACGGCTTCGAGGTTGGTGGTCGGTTCACCACGCGCGACATCGTCGGGGGTGAAGAATGCCGAGTAATGCCGCCCGATGACTTCCTCGGGCGCGTATCCCTTGATTCGTTCCGCCCCCGAGTTCCAGCTCGTTATGTGGCCGCCAGGGTCGAGCATGTAGATGGCGTAGTCGGCAACGCCCTGGACCAGCACGCGGAATTGCTCCTGACTGCGCCTGAGTTCTTCGTCGAGTCGCTTGCGCTCCGTGCGGTCGCGCATCACGACGCCAAAGCCCAGCGGCGTATCGCCGTCACGCACAGGGTCGATGAGGATCTGCGCCCAGAATCGGGAGCCGTCCTTGCGCAGCAGCCAGCCATCGAGCTCGCTGCGCCCTTCGCGAAGCGCCGTATCGAGCAGGGCCTCCGGCGCACCCGTCCCATTGTCCTCGCCCGAGAACAGCAAGGAAAACGGCTGGCCGATCATGTCGGCGGCGGAATATCCGGTCGCGTGCAGCGCGCCGGCGTTCCAGGTCGCCACCGCCCCACCCGGCTCGAGCCAGAAAATGGCGTAATCGGAGATGCCTTCGACCAGACGACGGTAGGCGGAATCATCCATGCGTGCGGAGTCTCGGTGCGTGTTCATGCGTCAAGGTACTGCCTCTGGCCTGGCGCTCCGTGAAGTGGCCTTCACACGACGAGCGCCGTCGCTCAGTCCTCTTCGGGATCGACGGGGGCGACGTCCATGCCGTCATAGGCACCCAGGCCATGCGCGGCGGCAAAGGCGTAGAGCTCGCCGTTGCGCTGGTCCAGGCTGTCGGGCGTATGCACTTCGATCTTTTCGACGTGCAGCATCCATAGGTCGGCGTCGCCCGGCTCGTCCTTGTCGGCCAGGAAGACGTCGACGAATCGATAGCCGTCCTGCTCGAGAGCGGGGGCCACGGCGCGCAGCTTGTCCGCCGATGCGTCGGTGAAGAAGTAGCCCCAGATCAGCGGCGCAGACAGGTCCCAGTCCGTATTGTCGGCAATCTGTTCGAACATCAACTCGAGCTGTTTTTTCTCGATCACGGCGTCGTCCCATTGAGAATGGCCCGCAGGATACTGCGGCGGCGACTTTTTTGTATCCGAACGTATCCGTGGAATCGCCGGATACAGAGTGTTTCAAAACCGCAGCGGCAGGTGCAATCAAGCCCGGGCGGGCGGCGTTATCGTCGTTCTCCAGACCACAGGAGAGTCGACGATGTCGGATGCACTCGATCAAAAGCGCCGGAAATTCATGGGCGCCGCCGCGCTGGGTGTCGCCCTGGCCCCCCTCGGGCTGGCGACCCTCGCCAGCGCCAGGCCTGCCGCTGCCGCGCGGCCTTCATCCGGTGCCGCCGATACGCCGGGGGCGCCGGGCACGTCGGCGACCTCGTTCCGTGCGATCAAGCAGGTGAAGGCGGGTGTGCTCGACATCGGCTATGCCGAAGACGGTCCGGCGAAGGGCCCGGTGGTCATCCTCGTTCACGGCTGGCCGTACGACATCTACAGCTTCGTGGATGTCGCACCGATCCTCGCCGCCGCGGGATACCGGGTGATCGTGCCGTACCTCCGTGGCTACGGCAGCACCACCTTCCTCTCGGCGGACACGCCGCGTAATGGCCAGCAGGCCGCGATCGCCTCCGACATCATCGCCTTGATGGACGCGCTGAAGATCAAGAAAGCCATCCTTGCCGGCTTCGACTGGGGTGCGCGCACGGTCAACATCATGGCGGCGCTATGGCCCGAGCGGTGCAAGGCGATGGTCTCGGTCAGTGGCTATCTCATCGGCAGCCAGGAAGGGAACAAGAAGCCACTGCCGCCGAAGGCCGAGCTGCAGTGGTGGTACCAGTACTACTTCACCACCGAGCGCGGCCGCGACGGTTATGCCCAGCACACCCACGACTTCGTCCACCTGATCTGGGAGCAGGCCTCGCCCCAGTGGCATTTCGACGATGCCACCTTCGAACGATCCGCACCCGCGTTCACCAATCCCGACCATGTGGCGATAACCATCCACAACTATCGCTGGCGTCTGGGCCTTGCCGAAGGCGAAGCGAAGTACGACGCGCTGGAAGCCAAGCTCGCCACCTTCCCGACGATCGGGGTGCCGACGATCACCATGGAAGGCGATGCCAACGGCGCACCGCATCCGGATCCGGCCAATTACGCGAAGAAGTTCACCGGCAAGTACGAGCACCGGCTGATCACGGGTGGCATCGGACACAACCTGCCACAGGAAGCCCCCCAGGCCTTCGCCAAGGCAATCATCGACGTTGAAAAGCTGTGATGAAGCCCGTCTATCTTGCCGTGCCCGCCGCGACCCTGCTGTTGGTAGCCGTATGGATGGCTGGATCATCCGCGCGGGCCGGGGAGAAGCCAAAATCGGCGTCTCCTATCTACGGCGTGACCATTCCCGACGGCTACCGGCAGTGGGAACTGATCGCGCCGGCGATCGAAGCGGATCCACTCAATGAGATCCGCTCCGTCCTGGGTAACCGCAAGGCGATCGAGGCTTACCGCAGCGGTAACCTGCCCTTTCCCGACGGTACGGTCCTGGTCAAGCTCGCGTGGAAGAAAGCGCCATCCCCCGAGTTCGCGCCGGCGACCATCCCCGGTGAGGCGACCACGGTACAGGTGATGGTCAAGGACTCGAAGAAGTATGCCGCCACCGGTGGATGGGGATTCGGCCGGTTCGTCCATGGGCAGGCGGTCGATGAAGCACAACACCGGACGTGCTTTGCCTGCCATCAGGCGCGCGTCCGCGATCACGATTTCGTGTTCACGAGATACGCCAGGTGAGTCGCGAGGCATCACGATCTCAACGTAAGTCGACTTCGTCCTCCAGCCGCTCCACGCGTACGGCCAGCTTGTTTTCGCGCAGGGCGAAGGCCGAGTGGCCCTGCTCCAGGTCGCCCACGGCCACGCGCTCACGTGTGGCCGTGGCGTTCGGTTCCGCCTTGTAGACGGCCACATCGAACACGACGGGCGAGAGGCTGGTGACCCTGACCTTCAGGGCGTCGGGGCTTTCGGCATCCGTCACGCTGCGACCGCCTTGTTGCGACGTCGAATAGACCAGCCCCTCTGAGTCCACCATGACCACCATGACCCGGTACGGTCTATCGTCGTACGTCGCCGTGACGACGAAGGTCTTCACGAAGGCGACGGTCCGGGCCGTATAGGGAACCGGTGGAATGAGTTCGTCGGCGATCGGCGCGACGCGCGGGGTGGTCCGGGGGATATCGAGGATCGACGTGCCCGGTACGCTGGCGTGTACGGCAATCACGGCGCCCGCGGCACTGACTGCACCGGGGGGCGCGGCGATCGCCGTCGCCGCTGGCACGAGCAGAGCCACCATCGGGAGCCACGCGGCGCGCATGCTCGTCTATCCTCACCTCGACATCCATCGTCATTAAGCGCCGTGCGGCAAGCAGGTTCCATCCGTAGTTGTACGCACAACCGGCCAATCGCCCTAGAATGTGCGCCCCCACCGATTCCGCCGCTCAAAGCGGTGTGAGGAGCCACCTTGTCGCACTATGCCGGCCCGCTTTTGACCCTGCCGCTCGCCCAGGCGCTGCTTGGCGCGCGCGATAGCGGGGTCGCCGAGTGGACGGCGTCGATGGACCTGGGCCGCGCCGAGGCGCCGGTGACGTTGCGGACCGATACCTGGCAGTGGCAGGGCCAGGCTTACCCCTATCCGGGCAAGCTCAAGGACCGCACCATCTACTTCTGGGATGGCGAGGATTTTTCGTCGGTGTCGCAATTCTCGGGCTCGCTGATCAAGCTGGTGCCGACACCCTGGGGCGCGCCGACCTTCGAGATCGACGGCATCAAGATGTTACCTACGTCGAAGGAGTCGCCCTTCGAAGACGCGCGCCGAAAAGTCGCCCTAGTCGAGCCTCGCGGCAAGGTCGTGCTCGACACCTGTGGTGGCCTGGGTTACTTCGCCGCCTGCTGTCTCGAGGGTGGCGTGGCGCGGATCCTTTCGTTCGAAAAGAACGAAGACGTGCTCTGGCTGCGCACGCTGAACCCGTGGTCGCCGGACCCGGACGCCGCATCCAGCGAGGGCCGCCTTAGCCTGACGCACGGTGACGTGTCGCAGGCGATCACGGCGATTCCAGACGCCTCCGTCGACGCCTTGCTGCACGACCCGCCGCGCTTCGGCATCGCCGGCGAGCTCTACTCGCAGGTGTTCTACAACGAACTGGCCCGTACCCTCCGCCGCGGCGGCCGCTTGTTCCACTACACCGGCAGCCCGAACAAGCTGACCAGCGGCCGGGACGTGCCGCGCGAGGTGGCCAAACGGCTGGAGAAAGCAGGCTTCAAGACGGAGCTGGCGCTGGACGGCGTGCTCGCCGTCCGCCGATAAGGTCGCATCGGATTACGGCGAGGCCGGCCGCCTCGCCTCGATCAACATGCCGACACGCTCCCTGTCGGCCGACGTCGCCGGCGTGTAGATGATCAGACCCAGCTCGGGCCGACCATCGACGGCGAACGACGAATACTCCAGCGTGAGTTCGCCCACCAGCGGATGCGCGAACTGCTTGCTGCCTTCGCCGTAACTCTGCAGGTCGTAATCGTTCCAGATGGTTTCGAACTCGGGACTGAGCGCCATGAGTTCGTCCACGAAACCCTTGACCCTGTCGGTCGCACCCAGTCGTGCGGTATCGGCGCGAAAGGCGGCGACGGCGAAACGCGCGTGCGCTTCCCAGTGCCGTGTCTTGCTCCGCACACGATCGCTGGCAAACAGCAGCTTCAGCACGTTGCGTCGTTCCGGCGGCAGCGTACCGTAGTCGGTAAGCACGGCCGCGGCCGCCGCGTTCCAGCCGACGATGTCCCATTGCGCGGTTTTCACGATGGCCGGACTGAACTCGAGCGAATCCAGTACGCGCTGCAGCTGCGGCGTGATGGCGTCGGACGACTGGTAGACCACTTCGGGCGGACGGTTCTGTGCCAGCAGGAACAGATGCTCACGCTCGACCGCCGTCAGCGCGAGCGCAGTGGCGAGGCGATTGAGCACTTCGTTGGACGGCGCGCCACCCCGCCCCTGCTCCAGCCATGTGTACCAGGTGGCACTCACGTTCGCCCGCAACGCCACTTCTTCACGTCGCAGGCCAGGCGTGCGCCGCCGCGTGGTGGGAATACCGAAAGCAGCAGGATCGAGCTTGGCGCGACGGTCCTTGAGGTAACTGCCGAGCGGATTGTCTGGCGACATACTCATGGCACGATTATGTGCCTGTCGGCTGGTCTTTTGTAGGAGCCGGCTGCGCCGGCGCACCCCTCAGGGCACGGCTATCGCGAGTGAGGCCTTGTGTCGGATCGGGCGGGCGGTTGACCGCTCGCCTCACCACCCGGCCTCACTCGCTTGTTCGATGCGCTGAGGGTTCGCCGCTGAAGCGGCTCCTACGACATCCCGCGAGCCTCAGCCCGACGTTGCTGATACGGATAAAAGCGGTTCTCGCGCAACTCGTGCTCGATGCGCTCCAGGCTCTTGCCGTTGGTCTCCGGCACGAGGTAGTAAATGAACACCAACGCGAACAACGAAATCACCGCATACAGCCAGAACGTATGTGCCGCACCGAGCCAGGTCACCAGCGACAGCGTCGTCAGGGTGACGATCAGGTCGAAGAACCAGTGGCTGAAAGCGCCCAGGCTGGCGCCCTTCCCGCGCACGAACAACGGATACACCTCGGAGTTGATCAGCCAGATGCAGACGCCGAAGCCACCGCAGTTGAGCATCAGGTAGGCGGCCAGGCAGGCGACCACCGCCCAGCGACTGACGTCCGTCGTCGGGCCCGCGCCTTCGAACAGGTAGCCCATCACGGCGAGCGCGACGATCGAACCGGGAATCATCCAGAGCAGGTAATTGCGGCGACCGATGCGGTCGACCAGGAAGCTGCCAAAGACGGTCATGATGACGACAAGGATGGTGCTGCCGCCCGTGGCCAGCACGGCGACCTTGTCGGAAAACCCGGCCTTGGTCAGGATGGTCGGTGCGTAGTAAATCAGCGCGTTGTTGCCGGTGATCTGCGAGAACATCGAGATGCTCGCACCGACGATCACGGCCGGGCGGATCCACGGTTTGAAGAGGTCCTTCCACGTGCCGACCTCCTGGTTCTGCGTCACCGTCTGGATCTCGGCGACTTCAGATGCAGCCGCGGCATGCGTGCCACGGACGCGCTCGAGCACGGCGATGGCTTCCTTCTGGCGTTCTTTCACGACCAGCCAGCGCGGGCTTTCCGGTAGTACCAGCATGCCCAGGAGCAGGATGATCGCGGGCACGACGCCGAGGCCGAACATCCAGCGCCAGTGCTCGCCGAGGACGAAACCGGTGAAGTACGCGATGGTGATGCCGAACACCACCATGAACTGGAACAGCACCACCATCTTGCCGCGGTGCTGCGGCGGTGCCACCTCGGCGATGTACACCGGGATGATCTGGGTGGAACTGCCCGCGGAGAGACCAAGCAGGAAGCGCGAGGCGATCAGCAGCTCTACATTCGGCGACATCGCCGAGGCGATCGAGCCCAGCGCGAAAAGCACGCCGACGAAGACGACCATGCGCTTGCGGCCAAAGCGATCGGAGAGTGGCCCGGTGCCGAGGCAGCCGAACAGCGCGCCGAAGATGATCGCGCCGGTGACCAGCTGCTTGGCGGTGTCGTCGAGCGCGAATTGCCGACCCAGTCCAAGGAGCGCGACGCCGATGATGCCGGTGTCGTAACCGAACAACAGGCCGCCAAGCGCGGCTACCACGGCGATGCCTACCACCAGCCCCAGATGCGGCGTGGCCGCTGCGGGGCTATCCATCGTGTCACTCAGACTGCGCATGTTTCGTCTCCAGCTCGATGCGGGCGCGGAAGTCGGCGCGACCAGCGGTCGCGGCGATCAGCCGGGCATTCGGCTCGTCGGTGTTTTCAATCCAGTCGAGCGCGTCTTCCCGGCTGCGTCCGAAGCGCATGTGGCGCTCCAGTAACTGGGCCTTGCGTTGCGCGCCGTCCACGTCGACGTACCAGGCCTGGTCGAGGAGGCCGTGGACCTCGGACCAGGGGCCTTCGTCGAAAAGAAGGTAATTGCCCTCGGTGATCACGAGCCGCACGTCGGATGCGACCGGAATCTCGCCCGCCACGGCTTCCTCGATCTCTCGATGAAAGGCGGGAGCATAGACGGTTTCGCCAGGACGTGGACTTCGGAGCCGTCGCAGCATGGCGACGTAGCCGAAGCCGTCGAAGGTGTCGTGCGCGCCCTTGCGGTCGGCACGCTCCAGCCGCTTCAGCTCGGCGTTGGCCAGGTGGAAGCCGTCCATCGGAACGATGACGGCGGCCCTGCCGAGGTGGGCGGCCAACTGCGCCGCCAGAGTGGACTTTCCTGCTCCGGGGGCTCCGGCGATGCCGAGAATCCGGCGACCTCCGCGTGCCATAAGCGCTTCCACGCGCTCGCGAACCTTTGTGTCGATCATGCTCTCACCAGCGAATACCTGCCGAGAAAGCTAACGGTCGTCATGTTATGTGTGCATGAAATCCGGCCGTCGTTTTTCACCGCGTCGATTAAGATTCCTTCATGTCCGCTTTATCCTTGCAGGACGAAGTGTCTGGACATTGCCCGGCCTGTGGTCCGCAAAAGGCGACGGCATATAGGTGCCATCCCTTCTCGCGATGGCCAAGCCCATGAGTACGCAATCCCTGCCGAACACCGCTCCCCCTGCCAAAGGAGGCTGGCTGGCGGTCGCCGCCGTGACCCTGGCGGCGTTCGCCTTTGTCACCACCGAGTTCCTGCCGATCGGGCTGCTGCCGCAGATCACGCGCGAGCTTCACCTCAAGACCGGTATCGGCGGCCTGATGGTCACGACGACGGGTCTGGTCGCTGCGATCGCGGCACCACTGACCACGCTCCTGGCCGGTCGCGTCGATCGCCGCCGGGTGCTGCTGCTCCTTTCGGTCCTGCTCATGGCCGCCAACATCGTCGCCGCGTCGGCGACGGGCTTCGCCACCATGCTGATCGCGCGTGCACTGCTCGGCATCGCGCTGGGTGGCTTCTGGGCCGTGGCCCTGGCTGCTGCCGGCCGCCTCGTGCGGCCCGAGCAGGCCGCCCTGGCCACCGCGACGATGTTCGCCGGCATCACCTTCGCCACGATCATCGGCGTGCCGCTGGGCACCCTGATCGGCAGCGTGGCGTCGTGGCGTTACGCCTTCCTCGCCACGGGCGCACTTGTCCTCGTCGCCCTCATCGCGCAGTTCTTCCTGCTGCCCCGCCTGCCTTCGGATACGGTGGTGAAGACGACGGACTTCGGTACGTTGCTGCGTCGACCCAGCTCACGCCTCAGCCTGATCATGATGGCAGTGGTGATCGCCGCCCACTTCACGGCGTATACGTATATCGCGCCCTTCCTGATCGAGCGCGCGGGCTTCGACGAGCACGGCATCACCGCCGTCTTGCTTGGCTTCGGCGTGGTGGGCTTCATCGGTAATTTCGTCGCCCCGAAGGCGATTGCGAAAGACCTGCGCGGATCGCTGGCCGGCACGATGCTGCTGCTCGGCGCGACGATCTTTGCACTGCCGCTGCTGGGCATGTCGCACATCGCCGCGAGCGCGGACATCCTGCTCTGGGGCATGGCTTATGGCGCCCTGCCGGTTGCATTGAGCGTATGGGTGTCCCGTTACGCCGGCGACCATCCGGAAGCCAGTTCGGCGCTGTTCGTCATGACCTACCAGCTCGCCATCGCGGCTGGATCCTTCGTCGGTGGCCGCGTGGTGGACAGTGCCGGCGTGGTGCCCGCGCTGGTCGTCGGCGGTGTTGCCGTTGTCGTGGCGCTGGGGCTGCTGTTCGGCTTCGGCGGGCACAAGCCCGCCCTGGCCTACTAAACCAACATGCCGCCAGATACCTCGATGCGCTGACCGCTGATCCAGCGGTTGGCGTCCGACAGCAGGGACGCGATCATCGCACCGAGGTCGTCGGGCAGGCCCACCCGGCCCAGCGCGGTCATGCTGGCGACACGCTGGGCGATTTCAGGGGTATCGCGCACCATGCCACCGCTGAAGTCCGTGGCGACGGCGCCCGGTGCGACAGTATTCACGGCGATGCCGCGCGGACCGAGCTCGGCCGCCATGTAACGCGTCAGGACTTCCACGGCGCCCTTCATCGCGCCGTAAGCGGAGCTGCCAGGCATCGAGACGCGCGCAAGACCGGACGAGATGTTGATGATGCGTCCACCATCGTTGATGAGCGGCAGCAGCTTTTGCGTGAGCAGGTACACGCCCTTGAAGTGGACGTTGTAGATGCCATCCAGCTCATCCTCGGTGGTCTGATCGAAAGCCTTGTGCAACGACTGGCCGGCGTTGTTCACCAGGTAGTCGAACCGCTCCGCGCCGAGTTCCGTGATCGCCGTCTTCGCACGTGCGACGAAAGCGTCGAACGAGGCGGCGACACCGGTGTCCAGGGGCAGCGGGATGGCGCGCCGACCCTGCGCCTCGACGGCGGCGACCACCTTGTTCGCTTCTGCCTGATTCTCGCGATAGGTGAAGATGCTATCGACGCCGCTGGCGGCCAGATGAAGCACGGTGCTGCGACCGATGCCGCGGCTGCCGCCGGTGACGATGGCGATCTTGTTAGCGTTTTCGTTGGTCACGATGTGTCCTCGGGAGTGTGGGGGCCTGCACGGAAGATAGGCCTCCAACGCCTCGGACTGAATGCGTGAACTCGCTGCATTCTTGCCTGATCCTGCCAGCGGGACTAGCATGAGGCTCATGACTTCCGAACTGATCCAGGCCCTGCTCCGCCACACGGATAAGCAGGAAACCTATGGACCGACCCTGACGAGCGTGCCGGGCATGGTGCTGCTGCGCTCGGATCACGAAAGGCCGCCGGCCCACCTGATTTTCAAGCCCGCCCTATGCATCGTGGTGCAAGGCGCGAAGTGGGCCGTGTTCGGTGACCAGCACATGGACTACCGCGCTGGCCAGGCCTTGATCGTCAGCGTGGAAACGCCCGCGCTCGGGCGCGTCGCGCAAGCCAGTCCGACCGAACCCTTCCTCGGCATCATCATCGAATTCGATCTGGCGATCATGCGCGACGTGGCCGACACGCTGGGCACGCCGGCACCCGGCGGCGACGGTCCGCGTTCGGGTGTCTTCGTCACCGATTTCGACGGCCCACTCGCCGACTGCACCTTGCGCCTGGTGCGCCTGATGGATACGCCCCAGGCCATTGCGCTGCTGTACCCGTCGATCATGCGCGAAATCGCCTACTGGTTGCTCAGCGGCCCACACCGGGTCGAAGTGGCCCGCATGGTCTTGGCGAACACGCACGCGCATCGCGTTATCGCCGCCATCCATCGGCTACGCGATCGCTTTACGGAGCCTATGCGCATCGACGATCTGGCGGCCAGTGCGCAGATGAGCGCGTCGGCCTTCCATCGCCAGTTTCGCCAGCTCACGTCGATGACGCCACTGCAATACCAGAAGCAGATGCGTCTGCTCGAAGCCCGGCGACTGATGGTCGGCGAAGCCGTCAGCGCCGAAGCGGCCGCCTTCGCCGTGGGCTATGAAAGCGCCTCGCAGTTCAGTCGTGAATATTCGCGGATGTTCGGTCTTCCCCCGCGGCGGGACGCGAAGCTGCTGCAACAGGCTTGAGCCCCCGCTTCAGCGGCACGTCCTTCATCCACCAGGCCAGCACGAACGCGATGGCGATGACGCCCGCGGCGACGTGGTAAACCGTGTGCAGCGACGCGCCGAAGGCGTGCAGGTAGCGGGCGTGGATGTCCGGCGGCAGCTTGGCGACGGCATCGGGCCCGAACGAACGCGGCGAGCCCGCGCCCGGCGTCATGAAATCGGCCGTACGCGACTGCAGGCCATGGGTGAAGATCGTGCCGAACACGGAGACGCCGATCGAACCGCCAATGGAGCGGAACATGGTGACACCCGATGTCGCGACGCCCATGATCTTCATGTCGACGCTGTTCTGTGTGGCCAGGATCAGCACCTGCAGCACCATACCAAGGCCAAGGCCGAGCAGACCCGCGTAAGCATAGATCAGCGCGATCGGGCTTTCGTCCTCGAGCGTACCCAGCAGGAGAAGCGCGATCGTCGCGATGCATGTGCCGACGATCGGGAACATGCGATAGCGCCCGATCCTGCTGATCACGCGACCACTGACGATCGAGCTGACCAGTACGCCGCCCATCAGGGGCAACAATTGCAGGCCCGCGCCGGTCGGCGAAACGCCCTTCACCACCTGCAGGTACAGCGGCAGGAAGGTGGTCGAACCGAACAACGCCGCGCCGACGAAAAAGCCGATCAGGCAGCTGAGCAGGAAGGTGCGATGGCGAAAGAGTCCGAGCGGGATGATCGGTTCCTCGGCGATGGTTTCCTCGTAGATGAAACCGGCGACGCCGACCACGGCGAACGCGAGGATGAACCACAGCTCGGCCGCGTTCCACGGCAGCAACGTGCCACCCTCGGTTGTGAACAGGATCAGGCAGCTGAGCGACAAGGCGAGCCAGCCGGCGCCCCAGTAATCGATCTTGTGCTTCACGTGGCGCACGTGCGGATGGAACACCGCGGCGATCACTACCAGCGACAGGATGCCCAGCGGCAGGTTCACGTAGAAGATCCAGCGCCAGGATAAGTGGTCGACCATGAAGCCGCCGATCAGCGGACCGATCACGGTCGCCAACCCGTACACCCCGCCGAACAGTCCCTGGAACTTGCCCCGGTCCGCCGGAGGAATCACGTCGCCGATCGCCGCCATGGTAATCACCAGCAGACCGCCGCCGCCCAGGCCCTGCAGCGCGCGCATGAGGATCAGCTGGGTCATGTCCTGCGCGAGCCCGCAAAGCACGGAGCCGACCAGGAAGATGACGATCGCCGTTTGCAGGACGATCTTGCGACCGAACAGATCGCCGAACTTGCCGTACAGCGGCACCACCACGGTGGATGTCAGCAAGTACGAGGTAACCACCCAGGACAGCTGGTTGAGGCCGCCAAGGTCGCCGACGATGGTCGGCAGCGCGGTGGAGACGATGGTCTGGTCGAGGGCGGCCAGGAGCATCACCAGCATCAGCGCGGGGAACAGCAGCCGCAACGAGGGCGGCGCCGGCTGGGACGGCGGGGGCGCTGCCGTCGGGAGCACGGCATCGGGCGTTTGGGCCGGTTGCTCAAGCGTTTCAGTGCTCACGAGGAGTGACCTGACAATTAATTAAGTGGTGAGTTAATATATGTCCACCTCGGGATCGGCGTCAAATCCGCCCCTGTCGTGGTATCCATGCGCCACAGAGTCCAAGGTAGAAAAACGTGGTCGAACCAACCCTCCGCCGAGGCCGCCGCCCAGGCCGCCCGCCCGCACAGCCCGATGGCCCCGATCAACGGCAGCGTCTCGTCGGCATCGCCCTGGAGCTATTCGCGCGCCAGGGCTACGCCGAGACCACCCTGGCCGCGATCGCCCGCGCCGCCGGCATGACGCCCGCGGCCGTGCATTACTACTTCAAGACCCGAGACGAACTGTTCGACGTGCTCTTCGACGAGCGCATCGCGCCGATGCGCCGGCATATCGAAGGGATCTTCCTGGAGAACGCCAACGACCCCGTCGCCGCGTTCACCACGCTTGCCGAACGCTTCGTCGAACTGGCGGCGGAAAGCCCGTGGATTGGTCCGGTGTTCTTCGGCGAGATGCTCCGCGAGGACGATCTGTTCAAGCAGCACATCCACCGGCGCTTCAGCGAAAGCCGCCAGGTCACGGTCCTGGACACGATGCGGCGCTGGCAGGACGAGGGTCTGCTCGGCAAGGACCTGGATCCGGCGCTGATCATCGGTTCGGTGCTCAGCCTGACGGTGCTGCCGATGACCGCATCGCGCAAATGGCGCGACGATCCGCTGCGCAATCACATCGGCCCGGAGCAGATCGTCCGACACGCCCTCGCCCTGCTCCGCCACGGCGTCGGTCCGGCCAAGGCGTAGAATGTCGGGTTTACGCGTGGAGCGACCCCCTTGGCCTTCCCCTTTTCCCTGGTCATCTTCGACCTCGACGGCACGCTGGTGGATAGCGCGGCCGACATTGCCGAATCGGTCAACCGCACGCTGAGCGACTGGAAACTGCCCACCTACGATGTCGGGCAGATCATCGAATGGATCGGCGAAGGCTCGCGTAAGCTCATCACCTACGCCTTCCGCCACGCTGGTAGCGAGGTCGACATCGACGAAGTAATGCCGGGTTTCCTCGTCCACTACGCCGAAACCGCGCTGGATGCCATCGCTTACGACGGCGTGGTCGATACGCTTGCCGCGCTGCACGCGCAGGGCGTGAAGCTCGCCGTGTGCACGAACAAGAACGAGGAATTCGTCCGCCCCCTGCTCGAGGCGCGTGGGATGCTTCCGTACATCGACGGCATCGTCGGCGGCAACACCTTGCCCGAGCGCAAGCCCAGCGGCGTACCCCTGCTGCACCTGGCCAAGGAGGCGGGCGTCGCAGCGAGTGAGACGCTCATGGTCGGCGATTCGGAGAGCGACATGCTTGCCGCGCGCGATGCCGGACTGCCCTTCGTGATGGTCAGCTACGGCTATCGCAAGTCGCTCGATCTCCACGCGATCGGCGCGCTCGCTGTCATCGACCGGATGCCCGACCTGCTCGCTATCGGTAGCTCTCGATAGCCGCCTTGATCAGGGCGACATCGTCCTGGATGCCATAGTCCGGCGGCGCCGAATAACCAAAACGCGTGACCACCAGATGGGCCGACGGCACGATGTAGATACGCTGGCCCATCGTTCCGCTGGCAAAGAAGCCGTCCTTGGGAAAGCCGCCTTCGACCCGCCACCGGGCGGTCTGGCTGGGTCCGTCGTTGGTCCAGAAGCCGGCGCCGTAAGGCGCGCCGAGTGTGGATGCGCGCGACCAGCCCACCCATCCCTGCGGAAGCAGTCGCTCGCCGGTCGGAGCGACGCCATCGTTCAGATACAGCAGGCCGAACTTCGCATAGTCGCGCGCGCTGGCGTAGACGTAGGTCGAGCCGATGAACGTGCCCTTCCCGTCGAACTCCATGGTGACATCGTGCATCCCCAGTCGGCGGAACAGCCGGTTTCGGGCGTAGTCGCGCACGCCCGAGGCACCGCCGCCGATCAGTTCGCCGATCTTCCGGTCGAGCAGCACGGTGTCAGCCGAGGTGTATTCGAAGGTCTTGCCGGGTGCCTCTTTCGCAGGTTGCGCGGCGGCGAAACCGGCCATGTCCGCGTGCAGGAACTCCATTTGAGCGACAGGACTGAAGGCCGATTCGGCTTCTTCGGCGGCCAGCCCGCTACGCATGCGCATGAGATCCTCGACGGTGATCGTCGCGCGCGGATCGCCGGGCGCACGCCACTCGGGGGCATCCAGCGGCTGCTCGACGCGCAGCTTGCCTTCGCTGACGAGCATACCGAGCAGCGCATTGGTGAAGGACTTCGCCACGGAGAAACTAAGCAAGGGGGTGTGCGTGTCGAAACCATCGGCGTAGCGCTCGGCAACGACCAGACCATCCTTGACCACGACCACCGCCTTCACATGTTTTGCCGGCTCACCGGCGCGCTCGGCGAAGACGCGATCGAGCGCCGCCACCATCGCCGGTTTGCGCGCGGTGACCGCCTCGTCCGGCGCGAAGTCATCGTCGAAGGGTGTCGCTGGGGTCACCGTGGAGGGCTCTGCCGACAGGGGCACGTTGCCCGGCAGGTCGAGACGGCAACCGTAGCCGCGAGTGAAGGACGCGCGGGCCAGTGAACGCAGCGGGCTCGACACCTCGACGCTCTGTGTCTGCGGCGAGACATGCACGGTGAGCAGGCGACCGGCCACACCGCCGATCATCGGCACGACCAGTTCGTCGTAGGTGCGACCCGGATCCTGATGGCCTATGAAGGTCATCGAGCAGACATGGTGCGCAGCCACGCCTGCTGCGACACGAAGGGCCTGGTCCGGACGGAACACGGCCCACGCGCTGGCCAGGGCGACGGCAACGATGCCTCCGACGATCAATGTTCGCTTACCCATGGCCATCCCCTCTGGTTTTACGCAGTCTGCACGTCGCCGGGGCGATACGGGCCACACACGGGGACGAAAACCCGCGATCCGGGGACGAGTCAGATCTCGAGCGCCAGGCCGGGTGGCAGCTGGTCGAGGTAGCGACGAGTCCAGGTGACCCGGGCGCCATCGCGCAACAGCAGGCGCTGCTCCCCTTCGGGCCAGGGCTTCAACTCGCGAATCGCATCCAGCCGGACGACCGTCGATCGATTGATCCGGACGAAGTGCGCAGGCGACAGACGGGCCTGCATGGCATCCAGCGTGCCACGCAAGCGGCGCGGCGTGCCTTCCACGTAGACATCGATGTAATTGCGGTCCGACTCGATGCGGTCGATGCGATCGACATGCACCAGCTCCGCACTATCGCCGGTCGGAAGCAGCAGGCGTTCCACGTAATGCGCCGGTGGCGGCAAGGCATCCAGCAGGCCGTCCATGCGAACGCCCAGGCTCGCCGAAGGCACCAGCAGCTTGCGCAGCCGCGCGACGAGACGGTCGAAACGCTGGGGTCCCACGGGCTTCAGCAGATAGTCGAACGCATGCACGTCGAACGCCCGCACGGCGTGGGTGTCATGCGCCGTCACGAAGACGATCTCCGCCGGCAAGGGTTCGCCCAGTGCCTGCAACACGGCGAAGCCGTCCATGCCGGGCATGCTGATGTCGAGGAAGACCACGTCCGGGCGACATCGCCGGATCAGGTCGATGGCCGCGATGCCATCGCTCGCCTCACCCACCCACTCCAGACCCTCTGCCGTCGCGAGGTAACGACGTAACTTGGCCCGTGCGGGCGCTTCGTCATCGACGACCACCGTACGCAGGCTCATGCCGCCGCCCAGCGCCGCGCGGGCAGCCATACGGTAACCACGGAGCCACCGCCGACCGCCGCATCGCGGCTCACGCCGGCATCGTCGCCGTAGAGATGACGCAGGCGGGCATCCACATTGGCGAAGCCAATGCCATGGCCCGGACGCGACGTACCGCCACCGAAGTCGCGAATGCGCAGGGTCAGCCTGCCCGCTTCGCGCCTGGCGTCGACGGCCACACGCCGGCCATCGCCACCGCCACCATGCTCGATGGCGTTTTCGACCAGCGGTTGCAGGATCAGGAAGGGTACGTGGAGATCGTCGAGTGCCGCATCGCCCTCGACTTGCGCATCCAGCCCGCTACCGAAACGCGCGCGCTGGATATCCAGGTACAGCGAAAGCAGCTGCCATTCGTCGGCCAGCCGATGCTCCTGCGCAGTCGCCGAGAGAGTCGCACGCAGCAACTCGCCGATGCGCGAGAGCATCTCATCGGCCACCTGCGGCCGCTCGTACATGAGTTCCGAGACGGCATTGAGCGTGTTGAACAGAAAGTGTGGATTCAGCTGCAGGCGCAAGGCTTCCAGGCGGGCGTCCGACAGCGCCGATTCCAGTTGCGCGGCACGCAGTTCCCTGGCCTGCCCCTCGCGGTAGCGATCGACCAGCCACAGGCCAAGCGCGATCACCGCGTAGAAGAACAGCTGGGTCGGCATCTCCATCAGGTAACGCCATCCGGTCGGCATCGCGGCAAAGCGCGCGAAACCCGCCAGGGGAAATACCAGCAATCGCAAACCCAGCATCAGGCTGGTCTGCGCCAGGGACAGCGAGAGGAACAGCCCGAGATGCGAGAGAACGCGTGCCGGTGCCGAAGTCATGCGGGCGATACGGCGTAGCACGACGAACAGCACAGGCAGAAAAACGCCGAAGCTCAACGAACCGGTGAGTTCGTCGATCAGCTTCGGCGTAAACAACGATGGCACGTGATTGGCGATATCGACGAGATACCGGTTCGTCGCCCTGAGTAAACCGATGGCCACCAGCAAGGCGATCCACAGGATCGCCGCATAGCCCCTCTTCCCTGTCTTCATGTCGAGGCCCCCCAGCCTGTCTTGCGTGCCGGCCCTTATACCAGAGCCGGCACGCCAGGCGGGATCAGGCAGCGCGCCGGGGGAGGACCCAATCCGGACGGATGAAATGGCAGGTGTAACCGTTCGGATACTTCTCCAGGTAGTCCTGGTGCTCCGGCTCGGCCTCCCAGAACGGGCCTGCCGGCGCCAGTTCGGTCACCGCCTTACCCGGCCACAGACCCGACGCGTTGACGTCCGCGATGGTGTCTTCGGCGACGGCTTTCTGCTCGTCGTCGAGGTAGAAGATGGCCGAACGATAGCTTTCGCCCCGGTCGTTTCCTTGCCGATTCAGCGTAGTCGGATCGTGGATCTGGAAGAAGAACTCCAGGATCTTCCGGTAGCTGATCCGGGCCGGATCGAACTCGATCTCGATCGCCTCGGCGTGGCTGCCGTGATTGCGGTAGGTCGCATTGGGCACGTCACCGCCCGAATAGCCCACGCGCGTGGCAATGACGCCCGGCTGCTTGCGGATCAGGTCCTGCATGCCCCAGAAGCAACCGCCGGCGAGAATGGCGCGCGAACTCATAGGACACCTCCGGTTTCGCTGTCGAACATGTGGATGTACTGGCCGTAGCCTTCCTTCTCGAGATCGGCCACGGGGATGAAACGCAGCGACGCCGAGTTGATGCAGTAGCGCAGGCCGCCCTGGTCGCGCGGACCGTCAGGGAAGACATGACCCAGATGGCTGTCACCGTTGGCCGAACGCACTTCGGTGCGGTTCATGCCGTGGGTGATGTCGAGCTTCTCCTCGACATGATCGGCCTCGAGCGGGCGCGTGAAGCTGGGCCAGCCACAGCCGCTGTCGAACTTGTCGAACGACGAGAACAGGGGCTCACCCGAAACGATATCGACGTAGATACCCGGCTCCTTGTTGTCGTTGAATGCATTGTGGAACGGACGCTCGGTGCCGCTCTGCTGGGTCACCCGGAACTGTTCGGGCGTCAACTTGGCAATGGCTTCGGGCGTCTTGCGGTAGTCGGACATGGGGACCTCCTGAGGGACGAAGATCGGGGGCTGCAGGCCAGGTGCGGGCCCGCTCCACCGCTCGTTCCATAATGCGGTCGAACACACCGGAAACAATAGGAAGGGCTTGCCCTGGCCCGCTGCCGCGGGATCGCCGATGAATCGGCTCCTACACAGAGCTGCCCTGACCTTGTGGGAGCCGATTCATCGGCGATCGGGTGCTCGCGGTAACCTGACCGAGAAGCGGGCACCGCCGCCGGGGGCGTCGAGGACGCCGATCTCGCCGCCGTGCCGCGCGACGATCTCCTGGACCAGGTGCAGCCCGAGCCCCGCGCCCACGCTGCTTGGTCGCAGACGATAGAACGGCGTGAATACCCGGGCCCGCTCGGCTTCGGGAATGCCCGGGCCTTCATCGCTGATCTCGAACACACCAGCCTCCGTCACCACGACATGGATCAGGCCCTTGCCGCCGGCATGGGCGATGGCGTTCTGGATCAGGTTGGTGATCGCACGAGACAGGGAAAGACGGTCTCCCATCACCACAACAGCGTGATCGGGCGCGTCCATGGCCAGTTCGTAGCCCGCGTCCAGCACCAGCGGCGCCACGTCCGCACTGACCTCACGGACAAGGGTCACCAGGTCCAGCGGTTCGAACTCGGTGACCTGTTTGCCCAGCCGTTGGAGGTCGAGCAACTGCTCGGCGATGTTGGCCAGACGGGCCAGGTCGGTCAGCAGGCGGCTGCGGGCGTCGCCCGGCGGCAACGTATCGAGTCGGGCTTCGAGGATCGCGATGGGCGCGCGTAACTCGTGCGCGGCATCGGTCAGGAAGCGGTCGCGCGCGTCGTAGCCTTCGCCAAGCCGCTCCAGCGCAAGGTTGAAGGCACGTACCAGCGGCTGCAGCTCACGCGGCACCGCCCCATCTTCAAGCTGGGCGCCGCGCTCGTCGATGTTGATTCGCTGCGCCTGGTCGGCCACCTTGCCGACGCCGGCCATCGAACGATGAATGAGCCACGGCACGGCGATCAGGGTGACCAGGACCAGCGGCAAGCCGATCCGCGTGCCGAGGTAGACCGAAATCTTGACGAAGACGCGTCCGAGGCCGACCAGCGGTGCACCACCGACGATGACGTGGAGGCGACCGTAGGCGGTGTTCTCGACGACCACGCGCATGGCCAGTTCATAGGGCGCGCTCGTCGTATGCACCTCGGAAGACTGCAGCGTGGCGAGCGACGCCACCAGCGAGCGATACGCATCCGGGACGGCGCCATGACTGAGCCGATGACCTTGCTCGTCGGTGATCACGAACCACAGCCGCGGCGCAGCGTCGAGCTCTTTGCTCAGACAGTCTCCGGCGCGCAATCGCATGGTCCCCTCGTCGACGGTCACGGCACGTGCGATGCCGCGCGCCAGGTCTTCATCGATATAGGCTGCCCGCGTGTCGAGAATGCTCCAGGTCAACGCCGCGATCGTCGCGACCAGGATCACGATCTGCAGCACGCTGAGCCGGACGCCCAGCTGGACAGTGAGCGACTTAGCGTGCCTGCCCATCGCGAACCTCCCGGAGCAGGTAACCGACACCGCGGATCACATGGATCTCCACGCTCGCGCTCGCTTCGACGAGGGCACGGCGCAGCTTGGACACGTGGGCATCCAGCGCATTGGACTGGATCGCATCGTCGAAACCGTACACCGCTTCCTGCAGGACCTCTCGCTGCACCGTTCGCCCGTGGCGGTACGCCAGCGTCTCGAGCAACAACAACTGGCGGCGCTGCAAGCGCAGGGGCTGGCCATCCACCAGGGCTTCGCGCGCAGTGAAGTCGAAGCAGAGATTGCCCACCGTCGCGAGTGGCAAGGCGATCTTCGCGGGGCGACGCGAAATCGCCCGGATGCGTGCGAGCAGCTCTTCGATCGCGAAGGGTTTGACCAGATAGTCGTCCGCGCCCAGATCGAGGCCATCGATGCGATCGGCGAGCGAACCCCGCGCCGTGAGCATGATCACCGGCAGGTCGGCATGCGTCGCCCGTGCCTTGATCAACAGGGTCGCGCCATCACCGTCCGGCAGTTGCCGGTCGAGCAGGAGCAGATCGTGCACCTTGCATTGCAGGGCCTCGGTGGCGTGCGCGATATCCGGCGCGATATCCACCAGCATGCCGTGCCGATGCAGGCCGGCCTGCAGCGCAGCGGCCATCTCCGGCTCGTCTTCCACCAGCAGTATGCGCATGTGCCCTCCCGAAGGGGCGCGATCCTAACACGCGCTAAACGCCTATCCGGCCACGCAATGTTGGGGCAATGTCCGCTCCCCACCATCCGCGGCCTATCGTCCCCACGAGTGTCCCCGCATGTCGGTAATCCGTTCGCGCTCCGCCTCCCTGCTTGCCCTGATCGCCGGATTCGGCCTGTCTGGCGCCGTTTCCGCCCAATCCGCAGACGAGCGCGCGCCGGGCTGGAGCCTCGGAGTCGGTGCCGCCTGGGCACCCAGTCCCTACCGCAACTACGACAACAAGGCCCTGCCCCTGCCCGTCGTCAGCTACGAAGGCAAATCCTTCTACTTCCGTGGCACTTCGGCGGGTTACAAGCTGCTCTCGACGCGCACCGACGAGCTCTCGATCCTGGTTTCGCCCTTCGCCAACCGTTTCCGCCACCAGGACACCGACGATGCTCGCCTTCGCCAGTTGTCCAACCGCAACATCTCTGGCATGGCCGGCGTGGCATGGCGGCACACCGCTGACTGGGGCGTCATCTCGACCAGCGCGCAGAAGGAATTCACCGGCCACGGCGGCGGTACCCTGCTCGATGCCGGGTACAGCTATCCGCTGCGCAAAGGCGCGGTCACCTTCATTCCGACAGTGGGCGTCGCGCGCAGCAACAGCGCGCTCAACGACTATTACTACGGGGTGAGCGGTCGCGAGGCCCTGCGCAGCGGCCTGTCCGCTTATCACGCCGACAGCGGAACGGCGCCTTACGTCAACCTCATGGCGATCTATCGCCTGTCGCCGTCGTGGGTCGCCTCCGGCGGCATGCGCTACACGATCCTGCCGGACGCGGTGACCGACAGCCCCATGGTCAGTGCCGACCATACCCGCAGCTTCTTCGTTTCCCTCAGCCACGTGTTCTGAGCGATGGGCAAACGGATCATGCGACGGATAGCGGACCTGGCCTACGGCATCGAGCCCGACCGCCAGGCGGTCTGGGACTGGCTCCTGCTCACCCCCATCAAGGAGCTGGGCGGGCGCACGGCGGTCGAAGTGGCACTCGCCGGTGACGGCGAGCAGGTGATTTCCCTGCTCGAGGCCGTGGCCGCCGGCGAACGTAACCGGTAGCGCGCAGCGACTCGTGCATCATCGATGGCTGTGGCATGTAGGCATCCCGACAGGGATGCGGCGCATACTATGCGTCGACAACATCCATGCATCGGTGGCGATGTGACACGGACAAGCTCTCTACACGGGCTGGATTGGGCGGGTGTCCTCGACGAGGAAGGGCCGCGCTACCTGCAGGTGGTGCGCTTCATGGAACGGGCGATCACCGATGGACGCCTGCGTCCCGGGGACCGTTTGCCGCCTCAACGCCAGCTCGCCACCGCGCTTGGCATGGATCTGACCACGGTAACCCGGGCCTACGCCGAAGCGCGCGAGCGCAAGCTCCTGCACGCGAAGGGCGCGATGGGGAGCTTCGTATCGGCGCCCCGTTTCGACACCGCGCAGGTCGTCGACCTGGGCATGAACATCCCGCCCCCACCCCAGGGCATCGACTTCACCGCCCTGCTCAAGCGCGGCGTCGACCAGGTACTGACCCATACCGACTCGCACCTCCTGATGAGTTACCACCCTGGCGGTGGCAGTCAAGCGGATCGCTCTGCGGGTGTGACGTGGCTCACCCCGATGCTCGGACGGCTCGATGACGCGCGGGTGGTGACCTGTCCCGGCGCGCAGGCGGCCCTCGCCGCGCTGATCCTCGCCCTGAGCGATGCGGGCGACACGGTACTGGTCGAACCGGTGTTGTACCCGGGCATGATCAGCGCCGCGGCGCATCTCGGCCGGCGCCTGGTCACCGTCGACAGCGATGCCGAGGGCATGCTCCCCGATGCCCTGGCGAACGCAGCCATCGCGCATCGCGCTCGCGCCGTCTATCTCAACCCGACCCTGCGCAACCCGACCGCGACGAGCATGCCGTTGGCGCGCCGCGAACAGATCGTCGCCATGGCGCGAAAGCACGATCTGCGCATCATCGAGGACGACCCCTACTGGCCGCTGTGTGAAGCCGCCGCACCGCCGCTGGCGCGCCTTGCACCGGAACGGACGTATTACATCGCGACCCTGTCCAAGGCGCTGACGCCGGGCCTGCGTACGGCGTACGTCGTGACGCCGGATGCCCCCGCACGTTCCGCCTTCCTCAGCCGCCTGCGCGCCGTCACGCTGATGTCGATGCCGGTGATGACTTCACTGGCGACGCAATGGATCCACGACGGTACGGCCGCACGGCTCCTTGCCGGCGTGCGGGCGGAAGCCGCGGAACGGCAGACGATGGCAATGCGGATCCTTCGTCCCGCAGGCACGGCCATGCCTACGGAGGCTACGCCGACCGAAGGCATTCATCTGTGGCTGCCCTTGCCGGGCCGCTGGACAGCGCGATCGCTGACGATGACCGCGCGCCTGGAAGGCCTCGCGGTCACGCCATCGGACGCCTTCTCTCCCGGCCCGCCGCAGGAGCAGGCCATCCGTATTTCACTGGGCGGCGTGAAGGATCGCATGCGCCTGAAGCAGGGCCTCGATCGGTTGATGCAGGTGATGGAGGCGGGGGATCCGAGCGTGGATGCCGTGGTGATCTAAGAGCATCGCCGATGAATCGGCTCCCACAGAAAGCGCCGCTCCGTGTGGGAGCCGATTCATCGGCGATAGCAGTTCGCGGCGCCTTCTCAGGCTGCGACATCCTCAGGCAGCGATATCTTCCACCCAGACGTGCCCCGCCTGCTGCAGCAGTTCGCGCGCCGACTCCGGACCCCAGGTGCCGGCCTCGTAGCTGTCCGGGCCCGTCTCGTCCTGGCTCCAGCCCTCGAGGATCGGGGTGACCCACTTCCACGCGGCTTCGGTCTCGTCCTTGCGCACGAACAGCGCCGGACTGCCCTTGACCGCGTCCAGCATCAGGCCTTCGTACGAATCTCGGTAACGGATGCGTTCCGGCTGACCGAGCTTGGACAGCGCGTCGACTTCGTCCAGGCCGAAGCTGTTGCCCGGGTGCTTGACGAACAGCGGCAGCGTCACGCTTTCATTCGGCTGCACGCGAATTACCAGCCGGCTGCCCGGACGCGCCTCACCGAACAGGCCCGGCTCGCCGGCACGGAACTGGACCACCACCTCGGTCACCTTCTCCGGCATGCGCTTGCCCGAGCGCAGGTAGAACGGCACGCCCTGCCAGCGATCGTTGTCGATCTCGGCCTTGAGCGCCACGAAGGTCTCCGTGTTGCTCTCGGTCTCGCCCGGCAGTTCCTCGCGATACGCCGGAACAGCCTTGCCGCCAGCCGTGCCCTGCACGTACTGGCCGCGGGCGACGTTGGCGCGCAGGTTGTTACGATCCAGCGGCTTGAGTGAGGTCAGCACGCGCACCTTCTCGTCGCGCAAGGCATCGGCGTCGAGCGACTCCGGACGCTCCATGGCGACCACGGTCAGCACCTGCAGCAAGTGGTTCTGGATCATGTCGCGCAGGGCACCGGAGCCGTCGTAGTAGCCACCACGACCTTCGAGGCCGACCGTTTCCGCCGCGGTGATCTGCACGTAGTCGATCGACTCACGGTCCCACATGCGCTCGAGCATCGGGTTGGCGAAACGCAACGCGATGATGTTCTGCACCGCTTCCTTACCGAGGTAATGGTCGATGCGGAAGATGCTGTTCTCGGGGAAGTAACGGCCGACGTTCTCGTTGACCTTGCGCGCCGTATCCAGGTCGGTGCCGATCGGCTTCTCCAGCACGATGCGCGAGGTGTCGCTGCGCAGGCCCTGCTCGGAGACGTTGCGTGCGATCTCGCCGTACAGATCCGGTGCGGTTGCCAGATAGAACACACGGACGCGATCGGCGCTGGCGTTGGATTCGAGCAGGGTCTTCAGGCCGTCCCAGTTACCGGTGGATTCGGCGCCGTTGAGGCTCACATAGTGAACCAGGCGGAGGAACCGGTTTACCGTCGCGTCGATCAGTTCGTCGGCGCGGACATGCTCGCCCAGTGCCTTGCGGGCGCGCTCACGGTAGGTCTCGTCGTCCAGCGGCGAACGCGCCGTGCCGACGATCCGCGAGTCAGCGGTGATCTGGCCCTCGGCGAAACGGCGATACAGCGCCGGCAGCAGCTTGCGCATGGTCAGGTCGCCGGTGGCGCCGAAGATCACGTAATCGAAGGATTCGACGGGTTCGAGCGGGGTTGAAGCGGTCATGACGAAGGTTTTCCGGGGAGGCTGGAGTTGGGGCGGCGCACTCGCCGTCACGGGACGGGTGAATGAATGCGGTGCGCTGGCGTCCTTTCAAGTGCCTCGATCTAAATGAATCTTGCGCGGGAGGCATAAGTGTTATGACCGGCCGCGTATGACAGGTGGCGAAGGGGCGTCCCCATGGATGGGTGACGCATTCCATCCAACCACCAGGAACACCAAACCATGAGCAAGCTGAAAGAGAAAGTCGCGGTCGTCACGGGCGCGTCCAAGGGCATCGGCGCCGCCATCGCCAAGTCGCTCGCCGCCGAGGGCGCGGCCGTCGTGGTGAACTACGCCTCGAGCAAGGCCGGTGCCGACAAGGTCGTCGCCGAGATCCAGGCCGCCGGTGGCAAGGCCGTTGCCGTGGGTGGCGACGTGTCCAAGCAGAAGGATGCCGAGGGCATCGTCAACGCCGCCATCGAACACTTTGGCCGTCTGGACATCCTTGTGAACAACTCGGGCGTCTATGAGTTCGCTTCGATCGACACGACCACCGAAGAGCTGTTCCATCGCACGTTCAACATCAACGTGCTCGGCCTGATCCAGGTGACCCAGGCTGCCTCCAAGCATCTGGGCAAGGGCGGCAGCATCATCAACATCGGTTCGGCCGTGACCCGCATCACCCCTGCCGAGAGCGCGGTCTACACGGGCACCAAGGGTGCCGTCGACGCCATTACCGGTGTACTCGCCCGCGAGCTCGGCCCGCGCGGCATCCGCGTCAACTCGGTGAACCCGGGCATGGTGCAGACCGAGGGTACGCAGACCGCCGGCTTCGTTGGCTCGGACTTCGAGACCTGGGCCGCTGGCCAGACCCCGCTCGGCCGCATCGGCCAGGTGGGCGACATCGCGCCGATCGTGACCTTCCTCGCGTCGGATGATGCCGGTTGGGTGACGGGCGAGCTGATCCTGGCTTCGGGTGGCATGCGCTAAGCGACTGCGCCAAGCGATAAAAGCATCGCCGACAAAGTCGGCTCCCACAGTGGCCTGAGGAAACCGGCTGCTCTGAGCAAACCGGCTGCTCTAGCAAACTGGCTGCTCTGAGCAAACCGGCTGCTTTTGTGTGGGAGCCGACTTGTCGGCGATGCTCTCCGCCTCAGTCCATCGAATCCTGCAGCCCATAAAGCTCCGGGTGCAGGAAGGGCGCCATCGCCAGCACCATGGCCTGCGCATAGGCGCCCTCTCGCGTAGCGTGACCATTGGTGACCAGGCCGATCGCCCCACCCTGCTGCTTGATGTTGACCGTGCCGAACAGCCGGTCCATGACGTGACCGAGCTCCTCGCCATCGAGCAGGGATTCGTACACTGCCGGAGGCAGCGGCAGCCAGGCGCTGCAGCCGACCGATACATAACCCTGGCTGGCTATGGCTACGTAACCGAACGTTCCTGGACCATCCTCGGTCACGTCCACGCCGCCTTCCAGCGCGACGTAGAAATCTGCATCCCCATGCTGCCGGCAGAAGTTCATCCGGTTGATCGCACCTTCGCGTGTTTCCGCGGCGGTCATCGGTTGGTCGGGTACGCCGGATGGCGCATGCATGCCCTCGCATTCCACCAACCTGCCAGGGAACAGCGGCGCCAGCGCGTTACGCACGGCACCGATCTTGATGGGGTTACGCGAGCCGACAAGGACGCGGATCGACGCGGTGTCGTGAACGGCCATGGAGGAGGAACCTGTTGGGGACGCCTGTGATGTTAGCAGGCGCACCCCGCTCTTCAGAGCCGAAAACCGCCGACTACCTCTTCCAGCCTATGCGTCTGCTCCTCCATCGCCTTGGCTGCCGCGGCAGCTTCTTCGACCAGGGCGGCATTCTGCTGGGTCATGTCATCGAGCTGGGTCACCGTACGGCTGACCTGGTCGATACCCAGGCTCTGCTCCTGGCTGGCGGCCATGATTTCTTCCATGAACGTGGCCACGCGGGCGACGTTGCCCGTGAGCTCGCTCATGCTCGCGCCGGTACGCTTGACCAGCTCGGCGCCGAGGGACACGTCGTCGGCCGAACCGGAAATCAGCGCCTTGATATCGCGAGCCGCCGATGCGGAGCTCTGCGCCAGGCTGCGTACTTCGCCGGCGACCACAGCGAAACCACGGCCCTGCTCACCCGCGCGCGCCGCTTCCACGGCCGCGTTCAGGGCCAGCAGGTTGGTCTGGAACGCGATGCCGTCGATGACGCCGACGATGTCGGCGATCTTCGCCGAGGAATCGCTGATCGCGCCCATGGTCGTGACGACCTGGGCCACCACATCGCTGCCACGATGCGCCGCGGCGGCAGCGTCGCGCGCCAGCGTATTGGCCTGCTTGGCGTTCTCGGCGTTCTGGCGCACGGTGGCAGTGAGCTCTTCCATCGAAGCCGCGGTTTCTTCCAGCGAGCTGGCCTGCTCCTCGGTGCGCTGGGAGAGATCCATGTTGCCGCTGGCGATCTGGGTGGCCGCCGACGAGATCGCCGTCGAGCTCGCTTGCACGCGGCGCATCATGTCCTGCAGACGCACGATGAATCCGTTGAAGCTGTCGACCACAGCGTTGTACTCGCTGCCGCTACCCACCGGCAGACGACGGGCCAGGTCGGCTTCACCGGAATTGAGCTCGTCGATGTTCTGCTTCAGCGTGGCCAGCTGCTTCATCAGGATGCGGATACCGACGACCAGCGCCACCAGCAACAACAGCGCGAGCGGCAACTGCACGGCGGCGAGCTTGCCCATGATGCGGTTGCTGTCCTGCGTAAGCAGACGCGTGGGCAGGCTCGTCGCGAGTACCCAGGGCGTGCCGGTGATCGGCCGCAGGAACAGGCTCTGCGATTCGCCGTCGACGTAATCGCGCTCGACCTGGGCGGACTTGCCGAGCGCCGGCATGGCCTCCTTTACCTGCGCGATCATCGGCGACGTCGCCGCGAGATCGGCCAGCTTCTTCAGGACGATGTCGTCCTTGATGTACGTGCTGTTGCTGACGATCGTGCCGTTCGGCTCGACGATCATGATCTGCCCATGCACCTTGCTTTCCATGTCGGCGACGAGGCGGTTGAAGAAGCCCAGCGTGACGTCCACGGTAGACACGCCGAAAATCTCGTCGCCCTTGTAGATCGCCATGGCACAGTTCGTCCGCGGCTGGGCGCTCGCGGCGTCCTTGTACGCATCGGCCCAGAGGCAATGACCGCGCGGGGCGGTAAGACCGTTCTTGTACCAGCTCTGTTCCCAGTACTTCAGGGCATCAGGCTGGTTCCAGTGCGTGTTGACGACGAGCTGGCCGCTGGTCGCATCGCGCGCGAAGAAGGTGCTGTCGCGCTCCTTCGCCGGCTCACGCTTGAACGGAAGCGGCCAGATGCCACCACCGAACACGTCCTGATCGCCGTACTGATCGACGAGGCCCGGCTGCAACCGGTCGATCGAAGCACTATCCATCAGTGCCACGGTCTGCGTGATGCTGCGCTGCTGGGCTTCCACCTGATGCAACTTGTTGGTGATCGCCAGACCGATCTCGTCCACGTTGCGACCAACGAGCTCCGCCTCGCTACGACGCAGATCCGGCGTCACGTACAAGCGGATCACGACAAACGTCAGGACAACAAGCGCAAGAAAATACGCCAGGACAAAGGCGGTATACCTTGCCTGGGTAGAGCGAAAGAGGTTCACGAGGACGACCGGATTGGGAATGGGGAACACCCGTTACGGCTCGGCGGCGAGTTTCTTTAGGGGAGTGAGGCTTGGGGGCTGATGCCGGGGGCTCGTTGTGTGGGAGCCGATTCATCGGCGATGAGCCTTGCAGCGTCTCCGCTCCGTTGGCTTTTCGCCGATGAATCGGCTCCCACAGGTGCTAATCGCCCAGCGCCCCATCGACCATCGCCTGAGCTTCTTCCAGCACCTTCGCCAGATGGTCCTTGCCGCGGAAGCTCTCACCGTAGACCTTGTAGATGTCCTCGGTACCCGACGGCCGGGCCGCGAACCAGGCCTGCTCGGACATCACCTTGATGCCGCCGATGGCCTGCCCGTTGGCCTGGTTCACGACGCTGACGATGGGATCGCCCGCCAGTGTCTTCGAGGTCACCTGCGACGGTGCCAGTTTGGCCAGGCGGCCCTTCTGCGCGTGCGTGGCCGGCGCATCGATGCGCGCGTTGGCCGGGTCGCCCAGTTTGTCGGTGATTTCGCGATAGACCTCGCCCGGGTCGCGGCCGAGTTTCGCGGTCATCTCGCCTGCCAGCAAGGCGGCGGCGATGCCGTCCTTGTCGGTCGACCAGGCAGCAGCGTTACGGGTCAGGAACGAAGCGCCCGCGCTCTCCTCGCAGCCAAAGCCGAGGCTGCCGTCGTAAAGGCCAGCGACGAAATACTTGAAGCCCACGGGCACTTCGAGCAACGGGCGACCGAGATGCCTGGCGATACGATCGAGCAGACCCGTGCTGACCGCGGTCTTGCCGACAGCGGCGTCATCGCGCCAGCCGGGACGATTCTGGAACAGATACCAGGCCGCCGTGGCGAGGTAATGGTTCGCCGGCATCAGCCCCACGCTGGGTGCGACGACGCCATGACGGTCATGGTCGGTATCGCAGGCGAAGGCGACGTCGAACTTGTCCTTGAGCCCGATCAGGCGCTGCATGGCATACGACGAGGACGGATCCATGCGTACCCGACCGTCCCAGTCCAGCGACATGAAGGAGAACGTCGGGTCGACCACATCGCTGACCACGGTCAGGTTGAGCTTGTAGCGCTCGCCGATGGCGGCCCAGTAATGCACGCCCGCGCCGCCCAGCGGATCGACGCCCATGCGAACATCGCTGCCCCGGATCAGGTCGAGGTCGAGCACATCACCGAGGTCGTCCACGTAGCGCTGCAGGAAATCGTATTCCCGCGTGGTGGCGGCACCTTGCGCCTGCGCGAGCGTCAGGCGCTTCACCTCGCGCAGGTCGCCCTCGATCAGTGCATTCGCGCGTGCAGCGATCCAGGAAGTCGCATCGGTGTCGGCGGGACCGCCGTGGGGCGGGTTGTACTTGATGCCGCCGCTTTCCGGCGGATTGTGCGACGGCGTGATCACGATGCCGTCGGCCTTGCCGCGCTCACGGCCCTGATTGAAGGCCAGGATGGCATGCGACACGGCGGGCGTCGGCGTGAACTCGCCCCCCTTCGACACCTGGGTCTCGACGCCGTTGGCGGCAAGCACTTCGAGCGTACTCTCGAAAGCGGGCCCGGACAGCGCATGCGTATCGATGCCGACGAACAAGGGGCCGTCGATGCCGGCCTGGGCACGGTATTCGCAAATCGCCTGGACCACGGCCCAGACGTGCCACTCGTTGAACGAGCGATCGAAGGACGAACCGCGATGGCCCGAGGTGCCGAACACCACGCGCTGCTCGGGAATCGAGGGATCGGGCCGCAGATCACGGTAAGCGGCCAGGAGCGCAGCGATGTCGACCGGCTGGATTTCTGTCGCAGGCTTGCCCGCGAGCGGACTGATCTTGGCACTCACCGATGCTATCTCCTTGGGTGGTGCGCGCGCCGCACCTCGACCCGGCATTGTAGGCCCCGCGGGCCGCCCGCGTTGTCAAACGGGCGTGCAGATTTTCAGAATTCTTCCATGGCCCCCGCTCAGCCCCACCGCTACCGTGATGGCGGTCCCTCGCCTGCACGTTCTACAGCCGCAAGCGGTCGATGTACTCGAAGATTTCCGCGTCGGTCTCGAGCCCGAGCTTGCGCATCGCGTTGGTCTTCTGCTGGCTGATGGTCGAAAGGCCTCGCCCGGTTTTCCGGGCGATGTCCGTCACACTGTTGCCACCGGCGAACAGGCGAAGGATCGTCAACTCGCGTGGCGACAGGTCTGCAAGGGTTCCCGACTTCCCTATCGAAGCGCCCTGCGGCGCACCGAGTAACGCCCGCACCGATGATCCGAGGTAGACATGGTTCGACACGATCTCCATCAGCGCCTCCGGAATCTCCCGGGCGTCGCCCGACTTACCGATCAGGCCGCGCACGCCCGTCGCGAGGATCTCGCGGTACAGCGCCGGGTTCGCCAGGGTGGTGATGACCATGACCGGCATCTCCGGAAAGCGCGTGCGCACCTCGGCAAGCAAGGCCAGCCCGTCGCGGCCTGGTGCAGGCATGCTGAAGTCGGTAATCAACGCATCGCACGGTGTCTCATCGAGCAGCGCGAGCAACTCGTCGGGCGACTGGGCTTCACCGACGATGGTCGCCAGGCCGTCTTTCGCCAACGCCAGGCTGAGGCCTTTGAGCACGACGGGGTGATCGTCGGCCAGGATAACGCGGTACACCATGAGTGATCCTTTCCCGATGTGCGGTCCATACCGCGACACGTCCTTCCGGAACGCCGCCGACGGGGCGCGAAGTTGAGCACATCGCAGCCGTCGACGCCAAGCGTGCGAGACGCACTCGTGTCCCTGTCGCGATGGTTCGGTCGCCTTGCCTCACGCGTCCGTCGACGCCGCCCGCTGCACGACCTGCCCGCGCTGCTCACCGAACTCGGACGTCGTTACGCCCCGCTGGCCCGCGCCCGCGGAACGGCGCTGGAACTGGACGTGGACCCGGCCCTGGCGCCCGACCTGACCGGCGCCATGGATGAACTGGAAGGGGTTCTCGGCTGCCTTCTCGAACGTGCGATCGAGGTCGCCGCCGGCGGCTACGCGGCACTGCAGGTCGACCTCGTCGGCGAAACCCGGACGAGCCAGACGGTGCACCTTACCGTCGCCGACGACGGGGATCGCACGACCGCTGACGATACGAAATTCCTCATCCCTGCCGCCACCATCGAACGGCTAGGCGGTCGCCTCCAGGTCGAGTCGGCCCCCGATGTCGGCACGCGCGTCATCGTCGAGCTGACCTTTGCCATGCGGCGACGCCTGCCTCGCGTGGATATCGATGCGCTGAGATCGACGCTCGGTGGTCAGGCCGCCCTGGCCGAAGTGATCACCGCCCTCGATCAGGCACTCGGCCGCGATCTTGTCGCACTCGACGACCTGCTCGCGAAAGCCGGTATCGATGATCTCCAGGCCTGGCTACACCGTGTTTCGGGCGTACTCGGCATGGCGGAAGCCACGGGACTCGCACACGCCGGGCTGATGCTGGAGCGCGACCTCGCCGCTGGCCGTCATCACCTCACCGACCGCGCCATCCGCGAGTTCGGCGACGACACCGGCGCCGTGCTGGCCCTGCTTCGCGAACACCGCGACGGCGATCGGCTATAGTTTCCGGGCCGTGAACACCCTGCCCGCCCTCGACGACGACGATTCGCTACGCGCATTCCTGCAGATGCATCCGCGTCTGTTCGTCGTCACCGGCGCCGGCATCAGCACGGACTCGGGCATCCCCGATTACCGGGATGTCCAGGGCGCGTGGAAACGCAGCCCGCCGATGACCCTGCAGATGTTCATGAGCGGTCCACCAGCGCGGGCGCGCTACTGGGCGCGCGGCATGATCGGCTGGCGACACTTCGGCAGCGTGCAACCGAACGTGGCCCACCGCGCCCTGGCCGCGATGGAGCACGCAGGCCGCATCGAGCTGTTGCTCACCCAGAACGTGGATGGCTTGCATGAGGCCGCGGGCAGCCTCAACGTCGTCGACCTGCACGGGCGCCTCGATCGCGTGCGCTGCATGCAGTGCGGGGACATCACCCGCCGCGACACCACGCAGGCGCGGCTCGAAGCGGCGAACCCGGACTGGCTGTCACTCCACGCCAGGATCGCGCCCGATGGCGATGCCGATCTCGACGGCGTGGATTTCTCCCGCTTCGAGGTCCCCGAATGCACGGTCTGCGGCGGCATCCTCAAGCCCGATGTGGTGTACTTCGGCGAGAACGTGCCACGCGCGCGCGTCGATACCGCATGGGCTCATCTGGGCCGCGCCGACGCCATGCTCGTCGTCGGCTCGTCGCTGATGGTCTACTCGGGGTATCGCTTCGTGCTCGAAGCCTCACGGCGCGGGCTTCCCATCGCGTCGATCAATCTCGGTGTGACGCGCGCCGATGCGTTGATAACGCTGAAAATCGAGCAATCCTGCGCCGAGGCGCTGGCGCCCTACGCCTAGCGGCGCGCGCGGAAGAACTGGCGCAGCATCGCGCTGGCCGCTTCGGCTTCCAGGCCACCCTGCACGGCAACCCGATGATTGTGCCGCTCGGACACCAGCGTGTCGAAGACGCTGCCTGCCGCACCCGTCTTCGGATCGGTGGCGCCGTACACGACCCTGCCGACACGCGCATGCACCATGGCCATTGCACACATGGCGCAAGGTTCCAGCGTCACGTACAGGGTCGAGCCCGGAAAGCGATAGTTGGACACAGCCTGCCCGGCGGCCCGCAAGGCCTGGATCTCCGCGTGCGCCGTGGGGTCGTTGAGCGTGATGTTGCGATTCCAGCCCTCACCGACCATGACGCCATCCATGACCAGCACGGCCCCCACCGGGACTTCGCCCTCGACATCACGCGCATGCTCAGCCAGCGCGAGGGCGCGCGTCATCCACGCGTGGTCGGCGTCGCTGAAGGGAGCGGTCGGCTCAGGGAGGGTATCGAGGGTGATGGACAAGCGAGGGTTCCGGTGAAAGGACGATTATCTCATGTGACCTGGCGCTGCACGATGCGCCACAGTCGCTCGGCGAAAAACGTCGCGTGATCCGGCGGCACATTGGTCACACCCAGGAGCAATCCACTCCGCGGTTTGGCCGCACCGGCATACCAGGGCGATACGGGGATTGGCGACAGGTATTCGGCCAGTGCCTCCCGTGCCACGCTCACGTCGTCCGCACCCTCGGGCAGGCGGAGATGAACCGCGAGCCCGGCGGGCTCATGGTCGACGCCCAGACGCGTCAACGCCGTCATCAGGGCGTCGCGGCGCTCGGCATAGGCACGCTTCATGCGACGCAGATGACGCAGGTAATGGCCGCCGCGCATGTACGCCTCCAGTGCCAGTTGCACCGACGGCGACGGCGCGGGATCGAGGGTGCCCACGACCTCGGCGACCTGATCGATCAGATCGAGCGGCACGACCAGGTACCCCACCCGCAAGGCGGGAGAGATCGTCTTGCTGAAGGTACCGATATGCACGACCCTCCGCGCGTCCATGGAGGCCAGCGCGGGTGCGGCGCGCCGGGCCAGCTGGAGTTCGCCGAGGTAGTCGTCCTCGATGATCCAGCGATCCCCCGCATGGGCCCAGTCGAGCAAGGCATGCCGCCGATCCAGCGAAAGCGTGACGCCTAGCGGCGCCTGCTGGCCAGGGGTGACCAGGGCGACCCGCGCGTCCGGCCCACGAGCGATACCCGCGGCCACGTTCAGCCCTTCGCCATCGACCGGTACCGGCACGCACGTGAGCCCCGCCCAGGCCAGCGCCGTGCGTGCGAAGGGATAGCCCGGATCCTCGACCCATGCCTGTTCGCCGTGCAGCTTGAGCGCCCGCACGGCGATGCTGAGGGCGCCAGCGAAGCCGTTGGTGACGAACACCTGGGACGGCTGGCAGGCGAAGCCACGCGCCACCGCGAGGTAACCGGCGATCTCGGCGCGCAGTCGCGGTTCGCCTCGAGGATCGGGATAGCCCGCCGGGATCATGGCGGCATCGCGCGCAGCCTGGGCGAGCATGCGTGACCACAGCGCGGCGGGAAACAGGTCCGCTGCCGGCACGCCGACCTGGAACGGGGCCGGTAGCGAGGGTCCGGACGCAAACGCGCCGAAGGCCCGGCGCGGCCGCGGCACGTCCGGCTCCGGCCGCGTGCCGGGAGGGCGTTTCGCGACGCGTGTCCCCGCCGCCCCGGCAGCCACGATGAACTGGCTATCGGCCAACCGCTCGTACGCATTGCGCACCGTGCCACGGGCCACGCCCAACTGGGTGGCGAGGTCGTTCCACGATGGCAGGCGCGCACCCGGCGCAAGGCGCCCTTCGCGGATGGCGGCACGGATGCCGTCCGCTATCTGGTCGGACAGCGAGAGCCGCCCCGCCCGATCGATGGATATGCCGAAAGAACCGTCCATGGCTGGGATGGTACATCCCAAAAAGCGAGTCTTGGCTCTTTTCGATGACCCGTTCCGATCGCAAGCTAGTCCCCTACCGAGTCATCCTTTTCCTCTGCCGGAGTACACACCATGAGCAACCGCATCGATTACATGAAGATCGCTCCCGACGCCATGAAGGGCTTTGTCGCCGTCTACGGCTACCTCTCGCAGAGCGGCCTGGACAAGCACCTGATCGACCTCGTCTTCCTCCGCGTCTCGCAGATCAATGGCTGCGCGTACTGCATCGACATGCACTCGCAGGACATGCACAAGCACGGCGTCCCGTTTGAAAAGCTGATCCTGACCTCGGCCTGGCGCGAATCCGGCGATGTCTTCAGCCAGCGGGAACAGGTCGCCCTGGCCTGGGCCGAATCGCTCGCCCTGGTCGCCGACACCGGCGTGCCGGACGCGGACTACGAGGCGGCTGCCGCCGAGTTCAGCGACAAGGAGCTCGCCGACCTCTCCACCGCGATCGCGCTGATGAGTGCGTTCAACCGAATGGGAGTGGCCTTTCGTAATAAGCCGGTGACGGCGTCGCGTCTCGCCAGGGCGGCCTGAGCGTTTCCGGAAGCGACGAAGAGGCCCGCAAGGGCCTCTTTCCGTTTCCGGGCCGCACGACGACCGCCCGGTAAAAATACGCAATACCTAACGTTTAGACCGTTGGTGATGTGGCGACGCGCATCGGTTAGTACGACGCTTTTCCCATGCCTGACACGGCGGCTCTGGCCAACAGGGGAGCGATCATCATGGGCGTGCAGCCTCTCGATCCACAGGGATTTTCGACGCACCGGATCAACCGGCTGCGGCATGACTTCGACAAGCATCCGCTGTTCCAGCTGCCGGAGCTTGCGCGGCTGGCGAAGGAGCTGATGCCGCGGGAGCAGTGCCGCTTCGTCAAGCCGGGCATGACCCAGGCCTCGGCCTTCCGCCATGACGCACGACATCCCGACGGGAGAGACATCGACGAGGTGTTCGCGCGGATCGAAGAGACCGGCTCGTGGATCGCGCTCTACAACGTCGAAGCGATACCCCGCTATCGCGCCCTGCTGGAATCCATCATCGACGGGGTCCGCTCGACGATCGAGCGCGAGCAGCCGGGCATCTTTCAACGTCACGGGTTTCATCTTCATCTCGGCGCCACCCTCGGTGACGCCATTCCACATCGATCGCGAAAACAATTTCTGGCTCCAACTGCATGGCCGGAAAGTATTGAGCGTCTGGGAACCTTCCGATCGTGAGGCGGTGACAGCCGCCCATGTCGAAGACTTCATCGTCAGCCATACGCTACGCGACGTCAGGCTCAAGGATTCCTCGCGCGCATCGAGCCATGAGTTCGACAGCGGCCCCGGCCACGGTGTGTACTTTCCGACCACCTCGCCGCACATGACCCACACCACCACGGACTGGGCCGCACCGGGCAATGGTGTGTCGGTCTCCGTCGGCGTCACCTTCTACACCCGACACACCGTGCATCTTGCACGTGTGCATCAGTTCAATCGCGTCTGTCGCAAATACCTGCACGTCACGCCGACCTACCCCGGCGTGTCGCCGCTAAGCGATGCCATCAAGGCACCGCTCGGCCTCGCCTTCGCGATCGGTCGGCAATGGGCCTTGCGCGCCCTGACCTTCTGGCATGGCGTGAAAGCGCATAAGCGTCCCGACGAGGGATGGCTGGGTGAGAAGGCCCCGCCCGGCTCGTACTGAATCAGCGCCGCGCACATGACAATTGAACCCGGGATTCCCCTGGGTTCAACGTCCCGTTGCCTGCGATTCATTTAGACGAAATGAAAACGAAACCAACGTGGGATCTTGAGGCGGATTAAATTCACGCTATTGCGAACGCGTTCCGTAACGTCTTGAAAAGACGACATGCCCCCGACGACATGCTTCGCACACACCTACGATTTCCCCTGGAAAAACGGTCTCTACCGTAATTCCCAGCGCGTGTGTTAATTGCTTGTATACACCCGATGATGATGAAAGACTCGATAGCAGACGAGGCCTTCCCCTACTAACGACCTCGTTATTTCTAGCGCCGTTTAGCCACCTGACCACCGTGTCGGGCGAGCTCACTTTGCCTTAAATAAGCTCAAGGGTCGTCATCATGAAACGTAATAAACTCGCGTGCGCTCTGGCCGCGTTTCTCCTCACTCCTGTCGCCAGTACCGCGTGGGCGCAGTCGACCAGCAATGACGCCGCTCCGCAGGAGACCCCTGCCGCGCCCAGCACGCTGCAGACCATCACGGTGACTGGCTCGGCAATTCCGCGTATCGATACCGAAACCGCTTCGCCGGTGACGACCATCTCCGCCAAGGACATCGCTCGTAGCGGTTACACCACGATTTCCGATGTGGTCCGTTCGATATCGGCCGATAACAGCGGCTCGATTCCGAACAGCTTCACCAACGGTTTTGCCGCGGGCTCGTCCGGTGTCGCCCTGCGCGGCCTGACGGTCAATTCCACCCTCGTGCTGATCGACGGGCACCGTGCCGCCAACTACGCGGTAGCCGATGATGGTCAGCGTTCCTTCGTCGATCTGAATACGATCCCGCTCGCCGCGGTCGACCGTATCGAAGTGCTGAAGGACGGCGCCTCGTCGCTGTACGGTGCCGACGCAATCGCCGGTGTCGTGAACGTGATCCTCAAGCCTGGCTATCAAGGCATGGAGGCCACCGCGGACGTGGGCAACTCGGCGCACGGTGGCGGCTTCACTCGCAAGGCGACCTTCCTTGCGGGCGGTGGCGATCTGAACAAGGACGGTTACAACGCCTACTTCAGTGCCCAGTACCAGGAAGACAACGCCATCAGCGCGGGCGACCGTGGCTTCCCGTACAACACGGCGGATCTGAGCGGCATCGGTGGCGCCAATCTGCAGACCGGCCAGCCGGCGAACGGCTCCGGTTCGATCTATGGTTCGGTAACGCCGGGCACCCTGGGCACGCCCGGCGATGTCACCACCGGCGTGCCGAACACCGGTGCGACCGCCAGCCTGCTGACCGGCGGTTGCGGTCCCAAAGGCAAGCTCACCAACGACAGCTCGGGCACCTACTGCCAGCAAAACACCGTGGCGCAGTACGACCAGATCCAGGCCAAAATGAAGGAAGGCGGCGTCTACGGCCGCTTCACCGTGAAGATCAACGATACGACCAAGGCGTACGTGTCGCTCAGCTACATGGAGACGAAGACCGATACGGTCACCACGCCGGCGCAGATCCAGGGATCGACGCCGAACAACACCAATAACATCGCGCTGCCTGCCTATCTGAGCAACGGCAGCCTCAACCCGAATAACCCTTACGCAGCCAGCGGCCAGGCTGCGCTGATCAACTATGCGTTCGGTGACATTCCCCGCGGTGGCACGTACGACAACCACAACCTTCGCATCGTCGGCGATGTCGCCGGTACCTGGGGTGAGTGGAACTACGACGCGGCACTGGTGCTCAATCACACCAGCCTCGATACCCAGCTCTACGGTTACCTGACGTACGCGGGCCTGATCAACGCGGTCAATACCGGCAGCTACAACTTCCTCAACCCCTCCTCCAATAGCGCCGCCGTACGTAATGCCCTCGCGCCGGGCTACAACAAGACCTCGACCTCGGATCTCGATGCCATCGACCTGGCGGCCAATCGCACGCTGTTCGACCTTCCCGGTGGTGCGCTCGGCATGGCGGCCGGCATACAGCTACGCCACGAAGCACAGAACGACCCGACACTGAATCCCGACAACGAGTTCCAGGGTCTGGGCAATGCGCAGACCAAGGGCAGCCGCGACGTCGAGGGCGCCTATCTCGAATTCGATGCACCGTTGCTGGATTCGCTCGAGGCGGACCTGTCCGGCCGCGTCGATCACTATTCGGATATCGGTACCGAGTTCGCGCCCAAGCTGGGCCTGAAATGGAAGGCATTCGATTGGCTGGCTGTGCGCGGCACCTTCTCGAAGGGCGTGCGTGCGCCGAGCTTCTCCGAGAATGGCTCCAGCTCCAATGAAGGCTTTGTCACCTACAACCCGCCCGCATCCTTCGCGGCGGAGCATGGCAATAACGGCTATGTACAGGCGTACCAGCTGGCCCAGTTCACCGATGCCAACAAGAACATCAAGCCGGAGCGGGCGAAGAGTTACACGCTGGGCATCGTGCTGCAGCCGACGACCTGGTTGAATGCATCCTTCGACTACTATCACATCAAGAAAACCGATGTGATCACGTCGACCGACGCCGGTTCGATCCTGGACGCTTATTACGCAGGCCAACCCCTGCCCGCGGGCACCCAGGTCATCGCCGACAAACCCGATCCGCTCAATCCCACCGCCTTGGCTCGCCCGATCGAAGTGATTGGCAGCTATATCAATGCCAATTCGCTGAAGACCAACGGCCTCGATGTCGATCTGCAGGCGCACTTCACCTTCGACAACGGTATCCAGTACATATCCGACTTCAGCGGTACGGACATCTTCACCTGGAAGCTGACCCTTCCCGATGGCACGGTGGAATCGTTCGCGGGCACGCACGGGCCGTATAACCTGTCGTCGGGCGCCGGTACGCCGCGTTATCGCGAGTCGTGGTCGAATACGATGATCTGGAACAACCTCACCGTGACCGGCACGTTCTATCACACCAGCGGGATGACCAACACGGCGCCGGACGTGTATGGTAGCGATTGCATTCCAGACGGCTATTCCAGCTGCCGCGTCGGCTCGTTCACCGAGTTCAACCTCACCAGCAGCTTCCAGTTCACGCCGAAGATCGCCGTGACCGCGTCGATCATGAACGCGTTCGATCGCAAGGCGCCGCTGGACGTGGCCAACTACGCCGGCAACAACTACAACCCGACCTACGCCCAGGACGGCGCTATCGGCCGGTTCTTCAACCTGGGCGTCAAGGTCAAGCTGTAGTCAGCGCCCGAAGGAGTCAGCGCCGGAAGCAGCCGATGGCGTGGTCGTCGACGATGCCTACGGCCTGCATCCAGGCGTAAGTGATGGTCGGACCGACAAACTTGAAACCGCGCTTCTTGAGGTCTTTCGAGATCGTTACCGACAAAGGTGTCTGCGCGTGCACGGTACGTCCGTCGCCGCGCAGCACCTTGCCGTCGGTGAACGACCAGCAATAGGCATCGAAGCTTTCGCCGCGTGCTTTCATCTCTTCATAGACGCGTGCGCCGTTGATCGTGGCCTCGATCTTCGCGCGCGAGCGGATGATGCCCGGATCGTCGAGGAGGCGCAGGATGTCCTTCTCGGTGAAACGCGCGACCCTGGCCGGTTCGAATCCCTTGAAGGCCTTGCGGAAGGTTTCGCGTTTACGCAGGACGGTGATCCAGGCTAGCCCCGCCTGGAAGCCTTCCAGCATCAATTGCTCCCACAGCATCCGTGAATCGTGCAGCGGCACGCCCCACTCCGTGTCGTGGTAGTCGGTGTATAGCGGATCGCTGCCAGCCCATGCGCAGCGCTTGATGTCCTTGCTCATCGATCGTTCCCGGATGCGTTCACAGCTGGGCATGATGCGTGGTTCCGAGGCGACGCGCCATCCGTTGCAGCGCCGCCCGAAACGTTGCCGCATCCTGTGTCGCACGGGATAGCAGGAGGGCGCCCTGAATACCCAGCACCGTGTCCTCGGCCTGCTCGCGAGCTTCCCCCTCCTCACGCCCCAGCCGGACCAGGGCCGAAGCCAGCGCGTCGATCCAGCGGACGAAGTAGCCGGAGATCGCCGCGGCGAATCGGTCGCGAGTCTCGTCCAGCGCAAACGCACCGACCAGACACACGCGGCCACCCGACTGGAAGTAGGCGTCCACATCCCGCCACATGGCGGCGAGGGCCGCCTCCGGCTCGCCCTCGCGCAACGCCACGAAGACATGCTGCTCGAACCAGTCGTCCACGTCGGCCAGGACAGCCGCCGCCATCTCTTCCTTCCCACCCGGAAAGAAGTGATAGAGGCTGCCCTTGCCCAGCCCGGTGCGCTCGGTGATCCGGCTCATGCTTGCGCCGTCGTACCCGAGTTCACGGAAGGCCTCGGCAACCAACGGGATGACGTCGGCGCGCTCGAATACGGCACGCGCCATCAGAGGCCCAGGTCGGACAGACCGGGGTGATCGTCCGGACGACGTCCCTGCGGCCAATGGAACTTGCGCTCGCTTTCGGCGATGGGCAGATCGTTGATACAGGCGTAGCGATGGTGCATTTCGCCCTTGGCATCGAACTCCCAGTTCTCGTTGCCGTAGGAACGGAACCAGTTGCCGCTGTCGTCATGCCACTCGTAGGCGAAGCGCACGGCGATACGGTCGCCGGTGAAGGCCCAGAGCTCCTTGATCAGCCGGTATTCCTGTTCCTTCTTCCACTTGCGGGTCAGGAAGGCGATGACCTCGTCACGGCCGCTTGCGAACTCGGCACGATTCCGCCACTGGGTGTCGACCGTGTACGCGAGGGCGACCTTGGCCGGGTCGCGACTGTTCCAGCCATCTTCGGCCAGACGGACTTTCTGCACGGCGGATTCATGGGTGAACGGAGGAACGGGCGCGGCCATCGGAGGCACTCCTGCGGGTTAGGAGTCGCCAGTGTACCGATCGGTACACTGGCGCGCTTGGCGCATCTTGTCGCAGCGAGCGGTGGCAATCTCGTCAGGAAAAATGTCCGTCGCCGTCCTGGGTCCAGCCCGCCTCGGCCCGCATGTGCTCGGGCGTGGCGAACAGGTGGCGGTGACGCGAGGGCTGCGACCGCAGGTACTGCTTCGGGGGATGCTGGATCTGCCCACCCAGCTGCGCCGCCGCATGCCACGGCCAGTGCGGGTCGTAGAGCACCGTCCGCGCCAGGGCGATCATGTCGGCATCGCCGGTGGCGACGATCGCCTCGGCCTGCTCGGCCTCGGTGATCAGGCCCACCGCGACCACGGGCATCTTCACCGCCGCCTTGACCGCGCGGGCGAAAGGCACCTGGTAGCTGGGGCCGACCGGGATCTTCTGCGCGGCATCGAGGCCGCCCGTGGAGACATGGATGGCGTCGCAACCGTGATCTTCGAGAGCGCGGGCGAAGACGATCGTCTGTTCCAGATCCCAACCACCCTCGACCCAGTCGGTCGCCGACACGCGCATCGTGACGGGACGATCGGTCGGGAACGCGGCACGAACGGCGTCGAACACCTCGAGCGGGAAGCGCATGCGGTTTTCCAGCGAACCGCCGTACTCGTCGGTACGCTGGTTCGAGATCGGCGAGAGGAACTGATGCAGCAGGTAGCCATGCGCCCCGTGCAACTGGACGACATCGATATCCAGCCGCGCGGCACGCACCGCGGCGGCGGCGAAGGCGTCGCGGATTCGGGTAAGGCCTTCGCGATCCAGCGCGGTCGGCGGCACGTAGTCGTCGAGGAAGGCGATGGCGGACGGCGCCTCGGTCTGCCAGCCGTGAACGTCGTCCGGCGCCAGCTGCGCACCACCGACCCAGGGCGTGTCGGTGGATGCTTTGCGCCCTGCGTGGTTGAGCTGGATGGCGATGGGCACGTTCGACCACTTGCGCACGCCTTCCAGCGTCCGCCGCATCGCCGCTTCCGTCTCGTCGTCGTACAGGCCGACATCGGCCCAGGTGATGCGCCCTTCAGGCAGCACACCCGTGGCTTCGATGGTGACCAGGGACGCGCCCGAGTTGGCGAGCTGGCCCAGATGCATCAGGTGCCAGTCGTTCATCCGGCCATGCTCGGCCGAGTACTGGCACATCGGCGCGATCACGATCCGGTTGCTCAGGTCGAGGTTGCGTACGCGGATCGGTTTGAACAGCGCGGGTTGCGCCATGAAGGTGTCTCCTCGGGTACCACGTGGGGAATGAAGCTTGATACCTGTGGTGGGGTGTCGGTTGCTTGAAGAAAAGGTCGCTCAGGCGTTGCCGGGCAGCGGCGCATCCGGCGATACGAGACCCTGCTGACGCATCTCGCGCCAGAAGTCGACGGGAATGACAGCCTTCAGCGCGGCGTGGTCTTCGGCGATACGCGAGGGCTTGCTTGCGCCGGGGATCACTGCCGCGACAGCCGGATGCGCCAGGGCGAACTGCACGGCAGCCGCCTTCACCGGGACCTCGTGCTTGGCGGCCAGGGCCTTGATCCGGTCGACGCGCGCGATGATCTCCGGCGACGCCGCCTGGTATTCGAAGTTAGCGCCACCGGCGAGGATGCCCGAGCTGTACGGACCGCCGACGACGATATCGACGCCCCGCTCAGCCGCGGCCGGCATCAGGCGCTGGAGGGCGTGGGCGTGATCGAGCAGCGTGTAGCGTCCCGCCAGAAGCGTCGCATCCGGACGGGCGTTGCTGAGGCCCAGCAGGATTTCCACCGGCTCGGTCTTGTTCACACCCAGGCCCCAGCCCTTGATGACGCCTTCGTCGCGCATGCGATCGAGCGCACGGAACGCGCCGGTACGAGCCGTCTCGAACATGGCCAGCCACTCGTCGCCGTAGAAATCCTGTGCGATGTCGTGCACCCAGACAAAGTCGATGTGCCCGACATTCATGCGCTTCAGGCTGTCTTCGATCGACTGGTACGTGCCTTTTTCCGAGTAATCGTTGATGACCTTGTTCGGACGGCCGTGGGCGAACACGCCTCCCTTCTCGCCGAACTCCCGGGCGCCGGTTTCCACTTCGTCGAGGACGATGCGGCCGACCTTGGTGCTCAAGGTGTACTCGTCGCGCGGGTGGTTCGCCAGGATCTTGCCCAGGCGGATCTCGGCGAGGCCGGCGCCATAGAACGGGGCGGTGTCGAAGAAGCGCGTGCCTTGCGCCCAGGCGGCCTCGACCGTCGCGGCGGCCTCGTCCTCGGGGATGTCGCGGAACATGTTGCCCAGCGGGGCGGTACCGAAGCCCAGCGGGCCGGCCAGAAGCTTGTCGCGGATGGTCATGATCGATGTCTCCAGATGAAGGGGGGGGAGCCGTGGCGGCCGATTCGTTCCGTGTCATCACGAATGTGACTCGGGGCAAATCCGCACAGGAGGCCACTAGCTGGCCTCACCTCGGCTTATGACGAGTAATATGAAACCCGGGAGTGCCGGCGGCAAGACGGGTACGGCTATCGACACTCATGCTTTCAATTCACGAATAGGTGGCGGCATGGATAACCGGGCGGGCGAGATGGAAGCCTTCATGCGCGTCGTGCAGGCGGGCAGCTTTGCCGGCGCCGCGCGGAGTTTCGGCCTCTCGCCCTCGGCGATCAGCAAACTGGTGGCCCGGCTGGAAAGCCGCCTCGGTACACGCCTGATCGTGCGCACCACACGCACCTTGCAACTCACCTCCGAGGGCGAAACCTATTACGCACGGGCGTTACGCGTCTTGGCTGACATTGACGAGACCGAGCGCCTCGTCGCGCACGGCGGTGCCGCGCCGCCGTCCGGAAAGCTGCGGGTAAACGCCTCGGTGTCGTTCGGCGTGTGGAAGATCGTCCCCCTCATTCCCGAATTCCTCGCCGCCTACCCACTGGTCGAGCTTGACCTGTCGCTCAACGACAGCATCGTCGACCTGGTGGAAGACCGCGCCGACGTCGCGATCCGTGTCGGCGTGCTGCCCGACTCCGGCCTGAAGGCGCGCAAGATCAGCGAGGCGGGGCACGTCGTGTTTGCCTCTCCGGCCTATCTGGAACGACGTGGCACGCCGGCCAGCCCCGACGACCTGGCCGCGCACAATTGCCTGGTCTTCAATCTGGCCCGCTCGTTCAATGCCTGGCCCTTCCTCGATCCCGCCACCGGGAAGAGCCGATCCGTGCCGGTCAGCGGTAACTTCCAGGCCAACAACGGCGAGACGCTGCGGCGCATGGCTGTCGACGGCCTGGGGATCGGCCGGCTATCGTCGTATCACGTGGACAGGGACATCGCCGCCGGTCGGCTGGTGCCCATCCTCGAGGACTTCAATGCCGGCGAGCGCCAGGTGACGCATGCCGTGTTTGTCGGTCATGAGCATCTGGCCACGCGCATACGGGCGTTCGTGGATTTTCTCGCCGAGCGGGTGCCGGCCTCGGAGGATTGGTTCCGGCGGGATTGAGCACGTTGGCTCACACCACCTTTTTCACCCGCGTTTCGCTGGCCGATAGCGGGCGTCCTTCGCTGGTACGCGGCGTCATGAGCGGCACCGGCCTGCCCGTGCCGATGTCGATGAGGCGGGAGTATTTCTCGCCGCGCGTGAAGAGATGCTTTTCACCCCACTGGCGCAGTGCCACGACGATGGGGAACAGGTTTTCCCCGCTCGGCGTGAGCACGTAGGCCTGGTACGCGCTGCCATCGGCCGCGGGCTGACTGAGCAGGATGCCGGCATCGACCAGTTTGCGCAGACGATCGGTCAGGATGTTGCGAGCCACGCCCAGCTCGCGCTGGAAGTCCCCGAAACGACTGACACCATCGAACGCCTCGCGGACGATCAGCAAGGACCAGCGATCGCCGATGACATCGAGCGCCCGCCCTACGGGGCAGGTCCGATCGTTATCGATAAGGTTCGTGGTCATGGAAGATCCTTCGGCTCTTTATTACTTAAGTTGCATTTTGCAACCACACTGCCTACCCTTCAACTAGTTTTGATTTGCAACCAGTGTGAAGGAAGAGCCATGCCTGCTGCCCTGCCCCGCGGCCTCGTTGCGCTATTTGCCTGCGCGAGTGGACTGAGCGTCGCCAACGTCTATTACGCGCAACCGCTGCTGGATGCGCTGGCGAACGACTTCGCGATCCCCCGCGCCGCGATCGGCGCCGTCGTGCTGGCCACACAGCTGGGTTCCGCGCTGGCCTTGCTATTACTCGTACCGTTGGGCGATCTGTGGAACCGTCGCCGATTGATGCTGGCCCAGTCCGTCCTGCTAGCCGTCGTCCTGACCGGCATCAGCCTCTCCACGGCGCCGATGGCGCTACTCGTCGGGATGCTTGGCGCCGGCCTGCTGGGTACGGCCATGACCCAGGGACTGATCGCGTACGCGGCCAGCGCCGCCGGCCCGGAGGAGCGCGGTCGTGTCGTCGGCGCCGCGCAGTCGGGTGTCTTCGTCGGCCTGTTGCTGGCCCGTGTTCTTGCCGGCGGCATCAGTGACCTCGCGGGCTGGCGCGCGGTCTATGCCAGTTCGGCGATGGCCATGTTGGTTCTCGCCACCATGCTCTGGAGAGCGTTGCCTCGTCTGCCCGCCGCTGCCCAACCGATGAACTACCTGCGCTTGCTTGGCTCGATGTTCGACCTGCTGCGCAGCGAACGCGTGCTCCGGGTTCGCGGCACCCTCGCCATGCTCATGTTCGCCGCGCTCAACGTCTTCTGGAGCGCCCTGGTCCTGCCACTGAGCGGTCCGCCCTTCGGTTACTCCCATACCGCGATCGGCGCGTTCGGGTTGGTGGGCGCCCTCGGCGCACTCGCCGCCGCCCGCGCGGGCCGGTGGGCGGACCAGGGGCTCGGTCAACGCACGACGGCGGTCGCACTTGTCCTGCTACTCGCCGCATGGGGGCCGCTGGCCCTGATGGGCACCTCGATCGCGGCCCTCCTGCTCGGCATCGTGCTGCTCGATCTCGGCGCGCAGGCCATTCATGTCACTAACCAGAGCATGATCTTCACAAGACGGCCCGACGCCCACAGTCGTATGGTCGGTGTATACATGCTGTTTTATGCAACCGGCAGCGGCCTGGGCGCGATGGCGACAACCACGGTCTACGCGACCGCCAGATGGACGGGCGTCTGCCTGCTGGGCGCCGCCGTCAGCCTCGCTGCCTTTGCCTTCTGGATCGCAACACTCGAACGAGGAACACCGCGTGTCCGAACAACCTGCACCCTCCCCGACGGATAGCCATACCGACTCGGTCATCGTCGCCTGCCCCGTCGACGCCGCGCTCAACCGCGTGCCGCGGGACAGGTTGGGACAAGACCCGAAATGCGGCACGTGTCATAACGCACTCTTTCCGGGCAAGGCCGTCGAGATGACTGCGGCGAATTTCGAACGCCACACGGCGAAGAGCGAGCTACCTGTCGTCATCGACTTCTGGGCGGCATGGTGTGGCCCCTGCCGTACGATGAGCCCGAACTTCGAAGCGGCGGCGAAAGTACTCGAGCCACGCGTTCGCATGGCCAAGCTCGATACCGAGGCCATGCCGGAGATGTCCGCCCGTTACGGCATCCGTAGTATTCCGACCATGATCATGGTCCACAAGGGTCGCGAGATCGCCCGCACCTCGGGCGCCATGCCGACGCAGGCCATCGTGCAGTGGATCGGTAATACGCTTGCGCAGGCTCGCCTCGGCTGATCTCTCCCTTGCCGATCATTCTCCCATCGTCACGTAAACTTCCTGCCATGACTTCGCAACGCATTCTTCTACAGACCACCATCGAACCCACGGCCGACGACTGGAGCATCGCGCGCTTCTCATTGCTGCGCGAGGTTCTCGGGCGGGCACGGGCCGCCGATGGCGAGCCGCTTTACGACATTGTGGCGCGGGATCGCGGGGCTCCGCCAGGCGTGTCCGATCCCGTCCTGGCGACGCTCGACAGCAGTGATTTCGACCAGCTTTGGCTATTCGCCGTGGATGTTGGCGACGGCCTCAACGATGAGGAACGCACGGCGATCGACCGCTTCCGCCAGCGCGGCGGTGGCCTGCTCGTCGCGCGCGACCACATGGATCTCGGCTGCTCGGTGTGTGACCTGCAGGGCATCGGCAAGGCGCATCACTTCCATACGCATAATCCCGATCCGGATGTGTCGCGTCGCGTTGTCGATGACCCGTACACCACCGCGATCCTCTGGCCGAATTTCCACTCGGGTGCCAACGGCGACTTCCAGAAAATCGAGCCGGTAGGCGACGTGCATCCGATCCTGGCCGATCCCGACTCCCCGGGCCGCGCCTTGCGCTACCTGCCCTCCCATCCGCACGAAGGCGATGTGACGGCGCCGGCTGGCGATGCCAGTGCTCGCGTGATCGCGACGGGGAAGAGTGAGGTGACCGGTGCGCCGTTTGCGATTGCGGTTGCCTTCGAGCCGCAACCTGATGGCATGGGCCCCGCCGTGGCGCAATCGACGTTTCATCACTTTGCCGATTACAACTGGGATCCGGATCATGGGAAGCCGAGTTTTGTCAGTGAGGCGCCGGGTGGGACGTTGCGCGTGACGCCTGAGGCGAAGCGGTCGACGGAGCTTTATGTGGCGAATCTGGCGCGGTGGTTGGGGACGGGGGCGCGATAGTGCTCCCGACCATCGGCGTCAGGTCGATGCGCGAAACGCTTCTTCCATGCTTGCTTGCTCCCTACTCGGAATCCCAAGTCGATTCGCCAAAGCCCGCCACTGCGCCACAACGGATCGCTGGCGCCGAATGATCTGATCGGCGTCGTCTTGTGAAACGCGGAAATAAGGAGCGACCGATCGCACGAGATCCAGGTCCATCGCGTTATCGAACTCACTGATGTTCAACTTCAGGCCGTGGGCGCCGGTGACGGGATTCATGTCATACGCCGGCGACAACCCCCACCCGCGCCCCGGATGTAAAAGGAATCCATGATTCCGCAGATGATCGTCGGTATTCGAAACCATCAGGTTGAACACGATCCGCGACCAGAGCTCGCGCAGATCGGCATCGGTCGACGATCCTTCGTTCATCAAGACTCTTGCGAGTTCAAGGTAGCTGACGCCACTCGATGCATCATCCCCATCGACATGGCCCGTGAGTGTCATGGCCGAAGCGAAATGCAACCGCGAGCCTGCCACGGTTCGATCGAAACGCTTTACCAGGAACGTGTGGTGCTGCCCGTTGAACCGGCGTACCAGCGCTTCGGACACGGTCAGGCCGCAGGCGCCAGCGAGCGTATGAACGACCATTTCCCACGCCCCGACATCATGTTCGTCTCGGACGCTGGGGAACTTGGCTATCCAGAGGGCACCCTCAGGATCGACGACGCTAGCCTTCGGGCGCGCACCTCCGAGGGATCCGCCAGGTGCAATCAGCAGGCGCAGCCACTCGTCCGCGCGTGGGGATGTGTTCTGATCGTCGTCTTCGAGCGCAAGACTCGCCGCTTCCAAGGCACGCAACTGCACGAACGGTGGCGCAGCCATGCCGTGTTGATCGTCAAGAAAGGGACCTTCGTCATTTAGTCGGAACCGAAGCGCACCCACGCGGTAGCTATCGTGAACGCCCAACAGGTAGTCCGACTCATATAGACGCCGTCTCGGGTCCTGACGCCCCGCCCTCTGCTCACGTTCCAGTCGACGACGCATGAGCATTCTTCCCCATCGGTCGGGGCTGGCGTCAGCGAATAGTCCGAACGATCCCTGGTTCTGCGCCGGATACTGTCGGCCCGCGTATAAGCCGAGCCGTGGATCCAATCGCGGATTCACCAGTTGGGGCTCGTCGAGCGCCGCGGCGTCGAATTCGAACTCGAACACCTCACGCCCATTCGTCCGATGCGAATGAAGACGACCGAGGTGTCGGGGACCACGTGATCTGTCCCAGTCCGTGTACACGGCAATGACATCATCGGCCATGGCTCAGCCCTCTTCGCGCGCGGCGAACGGGACGATCAGCGAGATCAGGTCCTTCGAAGTGACGAATTCCTCGCCTTGGGGGGACTCGATCTTGGCGGCGTACGAGGCACGCGGTTCGTTTACCGACGCAGGCGCCGGCGGCTCTACCCGGCGATATCGGTCGTGGCCGGGACTGGGCAAGGTCGCCCCCGATGACCGGCGCGTCAGGGAGGCATCCTGAATGGCTCTCCCTGTGACATCGGTCGTCGCCACAAGATCCAGATCCTGCTCCAGACCCAGCACCTGCATGACGGACAGATAGGCACCGACCGTAACGCCCGGGCTTCCCCGCTCAAGGCTCCTGAGTGTGACGACGGTCATCCCCGCCCGCTCGGCCACTTGCTTTGCCGTGAGATGACGCCGCTGCCGCGCAAGACGCAAGCGCTCACCGAATTGCTGCAGGCGCAGTTCGCTCGAAGGGAGGAGATGAGAGGTCTTGTTAGCCATAATGACATTATTCAATCACTTTCCACGGGAAAATGAAAGAATAATGTCACTGCGATCATTCTCATCCGTCCCTGGCGAGCCGGCTCATTGGAAAAACAATATCCAGCTGCGCTGGCGCCGACGAGGCTGGGCCTGGAGAACGACGTGACGGGCGTGGCTTGCATGTCCCGTCATGTCGGAATCGACACGCGGGTGGGCTCAATCACTCCCACTCAATCGTCGCCGGCGGCTTTCCCGAGATGTCATAAACCACACGAGAAATACCACGCAACTCATTGATAATACGAGTTGAACACGTATCGAGGAAGTCATACGGCAGGTGCGCCCAATGCGCCGTCATGAAGTCGATCGTCTCGACCGCACGCAGCGCGATCACCCACTCGTAGGCCCGACCGTCGCCGACCACGCCCACCGACTTCACCGGCAGGAACACGGCGAATGCCTGGCTGACGCGGTCGTACAGACCATGCTTGCGCAGCTCTTCGATAAAGATCGCATCGGCGCGCTGCAGCAGGTCGACGTATTCTTCCTTCACTTCGCCGAGCACGCGCACGCCCAAACCCGGACCCGGGAACGGGTGGCGGTAGACCATGTCGCGCGGCAGGCCGAGCTCGACGCCGATGCGGCGGACTTCGTCCTTGAACAGCTCGCGCAGCGGCTCGACCAGCTTGAGCTTCATGTGCTCCGGCAGGCCGCCGACGTTGTGGTGACTCTTGATGACGTGGGCCTTGCCCGTCTTGCTACCCGCTGACTCGATGACGTCCGGGTAGATCGTGCCCTGGGCCAGCCACTTCACGCCTTCGAGCTTGGCGGATTCTTCGTCGAAGATCTCGATGAACAGGCGGCCGATGACCTTGCGCTTGGCTTCCGGGTCCTCGACGCCAGCGAGCTCGTCGAAATAGCGTTGGCGCGCGTCGACGCGGATGACATGGACGCCCATGTGCTCGGCCATGGTGGCCATGACCTGGTCGCCTTCCTGGTAACGCAGCAGGCCGGTGTCGACGAAGACGCAGGTGAGCTGGTCGCCGATGGCCTTCTCGAGCAGCGCGGCGACGACGGACGAATCCACGCCGCCGCTGAGGCCGAGGAGCACACGGTCACTGCCGACCTGCTCGCGCACGCGGGCGACGGCGTCTTCAATGATGTGGGCGGCATCCCACAGCGTGGCGGAGCCGGCGATGTCGACGACGAAGCGGCGCAGCAGCTCCATGCCACGCTTGGTGTGAGTCACTTCCGGATGGAACTGCACGCCGTAGAAGCGGCGCTCGTCGTCCGCCATGGCGGCCAGCGGCAGGCTCGACGTCGAAGCGGTCGCCGTGAAGCCGTCGGGCATCGCGGTCACGCGGTCGCCGTGGGACATCCACACGCCCAGCGCCTCGCCGTCCTCGACGACGCTGTCGAACAGCGCGCAGCTGCCAAACGTAATCGTGGCCGGACCGAATTCGCGGTGGTGACCGGCTTCAACCTTGCCGCCGAGCTGCTCGGCCATGGTCTGCATGCCGTAGCAGATGCCCAGCACCGGCACGCCAAGCTCGAAGACCAGCTGCGGTGCGCGCGGGGATTCGTCCTCGGTGACCGACTCGGGGCCGCCGGAGAGGATCACGCCACGCGGGTTGAAGCCACGGATCTCGTCGGGCGCATGGTCCCAGGCCCAGACCTCGCAGTAGACACCGATCTCGCGGATACGGCGGGCGATCAGCTGCGTGTACTGCGAACCGAAGTCGAGGATGAGGATCTTGTCGCTGTGGATGTCGGTCATCGGGGCAGCCTGCAGTTCGAAAGTCTGAAAAAGCAGAACGCCCACTTGTGGCGGGCGTCCTGGGTCACCTGAAGCGAGCGCCTTAGGCGTCGGTCAGGCGGTAGTTCGGTGCTTCCTTCGTGATCTGGATGTCGTGCGGATGCGCTTCGCGCACGCCGGCACCGGTCACCTTCACGAACTGGGCCTTCTCGTGGATCTCGTCGATATTGGCCGCGCCCATGTATCCCATGGAAGCGCGCAGGCCGCCCATCATCTGGTGGATGATGTTGCGAATCGGGCCGCGATACGGCACGCGACCTTCGATGCCTTCCGGCACGAGCTTGTCGGCGTCGGCCTCGTCCTGGAAGTAGCGATCCTTGGAGCCGAGCTGCATGGCACCGATGGAACCCATGCCACGGTAGCTCTTGTACGAGCGACCCTGGAACAGCTCGACCTCACCCGGCGCCTCTTCGGTACCAGCGAACATCGAGCCGAGCATGACCGAGGACGCACCGGCGGCGAGGGCCTTGGGGATGTCGCCCGAGTAGCGGATGCCGCCATCGGCGATCAGCGGGATCTCGCCCTTCAAGGCCGTAGCGACCAGGTCGATCGAGGTGATCTGCGGCACGCCGATACCGGTGACGATACGGGTGGTGCAGATGGAACCGGGACCGACACCGACCTTGACCGCGTCGACACCGGCGTCGAGCAGCGCACGCGCCGCCTCGCCCGTAACGATGTTGCCGGCGATGACCTGGACCTGCGGATAATGCTTTTTGACCCAGCCCGCACGGTCGATGACGGCCTGCGAGTGGCCATGGGCGGTGTCGACCACGATCACGTCCACGCCGGCATCGACCAGCGCTTCGATACGCTGCTCGGTGTCGCCGCCGACGCCGACCGCCGCACCGACCACCAGGCGCTCGTGCGAGTCCTTGGCGGCGTTGGGGTTGTCGCGGGCTTTCTGGATGTCCTTGACCGTGATGAGGCCGCGGAGCTGGAAACCGTCGTTGACGACGAGGACCTTCTCGATGCGGTTGCGGTGCAGCAGTTCCAGCACTTCGTCGTGCGACGCGCCTTCCTTCACCGTGATGAGGCGGTCTTCCCGGGTCATGATGTTGCGGACCGGGTCGTCGTGCTTGCGCTCGAAGCGCAGGTCGCGGCTGGTGACGATGCCGACGAGCTTTTCGCCGTCGACCACCGGCACGCCGGAGATGTTGTGTGCGCGGGTCAGCGCCATGACATCGCCGATCGACGTATCCGGGCGGACCGTGATCGGGCTGCGGATGACGCCGGCTTCGAACTTCTTCACCAGACGCACTTCGGCGGCCTGGAGCAGCGGGGTCATGTTCTTGTGGATGATGCCGATGCCGCCGTTCTGCGCCATGGTGATGGCGAGGCGAGCCTCGGTCACGGTGTCCATGGCAGCGGACACGATGGGGATATTCAGGCGAAGACCGCGCGTGAAGCGCGTCGAGGTGTCCACGTCGCGAGGCATGACCGTGGAGTGGCCGGGTACCAGAAACACGTCGTCGTAAGTGAGTGCCTCAGCAAGGATGCGCATGAGCATTAGTCCCGCGAGTAAATCGCGGCATTATACCGTGCGTTGCAACAAAGTGACATAAGGGAAATGTGGGAGGTCAGGCGTCGATCGCCTCGGCGGCCTCGAGCGTGTTTTCCATCAACGTAGCGACGGTCATCGGCCCCACGCCACCCGGCACCGGCGTGATCCACGACGCCCGCTCCGCCGCGGGTGCGAACTCGACATCGCCTACCAGCCGGCCATCCTCGAGCCGGTTGATGCCGACGTCGATCACCACGGCGCCCGGCTTGACCCACTCGCCCTTGACCAGGCCCGGCTTGCCGGCGGCCACCACGAGGATGTCTGCCTGGCCGACGAAGCCTTCGAGATTCTGCGTGAACTTATGACAGCAAGTGACTGTACAACCGGCAATAAGTAGCTCAAGTGCGAGCGGCCGGCCAACATGATTGGACACGCCGACGATGACCGCGTGCCGGCCCCGCACCGGGTGATCGGTGTGGCCAAGCAAGGTCATGACGCCCTTGGGTGTGCACGGACGCAGGCCGAAACGGCGCAGCGCAAGGCGACCCACATTCACCGCCTGGAAGCCATCGACGTCCTTACCCGGATCGATCCGGTCGACCAGCGCGTCTTCATCGATATGGCCGGGCAACGGCGACTGCACCAGGATGCCGTGGACGGCGGGGTCGGCATTGAGCTGGTCGATGAGCGCGATCAGCTCTTCCTGCGTGGTCGTTGCCGGCAGGTCGTAGGCAAACGACTCGAAGCCGACCTGCTGGCAGGCCTTGCGCTTGTTCTTTACGTAGACGGCCGATGCCGGGTCTTCCCCCACGAGCACGACGGCGAGACCGGGCTTTCGACGACCCTCGGCAACGCGTTTGGCGACGCAACGCCCGATATGCTCGAGCAGTTCGTGGGCGATGCGCTTACCGTCGAGGATACGTGCCGTCATGGAGGATTCGCCCTACGGAAACGACACATTATCGCTGCAAAGCACCATGCGTAGATAGTCGGGGCGCGCATACTCCCTGCATGACTCTCGATACCGTTCCCTACCCGCACGACCTCACCGACGGCGTCCTCAGCCTGCGTGCCCATCGCATGGGGGACGCCCCCTCGCTGGCCGACGCCGTACGCGAATCGGTGGCGACGGTGGGCCGCTGGCAGGACTGGTGCACGGCGACCTACGACGACGCCGCGGCCGAAAGCTGGATCGGACTCTGTCGACAGACCTGGCTCCTCGGCGACGGCTTCGAGATGCTCATCGTCGACGCAAACACCGACGCTATTCTCGGCGGCATGGGGATCAACCATCTCAACCGCGAGCACCGCTTCGCCAACCTCGGGTACTGGGTGAGAGAGTCAGCCCAAGGTACTGGTATTGCAGGACATTGTGGCCTAATGGCAGCGCGATTTGCCTTCGAAACCGTCGGCCTGTCGCGTTTGGAGATCGTCGCGGCCCACGACAACCTTCCAAGCCGAAAAACGGCTGAACGAATCGGAGGCAAGTTCGAAGGAATATTGCGTAACCGATTGGTGGTCAACGGATCATCGGTTGACGCCGCGATGTATTCACTCGTTCCGGACGACCTACTCTAGCGACCTGGACGTCCGCCGCCGACGCGGTGGCGCCAGCCATTAGCCCGCGGCGGCACACATCCGCTCGAGATCGACGTAACCCGTAAACCGGGCCTCGCTCCCGCAGCCCGGGCACGCCGGATCGCGCTTCAGGGTCAACTCCCGGAAGCGCATGCCGAGGGCGTCGTAAGTCAGGAGACGCCCCACCAACGGGTGGCCGATACCCAGGATGAGCTTCATCGCCTCGGTCGCCTGGACGAGCCCGACCAGACCAGGCAAGACACCGAGCACACCGGCTTCGCTACAGTTGGGGGCGTCCGCAGCTGCCGGCGGTTCGGGGAACAGGCAGCGATAACACGGCGAGTCCTCGCGACGCGGATCGAAGACGCTCGCCTGGCCGGTGAATCGCTCGATCGCCGCATAGACCATCGGGATGCCGAGCTGTCGCGTCGCTGCGGCCAGGAGATAGCGGGTCGCGAAGTTGTCGGCCCCGTCGATCACCACGTCGTGATCGCGGATCAAGGCCTCGACATTGTCAGCGCGGAGACGGTCGACCACCGTGTGCACGCGGATCCGCGGATTCAGGGCGGAGAGCGTCATCCGCGCGGATTCGGCCTTGCTCATGCCGACGCGCGCATCGGCATGCACCACCTGGCGATGGAGATTGGAGCGCTCGACACGATCGTCGTCGATCACGGTGAGCTGACCGACGCCGGCGGCCGCAAGGTAGAGCAAGGCCGGCGCGCCCAGCCCACCGGCCCCGATCACCACCACGCGCGCCTGGGTCAGTTTGCCCTGCCCGGCTTCGCCCACCTGGGGCAGCAGGACCTGGCGGGCATAGCGCTCGGCGGCATCGGCATCCAGCGAGCCGGCGACAACAGGCAGACCGGCGACCTTCCAGGCAGCCATGCCACCAGTGACGGATGCAACGTCCCGGTAGCCCATGCGCTGAAGGCTTTCGGCAGCCAGCAAGGAACGCTGGCCACTGCCGCAGAGAAGGAGGATGCGGCGGTCGCGATCGGGCTCGGACTGCTCGATACGTAGCTCGAGGAAGCCGCGGGAGAGGCCGAGCGCGCCAACCGGCATGCCGCTGGCTCGTTCGTTGTCCTCGCGCACATCGATGAGCAAGGCGCCGCCTGCCTGCCGGACGAACGCCTCGGCGGCGGCGACTTCAGGAACGCGCAGGCGCAAGTCAGCCAGCCAGCGTTCCCGATCCAGACCTTCAGACATGCGAGGCTCCACAACGAGGGCGACGCTTACTTTTCGCGTCGTTTCGCGTTACGAATCATGCGCTGGCGTTTCTGCTGCTGGCTGTCCGAAAGGACGTTCTTCTTGCCAGCGTACGGATTTTCACCGTCGCGGAAATCGATGCGGATCGGCGTGCCTTCCAGCTTGTACCGCTTGCGGAAGAACCCTTCCAGGTAACGACGATACGCCGGCGCGATGTGCTTGGTACGGCTGCCGTGGATGATGATCGTCGGCGGATTGTTGCCACCGGGATGCGCGTAGCGCAGCTTCGGCGCGTGACCACGAACCAGCGGCGGCTGATAGGCCTCGTAGGCTTTCTCGAGCGTGCGCGTCAGGTCACTGGAGGTGATGACCTTGGTCGCGGCCGCGTGTGCGCGAACCACGGCCTTCATCAGCTCGCTGAGGCCGGAGCCGTGCAGCGCGGAAATGAACACGGTCTTCGCCCACTCGACGAAGGCCAGGCGGCGACCGAGCGCGGCCATGCACTGGTCGCGGGCGTACTTGTCCATGCCGTCCCACTTGTTGACGGCAATGACCAGCGCGCGCCCTTCTTCCATGGCGCCACCGATGAGGGTGAGATCCTGATCGGCGAGATTCTCGCGCGCATCGATCATCACGACCGTCACCTGTGACGCAGCAATGGACTGCAACGTCTTGATAACGCTGAACTTTTCTACAGCCTCTTCGACACGGGCACGGCGACGGACGCCCGCCGTGTCGATCAGGGTGAAGCGCTTGCCGTCACGCTCGAGCGGGACCCGAATCGGATCGCGCGTCGTGCCGGCCACGTCGGACACGATGAGGCGTTCCTCACCGAGCAGGCGATTGATCAGGGTGGACTTGCCCGCGTTCGGGCGGCCCACGATGGCGACACGGATACCCTGGTCGGCGAGACCGGGATCGTCGTCGCGCTCGTCGGGCAGATGCGTGAGTGCGCGCTCGACCAGCACGTCGACGCCGCGGTTGTGCGCGGCCGACATCGGCAGCGTTTCAGCGATACCAAAGGAGGCGAACTCGCCGAGCGCCGTCGGCTCGTCGACACCGTCGGTCTTGTTGACCACGACGATGACCGGCTTACCGCTGCGACGCAGCTCGGTGAGGATGGTCGCGTCCTGCGGCAGCACGCCGTCACGCGCATCGACGACGAAGACCAGCAGGTGGGCTTCCTCGATGGCGAGGCGCACCTGGGTCGCTGTGAGACCTTCGATACCTTCATCGCTGCCCGACAGACCACCCGTGTCCACGACCACAAAGGGCCGCGGACCAAGACGACAGACACCGTAGTGTCTGTCACGAGTGACGCCGGGCATATCGGCGACGAGGGCGTCCCTGCTACGCGTCAGCGCGTTATAGAGGGTCGACTTACCGACATTGGGGCGGCCGACCAGGGCGACGACGGGCAACATGGGAGGGGCAGTATTCCTGTGGATCAGTTCGTCGGGATGCGGTAGGCGCCGATATGGCCCTCGACATCTTCGACATAAACGATGTCACCCACCACGACGGGCTGGGAACGAATGGCTTTGCTGGACAGACGCTCGCGGGCAACGATCTTGCCGTTGCTGCCGTCGATCCAGTGAATGTGACCGTCGAGATCGCCGACGACCGCGTACTTGCCCTGCGCCGCAGGACCGGTGAGCCAACGGTACTTGAGGTCGGCGAGCTTCCAGATGTTGGCACCGCTCGACTTGTCGAAGGCGAACACCTGGGACTCGTCGTCCACGCCGTAGATCGAGTTCTCGTGCACCTCCAGCGAGGTGAACGTCGAGAAGCCGTGGTTCCACAGCGGGCGACCGCTGGGGCCGTCGATCGCGGTCAGCTGACCGTGATAGGCGGCACCGTACAAGGTGGCACCGTCGAGGACGAGCGCGCCGTCGGCGTCGCTCAGGCGATCGATCTCGGTACGGCCTTCGCCGGTGGCGAGGGTCTGTTCCCAGAGCTTTTCGCCGTTGTCGAGGCGGATGGCGGTGAGCTTGCCGGCATCGGTACCCATGAACACGACACCGTTGGCGACGAGCAGGCGACCGTTACCACGCAGGCTCAGGAGCGGCACCACGGCCTGATCGTAGGCCCAGCGACGCTCGCCGGAGGCGGCATCGATACCGTAGACACGACCGTCGTTGCAGCGGACCACGACGACATCGCCGACGATGACCGGTGCCGTGATGACTTCCGAGGAAACCTCGGCCGCCCAACGGCGCTCACCGTCCTTCGCGTTGATACCGTAGAGATGGCCATCCAGCGTACCGATGGCGACCAGGTCACCCGACGCGCCGGGACCACCCGAGAAACGGGCGTCTTCGCGCTTGTCGTCGCCCCAGCCGAACCAGCCGTGCTGACGGATGCTCTTGGACCACAGCTTCTTGCCGGTCGTGGCCTCGAAGGCCGCGATCTTGCCGTCGGTGCTGGCGGCGTACAGCACGCCGTCCGACACCACCGGGCGCATGCGCACGCCGGATTCGGCCGCACCATCACCGATGCTGGACTTCCACAGGCGCTCGACCTTGACGGTCGGCACGAACTTCTTGTCGAGCGGGGTCGGCGGTTCGACGTTTTCCTTCTTGAACGAATGGCAGCCGGCCAGTACGACCAGCGACGAAGTCAACGCGATTGCCCAAAAACGTTTCATGCACCCTGCTTCCCGGCCACTGCCAGATCATCGAGCTTCGTTTGAACCACACCGCGCTGCGGTGCGCTGTCGCCCATCGCGGCGATCGCCGCCTGATAGGCTTTGCGTGCGTCGTCGTGGCGTCCAAGCTTGACCAGCGCATCGCCACGGAGTTCCTGTGCGATCGCAGCGAACGACTTGCCCTTCATGGCGTCGACCGTCGCGATGGCTTCTTCTGCCTTGCCCTGGGCGAACTTCAGCTGCGCAATGCGCAGCTCGACCAGGGATTGAAGCGTTTCGTCCTTGGCATGGGCCTTGGCCCATTCCAGATCACCACCGACCTTGTCCAGCTGGCCTGCGAGCAGGTTGCGCTGGGCACGTTCACCGGCGGCGAAGACCGCCCATGCGGTATCCGAGTAATCCTTCAACAGGCCCTCGGTACGCACGTCGATTTCGTTGGTCTTGTTCTGGGCAACGGCAGCCTGCAGCGCCGAATACTCGCCAGCGGCCGCCTGCTCGTGACCGGCGCGGTGCGATTTCCACTGCTGCCAGCCGAAGATCAGCACCAGGCCAAGCACGATGCCCACGAGGATGGACACACCATTCTTGCGAAGCCACTGCTGGACTCGTTCGCCCTGCTCGTAATCGTCGTATACGTCGAAAGACATGCAATCACCCACTGCGCTCCGCGCAGCCAAACTTTGGAGGGAACGAGCCCACACCGGCCATCGGCGATGGAGCGGCATGGATCAATAGGTAAGGATAACCGAAAGCGCGGGCCGGCGGGCCCGCGCGAACACGTTAGAGCCAGGGGAACCGGTCAGTAGGAGACCGGTGCCGCCTTGCCGTCGTGGATATCGACGCGGAAGCGCGCCACATTGGCACGGCGGAAGGTGTCGATCTCCACCGGCTGGCCGTCGATCGTGGCCTGGGCACCCGCGGCGTTGCCGATGCGGACGTCGAGCGTCTTGTCGCTGCGATAGGACTTCTGCGTGCCGGCCGGCAGGATGCCGTATTCCAGGCGCGAGCCGTCCGATGCCGTGACCTCGACCCAGCTGGCCGACGGCAGGCTGAGCGTGAGGCCGTGGGCGCCGACGCCATTGGCCGCTTCTGCCGCCGGCGAAGGCGCTGCCGCCGACGCCAGGGGTGCCTTGGACGCGCTGTGATCCAAGGGCGGGAACATCGCCATCGAGGCCAGCAGCGGCTGCTGGTCCTCGGTATGCGTCTCGGGTGCTGGTGCCGGCTTGCTCTCCGTCGTGGCGACGAGGGCACTCGACGAGGCCGGTGCCGGCGCATCCTGCTGGGCCACCGGGGCGGCATCCAGCGGGGCGAGACGCGCCATGTCGCGGTCGAGCGTGCCGCGCACGCCCAGCCATACCATCGGAACCACGATGACGGCGGTCAGCACGACATAGGTCGCCGCAGTCACGTAACGCTCGAGCAGGTAGCGCGAATGCGACACGCCGCCAGTAACGACCAGATCGGGCTGGCGCGGCGTCATGCGGGCGAGCTCGACCTGGATCGCGTCCTCGTCGACACCGACATAACGGCCGTACTTGGTCAGGTAGCCTGCCAGGTACACCTGATAGTCGATGCCGCCGTACTCACCGGCTTCGAGCTGGCGAATCAGGCGCGTCGGCAGGCGAAGCGCCTGACCGCAGGCCTCGACGGTATAGCCCCGCGCTTCGCGGGCCGCACGGAGGCGCGCCCCGAAACCCGGGTCCGCCGACACATGATTGATGAGCACGCGACCGGCTTCGTCGGTGCTTGCCTCGGTCTGCGGGTCCATGGCTTCCTCCCTGGGTGCATGTGGCTCGATGCCTGCGAACAAGTCCTGCTCGCGACCGTCCCGACCGGATGAATTCGAAGATACAGGAGTCATTGACGTGCGGCGGCTTCGAGTGCACGCGCGGGTTCCGAATCCGGGAACTTTTCGCGCAAGCGTTTGGCGTAATCCCGGGCGGCCTCCCCGTCGCCCAGACGGAGCTCGATATCGTGACCGAGCTTCAAAGCAGTAGGACTCGGCTGACCCTGCGCCTCTAAGCGCTGCAGGAAAGCACGGGCCCTGAAAGCATCGTTCTTAAGGTACAACACGTTCGCCATCTGATACAGCGCATCGGCATTATTGGGATTACGGTCGAGCGCCTTCCGGAAATACACCTCGGCGCCCTCGTAGTCCTTCGACCCCAGCAGGCAGGTGCCCGCGTTGGTCATGGCCAGGTCCGGGGTCTCGTAGAACGGGTCGGCCAGCGCCCGGTCGAAGTAGACCTTGGATTCACCGGCCCGCCCCTGCTTGCAGAGGAAAACCGCCAGATTGTTGTTGACCGAGCCCTTCTTCGGGTCCAGGTCAACCGCCCTGCGGTAGTTCAGCTCGGCATTGGCCGGATCGTTGATCTTTTCGTAGAGCACGCCGAGCACCGTGCGGGCCGGCGCGTAGTTGGGATCGAACTGGATGGCCTGCTGCAGTTTCTCCATGGCGCCCTTGAGGTCGCCCTGCTGCATGTAACGCTGCCCGAGTTCGGTGTGAACCTCGGCCCCCTTGGCCTTCTCGTCGGCGGCGGTCGTTGGCTTCAGCCCCGACTCACCACCCACACAGCCTGCGCACGCAAACGCGAGCGCAGCCACCATCCCCCACCGCTCAAGCCGCATTCACCACTCCCTCTTCGAGTTTCTTGCGGAATTCCGCCTGTCGGCGGGTGCGATCGACCACCTGTCCCTTCAGCTGGCCACACGCGGCATCGATGTCGTCACCGCGCGTGCGGCGCAGCATGGTGAGAACGCCGGCATTGAGCAACTGGGTCTGGAAGCTTCGGATCTCGTCCGGACCCGAGCGCTCGAATCGCGTCCCCGGGAACGGGTTGAACGGAATCAGGTTGACCTTGTTCACGCCCGGCAGCCGGCGCATGAACTTGATCAGCTGGCGCGCGTGCTCGGGCTTGTCGTTGATCCCCTTCATGAGCGTGTACTCGAAGGTGATCGACGTGCGCGGCGCACGGTTGATATAGCGCTCGCAGGCCGCCGCGAGTTCGGCCAACGGGTAGCGCTTGTTCAGCGGCACCAGCTCGGTACGCAGCTCGTCGTTGGCCGCATGCAGCGACACGGCGAGGGATACGTCGCTTTCGACCGACAGCTTGTCGATCATCGGCACGAGGCCGGCGGTGGACAGCGTGACGCGCTTGCCGGCCAGGCCGAAGCCGAGGTCGTCGCGCATCAGGCTCATCGCCTTGACCACGTTGTCGAAGTTCAGCAGCGGCTCGCCCATGCCCATCATCACCACGTTGGTGATACGGCGCTGCTGGTGCGGCACATTGCCGAGATGTTTGGCCGCGACCCATACCTGACCGATGATCTCGGCCGTGGACAGGTTGCGGGAAAAACCCTGGGTCGCCGTGGAGCAGAACTGGCAGTTCAGGGCGCAGCCGACCTGGGACGACACGCACAGCGTGCCGCGAGTCGGCTCCGGGATATAGACGGTTTCGATGGCGTTGCCGCCATCCATGCCGAGCAGCCACTTCTGCGTGCCGTCGATCGCGGTCTTTTCGAACGCGGTCTTCGGCGGGCCGACGTAGCAGCTGGCACTGAGCTTTTCGCGCAACGCCTTGCCGACATCGGTCATGTTCTCGAAATCGCTTTCGAGACGGTGGTAGATCCACTTCATGACCTGCTCGGCACGATACGGCTTCTCGCCGAGCTCCGCGAAGAAATCGCGAAGCCCCTTGCGATCGAAATCGAGCAGGTTGACCTTGTCAGCAGGCGTGTTCACGGCATGTCTCAGTGCGAAACGACGTCCGAGTCGTTGAAGAAGTACTTGATCTCGTTGGCGGCGTTCTCGAGCGAGTCCGAGCCATGCACGGCATTGGCATCGATCGAGTCGGCGAAGTCGGCGCGGATCGTGCCCGGCGCGGCTTCCTTCGGATTGGTGGCACCCATCAGGTCGCGGTTCTTGAGAACGGCACCTTCGCCTTCGAGGGCCTGGATCATCACCGGACCGGAGATCATGAAGGCGACGAGGTCGTTGAAGAAACCGCGTTCCTTATGAACGGCATAGAAGCCCTCGGCCTCTTCCTTGGTCAGCTGCTTCATCTTGGCGGCGACGATCTTGAGGCCGGCCTTCTCGAAGCGGGAGAGGATTTCACCGATGACGTTCTTCTTGACGGCGTCGGGCTTGATGATCGAAAGGGTGCGCTCCAGCGCCATACGGATGCTCCGGGAAATGGAAGAAAGTGGAAAAAGATGAATGACGCTGCCAGCGCCTCTGGGGACGCCTGGTGAAAGTTTGGGCCAAAGCCGTCACGAATGACGGACTTAGCTCACGAAATCTTGACAGATTCTAGCTCAATCGCAAGCCGTTTGCAGGGATGTGCGGTCGCAGATTGACCAGTGGAAGGGCCCGGGCGTATTCTCAAACGATCGTTTGATTCAAACCACCCGCCTCCGGAGTCCGCCGATATGACGAGCGCACCCTATGCGTCCCGCGAACGCAGCACCAAGGAGCGGATCCTGGGCGCCGCCGAGGCCCTTTTTGCCACCCACGGCTTCGCCGGGGCGTCGCTCCGCCAGGTCACGGCGGCCGCCCGGGTCAACCTGGCGGCGGTGAACTACCACTTCGGCTCCAAGGACAAGCTGATCGAGGAGGTGTTCCGGCGCCGCCTGGACGAGCTGAACACCCGGCGCCTTGCCGCCCTGGCCAAGGTCGCCGGCCAGGAGGCCACCTCCCTGGAGGATGTGCTGGACGCGTATATCCGTCCGGCGCTCGACCTTTCCCGCAACGACGGCGGTGGCGCCGCCTTCGTCCGCGTCCTGGCCCGGGCCTACGCCGAGCACAACGAGACCCTGCGCAAGTTCCTGTCCGAGAACTACGGCCACGTCCTGCGCCAGTTCGCCGGCGAATTCGGCCGCCTGCTGCCGGGACTGGCCAAGGAAGAGATCTACTGGCGCCTGGACATCGTCACCGGCGCACTGACCTACGCCATGGCCGATTTCGGCGTCATCCAGCGCAAGAGCGACGTGGACGAGCGCGATCACCGCGAAACCGCCGCCGACCACCTGATCCGCTTCGCAGCCGCTGGCCTGCGCAACCCTTCCGTTTCGAACTCCCCGGCCACGCGCTGACCGCGGACGATCCTTCGCACCAATGGAGATCACCATGACCGCAACACCGTTACGCATTCGCAAGGCCGCGGTACTCGGCGCCGGCGTCATGGGCGCGCAGATTGCCGCGCACCTGACGAACGCCAACGTGGAAACCGTGCTTTTCGACCTTCCGTCCAAGGAAGGCCCGAAGAGCGGCATCGCCCTGAAGGCGATCGCCAACCTGGCCAAGCTCTCCCCCGCACCGCTGGCCGAGAAGGGCCTGGCCGCGGCGATCATCCCGGCCAACTACGAAGACGACCTCGCGCTGCTGGCCGATGTGGATCTGGTGATCGAAGCGATCGCCGAGCGGATGGACTGGAAACTCGATCTCTACCAGAAGATCGCCCCGCACGTGTCCGCCACGGCCGTGCTGGCCAGCAACACCTCGGGCCTGTCGATCAACGGCCTGGCCGAAGCGCTGCCCGAAGAGATGCGCCATCGCTTCACCGGCGTGCACTTCTTCAATCCGCCGCGCTACATGCACCTGGTCGAGCTGATCCCGACCCGCCTGACCGACAAGGGCGTGCTGGAAGGCCTCGAGGCCTTCCTGACCACCACCCTGGGCAAGGGCGTCGTCTACGCCAAGGACACCCCCAACTTCATCGGTAACCGCATCGGCGTGTTCTCGATGCTGTCGACGATGCACCACACCGAGCAGTTCGGCCTGGGTTTCGACACCGTCGACGCACTGACCGGCCCGGCCATCGGCCGTCCGAAGAGCGCCACCTTCCGCACGGCGGATGTCGTCGGCCTGGACACGCTCGCGCACGTGGTCAAGACCATGGGCGACACCTTGCCTGATGATCCGTGGCACAAGTACTTCCAGCCGCCGGTGTGGCTCAAGGGCCTGATCGACAAGGGCGCGCTCGGCCAGAAGACCGGCGCGGGCTTCTACCGCAAGGCCGGCAAGGACATCGTGGTGCTCGACCTGCAGAAGCAGGATTACCGCGTCTCCGAGCAGAAGGCATCGGACGAGGTCTCCGCGATCCTCGCCATCAAGGATCCCGCCGAGAAGTTCGCCAAGCTGCGTGCCTCCTCGGACCCGCAGGCGCAGTTCCTCTGGGCCGTGTTCCGCGACCTGTTCCATTACACCGCCTATCACCTGGCCGACGTCGCCGAGACGGCACGTGACGTCGACTTCGCGATTCGCTGGGGCTACGGCTGGAAGCTCGGTCCCTTCGAGATCTGGCAGTCGGCCGGCTGGCAGCAGATCGCCGGCTTCATCGCCGAGGACATCGCCGCGGGCAAGACCATGAGCAGCGCCCCCCTGCCCGCCTGGGTCACCGACGGTCGCAGCGGCGTGCACGGCAAGACCGGCTCGTACTCGGCCAGCGCCAACGCCGAGAAGCCGCGTTCCTCGCATCCGGTCTACGCGCGCCAAGCCTTCCCGGACCCGATCCTGGGCGAGACCTTCGACAAGGGCACCACCGTCTGGGAAAACGACGGCGTCCGCCTGTGGACCAGCGGCGACGACATCGGCGTGATCTCGTTCAAGACCAAGATGCACACGGTCAACGACCACGTGCTCGACGGGATCCAGCATGCGATCGGCCTGGCCGAGCAGCAGTTCCGTGGCGTCGTGTTGTGGCAGCCGTCCGAGCCGTTCTCGGCCGGCGCGGACCTCAAGGGCGCACTCGGTCTTCTTCAGGCCGGCAAGCTGGCCGAGTTCGAAGCCATGGTGGCGAACTTCCAGGCCACCAGCATGCGCATCAAGTACTCGCTGGTGCCGGTCGTGGCCGCGGTGCGTGGCCTCGCCCTCGGCGGCGGCTGCGAATTCCAGATGCATTCGGCGCGCACCGTCGCGGCGCTGGAGAGCTACATCGGCCTGGTCGAGGCCGGCGTCGGCCTGCTGCCCGCCGGTGGCGGCCTGAAGGAATTCGCCGTGCGCGCCTGGCAGGCGAACCCGGAAGATCCGTTCGAGTACCTCAAGAAAATCTTCGAGACCGTCGCGATGGCGAAGGTGTCGACCAGCGCGATCGAGGCCAAGTCGCTCGGCCTGCTGCGCAAGGACGACGTCATCGTTTTCAACACGTATGAAGTGCTGCATGTCGCCAAGGCCCAGGCGATCGCCCTGGCCGAGTCGGGTTATCGTCCGCCGATGCCGGCGCGCGCGATCACGGCCGCTGGCGACACCTCGACGGCGACGTTCAAGGCGTCGCTGGCCAACATGGCCGAGGGCTACTTCGCCTCGCCGCACGACATCGATATCGCCAGCCGCATTGCCGACACGCTTTCGGGCGGCCGGATCGAACGCGGCTCGCCGGTGGACGAAACCTGGCTGCTCGCCCTCGAGCGTCGCCACTTCGTCGAACTGGCGCAGACCGAAAAGACCCAGGCCCGTATCGCGCACACGATGACGACGGGAAAGCCACTGCGTAACTGACGCGCCACGCGCTCTGACGCAATCGACTTTCCCCCTTAAAGGAACCACCCCATGAGCAAGCAAGTGCAAGACGCCTACATCGTCGCCGCCACCCGCACCCCGGTGGGCAAGGCGCCGCGCGGCGTGTTCCGCAACACCCGTCCCGACGACATGCTCGCGCACGTCATCCGTGCCGTGATCGAACAGGCCCCGGGCATCGATCCGGCCCTGATCGCCGACGCCGTCATCGGCTGCGCCATGCCCGAAGCCGAGCAAGGCATGAACGTCGCACGCATCGGTGTGCTGCTGGCCGGCCTGCCGGAGCAGGTACCGGGCGTCACCATCAACCGTTTCTGCTCGTCCGGCGTGCAGGCCATCGCCATGGCCGCCGACCGCATCCGCCTGGGCGAGGCCGACCTCATGCTCGCCGGTGGTACCGAGTCGATGAGCATGGTGCCGATGATGGGCCACAAGATCGCCATGAACCCGGCGATCTTCGAAAACGACGAGAACCGTGCGATCGCCTTCGGCATGGGTATCACGGCCGAGAAGGTCGCCGAGCGTTGGAAGATCAGCCGCGAGGATCAGGACCGTTTCGCCCTGCAGTCGCACGAGCGCGCCTTTGCGGCGATCGCCGCGGGCGAATTCAAGGACGAGATCACCCCGTTCCAGCTCGACGACCGTTATCCGGACCTGCTCAATCACAGCGTCCGCGAAGACCGCCGCATCATCGATACCGATGAAGGTCCGCGCAAGGACACCACCTTCGAGGTGCTGAGCAAGCTGCGCCCGGTGTTCCGTAACGGCCAGTTCGGCGGTTCGGTCACGGCCGGCAACTCTTCGCAGATGTCCGACGGCGCCGGCGCCCTGCTGATCGCCAGCGAAAAGGCGATCAAGGACCACGGCCTCACGCCGCTGGCCCGCTTCGTCGGTTTCTCGGTCGCCGGCGTGGCACCGGAGATCATGGGCATCGGCCCGAAGGAAGCGATCCCCAAGGCGCTCAAGCAGACCGGTATCACCCAGGACCAGCTGGACTGGATCGAGCTCAACGAAGCCTTCGCCGCCCAGGCGCTGGCGGTCATCCGTGACCTCGGCCTCGACCCGTCCAAGGTGAACCCGCTCGGCGGCGCCATCGCCCTCGGCCACCCGCTCGGTGCCACCGGTGCCATCCGTGCCGCCACGCTGATCCACGGCCTGCGCCGTCGCAAGCAGAAGTACGGCATGGTGACCATGTGCATCGGCACCGGCATGGGCGCGGCAGGCGTCTTCGAAGCGCTGTAACGAAACCTGTAGGAGCCGATGAATCGGCTCCTACATTTGTCTTATGCTTGCGCGATGCACGGCATCCACACCATCGACACCGGCTTCGGCCGTCCGACGTTCGACGCCGCTTACCTCGTCGTCGAACACGGTCGCGGCGCCTTCATCGACAGCGGCACGACGCATTCGCTGCCACGCTTCCTCGAGGCCATCCAAGCCGCCGATCTCGAGCCGAAGGATATCGACTGGGTGATCCTCACCCACGTACACCTCGACCATGCCGGTGGTGCGGGGCAGCTGATGAAGCACCTGCCGTACGCGAAGCTCGCGGTGCATCCACGTGGCGCGCGACACATGATCGACCCTTCGGCGCTTATCGCTGGAGCCGCAGGCGTCTACGGCGAAGAGGAAGTGCGCCGCAGCTATGGCGAGATCGTCGCCGTGCCGACCGAACGTGTCGTCGAGGCCGGTGACGGCTTCGTCGTCGACCTGGCGGGACGCGCCCTGCTCTGCCTCGATACACCGGGTCACGCCCGCCATCACATCGCCATTCATGACGACCGCGCGCAGGCTTTCTTCACGGGCGACATCTTCGGGCTGTCCTACCGCGAACTCGACTCACCCGGCGGCGCCTTCATCATTCCGACCACGTCGCCCGTGCAGTTCGAGCCCGCCGCGGCGCACCAGTCGATCGACCGCATGCTCGGCTTCGAACCCGAAGCGATGTTCCTTACGCACTACGGCCGGGTCACCGAGGTGGCGCGCCTGGCAAACGATCTCCACGAGGTCATCGATGCGATGGTGGTCATCGCGAAGCGGCACGCCGCGTCAGCCGACCGCCAACAGCGGATCGAAACCGACTTCGCCGATCTCTACGTCGACCGCGCACAACACCAGGGGGTGACGATGCCCCGCGAGGACATCATCTGCCTGCTGAAGATCGATATCCGGCTGAATGCCCAGGGCATCATCGTCTGGTTGGATCGTGGTGCCCACTGAGGCGACGGGACGCACCTGAGGGCTCAGCCTTCCAGCCGCGACTTGAACCAATCGGTCAGTTCGGCTTTCCAGTACGTCCCCTGCGCCGCCAGGTATCCGAACGGCCGATGCACCGGGTCCAGGCCGAAACCCGAGTAAGCCTCCAGTGCCGAGTCACCACCAGCGATAGCGTCCGCCAGCGCCTCGCCCGCCGCGCAGGTGGGAGCCAGGCCATGACCGCCGAACGCCTGGGCGTACCACAGGCCATTGCCATGCGTTCCCACCTGGGGCATTTCGTGGCGCGCGTAGCTCATCAGGCCGGACCACGCCTGCTCGATCCGCACGCCTTCGAGCGACGGGAAGACCCGCTCGAGATCGCGCTTGAGCAGGCGCTTGACGGCGGCCGGCGAGCGATCGCGAATCGATATCCGGCCACCCCACAGCAAGCGGGTATCCTGCAAGGGACGGTAGTAGTCGAAGGCGAAACGCGTGTCGTAGACCGCCGCGCGCGTGCGCAGACAGGCCGCCAGACGATCGCCGAGTGGCTCGGTGACCATGACGTAGGTAGCGATCGGTAGCACGGCGCGATCGATGCGTCGGTCGAGACCGGCGAGATAGCCGCCACAGGCAAGGACCACCTGTGGGGTTTCGATCTCCGCGTCGCCCACCCGCAGGATCCAGCGCGGGCCACGTCGCTCGAGCATGCGCACCCGCGAGCCCTCGTGGATCGACACGCCGACTGCCCCGGCCGCGCGCGCCAGGCCGCGGGCATAGGCTAGCGGATCGATGTGCAGCGCGTTCCGCTCGTAGAGGCCATCGTGATAGCGCTCGCTGTGCACGAACTCGTGCATGGCGTCCGCAGGAATCCATTGCCAGTCGGCACCGTAGTGCTCAGCGAGCAGTTGCTGGCGCGAACGGAGCACGCCGGCATCACGGAACCAGTTCGCCCAGACCACGCCGGCATCGACCGCGTCGCAATCGATCGACAAGGCCGTGATGCGTTCGCGAATCAGGTTCACTGCGTCGACGGTACGTCCGTACAGTGCCCTCGCCCGTTCGGGCCCTGCCCGCTCCAGCAACGCCTTTTCACCGAGCGAATAGCCGGCGAACACGAAGCCGCCGTTACGACCGGATGCGCCGAAGCCCACCGACTTCGATTCGAGCAACACGATGTCGCGTACACCTCGCGCGGCTAGGCCGAGCGCCGTGTTCAATCCGGCGAAACCGCCACCCACGATCACGACCGAGGCTTCGCGCCGGCCTTCCGGCGGCGGGCGAAGCGGCGGTGCGGGGACACGATCGTGGTACCACGACAGCATGAGGCCTGGTCCGGTGGCTGGGAGCGGGGAGTTTTGCACAGTGGGACTGGGTGTGAGGGGTATGGCTTTACCGCTTCGTTGGCTTTTCGCCGATGAATCGGCTCCTACATGTCCTGATCGCCGATGAATCGGCTCCTACAGTAATATGCGGTGACTGTCTTACGGTGACTTGCCATGAGTTTGCTGCCCCCTATCGACCTGCAACGCTGGATCGACGAGAACCGCGCGCTGCTCAAGCCGCCGGTGGGAAACAAATGCATCGTCGATGGCGACTTCATCATCATGATCGTCGGCGGCCCGAACGCGCGCACCGACTATCACTATGACGAAGGCCCCGAGTTCTTTTACCAGCTCGAAGGCGAGATGGTGCTCAAGGTGCAGGACGACGGAGTCGCCCGCGATATCCCGATTCGTGCCGGCGAGATTTTCTACCTGCCTGAACGTACGCCGCATTCGCCCCAGCGCATGCCCGACTCGATCGGCCTGGTGGTAGAGCGCCGCCGCATCGCCGGTGAGCGCGACGGGCTGCTCTGGTTCTGTGCGAACTGCAACCACAAGCTCTACGAGGAATATTTCGTCCTCGGCAGCATCGAATCCGATTTTCCGCCGGTATTCGACAAGTTCTACCGCTCGCTGGATGCCCGCACCTGCAAGCAATGCGGCACGGTACACCCCGCCCCGGCGAAGTACGCCGACTGACGCCAACCTCCCGGCTCCCATATCCAGCTATCTGGCCAGCCATTTGGCGGCCATGCGGCGAAGCGACAGGTCCGCTGCGGGATCGGCCGCCAGATCCGCGATGGGGCGCCATGCAAGGTCCAGTGATTCTTCATTCACCGTGAACACTTCGCTGCCGCGGGCGACGACGACGTAGCGGACGTCGTAGTGGTCGTGCTCGGGCTCGTCGCGGCGGGCCGGGATCACGTGCAGGTCGACGTCGAAGATCTCCGGCAGCACGTGGAGGTCGGTCAGCCCCGACTCCTCTTCCGCTTCGCGAAGCGCCACCTTCGCCAGGTCGGCGTCACCGTCGGCGTGCCCGCCCAGTTGCAGCCAGCGCTGCAACTTCCGGTGGTGCATCAACAGGACACGCTCCCCATCGGCACTGACCAACCATGCCGACCCGGTGAAATGCCCTGCGCGGGTTTCGCGATGAAACGGTTGCGGCTGGTGGCATAGCCAGTCGTCGAAGCGCGTGAGGTCCGGCTCGGCGGGAAAGCGAAGCGAGTAACGCGCGAGGGCCCCTGACAAGGCCGGATACGGATGGTCCATGGCGAACGCTCGATGAAACGAGCTGGAATTCTCGCACGTCTTTTTCAGACTAATCCGATGTCGGTAACAGGGACCACCTGCCTAGGATGGTCTCCGGCGCGCACGAAGCGCGTCCCAGCCCGCAGCCCTCGCTGCCTATCGCAAGGAAACGCGCATGTCGTCGTCCCGTTTTCTCACTGTGGCCCTCGCCGCCGCCGCCGTTCCGGCATCCGTAGTCGCCGCGCCGGCAGGCGCTGCGCCGTCAGACGGTGATGCCAACTTCACCGGTCCACTCGTCACGCCAGCAGTCAACACGCTGTCGGCCGGCATGCTCAATGTCGAGCCTTACCTTATCCACACCAATGCACGCGGCTGGTTCGACAGTGACGGCGACCGGCATGCGCAGAAACCGACGCTACGCCAATGGCAGGTTGCCTTGCCGATGACCTACGGCCTCACCGACAACATTTCGGTGCAGTTGACGCTCAACGCGGCGCGCACCTCGGTCGACGGCCGGCACAGCGACGGCATGCGCATGGGCGATTCCACCCTTCGCGTGCAGAGCCGCCTTACTGCGCCAAAGGCCGACGGCACGGGTTTGGTCCTGGCTGTCGCAGCGGCCCAGCGACTGGCCACCGGGGAATATCACCACCTGGACAACAATCCCCTCAACGGCATGGGCACCGGCGCCATGCGCACGACGTTCGCTTTTGGCGCCCAACAGCTTCATTGGCTGGATAACGGCCACGCGCTGCGCTGGCGTGGCCAGCTCGCCTGGAGCCCGTCGCCCGGCCGCGTGCGCCTGCGCGGCGCCAACGTCTACGGCACGCCGGACCACTTTCGCGGTTACGCCGCGCCAGGGCAGGCCTGGAACGCGTCGTTCGCCGCCGAGTACGTCCTGGATCGGCGCTGGGTGCTGGTCGGCGAGGCCATCTGGAACCGCGAAAGCGGCACCCGCCTCAAGGGCGCTGCCGACGGCCACTGGGCACACACCTCCCCGTCGAACCATGCGCTGAGCCTCGCACCGGCCCTGGAATACCACTTCAACCCGAAAGTCGGCCTGATCGCCGGCGTCCAGTTCACCGTCGGCGGCCGCAACGCCACCGACTACGTCGCACCGCAGGTCGCGCTGAACATGGTCTTCTGAGCACCGCGCCTTGTCCAAGCACAACCGCCGCAAGTCATGGTCGACATCCGCAACTCCTGTATGCAATGCGTTGACTTGCCTCGCATTGCAACTTGTACGGCCTTGCCCCGCTGGGCTATGGTGCCGTGCCAGCGCTTCAGGGCAGCTGCGTGTCCACCGTAACTCACGCGGCGGTCCCAATAATAAAAGGCTACATTCCGGCAGTAGGGGAGACACATGTTGAAACACCTGTTCGCGACGCATCCGATCGAGGCCGCGCCGCACGTAGACGCTGGTGAACACATTGAAACCGGCGCTCACGCCAACAGCGGCGAGCTCAAGCGGGTACTCACCGCGAAGCACCTGGTTCTGCTCGGCGTCGGCGCCGTCATCGGCGCAGGTATCTTCGTCATCACCGGCCAGGCCGCGGCCCTGCATGCCGGCCCGGCCCTGGTCATCAGCTTCCTGATCGCTGGTTTCGCCTGCGCCCTGGCCGGCCTGTGCTACGCCGAATTCGCGGCCATGCTTCCGGTCTCCGGCAGCGCCTACTCTTATTCCTATGCCACCCTCGGCGAGTACGTCGCCTGGTTCGTCGGCTGGAACCTCGTCCTCGAATACCTCTTCGCCGCTGCGACCGTCGCCGCGGGCTGGTCGGGCTACTTCAACGAGATGCTCGGGATGATCGGCCATCTGGTCGGCACCAACCTCGAACTCCCGGCCCAGCTCGCCTCGGCGCCGTTCAAGTTCGTCGAAGGCCACATCCAGGCCACCGGCACCCTGATCAACCTGCCGGCCGTGGTCATCATCGCCGCGCTGTCGGGCCTGTGCTACGTGGGCATCACGCAGTCCGCCTTCGTCAACTCGATCATCGTGACGATCAAGGTCACCGTGATCCTGCTGTTCCTGGCCTTCGCCATCCAGGTGATCAACCCGGCGAACTGGCACCCGTTCATTCCGGAGTCCGAAGGCCCGGGCACGTTCGGCTGGGGCGGTATCTTCCGCGCCGCGACCATCGTGTTCTTCTCGTACGTCGGCTTCGATGCCGTGTCCACTGCCGCCGGCGAAGCAAAGAACCCGCAGCGCGACATGCCGATCGGCATCCTCGGCTCGCTGGCCGTCTGCACCGTGCTGTACATCGCCGTTGCCCTTGTCCTCACCGGTATCGCACCGTTCCGCATGCTCAATACGCCTGAGCCGGTCGCCACCGCGCTGGGCCTGTACCCGCAGCTGGGCTGGCTGAAGGCCCTGGTCATCCTCGGTGCGATCACCGGCCTGTCCTCGGTCATCCTGGTGATGCTGATGGGCCTGCCGCGCATCTTCTTCTCGATGGCGAAAGACGGCCTGCTCCCGCAGACGATGGCCAAGGTGCATCCGAAGTTCCGCACGCCTTACCTCGGCACGATCATCGTCGGTGTCGCCGCGGCCGCCATGGCCGGCCTGTTCCCGGTCAGCGTGCTCGGTGAGCTGGTCTCGATGGGCACCCTGCTCGCCTTCGCCACGGTTTGCATCGGCGTCCTGATCCTGCGCTACACCCGTCCGGACCTGAAGCGCAGCTTCCGCGTACCGTTCGTGTGGCCGATCACCATCATCGGTGCGGTCTCCTGCATCTACCTGTTCTGGCAGGCGTTCGAAGAGCACTGGCGCCTGATGCTCGGCTGGATCGTCATCGGCCAGCTGATCTACTTCCTGTACGGCTACGGCCACAGCAAGCTGCGCAAGTCGCTAGGCTGATAGAAACGAACGGGGAAAGGCCGGCGGTCACCCGCCGGCCTTTCCTTTTGCGACTATTCTCTCCATGTCACTTCTTCCCGGGCCGTCCATGCTCAAGCAGTTACTCGCCAAGAAAGCTCCCCAGGCCGAACCCGACGACGCGCACGGCCCCGCCCTGCGCCGGACACTCGGGCCGTGGGGCCTGACGGCATTGGGCATCGGCGCAGTGATCGGTGGCGGCATCTTCGTCATCACCGGTGTCGCCGCCGCCGACCATGCCGGCCCCGCCATCATCCTGTCGTTTATCCTCGCCGCGATCTGCAGCCTGTTCACCGCGCTGTGCTACGCCGAGTTCGCCTCGATGATCCCGGTCTCGGGCAGCGCGTATTCCTACGCCTACGCCACGCTCGGTGAAGGCGCTGCCTGGTTCATCGGCTGGAACCTGGTCCTCGAGTACGGTGTCTCCGCCTCCGCGGTTGCCGTCAGCTGGACCGGCTACTTCGTCAGCCTGCTGGATCACGTCGGCATCCATATTCCACCCGCGCTGACCAACGCACCGCTCGACTATGTCGACGGTCGCCTGGTCGCCACGGGCGCGCTGTTCAACCTGCCCGCCGTCGGCATCACGCTGGCGCTGACCTGGCTCTGCTACGTCGGGATCAGGGAATCCACCGGCATCAACATGGCCATGGTGGCACTGAAGGTCGCGCTGATCCTGATCGTGATCATCGTCGGCGCACAGCATGTCGACACGGCCAACTGGCATCCGTTCATTCCGGAAAACCAGGGTGGCTTCAAGTACGGCTGGTCCGGTGTACTGCGTGGCGCCGCGCTGGTGTTCTTCGCTTATATCGGCTTCGAGGCGACCTCGACCGCGGCGCAGGAATCGAAGAATCCGCAACGCGACATGCCCATCGGCACGCTGGCGTCGCTCGCGATCTGCACCGTGCTCTACATCGCCATGGCAGCCGTGCTGACGGGCCTCGTACCGTTCGCCCAGCTCGGCACCGATGAGCCGGTCGTGACCGCGATTCGCAGCCATCCGGAACTGGGCTGGTTGCGCGGCGTCGTCGAAGTCGGCGCGCTGATCGGCCTGTCGTCCGTCGTGCTTGTCATGATCATCGCGCAGCCGCGCATCTTCATGATCATGGGTCGCGATGGACTGCTGCCGAAAGTCTTCACGACGATCCATCCGAAGTACCGCACGCCTCACCTCAACACGGTGATCACCGGCGTCGGCATCGCGATCCTCGCTGCCGTGTTCCCGCTCAACGTCCTCGGCGATCTCGTATCGATGGGGACGCTGGTCGCGTTCTGCGCGGTGTGCGGCGGCGTGTTGATCCTGCGCTTTACCGCGCCGGAACTTCCGCGCACGTTCCGCGTGCCCTGGGTGTGGTTCACGTGCATCGCAGGCATCGTCAGTTGCATCGGCCTGCTCTGTTTCATGAACTGGTACAACTGGGCATTGATGGGCATCTGGACGGTCGTCGGCATGGCGCTTTACGCCTCGTACGGCTACCGCCACAGCCGCCTTCGACGGGTCTCGTAGGCCCCCTCGAAACGCTCGTTAAAACCTCGCTAAATACGCGAGGTTTTTTCGTTAAATGATTGTTTTTGCGAAATAATACGCAGAAAGGCTGGTGTCATTTAACTGCCATTGGCCGGTCGCCCTCAGAGGGGAGTATGATCCCGGTTCCGTGGGTAAATCACTTGGCAGTGGGCCCCGGATTGCCGCTCAGCGCGCCAGGCGAGTCAGCTCCTCGGCCTGGCGCGTCTGAGCTGCATTTTGCGTCTCGCGAGATAAGAGCCAGCCTTCGGGCTGGCTTTTTTTGTGCGCTCGCTTTGCATTGCAAGCGCCGACGGCTCTTGTGACGTCGCATACGGCGAGCCGCGCCCAACGCGAGGCCGAAGGCGAGCCATCAAGCACCCGCCCACCCACCCACCCGCCAGATCAGATCATCACAGCGTGCGAGATACACCAGCCCTTGCTCGCCACGGCCTTGCCCGGGAACAGCTGGCAGGGGCCCCAGGCGGCTGCGGCCTTGCCCTGGTAGAAGTTGCAGTTCATGCAGGCGTCGCCGGGCGTCTTCTTGCCGGCCGCCTTGCTGCCGTCCTCGGTGTACTTGAGGGCCGAAGCCGTCGGATCGGAGGGCGAAAGGTGCGGGAGATCCTGGGCCTGGGCCATGCGCGGCAAGGTGCCGAGCACGCCGGCAACAGCGACGCCGCTGGCGGCGACCTTGAGGAAACGGCGGCGCCCCTCAATATTCTTATCGTGTTCCGACATGGGTAAAACCTCCGTCGATGGTGATCCGGCGTGCGTCTTTGCCGGTGCTGGCCGAAATCGTACCCGGTCGGCGAAAAAGGAGTGGTTCCCATTATCGCGGGAGCCGGTTTGCCCCCGTGGTATATTCGCCCCCTGTTTGGACGTCCAAATCCCCATGTCGAAGACCTTGTCCCACATCGATCCCGCCCTGCTGGCCGAGCGCGCCGACGCCATCGCCGATGCCGCCCGCGAACTGGCCGCGTTTGGCTGGACGCCGGCGACCAGCAGCAATTTCTCGATGCGCCTCGACGACGACCTTGCCGCCATCACCATTTCGGGGCGTGACAAGGGCCGTCTCGGCCGCGACGACATCATGGTCGTGGACATGGACGGCAAGGCGGTCGGCTCGGACAACCGCCCGTCCGCCGAGACTGGCCTGCATACCCAGATCTACCGCCGCTTTCCGCAAGCCAACGCGGTACTGCATACCCACTCGCGCACGCAGAGCGTCGCATCGCGGCTCTTCGCTGCGGAAGGCCGCGTGCACCTGGAAGGCTGGGAACTGCAGAAGGCGATCTCCGGCTACACCACGCACGAAAGCGTGCTCGATATCCCCGTCTTCCCCAATACCCAGCACATGCCCGAACTGGAGGCCCAGGTCGACGCCTGGATCGACAGCGGCAAGCCGCTGTACGCCTATCTGATCAATGGCCACGGCATCTACACCTGGGGTCGCGACATGGCGGAAACCCGCCGCCATCTCGAGGCCCTGGAGTTCCTGCTGGGCTGCGAACTCGACCTGAGGAGGCTTTCCCCATGAGCCGTCTGCGTATCTACGACGACAACCAGCACGACACCCCGGTGGCCGTGCATACCGACCACGCTGCCATCGCTACCGCCCTCAACGCGGTAGGCGTGCGCTTCGAACAGTGGGAGGCGAACCAGCCGATCGCGCCGGGCGCCACGCAGGACGAGGTCATCGAGGCCTATCGTGCGGACATCGATCGCCTGATGGCCGAGAACGGCTACCGGTCGGTCGACGTCATCAGCCTCAAGCCGGACAACCCGGACCGGGCGACCTTCCGCCAGAAGTTCCTCAACGAGCACACGCACAGCGAAGACGAAGTGCGCTTCTTCGTTGCTGGTGCCGGCCAGTTCACCCTGCATATCGACGGGCGTGTCTACGAGGTGCTGTGCGAAAAGGGCGACCTCATCGGCGTACCCGATGGCACACCGCACTGGTTCGACATGAGCGAATCGCCCTACTTCGTGGCCATCCGGCTGTTCACCAATACCGAGGGCTGGGTCGCGAGTTTCACCGGCGAGGACATCGCCGAGCGCTTCCCGCGCATGAACCCGCACCCGTCGGCGGCGGAAACCGCGACGTCCTGACCCGAACCCGGCGAGCGCTCAGGCGCGAACCAGCTCGCTCACCACCTCGCGGATGACCTGCGCGAGGTGGCTGACAGCCTCCGGCGCACCGGCGCCGCGATCGATCAGATGAATATCCGCCGAGGGCAGCGCCGGCAGACCCCATGCGTCGCTGGCCGTCTTCAGCGACGCCGGCACATGCAGCGACGTCCGTGGCACCACGCCGAGTCCCGCCTCCGCGGCGGCCCACAGCGCCGAGACACTCCCGCTGGTCAGCGCGAGTCGCCACGCGCGACCTGAACGATCCAGGGCTTCGATCGCGCCCTTGCGAAAGCCACACGGTGGATCGAGGACGAGCAGTGGAACCGGGTCGCCCGGCGCGAGCTCCAGTAAGGGATGCGCAAACCAATGCACCGGCATGGCCGCAAGCGGTGGGGTGACGTGTCCCGGCAAGGCGCCAAAGGTCAGCGCGAGGTCCAACTCGTCAGCCATCACCGCATTCGCCAACCGCTCGCTCCGGTCGACCCGAAGCTCCACACGTAGCGATGCGTGGGCGCGGCCAAAGCGCGCGAGGGCCTGGGTCAGGCCGCCTTGCGCGAAGTCCTGGGGCATGCCGAAGCGCAGCGCGCCCTGCAAGCCAGAAGCGCCGAGCGCGAGAACCGCCTCGTCGTTGAGCGCGAGCAGCCGCCGCGCGTAGCCCACCAGCAACTCGCCCTCCCAGGTCAGCGCCAGGGTTCGTCCGGTCTTGCGGAACAGGGGCTGGCCGATCCTCTCTTCCAGGCCACGAAGCTGCAGGCTGATCGCACCGGGCGTCCGATGCAGGTACCGCGCCGCCTTGCCGAAGCCGCCGAGATCCACGGCAGCGATCAGGGCGCGTAACGCCGAAAGGTCGAGAAGCATACGTTAGCCTTACTAATGCTTTAGTTCGGAATGTTTCGATATTAGCGCGATTTAGGCTGATCTAAGCTGGCCCCAATCCTTCTGGCGGACCGGCCAATGATCGCGATGCAGTACCGTTTCGACTTCCCTGGGTCGATGGACATGGCCACCATCCACCAGCGCGTCGTCGAGAAAGGACCGGGATTCGATGGACTGGCTGGCCTGGAGCAGAAGGCCTTTCTCGTGTCGGACGCCGCGCTCGGTGAGCCGAACCGCTACGCGCCGTTCTATCTCTGGCGCTCGGCCACCGGCATGCGCGAGTTCCTGCTCTCCGATGCCTTCGCCGCGGTATGCGATGCGTTCGGGAGGCCCGAGGTCGTCACATGGACCCTGCTGCGCTCTCGCCAGCTCGACACGAGCCGGCCGCCGGCCTATGCGACCCAGGAGACGACGCCCATCGCTCCCGGCGCGAGCACCCGTTCACTACGCGAGCTGGCGTTGACCGCCGCGTATCCGCGCGCCGGACTCCACTCATCGATCGTCGCCATCGACCCGCAAGGCTGGCGGGTCACGCGGGTGCTGCTGTGGCACGCGCTCCCCGAACCGGCGGCGGGCGTCGATACCTGGCACGTCCCCTACCTGGCGACGCGTCGGTGAAGCGCCTTGCTCTCGGCGTCACCCTTAGTGTTGCCCTTGGCGCCGGCCTCACCTTCGGCCTGTCGGCCACCGCCGCGCCGGTCGAGGCGACGGCGCGGCCGGGCGGCCTCGGCCAGCACGCCTCGACGGCAGCGGACCTGGCGGCGATCGCCGCCGTGCTCGACCGCTACACCCAATGCGTGACGGCAGGCGACGAAGCGGGCTTCCGGGCGCTTCTGCTGGACGACGACATTCCCTTCTCCGCGATCCCGCCGGGTCGCTCCGTGAAGGCGATGACCACGGCGAACCTTAGTCGGTATGCGGGTTTCCGCGACGCGGTGTTCCGTAGCGGGCAGCGTTTCCAGCAGAGCTTCCACCATGTGCGCATCGCGCAGGACGGTCCGCTGGCGCAGGCGTCGCTGGACTTCGTCACCCGTAGCGGTGACGGCGGCAGCACCGGTTGGAAGACCCTGCAACTGGTGAAGACAGCCGGCGGCTGGAAGATCGCCAGCGAGTTCTTCACCGTGCGCTCGCTGCGCTGACGCGCGGCCGTTTCGTCTGCCGGCGCCGTCGTTTATCCTGCGGAGTCTCCCCGCTCCCCAGGCCGTCCCTCATGTCCGATATCCGCGCCGTCCTCACCGACATCGAGGGCACCACCAGCTCGATCGACTTCGTCAAGGACGTGCTGTTCCCGTACGCCCGCAAGCATCTGCCTGCTTACGTCGAGACGCATACCGACGAAGCCGAAGTGCAGCACTGGCTTCACGAGGCGGCCAAGGAGGCTGGCATCGTCGAGGCCCCGCGTGGCGAGATTATCGACCTGCTGATCCGCTGGATCGACGAAGACCGCAAATCCACCGCATTGAAGGCCTTGCAGGGTCTGATCTGGCGCGAAGGCTACGAGTCCGGCGTCTTCACCTCCCACATGTATCCCGAGGTGCCTGCGCGCCTGCGCGCCTGGCACGACCAGGGCCTTGCGCTCTACGTGTATTCCTCGGGCTCGATCGCCGCGCAGAAACTGTTGTTCGGCTTCACCGAAGTGGGCGACCTCACGCCGCTCTTCACCGACTACTTCGACACCCAGACCGGGCACAAGCGCGAAACGGATTCGTACCGGAAGATCGCCGACGCCATCGGCCTGCCACCTGGCCAGGTGCTGTTCCTCTCCGACATCAAGGAGGAACTGGACGCCGCACGTGAGGCCGGCATGCGGACTATCCAGCTGGTGCGACCGCCGCAGGCGCTGACCGATGCCGGCCATCCTGCCGTGGCGGACTTCGATGCCATCACACCCTGATTCGGGTCGGCGGACGCCGATCTATGTGTTTGCCGCGTTCATTGCCGGCGCGCTGCTTACCGTCGGTGTGCTGCGTTCGGGCTCCTGGCCGGCGACAGCGAGCCACGAGGTTGCCGGGACGACAACGGCCCAGACGCCGGCGCCTGCCGGCAGCATCGCTCCGACTAAGAGCGCTGCCGCTGCCGATCCTGCCGTCGCCACGAGCACGGCGAGCGACGACGAGTCGGCCGAGCTCGACTCGGGCAACTGGCCGAACGATGCACCCACGCCGGAGCAGGTCTTCACGGCCCAGCCCGAGGCCTTGCGCAAGGCGGTAGGCGCCCTGGCAGCGCGCACGCCCGGCAAGACCAACGTATACGCGCTGGCCTTCGGCGGCGACGGCTCGGAAGACGTCTTTCGCAACGAGGCGGAATACGTCGACAGCCTGGTCAGCAAGCGGTTCGCCAGTCCGGGCCATACGCTGGTGCTGGAGAACAATCCGGCGACGTTGACGACGCGGCCGCTCGCCAGCTGGACCAATCTCGAAGGCGCCATCGACGGCCTGGCCAAGGTCATGGATCCGCGCGAGGACATCCTCGTGGTCTACGTCGCTACGCACGGCGGCAGCGACCACACGTTGCTGGTGGACATGGACCCGATCCCGCTCGACCAGCTCGATCCGGAAGGCCTGGCTCAAATCCTTTCGAGGCACGCATTCCGCTGGAAGGTAGTTGTGGTGAACGCCTGCTATTCCGGCGGTTTCATCCCGAAGCTCAGTGGACCGGGCAGCCTGGTCATGACCTCGGCCCGCGCGGACCGGACATCGTTCGGCTGCGGTGTGGATTCCGACATCACCTATTTCGGTCGCGCGTGGCTCGTCGATGGACTGAATGCGACGCCGGATTTCGTCGAGGCTTTCGGCAAGGCGAAGGCTGAGATCGCGGCGTGGGAGACCAAGGATTCGCTGCAGGCCTCCGAACCGCAGATCGCCATCGGCAACGGGATCGAGGCCAAGCTGGCCGCGTGGCGCAACAGCGTGAAAGCCGGCCCTGCGGTGCCTTTCGAGCCCGCCAAGTAATACCGGCCTTTGTGGGAGCCGATTTATCGGCGATTGGGTGCTAGCAGCACCCTGGCCCGCTGCCGCGGGATCGCCGATGAATCGGCTCCCACAATCGCCGATGAATCGGCTCCCACAAGAGCAAGGATCAGGCGGAGGTGTCTAGCGCGAAGCGATCGGCGTCCATCCATGCCGGGAAGCGGTCGCGGTGGACCTTCAGCGGCGCGGGATCCAGCACGACCGTGACGACCTGCTCCTGCGTACCCAGTTCCACCAGCGCCTCGCCCACCGGATCGATCACCGCGCTGTCGCCCGCATACGGCAGGTCGTTGCCGTCCACGCCGACACGGTTAACCCCGATGACATAGGCGAGGTTCTCGATCGCACGCGCACGCAGCAAGGTGCGCCACGGATGACGGCGCGGCGCCGGCCAGTTGGCCACGAACAGGGCCAGGTCGTAATCCATGCCGCCAGCGGCTTCCTCGCGGCGGCCATTGCGCAGCCATACCGGGAAGCGCAGGTCGTAGCAGACCTGCGGCAGGATGCGCCAACCCTTCAGCTCGACGATGAGCCGCTCGGTGCCGCCGCCGTAGCGGGTGTGCTCGCCGGCCATGCGGAACAGGTGGCGCTTGTCGTAATACGCCAGCGAACCGTCCGGCGAGGCCCACAGCAACCGATTGAATACCGTGTCGCCTTCGCGAATGACGAGGCTGCCGGTGAGCGTGGTGTTCACTTCGGTGGCCAGCTCGCGCATCCAGGCCACGCTGATGCCGTCCATCGTTTCGGCATTTGCCAACGTATCGTTGGTGAAGCCCGAGAGGAAGGTTTCCGGCAGCACGATGAGATCGCTGGGCGCAGCACGACGCACCAGCTTGCCGTAGTAATCGCGATTGCCGGCAGCGTCGTGCCAGCGCGTCGCGCCCTGGATGAGGGAAACGGTCAGAGTTTGCACAGCAGCTCCGCGGCGGCTTCCATGGTGGCGTCGTTCTTGGCGAAGCACAGCCGGACCAGCCGCGTGTCCGGCGCGCTTTCGTAGAACGGGCTCAGCGGAATCGCGGCGACGCCGCCTTCGCGGACGAGCCACTCGCTGAAGTTGATATCGTCCAGATCGCGGATCGCGCTGTAGTCGACGAGCTGGAAATAGCCGCCCGGAACGTCGAGCAGCTTCAACCGCGACGGCGCGATCAGCTTACGGAAGCGGTCACGCTTGGCCTGGTAGAACGCGGGCAATTCAAGGTAATGCTCCGGCGTCGACTCGAGGAATTCGGCGAACGCCCACTGCGCGGGATTGAACGTGCAGAAGGTCAGGTACTGGTGCACCTTGCGGAACTCGGCCGTGAGCGCCTTGGGCGCGATGGCGTAACCGACCTTCCAGCCGGTGCAGTGATAGGTCTTGCCGAACGACGAAACCACGATGCTGCGCGTGGCCAGTTCCTCATGACGCAGCACGCTCTGGTGCTCCGCGCCGTCGAACACGATGTGCTCGTAGACCTCGTCGGACAGCACCACGATGCTGGTGTCGCGCACGATGGCGGCGAGCTCATCCAGATCCGCACGCGACAGCACGGCACCGGACGGGTTGTGCGGCGAATTGATCAGGATCATGCGCGTCTTCGGCGTCACGGCGTCGCGTACGCGCTGCCAGTCGATCGCAAAGGTGGGCAGCGTCAGCGGAATATGCACCGCGGTCGCGCCCTGCAGTTCGATCGCGGGCTCGTAGCTGTCGTAGCAAGGGTCGAAAACGATGACTTCCTCCCCTGCCCTCACCACGGCGGCGATGGCGGAGAACAAGGCTTCGGTCGCACCGGAGGTGACCGTGACCTCGGTGTCCGGACTCACCCGATGGCCGTACAGGCGCTCGGTTTTCGCGGCGATCTGTTCGCGCAGCTTGGGGATGCCGATGCCCGGGGCGTACTGGTTCTTGCCCTCGGCCATGGCTCGCGTGATCGCTTCGCGCAACGGCGCCGGCGGCTCGAAATCAGGAAAACCCTGGCCCAGGTTGACCGCCTTGTGTTCCAGCGCAAGCTGGCTCATGACGCTGAAGATGGTCGTGCCGACCTTGGGAAGCTTGGTTTCGAGCTGCATCGAACATCCTTACTCGTTTGGACGGCCAAACGTGGCCGAAGGGCTCGATCCTAACATGCGGGCCATGGTGATCGCTGCTGCCTTGCTGGGGTCGGCAGCGACCTTGTCGCAGTCCTTGTGAAACTCGGCCTGCGCCTTGGGCAGGCGATCGGCAAGGAAGTCGACGAAGCTGCGGATGGCCGGCAGCAAGCCCCGGCGGCTCGGATAGACGAAGTGGAGGGTGCCCTGGGCCGTGGTGTATTCGGGCAGGACCCACTCCAGCTGACCGCTGGAGATCAACGGGCCGCAATAATCCTCGGGCAACAGCGCGACACCGCAACATTGCACGGCAGCGGCGATCAGCACCGTGAAATCGCCACTGACCAGGCGCGGCTTGACCTCGACCGCCGCCTTCTTGCCGTTGGAATCGACCAGCTCCCAGACCTGGGCGCCTTCGTGCTCGTACATGGACAGGGCGGGCAGCGCCGCCAGTTCGTCCAGCGTCTTCGGGCGTCCGTTGCTATCGAGGAATTTCGGGCTGGCGACCAGCAGGTTGCGCGCAAAGCCGATGCTGCGCAGAACCAGGGTGGCGTCCGTATCGAGCTTCTCGCGCACGCGGATCGCCACGTCGAAGGCCTCGCCGATGACGTCGACACGGCGATTGGTCGCGGTGACACGCACCTGCACCTTGGGATGCTCGAGCAGGAAGGCCGGCAACATCGGACCAAGGACGTTCTGGGCAAGCGAGACCGGGCAACTCACCCGGACGATGCCACGGGGCTCGGTGCGCAACTCGTCCACGGCGTCCTGCGCGGCGCGCGCCTCTTCCAGCACGGCGCGGCAGTGCGCGTAGAAGCGTTCGCCGATCTCAGTGACGACGAAACGGCGCGTCGTCCGCTGCAGCAGCCGGACCCCGAGGCGATCCTCGAGCTGGGCGATACGCTTGCTGAGGCGGGACTTGGGGATACCCAGGGCGCGGCCCGCCGCCGAGAACCCGCCGTGTTCGACCACGGAGGCGAAGAAGTAGAGATCGTTAAGGTCCTGCAGCGCGCCGTCCATCAGGCATCCGTCGTTTCTGATTCGAAACAATGAGTCTACTCCAGGCGGGCTAATCAGGCGATTGTCGCCAGCGTATCGTTCCCTCCGTGCCGCAACCTGCGGTCTACGACTGAGGAACACCCATGAAACTCCTGCATCTCGATGCCAGCGCGCTCGGCGCCTACTCCGTTTCCCGCGGCCTGACGGCGGCGATCGTGGCGGAGTTCGTCCAGAACCATCCGGGCGTCGACGTCACCTACCGTGACCTCCATGCCGCCCCGCTCGGCCACTGGGGCCTGCCGGCCGGCGAGAACGATCCGGTTGCCGCCGAAAACGCCGCCGTACTCGAGGAGTTTCTTGCCGCCGACGTGGTCGTCATCGGCTCGCCGATGTACAACTTCAGCATCACCAGTTCGCTGAAGGCCTGGATCGACCGCATCACGGTCGCCGGCAAGACCTTCCAGTACACCGCGAACGGCCCGGAAGGTCTGGCAGGCGGCAAGCGCGTGATCATTGCGTCGTCGCGTGGTGGCGTCTACAGCCAGGGAGCTCCAGCCGCTGGCATGGACTTCCAGGAGCCCTACCTGCGTGCGATCTTCGGCTTCCTTGGTGTCACCGACATCGAATTCGTCCGCGCCGAGGGCGTGGCCATGAGCGACGACCACAAGGCCCAGGCCGTCGGTGGTGCGATCGCTTCGATCGGCAGCGTTATCCGCAAGGCAGCGTGAGCGCCTCGACCCTGATCAGGACCCTTGCTTACCGGGCTTCTGATCGGGGTCGTTCTGCGATTCCTTCGGGTGTCCTTCCCCGGGAACCTTCGGTTTGCCCTGCGAGGGCTTGAGATTGTCTTCGCGGTAACCGGATGTCGGCTGGTCTTTCTTGTCGTCGGTCATCTTGCTCTCCTGCGTATCGTCATTGCCGTTGCTGGCAGGCCGCGTGGCCACACTCGCAGGCGCTTCCCACATTCTGGCTTTCGGCCGCCATGCGGCAGCTCTCGCTGCAGAAATCACGCGACACCGGGATCTGGCAATTGCACCCGTCGTGGTCACAGGGTTTGGTCGCCTCGCTCATGCCTCGTCTCCTCACGCGTGAAGGAACTCAGGCGAGCGTGCGCGGATCGGCGTCTATTTTTCGTTACAGCGCGGCGAAGCAGGCGGCGTATCGAGCGCGGCCCAGCCGTGGGCCTCGACCAGCAGGCCGCTGAGGCTGCGGACGTCTTGCAGGTTGTGCGCGGCGACGCGCACGAGATCGCCCGACGAACCACCGCGAAGATACGTCAGCCATGCACGCGGTGCTTCCGAGCCCGGCAGGTCGTCCTCTCGCACGATGCGAAGAAGGTTACGCTCCGCCGTCTGCATCTTGCAGTTCTCCCACACCTGGCGGTAGCGCCGACGCATGGGGTGCAACAGGTCGACGTGCATCAACCCGGCGAGCGGGTTGTTCATGCGTGCGAGTCGATAGCGCGTCGCCAGTAGCGGTGCGTCGTAGGATTTTCCGTTGTAGCTGACGAGGACGGTGTCTGCGTCGAGCCACTCTGCGAACGTTCGCAGCATCGCGCTTTCCGCTGCCATGGTGGTGATGTAGACCTGACGCACGCGGAGGCCACCGTCGTGCCAATCCGCGGCGCCGATCATGAAGGCGCGCGTGCCGGTCCCGCCGGCCAGGCCGGTCGTTTCAGTATCGAAATGCAGCAGATGTTCGCGACGGGCGCTGGTCAGGCGCGCGAAGCTGAGATCGAGTTCCGCCGGGGCGTCGGGCCAGGCGTAACGTTGTTCGAGGTAGCGCAGGCCGGGCGCGATCTCTTCGCCCGGAACGTCACGGCTGAAGGTACGCGGCGGCAGGCGCGGTTGACCGAGACGTTCGCGCACGCCGGCCATGCGACGGAGTACAGCGAGGTCGACAGCCAGTTTTTTGGGGGTCTGGTCGTCGCTGCCGCTCGCTGCTTTTTGTGGGAGCCGATTCATCGGCGAAACGGGCTGGCCTCGCTCCGCAGGAATCGCCGATGAATCGGCTCCCACAAAGGCAGCCCGTTTCGCCGACGAATCGGCTCCTACGACAGCGGGTTTTCCGCCGGCCTGGCGGCGGAGGGCGGCCAGGCGCGAGGCAAGGTCAGTCATGCGCTGGCGCCGATGGCGCTGGCACCGGGTGCGCCGGCTCCGAGCAGGCGGAGGACGCGGGCAGCGAGTGCGCGGGGCGTGACCTCGCGATGCTCGTCGGCGGCGAGCACGGGGCCGACGCAGGCAGGGCAGCCGGCCTTGCAGTCGCAGTTTTCAACCGTGGCGAGCGCGTGGGTGAGCAGTTCGGCGGCGCGCAGGAACAGGGGCTCGCTAAGACCGACGCCACCGGGGAAGTTGTCGTAGAGATAAACCGTCGGCAGGAAGCGATCGAGCGCATCCGGCAGCGCCAGGCCGCCATCCGGTGCACGAATCTGCCCTCGCCCCGTGGCATCCACTTGCGCCGACCAGCCGCCGTCGCCCGAGCCCACCGCCTTCTGCAGATCGCGCGGCTCGGCCATCACGGCCACGACCGCCGCGGTGTGCAACGCGTACGCCGCACCGAGGAAGCCATCGAGCGCGTGCTGACGCGAGCGGAAGGCCTCGTCGAGCACGCTCTGCGGCAATTGCCACCACACCGCGGTGGAATGCAGCTCCTGATCAGGCAGGCTGACCGGTCCGTAGCCGATGTTCTCGTGCGTGTAATAACGGATCTTCTTGTAGCCGGACACACGTCGCACGACGTGCACCTCGCCGTGGCGCGCACTGCCCTCACCCGAAGTGCTGCCGTCGAAGCACTCCAGCTCCTTGAGCTTCGTGTAGTCGATCGCGTCCGTGTAGTAGTCGACACGGGTGCGCGTGCAATACGCCTTGCGGCCTTCCCAGTCGAGTTTCTCGACCTGGTAAGGCACCGACTGGATCATGTGGATCGCTCCTTCGTAGAGCGTCAGCGCCGCGGCCGAATAATCCACTTCGGCGATGATCGTCTGCCGTCCTTCGGTGCGATCGACGACGACGAAATTGCCATCGGCCACGGAACGCAGGCTCACGGCGTTGGCCGGGTAGCTGTCGGCGATCCACTCCCAACGGTCGCCTTCCTGGTGCAGCACTTCGGCCTCGGCGAGGACCTGCAGATAGGGGCCGGCGTCGTCAGGACCGAAGGCATCGCCGGCGATGAAGGGCAATTCGAACGCCGCGCAACGGATGTGGTCGAGCAGGATCAGGGGCTGGTCGGGCTGGATGCGGGCCTGCTCCGGCGTCGCCTCGGTGAGGAAGGCCGGGTGGCGCATCAGGTACTGGTCGAGCGGTGCACTGGTGGCGACGAGCACGCCGAGCGAGGGCTGCTGGCGTCGCCCTGCCCGGCCGAAACGCTGCCAGGTGGCGGCGATCGATCCCGGGTAGCCATTGAGGACCACGGCGTCGAGGCTGCCGATGTCGACACCGAGTTCGAGCGCTGAGGTGGAGACGATGCCGTCGACGGCGCCGGCGCGCATGGCGCGTTCCACCTCGCGCCGCTCGGTGGGCAGATAACCACCACGGTACGCACGGATGCGGGGCGGCAGCCGCGTATCGTGATCGAAAACATCCTTGAGGTACTTGGTCAGGACTTCGACCATCAGTCGAGACTGCGCGAAGACCAGCGTTTTCATCTTCGCCTTGATCGCCACGCGTGCGATCAGGTTGGTCTGCGAGCGTGCCGACGCGCGCAGTCCGAGATCCGGATTGATCACCGGCGGATTCCACAGCAGGATGTGCTTGTCGCCACTGGGAGCGCCACTGTGCGTGATGGTGACGACCTCGTCCTCGATCAGCGCCTGCGCATGCTCGGTGGCATTGCCGATGGTGGCCGAGCAAAGGATGAACTGAGGACGCACGCCATAGAACGCGCAGATCCGCCTCAGCCTTCGCAGCACATTGGCCAGGTGCGAACCGAACACCCCGCGATAGGTATGGATCTCGTCGATCACCACGTAACGCAGGTTCTCGAAGAACTGCGCCCACTTCGTGTGATGGGGAAGGATCGCCTGATGAAGCATGTCGGGATTGCTGACCACCACGTCGCCGTGCAGCCGGATGGCCTGGCGTGCATCGCCCGGCGTATCGCCGTCGAAGGTGAAGGCTTTCACCCCGAGGTCGCCGGCCCGGTTGAGCTCGAGCAGCTCGGCGACCTGATCCTGCGCCAGCGCCTTGGTCGGGAACAGATACAGGGCCTTGGCCCCGGTTTCCAACACCGAAGCGATCACCGGCAAGGTGTAGCAGAGGGTTTTACCCGAGGCCGTCGGTGTCGAGACGAGCACGTTGCGGTCCGAGCGGGCAGCGTCCCAGGCTTCCTGTTGATGGCTGTAGAGGCGCTCGATGCCGTGTGCGGTCAGCGCCCTGGACAGGCCGGCAGGCAGGTCGTCGGGGAGCGGGACGAACTGTCCTTCCCGGCCGAAGACGGTAAACGCCGTCGCGACACGATCGCTGTACTTGACGCTGAGTCGACGCGCCAGCGTGCTGCCGTCATGGCTGACCGCCAGTGCGGAGTCCGCCTCATCGGTGAGGCGCGCTTTGAGGTAGGCAGCCATGGCGGCATCCGGGAGACAGGGGCGCCCGTTATCGCGCCTGGCGGTCTCACATCCTGCGACGCCTGCCGGAAAGGCCTAGAGCGTCGCGCTATCGGCCACGCGCCAGACGCCGGCCTCGTCTTCCACCTTGATCGCTGCTTCCTGGCCGGGCAGGTTCTGGATCGATGCGGTAAGCGCGAGCGCGTGGCGTACGGCCTCGTCCCGGGTCGCGAACTGACCGACCAGCTCGGCATTCCGGCGAAGGGTCCATTGACCGTGTGCCGACGCATTGAAGGGAACGTAGAGGATCGTGCGCTGCAAGGATGACACTCCGCCGGGAGAAGACCGGCGGCCCTCATGCAGGCGAAGCTAGGTGGCAGGTCGTCGCGGAGGCGTTACGACGAGGTCGGCGGCGTGGTCACGTCAACCGGTATAGGTGCGACGTGCCACGTCGAGCCAGTCGGCGTGACTCATGCCGCGCTCCATGGCGGCGTCGACTGCCACGCGTTCGTCCTCGAATTCCTCGAGTAGCGTGATCATGACGAAATCGCGCGGGCCCGCATGCAAGGCGGGCTCGACGATATAGGCAGCCTTCCACATGCCCGAGGTTACCCGCAGCGTGCGTACTTCCACCGAATACTGGCCAACGGTTCGACGATGCACGATGCAGCTCCAACCTGGGCGGTGTGCCTCGATTCTTACGCCCTCGCGACCAGGATGACAAGTCGCATCACGCTTTGGGTGGTGCCTGCGTTGCCAGACCGTCGCCGCTGGCGGGGATGGAGAAGGTTTTCGTCTCGCCCTGGCCCACGGTGGCGTCGGCATCGAGTCGTTCACCGTTGCATGCGCCATGCGTGTAGACACTCAGCTTGCGCGTGCCGGACGGGACGTGGAGCACCAGCTGTTGCCCAATTTCCATATCCGCGACCATCTTGTCGTCGAGATAGATGGCACTGGAGCAACCCGCGCCCCAGAGACCCTGCTCGCGCACCACGTTGAGCGTGGCATCGCCATCGGCCGCATCCTGGTTGGAGAAGGTGGTGCTCGAAAGCACGTCGTGAATGCCGACGTGGCGCTGATTCTGGGTAGCGCAGCCGGCGAGAAGCACGACACCGGCAAGGGCGAGATAACGCATGAGAGTGGCTCCGCAGGGAATGTGAAGAGCATTGGTTTCCGACCGTGCACGATCTGTGAAACCACCGGGTGTGCGGCATCCCCACGTCGCGTAGACATCCGCGCGCGAACAATCCCGCGCCCACCTCTTCAACCCTACCCAAGGAAGCGCCCATGGCCAGTCGCGACTGGATCGACATCGAATCGTTCGAGGCGATCGACGACACCGAGCAATTCGACCGGCCGGACATTCCTCGCGTCGAGGCGGTGCTCAGCGGCGCCCCCGAGCGTGACTGGCAGCAGTTCTTCATCGTCCGCGCCCGCGGGCTCGAGCAGACCCACCCGGGCCTGAAAATGGAAATCCTGGCCGACCGGCTCGGCTTCCACACCCGCGCCAGCAATGTCGAGGAGACCTGCCGGCTCGTCCACGAGGCCGTCCAGGGCACCAACCAGGACTTTGCCGCGCAGCGGGCCGCCGAAGAGCAACGTATCGCGGACCGGAACCAGGAGGTCCGCGAGCTGATGACCCGGGTCAAGACGATCAACGCCGACTGGCCGCCGCAGGAACCCACGGGCTGACATCCCCAAGAAAGCCCGGGAGGGATAGACTCCCTCCCATGAACCCCAAGCCGTCAGCCGCACCGTCCGCCCTGGTCTTCGACCGGGCGAGCATGGTTGCCGAGACGGTGGCCATGGTGCTCGAAGACGCCGGCTACCAGACCCGCGCGACGGTGACCTACCGCGACGCCCGGAAGGCCTTCCAGGAGATGGACGAACTCGTCCTGATGGTGGTGCATGCCGACATTCCCGGCGAACGGCGCGGCCGGGAACTGCTCAACGCCGCGCTTCGCGATCGCCCGGACACGGCCATCGTGATCGTTTCCAGCCGTCTGCCGGAAGACCTCGAGCCGGCGCCGCGCTCCGCCGTCTTCCTGGTCAAACCCTTCGATCGCGAACAGTTGCTCGATGCGGTCGAGCGGGCGCGTCAGTCGCGACCGGTCTCCTGACGGGCGCGTACACGCCGTCGGCATGATCGCCGCCATAGTCTCGCCATCATGTGCGGACGCTACGCCACCTACGGCCCGGTCAGTGTGTCTCGCGAAGCCCGCGAGGTGCTCGAACGCCTCGAGCTGGACCTCATCAGCGAGATCAACCAGCGCGACGATCACTTCAATATCGCGCCGACGCAACGCGCCCTCGTGGTGACGCAGGAAGATGCCGCGTTGCACGTGGGAGTGCATCGTTGGGGCCTGATACCTTCCTGGGCGAAGGACGCCGGCATCGGCGCGAAGCTGATCAACGCCCGACGCGAGGGCATTGCCGCGAAACCCGCCTTTCGCGCCGCGATGCGTCGGCGTCGCTGCCTGGTTCCCGCGTCCGGCTACTACGAATGGCAGGGCGAGAAAGGGCACAAGCAGCCGTACTTCGTGCGGCCGCCCGACGGCAGCCTCATGGTCTTCGCAGGGTTGTGGGAAAGCTGGCGCGATACGGAAGACAAGCCGCTGCGCACGTATACGATCATCACCGGCGAGCCCGGCAAGGTGGGCGGCGACATCCATGACCGGCAACCGGTCATCCTCGCACCCGATGCCTGGGAAGACTGGCTGTTCGCCGATCCCGACAAGGCCGTGGCCGTGCTCGACGCGGCGAACGAGCCCGATCTCGTCTTCTACCCGGTCACGAAGGCGGTGAGTTCGCCAAAAAACGATGGGCCCGAACTGGTCGAGCCCATCGAGTTAACTGACTGAGGCGGAGCGCCCGGCGATCAGAGGCAGGAGATCGCTTCGTCGCGGTAGCTGCTGTTGTAATCGCCCTTGACCTTCTGCAGCTCGTACATCACGACCTGCGCGCCCGAGCCGTTGGCGCGGACTTCGAGGCGCTCATGAGCACCATCCTTGCTGGCGGTGACCGTGCCCTTGTCGTCCTTGGCATCACCCTTGGCGTCGGGGCTCAGGGCCTGCCACTTGGGCACCACGCACTGCACGTAGGCCGGCACGGTCTTGCTCGATTTGCTGCTGAGCTTCGGCAAGGTGTCCTTCATGCCGCTGGTGGCGCAACCAGCGAGGAGGACGGCGGCGGCGATCGCAAGAACGTGTTTCATGCTGGATTCCACGGTTAGGTCACGGGATTCTAGCGGGTTCGGGCGGCTGCCATCAGCCACCGGCACGAGCGATCGTATTGGCCTCGACATGTGCCAACTGCCCGTTGGTGCACTTCAGGTAGCCGGACGAGGCGAGCCAGCGCTTGTCCGGATAGTACGAGAACACCATCTGGCCGCCCTTCAGCGCATCGATCAGCTGGTGCGCAATCGCCGTGCGCACGGCCGGGCAACCCCAGCTGCGACCGATACGACCGGCGACCTTCGCCATCGCTTCGTTCACGTAAGCGGCGCCGTGGATCACGATGGCGCGAGCGAGCGCCTGGTCGTTCACACCGGGCTCGAGCCCGGTCAGCCTCAGCGAATACCCGTTCTTGCCCATGTAGGTATCCGACGTGCGGAACAGGCCGATGCTGGATGCGAGGCTTTCCGGCGCGTTGGAGAATCGCGTGGCGTTCGCGTCGCCGCTGTTCTTGCCGTGCGCGACCAGCTCCTGGAACAACAGCTTTCGCTTCACCGTATCGAACACCCACAGGCGCGGCTCCGACGACGGCTTCGAATAATCGATCACCGCCAGACGGTCCGACGGCGTACCGCCCTGTGTCTGCGCACACTCGGAGGCCTGGACGGCGAGTCCAATGACCTTGGGGTCGGCGGAGGGAGCCAGCCTGGCCAGTGCATCACCGAGCGTGTCGGCAGCGTGGGCCTGGGCGGGGAAGAAAAGAGCGGCGCTGAGCAGCGGCGCGGACGCCAGAAGCGTACGGAGCGATCGAATCATGCGGTAAGCCGGGTGGTGTTGCGACGGGGCATCCTAACGCGCTGATCATTTATTGACCACAACACCGTCACATCTCTGCCCTTGATATAGGTGAAAGCGTGCAGCACCGCCAACGAATCTGGAATCGATTGATAATGACTATGGAAAAACGCGTGTGCGGTGGGCTTTTCTTATTGATGGCTGCCCTCCTGCCCCTCACCGCAGCGGCCCAGGCGCCGCCCACGGCCGCCTCCGCCGCGTCACCACCGCCCATCGTCGCCCAGGTTCCGGCGACCGCGGCCACGGTGGCGGCGCCCTCCCCGCCGCCGGCCGACGATCTCGTGGCCACGGCCATCTACGGCCGGGTCCTGCAGATGACGCCGCTGCAAGGCGGTCCTCTGAGCCGGCCCGATGCCGCGCTGGGCAAGGCGGTCAGCGACTTCTATGCCCAGCGTCACTTCACGGCGGCGTGGGCGAACCCGGCCAACGTGCAGCAACTGCTGGCCGGGCTGGCGTCCGTGGATGCCGACGGGCTGCTCCCTGCCGACTACGACCTTCCTGCCCTCAAGGCCACCACCGAGGCCCCGGACTGGGCAACGGCCTCGCCGCAACAGCGCGCCGACTTCGACGTGTCGGCGACGGGCGCTTACATCACCGCTCTCGTCCAGCTCGCCCGCGGCAAGGTCGATCCCGTGCGTCTCGACCCGACATGGAACTTCGACCCCACCGCGCTCGATCCGCAGCAAGGCATGTCCATGCTGCAGACGTCGATCGACGAGGGGAGCGTCGACCAGGCATTCGCCATGGCCCGACCGCAGAACCCGCTCTACGCCCAGTTGCGCGACGCGCTCGCGCAACTGCGGGCGAGCGCCGCGCAAGGCGGCTGGCCCACCGTTCCCGACGGCCCGTCGCTGAAACCAGGCATGAAGGATCCACGCGTGGGCGCCCTGAGGGCACGGCTGGTCGCCGGCGGCTATCTCGACCCGACCCTCGCTCACGGCGATCACTACGACTCGCCGCTGACCGACGCCGTGAGGCGATTCCAGGCCGACCAGTATCTCGATGCCGACGGAAGCGTGGGTGCCGACACACTCACCGCGCTCAACGTGCCGATCGAAACGCGCATCGGCCAGGTTCGCGTGAACCTGGAGCGGGCGCGCTGGTTACTGCATGCCCTGGAGGGGACCTTCGTGGTCGTCGATGTCGCCGGTTACAAGATCAGCTTCTATCGCGACGGCAAACCGGTGTGGAAGTCGCGGGTGCAGGTGGGCAAGCCTTATCGCAGCACGCCGATCTTCCGCTCGCAGATCACCTACATCACCTTCAATCCGACCTGGACGGTCCCGCCGACGATCCTCAAGAACGACATCCTGCCCAAGGTCCGCGCCAACAGCGCCTACCTCGCCAATAACCGCATCCGCGTACTCGACAGCAACGGCAACACGATTTCCCCATCGGGCGTGAACTGGTCCAACCCGCGTGGCATCACCTTGCGCCAGGACGCCGGACCGGGTAATTCGCTGGGCCAGGTCGTGATCCGCTTTCCCAACTCGTTCTCGGTCTACCTGCACGACACGCCCCACCAGGATCTCTTCTCCAAGGCCAAGCGCGACACCAGCTCGGGATGCATTCGCGTGGAGCATCCGCTGGAGCTGGTGCAGTTGCTCTTCAACGACGACGAGAAATGGAACCGCCAGGCCATCGACGAACGCATCGCCACGAAGAAGACGCAGAACGTGACGCTGCCCACCTCGGTGCCGGTGCTCCTGGCGTACTGGACCGTGGATATCGGCGACGACGGGAAGCTGGCCTACAAGCCCGATGTCTACCAGCGTGACGGCGCCTTGCTTGCCGCCCTGGACAAGCCACAGCCGCTGCATACGCCCTGAGCGAGGCCGATTGCCGCAGGTCGACAGGTCGTGGGGGCCGTATACTGCGCGGATGAACGTGCCCCTCGAAGCGAACGAAGCCACCCTCCACGACCAGGTGCGGGACGAGGGCTTCGCCTTCGTGCACGGCGGCGACATGCGCCGGCTGGTCGAGCACCTCGCACCCCTGTCCGACTGGGAGGCCTTCGCCTCCAGCTGGAACGCGCTGGAGCCGGACACCTACCTGGCTGCGACGGGACGTTTTCGGCGTCGCCGCCATGCGGTTTTTGCCGCGTCGCGGTTCGGCCATGTGGAGGCCCGGCCGCACCAGGCGCACTTCCAGACGCTGTCGTACAACACACTGCAAGGCGACATCGAGCGCTGGTTCGCACCGGTCCTGCCCGAAATCGCGCAGAGCACGACCCTGCTGGCGATTCTCGACTTCTGCCGGGACTTCTTCGGTGGCCTTTCGCCGGATGTTGCCCAGTGGCATGTCGAAGTCCACCAGTTCCGTATCGAAGCTACGGCCGGCGCTGCCGGCGAACCGACGCCCGAAGGCAGTCACCGTGATGGCGTCGACTACGTACTGGTGCTCCTGATCGATCGCGAAAACATCGCCAGCGGCACGACGACCATCCACGCGCCGGACGGGCGTTCCCTGGGCGAGTTCACCCTCGCTCACGCGTTCGACGCTGCCCTCATCCACGATCCCCGCGTATTCCACGGCGTCACGCCGGTCACGCCGCTGGATGAGAACAAGGCCTCCCACCGGGATGTGCTGGTCGTGACCTTCCGCGCGACCTGATCGTCGCGCCGGCTGCACCGGCGTTTCACGGCACCTGAGGCGTACTGCGCGCACCGCAGCCACGGAGCCTCCCCGTGACCACACGCACCACCGCCCTGTTCCTCGTCGCCTCCATCGCGGCCACGACCGCGTTCGCCCAGGACGCCGCACCCAAGGTCGACAACACCAAGATCAACCAGCGCGACCAGCATGGTGGGCAGACGACGCCCTTCGACCAGCCCAACGATGCGGAAGACATCAAGGTCGCCGCCGCCGTGCGCAAGGCCATCGTCGGCGACAGCTCGCTTTCAATGAGCGCGCACAACATCAAGTTCATCGCTTCGGACGGTACCGTGATCCTGCGTGGTCCGGTGAAAGACGACGCCGAAAAAGCACGCGTGGAATCGATCGTCAAAGGCGTGCCCGGCGTAGCGACCGTCCAGAACCAGCTCGATACCAAACACTGACCCGCGAGGCCCGTCATGAAAGCATCCGTCTACTGCACCACCCGTACGGTCGAGCAGGCCGAACACATCGTCCTCGAACTCAAGCAGGCCGGCTTCACCAGCGACGATATCTCGGCGCTGCTCCCGGACCGTCGCGGCACGCGTGACTTCGCCCACGAACATCACACGAAGGCTCCCGAAGGCGCGACCACCGGCGGCGTGCTCGGCCTCGGCGTGGGTGCGGGCCTGGGCTGGCTCGCCGGTATCGGCGCACTGGCCATTCCCGGCGTCGGCCCGTTCATCGCGGCAGGCCCGATCATGGCCGCCCTCGGTGGCGCCGCGGTCGGCACGGCAACGGGCGGCATCATCGGTGCGCTCGTCGGCATGGGCATCCCCGAGTTCGAAGCCAAGCGTTACGACGCGAAGGTCCGTGAAGGCAGCATCCTGATCTCGGTACATACCGAAAGCAGCCACCAGCGCGATGTCGCCAAGGATGTCTTCAAGCGCAACAACGCCGACGACATCTCCAGCGGCTCGGAAGCCAGCGTCCCGTCCTGATCGTGCCACCTGTGGGAGCCGATTGATCCTGTGGGAGTCGATTCATCCTGTGGGAGCCGATTCATCGGCGATTGGGTGCTAGCGACACCCTTGCCCGCTGCCGCGGGATCGCCGATGAATCGGCTCCCACAAGACCCTCCGACGTAGCTACAGCGTTGCGCCGAACAAGGCCTTTGCCTTCGCCAAGGCCTCCGCATGCGTCTGTGCCTGTGACACCGTCACGTCCGCACAGATCGGCACGGTCGCCTTTGCGGCACCCGTACACGTACTCAGAAAATCGTAATGCCCCACGCCAGGCAGCCGAGTGATCGTCGCGCCGGCAATGGCCTTTACCGCGATATCGGCATTCGTCACCGGCTCCGCGACCTTGTCGTTGTCGCCGACAACGATCGCCGTGGGCACATGGATCCGCACGAAGCTGTCCGGTGCGATGGCCTGTACGAGCGCAGGCGCCAGGGTAAAGACGGCCTTCACCGCCGGGATCGAATGATCGTCGGCCGCGTGCGCGATCTGCGCCTTGATTGCCGGATCGTCGTAGGCCTTGTGAAACAACGCGGGCCCGCTGATGTCGGGCGCTTCCTTTTGCGGCTTGCACACACCATCGTCGGGATGGCTGTCGCAGAACGCTTTCAGATGCGGAATGTCGGCGCGTGCACCCGCCAACAGAAAGGCCGTGAATCCACCGGCCGAGAACCCAGCCACGCCCAGCCGCGTGGGATCGATGTGGGCCGCGATGACCCCGTCCTTCCTAACGGCGGCGAACGCTGCCTTGAGGTCTTCAGCTCGCTCCCACCACATCGCCGCACCGGCCGCCGTCATCGGCCCCATGCCGTTGTTGCCCGGATGATTCACGCTGACGACGACATAACCCGCACGCGCCAGTTCCGTGCCGAACCAGCTCATCATGCGCGCCGTGCCACCGAAGCCATGCGATAGCAGCACCACCGGATGACGTCCCGGCGCGAAGGCCGCGTCCTGTGCGGCGTGACCGGCGATAAACAGCGGATGGCCCGGCGAGCCCATGTCCAGCGGTTCTTCCTTCGCCCCCTCGACGGCCGGGTACCAGACCGTGATGGCGAGCGAGTTGGAGTGCGAGGCGTCGCGCATGGCAGCGGTCGGTGTCGTCGTGCTGCGGTGCATCTCGCCCACGGTGGTCGCCGAGGCGACACCGAGGGCCGAGGTGAGTGCCAGCGCCAGGCAGGCGCGGGTAAGGATCGACATGGTGTTTCCCCTCTCTTGGTGACGGATGGGATGCTCAGGGCGCCAGTGGTACCCAGATCTCGACGCCACCCATGCCAGTCCGGGGGTCGAAGTCGGCATCGTAGCGTTCGAAATCCGGCGCGTCGGCTGCCACAAGTCCCGAAGCGGGCAACCAGGTCTCGAGGAAGGCGCGCCAGGTCAGCGGGATCGAGCCGATGTGCCCGGTGTGCCGGACCACGGCGTAAGGGCGGCGGGCGAGGCGCAGGCGTGTGTAGTCCGAGGGCGGCGTCGAGAAGTTCGGCACCTCATGGCCGCAGAGGTAGTCGAAGTTGCCTTCGTCGTCGTAGTTGAAGCAGACGCCGTAGGCATAGCTCTCTTTGGGCCCGACCGGGCGGTCCTGTTCGTAACGCTGCCACTGCGCGGGAATGCCGGCGCTGTTCGATGCGAGGTAGCGGGCGCCCAGGCCGGCGATCAGGAGCGGACCCGCCTCTTCCACTCTCGGCACCTGCGCCTCGGGCATCGGTTCCTGCATCACCCGCATGGCGTCGACCACCGGCAAGCCCTCCAGCGACCCCCGCTTGCGGACCTCTTCCGGCGTGACGCCGAACTGCTCGCGAAAGGCTCGCGTGAAGGCCTCATGCGAACCGTACCCGGCCGAGAGGGCCACGCCGAGAATGTCACCGGCGCCTGCGGCCAGATCGCGACCGGCTTCGGAAAGGCGTCGCGCACGCAGGTAACGCACCACCGGCCAGCCGGTCGCCGCCTGGAAAACGCGCGTCAGGTGGAAGGGCGAGACGCCGGCCGCGGCGGCCACATCGCCCAACGCCAGGCCGGCGCCGAAGTGGCTTTCGATGTACCAGAGGGCTTTTTGCGCGGCAGCCATGAGGCGGTCCCTGTCGAAGTAGGCGCAATCCTAACGCCGTGTCGGATACCGCACTTGATTGCGATTGCGGGGCTTTGTGACACGAATCATTGCGGCCAGCGTGCGACAATGGCCTCACTTTCGACCGAAGCAGTGCCATGAATTCGTCCGGTAAATATGACTTCAAGCAGTTCCAGGACGAACTCGCCGCGCTCGACCGACAGAATGCCGCGAGCAAGCCGCCGGCGCCGCCTGCACCCGTCGCCAAGCCCGTCGAGGTCGTCCCGGCCAAGCCCGTCGAGAAGCCACGCCGCGGCCGCCCGCCCAAGGTCGATCCGCTGGCCGAAGCCCGCGCGGCGTTCAATGCCTTGCGCGTGAGCTACGGCCTCAGCGTCGCCGATGTCGTGGCCTGGTTCCCGCCTGAAGAGGGCATCGCCTACCTGCAGTCCCTGATCGCCAGCGCCGAGCCCAAGCCGCGCAAGCGCCGGGCCAAGCCCACACCGGACGCCGAGTAAGAAGTCGCCGCTCCATGACCGTCCACTCGCGCACCCCGACCGTCCGCTCCATCCTGTTCACCCTCAACGGGTCGATCATCCCGGTGATCTGGCGGCGCGTGCTGTACACGATCCTGTTGTCGGTCGTCGTGGTCTGGGCGGATTTTCATCTGTACACCCTGAAGGTCGGCCTGAACGCCGCGCCGCTCACCCTGATGGGTCTGACGCTGGCGATCTTCCTTGGCTTCCGCAACACGGTGGCCTACCAGCGCTGGTGGGAAGCCCGCACGCTGTGGGGCGAGCTGATCATCGCGTCGCGGAACATCGCCCGGCAGACCCTGTCCTACCTTCCCGATGCCAGCCCCGATTCCCGGCGCGAGCTCGTGCAGTCGCTGATCGCCTACACGTATGCCATGCGGCACTATCTGCGGGCCAAGGATCCCTCGGCTGACCTTGCGCCCTGGCTGCCGCCCCAGACGCTGGCCGCCGTCATGGCCGCACCCAACCGGCCGAGCGCCCTGCTCGCGCACATCGGCGTGGCCTACGCCGCGGCCGCACGCGCCGAAGGTGCCAGCCCCATCCTGCTGGCCGCCATCGACAAGGAGCTGGGGACCTTGTCCCACGTGCTCGGTGGCTGCGAGAGGATCCAGGGCACGCCCCTGCCCTACGCCTACCTGCTGCTGTTGCACCGGACGGTGCACATCTACTGCTTCCTGCTGCCGTTCTGCCTGGTCGCCCTGGTCGGCTGGTTTACGCCGCTACTCGTCGGCGTGCTCGCCTACACCTTCTTCGGCCTCGATGCCCTGGGCGACCAGATCGAAGACCCCTTCGACATCCTGCCGAACGACCTGCCGCTGGATGCCTACTGCACCACGGTGAAAACCGACCTGCTAGCCCTGCTGGACACCGCTCCTGTAGGAGCCGATTCAGCGGCGATGGCTCCGCGATAACCCGGCCCGCTGCCGCGGGATCGCCGATGAATCGGCTCCTACCAAGCGACCGCTAAAACACCTTCAGCAGCATCCAGAACAACCCGGCCGCCAGTGCGATCGACACCGGCAGCGTCAGCACCCACGCCATCAGCATGCTGCGCACCGTGCTCCATTGCAGCCCGGAGCCATTCGCCACCATTGCACCCGCCACGCCCGACGACAGCACGTGCGTGGTACTCACGGGCAGGCCGAATCGGTCCGCCGCGCCGATGGTGATCATGGCCACGACTTCCGCCGAAGCGCCCTGGGCGTAGGTCAGATGCTGCTTGCCGATACGCTCACCGACGGTACGTACGATACGACGCCAGCCAACCATGGTGCCCAGACCCAAGGCGATCGCCACGGCGACCTTCACCCAGGTCGGGATGAACTTCGTCGATTTGTCGAGCAAGCCGTGATAGTTGTCGAGCACGGCCTGGTCTTCCGGTGCGAACTGCGGCTGCTTGCTCTTGGCCATCAGGCGCAGGGCTTCGGAACTCAGGTACATGCTGTTGCGGACGTTGTTGATCTCGCCCTGCGGCACGTCGGCGAGCGACGCGCGCTGGGCCACCTGGTCGCCGATGCGATCGGTCAGCGCGACCAGGGCGGAGAACGTCGCCGGCGTGGCCTGCTTGGTCTGGATGTAGTGCTCGATCTCATCGCGCGGCGAGGCCACGGCCGGGGCGCCGGTCGCGTATTTCGTCAGCGTTTCGCTGGCGTGATGAGCGACGGAAACGAAGGTCTGCGTTTCGCCCGGCGTCACGGCCTTGTTCAGCGCATACGCGCTCGGCACCGTACCGATCAGGATCAGCATGATCAGGCCCATGCCCTTCTGCCCATCGTTCGAACCGTGCGCAAACGACACACCGGTGCAGGTGAGGATGAGCAGGCTGCGGATCCAGAAAGGCGGCGGTTGGTCGCCATGCGGCTCCGCGTAGAGTTCCGGTGCCTTGACGAAGCGCTTCAAGACCATCAACAAGGCGAACGCGAGGCCAAAGCCGATCAGCGGTGAGAACAGCAACGACTTGCCGACGCTGAGGGCCTGGCTCCAGTCCACCGCCGCATTGGCGTTGCCGGCGTTCAACATCTGGTTCATCAAGCCCACGCCGATGATCGAGCCGATCAGCGTGTGCGAACTCGATGAAGGAAGACCGAGGTACCAGGTGCCGAGGTTCCAGATGATCGCCGCCAGTAGCAGAGCGAACACCATGGCGAAGCCAACGGACGAACCCACGTTGAGCACCAGGGCGATGGGCAGCAATTGCAGCACCGCGTACGCCACTGCGCCGCTGGAAATCATCACGCCAACGAAGTTCCAGCCGCCTGACCACACGACGGCGAAGGTGGCCGGCAGCGAGCGCGTGTAGATCACCGTCGCCACCGCGTTGGCGGTGTCGTGGAATCCGTTGACGAACTCGAACCCCAGGGCGATCAGCAACGCGATGCCGAGCAGGAAATATTCGAAGGTCGGACTGGTGGGCGCGACGTGGAGGTCGTGACTCAGCTGCGAACCGACGTAGATCGCCGCGACGAGCATGACGGCAGCGAACACCCCCAGGCTCAGGTAGCGGGTAAGCGGTGAGCCGGCGGTCGGCTCGCTCAAAACCGTACTGTTCATGGTGCGCCTCCGGTTAAGACAGACCAGAGGTAACAAGGGGGTGTGACCGTCTTATGTCAGTGGGTGAAAATCAACCTGAATGGAGATCATGTCCTGGTCACCCTGGTGGAAGGTGCAAAGCCGCCCGGTCTCGACGCTGAGCATGTGAACGGTCATCCGAGACGGCTGAACCTTCGTCGTTGCCGGTGCCCGACATGGCGTTCGCGGCCACTAGGACTCCGGACATGGCGATGTTTCCACCGGCATGTATCGCGCTGGCCCAGACGCATCGGGCACCAGCTCTACGACCGAGGCCGAACAGAAGCCACCACCGTGCTCTCGCACTTCATAGTCATGGCCCGCTTTTGGCGAAAAAACGACGCTGGTGAGGCTGCAACGCTCCCCAGAATCCCTGTAGACAACGGTGAAGCCTTTCGGGACGGGAGCTATGTCTCCACGATCCCGGAACGTGACCGTCAGGTTTACGCCTGCCGCAACGTAATATTCAGTCGCATCTCCGGACTCCCTTAACGGGTATGGCATCTGCAGATCGTGACGCTTGTTTCCGTAATACGCGAACCCCTCTAGTCTCATATCGTCACGATCGCATGTCTTATGGCTATACAAGACTGGCTGATTGCCAACGATACGTACGCGAGCGCGCGCACCTGTCGTCGGCTCCTTATATGAGCGCAACTGGGCGCATCCACCCAAGGCGAACAGGACGATCGTGGCGAGCAGAAGTAAGCAACACGCGGCGATTTTATTCATGGCCTGATAGCACCCGCGAACCCATGATCCACTCAACGGCACCGTATGGCGCAAGGTGATCGAGATTCGCCATCATCTTTCGGGCCCCTGCGTCATCTTTCTTGACGTATTTCAGGTAGGCGCCGCGAAAGAAGTAGAATTCCGCAAGCGCATCTTGTCGATCGGCGTTGTTGGGGATCGCCGCGATCCGCTGCGCTACTTCTTCGCTGTTGTCGCTGCCGTTCCACATACTCAAGAGCGAGCTGCGATAGCCGACATCATACGAAGCAAGCGCTGTCGCGTACGACTCGAGCTGGGAGCTGGTCGCCACGGGATCATTCGATCTCGCCTGCACATAACGGTAGTAGAGCGCCTTGTAGGCCTGAAAAGATCGACCTTCCGTCAGGTCTTGCGAGTCTTCTAATGCACGGACCGCATCCTGCCACTGCTCTAGCTGCATATAGGCGAGTGCTGCATCGAAGAATCCCTCTCTATTCAGGGTTCTCATGACAGCGACGTTAAGTCGATTCCTGCCGACCTCATCGTCCTTCGCTTGTGCGAGCAACGGCTTGAGTATCGCCAAGGCGCCGTTCGGGTCATTGCGATTGAGAAGAATGCTGGCTTTGGTGAACGCAAACGGCTTCGGTAACGGCGAGGGAAGCAAGGAAGTTGCGCGATCAATCGCGTCAAGCGCCTCTTTTTGCCTGCCCAGTGAGTCTAGCGCCGCCGCCTGCGTCTTGACGGCCCTCGCCTTTTCGATCGGTGACGTAGCTCCCGATTCCTGTTTACGTGCGGCGCGCAGCGTTTCTTCCCACGAGTCATGGAGATAGTTCGGGGTACTCGCTAATGACGAACCGGCCTGTACCAACGGGCCGGCTTTTTGAATTTTCGATGCGCAGCCACCCAGGAATACGAGCGTGGAGGCGACGGCAATAAGAACGCGATTTGTTGGCATGCAACTCACTTGGTATCCATTCCTTGAAATTTTTCTATGTCACGAAATCAGCTGGGCCAATGATGCCGCCGACCGAAGGAGCACGTGCCTATCCGTGCTTGCGCCACGCAAAAAGTGCGGCATCGTCATCGACGATCCCTGGACGAACAACACACGCTTGTCGGATCGCCGTATCGGCCGTGGCCAGAGATTCTTTAGACCCTGGATAACGACCCCGGCAGGCATGACCACGCATCTCGTGGTATGAAGTGCCGATGCCACATCCCCCCGCGCCCAGCATCCAAGCCGCCCTCGCCGCTCTGGCGGGTCGCGAATGTCGCAGTGCCGCGCGTGCGCTGGCCGATGTGAAGGACCGCCACCGCGGGATCCACGAGGCGCGCAAATCCTTACGACGACTGAAAAGCCTACTTACGCTTGGGGCGGAACCCTTCGCCGCACAGCTGCCTGCCCTTACCGAACGCATCGGTAAGCTCGCCGCGGGCCTCTCCCCCTTGCGCGACGCTCATGTGGCGCTACATACCGCCCAAGTGCTCGCCGGTCCCGGCCCGTCGCCCGAATGGCAGGCAGCCATCCACGCGCTGGCGAACCGCCGGGACGGCCGCCTCGCTGCCGCGCTGACGAAGGACCCACGCTTCCTCAAACGCCGCCATCAGATTCGCGACCTCGGCGACGCCATCGAAGTCCTGCCCTGGAAGGCTGTCACCCGGCGCGCGATCGAACAGGCCATCGCGACCTCCGAGCGACGGGTGGCGAGGGCCGAGAAACGGGTACGCAAGGACGGCTCGGTGGCCAACCTGCACCGGTGGCGCCGACGCGCCCGGCGCCTGCGCATGCAGCTGGAATTCTGGCGCAAGGTGTTGAAGGCAACAGGCAAGTCGGCGCACAAGCGCAGCGCCCACGACAAGGCAGCCGTGCATGGCATGTCGCGGATCTCCGACGCGCTGGGTGCGAAACAGGACCTGAGGGCCCTGCGCGCCACCTTGCGCTCGCTCAAGGCGCCGCTCACGCTGGACCCGCTGCTCGAACGCATCGCCCACGAGCTCAAGGCGCACCGAAAGATCCGCTGACGCGGTCGCGATGCTCTAAGCTCGCTGGATGACCAATCTCTCCCCGGCCGCATCGACGGCCCTGATCGACGTACGCAAGGCCGCCCAGGCCATGAAACAGGCCGCCACGGACACCGCGACGGTGGCCGACGAACTGCGCCGCTACCAGAAGTTCGCCAAGCCCGGCCAACCTTCACCGCATCTGGTGCAGGTTCGCCAGAGCCAGGCGCGCGTGCGCCAGGCCAGCAACCAGGCAAAACAGGCTTTCCTCACCGCCTCGATGCGATTCGTCCGCGAGGCCGCGCTCAAGGTTCCGACGAAACTGTCGCTCGAGGCCTATGTCACGGCATGGCTGGCGGCGAACCCGGAGGCCTGAGGCCTCCGCGCGCGGTCTCGTGGCGTAGCGTCAAGGCTTGTTGCCGCTGAGCGCCTGGAGAATCTCCGGATGAAACTTCCGGATGTCTAGGTCACCGGCCAGTTTTTCCGCGTGCGCGGCGAGGAACTTGCATCCATCCAGCGTGGTGGTACCCGCGTTTTCGCCGACGGCCATATCCGTCAACGCCTGACGAACGCCAGGCTCCGACGAGGCGATCGTCGGCTGCAACCTGGCCATCACGGCCGCTTCCGAGATGCCGTGTGCCTGCAGGACCGACAAGGCCTTGGCATACGGCGCGGCGTGCTCATTGACGAACGTCGTCACGAAAACGCTCACGTCGACCGCCTGCTTGTCACAAACCTGCTTATAACCAAGACGGTTGAACGTGTAGAACGAAACAAACGATTTCGCCGCCTCGAACTGCGGATCGGCAGGCGCCTGGGTTGCCTGCGGCGAAGCGTTCGCAGCGGCGACGGAACTGGCAAAGGCCGCGATGAAGACCGCGGCGATCACGTTGAAACGGGACGGCATGAATCGTTGCTCCTTTCCGGATCGAATCCCGGTATGCCGCCACGGTGACATATTCGTCCCACTACGCCTACCCGAGGGCCGCAAACGGTGGCTTTCGTTGTCATTGGGGACAGTGGGACGAGACAAGACAATTTTCAGGCGCTGACGCGACGCATCAAAGCGTTCCCGCGGGCTTACCCCGCCATGCGAGCAAATGGCGCCATGACGCCGTTGCAGCGCCGCATCATCTGTTAAATCGGCCTTCACGTCGGGCGTCACATTTCGCCAAATGGCAAATAGACAACGTTGTCATCGAGGACTAAATCAACGCCACCAACCCAAGGCAGGAGGCGTTCGATGTTCACGAAGACGACAAAGGTTCGGTCCCATGCGCTGCTCGGCGGCTGCTCCGGCACGCTCGGTGTAGCGATCGCGCTGGCTCTTTCCGCCGCTGTACCGGTGCAGACGGCTCACGCCGCCGGCGCGTGTGCCGCCGCATGGAATGCCGGCTCGGTCTACACGGGCGGCAGCACGGCCAGCGAAAACGGGGTGAATTACCTCGCCAACTGGTGGACCCAGGGCGACGACCCCGCGACGCATAGCGGCGCGAGTGGCTCGGGCCAGCCGTGGACATCGCAGGGTTCCTGTACGGGCGGCACCACGCCACCCCCGGTCGACCCGCCGCCGCCGACCAATCCGCCGCCGGCCGCTGGCGACCTGCTGTTCAGTCCCTACAAGGACATCACGATCAACCTCGACTGGAACACCAACATCATGTCGACGCTGGTCACCGGTACGCGTATTCCGGTCGTCGGCAGTGGCAGCCTCGTCTCGACCCAGGTGCCCAACCTCGGCGCGATCACCCTCGCCTTCGCGACCGGTGAATGCGGCAGCGAGAACTGGGGCGGCCTGCCCGCCGCGTCCTTCGCCAGTGCGAACATCAGCCGTCTGAACAGTGCCGGCATCAACTACGTCGTTTCTACCGGCGGCCAGGCCGGCAGCTTCACCTGCGGCAGCAATGCGGGCATGGCGAAGTTCATTTCGACGTACATGAGCCCACACATGGTCGGCGTCGACTTCGATATCGAAGCGGGCCAGACACCGGCGCAGATCAACTCGCTGATCGCGGGCGCGGTCGCTGCGCAGAGCCAGTATCCGAACCTGCGCTTCTCGTTCACCCTGGCGACGCTCGCTGCGTCGGACGGCAGCTTCGGTGGCGTCAACACCACCGGTGACATGGTGGTCCGCGCCGTGAAGGCCTCCTCGTTGGTCAACTACACGATCAACCTGATGGCCATGGATTATGGCTCCGGAGCGAGCGCGGGTATCTGTGTGGTCAGTAACGGCAGCTGCGACATGGGCCAGTCCGCGATCCAGTCCGTGACCAATCTCCAGCACACCTACGGCATCCCACTGAGCAAGATCGAGATCACGCCGATGATCGGGGTGAACGACGCGTCGAGCGAGATCGTCAGCCTGGCCAACGTCGACAAGATCGCGGCCTACGCGTCGACCAACAAGCTCGCCGGCGTGCATTTCTGGTCGCTCGATCGCGACACGCCGTGTGCGGGCGGCTCGGCTTCGCCGACCTGCAATTCCGTGCCCAGCACCACGCCGCTGCAATACACCAAGCGTTTCCTGAGCGATCTCGGTCGCTGATAGCGATCCGGCCAACCCTCATGGCCAGCGCGTGTGCCCCGGATCCCGTCACGGGACCCGGGGCACATCGTTTGAGGCGCCAGCCGTCCACGTCCGAAGTGTTCGGACAGCGCCGCTACTTCTGTATCCCCACCCCGGACACACGTTTGGGGGCGTAGTGGCCACGTGCCGCCCGCCTTCCCTTCTGTCCGAGGTTCGTTCATGTCACGCATCGTTCTGTTCGAAAGCTATGGCGCTCCCGACGTCCTCCAGTTCCGTGAGGTCGAGGTCGGCGCGCCCGGGCCGCGCGAGGTCCGCATCCAGGTGCGCGCGATCGGCCTGAATCGCGCCGAATCCATGTGGCGCAAAGGCAACTATGTGGAAGAGGTTCGCCTGCCCGCGCGCCTGGGCTACGAAGTCGCCGGCATCGTCGACGCGGTCGGCACCGAGGTCACTCATGTCAGACCCGGTGACGCCGTCACCACGATCCCCTCGTTCTCTCAGAACGATTACGGTCTCTATGGCGAAGTCGTCCTTGCACCCGCGCATGCCGTGGTGGCGATTCCCGCCGGCCTTTCCTTCGAAGAAGCCACGGCCATCTGGAACCCGTACATCACGCCATACGGTGCGTTCGCCGAGCGCCATCCGTTGACCGCGAGCGATGTCGTACTCGTTTCGTCCGCATCGAGCAGCGTCGGCCTCGGCGCGATCGAGATGATCAACATGCTGGGCGCCACACCCATCGCCCTCACCCGCACGAGCGCAAAGCGCGATGCGCTGCTTGCGGCCGGCGCGAAGCACGTGATCGCGACCGAGGAACAGGACCTCGTCGCCGAGGTGAAGCGCCTCACCGACGGCAAGGGCGCGACGTTCGCTTTCGAAGCCGTGGGTGGCTCGCAGTTCCCGACCTTGCTCGCTGCGCTTGCGCATGGCGCGACCGTCTTCGTTTACGGCGCATTGAGTGACGACGTGACCCCGCTGCCCTTGCTCGACATCATTCCGAACGAGCCGGTGATCCGCGGCTACAACCTGTTCGGCACGACGACCGACCCCGAGCGCCAGGCACGCGCCGTGGCCTTCATCAGTGAGGGTCTGGCCAGCGGCAAGCTCAAGCCGCGCATTGCGCAGACCTTCGCCTTCGACGACATCGTCGAGGCGCACCGCACGCTGGAAAAGAACGAGCACATCGGCCGCATCGTCGTCACCGTGTGACCCCGGCTCGCCTGCGCCCTCTGTGAGAGCCGATTCATCGGCGATGCTCTCCCCCCTCCCGGACCGGGCCATCCCCGTCCGGGCAGGCTTCACCCCTAGGCGACTGTTGCAATCTCGATCATAATACGAGCGATTCTCATTTCCATTCGCCTTTGATCGAGGCTTCCCATGCCCAGGACCACCATGCACACCGCCCTCCCGGCTCGTCGCCGTCTGACCCTTTCCATCCGCGCCGCCGTGCTGGGAACCCTCCTGATCGCCGGTGCGGCCCATGCCGCCGACGAGACCGACGACACCCAGCGCAAGCCCCAGGACAACGCGACCACGTTGTCCGGCGTGCAGGTCCGGGCCGATGTCGTAGCGCCTACGGCCGCCTATGCCGGTGGCCAGGTCGCCCAGGGCGGCCGCTTTGGCGTCCTTGGCAACCAGGACATGATGAACGTGCCGTTCGCCATGACCAGCTACACCGACAAGCTCATCCGCGACCAGCAGGCCCACACCCTGGGTGACGTCGTCGCCAACGATCCGGCCGTGCGCACGGGCTTCGGTTACGGCAACTACTCGCAGACCTTCGTGATCCGCGGGTTCCAGCTGTATAGCGACGACATCGGTTTCGACGGCCTCTATGGCCTGCTTCCCCGCCAGCTGCTCGCTCCCGAGCTGGTCAGCCGCGTTGAAGTCTTCAAGGGCGCAAGCGCCTTCCTCAACGGTGTCTCCCCCGGCGGATCCGGCATCGGTGGCAGCATCAACATCGCGCCCAAGCGCGCGACGGTCGACCCGATCACCCGCGTCGGCGTGGATTACGGCAGCGACGGCCAGATCGGTGCAACCGCGGATATCGGGCGCCGCTTCGGCACGAACAACGAGTTCGGCGTGCGGGTCAACGCGGTGTCACGCAACGGCGGTACCGCGATCGACGGCGAGAACCATCGCGTCAACGCCCTCGCCATCGGCTTCGACTACACGGGCGATCGCCTGCGGGTCACGACCGATCTCGGCTATCAGAAGCAGACCATCAATGGCGGTCGCTCGACCGTCTTCGTCGGCAGCGTCGTCCCGAAGGCGCCTTCGGCAAAGACCAACTACGCCCAGTCGTGGTCCGGCTCGCAGCTGGAAGACACCTTCGGCGTCGTCCGCGCGGAATACGACATCACGGACTGGTTGACGGGTTACGTCGCCGCCGGCGCGCACCATGGCAATGAGTTCGGCGACTACGTCAGCCCCACGGTCAGCGATGCGGCGGGTAACGCGACCGAGTCGCGCTTTACCGTGCCTTACGTGGCGAACACCGCCACCGGCGAAGCCGGTTTCAATGCGAAGTTCAACACGGGCGACGTCACGCACCGCGTCACGGTCGGCTTCTCCGCACTCAACACCCGGAAGAAGGTTGCCTATGAGTACTCGGGCACCTTCGCCACGAACATCTACGATCCTATTGACGTGTCGCGCCCCGAGTACATCGGCGATTCCGGCGCGCCCGACATCACCGGACGCACCATCACACGAAGCCTGTCCGTGTCCGACACGCTGGGTTTCATGGACGACAAGCTGCAGGTGACGGCAGGCGTTCGTCGCCAGAAGATGCACGTCATTGGCTACGACTACACCAACCAGGGCGGCGCAAAGAACGCCGAGTACGAGCAGTACACCAACAGCCCGATCTTCGGCGTGAACTACCGCATCAACGAGCAGTTCTCGGTGTACGCGAACCACATCGAAGCGCTCACCCAGGGCGATACCGCACCGATCAAGTTCGGCAACACGGTGCTGACCAATGCCGGCAAGGTGTTTTCGCCGTTCAAGTCGAAGCAGAACGAAGTGGGCGTGAAGTGGGACGCGGGCGCCTTCGGCAGCACCTTCGGCCTGTACCAGATCAAGCAGCCCAGTGGTTATGTCGATACGACCACGAACACCTACGTCATCGCCGGCGAGCAGCGTAACCGTGGTGCCGAGTGGAGCTTCTTCGGGGAACCGACCCAGGGCGTGCGCGTACTCGGCGGTGCCAACTACATCCAGCCGGAGCTGACCAAGACCGACGGTGGCACCAACAACGGCAACGACGCCATCGGCGTGCCGCGCTTCCAGGCCAACCTCGGCGCGGAATGGGACATCCCGAACACGCCGGACATCACGCTCAGCGCCCGCGCCGTTCGTACGGGCAAGCAGTACGTCAACGTGACCAACACGCTGGACATCCCGGCCTGGACGACGTTCGATGTCGGTGCCCGCGCCTCCAGCACGCTGGACGGCGTCCCGGTGACCTTCCGCCTCACCGTGCAGAACATCACCAACAAGGGCTACTGGGCCTCGGCCACGGGTGGCTACCTGACCCAGGGCACGCCGCGGACGTTCCTGGTCTCGGCCTCGTTCGATTTCTGATCGAACGCGTTCGATCGGAGTCACTGTTGTGTGGGAGCCGCTTCAGCGGCGATGGGTGTGGTGGCAAGCACCCTATCGCCGCTGAAGCGGCTCCCACATTTGCTTGACGGTTACCGCGCGGCGTGGATTTCCGCGATGTAACCACCAGGGAACTGCAGCATCGCCGCATGGCGGTCACCTTCGTCGTGTGCCGGCACCAGGACCTGTGCGCCGGATTGCGTGGCACGTGCCAGGGCGGCGGCGAGATCATCCACCTCGTAACCCGTCACCTCGCGACCGTAGGGCCAGACGAGGTGTCCATCGGTGACCAGCACGCTCACCTTGCCGTAACCGGACTCGATCCGGATGCGACGATAGGTACCCGACGTACCACCCAGCTCCGTCAACGAGGCCTTCGCGTCGTCGGACACGACCTTGCCGTGGGCGAAGCGCGTGAAGGCCTGGACGAACTTCGCCGCACTGGCCGCCGGCAGGTAGATACGATTCTCCGGGACATGACGCAGCGGTTCGTAGCTCGGCGTCTTCGTGTGCCAGTAGAGCTGCATATTCACCCCGCCCGGCCAGCTGATCACCGCGTCGCGGCCGATCGGGTCGTCGAAGGCCGTGACCACGGTGGCCGCACCCGCTTGTTCGGCCGCCTTGATCGCGGCATCGAGGTCCGTCACCAGATAGCCCGTACGCTCGAGGCCAAAGGGATACGGCACCGGGGTACGGAAGCCGAAGACGGACACCGCGCCCGATGGGCTCTGCACCACCTGCGTCGAGGTGCTCGACGGCGTCGGCGTCACCGTGGCGATGCCCTGCTTCGTCGACTGTCCTTCGAACGTGGCGGCGAAACTGCGCACGAAGGCATCGACATCCTGAGGTGCCAGGTAGACGTGCGTGGTGTCGTACTGCGGCCCCGCGGAGAAATCCGGCGTGGTAGCGGCAAGCACAGAGGCGGGTGCGGCGGCGACGAGTGCGATGCCGAGAAACAAGGAACGGAGACGCATGGACGTTTTCCTGCAGGGTAAAAGGGATGAAACCCTGCGCGATCAACGCAGGAAGCCGCGCTCCATGGCCAGCGCGATGGCATGCGCACGATTGCTTGCACGGAGTTTGCCCATCGCGTTCGAGAGGTACTCTTTGACGGTCTCGGCGGACAAGCCGAGGCGTGCGGCGATCTGCTTGTTTTCCAGGCCCAGTGCCACGCCACGCAATACGTCGAGTTCGCGTTCGGAGAGGGCCTGGTCGCCGTAGTGTTCGGTGAGGTCCTGCGCGACCTCCGCCGCGATGCGATGCTGTCCGGCATGCACGGCCTGGATGGTCCCGACGAGATCGTCCACCAACGAGGTCTTCAACAAATACCCATTCGCGCCTGCTGCCAGCGCCCGACGCGCGTTGCCGTCGCCACCGTAGGTCGTCAGCACGATGACGCGAGCCGTCGGCGTATGTGCGCGGATGAGGGCGATGACACGCGTGCCTTCCATGTCGGGCAGCTGCAGATCGACAAGAGCCACATCGGGCAGCAGCCGGCGCCAGGCTTCGATGCCTTCATGGCCCGTACCCGCCTGGCCGACCACGTCGAACCCGGGGCTGTCGTCGAGAATCGCTGCGACGCCCGCGCGGAACAGCGGGTGATCGTCGACGATGAGGACGCGGATGGGCTCGGAAGTCATGAGCCGAGCTTACCCGTCGGAACCGCGCTCTGTGTGGGAGCTGTGCTCTGCGTGAGAGCCGTGCTCTGTGTGGGAGCCGCTTCAGCGGCGATGGGTGCTGCGGCAGGCTGGCCCGCTGCCGCGGGATCGCCGATGAATCGGCTCCCACATGGAGCATCGCCGATGAATCGGCTCCTACACTGTGTGCGGAAGGCGTGGGGGGTGACGTTCGTGGCGATCTTGAAGGCGCGGGTGAAATGGGCCTGGTCGTTGAAGCCGCAGCTGATCGCGATCTCGGCGATCGGTCCGTCGGTCGCCCGCAACAAGGTCCGCGCGTGGTCGAGCCGATGGCGGTGGCGCCAGCGGTGCGGACTGACGCCGAAGGTGGCGTTGAAGGCGCGGGTGAAATAGCCACGCGAAAGCCGGCACGCGGCCGCGAGCTCCCTGATCGACAAGGCCGCATCGAGGTTGGCCAGCGCCATCTCGTGGACCACGCGGATTTGCCAGGCAGCAAGCCCACTGGGGACCACATCGGCAGACACGGGCACCGCGTTGGTGTGAATCTGCAGGGCCAGCACGATGTAGCGCGCGCACGCGTCGCGATCCGGTGTATCGGTCGCGTCGATCTGCTGCAGTGCCTTGCGCAGCAGGCCCCGAACGCGCTCGGCGGTGGGATGCGCGACCCGGCGCGTGAGGACCGGCGCCGGTATCTGGGCGAAGTTCATGGCGGGGCTCGCAACGGGAGACGACCCGGATGCTAGACAGCGCCATGAAGGCGGTGACCCCCTGTTTGGGGGGTCTCAGTGCGTCGCCGGCACGCGATGCAGCAAACGCGAGACCAGCGCGATCGCGGCGAGGCCGCCACCAAGGACGCAAACGCCTGTCCAGCCGGCATGTCGCCACACTTCGGCAGCCGCGAACGAGCCGGTCGCGCCACCGAGGAACATCGTGGTCATGAACAGGGTATTGAGCCGACTCTTGAACTCGGGGTGCAGACCGTAGACCACATGCTGGTGGGAAACGAGTGCGATCTGCACGCCGAAGTCGAGCAGGATGACGCCGACGATCAACCCGACCAGCGTCGGCCACAGCGCAAAGACCACCCAGGCCAGTACCGTTGCCAGCGCGCCGGCCGCGATCACCCGCCACGGCCCTCGGCGATCGGCGACGCGCCCGGCCAGCGGTGCCATCGCCACGCCGACGGCACCGACTACGCCGAAGAGACCTGCCGAGGCGGCACCGAGATTCAGCGGCGGCTGCTCCAGACGCAGGGCCAGCACGGTCCAGAAGGCGGAGAAGGACGCGAAGATCACCGCCTGGGTCAGCGCGGCCCGGCGCAGCAAGGGCTCGCGACGCCACAGGGCAACCAGCGACGACATCAGTTCCCCGTAGCTCACCCGGCGCGTCGGATGGTGCTCGGGGAGGCGCACGCGCATGAGCACGGCCCCCATCAACGCGATGGGTACGCCCAGCCAGAACATCGCGCGCCACCCGGCGGCACTGGCGACGAAGCCTGCCACCGTACGGCTGAGCAGGATGCCGGTGAGCAGGCCGCTCATGACCGTGCCGACAGCGGCGCCGCGTTTGGACGGTTCGGCGAGGATGGCCGCGAACGGCACGATCTGCTGTGCGGCGGTGGCCATCGCGCCGACCAGCACCGAGGCGATCGCCAGCGTGGCCAGGCCGGGCGCGAGTGCGGCCGCCGCCATGGCGACGGCCAGCACGACGAATTGCACGACGATGAGCCTCCGCCGTTCCAGCGCGTCGCCCAGGGGAACGAGAAACAGCAGGCCGGCGGCATAGCCCAGCTGGGTAAGCGTCGGGATCCAGCGTTCCACGGCGCCATCGTGCAAATCGCGCGACATGATCCCGAGCATCGGCTGGTTGTAGTAGATGTTTGCGACGGCCAGGCCGGTCGCGAGGGCCATGGCGTAGAGCGTGCCGCGAGTCAGGACTCGCAGCGGGGTGGGATTATCCATTGTGTCGCGGCTCCGGGGTTTTGCGGACTGTGCCGCACGGAGCGACCTGGGGCTTGAAGGATACGCACGTCTGGCTTTCTCGGCGACGTGGATCGCCGATGAATCGGCTCCTACAGGAGCGGCGCGGCGTCGTTCGTGGTGGGCCGGGCTATTTGTCGGCGACGGTCCAGACGAGGGGGAGGTGCAGGTCGTCACAGCCCTTCTTGCAGACGAAGGTGCCGTGCTCGCCGGCCAGGTTCAGACGCCGGCCGCCGCTCAGGGTCAGGTCCAGCGTGCCGTCCCAACCGCTGGGCGCATGCGAGAGGTCTTTCTTGTCCAGCGTAAAAGGCTGCGAATACGCCTTGGGCCCCCAGTGCCAGCTCACTGTCCCCCGCTGGCCTTCCAGGACGATGTCGGCGCCATCGGCGGACTTGCCCGAGAGATGGAAGTCGTCGCCCATGCAGCCGGCGAGGAAAATGACGATGGAGCATACGAGCGGCAGGAGACGAAGCTTCACGGGCATTCCTTGTGCAAGGTCGCAGGATCATCGGCCTGCCGCCTGCAAAGTTAAGTGAGTCTGCCGAATCGGCGCGACGATCGGTCGCGCCCGCCGTGGCCGATTTGAACAATCCAGCGGCTCCGCAACTTGTGACACTAGAGGCCGGCTCCCACGCACGGACTCCCGAGTGAACGTATCCGACACGGCGCTTCTCCTTGCCCGGTGGCAGTTCGCCTTCACCGTGTCCTTTCACATCATCTTCCCGGCGATCAGCATCGGGCTGGCCAGCTTCCTCGCCGTGCTGGAGGGCCTGTGGCTGAAGACCGGCAAGGTCGTCTACAAGGAACTGTTCTTCTTCTGGTCGAAGATCTTCGCCGTGGGCTTCGGCATGGGTGTCGTATCGGGCGTGGTGATGAGCTACGAGTTCGGCACGAACTGGTCGGGTTTCTCCGCATTCGCCGGCTCGGTCACCGGCCCCCTGCTCGCCTTCGAGGTGATGACGGCGTTCTTCCTCGAAGCCGGCTTCCTCGGCATCATGCTGTTCGGCTGGACGCGTGTGGGTCCGAAGGCGCATTTCTTCGCCACGCTGATGGTGGCCACCGGAACGCTCATCTCGACGTTCTGGATCCTTTCCTCGAACAGCTGGATGCAGACCCCGCAGGGCTATGAAGTGATCGGCGGACGGATCGTCCCGGTCGACTGGCTGAAGATCGTCTTCAACCCTTCGTTCCCTTACCGGCTCGTGCACATGGCACTGGCAGCCTTCATCGTCGCCGCCATGCTCGTCGGCGCCTGTGCGGCCTGGCACCTGCTGCGTGGCCGGCGCGATGCGGGCATCCGCAAGTCGTTCTCCATGGCGCTGTGGATGATGCTCGTCGTCGTGCCGATCCAGATCGCCGCAGGCGACGCGCATGGCCTCAACACACGCGAACATCAACCGGCGAAAATCGCCGCCATCGAAGGCCTCTGGGAGACCGAACACGGCGGCACCTCGCTCAACCTCGTCGGCTGGCCCGACATGGAGAACGAGACCACGCATTACGCGATCAAGGTTCCGCACCTGGGCAGCCTGATCCTCACGCACACCTGGGACGGCGAGATCCAGGGACTGAAATCCTTCCCTCGCGAAGACCGGCCCAATTCGACGATCGTCTTCTGGAGCTTCCGGATCATGGTCGGCATGGGCCTGCTGATGCTCTTGCTTGCCGTGCTCGGCCTGCTGTTGAGGCGCAACGCGCGACTCTACGAGGCGCGATGGTTCCAGCGCTTCGCCCTGCTCATGGGTCCGAGTGGCCTGATCGCCCTGCTAGCCGGCTGGATTACCACCGAAGCCGGTCGCCAGCCGTGGGTCGTTTACGGCGTGATGCGCACCCGCGACGCGGTGTCGACGGCGTTGACCGTGGACCAGGTCGGCACCTCGCTGATGATCTTCGTCATGGTGTATTTCCTGGTTTTCGGCACCGGCATCTACTACATGCTCAAGCTGATGGCCAAGGGTCCCAACCTGCCACGCGACGAAGCCGAAGGTTCCTCCTCCGGTGACACAGGCCTGGGTCGCGATCGCTTCGACCATCGTCCGCTTTCGCGCCCCACCGATCCCATCGACGAGTAACCACGCCATGCATATCGACTTGCCCGTCATCTGGGCGGCCATCATCGGCTTCGGCGTCTTCCTCTACGTCATGCTCGACGGATTCGATCTCGGTATCGGCCTGATCTTTCCGTTCTTCGATCGCGAAGGCGAACGCGAGGTCATGCTCAACACCGTGGCCCCGGTCTGGGACGGCAACGAAACCTGGATGGTCCTGGGCGGCGCCTGCCTGTACGCCGTGTTCCCCGTGGCCTATTCCGTCCTGCTGCCTGCCACCTACCTGCCCATCATCGCCATGCTTTGCGGACTCATTTTCCGTGGTGTGGCGTTCGAGATCCGGGCCAAGGCGCGGCGTACGCAACACCTCTGGGATCTCGCCTTCATCGCCGGCTCGGGCGTGGCGACGTTCGCCCAGGGTGTGATCCTCGGCAGCCTGCTGCAGGGTATCGACGTGCGTGACGGCAAGTTCGTCGGCGGCCCCTTCGACTGGTTCTCGCCGTTCAACCTGTTCACCGGCATCGGCCTGCTGCTGACCTACGCCACGCTGGGGTGCGGCTGGCTGTTGATGAAGACCGAGGGCGAACTGCAACGGCGCATGGCCGTGCTGATGCGTCCCCTCACGCTGTGCCTTGCCGTGACGGTGGGGATCGTCAGCGTCTGGACCCTGCTCGGTCAGCCCGGCGTGGCCGCGCGCTGGCTGAGCATGCCGAACCTGCTGTTCTTCCTGCCGGTGCCTGTACTGGTCCTCGCCTGCGTGGTCGGCATCCTTGTCGCCGTGAAGCGCGGCGCGGAGCGACTGCCCTTCCTGCTCACCCTGGCCATCGTTTTCCTTGGCTACAGCGGCCTGCTGATCAGCATCTTTCCCAACATCATTCCGCCCTCGCTCGATATCTGGGCTGCCTCCGCGCCGCGCTCGAGTCAGGTGTTCACCCTGGTCGGCGCGGCTATCGTCATTCCCATCATCCTGACCTACACCGTGCTCGCGTACTGGGTTTTCCGCGGGAAAGTGCGGCAGGGCGACGAAGGCTACCACTGATGGCGAAGCGATCACGCCTGCGTCAGGCGGCCTGGTTCGTGACGCTTTATCTCGGAGGCGTCGCCGCGGTAGCCTGTGTTGCCGGGCTCTTCCGGCTGCTGGTACCGCACTAGGTATCGCCAGGGTCGCAAGGAGCGCACCATGAGCGGCATCACCGAGCTGCACGTGTCGAGCTACGCGCCAGGTGGCGCCATGGCCGCGCATGCCCACGACGAGGCCTCGTTCTGCCTGGTCGTCGCGGGCGGTTACGAGGAACGCATCCTCGGCGAAACCAACGAGCACGCACCGGGCGACCTGCTGTTCTGTCCGGCCCACGCGACACACGCACAGCGGTTCGGCCATGAAGGCGCTCGCAAGGTGATCTTCTCGCCCGATGCCGACACCACCGCCCTGCTCTCCAGCCACGCCACACGCCTCGACGGACGTCCGCTGCTTCGCCGTTCCCCGGCCTTGCTCGGACTGGGACGACGCATCGTCGACCAGCTTGCGCTGGGCGACGCCTTCGCCCAACTGTCTGCCCAGGGCCTGACCCTGGAGGCCCTCGCGCTCGCCGCGGCAGGGCTGGACCAGCGGACGTGTCAGGAGCCGGCCTGGCTTCGACGCGTGCGCGAGTTTCTGCATGACGACCCGGCCCAGGAAGTGACACTGGAACAGCTCGCGCGCATCGCGGAGCGCCACCCCGTCCATCTGGCGCGCACCTTCCGCACGGTCCACGAATGCACGATCGGCGACTACGTGCGCCGCCTGCGCGTCGAGCGTGCCGCGGCGCTCCTGCGCGCCACGCGACGTCCGCTGCTGGACATCGCCCTGGAATGCGGCTTCGCGGGCGCCGCGCAGTTTTCGCGTTCGTTCCGCGCGGTGCATGCGACCACACCGACCGCATGGCGACAGGCCGTGCGCTAAGCGGAGTCAACACGCGTTAATCCGGGTAAAGCAGACCACCATCCCGCTTGCTACGGTGGGGCCATGCAGACATCCCGCTGGCTCGCCGCCCTGATCCTCCTTCCCGGTCTCGCTCTCGCCGACGACTACCGCATCGATGCGACGGCGTACTTTCCGTCGCCCACCGCCGAGGCGACCGAACGAACGGCACTCGAAGTGGACATCGCCGCCCTCCCCGTGCTCGCGGCACCGTCACCACCCGACCTGCTCGCCTACCTGCGTCGCGCCGAGTCGCTGCTCGCCCGGGACCAGCGGCACGTCGCCTATCTGCACCTGCTTACGGCGCGCGACATCGACGACCACGCTGCGGCGGACGCGCATACCGCTGCGGGGTCCGACGCGGAAAACATCGTCATCAAGGTGCGCAATACATTGCGCGCGTTGGGTAAGACGGGCTTCGATGAGGCAGCCCGATCGGAACCGGGCTTGAATCACTATGCCTACGTGCTGGATCGCGCGGTCCGCGTCCTCCCGCATGAGTTACCTCCAGGCGAGCAGGCGATTCTGGACGATATCTCCGACCAGGGCAGCACGGCGTTGTGGAACACGTACCAGAAGACCCGCCGCGCGACGGTCTACGGCAGCGTGCACACGAGCGCCGGCGACCTCGATGCGGGCAAGGATGCGGATCGCCTGGGCACCGATCCGGATCGCCGCGTGAGGCAACAGGCGTGGCAGCAGAAGCAGGCAGCGAACGCGGCCCACGCCGAAACCTACGCCGCCCTGCTGGTCGGCATCGTGCGTCTCAACGACGCCACGGCGCATCGGCAGCATTTCGCCAATGGTCCCGAGGCTGCCTACTTTGCCCGTCAGTTCGATCGTGCGGATGTCGACGCCACGGCACACGCGGTGGAACAGCGTGCGTCGGTCCTGATGGACTATCAGCGACTGCGGGCCCGCCAGATCGGTCGCACGGCGAACATCGCGAACGTGCACAGCTGGGACATCACGCTGCCGCCGTCGGGTTTTACGCCTCCTATCTTCGACTACGCGCAGGTTCGCCGCATCGTTCCCGTCGCGCTCGCGCCGCTGGGTCGTGATTACGTGGCGCGTTTCACCGCCTTGCTGGATCCGTCCGCGCATCGCACGGACCTCGCCGGGGCACGCGGCAACCGGATTCAGGACGCGTTCTCGATCGCGGCCCCCGGTGTGCCGCCGGGGCTGTTCCTCGGGCAATGGAATGCGGATCTGAAGGGCGCGAGCGTCGTGGCACACGAAGGCGGTCATGCCCTGCACAGCGAGTTGATGAACGCACACGGGGTGTCGCCGTTCTACAACCACGGCCCCAGCTGGATGCACGAAGCCATCGCCATCCTCAACGAGATGCTGTTCTACGAATACCTCTACAAGCACGCGCCCGATGCGGCCACCCGGGCCTATTACCTGCAGGCGCAGCTCGATGAAATGACCTTCGAGATCTTCACGTCCGCCGAGGAGGCCCAGCTGGAAGAGGCCATCTACGACGGGGTGATCGCGGGCAAGATCCGTAACGCGGCCGACATCGATGCCCTTACCCTCGCCACGACCACCGGCTTCGAGATCTGGCCGGCCATCGATCCTGAACTGAAGCACGCCTGGATCGGCAAGCGGCTCATGTTCCAGGATCCGCTCTACCTCGCCAATTACCTCTACGCGGGGCTTCTGGCGACGAAGATGTTCGCCATGGCGACGAACGATCCCCGCGATTTCCAGAAGCGTTACGAGGCGATGATGGCCTCCGGCTTCGATGCGCCGCCGAAAGAGATCCTCGAGCGCTTCTTCGGTCGCGAGCTGACCCCCGCGGAACTGGTGGGCGCGGACATGGACGTGATCCAGGGCAAGACGGCTGCGCTGGCCAGGGTCTACGGCAACTGAAAGTGGCCTGTCGCCGGGGCGATGTCGCAAAAGGCCGGCCAATTCACACTTTGATGACGCCTGCGGCGGCGCGCCCGCTGTATCCTTCTCCCGGGCCGAATCAGGGACTTACGACGTGCACCGCCAGGAAACCGATAGCCTCACCATGGGTGACATCATTTTCGACGCCGTGGCCATGAACGAGGCCGCGGTGGCGGGCGATCTTGACGAAAGCCGTTTTCGCGCACGCCGCATCGCGTCCCTCGCCGCACCCGAAGGCTTCGACGGGATCGCCGAAGCCGCCTATCAACTCAGTCGCCTGCTCGGTCCGCCCGGCAGCGAGCCGCAGCCGGGTTACGGAGCGGCCATGGTGGCCATCTCCAACGAGATCGACCTGGTGTTCGGCGACGCCTGAGTCGTCGTGCCCGGCCTAACGGGCCGGACAGGTATCCCGACTGTTATCCGCGATGCCGGTAATCAGCCAGCGCCCATCGATGCGCACGAGGTTCACGGCATCGGTGCCGCAGTGCTTCACCTGCCCGTTGACCAGGAAGTCATACGGCGCCCATACGATGGCGATGTCGCCATCGATGCGGACCAGCGGATCGTAAATGCGCTCCTCGATGCGATCCTTCGCCGGCTTCATGTGGTCGGCAAACTCACCGAGCGTCATGCGCACCACCTTGCCCTTGCGCAGCAAGGCCACGCTGCCCTCGGGCTGCACCGTGGCGCGTATGGCGGCACTGTCGTATTTCGCCATGCCATCGAAGAAGGCCTGGACGGGTGCGAGCACGGCGCGTTCATCCGTATCGGCGGCTGACGAAGGCGTGGCCGTCGCCAGACCGAGGACGGTCATGGCGACGGTAGCGAGGGACCTTGCTTTCATGGGCGACCCTTGGCGTGGTGGTGGGAGCTCACGCTAGCGTACGCACTTTCGCCTCGCGCGCGAACTGCCTGGTCGCCGCGAGTTTGGCGAAGGCCTCGGCATCCGACGCCTTGACCACACCGGCGTCGGCTTCCAGTCCTGCCTTGGCAAAGAGCGCGCGCCCCCCGTCATCCAGGGCAAGCGCCTTCAGGTGACCGAAGGCATCGCGAACGAAGTCGATCGCGGCAGCTTCCTTCGTCAAGGCAGCGGCACCTTCCGTCGAAAGCAGGACGGCAACCGCATCGAAGTTGATGGATGGCGTGCCGGCCAGCTGCCCGTCGGCGACGAGTAGCTGGCCGCCGGCAAGCTTTGCCCCACCCACCTTGGGGGCAACGATCTTTACGGTCGCGCCCGCCGCTTCAACGGCCTTGCGCAGCTTCGCCACCGCGGCGCCATCGGAGCCGTCGTTGACGAGTATGCCAACGACCCGACCCTGCAGGGTCGCCTTCATCTTGCCGATGATCTGCAAGGCCGGGGATGGCTTCATCGGCACGACCGGCGCGGCCGCTTTCGGCGCCTTGGGCAAGGGCGACATGGCCAGCCCGGCGGCGACACGTTTCGCCAGATCCTCATCGACATGAAGCAGATGGCCGACGATCGCTTCGCGCACGTGCACCGCATCCACCTTCGACAGCTCGAAGACAAAGGCCGAGGCGATATGCGCCTGCTCGAAGGCCGTCTGGCTGGTGAAGAACAGGCGGGCCTGGCTGTAGTGATCGGCGAAGGTTTCGGCACGTACGCGTTCGCGCGTGCCCTCTTCGTGCACGGCCGCGCTACGGAATCCGCGAGCGGGGTCCTCACGCGGGGAGTCCGCCTGCAACGAACTTGGCTCGTAGGCGACGCGGCCCTTGGGGACCTGCGTCTGCATGTGGCCATCACGCTGCTGGTTGGCAAACGGGCACTTCGGCGCATTGATCGGGAGCTGATGGAAATTGGGCGAGCCCAGGCGCGACAGCTGCGTGTCGAGGTAAGAAAAGAGGCGACCCTGGAGCAAGGGATCGTTGCTGAAATCGATGCCGGGGACGAGATGCGAGGGACAGAAGGCGACCTGCTCGGTTTCGGCAAAGAAATTGTCCGGCCAGCGATCGAGCACCATCCGGCCGACGATCTTCAGCGGGATGAGTTCCTCCGGGATGAGCTTGGTGGAATCGAGGTGATCGAACGGGAACTTCGCTGCCTGTGCCTCGGTAAAGAGCTGCACGCCGAGTTCCCATTCGGGGAAGTTGCCTGCCTGGATCGCCTCGAACAAGTCGCGACGATGGAAATCCGGATCGGCACCGGCGAGTTTCACCGCCTCATCCCACACCGTCGACTGCAGGCCGAGCTTCGGCCGCCAGTGGAACTTCACGAAGGTCGATTTGCCCTTCGCGTTGAGCAGGCGGAACGTATGAATGCCAAAGCCTTCCATCATGCGCAGCGAGCGCGGGATGGTGCGATCGGACATGGCCCACTGGATCATGTGCATCGATTCGGGCGTGAGCGAAATGAAATCCCAGAACGTGTCGTGCGCGCTGGCTGCCTGCGGGAAACCACGATCTGGCTCCATCTTCACCGCATGGATCAGGTCGGGAAACTTGATCGCGTCCTGGATGAAGAACACCGGGATGTTGTTGCCGACCAGATCCCAGTTGCCCTCCTTCGTATAGAGCTTGACGGCGAAGCCGCGTACATCGCGCGGGGTATCGACCGAGCCCGAGCCACCGGCCACGGTGGAGAACCGCGTGAACAAGGGCGTGCGTTCACCGACCTCGGTCAGGACGCGAGCGGTGGTGTACTCGGCCAGGGAGGCGGTCAGCTCGAAGAAACCATGCGCCGCCGAGCCCCGCGCATGCACGATGCGCTCGGGAATGCGCTCGTGGTCGAAGTGAGTGATTTTCTCGCGGAGGATGAAGTCCTCGAGCAGCGTCGGGCCACGCGCATGGGCCTTCAGCGAATTCTGGTTGTCGCCGACCACCAGGCCCTGATTGGTCGTCAGCGGCACGTGGCCGTCGCCAGCCGTCTGGTGGAGCTCATCGCCCTGCCCACGTCGGTCTTTGGCAGCGGCAGCTTTCGGCGCGGCAACATTTGCCGCCGACGGGGATTTCTTGGCCATGGCACACCTCAGCTAGGTTGAACGCCGACGATGCACCATCTGCCGTCAAAGCGGCCTTCACCGGTGTGAACCGGCCTCGCCACGACGCATCAGAGCGTCATCACCACCTTACCGATGGCGCGGCGACTTTCGAGGAAGGCATGCGCCTTGGCGCCATCACGCAGCGGAAACGTGCCGGCGATCGTCGGCACGAGGGAACCCTTGCGAATGAGTTCGAAGAGCTCTGCGGCGCGGTGCCGGCGAACCTCGGCGCTCACAAGTACGTTCCACAGATCGCCACCGGTCAGGGTGAGCGAGCGGTCCATCAACAGGCGCGGATCGACCGGGTCCGGGTCACCCGCGGCCATGCCGTAGAAGACCACCGTGCCGCCCGTACGCGTCGCCGCCAGACTGTCGCCGAGCGTGCGGCCGACCGAGTCGTAGGTCACATGCACGCCAGCGCCTTCGGTCGCGTCCTGCACACGCTCGACGAGGTCGTCATAACCCATGACCATGTCCGCCCCCGCGCGTCGCGCAGCGTCGCGCTTGACGTCCGACGAAGCCACACCGATCACCAGGACGCCCTTCGCGCGCAGCATCTGCACGAGCAGCAGACCGACGCCGCCGGCCGCTGCGTGCACAAGGGCGACCTGCCCGGGCTGCGGCCGGGAGCTGTCGGTCACCAGGTACTGCGCGGTGAGCCCCTGGAGCAGGACCGCCGCTGCCGTCTCGGAGGAAATGTCGTCCGGCAAGGGAATCAGCTTGTCGATGTCGACGGCGACCAGCTCGGCGTTGGCGAACGGCATGTCCGCGAAGCCGACGCGGGAGCCCTGCGGGTACGGGCTGCCCGGCGAGGCCAAGACGCCGGCGCCTTCGTAGCCGAGGATCCACGGCGCCTGCCCCGAGAGATGGTAGGTACCGTTGCGCCGATACACGTCCGCGAAGTTCAGGCCCACGGCCTGCGTGCGGACCAGTACCTGCCCGGGACCGGGAACGGGATCGGCCATGCTGTCCCAGCGGAGGACGTCGGTGCCGCCGAAGCGGTCGAACAGGAGGGCTTGCATGGGCGGACCTGGGCCTGGTGGTGGGACGTGGGCCGTATGTTAGGGCAGATGTCGCCCCGCGCGCCCGGCCGGCGTATAACCCGTGGAACCCTTCCAACCGCCATGCCCGGGGACTCCATGAACAGCCATGCCTCTTTGCAGCACGCCAGGGGAAGCTTCAACGTCGAGGTGAAACCGCAGACGCCGGATAACCCCGCCGCCGAGGGATCCGGACTGGCACGCCTGTCCCTGCGGAAGCAGTTCCAGGGCGATCTCGAGGGCAGCGGACAGGGCGAGATGCTCGGCGCCGGCGATGGCAAGACCTCGGGTGGCTACGTGGCACTGGAAAAGATCAGCGGCACGCTGGCCGGGCACAAGGGCAGCTTCGTGATGATCCATCGCGCCCTGATGGTCGGCGGCGTTCCGACGGAATGGACCATCGATGTCGTTCCTGACTCCGGCACCGAGGATCTGAAGGGACTCAGCGGCTCGATGAAGATCGTCATCGCCGACGGTAAGCACCACTATGAGTTCACCTATTCGCTGGCCAACGGCTGATCCGCTTTGTGTGGGAGCCGCTTCAGCGGCGAAAAGCCAACGGTGCGGCGAAGCCGCACCGTTGAATCGCCGATAAATCGGCTCCCACATGTCTGTTATCAGGCCAGTGCTCCGGCGTATTTGCGACAGTGCTCGAGATAGCCGCCCTCATGGGCCTGGACCAGTTCGACCACGCTACGCCATAGCCACGACGGCGCGTCGATATTCTGCGGACGGTTACGTGCGAGTTCGCTGAGCCAGCTCTTGCGCTGCTCGCGACTCAACTGGGCGGCGTGCGCCCGGCCGACCACGTTGCCGAGATAGCGGGCGACCTCCATCGCATCGTCGGGGGCCATCTGCTCGAGATCGATCTTGAGATCCTGTGGACGCAGTTCTCGAACGAAGACGGTCTTGCCCTGGATGCGCGAGGCCATCATGCGCTGGCCGAGATTGGGGGCGAGATGGAGCGCACCTTCCTTCACACGGAGCGCGTTGTCCCGAGGCATGTCGGCCGTCGCGCTGCGCGGTGCGGCGGCGCGCAAGGCCTCCTTGATATCGACCAGGCATAGTTCCTTGCGACCGCTGACGCGTATCAGCAGCGCATAGCGCAGTCGTCCCAGCGAGCTACAGCCCTTCACCCAGTACTTCGCATCGACCAGTTCCACCCTGGCATCGTCCTCGCGGTGGACCAGCTGGGTGACCAGTTTCTGCATGCCGTCGCTCAAGGCGAGCGTCTCCAGCTCGGCGCGCTCTTCGTCGGTGACCGGCCAGAAGCGGCGGCCCAACGGAATGGTCGGCTTCGAGCCTTCGATGCGTTCATCGGCAAGATGCTTCCAGCGGCGCTTGGTCGCTGCCTTCATGACCACGCTGATGCACGACGGACGATCGACGAGACGATACTCTTTTCGTCCGCTTCCCATGGCCCGCTCGTAGCCATCGATCAGCTGCTCGACCATGCGTGCCGTAATCACACCGGGAAGATCGGAGCCCCGGGCGGCGGTGGCGAGGGAGACCGCAAGACGCACGATGTCGTGCGCGGGATTGCCCATGACGGTCTGGTCGAGATCGCGAATCTGGATGTCGATGCCGCCGTTGTTGTCGGCCACCGGGCCTATGTTGCTGACGTGGCAGTCGCCGCAGATCCAGATATCGGGACCCTTTGGCAGGGTGTGACCGGCTTGCTCGAGCCAGTCGTAGAACTGGATGGTATTGCCGCGCACGAAGGCGTGCGCGGAGCGTGCCATTTTCAGATGGCGTAGCGCGGTGAGATTCTCTGCGCGATCCTGCGGTTCGACGATTCCCTTGACTGGCATGACGCGCCTCGTAAGTTCTTGCGCATCGATGTTGAGCGCGGATAACGGGAAAGCGTGTCGTGAGGGGCGTGAAGTTGTTGAGACGTCGAGGCGAGGTTGCTCGCTGCCGCGAGATCGCCGATGAATCGGCTCCCACAATCGCCGATGAATCGGCTCCCACAGGGTCAAAAGATCAGTTGGCGGTGCGGGTGGAGACGAGGCGGAGGAAGGCTTCGTGTTGGTAGCGGCTCATGCGCAGCTTTTGTCCCGTGTCCATGGTGACGACGTGGTGGCCGTTGAACCACGGATGGATGGCCTGCACACGACGGACGTTGATGATCGCGGAACGGTGGATGCGCGCGAACTGGTTGGGATTGAGACGTTCGGCAAGACCGGCCATCGTTTCGCGCAGTTCGTACTGGCGGTCGGCGAGGTGGAGCTGCACGACATTGCCGTCCGCCTTGATCCAGACGATGTCGCCGACATCGACGAAGGCCACGTGCTCGCCGGTACGCACCGGAATGCGCTCCAGGTAATTGTCGCGCTGGCGCAGGGCGTCGAGCACCTGCTGTATGCCGGCGCCACCCGCCGCGTGCACCGCGGCAGCGGACAGCCGGGCCTTGGCGCGCTGCAGGGTCTCGGTGAAGCGTTGCCGGCTGAAAGGCTTGACGAGATAGTCCACGGCGTTGGCTTCGAACGCCTTGACGGCGTAGTGCTCGAAGGCCGTCACGAAAACCGTCGCCGGCATGCGATCTGCGCCGATGGTCGCCACCACGTCCATGCCCTGGATGCCCGGCATCTGGATGTCGAGAAAGACGAGATCCGGCGATTGCTCGCGAATGGCCCTGACTGCCGAGACACCGTCACCGCATTCGCCAATCACCTCGATATCCGTGTCGTCGCGCAGCAGCCGCACGATAGCGCTTCGAGCCAGTGGCTCATCGTCGACGACCAGGGCGGTGATCGTCATGCCGTGACGACCTCGGGCGCATCGTCGATCTCCTCGATGTCGCGGTACGGCAACTCGATGCGACAGACAACGCCTTCCGGCCAGATCATGTCCAGGCGCACCTGGGCCGCATCGCCGTAGAGCTCGCGAAGGCGCAGCGCCGTATTCGACAGGCCTATGCCATGCCCTGCCGACTTACCGATGGCCTGTCCCTCCTTCTCCAGCGTGCTGTTGCGGTTGCGTACTTCGATGCGCAAGGTGTCGCCATCGCGGCGACTCTCGATCTCGACGCAGTCGACGCCCAGGCGCTCACCGATACCATGGCGAATCGCATTCTCGACGATCGGTTGCAGGATCAGGCTGGGCACGGCGCAATCGAGCGTGTCGGGCGCGACGTAGATGCGCGTCGTCAGGCGATCCTTGAAACGCATCTGCTGGATGCCGAGGTAGAGGTCCAGCAACACCAGCTCCCGTCGAAGGCTGATTTCCTGGCCGTCGTAATCCTCCAGGAAGGCACGCAGCAGGTCGCTCAGGCGCAGCAGCATGTCTTCCGCGGATAGCGCGTCTTCCTTGAGCAAGGTGGCGATGGCATGCAGTGTGTTGAACAGGAAATGCGGCTGCAACTGGGACTTCAAGGCCTGCAGGCGCGACTGTGCGAGTTCGGTGGCCAGGCGGCTGGCCTCGACGTCACGGCGCGTCTTCTCGTCGTGATAATGCATGGCCTGCTGGATCGCAAACAGCGCCCAGTAGGTCAACAACCCCGTGGCGAAATGCTGGCCGACGAACTGGTTCAGCTGCTCGCCCAGCGAGTTTCCCTCGGTGAACATCGAAACGAAGGCGCCGACCACCTGCGCCAGCATCGTCACGCCCAGGCTCAGCGGCAGCTGCATGCCGAGGCCACGCAAGCGGACCGGCGGACGGATCGGATAGCGCGCTGCCAGCCGGAAGATGAGGGGAGCCAGCGCCGCCCACGTGTACCACTGGATCAGCGACCAGCGCAGGTAGTCGAGGGCGCCCCATGTGTGGCCGGTGAGATCGTCCTGCAGGTGGCGCTGCACCGCGAACACCACGGCCACGATCGTCCACAAGCCGACGTAACGAGCGAGTCCGATCTGTGTGCTGCCGAGGCGAACCTTCATGGCGATGCGTCCGAGCGGAGATAGCGACCCATCTTAGGGCCCGCCCCTGGCGGCGGGAAGCGTGACGTATGGCCCACTACGTTTCGTCCGCCTGCCACGACGATTCATCACAAACGACTTTTCGGGGTGGCGCAAAGCACGTTCCCTGAGGCCTCCCACCGCCACGGAGAGCCCCCATGTGCAAACACCCCGCCCGCCTCGTCTACGCCCTGACGGCACTTGCTCTCCTCGCGGCGACGGCGCCCGCCGTCGCCGCCGACCGCCAGCCCCGCGAACAGCCCGGTCGCCTCTTTCGTATCGTCAATGCGACGTTCGACAGCGTGACCGCACTCGAGATCGCCGACGATTCGACCAGCAGCTTCCAGCCCATCAACCTGGGCGAGCCACTCCAGGGCGGGCTCACTTCGACGACGGTACGGCTACCCGATGGTGCCTGCCTCCGTGATGTGCGAGCGACGTTTCGCGACGGACGACACGAGGTCTACCACGCCATCGACGTGTGCAAGTCGACCGGACTTCGGCTATCCGCCCACGGCCTACCAGCCGCGCACTAGGGTGATCGTGATTTCCAGCATGATCAGGACGACGATGGCGATCTCCAGCAGCTCCGCGCGACGGCTGGACGCCTCTTCGTACAGCGCGGCGTAGGTGTCGCGGATGATCGCGAGCTTGCGATCCACCGATGCACCGAGCGTGGGTACACGGAACAGTGCCAGCGCCGTGCTGTAGACGCGTGCCAGGTAAACGTCCTCGGTGACCTGCAACGCGTTGTCCACGCGCTCCGTCAACTCGGTCACTTCGGCGACGAGCGTGTACAACCGGCGCGCCAGGTTGGCGAAGCGCCGCGATGCGAAGACCGAGGCGGCACCGCGCGCGTTCTCCACGCGGTCGTACATCCGCGGCAACTCGTCGTCGAGCAAGGTGTCGTAATAGCGGAACTCGACGAGCTGGGCATTGGCCACCTCGATCACATCGGCCACGTCCGAATCGCGACGCGGCTCGTAGATGAAGGCGCGGTCCCAGGTGAGGACCACCAGGTCGTCCGCGTAGTAGGAGAAGCTGCGCGACATCAGTTCCTTGCGTGCCGCCGGTGACAGACGTCGCTTCTCGCCGGAAAGCAGGCTGGTCAGGTCGACCCGCTCCTTCAACGCCGTGGCGTCCATCGGCTCGTCGAAGGCATGGACCGTGCCGATCAGGTAGTCCTCCTCGAGCGACGCATCGATGGCGGGACGATCCAGCGCCGGTGAAATGATGTCGCGCACACGGGCGAGCAGATCGGTCCAGAACGTGGCCGGCGCCTCGGCGCCGAGCAGGCGGTCGAGGCCGTCGAAATCGGTGACGAACTGACTCCAGGGCTGGTCCTTGACCTTGACGCGTGCCGCCAGCGCCGCCACGCCGAAGTCGTAGAGGCGGACCGAAAGATCGAGTACCACCGCTGTCGACCCGAGCGCCAGCTCCGTCTGGCCAAGGGCCAGCCACAGGGGGGCCACGCCGAAAGCCACGGCCTTGGGCGGCGTGCTGCTCAGGTGCGAGCGACTGAACGCACTGCTGGCCCGGGCGGCCCAGAGGGTTTCAGCCTGTACGAGGTCGATGGTGTAAGCGATGTCGATCAACCGCAGCGCGGTCAGCTCGCCAGACGAGACAATCGGTTCCTGGGACGTCACCGGGGCAACCTGAAGCAAAAGACGGCCCAGTCTAGACCCGGTTCGTGACACCCGGGCGGGTGAGTCTCGACCCGGCGCCGTCAGTGGCGCTTTGTGCAAGAGGTTATGGCTGCGCCACGCTAGCGTGGGAAGGTATGCTGGGCCACGACCCGGCCGTCCCCACCCTGCTCCGGAGTTCCCCATGTTCGTCATTCGCCATGCCGCCGACCGTGGCCACGCCAACCACGGCTGGCTCGATTCGCACCACAGCTTCTCGTTTGCCGATTATCGCGACGAGGACCACATGAACTTCGGGCCGCTTCGCGTCATCAACGAAGACCGCGTCGCCGCCGGTGCCGGTTTCGGCACGCATTCCCATCGCGACATGGAAATCATCAGCTACGTGCTCGAAGGCGAGCTTGCCCACAGCGACTCCATGGGCAACAAGGTGGTGATCCGTCCCGGTGAAGTGCAGATCATGTCCGCGGGTAGCGGCGTGACGCACGCCGAGGAAAACCACGCCGACACGCTCACCCACTTCCTGCAGATCTGGATCATCCCCAACGAGCTGCACCTTAAGCCCGGCTACGAGCAGAAGACGTTTCCCGATAGCGAGAAGCGCGGCAAGCTCCGCCTCGTCGCCAGCCAGCGCGGCGAGCACGGATCGGTGACCGTGCACCAGGACGTGCGCATCTATGCCGGCCTGTTCGGTCCGGACGAAACCGCGCATCACACGATCGACTACGAGCGTCTGGTCTACGTCCACGTGGTACGTGGCACGGTGCACGTCAACGGCCATCCGCTGTCGGCGGGCGATGCGGCAAAGATCACCGCCGAGGATCGCGTGGTGTTCAGTGACGGCGTCGACGGCGAAGTCCTGCTGTTCGACATGGCGCCGCTGGACTGACGCCTGTGCCTGCACCGGCAGCGATGACCGATCGCGACCCGCTGGTCGTCCTGCTCACCCTGCTTTCGCTCAGCACCGGGATCGTCGATGCGACGAGCGTGCTCGGCCTGGGCAAGGTGTTCGTGGCGAACATGACGGGCAACGTGGTTTTCCTGGGCTTTGCGGCGGCGGGCGCGCCCGGATTTCACTGGGAACTCTACGTGCTCGCCCTGCTCGCTTTCGGTTTTGGTGCGGTGGCTTCCGGACGCCTGGGCCGGTCATCCATCGCCCGCAGCCGTCGCCGCTGGCTCGTCATCGCAGCCACGGTCGAAGCCGGCCTGCTGTGGATCGCCGCGGCCTGCGCCTTCGCCGCTCCATCGGACACCGCCACCTGGCTGCGTTATCTGCTCATCGCGCTGGTCGCCATCGCGATGGGCTCACGCAATGCGACGGTTCGGCAGCTGAATGTGCCGGACCTGACCACCACCGTGGTCACCCGGACGATTACCGGGCTGGCCGCCGACTCACGTCTGGCCGGTGGACCCGGGCGCCATCTCGGCCGCCGGTTGCGCGCGATCCTGGCCCTGTTCGTCGGCGCGGCACTGGGCGCCTTCATGGTGCTGCGATGGGGGCTTGCGCCGCCGCTCGCGCTCGCCGGTGCGACGGTGCTGGTCTTCACCCTGATGCTTGCGAAGGACGAAGCGCAGGATTGACGCTACCCAGGCCTCAGCGCCGCAGCCAGGCCCGGAGCCTCGCCAGGATGCCGGGCGGTTTCCAGTAAGCGAGATGTGCCGGCACACGCAAGCGGACGAAGGTGCCTTTACCCGGTGAGCTCGACGTTCGCAGCTCGCCAGACAAGCGCCCTGCCCGTTCCCGCATGCCGACCAGCCCCCAGCCGGAACGTGGGTCCTGCAGATCGGCGCTGCCGGCCGGCATGCCCACGCCATCGTCGCGAACCGATAGCTCGAAGTACCGCACGCTGAAGTCCAGGGTGACGGTCACCGTATGCGCACCCGCGTGGCGGAACGCGTTGCTCAGCAACTCCGAGGCGATCGCGTAGATGTCTTCTTCCGCCGGCGCACACAGCGCCTGCGCCGCTCCACGAAGTTCGAGCACCACCCGACTCGACTGGCCATCACCGAGCGCGGCGGCGAGCCGTTCGACGCGTTCCGGAAAATCGTGGACAGGCGGTCGCTCCTCGCGCAGCTGGGAAACCTTGTCACGCCCCTCTTCCACGGCCTGCCGTGTGACTTCCATGGCCTTCTGCAACTTGGCCTGAGCATCGGGATCGGTGACGGCCTTCGACGCCAGGTGCACGCGCAAGAGCAGCGCATGCAGGTTCTGCAACAAGGTGTCGTGGAGGTCCCGCGCGATACTCTCGCGCTCGATGGACCGCGCGCTCATGAGGATGCGCAGGCTCCGCACCCGCGTCAGGTAAAGCAGCCATAGCAGCGCGGCGAACGCGGCGGCACACAGCAGTCGGAACCACCCCGTCTGGTAGAACGCCGGCGCGATCGAAAAACCGGTCGATGCCACGGACGTCGACCACAGTCCATCGCCGTTAGTGGCCTTGACCTCGAACCGGTAGGCACCCGGCGCAAGATTCGCGTAGCTGATGCGCCGGTTCGATGTTTCCTGCCAGACGTCGGAGTCCGCACCGAGAAGACGCAGCATGAAGCGCGCCTCACCCGGCCGATCCAGCACCGCCGCAGTGAAATCGATATCCACGCGCTGTGTCGTCGCCGGCAGGCGCATGTCATGTGCACTCACGGGCATATCGTTGATGGCGTCGATGACCGGCGTCGCGGGGAAGGCATTCCGCGCGACATGCAAGGTATCGATCCGGGACACGCCGCGCGCCGATGCGACAAAGAGCGTATGACCGTCCGTGCTGGCCAGCGACGGACCGCTGTATGCCTTGGCGATGCCCTGCCTTCCGTCCTGCTCGTCGAACAGCTCGAATCGCACGCGTGTCGTCGGCGCCGCTTCCCACGCGCGGATGTCTTCCGCCGGGACCCGATACAGCCCTCGCACGGCATTTAACCAGAGCTCGCCGTCCGCACGTTCCCAGATCCCGGAGACGTTGCTGAATCGCTCGCCGCCCACGCCCGTGAGCGTGACGAACCGCCTGTCACGCATGCGCTGCACACCCAGCTCGCCACCCACCCAGACACGGTCCGTCGAGGTCGGGTGCAGCGACAGCACGTTGCCCACGGCCAGGCCTTCGGGCCGCCCCAGAACACGAACCTGCCTGTCGGGCTCATCCACTCGCGCCAGCCGGTCCGACGTGTAGCCAATCCATACCGTGTCGCCCCGCGCGGCCATGGCCGTTGGAGGTGCCTCGTGACCAGGAAGCCCGGGGATCTGCCTCTGGTCGAGCCACGCGCCGTGATCGAAGCGCCAGGTGCCCATGTGCCCGAGCCATAGCGCGCCACTGGCCGTCACGGCCATCGTGTTGCTTCCCACACGCATGGCCTTGAGCAAGGCGAAGTCCGGCGGGAGCGGTACGGGCGTGGTCACGCCGTTGTCCAGCCGGACCAGTCCCTCCGGCCCGAGAGCCCAGACCGCGGCATCCGGAGCCACGGCGAGTCGCTCCACGCGACTGCCGAGTTCCGGATGACGTACGGCGCCGTCCGTGTAGCGGACAACGGGGACGTTCGAAAGGGAATCGATCCACAGGCCGCCTGAGCTGTCGGCGAAAATGGCCGGGGTATACGGCGCCGGAACGATCGCCAGGGGGATCAGCTTGCCGACCCTGAAGCGATCGATTCCCCCGCTGGTCGTCACCCAGATCGCACCGTCCCGATCGGCGAACGCGTTCTCGGCTTCCTGGCCGGTGAGTCCGTCCTCGCGCTTCACCCACTCCTCGACCGGCGCTCCCGCGGCAGGCTTATCCGCGGGCCAGTGCAGGCGCACGAGGCCGCGAAAGGTCGGAATCCACAAGGCGCCATCGGCATCCACCTGCTCATCGCTGGTCAGGTCGTTGGGACGCCACGACGTGCCGGGCCGATCCAGCATGGCGTCCTTCGCGGCTTCCAGCGTTTCCGGGACGAAACGCGCGGCGCCCGGGTCGTGGCGATAGGCCTTCTGCTCGGTGAGCAGCCAGATTCTCTGGTGTCGGTCCCCGTACGCCTGGAACAGTGGCTCCGTCGGCGTGCCGTCCGCCTCCGGGGTATACCGCCGCCATGTCCCATCACGGAAGCTTTGCGCACCGGAAACGGTGATGACCCAGAGCGTGCCGTCGCGCGCCTGCGACAGGTACATCACCGTGGCCCGCAGCAACGTCGGCGGCGCGTACGTAGTGACTGCGCCATCGCTGGCGATATGCGTTACCGACCCGTAGCGATCGCCAGTCCAGAGTGACCCGTCGCCGGCCGCATACAGCGCCGTGATCGGCGTGGCCGGAAGCTGATCGGCGAACATGCGGACAAAGCGGACCCCGTCGAAGCGGGTCAGGCCTTCTTCGCTGCCGAACCAGAGGAAGCCATCGCGATCCTGCGCGATGGCTCGCACACCGAGGGGCGCGCCATCCTTCGTCGTAAAGGTCGTGTGTGCCCACTGTTCGAGGGTGAGAAACGGCCGGGCGAACGTGACCGTGGAAACCAGGCAGCCGACGGCGAAGAGCACGACCACCGGCCATCCAAACCGCGAACGGTTCGCCAGGGCCTGCACATTCAGGGGCATCGACGATCTCTGGGTAGCCGGCCCTGAAATATAGCGGCTAACCGCCGGACATGGCGCTGCGACAAACGGTCCGCGACCTTAAAGCGACGCCAGGTGTACGTTAGCGCCAGCCAACACGACGAGGTCGAGCATGTACAGGCACATCATGATTGCGACAGACGGTTCGGACGCCGCCGGCCGCGCCGCGGATCAGGCGATCGAACTGGCGGCCGGGATCGGGGCGAAGGTCTTCGTCCTCTGCGTGGAGCCGCCCCTACCCGCCTTCGCCGTCGTCGCCGAAGCGATCCAGGGCGCGGATGCCCTGCCGGAAGCGACGGCACGGCGGTCGGAGGGCTATCTGCGACAGGTGTGCGACAAGGCCCGGTCGGCCGGCGTGCCATTCACCAGCCAGACCGTGATCGACAACCGGCCGTACTGCGAGATCGTCAGCATCGCCGCACGGGAAGGCTGCGATCTCATCGTGATGGGTTCGCACGGCACACGCGGGCTGGACCGGCTATTGCTCGGCAGCGAAACGCACAAGGTGCTGCTGAGTACCGATATCCCCGTGCTGGTCTGCCACTAGCTGCTGGCCCGCTTGCCCTGGTTGGCCCGGGCGATGAGCCGGCCCGCCGGCGTGATCCTCCAGTACTCGTCCGCTTCCCTGAGCACCAGGCCGAGTCGGGCCAGGCGGGCGCATGCGGCGCAGTCCAGGTGGCCGATGGCGAGGAAGCGGGTGTCGTCGAGCTGGCGCAGCGTGGCGACATCCTGTTCGTCGAGTGTGTTGGCCGGCGACCTGTGTTCGGCGCCGTGAGGTGATCGATGTTGCCCTGGCATACGTTCTCCCTGTCCCGCGCCCATCATGGCGTCGGCGGGAGGGCCCGATGTAGGCATTTCCGGGAAGTTGCCGAATTTGCGCCAGGATCGGGCGCACGGTTCAGGAGAGCGAGCTGTCCAGCACCCGCGCGCCGGTAATGATCATGCGCAGCATCTGCGAGATCTCCTCGATCAGCGCCGGATCGCGCTCGGGCGGCTGGTCCATGGCCACGGCGCCCATGGCGAAGACCAGGCGGGTGATCGCCTTGGACACCAGTGCAGGCTCATGGAGCCTTGCGCCTTCGGCGGCCGCCAACCGGATCAGGTCGACCCGCAATTCATCCTCGAAATAGCTGAGTTCGCGCTCGACGGCCTGCTTGAACGCGTCCGAACCGACGGCACCTTCGCGCAGAAGCACGTGCAACAGCTTGTCGTCCGCACGCAGCTGTTCCATGAAGGTCTCGACCGAGACGCGAATCACGCTGCGATCGGTCGACGTCGCGCGCTCGCGCGCCTGACCGATGATCGTGCGCAACGAGCGGCCCGCCAGGTCGATCAAGGCGATGGCCAGCTCGTCCATGTCGCGGAACTGACGATAGAAGCTGTTCGGCGAGATACCGGCCTCCCGCGTCACCTCGCGCAGGCTCACCGTCGACAGGCTGCGATGCGGTCCGATCAGCTTGAGGGCCGCCACGATCAGGTCCTCGCGCGCGATCGCCGTTTTCCGCGGCGGCGGGAGGTCGGATGACGGGGTCAGGATGATCGAGGTCATGGGATGGCGGCAGCGGGCGTGGCCTGAATCATAACCCGATGCCGAGAATGCACAACTGTATACACAGCTGTGCGTGCATGCGTATAGTAGCCCCATGAATGCGATCCTCGCCCCCCGGCCCCTGTGGCCTGTCCGCCTGGCCCGGCACGTGGTCTCACCCGCCCTGTTCGACTTCTGGTCGACCCGGATCAATCCCCTGTGGACGCTGGAGCAGCCGCTGGCGAGGATCGTCTCGCGCGTACAGGCCAGCCGTGACGCGGTCACCCTGGTGCTCCGGCCCAACCGTCACTGGAAGGGCATGCATGCCGGCCAGCACGTCAATCTTGGCGTGGAGATCGAAGGCAGGCGCCTGCAGCGCAGCTACAGCCCGACGGTCCTGGGCGACGGCAACCTGGCGATCACGGTCAAGGCGATCACCGGCGGCCTGGTCAGCGGCCATCTGGCGCGCGATGCGCGCATTGGCACGGTGGTCTCGCTGGATACGGCCTTCGGCGAGATGGTGCTCCCGGGCGGGACCGACAACCTGCTGCTCCTCGCGGCCGGTAGCGGCATCACGCCCATGCGCGCCCTGCTTCGTTCGCTCGCCGGGCGCGGTATGCCGGTCGATGTGGACTTGATGTATTGGGCGCGCCGACGCGACGAGTTGTGCTTCGTCGACGAGCTGGACGCGTTGGCCGCGGCGCACCCACGCCTGCGAGTGAGCTACCTGATCACCCGCGACGATGCCTCGCCGGATCCGCGTATCGATACCGTGTCGCTCGATGCCATCACCGCGCTGGCCGGACGTCGCGTCCTCGCCTGCGGCCCCGGCGGCTTCGTGCAGGCGGCTCGCAGCCGCCTCGAGGGCCAGGTGGCGCATTTCGCAGCCGAAGCCTTCAGCGTTCCGGTGCGCGCCGACGGCGACGAGGGTGAGGTGCAGGTGCACCTCGCACGTAGTGGCCGCACGCTGAGCCTGCCTCGCGGCACGTCCCTGCTGGAAGGCCTCGAAGCACAGGGCATTCGTCCGCGCCACGGCTGCCGCATGGGCATCTGCAATACCTGCGCGTGTGGCCGCCAGTCGGGCACCACACGTCAACTCCTTACCGGTGACCTCAGCAGCGAGCCTTCTTCGCAAGTGCGCTTGTGCATCAGCGCGCCGAGCACCGACCTGATCCTGGACCTCTGAGTATCCTTATGAGCCGTGTCCGCAACCGCCCCCTCTCGTCCGCCGAGCTACAGGCTTTCGGCGATGAACTCGACGCCATCCGCGCTCGGGTCACCGCCGACATCGGCGAACGCGATGCAACGTACATCCGGCGTATCGTCGCCTCGGTGCGCTGGTGTGGCGTTGCTGGCCGCGCGCTGCTCTTCCTCGGGGCTTTCGTGCACAGCGTGCTGATTCCCGCGTGGATCGCCGGCGTCGTGCTGCTTGCGCTGTCCAAGATCCTCGAGAACATGGAGCTGGGTCACAACGTCATGCACGGCCAGTACGACTGGATGAACGATCCCAAGCTAAATGGCCATACCTATGAATGGGACATCGTCGCGACCGGCGAAAACTGGCGCAAGACGCACAACTTCCAGCACCACACCTACACCAACGTCCGCGGCATGGACGACGACATCGGCTATGGCTTGCTGCGCATCTTCCCCGAGCAGCGGTGGCGCCCGTTCTACCTGATGCAGCCCTTGATCGCGATGGTCTTCATGGTGCTGTTCCAGTGGGGCGTGGCCATCCAGGAGCTTCGCGTGGGTCGCTGGTTCGCCGGCAAGAAGTCGACGGCGCAGATGCGCGAGGATTTCCGCCCGGTGCGCCGCAAGATGGGTCGTCAGCTGCTCAAGGACTATGTCGTGTTCCCGCTGCTGGCCGGGCCGTTCTTCCTGCCCGTCCTCCTGGGCAACATGCTCGCCAACACCCTGCGCAGCATCTGGACCTTCGTCATCATTTTCTGCGGCCATTTCACCGCCGATGCCGAGGTCTTTCCGAAGGAGTCGATTCGTAATGAATCGCGCGGCCACTGGTACCTGCGCCAGTTGCGCGGTTCGTCCAATATCGCCGGCGGCAAGCTGATCAACGTGTTGTCGGGCAACCTCAGCCACCAGATCGAACACCACTTCTATCCCGACCTGCCGGCGAATCGTTACGCCGCGATCGCCGTGGAAGTGAAAGCGATCTGCGCGCGCTATGGCCAGAACTACAACACCGGCTCCCTGCCCCGTCAGTTCGGCCAGGTCATCTGGCGCATCTGGCGGCACGCGCTGCCCAGCCGTCCCGGCAGGAAGCTGCGGGCGGGCGAGCCGGCGCTTCAGGGCGGCTGAGCGCCACCCGGGCAGAGACCATGATCAATGCCTGGGCGTCAGGCTATGCAGGCGACGCATGCTCGCCAACAGGCGGTGGAAGATATCCGCATGCGAATCCGCATGCACCGGCAGGTCCTTGAACGCTTCGGACGCGATCGCCTGGAAGGCGACGAGTCCATCGAGCATGTCCTGCCCCGCCGCGGGATTGGCCTGCAGGATCGGCGTCAGTGCCGCCTTCGGCACCCAGGCGACCGAGACATGGCCGATGGCGCAGAGCTTGATGGGCACGCTCTCACCGGTAAGGATGCCTGCCCTGCCCACGGCATCGCCCGGTGAAAGGCGGGCGATCTCGACGTAGCGCCCGGCGTGCTCGGCCAGGAGACAAGCCACCCCGGACGTGACGATGTACAGCGCACGGCGCTCATCCGGGCAGGTGGTACCCACTTCGTAGATCATCTGGCCCGGCTCGAACTGCTTGCGCTCCATCGCTTCGGCGAGCTGCGTCAGTTCCGCTTCGCTCAGCGCCCGGAACATGTCGATCTCGCGGAGCAGGCTCACCGCGTCACGGGAAAGATCGTGCACCGGCTCACCGGAGGACAGCGGAATACCGTTGGCAAGGAAATGCCGGTGGATCTGATCGATCAGTTGATTGCGTACCTTGATCTTCGCGCTCATCGCGTCGACGTAGACGACCACGCGATAATCGACGTGTTTTCCGCGGAGACCGACAGCCGTTACGGTCGGTGCAGGCATGGCGAGAATGCCGCGAGTGCTGGTCACCGCATCCGTCAGTGCGGCGATGACGGTCGCCGGTCGCGCATGGGTGGTGACCTGGACAGGCACATCCACACCGTGCGTCTTTTCCGGCCGGCTCTGGTTGATGATGTTCAACTTGGCTGCGGAACTGTTCGGCACGATGACCGTATTCCCGTCGCCATTGAGCAGGGTCGTCGCCCGCCAGTTGCTCTCGATGACCTCGCCCTGGATGTCGCCGATGGTGACCGAGTCGCCGATACTGAAAGGCTCGGTCGCACTCAGCACGACGCCAGAGAAGACGTCCGCCAGGGTGCTCTGTACAGCCAGGCCGATCACGATGGCCACGGCACCCGACGTGGCGAGGAGGCCGCCGATCGGCATGTTGACGACAAAGCCCAGACCGGCCACCAGCGCGCCGGTGAACGTCAGGGCCTGGACCACGTCACGGAAGAGTTTTTCGCGCAGCCCCTGCGGAAGGATGAAGGCGCTCATCAGGGCCGTGGCGATCTGCGCGAATTGCAGCCACCAGGTCAACTCGAGCACCTGGGCCACGACGTGCCGGAAGGGGTCGTCTTTCCAGGGCGCCTCGGCGAACGGCACCATCCCATGGGTCCACAGGACATAGGACAGCAGGAGAAACAGGGGTATCCGTACGAATGTGTGTCCTTTCCGGCCGCCGAAGCGAAGGAAGCGCCACGACAGGAAGTCGAGGACGAGAACACCGACGCCGAGAAGCATCGCGCTATCTAGGAAGGTCACCTGTCATGCACCTGGGCTTGGATGGCAGCGTCCCTGCTTTCAGACTAGCCCGGACATCCTTTCACGGAATCGTTCAGTGATCCAGCCCGTGATCCCTCAAGGTCAGCGAAATGTCGAAGCGCCAGATGTTGCGCGAACCGTTCTCGGGTGACGACAGGCGACGCTGGAGCGAGGCCAGGTCATCGCGCGCCTTCGGATAGCGCGGACCGTCCGAACGATTGCTCGAAAGGTACAGCTCACCGAACACGCGGCCTGGCGCGGGGGCGATATCCAGCGAGGCACTGTTGATGTCACCCGGCAACCGCTCGGGCTTGCCCCAGGTGCCGTCCACGCCGCGGAAGCTGATGTAGATATCCGCGCTGCCGACCGAATCGCCCTCGTTGCCGGAGTAGACGATGTAGCGCTCCTGGGGGTCGATGCCCGGGTCCATCCGATTCTTCGCCACGTCGCCCAGATCGACGCGCTCGGGTGCCGCATAACCCGACGCCGTGCGACGCGCCACGTACAGCTGGTACAACTTCCCCGAGTCCGCACGGTGCGCGGAGAAATAAATATTGCCGCTTGCCGCGATGGAGGGGTTGTAGATCTGCGCGCCGTCGTTGAGTTCACCATCGACGTGCGTGGCAGGACCCCACTGGCCATGGGCTTGTTGTTCCACGTACCACAGGTTGGTACCGGGGAATTGCTTGCCATCCATCTCGGCGACCAGCGCCGCGTCCCCGGCCCTCACCGGGCGGTTCGACACGAAGTAGAGGCGCTTGCCGTCAGGCGAAATCGCTGGCTCGGAATCGTGCCACTGACCGGAGAATGGCGCGACCTCCGGTAGCGACCATTGCTTCCCGTCACGGTGCGAGACCAGGATCGTGTCGTCCTTTTCGGCGAAATCCGAACGCATGAAATACACGGTCTTCCCGTCCGGCATCATCGCGGCGGACGTTTCCTGAAGCCCCGTGGACACGATGCCCGGGGCCAGCAATTCACCGGCCATCGCCGTGGCTCCGATCAGGCCGAGCACGAGCGTGGAAGTCAGAAGGTATGTGCTCGATCGCATGACTACGTTCCTCGTCACAGAGTGTGTTTGACCCTGTAAACGATGCACCGACCGGAGCGACGCCGCATGCAGGATGTGATCGATGGTGTGCTGTCCGGGACGAGCGGTGGGTGACGTGGTGCGAGCGGTCAGCTCATGCCGAGGGCATGACGGGCGCTGGCGCGGAAGCGACGACTCAGGTTGAGTCGCGTGCCGTCGTGCAGCACGACTTCGGCACTGCCCTGGAACAGGGGATGGACCTCGGCGATGCGGTCGACGTTCACCACGATGCCACGATGGATACGGAGGAACCGCGCGGGATCGAGCGTCGCCAGCAGACCGGTCAGCGGTTCGCGGTGCAGGTGCGAGGTACCGGCCGCATGGATGCGCACGTAGTTGCCATCGGCACGGATCCAGTCGATGTCGGCGGTCGCAATGACCCGGATGCGCTCGCCGCTGGGCACGCTGATACGTTGCAGGTACGCCGTCGGTGCAGGCGTCGGCGCCATGTTCAGGCCCTGCCAGTGCTGACGCACCCGGCACATGGCCTGGTCGAAACGCGCCTGGTCGATCGGTTTCAGCAGGTAATCGATGGCATTCGCATCGAACGCCCGCAGGGCGTGCTGCCCGTACGCCGTCGCGAAGACGACCATGGGCAGGCTGCTGCGCTGCATGCCGTGCAGCAACCGGAAGCCGTCCATCCCCGGCATGCGGATATCCAGGAACAGGAGCTCCGGCTCGAGCGCCGCGATCGCCTGCTTCGCTTCGGCGGCATTGCCGCATTCGCCGACGATGGCGATGTCCGGATGCGAGGCGAGCGCCTGGCGCAGCGCGAGACGAGCCAGCACTTCATCGTCGACCAGCAGTGCGCGGATAGCGGGCGTGCTCATGCCGCCTGCTCCCGGTACGGAAAGCGCATGTCGACACGCGTACCGCCGTCGGGTCGCCGCGACAGCTCCAACGTGGCCGAGCCGCCGAAGAGCATGTCCAGGCGGGTTCGCGTGTTGCCCAGACCGATGCCGTCGGTGGGGCCCTCCGGTGGCAGGCCAAGCCCGTCGTCGTCGACCTGCACGTGCAAATCGTCGCCATCCCGGCGCGTCAGGATATGCAGGGTGCCGCGCTCGGGTTTGTCCAGCAGTCCATGGCGCAGCGCGTTTTCCACGAGCGGCTGCAGGATCATGTTCGGCACGAGGGCGTGAACGGTATTGCCTGCGACATCCATATGCGTGATCAGACGATCCTGGAAGCGCACCTGCTGGATGCCGAGATAGCACTCGAGGAACTCGATCTCACGCGAGAGCGGCACCTGTTGCGAGTGGCGCTCTTCCAGGGTGAGACGGAGGAAATCGCTCAGGCGCGAAATCATCAGGCGTGCCTGCATCGGGTCGGCAAGTGCGAGCGCGGAGATGGCGTTCAAGGTATTGAAGAGAAAATGCGGTTGCAGCTGCACGCGAAGGGTCTGCAGCTGGGACTGCACCAGCTGTGTTTCCAGATGCGAATTACGCATTCGCTCGTCGCGCAGACGCTGCTGCGAGTGAATCGCGCGGAGCAGCACGAGCAAGACACCGTAGGTGATGAAGCTCAGGTGGGTGTTGTAGACGAACTGCATGCGCACGAAGGCCGCAAACGTCATGTCCTTCATCGATGCCGACGGCCCGCAGATCGCCCAGTAAAGCGACAGGGTCAGCGACACCTGTATCGTCGCCAGCATCAGCCCTGCCGGCACATGGATGGCGAAGAACCTTCCCCAGCTCTCTCGCGCCGTCGTCCGACCGAGCCAGGCGACCAGGGGCGTCAGGAACATCCACAGGTAGAAGTCGAGGAAGGTCCAGACCAGCGGCCGGAACCAGCCGCCCGGATGGCCTTCGGCGCGAGCGGAGACGACCGAACTGGCCGCGTAGGAAACCGCCAGCACGGTCCACACGGCCCACACCAGCGCCCATTTTTTCCACGTTGGCCATGTCATGGGATCGGTCACGACGTTCTTCCCGGCGGGGCGCGCCAAGTATGAGAGTCGCTCCACGTCGAGAACAGTGCCGTCAGTCGGGTGCATGGTCGAACGCTACGTCAAACGCCTCTTCCCGTCGTGCGCGGCAGGATGGACGGCACGGTCCGAGGGACGAGCGGTCCGAAACCCGTGTCGAACGGTCGCCGCTAAAGCGAACGGATGAAGGTCACCCACTCGCTCGCCGCCGGGGTGAACGCGATCGGCCCGGTGATCACCATGCTGACCATGATCGTCGAGACGCCCCAGAGGTAGGCCGGGTGCACGCGGCGACGGATGATGATGTCGTAGATCGGCCCGGCCAGGCCAAACGCCAGGATCGCGGCGAACATCACCATGGGCGCCGCGCGGCCGAACGATTCCATCGGCAACAACCTTCCGAGACCCGGGCCCAGAATCGATATGGTCGCGCAGAGCATCAGGCGCTTGTGCCACTCGGCTTTTTTGCGCAGCGTCACGCCAGCCGCAACCATGCCGCCGAAGACCGCGATGCCTATCGTATTCATCACCAGGAACAGCGGCGCCGGGAAGAAGGAAGGCATGTGATTGGAGTGGATCGCGTAGAACGTCGCCGCCAGGCCCATGAGCACCATCGCGGCGGCAAGTCCCGCTCCGATCCATCCGACCCGGCGATGAAGCTTGAGCGAGCCGCGTGCGACGATCGCCGGTTGCGCGACGAAGAGCACGATCCACAGGGTAAACACCATGCCGTGGATGGCGAGGAGTAGCGGAAATTTGGGTCCGGCCGCGACATCGTCCGGTACCGTCGTGGAGAACCCCCCGATGATCACCGCGGCCATGGCCAGCGACATGACAAGATAGAACGGTGGCCGCACGACCCTCGACGAGGTCCGGCCAATATCGACGCTGCTCATTCCATTTCCCCGGGCAAGTTGCCACGGACGAGCCTAGCCACGATCCTGGCCCGCCGGTAGCACCCAAAAGTCCGATACGGAGAGGTATGTCGCAAGGATTACTGCGACTCGCGCCGCCCGTGCAGGGCCGCGATGATCCGAGCGACCACGTCGCCTATGCCGGTGCCCCCGTTGACGCTGATGCCCAGGCGCGCGACCACCAGGTGTTCCGACGGTACGATCACGATGTACTGGCCGAACGCGCCCCGGGCGAAGAACATGTCCTTCGGCAGTTCCGGCAGGCCCCACGGCGCGCCCCAGACCGGCACGGTGCCGTGCTCGACCAGGTTCGTCCAGAAGCCAGCGCCATAGCCGGTATCGAGCGTCTGCGAGTGGCTGTATGCCACCCAGCCCTCGGGCAGGATCCGCCGGCCATCGACGACGCCGTCGTCCAGATAGAGCTGGCCGAAGCGGGCAAAATCGCGGGTGGATGCATACACATGGCTCGACCCGACCGGGGTCCCCGCTACATCGGTCTCGATCACCGCGTGACGCATGCCGAGCGGAGCGAACAGTTCGTCTCGAACGAAGGTTTCGGCCGCCACGGCGTCGCGGGCACCGGCGGCATCCATGGCGACCCGCGACAGCAATACGTAGCCGAGATTGCTGTACGCCCACGCGGTGCCGGGTGCGTGGATCAGGGGCACGGTTTCCGCGTACCCGGCCATGTCGCTTTCGAGGAAGAACATACGCGTCATCGGGTTGAGCGGACCGTCGGTCTCGTCGAAAGGCAGGCCGCTGTCCATACGAAGCAACTGGTCGACGGTGACGTCCGGATGAGCCGATAGTCCCGCCTTCTGATCCACACGAAGCTTGCCTTCACGCACGAGAATACCGACCAGCGCCTGGGTCAGCGATTTCGACAGGGAATGACCCCAGATCGGGGTGTCGGGACCGTAGCCGGGGGCATAGCGCTCCGCGATCAGCTTGCCATCGTGAAGCACGACGATGCCCTTGGTGTGCCGCGGACTCTGGGGATTGGGTTCGGAAAAGGCGAGATCCAGCGCCGCACGAATGGCAGGGTCGGTCGTCTCGACCACGGCGGCGCCCCACGGGTCAGGGTCATCGCTGGAGGCATCGCTCAGCGTGCCGGCGAAGCCGGCCGGATTCGGCGTCGCATCATCACCGTGCAGGAGAACGCAGCCCAAACCTCGCCGATAAACCGCACGCGCACCGAACCCGCCGAGGACCGTCGTGCGGACGTCGTGCCGTTCGCGATCGACCCGGTAACGCAACGCCCAACCGATGGAGCGCATGTTGGGCAACTGCTCTTCACGAAAGAGGCGATCCGGGTCGACGTGCGAAATAAAGGCCGCACCGCAGAGGGAGCGACTGACCGAGTTGGTCGCCGTTCTAAACAGGTCCCCGACCGAGAGCGCATGAAAGGCGACGACGGCCGCCACGAGAACCAACGCCGCCGTGCCAGCGACGATCGTGATGCTGCGAGACACCATACGTGCCCTCCCCTCCCGTGGACCAGGCAGCACTCTCTCCCTTTCCGGCCGCCGTTGCCATCCGAAAGGGACGAAAGGCGCCCATGCAGGGACGAACGGGGACGCGCATCGGAAGATCATGCGAACGTTAAGACGTCCAGACTTCCATCTTCACTTGACTTTGTACCCGGGCCATGTGAATTCTCTGTAAGTCCTTACAGATCGAAACCCACGCATGTCGAACGCACCGTCGCTGGCGATCGTTTACGAACACCCCGAATGGTTCAAGCCACTTTTCGCCGCCCTCGATCGCCGCGGCGTGACTTACCAGGCCATCTCGTTCCAGGATCATGGCTTCGATATCGCACAGAAGAAGGCGCCCGCCCCGCTCGTCTTCAGTCGGCTGGCCATGAGTTCCTTCCTGCGCCAGGACGAACATCCCATCTTCTACGCTCAGTCGCTCTACGCGCACTGGGAGTTGAATGGAACGCGTGTGATCAACGGCACCCCTGCCCTCGCGATCGATGCCTCGAAGGCGCGGCAGATGTCGGTGATCACGTCGCTGGGGCTGGACATCCCCGCCACGCATGTCGTTCACCGACAGGCCGACATCGTCGCAGCCACCAGGGGACTGCGTTTTCCGGTCATCGTCAAGGTGAATATCGGCGGATCGGGGGCCGGCGTGTCGCGCTACGACACACTGGAAGAACTGGCACAGGCCGTCGCCGATGGCACCACGCCGAAAGGTATCGACAGCGTCACCCTGGTGCAGGAATACGTGCCGGCGCGCGACCAGCGCATGGTCCGCATGGAGACCCTGGACGGCAAGTTCCTCTACGCCATCTCACTCAATACGGACGGCGGAACCTTCGACCTGTGTCCCGCCGACGTCTGCCTGATCGACAAACCGACGGTCACGGTGAGCGAGTACACCCCGGATGCCGAGGCGATACGCGCCGTCGAGGCGATAGCGCGTGCGGCAAAGCTCGATATCGGCGGCATCGAATTCATGATCGACGACCGCGACGGCGCCCGTCGCTTCTACGACATCAACGGTCTCTCCAACTTCGTGGCCGACCCGCTCAACGTGCTCGGCTGGGATCCGCACGAAAAACTGGTCGACTACCTGACCCACGCCATCGATGCCACCACGGGGAAAGCAGCATGAGGTATGGATTCTGGGCGCCGGTCTTCGGCGGATGGCTGCGCAATATCCGCGACGAGAACATGGAGGCCAGCTGGGAATACCTCAGCCATCTGTGTCGGCGCGCCGAAGAAATCGGCTACGACCTCACGCTCATCGCCGAGTTGAACCTCAACGACATCAAGGGCGTCACCGAGCCGGCGCTCGATGCCTGGTCGAGTGCGGCCGCGCTTGCCGCGGTGACGAAGAAGCTGGAAATCATGGTGGCCGTGCGCCCCAACTTTCATCAGCCGGCCCTCTTCGCCAAGCAGGCCGCCAACATCGATCGCATCTCGGGCGGCCGACTGGCCCTGAACGTGGTGTCGTCCTGGTGGGCCGATGAAGCCAACCAGTACGGCCTGCAGTTCGATCAACATGACGACCGTTATGCCCGCACCAGCGAATGGTTGCAGGTGGTCGACGGCCTGTGGTCGCAGACACCCTTCACCTTCACCGGCGAACGCTACCAGCTGAAAGACGCCATCTGCGAACCGAAACCGCTGTCGTCGCCGCGACCGACCATCTACGCCGGTGGCGAATCGGAGGCCGCCAAGTCGCTGATCGCCCTGCGCTGCGATGCCTATGTCATGCACGGCGACGAGCCGGAGTTCATCGCCGAGAAGATCGCGGACATGCGTGCGCGTCGCGAGCGCAATGGTTTGCCCCCCATGCAGTACGGCATGGCCGCTTATGCGATCGTCCGCGACACCGAAGAAGACGCCCAGGCCGAGGTCGAGCGCATCACCGCACTGGACACCGAGGCCCCCGGCTTCGCCAACTTCGAACAGTGGCTGTCCGGAACGCAACTCGAGCGCGAACTGAAGATCAAGGAATACTCGGTATCCAATCGCGGTCTTCGCCCGGGCCTGGTGGGAACGCCCGCGCAGGTGCGTGCACGCATCGCCGAATTCTCCGCTGCGGGACTCGACCTGCTGTTGTTGCAGATGAGCCCGCAACTGGAGGAAATGGAGCGCTTCTCGCGGCAGGTGATCCAGGTCACCAGCGATAGCTGACCCTCGTATACAGGTAGCGACCGCTGTACCCGAACGGCGAATAGTCCGGGTACGGCCACGTCCCGCCGACGGCACCGTCGCTACCGGCCTTGTACTTCTGCGGATAGACATTGGTCAGGTTGTCGGCGCCCGCGGTGAACGTCCAGCCGCTGACCGCATAGCTTGCCGACAGGTCGAGCAGCCAGCGTGCCGGGAACACCTGATCGAAGCCCGGATTGCTCACCGGGTCCTGGTTGACGGTGAACTGGCCGTATCGCGTCAGCGCACCGTGGAGGTTCCAGTGACCCAGCCCGTAATCGGTACCCAGGGCGATCTTGTCGCGAGGCGCGCCATCGGTGATGTAGCCCTGGGCGATGTGTCCCACGCGCACCAGCTCCAGCCCACTGGCGGCCAGTGACGGCGGATTCGGCGCCACGGACAGGATCGACGTATGGTTGCGGTTGTACGCCGCCGTGAACTGCAGCGTACCGGCCGTGCCCAGGTCCAGGCGATAGCCGCTGCTGAAGTCCACGCCGCGCGTGCGCGTCTTCAAGGCATTGGTGAAGTAGCTGCCGCCTTGGATATTCGCGAAGCCCTGGCTCGAGAGATACGCCTGAACCTGGTCACCGACGAGGTTCTCGGAAGGCACGATCCGGTCGCCGATGGTGATCTGGTAGAGATCCAGCGAAAGGGTCCATGCGCCCGGCGCGTACACCGCGCCCAGCGTGTAGTTGTGCGACTTCTCGGCCTTCAACGGTTCCGCGCCCAACGCCTGGGCGACCGGGTTGCCGACCGCGAAGTTACGGATCTGCGTGGGCACGCCACCGATCACATTGGTCGACGTCGTCGAGTAGAACTGCTGCGGCAAGGACGGCGCGCGGAAGCCCGTGGCGGCCGTGCCACGCAGCGCAAAGCTGTCGGTAAAGTCGTAGCGCGCGGACAAGGTGCCAGACGTCGTGTTGCCGAAGTCGGTGTAATCCTCATGGCGCAGGGCCAGCGAACCGCTCAGCTTGTCGGTAATCTGGTTCTCCAGGCTCAGGTACTCGGCGATGTCGTGCCGGGTGTTCTTGCCCGCGTCACCCGGCTGGAAGCCCGGAAAGCCCTGTGAACCCGTGCCGAAATACGAGGCCGGATCGCCCGGCTCGATCTCGTACGCCTGGTGAAGATACTCGACGCCGAACGCCAGCGTGACCGGATTATCCAGCCAGCCGAGGGTGAGATCGCGAGCGATATCGACATCGAACGCCTTCTGCGTCGCGATCAGGCGGCCCGCGTTGAACCGGGTGGGACTGGCCGCGCCGAGATCGACGTTGAGCGTGTGAATCGGGTCGATGCTGACCCGATTGCGGCCGTAGTTGCCGCTGATATCCCAGCGCCAACCACCCTCGGTCGTGCCACGCACACCGGCCACGACGGCGCTGTCGATCGAGCGCACGTCGTTGAGTGGCAGGTAACCATCGGGATAAATCGAAGGCACGTTGCGCGCGCTGTTGTACGTACGGAACAGCGCGGGTGAGGTACCTTCGCGGCTACTGGTGTCGGCGAAGGCATAGAAATCGATGTTCGACGCGAGCGCGTACTGGACGTTCAACAAAGCCTGGTGTGTCGTGATGTCCGGCTCGCCGATGCGCTGCGTCTTCTGGCCATACACGGGCGAGGTGGGATCGCGGTAGTCGCGCCCTCCCCGGTCCGTCGCATCCGCGTGCCCGTCGACCACGCTGATGCGTGCCCACCCCTTGTCACCGCCGAGCGGAACGCCCAGGCTCGCATCGCCCTGCCACTGCTTGCCGTCACCGGCGCTGTATCGGCCCGCCGTGACACTCGCCTCGTTGGTTCCCTTGCCTGCGGCGCCCTTCAGCACGATGTTGATCACGCCCGCGATGGCGTCCGAGCCGTACTGTGCCGACGCGCCGTCGCGCAGGATCTCGATGTGGTCGATGGCCGAGATCGGAATCGAGTTGAGGTCGGCAGGTGCGGAACCCCGCCCGAGCGCACCCTGCAGGTTGAGCAAGGCCCCCGTGTGCCAGCGTTTACCATTGACCAGGACCAGCGTCTCGTCGGGCGAAAGGCCGCGCAAGGCGGCCGGGCGCACGATGCCTGAGCCATCGTTACCGGGCGCACGCGGGAAATTCAGTGACGGCGCGAGACGCGACAGGACGGCGCCGAGCTGCGTATCGCCGAAGGACTGCAGATCCTGCGAGGAAACGACATCGATCGGCGAGAGGGAGCTGCTCTGGCTGCGATTGACCGAGCGGGTGCCGGTGACCACGACGGTCTGCAACTTGGTGGCGGCACCGCTGGGGTCGCCGGGATGGCTGGGGCTACCGGCCTGTGTGTCCTGGGCGTGGGCGCCTCCGGCATATAACGCGGCAGCAATGAACAGGGACAGGGCGACGCGCGAGGGCGGGAAAGGCCGCATGGGGAGTTCCTTCGTTTTCAGGCAACGTCATGACGTCGCGGCAGGCAGCCGCGTGTGACGTGGGATCAGGGCAAGCGAACCGCCAGGGTGACGGCAGGGCTCAGCGCCTCAGCGCTGGCGGATCAGGCAGTACGGCGACAACAACACGCAGCGATCGACGTAGCGACGGCTGTGGAATGCGTGTTGGTGAGCTGCTGCGGGATCAAAAGGGTGTTGCCTCGCGATGTGTCCAGGGGGACGGGACGTTTAGATGTCCGAACCTCGTCACATGCTGCTGGACGAAGTTACGAATGTCAAATACCTGCCGGGACCCGCCCAGGGGCGATTCTTGAGGCACGCCTGCCAAGGGCATTGGCGGGTAATTCGACGTAGACATGCACAAGACAGGCGACAAGAATTGCCAGACCGACGCACGCGAGGGAAGCAAGGGAGTAGGACATACCACGGTCGATCAGTATCGGCATGGTCACGTACCCGATCATCGAATGCACCAGGTAGAGCGGGAAGCTTATGTCCGCGAGGAAATCGAGGATCCGGTTCTTCCTGAAGGTGTCCCTGAGCCGATAACACAGCGCGAACAGAACGAGGGCGTACGTGTAATTTTTCACCAGCGGCCCGAACACCTGCGCCTCGTGCATGGCGCCGATCGCCGCGAACAGAACGAAGATGAGCGTGCCATAGCCAAAGGCTGAACGTGCGTCGAGTTCATCGTAGAGCACGTAGTAGAAAAGGCAGCCCAGGAACATGAAGCTCATGTACTTCATGTCGGAGACCAGGTACGCGATAAACGAATCCGGAGAGGCGCCATGCGTCGTCAGGTATGTGGCAACGCAACACATGGTGAGCAGCCCGATGGAAAGCCGGACTACCTGCCGTGCGTCCTTCCCGATCAGTACGATCAGTGCGAACACGACATAGAACTTCACTTCCACCGCCAGCGACCAGCAGACGAAATCCAGCGACGGTATGCCGGCTGCTCTGTGTAGCAGCAGAAGGTTGCTCGCCACGTAAGACACGCTCACCCGGTCGGACAACGGCGTCGACCAATACCAGGCGCTCACGCCGTACATGGCCAGGCTGATCAGCAGGCAGAACCAGTACACCGGATAGATGCGGAAGAAGCGGCGTATCAGGAACTGCCCTGTCGAAAGCTGCCGAAGGCTGATCGGGATGACGAAGCCGCTGATGAGGAAGAACACGCCGACGCCGAAAGCGCCGTAGAGAAAACCACCTGCCCCCGGCGCAAGCACGTGCCGCGTATATTCCGGCTGCACCGGCACGAAGCTCGCCGGTACGCCGACGATCGCCCGCACCACAGGCGAGAAGAAGATTCCCCAGTAGTGATTCACCACGACCGACAACGCCGCCAAGGCACGGAGTTGGTGAGCAAAAACAAGCTTCATACCTGCCCCTGTGGGAGCCGATTCATCGGCGATCGGGTGCTCGCGATAACCTGCCCCCTGTGGGAGCCGATTCATCGGCGATCGGGTGCTCGCGATGAACTGGCCCGCTGCCGCGGGATCGCCGGTAAAACCGGCTCATACCGGGGTGCGTGCCCTTGGGGGGCTAAAAGGTTGTCGACCTCTCAGCCAACCTGCGCGCGCTCCAGCTGTGTTACGAAGGCAAGCGCCTGCTGCAGCTCGCCGTAGCCCACCGGCTTGACCAGGTGGTAGTCGAAGCCCGCCCGGGCGGTCGCCGCCTTGTCGGCTTCCTGGCCCCAGCCGGTCTGCGCAATGATCGGCAGGAACCTGAGACCCGGGTCCTCACGGAATGCCCGGCACACCGCGTAGCCGTCGATCGTGGGCATGCCGATATCCAGCAGGACCACATCCGGCTCGAAGTCGCGAGCGGCATCGAGGGCCGTCCGTCCGTCGAGCACCAGGCGATGCATGTGGCCCATGTCGCTCAACAGCCAGCCGATGGTTTCGGCGATATCCGCGTTGTCGTCGATAACGAGGATGCGCAGCGCCTGTCCATTCGGGGCGACGGCGCCGGCCGTGCGCGACGACACCTCATCGTCATGAGCGACCAGAAGCGGAAGGCGCACGGTAAACGTGCTGCCCAGGTTTTCGCCATCGCTGCTCACGGCGATCGATCCCTCGTGCATCGACACGAGCTGCTTCACCAGGGCGAGGCCGATGCCGAGACCACCCTGGGAGCGCGTCAGATGCTCACCGACCTGGGTGAAGAGCTCGAAGATGTTCGACTGCATCGATAGCGGTATGCCCATGCCGTTATCCGACACGGCAATGACCACGTCCTGCTCGTCGCGATACGCGTTGAGAGTGAGGGTGCCGCCCGATGGCGTGTACTTGGCCGCATTGTTGAGGAGGTTTCCCACGACCTGGGTCAAGCGGGTCTTGTCGCCGCTGACCCACAGGGCATGCGGCGCCACCGTGACGCGCAGCGTATGGTTGCCGCCTTCGACGAAGGGCTGGCTGGCCTCGAGCGCCGCCTGGACGATGTCGGCAATCTCGACTTTCTCGCGCTTGAGCACGACCTTGCCCTGGCTGACTCGCGACACATCGAGCAGGTCGTCCACCAGGCGCACCAGGTGGACCAGCTGACGGTCCATGACGCCGTGGATCTGCGTCGTTCGCTCGGGTGTGGGCTGGCCCCTGAGCACGTCCAGCCCCATGCGCAACGGCGTAAGCGGGTTGCGTAGTTCGTGGGCAAGAATGGCCAGGAACTGGTCCTTGTAGCGATCCGACCGGGTGAGCGTCTCGGCGTAGGCTTCGAGTTCGTCGCGCTGCGCCGCGATCTGCTGCTTCTGGCGATGCAGGTCGAAGAACACCTTCGTCTTGCTGCGCAGGATGTCCCACTCGACCGGCTTCTGGATGAAGTCGACCGCGCCGGCCTCATAGCCCCGGAACTTCCGGTGGTTATCGGTATTGCTCGCGGTCAGGAAGATGATCGGCACGTTGCGCGTGCGCTCGTTGCCACGCATGAGTTCGGCCAGCTCGAAGCCGTCCATGCCGGGCATCTGCACATCGAGCAGCCCCAATGCCACGTCGTGCACGAGCAGGAGCTCGAGGGCTTCTTCTCCCGAACGTGCCTTGAGCAAGACCAGGTCGTCGCGACGCAACAGTGCCTCGAGCGCAACGAGGTTGTCTTCGAGGTCGTCCACGAGAAGAAAATGTACCGGGCTCATGGTGGCCGCGTCCTTACCGATGATGGGAGAAACCACGTCAATGGTCCTGCTTCTGGTAGATCCGTTCCTCGAGGACAAAGTCCTGGAACGCATCGGCATGGGCGGAGAAGCGCAGACTTTCCTTCGAGCCGAGGCCGAGGAATCCCTTGCGTATGAGCGAATCGCTGAAAAGCCCGATGGTGCGGTCCTGCAGCGAGTTGTCGAAATAGATCAGCACGTTGCGGCAGGAAATCAGGTGCATCTCGCCGAACACCGCATCGGTCACCAGGCTGTGGTCGGCGAATACCACCCGCTCCCGCAGCGAACGATCGAACGAGGCCTTGCCGTAAGCCGCCGTGTAGTAATCCGACAACGAGGACCGGCCGCCGGACTGTTGATGGTTTTCCGTGAAGCCACGGATGCGATCGAGGTTGTACACCCCGGCGGATGCCGCCTCGAGTGCCCCGGCGTTGATATCCGTCGCGTAGAACATGGTCCGTTGCTCCAGGCCTTCCTCACGAAACAGAATCGCCAGCGAGTAGAACTCCTCACCGCTGCTACAACCCGCGACCCACACCTTCAGCGACGGATAGGTGCGCAGGTGCGGCACGACATGCTCGCGCAAGGCACGGAAGTAGGATGGGTCGCGGAACATCTCACTGACCTGGACGGTCAGGTAGCTCACGACCTGGGGGCCAATGGACGGATCGTGCAGGAGCGCTTCCAGCATGGCCGACAGCGTGCGATAGCCAAGCTTGTCGCGCAATTGCCGCAGACGCCGGGTGACCGACGCCCGCGAATAGCCGCGGAAATCGTAGTGGAAGCGCTGGAACAGCGCCTGCAGGATCAGCTCGATCTCGATCGCCTCGAGACGATCGGCCGCGCTGTCTTCCATCGTCGTCACTGCGCGAGCCATACGCGCACCAGCGAAAGCAGCTTGTCGACATCCAGCGGCTTGGCCATGTAATCGCTCGCACCGGCCTTCAGGCAGTTTTCCTGATCGTCCGGCATGGCCTTGGCGGTGAGCGCGATGATCGGCATCTTCTTCCAGCGAGGATCGTTGCGGATCGCCCGCGTGGCGGTCAGGCCATCCATGACCGGCATCATCACATCCATCAGCACGAGGTCGATGTCCTGTCCCGAGCCGTCGCTGGCCTTGTTCAGCGCGTCGATCGCCTCCTGTCCGTTGCGGGCGACGGTGAGTACACAGCCACGCGGCTCCAGGATATTGATCAGCGCGTACACGTTACGCACATCGTCCTCGACCACCAGGATGCGCCGACCTTCGAGCAAGGCATCGCGGTGCTGCGCTTCCTGGATCATCTTCTGGTGTTCCGCCGGCAGTTCGGTCACGACCTGGTGGAGGAACAGCGACACCTCGTCCAGCAGGCGCTCCGGTGACTTCGCACCCTTGATGATGATCGATCGGGAATAGATACGCAGGCGTGCTTCTTCGTCGGCCGTGAGGTCCCGACCGGTGTAGACGATGACCGGCGGGAAGGCATGGATCCCCTCCCCGCTCAGCGTCTCGAGCAGCGTGAAGCCGGAGGCGTCAGGCAGCGAGAGGTCGAGCACCATGCAGTCGAAGGTCTGGCTCTTGAGATGTTCGAGGCACTCCGCCGCCGTCGCGGCGGCCACGGTTTCGACATCGGCCGACGCGAGAAGCTGGCGAATCGCATCGCGCTGGACGTCATCGTCTTCCACCACGAGGACGCGCCGCACCGCTTGCGAGAGCCTGGCGTCGAGCTTGCCCAGCACTTCGGCCAGCTGCGCGCGCTTGACCGGCTTGAGCAGGTAGCCCACCGCGCCCATCGACATCGCGGCATGGGAGTGATCCGTCGCCGAAACGACGTGGATGGGAATGTGGCGGGTGCGGACGTCGCGCTTGAGGATGTCGAGCACGGAAAGGCCCGACTGGTCGGGCAGGCCCACGTCCAGCACGATCGCCTGCGGCAGATGGTGCCGGGCCAGGGCGAGCGCTTCCTGCGCACTGGTGGCGATCAGGCAGCGGAAATTCATCTCGCGCGCCAGTTCGAGGAGGATCTGGGCGAACCGCTCGTCGTCCTCGACAACCAGGATCGCCCGCCGGTGATCGGCCGGTTCGAAGCGGTCGTCGGGTACCTTCGGTGCGGGAACCGGAACCGGGAGCGCGACATCGTCGCGCGATGGCGTGTTGGCCAGGGCAACCGGGGCGGTCGACTCGCCAGCGCCCGGCGCACGAACCGATCCCAGCAGCGGCGGCAGGGTCAGGCTGAAGGTGCTGCCCCTGCCCACCTGGCTGTCGACCGCGATGCTGCCGCCGAGAAGGCGCGACAGCTCCAGCGAAATGGACAGGCCCAGGCCCGTGCCGCCGTACTTGCGGCTGATCGTGCCATCGGCCTGCTGGAAGGCATCGAAGATGCGTGTCTGTTGCTCGGCCGAGATACCGATACCGGTATCGCTCACGGCGAAGACGAAATCGCCGTGGGCATCGCACGACACATGCAACTGGACGCTGCCCTGCTCGGTGAACTTGAAGGCGTTGGACAGCAGGTTCTTGAGCACCTGCTCCAGGCGCTGACGATCGGTCTCGACGATCGGCGGGCAATCCGGTGACGTCGACACCTCGAAGATCAGGCCCTTCTGCTCGGCCACTGGCTGGAACTGCGGAACAAGACCCTTGATCAACCGCTCGACGGACAGCGACTCGGCGTGGATCTCGATATGACCCGCCTCGATCTTGGACAGGTCGAGAATGTCGTTGATCAACGTAAGCAGATCGTTGCCGGACGAGTGGATCGTATTGGCGAACTTGATCTGCTCCTCGGTCAGGTTGCCACGCGGATTGTCGGCGAGAAGCTTGGAAAGGATCAGCGCCGAATTCAGCGGCGTGCGCAACTCGTGCGACATGTTGGCGAGGAAGTCCGACTTGTAGCGGCTTGCGCGCAGCACCTCCTTCGCCTTGTTCTCGATGACTTCATTCGCGCGGGCCAGATCGTCGCGCTGCGATTCGAGCTGATTGGCCTGCTCTTCGAGGTGGGCGTTGGTCTGCTCCAGCTCCGCCTGCTGTTGCTCGAGCTCGTGCTGGGACTGCTTGAGCGCGCGGCTCTGTTCCTCCAGTTCTTCGTTGGACACGCGGAGCTCTTCGCCCTGCATCTGCAACGAGTCGGACTGCCGACGGGTTTCTTCCAGGAGCCGGCTGAGGTCGGCACGATAGGTCGCCGAGCGGAGCGCGACACCGATGGCGGCGGAAGCCTGTTCGAGAAGCGTGATGGCGTCCTCATCCACGGCACTGAAGAAGCCGAGCTCGAGTACGCCGTTGACGTCGCCGTCGACAACGGTCGGCAACAGGACCAGATGGCGTGGCTTGTCCTGGCCCAGGGCCGAACCGATCGCGAGGTAACCGTCCGGTACGTCGTCGATGACGAAGGTCCTGCGTTCCGCGACGGCCTGCCCGAGGAGGCCTTCCCCCGGCAGGAAACGCGCGACGACCTCGTGACCGGCGGCAAGACCGTAGACCCCGATGCGCTCGTAGAAACTCTCCGAGTTGACGAACAACGCTCCCGCTTGCGCGTCGACGAAACGCCCGAGGAACGCCAGGATGTTCGCACCGAGGGCCTCCGTTTCCTGATCGCCGGCCATGACGGCCGCCAGCTCGAGCTGTCCGGCTTGCAACCACGTCGCCCGCTGACGCGTACGCGACGCATTGCGGATCATCACCGCCACGAAGACAGTCAATGCGACGCCGAGGAGACCGCTGAGGAGGCCACTGGTCAGGGCGTTGCCATAGGCGGCCGTCATCTCCACGACGCGCTTGTCGCGCAGTGACGACTCCTCCGCCTGCATGCTGGCCAGCTGGTTGCGCACGGCATCCATGGCCGCCTTGCCGCGATCGCTGTTGACCAGTACCAGCGCGGCATCGAGCCCACGGGCACGCCGCACCTCGATCGTGTCCTTGAGCTCGGCGAGCTTGTCGTCGAGGCGAACGGTGAGTTCCTTCAGCCGCACCTGCTGGCCGACGTTATCCCGGGTCGTGGCGTGGATGGACTCCAGACGCGCCGGGATGCTCGCCAGCGCGGCCCGATAAGGCTCGAGATAACGCTCGTTCCCCGTCAGCAGGAAACCGCGTTGCCCGGTTTCCGCGTCCTGCGCCGCGGAGAGGATCTCGCTGAGCGCAGTGACCGTCTGCTGCGACTGGATGACCTTTTCGTTGCCATCCCGGATGGTCCGGATGTTCAGGTACGCAAGCGCGCCGCTGACCACGAAAAAAACGATAACAGCGGCCAGCGCGATGGACGTGCGCTGATCCATCGCGCGTGAGCGCGACGCACGGGGTACGGGTGAGCTCATGATGACCAGGCTTGTTAGCTGTCGTAGCGGGTAAATATATCATCAAGCAACGGTTATCAACCGGCTCCCGCCATAGCAAAAAACCCTGCGAAATCCGCCTCTTCAGCGCCTTAATTCACCTAGGTTTCACGACGTTTCGGGCAACGGCAAGGGCAATTCGAGGACGGGAAGCACCCGGTCGTCGGCGCCTTCGATCGGCGCGGGTACCTCGCCGACGCGAACGGCGCCGCAAGCAAGATAGAAGGCTTCGGCGTAGGGATCGGACTCGATACTGAGGCGCTCGGCGCCGAGATCCCCGGCCCTTCCGGCAGCGTTTGCCAGCATGGCCCGCCCGAACCCTCTCCCCATGAACGCGGACAGGAGCCAGAAGTGCTCCAGCCGCATGATTCCCTCCACCCCGCTCCTGAGTTGGTAGAACCCCACCACCGTGTCACCCGACCGTGCGATCACGGTGGGGCAGCCGGCCATCTCCAACGGCGTGACCTCGAGGGCAGGTGCCCAGCGCTTTAACTGGGCGACCGGATAGGGCCAGTGCGATTTGGAGGCGAACGCCAGTTTCGTGAGCAACGGGGCTTCCGAGACGAGCGCGCGTTGAAATACAAGCACGTGGGACATCGCACCACTCTGCCTCGTGTGGAAGCCGATTCATCGGCGATGGGCCTAGACGGTGACCTTGCCTTCGACGCGTGTGATCAACTCGTCCCACGCGGTGACGAAGGCGGCGCCACCGTCGATCTGCAGTTGCCTGGCCAGGGCAACCACATCGAGGCCGCCCTCGGTGGCGGCGCGCCGGACGGCGGCACCCGCATCGCGATCGAGACCCACCTTGTCTGGCACTTTGCCGTGATCGGCGAAGGCGCGCAACGTCGCATCGGGCATGGTGTCGATCGTGTCGGGTGCGGCGAGCGCGGTGATGTACAGCGTGTCGTCGGCGTCGGGATCTTTCACACCGGTGCTTGCCCAGAGCAGGGTCTGGGGCATCGCACCCGCGGAAGCCAGCGTCTTCCAGCGTTCGGACGCGAGCACGCCCTGGTAGCCATCCCACACATCGGCGGCGACAGCGAGCCCGAGCTTGTTGCGCAAGTCCGTCCGCCCCTGCTTCGCCGCAGCGGCATCCCAGCGGCTGACGAACACCGACGCCACCGAGCGGACTTTCGGGTCGAGCCCGGCAAGAATGCGCCGCTCGATCCCACGCATGTACGCCTCGGCCACGGCCAGGTATTGATCGCGTGAGAACAACAGCGTCACGTTGATCGCGATGCCCTGGAAGATGGCTTCCTCGATGGCGACGGCGCCTTGTGGCGAGCCGGGAACCTTGACGAAGGCATTAGCACGATTCATTTGCGCATGAAGCGTCTGCGCCCATTGCAGCGAACCCTTCGCATCGTCGAGCAGATGGGGCGACACTTCGATCGAAACCCAACCGTCCCTGCCACCAGTCGTCGCGTGAATCGGTGCGAACAGATCCGCCGCGCGCTGGAGATCCTTGACCATGAGACGGAACACGATCTCTTCGGGCGTTGCGCCCGTCGCGCGCTCGGTGGCGATCTGGGCGTCGTAGTCGGTCCCACCCGTGATCGCCTTGGTGAAGATCGACGGATTCGAGGTCAGCCCCGTAATCGAAAAGTCGCGGATATACGTCTCGAGCTGCCCCGTGTCGAGCATGTCCCGGGAGATGTTGTCGAGCCAGAGGCTCTGGCCGATGTGCTGGAGTTTCGCGGTCGCGTTCATGGGCTGTCCCGATCCAGGTGACGAACGACGGCGCACATGGCCAGGCGCCGGACTGAAAGCCATCGAACGCTAGCCCAGGCCATTCGCGGCGTCTTGAAGAAACCTCTGTCCTGGCACTGCCGGGCCCGTCGTTACTTCGCGGGCGACGGCTGGACCGGCTTGCCCAGATTCGACAGCAAGGCCTTGTCCAGGCTCGCCGCGACGCCCACGCTGCGGCCGGCAAGATTCGCGACCGAATAATGCACGGCACTGCCCAACACCTGCGCCGCATCGGACAGGCTCAGACCGTAGTCCTGGGCGAGCCATTTGACCAATCCGGTCGTCGCCGCGCGCGTGGCTTCGTCGATCGACCCGGCCTGCCCCAGCGCCATGATCTGCGTCGGTGATTCGACACGCGGCATGGCGATGGTCTTGCCATGGATCACGTCGACCGATAGCTCGACGTCCATCGACGTCTCCAACGCGTATTGGGACGTCTCACCGTCGCCCTGTAGCGCATGCGCATCGCCGAAGTACAACAGTGCACCGGGCTGGTACACCGGCAGGTAGACTGTGTTGCCTTCGATCACCTGGTTGAAATCCATGTTGCCACCGGAGCGCCCCGTGTCCCCCGTGGACATCGCAGGCGAACCGAAGCCGGGAGCGACCGCCATGCCACCCAGCATCGGCCGCACTGGCACGCGGTAATGCGCGAGCGCAGGCGACGGGCTCATGGGGCTCGCGACCCCGTTCGCGAGATCGAGCTTCCAGCGGATCGGCTTGCCTAGCTCCTGCGCCTTGCCTGCAAGCGACTGTCCCAGTGCCGGCCCGACGATGCTGTCCAGGCTGTCCGCGTAGTCACGGTTGAGGCGAAGGCGCTTGATGTGGACAACCAGCGTGTCGCCCGGCTCAGCCGACATGACATAGAACGGGCCCACCTGTGGATTGCCGAACAGCGCCACCGTATCGCCCTTCTCATCCACCCCACCGGAATCGATGGTGCGTGTACGGACGCCATCGCCCGGCCAGAGCGTGAGCACCGGCGCACGACTCGCGGAGAATTCGTTGGCATAGTCCTTGGGCGTGAACGTGACCACCTGGGGCGAGGCACGGGAGCGCTCGGGCAAGCGACGACCCGTGAACGCATGGCTCACACGCCTGCCGGGATGGTTGGTGTCGGGATCGTCCGCGACGCCCACCATCGCTTCGCCATCGATGGTCGCCTTCAAGTGATGGGTCGCCTTGTCGGCGTCCGTCACTGTCACGTCCAGCGACGGGCCGTGCCGCGTTCCCACCAACCTGTCACCGTCGAAGGTTCCACTCAACGTGTCGCCGTTCCGGCTCAGCGATAGCGTCTGATAAGCCGTATTGCCCCAGAGGTCGGTCTTGACCAGCCAGGTCTCCACAGGGGTATCCGTGGCATAGGCCGCGAGAGGAAGGCACAGACCAAGCAAGGCAAGACGACGGAGCATGGCGTTGCTTCACGTGCGGCGGGCATCCAGCCTAACAGCGCCTACGACGGAGTCGCATGTGACTGATGGGCCAGGACGCGACGGCATGACTACCCGGACATGCTGGACGTAATCTCTTACCGAAAGCGTGAATCCAGACACGTTCGAACCTGGGCAGGCGGGCCACGATGCATCACCCCGCCACCCATCGGACACCCATGTCATTCAGAAAAACTCTCGCCGCGATGATCGCGCTCGCGTGCTTCCAGCCAGTGATGGCATCGGCTGCCGACGTCGCCGATACCTCGACCGTGCTCGACAAGGTGTTCGCGGCCTATCAGGGATGGTTCCACTGTCCGGGTGCACCAAGCCCCGAGAGCAACTGGTTCCACTGGACCTATATCTCGCAGATCGACCCCACGGCCACGAACAGCTCGATCCCGACCTTCCCCATCACCGATGAATATCCCGCCGAGGCCCTCTGCCCTGCCCCGGGACTCACGATCGGTGGCAAGCAGGCGAACTTCTTCTCGTCGTTGAATGCAGGCACTGCACAGACGCACTTCCGCTGGATGCGCGAATACGGCGTTGATGGTGCGATCCTCCAGCGCTTCCTGGGCTCGCTCGACATGCTGTACCAGGAAAACGACATCGTGCTGCGCAACGCCATGCAGGCGGCCGGAGACAATGGCCGCTCGTTCTTCATCGAGTACGACGTCAGCGGTCAGTTCGAGAACACCAGCACCCAGGCCGACGAAGACGCCATCTTCAACAAGCTGACGAGCGACTGGCTGCATCTGGTCAACGACCTCCACGTCACCCAGAGCGCGATGTACCAGCAACAGGGCGGCCGCCCCGTCGTCTCCCTCTGGGGCATCGACCAGGGCGGTAGCGAGACGACCTGGCAGATGAAGCCGGCGCTGGCGTCGCGGGTGATCGACTGGTTCCACAACGTGGCCCATGCGACCGTGATGGGTGGCGTGAGCAACACCTATCTCGAACAGCCGGCCTACGCGGACGTCGTCAAGAAGTTCGACATCATCCAGCCGTGGAACGTCGGCGTGTATCAGGACAGCGACCTCGACTGGTACGAGACCAACCGTACACGCGTGCACCTGGCGGCTACTGCCGCGAACGGGCAGATCTACATGCCGACGATTCTCCCGGCGTCGTCCAGCCGCGACCAGACCAAGGGCAACCTGCCGTCGGAAGGCGCAAAGAGCCTCGGCGGAAAGTTCTTTTGGGACCAGGCGTACCGGGATCGCAGTGCGGGCGTCCGCACCGTGAAGATCGCCATGTTCGACGAACTCGGCGAAGGCACCTCGCTGCTCAAGGTCGCCTCGAATGCCTCGCAGGCTCCGTCGCAATACCCGTGGCTGACGCTCGATGTCGACGGATACAAGCTACCGACCGACTGGAACCTGCGCGTGACGCACGAGATCGCTGCCATGTTCCACGGCGCCAGTCCGGTGACCGCCACGATGCCGACCGATCCGGGTCCGTTCGATGTCGTGCCGGAGTGTGGCGTGCTTCATCCGAATGAGATCCTCGCCCCCGCGCATCCGCTGACCTCGTGCGATGGCCACATCAGCCTGGCACAGGACGCGAATGGCGACCTCACCGTCTACCGTGATGGCACGCGACTCTATTCGAGCGGCACGGCGGGTCAGCCGATCAAGACGACGATCATGCAGGGCGACGGCAACCTGGTCGAATACGACCAGAGCGGTCAGCCACGCTGGGCCAGTGGCTCGGCGGGACACCCGGGCGCGTACCTGTATCTGCGCAACGATGGCACCACGTGGATCGTCGACGGCGGCAAACCCATCTGGCAAGCCACGCCCTGATCCAGCGCTTATGTGGGAGCCGGCTTCGCCGGCGATGCTTCTGAAGACAGCGCCCGGATATAACCGGGCGCTGTCCTTTGCTTCAGGCGATACCCAACAGATTCTGCAGCTGCGAAGCCACGGTCGAAGCAAGCGTCGTGGCCGTCGAAGCCGTGCTCGATGCCGCCGTCGTGGCAGCCGTCGGCGCAGCGGTCAGCGGGTCGGTCGCCGTCGCCGAGGTCAGGCTATCGGTAAACGGCGAGTCCGTCGTCGTATCGGTATCCGTGTTGAGCAGACCCTTGCCGCCGCCGTGGCCACCGTGGCCGCCGCGAACGTGCATCTGGGGCATGGGATTGACGCTGGTCGTCGAACCAATCGTAGTCATTTACGGTTTCCTTGCTGTGGTGGTCTTTTGTGTCAGCAATGGGCGTGCCAAGTTTGGATCAAGAGCATCGCCGATGAATCGGCTCCTACAAATTGCGGGGGATTCAACGGTTCTTCGTTACGAACGAGGCCGCTGCATCGCTGCAACGGCCTCGTGTGTCGGTAGATTGACTACGTGTGTCAATTTATAGCCGGCGATTACTTGCGGCTTGCGTGAGAGACTGCGAATCAGCCCTTGATAAACGCAAGCAAATCCGCGTTGATCGTGTCCGCATGCGTGGTCGGCATGCCGTGCGGGAAGCCTTCGTAGATCTTCAGCGTGCCGTTCTTCAGTACCTTGGCCGACAGCACGCCGGCATCCTTGTATGGAACGATCTGGTCGTCGTCGCCATGAAGGACGAGCGCCGGCTGCTCGATCTTCTTCAGGTCGTCGTTGAAATCGGTTTCCGAGAATGCCTTGATGCAATCGTAATGGGCCTTGGTGCCACCCATCATGCCCTGGCGCCACCAGTTGGTGATGATGCCCTGCGACGGCTTCGCGCCGGGACGGTTGTAGCCATAGAAGGGACCGGACGCCACGTCGAAATAGAATTGCGAGCGGTTGGCCGCCAGGGCGGAGCGCAGGCCATCGAACACCTCGATGGGCAGGCCGTCGGGATTGGCCGCCGTCTTCACCATGATCGGCGGTACCGCGCTGAGCAAGGCGATCTTCGCCGTACGCTGCTGGCCGTACTGGGCGACGTAGCGTGCCACTTCGCCGCCACCGGTCGAATGCCCGATATGCACGGCGTCGCGCAGGTCCAGGTGTTCGGTGAGCGCGGCGAGGTCCGCCGCGTAATGATCCATGTCGTTGCCGTCTTCGGTCTGGCTCGAGCGACCATGACCACGGCGATCATGGGCGATCACCCGGAAACCCTGCTCCAGGAAGAACAGCATCTGGGTATCCCAGTCGTCGGCCGACAGGGGCCAACCATGGCTGAAGACGATCGGCTGGCCCGTGCCCCAATCCTTGTAATAGATGGATACGCCGTCTTTCGTAGTAATCGTGCCGTCCATACAACGCTCCTGAATCGTGGGGTGGTGGAAATGCATGAAATGTTTGTGGATTCGACCGGGGTTTTATTGAACAAACGTCTTTTTGCACGGAGGCCAAAGCCAAGCTTATTACCTCGAACGTAATTGCCGCACATCGGCCGCGATCGAATACTTCGCCTACTTTCCCTCGCGAGATCATCCCGATGAACACCGTACCCGCCAGGTTCAGCGAGTTCGTATTCAGTGCTCAGCCCGGCTTCGATGAGCCGACGATGCGCGAAGCGTTCTCGCATGCCGTGCCACTGAAGAGCATCGTCATCTACTGTTACGACCCGCGCGTCCGCGAGATTCCAGGCGCCGTCGCCCAGTTTCTCGGCGACCAGGTCTATCCCGGCGAAGTCGTCTTCAACGAGACGGGTAACCGCGTCGGCTCCACGACGACCATGGGCACCGTTTCCGTCGCCGCCGGGCGTGCCGTGGATGCCCTGCGTTCGGTCACGGTCGGCGAATTCCTCTTCGGGATCGAAACGGTCGTCGTCGTGCATCACTCGAACTGTGGCGCCACCTCGTACTCGACCGACGGCATGATCACGGCCTTTCGCCATGAGCACGGCGCCGACCTTTCGCGCGTCTACGACCGCGGCAGCATCAGCATCACCGACTACGAGGCGTCGCTGAAGTACGATACCGACCTGCTCCGTGCCAGCCCGGGCGTGCCCAGGCATGCCGAGATCCTTGGGCTGTTCTACAACACGGACACCGGTGAGCTCACCGAGGTGATCCGGAACAAGGGCGAGTAACCCCAGAATGGCGAGGACCGCGACATGACCACGCACGCCGACGCTTCCGCAAGCGAGCTCGGACGCATCCTGAAGGCGTGGCGTGGCATGCGCGGCCTCAGCCAGCTCGAGCTTTCCCTCGAAACCGGCGTCTCGCAACGCCACCTCAGCTTCATCGAAAGTGGGCGCAGTGCACCGACGCGGCAGATGCTGATGGTCGTGGCGGACGGCCTGGACATGCCGTTTCGTGAACGTAACCAGCTGCTGCTCGCCGCCGGCTACGCGCCGATCTACGCGGAGGAGTCGTGGGATGCAGCCTCGTTCGCGATCGTCCGCCATGCACTGGAAGGCATGCTCGCCCACCACGAGCCCTTCCCCGCCCTGGTGATGGACCGTTACTGGAACGTCGTGATGGCCAACGAGGCGACCAGGCGCATGCTCGGTTCCTTCATCGACCTCGACCGCTGGGCGCGTCCGCGCAACATGCTTCGACTGATCTTCGATCCCGAGGGATTGCGGCCGTTTGTCGCGGACTGGGACGACATCTCCGCCGCCCTGCTGCAACGGGTGCGTCGCGAGTCGGTGGGTGGCGTGATCGACGACGCCACGCGGGAACTCGTCACCTCCCTGCACGCGTACCCCGACATCGACGCCAGCACGATGGACGACCCGGCAGGCGACCTGCCGGTCATTCCGTTGACACTTGCCGACGCCGACCATCGCCTGAGCTATTTTTCCCTGGTCACCACGGTCGGTACGCCGCGTAGCCCAGGCCCGCAGGAACTGCGCGTCGAATGCCTGGTGCCGGTCGACGAGGCCACGAAGGCCTGGCACCGGCATCTCAGGGACTAGCGACCGACGCGACACCGTTCTGCGGATCCCAGCCGCCACCCAGTGCCCGGAACGCGGCTACCGCGGTACGCGCCGAGCCGGCCTGTGCCTGCACCTTCGCATCGCGGGTAGCCAGCAGGCGCGAGTTCGCATCCAGCACTTCGATCAGACTCACCGCCCCGCCTTTGTATGCCGCCTCCGAGGCTATCTCGGCCTGCTGCAGCGAGACTTCGCCGCCCGCGAGGATAGTCGCCTCCTGCTGTCGCTTGTCCAGCGCAACGAGCGCGTCTTCGACGTCCTCCGACGCGCGCAACACGGATAGTCGGTACGTCGCCAGCGCCTCCGCATCCCGCGCCCTGGCCGCCTTGATTTCCGCATCGACGCGGCCGAAATCGAAGAGACGCCAGCGCAGGCCAAGCACCCCCTGCGCCTGGTTGGCCGGACCGGAGAACTGCTGGCCCGCCGTCGTCGTCGCCGTGCCGATCAGCGCCGAAAGAGAGAACTTCGGGTAGTACTCGGCGATCGCCTGGCCGATGCGCGCGTTCGACGCTGCCAGCTGCCGCTCGGCGGCGATCAGGTCGGGGCGTCGACGCAGCAGGTCGGCCGGTCCGCCGGCGTCCGCAAGCGACGGCGCCTGCGGAATCGGTTCGATCGCGGCGAGTTCGACCTGGGACTCACCGGGTTGCCGGGCAAGCATGACGTCGAGCGCGTTCATCGCACTGGCCAACGCCGACTCGAGCGCCGGTACCGTGGCTTCGACCTGCGACAGCGCGCCCTCGGCCTGGTGTAACTGAAGCGCGGGTGCGATGCCGGCCTCGAACTGCAGGCGAATGGTGTGGGTCAGCCGCGTCTGCGTGTCGACCTGCTCACGGGCCACGGCGAGTCGCTGCTGCAGTCCACGAATGGCGAGATAGTCGTCGGCCACCTGCGCCTGCACTTCGAGCGTGGCGGCGGCGTAGCCGGCTTGCGCGGCTTCAAGGTCGTCCACCGCGCCTTCGCGTCCACGCCGGAGGCCGCCGAAGAGGTCCAGCTCCCAGCCGGCCACGAGGTCTCCCTCGTAGGCGTTGCCGAACCGATCAAAGCCCGGCTGCGAGGCGAGCACGCGCCCCAGCGGTGTCTCGGTCGACTGCTTCGCGCGCGCTGCGGAGGCGGCGACGGACCCCGAAGGCAGGAGCTCCGCCGTTGCCGCGCCGAGCCCGGCACGTGACAACTGGACCCGTGCCTTCGCCTGCTCGAGGCTGAGGTTCTGGCTCACGGCAACCGCGATGAGGCGCGAGAGGGTCGGATCCTGGAATGCGTCCCACCAGCGCTCGAGGCTGGCGACCGGCGCGGACGAAGCGGCCGGGGCCGTGGCATGGAAGGCGGCCGGCGCGTGGAGGTCGGGGCGGACATAGTCGGGACCGACCGCGCAGGCCGAAACGGCCAGGGTCGACGCCAGCGCGAACAGGAGGGGCTTCATGAGTGAATCCTTAGAAACTGAGTGACCAGATTACGATATGGTCACTGGTTGTCAAGTAAAAGCCGCTCCTGTATACGGATGGGATGATCCAGACATCCCCTACCGCCGACGACCAGACCCCGACCATCAGGGACCAGATCGTCGAGGCCGCCGACGCTCATTTCAGCCGCTACGGCTATGCCAAGACCACGATGGCCGATCTCGCGCGCGCCATCGGCTTCTCCAAGGCGTACCTCTACAAATTCTTCGACTCCAAGCAGGCCATCGGCGAGGCGATCTGTACGCGCTGCCTGGCGCCGCAGTTCGCCACGATCGCGGCCGCTGTCGAGGCAGCCCCGACGCCTCACGAGAAGGTCCGCGCGCTGTTCCGCACATCGGTAAAGCAGTGCCTGGAACAGTTCTTCAACGACCGGCAGCTCTACGACATCGTGGCCTTCTCCCGTTCGGAGAACTGGGCGAGCTCGACGAAGTACGTCACCGATCTGAATGCCCTGCTGGAAAGCATCATTCGCCTGGGTCGTGCCAACGGCGACTTCGAGCGGAAAACGCCGCTGGACGAAGTGTGCCGGGGCATCTGGATCGCCGTCCTGCCGTTCTCCGATCCCGTGCTCCTGCAGCACAACCTGGACATCGTCGAAGACGGCCTGCCTGCGGTCATCGGACTGATCCTGCGCAGTCTCTCGACCTGACCCCGCGAAAAAATATTTGCTGTGACCAGTTGACAATCTGGTCACAAGACACAAAAGTGTCGCTTTCCCTTCTCGGAAAGCCGTCATGCACGCCCGTCACCGCGTTTCCCTTCCTGTCCCCCTATTGATCGGGGCCGTTCTGTTGGCCGGCGCCTTGAGCGGCTGCTCGCGGACCGAAGCCGATCCCCGCCTCGCCCCTCCCCTGGTTCGCACGGCCACGCTGGACACCAGCAAGGTCGGGGAATCCAGCTACTCCGGCATCGTCGCCGCGCGGGTGCAGAGCAATCTCGGCTTCCGCGTTCCCGGCAAGGTCATCGAGCGCCTGGTCGACGCCGGCCAGACCGTGAAGAAGGGCCAACCGCTGATGCGGATGGACCGCACCGACCTCGCGTTGGCCGACACAGCCTCCGTGGGCCAGGTGGAAGCCGCACGCGCACAGGCGCTGCAGACCGCCGCGGATGAGAAGCGCTTGCGCGGCCTCGTCGACGCAGGCGCCGTGTCCGCCTCGGCTTACGATCAGGCCAAGGCCGCCGCCGATGCCGCCGCCGCGCGCCTTCGCGCCGCCCAGGCGCAGGCTTCGGTGTCCTCCAACGAAGCCGGCTATTCCGTCTTGCTCGCCGACGCCGATGGCACGGTGATGGAAACGCTCGCCGAGCCGGGCCAGGTCGTCGCCGCTGGCCAGATGGTCGTCCGCCTTGCGCATGCCGGGCCGCGCGAAGCCCTCGTGGATCTTCCCGAAACGCTGCGTCCGGCGATCGGCTCGGTGGCGCGCGCCACGCTCTACGGCGGCAACGGTGAGGCCGGCAGCGCGCGTCTTCGCGTGTTGTCCGATGCCGCCGACCCAGCGACACGCACGTTCGAAGCGCGCTACGTGCTCGAAGGCGCCGCCGCCGACGCACCGCTCGGCTCGACCGTCGTCGTTCACCTGCCGAACGCCTCGCGCGCCGCCGCGTTGATTCCGATCTCGGCCGTCTTCGATCGCGGCACGGGCCCCGGCGTGTGGATGCTTCCCGCCAAGGCGCAGTCGGTGACGTGGCGCCCGGTGACCCTCGGCGCCGTCGGCGAGGAAACGGTCACGGTGACCGGCGGGCTGCAGCCGGGCGAACGCTTCATCGCACTCGGCGCCCACCAGTTGCACGAGGGCGAACCCGTCCGCACCAGCCCGACGGCGAGCGCGCAGCCATGAGCGCCGGATTCAATCTCTCGGCGCTGGCCGTCCGCGAACGCGCGGTCACGCTCTTCCTCGTCATTGCCATCTCGGTCGCCGGTCTGTTTGCCTTCGTCCACCTCGGTCGTGCCGAAGATCCCAACTTCACGATCAAGGTCCTGACCATCGTGACCGCGTGGCCCGGTGCCACCGCGCAGGAAATGCAGGACCAGGTCGCCGAGCCGCTCGAGAAGCGTTTGCAGGAACTGCGCTGGTACGACCGCAGCGAAACCTTCACTCGCCCGGGCCTGGCGTTCACCACCCTGACCTTGCGCGACGACACCCCACCCGCCGACGTGGAAGGGGAGTTCTACCAGGCGCGCAAGAAGGTCGGCGACGAAGCGGCGAAACTTCCGCCCGGCGTGATCGGCCCGCTCGTCAACGACGAGTACGCCGACGTGACCTTCGCCCTCTATGCCCTCAAGGCGCGTGGCGAGCCGCAACGCATGCTGGTTCGTGAAGCGGAGAGCCTGCGCCAGGATCTCTTGCACGTCGCAGGCGTGAAGAAGGTCAACATCATCGGCGAGCGACCGGAAAAGATCTTCGTCGAGTTTTCCCATGAGCGCCTGGCCACGCTCGGCGTCACGCCCTCGGCGATCTTCGACGCCCTCAACAAGCAGAACGTGCTGACCTCGGCCGGTTCCATCGACACGGCAGGGCCGCAGATCCAGATTCGCCTCGACGGCGCCTTCGACGACGTCAAGGCCATCGAGGACACACCGGTGATCACCGCCGGCAAGACCATCCGCCTGTCCGACATCGCCACGGTACGCCGCGGCTACGAAGATCCTTCCACCTTCCTCATCCGCAACGACGGCGAGCCGACGCTTGTTCTCGGCGTGGTGATGAAGGAACGCTACAACGGCCTCGAACTCGGCAAGGCGCTCGAGAGCAAGGCGACGGAAATCTCCGCGAACCTGCCGCTCGGCCTGAGTTTCACCAAGATCACCGATCAGGCCGTCAACATCGCCGAGGCCTACGACGAGTTCATGCTCAAGTTCTTCGTCGCGCTCGCCGTGGTCATCGCCGTGAGCCTGGTCAGTCTCGGCTTCCGTGTCGGCCTGGTGGTCGCTGCCGCCGTGCCGCTGACCCTCGCCGGCGTGTTCGTCATCATGCTGGTGACCGGCCGCGATTTCGATCGCATCACCCTGGGTGCCTTGATCCTTTCGCTGGGCCTGCTGGTCGACGATGCGATCATCGTCATCGAGACCATCGTGGTGAAGATGGAGGAAGGCCACGATCGGGTCGCCGCGGCAACCTACTCATGGAGCCATACGGCGGCCCCGATGCTGGCCGGCACCCTGGTGACGGCGATCGGCCTCATGCCGGTGGGCTTTGCGCACTCGTCGGCCGGTGAGTATGCCGGCAACATCTTCTGGGTCGTGATGTTTTCCCTGCTGACCTCCTGGCTGGTCGCGGTGATCTTTACGCCCTACCTCGGCGTCAAGCTCTTGCCGAAGATCCCGGTGATCGAGGGCGGGCATGCCGCGATCTACGGCACGCCGCGCTACCGCGCCTTCCGTCGGCTCATCGCCGCGATGGTGCGCCACAAGGTCCTGGTGATCGCGTCGGTGGTCGGCTTGTTCGTCGTCGCTATTTTCGGCATGGGCTTCGTCAAGCAACAGTTCTTCCCGATCTCCGATCGCCCCGAAGTGCTCGTCGAGGTGCAGATGCCCGAGGGCACGTCCATCGATTCCACGTCGAAGGCGGCGAAGAAAGTCGAAGACTGGGCGCGCAAGCAACCCGAATCGCAGATCGTGACCTCGTATGTCGGCCAGGGCGCACCGCGCTTCTTCCTCGCCATGGCGCCGGAACTGCCCGATCCCTCGTTCGCGAAGATCGTCGTGCTTACGAAGAACGAGAAGACACGCGATGCGCTCAAGCTGCGCCTGCGCCAGGCGGTGCAGGATGGCCTCGCGCCCGAAGCACGCGTCCGTGCGACGCAGATCGTCTTCGGGCCGTATTCGCCCTTCCCGGTCGCGTTTCGTGTTTCCGGGCCCGAGGAATCGAAGGTTCGTGACATCGCGCAGAACGTGCAACAGGTGATGCAGGCGAACCCGGGCATGCGAACGGTCAATACCGACTGGATGGAGCGGGTGCCTGCCGTGCACTTCGTGCTGGACCAGGATCGTCTCCAGGCGATCGGCCTCACCTCGCATGATGCCGCGACCCAGCTGCAATTCCTGCTCACCGGCGTGACGGTGACGCGTGTGCGTGAAGACATTCGTTCGGTGGACGTCGTCGCGCGTAGCAACGGCCCGACACGCCTCGATCCGACGCGGCTTGGCGCATTCTCGCTGGTCGGTTCGGAAGGACGTCGTGTCCCGCTGGACCAGCTCGGCCATGCTGAAGTCCGGATGGAAGATCCGATCCTGCGCCGGCGCGACCGGATGACCACCATCACCGTTCGCGGCGATATCGGCGAGCAGTTCCAGCCACCCGATGTTTCCATGGACCTGATCGGCAAGCTCAAGCCCGTCATGGACAAGCTTCCCCCCGGCTATGCCATCGTGCCGGCCGGCGCGCTGGAAGAAGCAGGCAAGGCCAACAAGGCGCTGGCGGCGGTGTTCCCGGTCATGCTCCTGCTGATGATGATCGTGATCATCTTCGAGGTGCGCTCCCTCGCCGGCATGGGGATGGTCCTGGCCACCGCGCCGCTGGCCCTGGTCGGCGTGGTCCCGACGCTGATCGCCTTCCACCAGCCGTTCGGCTTCAACGCCATCCTCGGTCTGATCGGCCTGGCCGGCATCATCATGCGCAACACGCTCATCCTCATCGGTCAGATCCGAACCAATGAGCGGCAAGGTCTCGATGCGTACCACGCCGTGGTCGAGGCGACCGTGCAGCGTTCGCGACCGGTCATCCTCACCGCGCTTGCCGCCGTGCTGGCCTTCATCCCCCTGACCTTCTCGGTGTTCTGGGGCTCGCTGGCCTTCACCCTCATCGGCGGCACGATCGGCGGCACCATCCTGACCCTGCTGTTCCTGCCCGCGCTGTACGCACTCTGCTTCCGCATCCGTCCGGACAAGGACGTCGATCCGGGCGCCGTGCCGCACATCAGCCACACCCCGGTGGAAGCTATCTGATGATTGGCACGAATAGACGTTAAACAGTCATTTTTGCCATCCGGTGAGTCGGTACCCTGGTTACCCGTACCGACTCATCCGGAGCCTCCCCCGTGAACGCACCCGTATCCATCGGCGGTATCAGCGCGCCCGATTCCGCTTTCACGCGCAAAGCCGCCGCCCTTGTCGAGCAGGTCCATAACAGGGACATGGTCAATCACGTCCACCGCTCGTGGTGGTTCGCCGATTTCCTTGGCCGCAAGCGAGGCCTGAAGTACGACCGCGAGGTGGTTTACCTCGCGGCGATCATGCACGACCTCGGCCTGAGCCAGGCACACATGGCCGACAAGCGATTCGAGGTCGACGGTGCCGATGCGGCGCGCGACCTGCTGCGCAAAGATCGATTTCCCGAAGCGAAGGCGCAGGCCGTGTGGGACGCGATCGCATTTCACTCGAGCATCGGCATCGCCGAGTACAAGGAGCCCGAAATCGCGCTCGTGCACTTGGGCTCGCACCTGGATGTCCTGGGCTTTTACTACGACGAAGTCACGCCCCAGCTCATCGATGACACCCTCGCGCTCTATCCGCGCGTCGGCTTTCCCGCAGCCTTCCAGGCCGCTCTTGCCGAGGTGGTCCGGAAGAAACCGATCCTCGCGGCGGGTACCGGCCTGGTCGATATCGGCCACCGCCATGTTCCCGGCTTCGCGCTACCCAACGGCTGCGATCTGCTCGACAACACGGTTTTCGAGCACCGTCACTGACCCGGTGCAGGCATTACTATCCTGACCATGAAGAAGCGGACCACCGAGGCGAAACCGCTCGCTCGCACGACACGACGGCGCGTGGTCATCCTCGCCCTTCCGCCGGTCGACGCGCTCGATGTGGTCGGCCCGGCGGAGGTATTCGCCTATGCGAACCAGCTTCATGATGGGCCGGCCCCCTACCTGCTGGAACTGGTGGCTCCCGGGCCGGACGTGCACCTCGCCACCGAGGCAGGTTTCGGCCTGACGGCCCGTCACACGCTCAAGGATGAAACGCGCGGTGGCCGACCGATCGATACGTTGATCGTCGCCACGGGATTCGGCGCCATCGATCGCCTCGACCCGGTGGCCATCGACTGGATCCGTCGGCGTGCTCCCGGCATCCGACGCGTCTGCTCGATCTGTGTCGGTGCCTTCGCCCTGGCCGAGGCAGGCCTCCTCGACCGACGGCGCGCCACAACCCACTGGCGACTGGCGGATCAGCTCGCGGAACGTTTCTCCCACGTGGACGTCGATCCCACACCTATCTGGGTGAAGGACGGCAACGTGTACACCTCCGCCGGTATCTCCTCGGGTATCGATCTGGCATTGGCGCTGGTGGGTGAGGACCTGGGCGATACCGTCGCACTGAACATCGCCAGGAACCTCGTCCTCTTCCTGCGCCGCCCGGGAGGCCAGGCACAGTTCAGTGTCGCCCTGCGCAACCAGGCGATGAGTTCGGAGCTGAGCAACTTGTGCGTTTGGATCGGCGAGCACCTCGACCACGATCTCACCGTGGAACGCCTCGCCGACCGGCAGGCCACGAGTGTGCGCACCCTGATCCGACTCTTCCAGCGCGAGCTGAAGACCACGCCCGCGAAGTACGTCGAAGAAGTGCGTCTCGAAGCGATCGGCCGCGCGCTGGAACGTGGCGGGTTAGCCATTGACGACATCGCCAGGCGCCACGGTTACCACAGCGTCGACGTTCTGAGGAAAGCCTTCATCCGCCGCTTCGGTGTCAGCCCGAAGGACTACGCGCTGCGCTTTTCGGCCTGACTGTGGGAGCCGATCAGTGGAGATCGGCGCGAAGATCACGCACGCCGCGCCCGAGCTTTTGACGTAGCAGGGTCCGCAAGGTGGCGCCGTCGACATACCCCACCTCGGTGGCGATGGCTTCGATATCGAGGTCGCTGCCATGCAGCAGCGAGCGCGCCCTCTCCACGCGCAGATCCTGGAAATACGACAGCGGCGACTTGCCGAGTACCGCTTCACAGCGTCGCTGCAAGGTTCGCGAACTGGTCGCGAGCGCGTCCGCGGCGTCCTTCAGCGAAAAGCCCTTTTTCAGGTTACCCCGCGCCCAGCGCTCGAAACCGACGATCAGCGGATCCGCATGCGCGAGGTGATTGGGAATGATGTACGGCGCCTGCAGCGAACGGATATCCGCAAGCAGATAGCGCGCCACCACGGTGGCCAGTTCGGGGCTCGCCTGCCGCACCAGCCATAACGCAAGATCCAGGTGGCCCATCGCCGCGCCAGCCGTGACACCCACATCGGTCGGTACCAGCATGCGCGATTCGTCGAGTAGCACCTTCGGGTAGCGCTGCCGAAACAAAGGCGCGAGCCACCAGCTGATCGTCGCCTCGCGACCGTCGAGCAGGCCCGTCTCGGCCAGCAGCAGGCTTCCATTGCAGGCCGAAGCGAGCCGTGCGCCCCGCGCGTGCCATGCCACCAGCTGTGCGCTCGCCTTCCTCGCATCCGCGCGCTGGAGCGCCGTCACCAGGGTCACCGGATCGCCCGTGCCCTGGGCGGGGAGTACCGCCCAGTCCGGAGCCGGTGCATCGGACGCGATGGCCTGCACCGGAATGCCGAATCCCTGGGCGGAAAGAACCTTCCTGCGCACGCCGACGAGCGATACGTCGAATGGCGCAACGCCACGCTCGCGAAGCGAAAGGTTGTTGGCGAGCCGGAACACATCCATGAGGGCGGCAAGCCCTGTATCGAAAACGCCATCGATGGCGAGGATGCAGATACGCATGGCGTAAATGACTCTTATGTTGTCGTTTACGACAATACCAGCATCCGCTCCCGGCGCCTACATTGGACCCGTCATCCCCCCCACGATCCAGGAGCAAGACCATGAAAGTTTTCGCTATCGGCACGGCCAATGGCCAGTTCAGCCCCGAGGCATCGGCCAAGTACATGCCCGCTGAAGTGCCGGCCACGCTCCAGCTCTACCTGGACGGCAAGATGGAGCAGTTCTGGTTCCGCACCGACCGGCCGGGCGTCGTCTTCCTGATGGAAGCGGAGACCCTCGACCAGGCCAAGGATGCGATTCGCGCCCTGCCCCTGGCCTCGGCCGGCCTGCTGACGTTCGAGTACCTCCCGGTCGGCCCGCTGGCTCCCCTGGGTCTGCTGCTCCAGGGCCGCTGAATACGGAACGTTGCCGCGGGGCGCCCACCACGGCGCGTCCCGCGAATCATCGGAATGTATGGTTTATTGGATGCTCCGTGACTGGTGGCACGGGCCCGCGCGTGCACCGACGCTCAGCATGCAGACCACATGACCAAGCCCTTCCGATTCTTCCTTGCCACCGTGATCGTCGCGACCTCGCTCCTGGTCGTGACGTTGATCGCCGGAACGATCTACAACCAGCTGGCCCTGCGCCAGCTACGTGCCACCGCCCATGTACCCGGCGAGATCTACAAGGTCGACGGTTACGACATGCACCTGTTCTGTTCGGGGGCAGGCTCTCCCACGATCGTGCTCGACACCGGTCTCGGCGACGACTTCACCACGTGGCTCAAAGTGCAGCCCGAATTGTCGAAGGTCACGCGCGTCTGCTCGTTCGACCGCAGTGGCTTCGGCTCCAGCGAGATGACGCCGCGCCCGCACGATGCCGACACGCTTGCACGCCGGCTACACGACCTCGTGCGGGCCGCGGGCATCGACACACCCTTCGTGCTGGCCGGCCACTCGATCTCCGGCCTCTATCTTCGCGCGTACGCCCAACACTATTCGAACGAGCTCGCCGCCCTGGTCTTCATCGACGGCGCCACGCCGCTCCAGGACGATCGCGTACCGCGAAGCCTTGTTGCGATCCAGGATGCGCAGCGCGCCGGCATGCCGTGGCAGAAGCTGCTCATGACGATCGGCTGGTACCGGCTGCAAGGCATCTGCTCGAGCGTCCCGCCGGGATTCGAGTCGTATGGCGCGATCATCCGGGCGAACAACTGCGACCCGACGCAATACGACGCGCTTGAGGCGGAGCTCGATGCGGTACGCCAATCGGGCGAAGAAACTCGGAACGTCGGCCCCTTCCCCCACCTGCCCGTCCTGATTCTTTCGCGCGACCCGACGTCGATGCCTTCGAACTGGCCACCTGAGGTCGCGAAGGCGAACTCTCTTGTCTGGAACCAGATGCAGGAGGAGAGCAAAGGCCTCTCGCCGCTGAGCCGGCGCATCATCGCCAGGGGCAGCGATCATTACGTCCATGTCGATCGGCCGGATCTCGTCAATCGCGAAATCACCCGCCTGGTCGAAGCACTCAGGCGGGGTGAGGTGCCTTACTCGCAGCGGCAGGCGACCACCGAACAGTAGCGTTATGCGACTGTTCGGTGATGGCTGAGGCTCAAACTTCGTTGGCGGTCTCGGCTGCCTTGCCTGCTGACGGCTGACGCGTCACATGCCGCGCCGGGGCGAGCGTGTCCTAACCGTCGATGCGGTAGTGAATTGGCTTGAACTTGAAGTTGTTGGACATGCCGGCCGAGCACGCCGTGAGCCCGATGATGACGTCCATCTCCGCCCGGAATACGGTGCTGTCGCCGGCCTTACTGAGCGGCGGCTCCACAGTCAGCGTGCCGGTCTGGCCATTGACCGGAACATTCATGAACACATTGAACGCGGTGGGGATGGCATCCGGGTCGACACCGAAGGGCTCAAGGGCGTCGCGCAGATTGCCGAAGCAACCTTTGTGCGGCTCGGTATGACCATAGAGCTTGCGGAACATCTCGGCGGAGCAAGGCGCGAGCAGGAAGTCATGCCGACCGACCTCATCCTCGACGATCGTGAGCATTTCTCTGCTGCGATTGGAATACAGCACATCCCCGGTCGAGAGGTAGATCTTGCTCGCATAATCGAACGTGCGTCCTGATGAAATGACTTCCGCAACATCCACGGCGTTGAACGCCACCATGTCGGCAACCTGTTGACCCATGGGATCGATCACGGTCAGTCGCTGTCCCGCCTTCAGCTCGAACGCCACGCCGCTCTGCGGCGGGATCACCTCGGTCATGCGGCTCTCCCGTGCGGTTTGAACGGGCATTGCCACGGACCGTCGATCTTCCGGCCGCTGTATTGCAAGGCTTCCGAGCTTTCGCCGTGCACCGCGAGCATCGGATTGGCCGAGCCATTCATCGCCACGTCGCGCTCGATGATGGCTTCACGCAACCTGTCGTAGCGGCCCTGTTCCCGCAAGTACTCGAACTGCGCATGGAGATTGAAGACCATGGCTGGATGAGCCAGCCGGCGCGCTTCGCGACTGGCGCCGGGATGAAGACCGATGACGTAAAAGCTCTGGCCGCCGACGCTCATGCTGAATTTTTCGGACGCGGGATCGCTGCTGACCGACGGATCCCACGCGAACGACTCGCTGTCGACATCGTGGATGCCCTGCAAACGCGCGAACAGAGACGCTTCGAATCCTGACTCATCCATTCCGCGGGAGTCCGGAAAGTGAACGACGAGGCTGTGAAACACGTGCTCGGGCTTCCGACGGCCTGCGAAGCCCTGAATCGCCTGCGCCAGCCATGCGTCATCTTTGCCACAGCGAATGTCACCAGAGACGACGTGCGTGATCTGGTTTCGCGTATGAGCCGTTTTCGCGGCAAGGCAGGGAAAGACGTTACTCGAAAGATGGTCGGCGAAGATCGTTTCGACAGAAGGGCGTACAGACATGGAGGTACTCGGTACAAATGAGTACGCACCCTCGCGGTTGAGGCGTGAATAGCCGGGGCAACCTCCGTGAAGGCTTTGCTGACCCGTGTGAGCACCCGGCCGTCGCATTCACGGGCGTGTACGACGCCCTCACGGGAGTGCTCTCGCGAATGCACCGGGCTTCTGTTACACGTAAGTTCCCGGCTCGACGAACGCTATGAAACGCCTGCCAGGGTTCAGAACTTCGCCTGCGTGAAGGAGATGGGCGCCCGCCGATGCCAGCAGGGAGAGCGTGCGGTCGCGATGAGACACCATGATCCATGGTGATCGAGCCGACTCGGGTCCGTCTTCGGTCGATACCGCATCGAGCGCGGCCAGGAAGCGCGAACGCTCCGGCGTGTGCGTCACGACGCCTTCGTTGGTGAGACCCGCCGCATTGATACCGAGCAACTCGCATAGACGTCCCTTGGCGTCGGCCTCGCGATAGTCCGCCCCACGCCGGCTATCCACCGCATCGGCGACGCTCGTGTCTGCCCAGCCTCCCCTATCGGTCTGCAGCGGAGCATCGCTTTCCCATGCTTCCGGAGGACATAGCTTCTGTCCGGGATCGACCGAAATAAACGGATTCACCTCGGCGGGATAGATGCGACAGGCCATCGGCCGACGCTCGTAGATGCCGCAGGTCATGTCACTGCGAAGGTTCGGGCAGGCCCCCGCAAAGCTGGCCAACAAGGACACGATGACGCGTACCGGAAGCGAACCGCTCGCCGCCGGGAACGAGCGCTTGCGCTTGTGCTGGGCCACGCCGTCGTCCGCTGGCATCTCCTGCGGCCAGGGGATCGCCTCGCAGAAGAGCTCGACCGTGCCACCCTCGCTGAGCCAGGTCCGGGCTTCGGTAAGTCCGAGGGGAAGTCTCAGGCCGTGGCAGCAACGGCCGCACATCGTGCAGGAAAAATGCAGGGGCATGGAAGCCGGGTCCAGATCGGGGTCGAGGGGAGGTACGCCTGACCATTCGGTTCAGATACCGATCCGGTTACAGGTCCCGGTCGGGATCCTGCAAGTTTCGCCGATTTGAGGGATCAGGGCCGTGCCTCGAGCACGATATTGAACGGTGTCTCCGCGGCGCGCCGGAGATGACGGAAGCCGCCGGCATCCACGATGACCTTGCGCAGACGAGCCTCACCCGCCTGCGCGCCGAGGGCGGGGCCGTGCCGGGCCAACGAGACCGGGACGCAGATCATCGACGACGCCGCGTAATAGATGCGGCCGACCGGATTGAGGTTGTCCGCCGTGCTGTCGCCGGCGAATGGCTCGACGACCATGCAGGTGCCATCGTCTTTCAGCGCGGTCCGCGCGTGACGTGCGGCGCCATCGGGATCGGCCATGTCGTGCAGGCAATCGAAGAAAGCGATCAGGTCGAAATCGCGACCGGCGTAACCGGTGGCGTCGGCTTGTTCGAACGAGGCGTTGCCCACCCCGGCGTCCTTCGCCCGCTTGCGAGCGACCTCGATCGACGGTGCGTGGTAGTCGTAGCCAATGAAGTGCGACTGGGGAAAGGCCTTCGCCATCAGCACGGTGCTCGCACCATGTCCACAGCCGATGTCGGCTACCTTGCCACCGCGCCCGAGCTTGTCGACGACACCGTCGAGCGCCGGCAGCCACGCATTCAGAAGATGCATGTGGTAACCGCCGCGGAAAAACCGTTCCACACCGTGGAACAGGCAGGTGTGATGCTCGCCCCATTCCATGCCGGCCCCGCTGCGGAAGTTGTCGCGCACGCGGGGATACGTATGGAAGAGCGCCCGGGCAATTTCGTAGGCACCGGCGAGATCGACCGGGCCCGCCGGATCGGCGAGACACGCCGCCTGCTCGTCGCTGAGCCGGAAGGTCCCCGAGGAGGCGTCGTAGTCGACATAACCACCGGCGGCCTGGTTACCGAGCCATTCCCGGAGGTAGCGCTCGTTGGTCCCGGTGCGCGCGGCCAGCTCGGCAGGTGTCAGGGACTCTTTCGCAAGCGCCTTGTACAAGCCCAGCTCGTCACCGAGCAAGACGAGAACCGCGCTGAAGGCAGCGCCAAGATCGCCGACCGCCTTGCCGAGGAACGCATTGAGTTTTGCTTCGTCGATGGACATGAGTGGGCACTCCTGGACACCGCCTGCCGGTTTAGCGCAATACGTCCTCTCGTTCCATTCGACGAATAGCCTATGTATCAAACGTGTGCCAGTGGATCCTCCACGCGTGGAAAATAGACCAGATCACGCCGCTTGACGTAGTCGATAGCGGCGAAGTTCATCTGTATCGCCCCCGGCGTTGCCACTGAAAGGATGTGGTCGGCGAGTGGCGCGAAGTTCGTATGGAAGTGATGGCTGGACTTCACCACGATCCATCGCTTGCCATGGAGATCGATGCCCAGTCCGGTAAATGCGTCCGGCGAGAAGACCTGCCCGCGAATCGAGTTCACCACGACATCGATACCGTCACAGGTCAGCCAGACCGAACGTCCCATCGATTCGGGCGCACCGCCAAGACCGACTTGCGTGTGCGACTCGACCACCGAGCGCACCGTCACCATCACATCGAGAGGATCGCCGGAGGATGCCCCGCATTTGCCGCCCAGGCGCAGCATGAGGCGCGCGCCGACGCCCGCTTCGGCGCACACCAGGGCGCTCATGGGATCCCATACGGCCCCCAGGGCGGCATTCTGCATGCCGCGCACAAGCATGGCTTTCAGCAGGCTGACGTTATCGCCGGGAGCGCCGCCACCAGGATTGTCGGCCGTGTCGGCCAATACCACCCTGCCTGCTAGCGCGACCGCCTGATCGAGTGCCTCGACGATTCCGGGCATGCGCGGTAGCAAGGCCTGACGCTGTGCATAGATGTCCCGGCCGAGTTCGTCAGCCGTACGCCTGGCAAGATCCACGTCGCCATCGGCAATCACCAGCATCTTCGATCCGGTTTCCAGGGTATCGCCCCAGGGAAAACCATGAACGAAGCTGACCGACAGGATGCCGGGCCTGCGCTCGGCCTCACGCAGGCGCGACAACAGCTCACCCATGACCTTGCCGGTGGTCGGATAGAAGCCAATCATGCGGCAGTCGAACAGGGCGCTCACCGGATGCAGGCGGCCGCGTGCCTTGCCGATGCACAGGTCATACAACTCACGCGCGCGGTCGGCATAGTCGACGTGCGGATATTCCTTCATCAGGATCACTGCGTCGGCCACGTCGACCAGGACCTGCGAGAGGTGACAATGAGGATCCAGCTCCACGCCGATCGAGGTATCCGGGCCACAGGCCGCGCGTAGCCGGATGACCAGGTCGGCCTCGCAGTCGTCGCAGCCAGTGGCGACCATCGCCCCGTGCAGTAGCAGCAGGATCACATCGAAAGGCCCTTCTGCCGTCGCCTGCGCGACGATCTCGTCGCGCAGGTCTTCCCAGACGTGCTGCACCGTCGGTCCCGAGGGTTCCGCATTGGCGAACAATCCTTCGACGAATTCGTGCCCATCCTCGGAGGACAGCTTGCCGTAGAGCCGCGCAACCAGTCCGTTCGTGCCATGGTCCGATGTGCTGGCATCACCGCGGTAAAGGCCGCCCTCTTCGAATCCACGCATTCCGGTTGGCCACGGCGCAAACGTATTGGTTTCGGTGGATATGCCGGCTGCGAAGATGCGCATGGTTCGACGTCCACGGTAGTGATGGAATGTTACTTATGTATCTTTCAGATGAATATGTTATATCACGCATCACAGGACGACATCCTTCCGCCTGCCCACTGGAACGCCTCATGGCCGCACCGCACCTCAGCCCCTTCGTCGACACCGGGTCGCTCGTCTTCCTGTCGGGCCAGATCGCCTTCGATCAGGGCGGCGCGATCACCGGTGACGCAGCCACGCAGACGCGTCGCTGCCTGCAGCGCCTGGAGAACGTCCTGCACGATGCGGGTCTCACCCTCTCCCAGGTCGTGAAGTGCACCATCTGGCTACGCCACGAGAGTGACTTCGCCGCGTTCAACGACGCGTACGCCCTCTACTTCGGTGCTCACAAGCCGGCACGGTCCACCGTGATCAGCGGCCTCGCGCTGCCTGATGCGCTGGTGGAAATCGAGGCGATTGCTTCCCGGGGAGTCTGACCATGAACGAGGCCGTCTTCGACGTCGCCATCATCGGCGGAGGCATCGCCGGAACGTCCGTAGCAGCCAATCTGGCCTCCCATGCGCGGGTGCTGGTGCTGGAACGGGAAACCCAGCCGGGCTATCACGCGACGGGCCGCTCCGCGGCGCTGTTCTCGGAGATCTATGGCAACGCGGCGATTCGCGCCTTGACCCGGGCCAGCCGCGCCTTTCTGTTCGCGCCGCCTGCGAGTTTCGCCGAGGCGCCCCTGGTGACGACGCGCGGTGCGCTGTACGTCGCCACCGCCGAACAGCTGACAACGCTGGAAGAGTTCGCTTCGCTGCCCGACGTCGCCGCCGGCACTCGCCGGGTGGATGCGCGCGAGGCGCGCGCGCTGTCACCCAGCCTGCGCGATGGCTATGTCGCCGCCGCGGTCTACGAGCCGGAGGCGCAGGATGTCGATGTGCATGCCCTGCACCAGGGCTATCTGCGGTCCTTGCGCGAGCGCGGTGGGCGACTGGTGAACAACGCCGGCGTCAGCGCGATCCAACGGGAGGACGACAGGTGGTCGATATCCACCGACGCCGGCATCTTCCACGCCAGGGTCCTGGTCAATGCGGCCGGCGCCTGGGTGGACGAAATCGCCGCGTTGGCCGGCGCGTCACCTATCGGCATTCGACCGCTGCGACGCACCGCCTTCATGGTCGACGCGCCCGTGGGGAGCGACTGCGATCGCTGGCCGATGACGATCGACATCGATGAGCAGTTCTACCTGAAACCCGATGCGGGCCGCTTGTTGCTGTCACCGGCCGACGAGACTCCCAGTGCGCCATGCGATGCCTTGCCCGACGACATGGACATCGCCATCGCGGTAGACCGCATCGAGCAGGCGACGACTCTCACGATCCATCACGTGCGGCAGAAATGGGCGGGCTTGCGCAGCTTCGTCGCCGACCGCAGTCCGGTTATCGGTTACGACCCGGCAGTGGCGGACTTCTTCTGGATCGCCGCGCTGGGAGGCTACGGTATCCAGACGGCACCCGCCGTTGGTCGCCTCGCTGCCGCGCTGATCCGTCGGGAAGCCGCGCCCGCCGACCTTCAGGCGCTCGGGCTGCCATTGGCATCGATCGCACCGGAGCGCTTCGCCTAAGGCTCTCCAGCCGGAGTGAACTGCAGATCCTGGTAGTCCCAACTGAAGTCGGCCACCGGCGATACGGCTTTCATGCTTATCCTGTCGACACGCCCATCGGGCTTGAGGGCGAAGGTGACGTACGCATCTTCATAGCCCGGCGTGGAGAAGCGCGTGCGGAACGTGTCGTGTTGCACGTGTTCGAGCGCGCCGTCGAGGCCGGGCGAGCGATCGAAGCGGATCGACAGGGCGTTTCCGGTCTTGCCGATCGTGATCGTGCCGTACCAGGGGTCTTTGTAGACACCGACGTAGCCGGCCATGGGCAGTGACGGACCCTGCCCCGGATGGCTCGCCTTCGTGCTGGTGGCGACTGCCTGCCGTGCCTCAGCCTCCTCCTGCCGCATCACGCCCTGGTAGCTGGCGATCCAATCCGGCGACGGCAGGTCCAGAAGCGTGTCCAGCAGGTGTTCGCGCATGGCAAACAAGGTGCCGGCGTCCTCCGAATTGATCATCACGGCGAACGCGACGCGCCTATCCGGAATCAACACGACAGCGGAAATACCGCCGAGCACGCCGCCGAGGTGGGTGACGATCTTGTGCCCGCGATAGTCGCGCACTTCGAAACCCAGCGCGTAAGCGAGAAAATTCGGATCGGCGAGCGCCAGCGACGCCGGCCCGGGCGTGATCGGCATCAGCGTGTGCGGCGTCCACAGCGCCGTCGACGCCGCCGGGCTGAACAAGGACTTGCCGTCGGGCATGACACCGCGATCGAGCTGCACCCGCAACCACTTGCCCATGTCGTCGGCGCTGCTCATCAGCGCGCCGGCCGGTGCGAAGGCATCACCCTACATGACGTTGGTGAGAACCGAGGGTGGACCGAATCCACGCACCGGCCCGGCGATCTTCGCGTGCAGCGATACCTGGTCCGCCACCTTCGCATCGATGCTTACCTGGGTGTCCCGCATCCCCAGCGGATCGAGGATGCGATGCTGCACGAAGGTCTCCCAGCGCTGGCCGCTGACCGCTTCGAGCAGTTGTCCCGCGGCGATGTAAAGCACGTTGTCGTAGTCGTAGCTCGCGCGAAACGAGTGCACCGGCTTCAGGTAGCGGATCGCATGCACGAGCTCTGCCCGTGAGCGGTTGGTCTGGGGCACGAGCATCAGGTCGCCCTCCCCCAGCCCCAAACCACTGCGATGCACGAGGAGATCGGTGACCGTCATCTCGCTGGAGGTGTAAGCGTCGTACATGCGGAAGCCCGGGAGCTTGTCCTGGACACGGTCGCTCCATCGCAGCTTGTCCTGGTCGACCAGCATGGCGAGAGCGGTACTGGTGAACGCCTTGGTGTTCGAGCCGAGCGGAAAGACGGTATGCGCATCCACCGGTGCTGCCTTACCGAGCGTCCTTACACCATAAGCGTGGGTCGAGGTGCTCTTGCCGTCCACGACGACCACGGCCATCCCCGGCGTCTCGAAGGCCTTCATGGCCCGGGTGGCGTAAGCATCGAGGTCGGCCGAGGCTATCTTGCCCGACGCTGCCGATGCCGCCGCCGATGCGGCCGGCGCAGCGACGCACCACATCAGCCCTAAGAGGGCGGCGACCAGCGCGGGGAACCGTTTCGGCCTCGCCATGGTCATCCCTTCGGCGAAGGACGGCGCTTGCGCGTCGTGCCACCGGCTTTCTTCGCTGTCGGCTTCGACGGAGGCCGCTCACCGGCCGCCGGCGCCTCGACATAACCGACGAATTTCTGCCTGAGCTGCGTGGTGTCGCCGATACGCTCGAAGCGGTCACCCATCTCGTTGCTCACCGCGCCGATCAGCAGACTGAACAAGCTGTTGGCTGCACTGAAGTTATGCCATGCCCGATGGTCGTCGATCGGCAGCATGAGTACGTGATCGGTGAGTTGCCGCGCCCAGTAGCACGGCGTATCGGTGATGATCACCAACGGAATGCCGCGCTGGGCTACTTCCTCCGCCAGCAGGCGGAAGTGCCGCGAGTATCGGCGGAAATCGATCAGGACGACGCAGCTTTGCTCGGTCGAGTCGAGCAGGACATCGGCATACGCGCCATCGAGGCCGTCAGCGAACGACGTGCGCGGCTTGACATGCTGCAACAGGCTCGCGAGACCCATGCCAAGGAAACGGCCGTGGTGAAAGCTGGTCACCGACACCCGATCGGCCTGGACCAGCAGGTCGACGATGGCTGTCCACTCACGTGTCGTGGTCAACGCATGAACAGCCGTCAGCCCGCGGATCTCCGACTGCAGCGCCTCCGAAGGAGACGCCGCCTGGGCACCACCCGGACTGCTATACAACTGCAGCCATGGCGCGCCACCGCGCAACTCCTCCTTGAGCTCGGCCAGGCCGGCATAGCCCAGGTTGCGCAGGAACCGACCCACCGTCATCGGACTGACGTCGACCTTCTTGCCCAACGACGCCGCCGTCTCGAACGGAATGCTGTCGATGTTCTGCAGCAGGTGGGAAGCTATTTTTTGCTCAGCCGTGGTGAAGCTGTCCCAGCGGCTTTTCAGCTTCTTCTTGATGTCCTTGCTCATCGTCTTCTGCTCACCGAGTCATCACCATCGCCGGTTCCACGGATCCGTGTCGTTCCACGTCCCCCAACCGGCGACCAAGCATATACAGGAGTGTCGCGGAAATGCCCGCGACCGCACCGATCAGGACAAAAAACCAGCCATGCGCCAGCGAACTCCATAACGTACCCAGTGCGCCAGCAAGCAGGTTGCCGAAGAATCCGGCGAAGAACCACGTAGCAATACTGGTCGCACGAAAACCGTCCGGCGCCAGGCGCCCGAACAACGCCAGGCCGACCGGAAGGATATAGAGCTCACCAACCGTGAAGACCAGGAACCAACCGAACAACCACAGCCAGCTCGCACGCGTTCCATGGAGATCGTTCCACGCCGCGACGGCACCCAGCGCAACGAAGGACATCCCCACGATGGCAGCACCAAACGCCATCTTGCCCAGCAGCGAGGTTTCGACACCGCGACGGGCCAGGCGTGACCAGCGGGCAACCAGGAACGGCGTGAACGCGAACACCGCGAGCGAATTGATCGACTGGAACCACGTCATGGGGATAACCCAGCCCGAGGCCAGCTGCCGGTCGATGCCGGTGTCTGCCCACAAGGCGATCGTATTGCCGTTCTGCTCGTACGCGCCACGGAAGACCACCACGATCGCCGCGATGCCGATCAGCAAGGCGAAGCGATCGCGCGCTGCACGGTCCAACGGCGGCCTCGATGCGCGCATGGCCGCACCGCGCGCCGGCTCGGCCGGCAGGTAGCGTCGGCCAGCCAGATAGATCACCAGCGACAGCAGCATGCCGATGCCAGCCGCTGCGAAGCCCCAGTGCCAGCCATAGACCTCGCCAAGCGTGCCGCACACCAGAGGGGCGAGAAAGCCACCCAGATTGATACCCACGTAGTAGATGTTGTAAGCGCTCTTGCTGCGCACGTCACCATCGCGGTAGAGCCCTTCGATCTGGCTGGCCAGGCTCGGCAGGAACAAACCGTTACCGAGTGCGATCGTTACCAACGCCGGATAGAACAGCGCTTCGGACGACATCATGAAGTGCCCCAGCGCCATCGCGGTGGCACCGATGACCACCGCGTTGCGCTTGCCGAGCCAGCGGTCGGCCAGCACGCCGCCGAAAATCGGCGTCAGGTAGACGAAGGCCGCATAGGCACCGTACACCAGCGAGGCGTACTCCTGGCCCATGTCCAGGTGCTTGGTCATGTAATAGACCAGGATCGCGCGCATGCCGAAGAACGAGAACATCTCCCACATCTCGGTCAGGAACAGCACGCTCAGGCCGCGCGGGTGTCCGAACCAGTCAGTGCTCCTCACCGGCCTCATCGGGGCGAACCCCACAGGCTTTCGGGACACCATATCTTGCCGTCCTCATAGGTTGCAGCCGGGCTACGGTCCGTGGTCAGGAACGTCGGCCCATCCAGATCCACCACGTCGCACAACTGCCCGACCACGAAGGCGGGCGCCATGGCCAGCGACGAACCGGACATGTTCCCCACCATCAGGTCGAAACCGAGTTTGCGCGCTTCGCTCGCCAGCGCCAACGCCTCGGTAAGACCGCCGCATTTGTCCAGTTTGATGTTGATGATATCGGCGCGACCGAGCACGTTCGGCAGATCGTGGCGATCCTGCACGCTTTCGTCCGCAGCGATGCGGATCGGACTATCCAGGCCATCGAGCCACGCTTCATTGCCGATCGGAAACGGCTGTTCCACGACATCGACCCTCGCCGCGACCAGTGTCGGCAGCAGGCGCGCGAACGAATCGCGCGTGAACCCCTGGTTGGCATCGACCATCAGCCATACGTCGGGCCGTGCCGCACGCACGGCGAGCACGCGCTGCGCGTTGAACTCGTCGTCGGTAAGCTTGAGCTTGATGGCGCGGGCACTCGTGTAGGCGATCGCGCGATCAGCCATGATCCCGGGTTCGTCGGCGCCTACGGTGAACGTGGTCACCAGGGCCTGCGGCGGTTCCTGTCCGGCCCGTTCCCACACGAACTCGCCGCTACGCTTGGCTTCGAGGTCCCACAACGCACAGTCGAGCGCGTTGCGGGCGCCACCCGCCGGTAACAGAAGCTGCAGCTCCTGGCGCGTCATTCCTGCTTCGATCCTTGTCCTGAGCGCCTCGACCTGCGCCAGCATCGAGGTTGGCGTATCGCGCTTGTAGTAGACGCCAAGACCTTCGCCACGCCCGACAAGGTCACCATCGCGCAGCGTGACCACGACGGCCTCGAAAGCCGTGAAGGTGTAGCCGGTAATGTGGAACGGTGCCTTGGTCGGCCACTTTTCGATACCCGCCTGCAGTTGCAGGCGGGTACGTGGATTGCTTTGCATGACGACTCCGAATGCGTTCGCTCAATAACGAGCGCTGAAGCTGACCAGACCGAAGACCACGATGAACCAGGCCAGATAGACGGCCGCAAGGGCCAGCAGGGTTTCGCCAATGAGCACCCACCGACCGCGGCGAGGCGCCATCCAGGCCCGCACCGCGTGCACAACGACCGCGACGGCGCCGATCAACCCCACGACACCCAGGACATAGAGCACGTAAAGCCAAGGCGTGATCGTGCCCTGCACCAGCGGCACCGCATTGGTCGCGGTCAGCACCACGAGCAGCACCAGCCAACCGAACACCGCGGCAAACAAGGCCAGCGCGCCCAGGCGCGACGGGCGTCGCGTGCGAATCTGTGCGGACGTCAGATGCAGTTCGTGACGGTAATGCCTGCGCACCCCCCGCCCCAGCGGCCAGCTCACCAGCGTGATCACCACGATCAGCAGCGAAAGCGACGCCAGCCAACGCACCGAGCCCAACGACCGGAAACCCGTCGCCGGCTGGAACACGAACACGGGCGGCTCGGCATCCGTGGCCCAGTAGCGAATCGCGCCCTGCGCATCGGTGACGAAGGCCAGCTTCCGGCTACCGTTGACCTCGCGGTAGGTCAGCGGTCCCACCTCGCGCCAATGCAGCGGTACACCCGCGTCGCTGGTCAAGGCCGACACCGCGATGGTGTCGTCGGGCATGGCCACAACGCTGATCTGGGTCAACAGGTAGAGAGGGCGCATCGCGCTTTCGTTGCGACGACTGGACTGGTACCACCCGGCCACCCGTGCCGCATCGGCCTTCGCACTCGACACGGTCGGCGGCGCCGGCGTGCTGTCGGGAAAATAACGATCGAGGAAAGCGCGGAACATGGCGGCCCGGATCACGCCAGCCCCACCCTCGTTCCCCGCACTGTTCATCGAGATGAAGAAACCCACGTGGGCGTCGAGCATCAGATGCAAGTCGGTGTGGAAATAGTCGAGGTCGCCCGCATGCCCGACGATGCGCTGACCATGGCTATCCTCCTGGTAAAAGCCGAGATCGAATCCGTTGAGCCCCGGCGCCGCCGTGCGCTGCGGGCTGTGCATCTGCGCGACCGTGGCCGGCTGAAGGATTCGCGATCCGTTGTAACTCCCACCCTCGAGCTGAGCGATCATGAAGTGCGACATATCGATCGCCGTACTGCTCATGCCGCCGGCGGGAACGGGATTGACCACCTCGAACGATTGGGCCTCACCCGACGAGGAAGTCAGATAACTGCTCGCCATCAACGGCGCCAGCGCGCCCTGCACCGGCTGATCGTTGGTGGAATGCTGCATGTCCAGCGGCGCAAAGATGTGCTGCCGGACATAGTCTTCGAAACGCTCACCCGATACGCGTTCGACGATGTAGCCAGCCACGCCGCATCCATAATTGGAATAGGCCACGATCTGGCCTGGCGGAAAGATACGCGCGGGCACATGACTCTTCAGGTACTCACCAAGCGTCAACGGGTGGGTCCCCACGGCGGTGATGAGACCTTTCGCGCTTTCCTCGAATCCCGGCGTGTGCGTCATCAGGTCGCGCAGGGTGATCGGCTTGCCGTCCAGCGGAGGAAGCGTGAAATCCAGATAGCTGTTGACGTCGCGATCGAGATCCAGCTTGCCCTGCTCGACCAGTTGCATGACCGCCGTCCACGCGAAGAGCTTGGATGTCGAGCCGGGACGAAACAGCGTGGTTTCCGGTGATGGACGCGCCAACGTCTTCAGGTCGGCATACCCGTAGCCTTTGGCGAAAACCACTTTGCCGTCCTTGACCACGCTGATCACGGCGCCAGCGACATCGCCCCGCTGGAGTGCAAATGGAAGTAAACCATCGAAGAACGTCGACAGGTCCCTGCCCGTCAGCGCGGGTGCCGCATCGGCCTCGGCCGCCTCTGCGACAGCGGGTGTCGATGCCGGCTTGACGGGCGCGGGAGCGAGCGGCTGTGGCACCTGCGCCGACGCGACGCCTATCCCGCACGTGATGACGAGGGCCGCGATGGTCCTGGTATAGCGATTCATGAGCGCTCCCATGCCGGGCTGGCGGGCGACTTAAAAGTCATAAGTGACGTTGACGCCCACGGTGCGCGGCGGCACGTAGGAGGCTGCGAACGGGCTGCCTTGCGGGTCGATCGTCTCGGACGTAAGCGAGGTGATACCTCGCTGGTTGGTGAGGTTCTTGACGTAGGCCTGCAGCGTCCACGCCCCGTAGTAGGAACCCGCATGCAGATTGATGCCGTGGTAGCTCGGCGCATTCAGGCGCGGGCCGGGAACCGGAAGGAAATCCGTCTTGCGTCCGCCGACGTAGTTGTAGGTAGCACCGGCAGAGCCCGACCAGCCTCCGCCGATGGGAAAGTCGTAATCCAGGCCTATCGTCGCGTTCCATTTCGGCACCCAGGGCAAACGGTCGCCGTCGTACCCGAACAATCCCGGCGGTGTATCCGCAGTCAACGCGGCGTCGGTATAGCTGGTATTCGCGGAAAGCACGAGCCCACGGGCGGGAGCGTATTTCCAGCTGGCCTCGACGCCCTGGCTTTTCGCCTTGCCACCGTTGCCGAGGAAGCTGAAACCACCAGCCGTCGAGGTCAACTGGATATGGCTCCAGTCGATGTAGAAGACATCGGCGTCCAGGGACATGCGCCGGTCGAGCATCGTCGCCTTGAAGCCCAACTCGTAGCTGGTCAGCTTGTCCGGCCCGAAGCTCACCGGCGCACCCAGGCCCGGCGGCACGCCCACGTTCGGGCCGCCAGGCCGGAAGCCCGAGGCAACGCGGATATAAGCCATGACATCGTCGTTGAACTTGAAGCTGGGATTGAACAGGAAGGTGGTGGGGGTGTCCTTGCTGCGGGTGGTGAAGCCGATGTCCCCTACCAGCAGACCGGAGCCGGTCTGGGTAAATGTCGTCTTGTCCTTGCTGTAGCGTCCGCCGACCAGGATGCTGAGCTGGGAAGTTACATGCCAGGTCAGATCCGCATAGCCGGCCCATTCCTTGAAGATGCCCGGACCTACGCTGATGGCACCCAGTGGTGGAAGGTCGAGCGGCGCGCCCGTCGTGGCATCGAACCCATTCACCAGCTGCTGGTTGGTCGTGCTTTCGCGCGTATAGAACACGCCCACACGCCACTCCAGCGCCTGGTCTTCGGGCGATTGCAAGCGAAGGTCCTGGGTGAACTTGCCCAGGGTGATCGGATCGGTAATGGAATAGCCGCCGTTATCGAGTCCGAAAGCCGGGTTGAGGACCGGTCCGTAGGCCGCGGTGACGTCCTGGTCCGTGTTGACCTTCTGCGTGCTGTAACTACTCGACGAGACCAGTTTCGCCCAGCCGAAGTCGGCATTGACCGATGCGTCGTACAGGCGGTACTTGATCTTGAACAAGCCCGTGCCCGCCGCTCGGCTTTGCTTCTGGTAGCCATACAGTGGTTGCAGCGTTGCAGGATCGACATCCACGCCGGTGTTCGCCAGCCCATCGCTGTCGAGGTTCTGCGCCAGCGCCGACAGGCTCACCGAGAGCGTCTTCGTGGGTGTCCAGCGCACCTCCGCACGTCCGCCGCGGACCGTCGCCTCGTTGACGTCCGACTTGCCCGTCGCGACGTTATCGATGTACCCCGGATCCTTCCGGTCATAGGCATTGACCCGGAGTGCCAGCGTATCGGCGATCAGCGGCACGTTGAACATGGCGCGCTCGCTGAAGCCGCTGCCGCCGCCCTTCACGCTGCTGTATCCGGTCGACACATAGCCAAAAGCGCGCGTGGCATCCGGTGGCACGGTCACGAACTTGACCAGGCCACCGAGCGAGTTGGCGCCATAAAGTGTGCCCTGCGGGCCACGCAGCACTTCAATGCGCTCGAGATCGGCGGGATCGAGATCCGGCGTGAGCAGACCGCCGCCGGCATATACCGTGCTCGATCCGTACGGCGCATCGTTGATATAGGTACTGACGGCGGAGTTGGCCTGCCCGCTACCAGAGGTGATGCCTCGCAGCACGAGCTGCGTCTGGCCTTCCGACGTCGATATGACATTGAGGCCGGGCACCTGCGTGGCGTAGTCCGCGAAACCGTTCGCGCCCGCACGTTTCAGGTCGTCGCCGGAGATCGCCGACACCGCCATCGGGACGTCCTGCAATTTTTCCGTGCGCTTGTTCGCGGTCACCACCACCGCTGGCAAATCCGCCGCCTGCTTGCGCGTCGCTTCCGGCGTCGGCTCCTGCGGCGCATCCGCACCAGGCGCGGCGCTGGTTGCGCCGATCAACGCGACAGCGATGGCTGCGCAGACAGCACGGCGATTGTGCTGAAGATAGCGATGCCGCATGACGACTCCCCCGTGATAAGCGAATGGCTTGCCCCGGGATCCATTGTTAGCCTGTTATCATTTACGTGTCAATGATATTTCAATATCTCTCTCGAACCTATGGGACCGCCGGTGTGCACCACACGGCGCCACGCGCGTTCCAGTTATTGATGTTTAGCGCTTTGCACGCGCTTGCATCACATCCATGAAGCGGCCGTCACCCCATGCCGAGACCGGCACCACATGGAACCGGGAAAACTACAGGCTTCACTATCTGCTATTCGGGGAGTCTCATGTCCCTCAGCCCATCGTCGTCCATCATCATCGACCTGCTTCTTCTCGCCGACGCCGCAGTCGCCGGAGACAAGAAGGAAGTCGGGCGCCTCGCAAGGCGTATTCAGGGTGTCGCTGAGCGCAGCGGCTCACGCGTCATTGCGACGCGTGCGCGCACGGTAGAACTGTTGGCAGGTGAAGACCCTACCCCTGGCGAGTTGGCCGCAGCCGTCGATCGTCTGCTCTCCGAAGCGGAGCGCGAGATACACGATATCGGCATCTGGACCGATCAGTGCAATGCAACCTCGGACAGGCGTTCCGCTTAGCATCGGGTCGATCAGTTGTCGTCGCGACTCATCAACGAGCCAACGATGCCGCCAAGCAGCGCACCGCCGACACCGGCGCGACCGGCGCCCTCACGACCGGGCATGTATTCAGCGATCTGATGCGCGAGCCGCGAGATCGGCAGCGTCTGCAGCCATACCGTGCCCGGGCCGGTAAGCGCGGCGAGGAAGATACCGTCGCCACCGAACAAGGCATTCCTGATGCCGGGAACCGTAGTGATCGTGAAGCCGACCGACGCTTCGAAGGCACCGACGTGTCCGGGATGGACTCGCAGGGTTTCGCCCGGCTTGAGATCCTTGCGAATGAGTTCACCGGACAGTTCGAGCCATGCCGTGCCCGTGCCACCCACGCGTTGCAACATGAAGCCGCTGCCGCCGAAGATGCCTGCGCCGAGCGACTGCTGAAAGCCGACACCGATCGTGACCTGCGGCGTCGCGCACAGGAAACCGTGACGATGCACCATGTACTCGTTACCGGGATTCAAGGTTACCGGCACGATGTGGCCCGGCACCTTGGTGGCGAAGGCGACTTCGCCAGCAAAGCGCGAGGCCCGGTACTCGGTCATGAACAGGGTGCCACCGCCGACCACGCGTTTGAACACACCGAGCAGTCCACCGCCGCCACCCATCTGGGTGTGCGTGGTCATCTGGATCGAGGCCGTCATCCAGGAGAGCTCGCCGCTCTCGGCGAACACGCTTTCGCCCGAATCGAGCTGTACTTCCAGCACCGGCATCACCGTGCCCTGGATACGAGTCTGCATGTCGTGTTCTCTCAGCGGAATTCCCCGCCGGGAGTCTTGCGCAGCGGACGCGTCCATACAAGTGAGCATCCGCTAAGCAAGAACTTGCGACACGCCGTTCTAGTGCGACGTCTCGACCGCGTAATCCATTTGCTTCAGATCGGCGATCAAGCCCGGTCCCGTCGGGTGCCAACCGAGGACCTCGCGCGTCCAGGCGCTGGAGGCCGGCAGGTCCATGCCGATGAACATGGCCAACCAGCCGAAGTGTTCCTTCGCTTCCTCCGGCGACAGGGAAACCACCGGCAGCTGCAAACCGGCCCCCACGACCTCGGCGATATCGCGCGCGGCGATGCCTTCTTCGGCCACCGCGTGGTAACGCGCACCCGCCTTTCCTTTGTCGAGCGCCAGCTGATAAAGCTTCGCGACATCGAGCACATGGGCCGCCGGCCAGCGATTCCGGCCTTCACCAACAAAAGCCACCTTGCCCTTCGCTCGTGCGATGTCGATGTAGGGCGATACCAGTCCCTGCCTCACCGGGTCGTGTACCTGCGGCAGCCGCACCACCGACACGTTCACTCCCGCGTCCAGCAGAACATTGCCGGCGATCTCGGACGCGGCGCGCGGGTTCGGGTTGTTCGCGTTGAAAACGTCTTCTTTGGCCATGCCGCTGTGATTCAGCGCACCCATACCGGTGCCGGATGTGATGATCAACGGGCGGCTGGACCCCTTCAGCACCGAACCCAGGGTCTCGATGACGCGCCGGTCCTTGTCGCAGTTGGCGACGAATTGGGAGAAGTCGTGATCGAAGGCCGTGTGGATCACGGCATCGGCTTTGGCCGCCCCGGCACGAATGCTTTCGAGGTCTTCCAGGGTGGCGTGGTGCGCCTCGGCACCGGCAGCGGACAGGGATTGTGCCCCGGCATCGGACCGGGTCATCCCGATCACGCGGTGCCCGGCGGCCAGCAGTTCGGGAACGACGCGGGAGCCGATAAAGCCGGTCGCACCAGTAAGAAATACGCGCATGAAGTCATCTCCGTTTGATCCGGAGGGCTTTATCGCGCGTCGGGACTCCGCCGATAAGTAGGGTCGTTATCAGGGTATGTGGACTAACAGGCTACGGGTGCGTCGATGGCACCGCGACGCTTGGCTTTTGTACCTGCGACAGAACATGCGTGATCCCGTCGATCACGACGTCGGGAGCGTCCATCTGGATATAGTGCCCGGTGTCCGGAACGACCTGCGCCACACCTTGCGTCGAACGGGCGGCAACGCTGTCATGCAGACCGACCAGCATGTGATATTCGGCGTCTGCCTGCGCCTGCGACTGTCCCCGTCGGCGCGAGTCGGAACCGCGATACAGCACGAGAAGAGGCATAGCTCCATACGCCCCGGGCTTTGCGGCGAGCTGCGCGGTGCTCGCGTAGAAGGTGCTCTCCTGCTCCCACACCATCGCGCGCTGCGCGCCATAAGACTGCGACTGCCTGATGAGCTGCGCATTCAAACGCGGACCGAAGTTGGGATCGTATTCCGCAACGCACGACGCATAGATCGGCGTATCCGCGACGAGCTTTCCTGCGGCCGCAGCGACCACGCACTGCTCCGCTTCCCGGAAGTCTCGCTGGTTCGCTCGATCCCAATCCGCATGCGATCGCCCGTCAACCCGGTTATAACCCTCCGCCTGACCCTCGTTGGTGGCGTCGACCAGCACCATTCCCGCGACGTCGTCAGGATGCTCGGCGGCGTAAAGGCGGACGACCATGCCACCCATCGAGTGACCGACCAGCACCAGGGGCGGACGAATGCTCGCCCTGGCAAGCAGAGCGCGCAGATCATCGGCCGCCTGTTGAATGGTTCCGGGTTTTCTCGGTGGATCACTGAAGCCGAAGCCTGCCCGGTCATACGAGCACACGCGCGTCAGCCTGGCGATCGCCGGCTGTACGCGCGCCCAGGTGGTCAGCCCGTCGCCGTGCCCGGCTTCGAGTAGGACCGTTGGACTCCCTGAGCCGATGCAATAGAGGTTGAGCCGCCGGCCGGGCTCCACGACGACCTGTCTTGCGGGATGCAGGTAGACCGCATCGTCTGTTGCTGGCGACGCCGGTGCAGCGGCTGCCAAGGGCCCGGCGGCATTCACCGCCGCTATCGCGCCCATAGCAATTAACAATTGGATAACTTTTCTGGTGCGGCGCAACATAGGAGGATCACTCTCAGACCAAACCGCCATGACCGCCCTCGCCTTCGCCCGTTCGCCGCTCCGCCTGCTTCCCCTTGCCCTGCTGGTCACCGGCGCGGGCGCCTGGGCCTCCCAAGACCACACCGCAGCGACCGTGGTCGCCTCGTCGGCGGCCGCATCGGTCGCCACGATCGCGCCGTATGGCGCCGTTGCCCACGACGCGGCGGCTTCCTCGGCCTCGGTGCTTCCGTACGGTGCCATGAGCCCGGCCGTCGCGACCGCATCGGCCTCGATCCTTCCGTACGGGGCGATCAGCCACGACGCGACGACGGCGTCGGTATCGATCCCGCCCTACGGCGCGGTCAGCCCGCGCGTCGCCCCGTAAAACCGCTTATTTCACGGTATAACCGCGCTCGGCCATGATCTTCGCCACGGCCGCCTCGGCATCCTTGAACACCTGTTCGAGCGGCTGGTTGGCGTCGATGTCGACGATCGGAGCACCGGCATAGGTCAGGCGAGGCGTCACGGCGATCTTGCGGGCCAGGGCCTCCCGGCGATGATCCGGCTTGCGTGCGAAGGCGGTATCGACATCGACGTTGAGGCGCAGCACGAGGTCCGGACGGTGGCTCGCCATCCACTCGAACACTGCCTTTTCGCGGCGAGCCAGGGCGAGCACGACCGGTGATCCACCCGAGGTCTCCGGAAACCCGGGGCCATCGTAGGCGCCCGGCACGGACACCTGCGGAAAACGGTCGGTTACCACGATGAGCCCCCGCTCACGCATGGCGAGCATCCGTTTGAAACGGAGCTTGCGTCGCAAGGTGAAGGCGGTAATGACCAGTGCCGGCAACAGCGTGGGTTGCTTATCTTCCTTGAGGCGACGGTTTACATCATCCGCCTTTCGGTTGATCACCCGGTCCAGGACGCCGCCGACCAGCGGCAACTGGCCGATGGCACGACCCACGTTTCCCGACTGCTTGCCCAGGTGCGCCCGGCCTGCCGGACCGTAACGGCCGATCCACTCGAGGATATGGTCACCGACGGTGGACTTGCCCGAGCCATCGCTACCGATTATCGCAATCAGCGGCGCCATTGCGCCGGATTCTGCCCGCATTACCGTACCCGCGTTAATAAATGTGTCATTGAAATGATACCAGCGTGTAGCCACATTGAGACAATTCGTAGGCCGCATCTTCGCGTTTGTGAAGGCGAAGTTGCACTCAGGTAGACGCAAGTATGAACAATGTAATAAAATTGTTGCCATCAAGCACAAACCGGGGATCTGGTGTGCCTAGTCCATCCTTACTCCATGCCTCGCGCTCCCTGCCTGTCATCGCCCTCACCGGGAGCGATGGTTCGGGCAAGTCGACGCTGCAAGCGAATCTCGTCGCCCATCTGCGTGAGCACGGTCCGACCGAGGCGCTGTACCTGGGCCAATCATCGGGCCGCATCGGTGAATGGATTGCGACGCTGCCGATTATCGGCAAGTCCTTCAACCGTTACCTGCTAAGCAAGTCGGACAAGGTCCACGACCGCCCGTCCGCTCCTCCCGGCAACGTGACCGCCCTGGCTATCTATCTGCTTTCCCGTTGGCGCGCCCACAAGTTCGGTCGCATGCTGGCCATGGCCAGCCGTGGCGTCCTCGTGGTGACCGACCGCTACCCGCAGGCCGAGAAAGCCGGTTTCAGTTTCGACGGTCCCCAGCTGGCAAAGACCGAAGGCGGCAACTGGTGGGTCCGCCGCTTGCGTGCGAGCGAGCGCCGCCTTTACGAATGGATGGCGACCAGCGTTCCCTTGCTGGTGATCCGCCTCAACGTCGACGCGGAAACCGCGCACGCACGCAAGCCCGACCACAAACTGTCGTCGCTGCGCGAGAAGGCCGCAGGCTTTCCGCTGCTCCGCTTCAACGGCGCGTCCATTCTCGACCTCGATGCTCGTGATGAAGCGGCTTCGGTGCTGAAGGATTCGCTCAGCGCGATTCACGCGGCACTCAACGGAACGCCGGCCCAGGTGGCCGCCGCGTGACGGCAGCTTCGATGAACACCGTCCATGGACTCATTGCGGTCGTCGGCTGCGACGGCACCGGCAAGTCGACGCTTACCCACGACCTGGTGAAGGTGCTGGGCCAGGACGGTTCCGCCGTGCGTCGCTATCTCGGCCTGGTGTCCGGCGAAACCGGCGACAAGATCAAGCGCCTGCCGCTGATCGGTCCTCGCCTGGAGAAGCGCCTCGCGGCCAAGGCCGCGCACGCGCAGGACATGAAGAACAAGTTGCCCAATGCCTTCGGTGCGCTGGTCATGTACGGCTTGTCGCTGTGGCGTGCCGCTCACCTGCGACGTGTGGTTCGCCTCGCCGAGAGTGGTGTGACGGTGATCACCGATCGCTATCCGCAGGCGGAAATCGCCGGTTTCCGCTATGACGGCCCGGGCCTGGGCATGGCGCGCAGCCACCACTGGCTGGTGCGCAAGCTGGCCGCGCGCGAGCAGGCGCTGTACGAGCGCATGGCACAGATTCGCCCCGCGCTGGTGATCAAGCTGGACATCGACCTCGCCACCGCACAGGGCCGCAAGCCCGATCACGGCACGGCCGAATTGAACGACAAGATCGCAGTCATGAGGCGGCTCCGGTTCAACGGCGCACCCCTCTTCGATCTGGACACCCGCGTGCCCTACGCCGACGTATTGCAAAAGGCGCTGGGAGCCATCACTTCGCATACCTCGACGCTTCCCTTCGTTCACGACGCTGCCGCCTAGCGCGCGTCGCGACGAGGTTTTGCCGACCAACGCCCACCTTTCAGATAACCGAACAGACGTGAATACGATTACTCCGACGGCATCGAAAGCACCGCTGTGGCGCCGCGCCCTGATCCAGGGTGGCAAGCGCTTTCTGCGCTGGAGTGGCGACTTCCAGGCGAAGCATTCGCTCGTGCCGACGACGCCGGTCATCGGTAACGAGGTGTTCGACTGGGTGCCGAAGCTGGAAGCGGCCTGGCCCGAGATTCGTAAAGAGCTTGACCACCTGCTGTTGCACCCGGAAGACATCCCGGCGTTCCACCAGCTGTCTCCCGACCAGAAGCGCATTTCCAAGGGCGACAACTGGAAGACGTTCGGCTTCTACATCTACAGCAAGCGCGTCGACGAGAACTGCGCCGTATGCCCGAACACCGCCGCGGCGCTGGACGGCATCCCGGGCATGCGTACGGCGATGTTCTCGATCCTGAAGCCGCAGTACCGCATCGCCGCCCACAAGGGACCCACCCGTGCGGTAATCCGGGCCCATCTGGGCGTGAAGGTGCCAAAGGACTGGGAGAACGTGTGGATCCGGGTCGACGACCAGATCCTGCACTGGCACGAAGGCAAGGTCGTCCTGTTCGACGACAGCTACGAGCACGAAGTCCACAACGATACGGACGAGTATCGGGCGGTGTTGTTCATCGACATCGACCGGCCCTCGGACAGGATCGGCGCGCTATTCAATCGCGCGATCTTCGCGCTGATCCAGGCGAGCCCGTACGTGAAGGCCCCGTTGAAGAATCTTAAGAAGTGGAATCAGGAGCACAAGCGGGGCTAGTTGAAAGGGCTCAGAAAGGACCCCGACTTCTGGCTGTAGCGTTGCTGAAGCAACTTCCGTATTCTTTAACGAAAGATTGAGTAAATTCTTAACAAACCGACCAATTATGGTACCATTAGGTACAGTAACCTCCTGGAAACAACGTGGGAATGTCCCCATCTAGTTTCGGAGAACGCTTGAGAACGCGATAAGACCATGAGCGCAGACGGAAACATTGCCATCCAGGTCGGGCTAGCCACGCCCACCATGAACACGGTGCCCCTGCGCCGTGCGGACTTTGCCAGCCTTGCAGAAGTGCTGGACTACGCCGCATGTGGCGTCACGGGTGCCAACTTCTACGCGGGCGGCAAGCTTGATCTGGCCCTGCCCTACCGGACCCTTCGTAAAGAAGCCCTTGAGCTGGCGCAGCGACTCGCGACGCTCGGGCTCGAGCGCGGTGCCCGTCTGGCCATCGTGGCTGAAACGAACGCCGACTTCCTGCGTTTCTTCTTTGCCTGCCAGTACGTCGGCCTCGTTCCCGTGGCCCTTCCGTCGACAGTGAATCTCGGCGGCCATGATGCGTACGTGAAGAAGCTTCGCGGCATGCTCCAGGCCGCTGGTGCCTCGGTGGCCGTCGCTTCGGAAGGCTTCATCGGCTTCCTCGGCGAAGCCGTCGCTGGCTTGAATATCGCCAAGTGGGGCACGCCTGCCGCGTTCGCGGAGCTGCCGAACCACAACGTCGAACTGCAGCCGCTCGGCCCGACCGAAGTCGCCTACCTCCAGTTCACCTCGGGCAGCACCGGTACGCCGAAGGCGGCGATGATCACCGAGCAGGCGCTGATGGCGAACCTGCAGGGTTCGAACAATCACGGTCTCGACCTGCGTGATGACGACCGTTTCGTCTCCTGGCTCCCGTTCTATCACGACATGGGCCTGGTCGGCTGTCTGCTGACCGTCATGGCGGGCCAGCGCTCGATCGACTATCTGGACACGCGCGAGTTCGCGATGCGTCCGCGTCGCTGGCTCGAGCTGATGAGCTCGTCGAAGGCCACGATCGCCTACAGCCCGCCGTTCGGTTACGAGATGTGCGCACGTCGCGTCCGTCCGGGCGACATCGCTTCGTACGACCTGTCGCACTGGCGCGTTGCCGGTATCGGCGCCGAGCCGATCCTGCCGGAAGTCCCGGCGCGCTTTGCCGAACTGCTGGCGCCGGCTGGTTTCGACGCACGCGCGTTCGTGCCGTCCTACGGCATGGCCGAAGCGTCGCTGGCGATCAGCTTCTCACCGCTGCAGGCGGGCATCGTCGTCGAATGGATCGATCCGACCCATCTCGCCGAAGACCTCATCGCGACGCCGGTCGCTGCCGGCACCGGTACGGGTTTCGTCCGTTGCGGCGGCCCGCTGCCGGGCCACGAGCTCGAGATCTGGAACGACGCCGGCACGCAGCTGGCCGACCTCCACGTCGGTCGCATCATGGTGCGTGGTCCGAGCATCATGTCGGGCTACTACCAGCAGCCGGAAAAGACCGCTGAAGTACTGGCCGCCGATGGCTGGCTCGACACCGGCGATATCGGTTATGTCGTCGATGGCGAGGTCGTCGTCACCGGCCGTCACAAGGACATGATCATCGTCAACGGCCGCAACATCTGGCCGCAGGACATCGAGCGCATCGTCGAGCGTCAGCCGGAACTGCGTTCGCAGGACGCCTCCGCGTTCGGCGTGCCGGGCCCGGGCGGCGCCGAAGTCGCCGCCGTGGTCGTCCAGTGCAACACCGACGACGTCGAGGTCCGCGAGTCGCTGATCAACCGTATCCGTGGCGACCTCCTGGAAGAGCTCGGCATTGCCTGCCTCATCGAGCTGGTGCCGCGTCACACCCTGCCGCGTACGTCGTCGGGCAAGCTGTCCCGCTCGGCCACCCGCAGCGGTTACCTGGAGCGTCAGGCTCAGGAACAGGCTCCGCAGGCCGCCGCCGCGGCATGAGCGACGTTGCTGCCGCAAGGCAGCCCGTCGTTGCACTGACGGGTGCCACCGGTTTCGTTGGCACCGCGTTGCGGCAACAGTTGGTAGCTTCGGGCTACCGTGTTCGCGCCCTGTACCGCCCCCGCCCGGGGCGGGTCCTCAAAGACACTTTCAACGTTGAATGGATCGCCGGCGATCTCGCCGATCGCGCGGCGCTGGCGACCCTGGTCAAGGGCGCCGAGGCCTTCGTGCACTGTGCAGGCAGCGTTCGTGGCGCCCGCCGTACCGATTTCGATCGCGTCAACGAGCAAGGCGTCCTGGACACCGTCGAAGCCGCCAGGAACGAACCCGGCTGCCGTCGATACCTCCTTATCTCCTCCCTCGCCGCCCGCGAACCGCAGCTGTCCGACTATGCCGGCAGCAAGTGGCGGGGCGAGCGTGCGCTTGCATCCCATGCGGGCCGACTGGCCTGGGTCGCCCTGCGCCCGCCGGCCGTCTATGGCCCCGGCGACCGCGAGATGCTTCCGCTGTTCCAGGGTATGCAGCGCGGACTGGCGCCGATCCCGGGCGACGGTCGCGGACGGTTTTCGCTGATCCACGTCGCCGACCTCGCCTCGGCCGTGTCGGCCTGGCTGGCGTCCGAGGGCGATTCGGGAAATACTTATGAACTGGATGACGGCCACGAAAACGGCTACGACTGGGACACCGTGCTGGGCACGGCATCCCGCGTGCTACGTGGTAACGCGCCGATTCGGCGGCTGACGATTCCCGCGTCATTACTGCGACTTATCGGCGGGGTTAATCTCGCCGCGGCGCGCGTCTTCGGATACGCACCGATGCTCACCCTCGGCAAGGTGCGCGAAGTCACGCACGCCGACTGGGTGGCCGATGGCACGGCTTTCGAACACGCAACCGGTTGGCGGCCCACCTTTGGCTTCGAGCGCGGTCTTGCCGACACGCTCGGCAAACCCTCTGCCGCAACGAACGGAGTGCCCTGATGAATCATCAAGATGTTGTTGCGAAACTTATCGAGCTCGTCACGCCCTTCGCGGAAGGTCGCGCCCTGGTCATCAACGAAACCACCGGCATCACCAGTGAGCTGGGACTGGACTCCCTGAAGGTCATGGACCTGGTCGTGGCGGTCGAGGACGAGTTCGACATTTCCGTGCCGATCAATGCATTGGCGGAAGTGCGGACCGTTGGCGACTTTGCGTCGCTGATCCAGAAATCCGCGGGCTAGAGCGCTTCATCGAGCGCACTCCGACGCGTCACTGTTCCAGCATTCCACGGGCAAACATCGCATGAAAGAGAATTCCAGGCTGAAGGCGGTTCGTGCCGTCCGGCAGGAGCTGGCGCAGGTCGGCATCGACCCGTTCGGCGTCCAGATCGACCGGATCGTTTCGCCCACCGAGGGCATCATCGACGGCCGGCCGACCATCCTCGCCGGTACCAACAACTACCTCGGCATGACCTTCGATGCGGACTGCGTCGCCTCGGCGCGTGAAGCGCTGGAAACGGCGGGTACCGGCACCACCGGCTCGCGCATGGCCAATGGCAGCTACGCCTCGCACCGCGAGCTCGAGCTGGACCTGGCCCGCTTCTACGGCAAGCGCGACGCCATCGTCTTCTCGACCGGCTACCAGGCCAACCTGGGCATGATCTCGGCCCTGGCTGGCCCGGGCGACACCGTGATGATCGATGCCGACAGCCACGCCAGCATCTATGACGGCTGCACGCTGGCCGGCGCGAACACGATCCGCTTCCGCCACAACGATGCCGACGACCTGGCCAAGCGCATGCGCCGCCTCGGCGACGAGGCAGCCAATGCCCTGATCATCGTGGAAGGGGTCTACAGCATGCTCGGCGACCGCGCACCGCTGCGCGACTTCGTCCGCGTGAAGAACGAATTCGGCGCGACGCTGATGGTCGACGAAGCCCACTCGATGGGCGTACTCGGCGAGAAGGGTCGTGGTCTGGCCGAGGTGGACGGCGTGCTCGATGACATCGACTACGTGGTCGGTACCTTCAGCAAGAGTCTCGGTAACACCGGTGGCTTCTGCGTCGGTGACTCGGACGACATGGACGTGCTGCGTTACGCTAGCCGTCCGTACGTGTTCACCGCCTCGCTCGCGCCCGCCACGATCGCAGCGACACGTACGGCCCTGCGCAAGCTCGAAGCCGCCAGCGATCTCCGCAAGCGCCTCCAGGCCAACGCCGAGCGACTTCACGCGGGTCTGTCGGCACTGGGCTTCCGCCTGGGTGCGCCGGCCAACGCCGTCGTCGCCGTGCTCGTGGGCGAAAAACTCGAAGCCCTGCGCTTCTGGGACCACCTGCTCAAAGCAGGTGTGTACGTGAACCTCATGGTGCCGCCGGCCACACCAGGCAACGAATCGCTGCTTCGCTGCAGCGTCAGCGCCGCGCATACGTTCGAGCAGATCGATGCCATCTGTGCCGCGTTCGGAAGCTGGAACGGCGCACGCGCATGAAGCACTGGTTCTCCGATGGCGCGTTTCGCGCCATCGTGCGCAACGCATCCATCCTCGGCTCGAGCAACGTCGTCAGCGCGTTGCTGAGCCTGTTGGCGCTGGGTTGCGCAGGCCGTGGCATGACGCCGGCGTTGTTCGGCACGCTGGTCGTCGTCCAGGCGTATGCCAAGACGGTCAGCGATATCGCCAAGTTCCAGACCTGGCAGTTCGTCGTCCAGTTCGGCACGCCTGCCCTCACCCACAAGGACATCGCGCGCTTTCGTGACGTCACCGGGTTCTCGTTCGGCCTGGATCTGGCCAGCGGCATCATCGCCGCCGTGGGCGGCATGATCCTCCTGCCCCTGCTCAGCCATTCGGTCGGCATTTCGACAGAAGATTTCTGGTGGGCGCTGGCCTACTGCACGCTGATTCCCACCATGACGGCGGCAACGCCGACGGGCATCCTGCGCTCGATCGATCGTTTCGACCTCATCGCCGTGCAACAGGCCGTCACACCGTTCCTGCGCGCCATCGGCAGTGTCATCGCTTACTTCGCCCACCTCGGCTTCCCGGGCTTCCTGGCGACGTGGTACGTGTCCAGCCTGGTCGGCGACATCGCGCTGTGGATCTTCGCGGTACAGGAGCTGCGCCGGCAAAACATCGATCATGCGCTGCGACCGGGTCTGTTCGGCCCGGCGCGCCGGATCAAGGGCGCCTGGGACTTCGTCTGGACGACCAACTTCTCCCACTCGATCTGGTCGGCACGGAATGCCGGCAGCAACGTGCTCGTCGGCATCATGCTGGGCCCCACCGCCGCCGGTCTGTTCAAGGTCGCACTGACCTTCTTCGACGCGGCCGGCACACCCGCCTCCCTGATGCAGAAAAGTTTCTATCCCGAGATCATGCGCCTCGATCCGGCCAGCACCCGCCCGTGGAAGCTGGGCTTGCGCTCGGCCGCCCTGGCCGGCGGGCTGGGTATACTCGTCGCGCTGCTCGTCTTCGTCGTCGGCAAGCCGCTGATTTCCTCGGTGTTCGGCGCGAAGTATCTCGAGTCCTACAGTCTGCTCCAGGTCATGTGTGGCGCCCTCGTGGTCTCCATGGCGGCCTTCCCCCTGGAATCACTGCTCTACATCGCCAGCCGCCAGCGTGCGGCCCTGGTCGCGCAGGGACTCGCAGCGATGCTGTACGTCGGGCTGCTCATCGGATTGACACATCACTTCGGCATCATGGGCGCGGCTCTCGCCTATTTCGGTGGCCAGTGCCTGGAAGCGTTTTTCTTCCTGGTCCCGACCGTATCCGCTTACCGTAAGCGACATACGCTTTCGTTCTACAAACCTGAGGAAGTGCAGTGACGAGTGGGCGTCGTGCGGGCCAGTGGCAGACCTTCCCGGCTGAGACATTGCGGCGCCTGTTCGACGCCGTGGATGTCAACGATGCCGTCGACGCGCATGTCCCCCTGCCCGAGACCATCGTCCTGGCATGCCCGGAAGAGTCGATCCAGCAGTGTTATTCGTTGAGCCTGCAATTCTGGAAAGACGGTGTCGTTCGCGCGGACGCGCTGCGTCTGATCGACAAGCTGCTTCGCAACGAAGGCTTGAGCGCCGACGAACGCCTCGAATTCAAGCACATCCGTGCGAGGTACAAGCAGCTGCGCTTCACCCAACGGCTGTACAGCAAGCGTCACCGGTCGGACTATCTGTTCGACAAGACCACGCGCATCCTGGGCAAGCTGCAGGATGCCTTCCGCGGCGGCCAGCGCGGGGACATCGTCCGCAGCGGCTTCAAACTACGCGTGCTGATGTCGAAGCCTGTCTGGTGGATTATCCAGCGCTCGCTGGAGAACACGCGCCTGGATAGCGAAGCGGGACTGATCGCATTCCAGAAAGCGGAAATACGCGCGCTGAAACAAGCCATCACAGGCACGACCTTCGCAGGCCACGAGTTCCATACCGTGCGCAAGATCGTCAGCATGCAGGTGTCCTTCTACGACACCCTGAGAACGCTTGGTCCCAATGATCACGCCTACCGGATGTCCCGGTTCCTCGCAGCGATCAACGGCCTGATGGGATCGCGACACGACGAGATGATCGCCGAAGCGCTATCGGGCCGCCGCCACTACGATACGCCGGCACCGCTGGCCAACGAAACCCGGTCCCGTCTGGAGATGCTGGTCGACCGCTATCCGCTTTGAGCTGGAAAACGAAAGCGTTTCGGTAAATACTTGCGAACTTGTCATCCCCGCAAGCGGCATACGCTTTCGTAATAAAAGTCTAAGGAAGCGCAGTAATGACCCGCAGCAGTGGGCCCACGTGGCAGAAATTCCCGGCCGAAACCTTGCAGCGCCTGTTTGACGCCGTGGCTGTCGACGATATCGTCGACGCGCACGTCGCCCTGCCCGAGCCCATCGTGCTGGGCTGCCCGGATGAGTCGATTCGGCAGTGTTACGCCGTATGCCTGCAATTCTGGGAAGATGGCGTCACCCGTGAAAACACCCTGCGCCTGGTCGAAAAGCTGCTTCGCAACGAGGGCCTCAGCGCCGATGAACGCCTTGAATTCAAGGACATCCGCGCGCGCTACAAGCATCTGCGTTTCGCGCAGCGTCTGTACAGCAAGCAACATCGCTCGAACCGCGTCTTCGACCTGACCACGCGCGTCCTCGGCAAATTACAGGATGCTTTTCGCAGCGGCCGGCGCAGCGGCATAGTCCGCAGCGGCCTGCTGCTGCGCATCCTGTTATCGAAACCTGTCTGGTCCATAGTCAGGCGCGCGATGCAAAACACGCGGCTGGACAACGAAGCGGGCTTCGTCGCTTTCCAGCAGTCGGAAATGCGCAGCCTGAAAAAAGCCGTGTCGCGTACGACCTTCGCCGGCCATCAGTTCCATGCTGTGAGAAAAATCGTAAGCATGCAGGTGTCTTTCTACGACACATTGCGCTCGCTCGGTCCCAACGATCACGCCTATCGCATGTCGCGGTTCCTCGCGGCGATCAACGGCCTGATGGGATCCCGTCACGACGAGATGGTCGCCGAGGCCCTGTCGGGTCGGCGCCACTACGAAACGCCGGCGCCCCTGGCCAGCGAAACCCGCTCGCGCCTAGAGACCCTTATTGCCCGCTTCCCGACCTAACCGGCGCCCGGCTTCTCGGCTCCTTGTGGGAGCCGATTCATCGGCGATCCCGCGGCAGCGGGCCAGTCAATCGCGAGCACCCTATCGCCGATAAATCGGCTCCCACAACGGCATAGCCGATGGCGAAGCCGAGGCCGGTCGACCGATGGCGAAGCCGAGTGGCCAGACCCTCAGCGCGGCGATTTGGGATCGCGCACGGACGCGGGCTCCCAACCACCGCCGAGGGCCATGATCAGGTTCACGCTCGCGTCGAGACGGCGCAGGCGAAGCTGCATGTCACCGCGCACGCCATCGAGCGCCGCGTTGGCAGACTCAACGACAGCGGGATAGTCGGCGACGCCTTGCTTGTACTGGTTGCGCGTGACGCGATCCGACTCGGTCGCGGCCTTGGCGGCCCTGGCCTGCAGCTCGGCGTGCGCCGCCAGCGTGCTGGTCACCACCAGGCCGTCTTCCACTTCGCGGAACGCATCGAGCACGGTCTGCCGGTAGTTCGCGACGGCCTCGTTGAAGGCCTCGTCGGCGTTCGTGACCTGACCGGTCAGACGGCCGCCCGTGAACAAGGGGGCGCGAATATCCGCCGTGCCCGTGGGACCCTTCAGGATGCCGATACCGGCGGCCAGGTTGATCGACGGCAGGGTCTCGGCCTTGGCGACGCCGATGCGCGCGCTGGCGGCCGCCATGCGGCGCTCGCTCGCGGCGACGTCCGGGCGACGCTCCAGGAGACTGGCGGGCACGCCGGTGGGCACGTCCGGAACATTCGCGATGAACGCAGCAGGGGCGATGGCGAAGTCCGCCGGCGCCTTGCCGAGCATGACCGCGATCGCGTGTTCCAACTGGGCACGCGCCGCCTTCGTATCCGCCAGCTGGAGCTGTGCCGCACTGGCTTTCATCGTCGCGTCGGCCACGTTCGCGCTGGACGCCTGGCCCTGCGCGTACTGGTTGCCGACCATCCGGTGCCACTGTTCATTGGCGTCCGCGGACTGCTGCAGGAGGTCGATCACGGCATCGTCCTGGCGCAGCGCGAAATAGCTCTGTACGAGCTGCGCCTGCATCGACAACGTGGCGGCGGCAAGGTCGTCCCTGCTCGCTTCGGCGATGGCGCGATGGGATTCGACGTCGCGGCGAATCCGGCCCCATAGGTCCAGTTCCCAGCTGACACCGATACCGATGTCGTTTTCATTCTTGCGGCCGGACTTGAGCGTACCGGCCGTGACCGACGGCACCGAAGCGCCCTGCGCTACCTCGATCAGTGCCTGGGCCTGACGCACGCGTGCCGCGGCGGCGGCCAGCGACTGGTTGCTCACCGCAACCTGCGAGACCAGCGCGTTGAGCGTGGGGTCACCGTAGATTTCCCACCACTTGCCGGCGATCACGGATTCCGCGTGCGGGGCCTTCTGCGCGCTGGCTTCCTTGAAGGCGGCAGGCACGGGGGCCGCGGGGCGCACGTAATTCGGGCCGACCTCGGTGCAGGCGGCGACCGCCATCACGGCGCCCGCGACAAGCAGCGCGCGCAGGGCGTTTGCAGGAAGGCGCGCGCTCACTTCAGCGCTCCATTGCGGCCTGCCGACCAGCCGGCGTCCCCTCGGGCCCTGAAACTCTGCGTCCATCGTGCTGCCCACCTGCTGAATCTGTCGAGATAAAGGTACACAACCGGAGTCGTGTAAAGCGTCAACAACTGGCTGACTACCAGACCACCACCCATGGCGATACCGAGCGGCGCATGCATTTCCGAGCCGTTGCCCCGGGAGATCGCCAGGGGCACCGCCGCCACCATGACCGCCAGCGAGGTCATCAGGATCGGGCGGAAACGCAGGCGGCATGCCTCCTGGATCGCCTCGGCCGGCGTCATGCCGGAGCCGCGCTGCGCGGCGAGCGCAAAGTCCACCATCATGATCGCGTTCTTCATCACGATGCCGATGAGGGCGAAAATACCGATCAATGCAATGACGTCCAGATCGGTCCGGAAAACGATGAGCGCGAACACGGCGCCGACGGCCGCCGAAGGCAGGGTCGAAAGAATCGTGAGCGGATGGAAACAGCTCTCGTAGAGGATGCCCAGGACGATGAACAGCGTGAGGAAGGCGCCGAGGATCAGTGCCGGCTCACTCGACGCCACCTGTCGGGCGGCGCCCGCGGAACCCGCGAAGGTGCTGCGTACCGAGGTCGGCATGGCCGTACGATCCACGGCGCGCTGAATGGCCTGGGTGGCCTGCGACAGCGAGACACCCGGTGCCCTGTCGAACGAAATCGTTGCCGACAGGGACTGCCCGTAATGGGAGATGCCGAGCGGTGTGTTGAACTGGCGTACATGGCCCAGCATCAGCAAGGGGACGTCGCCTCTGCCCGCACCCGGCACCTGGATCAGGTTGAACGCTTCCGGCGATTGCGCCTGCTCGGGGGCCACGCCCATCAACACGGGGATCTGGTCCGACGGTGAGAAGATGGTCGCCGCGCGCCGGCCGGCGAAGGCATCGCGCAGCACGCCATCGACGCGGGCGTAGCTGATGCCATATTGGGCGGCGGTATCCCGATCCACGTCCAGCGAGGTCGCCAGCGCCGTGCCGCCGTTGTCGCTGTGCACGTTGCTGATCTGCGGAATCGTGGTCATGGCCTGGGCGATGCGCGGCGCCCATGTACGCAGCAGTTCCGGTGAATCCGCCTGGATCGTGTATTCGTTCGAGGCCCGGCTGCGGCGTCCGCCGACGCGAATGTTCTGGACCGAGGTCACGGTGAACGTGCCGCCCGACAAACGGGCGAGCTTGGCGTTCAGTCGCGCGGCCACCTCGTCGGCGCTGGCGTCGCGCTTCGAAAGCGGCTTCAGGGTGGCGAACAGGGAACCCGAATCGTGCTCGGCATAGCCAGCGACGCTCTGAATGGCAGGATCGGCGCGCACCACATCGAGGAACACGGCGAGCTTCGCCTTGGCCACCGGGAAGGAGGCGCTGCCGTCCGTATCGAAGTCGCCCGTGAGCTCGCCGGTATCCTGGCGTGGGAAGAAACCCTTGGGCACCACGACGTACAGGACCACGCTCAGGCACAACACCGCGAGCAGGGACAACATGGTCAGCGGCGCACGGCGCAGGGCGACGACGAGGCTCTTGTCGTAGGCCCTCTGCAGCCTGGCGAAGGCGCGCTCGCTCCACTCGAACACGCGGCCATGCGCGTGACGGGTACTTTCCGGCTTCAGCCACAACGCACACACCATCGGCACGAAGGTCAGCGAGACCACCAGGGAGATCACGATCACCACCGCGAGCGTGACAGCGAACTCGCGCACGAACAGGCCGACGTAGCCGCCCATCAGCAGCAAGGGGATGAATACCGCGATCAGCACGGCGCTCATGGACAGCACGGTCAGGCCGACCTCGCCCGCACCGACGCGTGCCGCTTCGCGCGGCGGCATGCCGTCCTCGATGTGGCGGGCGATGTTCTCCACCACCACCACGGCGTCGTCCACGGTGAAGCCCACCGCGATGGTCAGCGCCATCAGGGACAGGATGTCGAGGCTGTACCCGAGCAGGTACATCACCGTCATCGCGCCCAGCAGCGAAATCGGTGCCACGGCGCTGGCGATCAACGCCGCGCGCACGTCGCGCAGGAACAGCAACATCACCACGACGACCAGCACCACCGCCAGGGCCAGCGTGTGCTCGGCACCGCTCAGCGAACCGCGCACCGAGGTCGCGCGATCGACGATGACGCTGACCTTCATGTCGCCGGGCAAGGACGCCTGCAGCGCCGGAAGCCGTCGCGTGATGCCGTCGATCACTTCGATGATATTGGCGCCGGCCTTGTGCCGGACCAGCGCCAGCACGGCCGGTTCGCCATTGGCGAGCGCGGCGTTGTCGGGTTCGCGCACGGTATTGACGACACGGGCGATATCGCCCAGCGAAACGGCCGTGCCGTCACGCCCGGCAACCACGAGCGAGCGGAACGCATCGGCGGTAGCGAGCTGGCCGTTCGTGGCTACCTGCAGGTAACGGTCACCGACCTCCAACGCGCCGGATGCCTGGTTCGAGACGGCCGCGGCCACGGCGTGACGCAGCTGTTCGAAGCCCACCCCGCGCTGGTTCATCGCGATCGGATCCAGGTCGATGCGGATCGCCGGCACGGAACTGCCGACGAGTTCCACGTCACCCACGCCGTCCACCTGCGCCAGCATCTGGCTGAAGGTCGTCGAGGCCACGGCATACATCTGGCCCGGGCTCGCATCGCGCGAGGTCAGGCTGAGCACAAGCACCGGGGCATCGGCCGAACTCACCGCGCGATACGTCGGGCTGCCCGGCATGTCGGATGGCAAGTCACCGCGAGCGGCATTGATCGCTGCCTGCACGTCGCGGGTGGCGCCCACCACGTTGCGGGAAAAATCGAAGCTGAGGCGGATGTCCGTCGAGCCACTCGTGCTGACCGAGGTCATTTCGGTCACGCCGGCGATGCGCCCCAGCGCCCGTTCGAGCGGGGTCGCGACCGCCGAGACCATCGTGGCGGGACTCGCCCCGGGCAGGCTGGCGGAGACCTTGATGGTCGGCACGTCCACCTCGGGCAGCGAGGCGATCGGCAGCAGCCGCCAGGCCAGCGCGCCGGCGATCACCAGCCCGAGGCACAGCAGCGACGTCGCCACCGGCCGGTCGATGAAGAGCCTGGAGATGTTCATGCCCGCCGACTCACGCCCGCAGCCCGCGACGCTGCAGCACGCGCTCGAAGGCCAGGTAGATCACCGGCGTGGTGAACAGCGTCAGCAACTGGCTCACCAGCAGGCCCCAGAAGATGCCCACGCCGAGCGGATGGCGCAGCTCCGCACCCATGCCGCCGCCCAGCATCAACGGCAACGCGCCGAGCATGGCGGCCAGCGTGGTCATGATGATCGGACGGAAGCGCAGCATGCAGGCCTGCACGATGGCATCGCGCGGCGCCAGCCCCTGCTGCCGCTGCGCGTCGATCGCGAAGTCGATCAGCATGATGGCGTTCTTCTGCACGATGCCGATCAGCAGGATCACGCCGATGAGCGAGATCACGTCAAGCTCGAACCCGCCGATCATCAGCGCCAGCAAGGCGCCGATGCCCGCCGACGGCAGTGTCGACAGGATCGTCAACGGATGGATGTAGCTCTCGTAGAGCACGCCCAGCACGATGTAGACGGTGATCAGCGTGGCGAGGATCAGCCACGGCTGACCATCGCGCGAGGCCTGGAAAGCCTGCGAGGAACCCTGCCAACGCATCTGCATGCTGGCCGGCATCTTCAACTCGCGCCACGCCTTGTCCACGGATTGGATGGCGGCATCCAGCGCGATGCCACGCGCGACGTTGAACGACACCGTCGCTGCCGGCAGCTGGTCGATGCGGGTGACCACCAGCGGCCCTGTGCGCTCGCTGATCTGGGCGATCGACGAGAGCGGAATCAACGTGGACGACGGATCGCTCGCATCCGCGCCGGTCACGCCGGTGCCAGCCTGCGGGGCGAGATAAACCCCACTCATCGCGCCCGCGGTACCGTCGGCGTTGGGAGCCGCTTCAAGGATCACGCGACGCTGGCTGGCGAGGGTCAGCAAGGTGCTCACCTGGCGCTGGCCAAACGCGTTATACAGCGCGTCACCCACGGCGGCCGACGAGATGCCATAGCGACTCGCCAGATCGTGATCGACCTGGACGAAGGCCTCCAGGCCCTTGTCGTGCTGGTCGCTGGTCACACCCGACAACTTGCTGATGTTCTGCAGCGGGCCGACGATGCGCGGCAGCCACTGGGACAACAGCGCGGGGTCCGAATTCTCGACCGAGAACTGATACTGCCCCGGGCTGACGCGATCGTCGATCGTCAGGTCAGGCACGGGTTGCATGTAGAGCGTGATGCCTTCGATCTTGCTGGCGGCATCCGAAAGCCGCTGCATGACCTTGGGTACGCGGCTGCGCTTGCTCAACGGCTTGAGATGAATGAGCAGGCGGCCACTGTTGAGCGACAACGCGCCATCACCGACACCGATGAAGGACGCCACGCTCTCCACCGCGGGATCCTTCAGGATCTCGGCGGTCAAGGCTTGCTGACGCTTGGCCATCGCGGCGAAGGACACCGTCGGCGAAGCCACGGAAATGCCCTGGATGTCGCCGGAATCCTGTGTCGGGAACAAGCCGCGCGGAATCACGACATACAGCACGACGGCGAGCGCGGCCATGCCGGCGACCGTCACCAGCGTGGCGGTCTGGCGTGCGAGCACCCATTCCAGCCCGCGCGCGTACTTTGCCAACACGGTGTCGTGCCATTCCCTGCCCTTGCGGGCGAGGCGGCTCTGCTGGGATACCTCGGGCGTACGCCGGAGCATGCGGGCGCACATCATCGGCGTGAGCGTCAGCGACACTACGCAGGAAATCAGGATCGCCACCGCCAGGGTGATCGCGAACTCACGGAACAGACGTCCGACCAGTCCACCCATGAACAACAGCGGGATCAACACCGCCAGCAGCGACAGGGTCAGCGACACGACGGTGAAGGCGATCTGCCGCGAGCCCTTCAGTGCCGCCGCGAACGGATCCTCACCGGCTTCCACGTAGCGGGCGATGTTCTCGATCATCACGATCGCATCGTCGACCATGAAGCCGGTCGCCACGATGAGCGCCATCAGGGTCAGGTTGTTGATCGAGAACCCGGCCAGGTACATGACCGCGAACGTGCCGATCAGCGAGAGCGGGACCACCACGCCGGGGATCACCGTGGCGGCGCCGCTGCCCAGGAACAGGAAGATCACCATCACCACGAGGACGATCGCGAAGATCAATTCCAGCTGTGTGTCGCGCACGGCGGCGCGCACGGTCTGGGTACGGTCGGTCAGTGTCGCGACATCGACCGCGGCCGGCAGCGTCGTCTTCAGCTGGGGCAGCAGGTCGCGGATGCGATCGACCACCTCCACCACGTTGGCGCCGGGCTGGCGGCGGATCGACAGGACGATCGCCGGATCCTGGCCCGACCATGCGGCCAGCCGCGCGTTTTCCGCACCATCGGCCACCTTGGCCACATCACCCAGCCGGACGACCGCGCCATCGCGATGTCCGACGGTGAGGCGTTCGAACTCGGCGGCCGTGTCGATGGGATTGCTGATCGCGATGTTCGAGGAACGGACCGGCCCTTCGAGGCTGCCCTTGGCCTGGTTCGAATTGGCATCGTGGATGGCACCACGCAGGTCGTCCAGGGTCATCCCCTGCGAGCGGAGCCTGGCCGGATCGGCCTGCACCACGATCGCCGGCTGCTGACCGCCCTCGAGGCTGACCAGGCCAACGCCCGTCACCTGCGAAAGCTTGGGCACCAGGCGCGTATCGGCCAGCTCACGGAGCACTCGTAGCGACAGGGTCGGCGAGGTCAGGGCCAGGGTCATCACCGGCGCATCGGCCGGGTTCACCTTGCGATAGATGGGCGGCTGCGAGATGTCCGGCGGCAGCAGGGGCGCTGCGCCGTTGATCGCGGCCTGTACTTCCTGTTCCGCAACGTCCAGCGGCAGTTCGAGGTTGAACCGCAGCGTGATCGTCGATGCGCCGGCGGCGCTCGTCGACGACATCTGGCTCAGACCGGGCATTTGCCCCAGCTGACGTTCGAGCGGTGCCGTGACGGTCGATGCGACGACCTGGGGGCCCGCGCCCGGATAGGCGGTGACGACCTCGATGGTCGGGAAGTCGACTTCCGGCAACGCCGAAAGCGGCAGGAACCGGTACGCGAACAGGCCGACCAGCAGGATCGCGATGGCCAGCAGCGAGGTCGCAACCGGCCTCAGGATGAACAGGCGGGACGGGTTCACGGGTTATGGCATTCCGGAGCGCTCGTAGCGGACGCCGGTGCAGGCGCGGCACTGGCCGTGGCGGTGACGGAGGTCCCGGAACGGAGCCTGTCCGCCCCCTCGACGACGACCTTCGCGCCGGCGGCGATGCCGGAGGCGATGACCGCCGTGCTGGTGTCGCCCGGGCCGAGCTTGACGGGCACCACAGCCGCGGTCTTGTCGTCGTTGATCACATAGACGAAGGGACCCTGGGCCCCCTGCTGAACCGCTGCAGCCGGGACCAGGATGGCCTGCGGCAACACCTGGACAGGCAGCTTGGCCGTGACGAACTGGTTGGGCAACAGGGCGTTGTCGGTATTGGCGAACTCGGCTTCGAACTTCACGGTGCCCGTCGCCGGGTCCACCTCGTTGTTCGCCGCGCGCAGGCGGCCGGTGGCCAGCACCTCGTCGGGGCTGTCGCCATAGGCGTCGACGGGAATGCACGTGCCCGCATTGAGACCCTGCAGGACACGCGGCACCACGTTCACCGGCACCGAGAAAACCACCTTGCTCGGCTGGGACTGCGTCACGACCACGATGCCGCGCGAATCGGAGGGACCGACGAGGTTGCCCGGATCCACCCGGCGCAAACCGACCATGCCCGCGATGGGCGAGGTGATCCGCGCATTGGCCACCTGCAGGTTGGCGGTGCCGATGCGGCCCTGCTCCGACTTCACTTCGGCGGCGTATTGCGCGACCAGTGACTTCTGGTCGGCCAGACGCTGTGCCGAGATGGAATCCTGCGTGGCCAGCACCTCGAAATGCTTGAGCGTCTCCTGCGCGTTGGATAGCTTCGCCTGGCTGGCCGCCAGGTCGCCGGTGGCGAGCTGGAGCTGTGCCTGCGACGCGCGCGGATCGATCTCGGCCAGCACGTCGCCCTGCTTGACCATCTGGCCGCCACTGAAGGCGATGCTCTTGAGCACACCGTCCACCTGGCTGCGCACCAGCACGCTATTGGAGGGCGTCACGGTGCCCGGCTGCGACCGGTAGACGACGAAACCGCCCTGGCGCGCGGTGGCGACGACCACCGGCACGCTCTGGTCGGCGTCCGCCCCACCCTTCTTCGAACAGGCAACACCGGCAATCGCGACGACGCCGAGCAGGATCGGCCCTAGCCGAGAGAATGACGTGCTCATCAGAGCTCCTTCTCGTACACGCGATAGCGCTTGTAGTCTCGGCCGCCGATCGCTTCGATGATGTTACGCATGCCGTCGTTGTTCTCGAGGATCCACGACAGCTCCACTTCCTTCACGCCACGCGCGACGAGGTGATGACGCACGGCGTCGATGACCAGGAAAGCCAGGCCCGGGCCCAGCGGCGTGTTGTGGAACATCTTGCGCACGCCCATCAGCGGCACGCGCGAGGACGTCGGGAACTTGACCTTCAGGCCCCACAGCAGCTTCGCCCAGTTGAACGGCAGCAGCGAGCCGTTGAAATCCTTGATCACTTCGTTGACGTTGGGCAGCGCGACGATGAACGCCGCCGGCACGCCGTCCACTTCGGCAATCTGGATCAGTTCCGAGGCGATCAGCACCTTGAGCGTGTGGCCCAGGTCCTTGAACTCGGCCTCGGTGAAGGGCACGAAGCCCCAGTTGTCCGACCAGGCATCGTTGAAGATGTCGCGCAGCGTGGCGAGCTCTTCGTCGAACCGCTTGTTGTCCAGCGGACGTACCCGGATGCTCTGCTTGGACTTGCCGAGCAGGCGCTTCATCACCTTGGGCGCAGGGAAGTCCGGCTCGACGACATAGGCGAGCACGTCCTTGGCCTTGTGGTAACCCGCCTGGTCCACGCGCGCGCCGTAATACGGCTTCGTGTGGCCCATCATGAAATAAGGCGAGGTATCGAAACCATCCACCAGCAGACCGACCTCGTCGTTGATCGACAGGCTGAGCGGGCCGCGCACGCGCTTCATCCCCTCGCTGCGCAGCCAGTCCTCTGCCGCCTTGGTCAGCGCGTCGAAGGTCTCCTGGTTGTCCTCGGCGTCCAGCATGCCGAAGAAGCCGGCGTCGTCCGCATGGATCTCCAGGTGCAGGGAGTCGATCTGGGCACTGATCCGGCCGACCGGCTTGTCGCCGCGGTAGGCGATCCAGGCCTTCCAGCGGGCGTGCTCGAACCACGGGTTGGTCTTGGCACCAAGGTGCAGGCGGCGTTCGAGCGTCAGCGGCGGGATCCACGCGGGGTCGGAACCCAGGAAGGTCGCGGGCAGCTTGATGAAGCGATCCAGGTCCGCCTTGCTGTCAAGCGGGACAATGCGCAGCGAAGCGGGTGTGCTCACTAGTGAATTCCGGTTATCAAACAGGATAAAGCCCGCGCCAGGTGGACACGGCTACTCCATCGTCGTCAGGCTGAAAAGCCATTGACGAATTTTCTGAATGACATTTTAGGCCTGCCGGCGGCCATTTGAATACCCTGCGACGGCGTCACAGAAGCCTTGCGACCGGAGCATAGGTGCCCCATGTGCCTCGCGGCGCCCCATTCGCCCCGAACTGGCCGCGTAAATAGGCAAGGTCGTCCCGGATCGGGAACCGCCACGGTCTTGTACCAAATCAGCGACAGTTGCACGTGCGTGATGGATCGCCGCCGATTTTCCCCATTATCAGACCGCACGACTGCTTTCTTTTTCCTTTCAAAAAGACCGTGAAATACGCACAACAGATCTGCACTTTTCTTCTCTTCATTTTCTTTCCTTACGGCCGAAAACGACCCATCCCATGTCGCAAGGCCGAACCTCGATGTTCCAGCTTTCCAGCCTCACCATTCGCGCCAAACTGATTGCCGGGCTATCCGCTTGTTCACTGCTCATGCTCGGCATCGGTCTGATCGGCGCACACGGCGAACGCAACATCAACATCAATACACTCGACATCTATCAGGGCGACCTGATTCCGATCCTGCATATCACCGACGCACGGCAAAGCGTTCACGCCGACGAAACCGCCCTCGACGAGATGCTCTTGAAGCGGAACCCCTCCGCGGTCGACGCAACACGCACACGTATCGAAAGCGACAAGTCGTCCGCCGATGCGGCCTGGGCCGCCTACTACCCGATGATCTCGTCGGATGTCGAACGAGAAGCCGCCGACGCCGTCGTCGGCCTCCGTCGAAAACTCGATGACCTGAATCAACAGGCGCTCACGGCCGCCGCCAAAGGGGACTTCGATCCCGCACATTCGGTGGCAAGTGCGGATTACGTCGCCACACTAAAGAGCTTCAGTGAGCGGATCGGCATCCTTTACGCCGAAAACCTGGGTCAGGCGCGCGATTCGTATGAAAGCTCGCAAGTGGCGTACCGCAGGACCCTCATCGTCTCGGCCATCGCGATCGTCGCGGGGCTTCTCATTGCCCTGCTCCTCCTCGTCGCCTTGATACGCGCCGTGGCGACACCGATCAGGCAGGCCGCCGCCCTCGCCGACGCCATCGCCTCCGGTGAACTCAATCACGTGGTGAACGTGACACGCCACGACGAGGTCGGCCATCTGCTGCTCGCCCTGGGACGAATGGACGAGCAGCTCACCGGTATCGTCCGCGAGGTACGTCGCGGCGCACAGACGGTCGACGGCGCAGCGCGCCAACTCGCCCAGGGCAACGACGACTTATCGAGCCGCGCGCAGGAGCAAGCGTCGTCCCTGGAGGAAACGGCCTCCGCCATGGAGGAGATGACGACCTCAGTCCAACAGAACGCGACGCATGCCAGGGATGCGGCCTCGCTGGCGGCATCCGCCCTGCAAAGCGCACATGCCGGCCAGGAAGTCACCCGCGAGGCAGCGCTCGCGATGCATGCGGTCGAGGCATCGAGTCACCGTGTCGTCGATGTCATCAGCCTCATCGACGAGCTCGCATTTCAGACCAATCTTCTTGCCTTGAACGCGGCTGTCGAAGCTGCGCGGGCGGGATCGGAAGGCCGCGGCTTCGCGGTCGTCGCAGCGGAGGTCCGGCGGCTGGCGCAGCGTTCCGCCGCATCGGCGAAGGAGATCCGCGTGCTGATTTCCGATGTGAGCGACAAGGTCACCCACGGCAACGCGCTGGTCGGCCTGTCGGCGAGCGCGCTGCAGGATCTCGTCGAGCAGGTACGTCGCACGGGCGTGCTCGTCGAAGAGATTGCCACCGCCAGCGCCGAGCAATCCGCAGGCATCGAACAGGTGGACGGCACGGTCGCGCTGCTCGACGAAGCCACGCAGCATACGGCGGCACTGGTCGAGGAAGCCGCCGCGTCGAGCCGCTCGCTCCAGGAGCAGGCGGCCGAGCTGCTTGCACGGGTCGACTTCTTCCGGATTCGGGGAGCCGTCGGGGATTGAGCCAGTGCCTCTCTGTGGGAGCCGGCTGTGCCGGGGATCTCGCGGCAGCGGGTCAGCCTGCCGCGGGATCGCCGATGAATCGGTTCCCACAGGCGTCACGGATTCACCCGTGCCGGTGCACCGGCCCCTGGCAGAGGCACTCGCCGTCCTCGTTCGCATGACCCAGCAAGGCATCGAGCAAGTCGCCCGATGGCGTCCACTGCCCGATCGCCGGATGGATCAGCATCGCCTTGCGTGCTTCGAGCCGCTTGTCGTTCAGTACCGACGCGATAGCGGCACGCTCATAGGCCTTGACCGAACGCACAAGGCCGTTCACCGCATCGGGCAACGGCGCGATGGGCCGCGGCACGATGGAATCCAGCGAGATGTCTGAGGCGATCTCGACGATATCGTCGTCCGGCAGGTCCGGCAGTGCGCCACGGTTGCGCGTGTTGACCACGATACGCGCCGGTTTCGCACCGGTCAGGCCACTCATCACGTCGATCGCGATGCGGTGGTAGCCCGTCGCCACGCGGAACGGATCGCCTTTCAGGCTCACGCCCTGATCGAAGGCCGAACCGCCCTCGGCTTCCAGCTTCATGTACGAGCCCGAGCGCTGGTTGAGGTAGGCGGCATAGATATCCACGGCCGCGTCGCCATCGCCGGCATCCAGGCGTGAGGTCAGGCCCGCCAGCAGATCGTCGTTGAGCCGCTGGATCTCGCCGCCACGGCTGCCGCCCTGCTTGCGCTGGTTGTCGAGGGCACGCTGCCGCTCGTAATAGAAAAACAGGTACTCGGTCGGAATGAGCCGCAAGGTGCGGATCATGTCGAAGTCGAACAGCGGCGCCAGATAAAGCTTGCGCAAGAGCTCATCGCTGTCGAGCAACCGGTCGATAACCTCCTCGCCGCGTACCCGCACGCCACGCACCCAACCCAGGTGGTTGAGCCCGACGTAATCGCATTCGACATCGTCGGCCGGCTCGCCAAGCGCGTGGGCGATGTTGTGGAAAAGCTCCGTCGGCGTGTCGCAGATGCCAACGATGCGTGCCTTGCTGTGGTCGCTCACTGCCTGTGTGATCAGCCCGGCGGGATTGGTGAAATTGACCAGCCACGCTTGCGGGCTCAGGCGTTCGACCAGCCGTGCCTGCTCGATAGCCACGGGAATGGTGCGCAACGCCATCGCGACGCCCGCGGGGCCGGTCGTCTCCTGACCCGGATAGCCCTGTGCAATCGACGCGCGTTCGTCGGAGGCCCGGCCGGCAATACCGCCGATGCGTACACTGTTGAGCACGAAGTCCGCGCCCTCGATGGTGTCTTCCAGCGATGTCGCGCCACGCAGCCGCAGGCCGCCGCCGAAGCGGCGGACTACCGCCTTGCCGAGGTCGACCATGATCCGCAGTCGCGCAGGATCCGGGTCGTACAACACCATCTCGGCCGCGCCAAGCGCTTCAGCGGCTTCATTCACGCCAAATACCACGAGCGGTGAACGAACACCGCCACCTCCGATCAATGCGATCTTACGATCCGTACGTTTGCTCACGAAGGGTCCTCAATTGGGGGGAATGGGGAAGGGATTGAAGGGCACCGGCCGCGGTCGTGCACAGCGCGCCACAGACGCAGCCGCGCTCGACACAGCCGTCGATGGACTCGCCATCGAGCAGCCCATCGATGACGCCCGCGTCGAACGCGTCGCCGGCACCGGTGGAATCGACGGCATCGATACGCGGCGCCGGTACCCGGCGCAGACCGCGCTCGTCAGCAATCCAGGCGCCGCCGGCGCCGTGTTTCATCACGGCACGGCCGATGCCGGCGCCGACCGACCAGGCCTCGAACGACGAGGGCTCTTCGTCCCCCGCGAGCAAGGCGGCTTCCTTCGCATTGGGAAGGAACAGGTCGACGTCGCGAAGACTGGGCCGGTTCACGGGATCGCGGAGCCAGGCCGGGCTGTAGCCGACATCCAGCGAGGTCGTGCACCCGGCCTGACGCAGCAAGGGCAGCAGGATTTCGGCCAGATCGCGCGGCAGGGGCAAGGCGAAGTGCACATGACGCGCAGCGGCGAGATCGGCGAGGATCTCCGGCGAGGCCAGCAGTTCGGGCAGCGCGCGGTTCACGCCGGCATAGGTGAAGAACGAACGGTCCTCGACAGTGGAGACGCTGACCGTGATGCCGGTACCGTCGTTGCCGATACGGATACCTTCCATGCTGACGCCGAACTCGCCCAGGCGGCTTTCGAACCAGTCGAGATCGGCCTCGCCGATCAGGCCGACCAGACGTACGCGACGGCCTAACCGCGACAGGGCACAGGCAGTGTTGATGGCGCCGCCACCGAGCTCGCGCAGGTAGTTCTCGGCGATCACTTCTTCGCCGGGACCGGGCCAGGCAGGAAAGCCGCTGAACACATGGTCGGCAAAGATTTCACCCACCACGGCGACGTCCCACGACTTCAGGGTTGCGGGAATGGCCACGTGCGGGACCTCCGTGCTTGCCACAGGAAAAGAAGGGTGCCTGCCACGACCGCGCCCACGGCCGTGACGATCGACGACGTGCCGGCCGTAGCGACCAGATAAAGCCAGCCGATCACACTGACGACGATCGGCAGCGGATACAGCGGCATACGAAAGACGTCCGCATCGGCGCGTCGTTTACGCAAGGCGACGACGGCGAAGCATTGCGCGATGTACTGGAAGAGGATCTGGGTGACCATCAGGGTCGCGATCAGGTGTTCCAGCGAGAGGAAGCACGCCGCCGCCGATGTCACGCCGACAAACACCAGGGACACGGTGGGGAAGCCGCCCCGCGGATGCAGCCGGGCGAACACGGGGAAAAACTGGCCATCGGCCGCCGCCGCGTAGGGCACACGCGAGTAGCCCAGCAGGACAACCAGCGCCGAACCCCAGCTCGCGAGCAGGATCAGCAGCACGGCCAGCGTGCCGCCGGTGCGGCCATGGATGGCTTGCATGAAATCCGCGACGACCGCCTTCGAATGTGCCGCCTGTTCCCAGGGGAGCACGCCGAGGATGCTGAGATTGAGCCCGAGGTAAAGCACAGCCACCAGCGGGATCGAGATCAGCACCGCCATCGGAATCGTGCGTCGCGGCCGCTTCACCTCGCCGCCCAGCATGCAGACGTTGTTGTAGCCGCCGTAGTCGTACACCGCGATCAGGGCCACCGCGCCCAGCCCGAGCCAGAAGCCGTGCGACGAGTCGACGTGTGCCTGGAAGAAGTGGCCGGCCACGGCCATGTCGAAGTGCGTGATGCCGCTGAAGACGATCCAGGCGCAGGCCACCACGACGATCGCGCTGACGAACACGGAAAGCCGTTGGATCTGGCCCACCTTGCGATAAAGCACGACGGTGTTGAGCAGGCAGAGGCCGGCGGCGATGAGCGCCCTGCCCGTATCGCCGAGTGAAGGAATCAGAAAGCCCGCGTACTGGGCAAAGCCAACCGCGGCGCTACCGATCGACAGTGGTGCGGTGAGCAAGGTCTGCCAGAGGTAGAGGAAACCAAACAGGCGCCCTGCCTTCTCGCGCCCGTACGCCTCGCGCAGGTAGTGGTACGGTCCGCCGGATTCGGGAATCGTGGAACCGAGTTCCGCCCAGACCATGCCGTCGCACAGGCACAACAGCGCACCGGCGATCCAGCCAAGCAATACCGAGGGGCCGGCGAGCGCCGAGAGCGCGATAGGGATCGTGACGAAGGGCCCGATGCCGATCATGTTCAGCACGTTGGCCGAGAGTCCGCCCCAGAAGCCGATGGCGCGCGGCGGGGACGACGGCGCACCCGCCTCGATGACGGTCGCGCGCATCAGCTGTTCCCCGAGGTGTGCAGGCTATCTGCAGCGGTGATCATGGCAGGCGTCTTGCGGTGGAGGTCGAGCACGAGCAACTCGTTATCGCCGGCACGTATCCAAGGACCTGGGCAGAACAGGCGCTGCTGGGGGCCGATGTTCCAGTAGCGACCGAGCAGTTGACCGTTTATCCAGAGGTAGCCTTTGGACCAGGCGGAGAGGTCGATGTAAACATCGCCTGGGGATTCGATGTGCAGGGTTGTCTTGAAGAACATCGGGCCGCGAGGCGGACTGGCTTTCACCGATGAATCGGCTCCCACAGGGGCGGTAGCTGTTCTTGTAGGAGCCGATTCATCGGCGATGGCCCGAAGGCCATGAATCCAATCCCCTTCAAGCGGAATCGCCCACGCCTCCACTTCCCGCAACGGCACACCATCAATCGATGCCGGGCCAATCAGCCCCTTATGATCACCAATACGCGGCCCGAAATTGATATGCCCAAAGGTATCAATAAGGATATCCAGCGCCCGCGGCGTAGCACCCCCCGCCGCAGGCAGCCGTACCTCAGGTTGCGAGTTCAACGAAGGATGTTCCACGCGCGACACCGAACCGACTTCCTGCCCATCGACATGGACCACGGCGTAATCGCGTACGTTCTCCAGTCTGAGCACGCTACCCGCGTCGATGCGCTTGCGGTAGACCACCAGCCCCTGGTCCAGCCCGAACAGGATCTCGTTCGGACCCGGCGACGGCAGGGTCGCCGGCGCTCCAGGCAGGTTGTCCCACAACGACGCGAAGGCCTGGGGCGTCACCGGTGCAAAGCTCGCTGACGGCGGCGCTGGCGGAAGAGCAGCCGGCGTGACGCGCGTAACCTCTTCGATGACACGACGCAGCCGCGTGTACTGCTCCGTCGGGCGTCCACGCTCATCGATCGGCGCAGCATAGTCGTAACTGGTAATGACAGGCTGGAACTGCGAGCCGTCGTCTTCCGCATTGGACCCGGCCGTCAGGCCGAAATTCGTGCCGCCATGGACGACATAGAGGTTGAACGAATACCCCGCACGCATGATGTGCCGCAACGTGGTCTCGTAGTCCTTCGTGGCGAAGGTCGGCTCGCCCCAGTGGGTCAGCCAGCCGGGATAGGCTTCGCCCACCCACACGGGAGACTCGCCGGCAAATCCCCTGCCCTTCAACAAATCGGCCACATCGGCCCCGTCGAGCCCCAAGGCGGTGCCTGCGGGATAGGCCTTGCGGCGCTGCAAATCCTTCCAGCCATCCGACACCGAAAACGGTCCGTCGATGCCGTGCTCTCGCCAGATATCGCGCAGGACATCGAGATAGCCAATGTCGTCGGCGAACATCGAATACTCGTTTTCGATCTGCACCATCAACACCGGGCCACCGGCGCTGGCCATCAGTGGTGCGACGCGCTCGGCCAGCGCAGCGAAATAACGTCGTACCGCCGCCATGTAGCGTGGATCGTCACGCGTCCGCAGCCGCGTATCCGGATCGCGCAGCAGATACGCCGGCAGTCCGCCGTTGGTCCATTCGCCGCAGATGTACGGGCCGGGACGCAGATAAACCCACATCCCTTCTTCCGCACACAGGCGCATGAAGGCCCCGACGTCCCGGTTGCCGGTCTCGAAATCGAATACCCCGGGCTCACGCTCGTGGTGATTCCACATCACGTAGATCGCCACGGTATTGAGCCCCATGGCCCGCGCCATGCGGATGCGATGCCGCCAGTGCTCCTTCGCGATCCGGGCCGGATGCATCTCGCCGCTGTGCACGCGGAACGCCTCACCATCGAGCAGGAACTCACGCTTGCCGAAGGTGAAGGCGTGATGCCGGCCGTCCGGCACCCTCGCAACGCGTATGCCAGCGGGCGATGCCGCCCACCCACGACCGGCAAAAGCCAGCGGGGTGAGCAGCGACAGCGCGAGGAAGCTTCGTCGATGCATGCTCAGAAGTTGTACTTCACGGTCAGCAGGGTGGTTCTGCCCGCATCGACGATATCCGAATTGGCCAGGCTGTTCCTGCCGATGTGCGACCAATACGAATACTGCTTGGTGAGGTTGCTGACCTGCAGGTCGAACTGCAGGCCGTTGGACATCGCATAGCCCAGATGGAGGTCGACCCGGCGAATCGGGCGGATCCACAGGTCATCCCACGGGCTGCCCTGGTTGAGGAAGTCGTACGTCGACAGGTAGGAGCCGGTGTAGTGGTAGCTGAGGTTGGCCGAGAACCCGTACTTCTCGTAGAACAACTCGGCATTGGCCATGCGTTGCGGTGCCGACTGCAGGCGCTCGTTCTCGAAGCCGTCACGCCCGAGGTCCACCTTCGAGTTCTGCCGCGTGGCGTTGACGCTGAAACCCAGTCCGTCGAACGGCTCGGGCAGGTTCTGGAACTTCTGCCGATACGTCGCCTCCAGACCCACCACGCGCCCATCGCCGCCATTGGTCGGCGTCTTCGTGAGCACGGTACCCACGCCCGAGGTGTTGGGGTCGGCCTGGCCACCACCGCTGTCGTAGATGTAGTTACGCAGCTTCTTGTAGTAGCTGGACAGCGAGACGTAGCCGCCGTTCTCGGTCGTCCACTCCGCGCCGAGGTCCACGTTGGTGGCCTTGATCGGCTTCAGGTTGGGGTTGCCGGTGGTGATCGTGGTCACGCCATCGGACACGTTGATCTGCGAGCCGCCGCCAAGCTGCACGAACGCGGGACGGGTGTAGCTCTGCCAGATCGCACCGCGATAGACGATGTTGCCATCGGGGCGGAAGTTGATGAACAGGCTGCCCAGCGGTTCGTTGTAGATGGTGTGGTTATTGGAGAAGTACCCCGGGATCTCGTTACCGTCGGCGTCCTGCGGCGTCGTCCAGAACGTATTGCGGATCGAGGTGTGTTCGAAACGCACGCCGGGAATGACCTCCCACGGACCGCTCTGGAACGTCGCCATGGCATAGGCCGCGGTGACGGCCTCGGTGCCGCGCATCGTGTCGCAATTGAAGTTGTTGTAGTCGAGCTGGCTACAGGTATCCAGGTCACCCGGCTGCAGGTGATCGGCGATCAGGCCAGCCACCGCCGAGCGGCTGATCTGCGGGGTCGTCCAGTCGAACTTGCCCGGGAAGATCTGGTTGTAATAGCCCTTGATGATCCCGAGGTCGTTCAAGGTGGTCGTGCCGTCGTTGATGCCGGCGGTCGAGTAGTCGCGATCGGTGAACTCGCGCGAGCTGTCGCTGTACTTCACGCCGAACTTGATCGACTGCAGCGGACCGTTTTCGAAGTCATAGCGAAGATCGAGCTTGGCGCCGCCGCGCTTCTGGCCCGAGCGGATATCGGTCACCTCGCCATAGTCGTTGGCGTACATGTTCTGCAGGTTGTTGACCGAGTTCAACAGGCCCGGGGTCAGCTGGGGGTACGGGAAGCCGTGGCCACCGTAGCTCATCAGCGAGCTCTGGTTGTAGGCGAAATTGTCCTGCGAGTACTTGTCCTCGCGACCGTCGATCTCGACGTGGTTCGGGCGATCGTTGCGGCCAATGCTCCAGAACACATTGGGCGAGATGGTCCAGCCGCCCGCCGTCTTGTCGGCACCCAGCTGGATCGTCGCCAGGTCGGCGCGCTCCGGGTTGGTTTCGTACCAGAAGCGGTTGGCAATGCGACCGATGTTCGGCGTGTAGACACCGGGCGTGGCCGTCGGAACGTACGTGACATCCTGCGGAAGCAGCTGGCTGTACGTCGTGTTCTGCTCGGTGAGCGCATAGGCGTAGGTCATGCGCGCGTACGCTTTCAGCGTGGGATCCACGTTCCAGTCGAACGAGATGTTGCCCCCGTAGCGACGCTCGAAGCCGGATGCGATACCTACGTTCGTGCCGAGGCTGGTCAGGTTGTGCGCCGGATCGTAACCCGCCGCGTTCTGGCCATCGGCCGTGGCATGCAGGAAGGCCCAGGAGCCGTCGTTCGATGCACTTTCCGCCGCTCCGATCTCGCTATTGGCGATGTTGCGGTAGTCGTAATAGCCGCTCACGTAGACGCCGAACTGCTTCTCCGCACCGAACTTGCCCTGCAGCTCGGCGGCGAGGCCACTACCGAGTCCGCTGCCGCCGTAGTCGCGCGCGCGGCTCTCGACACGCCCGCTCGCGGTCACGCTACCGCTGAAATCCTTCTTGAAGTCGAAGGCGCTCGGCGTGCGGAAATCGATCGTGCCACCGATCGCATCGCCGTCCATGTCGGCGGTCGAGGTCTTGTTGAGCACGATGGTCTGCAAACCCGACGGCGGCAGCAGGCTGAGCTGCACGCTACGGCTGTACGGCATGCCCTGGGCTACGTTGCTGCCGTTGACCAGGTTGACGTTGTACTCGGACGGCAGGCCGCGAACGGACGTGAACATGCCCTCGCCACGTGCCGCGCCATCGATGCCGCCGAAATAGCCCGAGCCTGTCGTCGTCACGTTCACGCCCGACATCAAGCCCAGCGCCTCGGCGACGTTATGCACCGCGGTGTGCTGAAGATCCGCCGCGGACAGCACGTCAACGGTGTTGATCGCGTCCATCCGCATGTTCGTCGCGTCGTAGCGATTGGCCACGACGCTCAAAGCCTTCATCTGTACAGCCTTGTCCGGCTTGGCCGGTGTCGACTGGCTGTCCGCCGCGGCTTTCGCGGGCGGTTTGGCCGACGTCGAAGACACTGCCGGCGCCGCGTCCTGCGCGAACGCCGTTCCCCCGAGCACGGCGCACAAGGCCGCGACCAGACACTTCTTGTTGAAACCCTTATCGATACCCACGACTTACCCCCACCCCGAGATGCTTTTAAAAGCACGCACGGCACGATGCCGCGCCATGCGCAGTTCAGCTGACCAGCGGGTTCGTCGCGCGGACCGGACGTGAGCAGACATGCACGCCAGCGCTAGCGGGCGTGCGTAAAGATCACGACGGACGGGTGAACGTGCCGATCAGGACGGTCGGACGATCAGAGGGAGGTTTGCGGCGGAGAGTAGCCGGCAACGCACTTGCCGCGGGAACGCAGGGCGCTCAGCTTGGCACGCACGAGGATCGGCAAGCCGTCGGCCATCACACGCGCGAACGGACGACCTGCGACATGGCAGCTGGCGTTTTCATTTGAATTGGGCCGACGCATCGTAGCGGTCTGTCCGTCATTCATCGCGAGCTGCGAATCGGCATGCCAGAGAGCCTGCCGGAAGGGTTACGCATACGGACGTCCAATCGAACGCCGCGCGTGGAACAAGATATAGCGCACTGTAAAAAAGGCGTCAACTGCCAAAAATGCATAGGTGACGGGATGTTGCGACGCACCAACGAACAGCGCCCTGCCCGCACGCATTCTGCTCGGTAGGAGCCGACTTGTCGGCGATCCCGCGCCAGCGGGCACACGTCCCTCGACGCGCGACGGGATTACGGAAACTTTTCGAGCGTCACCGTGCTCTTTACTTGTTCAGAGAAGCATCCCTTGTTTGGCCGCAAGGTCAAAGCCCACGACACATCCACATCAGAACTCCGGAGTGCCGTACCCAGGTCGGAAATGACATCCTCAAGCAAAACCTCCCTGGTCACCGTTTCGTTCGGTCGGATCAACAGGGGCCCCACACCCGGATCGATGAAGGGAATGGTGGCCTTGAGTTTGCGACCGTCTGCCTTCGAAACAGCTCCGAGCGACAGGCCGTTCGACCAGAAATAATACTCTTCGGTTTCGATCGTCTTCTTCGTAGGATTGTGAATCGTCATCCGCAGTATGTGGCCACGCTCGTTCCTCACGATCGAGCTTTGCTCAGAGAGCGTCGCGCAGAGCTCTTGCTCGGCCGCGTGTACCGCTCCGGACAAGACAAAGCCGCCAAGAAAGCACACGCAAAGCGCCCCTCTTCCCATCCCCATCACGACTTCACGAATTCGGTCTCGACAAGAATCGTGACTTCGTCGGCTTCAAGCGGCACCCATTCGCCCACGCCGAACTCCGATCGCTTGAATGTCGCCTCGCCCGAAAAGCCCATGCGTGGCTGAGCAAATCCACGATAGACGACGCTCAGTTTTACCGGCTTCTTTACGCCATGGAAATCCAGAACGCCGTCGACCACCGTGTGCTCGCCAACGAGCTTTACGGTCGTGGCGGTGAAGGTGATCGATGAATATTTATCGGACTCGAAGTACTTCTGAGCAATACGCTTGTCGAACTTCGGATCGCCGGTGCTCACCGAGTTAGGATCGATCGTGATCGACAGCTTCGACGCGGTCGCTGATGAGGGATCGTATGAGAATCCGCCGCTGACACTGTCGAAGCGAAGCGTGTAGCGAGACAGGTCCATGTGCGCCAGTTTTGCCGTCACGGACGTGTGGTGTGGGTCGAGCGTGTAATTGCCTACTGCTGCGGCTTTCGGATCCCGCGTCAGATTCAGGTTCTTGTACTGGGACACGGCACTGGCGTCCTCCGCCGGCTTTTGATCCGTTTGTGCGGCGACCGAAAGGGATGCTGCGACCAGAACGGTCAAGGCCACGGTAGAGACGATCTTCGGCAAGGGCATTGAGGCGGGTCCGATGGAAGTGGAAGGCTGACGGGTTCTCGTCTGCGATCACCCTACGCTGCCCTCGGCATGGCGTCATCCCAACGTTCGGCCTGGTGAGCAGCACCCCGCTTGATCGATATATATGCAACATATACGATTCATATATTCCCGAATCGGATCCAGGCATGGGCATTGTCAACATCGACGACGAGCTTCACGACCAACTCCGGCGTGCCTGCACGGTCACGCACCGCTCGATCAACGCGCAGGCCAATTTCTGGATCAAGATCGGGATGCTCTGCGAGATGCATCCCGAAATGAGCTTCCAGGACCTCGTCGCGAGGGAGCTACGTGGTGCCGGAGTCACGTCACCGGTCCTCAAAGAGGGCCGTGCGTGATCAAGCAGCCCCACGAAGTGGAGTTGATGGCGCAAGCCGGAGCACTCCTTGGGCAGGTTTTCGACCGACTGGATCGCACGTCGCTCGAGGGTCGGAGCACCCTGGAAATCAATGATCTGGTCGAACGCTTGATCGTCGACGAGCATCACGCCCGGCCGGCCAGCAAAGGCCAGTACGACTTCCCGTTCGTGCTCAATGCGTCGATCGACGACGTTGTCTGCCACGGCATGCCATCGGCCGATGACGTGCTCCGCAGCGGACAGATCGTCAATCTGGATATCACGCTGGAAAAGCATGGCTTCATCGCCGACTCCAGCACGACCTATCTGGTCGGCGATGTTCCCTACCCCGCCCGTAGACTCGTCCGCGCCACCTATGAGGCAATGTGGAAAGGCATCGCCGTTGTCCGTCCCGGCGCTCGCCTGGGCGACATCGGCCATGCGATCGCCCGTTACGCACGCGAACACGGCTACAGCGTGGTCAAGGAGTACTGCGGGCACGGCATCGGTCGCGAGATGCATGAGGATCCGCAGATCCTTCACTACGGCCACGCGGGAACCGGGCTGGCGCTGAAGGAAGGCATGGTCTTCACCATCGAACCGATGCTCAACCAGGGCAAGGCGGCCATTCGTTCGCAGCCCGACGAATGGCCGGTCTACACCCGCGACGGCAAGCTCTCCGCGCAGTTCGAGCACACGGTGGCCGTGACGCGCCATGGCGTGCGGGTGTTGACGCTGCGACCAGGCGAGACGCCGCTATGCCCGGTAGAACGTCACTGACCTGAAGTCATCGTCGCATGCTGCCGTGCCGCCGTATCATCACGGCATCCCTGGTCATCTTCGACAGTCCCCATGAAACGCATCGGCTTCCTCTCGTTCGGCCACTGGACCGACTCGCCGCACTCGGCGACCCGCTCGGCACGCGACGTCCTGCAGCAGTCGATCGACCTCGCGGTTGCCGCGGAACAGATCGGTGCGGATGGCGCCTTCTTCCGCGTCCATCATTTCGCCAATCAGCTGGCATCGCCCTTCCCTCTCCTGTCGGCCATCGGCGCGCGCACCAGCACCATCGAGATCGGTACCGGCGTGATCGACATGCGCTACGAGAACCCGCATTACATGCTGGAAACCGCCGGCGCCGCGGATCTCATCAGCGGCGGGCGGTTGCAACTCGGCATCAGTCGGGGCTCGCCCGAGCAGGTCATCGAGGGATGGCGTCACTTTGGCTATGCGCCTGCGGAAGGCGAATCGGATGCCGACATGGGACGCCGGCACGCCGAAGTTTTCCTTCAACTGCTCGATGGCAAAGGCTTCGCCCAGCCCAATCCGCGGCCCATGTTCCCCAACCCGCCCGGTCTTCTACGCCTCGAGCCGCACGCGCCCGGTCTGCGTGAGCGCATCTGGTGGGGCTCGGCGTCCAATGCGACCGCCGTGTGGGCCGCGACCATGGGTATGAACCTGCAGAGCTCGACTCTCAAGGCGAACGAGACCAACGAACCGCTTCACGTGCAGCAAGCAATGCAGATCCGCCTCTATCGTGATGCGTGGACCAAGGCCGGGCACCCACGCGAACCGCGGGTCTCCGTCCTGCGTTCCATCTTCCCCCTGATGAATGACATGGATCACGCCTACTTCGGGCGAAGCAAGTCCACCGACCAGGTCGGCTTCATCGATAACATGGAAGCCGTCTTCGGCCGAACTTATGCCGCCGTTCCCGAGGTGCTCGTGTCGGAACTCGCCGCCGACGAAGCCATCGCCGAAGCGGACACGCTACTCCTCGCGGTGCCCAACCAGCTGGGCGTCGATTACAACGTGCACCTGATCGAATCCATCCTCACGCAGGTGGCGCCAGCGATGGGGTGGCGCTGAAGGCACACCTGAGCAAGCGACACCGTCGGCGCGGTGTCGCCTGCGCCGTTGCCATTCCTTAGATCCCGAACAATTGGGTAGACTCTCGTCAACTCAGGGAGGTCGGCATGCAGGCAGGGAAGCGTTGGTGGGGACAGGTGAGCCTGGCTTTTGTGGGACTCCTGGCGGCGTCAGGGGCCCATGCCGACATCTACAAGTGCACGCGCCAGGGCCAGGTCGCCTACCAGGAGACCCCCTGCGAGGCCGGCGCACAGCAAGTGGCGCAGCAGCAGACCCACAGCGGCGACTTCGTCGGCTGCTGGATCACCCCCGACAACCGCAACCGGTATCCCAGCGTGTGGCGCATCGAAGCCATCGGCACGGGCCTTTTTCGACGCACCGCGCCGCAGGGATCGATGGGTTACATCGGCTCCTCCTCGGTCCTCAAACCGGCATCCTCGGAGGAGCTCGCGATGGTGTCCAGCATGGGCCCGTGGCGGGCCGTAGCCGGCATCAACCGCCATGTCGACGCGCCCCAGCCCGTGCCCTATCGCTATCGCATGCGCGCCTCCACCGTGTCCGACGAAGCACTACGCATGCAGAGCCGGCAACTGCTCGAAGGGCTCTACCGCGGCCAGGACAAATCCGGGCAGACCATCGTGTTCTTCCTGGCTCAGACAGGGGAGCGCCAGCGGCTGATTTCGGCTGATTGCCCCTAGAAATGCTCCATCGAGGCCGATGACTCACGTGCCGCCACCTTCACCGTGGCGGCGCTACGTTCGCGGCATGGATATCGATGCCGAGATCATTTCGCTGTTACGCGAGCGGGCACCGGACGCCTCGATCTGTCCCTCCGACGTCGCCCGTGCCCTGGCGACCGGTGAGCACGCATGGCGCGCACTGATGCAGCCGGTACGAGACGCGGCAGCCAACATGGCGCGCAAAAGCCTCATCGTCATCACGCAAGGCGAGCGTCACATCGATCCCGGCGAGGTCGACCGTGGTCCTATTCGACTTCGTCGAGGACCGTCGTTTCCACGACATTAGTCGCTCCGAAACGGGGCCACAGGAACTTACGAAGTCTCGTCGTGAGCAGGGAAGACAAATTTCGTTCGTTTGCCGGATATGCTTCGGGCATCACGGTAGATTCGAGGCGTGGGCATGACGAATTCGATCCCCGAGGCCCGAGCGCCGGCACGCCCCTTGCGGCTGGCGCTGCTGGACGACGACGAGCTGCTGCGTGACCGGATTCTTGCGCCCCGGCTGAGGCAATTCGGTTTCGAGGTGACGGCAACGGGTAGCGCCGCCGAACTACACGACGTCGTTAGACGGGGCGCGCCGGACATCTTTCTTCTCGACATCGGCCTGCCGGACGGCGACGGTTTCGAAGTAGCGCGCTCGCTCCGCACAGCGGTACCGCGCGCGGGCATCATCATGCTTTCGGGTCGTGGCGATAACGTCGACCGTGTGCGTGGATTATTCGAAGGTGCAGACGCCTATCTGACCAAGCCGGTGGAACTCGATGTCCTTGTGGCCACCCTTTACAGCGTGGCGCGGCGACTGGAGCCCGCTGCGTTGACAGCGCCGGCCGGCCGCTGGACCCTCAGCCCGGACGAGTGGTTCCTGCTCTCGCCGTCCGGCGCGCGGGTGATGCTGAGCAAGAGCGAGCGCCTCCTCCTCGATGCAATGCTCCAGCACGCCAACGAAGTCGTCTCGCGGGAAGCCCTGATCGCCGTGCTGACCGAAGACGTCCATGCCTTCGATCCCCACCGACTCGATTCCATGGTTCACCGTCTGCGTCGGAAGGTGCTTGCCGCGCTTGGCGAGCCCCTGCCGTTGAACGCGGCTCACGGCACAGGGTATGTGCTGGAGGCCTGACCCGTTACACGGCTCGAGCGACGTTGCGCAAGCCTGACATTTCCGACACGGCGCTGACCAAGGGCAGCATCAGTCGAATCGTCGTCCCCTGCCCCGGCACACTCTCCACCACGATCCGGCCGCCGGCCTGCACGACGAGGTCGTAAACCACACTCAGCCCGAGCCCGGTGCCGTGGCCGGCTGGCTTGGTCGTGAAGAAGGGTTCGAACACCTGCGCGCGAATCGACTCGGCCATGCCCATGCCGGTGTCCTGCACCGAGATCGCCAGGATGTCTTCCGCAGCTTCCAGGGTGATCGTGCAGCTGCCGCCGTCGGGCATGGCATCGCGTGCGTTGGTCACCAGGTTGATGATGGCCAACTCGAACTGGCTGCGATCGAAGCGGATGATCCGCGGACCCGACGGCAACAACACCCGCAGCTGGCAATGCGACGGCAAGGATTGTCGAGCCAGCGGGCGCAACTCTTCCAGCGCCGCCACGGCGTCGAACTCTTCGGTCAGGGTGACATCGTTGCGGCTGAAGTTGAGCAACTTGCGGCACACGGCGGTACCGCGTCGGGCAGCCAGCTCGATCCCTTCCAACGCGTCCGCTACGGCTCGCGTATTACCGTCCATAGGCTCATCTTCCCCCGGCAAACGGTCGCGCTCGGTGGAAAAGCCGAGGATGATGTCGAAGACGTTGTTGACATCGTGCGCCACACCACTGGCAAGCTTGCCCACCGCATCCATCTTCTGGGCGTGCAATAGCTGTTCATGCGTGCGCTCACGTTCGGCGATTTCCCGCGCCAGTTGCTGTCGGCGCCGGTCGGACTCGAGCAGGCTCTCACGCAAGGCATAGATGCTGCGATCCACGATCAGTGCGATCAGCAGGTAACTGGTCAGCGCCCGCATCGGCAGGAGATCGTAGATAGCGAGCAGCACACCGACCGGCTCACCGGCACCCGAGGCCTTCAGCGGGTCCACACTCATGATCAGGATCAGCGCCTCGGCGGCATAGGTGATCCACAACGCTTTGCGCCCCAGCATCAGGCCACTCAGCGCCAGGATCATCATCAGCGTGAGGTTGCCATCGGTGGCGTGGTAGCCGAAGGCGGCATACGCCACGGCGCCGGACGCGAGCATGGTGGCGACGAACTGGGCCACGGCGGGCGGGAATCGTCCGCGACGGATCAAGTAGAAGCCCACCCATGCCGAGAGGGTCATCGCCAGATCGGTGCCGACGTCGATAGCCAGCGCGGCGGACGCTCCGATGCGCGCCCTGGCGTAGAAATGCTCGTGCAGGTACGACCAGTGAAGTCCGAACAGATAGAGCTTCGTCAAAGGAATCCGCAGGCCCTCGAAGACCAGCAACAACTGCATGAAGCCGGCATTGCGCCGGTCGACCGGATCGTCGATCGGCGTGTTGGCAAGCCAGTCGCGGATGCGGGACATCATCGTGCCATTCCCCTTGCTGCGCGGCGTGAGAACTCGGTGAGAACTCGGCCAGTCGAGCGTGTGTGACTTTGCGACGGATGTAAAGCTATCGTCGAGCGTCCGCATGAACCTGCGTCGTGCGGACGTTGTGCCGAAGGGGCAGTTCGTCACGGACTGGGCGCAAGAAGTTACGACGCACTACGGGCTCTTTCCTTCGGGGGTACTATGTCATCCATCATTGCAAGGCCTTGGCTGGCCGGCGCGGCGCTGTTCGTGGCCGCCGGCGCCGCATGCGACGCGCACGCCGCAGCCGCCAGCGCCACGGTAGGCAGCACCAGCACCACGCCACTGATCACCAAGTCGGTCGACAAGAGTCAGATGACCACGCTGCCAGGCAGCGTGCCTGCCAGGGTCCGCAGCAGCGCCGATGCCGGACCGATGGGGACCACCGAGGTGATCTCCTCGATGACCCTGGTGCTCAAGCGCAGCGACGATCAACAGAAGCGCTTCGATAATTACCTCGCCTCGCTGGACAATCCCTCCTCCCCCAACTTCCACAAGTGGCTGACCGCGCGTCAGGTAGGTGAGCAATTCGGGCCGAACCAGAAAGACATCACGGCGGTAAAGGCGTGGCTCGCCAGCCAAGGGCTTGGCGTGAAGAACGTATCGGCCGACGGCATGCTCATTCGCTTCAACGGATCGGTCAGCGCCGTGCAGCAGGCGTTCGGGACCTCCCTGCACCATTTCACCGGCGCGGACGGCAAGCGACACTTCGCCAACTCGACCGAGCAGAAACTGCCTACGGCCCTGGTCCCTGTCGTCAGCGGCGTCGCCTCGTTGACCGACTTCTTCCCGAAGCCGCAGAAGAAGGATGCGCAGCCGGTCAAGCGCAACAAGAAAGGCGAATGGGTCACCGCCGGTGCGCCGTCGTCCGACTTCAATTTCGTCTATCAGGGCGACGTCCAGTACGACGTGGTGCCGGCCGACTTCGGCACGATCTACAACGTCAATCCGTTGTGGAACCAGTCCAGTCCCGTGCGTGGAGCCGGCGAGACTGTCGCCGTGCTCGAACGCACCAATGTACTGGACGCCGACGTCGCCACCTTCCGGCACACCTTCCTGCCGACCGACGCCAAGGGCGTCTTCACGCAGATCCATCCGGCAGGCTTCGCCGGCGACACCAGCTGCGGGGATCCGGGCACGAACGCCGATGAAGGTGAAGCCGCACTCGACGCCGAGTGGGCCGGCGCCGCGGCGCCCGACGCCAACGTGACCCTCGCCTCCTGCGCAGACAGCGGTGCCGACTTCGGCGCTTTCCTGGCCGCACAGAACCTGCTGGAGCAGGATGCGCCGCCACCAATCATGAGCCTGAGCTACGGCGAGTGTGAATCGGTCAGCGCCGCCGTCGGCGACCTCGCCGAAGCCGCTGCACTGTGGTCGACGGCCGCCGCCGAAGGCGTGACCGTGTTCGTCTCCACCGGCGATGCAGGCTCGGCCGGTTGCGACCAGAACCAGGTCGCCTCCAGCTTCGGTATCGCCGTGAATGGCCTGGGCAGCACGCCTTACAACATCGCCGTTGGCGGTACCGACTTCGACGACTTCAAGAAAACACAGAAGTACTGGTTGCCGGGCAACGGCGAACTGGGTGCGAGTGCGATCAGCTATATCCCCGAGCAGACGTGGAACGATTCCTGTGCCAGCGCCCAGCTCGACAAGGTCCTCGGCATCGCCAATCCCAACAACGCGTGCAACTCGGCCGCCGGCGAAAACTTTCTCAACACCGCCGGTGGCAGCGGTGGCCCGAGCTACGTCTGGTCGCAGCCCACCTGGCAGCAGGGCATCGCGGGTATCGATCAGAACGTCACCCGCGCGCTTCCCGATGTCTCGCTCTTCGCGGCGAACGGCCTCTACGGGCATGCACTGATCTTCTGCATGTCCGACAGCGACCAGGGCGGCGTGCCGTGTAACTACCTCGACCCGACCGACTCGCTGTTCAACAGTGCTGGCGGCACCTCGTTCGCCGCACCGGCCATGGCCGGCGTCCAGGCCCTCGTCGATCAGGCCAGCGCCAACCGCCTCGGCAACGTCGGCCCGACGCTCTACGGTCTGGCCCGCACGCAATACGGTACGGTCGCCACCCCGGCGGCAGGTTGCAAGGCCAACGACACCACCTGCGTGTTCCACGACGTGACCGTCGGCGATATCGACGTGCCCTGTTTCGCAGGTACTGGCGATTGCTTCGTCAAGAAAGGCCAGCAGTACGGTGTTGTCAGCGATGGCGGCCGTGCCTCGCTCGTCACCGCGTGGAAGACGAACAAGGGCTACGACTATGCCACCGGCCTCGGCTCGGTCAACGTCACCAACCTGACCAATGCCATCGCCGCGAAGCAGACCCGCGGGCAGATCATTCCGCGCACCTGGGATCTGGTCGGCGCCAACGACAGTGCCAATCCCGGCGTCGGCCTGAACGCCGTCCTCGACGGCAAGAGCACCTTGCTGCTGGTCGGTCCGAAGACCGGTAACGCCACCCTCGTTCGCTTGAACGGCAGCACGGTCCTCGACAGCGATACGTGGGTCCCCGTGCAACAGGGCTCACAGGTTGCTGACGGCTTCGTGCCGGGCGACCAGGTGAAGGCCATTCCGTTCGACATCTTCGACGGCGCCCTGGCCAACCAGACGGTGATGGAGAGCGACAACGCCACCACCCACGAAATGAACCTGGCGATCTACAGCTACGGTTGGGCCGATTTCCGCTTCCCGTATCCGGCAGGCTGGAGCCTGGTTGGCGCGGGCCTGGTCGATGCCTCGGCCAAGTCGAAGCAGGTCTGGTTCAACGCCAACACCAGCAAGCTGTCGTTCTGGACCATCGACTGCAGTGGCACCCTGAAGTTCGGGCGCTTCGACAGCCTCGAGTGCGCACAGAGCGTGGCCACGACGGTTGCCGCGCCGGCCGGCTTCACCCCGAACCTGGCCGACCTCAACGGCGACGGCATCCTGGACATCGTCTGGACCGGACCGAAGAACGCGATCAAGTACTGGATCAACAATGGCCAGGGTGGCTTCACCAAGAACGACGGCAGCAATGCACCGGCGGGCTTCGCCTTCGTCGGCGCCGGCGAGATCGCCGGCAGCGGCAAGACCGATCTGATCTGGTTCAACGCCGACACCGGCAAGCTGCGCTGGTGGGAGATGGACGGCACGACGGTGGCCAGCACGAAGACCATCGCGGCACCGGATGGCTACACCGTCGCCACCATCGAGGACTTCGACGGCGACGGCCTCGCCGACCTGTTCTGGACCAATGCCAAGGGCAAGGCCCTGCTATGGCAAGGTGTCGGCGACGGCTTCGTCTCGCAGCAAGTGGCTGATGGTGAGGGCACCGCGTATGTCGTGCCGTCAGGCTACAAGGTGCAGATGAATCGGTTGCAGGGTGTGGTGAATGCGGCGGTTTCGTCGGGCACTGCGGCGCAGGTCGCGGCGGTCGCTACGCACTAACTCGTCGTAACGGTAAATGAAAGGGCGGACGGGAAACCGTTCGCCCTTTTTCTTTCACTTCGACGTACTCAACAGATTCCTGAAACGCGCCAGCTCGGCCTGATCCATGTCCGACACGATAGCCGCAGGCTGTCCGCCCAAGGTCGCAGCTTCCAGCACGTAGCCCTGCATCTGGATGGACTCAGGCGCACCCGTGCCCATAGTCGTTGGCAGGACAAACACATCGATCACGTGTTTGCCGTGGCGATAGACAAGCACGGGAATGCGCTCGCTGCCGGCGTAGTCGATACGACCGCCGATGAGTGCGTAACCCTCGGTGGCAAAATCCTCCACAACGGGTGCCGTGGCGATCTTGCCTGCAAACCAGGGCTTGACCGTGTGCTGGTCCGTCGACACGACATCGATCGGCGACGTCGCGGCCAACGCACGCCAGTGACTGGCGAACAGATCGCGGGTCAGTTGCGACTGCCCATCGGCGGGGCTCGTGCCGTGGTTCCAAGCGGCCAAGGTTGCGCCGCCCGCCACGAAGGCGAGAACCCATGAAGCGGCCATGGCCAGCCAGGGGCGTTGTGTGCGAGGTGCCTGGTGACTGGCTGCCGCCGCGGCTTCTTTCTCGATGCGCGCGCGCAAGGCATCGGGCGCACTGAAGCGCGGTGCGTCCTTACGCAAGGTGTGGCGTAGCGCATCCAGCTCGATCAAGGCGGCGCGGCAGTCCGCGCATTCGTCCAGGTGTGCCTCGAACTCACGGCCCGTGGCACGATCCAGCTCGCCGTCAAAGTACAGCGGCAGCAGCTCACTCGCAGCTTTACAATCCATGAGGGATCTCCATCGTGCCGTTATCGGTCAGTGCCTTCTGTAGCAGTGCACGTCCGCGGGCCAGGCGGGACATCACGGTACCGATGGGCGTTTGCAACACGTCGGCGATTTCCCGGTACGACAACTCTTCGATCTCACGCAGGATGAGCACCTCGCGAAAATGCTCCGGCAGGTTACGCAAATGCACCGTGATCATCTGCCTTCGCCTGGAACTGTCCAGGCGTTCCTCGATCTCGTCCGCCTCCGCGCGTGGCATCCAGTGCTCGGCGGCGACGGGATTATCGTCGATCGCAACGTTTCGCTTTTCCTTGTTGCGCAGGGCAAGTCGGGCGAGGCAGCAGTTGCGGACGATCGCGAGCCACCACGCACGCGCATTGCCACCGGCATAGGTCTCCGATGAGCGAGCCGCGCGAACGTAGGCGTCGTGGACGGCATCGGCCGCATCCTGCTCGCTACCCAGCAACCAACGGCCGAGATTGTAGGCAGCGTCAAGATGGCTGAGCGCCAGATCATCGACAAACGCGCGGCTACTCGTCGACATCATGATGACTGCGTCCCCATGCCGGTTATACCCGCAACATACGCTGGATGACGCTGTCGCGGTCGAAGAAGCGGTGCTTCAGGGCGGCACCGATATGGCCGACCACGAGGATACACAGCGTCCAGACCAGGCACACGTGGAGCGTATCGGTCAGCAAGCGCAAGGGTTCGTCCTTGCCGATCAGTACAGGCAGGAAGCCGATTCCGAAGAAACTGACCGGATGGCCGCCGGCCATGCGATGCAGGTAGCCGGTAAGCGGAACCAGGAACATCAACGAATACAGTACCCAGTGCAGTGTATGGGCGGTCTTCTGCTGCCAGGAGGGAATATGCGCGGGTAAGGCAGGTGGCTTGTGTGTCGACCGCCAGACCAGGCGGAACACGGCGAGCATGAAGATCAGGCTGCCGATCGAGGCATGGTAGAACAGGACCTCATCGTGACCGGGGGCTTTCTTCGGGAAGGTTTCCATGAAGAAACCGAGGCCGACGTTCGAGAAGATAAGCAAGGCAATGAGCCAATGCATCGCGACGGCGACCTTCGTGTACGACCTCGGGTGAGTCGTCGAGGTGGCATAACTGGCGTGTGCGGGGACGGACATGGCTGGGGCCTCGGGTTCGCGGCACGGGAAGCGTGCCCACGACAGACCAGATCGTCCGGGGACCGGTTTTATTCCCGCCCGGTTGGAGGGGCCCGACCCCTCCCCTATACTGCCGCGCCACCCCGCTCGGTCAGCCCATGAAGTACCTCGCCGCCCTCCTCCTTGCCGCACCCTTGGCCGCCACGGCAGCCCCGAATGTCTGTGCCGAGCGCGGCAACTTCGCGTCCCTGGTCGCGGTCGCCAGGAGCAAGGGGCTCGACGAGCGCTCGGTCACCGAGGCCGCGGCGACGGATCCCAATGCCTCGTTCGTGGTTCGCCTGTCGCACATCGAAATCATCCAGACGATGTATCGCGGCCCGGCAAAGTCGCTCTCGCCGCCCGAAGCGGCTGCGTCGGCGCGTCGCACGTGTGAAAAGGCGCTGGCAAAGAGCCACTAGGCTCAGGCATCCGATGGCCCCAACGTCTTCCTGAGTCGCTTCGCCGTCGTCATGATCCACGGCTCGTAGTGCTCTTCCAGCACGCGTCGCTCGGCATCCAGCGCAACCAGTCGATCTTCGTGCCAGTGTTTGCGCACCTCGCCCGCCGGGAAGCGATTCGTCTCCGAGTCGACCGCCCTGAAAGGCGTAAGTAGCGCTCCCTCGAGCCTGCGCACGTCGTTCGCCCAGTGCAGCACCTCGCGCACACCTTCGGTGAGTCCGATTCGCTGTTCGAGCAGGGCGTCGAGTGACTTCCTCATGTTCTCGATAGCGATGCGGCTTCTCTCATCCCAGGCCGCGATACGGTCATCCACCGACAGGCCGTCGCCTCTCCGTTCTTCGTCCGAAAAGTACAACTCCACGATCTCGCCCCGGCCGACTGGCCGGACCGCGCCGTAGTAGATCGACGTTCCGGGCTGAAGGAGCGGGCCCACGATGTCGGGCTGTCCGAACGTGAGATACACACGACGAACCTCGCCCGGGTGAAGATCTTCCTCGACCTCCACCCTGGTCATATAGTGAATGCGCGTTTCCTGACCGATGCCTATGTCTACCCGCCAGTCCCTGGCAAGGAGTGGCCCGGCCCTGCCGCCCTCGTCTGGGCGGTAGAGCTCAAGAGTCGCCAGCGCGTGCCTTGGCAGCGTCATACAGGAAGGTCTCCAGGAGCGATTGGAAATGTAACAGCGCCCGGGCTCGTTCGCGTACGATCCCGACAAGCCAGGGATACGACGTCGAGAGGTCCATGATCAAGCGAATCCTGTTGGCAGCGCTCATTGGCGTGACGGTCACGCTGCTGCTCATCGCCTCGTCCTTCGCCGCCGACGACGCCGGACACGAGACGCTGTCGAACGTCCTGTTCTGGCAGAACTGGCTTCTGCAGGCTCTCGTTCCCACGCCGGACATCGGCGCGGCGGAGCATCCGTTTGCCGAGGGCACGCCCCTCACCTTCATCGCGTGGTTTGCAAGCGTGCCACTCGGTTTCGTGATCTACGGGGTGGCAGCCTTCGCCATCATGCGAAGGCCCAAGCCGATCAGCCCTGCGCAGTCGGGATAGCCGCCGTGCTCACGAGGCGTCGCAATCCACCGCGAGCGACGTCGGCAAACTTCGACGGATCGCCGAACGCACGGGCGGTGAGCATGGCGCCGTAAATCAGCGAGATGAACGCTTCGGCTTCGCTACTGGCGGCACCCTGCAGTCGGAACGCCCCTTGCTGGGCGCCCTTGGTGAGAATGGTTTCGAGCCACCTAGACAAGTCGCGGAAATGGGCGCGGACACATTCCGCCAGCTCGGGCGGCAGTGACGGCAGCTCCGCCGCCAGCATGCCGGCGACGCAGAAAGGCGCCGACGCATCGGCGATGCACTGCTCCCAGTAGCCCGTGTAGAACCCGAGCTTCTTCACCGGGTCGAAGTCGTCGCCTTCGAGCAGTGCGATCTGCTCGACGATGCCGGCGCGCGATTCTTCGACCACCGCGCGCGCGAGGTCCGACTTGCTCGGGAAGTGATGATGGATGCTCGCCTTTCGCACCTGTACCTGCTCGGCGACATCCGCGTAGCTGAAGCCGTTGTAGCCACGTGTCTGGATGAGATACCGGGCTGAGTCGATGAGTTTCTGCTGGGTCGTCATGGTCGCAGCCTACCATCTAGTAGGCTGTTCATTCAATAACTGGCTGATCCCCGCGCCTTCCCTACCACTATTGACCATGAACCCTACCTACTAGTAGGGTGTGCACACTTTCCCTAAAGACTTCCCCATGAATACCCTCCGCAGCTACTACTTCCTCCGCGCCGGCGTGTCCTTCGCCTGGGTGGCACTCGTCGTCCTCCTGTCGAACATGGGCGTGCCGGCCATCGTTTCAGGCGCCCTCCTGGTCCTTTACCCCGCGTGGGATGCGCTCGCCAATTTCCTCGATGCACAGCGATCCGGCGGCCTGCGCACCAATCCCGGTCAGCGGCTCAACACCGTGGTCAGTATCGCCACCGCCGCCGTCCTGGTCGTCGCGCTGATCGTCCGCGGCAATGCCGGCGGACTCTTTGTCTTCGGCATCTGGGCGCTGCTTGCCGGCCTGCTCCAGCTCTTCGTCGGCATTCGTCGCCGCAAGCTGGGCGGCCAGGTCTTCATGATGATCAGCGGCGGGCAGTCGGCCCTGGCCGGCGTCTTCATGACCATCCAGGCATTTGGCGACGCGCCGAGCATCGCCAAGCTGGCACCGTACGCCGCCTTCGGTGGGCTCTACTTCCTGCTGTCCGCGTTGCGGCTGACCTTCAAGCGCCCGACTCACGAGGCGTATCAGGGCAACGCCAACTGAGCGCCGCTGGCGCCCCGGGTGGCCTGCTAAAGTCAGGCCACCTACCTGGACGTTCTCCGCCGTGGTCACAAAGAAGAACGGAACCTTCTGGCTATCCGGCCTCCTCGCTGCCTTGCTCACCATCGTGGCCGTCCTTGCGTATGACTATGTGTCGGCGCGGAACCGGCAGGCAGATCAGGATGCGGCACAGAGTGCCGAGCATGATCCTCTGAGTTTTTCGTGGCCATTCGGCTGGACGCCGATCCCTGAAAGACGAGTCGCCAATGCACATAGCGAGATGGCGTCAGCCGTCTTCATGGTGGGTGGTAAGAAAGTCGCGACCATCGTCGTCCTGATCGATCGCTTTACGAAGCATCGAACACTCGACGACGAGGTCGCACAACGCATCAAGGCGGAAATCAGGGTCACACGCAAGCAAGGAGAGAATGTTGACCTGTCGCCCCCGGTACAAGACACCTGGCCAGGCCGCCCCGCTCTTCGATACGACGACAGTTTTGTCTACAGCGGGACCAACCAACGTATTCGCCAGCGAACTATCTTCGCCATGGGCTCTGAAAACATCACTTGCAGCGTCTGGTACGCAGCGAACGAGGATGACTTCGATCGATACCTTCCTGACGTGGAGCGGGTGAAGAGCCAGGTGACCTGTCCCTGACCTGTTCATGGCTGCTGCCCACCTGCGCTAATCTGCCGGCCACACATCCATGGATTCAAGGACGGCGGCATGCGTGTTTTCCTCCAGTGCATCCCCCTGCTGGCGGTGGCGGCCACGCCCGTGGCCCTCGCGCAGTCGAAGCCAGGCGCCGGGCTCGTCGCCTCGGCCGGCCCGACGACGGTCGTCGCCAAGCTCTATGGTGCGGACACCCAACGGATGGCGGATAAAGGGCCTAAAGGCACGACATGAATGAGGCCACTGGGATGTTGAGAGAAGCCCTCATCGGCCAGAAGCTCGCCGCTGTGACCTTCGTCCTCGACTATTTTCAGTTCCAGTTTGATGGGAGTGTATTGACCGTTTACACGGCGCCGAAGGCACACCTCTTCCAGGAAGAGATTTCCAACTACAGAGACGAACTCTGCGCGCTGATCGCGAAGATCGTTACCTCAGTTGAGGAAATCCCAGACACTGCTATCCACATCGACTTTGGCGACTACGGGCGACTGACTGTTCCACTGGACGAAGACTCGAAGCGTCAGGTCGAGGCAGCGATGTTTACGCCTTTCGGAAAGGCCCCATGGGTTTGGTGATTTGGAGCAACGTGATCAACCAGGAATTTCACGTCGCGCTGACACTCCGACCAGCTACATCGACGTATCCCCCTGTCCACGTCATCCGGCACCCAAGGAGCATGACGATGAAGCTTCGTCCCACCCTTCTTGCCCTCGCTGCGACGGTCATGGTCCTTCCCGCGATGGCGAAGGACGTGACCCTGCTCAATGTGTCGTACGACCCGACCCGTGAGCTCTACAAGGCCCTGAACACGGCCTTCGCCGCCGACTGGAAGGCCAAACACGGCGACACCGTGACTATCCAGATGTCCCACGGCGGCTCCGGCAAACAGGCACGCTCCGTCGTCGACGGCTTACCGGCCGATGTCGTGACCCTCGCCCTGGCCTATGACATCGATGCCATCGCCGACCGTGGCCTGCTGGCCAAGGACTGGCAAACCCGCCTGCCAGACAACGCCTCGCCTTATACGTCGGCCATCGTGTTCCTGGTCCGCAAGGGCAATCCGAAGGCCATCCGCGACTGGGGCGATCTGGTCAAGACCGGGGTGCAGGTCATCACCCCCAACCCCAAGACATCCGGCGGCGCCCGCTGGAACTTCCTTGCCGCCTGGGGCTACGCGCTCAAGCTGCCGGGTGGCAACGACGACAAGGCCAAGGCCTTCGTCAAGACGCTCTACGAGCATGTGCCGGTGCTCGACACCGGTGCCCGCGGTGCGACGACGACCTTCACCCAGCGCGGCATCGGCGACGTGCTGATTGCCTGGGAGAACGAAGCACTCCTGGCGAAACAGGAAGCCGGCGGTGACCAGTTCGACATCGTCACCCCTTCCATCACCATCCTCGCCGAGCCACCGGTCGCGGTCGTCGACAAGAACGCGGCGGCGCACGGTACACGCGAGGTCGCGGACGCGTACCTCACCTTCCTCTACTCGCCCCAGGCCCAGGACATCGAGGCGCGCAACTTCTACCGCCCCCGTTCACCCGAGGTCGCCGCGAAATACGCTGCACAGTTTCCAAAGGTAAAGACATTCACCCTGGCCGAGGTCTTCGGTGACTGGCGGAAAGCGCAGTCCAGGTTCTTCGCCGATGGCGCCCTCTTCGACCAGATCGGCCCGGGCAACTGACCATGCGCCGACGGGTCTTGCCCGGCTTCGGATTGAGCCTCGGTTTTACCGTCACTTATCTTGGCCTCATCGTGCTCTTGCCGCTGTCGGCACTGGCATGGAAGGCCTCCGAGATCGGGCTCGCCGGCATCCCGCGGTTGCTGTCGTCGCCCCGTACGCTGGCGGCGTTCAAGCTCAGCTTCGGTGGCGCCCTGGTGGCCGCGTCGATCAACGTCGTCGTCGGCCTGATGGTGACCTGGGCACTCGTCCGCTATCGCTTTCCCGGCCGCCGGATACTGGATGCCCTGATCGACCTGCCATTCGCTCTGCCGACGGCCGTCGCCGGCATCGCGCTGACGGCCGTCTATGCGCCTAACGGCTGGCTAGGCCGCTGGCTGGTCCCGCTGGGTATCCAGGTCGCTTATGCCCCACTGGGCGTGCTTGTCGCCATGGTGTTCGTCGGCTTTCCCTTCGTCGTGCGGACGCTGCAGCCCGTGCTGCAGTCGCTGGAGCGCGACGTCGAAGATGCCGCGGAGAGCCTGGGTGCGTCGCGGCTGCAGACCTTCGTCAAAGTCGTCCTGCCGACGCTCCTGCCGACCCTGCTGACCGGTTTTGCCCTCGCTCTGGCCCGCGCCGTAGGTGAATACGGCTCGGTGATCTTCATCGCCGGCAACATCCCGCTGCGCTCGGAAATTGCGCCGCTCCTCATCGTCCAGCGACTCGAGGAATTCGACTACGCCACCGCCGCGGCGCTGGGTGTGGTCATGCTGGCCTTCTCGCTGGTTCTCCTCATCCTGATTTCGATGCTCCAACGCTGGACGCGGCGCTGGGCGGAGCAGCACGCATGAAGGCGCGCCGATCCGGACGACCCGTGAGTGCCACGAGGCGCATCGGCCAGGTGCTGATCGTCGTGGCTTCATGCGCATTTCTTTGCCTTTTCCTCCTGGTGCCGCTGGCTTCCGTGTTCGTCGAAGCCCTTCGTCAGGGTGCCCAGGCTCTCGTGGCGAGCCTGGACCAGCCCGAAGCCATGGCGGCGATCCGGCTGACCTTGCTGGTGGCCGCCATCACGGTGCCGCTCAACGTGGTCTTCGGCGTGGCGGCTGCCTGGGCCATGACCCGTTTCACGTTCCGGGGGAAGGCGCTGCTTGGCGCACTGATCGACCTGCCTCTCTCCGTTTCACCCGTCGTCTCGGGCCTGCTGTATGTGCTGATGTTCGGCGCACAGGGCTGGTTCGGGCCATGGCTGTCGGCCCACGGCATCAAGGTGATCTTCGCCGTGCCCGGCCTGGTGCTCGCGACTATCTTCATCACGCTGCCGTTTGTCGCGCGGGAGCTCATTCCGCTCATGCAGGCCCAGGGCAGCGAAGAAGAAGAGGTCGCCCGCGTGCTCGGTGCGAGCGGGTTGCAAACGTTCTTCCGCGTGACGCTGCCCAATATCCGCTGGGCGCTGCTCTATGGCGTCCTGTTGTGCAACGCGCGCGCCATGGGCGAGTTCGGCGCAGTGTCGGTCGTTTCGGGACACATTCGCGGGTTGACCACCACCATGCCGCTGGAGGTGGAGATGCGCTACAACGAGTACAACTACGTCGGAGCCTTCGCCATCGCGTCGCTGCTCGCCCTCCTGGCGCTGTTGACCCTTGCAGTGAAATCCGCCCTCGAATGGCGCTATCAAGCCGCCGAGAACCACCGATGACACTCGCTCTCAAACGGCTGAGCCGACACTTTCCCGATATCGCCGCGCTCGACGACGTGAGCCTCGATATCGCACCGGGGGAGTTCATTGCCCTGGTTGGCCCGTCGGGCTCCGGGAAGACGACCCTGCTGCGCATTCTCGCGGGGCTGGACTATCCCGATGAGGGAAGCGTCACGCTCAATGGCGATGACTTCCTGGCGGCGACGGCAAGGGAACGCAACGTCGGCCTGGTCTTCCAGCACTACGCCCTGTTCCGTCACCTGACCGTGCGCGAGAACGTCGCCTTCGGCCTGCGTGTACGTCCCCGTCGACGTCGCCCTTCCCGTGACCAGATTCGCGCACGCGTCGACGAATTGCTCAAGCGCGTGCAGCTGGTGGAACTGGGTGGCCGCTATCCGAGCCAGCTATCCGGAGGCCAGCGCCAGCGTGTCGCCCTCGCGCGCGCCCTCGCGGTCGAGCCGGACGTGTTGCTGCTGGACGAGCCTTTCGGCGCGCTCGATGCACAGGTGCGCACGGCCCTGCGCCGCTGGCTGCGCGAGCTGCACGAAGAACTGGAGCTGACCACCGTCTTCGTCACCCATGACCAGGAAGAAGCGCTCGAGCTCGCCGATCGCATCGTCGTGATGAACAAGGGCCGCATCGAGCAGGTGGGTCGGCCGCATGACGTCTACCAGGATCCCGCCACACCCTTCGTCTGCGAGTTCATCGGCCGCACGAACCGCATTCCGCTGCAACGCCGGGGCACGACGTGGGGTGCCGGAGGATGGTCCCTGCCGGCCGGCGCATCGGGTGGGCGATTCCAGTCAGCCGTGGCGTATATCCGGCCAGAACACCTGTCGCTCTCGGTGCCCGACGATGAGCCCGCGTGGAACGCGCGGTTGCGGCATGTCTACCTTGCAGGAAGCATCGCGCATCTGGACATCCATATCGCCGAGATCAACCAGACGTTGGAGGTGGACGTGGCGAGCGAGGACCTGGCCCGGCTGTCCCTCGTCCCGGGTACGGCCTTGCGCGTCGCGCCGACGAGACTCGTCGCCTTTGCGCTGGATGAGACGCCTGCCGCGCAGCCTCTGGTCAGCGAACGCTGGGTGATGCAACGTTGAGCGAAGGCACCTCGGCGAAGATCTCCGCGATGAAATCCATGAAGACGGTCGCGCGCCTTGGCAGCAAGCGACTGACGAGATAAAGCATCTGAATCGGAACGGGCGGTGCTTCGTAGTCAGACAGTAGTCGCTTCAGCCGTCCGCTTTCCAGACCCGCGGCAAACAGCCAGGCTGGTCCGTACCCTATCCCCACGCCGGCAACGACAGCGTCGCGACCCGCTTCGGGCGAACTGACACGAAGACGCCCACTCACGGACACATCCGCGTTCTTGAATCGCCAGGTGTGTCCGGACGCCAGCAAGGTATAAACAACGCATTCGTGTTGACGCAGGTCATCGGGTCTTTCCGGTGAGCCGTGACGTGAAACATAGTCTTCGCTCGCCACGCACACGCGCTCGAAATGAGCCACGCGCCTGGACCGAAGTGAACTGTCGTCCAGATGCCCGATGCGGATAGCGAGTTCCGCGCCCTCGTCGACCAGACCCGCATAGCGATCGCTGAACTGCAGATCCAGCGACACTGCGGGATATCGGTCGAGGAATTCGGGAATCCGGGGCACAACGAAGGCGTGAGCCAACGCTGTCGGGCAGGCAACCCGCAACAGCCCTGTCGCCTCGGCGTGTTTCCGCAACGAGGATTCCGACTCGATGACCGAGTCCAGGATGCGACGCGCCTCCTCGTAATACCGCTCGCCCTCAGGCGTCATGGTCAGCTTGCGGGTGGATCGATGCAGGAGTCGCGTCTGCAGGTGGTCCTCGAGCGCCGCGATGTTTCGGCTGACATTGGGTTGTCCGATACCCAGGTCGCGTCCGGCTGCCGAGAAGCTGCCGGTTTCAACCGCGCGCGCAAAACAGGTCATGAGCAGAAAGCGATCCACGGGACGGCTCACCTATGCAATTTGAACATGGATTATATCCCCACAACCCGTCTTATCGCCTCCGGAGCATGAGTCCATGATCCCCTCACAGCGAGCTGCCATCCCGGACAGCCCGACGTGATTTGGAGAATGAAATGTCCCGTTTGCAAGGTAAGCGTGCCCTCATCACCGGCGGCACCAGCGGCATTGGCCTGGAGACCGCCAGACAAATGCTCGCCGAAGGCGCGCGCCTCATCGTCACCGGTGTGAATCCGGACACGCTGGCAGAGGCACGGAGCAGCCTGGGCAAGGACGTCCTCGTCATAAGGGCCGATGCCGCCAGCGTGCCGGCCCAGCAGCAACTGGCGCGGGCGGTGCTCGAACACTTCGGCCAGCTCGACATCGCCTTCCTCAATGCCGGCGTGTCGGTCTGGCAGCCCATGGAGGACTGGACCGAAGCGATGTTCGATCGCTCCTTCGCCACGAACGTGAAAGGGCCTTATTTCCTTATCCAGGCATTGCTGACGACCTTCGCGAATCCGGCATCGGTCGTGCTCAACACCTCAATCAACGCCCACGTTGGGGCCGTCCGATCGTCCGTCTACGCGGCGACCAAAGCCGCATTCCTCAGCATGTCGAGAACGCTTTCGAGCGAGCTTCTCGACCGCGGCATCAGGGTCAACGCGGTCAGCCCCGGCCCCGTGCAAACGCCGCTGTACGACAAGCTGGGCATTCCCGACGCCTACCGCGAGCAGGTGAACCAGGACATCATCGCGTCCATTCCTGCCGGTCGCTTCGGTACCGCCGAGGAAGTCGCCAAGGCGGTCGTCTATCTTGCCTCCGACGAATCCCGCTGGACGGTTGGCTCCGAGCTGATCGTCGATGGGGGACGTACGTTGAACGGCTGAGGCGGCTCAATTACGCCTCCCTCAACCGCCGTATCAAGGTCAGCGCATTGGGCACGGCCTCGCCGCGCGCGGTGTTGTCGAAGATGCACCATGCGGCCTTTCCTTCCGATCGCGCCAGGCGCATCCGCGATGCGACGCCTTCGATGAAGGCGTCGTCGTAAGCCGAGTAATACACCTGCGGCGCGCCGTGCAAGCGCAGATACAGCAGCGACTGATCGTCGGGACGCTCGACACCAGCCACCGGGGACGGATCCGCCCAAACATACGAGACGTCCGCTTCGCCGAGGACAGCCGCCCCCTTAGGTGTGACCCACGTGGCATGCCGCGGTTCGCACACCACAGGCAATGGCGTGTGCTTTCGCAGAAGAGCGAAAAAGGCCCTGGCTGTTCGCACATCGAGTGCCAGGGTCGGCGGGAGTTGAATCAGGATGCAGCCCAGCTTGGGACCCAATGCGGCCACCTCGCTGAGGAAGGCCAGCAACAGGGTTTCGCACTGCCGAAGGCGAAGCTCATGCGTGATCGAACGAGGCATCTTTACGCTGAAACGAAAACCCTCGGGCACGCTCGCCGCCCAACGGGCATAGGTCTTTTCCTGATGTGACCGGTAAAACGACGAATTGATCTCCGCGCACGGAAACACCCTCGCATACCGTTCAAGGTGAGTGCCTTCGCCCGGAAAGGACGGCGCATCCTTCGACGCAAGCGACCAGCCCGCGCAGCCGACCCACATGGCGTTCGTTGGGAGCTGGGGTGGAGGGTTGGTCATGGATCGCATTCTCGGCATCCCGTATCGCGATCGCGTGAACAAGGCGTTCCTTCGGTATCCTTCCGCAGGTGAGTCACCACCATCGGCGACGTCGAGGAATAAGGTTTGGACAAGTACCAGTCGATGCTGACCTTCGTTCGGGTCGTCGAAACCGGCTCGTTTTCGGCCGCCGCACGTGTTCTGGGCGTCGGCCAGCCCGCCGTGTCAAAGGCCGTGGCGCAACTGGAAAAGGCGCTGAACGTCCGACTGATCGTCCGCTCCACGCACGGACTGCGGCCGACCGAGGCGGGCCAGCGTTACTACGCACGTGCACGCGTCGCCGTCGAGGAAGCCGACGAAGCCGAGATCGCGGCGCGCGATGAAGGCGAGAGTCTGTCCGGACGACTGCGCCTATCGGCGGCGACGACCTTCGCACGCCTGCACATCGTCCCTCACCTGCCACGGTTCATGGCGGCGCATCCGGACCTCGATGTCGATGTGATCCTGGACGACCGCTTCATCGACCTCATGCAGGAAGGCATCGACCTCTCGCTGCGCATGGGTACGCTCGCCGACTCGTCCCTGGTCGCGCAGAAACTTGCGACGGGACGTCGATCCGTCGTGGCGACTCCCGCGTACCTGGAGCGCGCGGGCGTACCGACCCGGCCCGAAGAACTCACGCAACACGAAGCCGTCGTCTACAGCCAGCTGCCGGATGCATGGGTTTTCAAAAATGCGGACGAGGAAGTCCCCGTGGTGGTTCGCGGGCGCGCCCGGTTCAGTGCCGCGGAAGGCTTGCGCGCGGCGGTGCTCGCGGACATGGGGCTGGCGGTGACGTCGGACTGGATGTTCGCCGACAAACTGATCGACGGCTCGGTGCGGCGCGTCCTGGCGGACTGGAGTCTGCCACCGATCGACCTGTGGGCTGTCTTCCCGTCAGGCCGCATGGCCAGCGCAAAGGCCCGGGCCTTCGCGAGCTTCGTGCAAGGTGTCATGGCCGCTGCGCCCGGCGTGTCCTGATCGGCCGGATGCGTTAATGGCGGGTGGCGCCATCGCGGCCCCACCCGCTGGCGATCAGGCGTTCCAGCCGCCGTCGACGGTCAGGCTTTCGCCGTTCGTGTAGGCGGCCTCGGGGCTGGCGATATAGGCCACTGCTGCAGCGATTTCATCGACCCGTGCGAACCGGCCGACACTGGCGAGTCGCGTCATGGTGGCATGCGCTTCGCTACCCGGCGGCGGGGCAAGCTCGGTATCGGTCGGGCCAGGCTGCACCGCGTTGACGGTGATGCCGTACTGCCCGAGCTCGCGGGACAGTCCCTTCGTCAGGCCACGCACGGCGAACTTGGTCGCGATGTAGAGCGTCACCCCCGGCAGCGGAGCCGCTTCGCCGAAGGCGGAGCCGATATTGATGATGCGGCCCCAGCCCGCGGGAATCATGCGCTTGGCCGCGTCGCGCGCCAGCGCCACCGGAGCACGGACATTGAGGTTGAACTGACGATCGTAAGCGTCGTCGGTCGCGTCGACGAACGGACCGTAATCGACCGTGCCGGCGTTGTTGACCAGGATGTCGAGCCGGCCCTTGTACTGGCCGCCAAACGCGCCGTCGACGGCGGCGAGGAGCTTTGCCACGCCGGCGAGCGTCGACAGGTCCGCGCCCACGGCTTCGGCCTGGCCGCCTTCCGCGCGAATGGCGTTGACCACGGCTTCGGCTTTGTCTGCACTGGCACTGTAGTTGACGATGACGGCGGCGCCTTCGCGAGCCAGGCGAGCAGCGATGGCCGCGCCGATGCCGCGAGATGCGCCGGTGACCAGGGCGAGTTTGTGTTCCAGTGGCTTTTGCATACGTTCCTCTCAAAACCGAAGCAGGAGTGCTGCGGACGAGACACATGCTCCGCTCATGGCGGCACGCTCTGAAGCCGTGCGAAGGGCATATCGTCCATGCCTGGGAGGAATGGCCGTCGAGTTGTTCGCAACGTGACTTCCGGCAGGGTATGCCGGCGGTTCCTGCCATTACGCTCGGCGCTTACCCTTCCCCGGAACGTCATCATGCTTCGTGCGCTCGCTATCGCCTGTTGCCTCACGGCCGCCTTTCCCGCCATTGCCGCCGAAAACACCCTGACCGCTGCCGAGACCGCGCAGGGCTGGCAACCCCTCTTCGACGGCAAGACCCTTCAGGGCTGGCACTCGTTCGGCCAGAAGGGCACGGGCAAGGACTGGAGCGTGGTGGACGGTGCGATCCAGCTCGATCGCGATCTCAAGGCGCCGGACGCCGACTTCGCGGATCTCGTCACCGAGAAGGAATACGAGAACTTCGACCTCAAGCTCGAGTGGAAGATGACCGCCTGCGCCGATGCCGGCGTCATGTTCAACGTCAAGGAATCGCCGAAGTATAAGTACACCTGGGAAACCGGTCCGGAAATGCAGATCGCCGACCTTGTCTGCACCAAGCCGGACAGCTACACGCTTTATGAGCGGTCTGGCGACCTTTTCGACCTGATTTCCTCGGACATCGAAAACGTCAACGAGAACGGGCACTGGAACGCCATCGAGATCATCGTCGACCACGGCCACGTGCAGTTCTTCCAGAACGGCCACAAGACCGTCGACACGACGCTCTGGACGCCGGAATGGACCGCCCTCGTCGCGAAGACGAAGTTCGCGAAGATGGCGGACTTCGCACGGTTCCATAAGGGCCGCATCGCGCTGCAAGGCGGAGAAGACAAGGGCGTGCCGCCGATCCGGATCGCGTTCCGCAATATCCGGATCAAGGAACTCAACTGACGCCGGTGGCCTGCTTCAGGGCGTAGCGCTCGATCGCTACCGCGACGCCGTCTTCGTTGTTGCTGGTCGTCACATGATCCGCAACCGCCTTGACGGCGTCGATCGCATTGCCCATGGCCACCGCAACACCAGCGAACTCCAGCATCACCAGGTCGTTCTCCTGGTCGCCGATCGCCATGATGCGTTCCGCAGGCACGCCCAGATGCGTTGCCAACGTGGCAAGCGCCCTGCCCTTGCCGGCGTCCGGATGAAGCACTTCGAGGAAGTCGGCAGCACTCTTGACCACCGTATAGCGCTGCATGAGCTCGGGCGGCAGGCGAGCGATCGCCTTGTCCAGGATGGCTTCGTCATCGACCATCATGAACTTGCGAAAGCGCCACGCCGGATCCACCTGATCGACGGAACGGAACATCAACGGCGTGCGTGAAATATAGGCATCGCGCACCGTGTGGTAACTGATGTCCGCGTTCGGCGTCATCATGCTCCGCTCGTACAACACATGAAGATGCACACCGAGCTCGCGCGCGACCTTCTCGCAATAGACGAAATCGTCGTAACCGAGCGTGGTTTCTTCCACGGAGGTCGTACCGGACGCATTCTGGATCACGGCGCCGTTGAAGGTGATGCAGTAGTCCTCGTCACCGGCCAGGCCGAGCTCGGCCAGGTATTCCTCGATGCCCGAGTAAGGCCTCCCGGTCGCCAGGACGATACGGATGCCCTGGGCCCGCGCGGCGGCGATGGCTCCCCTGACCCGGGGCGAAATGGAGTGACTGGAGTCAAGCAGCGTGCCGTCCATGTCGATGGCAATCAGGTCGATCATCGGATGCATCTGGTAAGGGGAATTGCCCATATTACTGCATTGCAGCAATGACCACCTCGAAGGGCCCGTCGAGAGGCATTGGCGCTCGCTTCACGGGCGGGACCAGACGATAGCTTCCCACCCGATGTCTCGGACCGCCAAGCCAGGAGCTGCCATGGAAGCCCGCGATCTCGGGAACACGATCACCCTGTATCTACCGCAGCCCAGCGGCGGTCCCGAACCGTACGCGGTGTTCCAGGATCGTCAGCGTATCGGAGGATTTAGGACGCAGGCCGAGGCCATGCAATTCGCCTTGCAACAGGCAGACATGATCCGCAGAACTCGCGAGGTACCTATTCGCGTGCGCCGTGAAGATGAGGCGGGATGCTGGCATACCGATAACTAGGGAAGCCTAGTGCGGCGTCAACACCAGCACGGCTACCAGCACAAATGGCCAGAGCCAGAGCATTACCCTCGCGACCCAGATGCGCCATTGCAAAGACCTCGGATAGTCGGGCTTTGGAAGGTTCATGTTGATCATGATGTGAAGAACAGCGAACGCATTGCGGGCATCGGCGAGCCAGGTCGGCCTGGGCCACCTCCCCTTGTATGCCGGGTCGGCATCCATGACACGAGAAATGGTACTTCGGGCGATGATCACGTAGACAAAGCCATATCCAACGGCGAGAAGCATGAGTTGTGCGGCCGACAAGGTGTGGATGCTCACTTACCGGGCCGTGCGCACGGCGAGCCCATCGGTACCGCTGTCCGATGGTAAGAAAAGTCTCCCCATTTCCCGTGAACGACGAGATGGTCGACTTTCAAAGTCACGTCATCGGTCCCCCAGATCGTTTTCCATTGGATGGAGTGCGTCGACGTGAAATGTCCTTCCGACTTGAACACTGTTCCCCCCGGCGCGACCCGGCATTGAAACGTCGTGCCGTCCGGTTGGATGCTTATCCATACCGTGTTGTCGCGAAATTGCCAAAGCCCGACCAGCGATGCCGGTGGTTTGGCGTCCGCTGCGCAAATCGCACTCGAGACGATGACGAGCAGTAAAGCAGCGACATACCGCATCCGACCTCCCTGAAAGATGATTCCCCCGCGCTGTAAAGTACTCAAACGTATGGCCAGCCGCCAGTGCGCCCGTGTTCGCTCAGTCGCCTTCGGCCATCGGGAGAGTCATCCGCGCCACCACACCTCGCGCACTCTCCCGCGCGTGCAGGTCCAACGTTCCGTCCTGCGCCTCCACTATCTGCCGCGACAGCGCCAGCCCGATTCCGGCGCCATGCGCCTTCGTCGTAAAGAAGGGCACGAACAGGTTCCCGCTTGCCGGAAGTCCAGGCCCCAGATCGCTCACCTCGACCACCACACGTGCGTCGAGGCGACGCCAACTGAGGAGCACCTCCTCCTCGCCACCGGCCTCCACCGCGTTGCGCAGCAGGTTGATCAGCACCTGCTCGAGCTGGTCGCGATCGCCGCGCAGGCTCACCGCTTCGCCCGCCACTACGCGAATACGCGCATCGTCGAAGAGCCACGCTACCCGCTCGCACAACGAAGCGACATCCACCGTCGCCGGTTGCGGCGGCGGCAACCGGGCAAGCTGGGCGTAATGACCGATGAACCGTTGCAACGCGGCGCTACGCTGGCCGATCACGTCCAGCCCGTGGCGCAGATCTGCGTCGACGTCATCGTCGAGCACCCTCCCCGCGCCAGGCAGGAGCCCTTGCAGCGTTTCCACCATCGAGCCGATCGGTGTCATGGAGTTGGTGATCTCGTGGCTGAGCACACGAAGCAGGCGACGGAACGCCTGCGCTTCCTCCTCGCGCAACGCCCGTTCCATCGGTTGCACGACCAGTAATCGACCTTCCTGGCTACGGCTACGCAACGTGGCGTGGCCCACTTGCCAGCGACCCGCCTGTCCGGCGAACGCGTACGGAACGATGTCGCCCGAGGTCACCTCGAACAACGGGGAAAGGCCCAGCGCAGACGCTTCCGCCCCCAACAGCTCGGCGGCCGGCCGCGCCAGGATGCGCTCGCCGGCGGGATTGACCAGGCGCAGACGACCGTCGCGCTCGAACGCGAACACGGCGCCATCCAGGGCGGCCAGCGTCTTGCTGAGCAGTTGTAACGACTCCTGAAGTCCGCGCTGCTCGTCCTGGAGCCGTACCGCCAGCTCGTTGAAGCGGCGCGCGATGTCACCGAAATCGTCGGGACGCTCGGCACCCGAAGCGCGTACGCCGTAATCCCCTTCGCGCAGGGCTTCAAGCAGGTTCACCACCGTTTGCATCCGGCTGGGACGCCCGCCGGTGAAACGCCCAGCGGCGACGGTAAGCACCGCCACCAGGACGAATAACACCGCCGCTTCCGCAAACGAGGGAGGCATGCCGACCAACAGGACGCCGCCCAGGGCCATAAGCGCGGGCAACGCGACAAGAAAAGTGCCCGAGGCCACCCTACTCCGCATCATCGCGCTGGAGCCCGTACTTCTCCATCCGCCGATACAGCCGCTGGCGAGTGATGCCGAGATGTTCCGCCGCACGCAGCAGGTTGCCGTCGTGACGCTCGATGGCCACGCGCAGCATCGCCGCTTCGGCATCGTCGAGGGTCATGTCTTCCATACCGCGCGGTTTCGTCGGCTTGCGCAGACGCAGATCGTCGGTGCTGACGCGATCGCCGCCGAGTAGCGCCGCGCGCTCCATCGCATGTGCCAGTTCGCGCACGTTGCCGGCCCAGGTGTGTTCGAGCAGCGCGCGTTCGACCGAGGTATCGAGTACGGGCGGATCGCGACGATACCGGCGACTCGCGGTGGCGAGGTAGTGACGCGCGAGCGGCACGATGTCCTCGCGACGTTCGCGCAGCGGCGGAAGGCGCAGCGGAAACACGCTGAGGCGGTAAAGCAGGTCCTCTCGAAAGCGGCCGGCATCCACTTCGGTGTCGAGGTCGGCGTTGGTGGCTGCGATCACGCGCACATCCACGCGCTGCGTGCGTGACGCACCCAGGCGCTCGAACTCACCGCCTTCCAGCACGCGCAGCAGCTTGGGCTGCTGTTCCAGCGGCAGGTTGCCGATCTCGTCGAGGAACAAGCTGCCACCGTCCGCCGTCTCGAATCGGCCGGCGCGATCCTGCCGCGCGTCGGTATAGGCGCCCTTGACGTGGCCGAACAGCTCGGCCTCGAACAGCGTCGGTGCCAGACCACCGATATCCACCTTGACGAAGGGTCGCGCGCGGCGCGGCGACAACCGATGGATACGCTTGGCCAGCACGCTCTTGCCGCTGCCATTCTCCCCCAGCAGGAGAACGGCGGCATCGCTCGTCGCGATACGCGCGACGTCGTCCATCAGTCGGCGCATCGCCAACGACTCGGCCACGAAGATCTCGCCATCGTCGAGCAGCAAGGCCTGGGCGTCGCTCAGGCGGCGGACGTCGCGCTCCCGGTGTTTCAGCGCGATACGTGATTCGAGGACGCTGAGCAGCCGCGCGTTCTGCCAGGGCTTCTCGATGAAATCGACCGCACCCTCGCGCATCGCTTCCACCGCCAGCTCGATGCTGGCCCAGGCGGTCATGGCGATCACCGGAAGGTCGGGCCTGCGCGCCGTGAGTTCACGGATGAGCGCAAGACCTTCTTCGCCGGAGGTGGTGTCGCGGCCGTAGTTCATGTCGACAAGGACGGCCGCGAGATCGTCGCCCTGAATCATCGACAACGCGTCAGCAGGCGTCGCCGCTTCGCTGCTTCGGTAGCCCGAGTGTTTCAACAACAGGCGAAGCGCGTCGCGCACGGCGTCCTGGTCGTCGACCACGAGAACATGCGGCAGCGCACCGCCTGGACGAGAGAGTTCGGTCATGAGAGCCAGTCTAATGAGGTGGATGCGGCCACGGCTAGTCGATGCGCAGTGCTTGCATCGGCCGCACGCGCGCGGCGCGCCATGCGGGAGGCACACTGGCAAGCAAGGCCGACAGGCCGAGAACCAGCAGGACGGCGCCGATCGCCAGCGGGTCGAGCGCCTGGACGCCAAAAAGGAAGCTGGTGAGCAGGCGCGACAACACCATCGACGCGGCCAGACCCACCGCCAGGCCCAGCCCCACTTGCAGGGCCGCGGAACGAATGACCGTGAACAACAGACGATGACGTGTCGCGCCCAAGGCGGCACGAACGCCGTAGTCGTGTCGGTGCGCCGCCACGGCCACGGACATCACCGCATACAGGCCGACCGACGCCAACAGCAGCGCCAGTCCGGCGAACAGCCCGACAAGCAGCAGGTTGAGGCGTTGCGCGGCCGTCGTAGAGGCCACTACGGTCTCGAGGGTACGCAGGTTGGAAATTGGCTGACCGGGCGCCACCTCGTTGACCACGTCGCGCAGGGTGCCGTCGTTCAATCCGGTGCCCGGTCGCAGGTGAACCGCGACGTTGAGCGGACCGAACTCCCGCATGATGGACCACATCGCTTCGGGCACCTGGGCCAGCGCGGTGTAAAGGATCGGCGGCGATGGCTCGGCAGGGCCACGTTGGCGGACGTCGCCCACGACCCCCACCACGCGCAACGGCACTTGCCGCGTATTGTCGACCCTCAGCATCACGGTGTGTCCGAGTGCGTCTTCGACACCGAAGTACTGACGCGCGAAGGATGCACTCACCACGCAGACCGGGTCGGCCCCGGCGACGTCGCTGTCCGAGATACCACGCCCTGACAACAACGGCACGCCCACCGCCTCGAGGAACCCGGCGGTCATCAAGCGATATTGCGTGCCGACCATCGAGCCATTGGGAAGCACGATCGGCCAGTTGAGTTGCGAGCCCGTCGGCAGGTTGGTGGAGACGCCCGCCGCCTCTGCCTGTGGTAACCGGCGCAACCGTTCCAGGAGCTTGCGCGACAGCGCCGAGACGTCGGCGATCGTCGCGTAACGCTGCTTCACCGGTGAGAGGGCGAAGGTGGTGACGTTACGGCTGGTGAAGCCCATCGGCACGGATTCGAGTTCATGCAAGGTGCGGGTGAACAGGGCCGCACCCACCAGCAACACGACGGCGACGGCGATCTGGGCCACGACGAGCGCCCGTCCCGTGCGCCCATCCTCGCGACTGAGACCGCTGCGTCCGCCACCGACCAGTTCGCTCCGCCAGTCGCGTCGCCGACCGCGCAGCACGGCGAGCACCGTGGCGCCGATCGCCGCCGCCAGACCCGCCACCAGCGCGAAGACCACGCTCATGCCGGTCAGTCCCACCGGTTCGCCGCGCAGCCACTCCGGCGGCACGATGTCACCGATCAAGCGTAGCCCTAACCACGCCAGCAAAAGGCCGAACACCGCGCCGAGCACTCCGATCAGCAATCCTTCGCCAAAGGCCGGAAGGCTCAGGCGGCCGGTCGACGAGCCGAGAGCGGCGCGGACGGCGCTCGCATGCGTGCGGGACAAGGAGCGCAACAGGATGAGGCTGGCGAGGTTGATGACAGCGATCAGCAAGACACAGGCAGATGCGCCCAAGAACAGCCCCAAGGTCTTGCCTGTATCGGGCGCGAAGACACCGGTCAGCAACGGCAGCGCCGACGGCGGTTGCTCTCGTAAGGCCTCACGCATCCTCGCCATGTCGTCGGACGATGAAAGAAACAGCGGCGTGAGTGCGGCGGCCGTTTCTGCCGCCGTGCCTGTCACCGTCGCGCCCGGCTTCATGCGGCCGACGACCATCTGATTGGTGGACATGTCGCGTGAGGCCAGATCCGGCTGCATCGACAATACGATGTCCGCACCCCACGGCCATTGAAAGGCCTTCGGAAGAACACCGACGATCTGCATGCCCTGCCCCTCGACCTCCAGCGTGCGCCCGACCACCGAAGGATCCGCGCCGAAGCGGGCGCGCCAGAAGGCGTCCGTAAGGATCACGGCACCCGGTCCGTGCGGCCGATTTTCCGCGTCGTCGAAGTTACGGCCGAGCGCCATTGGCAGACCCAGTACGTCGAAGAAGGCGCGATCGGCATGCATGGCCACCGCCACCTGTGGCCGGCCGCCGGGAGCAATGTTCACGTCGCCGGGACCATCGGCCGTGCCGGCGGCTTCGATGGAAGACATCGCCCGAAGTGGCGCGTAATAGGCGGGCGCCGCGCCGTACACGTTCTCGTCCATGTACGTGCCCATGGTGACGAGCCGGTCGGCATGGGGAAAAGGCAGCGGCTTGAGCAGCGCTTGATCGACCAACGCGAACATGGCGGTGATCGTCGCCACGCCGAGCGCCAGCGTGAACGTGGCCAGCAGCAAGAAGGCCGGTCGGCGCAGCAGACCGCGCCACGACTGGCGAAGTTCGGTGAGGACGACCGCGGCAGGCATCATGGCAGTGCCTCGCGAATCATCGGCATGGCATGGTCTTCTTCACCACGCAGGCGCTCGAAGGTGTCTTCGTCGACGATGCAGCCGTCGAGCATGTGCACCACCCGGTCGGCGCGTCGGGCGAAGGCGGGATCGTGGGTCACCATACACAGGGTGGCGCCGTTACGGTTGAGCTGTTCGAGTAGCTGCATCACGGCTTCGCCGTTACGCGAGTCGAGATTGCCCGACGGCTCGTCCGCCAGCAGGATGCGCGGTTCGCCCACCAGGGCGCGCGCTACCGCCACACGCTGCTGCTGACCGCCGGAGAGCTGCCCTGGGTAATGGCGGTGACGGTGACTCATGCCCACCTGATCGAGCACCTCGCGGACGCGACGCTGAGCGACGTCGCGACGGTAGTCGTCACGAAAGGTCAGCGGCAGCGCGACGTTCTCCTCCACCGTGAGGTCGGCAATGAGGTTGAAGGCCTGGAAGATAAAGCCGATCTTGGCGTTGCGCACCCGTGCCTGACTGCGCAGGTCGAGCCCGGCTACGTCGGCGCCATCGAGCAGGAAGCGCCCGGCGGTCGGCGAGTCGAGCAGGCCCAGCATCGACAACAAGGTGGACTTGCCGCAGCCGGACGGCCCGGTGATCGCCACGAAGTCACCCGCGCCGATATCCAGCGATACGTCCGAGAGCGCATGCGTCTCGACGTCGTCGGTGTGGAACACCTTGCCCAGGCCTTCCAGGCGGATAAGAGGTGTATTCATCAGGTCGCTCTCCATATCAGCGTATGCGTAGGGTGTCATAGCCGTTCCATTGGCTGGTGTCCGAAAGAATGGCCTGGTCGCCGGCACGCAGGCCCTCGAGCACGGCCGCGCGGTCACTGGACATCGCGCCATAGCGCACCGGGACGCGATGCGCCTGGCTTTCCCCCGGGTGGATGACGAACAGCGATCCGACGCCATCGGACGATGCTCCGTAGGGCCGGCCGACATTCACCACGTTCGGCAGGGTGCCCAGCACGACACGGCCTTCCACCGAGAGCTCGGGCCGCGCGCCCGCAGGCAGCGGCGTGTCGAAGGCGACATCGACGGTGACGCTGCCATTGCGCACCGACGGGTCGACACGTATCAGGCGCCCGGCAACCTTGCCGTTTCGTGTGTCGATATCGACAGGCAGGTCGAGGGCAAGATCGCTCGCCAGCGCCTCGGGCACTTGCAAACGGGCGATGAGGTCATCGGGACGGGCGACCCTCGCCAGCTTGGCGCCCGAGGCGATCTGCTGACCGGGTTCCACATCCACCTGCTGCAGGATGCCGTCGATGCCGGCCCGCACGCCCAGCGAATTCACCTGCTGACGGGCGATGTCCAGCGCGCGGGCCGCCTGGTCGCGCTTGGCTTCCTCCGCACGCAGCTGCGCCTCAATGTTGGCGCGAATGGCCGTAACCCGCTGACTCTGGATGGCGAGACGCTTCTGATCCTGTTCCACCGTGATCTTGCTTTGCTTGACCTCGATCTCGGCAGCAGCGCCCTTCGAGAACGCACGCTCGTTGGCCACCCGCTTGATGTCCGCCGTGAGCAGGTCGGACTCCGCTTGGGTCTGTACGGCCTGCGCATCGAGCAGCTGCGATCGCAGGAGCGCTTTCTGCGCAGCGACCCCCGCCTCGGCACCGGCCAGCGCGGCCTTCTGCTTCTCGAAATCGGCCTGCAACTCGGGATTGACCAGTTGCAGGATCAAGGTGTCGGCCTGCACGCGTGCACCCGGCTCGACCACCACCTGCTGCACGGTCGCCGCAGCACCCGCCGTGATCCAACGAATCTGCCTCGGCACCAGCGTGCCGTTGGCGCGGATCTCGCGCTTCATCTCACCCTGCTCGGCGGTGCCAATCCAGATGTCGGAGCGCACGACCGTGGGGGCGGCTTTGCCGAGGGCCAGCGTGGCGACCAAAGCGAGGATCAGGGTGGCTGCGCCCCCGGCAAGCCATAACGTGCGTGGGCGACGAAGCGAGGAGGCGGGAGATTTGGCGATGTCCATGCCATGGGTAGAGCACGAGGCATGCCAAGGCGGGATTGGCTTGGTGGCGTGGGTTCGAGGGAGGCGAGCGTACGGTGGCGGACAGTGGGTGTCCGGCTTTGTACCCGGCCGCTACTTCGATCGCGGCTCGGGCTCGATGGTCACACCCGCGCAACCGGCTATGCTCGCGGGGTCGCAGAGGAAGAGACCTGGACGATGGCCTTCAACCGGAAAGTCGATCTCATATGCGCAGCCTTGGAAACGGGCCTCTTGCTCGTCCTCTTGCCGCAATGGTTGATCGCTAAGAGCTATACCGCCTCCACGATACTTACGTTCGTGCTCGGCGGCATCGCATTTTGCCACTTCAAGGGCCGCCGCTGGGCCGCACGCGCGTCCCTCTATATTGTGTTCATCGGAACGGCTTTCACCATCTTCGGCCTATTCCCACCCTTCGACGAAAACGATCGGCCCACACTCCCCTTGGAACTCAAGGTGGCCATCCTGATCGGGCTCGTCGCAGGCAGCACCGCCCTGCTCGTGATGCTGTACCTCAGGCTGCGCCCGGAAGGCCAGAGACAGCGATGGTTTCCGAACGAACCGCTTATCGAGTTTCTTCGAGATACGTTTGTCAATTCGCATGCAAAAAGTCAGGATCGACGCGATGAAACATGACGGAGCCGGTTCACCGAGCTTGACGCGCGAAGGCACATTCAAAGCCATGGTGCTGTTCACGACAAAGATGAGAGATCTCGGCTGGCCATCGCTTCCCGGACTTCTGGGAGGGGCCCAAACGATTGAAGGCCGTAGGTCCGACCCGGCTATCGATGATGATTGGGCGGAGGTGCTGGCAACACTGACCAACGACGACTACGCTTCCACCGGCGATGCAATAACGACAGATGCTGCCTACGAAGTAACGTTTCGCTTCCTCGTTATCCAGTTCGATCGTCGCGGGTTGGAATATCTCGGCGACGTCATAAACCGCCTCAGCGCGACCGCGTCGGAAGATAATGCACGCGAAGTCGCCGAAGACTGGCGAGATGCACTTTCCGGCACATAACGCCGACAGCAAAAGGCTCTTCCCTCCCTTTACCGAGGTACGAGCGCATCGACCGGGCGCAATCGCCCGGTCGACGCCACCGCATTACTTACTGATGCGGTAAATCACCGTCGCATGCGGTTCCAGCTTCGTCTTGATCGAGCCGTCACCCTTCGCATCCGTGTGCGCCCAGAGATCGCGCACAGTGTGGCTTCCGCCAGTCTTCAGGCCGATCTCGGTGGCCGCGACCATGACGTCCTTCGCTGTATCGGCTTCATTGAACACCGCCACGGCGCGGCCACCATCCTTCAGCGGCTTGACGATGACGTGGATACCATCCGCGTCACGCACCTGCTTGCCCTGCACGCCGAGCGGATCCTGATCGATCGCGATGACGTCCTTGTTGAGCAGGATCTGCAGCGCGTCAGGCTTCACGGTGCGCAGGTCGGTGCCGATCAGCAGCGGCGAGGCCATGATCGACCACAGGCTGAAGTGGCTGCGATACTCGACATCGGTCATGCCGCCGTTACCCACTTCGAGCATGTCCGGGTCGTTCCAATGGCCGAGATGTGCGTAGCCATCGAGGACGACGTTCTGCTTGAAGATCTTCAGCATCGAGGCGTAGTTGTCGCTGATGTCGCCGGTGGTGCGCCAGGAGCCCGCATCGACAGGGTCCTTGCCGGCCCAGAGCCACGGCTTGTTCTCGCCCCACTCGCACATGCTGAAGAAGATATGCCGGCCGCTGCCGCGCAGGGCTTCGGCCATGGCGGTGTAACGCTTATGCGCGTCCACCTTCTGGTTATTGCAGTTGTCGTACTTGAGGTAGTCGACATGCCAGGAGGCGAAGGTCTTCGCATCGTCCTTTTCGTGACCCAGGCCGCCCGGGAAGCCGCGGTTCTCCTCGAGCGGCTCGCAGGTCGAGGTGCCCGCGCTGGAGTAGAGGCCGAACTTCAGCCCGCGCTCGTGGATGTAGTCGGCCAGGGCGGTGATGCCACTCGGGAAACGCTTCGGGTTCGGCTGCAGGTGGCCGTCCTTGTCGCGCTGCCAGTTGGCCCAGCAGTCGTCGATGTTGACGTACTGGTAGCCGGCATCCTTCAGCCCGAGGCTGATGAATTTGTCGGCCACGCCGCGGATCATGCCTTCATCGAACTCGGCACGGCAGTGGGTGGAGTTCCAGTTGTTGAAGCCCATCTGTGGGAGGACGGAGGGCGTCTCGTCCGCCTTGACCGGCGCGGCGGCGACGGCCGCGACACACATGAGGGCGGAAACGATCGCGCCTCGCAGGATGCTGTTCATGGAATCGCTCATCGATACGCCTCATGTCGGTCGGAAGAAAGTAGAAAGAGAAACGAGCGAGCGTTATGCCTCATGGGATGCCCACCGTGGTCGTGCCGAGGATGGGGTGCTTGCGCGTGCTGAGCACAGGCGCACCTTCCACCAGCAGGTCGAGCACCACGATCTGATTGCCGCGCGGCTTGAGCCACACCCCGGGTACGTACAGCGTCCGTTGCGGACCGATGCTCCAGGTACGACCCAGCGCATGGCCGTTGAGCCAGACGAAGCCCTTACCCAAACCCGCCGTGTCCAGGAACGTATCCGCCGCGGCGCTGCCGGCAACCGGTGCGTCGAACGTGGCGCGGTAGAAGCACGGCGCATGCTGGCAGGCCGCCGAGGTGTAGTGCAGCGATGCGCTATCGGTGAATGGCAGTGAGTAGTTCTGCCAGTCATGCAGCGGCTTACCGGCCAGGCTGACGGGCCCAAGGATGCCCTTGCGCTCGTTCAGCATTTTCTCGCCGAAGTTGATGCGCCCATCGTTCTGCACCAGCAGGTCCAGCGTGTCGCCCTTGTGCAAGGCGAGCTTCAGGCGGTCCTGCTTCAACCGGCGATCGAGCGTGCCGACGCGCTTGCCGTTGACGTAGACCTGCGCATAGTCGTGCAAGGTGTCGACAAGCAACTCGCCGGATACATCGGCGTCGACGCGCTTGCGATAGAGGATGTCGCCATACGCCTGGTCGAACGACTCCATGGTTCTCGGCTCGGCCGAGGATACCGGCGCAGGCAAGCTATCCCACAAGGACACGGACTCACCCAGCCGAATGCCCTCGATCGCCTGGGTCGGCGGCGTGGCGGGCACGGGCGGCAGCGAGACGCCGGTTTCCCTGGCGATCACGGCGCGCGCGGCAAGGTACTTCGGCGTGGGACGCCCGCTCTCGTCGAGGGGACTGTCGTAGTCGTAGCTGGTGACGTCGGGCTGGTAGCTATTGTCGTCCCAGTTCGCGCCGTTCATCCAGCCGAACGAGGTACCGCCATGGAACATGTAGAAGTTGACCGAATAGCCCTGCTTCAACATCCATGACAGTTCGTCGGCGACCTTCTTGGCGGGCTCGACGTGGTGCGGTGCACCCCAGTGGTCGAACCAGCCAATCCAGTACTCGCCAACCATGTAGGGGCCACCGGGCTGCCAGGTATGCAGCTTCTCGAACTTCTTCTGAGCGTGGCCCACGCCGAAGTTGATGACCTGCAGGACGCCGGGCAAGGATCCGGGTGTTTCCGCGCTATCGGACGTGCTGAGCAGCGAGGCGTTGAACCCGCCATCGACGATCCCCTTGCGGATCTGCTCCATATACGCGGTGTCGGTGCCAAAGCTGCCGTACTCGTTCTCGACCTGTACGTCGATGATGTTGCCGCCGCGGCTCAGTTGCAGCGGTGCCAGTTCCTGGCCCATCCGGTGCAACCAGCGCTGGGCAGGCTCCATGAATTTCGGGTCGGTGCTACGCACCTTGACGTTGGGGTCCTTCAGCAGCCACGCAGGCAAGCCACCAAACTCCCACTCGGAACACACGTAAGGGCCAGGACGCAGGATCACGTACAGCCCCTCCTCCTTCGCCTCACGAACGAACTCGGCGACATCGTTCTGTCCGCTGAAATCGAAGTGACCCGGGGTCGCTTCGTGCGCGTTCCAGAACACATACGTCGTAATGGTATTCAGGCCCATGGCCTTGGCCATCTTCAGGCGATCCCGCCAGTACTCACGGGGTACGCGGGCGTAATGCATCTCGCCGGAGACGATGCGGAACGGTTTGCCGTCGAGGACGAAGTGTCCCTTCTCGATGCTCATCGGCTGGCCGGATGCGGCAGGCACCGCGGATGCCATGCCACACGACAGGGCGCCCATGAACAGCACGGAGGCCACGACACTTTTCGATCGACTCACTAGACACCTCACATCAGGACCCCGGCATCGACACCGGCTCGCTCGAAGGCGAGCCGGTGTCGGGCTACTTCATGCCCCGGAGGACATCAGAACGTTCCGCGCACACCCACGGTGTAGATCGTGCCGTCCGCTTCGGCATAGAGGAAACGATTGCTGTACACCGAGTAGTCGTAGAGATGCTCGTGGGTCAGGTTGGTGCCGGAGACGAACACCGACAGGTGCTTGTTCACCGCGTAGCTCGCGCTCAGGTCGACCTGTCCGTAGGCACTGCGCGTGGCCGGCTGAGCACCCGACCCGTAGGCCAGGCTTTCCAGGTACTTGCCGCGCCAGTTGTACGCCACGCGCACCTGCACGGGGCCCTTCTCGTAGTACACGCTGGCGTTGGCCGAGTCGCCGATACCGGGCACGGCGAACTTGCCCGATGCCGCGATGATGCCGGGGCTCAGCGCCGTGCTGCTCTTCACGTGCGTGTAGTTGAGGGCCATACCCAGGCCATTGAAGGGCTCGGGCAACAGATGGGTGAACTGATAGTTGAACGTCGCTTCGCCGCCGTAGATGTTCGACGAGTTCAGGTTGATCGGCTGGGTCAGCGACCAGATGAACGGCTGCCCGGTATTCTGGTCGTTGAGGAACGGGACCGGCGTGCTCACCAGCGTGCTGAAGTTGCTGACCTTCTTGTAGAAGCCCTCGACGGCGATGTAGCTGGCGTCGTCGATGTACCACTCCAGGCCCATGTCGTAGTTGCGCGAGGTATACGGCTGGAGCTGCGGATTGCCCTGCGAAATGGTCAGCGAGTTGGGGCGCGTGCCGAAGCTCTTGTTGTAGTAAAGGTTGCTGAGCTGGGGCGGTGTCAGCGTCTTGGACAGGGACAGGCGATAGATCAGGTTGTCCAGCAGCGTCCACTTGAAGTTCATCGACGGCAGCCACTTGTGGTAGCCGCCCTTGTCCGACTGCGGCGCCAGCGGGCCGTAGGTCACCTGGCCGTTGCTGGTGTCGTGCGGATCGACGTAGTACGCGATCGGCGGCTGGTTGATCGCCGTGGATGTCGAGACGACGTTGAGATAACGCACGCCGACGTCGACGGCCCAGGGCATGTTCCACATCGTGCCTTCGAACACGGCCTTGGTGAAGAACGACTTCTCCTTCTCGCCCACGTCGTTGTAGCTGCCCGGGTTGGGCGCGGCATCCAGGTTGCCACCGTTGGCAGCCATGCCGGCAAGCAACGCGGCACGCTTGTCGTCGGGGAGCTGGTTATACGCGGCCGGCGACGCCAGCCAGTCCAGGTAGGCCCGCGGATCGTACTGGATCCATTGGGACGGCAAGCCCGGCGACGACACCCCCTTGATCTTCGACGGCGCGTTGAAGATGTAGGCACCGATGGCGTCCGCCGGGACCGGGATGGAATAGCCGCAGTACGCGTTGCAGAGGATACCGTTCGGCGTACCCCAGCTCACGGACTTCACCGATTCCTTGGTGTACTGCACGCCCGCCTCGAAGCGCGTAATGACGCTGTCGTTGAAGGCCTTGTCCAGCTTGAACTGGTAGTTGTCGACCTTGTTGGTCACGTTGTTGCCAGAGCCGGCATTGCAGCAATGCGCCGTGAGGTTGTCCAGGTTCGTCGGCGAAAGGATGTTCGAGTAGCTCGGCGGCTCGTTGCTGCCACCGTTGGTCCAGGTCGGGTTGGTGCCGAAGTTCTTCGCGCCGACCACCAGGAAGTAACCGTTCGGGCTCTGCTTGTTCCAGGCCTTCGAGCTGGATGCATCGAGAATCAGCTTGGTCGAATCGTCGATGTCGAAACCGAGGTTGACACCGTTCTGGTAGCTCTTCTCGTAGCTCGGCGTATACGACGCAACATAGTCGTTCGCCATGACGTTCGGGCCCTGGCTGTTACGGACGAAGCTAGTCACCGTATTGTTGGCATCGGTCGTCAGCGACTGGATGTCCGAGGTGTTCCCGTACTGACCGAACTCGTGCTCGATCGGGTCGACCTTGTAGCTCGAGTACAAGGTGTCGAACTGGACCGTGAGGGCATCGATCGGCTTCCAGTCCATGGCGCCACTGAAGCCCTTGCGGGTACGTATCTCGTTCAACACGTTGCTCGCCAGCGTTTCCGGGAGCGCCACGTTCCTATAGGTGGGCGTAGTCGCGCCCGGCGTCGTGTAAATGTCCTGGTCGGCATACCAGGAGTTGGCCTGCGTGTTGAGCTGGGTGTCCTTGCGCTTGTAATACGAGGCGGAAAGCATCCAGCCGAAGGTGTGATCCTTGCTCGTCCACCCGAGCAGGCCCGAGGCCTTGGGCGTGGTCTTGCCTTTCCAGTCGCCGGTCAGGTTGCTGTTGATACCCGCCCCGCTCCAAGCCCCGTGGTAACCGCTGAAGTCCAGCGGACGCGCGGTCTGGATGTCCACCACGCCGCCGATGTCGACTTCGGAGATGTCCGCCGACGAGGTCTTGTTGACCTGGGCGACGCTGATGATTTCCGAGGGAAGGACATCGAAGTTGAAGGCGCGCGAGCCGGAGGCCGTGGCCATCGGGCGTCCATTGATGGTGACGGCGACGAAGTCGGGACCAAAACCGCGCACGGCGATCTGGCTGGACTCGCCACCACTGCGGTTCACCGATACGCCCGGCACGCGCTGGAGCGCGTCGGCCACATTGGGATCGGGGAACTTGCCCGCTTCTTCAGCGGAAATGGAGTCGACGACGTTGACCGACTCCTGCTTGATCGCCTGCGCGCGCTGGAGCGCCGCGAGCTGACCGGTAACGGCGACCTCACCCAACTCGGTGACCTTCTTCTCGTCACTCTTGTCGTCCGCCGGTTTGGCCGGCTTGCCCGGCTTGGCGGGCGGCGTGGCGGACTGCGTTCCGGCCGGAGCGGCCTCCGGTGCCGCTGTCGCGGTCTGTGCGTAACCTGGTGCGCCGTAACCCACCATCCAGGCGACACCCGTTGCCACAAGCGACCGCCGCACGGCGACCGCCAATTTCGTTAGCTGCATGGCTACCCTCCCCCACTCTGTGGAATAACATCCGATGAGCACACACGGTTTGCTGCCCGGCACTCATCGGCTCCGTTACCCACAACGGCGCCACAAAGCCCCGAAATCCCCGTCACCCCTTACCCCTGACAGAGCAGTTAGCTGCTACCGCTTATTTGTAGTACTTATTCATAATACCTAGCTTGATCATGGCAACAAGCTGCGCCGCAGCATGACAATGTGGGTGCTCCGTTCTAGATTTCCTTTTGTCCTACAAATTGATTTTCCAGGGGCGTCGGAACACTTCATGACTAGTGGCAGGGATCGGCACACGTGCCTGGAAAAAGCGCTCGCCGACCCGATGGACCGGCGCCGCTTCCTGAAGATGACGGGTGCCATGGCGGCCATGTTGCCGTGGCTCACCCTGCCCCGGTTTGCCGAGAGCCAACCTGTCGACCGCCCCATCGGTCCCATGCCGGCTGCGGCGAGGCAGTCTCTTTGGTATGGCACACCCGCACCGGAATCGAACCTGCTGCGCGAAGGCCTGCCCATCGGCAATGGTCGCCTGGGTGCACTGGTCGGTGGTGACCCCTCGTCGAATGTGCTCTACGTCACAGATGCATCGATGTGGCTTGGCAAACGCGATGTCGTGCTGGGCGACGACGGCCAGTTCGACTACACGACCGAGCACTTCGGCAGCCTGGTGATGCTGGCTACCTTGCACCTGTCGGTCGAAGGTCATGAAGCCGCCAGGATCACCGACTACCGGCGCGAGCTCGACCTCGGCCAGGGATACGTTCGTGTTTCGTACCGGAAAGACGGCATCGCCTACACGTGCGAGGTCTTCGCCAGCCACCCCGACGACCTGATCGTCATCCACCTGTCCCAGTCCGGCGCAGGCCGCTACAACGGATCGGTCCAGTTGCGTGGCATGCATGGGGAAACGTCCCAGGCAGCGACCTTACAAGGATCGAGTGGGACCGCGAGCAGTCATTTCGAAGGTGTTCTGGAGAACGGCCTCCGGTACGCGACGAACGTCACGGCGGTCGCAGAGTCCGGCACCGTTCACGCCGACGCGAACGGTATCCACTTCGCGGACTGCAGTGCGCTGACGGTCCTCCTGTGCGGCGGCACCAACTACTCGCCGGACCTCGCCAGGAACACCATGGATGCGTCGGTCGATCCGTTGAAGCTCTCGATCCAGAAAACGCAGGCCGCCGCGACGCAATCGCCGACCATGCTGCTGCGTACGCACATCGCCGACTACCGTTCCCTGTTCGATACGATGCGTGTCGACCTGGGCGCGTCGACCAAGGCACAGCGAAAGATGGATACCTGGACCCGTCTCCAGGCTCGGGCAACGGCAGTCGCTGCCGTCGATCCGGAACTCGAAGCGTCCTATCTGCAGTACGGCCGCTACCTGACGATCGCCGGATCCCGTGACAGTCTGCCGACCGGTCTGCAAGGCCTCTGGTTGAACAGCAACACGTCACCCTGGATGGCCGACTATCACAACGACATCAATATCCAGATGAACTACTGGCTGCCCGACCGGGCTGGCCTGCCGTCCTGCTTCGAGCCGTTCACCGATTACTGTCTCAGCCAGGTGGAAACCTGGACGGCCGTCACCCATCAGCACTTCAACGATCCCCGCAACGGCTATCGCAACAGCTCGGGCAAGATCGCCGGCTGGACCGTGGGCATCTCCACCAACATCTACGGTGGCGGCGGTTGGCGCTGGCACCCGGCCGGGAATGCGTGGCTGTGCAATAACCTGTGGCAGCACTATCAGTACAACCCGGATCGGGCCTACCTGGCGCGCATCTATCCCCTGCTCAAAGGCGCCTGCGAGTTCTGGGAGTCGCGCCTGCTGAGTGTCAGCGTGACCGACCCGGCCACCGGCCTCGTGCGCGAGGTCCTGATCGACGATGCCGACTGGTCGCCCGAGCAAGGACCGACCGACGCGAAGGGCAACACGTATTCGCAGGAACTCGTCTGGGATCTGTTCAACAACTATCGTCAGGCCGGCTCGCTCCTGCGCAAGGATCCCGAGTACGCCGCGACGATCGCGCAGCTGCAGGCGCGGCTCTATCTGCCCCAGGTCAGCCCCAAGACCGGCTGGCTGGAAGAATGGATGACCCCGGACAACCTCGGCGAACCCGAGCACCGGCACCTGTCGCCGCTGATCGGTTTCTTTCCCGGCGACCGCATCACGACCGACGGAAGCCCGCCGGCGTTGATCGACGGCGTAACCAGGTTGCTCGAAGCGCGAGGCACGGGCGGCTATGGCTGGGCCTGCGCCTGGCGGGCCATCTGTTGGGCCCGACTCGGCGATGCCGAGAAGGCCTACCGGCTCATCCTCACCAACCTGTCGCCATCGAAGAACCACAGCAATGGCACCGCGCAGAACTTCTTCGACATGTATGCCCTGGATGCCAGCACCGACGCCTTCCAGATCGACGCCAACTTCGGCACGCCTGTCGCCATGCTGGAGATGCTGATGTCGTCCCGGCCCGGCCTGATCGAGCTGCTGCCGGCGCTGCCCAAGGCGTGGGCGACCTCCGGGAGCGTGACCGGCATGGGGGCCCGCGGGGGGTTCCGGGTCGACCTGGCCTGGAGTCAGGGGAAGGTCGCTTCGGTGACGATCCACAGTGCCGGAGGCAGCCGGACCCGCCTCAGATGGGGCCTCTGGGCCCGAGAGATCGCCCTCCAGCCGGGAAAATCGGTCACTTTCACCCCCGGCCCGGGCGAAACTTAAGAACGATTCATAAACCGCCGAGTATAGTTATTCCCAAGGCAGCCGAGAGGCGCCGGTCCCAAGCAGTCTGCGGTTCCCCTGCCGCTTTGCACCGACGGATAACACCAAGAAGCCCATGGACTCCCCTCCGTGGGCTTTTTCTTTCATGGCCCCGCAATTCCCGGCCATGAAACCGAGACGCCTTGCAGCGCCCTGGGCATGTCACTCCCGCATCGATAATCGTCCACGACCGTCGCAAGGTGATTCGCACGCGAGCCGCGCCCGACGAATCCCCCGGCCTCCTCCCGGTGCACGGTGAAAAGGCAATCGTCACGTACTTTGGGCATCGGCTGCTGGTCCCCCAGATAGACCATAAGCAATTCCTGGCGCGTCGACGTCCCGTCCTCAACGACGGCCATGCTGATCCACGTCTTTATGATGCCGGACATCACTGGTGGAAAATCGGAGATCGTCATAACGCGTGCATGGAGGAGACGAGCGTCTTCGAGTCCTTCGGGCTTGATGGGGAAGCTGGTGCCTGCAGAGGCGTTGATTTCGAAAACGCCGTAGGGTCCATCGACGCTTTCGTACACTCCCGATGCCGGTCCTCTGAGGATCATGAAATAGCTGGCGCCGACGGTGCAACAAAGGGGAGCGGCCTCTGAGATGCCTCCTCGATAGAGCACCCGAATGGTTTTGCCCTCGCTCCCCTTCAGGAACGTGGTTACCCGCACCTGCGCGTACCCGTCGGCAAACTCATTTTCGGGCTCGCTACTTTCGAGCGCGACGACCTGACCAAAGATCACCAGGTCGGCGTCGTGGATGCGTGCTTCCAGGCTCCGCTTCGGTATCTCATACGCGGCTACTGGCAGGCTCATGACGCTCAGAGCGAGCAAGCTAAGGAGCCGGCCCACGGCGAACATCGGAACCCGCCGGACAAGCGTCACGAGCGCAACTGGAACAAGACCTGCCTTCCGCTCTTCCCGCATGCTTCGTTCCCGGGCCATCGAATCCCTCCGCGTCGACCATGGGTGACGATTTCAGCATAGTGGATCCGTCGCGTGGAATATCAGTACCGGCATCTGTCGCGCGTACTGTTTTGTTACTGCTGTAAGGCCATGGTCGTGCTCGTGGCATACAATCGCCGGCTTTGATCGCGACGTCTTTGATCCAGGAGTTCCCGTGACCCGTTCGACCGCTGTAAAGCCCCCACGCAGCCATAAGCTGTCGACGCAGTTCATCGTCTTCATGGTCCTGGCGGCTGCCGCGCCACTCGCCTCGATGATTGGCAACCTGCCCATTGCCATCTCGCGCGGCACCGGGGCCAACGTACCCGTCGCCTTCCTGATCGCGGGCCTGATCCTGGTCGCGTTCACCACCGGCTATGCCTTCATCGGCCGTCGCGTCGTCAGCACGGGTGCGTTCTACACCTATGTGGCTGAGGGCCTCGGCAAACCGCTGGGGGTTGGGACCGCGTTCTGCGCGATCATCTCGTACGGTGCGTTCGCCTTCGGGCTCGCGGCGGCATGCGGATACTTCGACGAGCAGGTCTCCATCGCCGTCGGATACAAGGTCGACTGGACGATCTGCGCCGCAGTGTCCGTCCTGCTCACCGGCGTTCTCAACTACCGGTCCATGGACGCGTCGACCAAGCTGCTCGCTGTCATTATCGTCGTCGAGACCGCGGTGCTCGTCGTCTTCGACACCAGTGTCGTTGTCGCGAAGGGCTGGGCCGCCTTCCCTCTCTCTTCCTTCGCCCCGAGCCAGTGGTTGGCGCCCGGTATCGGCGTCTCGCTGATGACGGCATTCACCTGCTTTGTCGGGTTCGAATCCGGTGCGCTCTATTCCAAGGAGGCGGCCGATCCTGTCCGCAGCATCCCGTTGGCCAGCTACGTCTCGGTCATCCTTATCGGGTCGTTCTACTTGCTGACCGCCTGGATCACAGTCGGCGCGATGGGTTCCGGTGACGTCAAGGCGCAGGCCCTCGCGCACGGTGGCACGCTCGTCCTCGATCTCATCAAGCAGTATGACGGTGAGGTCGCCTCGGACATCGCCGGCGTGCTCCTGTGTACCTCGATGCTGGCGACCTACATCGCCATCCACGCCGCAGCGTCCCGCTACGTGTTTGCCCTGGCCCGCGAAGGCCTCTTGCCTCGCATGCTTGCCAAGTTCGACGAGGTGCGCAACGTGCCCGTGGCCGCGACCCTTTGCATGTCGCTGGCGACCGTCGTATGCCTGATCGGCATCGCGTCGACCCGGAACGACCCCTACGCCGCCATCATCCCCGTGCTGATCGGTATGGGTACGCTGGGCATCATTGCCCTGCAGGCCGCTGCAGCGATCGCAATTGTCTTCTACGTCTTCAAGCGCAGGAAGGAAGCGGGGCCGGTCGTTCTCGTCGCGTCGGTCCTTGCCGCGATTGGGCTATCCGTCGCCCTGACGACCGTGTGCATCAATTTCACCCTGCTGTCGACGGTGAATACGCCGTTCGTGGCCTGGCTGCCAGCGCTGTACCTCGTTACGCTCGCTGTCGGGATCGGCTTCAGCGTCTGGCTGCGGAAGGCCCGGCCGGCGCAGTATGCGCAGTTGGCGTTGGTCGAGGTGCGGGCGAGCGTGGGCTGAGTTCCAGAGGCCATCTTCCGGGGTAACGAAAGCCGTGTTCGGAGAATGGGATGACTGAGGGCTATCGGATAAGACTCGTCGCCCGAAATGAAGGCGTCGAATACTCGGATGCGCACGGCGTCTACCGATTCAATGTGGCGCTGGCGGATAAGACATGGAAAGTCTATTTGCCCGGATCAAAAGGAAACGACTTTCGATCGCACGCGTTGACTGAGAAGGAAAAGGACACGATCCTTCCCCGGATCAGGCAGTATCTTGAATCGAAGAGATACTTCGGGTTGATTGGCCCAAGATATCCAGCGGTCTTTGAACAAGATCCGCTCTAGCTACAATCTATCGGTGAACTAGCATGGTGGACGATGCGGACGATCTGTGGCGAACTCTCGCGAGCCTTGATGAAGCAGGGAACGTTTCCGGCGCACTCGATCATTTGCTTGGCTCAGAGCTGAGGAACGACTCACGTGGGCAACGATATATAGGATGGATTCACAACGCGCGGGGCGATGTCGTTGTCGCCGCATCCTGGTACCTGAAGGCCGCCCGACAGGGTAACGAGGCCGCCATCGCAGATTGCATGGAGTGTGCGATTCAAATGTGGCGAGAGGGTCTTCGCGACGAAGCGCTCGCCTTGGCCGAGTCACCACCTCTATGTCATCTCGAGACATCACAACGATTCCTGATGTCGCGTTACTTCGATCTCGGAAATAGAGAAAAGCTCGTCGAGTGGTCGCTGCGACTCGCAGCGTTCGGCAGGGAAGGCGATGTCATGCACGTGGCCAAGCTTCTCGTCTCACAGCACGATACGATTGCGGCCCTTCCACATCTGGAAGCCCTCGCCGAACGAGGCAGCCCGGCTGCACATCAGCTCCTTGGCGAGCTTTACCGACAAGGCATCGGCGTAGCGAAGGACGAACAAAAGGCCAACCTGCATTACGCGGTAGGTGCGCGCCACGGGTACTTCGTGAGCCAGACCCGTCTTCTTCACTACGACCGTGCTACCAAAGGCGTCTGGTACCTACCCGTGTTTGCGGTTCGCCTTCTCGCTCTGATGGCCAGGGGTGCCGCCGTCAATTCCAAGCATCCGCAGGACCCGAGACTTGCGGACCTGCCCCCATGGAATCGTCCGCAGTCCCCAATATTCGGCGGCCAGCGCCCTTAGCCTACTGTATGCCGAAAACGAGCAGCTCATGACGGCAGCCTGCTAAGTATTTTTTCTGACGGCACGGCGGCGGCCCAGAGCAAGGATATCCAATCTCTGCCCAACGCCCCGATACGATCGCAGGAGAACTGCCATGCCCGCACAGCCGATGACCAAGTTCGAGGCTTTCAGGGACGCTTACCGCGAGGCCAAACGGACGCGCACCCTTGGTAGCACGCCCGTCATCCTCAGCGAAGGCGACTCATGGTTCGCCTTCCCGCTCGACAATTTCAACCTGCTAGACGTGGTCACGACACTTGTCCCCGGCCTCTATCTTCGCCTGGAGGACAACGGCGATGAAGCCGTCCGCATGTTCAAGAGCGGCTCCAGGAATCTGGACCGTATCGGCGAACACCTGGCGACGTTCAATTTCAATGCCGTGCTGATCAGTGCGGGCGGCAACGATATCGTCGGTGAGCATCTCGAAGGGGTCTTTGCAGGCCAACCCACCCTCACGCCGCAGACAGCGGTGGGCCTCGTCAAGGCAGCCCGATTCGGCGTGGTCCGCCAAAGCTATGAAAATCTGATCGCCGTGGTCCGGGACAAAGGCAAGGGAAAGGTCCCGATTCTCGCCCATACCTACGACTACCCCGTGCGGCTGGGCGTCCCGGCGAAACTCGACCTCAAAGGCATCGGGCTCATCGCGCTGCTGGTGTCGAAGGTTGGTGACTGGATCGGCAGTTATGTGCAGGCGGTGCTCCCGGCAAGGACGGACCAGCTCGAGTTTGTCCGCCTGCTCCTGGACGCCTTTCGGGACGATATCCTCGTTCCGCTCAAGACGGCAAACCCCGGCCTCTTTGATTTCTGTCCGCTGCTCGGCACCTTGGGCCCGGATCCGACGCTCTGGCATGATGAACTGCATCCTTCGGACGCAGGGTTTCAGGAGCTCGGCCAGAAGTTTGCCGCGCAACTAAGACATCTCATCTATTGAGGGAGCCCCGTCTACTTCGCATTCAAGGCGTCGAGATGCGCCTTCGTCTCGCCGATCGTCGGGATGCCCAAAGCCTCGCGCTGAGCTTCCGAGACGGCTGTCGGATCGGTCGGCGAGAGTTCCCATTTGCCGGTGGCCTTGTTCTTGAAGAACTGAGTTCCATACCACTGCGGCTTGCCACGCTTGACCAGGATCCGGTCCCACGCCTGCGCGGTCAGAACCTTCGCATCCTTGTTCGAGCTATCCAGCCGGGTTGCCGTCGTCGCGAGCGCCAACGCAAGCTCCGTGTCTTCGACCTTGTCGCCGTGCTGGAAGATGAGAGCCGCGTTGAAATAGTCATCGGCGGTGCGAACGTCGCCTGCCTTGAGGATTTCTGTCACGCGACGTTGCCGAGCGACGTCGTGCTTTCCCACCACGTCCCAGTCGATCGTGTTGGAGCCCGGCGACCGGTCCGCCTGATCTGCTTCTTCGAGCTTTTTCAACTCCAGGTTCGTTGATGCGGCGAGGCACGCACCGAAGGGAACAACAGCAAGCATCAGGCCCAGCGTCAGGCTGCGGAGCGTTGACTGGCGAGCGAAGCTCATAGGCATTTGGACCTCGTGTGTTGAATCGGCCGACACATGACACGTGTGCGCCAAGTCTTGCGTGGAGTCCAGATCGTGGCAAGCGGCATCGAAATCTGTGAACCCGATTGCAGGCAGCGAAGTACGGCGATGGCACGATGCCCCTCTCTTCCCCGCATCCCCCCAGGTTTCCTCATGGCTTCGTCCTCATTCAAGACGCTAGCGACAACCATCGCACTCGCGTTGTCTGCCAGTTCAGCCAGCGCTACCAGCGTTCTCGATCCCTGGGTGGGTACCTGGGGCGTCGCTCCGCAGTCTTACTCAAGCGCCACCTCGCCCACGGGCAAGACGCTCAGGCATATCGTCCACACCAGCATGGCGGGCACCGCATTACGTGTGACGGTCTCGAACCTCTATGGCACCACACCGCTGACCTTGTCGGATGTACATGCCGCCCTTCCGACGTCAGGCTCTTCGGTCGACCCTGCCACCGACCATGTCCTGACCTTTGCTGGAAACACGACAGTCAGCGTTGCGCCCGGCGCAACGGCCACCAGCGACGGCATCGACTTTCCGGTACCGGCAACGGCAAACGTCGCGGTGACCTTCTATGTGCAGCAAGCACCCGCCGCCCTGACCGGTCATTCCTTTAGCCAGCAGGACAGATATGAAGCAAGCGGTGACGTGAGCGGCAGTCCGGTAATCTCGGCGCAGGCGATCGGCGATTACGAGTTCCTGACCAACGTCGACGTCCAGAGCCCGACCACAAGGGGCGCCGTGGTCGCGATCGGTGCATCCATCACGGATGGATACGCGTCGACCTACGGAGCGAATCACCGTTGGCCCAATCGCCTCGCCGAACGGCTGCAGTCCGCGGGTATCGACGTGGGTGTCATCAACGAAGGCATCAGCGGCAACAACCTCTTTGCCGACGGTTCGGGCGACAGTGGCCTCAAGCGCTTCGACCGGGATGCGCTCGGACAGGCAGGCGTGCGCTGGGTCATCTTCTCCGACGATCCGCTCAACGACCTCGGGAATGGCAATCCGCAAGCGACGGCACCCAACGTCATCGCTGCCCTGCAGTCCTTCATCGACAAGAGCCACGCGAAAGGCGTGCGCTTTGCCTGCTCGACGTTGACGCCGTGGGAAGGTTCCTCGAACTGGACGGCCGCCCGCGAAGCCGTACGTGGCGACATCAACGCGTGGATTCGGGGTAGCACGTCGACCTGCGACGCCGTCATCGATCAGGACGCCGCCACGCACGACCCCGCCCACCCGACGGCCTTCCTCCCCGCCTTCGACTCCGGCGACCACCTGCACCCCAACGATGCCGGCTATGCCGCGATCGCTGGCGCGGTCAACCTCGCGCTGTTCACCCCGGTCAGTCTTTCGGCCGTCACGGCACCGACCGGTTGCGGCAGCTTCCAGCCAGGCAATGGCCTGCTGCCCAACCAGGCGATCCATTCCTGCGACGGACGTTTCACCCTCATCCTGCAGGGTGACGGCAACCTCGTTCTATACAAGGAACCGGGCATTCCCCTGTGGGCTGCCAACACGGTCAACCAGGACAGCGCCCAGCTGGAGCTCACGCCATCCGGTGACTTCATCGTTTACGGCAAGCTCGGCGAGCAGCTGTGGCGTTCGGGGAACGCGGGCCAGACGGCGGCGCAGGCATTCCTGCAGGGCGACGGTAACCTCGTTATCTATGGGCCGACGCAGGCCGTATGGGCGTCGAATACGGCCGGCCAGTAACAATCGCGATTGAACCGTGCAAGGCGGACATGCAAGACCCTCGAACGAGGGTCCCATAAAGTGCTGCCTCCACCAGGAGAATCCCAATGACCGACTCACACGATCCAAGCCTCAAGAACCCCATGTCGCGCCGTAGTTTCGTCGCCACGGCAGGCCTCGCCGCCGGCACGCTGGTAGCCGGAGCCGCCATCGCCGCGGAAGGTGCCGCGTCGAAGGGCTCCGCTGCAGCGGCCAAGCCGGCCGCCGGGAAGAAACACGCCGAGTCGGCGATTTTCACGACCAAGGACGGCGTCGAGCTGTACTACAAGGACTGGGGTACCGGTCAGCCCATCTTCTTCCACCACGGCTGGCCGCTGACGTCCGACGACTGGGACGCCCAGATGGTGTTCTTCCTGTCGAAGGGTTACCGCGTCATTGCCTATGACCGTCGCGGCCACGGCCGCTCGACCCAGACGATCACTGGCAACGATATGGACACCTACGCGTCCGATGTCGCCGAACTGGTCCGACACCTCGACCTGAAGAACGCGGTGCATATCGGCCACTCCACCGGTGGCGGCGAAGTCGCCCGTTATGTGGCCCAGCACAACGAAGGCCGGGTTGCCAAGGCCATCCTGGTCAGCGCCGTCCCGCCGGTCATGGTCAAATCGGCCTCGAACCCGGGCGGCCTGGACATCTCGGTGTTCGACGACCTGCGCAAACAGCTTGCCGCCAATCGCGCGCAGTTCTATCGCGAAGTGCCGATGCCGTTCTACGGCTTCAATCGCCCGGGCGTCAAACCCATCGAAGGCACCGTCAACAACTGGTGGCGCCAGGGCATGATGGGCGGCATACAGGCCCACTACGATTGCATCAAGGCGTTCTCGGAGACGGATTTCACCACCGATCTGAAGAACATCAAGGTGCCGTCGCTCGTCATGCACGGCGATGACGACCAGATCGTCCCGTACCAGGATGCCGGCGTTCTTTCAGCCAAGCTCATCCCGGGCGCGCAGCTGAAGATCTACAAGGGCTATCCGCACGGCATGCTGACCATCCATGCCGAAGAGCTCAACAACGACATGCTGGCCTTTATCAAGGGCTGAGTTTGCCAGGGGGCGGCGCCCGGCCGGGCGCCGCCCTTGCCCCGCATTTACGATGCGTGGTCATCGACTCGCCGCTGCCTGCGCACGGTGTACAACGCCCGATCAGCCTCAGCCAGCGTCGCTTCAATCGAAGCACCTGCCGTATGCACCGCGCACCCCTCCGTAAATCCGCACGGCGCCGCATGGGCATCCTGAGCAAAGCGCGCCGCCAGCGCATGCGCCTGGTCCACTCCGCTTTCCGGCAAGATGACGAGGAACTCATCGCCACCCAGGCGGATCACGTAATCCCCGGCACGCACGTGGCGCTGAAAGAACTGTGTCATGGCGACTAGCACTTCATCGCCGCGCTGGTGACCAAAGGTATCGTTGATGGCCTTGAACTTGTCCAGGTCCACGGTCACGCACGCCCAGCCGGATTGATTGCCCGCGCTTTCAAAATATTGCGCGAGAAAGCGCCGGTTGTAGCATCCCGTCAGCGCATCGCGGACGGACCACTCGCGCAAACGATGCTCCTGCAGCACTTGCTCGGTGATGTCCTGCGCGTGACCCAGCACTTGAGACTGGCCATCGTAGGTGTCGACCACGTTGTGATACTGCCAAACGCGCTGGCTCCCGTCCCTGGCATGAAAGCGAAGACGTCCCGCGTCGGTACCCCGTGCCTGGATACGCGCGAGATAGTCGGGCACACGCGTTGCATCGCGCGCCGTCATCAGCTCTCCGAGGTACAGACCGACAAGCTCCGCTTCGGAGTACCCCACCGACAGGCATGCCGCCGGATTGACGGTAAGCAGACGGCCGCCCAGGTCATGCGTGCAGATCAGGCCGAGGCTATAAGTAAACAGACTGCGAAAGCGCCGCTCGCTGGCGATCAGTGCATCGATGTCCCGCCGCCGTTCCGTGATGTCCTGAAACGCGCCGATCAATCGTGAGGGCTTGCCGTCACGCTGCTCGACAGCACCATGAGCCCGGACCCATATCTGCCGGCCGGTGGCAGTGGTCATCGGCAACTCCAGATCCCAGCCCTCGCCTTGCTCGATGCCACGTAGCACGGCCGCTTCGAGCACGGTGCGGACCGCCGGCGCGTAGTAGCCGATGGCCTCGTCGAGCGTGGGCTGGTGGTCGGGCGGCAGGTCATGGATGCGGCAGGTCTGCGCCGTCCAGCGCAGGGTACTGGTCGCCAGGTCCAGCTCCCAGCCACCGACCCCTGCCAGCTGGCCAATGTGGTCGAGTAGGTCGAAGGCATTCGGCGGCTCAGACATGGGGCACTCCGGCGGGTCCCCCTAATGATGCAACAAAAAAAAGGCCACCTGTGGGAGCAGGCGGCACTGGGGAGACGCGTTGTGCCCTCGCAGGGCATTTCTCGTTATTAGGCCAAGCATTCAGACGCGCGCCCGGTCGAAGGATTTGATAATGCCCCCGGCACGGCGTCCGCGATATAGGAAATTGTCGATGGGACGGTCCGTCCGAATCGGGCCCCGACGCAGGGGGCAACATCCATCGTCCGGCGGGGACGAGAGATGCCCTACGACGCGCTGCCTTCGCCAGAATGAAGAAAGCAAACGCGCCGTAGAGCGATCAACAACGTTCGAGCTTAGAAGTCGTACGTTGCGGTCAAGCGTGCATAACGCGGGGTCTGGTAGTACTGACCCAGGTCGTAGTTGTTGAGCACGGTCTGCGGCGAGCTGGATTCGTAGGTCGAGAACGAGTTAAGCGGCTTGCGCTCGTTGCTGACGTTGAACACCGACAGGCCGAAGGCGAGCCTGTTTTCAAAGTACGACGGACGGTACGTGATCGCCAGGTCCAGCTGCTTGTACCACGGGTTGCGCGTCTTGCCCGGGGGCGACGGCAGGCCATTGCAGTTGTGGTACGACGACTGGTAGCCGAGCGGATCCGGATCGGCCTGGCCGTCCAGATAGCCAAGGCAGGACTTCGGAGCGCCCGAGGCCAGACGCAGGTTGCCGGAGACCAGCCACTCGGGAGCGATCTGGTACGCGCCATACGCCTTCAACTGATGCGTACGGTCGTTCGCCAGCAGGCCGTTCGAGTTCTCCATCAGCAAGGCCGAATCCCAATCCTGCGTCTTGGAGATGTCGGTCTGGCCGATGTCGGACTTGGTCTGGCCTTCGGTGTTGCCGTAGCTACGCGAGAAGGTGTAATCGATGCGACCCTGCCACTTGCCGTTGAACGGATGCTCGAGGTACATGTCGAGGGCGTAGTAGGCGCGCTTGGCCTTGTCGGCGAAGCCCCAATCGTCCTTGCTCATCTTCACTTCGGTACGACCGATGCCGTTGGCATTGGCCAGGCTGAAGGTATTGGTGAAGCCCGGGTTGAAGATGACGCAGCCCGGAACCGTCACGGAGTCCGGATCGATACCTTCAGCGGTCAGCTTGTCGCCGATCTTGCCGGTGTCGCAAACGTCGTCGATGGCGGTACGCAGGCGGCGGAGCGTGAACTTCGCACCGGTAACCCACTCGCTGCCGAGCATCTTGTCGAAGCCGACGATGCCCTCGTCCTGGTACTGGCTCTTCAGGTCGCGCGCGGTGACCGACTCGGGATCGACCGGGTTGCCGAACTCGCCGTCGGGCGAGGTCAGGCCGCCGCCGAGGGGCGTGAGGCCCGTCGGAACGCCGAACTGGTCGACGCCCGAATACGCGAAGTATTCGCGGGTGTAGGTCGACGGCGAGGCACCACGAACGGCGACGTTGTTCGGCAGCGCGAGGTAGTAGCGACCCAGGTTGGCGTAGAGCTTCAGGGTCGAGTCACCGAACACGTCCCACGAGGCGCCCAGGCGCGGAGCCCACTGCGCCGCATTGTTGACATACGAACGACCCTGGTCGTTGAAGTTCTTGAAGCGGTCGTTGCGGGCGCCGATGCTCAGCAGCACGCGGTCGGTGACCTGCCAACGATCCTCGAGGTACTGGGCCCGCTGGTCCAGCGACATGCTGGTAACGGTGCTGAAGATCTGCTTGTAGAAGTAGTAGCCATTGCCACCCGGTGCGCCGACGCCCTGCGATACCGAGATCGGGACGTTCTCATTGCCCGGCGATGCCTTGCGATACCGCACTTCATAGCCAGCACCGCTCGGCGACGTGCCTTCGTTGTTGGCATCGTAGTGCATGTTGTCGATACCACCGGCGAGGTGGTGGTCGCCAACCTGCCACTCGAGATCGAGGCGCAGGCCACGCGTCTTGCTGCCTGCATTGGGATTCTGCGAATCGGGCGACGAGTTGAGGTTGGTCCGCGGCGTGCCGCCGGTGAGGGCGGGGTCTTCGAGATCCGGGCGGTCCAGGTACGGCTGGAGACCGAGGTCCGGCGTCGGATTGCTCAGGTAATCCTTCGTCCAGTTCTTACCGTACGTGGCCGTCAAGGTGACATCGTCGGTGATGTACGAGGTGTACTTGGCGATGGCGTACTTGGACTCGAGCTTCGACGTGTCGGCATTGGCGCCGGTCGGACCGGTGCTCGAACGCGTGTCGTAGTCGTAGCCGGTGTAGACACCGCGCTGCTCGTCGTTGGAATGGATACCGGTCAATTCAAGGATATTGCTATCGTTGATGTTCCAGTTGAGCTTGGCGTAGTACTTCGGCAGGTTGTACGTGTAGTGGTTGGTCGCGACCGGGTTCGCCTCGACGGACGCGGTGCTCTCGCCCTCGGACTTCTCCGCCTCGGCAGCGACGAAGAAGAACAGCTTGTCCTTGATCAAGGGACCGCCGACGTACGCAGAGTACGTGGTCGTCCACTTGGTATTGTCCGCGCGGCTGCGGTAGATCGTACCCACCGACTCAGGCGACTGATAACCGTAACCCGCGGGAAGCGTGTTGTTCTTGTAGTAGATGCTGCCCGGTGCGGACGAAGCAAACTTCGGCTCCCACAGGACCTGGGCGCCGAAATGCCAGTCGTTCGTGCCGCTCTTGCCGACCTGCGAAATCACGCCGCCGTCGGAGCGACCGTACTTGGCGCTGTAGCCGCCCGTATAGACTTCCTGCTGATCGATCGCGCCATACGGCAGGCCGACGCCGCCGAGGTTGCGGTACGGATCGGACGAGTTGTAACCATTGATGTAGTAGGCGTTCTCGGAAGTGCCGGAACCGCCAAACGACACCGTACGATAGCGGCCATTGCCGAGGCTGCTGTTGCCCGGGACGGCACCCGGTGCGAGCAGGGCGATGGCTTCGGCGTTGCGGCCGAGCGGCAGGCGGGCAAGCGTCTCGGACGTGATCACGGTACGCGAATCGACAGCCGTCGCGTCGATCGGCGGCAGGCTGTTGGCGGTGACCGTCACGGAGTCGAGCGACTGCGCGGCAGCAGCAATGGCAGCGCCCGCGAAGGACACATCGGTGGAACCACCGACCTTGATCTGGACGTCCTTGCGCGTGTCGACGACGGCACCGTCACGCTTGATGGCAACGGTGTAGCTGCCCAGCGGCAGGTTGCTGATGCGGTAACGGCCGTCGGCATCGACCGGAACCTCACGGCTGAAGCCGGTGTCGCTGGTAGCAACGACGGACTCGCCAGCCGCGGCCGGGACCTGACCGAAAATGGCGCCAGTCGTCGCCTGAGCGAAAACCGTACCCGTTGCCGTCATACCCAGTGCGAGCGCGACAGCCAGCACCGACGGACGCATACGAATGCGCCGCTCTGAATTCAACAATTGCATTGCAAATCCCCCGAACTTGGCCAAGGCGGCCAAAAATGACTCAACTGATGTGCCCCCATCCAACGCACTCTCACGGTGAAGTCTTTAGGCGCTGCTCCCCCGAGCGAGCACCCCCACGCGTCAGAGAGGGACGTAAATGCGGCGGCACGGTGACGATTGCATTACGAAACCTTAACCATGCGCCGGTCGCAAGATTAGGAGCCAAGAACTCACGGTGTCAACAGGAATTCGCAAGGGAACACTCGTAAGAAAATACGTTTCTGAAAAGGAGTTGGAAGCGGCGGGAACTCGACGAATAGCGGCGCTCTCATCCGCTCGTTCTTTCTTCCCTAAGACGCTTCCCGATGAGGCGCCGTTTCTGCTAGCGTGCGCAAACTTTTCATGGAGAGGGGGGAAGCAGTGATGCAAAAGCTAGCGTTGGGTTTGATGATTTTGCTTCTGAGCGGCTGTGCTTATAACAAGCAGATGGTCACGCTCAATCCGACGGTCAACGTACCTAAGTCGGTCGTGGGTTCAGGGGTCACGGTAGCGCTGAAGGTAGTGGATGACCGTGCGAACACGTCGCTCGGTCACCGGGGCAACGTCTACGGGGCGGCGGCGGAAATTACGACGAACCAGGATATCGCGCTGCTGGTACAGGACAGGATTCGCAAGGGTCTCGAGGATCAGGGTTATCGCGTGGTTGCGGGTGGAGCGTCGGCCGACCGCCAGCTTTCGTTCGAGCTCCGCGACCTGACGTATTCGACGTCACAGGGATTCTGGACGGGCGGCATCGAGATCGCCGGCGCCCTCAAGACCGTGGGTCGAAGCGGATCAAGCAGCTATGAGCAGCTCTACCGCGTCGACGACAAGCAACGCGTGGTTGTCGTTCCGACCGCCGAGACCAACGCGGTATGGATGAATACGGCCTTGTCGGAACTGTTGCAGAAGGTGTTCAGCGATACCGCGCTCGATCACTTCCTGACGACTGGAACCTGATGGCTTAGAGCCCGTGGTTCCAACTACTCCTTCGATACTGTAGGTAACGGAACCGGGCTTTTCGTGATCGTCGCGCGGGCTGCCTATGAGCGGCCCACGCGACGTTGTCGTTCGAGACGAACATCGCCATCTACGGCTTACGAAGCGCGACCAACATAAGTCACGTCCTGATGGAAGCGTCGAAGGCCGTCAATCAGGCCTACCAGCCAGCCAGCTGGAAAGCGCACTTCATCGTCTACTGGGCGAGCTGGCTGACGGCATCCGCGCTGGCCCTGGCGGGCGGTCTTTTCCTCCTACTGAGGAAATCGGTCGGCGTCACGTTCGTCATGACCGGGGCGTTGGTCGTCCTGCTCTACCCCCTTGTCGTTCAATGCTTCGGAGAACGAACCTACGCCTTCGAGAACATCCACTATCCGACCGCTGTCGTCGCCGGTCTGGTAGCGGTCATTTCAGGGATCGTACGTTTCGTCTACCAGTGATCGGGATTGCGCCAGGCTAAGCGCCCTCGCATCCTCGACCGTCATCGCCGCACTGAAGTAGAACCCCTGGGCGTCATCACACCCCTGCCGGATCAACGCCTGGCGCTGCGCCGCATCCTCGACACCCTCCGCGGTCACCTTCACGCCCAAACCGTGGCCAAGGCCGAGGAGCGCACGAACGATGGCTGCGCTCTCCGCTTCGGTGTCCATCGCTTCGACAAAGCTACGGTCGATCTTGATGCGGTCGACCTTGAAGTTGCGCAGGTGGTAGAGGCTCGAGTAACCCGTACCGAAATCGTCGAGGGCGATGCGAACGCCCTTCTCCCGCAGACCGGATAGCGCTACCTGCGCCGCCTGGAGGTCGCGGACGAGCGTGTTCTCGGTGATCTCCAGCTCCAGCCGGTTTGGTGCCAGGCCGGTTTCCAGCAAGATGCCTTCAACGGTCTGCGCAAAATCCACCGAGTGCAGCTGGACGGGCGACACGTTGACCGACACCGTCTCGCCACCGGACCACGTCGCCGCATCGGTACACGCCTGGAAGAGCACGTTCCGACCGAGCTCCACGATAAGGCCGCACTCCTCAGCCACCGGAATGAACCGCTCAGGAGGAATGTCGCCCCACTCAATGTGGTTCCAGCGCGCGAGAGCCTCGAACCCCGTGAGTTCGCCATTGGCGAGGTCGACCTGCGGCTGGTAATGGACGGCAATATCGCCTTTCGTCACGGCACGTCGAAGCTCGGACTCGAGATGGGCGCGCTCACGAACCTGCGCATCCATCTCTTCCTGAAAGAACCGTACGGCCGAGCCAAGCTCGGCCTTGGCCCGGTAAAGGGCGATGTCGGCCTTGCGGACGAGCTCGGTTCCGCTGTCCGCGTCCTGCGGGAACAAGGCGATACCTATACCCACCCCGACCAGATGCTCCGTGCCGCCAACCACGATCGGATGGGCCAGCGCGTCGATCATGCGCAAGGCGATGCCGGCCGCTTCTTCCGTCCCGAAGAGCTGGCTTGCCACCACCGCGAATTCGTCACCACCGAGACGGGCGACGACGTCCCCCTGCCGCACCGCCGCGGCCAGACGCGTCGCGACGACGATGAGGACCTCGTCTCCCACCGGATGTCCGTAGACGTCGTTGATCGCCTTGAAGCGGTTCAGGTCGATCATGAGCAAGGCATGCAGTCGCCGGGCGCCAGGGGGCGAGGCAATGGCCTCGTTGACCGCGTCGTCGAACCGGCGACGATTGGCCAGTCCGGTCAGCGGATCCTGGAAGGCGAGTTCGCGGGCATGAGCCTCGGCGGTGGTACGGCGATCCACTTCCCGCTGTTGCATCTGCATACGACGTCGGGCGACGAAGACGAAGGCACCGAGCACGAGCGCGATGGCGAGAACCTCGGATAGCTCAAGGGCACCCGCGGCGCCGGACGACATACCGACATGGCGCAGCAGTTCGTACTCGACGCCGAGGAAGACGAGAAGCGCGCCGACGGCGCCGAGAACCAGCCCATCCCACAGAAGGAAGCGGTTGCGCATGACCCAACCCCCGACGGTACCTGAGTTCATGGTCGTCCTTCCGTGCGGTAGGAGTGTGAAACCTAGGACGTACGGGGGGCATTGTGCGGGAGGAGTGGCAGGGGCGACGTGTTCGCTGCCGAAAATGCGTTGGTTGTCGGGTCCGGGGGCATGCGAACCTCGAACCGTCATGTCCATCGAGGCGCCAGTCGCGGAAATCGGTAGTGGATACAATTCCGTCCAGATCAGACGAGGAACCCTGTGATGCACCTGCTCGATAACCTTCTTGCTTCGGCCCTCTTCGCCACTACCCTTCTTACAACCAGCGCTCCGTTGCAGGCTTTGCCTCAACGTTTGAATGACTCGCCAGTGGAGGCGCTCGTCATCAGTGGCGCCGAGGCGGATCTTCGCCAGACACTCGGGAACGCCTACCCGGCCTTTGCCCGAAACTTCGCTGAGACCGCGCAACCGGTTGCTCTCAAGGACGGCGGGTTGTTCCTGGACGGCTGGCGGACAGGTGCCCCACTCGCTCACGCCGCCGCGTTTATCCATTACACCGACGGTCGAACGTTCGCCGCTTACTTTGACGAAGAACGGGGCGAGATCACCTACTTTGGCGAGGGCCCCATCCATCCGGCTTTACACATCTGGGCGCGCCGCTTCGGCCTCAACTTCAAAGTGACGCCATCCGCAGCCTCTTCGCCACCTGTCGATTAGCGTGGTGTCCGATCTGACTCACATCACAATTTCACCGTTCTCCTCACCCTCCCACCAATGGACACGGCGAGCTGTAACACGGATGAGGACGATACCTGGGGTGTCGATGCCCTGTTCGAACCAGCGATCGAGCCCATCCACCCAGTGCGCTTCCAGCACTGCACGCTCGCGAGCAATATGGGCATCGCCTTCGACGGCCACAAACAGAGGTGGCTTGCCGAGCAGTGATTTCGATCCGGAGAACGACAATGACACTTTGGGGTTGGCCGACGATTGACGGACCACGTCGCTGTCTTCGAACGCGAAGAACCAGCTCGTGCCATCGTAGGCCACATCGCCATTGTTGCTCATCGGTCGGCCGGCAATGTCGCCTGAAGGGGTGTGGGTCAGCAGCATCGCAAAGTCGATGCTAGCCATCTTCTTTGCAAGCTCGGGCAGGGTCAGGTCGCTCATGGTGGGTCTCCGGGCGGGGTTGCGGCGACTTTGGTCGCCCAATAGCGACGAGCACGTAAACGTTACGTCGTTGGAAGGCGCTTACGCCGAGAGCAACGTATCCCAGCAACCGTCGGGCCGCTCGATCTTCACGACCACGTTCCCTCCGGCTTTTCCGATCATCCGCGCATGATCTCTCGCAAACGCAACGGCTGATGCCTTGTCTGGCTGCTCGACTTCCGGGCGGCCCGCCAAGCGCACCCGCCAGCGTCCGCGACTCGTGGCAGGCGGTGCGATGTAGATGGTGACGGCAGTCATGGGGTCACCAGGCCAGGGTCACGCGGCCTTCTCGGCGCGGGTCTGGGTCGAGAGGCGCTCGGAGAGCATGGTGAGCTTCTCGTCGGCCGCCTTTTCCTGAGCCAGGGTCTCGACCAGAAGAGGCACGGCTTCTTTGTAGCCAAGCTGCTTGGCCAAGGCGATCAAGGTGCCGTAGGAGGCAATCTCATAGTGCTCGACCTTGTTTCCGCCGCCGATCAGGGCCGCATCACGAAGAGGACCTTCCTCGACGCCGTCGATGACTTCCTTGCCCTCCTCCACCAGGCCTTCCATCGCCGCACACTTGATCCGCTTGAGGCGAATGCCGAGCAGTTCGACGATCTGGTCGATGCGCTCGACCTGGCCCTGTGTCTCCTCCAGGTGAGACTCAAAGGCTTCTTTCAGATCGGGTGAGGTCGAGGCGCGGGCAAGCTTTGGAAGTGCTTTCGTCAGCTGCTTTTCAGCGCTGTAAATGTCGGACAGTTCGTGGATGAACAGGTCTTCAATGGTTTTGATTGTCATGGCAGCTCGTCCCGAAGCGGTCGTAGAGCGGCAACCATGGGCGAGCGGGAATCAAGGGCACCCCCAGACCGCGTGAAGCGGACCCTGACGTGGGTGAAATGGCCTCTACCGTGAGAAGCGGCCGAGCAAGAGGTCCCAGAACAGCCTTCGGAGGAATGGCGGCTCATGCCTGTCAAAAGCCGTCCTTATTGGGGATATGTCAGGCCCTCGCGCTTCGGGGCCTTCCGGCCCTATCCAGTAGCGAGAATTGTCGCTGAAGGGTTCCCAGACGATGCATGGTTGCCCCATAAAGCAAAATGCGACTCTCACCTCATCCGCAGACAGGACCCTTCCACGAAGTTGAACGGCGGTTACGCCTGCAATCCCCTTGAGGACTTTTGCGACTGAGTGCCGAGACACGTAGGCGTTCTCGATCTCGAAGGCGCCGCAACGCGCTTCTTCGTCATCGATGGGAAAGGTCTTCATAACGCAGTCTCCAGCGCAGTTTCGTGAGGCGTGCCATCCCGTCCTAGTCAGGCACTTTATCCCAACTCATCCGCACCCAGAATCAAGTAGATCGTAAGTAGCACAGAGTGGACCAGAGGAAAGAACAGCACAAAACAATCCACCGCTCCGCCCAGGCGTAATCGCGGAGGGAGAAGCCCAAGGATTATGCCTGCAGTCACGGCGGAACCGACGGCGATCACGTTCGACGAATGGAAAAGCTTGGATTTTCCAACGCCGACCCCGTACACGAAAACCCCAATCATCCCCCAGATAACCTGTTCATCGGTATGTGTGAAAAGAAAGAGCTGCCCAACGAAGGTCACCACCGAGAGAATCAGCGCAGAGATCGCGATATATCTGGACATGGCTAATTTCCGTTCGCCTCTGCTTGATGCTCGATGTCCAGAGCGCCTAGTGCCCGTACATGCGCCTTCCTGTCGGAAACCTGTGCCGCCTGGTAGGCATCACCCCGAAGTTATTCCGCAGAATGCACATTCCCAATAATCTCGGCCGACCAAATTCCATGCCGAAGGTAAACCCTAGCTCTTGCCCAGAGTTCGCTATCCTCAATCAAGACTTCCATTCCCTCACGGAGCTTAAGACCTTGCTTTGCCAACGCTTCGAGGGCTCCCCGCGTATTGAGGCGGACGGAAGAGTCATCGTTGATAGCATTAAAGTCGACTGGGATCTTGATGGTCGCCATGATTAGTTGCCGCTCGGACTGCGATTTGGGTTCCGCTGTATCAATTTTTGGGCTCGCTGGTCCCCATTCAAACCGATGGTTGCCAATCGGCGAACAGCGGACCCCAACCCTGCTCAGCAGCAAGCCAGACAGCAGCTTCGCTTGCGTAAGCGGATGCGGTCCTGGCTACGCCCCACCGCCTTCTGGCAAACCCAATGTAACAATTGCATCTAGCGTCTGCAGCATGTCCACAGTCGGTACTTCGTTGAGTCCAAAAGTGTCCAGGAACGTCGGCAGCTCTATGACCAGGAAATAGTCCAAGCTCCAGCGCTCTCGCTCCTGCGGTGTAAGGGGTAAGTTATGTAGAAAGTTCAGCACTGCCACAGCGCGGTCGATATTGCCTCTTTCTGCGGCACGTATAGCTTCTGGCAACCAAGCTCTCAAAATAATTTGTGTCGGAAGAAGGGGAATGTCGTCGATGCAACCCACAGCCTCCAACATCAACGGAATGACGTCGTCCGGGCTCCGCCCATTCCGAAGCAGCGTTCGACTCGAGATAACTGCCGAACGGATGATTTCGTCGAAAGCGTCGGTCATAGCTCGAACATCAAGTCACCCGGTCTTTTGAAGCTCGACGAGGTCAGTTTCTTATCGATAACAAGAACCTTGTTCAGGCCAGCCGTGCAGACAGCTATCACCCGATCGTTACTATCCATAACGTATGACTCTCCCCATGCTGCGTGACCACAACGGTAGCTGAGCCTTAATGATGGTCTCATGGGCCTTCGGCGCCCAGGATACTCAAAATCATTCTCGACTAAGATCACATCCCCCTTGCGTCGATGAAACCAACATAGCGCTCGGCTACCCCATTTTTAACTTGTCCACCAATGACGAGAAACTTCTCGACACGTCGCGTCAAACCCGGAGGACCACCTATCGGGTCAGGACACGTCAGCGGCTTTTCCTGCATGAATTTCCCGGACCGCTCTTCTGACCGTAGACCATACCTTCCCAGATTCGCCCCGAAAACCGCGCGCGTAACGGGCAAGTTCGGAAATCCCTGGTACCTTTGATTGAGCGCGAGTTCCGTTCCCGTTGCGGCGTAACCCGAGTCTGACACTTCATGACACGCAGACATCAATACTACGAATACCAAAGTTGAGCATGCTGTCATGCCGATGTTTCGCCTCTTCAGCGGGCATGGTCGGATACTCGGCGCCAAGTAGCTCCCCGAGGTTGGTGTCGGTGATTTCTTGCGACACCGAATCGGCGGAGCGTTGGAGCAGGCTGGTTGTATAACTTTCGCTGTAGGAAACCGCTTACGCGACGACGCGGTGAGTCCCTACATGTAAAGTTGCTGCTCGACCTTGACCGCCCTAGACGACCCGAGAAAATCGCCGCGTCCGCTCGGCGTCGCCGAGGATTTATTGCAGAATTTTCACAGCATGGCGGTTGCTGCCTTACCCACCACTGTTCTCCCAACACATCCGCGCGTGCGCTTGCGCTGTGCATTGCACGCCCATGTGGGTCAGCGCACCGATGGCTTCCAGACTGTGGGCCAGGCGTTGGCAGTCCACCGTATCGGCTTCGTGGATGAGGTCAGAGAGCAGGCGGGTGAGGCTACGTGCGTACTGAAGCCATTCGGTGGCTTCGTTCATGAGGTCGTGCGCGGTGGCTTCGGGATCGATGTGGTAGTGAAAGCCGACGCCCTGGGTGTTTCCTTTCGATGCAGACATGGGGATCTCCTTGAGTAACGCCCTACCCCTTATCCAGGTGCGGCACGCCACGCATGGCATGACGTGCCGCGGATCTAACGGATTCGCGGGTTCATCGGCTGCCCGTGTCCGGGCGCCGGGCGGCTTGATTGACGAAGTATGTGGCGGGGGCAGTCGCGCCTGTCTCGGGTCTACACGGCGACACGCCGGGTGGCTCGGCCGAGAAAAACCTCAGGGTTACGGCTACCGCCGCGGTTCTTCAACCGTGTCTGCGGGGAAGGCAGAGCGCTCGGTGACCGATGGGGATGTCGCCTGGGGGATTCGGCGGGCGTGCGGGTACCGTATGATCGGTTCTAGCCATGACTAACTTCCAGATAGTTCGTTACGGTTAGCGGTCCAGGGGTGCTCTAACACCTCTGGGCCGCGCTTCTCACCGCTTAGAGCGATGGTTGGCTGCGGAGCAATTCGAAGCCACGACGCAGGCAACGTGGATGACCGTATCAAAACAACTTAAGGTTGTCTGTAGGTGTGGTCGCCGAAGTGCCAACGTCGAGATTGTCGCTGAGGACTCGCGACATAGAACAATTCTGAAAAATCACCTACTGATGATCCGAAGGCCCACGCGTCCTTCAGAATTGCCCGATCAACAAACGGGCTCGACGCTTCATGGATGGAAACTTGTCGGCAGTCGCGAAGACGGCCAAGCAGCTGGCTCTTCTCGGCGAGACGTTGGAACGTCGATCGGCCACAGCCATTTCGGTCCAGGAACGATCTGCGCTCGACCTGCATAACGCGGTCGGTTCCGCGAAATCGAGCATCGATACGTTTCTTCAGTCGGCCCGTCGCGAGATCGAGCATTCCACCCGGACCAGCCTCGACCGACTTCTTAGCGAACGAGCTGAAGAACTCAATCGCGATGTCGATGCTCGCACAGCGCAGATCCGGGCAGCCACGGAAGCGGTGGACATCGCTGCGAACCTTGCGCGATCGAGCATGGTGAAGCATCTCCGGAGGACTTATGTTTCGGTCGCAGGGTCTATCGCCCTACTGGCTCTGGGAGGTGGATGCCTCATCTGGGCTGAGTTGTCGACGTACTGGGATGCAAGAGCCAAGGTCTCTGAGGCGAAGATTCAAGCGGAGGTCTACGAAGCCTATGTTCGTGTGGGTTTGACCTCATGCGGCGGGAAGCCATGCGTGAAGCTCGACAAGAAAGCTCCGCGCTGGGGAACGCGCGGCGAATACGTTCTGGTCGAAATGAAAGGACCCGTCAGGTAAGGACACGGCATGGAGCAGCGGAAGTATTCGAACAAGGATCTGTATGGGAAGTCGGGCCACCCCGTCTCCTCGGACATCAAACAAGGCCAGCTCGGGGACTGCTATCTATTGGCATCCATGGGATCGCTCGCGTTTCAGCAGCCGGCACTCATCGAGAGCGCGATTCGTTACGACGCGGAACGGGAGAGCTTCCGCGTTTCGCTCTACGAAGCCCAGCGAAGCCTTCTCGGATTTCATAAATCGCCAAAGAAGGTCGATGTCGAGGTCACGCAAGCCGATCTGGCAACCGATTTCGCCAGGACGGGAAACTATCCCGCTACCGCTACAAGCTCACCGCCAGCAGTCTGGCCTGCAGTCATCGAGACCGCCTATGCGAAGCATGCCGTCGGGCCCGGCGAGACATTGGCAGATGGCTTCGATCGCATCGACAACGGCGGATGGCCGAAGGATGCCCTCTTCGCCCTGAGTGGTGCCCCTGCCGACCAGCTTACGGGCTTCCGGGTGAAACACCGCGAACTCTCTGAAGTATATGAAGACCTAAAGCACGACCTGGAAGACCATCGACCCATCGTCCTATCGACGAATCCGGTGAAGCTGACCAAGGAGGATGGTCTTCTGTCGTCTGACAATGGCGCGGGCCACGCTTATATGGTCGAGGGGATACGAAAGGTCGACGACGAGGTCAAGATCAAAGGCAGGGCCGGCGTACTCGATGAGACGGCCGTGACGGTGGCTACGGACCGACAGTGGGCATCTCATTCTCCGTTCGGCACGATCGCAGCACGCTCTGAGTTCACTGGGGCCCGCATCGCGCTGCTCGACGGCGCAGGTCGGGTCATCGATGCGTCGGACCACCCACGCACCTCTTTCGCCGGCCATTCGCTCGAAACACCTTGGGATGACCTGCAACTGGCGTTTTTTGCGGGTTGCGCCATGTGGACGTACCTCAATACCCCGTTCTTGCTTGCCTGGGATGGCGTTCGCGTCGAGGATGCCGGGGAATGGGAGGAGCAAGGTGAGACGTGGCGCAAGATTGACGTTCACTACCCGGAGTCACTGGAAGTCTTCAGCAAGGCGCAGTCGATTTATATAGGCCCGGATGGCCTCGTCCGTCGCCTCGACTACGACGTTGAGATTGCGGGCAACACGCCTGGGGCGCATTACGTCGACAAGTACATCGACGTTTCCGGTATCCAGATTGCAACGCGGCGGCGAATTTTCCCACGGCTACCCGACGGTCGGCCCCTGGGCGAGCCTTTGGTCGTGTCCATCGAGTTGAGCGACATTTCGCTTCGCTGAGCATCCTTTTTTCGTTTGATGAATCCGGAAAGCCATTCATGAGCCAGAAAACAGCGGCATCTGCCGACAACCAGTATGTGGAAGCGGGCGGGGTGCGGTACGCCTACCGGCGGTTCGGCAAGCCGGGGCGGACCCCGCTGCTTTGCCTGCAGCACTTCACCGGAACGCTCGACAACTGGGATCCCGCGATTGTCGATGCACATGCAGCCGACCGTGAGGTCATACTTTTTGAGAACGCAGGCGTGGGCCGTTCCGGCGGAACTGTGCCGTCCAACATAGCTGGCATGGCTGAGCACGTCCTGCACTTTGTCGACGCGCTCGCCCTGTCGAAAGTGCATATCCTGGGTTATTCGCTAGGCGGCTTCCTGGCACAGGAGATCGCCATCTCTCGTCCTGGGCTGATCGGTCGACTCATTTTGTCCGGCAGCGCACCGGAAGGCGGAGCAGGAGCCGGCATGGACCGCCCTGAGCTTCTCGCCATCTACACCGATGCGGCGATCCTTCCACCTGACAAGCTCAAGCGCCTGTTCTTTCCCGCGACTCCTGCCGGGCTCGAGTCGGCTGACGGGTTCCTGGCACGCCTTGCCACTCGTACGGCCGAGGCGGATTTGGCTCCTGATCCGGCAGTGGCAAGCAGCCAATTGCAGGCAATGATTTCGTGGGCAAACTGGCAGGGCGATGTCGGGGCCAAGCTCGAAAAGATCACACAGCCCGTTCTGGTGACCAATGGCAACAACGACACGATGATCCCGACGGCCAACACATTCACCTTGGCCACGTACCTTCCCAATGCCACTCTCATCATCTACCCGAATGCGGGACACGGCGCGCTCTTCCAGTACGCGGCGGACTATGCGTCGCACACGCGAACCTTCCTTGCGGTGGACTGACGTCGAGCAGCACGCGCGCAGCCTCGGGATAGTTCGTCTCACCTGTCCAGTGGACAACACCCGATCAGCATCAGGCGCGCACGATGAGAGCGTACCTTGCGAGCGCTTCTCCCAACCAGAGCCGGTCCGTTTGGCAGATGTTGAACCCTGTGATCTTGAGTGGCGCCATACCGCGATAAGTAACCGAGAGGTCTTCCTTACATGGCTTCGTGCACTCTTTGGTGGCACTGTCGACCTCGCCGAGCCTCTAGCTTCGGGACGAGGTCCAAGAGCTATCGCTTCCGAAGAGCAAAGTAGCCATAAATCGCCTTATCACCCGGAATCATCTCCGAAACGACGATGGCGATGTATTGGCGGCGGGACTTCCAGATCGTCACGGACGATAGCCCATCCGGCCATCGGCTCGAGATCTTCTTCGCATGCAACTCATCGACGAAGAAGTCGTACAAGCAGCTCTTGATCACCCTGCCGAATGATCCGGACAGATGTAGACGGTAGGCGATGACTTCGTACTTTTCATCCAGGTAGAAAGCAAGGGCTCGGTGCATGGCAGCCTGCTCCCGCACGTAGTCACTCAACTGGGCCGGCGCTCGCGATTCGAAGATGTCAGTGGGTAATAAGTCAATAATCGCTGCGGACGTTTGACCGTGCGCGGTCACAGGAGACGTCGTCAAAAAAAAGAACGCCAGGACCGTAAACGTCCACCGACTAAGCGGTCTTGCGCCTCGCTCATCTGCACATGACTGGGCCGTGCTGAACAGGAGGGCATGGTTCCTGTGCGGCCATTTGGCGCATATTCTCTTGAGCAACCTGTTGTTCTGCATACTGCTCCTGGCCGAGGGCTCTGAATTGCTGTCCATCTGGTGACAACGCGAGGTCTCGGAGCGCCATGGTTGTTGCATCTGGGTTACCGAGGCTGTCGAGAAGCGCGTCAAGCTCCCGATCACCCGTGCGGATGTCGTCGGGTGCCGGTGCGTGACGCCCATCGACCTCTTCGAATATTGGGTTGCGATGGACTGGTTTGGCGCCGCGATCAAAGACCTGGATGTGGCCATTCTCAGTAACCGTCTTGAGGTCGACCTCTACGGTCGCGTCGTGGGAATGAATGCCGTGCGTGGGATGCATGTTGTGACCCCACGGGTTGCGCAAGGTGAGGCCCCACAGAGCACCGTCTTGCACCAGGCGCGCTTCGACCGTCTTGAATTGACGCCAGCGGTCAAGACCACCATGCGCGTGAAGAATCTCGTCGACAAGGTTTTTCATGAGAATTCTCAGCTGAAATGAAAGTTCGAGAGGTCGACACCGACGATGAGCGGATCGGAAAGCGCCGTGTTCTCCAGCGTTCGCGGATAGATGCGGAAGCGGCTTGGCATCTTTATGCCCTGAACGTCCACGTAGTCGGCCAAATAACGCGACGCAGCATTCCGTCCCTGAATGTCGACCTCGTAGTCATGGCGACGCAACAAGCCGTCGACGTCGAAGTAGAACGTTTGTACCGTGCTATGCGTGGCGATGGATGGCGGAAAGCTAACTCTCAGCCGGCGCAAAGGCAGGCCATCGACCATCCAGGGCTCGATTTCCTCCACATCGACATCCGGTCGCGCCAGAAGAAACGGCGAGGTGAGATACGTCCACATCGTGTAGCCCGCGAAATAGCCAAGCTGGGGATCGGTCCAGGGTGTTTCCATCTCAAATCCCGCAAACGAGTCACGCGGATTATCGAGCGCTTCAATAAGGGTGCCTTCCGGCGACCGCAGTTCGACACGTGACGGTGTGTAGACCGAGTGGTTCTGTGACGGCGCAAATGGGCCATGCGACACACGCTGTTCGTGAAGCTGCACCGCGACCTTGCACTCGGTCAGGACGCCTTCGCGCTGTTTGAGGCCCCAGATGATTCCCGTATGCCGAAGGTCGGCCGTAAGGGTGGTGAATCGTTCGAAGCGCTCGATGCCGCCGGCAGCGTCAATGGCAAACTGAAGAAGACTGCTCACAGAAAATGAATCCCGATCGAAGAATGACTTAGAGCATGGTGACCTCGGCAGCTTCGCCTTCAAAGGACAAAGACGGCCATCATTCCGGACAGCATCCACGCGCCACGGCGGCCGGAAGACATGGAGCGGATCTGAGCGGCACCGCGCGCGGGCGGTCAGCGGGCGCGGAGACGGGAACGGTCCTGCGCCAGGCAAGCGGCGAGATGCCTTCGAAGCTCGTAAATGTACGGACAAACTGCACAAGCCCGCTGAAGCCGCACGCTGCTGCGATATCTCCCAGTGGCCACGATGTGTCAGCGAGAAGGCCCTTGGCGCGTTCGATTCGTTGCCACCTTCGCCAGTTGAGCGGGCTCAGGCCGTGGGTGACCCGAAACGCACGAGACAATTCGCGCGGCGTCATGCCACATGCGTCGGCCAGTGCCTTCGGATCAAATTCGGAGACAAGGTTTTCAGTGATAAAGCGCGTCGCCATCTCGCTTTTCAATGTCGCCAGACCGCGCTCGCGAACCCCAACGAGCGGCGCATGGGCAGTTCCGTGGGCGGCACGCAGCGCGAGCGCAACCTCAGCAAACAGCGCCGACGGAAAATCCGACAGCGCGCTCAGGCGCGAAAGGACCGAGCAGAGTTTCGACACAATAGGATTGGGTGGCGCCAGGCCCGTGCCGTCCGCTGCCTCAGTGTCCGGACGAACGACGTAGCCGAGGTCGGGCCGCAAGCCCTGTCTCTCAGCATAGGCGAGAAAAAAGGGCACCGCCGAGTCACCGTCCAGTAGCTTAAATCGAACCTCAATGATCCCTTGACGACGATCGAGGAAATCGGCGACACGCGAAAGCGCATCGCCAGTGACATGAACGGCTTTTACGGAGACCCGGTCGACACGATAGCCAACCGCAACAATGTTCGGCAGGGTCACGCTCATCAGAACCCCGATAGCACCAGCTTGCCACGCGCCCGATGGCTGTCCAGCAGCTCGTGGGCCTTGCGCAGATTGGCAGCGTTGATGACGCCAAGGTTCTCGCCAAGCGTGGTCTTGAGGACGCCCTCATCAATCAGGGAGGCGATCCGGGCCAGCAGGTCATGCTGCTTGCCGATATCACTCGTCCGGTACATCGAGCGGGTAAACATGAACTCCCAGTGGAGCGAGATCGACTTTCGCTTTAGCGGGAGGGCATCCAGGGTAGCCGGATCATCGATGAGTGCGAACTGGCCCTGAGGCTTGAGTATCTCGACAATCTGGGCGTAATACTGCTCGGTGTGGGTCAGGCTGGTGACGTGATCGACCGACGCATGGCCGAGTTCAGCCAGCTGGGGCTGGAGCGGTTTGGTGTGGTCGATGACGTCGTGGGCACCCAGCTCGCTGACCCAGGCCTTGGTCTCGGGACGGGATGCCGTACCGATGACCGTCAGTTTCGTGAGCTTCGTCGCGAGCTGGACCAGGATGGAGCCGACGCCTCCTGCAGCGCCGATGACGAGCAGGCGCTCTCCACGGCCCCCGTTCTCAGCAATACGGAGGCGGTCGAAGAGCAACTCCCACGCGGTGATACCCGTCAATGGCAGGGCTGCCGCCTCGGCCGCCGAGATGCTCGTCGGTGCACGGGAGGCGATGCGGTGATCGACAAGGGCGTACTCGGCATACGTGCCCTGACGAGTGATGTCGCCGGCAAACCAGACGACATCGCCCGCCTTGAAGCCACTCACGGCGGTGCCTGTGGCCTCGACGATGCCCACGGCGTCCCATCCAAGAATCCGCGGGCCTGGCGGCTGGACGGCAGCGCGAAGCTTGGCATCCACCGGGTTGACGGCGATGGCAGAGACCCGGACGAGCAGGTCGTTCTCACCCGCAACGGGCGTGGGCAACTCCACCTCGTACAGCGAGGCGGGATCGGTGGCAGGCAGGCCGGCCTTGTCGTAGACGATTGCCTTCATGGTTTGCTCCTCAAAGCTGGGAATGGATGGGTCAAAACACAACAAGGAATGCACGGAAGTGCTTTGAATTACATACGAAATGGCAAACGGTCGACGCGGCACGGAGAAATGTGCGCCTTCGCTTGAAAATTCCGGGTAACGCCCGCATCAAGCAGCGTGACTAGCACCGAGGTCTCACGTCGTCATGGATTTTCCAGACGGCAGACCGTTGCGCGCTTTGTTGAATGCTGCGCGACCCGACCCATTACGCCAATGACACAGACCGCCCTTTTTTCGGACACGCCCAGGCACACGCGATGCACAGAGTTGGATATTTCCTGCCGGAGAACTACCAGGTCATGGCGATGGGAACGCAGTCCGTGTTCGAAATCGCCAACATCGTCGCGCGCGAGCAGGTCTACCAGGTCATCGACTACTCGCTTGCCGGAGGCCCTGTCCGCTCCTCCCTGGGCACCGCGGTTCTTACTGAAAAGGCGACCGAAACGACTCTTGCCGACACGTGGATGATTTGTGGCGTGGTCAGTCCCCTTTCGGCCCCGCACTCGCAAGCCGAGATGGACTTCATCCAGGCCGCCGCGCGAAGCTCCAGGCGGCTCGCCGGGCTCTGTACGGGCGCATTTGCCCTGGGCGACGCCGGATTGCTTGATGGACGAAGGGCGACGACCCACTGGGCCTTTGCCGACGCCCTCCGGGCGCGATATCCGCGCGCACAGGTTGAAGAAGACCGTATTTTCATCGTTGACGGGGAAATCTGGACGTCAGCGGGACTGACGGCGGCGATGGATCTCTCCTTGGCCATGGTCGAGAAAGACCTGGGCCACAAGATCGCAAGCTCGGTCGCCCACGCCCTGGTCATGCACTACCGACGCGCCGGTGGACAGTCACAGCACTCGGAGATGCTCCATCTCGGAGCGAAGTCGAACCGCATCCAGTCCGCTCTCGACTATGCGCGCAAGAACCTCGCCCAGCCGATCACCGTCGACGATCTCGCCCGCGCCGTCCACCTCAGCCCCCGGCAGTTCAGCCGCGTTTTCCAGTCGGAAACGGGACACTCCCCGCGAAAGGCCATCGAGCAGATGCGGCTCGAGGAAGCGCGCAACATGATCGAACGCGGGCGACATTCGCTTGAAATCGTCGCCAGGGAAACGGGCTTTCGGGACCGCAAGCACCTTCGTGAGGTCTTCGTCCGCGGCTACGGCATCACGCCACAGGTCCTCCGGCGCGAGCGGCGTGCGCCAACGAGGCGAACGGGTTCTGTCGAGAGCGCTGACCGCAAGACCCAGGTCTAAGCCGAGACCTGCGACTGAAGTCTGACATGCAGCTTCGCTAAGGCGTCAGTTTGTCGCCTTAAAATCGCCACCCTTGGCCAATAGCTTGCAGAGCTGCCGGCGACGTGTGCCTGCTCAAGCGAGCTTGATTGTCGGACGACATCGTCACGCCGCTACGTGACGCCATAAAGGGAATCATCATGCTGGATCAAAATCAACGCAGCCACCGCTGCGTCGCGCGGTTGTGGGCACCGTCGGCCTTCCTGCTCCTGAGCCTGGGGTGCGCATCGTCGGTGCAGGCAGCGCCGCACTTTGTCACTTTCGTGAACGACTCGGATCGGACGGTGACGTCTATCGAAGCCGCTCCCGTGGGAACGCACCGTTGGCGTGCTCTCGATCTTGGTGGGCCGCTGATCGGTGGAAGAAGCGGTCAGGCTGCTGTCCGCTTCGATGACGGGGAGGCATGCAAGGAAGACCTCTCGGTTTCCTATCGCGGAATGGCGCCGGTGACGATCACGGGATTCAATGTTTGTCGGATGGATCGGCTTTATTTGGGGAGAGTGCTCGCCAGGGCTATGTTTCGCACGCCAACGATAGACAAAGGCAAAATGACGCCGGCAGGCTAACTATCGATCAACCTTCCGCACCCTCACGGCGGACGGCGATTTTCCGGTCCATCAATACAATGGTGGGTCGCACAATAAACGTCCCAGTCAGGCGATCTTTTGTTGTAGATGCCTTTGAGAATCAGGGTTTTCGTGTCGAAAACGCCCAGTACGGATCCTTTGAACTCATACTTCTCAATGGCGCGTCTGGCAGCCATCTCGAACACAAAGTTTCCGGTCGACTCGTGGAATCGCAAGTAGTACATCGATCCCCACGGAGTCAGTAAGAACGAAACCCTGACGCATTCGTAGGTGCCATGCTTCGTTGGAAACTCGCCAGACAGCGTTTCGACAGGAACCGCTTTCTTTACGCTGAGCTGAGTCCGCGCGATTTCTGCGATGTGCAACTCGGCGCCACAATCAGGCGAGTGAGGAATCGGGTCGCCTAGAAGCAAAATCGCGAGCAAGGCATGAATCATCTCAGGCTTCCCTAATTGCCGGCCGGTGTGCGGGATTAAGCTTGGCGAACGGAATGGTAACCCATCTTGCTTTCGGCACTCAGGAGCCGGCATTTGCATGGCGCCTTTCTAACTCTCTCGGCAATGAAACGATAGCGAAACCATGTCTTGGAGTGAGTTGGGAAAGACCGCTCGTTTCGGCTCCGCACAGTGCATACGCCCCTTACCCGTCGAGTGTAGGCGGTATCTTTACGACCGAGGCACTGGCATGTCAGCGCTGATGCCCTCCGCGAGCCGCCGTACCGACGACGTCCACGGGATACACAAGAATCGTCGACTCCCCATGGTTTCCGACCATGTCCCCTCCCCGACAAACAGACACAAGTCATCGGCTGGGTGGCGGAGATCGTAATCCCCGCCCTGCTCGGGGAGCCTGGCGGCATCGCCGGCCCACCGGGGGCATGGATGCGCACGTACGCGTGGTACGTGTAAACGGTAGAACCGCCGGGTCGGCTGTCTGATACGGGCACCAGCCACCTCGCGTCGTTCACTTGCCCGTGTTCACCGAACAGCGGTGATGACGTCAGCCAGCGCCTTGGCACCTCCTTCCCGCACCAATGCAGGCGGACGGAGACATTCAGCTCCCGCCGCCGGATGAGTCGCGCATAGTCCATATCGGAATCAAAGTCGAACCGAAGCCAGTCGTCCCGGAGCCGGTAGAGAGAGCTGGCGTCCCTTGCCGGGATGGCCGTTCGATCGATCGACACCACGGGACCAGGGCGCAAGGTACCCATGGGGGCGGTGCATCCGGCCAGCAAACCGGCCAGCGCCAGAACAAGAAGAACGGGTACAGCTGGGGCAATTTGTCCCAATGTATGGATATTGTTTGTGGATAGTATGGCGTGGCGCCTGGAGCACCATTCCTGCAGACAGTAACAAGCCACCGCCCGGAAACACAGAAAAATGGATTGGGTTCCCATCGTCTTTATTATCTTCAAGGTCCTCGTATTCGGGACCGGCATGTTCTTGGCCATCAAGTGGCATTACGATCAAAAAAAGAAGGGACAGCCGACTGAGAAGCGCGAGGTGCTACGCGTGGTCGGCAAGGTAGCTCTGGTGATCGTGATTTTCGGGATATTACTCGCGGGGCTACTGTTCTTTACCTTCGCCCTTGGCAGGAAACTTGGTTTGGATCTAAGTTAGCCAGGATGGCGAAAAGCCCATACCGAGAGTTCCGGCACCAGAATGATCCGGCGACCTTGGATTATGGCTGGCACTAGCTAAGTTCGAAACAGGCTGCTCAGGACGACCCAGCCGAGCAAGACAAGGATGAGAGGAAGCGACTCCATTCCTGTCAGCGTCGCTCGCGCGTCACCACGTTAGACCAAAGCCGCCGCAGACTGGCCACGCCACCCGCTGTCGAACTCCAGAGCGTGGTGTCACCGACCAGCAGAGCGCCAGGAAACACATCAGCGCGCGATTGGAGCAACGCATCGAATGCGTTGACACTGGCCTGTACAAAGGGATGCGGAGGCGCTGTGACATCGACATGCTGACGGGCGAGCACATCGAGCTTTCCGACAGATTCTCCAACCCGCTCAAGGTGCGGAAGGTGAGGATGCAGATTGAACGTGTCGACGCCTTTCAGCAGACCCAAGCGGTCAAGCGCGTGTGCCGCCACGATGGGCTGGGGGCTGCCATCAAACTGCGCTGCAGGGCGCAACCCAAAGCGATTGATGACAGGTACGTCCAGTGCGGCGAGCAGCGACCGGCCGAACCCACCGAAGCCCTGCCGCGGTGGGATCGTGCGGTCGCCGTGGTGATAGTACTCCGCTGCCTGTTCGGCAACGCGATCGATGGGACTCAGGGCGTCGGCCTCACCGATATCGTGATGCACACAGACAAAGATCAGATGGTCCGGGTCGGATAGGAAGCGCCTGACCGCCCCGACTTCAGAGGCTGATGCAAACTGGTTTGTCCGGAGTGAGTCGAAGCCGATGACAATCACGGTATCGATGTTCTGAAGCAATGCATCATCCAGGGGATGTAGCACACCGTCGCCATCAACGCGCTCGATGTCGAGCACGCCATTTCCCGTATCCAGTGACGCCTGCGCACTGAAGGCGGCAAAATTCGGCCGCTGTACGTGGTCGAGAAAGCCGCCGATGCCCGGGTCGAACTCCTGCGGATCTGCGATGGCTTCAAAACGTGGATAGAGCATACGTCGAAGCTCAAAGAGGGCCGGAAACCGGTCATCAATGGACTCAAGGGGCGCCCCGGTTTCCGCCGGCCGGCTCCAAGAAAAATAAAGCAGTACGCGCCGTCCTTGTGTCATGTCCGCTGCGCCGATACAGGGCGCTGGCGACGCACGTGGTCAATCAGGTTGTCCAGAGACAACCGCCCTCCCCCGAGGGCAACAAGCGCAAGGGCCATCGATGCCCAATAAAGATGAAAGTTTGCCCACCCATCGGGCGCGACGAGCTGGATGAAGGCGGTCATGACAAGCAACATCAGGGCAGCCACCCGCGTACCAAGCCCGACCAGGAGCAGTACGGGGAGGATGATTTCTGCGACGGCCGTGGCGTACGCGAGCAAGGTGGGTGCAGGCATATCGAGTACGCGCCCGAACAGATGCAGTTTGAACTGATACGCAAAGAGAAACTGTGTTCCGAGTGAGAGGTCGGGAAAGGGATCCCAACGCGTCAGGCCCGAGCGCAGGAACGGCAAGGCGAGGGCCACGCGCAGGAACGGTGAAGCGAAGATACGCCCGAGTCGCGCGAGCCCAAGCATCAGGCCGTCTACGGTGGAAAGGCGGCACGTCCGCCCACGATTTCCGGTCACGTTGAACCCTCCATTCGGGCACCGGTAAACAGACTTCCTTCGAAAAGCGTCCGGATGAGCTCGGACAAGCGGGCTGCTGGTACGTCTGCGTAAGTGAATGCCGCCGCACCCCCGACTGACTGGCCGTCGCGAACTGCCCGCAGAAATCTAAGTTCGCCGGGTTCGAGCGAAAGGACGCGAACGTAAACGTCGTCTCGCCATATGAGGACTGCCTCCGACGCATAAGTAAGGTCTGCCATGGAAGGCGTCTCCTCATTCTGGTGCCGGCTCCAAATTGACAGCGCCGGACTTGCAAAAGAGAGAATGCTGGCCGACGGATGAAGGTCAAGCCTCAGCTCGGGTATCCGCTCGGCCACGAACCGGTGGAGCGCACGCAATGTCAACGGCTCAGCGTCCATCGCGTGGTAGGCGCGCACCCAGTGCCACTCCAGCACAGCGACATCCGGGAGATACGCCAGTTCAGCTGCTGGCTCAAAGGCCGCAATGTAGGCGGGGAACCCTTCGCCGTACTCGAGGAGCACAGGGCTTCTTGGAAGATCCTCCCGCGCGTACGACCGCGCCATAGCGCGGAAGAAGTCCGTTCCGACGAGCCTTTCGACGACGGGAAACGTCGTGCGCAGGGCCTCAATCAGGCCCACCGCAACATTGTTCCGGTACACGTCAAAGCGCCCGCTAGCGTCGACGCCCGGCGGCACTTCAAGCCCGTCGGGACACTGCGCAAGCCCAACGACGGCCTGGGCAAAACCGTCCTGTCGTTCAGCAAGCGACTTCATGGGTGTCTCCTGCCGAAAGTGCTGCCGTCGTAGCCTGCGCGCGCAGCGCCTCATCTCGAAGGGTGGACCAGCTTGGAATGTCGGCGTCGCGCTCAATGACGGTTGGTATAGGACCCGTCGAGCGGATGACGTGCGCGTACAAAGCCCACACGGCTTCTGAAACCGGCCGGTCGTGGGAGTCAATGAGCAACGTGTCGGTACCAGCTTCAACGTTGGAGGCATGACCCGCCAAGTGAATCTCAGCGACGTGACCGATTGGGAACGAATCCAGGTAAGCCAGCGCGCTGGTATGTCCGTTGACACAACGAACGTGGACGTTATTGACGTCCAACAGCAGCGCGCAGCCGGTACGGCGTACCACCTCCGAAATGAAGTCCGTTTCTGCGAAAGCGCTCTCTGCGAAAGAGAGGTAGGTGGAAGGATTCTCCAGTGCGATGGTCCGCCCGAGTGCGTTCTGGACATGATCAACATGTTCGGCCACGCGACGCAATGCTTCGATCGTATATGGCACTGGCAGGAGGTCGTTGAGGAAACGCGAGTTATGCGTCGACCATGCCAAGTGCTCGGATACCAGTACCGGCTCGTACCGTTCGACGACGGCAACGAGACGTGCCAGGTGAGCCTCGTCGAGAGGACCGGCGCTACCGAGCGACAAGCCGACCCCGTGGACGGAAAGCGGGTACTCGGCGCGGATAGCCGCGAGCTGACGATGCGGTACGCCTCCCGCACCCATGTAGTTTTCGGCGTGGATCTCGAAAAAGCCGAGCTCGCGCGGCGCCGTGAGAATCTCGCCCACGTGTTGGGGCTTTAACCCTACGCCTGCATAAGAAGGCCACGTAGACATGGCGGGATAATTCCGGCTCATCAGGGCGTCCTTCTACGACACGGTTGGAACCGGGCGGCAACCGAGCCGCCCGGTGAGGACGATTAGGCCTTCGGCGTCAGACTGCCGGGGCCGTCGGGAGTGTTGATCGACACGCAAGTGCCCGTCGGCACGAGTTTGAACGCGTTGCCCTGGTAGTCCTTCGTGCTGGTGCCGGCGCACGTGGTACCTGCGCCCGCGTAGCAGTCATTCTTGCCCTTGAGCGCGGCGCCGAAACACGGCTCAACCTTGCCTGCCTTGACCAGCGCGGTGTGCTCGGCCTTCAGGGCCTCGCGGTCAGCCTGGGTGAGCTGCTTTTCCGCGGCCATGGACGGACCGGCAACGGCTGCGACAAGCAGGGCACCGAACACAAAAGCCGACTTTTTATTGGACATGACGCAATCTCCACATAGGTTGATGTCGCCCCAGAACGAGACGACGCTGTGCTATCTAAGGTCGCCCTTCCCCCAATTCCTCGGAGGTTGCCACCGGGGAATACAATCCGCTTTCGTGATTGGACTATCTTGCGCACCGTTGCGCAGGTTCGTCACATATTGCGCGGGGTGCTGGGCGCAAGCGACTCGGCATACTCTTTCAAAGCGGATTGGGTCCTGACAATTTCGCGCTGAAACGCCAAAGCCACAGCCTGCTTGATGAACCGGACCGGGCCAAAGAACGTCAGCCGAATGCTTCGGGTAAGGAGCGTGACGCCCTCGACCGTCGCCAATGTGTCGTTGATCCGGACGTCGACCGTGCCAAGCCAGCGAGGACGCAAGGCCATCGGCTGTCTATAGCTGACCAGTGCAGGCCGTTCCAGGGCATTGATGATGCCGTGCCGTGTACCCCACAGACTTGATTCGACATACGTTGTTCCAACGCCTATCGGTCCGGGCGCAATGGCTGTTGTGCCCCTGAAGACACCGGAACGGCGAAGCCACAGGCCGTACTGCCGCAGGTCGGTGAGAAGATCGAAGACTAGGCCGCAGTCTTGCTCAATCGCGGTCGAGATGACCATTGTGATTTTCAAGGTGCCGCGCTCCTGTCAGATCAGACTTCCCGGATGTGGCTCAGCCGCCTGAGGCGTACGGCAACGTCAAGACGCGATATCCACCCGGCCTCGTCTAGACGGGCGCCCAATATCGATTCCACCCTCTCGAGCCGGTAGTTGAGCGTGTTCGGATGGATACCCAGCGCTGCCGACGTGAGCTTGCGATGCTGCCCCTGGTCGAAGTACGTCGCCAGGGTCGTCAACAAGTCCGGTTCGAGTGAAATGCGCTCGAGCAGCGAGTTCAGGTAACGCAAAACGTTTCCAGCCCGCAGCACGCTGTCGCTCACGGCAACGTCCGAATAGAGAAAAACGTCGGCGTCCTTGCCCCCGCGCAGGCCGGCCTCGAGTGCCTTGAAGGCTTCGCCAACGGACTCGGCCCATCCGGCGGGCCCGTCGTTCATCAGTCCTACCCCGACGGCACTCACCCCAGGCACGGATCGGACCAGCGCATGCGCGTGTCCACGGAGGAGGCGATCGGTCGCCAGAATGGACTCCCCGCGCGTCGTCGGGACCCAGACAACCAGACGCCCTCGATGCATCGTGCACAAGAGCTCCTCGCTTCCCGTCGAAGCGCCGCCTGAAGTGTGTGCGCGACTGACTCAGGGCGAGGTTCATACATCGCCAGAATCTCAGCCAAACGCCGACGATGTATCGATGATAGACACGGAGTGCTCAATGGCCGAGGCGCGCCTCTCCACGGTTCTGGTGCTTCTCCTGCAGGCGCAGCCAACATGGCCCGCTGCTTCGCTGCAGCTCCCTTAGGCTAGTTTCGTAATCGGGCCGCCAAGTGGTCACCGAGGCGCAAAGCAACTGCCGCAAGGGTCAGTGTCGGCGGCGTCGCAGAGATCGTTGGGAATACCGAAGTTGAGCAGACGTACACATTGTCGGTCCCGTGCACGCGCAAATCGCTATCGACAACTCCTACCGCGGCATCTTTGCTCATACGTGTCGTTGAAGCCGTATGGTCGATGCGTTGCTGATAGAGGCCCTTGTCTATCACCTCGCCTCCGGCGGCCTCCAGAATCCGCCCCATCGTGGCCAGATGCCGCCGTATAGCTAACGTATTGTCCAACGGCGCATACGTTACCCGTGTGCGAGACAACCCGTGAGACGACATTCCATCCGCGATGCCTACAGCGCTGTGCGCGCTCGCGAATTCCTCGATGAAGCCAGAGAGCGTCAAAGTCATTCCCTGGGACACCAGCGCGTCAATATCACGCGCCGACCGCCCATCGGCCATCATCCCCTCGATATCAAGCTGCGGCATGCGTGAAGTGCGGCCAAAGAGAAGCTTTCCGTCTCGTTGCTCGCGTTCAGTATCGAAATGCCTGCTCGCCAGAGTCGGAAAGTCGAGCTCTTGAAGCACGCGCATCGGGTTGCCACGAAATCTGGCGTCAACGTGAAGCATCGGATGAATCTTGAAGTGGCGTCCGACGTGACCCGACGCGTTACCAAGCCCCGCAGGGGTTAGCGAGGATTTCGAGGCAAGAAGAATCTTTGGCGTTTCGATCGCACCTGCTGCGACAATGATCAGATCGGCGTCGAGTACGGTTACATCGTCTTCACCCACCGGCCGATATGCGACGCCGCGTGCAGTGTGCCCTGGGCCGACCACGATTCGCTGCACTGCCACCTGCGATCTAATCGTAAAGCGACCCGATGCCCCGTGCGTCCTCTCCAGCGCATCGAGCGTCTGGGTGGCACTATAGCGTCCTCCCACCGGACAGTACCGGCAGGTCCCGGTGGTAACGCACCGGTCTGCATAGCGGGCGACCGGGAAATTCGAATACGACACGCCAAGCTTGTCGAGCCCTTCGATGACCAACCGATCCCCTGCCACCATAGCCGGCGCGGCGAAAGGGTAGGAGCCACTCGGCCGGGGAGGCACACGGTCGGCCGATGCCCCCGCCACGCCTATCAGTTGCTCGGCGCGCCAGTAGTAGGGCTCAAGATCATCGTAACTAAAAGCCCAGTCCAGTTCGCGGCCAGCACTGGAAAATGCCCGAAAATCTTCGGGCTTGTAGCGGAACGCCCATCCCCCCAATGCATGGTCGAGCCGCCCCGGACGACGAGTCGGCCACCCTCAAACGCTAGCGGTTGGCCCGCGACGTCGTAGTCCATGCGGCGATCCGTATTTCCGTCATAGGGCAACTTCCAGGTCGTGAGGTAATCCATCCATCTGCGTCCGTCCATCTGGGGAACGACACCACCCGCATCAAGCATAGTGACGTGTTCGACCGCGGAGTCTTCAAGTAGGCGCTTTGCTACGATGGCACCGGCAATCCCTGTTCCGACCACAACGACGCTGCTCATGAAGATCTCGTCGCGGCGAAGCCGCAGGGCGCATCAGCGCCTCCTCCCTGGAAGAGGGCAACTTCCGAAGAGGCCATCGCGAGCACATTCTTCATCCACCCCCAGGTCAACAGCGCCACGGATGCTGCATCGGCTGCCGATGCCGGGTCTACCGGCGCACCCCGGCGGTTGAGCACCTCGTAATTGGCAACCGTTCGCGCCACCTTAGCCCACCCGACATAGTCGAGCGAAGCACCAAGGTATGTCCGCGCTCCGGCAAGGAGATGGAAGCCGACCGTCAGATCGACAACTTGCGGGTGAAGGTAAAGCGAGAACCCCGGCAATACGGCGCGGAGCCATGCTTTATCGATCATTGAAAGGTTCCAACCGACCGGCACGATGCATCCCGGCTCCATTGCGTGCAAGCTCGCCCATTCCACCAGTGCTCGATCGGCGATTGAGGCGTCCTCTCCATGCGCTGCGTCTTCTACGCAACGCTCAGATCTTTCCACAACGCATACCGTTCGATCATTAGACAGTGCAAACCCAAGCGTACGATCCTCGGACGACGTCCTGTTGACGCCAGCTACCATGGCGATGCCTACATAATTCACGCTATTCAACCGATTCACCTCTAGTCGTTTTAGCCCTTCCGTGTCGCCGCGCCTATATCGCGGTCTAGCCAATCACCTCAGTAACGCCTGGTTCCTGAATGGAGAAGTCGCGATAGATCCGAGAGGGCACGATCCCTCGATCACCCTGATACTTCCCATCGTAGAGCGCCACCTCGCCGAGGGTTTTCCAGAAGGTGATTTGCGCAATGGGCATACCTTTGAAGAGCCGCACAGGCATCGTGGCGTAGAGGTGGAAAGTGGCGTCGCAGATGCATCCAATATCGAAAAGCCCAGACGTGATGTGAATGAAAAGACCCAGCCGCGCAATGCTCGACTTGGCGTGAATGATAGGCACGTAGTGTTCACTGCCTACCCGCTCATTACTGCAGCCCAGTAGGAACTCGCCGCGCTGCATGACGTAACCGTCGTCGGGAATGGCGATCTCACGAGTGGCCGGCTTCTTCTTCGGATCAAGGATCTCGTCCTCGTATGCGATGAGGGTGCTGCCCAGCGTCAAGTCATATGAGTTCGTCGTAACCCGATCGCTATTGAACGGCTCGATGACGATGCGATTTTCACTGACCTCAGATTTAATTAGATTCCCGGTGAGGATCATCGGTCCTTCTCCAGTTTAGAAATTTCGGGGAGCGAATACGCCGAGTACCCGGAGTTGTAGGGCGATACCTCACCAAGATTTGCCCAGAACGAGATCTGGCCGATGACCATGCCGGGATAAATAATGATTGGTCGCGCAGCCACGATTTCTAACGTCCACTTATGGATAGAGCCCGTGTGGCCGAGGTCCGCTGAGACCTGCAAGAAGAGGCCTAGGCGACCGGTAGAACTCCTACCAATAAGAGACATCGCATACCGCTCGCTGCCGAGCGTCTCGTGAGTGTGGCCAAGATACGTTCGGTGTGGTGAAAGAATGTACCCGTCTTCCGGAAGCATCGTTGTCACATACGCGCCGCCGTCCTCTCGAAAGGTTAGCCGGTCCCCGAGACGGTAGTTATAGCTGTTGGGATTTAACTGTCGCGGAGTATAGGGATCAATGATGATGTTCCCGGCCAGCACCTCTTCCCTGATTTTCGAGCCTGTAAGAATCATCGCTTATCCCTCTCTAGACTTCATGCTTGAACAAGTAAGTCTTGCGAACGCGTGCCCACCTCACGCGTCCTAACGGCACGGCAACGCAGGACGAACGCGACAAGCTCATCAACGCAGGCAACGCCTATTTGAGAGCGATCTTCCCGGTACTCGGGAACATACGGAACAGCCTGGAAACGTGGCACAACCTCCGCGATGAATTCATCGAACGCATGGTTGGCGGCTTCGCCGGTATCCCACCAGATACTCAACCCGTCCGGATCGCAAACTTCCTCAACAAGCACGGCCACGTTACGGATTACTTTCAAGAACTCAGCGCGCTCATTTTTATCAAATTCCAAGAAGCAGCTGACCGCCCGCTTCGCTACGATGACTACCGCGCCAGGACCGCGAGACTGCGGATGACAATAGGCGATAAACCCCTCCGTCTCATCGACAACGAGCCTAGGATCGATTCCGCTTTGAGGCGATGGCTCTGGCAGCGAAGCGGCACGAAAGCGAATCCCGGAAAGCTCTGCGCTCGCCAGGGCGGGCTTGGCCCGACGCTTCCGTAAGCGCAACGCCATGGCCTCGCGCTCAGCAAGCGGAATGATCGGTAGATCTGCGGCTCCAGCGAACGAATACTCACGACCGTCATACCGCGGCTGAATTTGGAAATGTGCATGTGCTTCCGACTGACCAACCATCGCACCTGCCGAACAGAACGTGTGAAACGCCACTGGCCCATAGGCCCGGAGCAAACTCGAGGAGGCCCAGAAAATCATCTCCGCAAGACCGGTGACTTGTGCGTCAGTGAGCTGTGAGACTCGCTCGGTGTGCTGTCGCGGCCATACTAGGATGGCGCCCCCATCCTTGGTCCGTTCACAGTCCGAGATCTCTGCTATAGCCTGAGTGTTCTCGAACAAGCGGACATGCGTCAGGCGCAAGGCGACGGACTCACAGAAAGGGCATGGGTAGCGGTCGGGAATATCGTATGGCAACGTCGTCGTCCTTGGTGATCTTGTGCTCGCCGGTGGTGTGCAGGTGCTACAAGTGCCTGTAGGGCGGCGGGGACATGGCAAAGCTCCCAGCCATCAAGCCGCGGTAGTTTCGATAGCCGAAGCGAGCAAATCCGTCCTTAGACATGAACCAGCGGATGAACTCGATCGAAACAAAATGCTTGACGCGCTCGATGCGTGACGGCACAGCATCGGCCACTCCCATAGGCTCGAGTAGACGGTCGTAGGCATACGCCGCGCCCTCGTGCGCGCGAAGCAGAGCCTCAATAACCAATGCGGCTTCCGTGTATTCTCGCCAATAGCTTGGTTCCGCGCTCGTTTTGATCCGTATCAGTTCCTCACACAGCGCGCGCCTTTTTTCTCGGCTGGCAGGAAATTCCCAGCGGTCCCCGATGTGATTGAAAAAACCGAATAAGGCTTCCGCTTGCGCGGGATCAAGATTTCCTTTCCGGCCAGGCTGCCGGGGTCCCGCAGGCGCCACGACTGGCTCTGCAAGCCATAAGTCCAACGAGGCCTTGGCCGGCGGCACAGCGACTACTGCAGGCGCTGCCATCGGCAAGCAGGCAAAGGCAATTCCGCCGAGGAATGTTCGCCGCTCCATGTGTCATTCGTCCGTGATTATTTGTGGCCGGTGCCCAGGCCCAATTTAGGCCGCGGAGCTTCTGAGCGCCACCGCGTAACGGTGGGGTGTGCGGCAATGCACGCTGGCGATTCGTACAGCGACGAAGCCCAGCCCGCGGACGCCGCATACTGCACGAACTCGGGGCGGTCATCGAAGTAGACCGAATCGGCCCCTCTTATGCCAATGGTTTCGCCGACCGCTTGATAGAACGCGGGCGTTTTCTTCGAAAAGCCGACCCGCGCGCTGTAGAACATGCCCTCGAAATGGTTACTAAGCCCAAGGTCATTCCAGAGATACGAAGCACGCCGGTGCTCCTGAGAGGTGGCGAGGTAGCATTTCAGTCCCACCTCATCACGCAGTTGCGCGACGAGTGCCAAGAGGTTCCGATCGACATGGGAGTCGTGCTCGAACCAATACTGCAGAACCGTCTCGACGCCACCGCTAAAGCCAATCTGAATGAGGACAGCAGATAGTGCATCCTCGACGGCCATCTCTCCAATTGAGCATGACTCCATCAATGACACGGAACGTCCAGCATCTTGAGCGAAGAATCGCTTAACAAGGACTGACGGCGGAATGCCCAGATCCCGTTCGAGCTGCGCCGTCCAAGGAACATTAGAGCGCTGCGATGGTGAACCCGGGTGGACTACTACGCCATCCACATCGAGCACCAATATCTTATCGGCACGGGCAGTCATAGCTTTGCGCTCTCATTACTCATTGGCATGATCAGGTTATCCATGAAGCCGGTGGCCGCCTTTATCTCCCGACTAATCAATAGCCAGGAAAGCGCCCCCGCCACAATGGTCGCTAACGCCAGCGCGCTGATGCTCCAACGCGCGTCGCCGAGCGACTGTGACGCAAGCAGCAGCGGCGCGTTAATGACCCCGTAATAGACACCGCACCAGAGCAGTGATCGACCGGGCTTCTTCATCAGGTTCAGTGCGGTCGTCGCCAGGATAAAGATACCCTGTAAGCCGATCGTTCCGGGAACAACGCATAGAAAGAACACGCAGATCTTGTAGGTTTCGGGTGTTGGCGATGCCATGGCCGCTATCCAGTGCCGTGCGACGAATACGATGACCGCGCCGACCAAAGAAAACCAAAACATTAGCGAAGCCATACCTCTGATGAAGACGAGCATGCTCGCACTATCGTGTTTCGCCCAAAGCCGCGTTATCGTCGGTGTCGCGACAGTAACGAAGGCAGTTTGAAAGTAGAGGAGGATTTGCTCAACCCGGCCGTTGATTCCGTAGGCGGCAATGGAGTCCTGGCCGAATCCCGAGAAGACGCGCGTCAACATTGATAGAAATAAGAACAATAGAATGTTGGACAGCAGAACAGGAAGTCCAATGATGAGAATGCTCTGAGCCATCTCCACGAATGCGCTCCAGAACGCGCTCTCACCGCCCTCGCAAGAAAGGACCGCAACGAACGCAAGCGATAACGTGGTTGACAGCGCACTTGTCGCAAGCGTCGAGTATGCGGATCCGGCGACGCCCCAGATGGCGCCTCCCATGTGAACGGGGATGAGCAGAATCGAAAGACTCGCGCCAACCGCGGTGGCGACCAAAGTGATAGCACTAGCGGTCTTGAAATACCCGAGATTACGGATGATCGCAAAGGTGTTGGCCGACACGAACATCAAAGGAACGGTCCAGAGCCAGATCGAAAAATATCTGCCCAGCTGTGCCAAATGGTTCGCAGCCCCCATCGCTGTTAGCAGTACTGGAAGGCATGCGTGTAATACCGCAGCCACTAACGCACCCAAAATGAGCGAGACGAGCACCGATTGAAGAAGCGGACCGCGCCGTACTCGCCCGTTGTCTAGCCGCCCTTCCCCCGCGAAGGCCGCAGCTGTCGCCACATAAATACCGCCGGCCACACTGATAAGTAGAAAAAGGATAGGAAAAACGAACGCAAAAGCGGCGAGTTCGGAGCTACCGATGGCCCCGACCAGCGACACGTCCAGCGTGACCTTTCCCATCGAGGTCAGTGCCGTAGACGCGGTGAAAAGCATCGCCGATATGATAGCCAGCTTGTTGTTCATGCCGGTTCGGATGCTTGGAGCGGTTCTTGCGGCTCGGCAGCTGGAGCTGCGTGTTTTTCAGGTCTCGACGTATCTGTCCGGAAGTGAGCCCCGAGCGATACGGATCGAGCAAGAGCAGCGTCCAGAATTGCCTTGATCACAATAGCCTGCCGCGCATCTGAGACGCCCGGAGCATCGTTGATCCAATTGCGCAGCGCAATCATGCCGTCCTTATGACGTGCAGGACCCAAAGCTTCTGTGACGCGCTCGCGAAACTCACCAGCTAAACCGTCTGCTAAACCCTTTGATGAGACAGCGTAAGAGTCGCCAGTCACGCAGGCATCGCCCGAAAGGACTTCCGGCGAACCGAGTCGCGCCCCAAGACGCCGGCCGAACACCACGCCTTCAAGCAAAGAGTTGCTAGCCAGACGATTGGCCCCATGTACGCCGGTGCACGCAACCTCACCCACTGCGTATAAGCCAGAAACACTGGTTGCACCCTGAAGATCCGTCCGCAGGCCGCCCATGTGGAAATGCGGAGCAGGCACCACGGGTATTGGAGTAGCTCTGGGGTCGACGCCGTGCTGCATACACGCAGCGAAAATTCCAGGGAACCGCTTGGGCCATTCATCGCCAACGCAGCGAGCGTCTAAGAACACGTCGTCGCCACCTGTGAGAACCTCCCACACCCGACGGGCAACGACGTCACGCGGCGCGAGGTCGCGCGATGGGTGGACGCCATCCATAATGAACGCATTACTGCTATCGATGAGCCGGCCACCCGCACCGCGTACCGCCTCGCTAACAAGATGCAGGCGCGTGCCTACAGTCTCTTTCTGTGGCCGCAGGAGCGTTGGATGAAACTGGACAAATTCAAGGTCGGCCACTTCCGCGCCGGCCAGAATACCCAGCGCAAGGCCCGTCCCATCACTCTCGGCCGGGTTGCTGCTCCAGCGATAGAGCGCCCCCATGCCGCCGGTCGCAAGGACGACTGCGTCGGATTCCACCACTTCTGTACGACCGTCTATCCCGGTGAGAGAGACGCCTCGCACGCAACCGTCCGCCATGACAAGGCCGGCCACCTCGGTGTATTCGCGCCACTGGATATGCGCGGAATGGCTTGCGCGACTTGTAAGCGCCTCGGCGATCGCCCTTCCTGACGCATCGCCCCCTGCGTGTAAGATCCTTGGAAGGCTATGCCCACCTTCCAGGCAAAGCGCCAGACCACCTATACCGGCATCGAACTGCACGCCATGATAAATCAACCATTCAATGGCGCTCCGCGCGCCATCAGTTAGGACATCAACAGCGGAATCATTGTTCACTCCGCATCCTGCGTTCACCGTATCCCGTGCGTGGAGCATTGGCGAATCACGGTCGTGCCACGGGGCGGCTATTCCTCCTTGCGCCAAAGGCGTCGAACCACTTCGGCCGCGCTCACCACGAGTTACCATCAGAACGTCGCGCCCCGCTGTAGACAGCGCGACGGTAAGACCTGCGACACCGCTCCCCACGACGACGACGGGCTGCCTACCACCCGCGCGCATTAGACTTTCTCACCGCGGCCGATGGCCAGCATGGCGTCGAGCGCTCGCTTTGCGCCGTGAATGACGTCGCGGGGAACGATGACCTCCGGCGCCATGTCGCGAAGTGCTCGATAAATCCCAGGCAGCGTGATGCGTTGCATGTGGGGACAAAGGTTGCAGGGCTTAACGAATTCTATCTGTGGGAAGTCCGTCTTGAGATTGTCGGCCATCGAGCATTCTGTAATGAGGGCAACCCGGGAAGGCTTTTCCCGAGTGAGCCAGGCCGCCATTGCGGACGTCGATCCTACAAAGTCAGCCTCCCTAGCCACCTCCGGCGAACACTCGGGATGCGCCACAACCTTCGCACCGAACTGGGCACGCGCATTGCGCACCTGGGTCGCTGTGAATCGCTCGTGGACCTCGCAAGCGCCGTCCCAAAGGATCAGTTCAACTGACGTTTGCTTTGCGACGTTTGCGCCGAGCAAACGATCCGGCAGAAATAGCACCCTGTCCGAACCCATGGCCTCTACGACCTGCAACGCGTTGGCCGATGTGCAGCATGCGTCCGACTCTGCTTTTACCTCGGCAGAGGTGTTGACGTAAGTGACGACAGGAACGCCTGGATATTGCTTACGAAGGCGGCGGACGTCCTCCCCGGTGATGGATGAAGCAAGCGAGCATCCTGCCGCCATATCGGGAATCAGCACCGTGCGTTCCGGGGCGAGAACTTTTGTCGTCTCCGCCATAAAGTGAACGCCGCACAGAACGACAACGTCTGCGGTAACACGCGAGGCTTCTTGGGCCAAAGCAAGCGAGTCGCCAGTGAAGTCGGCGACGGTATGAAAAATTTCAGGCGCCTGATAGTTATGCGCCATGATAACGGCGTTGCGCTCACCCTTGAGTCGCAATATCGCGTCAATCCATGGAACATGAAAGTCCCACTCTAGACACGGAATACTGTGCTTCAGTGATTCTCCGCGAGCGGCATATCGCTGCAACAACTCGTCGGACGGAAACGGAACGCCGTTCTCCACTGCAACTCCTTTGCATCGCGACTCGTAAGTATTGTGCGGCCCGGCGTCAGAATACTCGACCGTGGGACCGCTCTCGTGCCGCCGGAGCATCATATGATCGATGCGCGCCTGTCAAGCCAATTTCTTACGATTTACTGACACCGTGCTGCGCTCGACGTTAGTAGCTCTGTCATCGCTTACGGACCCTTGGCGAACGCTTGTCTCGCGATAACGGAATGGTTGCAGACGTGGAAGACTCGTCGCACGCCGTGCAGTGGTACGCACAAGGGTAACGTCGCGCCGGCATCAGGCAGGTGACGCTGCGCGCGACGTAGGATTTATGGGGACGGGGGACGCCGCCCACCGCTTCCCGAAGTACCGATGGATCGGTGGAGAAGTCGATACTGCTACACGGCAAATACATGATCAGAGCCACAGAAGGCGGCGTACTTCGCAACAGTGTGACTTCAGGGTGCCCACAGAGGCCGTATCCACAAAGCGCTTCGAGGTGAGCCGCCGCAGCGAGTGCTTAGTCTGGGGTCATCGCAAAACGTCGTTTGATGTCTTGCCGAATCGGCGTAGGAAAAACCTGACACTCGCCAGCCCCAGTCCTTGCGCGCATCGCTCGTCGGCGTGGCCGATCTTGATCTGCGGGCGGGTCATGAAGTGCGCGCTGTCGACACTTGGCGCAAGCATTATTGAGGCTGCGGTTGGTCTCCACGTGATGGTGTTGGCTAAACGCAAGATTCATCTACGCCGCTTTGTCATAGCTCGCCAGCCCAGTGAGCCTCAGCGTGGCATGCCCAGCATTGAGCCGGCCACGTTCGGCCGGCTCAACTGCCGCGACGGTCAGGCCGCCGCTTTCAGCTGGGCAAGAAGTTCGGTCTTCCGGGCTTCCACGATTTTGGCGGAGAGAGTGGGATTCGAACCCACGGTAGGCTCACACCTACGGCAGTTTTCAAGACTGCTGCCTTAAACCACTCGGCCATCTCTCCGTATTTTTCTAACGCGCCGGCCAGGCATTGCACCCGGCCGGCGCCAATCATACCCGACGATCAGGCAATCGCCTCAATCCCCGCCATATACGGCCGCAGCACGTCCGGCACCTCGATCGAGCCATCGGCCTGCTGGAAGTTCTCCATCACGGCCACCAGGGTCCGGCCCACGGCCAGCCCCGAGCCGTTCAACGTATGCACCAGCTCCGGCTTGTTGCTCGCCGGATTCCGCCAGCGGGCCGACATGCGGCGCGCCTGGAAGTCCGTGCAGTTCGAGCAACTGCTGATCTCGCGATACGTGTTCTGGCTGGGCAGCCAGACCTCGAGGTCATAGGTCTTGGCCGCGGCAAAGCCCATGTCGCCCGTGCACAGCTGCACCTTGCGGTACGGCAGCTTCAGCGCCTGTAGCACGGCCTCGGCATGCCCGACCATCTCCTCGAGCTGCGCGAAGCTGGTCTCGGCGGTCGCGATCTGCACCATCTCGACCTTCTCGAACTGGTGCTGGCGGATCATGCCGCGGGTGTCGCGGCCGTAGCTGCCGGCTTCGGCGCGGAAGCACATGGAGTGCGCGGTCATGCGCATGGGCAGCTCGCCGGCGTCGACGATGCTCTCGCGCACGAGGTTGGTCAGCGTCACTTCGGAGGTGGGGATGAGGTAACGCTTCACCTCGTCGACCATCGTGCCGAACAGGTCCTCTTCGAACTTGGGCAACTGGCTGGTGCCTTCCATCGCCGCTGCATTCACGATCAACGGCACGTTGTGCTCGAGGTAGCCGTGACGCGTGGTGTGCAGGTCCAGCATGAACTGGGCGAGCGCGCGGTGCAGGTGCGCGAGCTGGCCGCGCAGCACGGTGAAGCGTGCGCCGGACAGCTTGGCCCCGGCTTCGCCGTCGAGCCAGCCGTGACGGACGCCCAGGTCCACGTGGTCCTTCACCGGGAAGTCGAACGGACGCGGGTGACCCCAGCGGAGGATCTCCAGGTTGTCGTTCTCGTCCTTGCCGATGGGCACGGAGTCGTCGGGGAGGTTCGGGATACCCAGGGCGATGTCGGCCAGCTTGGCCTGGACCTCGGCGAGCGCCTGCTCGTTGGACTTGAGCTTGTCGCCGATGCCGGCCACTTCGGCCATGAGCGCGTCCACGCTTTCGCCCTTGCCCTTGGCCTGACCGATGGCCTTGGAGCGGGTATTACGCAGGTTCTGCAGCTCCTGGGTCTCGGTGGAGAGCGCCTTGCGCTCGGATTCGAGGCGCTCGATCGTCGGGACGTCGAGGTCGAAGTTCCGGGCGGCGCGCAGGCGCTCAGCCGTTTCGGCGAGCTTGCCGCGCAGGAGGGCGGGATCCAGCATGAGAGGGGCTTCCGTGGGTCTACGAGCCGGGGATTATCGCAAACTTGGGCCGGGTCGGTATGATCGGGCCACCAAGGGATGGGGGTGGGCATGGCCAGGCACACGGGACCAGCGAACAGGGGCCGCTTCGAGGAGCTTCGGCCTGACCTCTTCGTCAAATTCTTTATCTGCATCCTGATCCTGATGGCGCTCGGCGCTTGCGGCTTCTTCGTCTACTACTGGTGGACGGCCACCGACCGGACCGTCTCCGCCTTCGGCGTAAGCCTGTGCCTGATGGCCCTGGGCTGCGCGGCTTACGGGGTGAACAGCCTGTGGTCGCACATCGTGATCGAACCGGATGCCGTGGTGATCAAGGACGCCATCTCCACGCGCCGCATCGAGCGCTCGGACATCGGCGGCGCGCGCGAGGTCTACGTCGACTCCCAACGCGGGACCGAACTGTGGCTCTACGACAAGTCGGGTCAACGGATCTTTGTACCGCACGCGCTTGGGCAGAAGCTCCTGGGTGACACCTGGGCCGAGGGCATCGAAGACCTCGACCAGAGGGATATCAACCGGGTGAACGCCAGCTTCGCCACCGACGAACGACTCGGCGATTCCGAGGCGGAGCGTCGCTGGAACGGCAGTACCTGGTTGGGTCGCACCAATTTCCTGAACCTTCTCGCCATCCCCGTCGGGCTTATGGCCCTGGGGTTAGGCGACGATGCGCCACTACCTTGGCCGCTGTTCCTCATCATCGCCGCGATGCCGATACTCGCCGTGGGCATCAACGTTGTCACCGACGGTGCCGTCGACCTGCATAGCCGCGCCAACGACGACGGCCCGAATGTCCAGGCGCTCAGCTGGTCGCCACTGGTGCTGTTCTGGCGCTCGTTCGATGTGCAAGGCGGTCATTGGGGATCTGCATGGATGTTCGGTTTCTGTCTTTCGATCCCCGTCACCTATTGGCTGACGCGCTGGATGCGCGAGGCCGGGCACTCGTTGAACACGCGCGGGCCGGTGACATTCCTGCTGGTGGCGATGTACTTCGCGTCAGTCATCCTGCTGGTGAAGGATCACAGGGCACAGGTCCGTTATGAGCGCATGCAGGCAACCGAGAACGTGCATGTCGTACCGGACCGCCGGTGATCGCGCGCCGCCCGTCCCGGGCAGCCGCCCTTCCAAACAGACCATAGGTCAATCACACGATGGTTCGGCTCGCCGGCGAAGACAAAAGCGAACAGAAGCTCGTCGACAATGTCGCCGCGCATGGCTGGCATTGCATCCACATCCTCGCGGAAGGCGAGCATGTCGCCTACTCATTTACCGTGGGGCTGTTTCATAGCTATGGGTATCCCGAGCTCATTATCTTCGGGCTTCCGCGGGAAGACCGGCCACTTTCCCTGGGACCCCGAGGTCAGCGCCGCGTTTCGCCAAGCGCAGCCGGTGCTCGGAGTACCGGCCAGCCAGAATCCCGACTGACCGATACACCGACGCGGTCCGGGCGGACCGGGGCCGCAACCACGAACGCTCTACGGCGTCGCAGGCAAATCGGCAAACGAGTCCGTGTGGGTCAGCCAGCCCTTGAGGAACTTGTTCATCGGCGGTCGCTTGGCCACCAGATCTTTGAAGTAGTCCTTGCGGCCTTGCTTGAAGGCGGCATAGACCGCCACCGCATCGACCTGCCTCAGGGCAACGAGTGTGGCTGCATCGATCTCCCCGTTCATTGCTACCGGCGGCGTGGCACCGAGGCCGTTCAACACCCGCTGCAGCAAGCGGGACGCGTTCGCACCGGCAATCACCTGGAAATCGAAAACGATATTCGCCAGTGGTTGAAAGGCGATTTCGTCGCCACGCACCTTGTCCCAGTAGAGCGCCTTGTAAATCGTCGCGGCCTGGGCATCGGTCAGCGCGCGCAGGTTATCGAGCGTCGGCGGGATGTTGAGCAGGCGCTGGGCGCACTGCTGGAAGCTGCCGATGTCGATGCCCTTGTTCGAGACACCACCCGGATCGGCGGGGTCGTTGACGAACCCACCCCTCGACATGAGCAGCGGGGCGAAGTAGCTGTTGAAGTCGGCCATGCGGTGCTCTTCCTTTGCGGCTATGAAAATCCTGGCCGCAACACTATCCCTTCTCGCCGTCAGGGGGAATGCTCGGACCGCCAATCAGCAAACGAGACCGGGCTCGCCTTGTTCGCCCGTGTCACCGAGGTCTTGTCGGGCTTGCCTTCAAGAGGGAATGACGACGTCAGGATCTCGCTACTGAATAGCCACCTGCTGGCATTCGCGTCGTAGCGGAACGTGACGAAGTCCGACCAGTGACTCCCGCACGCCACCGCATTCTCCACGGTGAAGTACAGGCCTTTGACGGCCAGCCCCTCGTCGGCGTCCTCGAACGGATCGCATTGGCCGCCCTGGTCGGCCCGAAGAACGACGGTGTCATTTCGCGCGATCAGCTTGAAGTCGCCCTCCCCCTGACGCTCGAAGATGAGGAGCGGACGCGGCGACGGCTGTTCGCGGGTGTCGGTGGCCTGATGCACGACGACAAGAAGACTTTCCCGACGGTCGCCAAGTTGCGGTCCGGTCCTGGACTGCATGACCTCGAATCCCTTCGGTAGCTGAGCCTGGACGTCTTTCGGCAGATCCGCAGCGGTGGCTTGAAAAGTGAGCGCCAACATCAGCGACGCAGACACCCGCCTTAGCGCAACTCGCTTCTTGAATGCCATTACCTGTCCTTTAGGAAGTCACCGACGTGCTCGCATAGTACGCGGGGACTTCTTGCGAGAACATCGGCCCGACCTCAGACCACGTCGCCGAGCGCAGCCTGGCGACGACGCATCGACCGCCAGACCCACTTACTCATGAGCACCGCCGTCCCGATATTGGTCATCACCTCGCCAGGCCAGACATGGCCATAGCTGATGTCGTGAAAGCCAACCCGGTCGGCGACGATGCCCAGCACGTTCACCAGCGCTCCCGCCGCGATGAAGGCGTGACACACTCGTAGCACCCGACCCAGATGCCTGTCGGTCAGCAGCCAACACCCGCAGGCCATCATGACCGCGCTGCAGGAAAGGTCGGCATAGAGATAAAAAAGCCCATCGTTCACGGGTTGTCGCCTCCAGCGATACGGTCGATGACGCGGTTGGCCAGCGTTTCGCCTCGCGAGTCGATCAACCGCTGGGCGATCATCGTCAGGCGCAGTCCGAAACAGCCGACCAGGAAGGAAACGCCGGCCTGGATCTGGGCCGGCGAATCCGGAAGGAAACGCCGTTCCAACATGGGCGCGAGAAAGATGGCCATCATCGCCCCGCACACCACCTGCACGACGGCACGTTTGCGCGAGACCTCGTTACCGAGCGCCACCGGAAGGATGGCGCCGCCCACTGCCGCCAGCAGCAGCCAGAAGCGGGTGAAGAGCAGCATGGTGTCCATGATGGCGACCTCCCTCAGGGTTGCGCCGGAACCGCCGACGACGGTTTCAGGTCGCCGTGCCAGGTGGTCTTGGCCGAGGGGAAGTCGATCGCCAGACGACCGTCCTTACCCGGCTTGAAGGTCAGATCGCGACCCTGAAGGTCCTGGCAGAACTTGCCGCCGTTCGTGGAGACGCCGAAGCGATACACGGCGGCGCCGGCATCCCCATCTTTCAGGAACTTCGCCGGCACGTTGCACGAGAACGGCTCGTCGAAATGCACGTCCACCTTGTCCGGCGTAAACGCCAGCTGCGCGCTCACATCCGAGTTGCCCTGCTGCACCAACCCGCTCCACTTCCCCTGCGGCTGCGCTGCCACCGCCGCCCCGGAAAACAGGCAGACCCCCACCAACACGACCGTCCCCTGTAGGAGCCGATTCATCGGCGATGCTTTTCCAATCTTCAAAGTCATAAAAACTCCCTCCTAATGAATGAATAAACCCAAGCCCCCAACCCGGCAGACCCGGACCACAACCCCCACTCCCACAACGATCAACCCCACAAGCACCATCCCCAGAACCCGTCTCCGGCGCCGCCGCAATGTCCCCGCCGGCACCTCATCCACACACGCCAGCACTGCCCTCGCCCACGGCGCCGACACCCGCATCCCCGAAAGCTTGTCCATCACCCCACCCCCGCCTCGGCCGGCACGTGCACGACCCGATCATCGAGGACGATGCGCGGCTGCCAGGCGTCCGTACTGCGAAAACTGATGCTCATGTGATGTACCCGTTTTTTCCGGAACCAGCTGCGCTTTGGCGGCCGCATGTCGATCACCAGTTCGTCGACGCCGAAGGGCCCGCGCTCATAGCGCAGCTGGCAGTCGAAGGCCACGGACAGCTCAGTCACCTGCGGTACGCGGGGATCGCGAAAGGCACGCAGCGGTATCACGACCGGTTCCAGCGGCGCATCCGGCCCGGGATCACGCGGGATATCCACGTGCAGGGCCTGGCCATCGGTGTCGCCTGCCTCGACGTGCAGGGCGCGGCGCCGCCGCAAGGCTTCATTGGCCGCTTCCACCGACACCCGCAGCGCATACAGCAATTGGTCGAACGTGCAGACGGCCATCGCCCTACTCCCCGACCAGCCAGGAGGGTTTGCGTGGGAAACCCACGTGGTAGCAGATCCACTGCAGCACCACCTGGTGCTCGCCGATCTGCAGGATGGTGAAGCTCTTTTCCGTGGCGATGATGGAGCCGCGCGGCGAATCGGTCAGGCAACGATTGAGCAGCGCACGCGCTTCCTCGATCTTCGCCTCACTGTTCATCTGGTTGGGGTTGTCGCTACCGACAACCACGCGTTTGACGAACTTCACGTCGGTCAGGTCGAACATCCTGTGTCTCTCCGGGAAGGGATCGCGGCGACCTCGCGGGCGCCGCGATCCGGGTTGGAACCGAAACGCTTAACCGCCAGCCGCGGCACCGCCACCGGCGGCCGCACCACCACCGGCAAGCGCCGGCGTATCCGTGACAGGCACCGGCGCGCTGATCTTGCGGGGCGCGCAGGCGGTCTGCAGGATGTCGAGCACGCGCATCAGGCCTTCCGGCGCGCCACCGTCTTCGGCGTGAACCGCGACGTTGTACTTGGCCGAGTTATCCGACGCACGGGTGCTTTCCTTCGACGAGGACACCGCACCGGACACCTTCGCGGTGGCCTTGAAGATGCCCCAGCCGATCGACATCGAGGCATCGAAGGAGCCGCTCTTGGAATCCTTCTCGGTCTGGCTGAAGGACGACTTCACTTCCATGTTGAAGGTGATGTCCACCGTGGTGATGCTCAGGTTCGGGACCTTGACGATGGCCAGCAGCGGCACTTCCAGCTCGACCTCTTCTTCGGCGATGCCCGTGCCGTTCGGGTCGTCGACGGGACGCTTGAACTTGAAGCTCGCGGTACGTGTGGCGCCCACGCCCGTGGCATCGTTCGCGGCCGGCGGCAGGAAGCCGATGACCTTGATGAAATCCGCGGTGGCCTGGGCAAGCTTGACCTGGGCTTCGCACGCCGCGGTGAGCGGCGAGCCGATCAGGTCGGCGATGGGAAGACCCTTGAACTGGCTTGAGATGTTGACGAGTTCGTCAGCCATGATGTGACTCCTTATGGTGTTTGACGCGCCGCGCGGGATGCGCACCGCGGTTCAGCGCGATCGACGGATCAGTCGCCCGGCTTGAACGTCTTGAAGACCCCCTGGGTCTGTGAGAGGTGGTTCATCAGCCGTGCCGCACCGTCGGTGGGTTCGCTGCCTTCCACACGAATCATCACGTGCACCGAGCCACCCTTGCCTTCCTTGCCGCCAGCGGCCGGATCGACGCGGAGATGCGGTCGCGATGAGGCGGGCTTGCCCTTCCAACCCGGCTGCGACGTCGAGTCGTCGTCCGGCGTATCACCCTCGATCAGCGGCCCGATGTCGGCATCGAAGGTGATTTCCACCTCCTTGATGCGCAGCACGTTGGTCGAGACCAGCGGCAGGATCGGCGCACGGTAGAGGTCTTCGTCATCCTCGCCGGCATCCGGATGCATGGACGGCATGCGGATGACGACGCTCTTCGGCCGGTTGTCTTCGTCGAAGAAGTCGCTGAGGTGCGACATCTGGTGTTGCTCGATGCGGTCCTGCGCGTCGACGACGGCGCCGGCAATGGCTTCGATCAAGGTGTTCAGGGAGGTCTGCGCAGCCATGGCTCAGACGCCTCCCTTTGCAGCGGGTGCCAGGTCGGGGAACGAGTCCACGCGGGCCAGCCAGCCTTTGAGGAACTTGCCCAGGGTGGGCTTCCTGTTCACCAGATCGGTGTAGTAATCCTTGCGCCCCTGCTTATAGGCCGTGTAGACGGCCACGCTATTGGCTTTTGCCAGGGCGGCCATCGTGCCGGCACCGATCGCGCCGTCCACGGCCAGTGGCGGTGTGGCCCCGAGGGTGTTCAACACGCGTTGCAGCAGCTTCGATGCGTTGCCGCCGGCATTGACCTGGAAGTCGAAGACGATGTTCGCCAGCGACTGCAGAGCGATCTCGTCGCCGTGCACCTTGTCCCAGTAGAGCGCCTTGTAGATGATGCCGGCCTGGGCGTCGGTCAGTGCGCGCAGGTTGTCGAGCGTGGGCGGGATGTCGAGCAGGCGCTGGGCGCACTGCCCGAACGTTCCGATGGTCACGCCCTTGTTGGTCGCACCACCCGGATCCGCCGGGTCGTTGACGAACCCACCCTCGTGTTTGAGCAAGGTGGGAAAGAAGCTGTTGAAGTCGGCCATGAGTGATCTCCCGGTGCGGCGTAGTGGGTCCTGGTGGAGCCACTATCCGGTCGGGACCACACGCGCGGGATCGGGAAAAAACTGATTCCCGCGCGTGCGATGCCTGATCGCTTCATCTCATGGTTCGAGCGCCGTGAGGCCTTCGCGCAAGGCATAACGCGTGAGTTGCGCGATGCCGTTGATACCGAGCTTGGCCATGATGTGCTCACGGTGCGTGCCTACGGTTTTCACGCTCACGTGCAGCCGCGATGCAATGTCCTTCGCACTGAGCCCTTCGGCGAACAGCTGGGTGATTTCCCGTTCGCGTGGACTCAACGGCTCGCGCGGCGCGAACGACGGCGAACTGCTTCGGCGCATGCCATCCACCAGCAGATGGGCGATATCCGGACTGATGAAAAAACGCGAGCGCATCACGCTGTCGATCGCTTCGTGCAGCACCTCGAAGCCATCGCGTTTGAGCACATAGCCGTGCGCCCCGGCATCGAACGCGGCGCGCACCCAGCGCGAGTCGTCGTAGGAGGAAAGACAGAGCAACCGGGTCCGCGGGCAGCGCGGTGCGATACGGCGGATGGCCTCCAGACCGCTCAGCCCACGCATGGCGCAGTCGAACACGATCAGGCCCGGCTGGCACCGCAACGCACTACGCACGCAGTCGCGTCCATCAGCGGTGCTGCCGATCACCTCGTAGCGCGGTAACGCGGTCAGCAGCGATGCGACGCCCTCACGCAGCAGCGCCTGCTCATCGGCCAGCAGCACGGTGACCGGCATCACGGTAAGTACCCCGCGATCGGCAGCGTACGGTCATAACGGAAAACACCGCCACGGGGGGCGGTGGTGTGGTCATGCGAAGACATCCTGGACCCCCATTAATCCCTAGTGCCAACTCCCCAACGAACTTCAGAGATGGCTGGTGTGCGAAAAATCTTTCGATATCTCGCTACCAGGAAGGGATGCATCCACGGAGCCGGGCGGCCAGGTGATGAGGGTCTTTGCCATGATCGTGAGCTCCAGTCGATGAGTGGTGCTGGCACCGTATGTCGCCGCACCCCACCGGCCGTATCGGCCAAAACCTGATTTTCACGACGGAAACGACGTAACTGAGAACTGCGTCTTACTGCCGTATATGCATCTTCGGCTAGCCGCCGGTGATGCGTGTCGCCTCGGCGGGAAGCACGGTGAGCTCGCGCCAGTCCAGTTGTTCGAGGAGGAAGTTGTAATCGTCATCGCTCAACTGGAAGTCGACACGGCAGCGTTCCAGCTCGACACGCTGCGCGGCGACCGCCGCCTGGGCCAGCGCGCAATGCCGGTCGAAGGCCTCGGCGCGCGCCGGTTCGTCGAAGGCGTCGGCCTCGATGCGATAGAGCGCAGCGAGACGTGTGCCCTCCTCGTCCGCTTCGACAGCCATGCGCTCCAGTGCCGCCTTGACCAGCCCCAGGCGTACCGCACGCAGCTCCTGCTCACCGGCAGCGCGATGATCGAGGCCGAGCAGACGGATCACCGGCGCCAGCGTCATACCCTGCACGACAAGCGTCGCGAGCACGACGGAGAACGCGGTGAGCACCACGGTATCGCGCTGAGGAAAGTTCTCCGGGAGGATGAAGGCCGTCGCCAGGGTCACCAGGCCACGCATGCCACACCAGCCGGCCAGCGTCGCCTGCTGCCAGCTGGCAGCCGGTTCCCTGCCGAGACGCGCCCGGTACCAGGCGACGGTACGGTTGAAACTCAACGCAAAGACCAGGCGCACGACCACCACGATGGCCGTGACGATCCCTGCGAACATCAAGGCCTGGCGAAGATGCTCGCCACTCATGTCACCGACGATGCGCCGCGCCTGCAGGCCCATCAAGAGGAATGCCGTGACATTGAGCACGAACACCACCGCGCCCCACACCGCGTACGACTGCACACGCAGTCGCGGCGAGGATGGATCGGCGCGCCGGCCAGCGACGGTCATCGCCATCGCGACGACAGCGAGCACCGGCGATACATGCAGGTGCTCGGCAACGATCCAGACGAGGAAGGTATTGACGAACTGGAACAGGTTGCTGTCGAGTGCGCCGCTGATGTATCGCGTGGCGAGTGGCAGCAGCCACCCGACCAGCATGCCGAACAACACACCACCCGGCGCGGCCAGCGCAAAGCCGACGACCTGCGGCGCGGTCACCGCACCCGCCGTCTGCACCGACAAGGCCACACCGAACAACAGCAGCGCGGCTGCATCGTTGAACAGACTCTCGCCGCGAATGATCGCGTCGGTGTTGCGCGGAATGGCCATGCCCGAAAGGATCGCCGTGGCAGCTGCGGCATCCGGCGGCGCGACGATGGCGCCGAGCACGAGGGCCGCGGCGAAGGGCAGTCCTGCCAGCGCCCAACCGGCCCAGGCGACCAGCATCGCCGTCAGCAGCACACCACCGACGGCCAGGGTGAACAGCGGTACCCAGAAGCGCTTGGCACGCGCGACAGGGAAATCGAAGGCCGCATCCATCAAGGCGGGTGCGATGAACAGGGGCAAGGCGGTGCGTGGATCGATCGGAAAATCCGGCGCACCGGGCAGCAGCGCCACGCCGACACCCGCCAGCGCGAGCAGCGAGGGGTACGGCAGGGATAGCCGCCGTGCCACCTGCAGTAGTGCGACGGCGGCCATGAGCAAGAGAAGGAGGCTTTCGAAGAGTGACAAACGCGGGGCCCTTCCGGATCGGTTCCGTGGAGGTTACGACGCGCCGAACACAATGCGAACCCTGCGAGCCTCCCGCCAGACCCCGCTTACCGCGATGCGAAGCCCTTCTTCACACCCCTGCCGAGCCACCACCCCATCAGCGCACCGGCAAGCAACCAGCCGAACGCCTGCTCGATCAGCGTGCCAACGGTGAAGGCGGCTGGGAAGCGGTACCAGTTCCAGAACGGCACCATGAGCGATAGCCACGCGAACACCCCGAAGCCCAGTCCGACGTAGAGCCCGCGAACCGCACTCACCGCGCCACGGATGAGGATCAGGGTGATCAACAGGGCAGCCAAGGTGTCGGACAGCCACTGATGGAACAGGTTGGCGCCCATTTCCATGTAGTCACGGCCATAGGGCGAATAGACGATGAAGGCAAAAGGCGAGGCCTTGGCCTTCGCGGAGAACGCCTCCTTCGCCTTGGGATCGTTGGCCTTGCCCATGTCGAAATACGGCAGCACAAAAATCGCGTGCTCGGCCGGCAGGTTCTCGTGCAAGGCCGTCATGAGCTTGTCTTCGTCGACGGGTGCCCGCATCGACATCTCGCCGATGGGAATGACCATGTGCGCGAACGCACCCCAGAGGAACATCACAAGCCCGCCAAGCAAGGCGGCTATGGCAATGCGCATGGTCCTTCTCCGTGGCCGAGGTGGTTCGAGGGTACGTCGGGAACCGGGGCGTCGCCTATCGGCCTTTTGGGAGGGTGCCGCTTTCCAAATCGCACGGCCTTGCCGTTTTGCACGACTTTCCCGTTTCGCATGCCTCATGCCCTGTGGGAGCCGATTCATCGGCGATAGGGTGCTAGCGACGGGGCCTTCGGTTGCCCGACCGGCAACCCGCGGGTCTCACCCCTTCTTTTCCCGAGCCGCCGCCCTCGCCGCCCTCAACGCCGCCAGCTTCTCGCCGAGCTTCAACTCCAGTCCACGATCCACCGGCTCATAAAACATCATCCCCACGAGCTCATCGGGCAAGCATTGCTGATCCAGCGCCACGCCACCTTCGGCATCGTGGTCGTACTGGTAGCCCGTGCCGTAGCCCAGGCCCTTCATCAGCTTCGTCGGCGCGTTGCGCAGGTGCATCGGCACGTCGAGCGTACCCATCTGTTTCACCGTGGCGCGGGCCTTGTTGAAGGCCGTGTACGCCGCATTGCTCTTCGGCGAGATCGCCAGCCAGATCGCCAACTGGGCCAGACCGAGTTCGCCTTCAGGGCTGCCCAGCCGCTCGTAGGTATCCCAGGCATCGAGTGCCATGCGCCAGGCGCGGGGCTCGGCCAGGCCGACATCTTCGACGGCCATGCGCGTCATGCGGCGCGCCAGGTAAAGCGGATCGCAGCCACCGTCGAGCATGCGCGTGAGCCAGTACACGGCGGCATCCGGATCGGACGAGCGAACGGATTTATGCAGCGCCGAGATCTGGTCGTAGAACTGCTCGCCACTCTTGTCGAAACGGCGCGTTCGATCGGCGAGCACCTGCTCGAGCGTAGCGTCGTCGATGTGGCCGCCCTCGGCCAGCTCGGCGGCGATTTCCAGCAGCGTTAGCGCGCGACGGACGTCGCCATCGGCGGCGCTGGCGATCATGCGCAGCGACGCGTCTTCCACCGTGAGTTCGAGATCACCCAGGCCACGTTCGCTGTCGGCAAGCGCACGACGCAGCGCGGCGACGATGTCGTCCGGGCTGACCGAATCGAGCACATGCACGCGACAGCGCGAGAGCAACGCGGAGTTGAGCTCGAACGACGGATTCTCGGTGGTCGCGCCGACGAAGATGATGACGCCGCGCTCGATGTGCGGCAGGAAGGCATCCTGCTGCGCCTTGTTGAAACGATGCACCTCGTCGACGAAGAGCACGGTGCGACGTCCCTGCGCGAAGTTGCCCTCGGCTTCGGCGAGCGCCTTGCGCACGTCCGGCAGCCCGCTCATCACGGCTGAAATCGCGCGGAAGTCGGCGTCCGCATAGCGGGCGACAAGCAGGGCCAGCGTGGTCTTGCCGCAGCCGGGCGGCCCCCACAGGATCATCGAATGCACCTTGCCGGCCTCGAGCGCGCGACGCAGCGGCTTGCCCTCGCCGGCCACGCGCTGCTGCCCGACGATTTCGTCGAGGCTGCGCGGACGCATGCGCTCGGCCAGGGGCTTCAGGGCTTCGGGTTCGGCGAAAAGGCCGGGGGACTGGAAAGACATGGGACTCGGTGCCGACGGTGAACGGACATTATCGCGCGTTCACCGTGCACGCGTGCTCAAGGGTCTTCACGTGGCCCGGTAGGCGGCTTGCGCAGCAGGCTCACGGCCATCCCCCCGACCACCAGCACACCCAGGCCGAGCACCACCCACAGGATCACGCGGGTCCAGTCGAAAGGTGCGTTCGGTGCGGCGAGAGCGTCTTCGCCCGCCAGGCGCTCCCCCGGCCCGGTGCTGGCCTCCGTCGGCCGCCAGCCTTCCGGCTGCTGCTTGCGCAGGCCGGCCAGGGCATCGGCGATGGGCCAGGCCGGGCGGCTGGCCGCGCGGCTGCCCGCGAGCAGCCGATACGGCGCCTGCCCCTCCGGCAGGAAAACGAGGCGATCCGGCACCCAGCCCAGGGCAAGCTGCGGCGGATCGCGCAACGGCGTGGCGGAGTGAAGGCGGAGCGCTTGGCGGCGACCGGCCGGTATGGTGAGCGTGGTGTTGTCGTCACCCTGCGCCGCGGTGACGACGAGCGTGCCGAGTGACTCACTGAGGTGATCGCCCTCGAGCGACGCGGCATCCACGCGTGCGACGGCATCGCTGCCTCGCTTCAGGCGCAGCGCGTTGATCGGCAAGGCGGCGGGAAGTTCGTAATCGTAGTCGACGCCCTGCCCGCTGGACGTGGAACGGGTGGGCTGCACGTCCAGCCACTGGCGAACGGAGTCGTCAGCGCCGAGTTTTTCTTCCACGCGACCGGCAAGCGTCGCGGTCGCTTCGCCCGCTGTCGCCCAATGCACGCTGCCGCTGACGATGCGCACGCGAAAATAGCGGCCTGTCGCACCTTCGATCTTGACCGTGGAGACATCGGACGCGTTGCCGCCACGCCCCATGGACAGGATCGTGGCCTGGCGGATCAGGCTGGTCCACGACTGCAGATCGTCGCTGACGTCGATCGACACGTTGTCCAGCTGGGCATCCGCGCCGTCGCTGACCTGGGTCGGCGGGAAGGTGATTTGCGAGAGGTTGATCGGCGTACGCGCATCGATCAGCCATTCCTTCACCAGTGCCGGGCCGTTGTCGTTGCCGGGCTGGATGACGATGTCGCCATTGGTGCTGCGCTCGATACGCGGTCCGGGTGAGCCCGCTTCCGCCGGTGGTACGGCGAGAAGCGGCAAGCGCAAGGTCACCGGTCGAGACACCGATTGCAGAGGCTGATAGAGGCCTGACGGCACTTGTTGCCCTGTGGCATCGACGACGACGACATCGGCGAGCGCTCTTTCCGGCCGCGTCCAGCTGTAGGCGTCTTGCGGCAGCGGCACGACATAGGCCGGCGCGCCGGGCGTCGCCTTGATGGGATACGCCTGGGCGAATTGATCCGCGGGCGCAGCGGCCCTGGCACCACTCGCCACCAGGGCGAGGGCGAGCAGCGCGTGGCGAACGTCAGGACGCATGCGAAGACTCCGGCGGGGTTTCAGCGCTTTGCCGCGGTGGTGCGGGCGCGAGGTAACCGATGACCGTGCACAGCAGGCCATAGGCGATGAACGAGGCGATGCCGAACAGGTTGCCCAGATGCCCGCGATCGACCAACAAGAGCTTCGCCAGCACGAGCGCCATGGTCCCGGCACCAGCCATCCACAACAGCCGCTGGCCACGCTTCGAACCCAGCACCCAGGCGACCACGCCGATGATGCTCCAGACCACGGTGAGCGACAGCTCGGCGAGACTCGATCCGGGCATGGCGTTATCCCACGGCACGCCTCCGAGGTGATGCACGGAGCGCAGCGTCATGCTCGTCGCGATGATGAAGAACATCACGGCGAGGACGGCAGGCCGGACGCGACGCACTTCCACCGGTGTGCTCGCATCGGAGATGCCGCGTGCCGTGAGCAGAAGCACGGCGATCAGCAACAGGTCGACCGGATTGAGGACGGGGATGAAGACCAGCGGACGCGGCTCGCCGGCAGCGCCGAGGGCGATGACGCCAGCGAAGAACAAGGCCACCGCGGCACAGGCACCGACGGCGTTGCGAATGGCCTCCGCATACACGGCGAGCGGCGCGGCAATGACGCGCGGACGCCACAGCACGCATGCCGCAAGCAGCAGGGTCGGCATGGCGGCGGCCAGCACCTTCCAGCCCTGCCCCATCGTCACGACGAAGTCGAAGGCCAGCGCGATCGCTGCGGTACCGATGGCGAGCCAGCGCACCCAACTGATCGTCGCAGCGAGAATCGCCGCGACCCGATGGGCAACGAGCGCGCGTAGCGTGAACCAGCCCGTCACCAGCATCACGACCACACCCGCCAGCGGCCAACCGGCAAGCGGCTGGATGTTTTCGTTCGCGGCGGACAACGCCAGCAACATGCCGGCGAACAGGAACAGCGGCACGCTGAAGGCGAGGACGACGCCCAGATCGAGCTTGCGCACGCGCTTGCAGGCTTCGGCCAGGATCCATGCCGTTACGGCAAGCACGACCAGCCAGGATCCGAAGGCCAGCGGGCGATCGACCACGAACGTATCGATCTCGTTGGCGAAACTCACCAGCCACCAGGCCATCGCCCAGAGCATCAGGCCCACGCGCGCGAGGCCCGAGACACCACGCGACATGCCATGCCGGTCGAACTGCCACACGCCGATGCCGGCACCGACGACCAGCAACAGGCTGCCGATGAACACGGCATTGAGGATGGGCAGATCGTTGGTGTGATGCGTGAACAGCGTGGCGAGGGTCCACGCCGCTGCCGCCGCCAGTTGCAGGAACACACCGGCCCAGCGTGGCAGACGTCGTGCTTGGCGGAAACCGAGCCAGATCAGCCCCGCACCCTCGAGCGCGAACACGCTTGCGGTGACACTCGCACTCAGCGCGAGCGGCACGGCGATCGTCGCAAAGGCCACGGCCAGCACGGCCCAGGTCTCGCGCAACAGGCCCATGTCATCGCGCTGGCGGATAGCGAAGGCGATCGCGACATAGATCGCCGCGGCGACCAGGGCGGAGATCGCCAGCGGCATCGGCGCCCAGTCGAGCAAGGCACCTTGCAGTAACAGACTGGCGAGGGGATTGCCGAACATCAGGCAACCATCGAGGATCGCGCGCTCCCGCTTCGGCGAGCGCATGACATGCAGCCAGGGCACGGCGAGATAGAGCAGGAAATGCAGGATCAGGAAGGGCTCGGTGCTGGCGAACAACGCCGGCCGGTAACTGAGTACGCCCCACGCCGTACCCACGCCGAAGGTCGCGATGAAACCGAGCACGTTGAGCACGCGCCAGGCTTTCTTCCACGCGATACCGAGGATGCCGAGGTTGAGCACGGCGTAATACGAGAACAGGGCAACATGATTACCCTGCCCCGTCGACGCGATGATCGGCGCGGCGAAACCAGCGATGAGGCCAAGCACGGCGATCGCGAGCGCGTCCTGCAACACTGCAAGCACGCCGAGGCCGGCGACAAAGACGATGAGCAAGGCGAAGGTCGCTGTCGCCGGAATGAGTCCGTACAGGCGATAGGCGGCGAATACCGTCATCACCAGCACACCGATCGCACCGCCCTGCAACGCCAGTGCAAACGAACGGCGCTTGTCGCGCTGCACCCAGCCAAACGCCACTCCTGCGATCGCCGCCACGGCCACAAGGCTGAGGCGAACGGAAATCGGCATATGGAACAGCCCCTGGTCCGAGGCGTATTTCAGGAAGGCGGCCACGCCGGCAAACAACACCAGCATGCCGACCTTCACCGGCACATTGCCTTCGGTGATCCAGCGCTTGCCCGCATCGACCAGCCGCTCGACCCACGAGGGGCCAGCCGGCACCACCGGCGGCGGAAAGATCGGCCGCGGCGCAGGCGCCCCGCCGCCCGAAGGCAACGGCGGCATAGCCGGTGGCGTGGCAGAACTGTGGGAGCCGGCTGTACCGGCGATTGGAGAAGCCTCCGCTTTTATGTGGGAGCCGGCTTCGCCGGTGCCAGGCGAAGGCTCCGCCTTTATGTGGGAGCCGGCTTCGCCGGCGATAGGCCTGTCGGGCCCGGACACCGTAGGTGCGCCGTCAATAGTCGTCGCACCCGGCCACTCGGCCCGTTCACCCAGAAAGGTCTCGGACGAAGCGCCCTGCTCCGCGTGGGAGCCGGCTTTGCCGGCGATCGTCCCCAGCGTCGCCAGCCGCCTGCGAACCTCGTCGAGGTCCCGCTTCAGCCCGGACATCCGTCCCCAGACCAGCCCGATCGCCAAGCCGCCGACCGCGCCCTCCCAACCCTGGGTAACGAATGCCCCGACGATCGCGCCAATGATGGCCCAGACCACAATCATGCCTTCCCCACTCCCCACCATCCTGTGTGCGGCGAGTCTGGCATGAAATTGCGAACCGGGAGGAGCCGGCACGGCCGACCCCTCCCCTCAGCCTCCCGGGCCTGCGAATGAGGCCCGCGGACTTTTCAGGCGAACTGTTCGGTCAGCTTCGGATCGCCGCCGAAGCGGTTCGGACCGCGCGTGCCTTCCGTGCAGGCGAAGATCAGGTTCACGATCGGCACGAGAATCCACCAACCGCTGTGATCCGTGTCATGCATGCGGCGGATGCCGACGGCGACGCTCGGGAGAAGCACGGCGAGCTGATACACATTGCTCAGCATCTGGCCGCGCCCGGGACCTGATATCACGACACCGAGGATCATCAGACCGACCGCGATAAGCGTGTTGAACAGGACGAACATCCAGTATTCCTTGCGACGCGCACGGCCGTCGAATACCACGTACTTCTTGAGCACTTCCACGTACCAATTCATGCCTCTTCCTTTCTCGTCGTTTCATCCATTGATCGAACGCGAGGCGAACACAGCCGCGTCGCGCGCACGGGCACGACGGGTCATTCCGAGAGTGAAGTGTTTTCCCCTGGGACGCCCCTGTCGTCACCGGGGCGTACTTTCCCGCGCGCCCCACCACCCCGTCAACCTCCAAGACCACCACACCCGTGCAGGATCGGCAATTGTGGGAGCCGATTCATCGGCGATCCCGCGGCAGCGGGCCAGGTTACGGCAAGCACCCTATCGCCGATAAATCGGCTCCCACATGAAGCATCGCCGAAGAATCGGGCGCTCACATCACCGAAAATGGGCACGCAGCCTCCGCCGCGCATATGTCCTCAGGCTGCGGCTTCGTCCGCAGGCTGCCTGAAGGAGCGCTAGCGGAGCTTTGGCGTAAGGCTAAGGTCGATCAATGACCTGCGTAGGTCGCTTGCCAATACTTTGATTCGCTCGACGGTGCCTGCATCGCGAACTCGTCCAACCGTAGCGTAGGTCGCGCCGGTGCTCAGGGTGTACAGCCCGTCGATTCGAGCCCGAACGACCTCAGGCAAAACGATGGGTATCGCATGGGCAAACAGCACGTCGAGTCTAAGGTCAAGCGCATCGAACAAGCTGGCAATGTCGGACTCTAGCTTCGGATCCTGGCCGTCAGCGCGCCAATAGCGTTTCACGGCAAGAGCGATCTGCTCAATGGTCGACCCCACCGCGTCCCTGGCAGCCGTGAGTGCAGCCTGTGCACTCGTTTCTCGGGAAGTTCGTTTCGCAACGAGATAACTGACCAGCGTACTCACACCCACGGAAATAAGTGCGCTCGTGCCTTGATCGATATATCCGTCAGTCATCGGCTAGTTACTCCCGCCCGGCAGTTACCAACGCTTCGTCGATGACCGACTGGGCAACCCGGCGATATCTCTGAGCGGCACGGGATTCTGCGATCAGGCGGAGGTGCTTTGCCAGAAATTCCTTGGTGTAGCCGTGGGCGCGAACGAGGCCTCCGAAAGCTTCTTCCAGGAACGAAGATCCGTAGCCTTCGGCATCGTCGAAGACCACATCGACAACATCCTCTTTTTCAAGTGCGGGGACCAGCCATTCCTCACGAAACCGTTCGCCGCTGAACTCGCCATCCGCTAGATGGCGGCCACTGGGGACGTCGGAAAAGTCTTGGGCAATTCGGATGATTTTAGTCATTGCGAGTTCTCTGCGAGCCAACCATGGCAGCACTTAAGGCTACAACGGCACGGCATCTTCGTCCCGACCGGCACCCCCAAGACCGTCGTAGGCGTGTCATGGCGCGGTACGTCGGGAATTAGCCTGCGAGATGCCCAAGCACCCTAGTCGGGATCATCTGAATTTATTCTCAGCAGCTCCCGCGATTGCCGCGAGTTGTGTAGGAGCCGATTCATCGGCGAACCCGCGGCATTGGGCCAGGTTACGGCAAGCACCCTATCGCCGATAAATCGGCTCCCACATAGAGCATCGCCGATGAATCGGCTCCTACCGTGCTGGCGTGAGTCCAGCGATGCCGCGGTGGGCCGAAGGCCCATGAGACATGAGCCGGCGCAGCCGGCTATCCGGTTCACAACCGGCTATCCGCTTACTTGACCGGCTGGGTCTGCAACACCGGCGCATCGCCGATGACATCGGTGCCCTGCGGCGGCACGAAGTCGAACGTGCCGGCGTCGACCGGGCCATTCTTCACCCAGCCGGCGAACTGGATCTTCGTCGTATTGCCGAGCTGGTCCTTGAAGACCATCTGCGCCAAGCCGCCGGCGTCGAAGCCGAGGTCGGCGAAGTCGAACTGCGGATCCTTGCCGGTGGACTGCAGACGCAGCCAGACCAGGCCGTCGTGTTCGCCCTTCTCGGTGACCTTGAAGTCCTTGTCCATCTGCGACAGGTCGGTCAGGACGGTCAAAGGACTCTGTGCCTCTTCGCTGCTCTGCTTGCGCACCGTGACCTGCTCGAGGTCCGGGTCGTACAGCCATACGCGGCTGCCGTCGGCGACGATGGTCTGCTTGTACGGGGCCAGCGTTTCCCAGCGGAACTGACGCGGTGCCTCCAGCGCCATGGTGCCCGTGGTGGTCTTGCCGGCGTCGCCGTTCGCGTTGATCAACGTCTGGCTGAACCGCCCCGTCACCGAGTGCAGGCCCTTGGAAAAGGCATCCAGCCGTTCGCGGGCCGGACCGGCGGCGGCGAAGATCGGCAGGCTGAGGAGGGACAGGGTCGCGGCAAGCAGGAAGCGTTTCATGGGGCGAATTCCATTAGGGTCGGCGCGATTGTCAGCGATCGGTTTCGAACAGCGACTTAAGCATGTCGATGGCTTCGGTCGGGCTGATCTCGCCCGCTTCCATTTTCTCGCTGATATCGGCGATGGCCTTGCCGTCACGATGCCAGAACGGCGCGGCGCGCGTGGCGTGGTGGACCGGCCGGGCTTCCTGGCCGAGCACGACGATCTCGGCGATGGCTTCCTGTTCGGCGAAGATCACTTCGAGCGCATCGTCGACGCCGGCGGTATGGCCCGTGGGGTAATCGCGGGTGACGAAGCAGGCGCGACCGTCGTCGGCGCGCAGCTCCAGTCCCGGAATGGAGGGGTTGAGCTCGAAAATGCTCTCGACCTCGTCCAGAACCTCGGACGTGGGTGCGAGGTCACCGGTAACGAGCAAGCCCCAGGGGCGCTGGCGTAGCGCGCCCGGCTTCATGTCGTTCATGGGGGAATCAGTCCTTCGGGGGCGGCGGCGCGAGCACTTCGCGGTTGCCGTTGTGCTGCGGCGCGCTGACGATACCGTCCTGCTCCATCTGTTCGACGAGGCGGGCGGCGCGGTTGTAGCCGATGCGCAGGTGACGCTGCACGCCGGAGATGGACGCGCGACGCGTCTCGGTGACCACACGCACGGCGCGGTCGTAGAGCGCGTTGTCGCTGTCGCTATCGCCTTCGGCATCCTGCGGCAGGCCGGAGTCGTTGATGATCTTGCCGTCCGAGGTGGACTGGATTTCTTCGAGCACGCCGGTGATGTAGTTCGGCGCACCCTGCGCACGCAGCCACTCGACCACGTTATGCACTTCGTGATCGTCGACGAAGGCACCGTGCACGCGCTCGGGCGTGGCCGTACCCGGGGGCAGGTAAAGCATGTCGCCGTGACCGAGCAGCGCTTCCGCGCCGGACTGATCGAGGATGGTGCGCGAGTCGATCTTCGACGACACCTGGAACGCGATGCGCGTCGGGATGTTCGCCTTGATCAGGCCGGTGATCACATCCACCGACGGACGCTGCGTGGCGAGGATCAGGTGCACGCCCGCGGCGCGCGCCTTCTGCGCCAGACGTGCGATGAGTTCTTCGACCTTCTTGCCGACGATCATCATCATGTCGGCGAATTCGTCGATGATGATGACGATGTGCGGCAGCGGCTCGAGCGGCTCGGCGACCATGCCCGGCATGTCCGGGTTGGCGCGGAACAGCGGATCGAGCAAGGGCTGGCCGCTGCTCTCGGCGTCCTTCACCTTCTTGTTGAAGCCACCGAGGTTACGCACGCCGACCGCGGCCATGAGCTTGTAACGACGCTCCATCTCGGCCACGCACCAGCGCAGGGCGTTGGCGGCTTCCTTCATGTCGGTGACGACCGGCGCCAGCAGATGCGGAATGCCCTCGTAGACCGAGAGTTCCAGCATCTTCGGGTCGATCATGATCATGCGCACGTCTTTCGGGCTGGCCTTGTACAGCAGGCTCAGCACCATGGCGTTCACCGCCACGGACTTACCCGAACCGGTGGTACCGGCGACGAGCAGATGCGGCATCTTGGCCAGGTCGGTGACGACGGCCTTGCCACCGATGTCCTTGCCCAGCGCCAGCGCCAGCGGCGACTTCATCTGATCGTACTTCTCCGACCGCAGGATCTCGGAGAGGTAGACGATCTGCTTCTTCGTGTTGGGGATTTCCAGGCCGATGACGTTCTTGCCGGGAATCACGTCGACCACGCGCACGCTGACCACGGAAAGGCCGCGCGCAATGTCCTTGTCGAGGCTGGACACCTGGCTGCCGCGAACACCGGCGGCGGGTTCCAGTTCGAAACGGGTAATCACCGGACCCGGATAGACGCCCATGACGCGGGCCTCGATGCGGAAATCCTTGAGCTTGAGCTCCACCTGGCGCGAGAGGACTTCGAGGGTTTCCTCGGAGTAGCCCGGGCCTTGCGGCGGTGCTTCGTCGAGCAGCGACAGCGGCGGGACTTCGCCGTTCATCGATGCGCCGGTAAACAGGGGAATCTGGTTTTCGCGGGACGCGCGATCGCTCTTGACCACCATCGGGACCGGGGTCTCGATACGCACGGGCTCGCGTTTGGCCTGTTTGATCGCCTCGGCCTTCTTGACCACCTCACGCTCGGCGCGTGCGTTGCGTGCGGCCATGACTTCCGGTGCACGACGCATCTTCCCGCCGAACCAGCCGCCCAGGCGCACGACGCCCTGCCCCGTCAGATCCATGAGCTTGAACCAGGACAGACCGGTAGCAAGGGTGACGGCGATGAGGAAGACGGCGAGCAGGAGCAGCGGTGCGCCCTTGTCACCAAGCGCACTGTGCAGGCCGTGGCCCACCCACTTGCCGACGATGCCGCCCGGGCCTTCCGGCAACACGGGCGAATCGACGTTCAGATACACCAGCGCGGGGCCGGTGATGAAGAAAAACACGAACCCGATGAGACGCAGGGAGGGCTCCCACGGCGCGACGAGACGTTCGCCGCGCGCGCGGAGCACCTGCACGCCCAGTGCAAGCAGGAGCAGCGGAAAGCAGTAAGAAACCAGGCCGAAGATGTACCTGAGCAGGTTGGCGATATTCGCCCCGATCGAGCCACCGAAGTTGGTGGCCCGATCGGCGATGCCCATGTGGCCCCAGCTCGGGTCCTGATCGTTGTAGCTGAGCAGGCAGACGAGCAGGTACAGGGCAAGCGGCAACAGCAGCAACGCCCCGGCTTCACGCAGGCGGCGCTTGAGCTCGTCGCTCAAGCCCTCCCGCTGCTGGGCCTTGACCTGGCTCCGTGCCTGTTTCTTTACGACTTTCGCGCTGCGCGCCACTTAGCAGAGGACCTCGGATCGGGTTTTCGGCATCATGCCATGCCCTGAAGGGCCGGGTGCACGACCTTGCCACCCTCGATGTTGATACCGCCGGCCAGCGCCGCGTGGTCGCGCCACTCGTTACCGGCAGCCAGGCGCTGCACGTACGGCAGGATGGCGGCCGAAATGGCGGTGGACGAGGTCTGCGGGACCGCGCCCGGCATGTTGGTCACGCAGAAGTGCGTCACGCCGTGGACGTCGTAGGTCGGCGCCTTCCAGGTGGTCGGCTTCGAGGTTTCGAAGCAGCCGCCCTGGTCGATCGAGATGTCGACGAGCACCGAGCCCTTCTCCATCGTCTTGACCATGGCTTCGGTGACGACGCGCGGGGCCTTGGCGGACGGGATCAGCACGGCACCGACGACGATGTCGGCGTTGCGGACTTCTTCGGCGACCGACGACTCATAGGCGTACAGCGCGGTGACGTTCGGGCCCATGGCCATCATCTCGGCGAGGCGGTCCTGGCGCTTGTCGAAGACGACGACGTTGGCACCGGCCGAGGCGGCCAGGGCAGCGGCGTTACCACCGGCAGCGCCGGCGCCGAGGACGACGACCTTGCCACGCGGGGTGGAGGCCATGCCGCCGAGCAGCTTGCCCTTGCCACCGTTGGGCTGGTGCAGGAGGGTCGTGCCGATCTGGGTGGCGATGCGGCCGGCGATGACGGACATCGGCAGCAGCAGCGGCAGGACGCCGTTCTCATCCACGGATTCGAAGGCGATACCGGTCAGGCCGATGTCCAGCAGGCTCTTGGTCAGCGCCGGTTCGGCGGCCAGGTGCAGGTAGCAGAACAGCAGGTGGTGCTTCTTGAGCAGCTTGAGATCGCCCTCGATCGGTTCCTTGACCTTGACGATCAGCTCACCCTTTTCGTACAGGGCGGCGGCGTCGGGCACCACGTTGACACCCAGCAGCGAGTAGTCGGCGTCCGAGTAGCCGCTCTTGCTGCCGGCGCCGGACTGGATGAAGACCTCATGGCCACGGCGGACCAGATCGGCCGCAGCGGCCGGGATGAGGGCCACGCGGCCTTCGAGGGTCTTGGTTTCGGAGGGGATACCAATGCGCATCTTTTGGAGGATCCTGAATGAGATAAAAGCCGCCCCGTGGGGACAAGGCGAGAGCCGTCATTGCATTGAGTCTTGAATCGCACCCCGGTCTTCCCCATTCTTCCGGGTCGACACACCTCGCAAACCCTCGACACGGCTTTAGCATCCTGCCGCAAGGGGCTAGCGGTACGACCGAAACACGCCGCAGTAAACCTCAAGGATTATACATGAGCACCCCCAAGCACAGCCGCCTGCTGATCCTCGGCTCCGGTCCTGCCGGATACACGGCCGCCGTCTACGCGGCGCGCGCCAATCTCAAGCCGACCATGATCACCGGCCTGGCGCAGGGCGGCCAGCTGATGACCACCACCGAGGTGGACAACTGGCCGGGTGACGAAAAGGGTGTTCAGGGTCCGGAACTGATGCGGCGCATGGCCGAGCACGCCGAGCGCTTCGAAACCGAGATGGTGTTCGACCATATCCACAGCGTGGACCTGGGCAACCGCCCGTTCCGCCTGAAGGGTGACAGCGGCGAATACACCGCCGACGCCCTGATCATCACCACCGGCGCGACCGCCAAGTACCTGGGCATCGCCTCGGAAGAGAAGTTCAAGGGTCGCGGCGTCTCCGCCTGCGCCACCTGCGACGGCTTCTTCTTCCGCGAGCAGGACGTGGTCGTGGTCGGCGGCGGCAACACCGCCGTGGAAGAGGCGCTGTACCTGGCCAATATCGCCCGCAAGGTCTACCTGGTCCACCGCCGCGACAAATTCCGCGCGGAAAAGATCATGCAGGACAAGGTCTTCGAAAAGGTCGCTGCCGGCAAGATCGAGCTGCTCTGGAACCACCAGGTCGACGAAGTGCTGGGCGACGACTCCGGCGTGACCGGCGTCCGCGTCAAGGACGTCAACACCGGCGTGAAGCGCGACCTCGATGCCCAGGGCTTCTTCGTGGCGATCGGCCACACCCCGGCCACCGGCATCTTCGAAGGCCAGCTCGAGATGAAGGACGGCTACATCCAGATCCAGTCCGGCCTGCACGGCGGCGCCACGGCCACCTCGGTGCCGGGCGTGTTCGCCGCGGGTGACGTGGCCGACCACGTCTACCGCCAGGCGGTCACCTCGGCGGGCTTCGGCTGCATGGCGGCGCTCGACGCCGAGCGCTGGCTGGACCAGCAGCACATGCTGACCTGACCGGAACCGGCCCCGCGCCTTGCGCGCGGGGCAACCGCCGATGACCGGCATTCGTTTTCTCGACAGCCTTGGCGGCATTCCGGCCGCCGACTGGGACGCGCTTGTGCCCGACGGCAACCCCTTCGTCTCGCACGCGTTCCTCAGCGGCATGGAAGCGAAGGGCTGCCTGCGCGAAGACTACGGCTGGAAGCCGTACCACCTGGGCATCTTCGACAGCCACGATCGGCTGGTCGCTGCCTCGCCCACCTACCTCAAGGGCAACTCGCACGGCGAGTTCGTCTTCGACTGGAGCTGGGCCTCGGCCTGGGAACGCGCCGGCGGGGATTACTACCCGAAGATGCTGGTCGCCTCGCCCTACTCGCCCGTACCCGGCCCCCGGCTGCTGGTGCGTGACGGCCTCGAGGCGGACATCCTGCGCAACCGGCTCACCGCCGCACTCGTGGACGAAGCGGATCGCCTCGGCCTGTCCTCGATCCACGCCAACTTCCTCGCCGACGCCGACCTGGACGCCTTCGACGATCGCTGGCTGGTCCGCAGCGACTACCAGTTCCACTGGCACAACCAGGCCTACGCCGATTTCGACGGCTTCCTGGCTTCGCTCAAGGCGAAGAAGCGGAAGAACATCCGCCAGGAACGCGCCTATGCCGAGGCCTCCGGCCTGCGCCTGAGCATGCGCGGCGGCGACGAACTGTCCGACGACGAGTGGCGGCAGATCCATGCACTTTACGCACTCACCTTCGACCTCAAGGGCAACCACGCCGCCCTGACCTCGCGCTTCTTTCAGTACCTCGGCCGCACCCTCGGCCCGAAGGTGCAGGTGGCGATGGCGCGCGACGGCCAGGAGATCGTCGCGATGGCGCTGTTCCTGCGCGGCGGCGATGCGCTGTATGGACGCTACTGGGGCGCCAGCGTGGAAGTGTCCGGACTGCACTTCGAGCTCTGCTATTACCGTGGCATCGACTATGCGATCCGCGAAGGCATCGGCCGTTTCGAACCCGGCGCGCAGGGCGAGCACAAGCTGGCCCGCGGCTTCCTGCCGACCCTGACCCACTCGCGGCATTACATCGCCCACGAAGGTTTCCGTCAGGCCGTGGCCGGCGCGCTCGAACAGGAAGCGCTGCATCGCGAAACCTACCGCGACGAACTGCTCGCCCATTCGCCGTACGCGGACCGATGATCCGCCTGCCGCAACTGAATCCGCTGCGCCCCGGCCTGTTTCCCGATCCGGAGGACGCTCTTGTCGAACCCAACGGCCTGCTTGCCTGGGGTGGCGACCTCTCTGCCGAGCGACTGATCGCGGCCTATGCACAGGGCGTATTCCCCTGGTTCAACGAAGACGAGCCGATTCTCTGGTGGTCGCCGGATCCGCGCTGCGTGTTTCGCACCGATGCGGTCCACATCAGTCGCAGCCTGCGCAAGCAGCTGTCGAAGTCCAACTGGCGCCTCACGGCGGATACCTCGTTCACCCGCGTCATGCGCGCCTGCGCGGCACCGCGTAGCGGCGCGGTCGGCACGTGGATCGGCGACGACATGATCGCTGCGTACGAAGAGCTGCATCGGCAAGGCCATGCGCACAGCGTCGAAGTGTGGGATCGCGGTTCGCTCGTCGGTGGCATATACGGCGTCGCCGTCGGTCGGCTGTTCTGCGGCGAGTCGATGTTCTCGGCCCGCACCGGCGGCTCGAAGGTCGCGCTTGCCGGCATGTGCCAGTTCCTGCATCGCTGGGGCTTTCCCTTCCTCGACGCCCAGGTGACCAACGATCACCTGTTGTCGATGGGCGCCGTGGAGATCCCACGTCGACAGTTCGTCGCGCAGGCGAAGCGCCTGGGAGCCATGCCCGGCCTGGTCGGCTCGTGGATGCAACACCCCATCACCCTGCCCTGACCCCTTGGTTGATTGGGGCCTGCCTTGTGGGGCCTGCCTTGCGGGGCCTGCCCTGTGTGGGAGCCGCTTCAGCGGCGATGCTTTTCTGCAGGGAAGAGCATCGCCGCTAAAGCGGCTCCCACATGGAGCAGCACAGCGGCGCTGCCATGCTACCGGGCGCGGTGACCGCTCATTTCCGCGCCAGCATTCTTCGGCAGCAACAAACACACCGGCGCCGCGATCAACGAGACAAACGTCACCACCAGGAAGGCCACGCTGAAATCAGGCAACTGCGCATGGGCATGCCCGTTCCACGTCACCGACACATGCAGGGCCGCGGCGGCGACGCAGATGCCCAGCGACAGCATCAGCTGCTGGAACGTCGTGTAGAAACTGGTCGCACTGGAGAAGCGCTCGCTCGGCACGTCCGCGTAAGCCACCGTGTTATACGCACTGAACTGCAGCGACTGGAAGAAACCGCTCAGCAGCAGGACGGTGTAGATCGTCCACAGCGGCCAGTCCGGGCGAAAGGCCGCGCACAGGGCGACGCAGACCATCGACAGCACGCCGTTCCAGACGAGGGTGGCGCGAAAGCCCCACATCCGCAGCACCGGTGCGGCGGTGGCCTTCATCAGCATCGCGCCGAGCGCCGACACGAAGGTCACCACGCCACTGTGCGCCGCGGAAAAACCGAAGCCCAGCTGCATCATCAGTGGCAACAGGAAGGGCACCGACCCCGCGGTGATGCGCGTCAGTGAACCGGCGATCACCGAAAGACGAAACGTGGGAAAACGCATCAACGACAGGTCGAGGATGGGATTCGCTACGCGCTTCGAATGCCATACGTACACGGCGCCGACGATGAGGCCGCCCACGATCAGCCCGACGGAACCCAGACCCGAGGTATCACCGCGACTGGCCAGCTCCAGTCCGAACACCAGGCATGACAGCGAGATGCCCGAGAGCACGAAGCCCACCCGGTCGAAGCGCTGCCGCTCCGCAATGCGCACGTCGGGCACGTACTTCGTGGCCAGCCACATGCCGGCAATGCCGATCGGCACGTTGATATAGAAGATCCAGCGCCACGACACCCAGGTGACGATAAAGCCGCCCAGCGGCGGTCCGACGACCGGACCGATCAGCGCGGGCACGAGTAGCCACGACATGGCGCTGACCAGCTCGGACTTCGGCACCGATCGCAGCAGCACCAGGCGCCCGACGGGCACCATCATCGCTCCACCCATGCCTTGCAACAGGCGCGACAGCACCAGCAGTGGCAGATTGCCCGAGAGCCCACAGAGGATCGAGCCCAGGGTGAAGATCGCGATCGCCGCGCGGAAGACGTTGCGCGAGCCGTAGCGATCGGCAATGGCGCCGCTGGCGGGGATGAACACCGCAAGGCTGAGCATGTACGAGGTGAGCGCCACGCTCATGTGCAGCGGCGACACGTCGAACGATTCCGCCATCGAAGGCAACGCCGTGGCCAGGATGGTGCCGTCCAGCTGTTCCATGAACATCGCGCTCGCGATGATCAGGGCTACGGTGCGGAAGCCAGGGGCGGGAGTCATCCGGGAAGGGTTGGCGGGGGAGCGCATAGTCTGCGCCCGCAAGGATCAAAGGTCGAGTGAACGTAAACTTAGAAAGCGCCGCTCTTCGCCACTGAAGGGATCGATGAACGCGAGCTCGCGAGCGAGCAGCTGCATCGGCTCGCTGAAATCCGCCGTCTCCTCACGCAGCTCGGGATACATCGGATCGCCCAGGATGGGCGCGCCCAACCCTGCCATGTGCACGCGCAACTGGTGCTTGCGTCCGGTGACGGGCTCCAGTCGGTAGCGCCACGCGTGCTCGCCACGCTCGATCACGTCGACGTGGGTGGTGGCATTCGCGGGGCCTTGCACTTCGTGCGTGCGAAAGAACGGCTCGCCGCGCTCGATGCGGCTGCATCGGGAAAGCGGAAACGTCAGTCCGGGCAACGGTGGCGCCAGCGCTTCGTAGGTCTTGGCGATGGCGCGCTCGCGGAACAAGCGCGTATAGGCATCGCGACTGGACGGCCGTGCCGAGAACACGACCAGGCCGGCGGTGCCGCGGTCCAGCCGGTGCAGCGCGACCAGGTCCGGATTGCCGAGACGACGGACCAGGCGCACCGACAACGTCTCCTCCACGTAGCGCCCGGCCGGCATGACCGGCAGGAAGTGCGGCTTGTCCGCCACCACGAGGTCGTCGTCCTGGTAGACGATCGTTTCCTCGAACGGGATGCGCGGCTCGGCCGGCACCTCGCGCCGGTAGGTGACGATGTCGCCGGGACGGTAGGGGGTGAGGTGATCGACCCCGTGGCCGTTCGCCTGGACGAGCCCGCGTTCCATGCGGTCTTCCCAGGCCTCGCGACTGACCGCTGGGAAGCGCTCGCAAAGGAAATCGAGCACGCTCGGCCAGCCACCGGGTGGCAAGGCGATCCTGCTGAGTGGCATGTGGTCCATGGCCCCATCCTAACCGCGCCACGCCAGGCCGCGAACCCACTCGTCAGCGCATGGGCAGCCAAGTGTTTCCCACCCGGCCGCGGCATATACTGGCGGGGTCCCCCATATCGAGACACCCGCGTGATCGGCCGGTTCTTCAGGAAGTTGTTCGGCGGCGGCACCGCGCCTTCCGCCCCATCCTTCGTGCCCGCGCACGCCGCCGTGACCCGCACGCCGGTGGTCATCGACATGCCCGTGGTGGAAGCACCGGTCAGCGCGCTGGCCGCCGAAGAAATCGAAGACCGCTTCTATCGCCTCGTGCTCGGCCTCTCGCCGTCGGACGACGCGGCGTTCTCCCCCGCCGAACAGAGCGTGTTGCGTCGCGTACGCGACGCGTTCGGCGGCGAGCGTTTCGACGTCGGCTCCCTGCCCCGGCTGCCATCGGTGGTGCCGCAGCTCATGCGTTCGCTGCGCAACGACGATTCGGACAGCCGCGCACTGGCCGAGCTGATCGCCCGCGACACCGTGCTGGTGGGTGAGATCGTCCGGGTGGCGAACAGCGCCTTCTTCAAGACCTCGCGGCCGGTGACCGGCCTGGCGCAGGCGATCACCCTGCTCGGCCAGGACGGCTTGCGCCGCGTGGTCATGCAGTTGGTCATGCGGCCGATCCTGCGTACCAACATGGGCGGCGCCAGCCAGCACGCCGGCGAGCGGCTGTGGGAGCACGCCGAGCGCTGCGCCCGCGCGTGCATCTACCTGGGCCGCGATGTCTGCGACCCCTTCGAAGCCTTTCTTGCCGGCCTGATCAGCCAGACCGGGGCGCAGACGATCCTGCTCGAGCTCGAGGAACAGAACGACACCCGCGCCACGGCCTTCAGCCGTCCGCTGGTCGCCGCCCTGGCCCAGCAGATCGAGCGGCTGTCGCTGCACGCCGCACGCCACTGGGCCTTCCCCTCGCGCGTGGTCCAGGCACTGGCCGAGCGTGCGGACCCCGCCGACGCAGGCGCACGCACACCGCTGGGACGCGCCTTGCTGGCCGCCAGCCGCGTGGCGATGCTGGACGTGCTGATCGAGCAAGGCCTGGCCGACCCCGACTCGGCCCTATTGGCGAGCCCTGGCCAGACCTTCACCCAGGCCCAACTGATCGCCTGCCGCGACGCCCTGCGCACCGCAGCCCCCGCCGAAGCCTGAGGGCGTCAGCGACGCACCCCAGTAGCCACCACATCCGCCCACACCTGATCCGCCAGCTGCGTCGACGCCCCCGTAATCAGCTTCGGCACCATGGCATCCAGACGCGGCGGATCAGTCTCCACCGGCGCCGTCTGGCTGACGTGATAGCTCTTCGAAACCACGACGCCGCGGGCGACAATGCGGCAGTTCACCGTCAGGTCCATGGTCATGACCGAGGTCTGACCCTCCGGTGTGTGCACGGCGGTAGCCTGCTGCAACCCACGGCAGCCGATGATCAGGTCGGTGAAGTACTTCGGCTGCAACGAGGTGCGCAGCACGGCTTCGACCGCCGAAGGAATGTCCGGCGACACCTCGACCTTGGACGGGCCCGACAGACCGCCAACGGCCACCACGTGATCGCCCTTGTTCTCCAGGGTCAGCCACGGCGAGGCCGGGCTGGCCGCCACGGTGCGGCTCATGTCGCTTTCGATCAGGTTCTTGCCACCACAGGCGGACAGCATCGTCGTCACGGCGACAGCCATCGCACCTTTCACTACTGCGTACTTCATCACGTGCTCAAACCCCTGTAATCCCCCAAGACATTCCTCCCAATTTAGCGGTTGGCCGCCCCGGCGGCAATCGCTCACGAATGTGAAGACGCCACCTGCGCCGGCTAAAGCCTGATTCCGTGACGCCGATAACCTTTTCGATGAGGCCGCGCGAGCGGTTATGATGCCGATCCGATTTCCGGCAGGACTTACCCAACGATGTTTTCCGCTCGACAGCCTTCCGCCGGTGGCACAGACGCACTCGCGCGCCTGACCTGGCAAGACTTCGAGCACCTGCTTGCCGAGCACTACCGTGCGCAGGGCTACCGGGTGGAGCACCACGCACCGGTCACCTCGCTCAAGGCCCTGTCCGCCGGCGTCGACCTGCGACTGACCCGTGGCACCGAGTCGGTGATCCTGCAGTGCAAGCACTGGGACGCCCTCGAGGTGGAGGTGGCGGAAGTCAACGAGCTGCTCAGCGTGATGCTCAACGAGGCCGCGACCAAGGGCATCCTCGTTACCCGTGGCCGCTTCAGCAGCGAGGCGATCAACATCCAGCGTCGCCAGCCGCGCCTGCAGCTGATGGATGGCGAGGTCTTGCGCGTGCTGCTCAAGCTTCCCGATCACCTCGACACGGCGCTACCGGGCAGCGCGGCGGCGGCTCCGGCCTCCAGGAAGGGCGCGAAGGCGGCCCGTCGCCGCGGCGCGTCGTCGCATGGATCGCGCCTGTTGCCCGCCTTGCTCGTCCTCGGCATCGGTGTCCTGCTCGGCTTGTTCGCCTGGAAAGTCATGTCGCGTCGTGATGCCGTGGCAGATACCTTGCCTCCCGCGGCGGCTTCCGCACCGGAACCGGCACGCGCTCCGATTCCCGACCTGCCGCCCGCCCCGCCGCCGTCCAACGACACCTCGGGGTTCGTGTCCACGCGGACGTCGTCCTCCGTGCCCCCGCCGCCGACGCGCGAATTGCTGGAACGCCAGCGCGTCCTCGAACAGTCCGAGCGCGAACGCGCCTCGCAGCGCAAGAACGAAGACGGCCTGAAAGTGCTCGAGAAGAATACGCGCGAGCTTGGATCGCACGACTGACAGGCCATCGCCATGTGATTTCGGCAGGCGCCCTGCAAGTGCCTCTCCCGACAGACAGCGTGCAGATACCGGCTCCCGAACCACCTGCTTTTACTTCGAAAAACCTCACGAGCAGGTAACAAAGCCGAGACTAGCGTACGTACCCTCACAGGTTCAGGCGCGACCACCGCGTGCCCGCGAAACAGGGTGAAAGATCGACCGCTAGATCACAGGGAAACAGTGTCAATCGTCCAGGGAGGACCACCATGTCAACGTCATTCACAAGCCGTCCGGCTTACGGATCGCGCATCACCCTCGTCATTGTCGCCGTGCTGTTCGGCATGGCCCTTTTCGCGTCTGCTCCGTCAAAAGCGCATGACAATGACGAATCCGTCGCTTGTATGGTGGGCATGCACAATGCGACGTGGACGCCGGTACCTCTCGATGGAAATCTTGTCATCACGGCAAACGGAAGTATCACCTCCGGTCGCTTCAGCGGTCACACGGCGACGTCCCAGTTCGTCCTCGCAAACCTCGCAGATACGCTCGGCAACCAGTGCGCATCTCCCACTGGCGTGACCAACGCAAGTGGCATCGCCACCCTCATCGTCTTGTGACGTAGTGAACCCAGGCCCGGCCGGGAAAGCGGCCGGGCCCCTCGTGGACAAGGAAGTGCCACCATGGTCACGCTTTGCCGCCCCGCGGTGGCCGTACCCGAGCACGTCATCACGCTGGACGACACGCTGCATCTCGTGCGCCTCCAGGAACAAGGCAAGATTCGTCATCTTGGCCTGTCGAACCAGCCGGGCGTCAGCGTCCCACAACTGATCGGGGCCCAGAAGACCGCGCGGATCGTAGCCATCGAAAACCTCCACAACGTCGCCGACCGGGCCGACGACGCCGTGCTGGATCATGCGGCCCGGAACCATATCGCCTTCATCCCATGGTTTCCTCTGGGCCACGGAGGCCTCGTCGGCCCGGACCCGGCTGGCGCTCCACTCGTGACGCGCCGACGAAGATCACTGGGCGCTGACATCCATCCAGCCGGAGACGTTCCCATGTCGACCCTGCATCCCAACATAGCCACCCTTCGGTCTATCTACGACGATCTGCGTCGTATCGAGCGCCATGCCGACGAGGACATGGTGCTGCATACCGCTCAGCGACGCACCGCCGGCGAGAGCGGCATCGTCTACGGCAAGAAAGCCGTGGTCGAAAGGATGAACGCGCTGATTCTCAAGAGCGAGCAAACACTAGAGATGAGTGTGGATATCATCGTTGCCAATGACTATTTTGGCGCCGTACTCGGCAGCATCCGGGCTCGCTGCGGCGATCGCGAGATCGACATGCCCTTCTGTGGATTATGGCGATTTGATGACGGCAGCATCCTGGAGCATTGGGAGAACGCCTACGACATTGAGGAACTCGACGCATTCATGGACAACGAGACGTCGGAAACGAGCAACTGGGTGCGGCAATGACGCAGGGTCGCGTGGGGCAAATTGGGTCTGATCTTTCACGCCGTGGCAATCCTCCCCCGCATACTCTCAAGGGGACCCCGTCGCCTGGATAGCTCCCCATGACCGAGCCGCTTGCGCCCGACCTGCTTCGTCGCATGCACGCCTACTGGCGCGCCGCCAACTACCTCACTGTTGGCCAGATCTACCTCCGTGACAACCCCATGCTCGACGAGCCCCTCACGCGGGAACACATCAAGCATCGTCTGCTCGGCCATTGGGGAACGACCACCGGCCTCAACTTCATCTACACCCATCTCAATCGCGCGATCGTCGAGCGCGACCTCAACATGATCTACGTCATCGGCCCCGGCCATGGCGGACCGGGGCTGGTGGCGCATACCTATCTCGAAGGTTCTTACACCGAGATCTACCCGCATATCGACCGCAGCGTGGCCGGCATGCGCGAGTTGTTCCGCCAGTTCTCCTGGCCGTATGGCATTCCGAGCCACGTGGCACCGGAAACCCCGGGCTCCATCCACGAGGGCGGCGAACTGGGCTACTCGCTGTCGCATGCCTTCGGCGCGGCCTTCGACAACCCCGACCTGATCGTCAGTTGCGTCGTCGGTGACGGCGAGGCTGAAACGGGCGCGCTGGCGACCAGCTGGCACTCGAACAAGTTCCTCAATCCCGTGCGTGATGGCGCGGTGCTGCCGATCCTGCACCTCAACGGTTTCAAGATCGCCAATCCGACGGTGCTCGCCCGCATCGAGCCGGAAGAGCTCCGCGACCTCATGCGCGGCTACGGCTACGAACCCCATTTCGTCGAAGGCCATGAGCCCGAGCCGATGCACCAGGCCTTCGCCGCGGCGCTGGATACCTGCCTGGACGAGATCCGGCGTATCCAGACCGAGGCCCGCGAGGGCACGGCGTCCGAGGCGAAACGACCACGCTGGCCGATGATCGTGCTGCGTAGCCCCAAAGGGTGGACCGGCCCGAAGGTGGTCGACGGCAAGCCCGTGGAAGGGACGTGGCGCGCGCACCAGGTACCCATCGACAAGTTCGATAACGACGAGCACCTGAAGATCCTCGAAGACTGGATGAAGAGTTACGACGCACACGAACTCTTCGACGAGCGCGGACGGTTCCGCGACGAGTTCGCAACGCTCGCTCCGCGTGGCCAGCGGCGCATGGGCATGAACCCGCACGCGAATGGCGGCCTGCTGCTCAAGCAGCTGCACATGCCGCACTTCCGCCCGTTTGCCCAGGACGTCAAGACGCCGGGCGACCACAAGGCCGAAGCGACGCGAGTGCTCGGCAAGTTCCTGAGCGGCGTGATGCAGCAGAACATGGAAACGTTCCGCGTGTTCGGTCCGGACGAAACCGCGTCGAACCGCCTGGAGGCGATTTACGAAGTCAGCGGCAAGACCTGGCTGGGCGAGTACGAAGGCGTGGACGAGAATCTTTCGCCCGAAGGCCGCGTGATGGAAGTGCTCAGCGAGCACCAGTGCCAGGGCTGGCTCGAAGGCTACCTTCTCACCGGCCGGCATGGATTTTTCTCCTGCTATGAAGCCTTCATCCACATCATCGATTCGATGTTCAACCAGCACGCGAAGTGGCTCAAGGTCACGCGCAAGATGTCGTGGCGGCCGCCGATCGCCTCGCTCAACTACCTCCTGAGCTCGCATGTGTGGCATCAGGACCATAACGGCTTCTCGCATCAGGACCCGGGCTTCATCGACCATGTCGCCAACAAGAAGTCCGAGATCGTCCGCGTCTACCTGCCGCCGGATGCGAACTGCCTGCTTTCGGTCGCCGACCATTGCCTGCGCAGCCGCCATTACGTCAACGTGATCATCGCCGGCAAGCAGCCGGACTGGCAATGGCTGGACATGGAGAGCGCCGTGCGCCATTGCACCGCCGGCGCAGGCATCTGGTCGTGGGCCGGTCGTGGCGAGGACGATCCCGATGTAGTGATGGCGTCCGCAGGCGATGCGCCCACGGTCGAAGTGCTCGCCGCGATCATGTTGCTTCGCGAGTACGTGCCCGATATCCGCATCCGCATGGTCAACGTGGTCGACCTGATGTCGCTGGAAACGCCGGACGAGCATCCGCACGGCATGGACGACGACGTGTTCGACGACCTGTTCACCAAGGACAAGCCGGTGATCTTCGCCTTCCACGGTTATCCGGGCATCATCCACAAGCTGACCTACCGCCGGCACAACCACGACAACATCCACGTGCGTGGCTACAAGGAAGAAGGTACGACGACGACCGCACTGGACATGATGGTGCTGAACAATATGGATCGCTTCCAGCTCGCCCTCGATGTGATAAACCGCGTGCCACGCCTCGCCGACCAGCGCGAGGCGGCGACGCAGCGCTACTGGTCGGACATCCAGCGACACAAGCTTTACGTCAGCGAACACGGCCAGGACCTGCCCGACGTGCGTGACTGGCAGTGGAAGGCCGAGGAGGTTGACGAGTGAGCGTTACCACGGGCCATGTGCTTGCGCTCAACACGGGATCGTCGTCACTGAAGTACGGGCTGTACCGCGTCGACGGCGATACGTGCGAAGCCTTGCTCACGGAGAACACCGAGTCCGCGGGCAATGGCAGCGACCCGGTAACGACCATTGTCGGTACGCTGCGCGATAAGGGGCTACCGGCACCGGACGCCATCGGTCATCGTCTCGTGCATGGCGGCCCGAACGTACGTGAGCATGCGCGTATCGACGAGCAGTTGATGGTGCATCTGGATGAAGCCCGTGCCTTCGCGCCGCTGCACGTCCCTGCGGCAGTGCAGATGGTGAAGCGCTGCCGCGTGGCATTCCCCGGCGTGCCCCAGGTCGCCTGCTTCGACACAGCGTTCCACGCGACGATGCCGGAAGTCGCCCGCACCCTGCCCTTACCCGCGGATCTGCGCGCTGGCGGCATTGAGCGTTACGGCTTTCACGGGCTGTCGTACGAGTCCATCGTGCGGCAACTCGGCGACGCCGTGCCGGCCCGACTCGTCATCGCGCACCTCGGCAACGGCGCCAGCCTCTGTGCCGTGCGCGATGGCAAGTCGATCGACACGACGATGGGCCTCACACCCACCGGCGGCATCGTGATGGGTACGCGTCCGGGCGACCTGGATCCCGGCGTGCTGATCTACCTGATGCGCGAACGCGGCTTCGACGCCAGGCGCCTGGAGACGCTGGTCGATCGCGAATCGGGTTTGAAAGGTTTGTCCGGTGGTACGAGCGACATGCGCGAGCTGCACACGATGGACACCGCGGCGTCACGTCTCGCACTCGATGTCTTCGTGCACGCGGCACGCAAGCAGATCGCCGGCATGATCGCCTCTCTCGGCGGCATCGACCTGCTGGTTTTCACCGGCGGCATCGGCGAGAACGACGCGGTCACCCGCGACACCATCCTCGCCGGCCTGCAATGGATCGGTGATTTCGATTCCCGCGTCATCCCCACAGAAGAGGATGAGCAAATTGCAAGGCACACCTGGCGCCTCACCAGCTGACGCAACCCTGCTCTTGTAGGAGCCGATTCATCGGCGATAGGGGGCTTGCGACACCCTGGCGGCCGCTGCGCGGCCATCGCCGATGAATCGGCTCCTACAGAGAGCCAGAGCTTTAGACCACGACGACCGGAATCTTCCCGATCCGCGACTGCCATTCCTTGGGCCCGGAGATATGCACCGACGAACCGGCGCTATCGACCGCGACCGTCACCGGCATGTCCTTCACCTCGAACTCATAGATCGCTTCCATGCCGAGGTCTTCGAAGGCCAGCACGCGCGAGGCCTTGATCGCCTTCGACACGAGGTACGCCGCACCACCCACCGCCATCAGGTAGACGGCCTTGTTGTCGCGGATCGCATCGATCGCGGTCGGCCCGCGCTCGCTCTTGCCGACCATGCCGAGCAGGCCGGTCGTCTCGAGCATCTGGCGCGTGAACTTGTCCATGCGCGTGGCGGTGGTCGGGCCAGCGGGACCGACGACTTCGTCACGCACCGGATCGACCGGACCCACGTAGTAGATGAAGCGGTTGGTGAAGTCGACCGGCAGCTGTTCACCGCGGTTGAGCATGTCGATCATGCGCTTGTGCGCGGCATCGCGACCGGTGAGCAGCTTGCCGTTGAGCAGGATGGTCTCGCCCGGCTTCCAGCTCTGCACGTCCTCGCGGGTGATCGTATCGAGGTCCACGCGACGGCCCTTCGAGGAGTCGTAGGTGAGCTTCGGCCAGTCTTCCAGCGACGGCGGATCCAGTGCGACCGGACCCGAACCATCGAGCACGAAGTGCGCGTGACGCGTGGCGGCGCAGTTCGGGATCAGGGCGACCGGCAGGTTGGCGGCGTGGGTCGGGTAATCCTTGACCTTGATGTCGAGCACCGTGGTCAGGCCACCGAGGCCCTGCGCACCGATGCCGAGCGCGTTGACCTTTTCGTACAGTTCCAGGCGCAGCTCTTCGGCACGGTTGGACGGGCCGCGGGCGATCAGGTCGACGATGTCGATCGGCTCCATGAGAGCCTCTTTCGCCAGCAGCATCGCCTTCTCGGCGGTGCCGCCGATACCGATGCCGAGCATGCCCGGCGGGCACCAGCCGGCGCCCATGGTCGGGACCGTCTTCAGCACCCAGTCGACGATCGAGTCGGACGGGTTGAGCATGGCGAACTTGGACTTGGCTTCCGAACCACCGCCCTTCGCCGCGACGATGATGTCGACCTTGTCGCCGGGAACGATCGAGACGTTGACCACGGCCGGCGTGTTGTCGCGCGTGTTCATGCGCTTGCCGGCGGGATCGGCGAGCACGGAGGCGCGCAGCTTGTTGTCCGGATCGTTATAGGCGCGACGGACGCCCTCGTTGACCATGTCCTCGACGCCCATGGTGGCGTCGTCCCAGCGCACGTTCATGCCCACCTTGAGGAAGACCGTGACGATGCCGGTGTCCTGGCAGATCGGCCGGTGGCCCTCGGCGCACATGCGCGAGTTGATCAGGATCTGGGCGATGGCGTCCTTGGCAGCCGGCGACTCTTCGCGCTCGTAGGCAGCGGAGAGGTTCCGGATGTAGTCGACCGGGTGGTAGTACGAGATGTACTGGAGGGCGTCTGCGACGCTCTGGATGAGGTCGTCCTGCTTGATCGAAGTCATGGCGCGTCGGCTGGCTCGCGAGGCTGGCAAAGACGGGATTTTAGCGCACCTGCCGTTGTAAGGTGCCGGGCCATCGGCCGGTCTACTCACGGCACCCAGAAAACACGGAGTTTCCATGCGTCCCATCCGCCTCGCCTTCCTCGCCCTGTTCGTCGCGCTGGCCTCCCTGGCCGCGACCGGCACGGCGATGGCCGCCCAGACCGCGCCCGAGTTCGCCGGCATCGCCAAGTGGCACAACTCCCCGCCGCTGACCATGAAAGGCCTGCGCGGCAAGGTCGTCCTGATCGATTTCTGGACGTATTCCTGCATCAACTGCCTGCGCACCCTGCCCCATGTCACCCACTGGTACGACCAGTACAAGGACAAGGGCCTGGTGATCGTCGGCGTGCATTCCCCGGAATTCCCGTTCGAGAAGCAGGAAGGCAACGTCCGCGACGCCATCGCCCGTTTCGGCATCAAGTACCCGGTGGCCCAGGACAACGACCTGGAAACCTGGGACGCCTGGGACAACCAGTACTGGCCGGCCGAGTACCTCGTGGATCAGCGCGGCAACGTCGTGGCGCACCACTACGGCGAAGGCAACTACATGGACATGGAGAACGCCATCCGTACGTTGCTGGGCCTGCCGCGCCTGGCCGACGCGGCCGCTGCCAGCGAGACCGACAAGGACGCCCCGGACTTCACCCAGCTGGGCTCACCGGAGATGTACTTCGGCGCCGACCGCAGCGCGAACAACGCCAGCCCCGAGGGCAAGGACACCGGTACGCGCGACTTCACCGCGCCGTCCCGCCTGGAACTGAACAAGTTCGCCCTGGTCGGACGCTGGGAGATCGGCCGCGACAACGCCAGCCTGGTCGGCGCCAGCGGTGAGATTCGCCTGCACTACAAGGCGAAGAAGGTGCACATGGTCGCCAGCGCCAACGACCCGATCACCGTCGAGGTGGCCGTGGACGGCAAGCCCCAGGCGCCGGTCACGGTGCAGGCGAGCAAGCTCTACACGCTGTTCGATGGTGATGGCTACAAGGATCACATCCTCACCATCAAGATCCCGAAGGCCAACTTCCACATGTTCACTTTCACCTTCGGCTAAACCGCATCCCCCGCGCGGTAGGAGCCGATTTATGTGGGAGCCGATTTATCGGCGATCCGGCGGCAGCCGGCCCATACCGGCACTGCCACCCCCTTGCCAAGAGTGTTTCTTAAGATATATCGTACGATCACTACGTACGATACATCGGAGAGCACCCATGCACTTTTTCCATCACGCCAAACACCGTTTCCACGAACAGATGGCCGCCATGGCCATGGGCCGCGGCGGCCGTTTCGGCGGTGGCCCGTTCGGTTTCGACGATCGTGACGGCATGCGTGGCGGTCGCGGCGGCGGTCGGTTCGGTGGCGGCCGCATGTTCGGCACGGGCGACCTGCGCCTGCTGCTCCTCGCCCTGATCGAGGAGCAGCCGCGCCACGGCTACGAACTGATCCGCACCATCGAGGAAATGTTCGACGGCCAGTACAGCCCCAGTCCCGGCGCCATCTACCCGACCCTGACCATGCTCGAAGAGCTGGGCTACGCCCGCGTCGAAGCGGAAACCGGCGGCAAGAAGCTCTACGCCATCACCGAGGCGGGCAGCAAGTTTCTCCTGGAGAACCGCGACACCCTCGAGGCTCTCACCGAGCGCCTGCAGGTGATGTCCCGCCACATGCGCCGCATGGGCGTGCCCAATGCCATCCGCGAAGCGATGCATACGATCAAGCACCAGCTCATGAACCATCACAAGTCCTGGGACGACGCCGAAACGCAGCGCGTCGCCGCCATCATCGAATCCGCCGCCAAGGCGATCGCGGAGCGCAATGCATGAGCGCCACCGAACGGCATGCCATCCAGCGCGTGCGTCATGAACTGAAGATGCGCCTGCTCGAGGTGAAGCAGGTCACACGGCTCACCCCGCACATGGTGCGCGTCACGCTGACCGGTCCAGACCTCGCCGGCTTCGTCTCAGCCTCGCCGGACGATCACGTGAAGCTGTTCTTCCCGGTGGAAGACGGCGCGATCAATCGCCCGACGATGGGGCCAGATGGCCCGGTCTACCCCGAAGGCCTCACGCCCTCGCCCGCCCGCGATTACACCCCGCGCCGCTACGACGCCGCCAGCAACGAACTCGATATCGACTTCGTGCTGCACGGCGAAGGCCCGGCATCGACTTGGGCGGAATCGGTGAAGGTCGGCGATAAGCTCGGCGTCGGCGGTCCTCGCGGCTCCATGGTCATCCCCGACGACTACGATCACTACGTACTCGTCGGCGACGAAACCGCCCTGCCCGCCATCGGCCGGTGGCTCGAGGAAATGCCTTCGTCTACACCGGTGACTGTGCTCGCTGAAATCGCCTCGGCCGACGAGAAGCAGTCGCTGCGCCGCGATGTGCGCTGGTTCGTTCGCGGTGAGTCGCCGTCGATGGACGAGGCCATCGCCGCGCTACCGATTCCGGCCGGCGATACGTTCTGGTGGGTCGCCGTCGAGTCCATGCGTGCACGCGCGCTGCGTTCGTTGCTGGTGGAGACGCGTGGCATCGACAAGGACTGGGTGAAGGCGACCGGGTACTGGCAGGCCGGCTGAGTCCTCGCCACACTAGGCGACTCGCCAGGACAGGGACTGCAGCACAATGAGCTTCATTCGGTGGCTGGATCACTGGCGAAAACGGCCGAACGCCATATCGGCGGAACAAGCGAATCTCCTGGAGGGCATCCTGCAATGGGCGCTCGAGAGCACGGGCCGGCTGCCGGGCACTGATGACCGAGTCCTCCAGGCAAGGGCCGTACTTCTGCAGCTCGGCCCATCAGTGCTCCTCGAACTCGATCAGCGTATGCGTTCCTGGCGCCGTCCTCGCGCTGACGATCTCCCGACCGACTTGCTCGACCGCCTGGCCCGGCCCGATGTCGATCAAGGTACTCGCGAGGCCGGGCAGTTTCTCGTCGCTATGCATTGGTCTGGTCACCTGCGTGAGCGTGCGGTTCGCGAACTGGAGGCGAACGCGTCGCGCCTGGCGCTCACAGCGAGCCTGATCCGTTCCGCCGACTGGGTTAATCCGGTGCGTGAGGCGGCGACGGATATTGCAGACCGACTGATCGACCGCTGCGACGAAGATGACGTGTTTGCCTTGATGCCCTTGTTTTTTAGGCTCGAAGGGCATTCGCGCTTCGATCGCGACCGGCTTCATCGAACACTGGAAGCCTGGCTGACGCGAAACGATGAGCGTCTCGTACACGCTCTGGATTCACCGTATGCGCCGCTCCGGCGCTGGGCATTCAGCATCCTTCTCGCTCGCCCCGAGGCTATCGGGCACGCGCTGTTGAAGAGAGCCATCAACGATCCCGACCCGTCCATTCCGGTGATCGCATTCCGGATGCTGGACGATCTCCCTGATACATCGCGCCGGGAGTTGACCGCGATAGCCCTCAATGCGAAACACCCCATCGTCAGGCAGCTCGCACTCCGGGCCATGGCGCGCGTTGCGCCGCCGGTGCCTGTCGCTGTCTTGCATCGGGCGCTGATCGACAAATCGGCAGGAATGCGCGCTTTTGCTGCCCACACGTATCGAACGCAGCAACATGGAGACCCCGCCGATTTCTGGCGGTCGCTCGTTGACGCAAAGAAGGCCCCGTGGAGTGTCGTACTTTCGCTCGCCGAATCGGCAAAACCTGAAGACGATGGCCGCCTGCACGACGCACTCCGGCATCCTGATGGACGCGTGCGCGCCGCCGCATTGCGAGCGCTCATCAAGATGGGCATGACCGCCACGGACGCACAATTCATTGATTTCGCGAGCGATGCCAGCCCTCGCGTTCGCCGCCTCCTCGCCGAGATGTGCAAGAAGGGTGATATCTCGCTTGGGGCTGAACGACTCAGGTTGCTCTGGAGCGCGTTTCCCGACATCACGCCGGCCCATGCCAGCGATCTTCTGAACGCGCTAACTGGCGGCGAACGCCTCGACCTGCTCCTTTCGTTCGAGCCCAGGTCGGACGTTGAGCGCCGCTGGTGGAATTCCATGCTGGCCACCTGGGCCGACGGATCCCTTGGCTGGTGGAAAACAGCGGAGCCCCTCCGCCGACAACTTCTCGATCTGCTTGCGAGGCAGTCCCATGCACTGGATGCGGCGCTCGTATCCAGGTTCGAAAAGAGCCTGGTGCCCTAGGCGTCGGGCGACACTCGCATCATCACATCCCGTGGACGTCCCTTAATCGCCCCCGTTCATGAACACATAACCTTGCCAGCCCACCGGTTACCTCTATCCTCGTTGGTTACGGGAGTGGAGGCGACATGATGCGGCGTGGAAGGAAAGTGTTGGCATGGGTGGTAGGCATCTTCGTCCTGCTCATTATCTTGATCATCCTGTTTATCGCCCTGTTCGACTGGAACAGGCTGAAACCGACGATCAACGAGAAGGTTTCGGAGGCCATCGGCCGGCCGTTCGCCATCAACGGCGATCTTTCCGCGCACTGGTCGCGTGAACCGGGCGAAGACGGACTGGTCAGTCTGATCCCGTGGCCGCACTTCACCGCACTCGATATCAGCGTGGCGAACCCCGATTGGGCGAAGACGAAGCAGTTCGCGACATTGCAGTCACTGCAATTCCGCCTGTCGCCCTTCCCGCTGATCTCACATCGCATCGTCGTGCCGGAGATCCGCCTGGGTCAGCCGAACATCGACCTGGAGCGGGTGAAGAACGGCAACAACACCTGGACGTTCAAGATGCCCGAGAGCACGGGGCCGTCCGAGTGGCAGCTCGAGCTCAACGCCATCGTCTTCGACAAGGGGCATATCGATTTCAACGACGCGACCAACCAGATCGCCATGGGCATCGACGTAACGCCGCTCAGCAAGGGCATCCCCTTCGACGAGATCATGGCCCAGCAGGAAAAGGACTCGCGCGCGCAGGCCAACAAGACTAACGGCGCGACGGCCAAGACCATGGCGAAGTCCGGCGCGGACGAGAAGGATCGCCAGGACGAGACCAAGAAGAAGCAGGTCTATCTGTTCGCCTGGGATGCCAAGGGCACTTATAAGAAGTCGACAGTGGAAGCGAAGGCGAAGACCGGCGGCGTGCTCGCCCTGCGCGATGCCAATCGCCCGTTCCCGGTGCAGGCCGACGCTCGCTTCGGCGATACGCATATCGCCTTCGTCGGTACGCTGACCGATCCCTTGAACGTGGGTGCGCTCGATATCCGCCTGTGGTTCTCCGGCACGAGCATGTCCCATCTTTACGACCTGACGGGCATCACCCTGCCGGATACGCCGCCCTTCGCGACGGAAGGCCACCTCAAGGCCAACCTGAAGAAAGGCGCGAGTGTCTTCACGTACGAGAACTTCACCGGCAAGGTCGGTGGAAGCGATCTCGGCGGCAGCCTCACCTTCAACACCGGCGGTCAGCGTCCCAGCCTCACTGGCAAGCTGAAGTCGAACCAGCTGCTGTTCTCCGATCTCGCGCCGCTGATCGGTGGTGGCTCCAATGCGGAGAAAAACGAGCGCGGCGATTCGGTCAAGCAGCCCGACGACAAAGTCATTCCCGTCGAGCCGTTCAAGACGGATCGCTGGAACGCGATGGATGCCGATGTCGAATTCACCGGCGTGCATATCGTCCATGGCGATCGCCTGCCGGTCGATAATCTCTATACGCACCTGACCATGAAGAACGCCGTCCTGACGCTCGATCCGCTGAAGTTCGGCGTGGCCAGCGGTACGGTCGGCAGCAACATACACGTGGATGGCTCGACCACGCCGATGAAGGGCACGTTCAACATGGGCGCTCGCCACCTCAAGCTGAAGGAGCTTTTCCCGAAGCTGGCTCCCGGCGATACGACCCTGGGTGAGCTCAACGGCGATGCGTCGCTGACGGCCGTGGGCAATTCGCCGGCAGCCCTGCTCGGCAGTTCCAACGGTGAAATCAAGCTACTGATCAACGATGGCGCGATCAGCAGTTCGCTACTGGAACTGGCAGGCCTGAATGTCGGCAGCTACGCGGTGAACAAGCTGTTCGGCGACGAAACGGTCAAGATCAACTGCATGGCCGCTGATCTGGTCGCGACCAACGGCGACATGGACTCGAAGCTGTTCGCCTTCGATACCGAGAAAGCGCTGATCAACGTCACCGGCGACATCGACTTCAAGAGCGAGAAGCTCAACCTCGATATCGTGCCGCACACCAAGGGCTTCCGCCTCTTCTCGCTGCGCTCGCCGCTGTACGTGCACGGCACGATGAAGAACCCGTCCGTCGGCGTGCATCCGGGGCCGCTGATCCTTCGCGGTGGTGGTGCCATCGCCCTCGCCGTGTTCGCTGCACCGGTGGCTGCGCTCGCCGCCCTGGCTGTTCCGGAAAGCGGCAAGGCCGACGCCACGCAGTGCAAGCCCTTGCTCGACGACCTCAAGAGCGCTCCGCCGAAGGCTCCGCCCCCGGGGAAGACGCAAGCGCAAGCCAACGCGGGCCAGAAGAAGTAGCGCACTTAGGGTAGTGACTAACCGCAACGACCCAGAGGCATCAGGCGAGCCTCCTTCTGTCGATATCCGACTAACCAAGTATGACTTCGTTCAGCGACCCAGCCAGCGCAGGAGCCGCGTAAGGCGGCTCCACGCCGTACCCAGTAACGATCGTGTCGGTCGCTGCCATGGCGACCTGGCTTCGTCGCGGCAATCACGCTGTGGTCGAAGCATGAGGTAGTTCTTGTACCCAGCGGCCGTTACGCCACCAAGCCGCTCGACCAGCACATCCAGGTCGTCCCAGACCGTGATGTAACGACCAGTTAATATGTCATATCTCCCCGACAGCACCATGACCAGTTTGGTGGCCGCGTCCTCCTCGGACGCGACCATCTCGGATTCCAATTGCGCTCGGCACCATGCCCCCACCCTTGCCTGCGCGTTATCCGCTGCCCCTTCCATGGACTTCCCCTGGAGCGTCATGCCTAAGGCCAATAAACCAGGGTGATACGCGAACACCCTGATCGACGATGCGTGACATTCGATGGCCAGGTTTTCACTGAATTTGATGAGCGCGTCTTTCGAGACCGAATAGGCGGAGACGGTAGGCCAGCGAAACGCTCCTGCCTGACTGGTCACGTTGACGATACGGCCGCGGCGGCGGGCTGCCATGTGCGGGATGACCGAATGACTAAATGCAACGGCGCCACCCAGGTTCACTTCGATCGTCTTCCACCAGGCTCGCCAGTCGCATTCCCACGTATTCCCGATCGGTCCGAATATGCCCGCGTTATTTATCAGGACATCAATCGGTCCCACCTGCTTCTCGATCCGCGCGACAACGTTTTGCACCGCGACCATGTCGGTCACATCGACGACGAAGGTTTCTGCATGCCCACCGCTGGATGCGATGCAAGCAGCCACTTCACCGAGTTCGTCCGCGGACCGCGCGACAAGGACCACCGTCGCGCCCTCTGCGGCAAGGCGTCGTGCGAACAAGCGGCCGACACCCCGACCTCCGCCGGTAATCAGTGCGATCGAACCACGCAGTGGAACGGCTGGATTGGTCGAGCGGGCTAACTTGAGTGGGTTCATGGGGTCCCTCCTGGACCGTAAGCGACTCTTCCTGCGTCACGCGCTGGACCGCAGCATACGGTAGTCCCTCGATGCCGCCGCCGTCCCTACGCGCGCCACCAGGAGATCGAGGTCGTCGTGCACCGTGACATAACGTCCGGTGAGGACGTCGTACGCACCCGACAACAGGCGAACCAGCTGTGCTGCGGATGACCCGGGCGATGCGGCGCTGCTGGACTCGAGCTGTGCACGGCACCAGGCTGCCACCCTGGCTTCCGCGGGAGTGGCCGACGCGTGCAAGTCCATCGCTTCGTTCGCCAGCCCCAAAGGCAGGAACCCCGGGTGATAGGCAAACACGCTCAACGAATCATCCCGACACTCCGATGCCAGGTTTTCGCTGAATTTAATGAGCGCAGCCTTGGAGACGGAATAGGCGAACACCGTGGGCCAGCGAAATACCCCGGCTTCGCTGACGATGTTCACCACGCGCCCCTTTCGGCGTCGCGCCATGTTCGGAATCACTGCGTGGCAGAAGGCAACGGCGCCGCCCAGGTTGATTTCGATGGTGCTCCACCAGTCGTCCCAATCGCATTCCCATGCGTTGCCGATGGGACCGCGCACGCCCGCGTTGTTGATCAGCACATCGAGCGGACCCAGCTGTTCTTCGACTTCCTCGACGACGCGTGCCACCGCGGGCTTGGTGGTGACATCGACGACATAGGTGGCGACCTTGCCACCCTCGGCCCTGATCGACCGTGCAACGTCCTCCAGTTCAGCGGCCGAGCGCGCGACGAGCACAACGAAAGCACCCTCGGCCGCAAGGCGGTGCGCGTACAGCCGACCGACGCCACGGCCACCACCAGTGATGAGAACGATGGCTTCGCGTAACGTATTTTCAGCCTGCCTTGTCACCACTCGCTCCTTGAGATGGACGCCTCCAGCATGTCCTCTTCTACCTTTCCGGGATGGGCAGCGGAAGTGCCTCTTCCTCGAAGATCAGGCGCCGAAACGGCAGTGCCGAAGCGACGCCGTTGATTGTTGCGCGGACGCGCGGCGAATGCCGCTTGTGGATCAGCGTAGCGACCGGCAAGCTTCCCTTCATGTCGCCTTCCCGCAAAGCCCACCTACAGATCCACTTCTGCGTCCTGCTCTGGGGCTTCACCGCCATCCTGGGCAAGCTGATCACCCTCGCGGCGTTGCCGCTGGTGTGGTGGCGCATGTTGCTGGTCTCGGCCACCCTGCTCTGCATGCCACGCGTGTGGCGTGGGCTGCGCGCGCTGCCGACCAAGCTGTTGCTTTCGTACGCGGGCATCGGCGTGATCGTCGCGATGCACTGGCTGACATTTTACGGCGCGATCAAGCTCGCGAACGCCTCGGTCGCGGCGACATGTATCGCCTTATGCCCCGTGTTTCTGGCCGTCGTCGAACCCTGGGTGGCGGGTCGGCGCTTCGACCCGCGTGAGCTGTTCATCGGCGCGGCCATCGTGCCGGGCGTGGCGCTCGTGGCGGGCGGCTTGCCGGGTGAGATGCGGCTGGGCCTGGCGATCGGCGTGCTTTCGGCGTTGTTCGTCGCCTTTTTCAGCGCGTTGAACAAAAAGCTGATCGACCGCGCGGACGCGCTGACAGTGACTTGCGTGGAGTTGGGCACGGGGACGTTGTTCCTTACCGTGCTTGCGCCGTTCATGGCGACGCCGGCCTTCGTGCTGCCTTCGCTGCATGACGGCGCACTGATCGTGGTGCTGGCCTATGGGTGCACGCTGCTGCCGTTCGCCCTGGCCCTGGCGGCGTTGCGTCATCTCACGGCATTCGCGACGCAGATGGTGACGAATCTCGAGCCGGTCTACGCGATCGTGCTGGCGATTCCACTTCTGGGTGAACAGCGGGAGCTGGGGTGGACGTTTTACCTGGGGGTCGCGGTGATCATCGGCGCGGTATTCGCGCACCCGCTGTTGCATCGGGGTGAGGCGGCCGATGCGTCGGATCTGGTCGTTCCGTAGGAGAGACTCTTGTGGGAGCCGATTCATCGGCGATGCCGCGGCAGCGGCAAAGACATCGCCGGCATAGCCGGCTCCCACACAGAGCCGGGTCCCCCACATAGCAGGCCCCGGCAAGCTGCCTTTAGCGCCGGCCGCCGCGCGAGGAGACGATGCGCTGACGCCGCGCCCGCTGTGCAGGCGAGCGGGTGCTGGCTTTTTTCTGGGGTGACGAACGCTTGGCTCGCACTTGCGGGCTGGATGCTTTCACAGGGTGCTCCGGAAACAGGACCGGGAGGGTCCATGGTGGACCCTCCCGGTAAAAAACCCGCTAAGGGTTCGTCAGATCAGTTTGATTTCGCGGAGGCGTTCGAGCAGGTACTCATGGGCCGTGATCGGCTCCGGGTAGCGCTTCGGGTTGTCGGGCGTGACGCAGGACGGCAGCACGTCGAGGACGACGTCCGGGTTCGGGTGCAGGAAAAACGGGACGGAATACCGGGGCTTGCGCGCGTTCGCATTCTGCGGATTGGTCACGCGATGGGTCGTGGACGGATAGACGTGGTTGGTCAGGCGCTGCAGCATGTCGCCGATGTTGACGACGATGGCGTCGCCCTCGGTCGTGATGGGCAGCCACTCGCCTTCACGCGTGAGCACTTCCAGGCCCTCGGCGCTTGCACCGACCAGCAGGGTGATGAAGTTGATGTCCTCGTGGGCGCCAGCGCGCACATTGGGGACATCGTCCTGGACGATCGGCGGATAGTGGATCGGACGAAGGATGGAGTTGCCCGAATCGATCTTGTCGTCGAAGAAGGCCTCCGGCAGCTCGATGTGCAGGGCCAGGGCGCGAAGAACGCGGGCGCCGAGGTTGTCCAGCGCCTCGTAGATCCCGTAACCCTTGTCCTCGAAGTCCGGCACTTCGTTCGGCCAGACGTTGGGCGGCATGACGTCGGCGAACTTCGAGTCGCGCGGAATCTCGCGACCGATGTGCCAGAACTCTTTCAGGTCGGCGAACTTGCTGTCCTTGGCGGTTTCCACCTTGAACGGCGTGTAGCCGCGCGCACCGCCGCCACCAGGGATGTGGTACTTGCGCTTGGTGTCGTCGGGCAGCGCGAAGAAGCGCTTGAACGCGTCGTAGGCGCCGTCGACGGCCTCGACAGGAATGCCGTGGCCACTGATGCAGCAGAAGCCGAATTCGCGATAGGCCGCGCCGAGCTCGGCCACGAAGGCTTCGCGGTCGGTGTCGTAGCGACGGATATCGAGGGTGGGTACCTTTTTCATGCGGGGTCCGGTGGAGGCGTCAGGCGGTCGCCTGAGCCGCCGATTTTACGGCGTCCGCCAGCCTGGCCGCCAGCCGTTCCACTTCGGCGGCATCGGCCGCTTCGATCGTGACGCGGACCAGCGGCTCGGTGCCCGACGCACGCAACACCACGCGCCCCCGCCCTTCCAGCACGGCCTCGACCTCTTCCAGCACTTGCTTGACCGACTCGCTGCCCAGCGCGGCCTTGGCACCCTCGACGCGGACGTTGAGCATGGTCTGCGGCAGCTTGACCAGCCCGGCACGGGCGTCGGCAAAGGTTTCGTTGTCGTCGGCCAGGGCTTCGAGCAGGGCCAGCGCCGCCACGATGCCGTCGCCCGTGGTGAAACGGTCCAGGCACAGCACGTGCCCCGAGGTCTCGCCACCGAGCACGCCGCCGTGTTCCTTCAGTTGCTGGAGCACATAGCGGTCGCCCACGTTGGCGCGGATGAAGGGGATTTCCATCTGTTTCAGGGCGCGCTGCAAGCCGTAGTTGCTCATCAGCGTGCCGACCACCGGTCCCGGCAGGTTGCCGCGACGCTTCCAGTGACGGGCGATGACGTAGAGCATGTCGTCGCCATCGGTCACCGTGCCGTCGCGATCGACGATGCGGACACGGTCGCCGTCGCCGTCGAAGGCGATACCGAGGTCGGCACCGCGATCCACCACGGCTCGGGCCAGGGCGTCCGGGTCCGTCGAGCCGACACCGTGGTTGATGTTCAGGCCGTTCGGCTCGGCGCCGATGGTCGAGACGTCGGCGCCCAGTTCGCGGAACACCTTCGGCGCGACCTGGTAGGTGGCGCCGTGGGCGCAGTCCAGGACCACGCTCAGCCCGTTGAGGGTGAACTCGTCGGCGACGGTGGATTTGCAGAATTCGGCGTAACGGGTGACCGCGTCGTCGATGCGGCTGGCCTTGCCCAGCGCTTCGGAGGCGACGGTGACGAACTCGGCGTCGAGCTCGGCCTCGATCTCGGCTTCCAGCGCGTCATCGAGCTTCTCGCCCTGGCCGGAGAAGAACTTGATGCCGTTGTCCTGATGCGGGTTGTGCGAGGCACTGATCACGATGCCCGCATCGGCGCGCAAGGAGCGGGTGAGGAAGGCCACGGCCGGGGTCGGCATCGGGCCGAGCAGACGCACGTCCGCGCCCGAGGCGACCAGGCCGGCTTCCAGCGCCGACTCGAACATATAGCCGGAAACGCGCGTGTCCTTGCCGATCACCACGGTGACCTTGCGACCGTGGTCGCGGCGGTCCGGACCGGCGTTGGGCCCCCGGTTGTCGGCGGCGCGACGGCGCGCCAGCACGGCTCCCAGGGCCCGGCCGAGGCGGAGGATGAAATCCGCGCTGATGGGATAGGTGCCCACATGGCCACGAATGCCGTCGGTGCCGAAGTATTTGCGCTCGCTCATGCTGATCATCCTTCCGGGGACGCAGAGCATACTCCGACAGCGGTATTAGCCAGATATTCCAAAGGCCTGTAAGACTTTCGTCAGGCTGGCCTAGCCTTGTGGGAGCCGATCCATCGGCGAATGTGGGAGCCGATTCATCGGCGATCCCGCGGCAGCGGGCCCGGATGCCGCGAGCACCCTATCGCCGCTGAAGCGGCTCCCACACAGAGCGCTTCAGTCGTCGTCGGGCCAGCGGGGCATCGAGGGCTTGTCGATACGGGGCGCGGTGTCCCCGGCTTTGACAGCGGCCCAGACCGCCAGGGCGTCCACGGTGGGCGCCACATCGTGCACGCGGACCAGAATCGCACCGCGCTGGACGGCAATCAGGGCCGCCGCCACCGAGCCGTGGACACGCGCGGCCGGGTCCGTCCGGCCCGTCATGGCGCCGATCATCGACTTTCGGGAGACGCCGGCATACGCCCCGGCACCCAGCTCGGCGAACCGGGCCATGGCGCGCAGCAGGGCGAGGTTGTGCTCGAGGTTCTTGCCGAATCCGAAGCCGGGGTCGACCAGGACACGGCGCTTGTCGATGCCGGCCAGCTCGCAGGAGAACAGGCGGTCGGTGAGGAAGCGATGGACGTCGCCAACCACGTCGTCGTAATCCGGGGCATCCTGCATGCGGCGGGGCTCGCCCTGCATGTGCATCAGGCACACCGGGACGCGCAACTCGGCGGCCGTGTCGAGCGCGCCTTCGCGGCGCAGCGCGTAGACGTCGTTGATCATGCCCGCGCCCGCACCGACGGCGGCGCGCATCACTTCGGACTTGGACGTGTCGATCGACAAAGGCACCGTGGTCGCCGCGGCGAGGCGCTCGATCAGCGGTACCACCCGCCGGATCTCATCTTCGACGGAGACATCGTCGGCACCGGGGCGGGTGGATTCACCGCCGATGTCGAGCATGTCCGCCCCCTCCTCCACCAGCTTCAACGCATGGGCATACGCCGCGTCGAGGCTGTCGTGCTGGCCGCCGTCGGAGAACGAATCCGGCGTGACGTTGACGATACCGACCACTCGGGGCCGGTCGAGCACCAGGGCACGGCCGTTGCAGTCCAGGACGGTGGCGAAGGGGTCGTTCATGCGATCAGCCCTGCTGGGTGCCCGCCATGGGGCCCATGAAACGGCGGTAATAACGCAGCTCGTCGATCGAATCGCGGATGTCGGACAGCGCCGTGTGCGCGGAATCCTTGGCGAAGCCGCGCGAGATCTCCGGCGACCAGCGGCGCGACAGCTCCTTCAGCGTGGACACGTCGAGATTGCGGTAGTGGAAGTAGCGCTCCAGCTTCTGCATCTCGCGGTGCAGGAAGCGGCGGTCCTGGCAGATGGAGTTGCCGGCCATCGGCGACTTGCCGGCGGGCACCCACTGCTTGAGGAAGGCGATGGTGGCCTCTTCGGCCTGCTCGGGTGTGGCATCGGATTCGACCGCGCGGCCCCAGAGGCCCGAACGCTGGTGCTGGTTGCGGTTCCAGGCATCCATTTTCTGCAGGCGGGCGTCGCTGTGCGAGATGGCGAAGACCGGGCCTTCGGCCAGCACGTTCAGATCCTTGTCGGTCACGATCGTGGCGATCTCCAGGATGGAGTCGTTGTCCGTGTCCAGACCCGTCATCTCCAGGTCGATCCAGATGAGGTTGTCCTCGTGTGCGGGCGTCATGGGTTCTCCTTGGAAGTACCGCGCAGTCTAGCCTATGCGATCATGCCCCGATGGCCGAACCGACCTTCTTCTGGCACGACTACGAAACCTTCGGCGCCGATCCCCGCCGGGACCGCCCCAGCCAGTTCGCCGGCATCCGTACCGATGCGGACCTGAACGTCGTCGGCGAGCCCCTGATGATCTACTGCAAGCCGCCGCGGGACATGCCTCCGCAGCCGGCCGCCTGCCTGATTACCGGGATCGCCCCGCAGCTCACCGAACGTGAAGGCATGCGGGAAACCGAGTTCGCCGCGGCCATCCACGAGCAACTGGCGATGCCGGGCACCTGCACGGTGGGCTACAACTCGCTGCGCTTCGACGATGAGTTCACCCGCCATCTCCTCTACCGGAATTTCTACGACCCTTACGGGCGGGAATGGGAGAACGGCAATTCCCGCTGGGACCTGATCGACCTGGTGCGCCTGTGCGAGGCTCTGCGCCCCGACGGCATTGTCTGGCCGACGCGTGAAGACGGCAGCGCCAGCTTCAAGCTGGAGCACCTGGCCACGGCCAACGGGCTGAAACAGGACCGCGCGCACGACGCCCTCTCCGACGTCGAGGCCCTGATTGCCCTCGCCCGCCTGATCCGCCAGCACCAGCCGAAACTGTGGGACTGGTATTACGGGCTGCGCCGCAAGCAACGGGTGTTCGAGCTGCTCGACATCGCCGCGATGACGCCGGTAGTGCACGTGTCCTCGCGCTATCCGGCGAGCCGTCATTGCCTCACGGTCATCGCGCCGCTGGCCGCGCATCCCTCGCGGGCCGGCGAAGTCATCGTCTACGACCTCAGCGCCGATCCCACCGACCTGCTCACCCTCGACGACGGCGATGTGGCCGATCGCGTCTTCACCTCGCGCGCCGACCTGCCGGAAGGCGTGGAGCGGGTCGCCCTGCGCACCGTTCGCGCGAACCAGGCACCGGCGCTCGCGCCGTTGTCCGTGCTCAAGGGGGTCGACCACGGCCGTCTGGGCCTCGACATGGCCGCCGTGGAGCGCCACCTCGCCATGCTGCGCCAGGCCGATGGCCTGGCCGAGAAGCTGCGCCGCATCTACGGCCACGCCGCGTCGCTACCGCCGGCCGAGGATGCGGAACTCTCCCTCTATGGCGGCTTCCTGCCGGACGCGGACCGCCGCCTGCTCGGCGAGGTGCGTGCGACGCCGCCCGACCAGCTCGGCACGCGTCCCTTTCCGTTCCGCGACCCGCGTTACCCGGAGCTGCTGTTCCGCTATCGCGCGCGCAACTGGCCGGAAACGCTCAGCCCCGACGAACAGGAACGCTGGGCATCCTTCCGCCTCGACCGTCTCACCCGGCGCAGCGCGCTGACCACGCTCACCCTCGACGACTACAACGCCGAGCTTGCCACCCTGCGCGCCCTGCCCGGCTCGCCTCTTCCGTTGCTCGACGAGCTGGAAGCCTGGGGCCTCGAACTCGCACTGAACTGACCGACCTGACCTGACCCATGGCCAAGACCTATTTCACGCCCGCCACGTTCCGCTTCTTCAAATCGCTCATGCGTCATAACAACCGCGAGTGGTTTCACGAGCACAAGGACGATTACGAGAAACACGTACGCGAGCCCTTCCTCGCGCTCATCGGCGATCTCGATGCGCCGCTGAAGAAGATCAGCCCGCACTACCGTGCCGACACGCGCAAGGTCGGCGGCTCGCTGTATCGCATCCACCGCGATACCCGCTTCGCCAACGACAAGCAGCCGTACAAGGGCTGGCAGGGCTCGCGCTTCTTCCACGAGCGCCGCCACGAGATCCAGGCGCCGGGTTTCTACCTGCATATCCAGCCGGACGAGTGCTTCGCCGGTGGCGGCATGTGGCATCCGGAAGCCCCGGTGCTGAAGAAGCTGCGCGACTTCCTCGCCGATAACCCGGATTCCTGGAAGCGGGCGACGCACGGGAAGGCATTTCGTGAGCGCTTCGAGTTCTGGGGCGAGAGCCTGACCCGACCGCCGCGCGGCTTCGATCCGAACCACGAACTGATCGAGGATCTGAAGCGGAAGAACTTTGCAGCGGGGCAGAATTTCGACGAGGCGCTGGCCTGCTCGTCGGAGTTGCTACCGTTCGTCGTCGACACCTTCAAGCGCCTCGCACCCATGGTCGACTACCTCTGCGCCGCCCAGGAACTCGAGTTCTAATGTGGGAGCCGCTTCAGCGGCGAAAAGGAAATGTGGGAGCCGATTCATCGGCGAAAAGCCAACAGAGCGATTTAGCCGCAAGCTCCCTATCCAAAGAGCTCTGGCCCGCTACCGCGGGATCGCCGATGAATCGGCTCCCACAACATCGCCCCACCTCACCGCTCGTACAACTCGATCGGCAGATCGTCCGGATCGGCGAAGAAGGTGAACCGCTTGCCGGTGAATTCGTCCACGCGGATCGGCTCGCACTCGACACCACGCGTGCCCAAGGTCGCCACGACCGCCTCGACATCGCCCACCACGAAGGCCAGATGTCGCAACCCCTGCGCCTCCGGCCGTGACGGCCGTCTCGGTGGCGACGGGAACGAGAAGAGCTCCAGCTGCACGCCGGGGCTCACTTCCAGATCGAGCTTCCAGGAATCGCGTGCTTCGCGGTAGGCCTCGTGGATGATCTTGAGACCCAGGATTTCGCTGTAGAAGGCCTTCGACCGGGTGTAGTCGGAGCAGATGATGGCGACGTGGTGGATTGATTCGAGCATGGGGATTTTTCGTTTCCTGGGGAACAGCATCGCCGATGAATCGGCTCCCACACAGAGCCCGACACTGGGTCAGCTCTCTTGTAAGAGCCGATTCACTTGTAGGAGCCGATTCACTTGTGGGAGCCGATTCATCGGCGATGGCCGCGCAGCGGCCTGGTATCACGCCGCGCAGCGGCCTCGTGACGCGGCGCGCAGCGGCCGCCTTTCACGCCTCCGAAAACGGAAACGCCAGCACATCCGCAATCGCGTCGGTATCCGCCAACACCATCAAAAGCCGCTCGATGCCAAGCGCAACACCCGCGCACGCCGGCATATCACCGAGCACGCCAAGCAACCGCTCATCCATCGGCACTTCCGCATCGCCACGCGCGCGCCGCTTTTCCTTATCCCGCTCGAACCGCGCACGCTGCTCGTTCGCATCGTTGAGCTCGTGGTAACCGTTGGCCACCTCGTACTGCCCGACGTAGACCTCAAAACGCTCCGCCACCGGCGGATCGCCCTGACGAATACGCGCCAATGCACACTGGCTGGCCGGGAAATCCGCCACGACGGTAATGCGATCGCGCGGAAATTCCGGCTGGATGCGATGCGTCATCAAGAGATCCAGCCAGTCGTCGCGCTCGAGCCCGTCGCTGGAGATGTGCACATCGGCGAGCGGCTTCATCAGCGCCTCGACCGGATCCAGCAGCGCATCCACGCCCAGCGTGTCGTGGAACATGCCGCGATACGTGGTCTCGACGATTTCGAAGTTACGTCCCGCCTGCAGCATCAGGCGCTCGAGCAGGTCGATCACCTCGCGCGCCAACTTCGTATGATCCCAGCCCAGGCGATACCACTCGAGCATGGTGAACTCCGGGTTGTGCCGCCCACCTGCTTCGCCGTTGCGGAAAACGCGACCCAGTTCATAGCAATCGCCCACGCCCGCCGCAAGCAGGCGTTTCAGCGGAAACTCCGGCGACGTGCGCAGCCAGCGCTCGCGCGCCCCGGCGTCCACGTGACCGCTGAAGCTCGTATGGAAGCTCTGGATGTTCGGATCGGTATTGCCGGCGGCAGAGAGGATCGGCGTCTCCACCTCGAGCAGGTCGCGCTCAGCGAAGAACCCGCGGATCGTCGCATACGTCTGCGCGCGCAGGCGCAGCGACGTCATGCGGTTCATGGCGCCACACCGTGTTCGCTCAGCAGGGCCACGAGATCCGCTTCCGTATACACCGGCACGCCAAGTTCATTGGCCTTATCCAGCTTGGACCCGGCTGCCTCGCCAGCAAACACACCCGTGGTCTTCTTCGACACCGAGCCGGCCACCTTGGCGCCGAGCGATTCGAGGCGTTCGGTAGCGTCGTCGCGCTTGAGCGTTTCCATCGTACCGGTGATGACGTAGGTCAGCCCTTCGAGCGGCAGTGCGCTAGCGGTCTTCGACGGGAGCGCGGCGGCCAGCGCACGCATCGCTTCATCGGCACGACGCAGCTCGGTCACGCGTTCGGCGTCGGCCAGGAGCGTCGTGAGGTTCGATGCCGCCGCCTGCGGCACGCCCGCGACGATCCACTGATGCTCGCCCGCCTTCACCAGCGCATCGAGACTGGCGTAGTTCTTCGCGAGGATGCCCGTGCTCTTCGGCCCGAGCTTCGACACCTTGGCAGCATCCAGCAGCACATCCAGGCCCAGGCGATCGCGCAGCTTGGGCGACGGCGCGCCCTCGTCGGCAAAGGCGATCCCTGCATCGAGCAAGGCGTCGACCACCTTCTGGTTGCCCTCCTGCTCGAAGAAAGCGGCGATCGAGGTCGCGACTTCATCGCCGATATCCGGCAGCACGCGCAGTACCGGCGCCGGCGTGCGGCGTACGAAGTCCAGCGAGCCCAGCCAGGACGCCAGCGTCTTCGCCGTGCTCTCGCCGATATGCATGATGCCGAGGCCGAAGAGGAAGCGCGGCAGTGTGGACTTCTTGCTGGCCTCGATCGCCTCGACGAGGTTCTCCGCCCACTTGGTCGCCACCTTGCCCTGCTTCACCGTCTCCGGTGTCGAGCCGTCGCGCTCGTCGGCCAGCTTCTTCATCTTGACGAAGCGATCGACCGTGAGGGAGTAGAGGTCGGCCGGCGTATGCACCATGTCGAACTCGACCAGGGCATCGACGAAGCGATCGCCGAGGCCGTCGATGTCCATTGCGCGACGCGAGGCGAAATGGATCAGGGCTTCCTTGCGCTGCGCAGCGCAGATCAGGCCACCCGAGCAGCGATACGCCGCGGCGCCCTCTTCGCGCAACAGCTCGGAACCGCAAACCGGGCAGACCTCGGGCATCTTCCAGACCACGGTGCCCGCCGGCCGGTTCTCCTCGACCACCCGCGCCACCTCGGGAATGACGTCGCCTGCGCGACGTACGATCACGGTGTCGCCGACACGCACGTCCAGGCGTGCGACCTGGTCGGCGTTGTGCAGCGTGGCATTGGTGACGGTCACGCCACCGACCTGCACCGGAGTCAGTCGTGCGACCGGGGTGGCTGCGCCCGTGCGACCGATCTGGATCTCGATCGCCTCCACGGTGGTCATCTGCTCCTGCGCGGGGTACTTGTGCGCGATGGCCCAGCGCGGCGCACGCGAAACGAAACCCATCTCGCGCTGGCCGGCGTAGTCGTCCAGCTTGTAGACCACGCCATCGATGTCGTACGGGAGGCTATCGCGCTTCTCGCCGATCTTGCGGAAGTACGCCAGCAGGCCCTCGAAACCTTTCGCCGTGGAAACTTCCGGCGAGACCGGAAAACCCCAGTCACGCAGCTTCGCCAATGTGGCCGAATGGGTGTCCGGCAACTCGCCGTCTTCGACGCGGCCGACCGCATAGGCGAAGAACGCGAGCGGGCGTTTCGCCGTGATCGCGGGATCGAGCTGACGCAGCGAACCGGCGGCACCGTTGCGTGGATTGGCCAGCGGCTTCTCGCCACTCGTGCGCGCACGTTCGTTGAAGGCTTCGAAGCCGGCGCGCGGCATGATCACTTCACCACGCACTTCGAGCACGCGCGGCCACCCCTCGCCGCGCAGGCGCAGCGGAATCGCCTTGACCGTGCGCAGGTTGGCCGTGACATCTTCACCCACCGCGCCGTCACCGCGCGTCGCGCCCTGCACGAACACGCCGTCTTCGTAGCGAAGGCTGATGGCAAGACCATCGAGCTTGGGTTCGACCGAGAACACGGGCTCGCGACGATCGAGGGTCTGCTCGATGCGTCGCTCGAAGTCGGCGACTTCGCGATATTTTTCGCGATCGGTCTCGCCTTCCTGTTCGAAGGCGTTGCCCAGCGACAGCATGGGCAGCACGTGGGTCACTTCGGCGAAGCCACCCTGTGCACGCGCACCCACGCGTCGCGTCGGCGAATCGGCAACGGCGAGCACCGGATACTCGACTTCGAGTGCCTCGAGCTCACGCATGAGGCGGTCGTAGTCGGCGTCGGCGAGGGTCGGATCGTCGAGCACGTGATACCGGTAATTGGCGTCTTCGAGGCGATGGCGGAGCGCGGTGGCACGCTCGACGACATCGGCTGGGGCGGCGGCTTGGGGCATGTGCGGGGTCCGTCAGGCTCTGATCGTCTATAATGTTACAGCCATGCCAGCCCACGACGTCATCGACACCCTCCCGCCGACCGACGTTCACGCCCTCTCCACCGACCGCCCGGCGCTTGCGCCAGCGGAGCCATCGAGCAGGGCCCGCTACCGCGGCCTGATCTGGCTCGTGTCGGCCGCTTTCTTCATGCAGGCGCTGGATTCGACGATCGTCAACACCGCCGTGCCCGCTATCGCGGGCGCGCTGGACGTTAGCCCGTTGAGCATGCGCACCGCCCTGACCAGCTACGTGCTGACCCTGGCGATCTTCATTCCCATGAGTCCCTGGCTGTGCGATCGCTTCGGCACAAGGCGCGTTTTCGGCGGTGCCATTACCGTGTTCGCCCTGGGTTCGCTCCTGTGCGGCTTGGCGCAGACCCTGCCCGAGCTAGTCGCCTCGCGCATCGTCCAGGGCCTTGGCGGCGCGGCATTGATGCCCGTGGGCCGCTACGTGCTCGTCCGCAGCATCGACCGACGCGAATTCGTCAGCGCCATGACCACGGTGGCCACCTTCGGTCTGCTCGGCTCGGTGTTCGGCCCCCTGCTCGGCGGTGCGCTGGTGGAGTTCACCAACTGGCGCCTCATCTTCCTGATCAACGTCCCGGTCGGCATCGTCGGCCTGTTGCTCAATCGGCGAGAAATGCCCGAGTACCGGCTGGACCAAGCGAATCGTTTCGACACCACCGGTTTCCTGCTGTTCGCCGGCTCGTCGGCCCTGTTCCTGATGGCTGCGGAGACCGTGGGCACGTCGGGACACGCACTGAGCATCGCGGGCTACGCGCTGGCCGCGGTGGGCCTGGGCATCCTTTACGTGCGCCACAGCCGCCGCACCGAACACCCGGTCAGCGACCTGTCGCTGCTCAAGGTGCGTAGCGTCTGGGTGTCGCTCGCAGGCAACCTGTTCACCCGGCTCGGCGTGTCCGGCATGTACCTGCTGCTCGTGCTGTTCCTGCAGATCGGCTGCGGCTGGTCGCCCTTGCATGCCGGCCTGATGATGGTGCCGCAGGCGATCGGCTCGATCTCGGTCAAGCCCTTCATTCACCGGTTGCTGACGCAGTTCGGCTATCGACGGCTCCTGCTCGGCAACACCATCGCGGTGTCCATCGTGCTGTGTTCGTTCGCCCTGCTCACGCCGGAAACGCCGATGTGGATCATCGCGAGCTTTGTCTACGTCTATGGCGCCGTCATGTCGCTGCAGTACACCGCGATGAATACCCTGGCCTATGTGGACCTCGACGTGCGCCACGCGGCGATGGCCTCGTCCATGGCGTCGACCGCGCAATACCTGTCGATGAGCTTCGGCATCGCGCTGGCATCGCTGCTGATGGGCGGCTTCCTCGGCTCGCACAATGCCCAGGGCTACGTCTGGGCCTTCCGCTGGTCGGTGGTCGTGCTCGGCATGATCACTCTGGCCGCCAGCTGGATCTTCAGCCGCCTGCGTGAGACGCGGGCTGGCAAAGTGGTCGACGCCACGGCATAAAGGGTTACCCTCAAGGACGATCCGGAGCACCCCCATGCACGATTCCGCAGGCATCCTGCTGACGCTTTTCATCATCTTCGTCGCCGCGCAGATCGGCGGGGAGATCGCGCAGCGCCTGCGACTGCCCGCCGTGGTGGGTGAAATCGCCGCCGGCTGCGTGGTCGGTCCCTCGGCCCTGGGCTGGGTCAGCCTGCCAGATATCGCCACCGGCACGCCGCTCGATGTACTCGCCGAAATCGGCGTGATCCTGCTCCTTTTCTCAGTCGGCCTGGAAACGCGACTCGACGACCTGAAGAAGGTCGGCGCGAGCGCCTTCATGGTCGGCGTCCTCGGCGTGATCATCCCCTTCGCCTGCGGCGCCGTATGGGCGCATGGTTCCGGTTTCGACTGGATCCGCTCGATGTTCGTCGCCGCGGCTTTCGTCGCCACCTCGGCCGGCATCACGGCGCGCGTGCTGCAGGAACTGGGCGTGCTGCAGCGTCGTGAGGCGCGGATCATCCTCGGCGCCGCCGTCATCGACGACATCCTCGCCATGCTCCTTCTCGGCATCGTCTCGTCGCTGCAAGGCGGCGGCGATGTCGATGTCGGTGGCCTGATCGGCACCCTCGCCGGCGCCATCGGCTTCGTCGCCGTGATCGGCTGGGGTGGCACGCGCGTCATGCGTCGCGGCTCCGGCTGGCTGGACAAGCCGAGCAACCCGATGTCGCCGCTGGCGATCGTGCTGGCCCTCTGCCTGGGTCTCGCCTTCCTCTCGATGAAGTTCCACCTGGCCGCCATCATCGGTGCCTTCCTCGCCGGCATGATCGCCTCCGAGACCCGCCAGCGGCACCAGCTCGAAGAGCAGACCGCCCCCCTGCTGGCCTTCCTCACGCCGTTTTTCTTCGTGGTCACCGGCGCCAAGGTGAACCTCTCGGCGTTGGCCAGCGCCAGCGCGCTGGGCATGCTCGCCGTCGTCACCCTGATCGCCATCGTGTCCAAGCTCGCCGGCGGCTACCTCGGCTCGATGTCGCTGGGCCGGCGTGGCGCCCTGATCGTCGGCTTCGGCATGGTGCCGCGCGGTGAGGTGGGCGTGGTCATCGCCAGCCTGGGCCTCGCCGCCGGCGTCTTCGACGAGACGATTTACGCGGTGATCGTGGCGATGTCCCTGCTTACCGCGATGGTCACGCCGCCGATTCTGGCCCTGCTCCTGAAGGACCGCTCCGGATCGACTGGTACGCCGTGAGCGCGTCTTCGCGACTGCTCTTCAGATCGACCAGCGGCTGCGGATAGCCCGACTGTTTCAGGAAGGCGGCGTCTTCCCACGGTGCGTGGACGAGGCGGCCCCTGGCGCTCGCGAGCTCGGGTACCCAGCGACGGATATAGGCGCCGTCCGGATCGAACTTTTCCGACTGCGTCACCGGATTGAAGATGCGGAAGTACGGCGCGGCATCCGCGCCGCTCCCGGCCACCCACTGCCAGCCCATCGCGTTGTTGGCCAGGTCGGCATCGACCAGGGTGTCCCAGAACCACTTCTCGCCGAGCAACCAGTGCTGACGAAGGTTCTTCGTCAGCAGGCTGGCGACCAGCATGCGCACGCGGTTATGCATCCAGCCGGTGGCCCACAGCTCGCGCATGCCGGCGTCGACGATGGGAATGCCCGTCTTGCCCGCCTTCCAGCGCCTGAGCGCGTGGGCGTCACGTTTTTCCCAGCGGAAGGCGTTGAACTTCGGATTGAAGTTCTTCTTCGGCGTGTGCGGGAAATGAAACAGCAGGTGGTGTCCGAACTCGCGCCAGCCGAGCTGCCGCAGGTAGGGTTCGACATCGGCGCCGCTCTTTCGCTTCTTCACCCGATCGCGCAGGCCTTCGGCCACCTGCAGAGGCGAAATCTCGCCGAAGTGCAGGTGGGGCGAAAGGCGCGAGGTCCCGTGTCGTGCCGGGATGTCGCGACCTTCCACGTAGTGACCCACGGCATCGTCGGCAAAGAGGTCGAGCATCTCCTGCGCGCCCTGCTCGCCCGGGGTCCATTCGGCGAAGCCGCTTGCCCAGTCCAGCGTCGGCAGCAAACCCAGTGCGTCGAGCGACGACGATGTCGGCAACGTCGCCAGGTGCATGGGTGACGGCTCGGCGACCGGCGCGACCGCATCGATGCGCGTGCGCAGGTTGCGCCAGAACGGGGTGAACACCCGGTAGGGTTCGTTCTGCTGGGTGGCGATGTCCCAGGGCTCGCACCAGAGCGCCGCGTTGAACGAGGCCACCGCGACGCCATCCTTTTCGAGTTCGCCCCGCACCCACTTGTCGCGGGCGATCGCCTTGGGTTCGTAGAGGCGGTTGAAGTAGACGGCGGTCGCGCCCGTCGCTTCGATAGCGGTACGCAAGGCGTCGAGGCTCGACCCCTGCAGGATCTGCAGACCACCCTTGTGCCGCCTCAGGGAGGCATCCAGCGCATCGAGGGAATGATGCAGCCACCAGCGGCTGGCCGCACCCGGTGCCCATTCGCCGTCCTCGTCGGGGGCGTGGACGTAGAGCGGCACGACCTTCGCGTGGGCGGCCATGGCGGCGTTGAGGGCGGGATTATCTGCAAGACGCAGGTCGCGGCGGAACCAGAGGATAGCTGTGCTCATCCGCCTAGTATCCACGGAACACGTGAAGCCGGAATCGCTCCATCTTCGTTCAGCCGACATGCTTAGACTGTCCCCATGCGGCCAACCCTGCCAGCCGCCCGAAAGGAGATCACCATGAATTTCAAGACCGTCCTCGGCGTTCCCCTCGCCGCCCTGCTCGCCACTGCGGCCGTCGCTCCCGCTTCCGCCGCTACCATCAAGCAGCCCGATGGCATCTACGTCCGCTGCGACCAGTGCGGCGTGGTCCAGAGCATCGAGCGCAACGTCACCCAGGGCCGTGACCATGGCACCGCCGGCGCCGTCATCGGTGCCATCGCCGGTGGCGTCCTCGGCAACCAGGTCGGTCGCGGCAATGGCCGCAAGGTGGCCACGGTCGCCGGTGCGGTCGGCGGCGGTTTCGCCGGCAACGCCATCGGCAAGGGCGGCGGCAGCGAGAGCTACACCCTGCGTCTGAAGATGGGTGGCGGCGGCTACACGAATGTCCAGGTCGCCGACGCCTCGGCCATCCGCGAAGGCGACATCGTGGTGGTCGACGACAAGGGCAATATCCAGCGCGTGCAGTAAACGCCGCAGGTCCTCGTTGTCCTGGTTCGGAAGGCCGGCCCCTCGGGTCGGCCTTTTTCATGCCACGCACATGGCTGTTTGCATGCGCAGTCGGAAACTTATCCCTGATAGTGCCGGTTTCCCGTATTCATACCGACGCGGGACGCGCTCCGCCACCCCTCCAATCGGCCTAGGATAGAACTCGTCAACTCGGGCGCAATGACGCGCCGGACCGAAACACCATGGAATTGGGCCTTGTCACCAGCAGCACTTACCTCAGAAGCGAAGAGTCGACGCTGCTCCGCCTCCTGGGACGATGCGAAGCCGACATTCGACGACTGAAGGTGGGCCTGCATGTGGTCGGGAAGGCCTATGGCGCGATCGTCGGCCACGGCGTGATGTCGAATTATGAAGGCCTGCATCATTATTCGACCGATCGGTACCGAGGCCTCGTACGCATGACGGCTGACCTGGTAGGCCGTGATCCCGGCTCGCTGGATGGGGTTATTTATCTGACCTCCCCCGACGACACATCGACGCTGCTTCCCGAAGCTGTCGCTTTGAAACGCCAGTCCCTGATTCACGCGAAACCTTATCTTTCCACCGTCGCGTCCGTCCTCGACTGGATCGGGACGGAGTCCCTCTGGACGGGGCATCCGCGCCGGTCGGAGGTCATCCCGACCGTCGACCTGATGTCCTCACAGACACTCGCGCTCATCGCGCACGACGGCATGAAGAAGGCCATGCTGACCTTCGTCGAGGACTATTTCGACCTGTTGTCACGCTTTGCGCGCCGTGTCTCGACAGCATCCACGGGTCTGCGACTCAATGAGCTTGCGCGAGGGCGAGGTTGGCCGATCGATATCGCGTGGACATCGTGCTACAGGAGCGGCCCACTCGGCGGCGACGCAGAAATAGCCGATCTGGTTCTAAGGCATCAATGCCAACGCGTCATCTTCTTCTGCGACCCGCTCGTACCCCATCCGCACGATGCCGACATAAGCATGCTGGAACGCGCCATCACCGCGAATACCGAAGACACCGTCTACATCGGCAGCCCTGTCGTAGCCTCGCGGTGGGCCGAGGCGGCATACAGGGCCTCCTACGTCAGTCAGCGTTGAAGCATCGCCGCTGAAGCGGCTCCCACATGTGCGGCTATGGCGTCGTAGAAGGATTCAGGCAATACCGCGCGCACCGGCACGCGCCACCAGTTCGCGCGCGCGAAATGGCGGCACTTCACCGCGTCTTTGTCCGTCATCAAGACAGGGCAACCGTCGGCGAAGGTAAAGTCGTCGCGAGTGAATGCGTGATGGTCGGCGAAGGGATGACCATCGACGGCAATGCCCTGCGCCGTAAGGCTGGCGAAGAAGCGCGCTGGATTGCCGATGCCCGCAACGGCATGCGCAGGCCGCCCCGAAAAGTCGCTCAACGGCGCCGTAAGCGTCGGATCGGCCATGTTGACTGCCATGCCACCTTCCAGCGTCATGCCGATCTCGTTGGCGCCCGGCGATCCGCTATTGACGACGACGAAGTCCACATCGGCGAGACGACTCGCCGGCTCCCGCAGCGGGCCCGCCGGCAACAGGTGTCCGTTACCCAGGCGGCGTTCCCCGTCGATCACGCAGATCTCCACGTCGCGACCGAGCCGATGATGCTGCAGCCCGTCGTCCGCGAGAATCAGGTTGCACCCGGCATCGATCAGCAGCTGCGCCGCTTCCGGACGCTCGCGCCCGATGGCCACCGGTACGCCACTCTGGCGAATCAGGCTCGGCTCGTCGCCGACTTTCGAAGGATCGTCCTGACCGGTGAGCAGATACGGGCCGCGCTCGCTGCCGCCGTAACCACGGCTGACGACACCGGGCACGAAGCCGCGCCCCGACATCGCCGCCGCCAGCGCGACGATCAGCGGCGTCTTGCCGGTGCCGCCGATGGTGATGTTGCCAACAACGACGACCGGAACCGACAGGCGCACCACCGAGGACGGATCGTTGCGGAAACCCTCGGCACGACGCCGCACGACGGAGCGATACAGCGCCTCGAGAGGCAGGGTCCAGAGCGGCGGCTTGCCGCTGCCGTACCAGCGTCGTTGCAGTGAGGCGCCCAGGCCCACGGCTTAGCTCGCCGCTTGCTCGTGGAACTGCATGCGGTGCAGGGCCGAATACTGGCCGCCCTTGTCGAGCAGCTCGCGGTGCGTGCCGAGCTCGACGATGCGGCCCTGGTCCATCACGGCGATCTGGTCGGCGTGCTCGATGGTCGACAGGCGATGCGCGATCACCAGGGTGGTGCGGTCGCGCATCAGGCGCGTGAGCGCATCCTGGATCAGGCGTTCGGATTCGGTATCGAGCGCGCTGGTCGCTTCGTCGAGGACGAGGATCGGAGCGTTCTTGAGGATGGCGCGCGCGATGGCGATGCGCTGGCGCTGGCCACCGGAAAGCGAGTTACCGCCCTGCCCGATCTGCGTGTTCAGGCCTTCCGGCAAGCGCTCGATGAATTCCATCGCGTTGGCGGCCTTGGCCGCCGCGGTGATGTCGGCCTCGGAAGCACCGGCCATTTCGCCGTAGGCGATGTTGGCGGCCACGGTATCGTCGAACAGCACCACGTTCTGCCCGACCCAGGCGATCTGCCGGCGCAGCGAAGGCAAGGTGTACTGCGAATAATCGCGACCGTCGACCAGGATGCGGCCTTCGGTGGCCTGGTAGAAGCGCGGCAACAGGCTGACGAGACTGGACTTGCCGCTGCCGGAGCGGCCGACGAGCGCCGTCACCGTACCGGGCTGGCAGATCAGGTCCACGCCACGCAGGGCGACGTGGTTGTTGCGCTCGTACACGAGGTGGACGTTCTCGAAACGAATGTCGCCCTTGGTGCGGACGAGGTCTTCCGTGCCTGTGTCGATCTCGGCCGGCGTGTCGATGATCTCGAACAGGTCTTCGGCCGCCGTCACGCCCTTCTGCAGGCTGGCCTGGATGCCGGCCAGGCGCTTCAGCGACGGCAACATGCCACCCATGGCAGTAAGCACGGCGGTGAACACGCCGGGGGTGACGGTGTTGATGATGTCCGGGCGTGTCCCGAGGAAGACAAGCGTAGCGAGCGCCATCGCGCCGACCGTCTGGATGGTCGCGCTGGACGCGGCGCTCGTCGCCGATACCTTCAGGTTGAGCCGGCGCTGGCGTTCGGCGATCTCGGCGAAACGGTCGCCTTCGCGGGTCTGGCCGCCGTAGATGCGCACTTCGCGATTGGCCGCGACGGCTTCTTCGACGGCACTGGTCACGGTGCCCATATTGCCCTGGATGCGCTTGCTGATCTTGCGATAGCGGCGGCTGATGACGGTGACGATCACCACCACGCAAGGCACCAGCACGAGCAGCGCCATTGCCAGGTAGGGGCTCCAGTACAGCATGACGCAGAGCATGCCGATGACCGTCAGGCCTTCGGTGATGGCGACCTTCAGCGAGTCCGCGGAGGCCGCGGCGACCTGCTCGCTGGTGTAGGTGATGCGCGAGATCTGCTGACCGGACGGCTCCTTCGCGAAGAACGTGGCCGGAAGGCGCAGGTAGGCCGCGAAGACGTCGATGCGCATGGCCTGCACGACGTTGCGACCCACGTAGGCAATGCCGTAATCCGTGCAGTACGACGCCACGCCGCGCACCGCGAAAATCGCGATGATCCAGATCGGCATCCAGAAGATGTTGTACGGATCCTTGTCGATGAACAGCCGGTCGATCAAGGGCTTCAGCATGCCGGTGAACAGCGACAGGCAGGCCGGATCGATGATCATGCCGACGATCGCGACGATGCCCGCCGTGCGGTAGCGCTTCGTATAACCGAGCAGACGCTTATAGGTCTGCCAGGTCCTGGCGTCCCACACCGATACCTTCTGCTTGCTCACCGCGCCGGACCCGCCTCACTGGGCGTGGTCGCGATCGACAGACGGGTGAAGCCCACCTGGCCGAGCGCATCCATCGCGCGAACCACGTTCTGGTGCGGCGTCATCGCGTCGGCACGGATCACCACGAGGCGATCGCGGTCGTTGCCGGCGACACGCTCGATGGTCGCCTTGAGCGGTTCGATGCCCTCGCCGAGCACCTCGTCGCTGCCGACCGAGTAATGGCCATCACGGTCGACGACCAGGGTCAGCGCGTTGTCCGTGGACTCGCGCGCCTGGCTGTCGGCCTTGGGCAGGTTGACCTTGAGACGGGAGTGCTCGACGAAGGTCGTACTGAGCACGAAGAACATCAGCAGGGTCAGCAGCACGTCGATCAACGAAATGACGTTGATCTCGAAATCGTCCTCGCGACGGGAACCGATGCGCATGGATCAGCCAGCCTGCGAGGTCGCGGCTTCCGACGCGGCGGTGCGACGGCGCGGCACCGGGCGCGGCGCGGAGAGATCGTCGAGAAGGGCCGTGGCCTCCTTCTCCATCTGGACGACATAGCCGCCGACCTTGGAACGGAAGTATCGGTGCAGCACGTACGCCGGGATCGAGACGACCAGGCCGAACGCCGTGCAGATCAGCGCCTCGCCGATACCGCCGGCCATCTTGGTTGGATCGCCGATGCCGCCGGCCATCACGCTGAGGAACATGCGGATGAGGCCGATAACGGTGCCCAGCAGGCCGAGCAGCGGGCCGATGAGGGCAACGGTACCGAGCGTATTGAGGTAGCGCTCCATGCGATGGACCACATGGCGGCCGGTGTCTTCGATGCGCTCCTTGATCAGCTCACGCGGGCGGTCGCGCACGGCGAGCGCGCCGGCGAACAACTCACCCAGCGGGGAACCCTTCTCGAGCGCTTCCAGGTGGGCGGCATCGAGCGAGGACGAGCGCGCCCACTCGCGCACCTCGGCACCCAGGCCCGGCGGAAAAACGGCGGCGCGGCGCAACGCCCAGAAACGCTCGAGGACGATGGCGAGCGCAACGAACGAACAAATGAGGATCGGCAGCAGAGCCCAGCCGCCAGCCAGAAGAATCTCGAGCACGTCAACCCCGAATGAACACAAGTCAGGCCGGCATCATAGCAGGGCCCGCAACGGGGACTGAGGCGCCCTTAACACTTGCGAGATCGGGACAGCTCGGTAGGAGCCGATTCATCGGCGAACCCTGCGGAGATGGGTGGCCAAGGTTCGCCGCGAGCACCCATCGCCGATGAATCGGCTCCTACCGAGCAAAAGCCCGTCTTACTTGTGGCCGAGGAACTCCACTTCGCTCAGATCCAGCCCCTTCGTATCACCGGCAACGAGACGCAGGCGGTACCAGGCGTACGCGCCCGGCGTACCCACGGCAAACGCACGGGTCTGCCGGCGCCACGGCCAGGTCTCGCCGTCGCGCTTGTCCACGGCCTGGTAGTGCTTGCCGTCCGTCGATCCTTCGAGCACCCACCCGGACGCGTCGCCCGGCTTGGCGCCGGAGGTCAGCGTGAGCATCTGGACGGTCACCGGCTTGGCGAAGTGCCAGCCGACCACCGCGTTCTTCGCGGCGAGATGCGCGGAGGTGTCCGAGGTGTTGTCGAACAGCTTGTCCAGCTCTGGCCCCTTCAACGAACCGAAGGCCTTGCCGCCCTCGCTCGTCAGATCGACCAGCGGTGCCGGCTTGCTGCCTTCGGCGCTGATCGAGGCCGGGAGCGCGTCGGCACCCGTGCCCCAGGTCGACGGTGTCGGCCCCATGGTGAACTCGAGCGTGGCGCCCTTGGCCAGCAATTCGTGCGGCAGGGTCACCTTGTTCCAGGGCTGGCCGTTGACCGTCAGCGACTGCACATAGCGATTCGTGTCGCTGACACCCTGTGCCTTCACGTCGATCGTCGCGCCGCCTTCGAGGCGGATGCTCATGTGCGGGAAATGCGGCGCACCGATCACGTACTCCGGCGTGCCCATGCGTAGCGGATAGAAGCCGGCGGCGCCAAACAGCCACCATGCCGACATCTCGCCGTTGTCCTCATCACCCGGATAGCCCTGGCCGATCTCGCTGCCGACATACAGACGCGAGACCGCGTCGCGCAGCTTGTCCTGCGTCTTCCACGGCTGGCCGGCTTCGTCGTACATCCAGATGATGTGGTGCGAGGGCTGGTTCGAATGGCCGTACTGGCCCATGCGCACGTCGCGGGCCTCGAGCATCTCGTGGATCACGTCGCCGTAGTCGCCCACGTCGTACTTGCCCGGCGTGCTGAAGAACTGGTCGAGCTTCGCGCCCAGCGCCTCGCGGCCACCGTAGAGTGCAGCCAGGCCGGCACCGTCCTGCGGCGCGTGGAAGGCCATGTTCCAGGCGTCGGTCTCGGTGTAATCGCCACCCCAGCGAATCGGGCTGAACTGCTTCGCATCCCAGCGCCACTTGCCGGCCGCATCGCGCGCCACGAAGAAACCGACGGCCGGATCGAACAGGTTGGTGTAACCGAGGGCGCGCGAGCGATACCAGGCCGCATCGTCGGCATAGTTGGCGCGATACGCGTCGCCGGCCGGCGCATCCTTGGCCAGCGCCTTGGCGAGGTTGCCGATCGCGAAGTCGTTGATATAGCCGTCCATCGACCAGGACAGGCCTTCCATCACGCCGTCATCGGTATAGCCGTTGAACAGCGAACGCTGGATACCCTTGCGGCCGGCGCCCTTCTCCTCGCTGACGCTGGAGGCGTTGCGGATGGCCGACTGATAGAACGCCGAGACGTCGAAGTTACGCACGCCCTTGAGCCAGGCATCGGAGAAGGCCACATCCGAGCTCGTACCCACCATCAGGTCGGCATAGCCCGGCGACGACCAGCGCGCGATCCAGCCGGCGTCGCGATACTGCTGAACGAAGCCGTCGATCATCTTGCCCGCTTCGGTCGGCGTCAGCAGGACGTAGGCCGGCCAAGCGGTGCGGTAGGTGTCCCAGAAGCCGTTGTTGACGAACGGCTGGCCATCGACGATGCGGGCACCGGTCGTCGTGTCGGTGTTGCTGCCGGCAGGCGCCGAGAACGGGCTGGCGTAACGCCACACCGGGGCATCCTTGCTGCCGGTGTTCTCGTAGGCATGGTTCGGATAGAGGAACAGGCGGTACAGGTTCGAGTACAGCACGGTCTTCTCGTCAGGCGACGCACCCTCGACCTTGATCGCGCCCAGGCGATCGTCCCAGGCCTTGCGTGCACGCTCGCGGACGCTGTCGAAGGTATCGTCCGCCGCGATCTCCTGCGCGAGGTTGGCCTTGGCCTGGTCGACGCCCATCAGCGAGGTCGCGATGCGCATGGTGACGACGCGATCGCCCTTCTTCGCCGTGTCGAAACCGAACCATGCGGAGGCGGCATCGCGCTTCTCGCCGGTCAGGCGGCCGCTCTCGGTCACCGGCTTGTCGAAAACGGCGTAGAAGAACAGGCGCGTGGCACCGGTCGACAGGCTGCTCTTCACGTCCGACCAGCCCTGGATGCTGCGCTGGCCGGGATCGAGCGTGACCGAAGCCTTCTCGTTGAGGTTGTCGAAGACCAGCTGGGAGCGCTTGTCGGTGAAGGTGAAGCGGAAGATCGCCGCACGATCGGTCGGCGTGATCTCGGTGGTGATGCCGTTGTCGAAGCGCACCCGGTAGTAATCCGGATGGGCCAGCTCGGCATCGTGGCCGAACGACAGCGCGCGCGTCTCGCGCTTGAGCGCCGGGGCGCCCGAAGCCGCCTGCGCGGGCATGATCTGGAAGGTCTGGCGCTCGCCCATCCACGGGCTCGGCTCGTGCGAGAGCGCGAAGGCCTCGATGCGCGGACGGTTGTCGTCGCCGTTGCGGGCCTGGTACTGGTAGAGCCAGTTGGAGCCGGCGTTGGTCGTCGGCGTCCAGAAGTTGAAGCCGTGCGGCATCGCCACCGCGGGAAAATTGTTGCCGCGCGAGTAGTTTTCGTTGGCGTTCGAGCCGCGACGCGTGTCGACGTAATCGGTCGGGTGCGTGCTGTTGATCGCCTTGACGTCGCCGATGCGGACATCGTCGAGGTAACCCTCGAAGGCTTCGCCAGCCGGTGCGGCCGCGGTGAGTTCGATCGAGCGGACACGACGGCCCTTGGCCACGCTGCCCAGATCCACGCTCACATAGTTCCACTGGTCGGGATAGAGCACGCGACCTTCGCCCTGCCCCTTCGCCGTGGCGGGCACGCGATGCTGGTCGAGGGCTGCGCTGGTGGAAAGGCGCGAGCCGTCGTCGAAGACCAGATCCACGGCCACGTAGTTGACGGGATTGACCAGGTCGTCCTTGTTCGAGCGCGGGAAGACCAGCCAGGAGAGCACCGTGTCGTCGCCGATGCGGACATCGGTGTCGAACAGCTTCGTCGTCGCCGGAGCGCCGCTGCCCTTACCCGTGTAGCGCAGGGAGTGCATGCCGGTGAAGCCGACATTGGCCTTGGCCGTCAGGACGGCCTCGGCCGGCGGCCCACCGACCACGCTAACGTCGAGCGCACCCTTCGCCGCCAGCGGCGCGGGCTGACCCGACTCGAAGGAGCTGTCAAAGCGCTGGGTGGCCGCGAGAGCCCCCACCGGTACCACAAGAGACGCCGTCACCAGGGCGAATGCCGCCCTGCCCCAACCGTGCTTCGATACCGTCACGCTCATCCCCTTGTCTAGCGGAACCCGCATTTAAATCGTTCTAAATTGGGAATGTCAAACGGCGGTGCAGCAAGGGGGTGCGTAGGGCTTCCCCTACAGACTTCCAGATATCGCCGATTTAGGATTCGCCGCGACGGCGCCTGACTGTTGGGGGGTTGGGCCACGGCGCGGCAGGACACGCCCCCATTACCTGTGCTCGGACGCCATGGCGCCGGTGCTGACGTTGTATTTCGTGGTGGAGCGAACCGATGAACCGGATATGGATTTTCCTTCTGCTGTACTTCTGTTCGCCGTTGGTGTACGCACAGAACTACAACGCCGTCAGCACCTTTACCGCGACACTACGCCAGTGGGACGGCCCGACGGCACAATCGTGGACAGAGGACACCACAGCCGAAGCGTGGACCTCGTACTTCTCATCGGTCGGATCACCAGAGACCTGCGCACTGGAAAACTGGCGGTAACATCAATGTCAGACCGGGCGAGAACATAAATGACTTCTAACATCGAGGATGTTGAAGAAGAACATGCGTTTTACTTCAAAGAGAAGATGTACTTCTCATATCTTGACGAACATCACTTCTACGCATGGCTCGAGTCCATCGACGATGTCGTCAAGGCCGAGGGGACGCCGAGAGGCATTCGAGTAACGTTGCGCGGCGCATACCTGTCTCGTGGAGGCGCCCACGACTTGCTGGCATTGTTCACTAGGTACGGATATCCGCTAGCCATGCTTCGCAAGTTTTTAGCACCAGCTGACGATGCGTGGTTCCGGGATCCTGCTGCTTACTGGATCTCGGAACTATATAAAGACTTACCGGACTACGTTCCGCCAACAGCGGGTGAGTCGAGTCTTTAGTGCATACTTTTGTCGACACAGGACTCTTCAGCCAATCGTCCATGCAGTCAGAAATCGCGCCCGACCGCACAACGTGCGCGAACTGCCAAATTTGCATGATGCGCATCTTTCTCGTCTCAGGGGTCAATCGTGCGAGCGACAAGATCGAAGATGAGCGGTTCATGAAGTAAACAGGGGCCTTCGTTGAATAAAAAGCAACTACTAAAAGGAGCTGCCCTCTGCACATTGGGGTGTGGCATCGGCACCGTTGTATCCATCGCTTTTTTCCAGCGATTCATCGTCGCGTCCTACACGCTTCGTCTTCTCGGCGATCTGAACCAGGACGTAGCAATGTTGAATGCCGTCCATTCGTCAAAAACCGACCTATCGGAACATCTTGCAAAAATGCGCTTGTCGAGCACGTTGAAAGGTCTTGAGGCGCAATGGCCGTCCATGACTGAGCCGAGCCGGGAGAGCGCGAGCCGCACGATGCAAAAAGCGACCGGAAAGGATCCCAATGTAGATGACACGATCGCCCGCATGCTCACTGCGCCTGCACCGCCCGCCCCTTAAGCCATCGAAAACGGAGCTGTCGCTTCATGCATGATGTTTTTATGACCTCGACGATAAGCCTCCATTACTGAATACCACCGTCAAGGTAAGAGGCCTGTTGCACCGGACGTTCGAGAATCGAAACCTCTTCCCACCCGGAACGAGCACCGACCACATCTCCTCGAAAACTTGCCTTCCTGTACTAATCACCAGTGACAACCGCGCGCTGCTAGAGCTGGCCAAGAAAAAGTACGGATACGTCGTGACCGTAATCGGCCGTATCGTCGATATCGCATCTCCAGGAGTGGTTTCAGTCAATTCGTGCAAGCCAGTGGGTATCGAAGTCACCGCTATCGAATAGGTGAGAACGCCCTCTCAGCTAGTATCGATCCCAGACCCTCACTCGCGCCAATAACGCCCAGTCGGTCGACGCCATTCCCGGGCGACGCGTGGCAGGACGTCACGAGGAAAGTCGACCCGGACCGCACCGCTCGCGGCGGTATTAAGCACCTCAGCCCCCGCATCCCGATGCCGCGCCAACACCGACGCATGCGGATGCCCAAACCGATTACGCCACCCCGCCGACACGATCGCCAGATCCGGCTGCACGGCACGCAACCAAAGCACATCGGACGAATGCTTGCTGCCGTGATGCGCCACCGTCGTCACCGTCGGCAGGTCCGACCACAGCGCCTCGCGATTGATGCGGCGCTCGGCTTTGCCGCTGATGTCGCCAGTGAGTAACAGGCGGCCCCCTTCCCCCTCGATCGAAAGCACGCAGGAACGATCGTTGCTCGCGGTCTTGCCTTGCTCACTGCCCGGGACGTCGGTGAAACGAAACACGACATCGTCCCAACTCCAGCTCGTCTTCGACGTACACCGATCTGCCGCAAACGACAACCGCCCCGGTTCGCCCGATAGCCTCCGCGCCGCCGGATAACGATCGACAATGGCAGCCGCCCCGCCCGCGTGATCGATATCGCCATGACTGACCACGAGCGTGTCGACCGGCCCAAGCCCCAGTGCCGTGATCGAGGGCAGCACGATGCCTGCACCCGCATCCCGGCCACCACCATAGGCCGGACCGGTGTCATAGATCAGCGTGTGCTGTCGCGTACGCACGATCACAGCGAGTCCCTGCCCGACGTCCAGCGCCCAGACCCGAAACGCGCCCGGCTTTGGCATATCACGCGGTGGCATCAACAGAGGCAGGAACAGCAGCGCGCCGTAACCGCGTAAGGGAACGCCACGCGGCGTGAAGAGCCACAGCGCTCCGGCGGTAGCGAGGACGACCGGCAGCACGCCACTGTCCGCCACGGTCAACTGAGCGCCGGGCACGCGCGCCAACTGCGCAAGCAGCTGCCACAGGCCGCCCAGCATCCACGCAGCGCCGGCTAACAGAGGCCCTGCAAGCGATGGCAGGGGCAACAGCACGCAGCCGAGCAAGGTCAGCGGCACCACGACGAAGCTCACCAGCGGCGCCGCGATCAGGTTGGCGACAAAGCCCATCAACGACGTGCTGCCGAACAGGCATAGAGATAACGGCAGCAACGCGATGCTCATCGCCGCCTGCGCGCGAAGCAATTCACTGACCCATCCGACAAAACCTCGCGACCGTGGCGCCACGCAGCAGATGAGAAAGCCAACGCCGGCAAACGACAACCAGAACCCCGCCGACAGCACGGCCAGCGGATCAAAAACGAGCACCGCGAGCATCGCAAACGCGAGCAGCGACAGACCACCCGCGCGACGTCGCGACATTCCGGCGAGCACGACAACGCCGATCATCAGCAAAGTGCGCACGGTCGGCAGGCCCAGACCGGCGAGCATGCCGTAGCCGCCTGCCACCAGCAGGCCGAGCAAGGCCTGGGCGATCTGCCTCGGTAGCCACAGCCCTAGCAAGGGCCACCACGCGTAAAGAAGCCGTATCGCGAGCACACCACCGCCGGCCGCGACACCGACATGGAATCCCGAGATGGCGATGAGGTGCGAGACGCCCGTCGCACGGGCGATATCCCAGTCGGCAGCGTCGAGCCCACGCGTATCGCCAACGGCCAGGGCCTTCAGGATGCGTGCGTCAGCGGCCCCGAGGCGCTCGTCCAGTGCCCGCGCTACGCCGTCTCGCCAGGCATCCACACAGCGACCGGGAGCGATGCGTGCGTTGTCCGTAGCGGCGCGCACGTAGCCCGTGGCGATGATGCCGCGCTGCAGCGCCGTACGCTCCGCGTCCCCTCCGCCTGGATTGACGTTACCGCGAGGACGTCGCAGGCGAACCGTCAGTCGCCAGTGCTCGCAAGGGGCCGGCACGACGTGCGTGCGGTACCAGCTGAGCCGAAGTTTGCCGCGAGCCCACGGCGCTGCGCCATCCACCGTGTCAGGCACGAAGAGAAACGACGCGTCGCCACCCCGTGCGCGCGGAAGATCCGTCGCCTGGCCGGTAACGACGACGTCCTGACCCTCCTGCTCCGGAGGCAGGCGAGCGGCCACGCCGCGAGCACCCTGCACGGCTGCCCATGCCGCGAACAACGTGACCACGGCGACATGGCGTGCAGGAGACCAACGGCATGTGACGGCTACCACCAGGCCGATCACCATGGCGACGACCGACCACGGCAGCGCCGGAAGCCACGCACATCCCTGCACCGCCGTGCAGCCAAGCAGCGCGGAAAGGGCAAGCGAGATGAGCGAAAACGATGGAGCGCGAAGCGCCACGAGGAAGGCCGACGGACGGCAGCCCAGCCTAGGTGCGAATGACGGGGTCGGAGTCCGTCACTCGCTGTAGGTCACCGCCGCGTCGTCATCCCGGCAGAGTGATCACCGATGATCCAGCGGCGTCAGGCCCTCAGTGATCGCCGCGGTTGCTGTTACCTCGGTAGTTACCGCGCCCACCCGGATGTCCACCCGAGTTGCCCGGCGCCTGCGAGGGTCGATTGCCAACCTGCCCGCCTTGCGACGGCGGACGACCACCACCCTGCCAGCCGCCCGGTGGACGCTGATGATCGCCGCCCTGCCAGCCACCTGGCGGACGCTGATGGATACCACCTTGCCAACCGCCCGGCGGCCGATGATCGCCATCGCCCGGACGGTCGTGCCAGCCACCCGGCGGTGGCGGACGCGGATGATCGTGTCCGTCACGGTCGCGGTAGTAGCGACGGTCGTATCCGCGGTCGTAACCCCGACCGCCATACCAGACCGAGCCGACGGCAATGTTCGAGTAACCACCGTAATAGCCCGGTCCATAGCCGTAACCGTAGCCAGGGTCGTAATACCCACCCACCGGTTGAACGACCGTGGTCGTTTCCGTGCCGTAGTACGCGTCGCCGCCGGAGCTACTGCGAACGTAGCCCGGGTCGTAGTAGCAACCCGCGAGCGGCAGGGTTGCCGCGAGAGCCAGAAGCAGGGAATGCGCACGACGCATAGGAAGTCTCTGATGAGAACAACGGTGAGGAACGACTTCGACACTGCGCCTGCGCGATTGAACGCCCGCTAAAAAAGAAAGGGTCGCGAAAGCGACCCTTCCCCTTCATTCAGCCTTCGCCGACGTCAGACCGAGCTGATCAGCCCTTGTTCTTCTGCTGATCGCCGCGCTGATGCGCCTCGTTGGCGTAGTTGGCCTCAGGCGAAGCGGCGGTCGGCGACGGCGGGGTCGACTCGTTGCCAGGCTGCGACGCCGGGACGCCGTTGCCGTTCTCGCCCGTCGGCCACGACGGCGGCTGACGATCGCGCTCGCGCTTGGCTTCGAGGAGGGCCTGGATGTGCGCAACCGCCTCTTCCTGGCTGATGTGCTGAACCGGCTCGTCCGTGGTGGTCGGCTCGGCCGGCTTCGCAGCGGGTTTCGGCGCCGGCTTCGGACGGGGCTTTGCGGCCGGCTTCGCCTTGGCGACAGGCGTGGGTGCCGACGACGCAGCCGGGGCGACAGTCAACGGCGGCTTGCGCGGCGTGCTGGTCGCCGGAACGCGCGATACCGGCTTTTGCTCGATCGTGTGCGCGCTCGCGCTGCGCTTGGTCGGCGCGGGCTTGGCGACGGACTTCGATACCGGCGTCGCCTGGACTTTCTTGGCGGGCGCAGCGGCCTTGCGAGCTGGGGTCTTGCGTGCGGGTGCCTTCGCTACAGGCGCCTTGGTGGCGGCGACCTTGCGAGCCGGAGCCTTGCGGACGGCCTTCGTAGCAGCCGTCTTACGAGCCGGGGCCTTGCGAGCCGAGGCCTTGGTGCTGGCTTTCCTGGCGGCCTTACGCGGCGAAGCCTTGGTGGCCGCGACCTTGCGTGCCGGCGACTTCTTTACGGCAGCCTTGCGTGCGGAGGTCTTCTTGACCGCTTTCTTCGCGGCGGACTTCCTGACGGCAGTCTTCTTGCCTGCGGCTTTCTTCACGGCTTTCTTGACTGCCGTTTTCTTTCCCGCCGCCTTCTTGACCGCGGTCTTCTTGCCGGTTGCCTTCTTCACCGCCGACTTCTTCACCGCCGACTTCTTAACGGCTGACTTCTTGACCGCCGTCTTCTTCACAGCCGACTTCTTGCTTGCCGACTTTCCGACAGCCTTTTTCGCCGCTGCCGGACGGGCGGCGGCCTTGCGTGCGGTCTTCTTGGCAGCGGCGCGAACGCCCGCTTTCTTCGCGACGGTCTTCTTTACCGCGGATTTCTTCGCGGCGGATTTACGGGTAGCCATGCGTTCACTCCTCCTACGTTAGTAGCCGACGCGAACTGCCCCACCGGGGAAGACCCGCGTGCATGCCGGATGACTTGGAAAAGGGTGGCGTTCGATCCGGACAAACGCATGATGTATCAGCTGTCGTCCGAAGTCACATAAATGGTTCGGAAAAATTCAGGTTGCGGGTCAGGAAAAGCTGGGTTGTGACAGCAGCGCGATGAACCGGGGCAGCAGCGAGGGCTCGAGCGCGATGGTGAAAATCACACCGTAAGCCGCGCCCCACAGGTGCGCGCTGTGGTTCACGTTGTCGCCGCCGCGCTTGTCCATGTAGATCGAATACGCCACGAAAAGCACGGCGTAGATGATCGCCGGCAGCTTGACGATGAAGACGTAGATGCTCGACCAGGGGCTGATCAGCACGTAGGCGAAGAGGACGGCCGACACCGCACCGGAGGCGCCCAGACTGCGGTACGAGGCGTTATTACGGTTCTTCATGTACGTCGGCAGGATCGAGAAGAGCAGCGCGCCGATGTAGAAGGTGACGAAGCCCAGCGGGCCCATCGCCTGCGTGTAAAGGCCTTCCATCGTCCGACCGAAGAAGTACAGCGTGAACATGTTGAAGATGAGGTGCGACCAGTCCGCGTGGACCAGGCCGTAGCTCACCAGCCGGTAGTACTCACGGCTGCGCGAGAGCGCGGGCGGCCAGAGGATCAGGTCGTCCATCAGGCGGCGGTTGCTGAAGGCGAAGAACGAGACCACGGAGGTCACGAGGATGATAAGCAGCGTGATCATGCGACGAACAGCGTCCTTGGGGACCGAGCCAGCCCGCATCTTGGCGGTAACGCGCGGCGATGTCGAACCCCCGGGCCCATGCCGACCCGGCGATGGACGGCTATCATGGCCGACCTCCCCCGCTCCCGGCACGACCGATGTCCCCCATTCGTTACAAGCAGCTCGACGTCTTCGCCGCCCGTCACGGCGGCGGTAATCCACTGGGCGTCGTCATCGACGCCAAGGGCTGGTCCGACGAGCGCATGCAGCGCTTCGCCCATTGGACCAACCTGGTCGAAACCACCTTCCTGATGCCCGCGCGCGCCGAAGGCGCCGATTACCGGGCGCGCATCTTCACCCCGACCAAGGAAATTCCCTTCGCCGGCCACCCGACCATCGGCAGCGCCCACGCCGCGCTCGACGCCGGCCTGGTCACCCCCGACGCCGCCGGCATCATCTGGCAGGAATGCGGTGCCGGCGTGCTGCCGATCCGCGTGGAGAAGGACGGCAAGGCGCGCGAGCTGTTCGTGCAGTCGCCCAAGGCACGCGTCGTCGGCGACGCCTCCTGCGCCGGTGAGACGCTGTCCGCCGTCCTTTACGGCGTCAAGCTCGGCGCCCTCGCCCCGGCCTGCGTCGAAGGCGGTCGCCGCTGGTGGGTCGCCGAGTTCGCCGACGAGACCGCGCTGCGCGGCTGGCGCCCCGATCACGCCGCGATCCGCGCACTTGCCCTCGCCACCGACACCCTCGGCCTCTGTGTCTTCGCCCGTTCCGCCGAAGGTCTCGCCGTGCGCGCCTTCCCGGCCGGCGTCGGCATCGTGGAAGACCCCGCCTCCGGCGCCGCCAACGGCCTCATCGCCGCCTATGTCGCCGCGCGTGACACCAGCGGCACGCTGACCAAGGGCTACGTGGTCAGCCAGGGCCGCGAAGTGGGTCACGACGCGCGCATCATCATCCGCATCGACGGCGAAGCCGTGTGGGTCGGCGGCTGCACCAACACGATCGTCGACGGCCACGTGGACTGGACGGACGCCTGAGCATGCAGATCTGGGTCGACGCGGATGCCTGCCCGAACGTGATTAAGGACATCCTGTTCCGCGCCGCCGAGCGCGAGCAGGTCAACGTGACCCTGGTCGCCAACGCCTGGATCCGCACGCCGACCTCGCGTTTCATCCGCTCGATCCAGGTACCGGGCGGTTTCGACGTCGCCGATGACGAGATCGTACGGCGCGTCGAGCCGGGCGATCTCGTCGTCACCCAGGACATTCCGCTGGCGGCCTTCGCGATCGAAAAAGGCGCGCTGGCCCTGCACCCACGCGGCGAGATGTACACGAAAGACACGATCGCGCAGCGCCTTTCCATGCGAAATTTCATGGAAGAACTCCGCGGCTCCGGCGTGAACACCGGCGGCCCCGCCACGATGCACCCGCGCGACCGGCAGGCGTTTGCCAATGCGCTCGACACTTGGCTGGCAAAACGACGCGCCACCAAATAGACCTGCTCGATGTGGAAGCACGGCTTTGTGTAGGAGCCGATTCATCGGCGATGCTCTTGGCAGAAGACCGCCCGCTTCGCGAGCGCATGTTTTAAGCGGCATAGCCGCCTCACGCTCGTGCTGCTGGGGAGTCGCAGTCGGGTTGGCCCTGGGGGCCGCCGGCGCAGCTCTTCGAGACGGGCCGTAGTTACGCTTTCGCTTGCAATGGAACTGAGCGGCCCTCAGCTCATGCGGCCCCCAGAGCCAACCCGACCGCGACACCGTGCCGTGAGGTTGCGTGAGGTCGAGCGCACCGCCGGCAAGCGTCGACGCCATTGTAGGAGCCGACTGCGTCGGCGAACCCTCGGGCTCTCCAGTGTGCGAAAGAGGCATTCCGATGATTTGGCGAGCGGTTAAACCGCCTGCACGATGCGACGCACAGCCTCAGTCGCGATATTACGGTTGAGGGTTCGCCGACATAGTCGGCTCCTACGGGCGGTGCGCTCGACCACATGCCACCTCAGTGTTCGCTGCCGCGAGGGGCAAGGCCCTTGGGGCCGCATGAGCTGAGGGCGGCCCCGACTCACTGACGGAGCGAGCGAGCAGCTACCGCCCGCCTCGAAGAGCTGCGCCGGCGGCCCCAAGGGCCTTGCCACTCGCGGCTTTCGCAAGCGCTTCGGCGTGTGGCGGCGAACGCCGCTAAGGACATGAGCTCGCGGAGCGAGCTATCCGCTTGCGAAAAAGATCCTGGCAACCTGGCTATCGCCGCTGAAGCGGCTCCCACATCAAGCAGCTCCCACACAAGCGGCTACGTCCCGACGACCTCATCGAGTCGCAACGTCAGGCACTTCGCTGCGCCGCCCGACTTCATGAACTCGTCCAGGGCCACCTCGATCACCATGAAGCCGGCGCCTTCCAGGCGGGATCGCAGATCCGGGCTCGCGCGGTTGAGGATCACCACCTTGCCGAGGTTCACCGCATTGCAGGCGAAATCCAGGGCGTCGTGTTCGTGCACGGCGAGTCGGTGGCTGGGTGGGATGTGCTTCTCGATAAGTGCCAGCGATGGCGCGTCGAAGGCTGCCGGGAAATACAGCGTGTAGCCGTTCGCCAGGGGGCAGAAACAGGTGTCCAGGTGGTAGAAGCGTGGATCGGCCAGCTTCAGCGGCAACACTTCGACGTCGAGCAGCGAAGCCAGTGCGGGCGCCGCGGCCTGGTCGGAGCGATGGCCGTAGCCCATCCACAGGCGACGCGAGACGCCGCGATCGAACAGGCCGTCGCCTGCGCCTTCGAAGAACACGTCATCGGGAAGCTCGACGATGTCGAAGCCGTGGCGGCGGAACCAGTCGCGGTTAGGCGCTTCCTCGCCCTGGCGTTCGGCATAACGGAAGCGACTGGGGACGAAGGTATTGCCGAAGACCAGGCCGGCGTTGGCGGCGAAGGTCATGTCCGGTTGGCCGTGGGCGGGCTCCTCCAGGGCGACATCCGCATGACGTGTGACCGTTTCCCGGAGCGCGTCCCACTGCCGGCGTGAGCGCTCGGCCGTGGTGTTGTGGACGTGGTCGGTCATCCAGGGGTTGATGACGTAGCTGACTTCGAAAAACGTCGGTGCGCACATCAGGACACGAGGAACGGTGCGTTCCATCGTGGGGGACATCGTTTCTGCCATGGACGGTACTCGCCGGGATGGGGGAACGAGCCCCCATCATGGCAGAAACGCAGCGCTGTCCGTCAGGCCAGCTTGCCGCCGATCGCGCTGACCGTTTCCGACGAAAAATGCAGTTCCTTCAGGGCTTCCTCGAGCGAATCGCGCGAGTTCGCTTCGACTTCCACTTCTTCGCCGACACTGGCCGGCGAGACGTGCACGTAGCGGCTGCCTTCCTGGTAGGCGATGCCTTCGTCATGGTAGATCTGCTTGGTAGCGAGCTTGAAGGTGCCGTCGTTGGACTCCTTCACCGTGACGTTGCGACCTTCGTGCATGCCTTCGTATACCGTCTTCCAGCTTACCGTCATGATGTCCGTCCTCAGCTGCACAGCAGTGTGCGGATCCGATTGTTGCGGACCCGCAGGGGTAATGATTGTGAAGGCTTGCCGAAATCGGGCTCGCTTTCAATCCTTCAGGCGTGCCCGGGCGCCGGCCACGCGGGCCAGGCCGGAGAAATCCAGCTCGCCGTCGCCCGCCGCCAGGGACTCCAGCAAGGCATCGTGCAGGACGCTGGCGAAGGGCATGGGCACGCGCTTGGCGTCGGCGGCGGCGCGCGCCAGGCCGATGTCCTTGAAGCCAAGGCTCAGCTTGAACGCCGCCGGCGTATAGGTCTGCGCAGCGATCATCCCGCCGTAGATCTTGTAGATCGGCGAGGCGAACAAGGAATTCGACATGACGTCGAGGAAATCCGCCGCCGAGACACCGTGGGCACGCGTGAGCGTGGTCGCCTCGGCCATGCTCTCGATCGCGGCGCCGATCAGGAAATTGCCGCCGATCTTGACGATCGTGGCGCGAATCGGGTCGTCGCCCATCGGCCAGACCTTCTGGCCGATCAGCTCTAGCAGCGGCTGCACCTTGGCCACCGCGTCCGGCTTGCCGGAGGCGACCACGTTGAGGTTGCCTGCCGCGGCGACTTCCGGGCGGCCGAACACGGGCGCGGCGACGTAGCCCAGACCGCGCTTCTCGTGCGCTTCGATCAGTTCTTGCGCCAGCGCCACGGAAATCGTCGCGTGATTGACGTGCACCGCACCCTTGGGCAGCGCATCGAGCACGCCACTGTCGAGGATGACCTCGCGCACCGCGGCATCGTTGGCCAGCATGCTGTGCAACACATCGGCACCGGTGGCGGCATCGGCCGGCTTCGCGGCCACGGTCGCGCCCTGCTCTGCCAGCGGCCTGGCCGCGTCGGCCGAGCGGTTCCACACCGTCACGTCATGGCCGCCCTTGATCAGGTTGCCGGCCATGCCGGTACCCATGTTGCCCAGTCCGAGAAAACCGATCCGCATTGCGTTACTCCGCGTCAGACGGCCAGGCCGGCGGCATTGCCGGAGGCCCAGGCCCATTGAAAGTTGTAGCCACCCAGGTGGCCTGTGACGTCGAGCACTTCGCCGACGAAATACAGGCTGGGCTGGCGTTTGGACATCATCGTGGACGACGAAACTTCGTCGGTATCCACGCCGCCGAGGGTGACCTCGGCCGTGCGATAGCCTTCGGTGCCGCTGGCCACCACCGGCCAACTGGCCAATTGTGCGCCGATGTCCCTCAACTCGGCGTCACGGTATTGCCGCATAGGTCGGTTCGGCAGCCAGATCTCGCACAGTCGCTCGGCCAGGCGTCGTGGCAGCAAGCCAGCCAGCACCGTCTTCAGTTCAGCCAGGGGACGCTCGGCGCGGCCTTCGAGCAGCGCCTCGGCGGCGTCCATTCCCGGAAGCAGATCGACGCGCAGGTCCGTGCCCGGCTCCCAGTACGACGAGATCTGCAGGATGGCGGGACCGCTCAGGCCGCGATGGGTGAACAACAAGGCGTCGCGAAAACTTGCGTCGTTCGCCGCCGCCTCGACCGGCAGCGCCACACCCGCCAGGCCGTCGAAGCGCTCCTGGTGCTTGCCACTGAGGGTCAGGGGCACGAGCCCCGCACGCAACGGCAGCACCGCATGGCCGAACTGCTTGGCCAGCTCATAGCCGAAGCCGGTGGCGCCCAGGCTGGGAATCGACAGGCCACCCGTGGCGACCACGACGGAAGCCGCGCGTACGTGGCCGAGCGGTGTGTCGCCGCCGAAGCCTGTCTCCGTGGCGCGCAGGCGGGACACCGCGCAGTTGATCTCCACCCGAACGCCCGCCGCGGCGCATTCGTCGAGCAGCATGCGCACGATCTGCTTGGAGGAATCGTCGCAGAACAGCTGCCCGGGCGACTTCTCGTGCCAGGCGATACGGTGCTTGTCGACCATGGCGATGAAGTCCCACGGCGTGTAGCGCGCCAGCGCGGACTTGCAGAAATGCGGGTTCGCCGAGAGAAAATTGGCCGGGGTCGTAGCCGTATTGGTGAAGTTGCAGCGCCCGCCGCCGGACATCAGAATCTTCTTGCCGGCCCGGTTGGCGTGGTCCACGACCAGCACGCGCTTGCCGCGGCCGCCCGCGACGATGGCCGTCATCAGGCCTGCCGCGCCCGCCCCGACGACGAGGACGTCGTATTCCATGCTGGATTTTCCACCGTACAAACACACATGGTAGCGCCCTCGCGTAAACTTGTTGACCTCGCCCCGAGCCCAAGGATCCCCGCCATGCCCTCCTTCGACATCGTTTCGGAAGTCGACAAGCACGAACTGACCAATGCGATCGACCAGGCTAACCGCAAGGTGACGAGCCGCTTCGACCTCAAGGGCACCTCCGCCGGCATGGAACTGGACGACAGCACCGTCACGCTGAAGGCCGACAACGAATTCCAGCTCGAGCAGCTGATGCCGATCCTCCGCGAATGCCTGGCGGCGCGCCATATCGACGTCCGCGCCATGGACCTGGGCAAGGTCGAAACCAACCTCGCCCAGGCTCGCCAGAAGATCACCATCAAGCAGGGCATCGAGCAGCCGATCGCGAAGAAGCTCATCGCGACGATGAAGGAAGCCAAGCTCAAGGTCGAAGCGCAGATCAACGGCGACAAGGTCCGCGTCACCGGCAAGAAGCGCGACGACCTGCAGACGGCGATGGCCCTGTTGCGCAAGGCGGATGTGGAACTGCCGCTGCAGTTCGATAATTTCCGCGACTAAAGCAGGATTTCTTACAACCCGGCGATACGACTACGATTACGCCCGTCGTTCTTCGCCTCGTACAGCGCCTCGTCCGCGCGCCCCAGCAACGAGTTCAACGACTCCGGCGAGCGCCACATCGCGACACCGGCGCTCACCGTGATGCGGATGCGATAGTCGCCGTGCACGATCACCAGGGCGGCCAGCGCGTGGCGGACGCGCTCGGTGATGTCCAGGGCATGCTCGGCCAATGCGCCGGGCAGACAGAGGATGAACTCCTCGCCGCCGAAGCGGCCGGCGAGATCGTCGGCGCGGCACATCGACGAGATCACCCGCATCGTCTCGCGGATCACCGTATCGCCGGCCAGGTGACCGAAGGTGTCGTTGACCGTCTTGAAGTCGTCGATGTCCAGCAACACCAGGCTGAAGGGGATGCCGTCGTTGGCCGCACCCTGGCGTACGCGCTCCGCCTGTTCGAGGAAGCGGCGGCGATTGAGTGAGCCAGTGAGCTCGTCGGTGCCGGCGAGATGGTCGAGGCGTTCGTTGGCGGCCTTGAGGTCGCGCGTACGGGCATCGACCTGGGCCTGCAACAACTCCGCACGCCGACGCAGGTAGAGCGTGCGCAGCGAGACCAGGCCGAAGAAGGCGGCGACGGCCAGCGCCACCGCGGCCAGCAGGGTCCAGGGGCTTTCGTACCAGCGCGGGGTGACATCGACGCGTACCGAGGTCTCCACGGTGCGCGCGTCCAGGCCGCGCATCGTCGCGCGCAGGCGCAACGTGTACGTGCCGCTGGCGAGGTTGGTGTAGATCGCGCTGGGCGGGATGCCGCGCGCCACTTCGTTCCAGCCCGTATCCGCATCGTCCATGCGGTAGGCGTAATGCGTTTCCATCGGTGCCCGGTAGTCGAGCAAGGCGAAATCCACGCGCAGGTTTCGACCGTCCCCGCCGATGGTGATCCGGCCGCCATCTTCGGGCATGTCGGCCAGCGGCAAGGGCTTGTCGTTGACGCTTACGTGGGTCACGGCCATGCGCGGCGGCACGATCTGCGGCGCCACCCAGTACGGACGAATCACGGTGAGGCCACCGAGACCGCCGAACATGAGTTCGCCGCCGGGAGCTTCGGCCGCTGCGCGATGGATATAACTGGGAATGCGCAGGCCGTCGCGAATACCAAGGTCCGAGACACGGTGGCTGGCGGTGTCGACCACGGCCACGCCGTTGGCCATGGATGCCCAGACGCGATCGTCGTGGTCGACCAGCAGCGCATTGATCTTGCTGTTGACCAGGCCCTCACGGGCACCGATCAGGCTGAACCGGAACGGCCCATGCGGATTGAAGGTGTCCAGGTAGGCGATGCCACCGAACGTGCCCAGCCACAGGCGATGGTGCGAGTCGAACACCATGGAGCCGGTGTAATCCTGCGGCAGGCTGGTCGGATCGGCGGGGTCGTGGCGCAGGTTCACGAAGCCCTTCTGGCCGTCGTAAGCGATGCTGATGCCGCTGATCGTGGCGAACCACCAGGCGTCGGGCATGCGCACGATGTGGCGCACCTGGTCGCCCACGATGCTGGCCGGATCAGCGGGATCATGGCGCATCTGGATGAGCTTGCCGGTGACCGTGTCGTACTGGAAAAGGCCGTCGTAGCCGCCGATCAGGATTTCGTTGCCGTTGCGCTGCATCGACAGGATCAGCCGGCCGTCGAGGCTCGGAATCATCGAGCTGTGCAGGGCGAACGTGTCCGGGTCGATGCGTGAGATACCTTGCGCGCCGGCCCAGATGGAGCCATCCGGCGCGACGACGAAGGCCTGTACGTCGCGCTCGGCCTGCTCACCGCCGAGTTGCAGGTGGTGCATCGTGCCCTTGCCCAGGTCGAGCACGTCGATGCGGCCCATGCCCAGGCCGAGCCACACACGGCCGCGCGGATCGACGAAGACCGAGTGCACGTTGGCGTTGGACAACGTATGCGACTGCAGCGGCGAAGGCAGGACGGAAAACACCTTGCGCCCGTTCGGGTCGTAATGCGCCGCGCCGAGCTCGGTGGCGACCCAGATGTTGCCGGTGCTGTCCTGGAAGATGTCGCGCGTGATGTCACCCGGCAGCGACGAGGGCATGGCCGCATCGTGGCTCAGTATCCGCAGCTGGTGCGTGTTGAAGTCGTAGGTGACCACGCCCGCGCCGTCCGTCGCGGCCCAGAGCACATGCTGCGGCGTCTCATGAAAAGCGCGCACCGTGCGCCGACGGGCCATGCCGTTCTTGCCGGAGAAGCCCGGTACCAGCTGCGCATGTCCCTGGGCGTCGATGTAGACGGCACCGGACTGGCCGGTGCCGACCCACAGGCGCGACTGGCTGTCCTGGAAGAGGGCCCAGACCTGGTCGTGGAGGATCTCGTCGACGGCTGGATCGGTCGAGACCACACGCTGGAAGCGCTCGCCCGGACGACGGACGAACAGGCCGTTGTCCGCCCCTGCCCAGAGATTGCCCGCCTTGTCTTCGGCGACGACGAAGGTGCGCGCGAGCATGTCCTTCGCGTCGCCGGGCTGGCCGGATTCCCGGGTGATCTTGCCCGTGCTCACGTCGACGCGATCGATGCCGCTTTCGGTGGCGATCCAGAACGCGTTGCGTTCGCGTGCGCGCGCGATCGCGAAGATCTTTCCGTTCGAGGTACCACCGGGACCGGTCGGATAGACGTGGAAACGCGTCGTCACCGGATCGAAGCGCACGAGGCCACCGGCGTTCGTGCCGATCAGCAAGCCACCGTCGGCCAGGGGCATGAGGTCGCGCACGTAGGCGTCGGGCAGTACCGCTCCGGCGTAAGAGTCGGGCTCCTGGCCGAAGACCTGCATCCGGTAGCCGTCGTAACGGGCCAGGCCACCGAACGTGCCGATCCAGATCACCCCGCGCGTGTCCTGCACGATGGACGTGGTGGTCGAGTGCGGCAAGCCGTCGGCCACACCGACGGTGTCGAACCAGGCCGTCTCGTAGACGGCCCAGGGGTCGAGTCCGACGGTGGGGGCCGGTGCGGCGGAAGGCATCGCCGCTGAAGCGGCTCCCACAGGGGCAGGCACAGCGGCGGCTGCCTGGCTTTGTGTGGGAGCCGGCTGTGCCGGCAAGCTTTGTGTGGGAGCCGGCTGTGCCGGCGATGGGGCTGCCGGTGAACTGGCTATCGCCGCTGAAGCGGCTCCCACAGGAGCGGCTCCCACAAGTGCGAGCGCCACCGCGAGGATGCCAGCGCGCAAGCGCGTGAAGCGCATGCGGCGCGGCCGTGCGTCAGCCTGCATAGACCAACGACGGATCGAGATAGCGGCGGAACGCGTCTGGCGTCATCGGTCGTGCGAAGAAGTAGCCCTGCCCCACGTCGCAACCGAGCTCGCGCAGCCAGTCGGCCTGGGCTTCGGTTTCCACACCTTCGGCGATGGTGCGCATGTTGAGTTTCTTGGCCAGGCCGACGATCGCTTCGGTGATCTCGCGGTCGACCAGGTTCAAGCCGCTGCCGCGCACGAAGGACTGGTCGATCTTGATCGTGCCGACGGGCAGCTCGCGAAGGTGGCCGAGGTTCCAGTAGCCGGCACCGAAATCGTCAATCAGCAGGTCGAAACCGTGCGAACGCAACTTGACCAGCTGGCGCAGGGTTTCTTCCGGCTCGCGCATGGCCGTGGACTCGGTCAACTCGAACCGGATGCGCATGGGATCCACGCCGTAGGAGCGCACCGTGCGGGCCAGCGTCTCGACGAAGGCCGGGCGACTGAGTTCGTGCATGGAAAGGTTGATGGCGACATAGTCGACGTGGGTACCCGAGGCATCCCACAGCTTCACCTGCGCCAGCACCGAGCGAAGCACGAACTCGCCCAGCGCATGAATGAGGGCGGAGCGTTCGGCGATCGCCACGAAGATCGCAGGTGGCACGTCGCCGCGCGTGGGATGGTGCCAACGCGCCAAGGCTTCGACACCCGCCAACGAACCGTCGCGCAGATTGCGCTTGGGCTGGTATTCCACGTCCAGCTCGCCGCGCTGCAGGGCTTCGCGCAGCTCCACCGTCAGGGCGAGCCGCTCGCGTGCCTGCTCGAGCATGCCCTCTTCGTAGAAACGGAAATCGGCCTTGCCGGTTTCCTTCACCGCGTACATGGCGGCGTCAGCGTTGCGGATAAGGGTTTCGGCGACGTCGCCATCGCGCGGCGCCACGGCGATGCCGATGCTCGGACTCACCGCGACGAACTGGCCGGCGACGTTCACCGGCTGCGACACCAGGTCGAGCACCTTGCGGCAGACCCGCACGAGGTTTTCGAGGCCACCGTATGCCTGCACGACGACGACGAACTCGTCGCCGCCGAAGCGCGACACCACGTCGCGCTCTCGCACGCTGCTACGTAGCGACGTGGCCACGGCACGCAGGAAAGCATCGCCGGCCTCGTGACCCAGCGTGTCGTTGATCGACTTGAAGCCGTCGAGATCGATGAACAGGACCGCCAGCGACTTCGTCTCGCCCGAGGCCAGTGCCTGCTCCAGCTCCTGCATCAGGTAGGCGCGGTTGGGCAGCCCGGTGAGGGTGTCGTGGTAGGCGTGGAAGGCGAGCGCACGGCGGGCCTGCTCACGCGGATCCTTCAGGCGAGCATGGAGACGGCGGCGCTGGGTGTACAGCCAGCCGATGACCAGGCCAGCCAGCGCGCTGACCACGAGAAGGGCGACCAGCCAGCCGAGGCCGGCACCGACCGTGCTGAAACCCGAGCAGCGGTCGCCCTCGCCGGACCCGATGAGGGACCAGCGAGCGCACTTCGCCATCGCCAGGTCGAAGCCGGCATCGCTACGATTTGTCAGCACGCCACGCTCCGGCCCTGCACAAGACGTTTCCCTTGGGAGTATCGGCCACTACCACCCCCGACTTTAGTGTCGAAACCAGCCCGAATGATGATGGGTCGGCGGAAAAACGCAATCCATGATGGTCGTTCAGTCAACCACCGTTGGGGAAACGCTACTTCGCGCTGGCCGGAAGGTAACGGTCGAACCAGGCAAGGGCCCGGGCCAACACGTCACGCCGGCTGGCATCGCGCGCAAAACCGTGCCCCTCCCCCGGATAAACCACCAGCGACGTCGGCACGTTCTGGGCGCGCAGCGCGTGCCAGAACTCGAACGACTGCGGCGCCGGCGTTTCGGCATCGCGTTCGCCCACGACGATCAGGGTCGGCGTGCGGACTTCCTTGATGAAGTTGATCGCCGAGCTCTTCGCGTAGACACCCGGATCGTCATACACCGAGGCTCCGAAGTACGGCTTCATCCACTGGTCGATCAGGTTCTGGCCGTAATAGCTCTGCCAGTTCGAGATGCCCGCACCGGCGACCGCCGCGCTGAAGCGATGGGTCTGGGTCACCGCGAACATGGTCATGAAGCCGCCGTAGCTCCAGCCAGTGAGGCCGAGGCGCTTATCGTCGACGGGATGGGTTTTTTCGATGCTATCGACGCCGGCGAGCACGTCGCGCAGGTCGCCGTAACCGAAGTCCTTGCGGTTGGCCTGGACGAAGGCCGCACCCTGGCCATAGCTGCCGCGAGGGTTGGGCATGAAGACGAAATAACCCAGGGCCGACAACGGCGCGCCACCGTAACCCGCACCCGGCCAGCGCGGCGTCACGGCCGCCGCCGGACCGCCGTGGATCGACACGATCATGCCGTAGTGTTTTTTCGGGTTGTAGTTGGCCGGGTACAGCAGCCAGCCCTGCACGTTCTGCCCTTCGTTCTTCCAGGTAATCGATTCGGCCTTGCCCCACGACGGCTTCAGGCCGGCGTTGAACGCGGTGACCGCGGCAGGCGTGGCCTTGCCGTCGAGGCTGGCGACGTGCACTTCATAGGGCTGCTCGAACGAGCTGGCCGTGAAGGCCGCCTTGCTGGCATCGGTCGTGAGCGACACGGACATCGACAGGCGACCGTCGCCGATCGTCATCGGAACCTCGAACAGGGTCGTCGCGGAGGCCTCACCATTGGCCGAAAGCGCGTAACGCGACACCCGGCTGGCGCCAGCCGCAGCCTCGGAAACAAGCAGTTCGTCGGCGCCCGTCCAGGCGATCCAGGCAGGCGTGGTGGTGATGCCCGGCGTCACGTCGACCGGCGCGGCGCCACCGGCGCTGGGTACCGTCCAGATGTCGCCACCGGTGGAACCCTGGTCACTCATCAGGCCGCCGATGAAGGCGATGCGCGAGCCGTCCGGCGAGAAACGCGGCACGGCCATCTGCAGGTCCTTGAGCGGACCGGTGAGCGTGGCGGTGTCGACCACCGTCACCGGCTTGCCCTTGGCGGTCGGCGCGGCCGGCTGCACGTAGAGCTTGGCGACCCACCAGTTGTTGTCGCCCGGCGGTTCGGCGGCGACATAGGCGATGCGGCGGCTGTCCGCCGCAAAGCTGAATTCATAGACGTGCAGGCCGGCCGGCGTCAGCGTGGTGACCGCGCCACCCGTGGCCTCGACCATGGCGACCTGCTGGATCTCGATACCTTCGACGCCGACTTCGCCGGTCTGCACTTTCGCCGCGGCGGTCGCGCTGGACCGGCGGGTGGCGTTGGGCACATAGAGGAAGGCGAGCGCCTTGCCGTCCGGACGCCATTCCAGGCCGTCGATGTAGCCGGTCAGGTGGGTCAGGCGCTGCGGCGCGGCCTTGCCGGCGATGTCGACCACGTTGATGTCATTCTGCTTGCCCTCTTCCACGCCCGGCGCCTTGCCGGCGCAGTCCGAAAGGAAAGCCAGGTGACGCGAGTCCGGCGCCCAGCTGACGCCGATCTCGCTGCAGCCGCTGGACTTGGTGATGCGCTTCGCGTTGCGCCCGTCGGCGTCGGCGACTTCGATGACCGGCTTGCCGTTGGTCTTCACGGCCCATGCGAGGTGTTTGCCATCGGGCGACAGGGCCACCGATTCGACAGTGCGGACCTTGCCCAGCGAGTCGAGGATCGCGGCGATACGCGGATCCGCGGGTTTCGCCGCGTCGTCGGCCTTTACGGCGGTGTCGGCCTGAGCAACGCCCGCACAGGCAAGCGCCACGGCGGCGGCAATCCACTTCGTACGCATAGGTGACCCTGAATCTGAATGGGGAGGACGAAAACTAGCACGTCCGTTCAGGTTCGGGCAGCACCTTGCGCCAATAGGTGGCTGTACTCCGGATTCCGCTTGAACCAGGCGTCGGCGTACGCGCAGGCCGGGTCGATCTTCCAATGCTGCTTTTCCGCGGTTTCCACCGCGAACTTGGTCAGCAGGGCAGCGATGCCCCGGCCGCCCACCGGCGACGGCACGCCGGTATGGGTAATGCTCATGATCTTGCCCTGCAGCCGGTATTCCAGCTCGCAGTCATAGCCATCCACCTTGGCCACGAACAGCTGGTTGGCGGTGTCGTGACTGATCTCAAGCGGTTTTGCCGTATCGCTCATCGTTCTCTCCAATCAAGGCAGGGCGACCTTTCGCATTATGTGGATGCATCGGCCGGTAACGTCCGTGGATCAGCATGCGCGTGTTCGAAGCGGCATTCCATCACCAGTGAGGAGAGCATCATGCAAAAGTGGGGATCAGCAGTATGGCAAGGCGGGATCAAGGACGGCCAGGGCGTCATTTCGAGCCAGACCGGCGTCCTTAAGGAAGCCCCGTACGGGTTCAAGTCCCGCTTCGAGGACGGCCCGGGCACCAATCCCGAGGAGTTGCTCGGCGCCGCGCACGCCGGCTGCTTCAGCATGGCGCTGTCCGGCCTGCTCAACGCCGCCGGCCTCACCGCCGACAAGATCGAGACCAAGTCCACGATCACCCTGGAGAAGGACGGCGACGGCTTCACCATCACCAAGGCCCACCTCACCGTGAAGGCAAAGGTGCCCGGCACCGATCAGGCCGGCTTCGAGGCCATCGCCAAGCAGGCCGAGCAAGGCTGCCCGGTGTCCAAGGTGCTCAAGGCCACCATCACGATGGACGCGACGCTGGAAGCGTAAACTGCCCGCGCCACCGGCCTTGCCGGTGGCGCTCCCAGGTCGCCAAGGACACCCTCGCACGTGCTGATCGTTCACGAACACGGCAATTACTCCGGCCCCATCACGTGGTCCGCCGAGATGGGCAAGCCGAAAGCGCCGATCTGGATCGACCTGTTCGACCCCAACGAAGACGAACGCCGTTGCGCCGCCGAGATCACCGGCCTGCGCGTGCCCGAGCGAAGCGACATCGTGAACCTGGCGCTGTCCAGCCGTATTCGTACGGACGACGACGCCATGTACCTCTCCATCCCCTATTTCGCCGATACCGACAACGGCCACTATCCCGGCCCGGTCGGCATCGTCGTGACCAACCACGTGCTCATGACGCTGCGCTTCGCCGAGTCGCCCGCGTTCAAGCTGGCCAGCGACAGCTGCCACGAGCATCGCTGGGAATCCAGCGCCGACGTGCTCGCGACCCTGATCGAAGCCATCGTGAACCTCTCCGCGCAGCGCATGGAAGATGTCTCGGCCGAGCTGAAGAAGCTCTCCGACCGCGTATTCACCCCGGAGCGGCTCGGCACCCCGCTGCTGCGCGACATCATGCTGGAGATCGGCCGGCTCGAAGGCCTGCAGGCACGCAACCGCTCGTCCATGCTGGGCGTGCAGCGCATCGTCTCCTTCGTACGCGCCAAGAAACCGGAGTGGATGTCCGACAACGTGGAAGTGCGCCTGCGCGTGGTCGACCATGACCTGCGCACGCTGGACGAGTTCGACGACCAGCTCACCAACAAGCTGCAGTTCCTGCTCGATGCCACGCTCGGTTTCATCAGTACCGACCAGAACCACGTGATGAAGGTGCTGACGGTCGCCTCGGTCGCGACCATTCCACCGATCATCCTGGCCGGCATCTGGGGCATGAACTTCAAGGACATGCCCGAGCTCAACATGCCCTACGGCTATCCCATCGCGCTGGGCGTGATCATCCTCAGCACGCTCCTGCCGGTGTGGTTCTTCAAGTGGCGAGGCTGGTGGTCGGGAGACTGAGCCGATGACGGCCTTCGCGCGGCTGCTCCGTCCTGCCTCTGCGCCGATCCGGCGCTGGGTGCTCACGGCGTTTCCGCGGCCGCCCTCCGGCGGCATCGATTACGAACACCCAGCCGGCGACCCGGGCCTGTTCGGCCCCTCCAGCGTGACCTGGCGCATGCATTCGGATTTCTGCGGCATGCTCGCCGGGGGCCTCTGTGCGCTCTACCTGCAACTGCTGCATCCGCGCGCCCTGGCCGGCGTGTGGGATCACTCCAATTTCCGCGAGGATCTGGTCGGCCGCCTGCGCCGGACCACGGCCTTTGTCGGCGCGACCACCTATGCCCCGACCCACGACGCCCAGGCGATGATCGAGCGCGTCCGCACGATCCATGGCCACGTGCGTGGACTGGACGAGGCGGGCCTTCCCTACGCCGCTGACGATCCGGACCTGCTCACCTGGGTGCACGTCAGCGAGATGTCGAGCTTCCTCGCCGGCTACCGGTCCTACGGGCCCATGACCGTGTCCGCCCCGGTGGCCGACGCCTATCTCGACGAGACACGGCGCGTGGCCGAAGCCCTGGGCGCACGCGATGTCCCCCGTTCGGTCGCCGAGATGGATGCGTATATCGCGCGCGTCCTGCCGTCGCTGGTGTTCGGCGAGCGATCGCGGGTCGTGCTCGAGGTGCTCGGCCGACTGGATCTGCCGGTACCGATGGCCGGGCTTTCGCGCGACCTCTTCCTGCACGCGGGAGCAGCACTGCTGCCCGACTGGGCCGCGTCGTTGTTGCAGAGGAGCGACGCCGACCTGCGCAAGGCGAAGCTGGCCCGTGGCACCCTGCGCGGCATGGCCCCGCTTTTCCGCGTGGCGCTGACCGAGGGGGTGGCCTCACGCTCCTGCCGCCGGGTGGGAGTCGACCCGGGGCTGCTCTCGCACTGGCCGCTTCAGGCCTGACGCCATACCTGACTCCATCACATTCGTGAAGACGGAAAAGCGGAACCCGTTCTCACTTTCCTTAGTTCTTGCCGAATATGCTCTAAAGTTATCGGCTGCGGTGCCGCTAACACCTTCGAGGTAACGCGGTGGGAAACCACCGTAGTGACACCAACAAGGGACGCGCATCACGCGTGTCCGACTCGGGGGAGGATGGGGTCGGTGCCAGCCAGTTGCTCATATAGCGGACGCCAGGTCGCCGGGGACATGCGCTCATGAGGTCTCCATGGCATTCGCTTGCCGGTGGCCCGCCGGAGTCGCGCCTGCTCGCCTCCGTGGCCGAGTTCACCCACCACCGCGACATCGATGCGCTCGACCACAGCCTGGTCCTGTCGCTGGCCGAATTGATCTCGGTCAGCAGCGTGACCCTGTGCAAGCGCGGCGAAAGCCTGCAGCTGCCGGTGGATTCGATCGTGGTCTGCTCGCGCAATGCCGCCGGCGCCTTCGTCGTCGAAGCCCTGGACCCTTCCCGTGACGGCGACCCGATCGACACGATCGTCTGCGCCATGGAAACCCTCGAAGCGATCAGCGATGTCACCGAGGACGGCACCTGCCGCCTGGTCATCCCGATCCAGCGCGACCATGCCGCCATCGGCGCCCTGATGCTGGAGTCGGAAGACTCGCTCGACGGCGTGCGCAACATGGTCGAAGGCTACGCCCGCATCTACGGCAACTACATCGCCCTGCTCAACGAGAGCGAGCGCGACAAGCTCACCGGCCTGTACAACCGGCGCAGTTTCGAGCAACGCCTGCAACGCCTGCTCAAGCTGCAGCGCCAGCGTGCCCGCGCCGCGGCCAAGGGCGAAGACGAGCGCCGCCTGCCCTTCGAGGCCGACGTCTCGCAGATCTGGCTGGCCATCCTCGACATCGACCACTTCAAGCGCATCAACGACACCTACGGCCATGTGTACGGCGACGAGGTCATCCTGATGCTCGCCCAGCAGATGCGGCACAGCTTCCGCCAGAGCGACGTGCTGTTCCGTTTCGGCGGCGAAGAATTCGTCATGCTCATCGCCGCGCAGGACGAACGCGTCGCGCACATGGCGCTCGATCGCTTCCGCCACTTCGTCGCCGAGCATGCGTTCCCGCAGGTCGGCCACGTCACGGTCAGCATCGGCTATGCCCGCATCACCGAGAACGACTACCCCGAGATCGTGCTCGACCGTGCGGACAAGGCGCTGTACTTCGCCAAGGAAAACGGGCGGAACAGCGTGCACGGCTACGAGGCCCTGACCGAGCGCGGCGAACTGGGCGCCGCCGTAGCCCTCGGAAGCATCGACCTGTTCTAGTGCTCCTTGTGGGAGCCGATTCATCGGCGAATGGGTGCTTGCGACCCCTTCACCCGAAACGCCAGGCTGATCCTCGGTCCCACCTCGCCGCGCGCCTTGGGGATCCCATGATCCCAATGAAACTGCGTTGCGTAGCTCATCGCCAGCAGGCTGCCCGACTCCAGTTTCACGTCGAACTTCCGCTTGGGCGACTCGCGCTCGCGCAAGGTCATCGTCCGCGTGGCACCCAGCGAGAGCAGCGTGATCGGCGCGCCCTCGGCCAGTTCCTCGATGTGATCGTTATGCGGTGCGACGCTGTCGCGTCCATCGCGATAGAGGTTCAGGCCCACCGAGGTAAATGGGGTGCCCGTCGCCGCGACAACCTCGCGGCCCGCATCGCGCAGCACCGGCGGCAAGGCGGGATCGTCCAGTGCGTAATGCTGCACCAGCCGGGGCACATCCACGTCGCGGCCATACATCTCGCGTCGTTTCGCCTGCCATGGAACCTCGGCCAGCAAGGTAGCGAACCACGCCTCCGCCAGTGACGGGGAAATCACACCCGGCTCATACGCGAACCGCCCGTGGTCGTCATCGACGATCACGAGCGGTTCGGGAGCGAAAAGACCGCCTTGCGACATTCGACCCTTACTTGATCACGCCGCAAGCGATGCGCGCACCGCCGCCGCCGAGCGGAGCCGGCTCGTCGGCGTAGTTGTCGCCACCGGCGTGGATCATCAGCGAATGGCCCTTCAGCGTGGCCAGGGTCTTCAGGTGGGGTGCGGTGACGGCGGTGGTGTCCGTGCCATCGGCGCCCACGGTGATGCGCGGCAGATCGCCTTCGTGGCCCATCGCGTCCGGACCTTCGTGCTTGCCGGTCTTCATCGGGTCGTAGTGACCGCCAGCCGCGAGGGCCGCACCCTTCTTGCCATCCTTCTCGCCCGGATCGCAGCTGGCCTTCTCATGCAGGTGGAAGCCATGCTCGCCCGGCGGCAGACCCTTGAGGTTCGGGGTAAAGACCAGGCCGCCCGCGGACTGCGTCACGGTGACGGTGCCGACCGAGGCGCCCGCGCCATCGGCGGTGACGACCGTCATCGGGACGACGACGCTCTTGTCGACCACGTCGGCCGCGTGGGTCACGGAACCGGCGAAGAGGCTGGCGACGGCAACGGCAATAGCGATCTTGGTCATGGGGTGCTCCTTGGGGTCATGAGGACTCCCGGATACTGCACCCTGCGTGGACAGGGCGTCCACAGGCTGCCGATCCATGCTTTGGTAGGAGCCGATTCATCGGCGATCCCGCGGCAGCGGGCCGGGGTGAGGCTAGCACCCGATCGCCGATGAATCGGCTCCTACCACAGCTGGCGGCCTCAAGAGCCAGCGAAAATCCTGGCGGTGTCTTCCGCAGTTAGCTGACGCCACTCACCGGAAGCCAGGCCGTCGAGGGTCAAGCCACCCAGGGCGACGCGCTCAAGGGTTTCCACGTGGTTGCCGATGGCGGCGAACATGCGGCGGACCTGGTGGTAGCGACCTTCGGTGAGCGCCAGACGAATGTGGCGGGGACCGAGTACCTCGAGCGTGGCCGGTTCGAGCGGGTCGGTTTCACCGTCGAGCATGAGGGTGCCAGCGGCGAACGTGGCGGCTTCGTCGCCGCGCAGGTCCTCGGCAAGCGTGGCTTCGTACACCTTGGCCACGGAGGACTTCGGTGAAATGATCCGGTGCAGCAAGGGGCCGTCGTCGGTGAACAGCAACAGGCCCGAGGTCTCGCGGTCGAGACGACCCACCGTCGACAGGACCGGATTGCGGATGCCGTAACGCGGCGGCAGCAGTTCGTAGACGAGGCGACCGACGTCCTTGCGCGAGCACGTGTAGCCAGCCGGCTTGTTCAACATGATCAGCATGCCGGCCGGCGGGTCCAGCGGCTCGCCTTCGAAGCGGACGTCCGCATGCTCGACCTTGTCGTCGGCGTAGAGCACCTCACCCGAGGCATCGGTGACGACACCTTCGCGAAACAGCGCGGCGACTTGTTTGCGGCTGCCATAGCCGAGGTTCGCCAACAGGCGCACGAGTTTCATCGACGAGGCTCCTTCGCTTCGATCACTTTGAACCCGTCGCGCTCGGCGACGGGTCGAACATGGGTGAAGCACGCTTCGAGCGTGGCTTCGTAGGCGAGATGCCGGTTGGCGACCATCCAGAAGCGCCCCTGCGGCGACAACGCGCGCGCGGCGACCGCAATGAAGGCACGCCCCAGCTCCGGCTGGTCGGCGCGCCCCTGGTGAAAGGGTGGATTGGAAACGATGGCGTCGTAGCCACCGTCGATACCGTGCGTGACGTCATGCCAGTGCACGTTGGCGGTAACCGCCCTGCCCGTGGCGGCGATCGTCGTGGCGAGGTTCTGCCGGGCCGGTTCGATGGCGCGACCTTCCGCCTCGTACAGATCCACGGCGGTCACGCCGGGATTCGTGGCGATGACGCGGCAGGCGAGATAGCCGAAGCCCGCGCCGAGATCGCCGACACGGCCCGTGAAGTCGACCGGCAGCACCGAGGCCAACAAGGCGGAGGCGATGTCGATGCGATCCCAGGCGAACAGGCCACGACGGCTGACGTAGCGCCCCTCGTCGATCGGCAAGGCCTCGTCCAGCGCAAGCCAGGCGTCCCGCAACGACGAATCGGGCATGGCCCCAGGGCGCGTCCAGAACACGCGGCATTTGTGCTTGGAAAGGTTGGACACCCCGCCGGCCAGCAACGCGAGGTCGGCCTCGGCGGTCTTCGCGCCTTCCGCATTCGGCACCGCGGCGATCACCACACCGTCGGGCGCCACGCGCGTCATGGCCTGGGCGAACAAGGCCCGCGACTCTTCGCGCTGACGGGTGGGCAGGACCATGACGACGGCGAAGCGGCCGTCGGGCACATCCGCACTCACCGCGAAGCCGGAGCGCGCGAGCGCATCCGCCGCCGGCTTGAACGACTGCTGCAACACCCAGCCGGGACGCCGCTGCTCACGCAGCACGAAACCATCGCGCGCCCGCAGGATCAGCACATCGCCGGACGCCGGCCAGGCGAGATCGCCCGTAGCGAACGGGACGAACAAGGCATCGAGTGCAGCATCGGAGGCGGAACCAGCGGACAACGCGAAGGCCTGAAAGGGATATCCGGGCCGCCGATTCTACCCCGTGGTGGGTCAGCTACTGCAGGAAAGCATGGAGCAGCCGACCCGATCGCGCGCCCATTCCGGCCGGCGACCGGCCAGGTGATCCCTGCCCGGCTGCTCGTCGTAGGGCCGACGCAAGGTTTCCATGAGCTCGTGCAGGGGCGCGTAGTCGCCCTGCTCCGCGCTGTCGATCACCTGCTGCGCGAGGTAGTTGCGCAGCACGTAACGCGGGTTGCTGGCATGCATCAGGGCCAGCCGCTCCGACGCCGGCGACGCCTCCGCACGGACGCGCTCCGCATAGCGCTGCAGCCACGCACCCAGCGCCTCCTGCGTCGCCACCCGTTTCTCGTCCTCGTAAAAAGCGGCCCCGACCACGCCCGGATGCGGCGCGTCGAGATCGAGCAGCGCCAGGTCGCGGTAGAAGATCGTCATGTCCATGCCGCCCAGCGTCAGCAGGCCACGGAGATCGGCGACCAGCGCCTCGTCGCCCTCCCGGGTGGTGACGAGGCCGAGCTTGGCCGCGGAGAACGCGGCATCGGTGGCTTCGAACACTTCCACGTAGCGGTCCAGGCCATCCTGAAGCGCCTCCACCCCGGTGAACAGCGGCGACAGTGCCTGGGCCAGCCGCTGCAGGTTCCAGTACGCCACACGTGGCTGGTGACCGAAGCGGTAACGCTTGTGTGCGCGGTCGGTGGTGTTCGGGGTCCAGTCGGGGTCGAAGTCGTCCACCCAGCCGTAGGGGCCGTAGTCGATGGTCAGGCCGAGGATGGACATGTTGTCCGTGTTCATCACGCCGTGGACGAAGCCCACGCGCATCCAGTGCGCCATCAGGCGAGCGGTGCGCTCGCAGACTTCGGCGAAAAAGGCGGCGTAACGCGCCTCCCCGTCCAGCCCGGCGAAGGCCGGATAATGCGTGCCGATGGTGAAGTCGGCCAGCTTCCGCAGCAGGTCGAGGTCGTTACGCGCGGCCGGCAGCTCGAACGAACCGAAGCGGATGAATGACGGCGCGACGCGGCAGACGATCGCCCCCGGCTCCAGCGCCGGGTTGCCGTCGTACATCACGTCGCGAAGGACCTCGTCGCCGGTGACCACGAGGGACAGGGCTCGGGTGGTCGGCACACCGAGGTGATGCATGGCCTCGCTGCACAGGAATTCGCGGATGGACGAACGCAGGACCGCCCGGCCATCGGCGCCACGCGAGTAAGGTGTGCGACCCGCGCCCTTCAACTGCAGTTCCTGCCGGCCATCGTGGGCCGTGATCACCTCGCCCAGGCCCAGCGCACGGCCGTCGCCGAGTTGGCCGGCCCAGTTGCCGAACTGGTGACCGCCGTAGGCCATGGCGTAGCCGGTCATGCCCGGCAAGCGCGCGTTGCCCGAGAACACCGCCGCAAAATCCGGCGCATCGGGCGAAACGCCAAGCATCGCCGCGACCTCGGTCGAGACCGCGACCAGCCGTGGCGCCGCCACGGGCGTCGGTTCCACCCAGGAGAACGCCGCGCCGACGACCTGGCGCGGACCGTTGGAAATTTCGGGGTCGGCCGGCAACTCGCGGACGAAGGCATTGTCGAAGCGCAGGTCTGTCATCGGCATCAGGGGTAGGACGTTGTTTCCAATATCCGGGCATTCACGGCGCATGCAAGGGCGTCAACTCGTGCAAACTAGCGCCCCTGCTCACCTCGACATGGCCCCCATGCGTCCGATTCGCCTCCTGGCCATCCTGCTTGCCGCTGCCCTGGCTTCCGCTGCGGCCGCCGAGCCCGTGAGCGTCCCGCGTAGCGACAAGACCCTGGTCGAGATCATCAACTCGACCATGGGCACCCTGCCCAACGCGGTGGATTCCCTGTCCAACAAGCTGCCGGGTGGACTGCATGCCACGGCCGACGCACCGCCGCTCATCGTACGCAGCGTGCCCTTCGTCACCCGGGACGGCTACCGCGTCAGCGCCTTCGAGGCGCGAGGCTTCAGCGAGGGAGGCGACGTGCCGATGGTGCGTTTCACCTCGATCCAGCTCGAGCAGCGGCCCTGCTTCGCGCGCAGCGGCCTGACCGAAGCCTTCCACGCGGCCACCTCGGAAACCAGCCTGCCCGCCGCGCCATCGATGCTGCCAAACCGCTATATGGTCATGCAGATGCCCTGGGGCCGGCTGTCGTTCGGCAGTTCGCAAGAAAGTGGCGGCTGCATCATCGCCATCGTCGGCGACGCCACCGGCGGCCTGGTGGATGCGCACACGCCATTGCCGCTACCGCAGCCCACCACGATGCCCGGCATGCCGGATCTGCGCCGCACCTGGCCGATGCCTGCGGACGCCTATCCGGCCGAATAAGCCGGTACCGGCGCCGGTACCGGGTACGGGCCGATGATCCGCTCGATACGGTCTTCGGGTACCGCCGGCGAGAACAGGAAGCCCTGCAGCTCGTCGCAACCGGCCTCGCTGAGGAAGGCACGCTGCTGCTCGGTCTCCACCCCTTCGGCCACCACGCACAGGCCCAGCGCGGCGCCCAGGTTGGACACGGCCCGCACGATGGCCGCGGAATCACCGGCCTGGGTCGCGTTCTGCACGAAGGAGCGATCGATCTTGACCTTGTCGACCGCGAGGTCCTTGAGCAGGGTCAGGCTGGAATAGCCGGTGCCGAAGTCGTCCAGCGAGATGCGTACGCCGGTCCGGCGAAGACGTCGCAGCAACTGCACCGCCGCACCATCCGCGTTGACGATGGCGGTCTCGGTGATCTCCAGCTCCAGGCGCTTCGGCGGCAGGCGCGTCTCCAGGAGCACCCGCATGACCATGTCGGCGAAGCCGTCGTCGCGCAGCTGTACAGCGCTGACGTTGACCGCTACGAACAGGTCGTCGAGCTTGGCCACCCGGGCGCAGGCCGTACGCAGGACCCATTCGCCGAGCTGGCCGATCAGGCCGGTTTCTTCGGCCACGGCGATGAACTGGACCGGCGAGACCACGCCGAGGGTGGGATGCCGCCAGCGGGCGAGTGCCTCCAGTCCCACGACCTTGCCGTCCGCGCTGCGGATCATCGGCTGGTAGTGACAGCTCAGGCCCTCGCGGGTCAGCAAGGCCTCGAGCAGGGCCTTTTCGATGTCGCGGCGGTGGGCCAGCGCCGCGTCCATGGCCTTGGTGTAGACCACCAGGCGGTTACGTTTCTTCTTCGCCTCGTACAGGGCGCTGTCCGCCTTGCGCGCCAGCTCCCCCGCGGCGACGGCGTCGGTATCGATCGCGACCATGCCGATCGACGTACCAATGAAGGTGGTCGTCGAAAGCACGTCGAACGGCTCGCCGGCCAGGAGCAGGATGCGCTCGGCAAGCGCCTGCGCATCGAGGTCGCCGTGATCGTCGACCAGCAGCGCGAACTCGTCGCCGCCGATCCGCGCCACGGTGTCGTCGGGGCCGACCACGCTACGCAGCCGCGCACCGAACTGGACCAGCAACTCGTCGCCGATCAGGTGTCCGTAAGCGTCGTTGACCTTCTTGAAGCCGTCCATGTCCAGGTAAAACAAGGCCGAGCGCAGGCCGCCACTGGCCGCCCGGCCGATCGCCGCGTCCAGCCGGCTGAACAGCGCCGTGCGGTTGGCCAGCCCGGTCAGGGCGTCATGGCAGGCAAGCCAGCGCACGTGCGCCTCGGATTCGCGCAGCTCGGTGATATCGGTGACCGAGGCCAGCACATGCGGTGCGCCATCCAGGTCGATGCAGGTCTTGCGGGTGAGCAAGGTGCGGACGTGGCCGTGGGGGTCGGTCACCGTCTCCTCGGTTTCGACCACCTCGTGGCTGCGCAGCACGGCGTCGTCACCGGCTTCGAAGCGGGCGGCCTGCTCGGGCGGAAACAGCTCGGCATCGGTTTTGCCGAGCACGTCGTCGGCATTCAGGCTGAAATACTCGCAGCCCATGCGGTTGACGAACACCCAGCGGTGCGCGGAATCGCGCACGAACATCGCCGTGGGCATCAGCTCCAGCACTGTCGACCAGCCGGCCAGATCCTGCATCAAGCGAATCTCCCCCCGTCAGGAACACGCGCCCAATGTGAAACGCGCCCCGTGATGTGGGTGTATGCACCCTCGGCCACCCCGAGGTCAAGGTGTGGCGGGTTGGGTCAACGGCCGGAGCGACTCGAACTTGCGCTGGTACTCGTCGGTGACCTGCTTGGCCTCGTCGCCGTTGGTGATCACCCGGGGGGTGATCAGGACGATCAGCTCGGTGCGGGTCCGCGTGCGGCTCGTCGTGCCGAACAACCGGCCGAAGATCGGTATCTGGTTGAGCCCCGGGATGCCGGTATCGGTCAGGGCGTCGTTCTGCCTGATCAGGCCGCCGAGCAGCACCGTCTGCCCGCTCTGGACGGCCACCTGGGTGGCTACCTCGCGCTGCTGGATCGGGAAGTTGCCGGTCGTGGTGTCCTTGATGCCGGGGCTGCTCACCACCTGGCTCACATTGAGGTAGACCAGGCCACCCGGATTCACGCGCGGACGGACGTTGAGGATCACACCGGTGTCCTTGTATTCCACCTGGCCGATCGTGTTGTCCGTGTTCGCCCCGGTGTTGACGAAGGTCTGGGTGATCGGGATCTGGTCGCCGACCTCGATGTGGGCCTTCTGGTTGTTCAGCACGACCAGCGACGGTGCCGAGAGCACCTTGGTGTTTCCGTTCTGCTCCATCGCGTGCAGGGCGACGGAGATGTTGTTGTTGACGAAGGAATAGAACAGGTTGTCGCTGGCGTTGAGCGTCGCACCGCCACCGCCGAGCGCGTACTGATGCTTGTTGCCCGGCTGGGTCGGCTGGCCGTTGGTCGTGCCGGTCAGGCCTTCGAGATACCACTGCACGCCGAACTCGAGATCGCCGCTGAGGGTGACTTCAAGGATGCGTGTCTCGATCTGCACCTGCATCGGCACGGCGTCGAGACGCTTGATCGCCTGCTCGATCTCCGCCCACTGCGCCGGACGGCAACGCACCATCAACTGGTTGTTGGCGTCCACCGAGGTGATACGCACGCCATCGTCTGTCGTGGTCGAGGAATGACGGTTGCCCGTGTCGCCGCCGCTATCGTCGGACGAACCGGAGCCCGCACCGAGACCCGTCGTACTGCTGCCACCGATGCCGGTGCTGCTGCCGCCCAGGCCGCTGCTGGAGCTCATTCCGGTGGTCGAGGTGCCCGTCGACGAACTTGTATTGCCGAAAGCACCCGTCGTGCTGCCGATGCCGGAGCCGCCCCGATTACCCAGATCGCTGTCGCTGCCGCCCAACGTGCCGGAGCTCAGGCCGGGACCGACCTTGCCGCCCTTGTCGCCCGAACGGCCACCGCCGGATCCATTGCCATAGATGTCCGAGAGGTAATCGGCCATGTCCGATGCCTGCACGTTGCGCACGTCCACCACGTAGAGCTGCGGCTCGTTACCGCCACCACGATCGATACGGTCGATCCAGCTGCGCACCTCGTCCAGGTAAACCGGCTGCGGGCTGAGCACCACCAGCGAGTTGGTCCGCTCGATCGGAATGAAGCGCAGCATGCCGGCCATCGGGGTGTTGCCCTTCTCGCCGAAGATGCCTTCGAGCTTCGGCGTGAGGTCCTTCACCTGGGCCCGCTGCAAGGCGAACACACCGACCGACATGCCGCGCAGCCAGTCGACGTCGAACGTAGCCACTGTGCGCTGGTAGTTGTCGAGTTCACTCGGCGTGCCGGCCATCACCAGCACATTGCGCGTGGGATCGGCGAGCAGGGTCGCGTCGGGTCGTGCGAAGGGCTTGATCAGCTTCTGCATCTCCGTCGCGGAGATGAAGTGCAGCGGGAACAGGCGTGCCTGAAGACCACCCGCTGGTGCCGTCGCGCCGATGCTCGGCACGAGGTTGCCGGCGACGGCGTCCTTCGCCGGCATCACCACGTAACGGCCGTTACTGTGGACGAGAGCGTTGCCCGTCCACGACAGCAAGGTCTCGAGGATCGGCAGGGCCTGCTCGGCCGTGACCGGTTGCGAGGTCGAGAAGGACACGTTGCCCTGCACGCCCGGCACGATCGAATAGTTCTCGTGCAGCAGATCGCCGAGGATGGCTTTTACCACCGACTCGACCGGCTGGTTCTCGAAATTGAAGGTGACCGTGCCTGCGCCTTCGGCGACGGGCTTCGGCTTGGCCAGGCCCACCGGCTTGATGAATTCACCCGTGCCCGTGGTGACCTGCGGCGCGGTCGCGCCTGGCGCCGTCGGATTGGTCGAGGGCATGATCCGCGCCTTCGGCGCCGGGAGTTCGGTACCCGCCATGGCTTCGCGTTGCAGTGCGCCATCGTCGCGGGGCTGGGGCAGCGTGGAGCAGCCTGCCAGAGCCACCGCCAGCGCCGTGGCGCCGATCGTAAGAAAACGCGTCATGCAAGAACCATCATGGTTGTTGAAGCCTGCGAGAGTGCCGCGAACGTATTGCCGGCCCGTGACGTAGGGTGTTCGCGCACACTAGAGCAAGCTCTCGCCCATGGGAAGGCTCCTGGGAGCCTTCCCCTTTGTCGCTGTCTACTCGGGCTGGGTGGCGGCGGCCGCCGGCACGTTGCCCACATTCACGGTAGCGATCACCTTGTTGGTGAGCGGGTTGATCACAGACACCGTGTTGGAGCCGGTGTTGGTGACATACACACGGGCCGTACGGGTGCTGACCGCGATGGAGCCCGGGGCACTGCCGACCGGCACCGTGGCGATGACCGCCTTGTTCAGCGGATTGATCACGGAAACCGTGTTGTCCCCGGAGTTGGCCACGTACACCGGCAGGCCGATCGGGCTCGTCATGACGGCGTCGGCACCGTTACCCGCGGCGACACTACCGATGACCTTGTTCGACTGCGTATCGATCATCGAGACATCGTTGGACGCCACGTTCGCGACATACAGGCGCGCACCGAAAGGACCGACATCCAGACCGAAGGGCGAGAGGCCGACCGGAATGGTAGCGATCACCTTCCTGCTGGCTGCATCGATAACGGATACGGTGTTGTCGCCGGTATTGGCCGTATACACACGGGCGCCGTTCGGGCTGACCGCGATGCCGAACGGAACGCTTCCCACGGAAACCGTCGCGACGACGGTCTTGCTCGCCGTATCGATCACCGAGACGTCGCTGTCATTCGCATTGGCCACGTAGGCGAAGGCGCCATTCGGGCTGAACGCCACAGCTACGGGTGTGTTGGCCACCGGCACGATCGCCGCCACCACGTTGGTCGCTGCATCGATCACGGAGACGGTGTTGTCGTTGGCGTTAGCCACGTAGACACCCTTTCCGCTGGGGCTCACCGCGACACCGGAAGGGAAGCTACCGACCGGTATCGTCGCCGTCACGGCGTTCGTCGCCTGGTCGATCACCGAGACCGTGTTGTCGACCTGATTGGCGACATACACGTTGTTGTTGCGCGCTGCCGCGGGCAACGCCGCTCCCATCAGGAGCAAGGGGAGCGCGCAACGAGCTGCAGGTGCGAGCCAGCGACTACGCGCCGGCTGATTCTTGGATGTCGTACGTTCGATCGTCATGGAATGCCCCGTTAGTAGATGATGGGCGCACCGCCGCCCCGTCGCGTTCTCATGCGTGCGCGGCGTGAAGCTATCGCAAGGGCGTTACCGTGAGTTGCCCAAAGCGTGACGCGAAAGATTGCAGCTTCGTGGCATCAGCTATCGCTCGCGAGCGATCGCTCGCGCCAGCGGACGACACGATAGGCCCGCGGATCGCCCGGCTCGCTTTTCAGGAACAGCACGACGTCGAGGATGATGGTCGGACCATTGGTCACCGTCGCTGTCGAGATCACCTCGTACGCCGATACGGGACTTCGCGACGCATCGCCGGGCTTGGTGCCCGGCAAAGGTGGCAGCAACATGAGACCTTGCGGCGCGAGACTGACGCGCTCCACATAGGCGCGTGCCGATGCCATATCCGCACCCGTTACCGTAGCGACCACCAGTGGCGATGCATACGCGAGGTTGGGCTCCTGCGCGGTCCACAAGGTCAAGGCAGGCTCGATTCTGGCGATGATGTCCGGTGTGAGGCCAGGCACGCGCCCGAGTTCTTCCAGGCTCGAAAAACCACCACGCATCAGCACGGACGATGCTTTGACGCTTCCCGGGTCTCCCCAGCCGACAATCGCCCTCTTGGCGGCGGGAATGCGGTCTTCGTCCACACCTGCCGTTCGCAGCAGTTCTTCGATCCGCTCAGGCGTAGCCAGGTTGAGGTTGATCTTGCCCTCCTCCGCACTGAGCGAGACCGTTACGTCAGTCTCACCGATGCGCAACGCGTGGGAACGTCCGTCTACGTGCCACCGCTGTTCTTCATTAGCGAGGCGAAGCCGGTAAACCGCTGCCTCGATGCCCGCCTCAGCTGCGTAGAATGCCTGCGTGCGAAGCGATTGCCCGCGTGCCTGCAGACTCTCCACCCGCGCATTGGTCGCCAACGCCCCGAGCGTAATCGCAGCGAGCGTGCAGCCCCACAGCACAACGAGCAAGGCGACACCTTTCTGCCCCGGAAGATGGCCGATCGGCTGGCGTGTCGTCATGGCTTGGCAAACGCCGTCAGTCTGGCCAGGCCCTCTCGCCCGTTCACGGCCTCCGTATCCATACGTAGCGGTACCGCCATCACCGGCCACCGGACGCCGCCTTTGAGCACCAGCTCCACGCCGACCATCGTCGGCATACGGCCCGAATAGGGCCAGGACGACTGCCAGGTCACAGCATGCCCGCCATCGTCCATACCGCTGTAGACAAAGTGACCCGAGGCCAGATGATCGACCAGCACTTCTGCCCCTTCGGGCACGATCGGTGATGCGCCACGCGCGGCCAGTGGCGCGAAGGACACCTCGAGGCGCAGATCGTCCTTTGTTCCGGCGAACGTCAACGTCTGCAACTGCAGGCCCTGGGTCGCGAGATAGCCGGGCCCCGGAGCGACGAAAGCCAACGCGGCGGATTCCCCGCGAAACACGATCGGCGTTCGCTTGCTCGTGAGATTCCACGGATAAGGCATCGCGCCGGTCAACGCGCGACGTAGATAAGCCTGCGCGGCCCGCACCTCGTCCAGCCGTTCCGTGCGCGCCATGCCGGCACGCGTCGCGCTGGAAATCGTATGCAGCGAGGCCGTGACACCAAGCAGGAGCAAGGCAAGCAAAGCCAGGGCGGCCAAGGTCTCGAGAAGGCTGAAACCGTGAATCCTCCTCCTCACGAGTCACCGCCTGAGCCAGGCGGCACGGGTGCCGCAGGAGGACGCGTGGATATCGTGCGTAGCGTGACAAAGCGTGCCCTGACAGGGCGGCCACCTTCTTTCCATTCCACGGTGAGATCCACCCGATACAGATGCAGTGGCGTGGAGGTCCGCAATGCCTGGTCTTCCGCCGGCGATGAGACATTCATCGTCCACCGGTAAGTGTCGTCGAACGTACCCTCGTGAATCCCCTCCGTCGGAAAGTCGGCAACGAACGTTCGGTCGAGAAGACCGCTCGCCCATAACGAAGCTTGCGTATAACCCTCAGAGCGCACGCCGAGCGCCATCGACGCTCCCGCGGCATGCATCAGAGCGGCGAAACACAGGGCCAGAAGGAACATGGCCGCCAGCGTTTCCAGCAGACTGAATCCCCGGTCGTTGCGTTGCACGATGCCCTCCTTGTGCCGGAAGCATAAGCGCAGGGCTATGTCGCGGCGATGACGATTCGTCGCACCACAAAAAACAAAGAAGGGCTCGTGTGAGCCCTTCTCGTTCTTCCTTGAATCGATTATCAAAAAACGATCAGGACTTGATGCAGGTCGTGACCTTGGCCGACACCGTCGGAAGAACCGTGGCGAAAGCGTAGCCCGTGCCGGTACCGATGGTGGTCACGCCGGTGTGGGAGCCATATGCCGAACCGATCAGGCCCTGCACGGCCGCCGTATCAACACCGTTACCGGTGTTGTTGGCGATCAGGTAGGAAACGGCGATGATCGGGTAACGCGTGGTGCTGGTGGCGTAGGTGGACGGCTCGACGAGATTCATGCAGCCGGCCTGGGTGATCGGAGCAAGCACGCCGGTGACCGGACGGCCGTTGGAGTCCACGCCCGTGATGCCACGATCGTTGACAGTGGCAAGCGTGATCGAGGCCGGGAGGGCGAACGGATCGAACGAGTTGACCGTGGCATAGGTGAGCGACGGGTTGGCGGACGCCACGTTCTTGAAGTTCGCCGCCTCGGCATAGCCGATCGTGCTCTGCGTATTTGCAATCGTGTTGACGACGGCCGGGTTACCGCTGACGCCAATGAAGCGGGTCGGCAGGCCCGACGGGAAGAACTGGCTGGCGACCGTGCCGAAGGCCTGGTCGGCGATGAAGTGAGCCGTGCCGACCGTACCGCAGACCGCGGCAAGATGGTTCGACAGCGAGAAGCTCGTGCCGCTGCCGTCGGAACGGAACACCACGCTGAAGTTGTCGCCTGAAGCATCGGCGGGCAGACCGAGGTCGCTCCACTTGGTCGCCTGGCCGTTGAACACGCGGCAGACGTCCACGTCGTTCAGATTGACCGGCGCCGAGATGTTGGAGTTGTGGAGCACGAGCGCGACGGCACCGACAACCGCCGGGAACTGCACGGGCTGGGTGTACTTGGCGGTCTTGTTGCCCGGCGAGAAGAACCAGCCGTATTCCGACTGCGACATCGGCGCATCGCTGGCAGCGAAGTGCGGGTTGACGATGGTGGCGAGGGAAGCACCGAAACCGCTGGTCTTGCTCGGAGCAACGAACGCATTGCCGTCGCAGAAGTCAGTGGCGGTCAGGGCATGGGCCGGCGAAGCGCCGTCGGTATTGTCGAAGATCTTCTTGCCGTTGCCGCTACCGGTCTGGCAGAACGACACGTGGTTACCTGACGTGGCGGCCCAGGCGCCGAACAGCGAACCGGAAGCCACACCGACCGGCGCCGGGGCGGACGGATCGAGATTGTTGGTGGTGGCATTCGTCGACAGCTTGGCAGCCGGCACGACGCCATTGAAGTTGAAACCGACATACGCGCCGGCGGGCAGCGTGGCACCGCCGCCGAATACGTCCGTGCTCATCGCCGCGCCGGCAGCCGAGAGGCCGATGGCCAGCATGACCGCGCCCGCGATGATCTTCGTGCGGGTGTTCCCCATAGCATTACGCTTGAACATGGTGTTACCCCTAGTCGATAGACCTCCATCTGGAGGCCTATCGAGTATTCGCTTTCAACTTGTCCTACTAATGACCGCTGGATGTCCTTCAACATGCCAGCTGCGTGACAGACATAACGTCGTGTTCTCACATTCGATCAAGATGACAAGCGCTGTGACGATGTCGTTTCCAAATACACATGTCATCAACTGACGATGCACGAAATCGGTGAAAACATTCATCACTGCGCCATGCGTGCACGCTCCGCCGCCGTCAGACCATCGCCCGCCTTCCCTGCGCGCCGAACGACTTGTACCGGGCTCGAAGCATCGTAGACATTGTCGCGCGGCGTATCGACACTCGCGCTCGGGTTGTCGCCCATGACCTGTACCGAGATGATCGACGGTTGACGGTCGCGTGCGTCCGATTGCTGCTGACGGGCGACATCTTCCGCCGCCTTGGTCGCCGCACTCGCCGCCGAGCTGGCAGCATTAAGTGCGCCGACATTCACACCCTGCACTACCGGAAGGCCTACCGAATCACCCTTCACCTGGACGTTGTCCGCATTGGCCACGTGCGCTGCGGCGACGACGAGATTGCCCGACACACGAATGCCCGCATCGCCAGCGTCGACGGTGCCGCGCGGTGCCATCAGGTAGACCGAGCCCTCCGGCGCATCGGGGACGGTCTGCAACGTAGCGATACCCGCGCCGCTGACCTGGCCTGCCGGGTTCTCGAAGCACCAGGCATCCAGCGTGCACAAATAGCTTACCGGCGGGATTTCGCTCGTGGTCTTGGCGCCCTTGCCCGCATTGATGTCACCGTTCGAACTCCAGATGGTGACGTCGCCACCCTGCTCGGTAAAGATGCGGCTCTGCGCGAGCAGGGTGCTGCCATCGGTGAACATGGAGATCCCACCTTTCTGCAGCGTCAGGATGCCCTGCGTATTCGGGCCATCCAGCAGGTTCCCGCCGAAGTCGGTGGCAGGAGGCGGCGCCGAGGTACCGCCGAGAAGCGCCTCACCGCCGGGACCGAGGATGGAGATGTCGCCTCCGTGCTGTGTCTGTATCGTGCTGCCGCGAAGATCGAGATCGCCCGTGGATACGCGCTGCTCGGCACCGTTACTTCCGCCGCCCAGCCCATTGGCCGTGTAACCAAGAGAAGCCGGGAACAAGGCATTGATTGCCGCATAGCCCCGCGCATACTGACCCTTGAAGGGGCTCGTGTCGTCGTTGTAATCCTTACCGACCTGGGCAAGGATTCCGAACAGCGCTTTCTGCGTGTAGATCGCCTTCGCTTCATCGGGGAGCTCCTGGAAGCGTGCCCACGCCTGCGCCACGGAGTACGTCGGCTTGACGTCGTCCACGGCCAGGCCGGTATCGACCACCAGGCCCGCATCGTAATCTTCGACGAAAGCGACCAGCGAGGCGGAACCATCATCCAGGCCGGGGGGCTTGACCGCCGACGGATCGACATAAGCCTTGATGAAGGCGACCTGGTCGATGCCGGGGCCAACACCGAACGATGCATAGATCGATGCACCGTCGGAACTCAGGAACGGATTCAGGCTGTTACCCGAGGAATCGATGCCTGTGAGAATCGAAGGCGTTCCATTCTGGATCAGTACCTTGTAGAGGCTGCGAACGCTGGAATCGAGTGAGTAATACTCGGTCTGCGACGCCAGGCGCCCCAGGTCACGTCCTGCTTCTATCGACAGCACGCCCGAGCCGCCCTGGACGATGACCGGCAGGATCGACCAGGGAACGTCGACGCCGCCTGCGCTGAACCTCGACCCCGTCAGCGGCGTGTCATAGATATCGCGCCCCGCTCGGATCACCGAGATATCGGAGCCATGAACCTGCTGCCCCACATAGGCCAGATCGACGATGTCCCTGCCCGCCTCGATCTGGGCGACCTTCGATGGCATCAGGTAGACGCCGCCCACACCACCGCCGCTGCCGTTGACGATATCGCCATCCAGGGCGTAAACCCGGACAGGATCGTTGTCGTCGGCGTGCCACGGCGTAGACGCATGCAGAAATTGCTGATCCGCCAGCTCGTTCGAGAGCGAATCGGCCAGATAGCCGCGCGTTCGTGCATTTGCGGCGGGTGAACTGGCGTCCGTCGTCAAGGGATCGAGGTAGAGCGGCGAAGGCAGCGACGAAAGCGGTGCGTCGATCAAGCCCCAGACGTAGCGACTGTTCGGATTTGCCGTGATCGGCATATCGAAGTGGACCGAGTCCTGGGCCAACAAGCTGAGGTTTCCGTTGCTCGATGGGAACAGCTCGCCGGCAGACTTGAGGTTCAGATCGCCGTTGGCTGCGATCAGGCTCACCGTAGCGGGCAAAATGTCACCCGCCGTCGCGACGACGCTGTCGATCGACAACCCGGGGGCGAAGAGCCCCAACGGCGATGCGAGATCGCCGTAGGTCAGGTCCCCGGCGAAGGCGGTCACGTCGACACGGGATGCCGACGAGTACGACTGGCCATCCGCGTGCCCCACAGGGATCAACGCGTTGATCCCGGCGTAGTCCACCCAGGAAGGGTTGAATATCCCACCGAGCGACACGGAACCGTTCGCATCCACTTCCACCTGGGCATCCTGCATCGCGATCAAGGTGGACACAGGCATCGTCGCCTGTGTTCGCGTTGGCGTCAGATAGGTCGCCGAGAAATCCGACCCGATCGAACCGTCCGCGTGGATCACGCCATCGCCCTTGGCAACGAAGTAGCTGCCGCTGAGAATGTCGCCGCCGGCGTTCACGGAAAGGTCGCCGCCACCGATCGTCCGCAACGAGCGTGCACCTGAGGCATCCGTCGCGATCATCCACGTCGTCGGCAACGATACCGAAAGCTCGCGGATATCCCCGCCGGCCTGGATGCTGACGTTGCCACCCACACTCATCACGCCCTGGTCGAACGCACCGAAATTGATCGACGAGCGATCCTCGGTGTTGCCCGTCTGCATCCATTGCCACCAATACTGCGCCGTGGGCGTTCCTGCTGTGCCGGTCAGATCGCCCGTCGTGTCAGTCGTGTTCTGAAGGCCGAGAATGTCGCCCTTGGCGTTCAAGGACACATGACCGCCCTGATCGGGGTTCACAGGGCCTGTCACGACGAGTTCCGGCGTCGCCGAGGTGACGAGCGCGTTGACTCTGGAAGGCTGCAGAATCTGTACCGATGTATCGGCCGTGGTGCCTTCGGCGGGCGCACCAGCCGTGTAGATGGCTGCCGGGGCGCGATCATCCGTCCAGCGGATATCGCCGGCAGCCGCGATGTCGATATCACCCGTACCCGTGCGGATCAGGGTCGGTGCCGCGATGACCCTGCCCGTCGCGGTGTCGGTGTAGTCGGTGTGACCTCCGAGGACGACGTCCCCCGTCGAGCCACCCATCAGGGCCAGCGGATCCACGGAGAGTGTGTCAGCGCCGGCGACGAAGCGATACGAGCTGCTGTTGCCACCGACAAGCGTGGCGCTCAGGAGAGGCAAGGGATTACGCGCGCCAGCCTGGGGCGAGGGACTGTTATCCACCGGTGGATTGCGATCGATCGCGTCGAGCGTCGTCGGCGGCGGAGCCAGCGCCTGCATCACATCCGGCACGGAAAGCGTGTCGGAGAAGTCGGTCAACGCGATCGACTTGTTCAGATAGTCCGGATACGCCGCGAGATAGGGCACGTATTCGTTGATATTGGTCGGCTTGGTCAGCGGCGCAGGCGCATCCGGTACCGAAACCACAAAGCCGAAGCCCAGTCCGTAGGTAATCGCTTCTACCGGACGGAACCCCGGGGCGCCGGGCAGAGGCGACAGCAGGTAGTTGGAATACGCCACGTACTCCGAGTAGTAGTCGTGAATGGCCTGCGAGTCGCCGCTGAAATCCGTGGGAGGACTGAAAAGGTCGGGAAAACCATCCACCCCGTTTCCGGTATCCAGGAGGGCCTGCCAGCCCGCACTCGCCTCTTCATACGTCGTATCCGGCGGCGCACCGCCCACCGATCCACCCGCATTGCCTACCTGATAGAAGCCATCGGTCACACTGGCTCTCACATCCAGGTCGTGATCCGCCCGCAGCGTCAAGACGGGCGCTTCGACGCCGGGACCGTATCGGAACACCTGATGGACGACGCCATTGGCGTCCTGCGTGCCTGCACCCAGGTTCCAGTTGGTGAGCACCGAAATGTCACCGCCATTGACGGTCGTTCCGCTGTTGCGCAGTTCAATCCCGGGGCGCACGTGCAGGTTGGACACTCCCGCAAGGCCGGGATCGAGAGCGATGCCCGGCTGCTGTACGAAGCGCATCAAGGTACCGGCACCCTGGCTCTCATCGCCGTTCACGTAGCCGTAGAACGTGGCATGGTCCGTATTCGTTCCGGTGGGCGTGAACCGGTAACGGGACAGGTAATCCGCGACCTGGGCATCGTTGCTACGGTCCGGGTCGGCAATCGCATTGCCGGCGTCATCCGTGAACGAGCCGGCGACGAGCGTCGGCTTCCCGGTCACGGCGTCATACTGGAACCAGCCCGCCGCATCGATCGATCCATCGAAATGCTTCGTGAGGTCCGTCGACGCATCCTGCGCATCCCACACCGCATAAGCTTCCAGCGTCGTCGACGACGTACGTGACAGATCGATCCCTGCCGCGATGCTTACCGGCACATTGCCATCGGCAAGCAGAGGCGCGCGAAGGTACAGCGTACCGTCGCCGAGGTCGCCGTCCTGCACCAGCGTCGCCTGCGAACCCAGGCGGATATGACCGGCATCCGCCGCCTGAATCTCTTCGTAGCCATAGGTGGCATTGAGCTGACCATCGGCCACACCGGACGTGCCAAGCGTGATGTCGCCACCGTGATGGCCCGCGCTGGATGCACTCGTATCCAGGCGTCCATCGATATCGACACCCTTCGCACCGAAGATATCGATCGTACCGCCGAAGCTGCCGGAGGCATCCACCGTGCCCGCGATGTTCACGTCGCCGCCGTCCGCCGTCAGGTGGACCAGGTGTGAGTGCAACGTATCGCCCGCGGCAAGACCCAGATCGCCCTGGCGCGTATGCACCGTCACCGAGCCGTCGAAGCCACCTGCCCCGGCGCGTCCCGAGAGGTCACTGAGGTCGAATGCGCCCAGCGTGTCGACGGAAAGCACACCACCAAGATAACCATCCGCCGCCTTTCCAAGTAGCTGACCGGAAAGTGTCGCCACACCACGGTCGGCAGCCAGGTCGAACGTGCCCGCATTGCCGCCATCGGCAGCGCCGCTCACGTCGACTGTGGCGCCCTGGGCCAGGGTGACATTGCCGCGGTCGGCGTGCAGCTGCACGGTGCCACCTGGTACATGGACCGCTGTATCGTTGAAGGGCAACGACAGCCCCGACACATCGATCGTCGCTCCGTCGGCGATCGAGACATCTCCCGACGTCGCATGCAGCACGAACTTGCCGCCCTGGGAGACGAGGTCGGTACCGATGTCCAGCGACCCGGCCTCGAGATCGAGCTTGCCGCCGGCATTTGCGCTGCCGGCCGACGCCTGTCCGCCTCGTGCAAGCTGCATGGCGCCCGTGGTGAGCAGATGGTTGTCCGCGCCGTTGTCGGCGCGGACTTGCGGTGCGGTCACCTTGAGATCGGCGCCGCCAAGATCGAACGTTCCTGTTCCCGAGGCAAAGAGACCGGACGAGGCATTCACGTCGACGTGACCCAGTCCACTCGCAGCGATGTCACCGTTGCCCAGATGAACGGCCCCCGCCTTGACAGCAAGGGAACCTGTGCCGGCAGCCGGGCCGGTCGAGGTTGCCCCCGTATCGTTGGCGAACGTCACCGACGCTGCGGAAAGCGAGGCACTGCCACCGTCGCTGATCAGCGTCGGTGTGCTGAGGATGAGATCGTTCGATGCCGCCAGCGATGCATCGCCAAGCAGATCGATGGACTGACGCCCACGGAGCGTGGTCGAGTCGCTATTGGCGAGCTGTGCGAGAACTCGCGGACCGATGAGCAAGGTGCCCGCGTCCGCCTGGGCGTCCGTATCGCTGCCACCCAGGGCGATATGGCCAGCCGTCACATCGATAGCTTTTGCATGCAGGGTTGCATCCGCTGCGAGCTGGGTATGGCCCGTCGCATCCATGCTGAGCGAGTTGGCCGCGTCGATGACGGCACCCGCGCCGATCGTAAGGTCGCCGCCCGGTGTGCCAGTGGCGCCATCGATGCCGGTGATGTCGTTACGCACGATGGCGGATGGATCCAGACCCGAAACGCGCAGCAGGGCACCGTCGCCGTTGATCGCCGGCGACGAGGCAGTGGCATCCTGACCGATCAGCAGCGGCGACGATGCGGCATCGTTGCTGGCCGTGGCGCGAAGGACGCTTCCGTCGCCCAGGGTGACACCACCGTTGCCACTCGCGGCAAGGATGATCTCGGTGCCCTGTAGCGGATGCGCCGCGTCGTTCGAGAGCACGACCTGATCCGCGATGACATCGACGACATCACCCTGCGCCGTACTGTCACGCTTACCACCGATCAACAGACTACCCGCGCCCAATTGGGTGAGTTCGTCGGCCGAGATATGCAGGTAGCCGTCGAGAGCTGTCTCGTTGCCGCCGAGGATCTGAATGGCGTCGCCGGCGATGTCGACCTGCGAGCCGCGACCGCCGGCCGCCGGCGCGGCGTCGAGGGTCGCCCCCAGTGTCAGCGCCTTGGAGGCCGCGATGGTCAGGCGCCCGGCGTCGGCGCCTAGGCGCGGCGCGACCTCACCGTTGCGGGCGGCCTGGTCGGCAAAGAACGTATCGGCCGAGGTCGTCGTGTACTCCGAATACTGGCCCCAGGTCTGCGCCGACTGCAGCATGAAGGCACTGGAACGCGCATCCCGCGCCCCCGTCAAGGTGTCGGTGAAATAACCGCCGACGACTTGCGTTCCGTCGGGTGCGGTGGAAACGCGGCCAACGACGGGATCCTTTACGCCTGCGTCCTGCACAAGACGGAAGGCCCCCGGCAACGTCGCATAGCGAGCCGGCAGCAGCGTATACACACCGTCGGGCAATCCGGGTACGCCACTCAGGTAAACGCCTTGGCCAACTTCCGGGCCGGCACCAGCACCCTTCTCCAACGACGCGTCGTGTGCGGACAGCGGCGCGTGGTAGCCAGGGACGATCGCGTAGATGGCGCGCCCATCCGCGTACTGCGGCACCTGAGTGCCGGTGGCGGAGTTACTGAAGTCGGTATTGTATTGCGACAGCACATCGCGTGAGCCACCTGTACCCGGCACCCACTCCACTGCCTGGACGTGGCCACCACCGGAAAGGTCGACCTTCGCGCCGGCGTCGATGGATACGTTGTCACCGGCGATCGACACCGACTTTTCCGGCGGCTTGTCGATGATGTTCGTGCCGGTGTCACTCGCGCTCTCGAAGTGCCAATCCTTGCCATCTTCCGTGGTTCCATAAGGCACCACCGCACCATCGAGCGATACCGAAGTGATACTTCCGGGGGCAAGGTGTACATCCTTCGCAGCCGCAAGCGGCATCGACGCGGAAAGGCCAAGTACGCTCAGGGTCGCTGCCGGATCGTCGGTGCCGAGCGCGATGGCACCGGAAGGCACCCAGATCGTCCCTTCCTGCAGGATGTGATCCGCGCCGACGGCCAGGCTGCCGCCGGCAGAGAGCGGGGTCGTCGTGTCGGTAGCGCCTGCCTGATGGAAGGCGACCGTGGTATCCGATGCAGGATTGCTCGCATCGATGAGAAAACGGTAACCCGTCGTCGGATACACGCGTGTCGCCGTGAAGTCGAGGTTACCGGTAGTGAACAGCCAGCCGGTCTGCTGGAACAGTGGCTCGTCACCCGACAAATAGAAACGCAGGTCGCCCGTCGACCGGAACGATGCGTTGCCGAAGCCGGAAAGGTTAACGTGTCCCCCGATATCGATGAAGTCGGCATTCACGTCCAGCGAGCCGCTGCCACTCGATGCGCCAGCGACATTGGGAATGTAGGTACCTTCGATCGACACGTAGGGCGCCGAAAGCGTGACGTGTCCGCCGACCGCTACCGTGCCGCCGAATGTCGCCGTTCGATCGCCCGCGCCGATGGAAGCAACGTGGTCGCTGTCGATCTGGATGCTGCGTCCCACGTGCAGGTCGACATCGCCAGCGAAGACGACGTCGGTTTCTTTTCCGTTCGTGCCGATCTCGAGGTCGTCGATGCCTGAGCCGCTCAAGCGATCGGCCGAGAATCGCAGGTCGCCGTTATCGCCCTGCCCCAACATGGGGCCGTAAGGATCGCCTCCGACAGGTGCTCGCCAACCACTCTGCGCGATGATGATCTGGGGCGTTCCGAGCCTTGTAATAGCGTTAGGGTCGGCGACGATCGTCAGCCCTCCGCCCTGAGAGTCGCCGACGCCGCCCCATGCGTCGATCCTGCCGTCGAAGAACAGGCGCGTCGCCTGCAGCGTGAGCTTGCCACCGTTGCTCCAGACGGGCGACGGCGCGTAGGACGTTCCACCCAGGCCGATCCGCCGGCCGTCGGTCGGCAGATCGAACGTGTCATTGGTACCGTTGATCAGGACCTGAGCGCCTTGTTCCGCGACGACCTCACCCGACGAGGAGAGCACGACGCTGCCGCCATCGAGCACGGTGCCGGTTCTACTCATCGCCGCCAGCCCGCCCTTGCCCGGCAAGGCGCCCGCGCCGGGGTCGATCAACGACACGCCGCTCGCATCGATAACGGCATCCGCGCCGAGCCAAAGCGAGCGGTCGACGATGCTCTCGCCGATCCCCGAACCAACCGCCGTGTTGGTCAGCGTGATGTTGCCGCCGTGTGCCACAAGTGAGCCGTCGACCACGATATGACCGCTGCTCGACAGAGCAAGGGTGTTGCCGGATCCGACATCCAGACGTGCCCCTTCGCCGATATCGACCGTACCGGTGACGCCGGTCAACGCCGCGGAGGGAACCGCCGCGTTCCGGACCCAGGTCTGGTAGATACCGGCCTGGATCGACAGCCCGTCGGTGTTTCGCCGATGGGTATAGCGTTGAAACGCGCCGACATCGCCCGTGGTGATCGCCACCGCTGCGTCAGGCCGGCCCAGCAAGCCCGTCGTACTTGCCAGACTCAACAAGTCCTGCTGGTCGGCAAGCATGTAGCGTGGCCTCAGGGTGAGGTCGACCCCCGGCCCGACCGAGGCGTCGGTGTCCGCGATAAGGCTATAGCTCGAGAAGCCGAGCGACTCGATCCAGGTGGGATCGAGATAAAGCAGGGCAAGCTTATCCTTCGCTTTTTCCAAGCCGCCGACCTGGATGGCGGGGGCGTGAAGGGTAAGCGTACCGCCGCCAGAAAATCCTTCCGCGACGATCGAACCATCCAGGTGAATCGCTCCGCCGAGCAGATCGTTCGGCGTGGCGCCGCTGCCACTATAAGTAAAGAACCCCGACGCAACGTGCGTCTGCAACGTGACGTCGCCACCGCGGCCGACGGGAAGGTCGCCATTCATGGCGAGGTGGCCATCGGCCGCCACGTACCCTCCCCCGGATACGTCGATCAGGCTTCCCTGATCGAGGTAGATGTTTGCCGTATCGTCCGCTAGCCCCCGTGGAATAAAGCCCGCCCAGGAAGTAAGCGAAACACTGCCGCCGTCGATCCACGCATCGCCTTCGATGTCATCGGCGGTGCGTCCGGCATCGTTAGTCCACCGCCCGCTAGTGTCGAGGACGCCCTTCGAGCCGACGCGCAAAAACGCCTGCGCGAGTGTGTCCGACGGCGCGTTGGCGCCCGTCGGAATCGAGATCAGGTTGATCGCGCCGCCATGTGTGACGATCTTCCCCTCGACATCCACCCCGTAAGCCGTTATGTCGACCTCTCCTCCATCGGCCAGGTTGAGGTCAGTGTCATCGCGAACGAGTACCGTACCGCCCGTCGTCAGGCGAAGCTTGCGGAAGCCACCGTTCTCGATCATCGCGGTAGACAACGTTCGCCATCTCAGCGGATTGTTCGGATCGTCCGGATTCCCTCCGGGGACAGGGAACGCGGAGTCCTCATTGAAATCCGGGACGTACGATTCGATGGGCGTGCGGTCTGTCTGGATGACGTAGTTGATGACCGCAGTCTTAGCGATAGCGGACGTCGGCGAAGCGATGGATGTATCCAACAAGATGACGTCTAGCGCGCCACCCAATGGCAGGTTTCCGCTGCGCACCTGCTCCCTGCCTGCGTAGGCATGGGCGTCGAGATCACCGTCGATCACCACGTCCTGGCCTCCCTTCGGCTGGAAGGTCAGCGTCCCCGCATCGCCACCCTTGATGAACCCCGGATCGAACCTGCCCATGTTCGCCAGCAGCGGACTGGTCGTGAACGTCTCGGTGACGCCCCAACGTGCGTGGTTTGCGGTAAAGACACCGGCAAAGCCCGTGTAATCGACATTGGGATCCGCCGAGGCGATGTCGTACATCAGCCCATTCGCCCCCTGCAGGCGAGGCGTCTGGATGTAACCCGGCAGATAGTTCAGGAAGCCACCTTCAAGCCGGAGCTGGGCGCCGGTGCGGACGATCGCACCGCCGTTGAAGGTGATATTCCCCGCATTGATCATCAGCTGGTCGACGGTACGCGGCATGTTTGCCACGTAGCCCGCTACATTGAGGATCGGACTACCTACCCAGTCGAGGCCATCCGCGCGCGTTCCGGACTGTGTGCTGTCTACGGCAACGTTCTTCGCCGTATACAAGGGACTGTTCCGCAGCAGCGGCGAATCGGCCAGCTCGTTCAGACCGATACGCGGGACGATGACCAGCAACGCCGACATGGGAAGCACGACGTTCGCAAGGCCGGACACATCGATGATCGAGCCTCCGGCAAGATAGGCATTGCCATTAAACGTGACATTGCCGGCAGGTACTTCCATCAGGGAACCTGCCTCCATCACCGCCGAAGGCGTATTGACCTTGACGCTACTGGAGGTGAACGCATTGTCCGCATCCTGGCTGGACGACGTCGTCTCGCCATCCTTCTCCGGCAGTACGGTCGTGACCGACCCCGTACCGAAGGTGATCTTCCCCCCTTGGGTATTTGCGGGATCGAATACCAGACTGCCCGGGTGGCTGAGGCTTGTGGACGCGACCACGACGCCGTCCTGGCGGGCGTCATCGGCCAGCCAGTGGATCGAGCCTCTACGGGCCTGGATCAGGCCCGTGTTCTCGATACTGCCCGTGGGCGGGGTGAAACTGGGAAAGCCGCTGTAGAGCGCGACGTTGAGGTTACCCGTGGCTCCCGTGACCGCGACGATGCCAGGCGCTGCCGACAGAATGACCTGTGCATCGTCGGCGACGACCTGACCGGCCTGTGCAATCGTCGGTGCCGACAGGAGTACGAAGCCGTCCTTCGTGCCGGAAATCGATGCGCCTTTCTCGACGACGACGGAGCCGCGCGTCGACTCCGCGTAGTTCTCGACCGAACCACTGGTAAGGAACGCAGTGACGTTTCCGTCATTCGAGAGGATATGCTCGGGATCCTGCGTCGCCCCGATGCCGTACTTCATGAAGAACGCATTGCTCTTCGTCACATCTCTGGTGAACAGATCCAGCGAACTGGCGATCAGCGAATGCGTATTGACCTGCGCCCCACCCCCAAAGATCATGCCATTTCGGTTGAGCAGGTAAACCGTACCTTCCGCCTTGATCTGCCCCAGGATCGTGCTCGGATTCCCGGAGGGATCGTTGATCCGGTTCAGCGCAATCCACTGGTTGCTGCCGTCCGTCTGCGTACCGCCCGTCTGATCGAAATGCACCGTGGTGTGACGACCGACGTTGAACGACTCCCAGGTCATGATCGCCTTGGAGGCGTTCTGCTTGATCTCGACCGTGGTCTGACCGTTGGCGACCGACTGCGTCGGCGCATTGGCGTTCTGCCACAAGGTCGGATCGCTGAGGACGTTGCGGTCGACTTTAAGCCCACCCGCGGCGATGCCGTCCGGTACGTTCGACGCCAGCTGCTGCGCCGCCTTCTGTGCGCTGTTCTGCGCGGCCATCTGCGCGGCGACCGCCTGTGCGGCGGCGTCGAGATTCGCGATCGACTGCTGCACGCGTTGCTGCAACATCACGTTGCCGGGCGTGAACACGTTGCCGCCGTTGTTGCCCGCACCGTTACCGGGCGTGGGCGTCGTCGGCTGCGTGGCACCCGCCTGCTTGGCGGCCAGCCAGGCCTGACTGAAGGGGGGCGGCGTCGCGGCATGGGCCGCGCCACCGAACAGCGCCATGGCGATGAACTGGCACAGGGTGTTGCGGCGGAAGATCGGGCGCGGCTTGTTCATGAGAAATCACCAGTCATCGATGCCACTTCATCATTGAGTTCGGGTAATGCGGCGAGCTCCCTGAGCTCGTCGTCGCACAGTTCGCGCAGTACCGCGCGGATCGCCAGGCGGCGTCCGTCGTGGAGCCACGCGTTGAGCACGCTGGTGATCGCGCGAATCGTCGGCAGCGTCGTTTGTTCCTGTCCAGCCTTGCGATGTTTCAGCCGGTCGTCGACCGCGTAGCGCACGCGACCACCGAGAAAAGCTGACGACTCGCCGAGCAACTGCTCGAGCGTTTCGCGTGAGCAACGATCCAACAGTGCCTCGGCCAGCTTGTTCTGCCGCGCCGCATACAACTGGCGCAGCATCTCGGCCAGCGCGTGCAGACAGCTCATGCCGCCCACCCGTGCGTCGACTTCGGCGCGCGCACGCGATGCGCGCGGCCGCGGAGCGCGGTATTCGGGCAAGCTGGTCGAATCATGGTCGGGATACATGCACTGCCTCGCTGACCTGATGCGCAAAAGAGAGACGTCCTTGTCCGTTGCGATGTCCTAAGCATTCCTTTGCGCCCCGCCGCCGGGCTGACGGGTCCTGGTTCATTTCGTGGCGGAAACCTGACCGGCACGGGGATCGAAGCGCTGGTCGTAAAGCTTGTCGCCGAACGACTGCGCTGCGTTTTCGAGCTTCACCCGCGACTTCGCCGCGAACGGCTGGCGTGAGCTGACGATGTCCGTCGTGTCGATGTTTTCGTAGGCCGTGATCACCTCCTGCCCTACCCGGTACATCTGCACGTTGCGCGCGGTGCAGGCATCCACCTGGGCGTGCGACACGTCGAGCTCCTTGGCCAGGCGTGAACGTTCGGCCTCTGCCGTACGCAAGGCCACACCAGCGGACTCCGCGTCGGACTTGCCACGCTGCAGGCTGGCCTCGGCGGCCTCGCGGCGCTGGCGTTCGGCGGCCAGCTCACGCGTGGTCTCCGGCGACACCGCCGGAGACGCCTTGGACGAGGCTCGAGCGGTCTCGGCTTCCTGCTTCGCCGCGTCGCGTTCTTTTTCCAGCGCCGCCTTCTCGGCAGCCCAGGTGGACTGCTGCGTCTGGAGTTCCTGCAACTGCGTGCGCGTTTCGCGCAGCTGGTCGCGCATGCGGCTTTCCAGGCTGGCGGTTTGTGCCTGCGCCGCCGGGAAGACGGCGAGCAGGACCAGCGCGATGAGGGTGCGTTTCATATCGCCTCCTTAGAACCGGGCATTCATTTCAAGCTGGAACACGTCGATCGAGAGCGGCGGGCCGAACACTTCCCTGGCGTTGAAGTAGCGCAGGCTGAGCCACGAATACTTCGAGATGCCGTAGCTGCCGCCGAGGATGAAACCCTTGGCATTGGTGCCACCGAGGTGGAAGTCGGTGTCGGTCAGGCCATCGAGCGTGGCATCGGGCTGCAGGTACTTGTAGGCCAGGCTCACGTTCCAGTCGCCGGCCGCATGCGGGTTCACATCGCCGAGCGTGGCGCGCAGCATCCAGCCCACCGGGCCGCTCTTGTAGGTGGATTCGGCGATATCGCCGGCACCGAAGTTGTTGACCAGGCGATTCAGGCCGACGTCGGGGCGGAAGGCATCCGCGCGGTGGTAAGCCATGTTGCGGATGTAGTCGGCCTCGATGCGCAGCGGCGTATCGGCCACCTTGGTATCGAACTGGGCGTTGGCATCGGCGACGTGATAGTCGTAGACCAGGCCGACGAACTGCGGCTGCGCGTAGTTGGTCGGCGAGTTCGGGTCCGGCACGATGTCGCGGATCAGGAACAACGAGTTACCCTTCTGCATGAAAGCCGAGCGGCTGGTGTCCGTATCGCAGGCGGTCACGCCCAGGTAGATCGAGCACGGCGAGGACAGCTGGCCCTGCATGTGATCGAAGCGGTAGTACGCAAGGGCAGCCTTGAGCTGGGTGTCTTCGTTGAACTTCCACGTGGCACCGAGCTGTGCGCCGGTCATCCACTTGTCGCGGCTGGCCTGCTTGACGCCCTGCTGCGACGGGAAGTCGTCGGCCTGGTATTCGATCGGGAACATGCCGACGTTGGCGAAAGTGCTGAGCTGGTCGGTCATCGGCACGTTGAACTTGCCGACGATGCCGTCGAAGTTCAGGTCGTTCGAGTAGACCAGGTCCGTGCTCATGAACGGGTTCGGCATGCGGCCGCCGATGACCTGCGCCCAGTCCGTCGGCTTCCAGGCCAACCAGGCCTGGTCGAGCCAGACGTCCTTTTTGGCGAAGCCGCCGCCGAGGGTCTGCGTGGTCGAGACCGGGTTGTTGTCGTTGCCGGTACCGATGCGGATGCCGGCGGTGACGCCCTCACCCAGGTCGACGTTCACGCCGAGACGCGCACGGATACGCAGCGAGTTCGTGCGGTTCTCCAGCGTGTTGAGCAGCGGCGGCGGATTGTTGCCGTTGAGGTCGTAGGGACCCGTCTTGTTGAGCTGCGCGAAGTCTACGACGGGCGAAGCATTGCCCTTGTCGTAGTAGTGGAATTCGTCGCGCACGCGCATGTCGCCGGTCCAGCTGATCCGGTCGAGCCATTCGGGCAGCTTGCCCGGCTCGGCCCAATGCTCGGTCTTGGCCTGGGCGACCACTTCCTGGCGCAGCTCATCCTTGATCTGGTTGCGCACCACTTCGGGCACATAGGTGACGCGCACCTGGCCCGGCGTGGCGGGCGCCGCATTCGCGGTGCCGGCGAGCTTCTGCGCCTGCGCGGCCTCGGCATTGGCCTGGGCGATGAGGCCATCGGCGTCCGACTGGGTCAGCACGCCGCGCTTCACCAGCAGGCGAACGAGGTTGATCGTGGCGTTGTCCGACGCGGCACTCTGCGCCTGGGCAGCGCCCGCGCAGAGCGACAGCCCGATGGCGAGGGCCAGCACGGCTCGCGCGGGTCGATGGCGGGCCTTTCCGATGGTCATGCGAACTCTCCGGGGTTCCAAAGCGTGTGTTTCAAAGGGGGTTGGCGTGGTGGGCGTCATACGGGGCGCTTCCCGCGGATGGCCACGCGCACGGGGAAGTGCAGCGAGGCGGGCGGCGTCACGTCGATGCGCGGCATCGCACGCAAGGCGTCGAGCAAGGCTTCGTCGGTCTTCGCGTTGCCGGTGCCACCGACCAGTTCGGCGCGGGCGAGCTTGCCGTCGGCATCCAGCCACACGTCGGCGCGCACATCGAAGGCCAGGCGGTTGACCCGGTCGTCGCGCTGCACGGCCTGCTGGATCGCATAACCGAGGTACTGGCTGTAGCTGCCGGTACCCGTGCCGTTACCGCCACCGGAGCCGACCATGCCGCCGCCATCGCCGGCGCCGATGTTGAAGTTGTCGCTGCCGGCCTGGGCATCGCCGTTGATCGTGACGTTCCTGGCCACGTCGTTACTCGGCTTCGGTGCGTCCAGCGGCTTCTGCGGGATGTCCTGCGGCTTGTCGATCGGCTTGATGTCGTCCTCGACCTTCTTCGGCTCCGGCGGCTTTTCCTTCGGCGGCGGAGGCGGTGGGGGCAAGGGCGTGATGGTGGCGATGCGCGGTGCCTCGCGACGCACGCCGACGCTGCTGCCGGCGAAGTGCCAGATCAGCAGGCCGAGCAAGACGAGCACGACGACACCGACCGCCGGACCGAGCCAGCGTTTAGGTGTTGCGCGACGGGATGTGGGCAAGGTCACGCGCTCATCCCTTCGGCGACTTGCCGGTGACCAGGCCGACCTGCGGCAGGTCCACGCGACGCAGCAGGTCGAGGATGTCCATGACCTTCTGGTACTGGACCGTCGAATCGCCCTTCACCACCACCGGGAAATCCGGATTGAGCGCCTTCAGCGAGCGAAGACGCTCCTCGAGTTCGCCGATCGTCACCGGATAGGCATCGAGGAAGATCTGCCCGGATTCGGAGATCGTGATCGCCTTGGTCTGCGGCTTGGCCATGCTCACCGCCGCGCTGGCCTTGGGCAGGTTCACCTTGATGCCCTGCACCGACGCGGTAGTCATGATGATGAAGATCACGAGTAACACGTACGCCAGGTCGAGCATCGGCGTGATGTTGATGTCGTCGTACGGTTTCTCTTCGTCTTGCGCGCGCATGATCCGTTCCTCAGGCCGCGACGGCCGACGGGTGGGTGGTGCGCTGCTGTTCCGCCAGGCGAGTCACGAACTCGTCGACGAACACCTGCATGTTCGCGGTGACGTTCTTGTTGCGGATCAGCAGGTAGTTGTAGCCAAACAGCGCCGGAATCGCGACGAACAGGCCGGCGACGGTGGCGAGCAACGCCGCGGCGATACCCGGCGCGATCGCATTGACGTTCACGTCGCCCGCCGCGGCGATCGCGGCGAAGGTGATCATCACGCCGACCACGGTGCCGAGCAGGCCGAGGAAGGGGCCGCCGGAGATGGCGATGGTCAGCAGCACCATCGACTTGGACAGGCGCTGGTTCTCGCGCACCAGCACCGAGTCCATCGTGGCGCGGATGGCTTCGATGGATTCCGAGGCGATGTGGTCGTGACCGTCGGCATCGCGGCGGTTCCAGACTTCCGCGGCGCCGACCTTGTACAGGCGATACAGCGAGGCATCCTGCAGGCGGGCGGCGGCCGGATCCTTGGACAACGCGAGGATGTTGCGGCCCTGCTGGCGGAAGGCATCGAGGAAGTCCTCGTTGGCATTCGTCACGCGGTTCACGTAGGCGGCGCGCTGCCACATGACCACCCAGGACAACGCGGCCATGACCAGCAGGATGCCGATGATGACCCAGGCGTCCGCGGTGACCGACTTGACGATGATGCCGAAGTAACCGAAGCCCACACCCGACTGCTTCTCGTCGGCGCCGTAGTTCAGCAGCCTGGATTCCGCACCCTGGGTCTGCGCGTCCACCGCGATCAGCGTCGCCGGGCGGGCGATGCGCGACAGGCGCACTTCGTCCATCAGGCCGGTGAACGGCACGAAGGTCTCGGCCTGGCCGGCGATATCGCCACCGAGCGTGGCCTGGCTGGTCATCGCCGGCAGTTTCGCAGCGAGCTTGGCGTAGGGCTTGCCGTCGACATAGAGCGCGATGTCGTCGCCGGCGGCGGTGACCGCCAGGTGCGTCCAGGCACCGGCCTTGATCGGCTCGCCGGCCGTGCTGGTAGCGTCGCCGGTCTGCACGAAGGGCACGCCGTGATCGAGGCCGATCAGCAGCTTCTGCTCGCCCTGGCGACGGGCATAGACCAGTGCGCGACCGTCGGCCAAGGCATCGAGCTTGATCCAGGTGCTGAACGTGAAGGTGCCACCTTCGGCGACATTCATCGACACGCTGCCCGGCAGGGTGACGATCTTGGAACCATCGAAGTGCGCGGATTTGCCGATGACACCGTCGACGCCGGCGATATCGTTGCCGACGGCGTTGTTGCCATAGGCGGTGGCATCGTGCGGCGGCGTGCCGGCGGGCTCTTCAAAGTGATACACCGCAGCGTAGTCGGCGTCGAACACCGCGCCGGCCTTCTCGGCACCCTGGGCCTTGGCGTTGCCGTAGTACATCCAGATCTGCTGCTGCGCGTCCGCGGCGACCTGCGGCACGTCGACCCAGATCAGCGCCACGCCGAGCACCGGATCGAAGCTCTCGATCTGGAAGTTCAGCGGCGTCTTGTCGTCGGCGGCGACAAAGCGAACATCTGCGCCGGATTCCGAGACACCGTCGAAGGTGAAGTTGCCCGAGTGCAGGCGAACCAGCAGCGGCGTGCGACCGACCGCCGTCGTGACGTTGCCGCCCTTGGCCGTCGTGTCGATGGTGATGGCCTTGCGGAAGGAGAAGTCCTGGTTCCACCACGAGGTGTCGGCATGAGCCGCCGGCACCCAGCCGAGGATCAGCAAGCAGGTCAGTAACAAGATTCGAGTCACGGTGATACCCCTGGAGTCTATGGTCCGACCTGCCGGTCAGAGATCCGCTTTGAGTGAGAAATGGATGCGAGTGTCGTGTGCCCGCGTGGCCTGCCCGTTGTTGAACGGATAGGCCACTTCGAACGCACCGGTGGCGATGTTGAAAATCTGGAAACGGGTACCGACGCCGACGCTGGAAAGGTCGTAGCTGGTAACGCGCGTGCTGCCGGCATCCGGATTGGCCGCGTCGATCAGCTGGGGCAAGGCGTTCATCAGCGCCAGACGCGCGGCGTCGGCGAAAACATGGAATCGCCAGTCGTTGACCCAACCGCCGATGTGCTGGGCGATCGAAGGCGTGCGGAATTCCAGCGAACCGATGACGCCGTGGTCGGCGGTCTCCTCGGCTTCGAGGTAGCCGCGAACCGTGCTGTCGCCGCCGGCCGCGTACTGTTCGCTGGATACCAGCGACGAGGTCGACAGCTGCAGGCCGAGGCGGCCCGCCAGGCTGAAGCCGTCTTCGAACAGCATCGTGTGGCCACCGTCGAACTTCACGTAGAAGAAGTTCTGCTTGGCCTTGTAGCGCTGGTTGTCGAAGGCCGCCGAGTCGCTGCCACCGGCACGGAAGCCGAAGGTGCCGCTCACGCCGATGCTGCTGGAGGAGCGTTCGCCGACCGACTGACCCTGGTAGCTGGCCACTACCGGGATATAGGCGATCGGTGCCTTCGAGGTCTGCTCACCCAGGCTGATGTTCTGGTCGAAGTGCTTGCGCGTCACGCCCAGCGACAGCGACTGCGAGTACTCGCCATGCGTCGGCAGCGTACGCACGAAGGTGAAGCCGAAGGCGTTGCCCTTGCCCAGCACCGTGGTGCCGCCAACGGCATTGGCGTTGCTGTTGGACTTGTACGCGGAGGTGAGCACGCTCCAGTCGCTGCTCAGCGGAATCAGATAGGAGCCGGCCCAGACTTCCGCCGCGTTGCGATCCTGCGGCGCGACGATATACGTCAGCGACGCCGACTGTCCCTTCTGGAACAGGTTGTCGTCGCGCACGCTGGCCACGGTGCGCAGCTCGGGCGTGTTGACGCTATGGTCGTTGTTGACCTCGAGGCTGGCGTGCAGCGGCGAGCTGTCGGTGACCTTGAGCGTCACGTCCATCGTCTGCGGCAGCTTGCCCGGCGCGAGCACCGGAACCACCTGCGCACCACCGCGCTTGTTCACGTCGGTGAGCTGCTGCTGGGCATCGGTGAAGTTCGGCACGTCGCCTTCGCGCAGCGCCGGCACGGCATCGCGGATGTCCTTGGGCGAGCGGTAGGTCGCGCCTTCCACGCGCACGCGGCCCACGGTGTTCTCGGTGACCTGGAAACGGACCACCCCACCCTTCACCTGCTGCGGCGGCAGGTCGACCACGACGGACTGGTACCCGTGCGCCTGGTAAAGCTTCTGCAGCGCGTCCCGCGCGGCGCCCACGTCGTTCATCGACTTGCCGGGGCCGAGGAACGGATACACGGCCGTTTCGATATCCAGCGCTTGCAGTGTCGTGTTGCCATCGACGACGTACTCGTTGACGTCGAACGCGGTCGGCGCGTCCTGCGCCGCGGCGGCACCTGTCAGCGATAGCGAGATCGCCAGCGCCAGCGCGCGTGCGCCTCGCACCCATACTGCTCGTGTAGCCACGCGGACCTTCCCCTGATGTTCCATCTGCCCTAAGGACGCGTGGGCAGTGGCGGCACTGAACCGTTGTCACGAAAAATTCATGAGGCCGACGGTGCCGGCCCCGGGCGACAGTCAGCTCAACAACACCCAGCCACCAGGAAGGTGGGTAGCGTGCGCGCCATAGGCGTCTTCGATCAGCGTGGCCACGTCGGCCATCTGGTCCAGGGTGAAACGCGCATGCACGCGCCGCTCGCCGAGGGCACGGTCAGTAATGACGATGCGACCGGGGCGATAGCGATTGATGTCGGTGACGACGTCGGCCAGGGGCTGGTTGTCGTAGATCAGGACGCGATGCCTCCATGCGAGCGCGGTATCGGGGTTCACGGCCATCGCGGCGCCGAGGCCATCGGCGTCGAAGGCCAACTGCTGTGACGGCTTGACCAGGGTCTTCGTCGCGGCCCGTGCCAGCACGGCCTGCCCTTCGAGGCAGGTGACCGAGGACACGCCATCCACGCAACGCACGGCGAACAACGCGCCCGGGCCGGAGAGCACGCGGGCGTCGTCCAGTTCAACGACGAAGGGGGTGGTATGACTCGCGTCGATGCGGACGACCGCTTCGCCCGAGCGCAGGCGAAAGCCGGTGATCGCATTGCCCGAGGAACGCACGCCGATGTCCGTGGCGGTGTTCATTTCCAGCGCGACGCCTTGCGTCACGTCGACGTGCCGCTGTTCGCCGACAGCCGTGCGCAGCGTCGCACCCGTGCCGCGTTGCCCGCCCATGTCGAAGCCATAACGGGCGACGACGACGGCAGCGACGGACGCCGCGATGGCCGACCCGAGGAAGGCGCGGCGACTCATCCTCACCGCGTGACGTGGCGCCGGGCGCCCACCACGCGGCGCAGCGTCCTGGCGCCGGGCGATGGCCGGGCCGAGGTCGTGCCACATCTGCCGCGTGCGTGCGAAGGCTTCGGCGTGCTGCTCGCTCGCAAGGCACCAGCGACGAAACGCTTCGCCGTCCTCGCGGGTGGCCGTGCCCGAGGTCAGATGCACGAGCCACGCCTGGGCCTGGCGCTCGCTCTCCTTGGTCTTGGTCGTGTCCATACCGCTCAAGACGGATCTCCCGCCCCGGGACCGAACCGCTGTACCGATTTTCTGCCTACTTTTGTGGCACAGGTCTCAAGAGCCTTCTTCAGTTCCTTGCCGACCATGCGCACGGAGATGCCGTGACGCGCCGCGATTTCCACCTGCGGCAGCTCGTCGATCCGTGCCGCGATGAGGATCTCGCGCTGGCGACGGGTGAGCATGTCCAGGGCCAGGCCCAGCGCCGCGATGTCCTGCTGCGACGAAAGCACGGTGGGTGGATCGAGATGATCGTCCGCACCCTGGATCAGGTCATCGACTTCCTCGCCCGTGAGCAGCCGGCCGGAGGAACGATGATGATCCGCGGCCATGTTGAGGGCCATGCGGAACAGATAACCGGTCGGGTGCGTGGCGCGCTCGGCATCGGGATCGAGCCGCTCGACGCGCAGGTAGGTCTCCTGCAATACGTCGTCGACGAGATCGTCCGAACGCAGACGGCGACGCAGCCGACGGCGGAAGTCTTCGTAGTTGGCGAGGAACAGCCCGAGCATCGTGGTGTCCACGTCAGCTCTCCCACTCGCGCGAACCGGCACAGCGCGATGCGCCGGAAGCCGACGGCGTTAGCAGAACTGTCACAGGGCTGAAACGGGACGTAGACGCTGGCAAGCGCACCCCGCGTAGCGTCGACACGACGCGCGCGTCGCGCTGCGGGTCATCCGACGGCGCCAGTGCGGACACGCGCCCGATGACGCCTGCGGCGTCGATCCACACCTGCATGGCCAGGCGAAAGCTACCCGGACGCGTCGCTGCGTGCGCGCAGAGCGCAGCCTCGATCGCCACCTGGATCACCGCGGCACCGTGCTCGTCGAGCGCAGGAAACTCATCGTGCGTGGCGACGCCGGACACGGCCGGCACCTCGGCATCGGTCGTCGGATCGGCGGTGACGGTGAACGCGCTCATCGAGGCGAAATGAGCGCTGAGGCCCGTTCCCACGAGCAAAACACGTAGCGCATCACGTGCGCCGGCGACACCATGGATACCCGGTGACGAGCGACCCGCGACAAGGGAATCGTCGAACAGCACGGCAATGCCCGTCGCTTCGCTATAACCGCGGAGCGCGGTAGCGAGCGGCTGTGCGTCGATGTCGAAGCGCGTTGGCGCATGCGTTTCTTCCGACCCCTGTGAAGCGTCCGCCGGGGTCCGCGCCTGCGCCGCGAGGAGCGGCGATGCGAGCAGGATCGAGCACGCGACCAGCGCGAAAACGCAGCGTGTCACGGTCATTCCTTCGCGCATGGGCGTACGGGACGGGGACTTGTCTCGTGGGAAGGCTAGGCGCGGCAAATGACACAACCGCGCTGTTTCCGTGACAAAGTTAGTGACAAAGCCATGACAACAGCCTCGCCACTTACGTAGGGCGCGCCGCACGTGCTATTCAGCGCAACGACGACTCAGGGAATGATGTATGCGTATTCGGCAGATGGTGTTCGTACTGACCATGGCGGCAACGTCTGGTGCCTCCGCGCAGGAGACGAAAAGCGTGGTCACCCTGCCCGGCGTGCACGCATCGGCGACGCCGGGCTGCGTCGAGCACGGCAGCAACGACGGCACGAGCCTGTCCTACGCCTGCCTCAACCAGCTGGTCGCCAGCAGCGCGACTCCGGTACCCCTGCCCAGGGACGCGGACATCACCAAGCGCCCCACCAACAGCTTGGGCCTGTACAACGCCAACAGCCTCAGCCACCGCATGGGCCCGAACCTGGGCATCTCGGTCCAGCCCTACCGACCGAAGGTCACCTACCCCACCCCGTTAGCCCCAACCCCAGCTCGGTAACAGCCGCTTCTTGTGGGAGCCGATTCATCGGCGATCCCGCGGCAGCGGGCCAGGTTGCGGCAAGCACCCTATCGCCGCTGAAGCGGCTCCCACATAGAACTCCCGCCACCTCAGGGATGCAACGGCACCGTCACCGTCGGCTCGGCGGCGCGCGGCTTGGCCGGCGACTCCCGATACGGCTGCAGCGATTCGAACTTGCGCTGGTACTCGTCGGTGATCTGCTTCGCGTCTTCGCCATTGGTGATGACGCGCGGTGTGATCAGCACGATCAGCTCGGTGCGGTTCCGGCTGCGCGTGGTCGAACCGAACAGGCGTCCGAAGACGGGAATGCGGTTCAACCCCGGAATACCGGTATCGGTGGTGCCCTCGTCCTGCTTGATCAAACCACCGAGCAACACCGTCTGCCCGCTCTGCACGGCCACCTGGGTGGCGACCTCGCGCTGCTGGATCGGAAAGTTGCCGGTCGTGATGTCCTTCTGACCCGGCGCGCTCACCACCTGGTTGATGTTGAGGTACACCAGGCCACCCGGATTCACGCGCGGACGCACGTTGAGGATCACACCGGTGTCCTTGTACTCCACCTGGCCGATCGTGTTGTCCGTGTTCGCGCCGGTGTTGACGAAGGTCTGCGTGATCGGAATCTGGTCGCCGACCTGGATGTGCGCCTTCTGGTTGTTCAGCACCACCAGCGATGGCGCGGACAACGTCTTCGTATTGCCACTGGTCTCCATCGCCTTCAGCGCGACGGACAGGTTGTTGTTGACGAACGAGTAGAAGAAGCTGTCCGTGGTCGGGTTGTAGACGTTGCCGCCGCTACCGAGTGCCCACTGTTGCTGGTTGCCCGGCTGGCCCACCGACCCGTTCTTGCCGCCGACGAGACCTTCCAGATACCACTGCACACCAAACTGGAAGTTGCCGGTCAGGGCCACTTCGAGGATGCGCGTTTCGATCTGCACCTGCAGCGGCACGGCATCGAGGCGCTTGATCGCCTGCTCGATCTCCGCCCACTGCGCCGGGCGGCAACGCACCATCAGCTGGTTATTCGAATCCACCGAGGTGATACGCACGCCCTCGTCGGTCGTGATCGCGCCGGTATGTGAGCGATGCGAATTGTCGTCGTCACCGAAGCCACTGCCGGCAAAGCCGCTCTGCGAACCGTTGATCGACGAACCGCCGCCGCTACCGAAACCCGACGACGAGCCGTTGATGCCGTTGCCGCCGGTCGTATTGAGGTAACCGCCAGACGACGAGGACGAGGAGCCACTGCCGAACGTGCCCGAGCTGTTGCCGAAGCCGGAGCCGGAACCGTTACGCGAATCGCTGTCGCCACCGAGCGTGCCCGAGCTCAGCCCCGGACCGACCTTGCCGCCGCGATCGCCCGAGCGGCCACCACTGGAGCCACCGCCGTAGATGTCGGAGAGGTAATCGGCCAGGTCGGACGCCTGTACGTTGCGCACGTCATAGACGTAGAGCTGCGCTTCGTTGCCGCCGCCATGGTCGATGCGATCGATCCAGCTGCGCACTTCGTCCAGGTACGCCGGCTGCGGACTGATCACCACCAGCGAATTGGTCCGCTCGATGGGAATGAAACGCAGCAGGCCCGCCATCGGCGTATTGCCCTTGTCGCCGAACAGCTTGTCGAGCATCGGCGTAAGGTCCTTGACCTCCGCGCGCTGCAGGCTGAACACGCCCACGGACATGCCGCGCAACCAGTCCACGTCGAAGGTGGCCACGGTGCGCTGGTAGTTCTCCAGCTCGCTCGGCGTGCCGGCCATGACCAGCACGTTGCGCGTGGGGTCGGCGAGCAGCACGGCATCGGCGCGCGCGAACGGCTTGATCAGCTTCTGCATCTCCGTCGCGGAGATGAAGTGCAAGGGGAAGAGCCGCGCCTGAAGGCCACCGGCCGGCGCGTTCGCGCCGATGCTCGGCACGAGGTTGCCGGCGACGGCGTCCTTTGCGGGCATCACCACGTAACGGCCATTGCTGTGGACCAGCGCGTTGCCCGTCCACGACAGCAGGGTCTCCAGGATCGGCAAGGCCTGCTCGGCCGTGACCGGCTGGGAGGTCGAGAAGGACACGTTGCCCTGCACGCCCGGCACGATCGAATAGTTTTCATGCAGCAGATCGCCGAGGATCGCCTTGACCACCGACTCGACCGGCTGGTTCTCGAAATTGAAGGTCACCGTGCCCGCGCCTTCGGCGACCGGGGTCGGCTTCGCCAGGCCGACGGCCTTGACGAACTCGCCCGTGCCCGTCGTCACTTCCGGCGCAGCCACGCTCGGCGCGGCCGGGTTGGTGCTGGGGAGGATCACCGACCGAGGTGCGGGTTTTTCGGTGCCGGCCATGGCTTCGCGCTGCAACGCCCCGTCGTCGCGCGGCTGAGGCAGGGTCGAGCATCCGGCCAGCGCTATCGCGAGCGCCACGGCGCCGGTCAGCTTACGTCTCTGCGTCAAACAACGTACTCCCTGATTGGTCGCAAAAAGGCCGCCGCGCACGCGGCAGCCCTCTCGATTGCGCCAACTCTAAAGGGAGGCTCCCACTCAGCGCTAGTTCTTACGTCTCAAGCCGTGAAGCAAGTCCGCTCGGAAGACAGCCTGGTCCATGTCGGAGCCGCTTCAGCGGCGATAACCAGGCCGCGATCATCTGGCCCGCTGCCGCGGGATCGCCGATGAATCGGCTCCCACATGGCTCTACTCAGCCCACTCGGCGTGGAAACTGCCCTTTTCGTCCACCCGCTCGAAGGTATGGGCCCCGAAGAAGTCGCGCTGGGCCTGGATGAGATTGGCCGGCAGACGCTCGGCCCGATAGCTGTCGTAGTAGGCGATGGCCGCGGAGAAACCGGGCACCGGCACGCCCACCCGAACCGCCTCGGCGACCACTTCGCGCAGCGCGCCCTGGTAGTTCTGCACGATATCGCGGAAGTACGGGTCGAGAAGCAGGTTCTTGACGTCGCCGTCGTTCTTGTAGGCGTCGGTGATTTTCTGCAGGAAGCGGGCGCGGATGATGCAGCCGGCGCGGAAGATCTTGGCAATGGCGCCGTAGTCCAGCTTCCAGTCGTTCTCGTCCGAGGCCGCGCGCAGCTGGGCAAATCCCTGGGCATACGAGATGAGCTTGCTCATGTAGAGGGCGCGACGGACCGACTCCTTGAACGCCGAACGGTCACCCGAGAACTTCTCGGCCTTCGGCCCGGCCAGTTGCTTGCTCGCGGCCACGCGCTCCTCCTTCAGGGAGGACAGCCCGCGGGCGAACACGGACTCCGTGATCAGGGTGAGCGGGACGCCGAGATCGAGCGCGCTCTGGCTGGTCCACTTACCGGTGCCCTTCTGCGCTGCCCGGTCGAGGATCATGTCGACAAGCATCTTGTCGCTCTTGTCGTCTTTCTTGGTGAAGATCTTCGACGTGATCTCGATCAGGAAGCTATCGAGCTCGCCCTCGTTCCATTCGCTGTAGACATCCGCCAGCGACTGATTGTCGAGGCCGAGCACGTGCTTGAGCACGGCGTAGCTCTCGGAGATGAGCTGCATGTCGCCATATTCGATGCCGTTGTGCACCATTTTCACGTAATGACCGGCCCCGCCCGGGCCGATATAGGTGACGCAGGGCTCCCCATCCGGCGCCTTCGCGGCGATCTCGGTGAGGATGGGTGCGACCAGGTCGTACGCGTCGCGCGGACCGCCGGGCATGATCGACGGACCCTTCAGCGCACCCTCCTCGCCACCGGACACGCCGGTACCGATGAAGTGCAAGCCGTCCTTCGCCAGCTCCTCGCCACGGCGCACCGTGTCCTTGTAGTAGGTGTTGCCGCCGTCGATAAGGATGTCGCCCTTGTCCAGCAAGGGGCGCAACTGCTCGATCACCGCATCGGTGCCCTTGCCAGCCTGCACCATCAGCAGGATACGGCGGGGTTTTTCAAGAGAGTCGACGAACTCTTCGAGCGAGTACGTCGGCACGAGTTGCTTGTCCTTGCTCTCGGACATCACCTCGTCGGTCTTTTCCTTACTTCGATTGAAGATGGAAACGGCGTGTCCACGGCTTTCGATATTCCAGGCCAGGTTGCGACCCATGACGGCCATGCCGATCACGCCAATCTTCTGCTTGCTCACGAGAACCTCCAGGTTGGGGAATTGCGGGAGACGGGCCTTCGGAAACCTGTCAATCAAACCGCAGACCGGGCATCAGTTCTTGTCCGAATACGACTTTGCTGCCCAGCACCATGGACGAGCGTGAACCCACGAAGGACCACGGGACGTGATGGCGCTCGGCTATGATGGCGGGCGAACCGGCGGCGGGACCGCCCGGATGGACTCGACAACGCATGAACCAGGTGAAGTCGCATTCGCGCGACAAACGTGTCGCCAGCGCCCGTGAGGCCCTGGCCGGCCTCGTGGCCGACGGACAGATCATCGCCGTGGGTGGCTTCGGCCTCTGCGGTATTCCCGAACGGCTGATCGAAGCCCTGCGCGATTCCGGGGTCAAGGGCCTGACCGCCGTGTCCAACAACGCCGGCATCGACGGCGTCGGCCTCGGCCTGCTGCTGGAGACCCGCCAGATCCGCAAGATGGTTTCCTCCTACGTCGGCGAGAACAAGGAGTTCGAGCGCCAGTTCCTGGCCGGTGAGCTCGAGGTCGAGTTCACCCCGCAGGGCACCCTGGCCGAGAAGCTGCGCGCCGGCGGCGCCGGCATCCCCGCCTTCTTCACCCGTACCGGTTACGGCACGCAGGTGGCCGAGGGCAAGGAGACCCGCGAGTTCGACGGCAACATGTACGTGATGGAGCGCTCCATCGTGGCCGACGTCGCCCTGGTCAAGGCCTGGAAAGCCGACCCTTCCGGCAACCTCGTCTATCGCAAGACCGCGCGCAACTTCAATCCGATGGCTGCCACGGCGGCCAAGGTCTGCATCGCCGAGGTGGAGATCATGGTCGAAGTCGGCGAGCTGGACCCGGACCAGGTCCACACGCCGGGCATCTACGTCGATCGCATCGTGCACAATCCCGCGCCGTCCAAGCGCATCGAACAGCGCACCGTGCGCGCCTGAGGAGAACACCATGGCCTGGACTCGTGAACAGATGGCGCAGCGCGCCGCCCTGGAACTCTCCGACGGCGACTACGTGAACCTGGGCATCGGCTTGCCGACCCTGGTCGCCAACCACCTGCCGGATGGCGTGGACGTGTGGCTGCAGTCCGAAAACGGCCTGCTCGGCATCGGCCCGTTCCCGACCGAAGACGAAGTGGACGCCGACCTGATCAATGCCGGCAAGCAGACCGTCACCGCCCGCCCCGGCGCGTCGTTCTTCTCCAGCGCGGATTCCTTCGCGATGATCCGCGGCGGCCACGTGGATATCTCCATCCTCGGCGCCATGCAGGTCACCGGTGAAGGCGATATCGCCAACTGGATGGTGCCCGGCAAGATGGTCAAGGGCATGGGCGGCGCGATGGACCTCGTCGCCGGCGTGAAGCGCGTCGTCGTGGTGATGGAACACACCGCCAAAGACGGCACGCCGAAGATCCTCACCGAATGCACCCTGCCCCTCACGGGCAAGGCCGTGGTCGACCGCATCATCACCGACCTGGCAGTGTTCGACGTCACGCCCGGCGGTCTCGAACTCATAGAGCTGGCCCCCGGCGTCGACGAAGGTCACGTGCGCGCCAGCACCGAGTGCGCCTTTACCGCAAACCTCTAGCCGGTAGGAGCCGATTTATCGGCGATGCTTTGGCCTTCTGTGGGAGCCGGCTATGCCGGCGATGGGCTGCGGCTAGACCGCTCCGTAGGCTTTTCGCCGATGAATCGGCTCCCACATGTCCATTCGCCGATGAATCGGCTCCCACATTTCCGGCAGCAGAAATAAAGTCGCCCCGCAGAGGACGCCTCGGTATGGGCCTCGGGGGGGAGGTAGGCCAGATACCGGTGTTTAGCGTCGATGCGGGGCGAGGGACCTACCGACCCAGGGGGAGGGTTGATTGGTAGGTCGAGACGGATAATAGATTTCCTAGGAAATTCTCGCCAATATATCTTTCACGAGTCACTTAGACGAAAATCGACTATGTTCGATCTGCGCCAGCTGCGCTACTTCGTGGAAGTGGCGGAAACCCTCAGTTTCACCCAGGCCGCCCAGCGCCTGCATATTTCGCAGCCTCCGCTGTCGCAGCAGATCCTCGCCCTCGAGGCGGATCTCGGTGTGCGCCTGTTCGACCGCAACCGTCGCCGCGTCGCCCTGACCGAGCCGGGCCGGCTGTTCCTGCTCGAAGCCAAGGCCATCCTGGCGCGGGCGGAAAGCGCGCGAACCGTGGTGACCGAAGCGGCCGCGGGGTTCACCGGCCAGCTGAGGCTGGCCTATGCCGTCTCCGTATCATTTCACCGTGCGCTGCCGGAAACCTTGCTGCGCTTCACACAAGCGGCACCCGGCGTCAGCCTGCACCTGGGCGAGATGCTGACCGGCGCCCAGTACGACGCCATCCTCAGCGGACAGATCGACGTGGGCCTGCTCCGGGCCCACCCCGAAGGCGTGGCCAATGCCCGCCAGCTCAATGTCGAGGTGATCGACCACGAACCCCTGGTCATCGCCCTGCCTGCCGGCCACCGCTTCGCCCAACGCGAGTCGCTGCGCATGGAGGAACTGGCCCACGAGCGCTTCGTGGCCCCGCCCCGGGCCCACGCAGCCACCCTGATCGACCGCTTGATGCTGCTGGCGAACAAGGCCAGGTTCCGCCCCAACGTGCGCCAGGAAGCCCAGCAGATCCCTTCCCTCCTGCCCCTGGTCGCCGCCGGCCTCGGCCTGGCATTAGTGCCGGGGTCGTTGCAGGCCGTGCATCTGGACGGCGTGGCCTTCGTGCCTGTCGACGATCCGGAAGCCTTCCTCTTGCTCGCGGTAGCCAGTCGCGTGGACAATACGTCCCCCGTGCTGGAGAGCTTCCTGCGCACGGTGCGCGAGGCACGTACCGCGCTTGGCCTTGCCTGAAAGGTCAATCTTTCCCTGCGCTTGCGTAACAGCGACCGGATCGCTACAATTCCGTTTTTCCTTGTCCTTAAAGTTTCAGGAGCTAGCCGTGAAGGTGCTTTCCTCTTTGAAGTCCGCGAAGTCGCGTCACCGTGACTGCAAAGTCGTTCGCCGTCGCGGCAAAGTGTTCGTGATCTGCAAGAGCAACCCCCGTTTCAAGGCTCGTCAGCGCTAATAGCTAGCTGCGACGGGTAAAAAAGAAGGCCGCGAAAGCGGCCTTTTTTTATGCCTGATGTCAATGTGGGAGCCGCTTCAGCGGCGATAGGGTGCTAGCGGAAACCTTGCCCGCTGCCGCGGGATCGCCGATGAATCGGCTCCCACAACGAGCGGATTATCCGCGGGCCTCCGCACTATCCGCGCGCTTCGGTCAAATACGGCGAATCCGGAATATCTCCGGTGTCGCCCATGAAGACGCAATTGCGCCCTGCCCGCTTCGCGCGGTAAAGCGCGGCATCCGCCACCACGAGCAGGCGATGCAGTTCGAAACCACACTGCAGCGTGGACGAAACGCCGAAGCTCGCGGTGACCGCCAGTTCGGGGCGCGCCTGCGTAGCAGCCGTCGCCGAGATGGACAAACGCAGCTGCTCCGCACGCGCACGCGCCTGGGCCGGACTGCAATCGGGCAACAGGATCGCGAATTCCTCGCCGCCGAGCCGGCCGAAAACATCGCAGGCATGCAAAGCCCGGTGACAGACGTCGACGGCACGCTTGAGCACTTCGTCGCCCACGGCATGGCCATAGCTATCGTTGACGTTTTTGAAGTGATCCAGATCAAACAGGATCAGGCAGAGCCCGCGATCGGAACGGGCGCCGTAGGCAAGCACGCGATCGGCCTGATCGACGAAGTGTTCGCGATTGCAGATGCCCGTCAGTCCATCACGCCGCGCGAGCTTCATGAAGCGCATCTGCGAACGACGCAGCCACAACACCAGCCAGACGATGGCGGCAAGGCTGGCCGCAAGAATGACGATGTAGAGGCGACCGGTTTCGACATCCTTGCGGTCGAGGGCGCCATGCAGACGGAGAATTTCGTTCTGCTTGTTGAGCGCCTGGACTTCGGCCCTCCTCGCGGTCACCTGCTGGTCGACCATTTGGAAGGCCAGGCCACGCGCACTGACATCGGTCAGATAAGCCTTGTCCGCGGCCATGTACTGCTCATGGTAGGCCAGTGAATCCGCGACGTTTCCTGCCTGCTTCTCGACGCGATAAAGCACGTCGTACGCTTCCGTCAGGGCCTCGGTGTACTCGCCTTTCGCAGAGCGGGCTATCGCTGACTTCGCATAGATTCGCGCTTCCGCCATCTTGCCCATGCGGAAATACGCCTGGGCAAGCGTCCCATCTATCTCCGACGAAAGCGTGCTGTAGTCGAGGCGACGCATGGCATCGCCATACTTTGTCAGAAATGCGACAGCATCTTCCGGTCGGCCCTGCGCCAGGTAAAACCACGCGACGTCACCGCGCATGATCTGTCCGAACAGGTTGTCCCCGCTTGCCATGCACGCGTCGATCGCCCCGTCGAAAAGAGGATCGAGAGGACCGATTTTCTTCGCGTCACGCTGTACGCGCAGCAAATGTTGCGCGCCCTGGCAAATCGTCTGTCCCGGCGGCGGTTCGGCGATCATCATCCTCGCGTAAGCCTCGGCCTGGTCATACTGGCCGGCCGAGCTGAGCAACTGGGATGCTTCGCCCAATGCCTGGAAGCGCGCGCGCGCGTCCCGAATCGACGGCATCATGTCCTGCAACTGATTCAGGCGAATGAACGCTGCCTGGTAGCGATGGCCCTCTCCCAAGAGATTGACCAACGTACCCAGGGCACGAAATTTCAACAGGTCGTTCGGCGCATTCTCCGCAACGTCCTCAAGCAGGTTCCGCGCGCTTTCGTAGTTACCAAGGTAAACCGCACGCCACCCGAGAAGGAAGCGAAGCTTCCAACGCGAATAATCCGAAAGGGAAGCATCGTTCACATCGATCGTCGACAGTATCCCGCTGAAGCGCGGAAAGTCGGTGAGCTTGATCGTGTCAGCCGTCTCGATGGAGTCGGCCGTCGTCGTCGCCCGTCGGTCGGCCGGCGGCGTGGCGGACATGGCAAGTCCGCTGGCGACCGTGAAGCCGATCGCCAGCAGCCATCGCAATGGGCGGGATGCCCGCCTCATCGCGTCAGAGACGCGTGTGCGACTCGGAAGACAGGGAGAGCTTTTCGTCGCCGTCCTCGTCCTCGTCGTCGTCCTGACGATCGTCTTCTTCTTCGTTGTCCCTTTCCGGACCATCGGGCATCAGCGACGCGAAATACACGCCCTGCCCCAGGAGGAAACGAAGGCCACCGGCGTTGCCGGCATGAATCTCAGCGCTCAGTTCCGGCGCAAGGCCGGCGGCTTCCAGCTCGGCGGCCATCTGCTCGGCCGATGCGTGGCGTAAGGCGGCATCCTGTCCGACGCGGGCCAGAAACTCTACAACGTTCCCCATATCTCATCCCCTGAGCACCGGACTTGCCGGCTTTGACGGCGTCGCCTCCCCACGAGGTCGCTCGCGCGGCGATCATAACGCCAGACCGCCTTGTCATGTAAGCCGGCCAAAGGGAATCGGCCAAAGAGACGGGCCGACCGGCCCGCCCCTTCAGAACAACCGTCAGGGCGACAGCCTCAGCGAGGCTGGAACTCCGTACCCATCTGGGTGGCCTGGAAGTCCGTGAGTATCTGGGAGGCCTGGAAGTCCGAGATCATCAGCGCACCGTGGAAGGCGGTGACCATCTGGACAGCCCGGAACTCGTCCGTCATCGCAGCGTTACCCTGCAACGTAAGCTTCATTGCCTTGACGTCGCCCGCGGCCACCGGCTCGCGCAAGGCGAGGTCCAGGCCCTCGGCATCCATCGCCTGCAACAAGGCATCGCGCCCGCCGTAACGCAGGTTCGCATCGCTACCTACTTTTCCGAGAAACTCGATCAACTGCGACATGCACTCTCTCCTGTCATGGGATGGCTTCAGGCCGCCTCGGATCGCATCAGCGATTCCAGGCGACGACGGATTTCTTCGTCCGGAACCATGGCGCGGGACGGCGCCAGGGCTACGGTGTCGGACGTCGTGACATGCGTCGCCGGAAGATCGGCCAGGCGGATGCGCCGAATGGACGGCGCCTCGATCGGCAGGGTCGGCACGCTGTAGATAATGACCGGATGGTCGAGGGGATAATCCCGGGAAAGGACATCGACGAGGATCTGGCGATACGGCGCTCCCGTTCCCACCTTACCCAGCGACAGGTCGCCTACCTGGCCGACCTGCCAGAGGAACAGCCACGCCGACGGATCGACGTTCCGCTTGTGCAGCAGGAATTGCGTGGCCTCGAAGTGCTGGCAGCCAAGCGAGCCCGGGTCGATGCCCAGGTCCGCATAGAGGCAGTCCTCCGACGAGACGCCGGGCTCCATACGTGCGTCATAGCCCTCGGCGCGCGCGATCTCGATGGAGCGATGCGGCGCCAGCGCGAAGATGCCCGGATGCCCGTAAAAAACACCGCAGACACGCTTGCCGGCACGCACCTCGGCGAGGATCGCATCGACCATCTGCTCGTACGTCCGACGACGTGATTTCCCCTCGGCGTAGTACGGCTGGAGGCTGCGTACGTCGGCATGCATTTCGCGCAGCCACATTTCGACCAGGGCGTCGGACACCCCGGCGAACACGACGTCCGCGCGCTCAATCTCGCTTTTCGAAATAGGCGTGAGGTGCGAACCGAGCGTCATGCCGACACCGACGCACACGAGGGATCCCTTCGATGCTCCTGCCACACTTGTCATTGAACGTTCCCTGCATGCAACGCGTGCGTGGTCGTGTTCCGGTTATTCCGCTTCACGGTGATAGCCGGGCATCTGGCCGACGAAGTAGGTGTTCTGTTCCGCCTGAGCATGAAGTGCCGTCACAGCCTCGACCATGCCGGCCTCGCTCATGAACTCTCCAAGCGCCTCGTCGGATGCATGGCGCAGCGACGCGTCTTCCCCAACACGAGCCAGAAATTCGATGACGTTACCCATTTCACTCACCCCTTGAGCACAGGGTAGCTAGCCCTGGCTCCCTCTGGCGAAACCTCCCCTTGAGGCCGCTCCCGGGGGAGCATAGCGGGACGGCGGCCCCGGTTGAAGTCCCCCGTGAGCCGGTGAAACGCTTCTTTCCGGCTAAGCAAAAGACGCGCCCTAGAGCAGCGCCGCCGCTTTCTGCAAGGCGATCCACACCCCGATCAGGAACGGGATACCCACCGCCAGCCAGGCCACCACACCGACCGCGCCGAACGGCCCCCTTGCTGCCGCAGCGACACTCGCGTCCGTGGCCTGGACCTCGTGCTGGAGTGCGCGCTCGCGCTTCAACTCCTCCTCGGTCATGTGGTGCTTCGGGTCGACCGGGCGGACCAGCAGGTTGCAGATCAGGCCGATCAGCAGCAGGCCGGCGAGGATGTACAGGGTGCGGTCGTAGACGAGGTTCTTGGCCACGCCGGCGCCTAGCTGCGCCTCCCGGATGCCGGCGATCAGGACCGGGCCGATCACGCCGGCCACCGACCAGGCGGTGAGCAGGCGGCCATGGATCGCGCCGACCATCTGCGTGCCGAACATATCCGCCAGATAGGCCGGCACCGTGGCAAAGCCACCGCCGTACATCGACAGGATCACGCAAACCGTAATGACGAAGAGCGCCGCCGCGCCGAGGTGACCGAGCGTCGGCAGCAGGCAGTACAGGATGATGCCGAGGACGAAGAAGATGATGTAAGTGACTTTGCGACCGAGATAATCCGACGCCGAGGCCCAGGCCAGGCGACCGACCGAGTTGAACAGGCTGATCAGACCGACCAGGCCGGCCGCGGCCGCGGCGATCGCAGTTTTCTGCGCAGCGGTGAGTGCCGTCCCCGGGTCGACACCGAGCAGGCCGGCACCGAACACGTCCTGCAACATCGGACTGGCCATCGACAACACGCCGATACCCGCGGTCACGTTCATGCACAGCACGCCCCAGATCAACCAGAACTGCGGCGTCTTCCAGGCCCGGTTCAGATGCACGTGACCGTGGCTGATCATCGGCCGCTTGTGCGACGCCCCGGCAGCCGCTGGCTGATAGCCCACGGGCTTCCAGCCATTAGGTGTGACGCGGAAGCCAAACGCCCCCAGCGACATCGCCACGAAGTAGATCACGCCCATGACGATGAGCGTGGTCGACACGCCGGCGATCTCGCCGTTCTTGAACACATCCATGAGCTTCACCGCGATCGGCGCGCCGATCATCGCGCCGCCGCCGTAACCCATGATGGCGAAGCCGGTAGCCAGGCCGCGGCGGTCCGGAAACCACTTGATCAAGGTCGACACCGGCGTGATGTAACCCAGCCCCTGCCCCACGCCGCCCAACAATCCGCAGCCGAGGTAGACCAGCCACAGCTGGTGGATCGAAACGCCGATACCGCCGAGCACGAGGCCACCGCCCCAACAGCTGGCAGCGATGAAGCCGGCCTTGCGCGGGCCGGCATGCTCCAGCCAGCCACCCCATAGCGCCGCGGCCAGACCGAGCATGGCGATGAAGGTTTCGAAGATGTGGTTGACCGAAGGAACGGTCCAGTTACAGGTCGTCGTCGTGAGCTGGTCGAGGAAGCCCTGGCTGGCGCAGACCGCGGCATCGGCGCCCGGGACCAGCTTGGTCATCGGGATCCAGAAGACCGAGAAGCCGTAAGCCATGCCGATGCACAGATGGATGGCGAGGGCCGCGGGTGGTACCAGCCAGCGATTGAACCCCGGTCCCGCAATCGTACGTTCCCGTGCCAGCAAGCCGGCCGTCTCGTTCCCTGCCATGCGTTTTATCCCCTGCCGATGAGTGGTACTACCCGGATCGCATCTTAGGCAGGTTTTCGGCTGGCGCCACCCTACGTTGGTCTTAGTCGTTCCCGGCGGCGCCACTCGCCCGGCGGCGAATCGAAGGCACGACGGAAGCGGCGGGTGAAGTGGGCCTGGTCGGCCAGCCCGCAGCGAACGGCAATGTCACTGAGGGCATCGTCGGTGGCCAGCATCAGCTCGCACGCCAGTTCGAGGCGACGCATCAGGACATAGGCGTGCGGCGTGCTGCCGAAGGTCGCCTTGAACGTGCGGAAGAAATACGACTCGCTGTAACCGATCGAGGATGCCAGTTCGGCGATGGCGAGGCGGCGTCCGATATGCGTGTCGATGAAATGTTGCAGGCGCTCGCGCGCCCAGGGGGAAGACGACTTTCGTTCATAACTCTAGGGAAACGATACATTCGATGCCCTGACGGGCCATCTTGGCGTAAGGACAGATGCGTTCGGTGTTGCGCACCAGCGCCTCGGCGACCGCACGGTCGACACCGGGGAGCGCGATGCGAACACCTGCAACAAGGGTGAACAGGCCATCCATGGGGTCGCGACCGAAGGTCACCGATGCCGTGACCTGCGCATCGGCCATCGACACGCCCGCACGCGCCGCCAGCAGGCTCAGTGCACCGTGGAAGCACGCTGCGAATCCCGCGGCGAACAGCTCCTCGGGATTCGTGCCGCCACCGGGGCCGCCCATCTGGGCGGGCATGCGCAGCTGCAGATCGAGCGTGCCGTCCGCGGAACGGGCGATGCCCGATGCCCGGCCATGCGCCGCCTCCCCGCCCGTCACGTGCACCGTCGCGGTGTACAGCGGTGCGAAATCGGCCCCGGTGTACCGGTCGAGAAAGGACGTCGGAGGACGTGTCGGCTTCATCGGAGGATGCGCGTCACGGTCAGGCCTTGGCGAAATCGGACTGCTTGAACCAGGTATCGAAGTCGATCTTGCCGAGCTTGGCGCCCGGGCCGGGAACCAGCGAGTCGGGTTCCAGCACGGTGCCGAAATACAGCGCCTTCGCATCGGCAATCGTCTGGCGCGGATCCTCGATCGCGGTGAGGAAGCGCTGCACGAGATCGGCCATGCGGATCTTGTCCGGACCACCGATTTCGATGATGCCGTTGACCGGCGCAGCAAGCGTCGCCGCCGTCATGGCGTCGGCGACGTCCTCCGACGCGATCGGCTGCATGTTGCCGGTGGACAGGTGCACGGACTCGCCCTTGGCGCTGGCCTGGACGATGCCGTTGAGGAACTCGAAGAACTGCGTGGAGCGGACGATCGTGTACGGCACGCCGGATTCACGGATCAGCGCTTCCTGAGCGACCTTGGCGCGCAGATAACCGCTGTCCGGCAGACGATCGGTGCCGACCACCGAGAGCGCGACATGGTGCTTGACGCCCGCTTTCACTTCCGCCGCCGCGATGTTGCGCCCCGTCGTCTCGAAGAACTCGAGCACATCCTTGTCCGCGAACGACGGCGAGTTGGAAAGGTCGAGCACGGTGTCGACACCGGCGACCGCCGCATCCAGCCCTTCGCCGGTCATGGTGTTGACGCCCGATGAGGGCGACGCCGAGATCGCTTCGTGACCCAGTGCGCGCAGCCGCGTGACGACCTTGCTGCCGATGAGGCCTGAGCCGCCGATGACGAGAATTTTCATGAGGTGTCTCCTGGTCGAACGAGGGGGCGCCGCGGTCCGGAGAGGATCAGGCGGGAGTGGGGAAACAGTAGGCGCGCGGCAGGGCTGCCGGTAGAACCTTGAGCAGGACTACGGTGTTGCCCGTGAGGCACCAATCGTCAGATGGCGCCTGCGAGCAGGTTGCCGAGCACCGCCGCGACGGAAAGACTGCTGACGCATTGCAGGTCCAGCGCACGTACCCGGGCGATCATGTAATCGATGAAGACCCGGATGCGCGTCGGCAGCTGTTGCCGGCTGAGGTAACAGATGTAGTGACCCCGGTCGTCCGGCGTGTATTGCGGAAGGCATGACAGCAGACGCCCGGTTCGCAGGTGTTCGCATACCTGGTAGCCGGCGAGCTGGACCACGCCACGACCGTCGAGCGCGGCCTCCAGCAAGAGGTCGGTGTCGTTGAAGGTGAGCATGGCCTTGGGCATCACCTTCTGCAGGCGGCCGTCGACCTTGAACTCCCACTCGTGGATACGACCCGATGCCAGCCGGAAGTTGAGACATTGGTGGTCGACCAGTTCGGCCGTGCTACGCGGCAAGCCGTGGACGGCCACATAAGCCGGCGAGGCGCAGACGACCATCTGCATGGGAATCAACTGCCGCGCGATCACCTGACTGTCTTCCAGGCGCCCGTTGCGGAACGACACATCGATCTGGTCCGTCGTGAAGTCGGCGGTGTGATCGTCGAGAAGAAGGTCCACCGCGATCTCCGGATAGAGGTCACGAAAGCCGTTGAGCAGGGGTGCCACCACCTTGCGACCGAAGCCGACCGCCGAGCTGATTCGCAGCTGGCCGCGGGGCGGTCCCTCGCGGAGGTCCTGCATGTCGGCCAGCGCCCTCGTGATGCGTTCGACGCCTGGCTTGCAGTTCTCGAAGAAGATTTCGCCCTCGCGCGTCAAGGCATTGCTGCGCGTGGTGCGAATGAACAGCCGCGCACCGACCTGTCCTTCCAGCTTCTGCACGCTGCGGCTGACCGCCGATCGACCGATGCCGAGACGGTCCGCCGCCCTGGCGAAGCTGCCTTCGTTCACGACGGCGATGAAGGCGATAACACCGGCGTAACTTGCGGAAAAACTCGAGGCCAGCGCGTCTGCCGGTTCGGCAACGGCGGTTTCTGGGCGATTGATAGTCATAGCGCTCCTCCGCGTTCTTTCTTCTCGTGGCGGACAGCATGGATCTGCTCGCGCGCTCGCTCGACAAGCTCCCGGCAATGGGCAGCGTCGCTGCGCAACAGCGCTGCCACGTCATCCAAGCGCATGTCGAATACCTGGCTGAGCAGGAAGGCGACACGTGCATCCGTAGGCAAGTCATCCAGCAAGGCCAACAGTCCGGGCCACACCACGTCGAATGAGTCGTTTCGTTCGTCCATATCCAACAGACGTGGCAGGCAAGGACGTTGTGACAACGGTAGATAGATTTTTGTGGGAGCCGATTCATCGGCGATTGTGGGAGCCGATTCATCGGCGAATCCGCGGCAGCGGGCCGGGATGCCGCAAGCACCCATTCGCCGATAAATCGGCTCCCACATTGGTGTTCGCGACGCAACACCGTGGTCCCGTATCCGGATCTACCGGCATCGATCGGGCGCGCCTAACCTTTCCCTCGCACCCATCCTTCCCATCGCTAACAAGGCCATCAGATGCGCGTCGACTATCAGAAGCTGTCCCCGGAACCGTTCCGCAAGTTCCTCGAGTTCACGATGACCCTGAATCACTCGTCGATTGAAGATTCTATCCGCGATCTCGTCCAGCTCCGCGTCTCGCAGCTCAATGGCTGCGCCTTCTGTGTGGACATGCACGTCAAGCACGCGACGATCCATGGCGAGCGCGCCTTGCGCCTGCACCACGTCGCCATCTGGCGCGAGTCGAACCTGTTCTCGCCACGCGAACGTGCCTGCCTCGCCTGGGCCGAAGTGCTCACGCAGATCCCCGCGCAGGGCGTCGCCGATGACCTCTACGAGCGCGTACGCACGCAGCTCTCCGAGAAGGAAATCTCAGACCTGACATTCTCAGTCATGGCCATCAATGCCTGGAACCGCGTCAATATCGCCTTCCACATCGAGCCGGGCAGTGCCGACAAGGCGTACGGCCTCGAGAAGGCCAACCTCTCCTGAATCCTGCTTTTCGGGCGAGGCGTACGCCGCCTCGCCCTTCCTGCCCGCGAGGAACCTCCGATGAAACACGTTAAGACGCTCGCCCTGCTCGTGCTGTTGATCTCCGGTAACGCTGCCGCCCATGATGCTGCCACGCACGGTGACGCCACCCATGGCGACGCCGGGGCTCCCCTGGCCAAGGTCAGCGAAAACATGACCAAGGCCCTGCCCGACTTCCCGGGCAAGGAGATCCTCACCATCACCGTCGATTACCCGCCTGGCGCGGTCGATCCCGTGCATCGCCATGACGCGCACGCCATCGTCTATGTGCTCGAGGGATCGATCATCATGGGCGTGAAAGGCCAGAAGGAACAGGTGCTCAAGCCGGGCGACACCTTCTACGAGGGCCCGAACGACATCCATACGGTGGGCCGCAACGCCAGCAAGACCAAGCCGGCGAAGTTCGTGGTGTTCCTGCTGAAGAACCAGAACGCGCCGGTGCTTACGCCCGTCAATTAAGACAGGTTCGCCAAGTCGGCGTCGTTCCGCTGACGTACCCTTGTCACACAGACCAGGGGAGCTACGTCTTAGTGTCCATGAACGACGCAACTGCCACCTTCACCGCGCTCCGCCCGCGCCTGCACGGCATCGCCTATCGCATGCTCGGCTCGGTTTCCGAGTCCGAGGATGTCGTGCAGGATGTCTGGATCACCTGGAACGACGCCAACCAGGCCGCGATCGACAACGCCGAGGCCTGGCTGGTCACCACGACCACCCGGCGCGCGATCGATCGCCTGCGGGCGGCCAAGGCGCGCCGGGAGCACTACACGGGCATCTGGCTGCCCGAGCCGGTCCTGACCGAGGAGGCCGCCTCTCCCGAGTCCCTGCAGGAGCTCTCCAGCGACGTATCGGTCGCCTTTCTCCTCCTGCTGGAACGCCTCACCCCGGAAGCGCGTGCTGCCTTCCTCCTGCGTGAGGTACTGGACGCCGACTATCCGGAGATCGCGCATACCCTGGGCAAGACGGAGGCGGCCTGCCGTCAGCTCGTCCACCGCGCCAAGGACCAGATTCGCGACGAACGCCCCCGTCAGTCGGTCACGCCGGACGCTCACCGCCGGCTCATGCACCGGTTCGCCAGCGCCCTGTCCGCCGGCGATTTCTCCGCCATCCGCTCGATGCTGGCCACCGACGCCGTACTGATGGGCGACGGCGGCGGCAAGGTCATCAGCTTCCCGAAGCCGATGCTCGGCGGCCAGCGCATCGCCCAGCTCTTCTATGCGGCGAACCTGCGCTACAAGTACGGCCTGCGCCTGCAGGTCGCCACGATCAATGGCGAGACGTCGCTGCTGCGCTACCTCAACGGCGCCCTCGAATCCGTGCAGACCTACGTGATCGACGGCGACCACATCACGCAGATCCACGTCCAGCGCAATCCCGACAAGCTCGAACGGATCCTGCAAGCAATCGCTCGGTAGGAGCCGATTCATCGGCGATGCTCCCTGTGGGAGCCGCTTCAGCGGCGATTGGGTGCTCGCGATAACCTGGCCCGCTGCCGCGGGATCGCCGATGAATCGGCTCCTACAGACAACCTGGCCCGCTGCCGCGGGATCGCCGATGCATCGGCTCCTACAGATAACCTGGCCCGCTGCCGCGGGATCGCCGATGAATCGGCTCCTACAAGAGAAGGCAAAAAAAACGCCCCGTGAGGGGCGTTTTTCTCGTCGCTTAGCTGCTACCGATCAGACGTAGCGAACCTTTTCGATCGAGTACGTCTTCACGCCGTTCGGCGCGGTGAAGTCGAACTCGTCGCCCTCGCTCTTGCCGATGAGGGCGCGGGCGATCGGTGAGGAGACGGCGATCAGGCCTTTCTTGATGTCGGCCTCGACGTCGCCGACGATCTGGTAGGTCACCGCGGTATCGGTGTCCACGTCGATCAGGTCGACGATGGCGCCGAACACGATGCGGCCACTGGCGACGTTCAGGCGCTCGGTGTCGATGATCTCCGAGTTCGACAGCGCGGCTTCCAGCTCCGCGATCCGACCCTCGTTGAAGCCGTGTTCCTCGCGGGCAGCGTGGTACTCGGCGTTCTCTTTGAGGTCACCGTGCGCGCGCGCCTCGGCGACCGCGGCGATAATCGCCTGGCGCTTCGGGCCCTTCATGTGTTCCAGCTCCCCACGCAGGCGATCGGCGCCCTTCTGGGTCATCGGAGGACGGCTGCTCATACATTCAACTCCTTGTGCAGGTCCTGCAGGCTGTTCACTTCGCCGTTGGCGTGGAAGTCGAGCGAGTGCACCAGGGCACGCGCGCCTGCGACCGTCGTGGAATACGTGACGCGCTGCTGCAGCGCTTCACGACGGATCGAGAACGAATCGGAAATGGCCTGCTTGCCTTCCGTCGTGTTGACGATATAGACCACTTCGCCGTTCTTGATCAGGTCAACGATGTGCGGACGGCCTTCGAGCACTTTGTTGATGCGCTCGCACGGCACGCCGTTGTCCTGCAGGAACTTCGCCGTACCCGAGGTCGCGACCACGACGTAGCCACGATCGGCGACGTCCCTGGCGATCGGCAGCAGGCGGTCCTTGTCGGCATCGCGCACGGACATGAACACCTTGCCCTTGGGCGGTGCCTTGATACCCGCGGCCTCGTGGCCACGTGCGAAGGCGGCACCGAAGGTGCGGCCCACGCCCATCACTTCGCCGGTGGACTTCATCTCGGGGCCGAGGATCGGGTCGACGTTCTGGAACTTCAGGAACGGGAAAATCGCTTCCTTCACCGAGTAGTACGACGGGATGATTTCCTTCGTCGTGCCCTGCTCGACCAGCGTGCGGCCGGCCATGGCGCGCGCGGCGATCTTCGCCAGCGACATGCCCGTGGCCTTGCAGACGAAGGGCACCGTACGCGAAGCGCGCGGATTCACTTCGAGAATGAAGACGTCGTCGCCCTGGATGGCGAACTGGGTATTCATCAGGCCGATGACCTTCAGCTCACGCGCCAGCAGGGTGACCTGGCGGCGCATTTCGTCCTGCACTTCCTGCGAGAGCGAGTACGGAGGCAGCGAGCACGAGGAGTCGCCCGAGTGCACGCCGGCCTCTTCGATGTGCTCCATGATGCCGCCGACCAGCACGTTGCCGTCGGCATCGGCGACGATGTCCACGTCCACTTCCACAGCGTGGTCGAGGAAGCGGTCGAGCAGCACCGGCGAATCGTTGGAGACCTGCACGGCATCGCGGATGTAGCGCGAGAGGTCGGCATCGGCGTAGACGATTTCCATGGCGCGGCCACCGAGCACGTAGCTCGGACGCACGACCAGCGGGTAGCCGATCTCGCGGGCCAGGGCCAGTGCTTCGTCCGCGTTGCGCGCGGTGCGGTTCGGCGGCTGCTTGAGGTCGAGCTTGGTGATCAGGTGCTGGAAGCGCTCACGGTCTTCGGCCAGGTCGATCGACTCGGCGTTGGTGCCGATCACCGGCACGCCGGCGGCTTCGAGCGCACGCGCCAGCTTCAGCGGGGTCTGGCCGCCGTACTGCACGATGACGCCCTTCGGCTTCTCCAGATCGACGATCTCAAGCACGTCTTCGAGCGTCAGCGGCTCGAAGTACAGGCGGTCGGAGGTGTCGTAATCGGTCGAGACGGTTTCCGGGTTGCAGTTGACCATGATGGTCTCGAAACCATCCTCGCGCAGGGCGAGCGCGGCGTGCACGCAGCAGTAGTCGAACTCGATACCCTGGCCGATGCGGTTCGGGCCACCGCCGAGGACGATGATCTTGTCGCGGTTGGTCGGCTCGGCTTCGCACTCTTCCTCGTACGTGGAATACATGTACGCGGTGGTGGTAGCGAACTCGGCGGCGCAGGAGTCGACGCGCTTGTACACCGGGCGCACGCCCAGCGTATGACGAAGGTGACGCAGCGCGTTCTCGTCCGTGCCGACCAGTTCGGCCATGCGCGCGTCGGAGAAGCCCATGCGCTTGAGTTCGCGAATGCGATCGGCGTTGAGCGCGGTGAGACCCTGGCGCTGCATCTCGCCTTCGGTCATCACGATGTCTTCGAACGCGGCGAGGAACCACGGATCGATACGCGTGAGGTCGTGCACTTCTTCCAGCGAGAGGCCGGCACGGAAAGCGTCGGCGACGTGGAAGACCCGATCCGGACGCGGCTCGCGCAGTTCGCGCTTGAGCGTCAGGAAGCCTTCCTCGCTACCGATGTCCAGGCCGGTCGGATTGAGACCGGTCTTGCCGATTTCCAGGCCGCGCAGGGCTTTCTGCAGCGACTCGTGGAAGGTGCGGCCCATCGCCATCACCTCGCCCACCGACTTCATCTGGGTGGTCAGGCGGGCGTCGGCAGCCGGGAACTTCTCGAAGGCGAAGCGCGGGATCTTGGTGACGACGTAGTCGATCGACGGCTCGAACGACGCCGGCGTCAGACCACCGGTGATGTCGTTGCGCAGTTCGTCCAGCGTGTAGCCGACGGCGAGCTTGGCGGCGACCTTGGCGATCGGGAAGCCGGTGGCCTTGGAAGCCAGTGCCGACGAACGCGACACGCGCGGGTTCATTTCGATGACGACGACGCGACCGTCTTCGGCATTGATGCCGAACTGCACGTTGGAGCCGCCGGTGTCGACGCCGATCTTGCGCAGCACCGCGATGGAGGCGTTACGCAGGCGCTGGTATTCCTTGTCGGTCAGCGTCTGCGCCGGCGCGACGGTGATCGAGTCGCCGGTGTGCACGCCCATCGGATCGAAGTTCTCGATCGAGCAGACGATGATGCAGTTGTCCGCCTTGTCGCGAACCACTTCCATCTCGAATTCCTTCCAGCCCAGCACCGACTCCTCGACCAGCACTTCGTGCACGGGCGAGAGCTCGAGGCCGCGGCCGACGATCTCGATGAACTCTTCCTTGTTGTACGCGATGCCGCCACCCGAACCGCCGAGCGTGAAGCTGGGACGGATGATGGTCGGGAAGCCGACGGTGGTCTGGATTTCCAGCGCCTGCTCCATCGAGCGCGCCACTTCCGCCTTCGGGCAGTCCAGGCCGATGTCGGCCATGGCGTGACGGAACAGGTTGCGGTCTTCGGCCATGCGGATGGCTTCGCGCGACGCGCCGATCAGCTCGACGTTGTACTTCTCGAGCACGCCGTTGTCGGCGAGGTCGAGCGCGCAGTTGAGGCCGGTCTGGCCGCCCATCGTCGGCAGCACCGCATCCGGGCGCTCCTTGGCGATGATGCGTTCGACAGTCTGCCAGTTGATCGGCTCGATGTAGACGGCATGGGCCGTCTCCGGATCGGTCATGATCGTCGCCGGGTTCGAATTGACCAGGACGACGCGGTAACCCTCTTCCTTCAGCGCCTTGCAGGCCTGGGCGCCGGAGTAATCGAACTCGCAGGCCTGGCCGATGACGATCGGGCCGGCACCGATGACGAGGATGGTCTTGATGTCTGTGCGCTTGGGCATGGTTTCTCTCGCGAATCGAAGCGGATGGTTGAGTGGGTGGCTAGCGGCGCGTCAGGACGCGCGCTTGGCCTTGTGCTCTTCCATCGAGGCGATGAACGTGTCGAACAGGTAACCGACGTCTTCGGGACCCGGGCTGGCTTCCGGATGACCCTGGAAGCAGAACGCCGGGCGATCGGTCAGTGCGAAGCCCTGCAGGGAGCCATCGAACAACGAGGTGTGCGTCACGCGCACGTTGGCCGGAAGGGTTTCCGCGTCCACCGCGAAGCCGTGGTTCTGCGAGCTGATCAGCACGCGGCCGGTGTCGAGATCCTTCACCGGGTGGTTCGCGCCGTGGTGACCAAACTTCATCTTCAGCGTCTTCGCGCCGATCGCCAGGGCGAGGATCTGATGACCCAGGCAGATGCCGAACAGCGGGATCTTCGTTTCGAGGATCTGCTTCGTGGCTTCGATCGCGTAGTCGCAAGCGGCCGGATCACCCGGGCCGTTAGCCAGGAAGATGCCGTCCGGATTCATGGCGAGCACTTCCGAGGCCGGCGTCTGCGCCGGGACCACGGTGATGTCGACGCCGCGGTGGGCGAGCAGGCGCAGGATGTTCTGCTTCACGCCGTAGTCGTAGGCCACCACGCGGAATTTCTTCGGCGCGTTGAAGAAGGCCTGCTTGTCGAGGTCGTAGGTGCCCTCGTTCCACTGGTAGGTCTTGGTGGTGCTGACCACCTTCGCCAGGTCCATGCCGTTGAGGCCCGGGAAGGACTTCGCCTTGGCGACCGCGGCGTCGACGTCGATGGCGTCACCGGCGACGATGCAGCCGTTGAGCGCGCCCTTCTCGCGAAGGATGCGCGTGAGGCGGCGCGTGTCGATACCGGCGATGGCGACCACGTTGTGGCGCTCGAGGTACTGCGGCAGCGGCTCGGTGCTGCGCCAGTTGCTGGCAAGCCGGGGCACGTCGCGGACGATCAGGCCCGCCGCATGAACGCGGTCGGCCTCGACGTCGACGTCGTTGGTGCCGGTGTTGCCGATATGAGGGTACGTCAGGGTGACGATCTGGCGGGAGTAGGACGGGTCGGTCAGGATTTCCTGATAACCGGTCATGGCGGTGTTGAACACCACCTCGCCAATCGTTTCGCCTCGTGCACCGACCGCGTGGCCGTGAAAAATGCTGCCGTCTTCAAGAGCAAGCAGAGCAGGAGTACGCATGATGGGCCGCCTTTCAGGTGCAGCAAAGCCCGCAAGCCTGCTAGAAGCGGCTCGTGGGCCTTGGGGATAAGGGATCGCTGGGCGGGTATGAATGATAGGCGTGAAGGGGCTTCTTGTCCATCGGAAAACCATGAACAGCCTTGCAGGAAAAATCGCTGGCAACCGGGCATGACACGATACAATACCGCCCGAGGTACCTAGCCGAGATCCGCCCGCATGCTGCTCGACCCTGCCCGACTGGAGCGTCCCGACACCGACATCCGGCATGAACCGTTTTCGTTCATGATCGCCCACGGCCAGCTACCGGACGAATCGCGCAACGAGCTGGAACGGGACTTTCCCCAGTACACCAGCGCGGGATTCTTCCCCTACGACGCCAGCGACTGCGGCCCGTCGGTGAACGAACTGGTCGAACAGATGACCTCGCGGGCGTTTTCCTCGGCCATCGGGCGCCATCTGGGCATTCCCGGCCTGGCGGACTACCCCACCCTGGTCACCCTGTGCCGGCTGCTCAACCGCCGCCACGGCACCATCCACACCGATAGCAAGTCGAAGATCGCCACCGCGCTGATCTACCTCAACCCGATGTGGCCGGACACCAGCGACGGCTGCCTGCGCTTCCTGGCCTCCATCGACGACATCGACAACACGGTGGCGCCGGAGCTCAAGCCGCTCTACGGCGAGTTCGCCGTGTTCCGCCGCGCCGAGAACTCCTTCCACGGCCACCTGCCCTACGAGGGCGAGCGCCGGGTCATCCAGGTCGCCTGGCTGACCTCCGAGGAAGAAAAGGCCCGCAAGACCAAGCGGGGCAAGTTCTCCCGGGTGTTCAAGAAGATCTTCGGCAAGCTCGACCGCCAGCACGGCGCCGGCCGCGACCGCAGCGCCAGCCACCGCGACTGACACCCTGTGGGAGTGTGGGAGCCGATTTGTGTGGGAGCCGATTCATCGGCGATGTGGGAGCCGATTCATCGGCGATCCCGCGGCAGCGGGCCAGATTGCGGCAAGCACCCAATCGCCGCTGAAGCGGCTCCCACATAGAGCTTGGCGGCTCAGTGAGCGCCGAACCACCAGCCGACGAACAGCGCAAACACCCCGTACAGCCCGCCGATCGGCATCAGCCAGCGCGCCTCGACCGACCCACGACGGAACATCGCCCACAGCGCTACCACGGCGACCATGGTGACGCCGCCGGCTACGATCAGCGGCGTATCGAACAGCCACGGGGTGGCAAACAGCGCCAGCGAACTCGGAATCGTCGCCTGGATCATCATGGCGCCCGAGATGTTCGCCAGGGCCAGCCGCTCCTTGCCCTGCCGCACCCAGATCAGCGCATTCACCGTCTCCGGCAGCTCGGTGGCGACCGGGCTCAGGACCAGGGCGACGATATGCGGCGACAGATGGAAGAAGTCGCCGAGCGCCTCGAGCTGCCAGACGAAGGTGCGCGAGGCGATGGCGATGACGACCAGCGCCAGACCGGTCTGCAGCATCACCCAGTTCATCGAGGGATTGGCGTCATGCGGACGGAAGGTGAGCGGTTCGAGCTCATCTTCCCCCTCGGGCGCGCTGGTGTCGTCGCGCATTTCGCGCCAGACGTAGGCCACATAAGCCAGCAGGAAGAGCACACCCAGCCACGGCTTCCACGCAAAGGCGACCAGGCCGAGGCCCACCTTCACCACGAAGATGGCGAGGAACCAGGACTGGTCGCGCGCCAGTCGCTTATTGTCCACGCGCACACGCAAGTCCGGCCTTTTCAGTCGCTTGCGGCCTGCATATAAAGCAAAACCGACGACCGCATAGGCGATCGTGGCGAGCACCAGCGGGCCACCCAGGGCCGCACCGACACCGATATCCCGGGCTGCCGGGGTCTTGCCGAACATGACGGCGACGAAGGTCACCGCGCTTTCCGGCAGTGCCGTGCCGAAAGCGGCAAGCACCGTACCGGTAGCCGTGGCGCCGAGATTGAGCTTGCGCCCGAACCATTCGACGCCGTTGACGAAGTACTCGCAGGCGAAATAGATAGCCCCGGCCGAAACCAGGAACAAAAAGCATGTCAGCAGCATGTTTTATCTAGGGCCGGGCGAGCGAGATATACCGATGGCACAGCCACACCGCTCGCCCGGCCCGGGTAAGCATGTCGCTGGCCAAAGGTCTCGCCGGGCGGGCAGCGCACTCTCCGGGCGCTGTGCCGTTCGCGCCATGGGGCACGAGGCCACCAAGTATGTTGACGCGAACTCCTCGGGGTAGAGGATGGCTACTCCCCAATGACTTCGGCGCGAATGTTAACACGCGTTCGAGGTATGGGTGGGCTCCCACAACGCTGCCTACATCTTGCTGGCGATGACGTCCTCGATGGACCAGGTGCCGGGGGCGCGGCCGGCGATCCAGTTGGCGGCCTCGAGCGCGCCGCGGGCGAAGATCGACCGGTCCGTCGCCCGGTGGGCCAGCTCGATCCGCTCGCCCTGCCCCATCAGCAAGGCCTGGTGCTCGCCGACGATGTCGCCACCGCGGACCACGGCGAAGCCGATCGTGCCGTTCTTGCGCGCACCGGGGCGACCTTCGCGGGCATACACCGCCAGTTCCTCCAGCGTGGCGCCCCGACCTTCCGCAGCGGCGTGGCCAAGCGCCAGCGCTGTACCGGATGGCGCGTCTTCCTTGCGGCCGTGATGCGCTTCGACGATATCGAGGTCCCAGCCCGGCAGCGCGGCGGCGGCTTCGCGCAGCAGGCGCGTGAGCACGGCGACGCCGAGGCTGAAGTTGGCGGCGCGCAGCACAGCGATCCGCTCGACGGCCTTGGTCAGGCGATCTTCCAACGCGGGCTCGAGGCCGGTCGTGCCGGTGACGAGTGAGGCGCCCGACGCTTCGCAATAATCGAGCGCGGCGCCGAGACCGTCCGGGCCGCTGAAGTCGATGACGACATCGATATCGCCGGCGTCGGTCCAGTCGGTGAAGCGCAAGGCCGAGACATCGCCGAAGGCCGCCTTGCCCAGACGCGGCGAGCCGGACGAAACGATCGCGCGTACGAGTTCGAAGCGTTCGTCCTCACGCACGAGGCCGAGCAGCGCGGTGCCCATGCGGCCGGAGGCGCCGCTGATGGCGAGACGGGCGGGACGGGTCATGGGGGAGCCTTCGCAATGCGGGAAGGCAATCCTAGTTCATGGCCGCTCGATGTGGGAGCCGCTTTTTGTGGGAGCCGCTTCAGCGGCGATGCTCTTCCTACGAGCAAAAGCATCGCCGCTGAAGCGGCTCCCACACAATGCAGTTACCACAACGCAGTCGCTTCTTACGAAGTGACGCGGGACCAGAAGTCTTTGACGCCGTCGATGAACGTCGTCGAGCGCGGCGTGTGCTTGGCGGCGCCTTCGCCGACGAACGTGGCTTCGAGCTGCGTCAGCAGTTCGCGCTGTTCCTTGGTCAGGCGTACCGGCGTTTCGACCACCACGGTGCAGATGAGGTCGCCGGTGCCGCCACCGCGGACCGACTTCACACCACGGCCGCGCATGCGGAACTGGTGGCCCGTCTGTGTTTCCGGTGGCACGTTGACCGGGATCTCGCCTTCGAGCGTGGGCACCATGAGTTCGGTACCGAGCGCGGCCTGGGCGAAACGAATCGGCACTTCGCAGTAGAGATCGCTGCCGTCGCGCTGGAAGATGGCGTGCTCGCGCACCCGCACTTCCACGTACAGATCGCCCGACGGCGAACCGGCAGGACCGGCCTCGCCCTGCCCCGTGAGGCGGATGCGGTCGCCATTGTCGACGCCCGCCGGAATCCGCACCGACAGCGTGCGCTCTTCCTCGAGGCGACCTTCGCCGTGGCACTTCTTGCAGGGCTTGTCGATCTTCTGGCCGGAGCCATGGCAGGTCGGGCAGGCCTGCTGGATGGAGAAGATGCCGTTCTGCATGCGAACGCGGCCGTGACCGGCGCAGGTGCTGCACTTGGACACCTTGCCGTCTTCCGAACCGGAGCCGTTGCAATGGTGGCAATTGACCTGGGTCGGTACTTCGATCTTCTTCTCGACGCCGAACACGGCTTCCTCGAGATCCAGATCCATCATGTAGCGCAGGTCGGCGCCACGACGGGCGCGCTGGCGCCCGCCACCGCCGCCGAAAATGTCACCAAAGATGTCGCCGAAGATATCGCCGACGTCGCCGAAACCGGCGCCACCGCCACGACCGAACCCACCGCCCTCGAAGGCGGCGTGTCCGTGCTGGTCGTACATCGCGCGCTTCTGCGCGTCGGCCAGCACTTCGTAAGCCTCTTTGGCTTCCTTGAATTTGTCGATCGCTTCCGGGTCGTCCGGATTGCGGTCAGGGTGATACTTCATCGCAACGCGACGAAACGTCTTCTTGAGGTCACCCTCGGTCACGGTGCGTTCCACACCGAGAATTTCGTAGTAGTCGCGCTTGGCCATTACACGTGTGCTTTCCCTGGACTATCGATACCGCGCTGCGGGCATGAAGCCCGCAGCGCGTCGTTACTTACCGAAGAAGACGACTTACTTCTTCTCGTCCTTGACTTCGGTGAACTCGGCGTCGACCACGTCGTCCGGCTGCGCCGAACCGCCGCCCGGAGCCGACTGCTGCGCGGTGTCCTGCGAACCACCGGACTGTGCCGCGGCGGAGAGCGCCTGGGCGACCTGCTCGAGGTTGGTGATCTTCGACTCGATCACGTCCTTGTCTTCACCACCCAGGGCCTTCTCCAGCTCGGAGACCGCGCTGTCGATACCGGCCAGCTGCTCGGCCGGAATCTTGCCGCCATGCTCCTTGAGCTGGCTGCGCGTGGCGTGGACGAGCTGGTCGCCACGGTTACGCACCTGCACGAGCTCGTGGAACTTCTTGTCTTCCTCGCGGTTCGCTTCCGCGTCCGCCACCATGCGCGCGACTTCTTCGTCCGAGAGGCCCGAACCGGCCTTGATCTCGATCTTCTGTTCCTTGCCGGTGTCCTTGTCCTTCGCCGACACGTGCAGGATGCCGTTGGCGTCGATGTCGAAGGTCACTTCGATCTGCGGCTGGCCGCGCGGTGCCGAACGGATGCCGGAGAGGTCGAACTTGCCCAGCGACTTGTTCGCATTGGCACGCTCGCGCTCGCCCTGCAGCACGTGCACGGTCACGGCGGTCTGGTTGTCGTCGGCCGTGGAGAAGGTCTGCGAGGCCTTGGTCGGCACCGTGGTGTTCTTCTCGATCAGCTTGGTCATCACGCCGCCCATCGTCTCGATGCCGAGCGACAGCGGGGTGACGTCGAGCAGCAGGACGTCCTTGACGGTACCGCCCAGCACGCCACCCTGGATCGCGGCGCCGACGGCGACGGCTTCATCCGGGTTGACGTCCTTGCGCGGCTCGCGGCCGAAGAAGTCCTTCACGGCTTCCTGGACCTTGGGCATGCGGGTCTGGCCACCGACGAGGATCACCTCGTGGATGTCCGAGATCTTCAGGCCGGCATCGTTCAGCGCCGTGCGGCACGGATCGATCGTGCCCTTGACCAGGTCTTCCACCAGCGACTCGAGCTTGGCACGGGTCAGCTTGATGTTCAGGTGCTTCGGACCCGAGGCATCGGCGGTGACGTACGGCAGGTTCACGTCGGTCTGGTGCGCCGAGGACAGCTCGATCTTCGCGCGCTCGGCGGCGTCCTTCAGGCGCTGCAGCGCGAGCTGGTCCTTGCGCAGGTCGATGCCCTGCTCTTTCTTGAACTCTTCGACGAGATAGTCGATGACGCGGTTGTCGAAGTCCTCACCACCGAGGAAGGTGTTGCCGTTGGTGGACAGCACTTCGAACTGCTTCTCGCCGTCGACGTTGGCGATCTCGATGATCGACACGTCGAACGTGCCGCCGCCCAGATCGTACACGGCGATCTTGCGGTCACCCGTGGCAGCCTTGTCCAGACCGTAAGCCAGCGCGGCAGCGGTCGGCTCGTTGATGATGCGCTTGACGTCGAGACCGGCGATCTTGCCCGCGTCCTTGGTGGCCTGGCGCTGGCTGTCGTTGAAGTAAGCCGGGACCGTGATGACCGCCTCGGTGACCGCTTCACCGAGGAAGTCCTCGGCGGTCTTCTTCATCTTCATCAGCACCTTCGAGGAGACTTCCTGCGGTGCCATCTTCTTGCCGTCGGCGGTCTGCACCCAGGCGTCGCCGTTATCGTGCGCAACGATGCCGTAGGGAACCAGCTTGAGGTCTTTCTGCACTTCGGCGTCGGTGAACTTGCGACCGATGAGGCGCTTCACCGCGTAGAAGGTGTTGTAAGGGTTGGTCACGCTCTGGCGCTTGGCCGGCGCGCCCACGAGGACTTCGTTGTCCTTGGTGAAAGCCACGATGGACGGCGTGGTGCGATCGCCCTCTGCATTCTCGATGACACGTGCGGTCGAACCTTCCATCACTGCGACGCAGGAGTTGGTCGTACCGAGGTCGATACCGATGATCTTGCCCATAGTTACGTTGCTCCGAATTTCATGCGGCCCCCGCGGCCGCGACTGCTAAGGAAAATGGGGGTAACCCCCATCGATTCAATATCTTTGGTAACGCTGTTCAGTGGTCGCGCACCACGGCGACGAGCGCCGGACGCAGCAGACGGTCGTTCAGCACGAAGCCCTTCTGGACCACGGCGACGACGGTATTGGGCGCATGCTCGTTCGACTCGACCGAGCTGATCGCCTGGTGATGCTCCGGATTGAACGGCTGGTGAAGCGGGTCGACCATGGTCAGTCCATTGGCCTCGGTGACCTTCTTCAGCTGATCGAGCGACATCTGCAGGCCTTCGCGGAGCGTCTTCGCATCCGCCGCCTCGTTGGTCAGGCCCAGGGCGATGCCGTCGTAGACCGGCAGCAATTCGGCGAGCAACTTCTCGTTGGCAAAGCGGCGAGCCTGATCGACATCGCGCTGCATGCGACGACGCTGGTTCTCGATCTCCGCCTTTTCGCGCAGCACCGTCTCGCGGGCCTGCGCCAGCTCGGCTTCCATCGTGGCCAGCTGGACGCCGAGGGCGTCGAGCTCAGCCTGGATGGCGCTGTCGGCCGCGCCGTCCTGCGCCGGATCCGGCGCGTGGGGATCGTTGTTTTGCATGTTTACTCCAAATGTCAGCGTACCGACCCCTCCGTGGAAGGGTCGAACATTCGCGGGAAATACTAAACCCGCCTCCCGTGGCGGTTTATGAGGTCGCCGCGGCGCGATTCAAGGCGTCGCTGAGCAGTCCGGCGGTGGCTTGTACCACGGGGATCACTCGCTCATATGCCATACGCGTCGGTCCAATAACTCCGATCGCGCCGAGCATGCGGCCCTTCGTGCCGTAGGTGGCGGTGACGATGCTGCAGCCGTCGAGGGCCGAAAAACCGGACTCCTCGCCGATGAACAGGCGTACGCCAGGGGCTTTGACGCACATTTCCATCAGCTGAAGCAGGTCGCGCTTCTGCTGGAAGGCGTCGAAAAGGTCGCGGAGCCGCTCGATGTCGGCCAGCTCCGAATAACCCATCAGGTTGGTCTGGCCGCTGACCAGCACGTCGTCGGCGTCCTCATCGGCGCTGAACGAGGCGGTGGCCAGTTCGACCACACCGGTGAGCAGGCGATTGAGTTCCCCGCCCGCTTCGCGCAGCTCGGTGGCCAGATGGGCGCGGATGTCCGCCAGGCGGAAGCCGGCGAACTGGGCGTTGAGATAGTTGGCCGCCTGCTCCAGCTCCGCCGACTCCAGCGGACGGACGAGCTGGACCACGCGGTTCTGCACCTGGTTATCCGAGAAGACCAGGATCACCAGCACCCGCGCGTCGGGCAGATTGACGAAATCGATGTGCCGCAGCGGGAAATCGCCCTGGCGCGGCACGGTGACCACGCCGGCGAAGTGGGTCATCGCCGAAAGCAGGTGCGAGACGTTGCCGAGCAGGTCGCGTGTCGTCGTCTGATGCGGCGGCAGGCCGCCCTGCAGGCGGGCCATGTCGTCGCGCGGCAGGGGCTTGAGCTCGAGCAGGCTGTCGACGAACAGGCGCAGGCCGCGCGGCGTCGGGATACGACCCGCCGAGGTATGCGGCGAGGAGACCAGTCCGGCCTCTTCGAGGTCGGCCATGATGTTCCGGATAGTCGCCGGGCTGACTTCCAGGCCCGAGGACTTCGCCAGCGTGCGTGAGCCGACCGGCTCCCCATCGGACAGATACTGAGAAATCAGGGTACGCAGCAGCCGGCGCGCGCGTGCATCGATGTCGTGACCGGAAAACGGATTCATGCGCGTGGGCGGGCCGGAGGGGTTGGTTCGTCCGGCTATCAATAAGGTCTCGACGCCCTTGTTGCAAGTCTCGGCTTCTGCGACGCGCCTCCCGCTACAATCGGCGCGATTCCATCCGCCGCCATCGGTCGCCATGCTCACCTCGCTCTACGTCCGCCAATTTGCCGTTGTCGAAGAAGCCGAGATTGCCTTCGGGCCCGGGCTCACCGTGGTCAGCGGCGAGACCGGCGCGGGCAAATCCCTGCTCGTGGACGCCTTGATGCTCCTGGCCGGCGCCCGCGCCGACAGCGGCATGGTCCGCTCCGGCAGCGACCGCGCCGAGCTGGCCGCGGAATTCGACCTCACCGGCCTGCCCGAAGCGACCGCGTGGCTCCGGCAGGAGGAACTCGACGACGGCGAGACCTGCCAGCTGCGCCGGGTGATCCGCGTCGAAGGCAGCTCGCGCGGCTGGATCAACGGCCGCCCCGCCAGCCTCGCGCAGATGTCCGCCCTGGCCGCGCTCATCGTGGAGATCCACGGCCAGCACGAACATCAGGCCCTGCTCTCGCGCCAGCACCAGATGGCCCTGCTCGACGCCTACGCCGGCAACGAGGTGCTGCAGGCCAGCGTCCGCGACACCGCGAAGTCCTGGCGTGACGCCGTCGCGCGCATCCGCAGCCTGTCCGGCGGCGACGATCGCGAGCGCCAGATCGAACTGCTTGCCCACGAACTGGAAGAACTGGACCGCTGGGCCCTGTCGCCCGCGGCGCTGGAAGAACTCGAAGCCCAGCATCGCCGCCTGGCCAACGCCGGACGGCTGGCCGAAGGCGCCAACGGCGTGGTCGAGATCCTCGACGGCGAGAGCGAGTTCGCCGTGGGTCGCGCCCTGCTCCGCGCGCACGCCGAACTGTCGCGCCTGGCCGAACTGGACGCCTCGCTGGTACCGACCCTCGAATTGCTCGACAGCGCACAGATCCAGGTAGGCGAAGCCGTGGACGGCCTCGGTCGCTACGCGCAGGACGTGGAACTCGACCCCGAGCGCCTCGCCGAAGTCGACACCCAGCTCACCCACCTGCACGACCTCTCGCGCCGTTACCGGCTGCCGATCGAGGAACTGACGGTAAAGGCCGAGGAGATCCGCGAGCGCCTGGCCGAACTCGAAGGCGCCGGCGATGCCCTGGATCGCCTCGGCCGCGAGCGCGATCGTCTGCACAAGACCTATGACGAAGCCGCCGCGTCGCTATCCGCCGCACGTGCCGCGGCCGCTGGCCGTCTGGGCACGTCGGTCGCCGCCCTGATGGGCGAGCTCGGCATGGCCGGCGGTCGTCTGGAGGTCTCGCTCGAGCGCGTCGAAGGCAACGAGCCCGATCCGCAGGGCCGCGAACGCTGCGAACTGCTGGTCAGCGCCAATCCCGGCCAGCCGCCGCGCCCGCTACGCAAGGTGGCCTCAGGCGGCGAACTCGCCCGCATCAGCCTGGCTATCGAAGTGGCCACGCTGGGCAACGACAACATCGGCTGCATGATCTTCGACGAAGTGGACACCGGCATCGGCGGCGCGGTCGCCGAAGTGGTCGGCCAGAAACTGCGCGCCCTCGGCGAACGCGTCCAGGTGATGTGCGTCACCCACCTGCCCCAGGTCGCCGCGCAAGGCCACGCACACCTTCAGGTCGCCAAGGAAAGCGACGGCGAAGCCACCCGCACGCGTATCCACACCCTCGACGCCGCTGGCCGCCGCGACGAGCTCTCGCGCATGCTCGGCGGCGTGGAAATCACCAAGGAAACCCGCGCCCACGCCAAGAAGATGCTCGACCGGGCGCAGGGTTAGGCGCGAATGAGCCCCCGCTCCTGCGCCATCCGGTAAAGGTCGAGTTCCGACCCCGCATTGAGCTTGTTCATGACCGCAGCGCGGTGGATATAGATCGTCTTCTGCCCGATGCCCAACTCGGCGGCCACCTGCTTCGGTGCCCGTCCGGCCGCCAGCAACAGGAAAACCTCGCGCTCGCGCGCCGTCAGCCGATTGAAGGGATCGAGGTCCACCGAGGACCGGCCCGAGCGACGCTCACGCAGATCCGAGCTCAGGTACTGCTCGCCGCTCAACACAGCGCGCACGGCAACGACGAGCTCCTCGGGTGCCACGCCCTTGGTCACGTAGCCACGCGCACCGCGGCGTAGCGCCTCGGACACGTAGGGTTCGCCGTCGTGCATGCTCAGTACCACGATCTTCATGTCCGGGGAGATGCTCGCCAGATGCTCGATCAGGGGCAGGCCGCTACCGTCGGGCAAGGACAGGTCCACCGCCACCAGGTCGGGGCGATGCTGGGTCACGGCGTCCACCGCCTCATCGGCGTTCTTGGCCTCGGCGACGACGTCGAGGTCAGGTTCCAGCTCGATCAGGCGTTTGAAACCCTCACGAACGATGGCGTGGTCATCTACAAGGACGATTCTTGGCATGGACAGAATGTAACAGGCTCGCCCGACGCGTGCGTATGGGTGGAAGTGTGCAACGTTACATGAGGTTCGGCGTGTAACATTCGGGGGATGCGAGTAAACGCCCTCTCCCGGTTCGCCGGCCCCCTGTTCGCCCTCCTCTATGCGGCGGCCTGGATCCTCCTTTGGCCGACGGAACAACCGTATTGGGTGCTGCCTTTCGGCCTGCGCTTCGGCGCCCTCCTTCTGATGAGGACGCGCAACTGGTTCTGGATCCTCGGTGCCGAGATCCTCGCCAGCGCCTTCTGCGAGTGGCGTAGCGGCCTGCCGATCGGCGGTGCGGGCTTCGTGCTGGGCGACGCACCCGAGCCGCTGATGGTCGCCGCCTGTCTCTGGCTGCTGCGCCGCGCCCATCTGCACGCCAGCCTGAACACCCCGGAAGACGTCGCCCGTCTTCTGCTGTCGGCCATGGTCACGGCCACGGTCGCCACGGCCGGCAACGCCGCGATGATGGCCTCGCTGCATCCCGCCGCTCCGGTGGAAATGCTCGGCACCACCTTCGGTAGCGACCTGCTCGGCAACTACCTGGGTGTCCTGCTGGTCGTGCCGGTGATGATCCTCATGTTCCGCGAAAGGCCGACCCAGTCCGCCCTCGCCGAGCTGCTCCTCGACGGCCTGCTGGTCATGCTGCCGTCCCTGGCCATCCTGGTGACCCTCGCCGAGTACTCGCCCCAGCCGCAGTTCGCCCGCGTGCTCTCGTTGGCACCCGTGCTGTTCTTCGCCTTCCGGCATGGCTGGCGCGGTGCCGGCCTGGCCATGCTCATTACCAGCGTCGGCCTCAATGTGACCGAAGACATGATCGGCCGGGGCGCGCCGACGGCCGCCGCCCACCTGTTCCTCGCCGTGGCGGGTACCGGCACTCTCATGCTCGGCGCCGCCACCGACGCCCTGCGTCGAAGCAGCGAGCGTGTCGCCCAGCAGAACACCCACCTGGCCGCCGCCAACCAGCGCCTCGACCAGCTCGCGCGCCAGTTGCGCGATGCCGCGCGCGGCAACCTTCAGGCCGAAGAAGACCTGCGCAAGCACATGGCCGCCGAGCTGCACGACGAGCTGGGCCAGAACCTCACCGCCATCCAGACCCACCTGAAGCTGGCCCAGCAACGATTGGGCAACGCGGGCCTGGACGACATCGGGCAGTCGATCAACGGCATCCTCGGCCACATGCGCCGGGCGCTACATAAGATGCTGGACAGCCTGCGCCCTTCCGTTCTCGACGAGTTCGGGCTGCTCCGGGCGCTGGACGAAGGCCCCGTGCGCGACATGCTGACCGCCGCCGGCATTCACTACGTGACCGACCTGCGGGGCGAACCGCGGCTGCTCGACGACGAGACACTTACCGCTATTTATCGTGTCGTGCAGGAAAGTGCGACCAATGTGGTTCGCCATTCAGGTGCGAAAGAACTGAAATTGCGGCTACGCATCGGACTGCGCGACAGCGGTCCGGTGGCCATCCTCGACATCCGTGACGACGGCACCGGCTTGCCTGCGACCCCGAGGCCAATTCGTACAGACGGTGGCGGGCGCGGCCTACAGGGCATGAGCGATCGCATCACGGCGCTGGGCGGCATCTTTCGCATCCATCCCGAGCCCATCGGACTACACCTGCGCGTGCTGCTACGCAGCACAAGTATCGGAACTCACATAGGAAATTTTCCGATACCGGGTCGGTGAACGGTTCGTTACGATTCCGTCATCGATGTGGGGGAGCCGCCGTCGAGAGACGGTGAGCCCAGGTCGGTCGTGGGGACGATCGACCTGATGAGGCGACAGGATGTCAGCCTCGCCGATGCGAAGTGGTGAAACGTGGATCCAGCGAGCAACTCGCGATTCACGAACCATGGAAACATCGGATCAAGCCGCTGGTGGACAGGAGTCCGCCAGCGGCGTTTTTATGTGTGCCGCCCCAACCCGCAAAACCCCGCTCCCCTGTGGGAGCCGCTTCAGCGGCGATAACCAGATCACCGCAAACCCCATCGCCGGCACAGCCGGCTCCCACAAAAAGCTCAGTCCCCACAAGAAGCCAGCCCCCCAAAGAAAAAGGCCCCCTCTCGGGAGCCCTTCTCATCTGCCAAGCCGCGAAAACCCGCCTCAGCGCTTCTTCTTCGGACGCACATACAGCACCAGGCTGTGATCTTCGATCACATACCCGTGGCGTTCCGCGATTTCATGCTGGAGGCGTTCGATCTCCTCGCTGATGAACTCGATGACCTTCCCGCTGTCCACATCGATCATGTGGTCATGATGCTTGCCGCGATCCAGCTCGTAAACGGCCTGCCCGCCCTCGAAGTTGTGCTTCATGACGATGCCAGCAGCTTCGAACTGGGTCAGTACCCGATACACCGTGGCAAGCCCGATGTCTTCCTGGTGCGCAAGCAGACGCTTGTAGATGTCTTCGGCGGTAAGGTGGCGCTCGTCCGCCTCCTCGAAGATCTGCAGGATCCGCATGCGCGGGTGTGTGACTTTAAGCCCCGCTTTACGCAGTTCTTTTGTTTCCTGGTCCATTAGAGACCCCCTCGCGGTGCCGTCAGGCGCTTAGTGTATCATCGCAGGCTTCACGATCCGGACGTTACTACGCATGCAAAAGCTCATTCGCCGCACGCTGGGTATAGCCATGATGGCGGTCGCCATCGGGGGCTGCAGCCTTATCTATACCCCCGACGTGCAGCAGGGCAACCTGCTCGACAAGAAAAACGTCGAACAGCTGCAGCCGGGTCTGACCAAGCGCCAGGTCCTGGTGCTGCTGGGCACCCCTTCGGTGGCCTCGCCCTTCGATAACGACCGTTGGGACTATGTGTCCACCTTCTCGCATCGTGGCGGGAAGATGACCACCCGTACGCTCACGCTGACCTTCAATAACGACACCCTGGTCCGTACCGAAGGCGATTTCTTCGCCCAGGACGCCCAGCAGCTGCTGAAGGACTCGAAGAAGTACAAGAACGACCCGGTCAACGGCACCAAGGGTGACAAGAACACCAGCGCCAACGACAAGAAGGATGACGACAACGGCGGCATCTTCGGCGGCAGCTCGTCGGACGACAAGAAGTAAGACGGCCCTTCAGGCGCCGCGCTTGGCGCGGCGCCGCCTGGCCTCCATCGGATCGAGCGTGAGCGGCCGGTACAGTTCCACCCGGTCGCCCTCCTCCAGCACACGGTCCGCGGCCACCTTCCTGGCGAAGATGCCCAGTCGGACCGGGTCCGGCGTCACCCCTTCCGGCAGACCGCCTCGAGCCAGCTCGACCGCCTGCCAGGCCGTCGTACCCGACGGCACGACGAGGGCAAGGACGACCTGCCCCTCCGGTCCTGCGTAAGCCACCTCGACGCTGAGCTCAGCCATACTGGCGGCGCGCCTCGTCACAGAAGTCATCGACCATCCGGTTGGCCAGTTGCTGGAAGCCCATCCTCAGCACCGCACCCCCCAGGCCGGCGTAGTCGAAGTCCAGCGCCAGGGCGATCTTGCAGCCGACATCGCCCAACGCCTGGAAGGTAAACACCCCATCCAGCGAGCGGAACGGGCCTTCCACGAATTTCATGGCCAGGCTGTGGGGCTTGTCGGTGGTGTTCCGGGTGGTGAAGCTCTGCTTGATCCCGGCGAACTTGAGATCCAGCCGTGCCACCAGCACGTTGTCTTCCCGCTCGAGCACTTCAGCGGCGTCACACCAGCCGAAGCGCTTTGGGTATGCTTCCACATCGTTGACCAGGTCGAACATCTGCGCGGGCGTGAAAGGCACGATCGCACTGCGGCGGATTTCAATCACTGCTTTGACCTCGTCTCATTTGCCGGCTCACGGACCCGCCGGCCTTGTATCAGGGATCCGATAGACCGATTTTAGCGGACATGGCAAAAGCGAAACCGAAGGACACGGAAAAAGACGGCGGCGGCACGATTGCGCTGAACAAGCGCGCGCGCCACGAATATCACATCGACCAGCGCTTCGAGTGCGGCATGGCCCTGGAAGGCTGGGAGCTGAAGTCCCTGCGCGCGGGCCGGATCAACTTCGGCGAGGGCTGCTACGCGATCATCCAGCACGGTGAGGTTTTTCTCGTCGGTGCCCAGATCCCGCCGCTCATCAGCGCCTCCACCCACGTGATCGCCAACGACCGGCGCACGCGCAAGCTGCTGCTCCATCGCGAGGAAATCGACCGCCTGATCGGCGCCGTCGAGCGCAAGGGCTACACCCTGGTGCCCACCGCGATGTACTGGAAAAACAACAAGGTGAAGTGCGAGATCGGCCTGGCCAAGGGTAAGCAGGACCACGACAAGCGCACCGCGGAGAAAGAGCGCGAGTGGGCGGTCGACAAACAGCGGGTCATGCGCTCCCACAACAAGATGGGCTGACCTGAACGGACGGGCGGCGCCCATTGTGAGTGGCCTGTCCCGGCCATATACTGAGAGATGTAGTCTCACCACGTTTTCCCCGGGGATGTTCTGGTTTCGACGGGGGTAGTGCGATCTACTGGTGCATGCCGAGGGGGTAGCTTTCCTCGTTAAACCAGCTGCAAAAACTATAGTTGCCAATGACAACTACTACGGTAATGACGCTTCGGTGGCTCTCGCCGCCTAAAGCGTTCGGCCCCTAAAAAAGGCCCTACCCCCGAACCGATCTTGTGCTCATGCTCGTCGGTGTAGGGTCACTATCATGAGACCGCCGAAAGACTCTCCATCTGTGGGTCTGACGCTAGATCAATCAGGTATGTCCGTCGGTGCGCTTCGCACACCGTGCTGCTGGCGGACGAGATCTAACGGTGAGCTAAGCATGTAGATCTGGAGATTAAACGCCTTCGGACGCGGGTTCGACTCCCGCCATCTCCACCAATAAAGATGAGCCCCGACCGGAGACGGCCGGGGCTTTTTCTTTGCGGGAGTTGCGACCCGCATCGAGTCTCCGTCTCCTCTGGGGTGCGAATATCAGCTCTGAGCTCTAAGGAGAGGGATCGCCAGATATGCGCGCCAGATCCGTGTTCTGCCTGTTATTTGTCTGCGCCACCACCATCGGAACGGGAGCCTACGGCATGAGTGAGTCCCGCAGCGCGCCTTCTGCGCTTCCCGTATCGCTTCCCTTCGCGGTCGATACCGAAGGCAAGAGCATCACCATCCCCTTCGACGTTCGCCAGGGCGAGGTCGATACGAAACGCCGGCTCATGCATCGTCGCCAGGAATACCGATCAACCCTTGCCACATAGCGACACATCCCAGTGCCGCCTCGAGCTCTACGCCACTGTCGACAATGAATCTCACATCTCCGTATGCGGCTTCTACGCGAAACGATACGGGCACTACGTAGCTGAAGTCTCGACGATAGAACCGATGCCCACGTTCAAGGGCGTCGCCAGCACGATTCGCATCGACAAGTTCTACAACACCGGCGAGTAGCGCCGACTTCAGGTGAGATCTCACTCATCACCGCCTAAGCCACAAACCCAGGTGATGAAAGAGCACCCAATGGTCGCCCTCTCGCTGGAGATAGACCTTGATCTCGTCACCCGGCCGAACCTCAAGGCGCATGGTATTGGTCCCACCCACCCAATGTGCCGGGACGTGGGTATTCGAGTAGCCCGTGAACTGAAGCGAGCGATCCTCCGCCGACAGACTTCCTTTCTCGACGCTACTCACGTCCATCGTCACCGTGTAGTGAGCGGTCACCAGAGCCCCTTCCTTCTTCCCGCGTGGATACGTGGAGTCATCGCGTTCGGAGACCGCCGTTACGCGGCCACTTGCGATCAGCGTTGCGTCAGTCGCCAGTTGCGCGTCGCTGACAGGCGGAACTTCCGCCTGGACTGCCGCGCTAACCGCAAGGCCCAACGCGAACGACACATGAGCCACTACACCGTTCGCGAGGCCTCACCCGTGTCGTCCCGCGCTAACGAGACCCCTGCTGCCGACACATCCTCGCATGCGCCTGCGCCGTACCTCACGCGATCCTCGGGCTTCTGTGATGCAGCGGGCACATTCGTGCTGATAAAAGAGAACCTCACCCGGGGGCAACCATGGATCTCGCATCGCATCTCCTGAGTCCCGAACCTCTGGGTTGGCTCGCCTCGCTTGTCCTGCTGTCGACCATCGGCCGACAAATCTGGAGGCAGGCGCATGCACCCACCGTGGAAGGGGTTTCCAAGTGGCTTTTCATCGGTCAGATGGCAGCGTCCCTGCTGTATCTCGTGTACAGCGTGCTGGTGAAGAATCCTGTTTTCATCGCCAGCAACGCCGCCCTCCTGGTCGCTGGCGTAACGGGCCAAGTGATCTACCTGAGGCGCCGCCATGAGCAGGTCGGGAACGCCGATGCCTAAGCCGAATGAAGACACGCCTCCCAAGCCCAAGGGCCTGAGAAGGTTTCTCGGCGCACTCGGCCCTGGCCTGACCGCAGGGGCCGCGGACGATGATCCCTCCGGCGTCGCCACGTTTTCGGTGGTGGGCGCGAAGTTCGGCACTCAGTTCTTGTGGACCGCCCTTCTCACCTGGCCGCTGATGGCGGTCGTCCAGATGATGTGTGCCCGGGTCGGCATGGTCACCGGCAAAGGCCTGGGCGGGGCGTTGCGGGAGAAGTTTCCGCGCTGGCTCGTCGGCATCGGGGCCGTCGCCCTCCTCGCCGCTAACCTGCTGAACATCGCGGCCGATCTCGCCGGGATGGGCGATGCCATGGAAATGCTGCACGCCGGTCCGCGCCTGCTGTGGGTGTGGGTCTATGGGATCGGCATCTGCCTGCTGGCCATCCGCCTGCGCTATCAACAGCTGGCCAGCGTCCTGAAATGGCTCGCCATGGTCCTCCTGGCTTACATCGTGACGGCCTTTCTGGCGAAACCCCATTGGGGCCAGGTTGCCCACGATACCTTCCTTCCCTCGCTTCCCCACGGCAAGGAGGGATGGAGTTCCCTGGTGGCGCTCTTCGGCACCACGATCAGCCCCTTCCTGTTCTTCTGGCAGGCGAGCCAGGAAGTGGAAGAAGACAAGGCCAAGGGCCGGCGCCTCCTGGCGTGGCGACGCAACGCGACCAGGCGTGAGCTGGGTGACCGCAAGCTCGATGTCTGGACAGGTACGTTCTTCTCGAATCTGGTGATGTTCTTCATCATCCTCACGGCCGCCTTCACCTTGCACGCCCATGGCAAGGACGTGCAGTCGACAAAGGATGCCGCGAGCGCGCTGCAACCGCTGGCTGGCGATTACGCCTTCCTGCTTTTCACCGGCGGGCTGGTCGGTGCGGGACTGTTGGCCATTCCGACGCTGGCGGGTTCGGCGGCATACGCCTTTGCCGAGACCTTCGACTGGGTTTCTGGCCTCGACAAGCGGTTCAAGCGAGCGGTGTCGTTCTATGCCGTATTCATCGTCGCCACGGTCGGCGGTGCGCTGCTGGACCTTTTTCACCTCGATCCGGTCAAGGTGCTTGTCTGGTCGGCCGTCGTCAACGGCATGCTTGCGCCCTTCCTGCTGGTCGCCCTGCTCCTGGTCACGGGCGACAACAAGATCATGCAGGGGCAACCCAGTCCTCTGCTTAACCGAGTCATCGTCGGATTCACGGCGCTGTTGATGTTCGGCGGCTTGGGCGCAATGGCTTTCCTCGGCGCCTAGCGAGAAACCTGACGAGCTCTGTGAAGGCGATCGTCAACCTTGGGGACTCATCGCCCACCTGCCTTTCAACAAGTAGGGACCACGATGCTGCTTTACCCCGGAGGCAGCACGAATGAAGGCACTGACCTATCACGGCTCCAAAGACGTCCGCGTCGAGACCATGCCCGATCCGACGATCCTCGCGGGTGACGACGTCATCCTCCGCGTCACTGCCACGGCCATCTGCGGCTCGGATCTGCACCTGTATCACGGCAAGATTCCAGAGACCCAGCACGGGGATATCTTCGGCCACGAATTCATGGGCATTGTGGAAGACGCCGGCTCCGAAGTGACCAACGTGGCCGTTGGCGATCGTGTCGTCATCCCCTTTGTCATCGCGTGCGGCAAGTGCTTCTTCTGCGAGAACGATCAGTTCGCCGCGTGCGAGACCACGAATCCGGACCAGGGTGCCAGCCTGCGGAAGCGCCCCAAGATGACGCCACCCGCGGCACTCTTCGGCTACTCGCATCTCTACGGTGGCGTTCCCGGCGGTCAGGCGGAGTTCGTCCGCGTACCCAAGGCCAATGTCGGCCCGTTCAAGATTCCTGGCAGCCTTGCCGACGAACGCGTTCTGTTCCTCTCGGACATCCTGCCGACGGGTTATCAGGCGGTGCTGAACGCGAAGATCGAGCGCGGCTCCACCGTCGCCATCTTCGGCGCAGGACCAGTCGGCCTGATGGCGGCCGCTTGCGCACGCATGCTCGGCGCAGAACGTATCTTCATGGTCGATGAGGAACGTTATCGTCTTGATTTTGCCGTCGCCGCGTTTGATGTCATTCCTGTCGACTTCAGCGCCACCGACCCGTCCGAGTTCATCCTCGAACAAACGGCAGGCCGAGGCGTTGACGCCAGCATCGACGCCGTCGGCTTCGAGGCGAAGGGAAGCACCACCGAGACCGTCCTGAGTGCCCTGAAACTCGAGACAAGTTCAGGCGAAGTCGTTCGTCAATGCATTACCGCCACGCGCCGCGGCGGCGTGGTCAGCATCCCCGGCGTCTATGCCGGCTTCATCCACGCCTTCCTGATCGGCGATGCGTTCGACAAGGGCCTCACCCTGGCGATGGGACAGACGCACGTACAGAAGTACCTGCCCGAGCTCCTCAACTTCATTGAGGACGGCAAACTGCAGCCGGACATCATCATTTCACATCGCATGAAGCTCGCTGATGCGGCGCGCGGCTACGAGATCTTCGACAAGAAGGAAGAGGACTGCCGCAAGGTCGTGCTCACTCCCTGAGTTGCTCGCATGACACACCACCGGCGCCGCACGGGCGCCGGTGATATGAGGGAAGATCAGACAGTGCCTAACGCGATCCCGACGTCGCTGTCATCAAGTAAACCCACTCACGGCGAGGTAAAGGTCAGGCGGCCGCTTTGAACTCGGCCAGAAGCTCTGCCTTCCGGGTTTCCATGCGGGCGCCGAGTTCGTTCAGTTCCTCCTTACTCAGAAGCTTCTTGGCGTCCTTGAACATCTCCTGCTCTTCTTCCTCGATGTGATGCTCGATGAGCTCCTTCAACACCTTGGCGCGCCCTGAGAACTGCTCCGTTGCCGGGTCCGTCTTCATCAGGTCGGGCAGCACGAGATCCTCTGCGGCGCGGTGCTCCTCAAGCGCCTCGTAATACATCTTCTCTTCTTCTTTCTTGCCCGCTTCCTTGAACGCCGGATAGAAGATCTCTTCTTCAATCGTCGTATGGGCCTTGAGATTGACGTGGATCTGCTGCAGGAGCTCGCCGCGCTTCTTGACGGCGCGGCTGGTCGAATCGGCCAGCTGTTCGAGAAGGTCTTTGACGAGAGTGTGGTCTTGCTTGAGCAGTGCGATGGCGTCCATGGGTCGTTCCTGGCGGCGGCTGGGAGACGCTAGCCTCGCAGCCCACCGGTGACGGGCCTGTCGCATCGGCAGGTCCTTGCGAACACATCCTGACGACGTTCCTTTCCACGACCGCCTCGCCGCTTCGAGCCGACCCTTCAGCTCTTCGGCACCATAGCCTCCATCACCCTATCGATACTAAACGACGCCGCCTTGGCACGCGGCGGAAACTCCCTGAAACTCTGCAACCACTTGGCCAAAAGCGGTGGCGCAGCGTAAAGCAGGAAATTCTGCTCAAGAAACCAGTCGTTGTACTTGAAGCTCTCCTCGCCCCGCTCGAACGGATCGGCCCGCAGGTCAAAGAATTTCGGTATACGCATTTCGGACAGCGGCTCACGCCAACTCTGCAGTCCCTCGGCACGCTGCTCGGCGAAGACCACTTTCCAGCGCCCCATACGCACGGCCATGCACTCTCCGTCGTCGCTCCAGTAGATAAAGCCCTCGCGGGGCGAGGCTTTCTCCTTGCCCGAGAGAAACGGCAGTAAATTGAAGCCGTCCAGGTGCACCTTGTACGACCGGCCACCCATCTCGAATCCCTTCTTCACTTTCTCGACCAGTTCGGTCTCCGCATTCGCGGCCGCGAACGTGGGAATGAAATCCTGAAGTGACGCGATATCGTTAATCACTCGACCTGGCTCGATCACACCCGGCCAGCGCATCACGCAGGGCACGCGCCATCCGCCCTCCCAATTACTGTCCTTCTCGCCGCGGAACGGCGTGGTCCCGCCATCGGGCCACGTGCAAACCTCGGCGCCATTGTCCGTGGTGAACACCACGATCGTGTTGTCCGCTATGCCGAGCTCGTCGAGTCGATCCAGCAACTGGCCGACGTAGCCATCGAGTTCGACCATCCCATCGGGATATACGCCGAGACCTGTCTTGCCGACCGACTCGGGCTTGAGATGGGTAAAGACGTGCATGCGTGTCGGATTGAAATAGCAGAACCACGGCTCGTCGGACTTGCTCTTGCGGTCGATGAAATCCAACGCCGCGTCGAGGAACTCTTCGTCGACGGTTTCCATGCGTTTGCGGTTCAGCGGACCGGTGTTCTCGATGGTCTGCTTGCCCACCCTGCCGAACTGCGGATCTTCCGTACTGTCGTCCTTGTCCGTCGCTTTCGACCGCATGACGCCGCGAGGTCCGAACTGCTTCCGGAAAGCCGGATCCTTGGGATAGTTCGGATACTCCGGCTCTTCCTCGGCATTGAGGTGATACAGGTTGCCGAAGAACTCGTCGAAGCCATGCACGGTAGGCAGGTGTTCGTTGCGATCACCCAGATGGTTCTTGCCGAATTGACCGGTGGCATAGCCGAAGTGCTTCATGAACTCACCGACACTGGGATCCTCGGCGCTCAGTCCCAGCGTCGCACCCGGCATGCCGACCTTGGTCAGCCCGGTACGTATCGGTGACTGCCCGGTAATGAAGGCCGCGCGGCCTGCGGTGCAGCTTTGCTGACCGTAGAAATCGGTGAAGTTGGCACCCTCTTTCGCGATGCGATCGATATTAGGGGTGCGATAACCCATGATGCCGTTGTTATTGCAGCTGACGTTGAACCAGCCGATATCGTCGGCCATGATGAAAAGGATGTTGGGCTTGCGACTGGCCATCGTCATGCGCTCTGTTCCACGAGAACAACAGCCTGGACTGGCATTCCGGCCGGCGCATCCGAAGAACCCCGGAAACGTAATCAGTGAAGTTACTTAGCACCCATCGCTTCCAACCCTTGCGCCAACCGCTGGCAATCAACCACCTCAGCCTCATGAATCAAGTCAGCCAACAACCGGGTAAGCCCCCGTGCATACTGAAGCCACTCGTGCCGCACCCTCGCTCTGCGCTTCTCACCGCATAGAGCGATGGTTGCCTGCGAGGCTTCGACAGCAACAGCGCAGGCAACGGAAAGACCGTATCAAATCAACTTGAAGTTGCCTGTCGTCCACGACGTGGCCAACGCGACAAACGCACGACACGCCGCCGTCCGATATGCATCCTTGCGTTGAAGGAGCGCCACCGTCCGCTCGGGCATCGCATCGACCAACTGCACCGGGCAAAGCCCTGGGTGATGCTGGGCGACTGCTTCCGGCAGCACCGTCGCAAGACGATCACTATGCTGGACGATCTCGATAATCCCGCTGACCGAATTGGCTTCGATCGCGATAGGCGGCTTGATCCCCTGCTGCTGGCAATGGCGATCGATATGGATTCGCGTAGCGAAGTCCCCATTCAACAGAACGCGCGGCTCACTCGCGAACTCACGAAGCGATAGCGGCTCCTGCCGCGTGGCATAGGGATGCCCTTTGCCCACAACGAGCGCAAGCGTCTCGACGAACCACGCCTGGCTCTCGATCTCCGTCGAGCGCGCGTCCATGAACCCGATGCCGATATCGAGCTCGTCCTGCGCCAGCAAGGCCTCGATCTGGTCCTGATTCATTTCCGTCACGCGGAGGTTGATCCCCGGGTAGGTCGCGTTGAAGCAGGCTACCAAGGGACCGATCAGATAGGCGGTGAACGTCGGCGTCATGGCCAGCCGAAGTTCGCCACGCGTCAGGTCCTGCGCGTCGTGAATGGCTCGTTTGCCGGCATCGAGATCCTGCAGGGCGCGGCGCGCGTACTGCGCATAGGCTTCGCCAGCGTCGGTCAGCCGGATGGTCCGCCCTGTCCGGTCGAGGAGCTGCGCACCCAAGGTGTCTTCCAGCTGCTTCATCTGCTGCGACAAGGTAGGTTGCGACACGTGCAACGCCTCGGCCGCACGCGTGAAGTTCTGGTGCTCCGCGACCGCAAGGAAGTAGCGAATGTGTCGCAGCAGCATGGCGTCTCAACGATAGCGATTGCTTATGATCCGGATCATACGTCGGTCCTGGACGTCCGGGGCACGCGGCATGATTCTACTGCGGGGACACATGGCACGTATCCAGGACTTCGTCAGGCTGGTCTACGCAGGCCTGGGCAACACGTAAAGAAAGACGGCGAAGTAGTGCAGCACGCTCCCCGCCAGCACGAACAGATGCCATAGCGAGTGGTGAAACGGCAAACGCTTCGCGAGGTAGAACGGCACGCCGGCGGTGTACGCCACACCGCCGGCTACCAGCAACATGAGCCCAGCCTTGGGCACGTGCGCTGCCAGGGGCTGGAACGCGGCAATCGCGCCCCACCCCATCGCGACATACATGAACACCGCCGCGTGGTGATACCGCTGCAGGATGCCGAGCTCCAGCACGCTGCCGGCAATGGCCAGTAGCCAGATCACGCCGAACAGGCTGACGCCCCACACTCCCGGTACAGCGATGAGCGCGAAGGGCGTATAGGTGCCGGCGATCAGCCAGTAGATGCCCAGGTGATCCAGCGTCCGCAGGAGCGCGTGCGCGCTGCGATACTGAAAGGCGTGATAGAGCGTCGAGGCGGAGAACAGGAAGATTAGCGTTGCGCCGTAGAGCACGCTGGCGAATACCGCGACCGGCCCACCATACGAGGTGGCTTTCATGACAAGCACGACGAGCCCGGCGATGCTGAGCCCCACCGCCAGCCCATGGACAAGGCAGCTGCCCAGTTCGTCGACGCGTGCATAGGGCACAACGGCGGTGCTTGCATCGGTAGTCATCGGGACGATCCGACTGAGGCAGGGGTCCATCCTGCCATCGCGACGTTGCAGTTTCGGTCTGTCGCGCAGGAATTCCCACTATACGACGCATTCCGCACCGCCGGGCCCCGAATTACCCCTCGGGCATCGCCTTGGGAATATGCCCCGCAGTCACTCTTTTTCCTTCAGCCGACAGGGGTAAAAGGTGTCTCGCAGCCCATGCCAGCGCCATTCCGTAGGCATGGCCCGCTGGAAAAAATATTCCGCCGCACCCCATCGCAGGCGTGCATACTGCGCCATGCCTGAGCCGACCGTCCTCATTCTCGACCCACACCGCGAACTGGCCGAGATGGCCGCCGAGGTCTTGTCGGCACGGGGGTACTCGGTGGCGGTTTCCGGCCATTTCGAAACGGCGCTGACCACGCTGGATTCGGTCCCCACGATCCGGGTCGCGGTCTGCCACGCCACGCTGCCGTCCGGCCGAGGCGACCAGCAGGCCCCGATTCTCGCCGAGCTGGCGTCCCGGGAAGATATCGCCCTCGTGGTTATCTCCTCCCGCCCCTTTGAGGACGTCGAAGGCATTCCTAGCCGCGCAGTGCGACTGGCCAAGCCTTTCGGAGCAAGAGAGCTTCTCGATGCCATCGCGCTGGCGTCCCGGACTGTGGAAGCACACATCCGGGGCTGACGCTTACCGCTGACCGCCCTTGTCGGGATCTTGCTGGCCCTTCTGATCGGCACCCCCGCGGGTAACGTCTTCCGGACGCTGTTGACCGACCTGGTCACTTTCGCGTTTCGCCGGCTTGTCCTGACCCGGATTCGCGGCCGGATTGTTCGAGCCGCCAACGCCGTTGGCGGAGTGCTGGGTGGTGCGATCTTGCTGGCTCATCACGTTTCTCCTGTAGAGAACACCATCGTTCGCCTTGGTGTGTGATGAAACCGGCCGCCCACGGTGTGCGAAGAGTGACGACGCGCTCACCTCGCGCACCGGTAGCAGGTTTGTCCCTCCCCTCCCTCCACTCGTCCCTAAACCGCCCCATCTCATCCCTTCCCACCTGACACACCGCCGCCCGAGCGCCTAACGTATCGCCACTGGCCTACGAAGGAAGAAGCTCATGCGTCGACGCACCCTGCTCAAGGCTGGCCTGGTCCTGCCACTCCTACCGTACGCCCTCGCTTTCAACCGGTCCGCCCTCGCCTGGTCGTCGCCCTCACAGGGTGGCGCGATCGCCACCCCGCGCGCCATCGATGCCACCTGGCCGGACGCCGATCATTGGGAGCGCCTGCGCAAGCAAGTCGGTAGTCGCCTCATCAAGGTCCATTCGCCCTTCGCGCCCGATGCCCCTGCGGCAGCGACCAAGGAAGCCCTCGCCCACCTCGGCAACCCGTTCTACCTGGGCGACGAGCCGTCGCTCACCCAGACCAGCGGCTGGTTTGGTGCCTGGACGTCGCAGCCCAGCGTCTACGCCGTCGCGGCCGAGTCCACGGCGGATGTCGTTGCCGCCGTTAATTTCGCACGCGACCAGCGCCTTCGCCTCGTGGTGAAAGGCGGCGGCCACAGTTACCAGGGCACCTCCAACGCGGCGGGCTCCCTGCTCGTCTGGACGCGCCGGCTCCGGCAGATCCAGCTCCACGACGCCTTCATCGGCCAGGGCTGCAACGGCAAGCAGACCCCGCAGCACGCCGTCAGCATGGGCGCCGGCTGCATGTGGATCGATGCGTACGACGCTGTCACCACCAAGGCAGGTCGCTACGTACAGGGCGGCGGTTGCACCACCGTCGGCGTGGCCGGGCTGATCCAGAGCGGTGGCTTCGGGAGTTTCTCCAAAGCGTTCGGCACGGCCGCGAGCAACCTGCTCGAAGCCGAAGTCGTCACGGCCGATGGCAAGCTACTGATCGCCAATGCCTGCACGAATCCCGATCTCTTCTGGTCACTGAAGGGCGGTGGCGGCGGCAGCTTCGGCGTCATCACGCGCGTGACGCTGCGCACCTTCGACCTGCCCGATGTGTTTGGCGGCATGCACGGTCGCATCAAGGCCCCCGATGATGCGAGCTTCCAGGCACTGATCGCCCAGGCCATGCGCCTCTATGCCGACGCCTTGTGCAATCCGCACTGGGGCGAACAGATGACCTTGCTGGACGGGAACGCGCTGGGTATCTCGATGGTGTTCCAGGGTCTGTCCAGGGACGAAGCCGAGGCGACGTGGGCGCCGTTCAAGGACTGGCTTGCGCAGCATCCGGAATACGTGATCGTCCAACCGATCAGCGCAGTGGCACTACCGGCGCGACACTTCTGGGATGCGGCGTTCTTTCGCGAGAAGGCGCCCCAGTTCATTGCGAACGACGATCGCAAAGACGCGCCGCCGTCGCATATGGTCTGGGCCGGGGATCGCGAACAAGCTGGCTGGACGATCCACGCGTATCAGTCGTTGTGGTTGCCCGGTAGTTTGCTCGCCGCCGGTCAACAGGAACGCCTCGCGAAAGCCTTGTTCGATGCCTCGCAGCATCACGAAGTCGGACTGCATTTCAACAAGGGCCTGTTCGGCGCAGCCGACGACGTACGCGTGCGCTCGCGCGATACCGCGACCAACCCGCAGGCCGCCGACGCCTTTGCACTGGTCATCATCGCTGCGGGAGGCGGCCCCGCGTTTCCCGGCATGCCGGGAGCGAACGTCGATGCCGATAAGGCGCGCAGGGAAGCCGACGCCGTCGAGCGTGCCACCGCGGCGCTGCGCGGATTAGGCACGAAGCTCGGCTCGTATGTCTCCGAAAGTGATTACTTCCTCGCCGATTGGGAGCATGCCTTCTGGGGTGACAACGTCGGCAGGCTGTCCTCCGCAAAACGACGCTATGACCCGATGAACCTCTTCAATGTGCATCACGGCATCAGCGGCAGCAGGGGGTAACAAGAGCACACCACGACAACGCAATGACATGCTCCGTGCCGAAAAAACCCCTTGGTTATTCAAGGGGTTTCTTTTGCCCGATGACATAATCGGCGACGACCACCAGGTGTGTCGGGGTCTTCGTCCAAACTCACGGAGCTGTCCATGTATCCAGTCATTCGCACCACTCTTTCGATCGCCGCGCTGCTTGCCGTGTCCTGCGGTGGTACCGCGATGGCCCAGGCATCGACCGGCACCGGTACCGGGCTCGGCCAGTCCTGGCCGAACGCTACCGATGTCAGTGCGAGCCCGCATTACCACGTCTACGTTTTCGAGCGTCCGGGCCTGCGCTTCGTGCAGGTCAACGATGCATCCGGAACCGTGCGCGGTGCCATCGCCTATAGCGGTAGCGAGATCATCGGCTTGCCCGTCGGCGTCGATGCCAGTCGCTGGGCCACGCCGAACGAAGGCGTCTGGAATGCCGCAACCCAGGCGAACAGTGAGCAGGTCTATTCGGACGGCGCGGTGAAGGTCGCCGCCGCTCCCCAACCGGATGGCACCATGCGGCTCATGGCCATAGGTGATTGCAACAATCCGGCGGAATGCAGCGTCAAGGGCCCTTGAGTAACAGCCCTTCTACGAGTTGCGTTGCACCGTGGGAACGCACGCCGCGATAACGGGTGCACGCGCCCCTACGAGCAACATCGAGGAAAGGAACAGTGCCAGGACCACCTGGCACTGGATCATCGCAGGGTCCAGCAAGACCGTACCGCTGGCGGCAAGGGCCACGCTCGCGCCCATTCCACCGAACGCACTGCCATGCCACCCGTGCCTCAAGGCGAGGCCGAGGACAGGCAGCATCATGGTCAGGCGGGCCATCTGACGGACGGTGTCGTTCGTGGTGACAAGCGCCAGCCAGGACAGCACGACCAGGGTCGGAGCCGCCCAGGACACCGTGTCACGGATGAGCCCACTGCGCCATACGGCCGCCCAGGTCACTTGCGCGAGAGCTTCCGAGCGCTCGTACAGCGCGAGGACGGCGGGCGCGAAGGTCAGTGCACCGAGGTAGGCGCCGAGCAGATACGCCCAGAAATAAGCCGTTACCGAGATGCCCGGCCAGGCCTCTGGCGAAGCCAGAAGCGCGGTGGCGAGCGTGACCGATGTCGACACGGCGGAGATGACCGCGCAGGCGAGCGTCGCCGCGAGGATGACGCTCATCCGCACGCGACCGTCGTCGCCGCGCAACGGCCACCGTTGCAGGAGGGGTTTTACGAAGCCCATGAAAAGAACAATCATCGGTATGGACGCCGAGACGGCCCATGCCCCGCCGAGCTTCGGCATGCAAAGCAGCGCGCTTTCGATCAGGGGAAGGGTCTCGCCCACGGCGAGCGCTGGCCAATAGCGGGTGGGCAGGAAAAGAAGGCAGGCCAGCCGGAGCCCGGCCGTCAGGGTCCAGTGGGAAAAGGACACATGACGAGTGACCTCATAACAGGCGGCGTAAGCGGCGGCCACCGCAAAATACTGCCCCCATGCATTCCATCGCGCGGCGCTTCCGTTCACTGATTCCCCTGGCGGGTGGTCTGGATGCCGCGAAGGATGCCATGAACACGATTGAAATCACTCCCCCTGAGTGGGCACCCGGCCACAAAGGGGGGGACCCTGCCGAATATGCGTGTCGTTTGTCCTTCCTCGTCAGTGCGCCAACGGCGAATGCAGGATGACGCTGCAGATGTTCACCGCGGTATCCGCCCAACTCTTTTGGACGTCCATTTCGGTATGGTCGTGCCCATGATTACCTGCCCTCACCCGCGTCCTGCGGCGTAGTCAACGCGGTATCGGCGGTATCGACGACGAACACGGCGAGCAGCTTGGCCGGTTCGGTCTTGCTCGCGTTGCGGCTGATCCGATGGTGCGCGCCGGGCTCTTCGTAGAAGGCCTGCCCCGCCGTGTAGACGTGGGCGGGCTGGTCATTCACCTGGCTCTCGATCGAGCCCGATACGACATAGGCGTAGATGAAGGCGGACTTCGCATGCGTGTGCGGTTGCGACGCGCCACCCGGGGGATACGACACCTCGACCGCCACCAGGGACTTGCCCGGGATGTTGGGAATGGCGTGCGAGAAGTTGGGCTTGACCGAGTCGCCTGCCGTGTGGGCGTGGGTCGCCGGCACGGAAGACAGGGCAGCGACGGCCAGCAGGGCTGAAAAAAGGATCTTGCTCATCATGATGGCTCCTTGGAGGAGCCGTCATGGTGCGCCCGGTCCGGTGCATCGAAAAGAACCAAAAACGCGGTCTTTCAATGCACCAAGACCGAACCGATCTAGTCCACCAGGGTCGCCGCGGCGGCCTGCTCGGTGTTGTGCACCGCCCGCTTGCGCGGCAGGAAGGTCGCCGCGATCAAACCCAGCACGACCACGCCGAGTGCCCAGACGAAGGTGTGCCCGAAGGCCCGACCCAGCGCGGGCAGGATCGCCGCGTGCGCCGCGGGACTCATCGCACGGGCACCGGCCAGGCCGGATTCCTGCACGCCGGTGGACGGCATCACGCTGGCGATCTGGTGCGACAGCACCACGGCCAGCAGCGCCGTGCCCACCGAACCACCGACGCGCTGCACCACGTTCATGCCGCTGGTGACGCGAGCGATCTCGTGACGCTGCAGGCTGCTCAGCGCGGCCGTCATCGACGGCATCATGGTCGAGCCCATGCCGATACCCAGCAGGAACAACATGCCTTCGACCATCCACATCGGTGTGTCGCTCTGGATCTGGGTAAGGCCGAGCAGGCCCAGCCCCGTCATGCTCAGACCGACGAGCACGATGCGGCCCGGGCCGGTCTTGTCGGTGAGTCGTGCGGCGATCGGCATGGAAATCATAGCGCCAATGCCCTGGGCGGCCATCAACAAGCCGGCGTGCAGCGCGGACTCACTACGCACCAGCTGGAAGTACAGCGGCAACAACAGCGCGGTACCGAAGAACGCCGTGCCGAAGAAGAACGATGTGGACGCCGCGGCACCGACGATACGCGTACCGAACAGACGCACGTCGATCAGGGCGCCTTCTTTACGGCGTGCATGCCAGATAAAGCCAACGACCAGGGCCAGGCCCAGCAGCACGCCACCGACGGCATCCGGCCGGGTGAAACCACCGCCCGCAGCCGTCTCCGCCAGGCCGTAGACGAAGATCGCCAGACCCGGCGAGAGCATCAGCAAGCCGCGCCAGTCCAGCGAATGGTGCGGCTTGGGCTCATCGCGATCGAGGAAACGCGATGCCGCGTACAAGGCGATCACGCCGATCGGCAGGTTGACGAAAAAGATCCAGCGCCAGGAAAGATCGTCGACGAACCAGCCGCCCAGGATGGGACCGACGATCGGCGCGACCAGCATCGGGATGCCGACCAGTCCCATGACGCGACCCATCCGTTCTCGCCCTGCGGCGTGGGAAAGGATCGTCATGCCCGCAGGCATGATCATGCCGCCGCCAAAGCCCTGCAGCACACGAAAGACGATCAGCGACGTCGCCGACCAGGCCAGCCCGCACAACGCGGAGCCGAGTACGAACAACGCGATCGAACCGATGTACAGGCGCTTGGTGCCGAAGCGATCGGCCGCCCATCCCGTCAACGGAATCACCGTGGCGAGAGCGAGCATGTAACCGGTGGAGATCCACTGCGTGACCGACAGCGATGTGCCGAACGAGTGCGACAACTCGCGAATGGCGACGTTGACGATGGTGGTGTCGAGGATCGACATGAAGCTGCCGAGCACGACGACGGAAGCGATGCTCAGCAACCGGCGATCGAGCGCCGGTGGCGCATCGGTTTGGGTGGGGGCGTTCATGCGGATTTTTCCGGAGGCGAGCAAGAGGCGCCGGTGGGGGCGGCGAAATGTTTGCGGGTGAGTGCACCGAGAGTGGCCAGGGCGCCAGCAAGCGCGGCCTGCTCGTCCTTGGTCAGCGCTTCGACGAAGCGGTCGGCCGACTGCCCACGGGCCCGACCGATCTTCTCGAGGGTCTCGCGGCCCGGCTCGGCAAGGCCGATGCGCTTGATCCGGCGATCGACCTCGTCTTCCCGCCGCGTCAGCAGACCGATGCGGACCATGCCGTCGACGGCGCGGCCGGCCGCGGGGAGCGACAGCGAGACCTGCTCGGCCAGCTCGTTGACCGCAAGGTCCGAGCCGGCGTGATCGAGGATCCACAGCATGCGCAGCTGGGAAAACGTGAGGTCGAAGCCCGCCATGACCGCGGCGACGCCGGACTGACTGTCTTTGATGAGGGGCATCAGCACGCCCATGAGCTCGGCGGCTAGCGGATGAGTGCCTGGAGGTAGCTTATGCATGGGCGCAATAGTACGCTTATGTGCATTAGTTGCAAGTACGCAAGTATATGCGGATAGGCCTTCGATATACGCCGCACGATGGATGCCCTCCATGCAGCGAGCGGCCTACTCTCGATCCATGGCCACCATCGACCGAGACATCACCCTGACCCGCGACCGCCTTGCCAAGGATGCGTCGGCGATCGGTCGGGCGATGATCGAAGGCGACATGGAGGAGGCCCGTTTCCGGGCTTACCTCCTGCGCAGTCAGGCCTCCGAGATGGGACTCGAAGAGGTCGAAAAGGCGGCCCTCATGGTCGTCGTCATGTTGCCCTCCGACGAGAGCCAGCCGAAGCGCGGCATCGGCAGGGCGATGCTGCGGCTGTGCGACACCCTCGACGTCCGGTACTGAGTCTTCCCGACTACTTGAACGTGGCGAGCCACTTCAGCACGGCGCGCGAAAGCGCCTGCCGCTGATCGGAATAGGCGTGATCGGTGGGCAGATGGAGGGTCGTCACCTGCTTGTCGCCTGCCTGGCGCAGCGCCGAGGCGAAGGCGTTATCGGCAGGGGCCAGTCCGTCGTTCGAGGTGATCACGAAGACCGGCCGATCCTTGAGCGCAGCGACCATGGAGCCGAATGCCCAGCCGCTCGCGTGGTCGGCGAGTTCCCTGGCCAGGCCATCGGGCGTGCAGCCGGCAAGCGGCGCCATGCCCTCCTCGCCCAGTGCCGCGCCCATCTTCGTTACCGCGTCGTCCTTTGTCCCTTGTGCCTGCATCTCGACGAACCGGCCGGCCAGATCCGCGGCCGAGATCATGCCGACGCCCTTGATGGCGGGATCGGCGGCAGCGGCCTGCACGGCCATGAAGCCGCCCATGCTGTGACCTACCAGCACGATGCGCGACGGGTCCAACCGCAGCCGCTTGGCGTTTTCAGGTTGGCGCAGATAGGCGATGGCCGAAGCGACATCCTCGATGCTGTGCGCGAAGGAGAAATCCCCCGGCGTGCCCCACGAACCACGGTAGTTGAAGAACAGGACGTCCCACCCTGCCCGACGCATGTCCTGCGCCAGATCCAGGTTGCGCTCATTACCTGGAAAGCCGTGCAGCAGGATCACGGCCGGATGCGGACCAGCGCCCGCCGCCACGTAGACCAGGGCATTCATCGACGATCCGTGGCTGGGGATCTGCATGGTTTCCATCGATGCCTTCGCCGTTGCCGCCGGCTTCGCAAGCAGCGCGGTATCGAGCGGGGCAGCCTGCACGGAACCGATGGTCAGACACAGCAGCACGTACGTCGAGAACCGCGAAAGCGCTTTCGGATGAAACGTCATGGTGTCCCCTCGGTTGAGATTCCTGGCGCCAGGATCGCATCGTACGTCAACGGCGATCCGCTTCGCTCCAGGTTGACGCAGCAACTGTTGCAGTGGCGCCCTGCCCCCGACGGACCACCTGCCATGCGCCACCTCGTTGTCGTCCTCGGCGACCAGCTCAACCGGGATTCGTCCGCCTTCGACGACTTCGATGCCACAACGGACCGGGTGTGGATGGCCGAGCGAAAAGGTGAGTCCGAGCATGTGTGGTCGCACAAGGCCCGCAGTGCGCTCTTCCTGGCTGCGATGCGCCATTTCGCGGCTGGGCTCGATGCCGACGAGGTGCCGCTGACGTATACCCGGCTCGCGGATGCGGGCCCCGACGACCTGGTCGACCTTCTCGCAACGCAACTCCGTGAACTCAAGCCGCGCCGCCTGATCATCGTCCGTCCCGGCGAGCACCGCTTGCGCGAAGGCATCAAGGCCGCCGCGAAAGCCTGTGGCGTGGAGTATGTCGAACGGCCGGACCGGCACTTCCTCGTATCCACCGAGGATTTCGGCCAGTGGGCCAAAGGCAAAATGCAGCTTCGCATGGAGCTGTTTTATCGCTGGATGCGGCAGAGGCACGCCATCCTGCTCGATGACGACGGCAAACCCGTCGGCGGCAAGTGGAACTACGATGCGGACAACCGGGGCAGCTTCGGCCGGCAAGGTCCGGGCTGGGTCCCGCGCCCTCTCTCTTTCACGCCGGATACCATCACGCAATCGGCCATCGCTGATATCGCATCCACGTTTCCCGATCATCCCGGCGAGCTGGATGCTTTCGACTGGCCGGTCACGCGCGAGCAAGCGAAAGACGCCCTCCTCGATTTTCTCGACAACCGCCTACCCGCATTTGGCCACTGGCAGGATGCCATGTGGATCGGGGAAACGTGGCTCTACCATGCGCGCCTGTCGACCTCTCTTAACCTGCGACTTCTGTCGCCAATGGAAGTCATTGAAGGCGCGCTGGAGCGCTTCAGGGAAGCCAAGGTCAGCTTGTCGTCTGTCGAGGGTTTCGTCCGCCAGATTCTGGGTTGGCGTGAATTCGTGCGCGGTGTTTACTGGCTCTCGCCCGAGCGGCTTCTTGGTTCGAACGCGCTTCGTGCCGATGGCCCGCTGCCCAACTTCTACTGGACGGGCAACACCGACATGAACTGCATGAAGGAGGTGATCGGCCAGACCCTTCGGACTGGCTACGCGCACCATATCCAGCGATTGATGGTGACCGGCAACTTCGCCCTGCTGCTCGGGGTGAAACCGACGCTGATCCACGAGTGGTACCTGGCGATCTATGTCGATGCCGTCGAATGGGTCGAAGCACCCAACACCCTCGGCATGAGTCAGTTCGCCGATGGCGGCCGCATGGTGTCGAAACCCTATGCGGCCTCGGGACGCTACATCGACCGCATGAGCAACTACTGCGCGGGATGTCGGTACAAGCCTGGCGAAGCCGTGGGCGACGACGCCTGCCCGTTTACGACGCTGTACTGGGATTTCCTCGAGCGTCATCGCGCCCGGTTCTGGAATCACCCACGTGCGGCCTTGCAGTGGCGCTCGCTCGAGCGCCTTTCAGCGGAACAGATCTCTACCATCCAGGAGCAAGCCCGTCGCCTGCGCGCGGAATGGACGACCGGCTGACGACTCGCGTAACGCTATTTTCCGCGCGTCTTCGTGAGAGCCTCGGCCTTGTGGGCAGCGTGCGCCCCCGTCTTGTCGCTTAATACCAGATACTCGGGGTTGTCTTTCGAGGCCGCCACGGCATGCCCCTTGATCTTGGCCGGCGTGGTGAGCTTGCGCTCGACCTTACCCGTCGTCGTGCCTTGGGAGGTGTCCCATTGCACCGTATCCCCGCGCTTGGGTGATTTCATTAGGCCGCTCCATCCCATCAAGAACCACGACGATCAACCACGGGATGTTGAGACAGCGTCACCCGGCGGTGAACCCGCCACCAGGCAAGCACGCCTGGAATAAATCATATGCGTTCGGCTGCACTGGTGGACGCAAGGATCGTCCGCAGTTTCTTGGGGGTCGCAGCAACGCTGCGCACACCATCCCTACCAAGAAGCAGCCAGGAGCCGAACATGTCGAAACTCAGTGGAAAGGTCGCCGTCATCACCGGGGCAAACAGCGGCATCGGCTTTGCCGCGGCAAAGCAGTTTGCCGACGAAGGTGCCAAGGTGTTCATCACCGGCCGCCGCCAGGCGGAGCTGGATAAGTCGGCCGCCGCCATCGGTTCAGCCGCCACTGCCGTCCGGACGGATGTGACTAAGCTCGCCGACCTCGACACGCTTTACGCGCAGGTCGAAGCAGAGGCCGGCAAGATCGACGTACTGATGCTCAATGCGGCGTTCGCCGAGTTCGTGCCTGTTGGCGAAATCACCGAAGAGCATTACGAGGCCACGTTCAACACCAATGTCCGCGCGATCATTTTCGGTCTGCAGAAGGCGCTTCCGCTATTGTCTCGCGGCGCGTCGGTCATCATCACGGGCTCCATCGCCGGTTTCTCGGGCATCCCGAATTTCTCGGTCTATGGCGCGACGAAGGGTGCACTCCGTGCGTTCGTCCGCTCGGCCATCGTCGACCTGAAGGACCGCGGCATCCGCATCAACGTGCTTTCGCCGGGTCATACCTCCACGCCAGCACTCGATCGTCTCGTTCCGGTCGAGTTCCAGGAAGCCGCGCTGACCAGCACCGTGCCGTCTGGCCGCCTCGGTACGCCGGAAGACATGGCCAAGGCCGCGCTGTACCTCGCCAGCGATGACAGCAGCTACGTCAACGGCGCTGAACTCGTCGTCGATGGCGGTGTAAAACAGATCTGACGCACTGAGCCCTCGTCAGATTTCTTTTGCTCGCCGCACCACACGTCTCGGCTTAGCAACCGCCGCCGCAGCACGAACGCGATCCGGCTTGCGAGGCTTTGTCTCGGCGGCTCTTGGCGAAATCTCCGGTGCATTAGGCACGAACATGATTCGCAGACCCAACGCATTCACGAGTTTCCTGACAGTGACAAATCCAGTCTTGGCACCCGGCTTGAGTGCCTTGTAGAGGCCGGGTCGCGTGACGCCAGCAGCATCGGCCACCTCGGTCATGCCACGGGCCCGCGCGATGTCGTCGAGGGCCGACAGAAGCAAGTCGTGATCGTCTTCGGCCAGGACCTCGTTCAGATAGGCGGCAATGATTTCGTCGCTGTCGAGATAGTTGGCGACGTCGAATGACGAAAATTTGGTTGACATGGTGTTCCTTGATTGCACTACGAGCGCGTCCTGGCCGCCAACAGCTTCCTTGCCTTCGCGATGTCCTTTGGCTGCGTTGATTTACTACCGCCAGTTAGGAGAAGAAATATCGTGCTCCCATCTCTAGCGAAGTAAACGCGGTAGCCCGGACCATGGTTGATTCGCATCTCCGAGATACCGTCGAAGTGCTTCGCATCACCCATGTTTCCTTCGGCAAGTCGTTTCGTGCGCACGAGAATCTTCGCCCTCGCAACATGATCTTTAAGACTTCGGACCCAGCCTGAAAAATCGCTCGTTTCAACCAGTGTGTAGATGTGCATAGTGTCTCCAACTGGAGACACTATGCAAGTGCCCTGACGTTTCCACGATCAGCCGAGCACTAGAAGTTGCGTACGGAAACAGCGACTACGCAAACGCTCATAGCCCCGCATGCAGTCATCCATTCCCTTAATTTTCTTATCCCGGAGCACCTGAAAATGATCGACGAAAACGGCCCACACTATTACGTAGCCTTCCAGACCCCCGGCCCGACCTGGGTGCCTGGCGTGAAGTACAACGAACAACCCGAGTTCATGGTCCATGTGGGTTACATGGATCAGATGCAGGAGAAAGGCCAGACGGTCCTCAGCGGCCCCTTCATGGAGAAGACTGGCGGCCTCAACGGCGTCCTGGAGGACGGTGGCATGACCATCTTCAAGGCTGCGGATTTCGACGAAGCGGTCAGGATCGCCACGGACGATCCGTCGGTGAAGTCGGGCATGCTCAACGTGACCGTGAAGACGTTCTGGGTGCCTTTCCACGCGTGATACCCCTTGGCACAGGCCGGCGGCGCTGCTAACCTCGCGCCGTCGCCACCTCCGGCGGCCGTAAGCGTTTACGTCAACCAACGCGCATCCTGTCCAGTTGCCCTCGTGGTGGCTGGTCGCTGCGTGGAGTTGAAAACGTGAACCTGCTTACCCTTCTCAGAAAACCGGCGTCCCTCGCCGCCCTCCTCTTCCTTTTCATCAGTATCGGCGACGGCGTGATGCTGCCTTTCTTTGCCCTTTGGGCGCAGAAAGACGCCGGCGTGCCTACGGCCTGGATCGGCGTCCTGTTCGGCTGCTACGCCGGCGGTGAATTGCTTGCCACACCCTTACTCGGCGGTATCGCCGATCGCCTCGGTCGCAAGCCCGTCCTGCTGGCCTCGACCCTGGGTGTCGGCGGCGGCTTCCTGCTGCTGTCGTTCTGCCACGGTGTGATTGCAACGGCGGCGGTGCTCCTGCTGATCGGCGTCTTCGAGAGCGTGTTGCATCCGACGGCCTTCACCGTGATCGGTGACGTGGTCCCTCAGGACGAGACACGACACTACTTCGCCGTGGCCCGCGTGCTTTCCGGCATCGGGCGCGCGATAGGGCCCGCGCTTGGCGCATGGCTTGTCTTGCGGTCGTTGAGCACGGTCTTCGTCGGCTCGGCTGTCGCACTGCTGGTCGCCGCGTCACTCGTAGCTTTCCTGCTTCCGGAGACGCGAGGCATCGGTACCAGCGATGAGGAAGACGAGGACGAGGAAGGCTTCTCGGCCTTGCTTCCCGCCCTTCGCGATCGCCGACTCGGCGGCTTGCTGCTGTGCTTCATGTTGCTCGAGTTGTCGGGGAGCTGGGTGGAAACCGTCTTGCCCTTGAGCGTGCATGCATCGGGCACGCTGAGCCCGTCGGGTGTGGGCCTGCTCTTCACCTTCGGCGCACTGCTGACGTCCGTGCTGCTGATACCCGTCACTCGTCTCACCAAGACGATCAGCGCACGCGTACTGGTTCTTGCCAGTGCGGCAATCCTGATCGTGGCTTTCGGTGTCCTGCTTGCGTCGCCCAGCCTGATCGCGCTGGTCGTGGCGATGACATGCTTCTCTGCGGCCGACATGCTTTGCGGGCCATTGATTCCGTCGGCGGTGAACGAACTGGCGGCGCCGAAGACGCGGGCGACGTATATGGCAGCGGTGTCGGTGGCGAACGATCTGAAGGATACGGTCGGGCCGGCGAGTGGGACGATGTTGTTCGCCGTGGCCGCTTCGTTGCCTTGGGTGGCGGGCATTCCGTTGGTTGGGGTGGCGGCATGGGGGCTTGCATCGGCGTTGTCGCGGCGGGTTATCGCCGATGAATCGGCTCCTACAACAGCTGAGGCCGATAGCCGCGCAGTCTGACAAATACCCAAATTTGCAAATACACCCAAAATACCCCAACCTCCGCGGAATGCCACAGGGCGCGCCGTCGTCGATCGGAGGTTGGGGATGTTTGCTTTTCATGGGCCGTCGGGCCGTCTTGTTGCGCGCTCGGTCAGCCTCGGGCTGCTCGCCCTGACTTTGTCGAGCACCCTCGTGCTGGCGAAGGCCACGCAAGCGCCGCCAGCCCAGCCAATGCAAGCGCCTGCGCCCGCGGCAGGGTTGGCGTCCATCGCAGCGCCAGCAGCAGCACCGACGTCACCACAACCGCACACCATCGCGTACGACCGCTACTCGCTGATCATCGATGGCAAACCCACCTACCTCTGGTCGGGCTCGTTTCACTACTGGCGCCTGCCCTCACCCGACCTCTGGGCCGACGTCCTGCAGAAAATGAAGGCCGCCGGCTTCAATGCCGTGGAGATCTACTTCGACTGGGGATATCACTCGCCGCGACGCGGGGTCTACGACTTCTCGGGTATTCGCGACGTCGACCGTCTTCTCGACATGGCGCGTGATGCCGGCATCTATGTCATAGCGCGTCCGGGCCCGTACATCAACGCGGAGACGGACGCCGGTGGTTTCCCCGGCTGGCTGGTCACGACCGCGGGCAAACCGCGCTCCACCGCGCCGGACTATACCGCCGCCTACCGCGAGTGGATGACCGAGATCGATCGCATTCTTGCGCGTCACCAGCTCACCGATGGCCGCGGCACCGTGCTGCTGTATCAGGTCGAGAACGAGCTTTACGATGACTCCGCCGATACCCGCCGCTACATGCAGGACATCGAGGACAAGGCGCATGCCGACGGCATCACCGTGCCGCTCATCGGCAACCACAACGACAACTTCTTTACCGGCGTCGGTGCCGTGGACATGCCTGGCTACGATTCGTACCCGGCGGATTTCGACTGCACGCGGCCGGAGCGGTGGAACAACGTCTACGACTTCGCCAGCGAGCGAAAGCGCCTGACCCGCTCGCCGCTGTTCTTTCCGGAATTCCAGGGCGGTGCGTTCGACGTCTGGGGCGGCCCGGGATACGAGGCCTGCCGCAAACTGACCGGCCCCGATTTCGAGCGCGTGTTTTACGAATCGAACATCGCCGCTGGCTCGACGATGCAGAACTTCTACATGACCTACGGCGGGATCAACTGGGGTTGGCTGTCGTCGCCCGGGGTCTATACCTCGTATGACTACGGCGCACCGATCACGGCAAACCGGACGCTGACCACCAAGTACGACCAGCAGAAACTCATCGGCTACATGACGCAGGCCGTCCCGTCGCTCGCACGCACCGACGCCGTCGCCACGTCCGCGCCCGACAATCCGCGCCTTCGCGTCAACGCCCGCGTCAACCCGGAGGACGGCACGCGCTTCTACATCCTGCGGCACGCGGACGCGACGGATACGTCGAACGACACGACCCACCTGCGCATCGCCCTGGGCACGAAGACCGAGACGACCGTCCCACAGCAGCCGGGTACGGCCATCCGCATCGACGGTCGCGATTCGAAAGTACTGCTCGCCAACGTCCACTTCGGCAAGCAGGATTTGGCGTACTCCACCTCCGAGCTGATGACGCAACTGAGCTTGGGTGACCGCGATATCGCTGTGCTCTATGGCCGGCACGACGAGGATGGCGAGACCGTCCTGCGCTACGCCGCCGAGCCGACCACGCAGGTGATCGACGGCAAGGTCGCCATGCACTGGGATGCCGCCACGCATACGCTGCGTCTCAACTATCGCCATGACGGCCTGGCGCGGGTCGCCGTCCACCAGGGCGACAGCACCCTGCTGCTGTTGATCGGCGACAACGAGGCGGCGATTCGCTTTTGGCAGTTGCCGACGCAAGCCGGACCGATCCTCCTGCGCGGCCCTTATCTCGCGCGCACGGCAATACACGACGGCGATCGCCTCGCACTCACCGGTGACACCGACGCTGCCGGCGAGATCGAAGTGTTCACCGCGCCGGATACCCGCGGCTTTTCATGGAATGGTGTGCCCGTGGCGGCGAACGTCACGGCTTCGGCGAGCCTGCAAGCCCACCTCGACGGGCCGACGCCCGTGTCGCTGCCACACCTGACCACCTGGCACATCAGCGAGGCCGCACCGGAAATCGCGCCTGCCTTCGACGACAGCGCCTGGAAGGCCGCGGACCGCGCGACCACCCCCAATCCGTACTGGAACCACAAGCTGCCGATCCTCGACGCTGACGACTACGATTTCCATCACGGCAACGTCTGGTATCGCGGCCACTTCAAGGCGACGGGCAAGGAGACCGCGATCCTCCTCGGTGCGAACACCGGTGTGCACCTGGGCAACCACGGCATCTTCACCGCCTGGCTCAACGGCCATTTCCTCGGCAACAACCCCAGCGGCGCGCAGCAGTTCCCGATCGACCCCCGCTGGCTCAAGGCAGGTGGCGACAACGTCGTCTCCGTGCTTGTCGAGAACACCGGGCACCTGCAGGAAGAACACAGTGGCACGTTCCGCGAACCGCGCGGCCTGATCGGCGCCAGCTTCGCCGGTGCGCCGACCGACATCCGCTGGAAGATCCAGGGCAACGTCGGTGGTGAAGCCCTCCCCGACCCGATACGCGGCCCGTTCAACGCGGGTGGCTTCTACGGCGAGCGCATGGGCTGGCACCTGCCAGGTTTCAGCGACGGCCGCTGGGCCACGACCACCCTGCCCCGTGCCACGGACAAGCCCGGCGTCGACTGGTACCGCACAAGCTTCCGCCTCGATCTTCCGGCCGGCCAGGATGTGCCCATCGCGCTACGCATCCACGACATCGCACCGCATCACTATCGCGCGATCATCTTCATCAACGGCTGGCAGATGGGCCGCTACATCAGCGACGTCGGACCGCAGACCGACTTCGAACTGCCCGCGGGGCTGCTGAACACGCACGGCGACAACACGATTGCCATCGCGTCGTGGAGTACCGCGCAGGATGGTGGCCTGGGTGAGGTGTCGCTGGTGGCACAAGGAAACCTGCGATCGGCGCTACATGTCGGCACCGTCGCGGCACCCGACTACGAGCAGGTGATGCAGGCACAGCGGGCGTTGTCGAAACCCGCCAAGGGCGACGCCACAAAATAACGGCCTGCGATCAGGCGCCCAGCCATGCCTCGAGCACGACGGCATGGTTGATCGCCGGATCGTGCGCGCCGTAGACGAGCGTCACCTTTCGCTTCTTCACCAGTGCCCGGAGTTCGGCCACCGCCGGATTGTGTTCGAGTTCGTGCCGGTACTTTTCGGCAAACGCCTCGAAACGATCTTCCCGATGGTCGAACCAGGTACGTAGGGTCGGCGTCGGCGCGATCTCCTTGAGCCACAGATCCACGGCGGCTTTTTCCTTGGTCAGGCCGCGCGGCCAGAGCCGGTCCACCAGCACGCGCATGCCGTCACGCGGTGATGGCTCGTCGTAGACGCGCTTGACGGACAGGCTGGGCATGGCATCAACTCCAGGTAAGCGGGTCGGTCGTCGATCCGGAGGAACGACATCATGAAAGCCTTGATTGCGACTGTCTTGTTTACATCGTTCCTCACGCCTGCCCTCGCCTTCGCCCAGTCCGCCGGTTGCGACGCCAAACGCCAGTCGATCGAGACCGAGATTGCCTACGCGCAGAGCCATGGCAACGCGTCCCGGGTGCGCGGGCTGCAGACAGCGCTGGCGCAAGTGACCGCTCACTGCACGGAAGCCTCCCTGCAAAGCGCCGCCAACAAGAAAGTCGCCAAAGCCCGGGACGACGTCGCGGCCAACGAGCGCGACCTCCAGCAAGCCAAGGACCAGGGCAAGAGCGCAAAGAAGATCGCGGATCGCCAGCGCAAGCTGGACGAGGCTCATGCCGACCTCGAACAGGCCCTGATCAGCGCGGGGAAATGAACCGGGCGACGTAACGACTGCCCAGCCACGCCGCGCAGAGCGGGAACAGCAGGTAGCGCGATGTGATCGACAGGATCTGCGAGATCGGTCCGTACGAACCACTCGTCGGATCGCCGCCGAAGAACGAGAAGTACCAGAAGGCGGTGAAAGCGACGAAGAGGACGAGGTTGGGCAGCGAGCCGGCCACGATCGGCTCGCAAGCCCTTGCGACCATCCGCGTCAGGAAGTGCCAGGTCACGAAGGCGGAAATCGCCATGACGAAGGGAAACAGCAACCACGTCGAGATGCCGAAGCCTTTCGCCGCGAGCGCGATGTCCGCATGCGTGGTCAGTGCCCTGATCGGGACGTAGCTCCAGATATTGGCGGCGCACATGAGTGCCAGCCAGTAGAGAAACATCAACACGTAGCGCCTGGAGCGAACCCAGGCGGCTCCCGTAACGGCGTAGATCAGAAAATACGATATGCCGTTGCCAAGGAAAGGCCCGGCCAGCGCGATCATCGCGGCACTCGGTCCGTGTCCGCTCGCGAAGATGGGGTCGTAGCTCACATTGTCCGACACATCACCGAGAAAAATGATGTTGGACACCGTCGCCGCGCCGTAGTCGACATCGAACGGCCTGGCCATCCATCCGAGTGACCAGGCTGTTACCGTATGCGCGTACTCGTGCGTCAGGTAGGCCAGCGCGTGTGCAACGAGCACGTACAGGAGGGTGACCAGCGCAAAGACGATGGTGCTGCGGCCAAACGCGGTGTCGTGCGAACGCGAGTCTCGATCCACGGGGACGCCTTTCTGACGAGGGGATGATCGCACCGGAAACTTATGTGCATCGGCTTCGGCGGATCATCCCACAACCCTCAGGCCTCCGACGCCACCGGCACGCCCGCTTCGGAACGATCCCGCAGGCTGACGAAGATCATCGCCGTCGCCACGAGCAGCACGGCACCGCTGCCCACGAACACGCCCGACGCGCCGGAATGATCGAACACGAGGCCACCGGCGGCTGCGCCGAGCGTGATCGCGAATTGCACCGCGGCCACGATCAGACCGCCACCGCTTTCGGCTTCGTCGGGCACGGTCTTCGTGATCCACGTCGTCCATGCCACCGGCACTGCACCGAAGGCCATGCCCCAGAGCGCGACAAGCAAGGCATCGGCGATCGGCGCACGGCCCAGGGCCACCAGCGCGAGGGCGATCACGCCCATCGCCAGGGGCATCAGCAACAAGGTCATGCGCAAGCTGCGCTCGAGGATGAAACCCGCCAGTGATGTGCCGATGAAGTTGGCGACACCGAAGCCGAGCAGGATCACCGAAAGCCCGTTCACACCGACGCCCGTGACGACTTCAAGGAAGGGCCGCAGATACGTGAAGAACGCGAAGTGGCCGGTGAAGACGAGCAGCACCGAGATCATCCCGGCGCGCATGACGGGACGCTTCATGACCTCGACCAGCGTACCCATGCGGGCGGTGCCGGTCGGCGCCATCTTCGGCAAGACCACGAGCTGCCAGAAGAACGCGAGCACGCCGATGATGGTGGCGATCAGGAAGACGTTGCGCCAGCCAATGAGGTGCCCGAAGTAGCTTCCCAACGGCGCGGCAGCCACGGTGGCGACGGACACGCCGCTGAAGATGATCGACAGGGCGCGCGGCACCATCGCCTCCGGCACCAGTCGCATGGCGACGGCCGCGGACATCGTCCAGAAACCGCCAATCGCGATACCGAGCAGCACGCGCCCCAGCAGCACCAGGGCGAGCGTCGGCGCGAACGCGACAAGCAGATTCGAGGCGACCAGCAGCACCGAGAAGGAAAGCAGGACCACGCGCCGGTCCGTGTTGCGGGTGAGTACCGAGATCAGCAGGCTCGTGACCAGGGCGATCGCCGCCGTGACGGTCACCGTCTGCCCTGCCATGCCTTCGGTCACGCCCAGGCTCGCCGCCATGGGGGTCAGCAGGCTTGCCGGGAGGAATTCCGCCGTAATGAGGGCAAAGACGCCCAGGGTTACCGCAAAGACCGCCGTCCAGGCGGGCTTATCGGTTTCCACCGCCGTGTCACAGGTTTCCGCACATGCCGTCATGTCGCTTCCCGACTATCAAAGGAAAGCGAGGATGGTAGGCCGCACCGACCGGACGGTATATGATGGCAAATCCTTAATGCTTGATCATGCGTCCGGACCTCCCATGCTTTCTGCCTATGTCGACGAATCCGATGCCGCGAGCGAGCTGCTGCTGGGGATGCGGCTGGTCGGCGTGAATTACCGGCGAATCGAGCTGGACAGCCCGTTCGGCATCGGTTTCGGCGGCGAGCCGGGTCATGCGCAGTTCCACTTCATCGGGCGTGGGCCGGTGCTCTTGCGCACCCAGGACGAACGCCTGCTCCCACTGCAGACGGGCGACGCCGTGCTGCTGCCGCAGGGCCTGCCCCACGTGCTGCTCTCATCGGCGGATGTCGCGCCGCGAAACGTCACCGACTTTCTGGCCACGCCGCTGTGCGAGAGCGTCGCCAATATCCACCCCGACTGCGCGGCGAGCGCGACGACACCGGACGCACTGATCTTCAGTGGCTGCATGCAGTTTGAACTGGGCGGCATGCAGCCGCTGGTCTCGGCCATGCCCGAAGTGATGCTCGTCGGCACCCTGCTCGATCGCCATCCGGAACTGCGCCCGATGCTCGACGCCATGGAACGGGAGTCGTGCACGAAGCGCGCGGGATTCGCCGGCATTCTTGCCCGGCTAGCCGATGTGATCTCCGCGATCATCGTGCGCGGCTGGGTCGAATCCGGCTGCGGCGAGGCCTCGGGCTGGCTGAAAGGCCTGCGCGATCCTCGACTGGGCAAGGCCATCGTCGCCATGCACCGCGAACCTGGCAGGAACTGGACCGTCGCCGAACTGGCCGATCAGATGGGCAGTTCACGCTCGGTCTTCGCCGAGCGCTTTCTCACCGTCACCGGCATGACCCCGGTGCGCTACCTCACCGAGCTGCGCATGCGCCTGGCCGCCCAGTGGATCAGCCGCGACGGCTCGACGATCGAAAGCGTGGCTTTCCAGCTGGGCTACGGCTCGCTGGCCGCCTTCAGCCGGGCGTTCAAGCGGGTGATCGGTGAGCCGCCGGGGGCGATGAGGCACGTCGGAAGGTAGGCCCACGGGCCACGATAACCTTGAATAAGCATCGACCTTATTCAAGGTTATCGACTTATCCTTGAATAAGTCCTAGCCTTATTCCAACTTATCCATGGGTCGAACCCCGTGCGCCACCAGGATCTCACCGCCAGTCGACAGCGCTGCCTCGTCAAATGCGACGAGCCACGGTCGCATTGCCATGCCCTGGTGCCGAAGACGCCGCGCCTTCTGTCGATGGGTCCACGGGCAAATTCCGCCATTCAACGCGCTTACGAGGCACTCGGGCGGCTGCAGGATGCGGTCGCCCACCTTCCCCATACCGAACTGATTACCCGCTCCCTTGCCCGTCGCGAAGCTGTTCAAAGCTCCCAGATCGAAGGAACGCGAACGCAGCTGTCCGAACTGCTGGAATACGAAGCGACCCAGGGCGCCGAGGGAAACACGCCCGATGCCCTGGTCACCGAGCGCTACGTGGTCGCCCTGAAGGACGGGCTGGATTCGCTCGCCGCACCGGGCGCGGAGGGCATCACGCTTGATGTCGTGAGGCGGCTCCATCGCGTTCTGATGGAGGGCTCGCACCCGCACGTCCGAGCCGGCGAGTGGCGAGATACGCAGGCATGGATCGGCACGGGACGCATCGAAGATGCGACCTTCGTTCCACCTCCACCTGCCTACATCGCTGCGTGCATGGAGGAGCTGGAGGACTCCATGCTGCGCTACGAACGCGGCGAAGAAGAACACTACGAACTGGGTATCGTCGCTCGCCTGGCCATCGCGCATGCGCAGTTCGAGACGATCCATCCCTTCGCTGATGGCAACGGACGCGTCGGGCGGCTCATCATGCCGCTCATGCTCGCCGAGGCGGGCTATCCGCCACTTTATCTTTCAGGCTTCCTCCTGAGGTATCGGCATGCCTACTACGAATGCCTTGCCGGCGTGCAGCTCAAGGATCACTGGGATGCCTGGGTCGAGTTCCTGTGCCGCGCCGTGGTCGACGCCTGCGACACCTCCCTCTCCATCGCTCGCGACATGAACGACATCCTCGCAGGGTGGATGACACGGCTCACCGATATCCGTGCGGACGCCGCCGCGCACCGATTGCCCGAGCTGCTGCTCGGACACCCGGTAACCAGCATCAACGAAGTGGCCTCGCTCCTGGGCACATCGTTCCAGACCGCATCGACCGCGGTCGACATCCTCGTCGACCGCGGCATCCTGCAGGATCGCTATCCGTCGCGAAAGCGCAACCGCATCTTCCATGCGTCGGAACTGTTGTCCCGGCTTGAGCGCAACTGATCGGCGGCGATCAAAGGAATTTGTAATTGAACGTCAACGTGGCGGTGTGCGGCGCCGCGTAGTAGAGGTTGCTGTACTCGTCCAGCACGAAGTACTTCCGGTTGAGCAGGTTGTCCGCGTTGAGCTGCAGCGAGGCCTGCGGCGAGAACGCATACTTCGCCATCGCGCTCACCAGCATCACCGAAGACTGATTCACCGTCTGCGGGCCATCCGGGCCGTCGACAGGCGCATGGCTGGCGGACTGCCAGTTGGCGCCGCCGCCCACGGTCACGTGGTTCCAGCTGCCCGGTAGCGTGTACGTGGTGAACAGGCGAACCAGCGTGCGCGGCAAGGCGGTACGCAAGGCCGTCATCGTGCCGTCGTCACCGAGCCCCTTGATGTTGAAGTGCGACCAGCCGAGCGTGCCGTTCCAGGTATCGGACAGCTGGCCCGAAACCTCGGCCTCGAAGCCGCGCGAGCGCGTGCCGTTCACGGGGTTGTACGCCTGTGTGCGGCCATCCGGCAGGAATTGACCCACCGCGGCTTCGGCCACGTTGTCCTGACGGGTTTCGAAGAAGGTCAGCGATGTGTTCAACAGGCCGTCGAAGTGGCGACCCTTGATGCCGACCTCACGGCTGCTGCCGGTCATGGGCTCGAGGAAGCTGCCGTCGGCACGACGGTTGTCCTGCGGGTCGAAGATTTCCGTGTAACTGGCGAAGGCCGAGTACGTCGGGTTGATCTCGTAAATCAGGCCCGCGTAGGGAATCGTCTTGCTGTCTTTCTGGTGATAGATACCGGCCGACGCATCGTTGGTGTCGTTCTTCCAGCGTGCATAGCGTGCACCCGCCACCAGCTTGAGGGGATCGGCCAACTGCAGGCGCGTGGCGACGTACAGACCGCTCTGGACCGTGCGCGCGAGGTTCGCGCGATCACCCGTGGACGCAAAGTCCGGGAAGGGATAGTCGCCATTCCAGGCGAGGAAGTTGTCGATCGGCGGCAGGTCCCCGTGCGCATTCTCGGTGGAATCCTTGGTGTAGTGCGAACCGCTCGCGCCGACGACGAGTTCGTGCTCGCGCCCAAACGCTTCGAATGGCCCGGACGCGTAGAGGTCCAGCATGTTCTGACGACCGCGATCGCGACCCTGGTAGGCGTACGGATCGACACCCGCGCCCGTTTCACGATTGGGGAAACCGTACACGTAAAAGAGCTGCGAATCGCCCTGCGTCTCGCGGTGGCTGGCCATGGCGTGTCCTTGCCAGCCGTTGCCAAAGTCGTGCTTGAGATCGATGAAGCCGGTCTTGGTGGTGTTGGTCCAGCGCGTCCAGTCGGCTGCGCTTGTGAAGCCACGCCGCCACTGGATGAGCCCGCCATCGTCATAGAACACCGGGTACGAGCCCCAGGTCACGCCCTTGGGCTTGGACTTCTGCCAATCGAAGCCGACACTCAGCGTGGTGTTCTCGCCCAGATCGGCATCGACCACGCCATAGAGCACATCCTTCTTGCTGCTGTAACGGTCGAGATAGGAGTTGCCCTGCTCGTGGGTCGCCACCACCCGACCGCGCACGCTGCCCGAATCATTGAGCGGCGCAGACACATCCACCGATTCCCGCTGCGTGTTGTACGAGCCGTAGCTCACCGTGGCGTCGGCCTGCAGCGTGCGGCTGTCGGCATGCTTGCGCACGAAGTTGATCAGGGCGGACGGGCTGCCCGCGCCGCTGAGCAGGCCGGACGCGCCACGCACCACTTCGATGCGATCGTAGATCGAGGTGTCGAGGCTGCCGTCCGCCGAGCCGGCATTGATGCCGGGGGCGACGGGCACGCCGTCGTACGCCATGTTCTCGATCTGGAAGCCGCGTGCGTAGAACACGACGCGTTCGGTGTCGTACGCGCTGGAGAAGACGCCGGTGGTGTTATCCAGGACGCTGCGCACCGAGGTGAGGTTCTGGTCCTCGATCCGCTGTTCGGTGATGACGCTCACCGATTGCGGCGTGTCCTGCAGGGATAACGGCAAGCGCGTCGCGACGGCGGTCTGATCGACGGTGTAGTTCGAGGTGCGCTGTCCGCGCACCTTGACTGCATCGAGTGTCGTTGGCGTATCGGACGTCGACGACTGCGACTGCGCGGCGGCGGGTACGGAAAGAGCGAGGCCGATGGCCAGCGAAAACAGCCGCGGGCGGCTGATAAGACGTTCAAGCATGGGAGGAGCCCCTGGGACGAGTGGCCTACACAAGCGGGGATTCCGCTTGCATGAGTTCACGACGGGGGCTGGCTTGACGCGGCTGGCAAGTCGTTTCGGCACGTAGTGTAGCAAACACACTGCACGTTGTAGGAGCCGATTCATCGGCGATGGGTGCTCGCAGCAACCTGGCCCGCTCCCGCGGGATCGCCGATGAATCGGCTCCTACGACGAGCTGTTAGCTGGTAACGAAGACGATTCGCGCCTTGCCGCCATCGGCGCTCCAAGCCGTCTGGACGTCCGCCAGTGGAAGCACCCGCGTGGCGATCTTCAAGTTCGCCGACACCGCCACCGAGAAGACGTGACCCACCGCGGCGAGCAGGTCCGGCAGAGGCACGCTCTTGATTCCGCTGCCCATCAGTACGATCGCCGAGGACCGCAGCGCGGCGCCCGGCAAGGTGATCTCGCCGCCGCTGGAACTGCCGACCTGGACGAAACGGACCGGACGCGCGTCGTCGACGGCCTTGGCGATGGCCACGATGATGGCCTCGGCACTCTTGCCCCACAGGTAGTCGATGACGACATCGATGCCTTCCTTTAACTGCGCCTCGAGCGCGGCGCCGAAGCGCGCCGCCCCCTCCTCGGCCTTATCACCGCCATCCAGCTGGAACGGCAGCACTACATCGGCGCCCAGGGCCTTCACCGATTCAAGCGCTGTCGCGTCGCGCGCTGTGGCGATGATCTTGTCCGCGCCGAGATACTTCGCCAGTTGCACCGCCAGGCGGCCAGCGGTTCCCGTCGCACCGTTGATCAGGACGGTGTCGCCCGGCTTGATCTGCGCGCGATACACCAGCGCCGCCCAGGCGGACATGCCGGGATTGGCCAGCGCCGCGGCGGTGACGTCGTCGATGCCATCCGGCACGGGGATGCAGAATCCGGCACGTACGCGCGTGACCTCCGCCAGGGCGCCAAACGGCGCCTGGGGAAGGATGAAATACACGCGGCGGCCCTCGCCCGTTACGCCCACACCGTCCGAACCGGCGATCGCCGGCAGCGCGGCATCGGCGCTGTAATGCGCACCGGACGCGCGCGACCTGGTGAACTGGGTCAGTGCGGACGCTTTCACGGCGATCAACGCCTCGCCGGCCTGGGCGACAGGCGTTTCGAACTCGGCGAACACGGGCGCCTTGCCCGCTTCGTAAACGACGGCAGCTTTCATGGTCCACCTCTCGATAATCTAACGGCGTTAGATTGACTCTAACCGTGTTAGATTGGCTTTGCAATCCCAGGAGGCAGGTCGCCATGAAAGTGAACCGCGACATCATCGTGCAGGCCGCCTTGCGCCTCCTCGCCGATACCGGCCTCGAGGATCTGACCCTCCGCAAGCTGGCGCATACGCTGCACATCCAGGCCCCCACGCTTTACTGGCACTTCAAGAGCAAGGACGCGCTGATCGACGAGATGGCCACGCTCGTGCTCGCCAGCGGCGCCGACCAACTCATGCCTGGCGAGCCGTCCGATGACTGGCGGGTCTGGGTATCCACGTTCGGGCACGGCCTGCGCAAGACGCTGCTGACCCATCGGGACGGCGGCCGCATGATCGCTGGCACGCGCCTGACCAACACGCTGTTCCAGGAAACCGCCGAGCGCATCGGCGGCCACCTGACGCAGGCCGGCTTCACGACACGCCAGGCGGTCACCCTGCTCAGCGCCGTCTACACCTTCACCGTGAGCTTCGTGATCGAAGAGCAGGCCGTGTTTCCGAAGCCCGGTGAGCGCTCCCCGGCGTACGACATCGAACTGCGAAAAACGCATCTCGACCCGGACGCCTTCCCACTTCTACGCGAAGCGGGCGAGGTCCTCTTCGATCGCTTCGACCAGCGGTTCGACGAGAGCGTCGACCTGATGCTTCGCGGTGCGGCCACCCTGCTACACCGCTAAGCTTCCCAGGATTTCCAGGACTGCGATCCGCGTCACCCATGACCGCCTTGAGCCACCTCCTTGAAGACGTCCGCGCATGCACGCTGTGCGCCGCGCATCTGCCGCTGGGCCCCCGTCCTGTCGTGCAGATGTCCGCCTCGTCGCGCATCCTCATCGCGGGCCAGGCCCCCGGACGCAAGGTGCACGAGACGGGCATCCCCTTCAACGACGTCAGCGGTAACAGGCTGCGCGAATGGCTGGGCATCTCTCGAGAGGTCTTCTATGACGAGACGAAGCTGGCCATCCTCGGGATGGGCTTCTGTTTTCCTGGCACAGGTAAGTCGGGCGATCTGCCGCCCCGCCCGGAATGCGCGCCGGCGTGGCGTGCACCCTTGCTCGCCCATCTGAAGAACGTGCGACTCACCCTCGTGCTCGGGCAGTACGCGATGGCGTACCACCTGCCCGGCCGCGGCAAGACGCTCACGGACGTCGTCACCGGCTGGCGGCGTGACTGGCCCTTGATCGTGCCCTTGCCTCACCCCAGCCCGCGCAACCAAGCGTGGCTCAAACGCAACCCGTGGTTCGAACAGGAACTGTTGCCGGTGCTCAGGTTGCGCATCGCCGACGTGCTCAGCGACGACGATTGATCCGATCGGTCACGCCTGGAACAGGCTGATCTGTGCGGTGGTCAGGTTGGCGAAACTGTCACCCAGGGGCCCAAGGATCGCATCGGCGATCGGCTGCAACTGGCTGGTCAGGTAATGCTCGTAGTCGATCCGCGACTCGCGCGCTTCGAGCGGCTCGGGACCGTTGCGCGTCATCACGTAGCTGATCCAGCCACCGTTCTGATACTGCCGTGGACGCTGGCGTCGCGCGTTGTACTCGTCGGCCAGACGCGCGGCCCGCACCTGCGGCGGCGTGTTGCTCTGGTAATCGGCCAGCTTGCCACGCAGGCGTTTGCGGTAGACAAGGAGATCGTCGAACTCGCCAGCGAGCAGGCTGCGCGTGTACTCGCGGATAAAGTCAGCGTACGGCTGCTCCTTGAAGATCAGCAGGTACAGCGCCTGCTGGAACTTCTGCGCCAGCGGTGTCCAGTCGCTGCGCACCGTCTCCAGCCCGCGATACACGACCTCTTCCGCGCCATCCTCGCTGACGACCAGCCCGGCGTAGCGCTTCTTGCTGCCCAGTTCGCTACCGCGGATGGTCGGCATGAAGAACCGCTGGTAGTGCGTGTCGAACTCGATCTCCAGCTGGCTCGTCAGGCCCAGCGTGTCGGACAGATGCTCGCGCCACCACGCGTTTATACGCGCGACAAGATGATCGGCGATGGCGGACGCCTCTGCCTCGCTGCGACGCTGTTTCAGCCAGATGAAGATCGAATCGGTGTCGCCGTAGATGACTTCGTAGCCCTCGGCCTCGACTCGCTCGCGGGTATGCCGCATCACGTCGTGGCCGCGCAGGGTTACGGCCGAGACCAGTTCGGGATCGAAGAACCGACAGTTGGGAGCGCCAAGCACACCGACGAACGAGTTCATCAGCAGCTTCAGCGATTGCGACTGCGCCTGGTTGCCCTGGCGCTTCGCCTCGTCGCGGCGATCCCATAGCTGGGTGACGATGGCAGGGAGGCAGTGCCGGGTGCGCGAGAAAAAGCGCCCGTGGACACCGGGCACGGCCGCCGTCGCCGACGTGTCGAGGCCGCCTTCAGCGAGACCCACGGGGTCGACCAGGAAGGTACGGATGATCGAGGGGTAGAGGCTCTTGAAGTCCAGCACGAGCACGGAGTCGTACAAGCCTGGCCGGGAGTTCATCACGAACCCACCCGGAAACGCTTTCTCCGCGATGTCGCCCACGTTAGGTGCCACGTACCCTTCGCGATGCATGCGCGGCAGGTACTGGTGGTCGAACGCGGCGATGGAGCCACCGAAGTGATCGGCCTGGAGACCGGTGACGTGAGCGCGTTCGAGCATGAACTCGAAGAGCTTCGCCTTGGCGAAGATCCGCGTAACGAGCTCGCAGTCCTTCAGGTTGTAGCGCGCGAGCGCCACCTTGTCCTCGTGAAAACGTCGCTCGATCTCCGCCATGCGGTGGTACGGGTCGTCGATGGATTTGCCTTCGCCGAGCATCGTTTGCGCCACGTTCTCCAGGCTGTATGACGAGAAGCTCCACTGCGCCGAGCGCACGGCTTCGATGCCGTCGATCACCAGCCGTCCTGCCATGGGCGCGAAAAGAAAGCCTTCGCGCCGCGAGTGTCCGCGCCATTCGATCGCCTGAGCGCCACGACCCAGGAGCAATGGAATACCGTACTTGTCCGCGTGCGCCTGAAGGATTCGAAGGTCGAACTGCACGAGGCTCCAGCCGATGATGGCGTCGGGATCGTGTTCGACGAACCATGCGTTCAGGCGATGGATGATCTGCGCAGGATCGGCGACATACTCGAGATCGAAGTCGTCAGGCGCTACGTCATGTGGGCCCGGCTCACCGAGCATGACGACCTGTCGTTGACCGCAGCCTTCCAGCGCCAGCGAGTAGAGATCGCCCTCGGCACTGGTCTCGATATCGAGCGATACGACGCGTAGCGAGGGCCGGTAGTCGGCAACCGGCCTGAGCCTGGGATCGAGCACGGCGTCACCCTCCTCCACGCCGCCCTCGACACTGACCGCCGCCGTGATGAAGCGCTCCATCATGTAGCGCTCGGGTGGGCGGATGTCGGCTTCGTACAGGGGAATCCCGCGATCCCGCAGTCGTTTCTCGAGCAGGATCATCTGCCGGTGGCTGCGCGTATACAGGCCGAGCACGGGGTCCTGGGCGAAGGTCTTCAGCGGCAAGGGGCGGATATCGACGCTGGCGACCCGGCGTGCGACGCCTTCGATGTCCGCCTGTTGCGATGCCTTCGCGAACGCAACCGACTGCTGGGCCGTGATCACGACGCGACGCGGCCCCTCGTCCGTGGCCAGCCAGAACTCGACGTCGGTGCCGTGCCCCGTGTCCCGCCAGTGGCGGGTAAGGATGAAACCCTGTCGGGTCGGGGACGTCACTGCGGGATCCTGTCGATAGCCAAGAGGTGGATTGTGCCACCCATCGCCCCGCGCCGCTCCCGGCGAATAAGAGCTATTCCCTCGCGCCCACTACTCCGCCCGAGCCGCCGCCCCACTTCGTATCCCGTGGCGCCGGCAGACCGACGCCTTCCGCTCCTTCCCGTTTCACCCATCGAGGATTCACGTCATGAGCAAACTCACAGGCAAAGTCGCCGTCGTTACCGGCGCATCCAAGGGTATCGGCGCCGCTATCGCCAAAGCGCTGGCCGCCGAAGGCGCGTCGGTCGTCGTCAATTACGCGTCGAGCAAGGCCGGTGCGGATGCCGTCGTCGACGCCATTACCCAGGCAGGCGGCAAGGCCGTCGCCGTGGGCGGCGACGTCAGCAAGGCAGCCCAGGCGCATGCCCTGGTCGAAGCCGCCGTATCGAACTTCGGCAAGCTGGACATCGTCGTGAACAACTCCGGCGTGTACCGGTTCGGCGCGATCGAGGAGTTCACGGACGAGCACTTCGACAACCACTTCAACGTCAACGTGCGTGGCGCGCTGCTGGTCACGCAGGCTGCGATGAAGCACCTGCCGGAAGGCGGCAGCATCATCAATATCGGCTCGGGCGTGAGCAGCATGACCCCGCCGCAGTCGGTGATCTATACGGCCACCAAGGGTGCGCTGGATGCCGTCACCGGTGTGTTGGCCAAGGAGCTTGGGCCGCGCAAGATCCGCGTGAACTCGCTCAACCCGGGCATCGTCGAGACCGAAGGCACCCACACCGGCAACATCATCGGCTCGGACCTGGACACCTTCCTCGTCTCGCAGACACCGCTGGGCCGCATCGGTCACGTCGAGGATATCGCCCCGGTGGCGGTGTTCCTGGCGTCGGATGACGCACGCTGGGTCACCGGCGAAACCATCGTCGTCTCCGGCGGCTTACGCTAAACCGAGGACTGCTCTCTGTGGGAGCCGATTCATCGGCGAATGGGTGCTCGCGGCAACCTTGCCCGCCGCCGCGGGATCGCCGCTGAAGCGGCTCCCACAGGGATGCGTTATTCCGGCAGGCTCAGTTCCGGCACCTGCCGGAACTTCTCCGCGAGGAAATCGATGAAGACCTGCGCTTTGCGGGTCTGACGACGTCCGGCCGGCGACACGGCGCTGATCGGGAACGCTGGCGGGGAATAGTCCGCCAGCACCTGCTGCAGGCTTCCGTCGGCGATATCCCGCGCATACAGCCATGCCGGGCTGTGCCCCATCCCAAGGCCGGCGAGTACCGAACCCCGAATGTGTTCGGCGTCATTGCTGCGAACCACCGGCTTGCCGTCGACGACGAGCGGTGCATGGTTCTCGAAAAAGCGCCAGGCGCGCGAGGCACCCTGGAACATGAAGACGATGCACGGCATGTTCTCGATGTCGCGTGGATGCCGGGGCACGCCATGACGTTCGAAATAGGCCGGCGTCCCCACGGTCGCGTAGCGAACGCCACCGATGCGACGCGCGACCAGCGACGAATCAGACAGCGCACCAATGCGGATGGCGACGTCGATGCCGTCTTCGACCAGGTTGGCATGGCGTTCCGAGATGTCGAAGTCGATCGTGACATCCGGATAAAGGGCGAAGAATTCCGGAAGGTGCGGCAGGACGAAGAAACGCCCGAACGCCGCCGAGATGGCAACGCGAAGCACACCCTTCGGCGCGACCTGCGCATGCCCCACCCTGGCTTCGGCGGCGTCGACCGCCTCGATGAGCTGCAGGATGGACTCGTAGTACTGCTGGCCGGCTTCCGTGACGCTGAGGCCGCGCGTGGTTCGCCGCAACAACTGCACGCCGAGCCGCGATTCGATCGCGGCGATCTGCTTGCTGACCGTGGACTGGGAGACACCGCTGGCGATAGCGGCTTTCGAAAAACTGCCGGAATCGGCCACCCGCACGAACAACTGCATGGCATCGAGCCGATCCATACCCACTCCACCCAGGATTCATGAACGCGCTGCGCGCCGAGGCTCAATCTACGGCAGGCGCGGCTGGCCCGCCAGCCTCCCACGCGGCGGACGAACCGCCTAGTCTGCCGCCGGACATTCACAAGATGAAGCCCTGGGCCGGACTAGCATTCATTCGGTCACCGAATAGCCGTCCCGCAGGCGCCAAACGTTCAAGACACCGCTGCGGCTTCGGCGAATAGTCCCCCGTCTTCCACCAGGGCCCACGGCATGAATGACTCCGTTCTCAGCAAGAGCTTCCTCGACGCCCAGCGCGAGCGTCTCCTCACCCTGCGCAAGCAGCTGATCGCCAGTGCCGACGCAGCGGGGAACGACGAAGGCCTGCTCCAGCAGACGGCCGGCGGCGAGCCGCAGGATTCGGGCGACGACGCCGAGCGCTTCGCGCAACAGGATCGCGATGAGTCGCTCCTTAGCCATAACGAGGGTCGCCTGACGATCGTCGACCGCGCGCTGGAGAAGCTCGACGAAGGCTCCTACGGTATCTCCGACGGCAACGGCGAGGCGATTTCGAAGGCGCGCCTCGAGGCCATTCCCGAGACGATCTACACGATCGAGGAAATGGAAGCGCGTGAACGCGCCGAGCGTTCGGCGCGCTGATCCACCGCATGCAAGGCGCCGTCGCCATCGGCCACGGAACAAAACGCCAAGGAGCGCGGGCCCGCCAGCTGTTACGTTGAAGGTATGACGTTACGCATCGGCATCGTGGGCGGTTCCATGGGCGGCTTGTTCGCGGCGAGCCTGCTGCGCGCCGCCGGCCATGACGTCCACGTTTTCGAGCGCTCCGAGCGGGGCCTCGAAGGTCGCGGCGCAGGACTGGTCGGCCAGCGCGAGCTGTACGCCATCCTGCGCCTGCTCGGCTGCGAGCAGGCAGCGCGCGTCGGCGTACTCGCGCACGAGCGGATCACGTTCGCGCGGAACGGCAGCATCGCCCAGCGCGACGTGACGCCGCAGACCCAGATTTCATGGGACCACCTTTATCGCACCGTCCGGCACCTGCTGCCGCCGGCGGCGTATCGCGTGGGCGCCCGCGTGGTCCGCGTCGAGAACACGAGTTCGGCGGCGACGATCGTCCTCGACGACGGCGAGGCGCATCGCTTCGACCTGGTGATCGGTGCGGACGGTGTCGGCTCGGTCGTGCGCCCGGCCGTGAGCCATGGCCCCACCGCGAGCACCTACGCCGGCTATGTCGCCTGGCGCGGGCTGATTGCCGAAACCCATCTCCCGGCCGCGGCGGCCGCCGTGCTTTCCGAACGCTTCGCTTTCTACCACCCGCGTGGGTCTCAGATCCTCGGTTATCTCGTGCCCGGACCTGCGGGTGAGACGGCGCCCGGCCAGCGACGCTACAACTGGGTGTGGTACCGGCAGGCCGCCGAAGGCCTCGCGCTCGATCGCTGGCTCACCGGCAGCGACGGGCGCCTGCGCGCGTATTCCGTGGCCCGAGGCGACGTACCGTTGCCTCTCTGCGATGCACTGAGGGAGACGGCCCGCGAGGTCCTCCCCACGCCTTTTGTACTGGCCGTGGAAGCGGAACCCACACCCTCGCTACAGGCAATCTTCGATTACGAGAGCACCCGTATGGTCCGCGACCGCGTCGCCCTGCTCGGCGATGCGGCCTTCGTCATACGTCCCCACACGGCGATGGGCGTGGCCAAGGCGGCGGGCGACGCGATGGCGCTCGTGGCCGCACTCGATCGACTGCCGCTCGAGAGAGCCCTCTTTGTCTACGAGGCCGAGAGGTTGGCCGAAGGCCACCGTCTTGCGGTCTACGGCAGGGAACTCGGGCGCCCCCTCACCATCTGAAGTGCCGACCTCCGCACATTTGTCGCATCCAGCCCCACTCGTCCGATAGACGGCGACATCATCCCCCTCCTATGCTTGGGAGAAGGGGAAGTGAGGGTTGACCGTGTCCGAAGTGCAGACGAAAAGCATCCTCCACACGCGCACGTCGCATTTCGTGTCGGGGGTCGCCACAGGTATGGCCGTCACCGGGCCGACCGACGATGGATTTCTACACCTGCACTTCTTTCGTGAAGTGCAGCGCATCACCAACGACGACGTGCCGTCCCGCTCGTTGGCACCCAACGAAGTGGAACTGGCCTGGGGCCATGCGGAGGCGAACATCCACCTCCATCGCGAGGAGGTCGCGGTGATCTCGATCCCGGTCGGACGCCTGCCCATCATCAGCACCAGCATCGCTCGCGCGATGCGCTTCGTGGCCACGCTCGGCGGGCGGTAGCCAAAGCGTCGGCTGGCTCCGACGAGCGCTCAGCGCCCGGCGTTCTGCCTCGGAAAGAGGTTGGCACCGAAGTAATCGAGGAAGGCGCGAAGCCGTGGCGCGATGTTGCGACTCGATGGCCACACTGCGCGGAACACGTTCTCGTGATCGAGGAAGTCGTCGAGCACACGGACGAGCCGACCCGCTTTCACGCTGGGTTCGACGGTGAAGTCGGGCACGCAGGTGATGCCGCAGTCCGCCTCGGCCATCTCGAGCAAGGGAGCGAGCGTGCTAGCTGCCGCGGCGACGGGTACCGGAACGTCGGGCCCCTTGTTGTCCTGACGGAATGGCCAGCGCTCGAGCTTGCCGGTGGTGGGAAAGCGATGATGAAGGCACGCGTGACTGGCGAGATCCGCCGGCACGTCGGGGGTCCCCGCGCGCTTGAGGTAGCCGGGCGATGCGACGAGCACCAGGTGATACAGGCCCAGTCGCCGCGACATGAGTCGCGAGTCGACCCCTTCGCCCGTGCGGATGGCCACGTCGAAACCTTCGTTGACGATGTCGACCAGACGGTCGCTGTAGTCGAGATCCAGTTCGATCTCGGGATACTTGGCCATGAAACCGGCCAGCGTCGGGGCGAAAAGACCGCCGAGAATCGGCAGGCTGACCCGCAACTTGCCGCGCGGCGTGGCCCGGTTACCCGCCAGCTCACGCTCCACGTCGCCGATTTCCTGGAGAATCCGCCGGCAGCTCTCCAGCAGCATCTCGCCTTCGGGAGTCAGCGAGATGCTTCGCGTGCTTCGATGGAACAGGCGCACACCCAGGTGTGCCTCGAGGCGGGCGATCGTCTTGCCGATGGCCGACGAGGACAGCCCGAGGATGCGCCCAGCCTGCGTGAAGCTGCGCGTTTCCGCCGCGTGGACGAAGGTGGCGAGGGAGCTCAGGCTGTCCAAGGCGGGCGCCTCATCCGGGGTGAGGAAGGCTACATCCTGCTGCCTTCCGCCCTTTCAAGGCAATCTCAGGCGACGGCCACCTCGGCCTGTGCCGGATAATCCGTGTAACCCGCGGCCGTGCCACCGTAGAACGTATCGCGGTCGTAAGCAGCCAGCGGAGCGCCCTCGGCGATGCGGGCCGGCAGGTCCGGGTTGGAGATGAAGAAGCGACCAAAGGCGACCATGTCGGCACTGCCCTCGGCAAGAATCGCTTCGGCCGATTCCGGCGTGAAACCACCTGCGGCGATCAGCGGACCGTGGAAGACGTTGCGCAGCAGGCGCGAAGCGACCGGGTTCTGGTCCTTCGATGCGTCTTCCGAGTTGCCGAGCACGCGCGGCTCGATCAGGTGCAGGTAAGCCAGGTTGAGCTTGTCGAGTTCGGACGCGACGTAGGTGAACAGCGCCTCCGGATTCGAGTCCTTCATGTCGCCGAAGCTGCCGCTCGGGCCGAGACGCACGGCGACGCGATCGCTACCCCATACAGTGATGGCAGCCTTGGTGATGTCGAGCAGGAAGCGGGCGCGCTTCTCGATGCTGCCGCCGTAGGCATCGCTACGCTGGTTCGAGCCGTCCTGCAGGAACTGGTCGATCAGGTAGCCGTTCGCGCCATGGATCTCGACGCCGTCGAAGCCGGCTTCCTTGCCACGCACAGCGGCAAGACGGAACTGCTCCACCATGTCGACCACTTCCGCCTCGCTCAGCGCGCGATGCGGCGAGCTGGGAACCCAGCCGTTCGCTGTATAGGCAACGCCTTCGTAGGCAACTTCAGAAGGAGCGACAGGCGCACCGCCATCGGGCTGCATGTCGAAGTGCGACTGGCGGCCCGCGTGGAACAGTTGAAGGAAGATCACACCGCCCTTGGCGTGCACGGCGTCGGTGACGCGCTTCCAGCCAGGGATCTGCGCATCGCTGTAGATGCCCGGGGAGCCGAGGTAGCCGCCGCCGTTCGGTGCGACCACGGTCGCCTCCGACACGATGTAACCGCCCTTGGAAGCGCGCTGACGGTAGTACTCCACCATCAGGTCGCCCGGGTTGTCGCCCGGCTGTTCGGAGCGCATGCGGGTGAGCGGCGCCATGACCACGCGATGGTCGAGGCGGATGGGACCTAGGGAGATGGGTTCGAGCAGCTTGCGGGTCATGACAGTCGGCCGGTAGTGAGAAGGAGGTATCGCGGAGGCTCCGCGTCAGACCGTGAGTTGGGCGCTCTCCTGCCCACCCGGTAGACCGTCAGAGGTCCAGACAGTGCGGCCGCGGATTCCGCAATCGCCTGCCGCCCATGCCACTGCGGACGCCCGTGTCCGCACAGATCGGCCCTCCCGCCGTCTACCCAGCCCTCGCCCCACCCCCACTGTTTGCCGCGGGCGGCACCCGCCGCACCCCACCGACACGACAGTCACCCGTCCTATCCAGGAAAACTCCCATGTCCATCGCACGCGGCTATGCCGCTTTCTCCCCCACCGCACCCATGGCTTCGTATACCTTCGAACGGCGCGACCCGCGCGCCGACGACGTGCACATCGAGATCCTGTTCAGCGGCGTCTGTCATTCCGACCTGCACACCGCACACGGCGAATGGGACGGCCTCATCTATCCCAACGGCACCGACTATCCGCTGGTGCCGGGCCACGAAATCGTCGGCCGCGTGACCGCGGTCGGCGCGAAGGTCACCCGTTTCACGCCCGGCGATCTCGTCGGCGTCGGCACCATGGTCGACAGCTGCGGCCAGTGCGTGAACTGCCTGCATGGCCAGGAGTCCTACTGCCTCAAGGGCGCGACCTGGACGTACAACAGCCCGGACCGCGTCGACGGCACGACCACCCAGGGCGGCTATTCGGACGCCATCGTGGTGAAGCAGGATTTCGTCTTCCGCATCACGCACAGCGAGGAACAGCTCGCCGCCGTGGCTCCGTTGCTCTGCGCCGGCGTGACCATGTGGTCACCGCTGCGTCACTGGGCAGCTGGCCCTGGTCGCAAGGTCGGTGTTGTCGGTATCGGTGGTCTGGGCCACATGGGCATCAAGCTCGCTCGCGCGCTCGGTGCGCACGTCGTGGCCTTCACGACCTCGGAATCCAAGCGTGCGGATGCGCTCGCCCTCGGCGCGCATGAAGTGGTGAACTCACGCGATGCCGCCGCCATGGCAGCGCATGCGGGCACCCTCGACCTGATCCTCAACTCGGTCGCCGTGGCGCACGACCTCGACACCTACACGTCGCTGCTCTCGCTGGACGGTGCCCACGTGCTGGTCGGCATCCCTGCCGAGCCCCACCCGTCACCGTCGGTCGCCAACCTGATCGGTGGTCGTCGCTCGCTGACCGGCTCGCTGGTCGGCGGCACGAAGGAAACGCAGGAGATGCTCGACTTCTGCGCCAGGCACGGCATCGTCGCGGACATCGAGATGATCCGCATGCAGGACATCGAGACGGCCTTCTCGCGCATGGCGAAGGCCGACGTGAAGTACCGTTTCGTCATCGACATGGCGTCGATGAAGCACGCCGCCTGACCTGCGGTATCAGGGACTCTGCCGATCGTTCTCGGCAGAGATCTCCTGCATGTCCAGATCACGTTCGAAGTAGTGCAGCAGTTCGTCGTGGATCTGCCCCGACCGATGCAGGCGGAGCAGTTCCGCGCGCCCGGCGGCGATGGCGGCGAGGATCATGTCGTAGTGCGCTTCGCGGCCGCCGGTGAAGTCCTGCGGCGCGATGGCGAAGCGCTCGGCGATGGTCACCCGATAGGTGTACTGCTCCAACAGACGCGGATGCAGCAGCTGTCCTTCGCTGTCGTATGCGCGTGCCTTGATCGCCTCCAGCTGGGCGATGTCGATCAGTCGGTTCGCCTGCCCCTCGTTGAGGTGCGCGGTGTCGACGTGCACGGCGGCGTCGAGCTTCAGCCAGCGGATGACCGGGGCGATCGTACCGCCCTGCACCACCACCGTGACCAGGATCACCGCGAAGGCGGCGGCCAGCGTGAGGTCACGACCGGGCATCTGCTCGGGCAGCGACAGCGCGATGGCTAGCGTTACCACCCCACGCATACCCGCCCAGCTCAGCAGGAACGACGCGGCGGGCGACGCCGGGGGCACCTTCTTCCCGACGAGCCGGGCGAGCGGCGCGCGCAGGTAGTCGGTGGCGTAGATCCAGACGAACCGCGAGACGATCACCGCGGCCAGCACGGCGAGAATCGGCAGGCCCAGGGCATCCAGCGCACTGCCGATACCGCCCAGACGCTCGACGACGCTGCGCAGCGAGAAGCCGATCAGGATGAAGACGAGCGCTTCGAGCAGGAAGATCATCACCGCCCAGAACGCCGTAGCGCGAACGCGCACGTTCGCCGAGAAAATGTCGTGCTGGTACCAGCCCAGCAGGATGCCCGTCGTCACCACCGACAGGACACCGGAGACATGGAGGCTTTCTCCGCCGATATAAGCGGCCCAGGGCGACAGGCAGGCGGCCGTGATCGCAAGGTAGATATGGCCTATACGACGCACCACCTGGACCGCTACGAGACCGACCACCGCACCCACGGCGATACCACCGACCGCAAGGCCAACGAAACTCAGCGCGGCCTGTTGCGCACTGAACGCGCCGGTCAGTGCGGCGGCGACGGCGAAGCGAAACAGCACCAGCCCCGTCGCGTCGTTGAGCAGGCTCTCGCCTTCGAGCAGCACCATCAAACGCCGCGGCAAGCGGACCTTGCCGAGCACGGCCTTGGCGGCCACCGCATCCGGCGGCGAGACCACCGCACCCAGGGCAAAACACGCGGCCCAGGGCAGCGACGGAACGATCCAGTGCACCGTGGCGCCGACGGCCAGCGTCGTGAAGACGACCGCGCCGATGGCCAGCCAGAGGATGCCGCCGAGATACCTGCGGAAATCCGACCACACCGTGTAGTACGCGCCATCCTGCAACAGCGGCGGAAGGAAGACGATCAGGACCAGCTCGGGGTCGAAGGTCACCGGCGGGATGCCGGGAAGGAAGGCGATGCCGATACCGCCGGCCAGCAGTGCCGCAGCCGAAGGCAGCCGAAAGCGGCGTGCGATCAACTCCAGGGCAAGGATCGCGACTAGAAGAATAAGTACGAATTTGAACGTTTCTGTCGACGACATGATGCCCCGCACGGACAGGTCAAATCCCGCCCCGTCACAAGCATAGACGACGAGAGCTATCCTATGCCGATGGACCGTATCGAAGCTATGAAAGTGTTCGTTGCCGCACTGGATGAAGGCAGCCTGGCGGGTGCCGGCCGGCGCCTTTCCCGATCGCCTGCGGCCGTGAGCCGGGCCATCGCCTTTCTCGAGCATCACGTCGGTGCCGAACTGCTGCACCGGACCACCCGGTCGATCCGCCTGAGCGAAGCGGGCGAGCGCTATGCCGCGGCGTGCCGCCGCGTACTGGCCGAACTGGACGAAGCCGACCTCAGTGTGGCGGGCGAGCGTGCCTCGCCGCGTGGCACGCTGACCATCACCGCGCCGCCGGTCAGTGGCGAGGACATTCTTCGACCCGTCATCGACGCCTATCTCGAAGCCTATCCGGACGTATCGATCGACTTCAGGCTGCTCGATCGCCACGCCAATCTCGTCGACGAGGGCATCGACATCGCCCTGCGCGTGGGCGAGCTGCAGGATTCGTCGATGGTCGCCACCCGCGTCGGCGGCGACGTGAAACGCGTGGTCGTGGCGTCACCGACCTATCTTGACGCCCGACCGACGATTCGCGAACCCGGCGACCTGCTCCAGCACCGGATCATCACGACGACACACTTCGGCCACGACACCTGGGTGTTTCCCCCTGCGCCGGGCAGTACCATCGCGCGCTCGATCCGTTTCAAGCCACGACTGGTCGTGAACAGCGTGCGCGCCGCCATGGCCTCTGCGGTGGCGCACCACGGCGTGACACGGCTTTACACGTATCACGTAGCGGACCACGTCCGTGACGGCTCCCTGCGCCTTGTGCTCCGTCATGCCGAGTCCGTCGGCCTGCCTGTGCACCTCATCACGCCGAACGGGCGTCTGGCCGTGCCCAAGGTGCGCAGCTTCGTCGACTTCGCCGTACCGCTGCTACGTGCCGAGTTCGCACGCCTGATGGCCGAAGCGGAAGCCCTCGGCGGCCACTAGGCAGCCGCGGCTTCCGTGAGCAGGCGCACATAGCCCTGTGGATCCTGCGAACCGGTGAAGAACGGCTTGTCGTTCATGAAATAGCTCGGCACACTGGTCACACCCGCCTGTTGCACGGCCTGCTCCCGCTGACGCACCTCGGCGTGCAGGGCCGTAGAGCGATCCACTGCCTGCGGCGCCATGCCCAGACGCTGTGCCAGCGTCTCGAGCACGCGGCGATCGCTCAGGTCCAGCCCATCGGTGAAGTACGCCGTGAACATCGCATCGGCGAGGCGCGTTTGCAGGGACGAGCCGCCTTCGTTCCAGGCAAGGCGGAGCAGCGAGTGCGCGGCCAGGGTATGCGACGTACGCGTCTGCTTGTCGTAGTTGAAGACGGCACCCAGCGGACGGCCCGCCGCGACAGCGCGCGCATCCATCGCCAGGGCATTTTCCCAGCTACCAAAACGGACGCTACGGAACGTACGACGGTCCATGCCATCCGGCGGCAGATTCGGGTTCAGTTCGAAGGGAAGCCATTCCAGCTCGACGTCGATGCCCTGCCCGGCCAGCGTGACGATCGCCTTGTCCAGGCTGCGCTTGCCGATGAAACACCAGGGACAGATCACATCGGCGACGACCTGAAGCTTGAGTACGGTGGTTTGCTGCGCTTGCATGAGATGGATTCCGTCAGTCACGTTGAGAGGTGGACGGCGCGCCCGCGTGATGCCGCAGGCGCGCCGTCCCGGCCGATGCGATCAGCGGCCGGCGTTTTGGCCGCCATCGACGTAAAGCACTTCACCCGTAGCGAAGGTGGCGCCTTCCAGGTAAAGCACCGCGTCGGTGATATCGCTGACTTCGCCGATGCGCTTCATCGGGTTGAAAGCGGCAAGCGTCGCGAAGGTTTCCGGTGAGTGGATCGGCGTCTTGATGAAGCCAGGGGAGACGGCGTTCACGCGGATGCCCTTCTCGCCGTATTCCACGGCCAGTTCCTTCGTCACCGAGGTGAGTCCGCCCTTGGTCAGGTTGGCGAGGGCCGTCGGCACGCCGGCGATCGCCTGGTTGACGAAGGTCGTGGTGATGCTGACGACATGGCCGCTGCCCTGCTTTTCCATCTGGGCGATGGCACGCTGGGTGATGTGGAAGAAACCGGACAGGTTGGTCGAGATCATCGAGGCGAAGTCTTCCGCCGTGTAAGCGGTGAACGGCTTGGCGATGAAGATGCCAGCGTTGTTCACCAGCGTGTCGATGCGACCAAACTTGGCCAGCGCTTCGCGCACCACGCGCTCGGCCGTGGCGGCCTCGCCAATGTCGCCGGCGACGGCGAGCACGTCCGGGTCGCTGCCCTGGACGATCGAACGCGACGTCGCGACGACGCGGAAGCCTTTCGCGCGATAGGCCTTGACCAGGCCTTCGCCGATACCTTGCGAGCCACCGGTGATGATGGCGACTTTCTGTTCATTGCTCATGTCGATCTCCTCAAGGGTCCGGCGATCGGTCGATCGCCGGCGGCTCACGTCGAGCCGATGGAACCCAAGTTGGGGATCGCGCCGGAGGGGATGAATGGCCGGTCGCAGGCAGTGACCGTTCCGCGACGCGAAACAATCCCCCGGCTTACTTACCCGCGTCGGTCGCGCCGAGCTCACCCGTGTAGTGCGCCAGCCTCGCTTCCACGTCGGGCTTGGTCTGCAGGCCTTCCTTCATCAGCTGGCCGATCTTTGCTTGTGCCGGTGGACGCTGGACCGAGGTGATGAACGCCGCCCAGCCCGCGCCGATCTCGTTGTCGGGCGGCAGCGACGGGCCATTGACCAGTTGTTTGATGTCCGCGATGGCTTGCTTGTCGAACCGGGAAATACGCCGTGCCATCGCGTCGACGAAACCGTCCAGCTCGGCATCGGGTAGCGAGCGATTGACGTAGCCATAGCGCTCGGCGATGTCGCCATTGATGTCGTCACCCGTGAGCAGGATCTCCAGAGCACGCCCCCGACCCATCAGTCGCGGCAGCCGCGCCATGGGGCCGCCGCCGGGCACCAGGGCGGCACCGACCTCCCATTGCGACAGGATCGCCTTCTCGCGGCTGGCGAAGCGCATGTCGCTGGCCAGCGAGAGCTCACTGCCCACGCCGGTCGCCCGGCCGCGAATCGACACGATCGACACCACGGGTGCTTTGCTCAGGCGAACCAGCATGTCGGGCAAGGGCGGAAGCCCGGTCGGGCCCGGCGGAAGGCTCGTGGTCTTTTCCAGCGCGGGAACGAAGTCGTAGTGGGTCAGGAAGAAGCCGGGCACATCGCTGTCGAAGACGACGACGCGAAGATCCGGATCCTTCTCGATCGCCGTGATCACCTCGTTCAATTGCGGAATCGTCTCCGGCCCGAAGATGTTGAACGGCGGGTTGTGCAGCGTGACCCGCCAGTACGCCGGCGAGACCTGCCGGACCTTGATCTCCTGCTTGCCGACGACGGTGCCGGGGCCGGCTGCCAGCGCTTCCATAGGCAAGACGGTGGCGGCGAAGGCGGCGAGAAACATCGCCCCTGCGATGAAGCGAATTTTCATGAGGTCACCTCGGTTTGCGGTTTCGTGTCGGGCGAGAGCACACCTGTGGTCACCGCGAGAACGGTTGACGGCCACCGAAAGAATCCCCTGGTAGATAGTGCTTGCAACGAGGGAGACATGATTGTCGCTTTTCGCCATGCACGCGCTACGGGCACTAGAATCCCGCCATGCCCCACGGAGACACCCGTCACATGACCGACCCGACCCTCGACGAGCTGGCCGCAGAAGAAGCCGCGCTGCAGTTCGACCGCTTCAGCCTCGACGAGGCCTGGACCATCGGTAATGCCTTGCGCGAAGGGGCGCTCGCCCGGTCGGGAGCCGTCGCCATCGAGATCGCCTTGCGCGATCGCCCCCTGTTCTACACGACGACACCGGGCGCGGACACGTCCAACGGCAACTGGATCCGTCGCAAGCGCAACACCGTGCTCGCCCTCGGCACCAGCACCCTCGTCGTCGGCATGAAGCTGGCGAAGGCTGGCCAAACCCTCGAGGCGCGTTACGGATTGTCCCCCGCCGAGCATGCGTCAGACGGTGGCGGATTTCCGTTGCGTCTGCGCTCGCTGGGCGTCATCGGCGCGATCACCGTCTCCGGCATGCCCTCGCTCGACGACCACCAGTTGGTTACGGCCGTGCTGCGTTCGTTTCTGCAACGCTGAGCGCCGTCGCCACCGGCACGTGGCTCATCACGTGCTCGGCGAGCGCGGCAATGGTCAGGCTGGGATTGACGCCGAGGTTGGCCGACACCATCGAGCCGTCGCAGACGTACAGGTTCCGATAGCCGTGAACGCGACCACGACTGTCGCATACACCCGTGCCAGCACCGCGTCCCATCACGGCGCCGCCCAGGCAATGTGCCGTCATCGGGATATCGAGGAAGATCTCGGAGAGTGACGTCATCGGGACGCCTCCCGTTGCTTCGGCGGCCTTGATCGCAAACGCATTCGCGGCCGGAATGAACGTCGGAATTTTCGGTCCTTCGGTGACGAGGCGGCGGCTGAACGGCCAGAACCAACGGCGTCCGAGACGCATGGTGAGCTGGCCGTCGAGCGTCTGCATGCACAGCAGGATCATCGACTCGCGTGCCCAGTCCTTCGTGCGCACCAGCCGGAACAAGGCGCGTGGCCGCGTCATCAGCATCTGCCCGATGGTGAGCAGCCAGCTCATCCGCCGGTGACGCCCCTGGGTCATCACCGTGGTCAACAAGCCCATGACGTCCGAACCGGCGGGATAGCGCGTCGCTTCGATGTGCGTATACGCATCGATATGGATGCCCGAGCCGATGGCGACCCCGCGGGACAGATCGTCCGCCGATCCCGGGTAGCGAATCCCGATCAGCGACTCGGCATTCGTGCGAACACCCTGCCCGAGCGTCGCGGAAATCGACGGCAGCGCACCGCTCTCGCGCATCCGGAACAGCAGTTCCTGCGTACCCAGCGACGAAGCAGCGAACACCACCGCCTTGCAGCGAAGACGCGCCGACATGCGACCCCGACGCGTCGTCACGACATAACCATCCGAGCCATCCTGCGCCTCGCCGAGAGGACGCACATCCACCACCCGCGTCTGCTCGATCACCCTCGCCCCACGCTTCTCGGCGAGGTAGAGGTAGTTCATGTCCAACGTGTTCTTGGCCCCATGCCGGCAGCCGACCATGCATCCGCCACACCCGATGCATGCACGGCGCTCGGGCCCTTCGCCGTCGAAATACGGATCGCGGTAGACCGTGCCCGGTGCATCGCCCTCCCGGCCAAAGAAGACTCCGACGTCCGTCGCGTAGAACGACGCCCCCACACCGACGGAAGCCGCCATGTCGCGCAGCCGGAAATCCGCTGCGGCAAGCCGTTCGTTGGTTGTGACGCCGAGCATGCGCTTGGCCGTCGCGTAGTGCGCCGGCATGATCCGCTCCCACGCCTCCAGCCCCGCCCACTGCCCTTCGCGCCAGACGCTGGCCGGCGGCTCGAGAAGCGTCTGTGCATACGTGATGGAGCCGCCACCGACCGCATTGCCGTTCAGGACGATCACGTGACGAAAGAAGCGCATGCCGAAAAAGCCATGCATCCCGAGAGCTGGTGACCACAGCCAGCGCCGAAGGCTCCAGCTGGTCGCTGGCAAGGTATCCGGCGTCCACCGCCTGCCCTGCTCGATCACCGCGACGCGGTAACCCTTTTCGGCAAGCCGCAGCGCGGATACGCTCCCGCCAAAGCCGGAGCCGATGACGATGTAGTCGGCATCGACATCGGCGACGCCGTGCATCAGGCGCTGACCGGTGAACAGATCTCGACGAGGCAGCCGTTGAGATCGCGCACGTAGCCCACTTTCTGGCCCCAAGGCTTTTCTTCCACCGTCTTGACCGCGAGGGCACCTGCGGCGACGGCCACGATGTACGCCTCCTCCGGCGTGTCCGTGACCAGGCAGAGCTCGATGCCCGCCGGCAGATCCCGCGGGCTGTTCGGGCGTATGGCCAGCCCATTCATGTCAGCCATCGTCTCGCCGGCGAAACTGAGCGTCGTCTCGCCCGTCGCCATCTCGGCGTAGAGGCCGCTCTCGTGGATGAAGCGCCGCGTCAGGCCGAACGCAGATTCGTAGAAGGTCACCGTGGCGGTGACATCGGAAACATAGATGAGCGTGTAGCCGAGACGCATGTGAGTTCTCCCGTTGATCGACGACAGGCTAGCGTTCGCTTCGCCGGGTGCCTTGAATAATTCGGCCAGTCAGTCGAACGCCATACCGATGAGTACGAGTGGCGGTCGCGCGCCCGGGGTGAAGCCGCCGTGCCGCCGAAACTCACGCGTCATGTGCGCCTGATCACTGTAGCCACCCTCGAGAGCAGCCTCGGCCAGGCTCAACGGGTGGCTGTCGCGCGTCAGCAGGCGCATTGTCCTCTGGAACCGCAGGACAGACGAATAGGCCTTGAAGGTAAGGCCGAGTGCCTGCGACAGGTGGCGACGGAGCGAACGCTGCGGGATATCGACAGCAGCGGCAACCTCGCCGAGGCTGAGTCGACCGCCCCCTGCCCCGACGAGTTCTATCGCCCGTTTGACCGGCGGCGGCAGTTCATCTGCTGAGGCGGCGCGACAACGAGCGACACCACGAAGGGCAACGGCGAGTTCCGCTGGCGTCGTTGCGGAACGAAGCGCTTCCGCATCGGAGCCGAGCACGTTATGTACCTCGCGACCGACGATGCCGGCGTCACGTAACAACGCGGCTTCGACGCCGAGGCAGGCTCCACCACGGCCGGGGCGAAAGCGGACACCGAAGAAGCGGTCACCGCGCATAACCGTCACATCGCTCCAGCGTTGTGCGGGACCCACGATCATCAGTTGAAGGTCTTCCACCGGTCGGTCGTCCTCGCCACGAAACGCGACGATGAGATCCATACGGCCATCCGGCAACACGACATGCACACCATCGGACGACGCCGTGAACCTCCACTCTGCCTCTAGCGCCGACAGTGGCGCGGATGATTCGGTGTGTTCGAGGTAGTCGGAGGGCCAGGGCATCGAAGGGATTCTGGCGTTATCGACGCCAAAGGTCACCAGACCGAGATCGCACCTCGCATGCGCTTCCCGGGGGACACTGTTTCCGAGGTGGCTGTGCTCATCCGCCACCCCTGCCCGTCGGTCACCACGACGCCGGGCAGGCCGCCTTCGACGAGCAGTTCGATGCCTCGCGCCCCCGGAAGCCGTTTCCCTTCCGGAAACCAGGGACGGTCACGGTCCACGACGATGAGCAATCCCTCGTGATCGCCCATCGGAGCGAACCCGTCGGAGACGTTACCGAACGGCAGCAGGCCAGTCGCCACGACGAGGTCACGAACTAGCGCCGGGACATCCTTGGTCGGTAAACCCACTTCGCTCACGCAGGCGATTTCGCTGCTACGGAATCCGGCCGTGACGGGGCCACCGAGGCCGAGCGGACGTCGCCCGATGAGTTCGAGCACCGCATCATGGGGACCGGCGAAATAAACGGACTCCGAGTCCCATGCGCCCCCAAGTCGAAACCGCTCCTGCCCGCGCGGATCGCGCAGCAGGAGCGCCCGCTCGCCCAGCCAGGCGCAAGCTGCATCGAAGCGGTGATGGGGGAGGTTGAAGGCCAGATGGATGGCTCCCGCGTCCGTCGACGTAGGGACGATCTCGATATCGGTCCAGCCGACATGGATGGTCGATCCGGTCGTCGGCAGTTGAAGAACATCGCGATAGAAAGCCAGGCAGGCGCCTGCGTCGGTGGACGGCAGGGTCAGTCGGGTGATGCGCATGAGGGGTCCGGCCTCCGTTCGGGACAGCTATTGAACAACCTCAAGCAAGGTTGAGGTCAAGCACGAACGTACACGACTTGCGTACACATGGCGGGCGTAGCCTTGGGGCCATGACACATCGCGACGATCTTCAAGGGATGCTCGACCGCCTGGCCACCGAGGTGCAGGCAGGCTTGCATGAGAATCCTGACCCGGATGCGTTCTGGCCGACGTTCGCGACGCAGTCGAACCTCGTGCTGGAGGCGGCGGGACCGGAGCATTTCGACTGGGTGAGTTCAGAGGTATCGGCCATCCTCATGAAACACGGGATTTCGGTGCCCGAAGCGTAGCGTCCATGCCAGAAGTCACGGATTTACCTGCTTAGGACAATTTGCCAGACTCGGCCGATCGTCCCGACAACAAGGCTTCAGCATGCGACCCTCGCGCCCTGCCCTCTCACACGTCAGGACCGCGTTGTCGGTCGGCGTCACTTCCTTCTGCCTCGCACTCGTCGCGTCGCCCGTCGCCGCGCAGGCCGTGCAGACGCCCGAGCAAAAAGCCCTCGTCGCCAAGCGCATCGATCTCGAGAAGCAGCTCGAGGACATCGCCATCATCGATCGCAAGGTGATGGTGAAAATGCGCGACGGCAAGCACATGGCGGCGGACATCTACCGCCCGAAGAACGCGACCGGAAAAGTGCCGACGATCTTCTCGCGCACGCCGTACAACTTCAATTTCTGGGACGTGAAGATCGGTGCGCCACGTGACATGACGCACGAGATCGAAGCCGTGAAACATGGCTACGCGCTGGTCGAAATGAACGAGCGCGGCCATTACTTCTCCGAAGGCAACTACGACATCCTCGGCGCGCCACTCAGCGATGGCGTCGACGCCGTCCGCTGGATGTCCACGCAACCGTGGTCCAACGGCAAGGTGGGCACGACCGGCTGTTCGTCGACCGCCGAATGGCAGATGGCCGTCGTCGCGGAGAACGAACCGGCACTGGCCACGTTCAACGTACAGGGCTTCGGCGCGGGCGTCGGCAAGGTCGGCCCGTATTACGAGCAGGGCAACTGGTATCGCGGCGGCGCCGTGCAGATGCTGTTCCAGGCGTGGATCTATGGCCAGCAGAACCAGGTTCGTCCGATGTTCCCCGCCAACACGTCACAGGCCGACCTGATCCGCGCCTCCAAGGCATTCGACCTCGATCCGCAGATGCCGCCGGTCGACTGGGACCAGGCGTTCTGGCACCTGCCCGAGAACGAGATCCTCAAGGCTGTCGACGGACCGAAGGGCATTTTCGCCGATGCCATGGACGTCCCCACCGGCGGCAACATGATCGCGCGCACGCCGAACAGCCCCGCCTGGCGCAAGGGCGGCCTGTGGCACGAGGACATGAAGATCAACAAGCCCGGCCTGTGGTTCATGAGCTGGTTCGATGTGTCCGTCTCGCCGAACCTCGCCGCGTTCAACCAGGTGCGCGCCACGGCACCCAAGGCCATCGCGGACGAGCAGTACGCGATCATCGCGCCGGTGCTGCACTGCGCGTACACGCGTGCCACCGAACACACCATGATCGGCGACCTCGACGTGGGCGACGCCCGTTTCGATTACCAGGGACTGGTCTTCGGCTGGTTCGACAAATTCCTCAAGGGCGTGGACAGCCCCGTCGTCGATAAGCAGCCCAAGGTCATGTACTACGTGATGGGCGAGAACAAATGGCGCAACTCGCCGACGTGGCCGCCGGCGGGTGCGGTGACGCGCGACCTGTACTTCACCAGCGGTGGCAAAGCCAACACGCTCTACGGCGACGGCAAGCTCGTCGACGCGGCCGGTGGCACCGATCAGCCCGATAGCTTCGTCTACGATCCGGCTAACCCGGTCACCACGCTCGGCGGTGGCGGTTGCTGCCAGGGCAACGCGGTCAAGTTCGGTTCGTTCGATCAGAACCCGCAGCTGACGCGTAACGACATCCTGGTCTACGACTCCGAGCCGTTCAAGGAAGGCACCGAAGTGAGCGGACCGATCACCGTCACGCTCTATGTGTCGTCCGATGCGAAGGACACGGACTTCACCTTCAAGGTGATGGATGTTGGCACGGACGGCAAGGCGTTCAACATCACCGAAAACATCCAGCGCATGCGTTACCGCGAGGGCTACGACAAGCCGCCGGTGTGGATGAAGGATGGCGAGGTGTACAAGGTCACCTTCCAGCCGATCGACACGAGCATGTTCTTCTATCCGGGGCACAAGCTGCGCGTGGCGATCTCCAGCAGTAACTTCCCGCGCTTCGACCGCAACCTCAACACCGGTGGGAACAACTACGACGAAGCCAAGGGCGTGATCGCGCACAACGCGGTACATCACGACGCGGCGCATCCGTCGAAGATCACGTATACGATCGTGCCGCGTACGTCACCCTGATCGCCGTCGGCAGCGGGTTGCCCGCTGCCGCGGGATCGCCGCTGAAGCGGCTCCTACAAAGGACAGGTTGCTCCATGCCCTCTGTGGGAGCCACGTCGCTCGGTGTGGGAGCCGCTTCGCTCTCTGTGGGAGCCGCTTCAGCGGCGATGCCTTTGGCAGGTCACCCCGCCCGGCAATCGGCGGACACCTTGCCCTCGGACGTCATGACGCATTGGCGGAATCCCGCCGGCAGGTTATCGAGGCGCAACGCCTCGGCCACTGACAGCGAGAAAACGCGGACCTGCGCCTCGCCGTTGAATACCGTGTAGTAGCAGCGACCGCTCTGGCTCGCCTTGCATTCGAACCACGCGCGGCCCATGCGCACGTCGGTCAGGCTGTCGAGGGTCACCTTCCCATTCTCTTGTGCCGTGGCCACGATGCTGCGGTTCTGCGCGTCGGTGCAACCAGCGAGGTTGAGGAAGCAGTAGATGATGGCTAACAGGGTGCGCATGGAAGTCTCCTTCGTCACATGGCGCGGAAGATGGCCATGAACGGCTGACTCACATTCAGGGTTTCGGGGCGCCCTCGCAGGCGCAGACAGCCCTTGCCGGTGTCGTCTCGCTCGACCGAGGCGACCTGGCGCAGGTTGACGATGGTGGAACGATGGATCTGGCGGAAGGTTCTCGGATCGAGCTGGCGTAGCAGCTCGCGGATCGGGCGACTCAGCAACGCGTCGCCCTCGGCGGTCGCGACCACCGTGTACTTGTTGTCGGCGCGGAAGTAGATGACATCCTCGACGAGGATCAGGCGCGTCGCCTTGCCGGCGCCCGCGGTGATCCAGGTGAGCGGCTCGTCGGGCACGTCGTCGAAGCGCCCGATCAGGTCTTTTGCCAGGTCACCGGTGCGTCGTGCATGCCTTGCCGCGTCGGCGAGTCGGCCGCGTAACCGCGTCACCGCCTGGGCAAGCCGCTCGGCGACCACTGGCTTGAGCAGATAGTCGATCGCGCCGCGCTCGAACGCGTCCACGGCGTACTGGTCGTACGCGGTCACGAAGACCACGAGGGTATGCGGGCTGGCATCCGCCGCCGCCGCCGCCACCTCCATGCCGGTCAGGCCCGGCATGCGGATATCGAGGAAAGCGACATCCGGCTGGTGCGTAACGATGGCTTCGAGCGCTTCGCCACCGTCCTCGCAGACGGCCACGATCTCGAGCTCGGGCCACGCCTTGGCCAGTTCGCGCTGGAGGGCCGCGGAGAGCAGCTTCTCGTCTTCGGCAACGATGCACTTAGGCATGATCGCTCACTCCCTTGGCAGGCAGCGTGATCGTCGCGGCGACGCCGTTGGGGAAGTTGTTGCCGATGACGAAGCTCGCCGTCGCGCCGTAGGTCAGGCGAAGGCGTTCGCGCAGGTTTCGCAGACCGATGCCGGTGCCCGAGCCTTCGCTACGAAAACCCATGCCATCGTCGGCGACGGTCAGTGAGAGCAGCCCACCTTCCACGCGACCGCGTATCCACACGCCACCACCGCCAGGCTTCGGCTCGAGGCCATGCTTGATGGCGTTTTCGACCAGGGTCTGCAACATCATCGAGGGCATCGGCAGCGCGGCGATCTCGTCGGCGACCTCGGTGTGCACCGTGAGGCGCTCGCCCATGCGCAGCTTCATGATTTCCAGCCATGCGGTGGAACGTTCCAGTTCCTGCCCGAGCGTGGACAACGAACCATCCGTGCGCGGCAGGGAGCGGCGCAGGTAATCGATCAGATGGCCTAGCATGCGATCGGCGCGGGCAGGATCGGTGCGGACCAGCTCCTGTGCGCTGGCCAGCGTGTTGTAGAGAAAATGGGGTTCGACCTGGGCCTGCAGCAGGCCGAGCTGGGCGGCGGTCAGTTCCTTCTCCATCGCAGTCTGGCGCACGTCGGCGCGTTCGCGGTTACGGCGCTCGGTGAGCCGCTGGGTCATCGCACGGACCAGGGTTTCGACGTGTTCCAGCGATGCCCCGCCGTCCGGATTGAACCAGTCCATCCAGGCGCTGCTGTCCGGTTCGCAGACGAACATCACGCTGCTGGAGCCATCCGAGGGCGTGATCGTCGCGGACACCTTGGTGTTCCGATCGAGGCCTTGCTGCGGCATGCCACGACGTCGCGGAAGGTCGCCAGGCAGCAAGCGAACCAGGGCACGCAGCTGCAGCCCCCCACGACCTCCGGTGATGTCCTGCACGTTCGGCAACTCGCGGATGACTGCCTCGACGATGTCGAAGGCCTCATCGGCGCCATAGGGCACTTCAACCCGACGACGCTGCCGGTTGGACAAGGTTTCGGCATCGATACGTCCGGCGATCGTACGCACCCGGTAGAGATGCGTGACGCCCCGCCCCAGTGCGATGAGCAGGCCGACGAACCAGGCCAGCGTGACGAACCAGGGGAGTTCGCCGTGGTGCCAGTCGAAGATGCCGAACAGCACCAGCAGCATGCACCAGGCGGCAAACCATGCGACGAGCACACGACCGAGGAATTTGAGGCTGGCCATCGCAGGGCTCCGGAACTTGACTGCGACGGAGCATACGATGCGGCGCGGGCCTTCCTCGACGCGTTTCCGACGAAACGCCGGATTCGCCGACGAAACCCTGAGAAAGCACCCTTCTGCGCCGCAGCATGACCTGCGGGGCTCGATGGGCCATGCTCGGGCGGTTGGCTCTAGCGGTGGGGACCGCGAGCCACGACAAAGACAAAGGGGTTAACGCATGGCTTTGCTGCTCGTCGTTTTCGCTGTCGTTGTTCTTGCGATCTATCTCGGCATCAATATGCTGCCGAAGAATCATCCCGCCAACTGGCTGCTCGGTATCGTCGGCGGCGCCTGCCTCGTCCTGGCCTGGTACGCCATTTTCCGACCGATGATGATCGCCACGGGCGGTTCCGATCCGTCACTGATCACACTGGGCCTGCACGCCGCCGGCATCGTTTCCTGCGTGCTCGGCATCGTCTGCCTGGGCGTGTGTGTGTGGCGCGACCCCGCCCGATTCTGGATGCTCTCGATCGTCTTCATCGGCGTGATCGGCGCCACCCAGGTCACGGCACTCGGCTGAGCGCAGCGTCACCGGCCTGAGCCTCGGGGCTCAGGCTTTCTACAGCTCAGGCCTGATCAGGCCTTATACGGATAGCCACTCACTAGTAGCTCGGCCGTCCCGTCCGCGACGTCCAGTACGGCGCGGGCGCCGAACGGCAGGGTCCATTTGTCCTGTCCGTGACCGAACGCGAGACCGCGAACAACCGGAATGCCGCAGGCTGCGGCGAAGCGATCGAGCGCGTGCTCGATGTCGTAGCCGTTGTCGTATTCGCTGACGCGCTGGCCGCCCAGCCCGCCCAGGATGATCGCCCGCTGCGTGGCGAGCACACCGCTCAGCGACAGCTCATACAGCATCCTCTCGACGCGGTACGCCTGCTCGCCGGTCTCCTCGACGTAGAGGATGCCGTCCTCGATCACGGGCAAGTACGGCGTACCGATGAGGCTACAGAGGGCCGAGAGGTTGCCTCCCCATAGGGTGCCCTCGGTGTGGAGATCCTGCTGCCCGTCCGGACACAACCAGCTGATATCGGTACGCGGTGACTGCAAGGTCTGCCAGAAGTGCCGCCACGTATTTTCGCGCAGGTAGCCGGCGCCAAAATCCTGCACCAGCATCGGGCCGAAGAGCGAGCCGATCCGGCAGCGCGCATAGAGCGCGCACTGGATCACCGTGAAATCGCCATGCCCGACCAGCACGCACGAACTTTCCACGAACCGAGCCGACAAGCCCTCGTAGTCGAGGTGGGCCAGCAGCGAGATGGCCCCGTAACCGCCGTGAATGGCCATGACGACGTCCGGCAACGGCAGGTCGGGATTGGCGAGCTGGTTGATGTCCGCCGCGCGCTCGGCATCGCTGCCGGCAAAACGCAACGACACGCGGTCGACCACATGGGTACCGAGGACCGTGTGGCCCGCCGCTTGCAGGCGTTCAATGCCTCGCTGGCAGGCGGCGCGATCTTCGGCGTAACCGGACGGAGCTATAAGACGTATCTCGAATCGTTTTGACATGACTGGCAGTGCGTGACTTGCACTACCAATACCTCTACGGGCGCGCAAAGGCAATCCAAAGTTGTCCGACGAGGGCTCGAACGCCTCGCGGCGCGTCTGCGCGGTGTCACGGATCACGGCCATCTCCCCTGGATCGAACCACCACGCCCGGACGGACGTGGTTGGATCGATTAGAGGAGGAGGACGCGGATCCCACTGTTCAATTGCGGCAACGGGATAATCGTAAACGGCAGCGTCCCTGCGCCGTGGTCGCTACCAGCCTTCGAACTCCTCGGCTGGAGCCAGGTCATCCGCCGGGGCGCTTCGCACGAGCGTTTCCCGCGGCTGTTCGCCGAACACGCTGCGGTATTTCTCAGCGAAACGAGAGAGATCCCACATGCCGCAGCTGAGTGCCACGGACTTGACCGAGCGCCGGCCGGCTTCCGCCGTGACGAGGCTGCGGTGGGCCGTGCACAGTCGAAGCATGGCGAGGTAGCGATTGGGCGGAATGCCCAGCAGGTCGTCGAACGCGTAGCGAAGGCCGCGTTCGCTGGCCCCAGCGGCCTGGCAGAGCTCCTGCGAATAGATATCGCGACGGAGATTGGCACGCATGAAACGCTCGGCGCGCCGCATCACCTGGTAGTGCGCCCGTCGACCGCGCGAGGCGACCGGCCGCTCTTCGGACGAGGAGCCCAGGGCGACGCGGATGTGCTCGTCGAGCAGATCCTCGACCGGACCGAAGGCCAGATCATCCGCCTCGCGGACGCGCTCGCGTATTTGCCGGTAAGCGCGCTTGAGATGATCGGAGGTCACCGAGAACAGGCGAAGTCGTTGTGCGGCCATGTCCACATCGGCGTGGTCGGAGGCCATGAATCGCGCGCGGAAACGCGCATAGGGGGCGACCACGAGGGTGAAGCGCGTGCCGCGCTCGAACATGAAATCGGTCGGCGTGCCACGCAGCAACGTCACACCCATTTCCGATTCGACACCGACACCCTGGCACCAGCTGCGTTCGCCGGTCTCGTGCAGGTAGACGAGCATGCATGCGTCGTCGGGCACGGTGAGCGATCCCCGTACATCGAAATCGATGTGCCCGGTGAGATACGTCACTCCGTCGTGCGTCTTCGACGCGATCGACGCGCGGGGCCGGGCCGGGCTGAGGGTCAACAGATCGACCTCGCACATGCCCAGCGACGCGCCAAGACTGACCAGATCGTAATCTTCCAGCCCCTGAACGTTGGAAGGGCGAGTCATGCGCCTACCTCCCTGCGGTTGGTTGTTCCTTGTGTCGGCGGGACGACGTCACGCCTATGACGTTCCGTCCCGGCAACGCCCCATTCGTTGCCCATCCGTATCCGAACGCAAACCCTTCCCATATGCACCCCCGCAGCATCCACTGGCAGGCCACCCCTGCCGCGACTGAATCTCCATCGATCGGCACTAACTCACTTTCTCAATCGCACCGCGCCGACGCCATAACTAACGATGTAATGCAGGACATGCTCGCACATTGTGAATATGCCGAATTAGCTTAGCGACTCTCGGAAGCGATTGATGAATTTGATAAAAGTGCCGCTTGTGCGAGCCCAGAGACTACACCCAGCGAGGGGTCGCCGTGTACTACCCGGATGCCGGGGAAACTTGCGCCCACCCGCTCACGAACCTGCGGCGACCGGGACGTGCCACCAGTGAGAAAAACGCTCGCCGGTGCCTCACCAATGTCCGCCTGGGCCTGGTCGAGAAGGCGTCCCATGCGGTCGAGGAAATCTTCCGACGCCGCACGAAAATCGCCGGCAACAGCGTCGATCTTCAGACCTGCCTCGATAAAATCCAGCGTCACCGACGCTTCGTCGGAAGCGGAAAGATCGATCTTCATGCGCTCGGCCGACTGGTTCAGCCGGGTGGTCGCACCGGTGCCCTGCAGGGCACGCAGACGCGACCCGAAGGGCTCGTCCACGAGGCGATAGTCCTGTTTGCGGAACTCGCGCTGCTTGGGCAGGTTGTGCACGCTGGCCGCTTCGACGAAATGGTGGACTGGCACGCCACTCAGGTCTTTGCCGAACCGCGGCATGAAGCTGTGCAGGCTCACGCCGACGTCGAGATCCGTGCCGCCGCGCGGCAAACCCCAGCTGCGATGCATGATCGGCACTTCGCCGGCACCGAGTTCGGCATAGGCGACGTCGGTCGTGCCGCCGCCGATATCGACGATGATCGCCCGCTGACGTTCCGCCAGCGACTGGTGGTAATGCATGGCCGCGGCGGCAGGCTCTTCGAGGAACGACACCTCGTCGAAACCGGCGATCCGCGCCGCTTCACGCAGAATGGAGAGGGCCTGCTCGCCGCCAGCGGCGCCCATGGAGCTACGGAACTCGACCGGACGGCCGATGACCGCTTCACGGACCGGCGTGCCGAACTGACGGGTGGCCACCAGGCGAACGTGCTCCAGGATATGCGCCGCGATGCTGACGATGGTCTTGCGCACACGCGGATCGAGCTTGTAGCCGAACATCGACTTCGGCGATTCGATCAGGTTGCCCGTGCCTTCTTCGAGATAGGCATCGACGGCTTCCTCGCCAAAAAGGGCATCCTGGAAGCTGGCCACGGACGCCGAGGCTTCGCGTGTACGCTCTTCCATCCACTGACGGCGCACGACGCGGATGGCGTCTCGACGCAGATCCATCTCGCCTCGCGGGGTGCGACCGGCCTGGCGCTCGTCGAGACGCGAGGCGCGCACGAACGCATCCACCTGGGCCTCCAGGGCCGGGGTCAACACGAAGTCGTCCACGTTGGGCACCACTTCGGGGAAGAAAACCGCCGTCCGGAACTGGCGGGCGTCGCCAAAACGGACCAGTTCGAGCTGACCGTCCACGACGGCCGCGGCCGCCGAATAGCTGGTTCCGAAGTCGATGCCGATACGCATGGGGAGAGGTCTTCCGGGAACGGGATAACCGACCATTATGGGGCCCTTGTCGCCCCGGCGACAGGGTCGCCCTTGCCGTTACACTCGGAATCCTCTTTATCCACCCATGGGGCTCCCCGCCGATGCGTCGACTCGCTCTCGCCTGCCTGACCGCCCTGACCCTGGCGGCCTGCCAGTCCCACGACGAAGACAAGACCGCGGCGGCCCCGCCGGCCGCCCCGGCCAGGGCCGCCACCTCGCCCCCGCCGCCGCTTCCCGCCGTGGCGAACGAGCAGCACACCTTCAGTCCCGAGATCACGCCCGACGACTTCGCTGCCCACCTGCGGGTGATCTCGTCCGACGAATACGACGGCCGCAAGCCCGGTACGCTGGGCGAGCGCCTGACCACCAATTACATCATCGAGCAGTTCAAGCGGATGGGCCTGGAGCCGGGCAACAAGGGCGAGTGGGTGCAATCCGTGCCCGCCGTCTCCACCGCGCTGACCGATACGGCCAACGTCAGGCTCGATGTCACCGAAGGGGGTGGCCAGGAAGCGTTCGCCTTCGGCAGTGACATGGTCGCCGGCACCTTGCAGGCAAAGTCGGACGTGGACCTCAAGGACTCGGACGTCGTCTTCGTGGGCTATGGCGTGAACGCGCCGGAAGCCCAGTGGAACGACTTCGACGGGGTGGACGTCAAAGGCAAGACGGTGATCATCCTGGTCAACGACCCGGGCTGGAACGCCAACGACCCGACGCTGTTCAAGGGTCGCGAGATGACCTATTACGGCCGCTGGACCTACAAGTTCGAAGAAGCCGCCCGCCAGGGTGCCGCCGCCGCGTTCATCGTCCACCAGACCGAACCCGCCGCCTACAACTGGAACGTGGTCCAGAGCAGCTGGTCCACGCCCCGTCTCGACCTGCCCCAGAGCGAAGATCCGTCGCCTCGCCTGCCCGTCGCCGGGTGGCTGACCCATGAGGCCGCGCAGCGCCTCTTTGCAAAGGCGGGAAAGAACTTCGACGACCTCGCCAAACAGGCCGATGTTCGCGGCTTCAAGGCCGTGCCACTCGAAGCCAAGGCATCGATCCACCTGCAAAGCGCGATCACGCATTCGCTGAGCAACAACGTCATCGGCATGGTCAAAGGTAGCGACAAGCCCGACGAAGCCATCGTCTACACGGCTCACTGGGACCACCTTGGCCACGATCCGTCGCTCAAAGGCCATCAGATCTACAACGGCGCCGTGGATAACGGCACCGGCATCGCCGCCCTGCTGGAAATCGCTGGCAAGTTCGCCCAGGACAAGCCGAAGCGCACGGTGATCTTCGCCGCGGTGACGATGGAGGAATCGGGCTTGCTCGGCTCGAAATACTACGTCGCCCACCCGCCCTTCCCGCTCAACAAGACCGTTGCCGACATCAACATGGACGCCCTGCCCATCACCGGCGCGACGAAGGATATGGAGGTCGTCGGCCTTGGCCAGGGTGATCTCGAAGACATGTTCGCCGAGGTGCTCAAGGCAGACGGTCGGGTCGTCAGCGGCGATGCCTCACCAGAGAAGGGCCATTATTTCCGCTCCGACCACTTCAACTTCGCCAAGGCCGGCGTGCCCGCGCTCGCCGCCGGCGGTGGCATCGACATGGTGGTCGGTGGCAAGGCCGCCGGCGAGGCCGCCGAGGAAGACTACGTAAAGAACCACTACCACCAGCCCACCGACGTCTACGACATGCGCTGGAACTTCGACGGCGTCACGCAGAACGTCAAGGCCTTCTATGCCCTCGGCGAAAAGCTCGCCGACAGCGACGTCTGGCCTGTGTGGAAAGACGGAAGCGAGTTCAAGTCCGTTCGCGAAACCTCCCTCGCTACGCCTTCTAAAAAGAAAAAATAATCCTGCACAACAGCTCGTGTAGGAGCCGATTCATCGGCGATCCCGCGGCAGCGGGCCAGGGTGTCGCAAGCACCCATCGCCGATAAATCGGCTCCTACACGGTAGGCTCAGTAATTCACCTGCAACTGCATGCGCAGCAACTGCCCGTCGATCCGACGATAAGGCGCCGTACTCACGTCCGTACGGCGCATGTTCGCCCACGCCACCGCCAGCTCGACGGCGTTCGACGGCTGCCATTCGATGCCGGCCTCGATCTCATCCACCTGCATCTTCGGCGCGTTCGTGTCGAACTTCGCCGCGCCGCGATAGGTCTGCCATTTCGCATACGGCATCAACGAGCCGTAGTCACCGTCGAACTTGTACATCACCTGCGCATAGCCGCCACGTAGCGACTGCGTGCGGACGACACGGCGTGCGACATCGAGCTCAGGACCCTGCCCCACCGTCCACTCCGCCTGGAACCCGAACGGCTGCGGGTAATACACCACGTGCGCCGCGACACGACGATCCGTCGAGCCGGCGACGGGTGCATCCACCGTGGGAGTAAACGTTCGGCCGTCGATGGTCGCCGAACCGGTCGTCACCTTGTAGCGGCCGGAATACGCGTCCGCACCCACCTCGAGGTACTGCCCGTTCGCGAACTTGAACGGATAGGAGAAGTGGATCACCGAGTGCAGCTGGTCGTTGCGATCGGGACGATTGGCGCCCTGCCCGTTGTACACGCCGACGCCGAACACGCCGTAGTCGCCCGAGCCCTTCAGGCCCGACTTGACCAGGTAGGCGTAGCGCTCCTTGATCTCCTTCGGTGTCCAGTAAAAGAACACGCCCAGATCGCGCTCGTCGCGCACGGCGGAGTTCAGCGCATCCGCGCGATCGAGGGCGAGGCGGTTCTGGCTGGACTGCAGGTCTTCCCAGCCGTACGGAATCTTCGACTGACCGGCACGGATGCGGTAGGTCTTGTCCTTGTCCAGCCACAGGTCCGCGTACGCATCGCGCAACTGGGCGAAGTTACCGGTGCTCGAGCCCGTCGGCGTGCTGGCGAAGTCGGGCTGGATGTAGATCGACATCTTGTCGGTGACGTCGCCGCTGATGACAACGCGCGCACGACGAATGCCAAAGCCCTGTTCGCGACCGATGTAGCGATCGCCGGGGGATTTGAGGTCCTTCGCGTCCCCGCCGACTTCCTGGTTGTAGCGCATCTGCAGGTAGCCGCGGATGCCGATCTTGTCGTACCAGGCCTTGGTCGCCGGCGTAGCCGACGATGCCGACCTGGCGGCCACGGCGGGCTGCGCGGTGCTGCTCGCCGTGGCCGTGGCGACGGTCGGAGCCGCCGTCGTGGCCGCGACGGGCGCCGGCGTGTCGGTCACCTGGGCGAACTTGCCAAGACGCTGCCGGCCCGGGCCCGGCTCCGCAAATAGCTGCCGCGTAGCGGTATCGACGTAGAGCTCGATGGCTTCTTGCGGTGCGCCCTCGGCGGCCGCGGTGCCGCACATCGTCCAGAAGGCGGCGGCCAGGGGAAGTCTCTTCATGGTTCTTGGCTCCGAAAATACTCAGGAAAACGGTTGAGAAAAACCTCAAACGTCGGCGATAGTGACGTCTAAATGCGTTAAACGTCGCCAACGCGTTCGATCGAACGGCACGTTATCCGTCGTCCATTGCACTTCGGTGACAGTGGCAGGGGATGCCAGTCCACGCAGGTTTCTGCGTTGCAACACTTCCGTCATGCCCACGTCACAAGGGATAATTCGCAAAGACGCGCCCTCGCCAGGGGACCGGCTCGACCGCAGTTGGCGAGGCACTCTCACCCCAGGAACTCCCAGGCGGAACACACCATGTCTCTCGTTAGCTCGCGCCGTATGCCGCGACGTCTCGTCATTGCCCTGTCTATCGCCACGGCGCTCACCGTCGGCCCTGCCTTCGCACAGGACGCCGCGCCCAACGCTCCGAAGGTCAAGACGGCCACGCTGGAGACGGTCACCGTCACCGCTGAAAAGCGCACGGAAGACCTGCAGAAGGTGCCCATCTCGATGACCGTGATCACGGCCGAGAAGCTCGAGGCCTTTGGCCAGGCGGGCGACGGCGTGCTCCAGCTCGCCGCGCGCGCACCCAGTGTGTATGCCGAAACCTCGTACGGACGCGAGTTCCCGCGGTTCTACATCCGCGGCCTCGGCAACAGCGACTTCGACCTCAATGCGTCGCAGCCGGTGTCGATGGTGTACGACGACATCGTCCAGGAGAACCCGATCCTCAAGGGCTTCCCGTTGTTCGATCTGGAGCAAGTGGAAGTGCTTCGCGGTCCGCAGGGCACGCTCTTCGGCCGTAACTCGCCGGCCGGCGTGATCAAGTTCGAATCGCGCAAGCCGACCCAGGAAACCGAGGGCTATGCCCGCGTGTCCTACGGCTCGTACGGCACGGCCAACGCCGAAGCCGCCATCGGCGGCAAGATCAGCTCCGACTGGTCGGGCCGCGTCTCCGCCATCGCCCAGCATCGCGACGGCTGGATCGACAACGATTACAAGGGCAAGAAGGACGACCTCGGCGGTTACAACGACCGCGCCGTTCGCTTGCAGGCGCTGTACAAGCACTCCGACGACTTCGACGCCCTGATCAACGTGCACGGCCGCCTGCTCGACGGTAGCGCCATGGTCAACCGCGCCAACTCGATCACCCTGGGCAGCGACCAGTTCGTGCAGGGCTTCGACCGTGACTCGGTCTCGCAGGATGGCAACAACAAGCAGCACCTGTTCACCTGGGGCAGCAACCTGCACCTGAACTGGCACTTCGGCGATCTCAACTTCACCTCGATCACCGGCCTCGAGCGCGCGCAGACGTACAGCCTCGGCGACGTCGACGGTGGCTACGACGCCTCCGAGACGCCGGCCCGCCCGAGCAGCACCGACCGCACCACGCCGTTCTATTCCGAGACGGCCGACGCACTGCCGAAGGATCGCCAGATCAGCCAGGAGTTCCGTCTGTCCAACGACAGCTCGGAGCGCCTGAAGTGGCAGGTGGGCACGTACTACTTCGACGAAGACGTTGCGATCACCAACTACTCGTACGACACGCTCAACAACCACGCCCTCAACGGCCTGGTCGACCAGAGCCAGCATACGAAGGCCTGGGCGCTGTTCGGCTCGACCGACTACCAGTTCACCGACGAGTTCGACGTCCGCGCCGGCGCCCGCTGGTCGCACGACAAGCGTGACTTCAGCGCGGAGCGCTTCCTCGGCTTCACCGGCCCGATCGGCCCGCTGACCTCCAAGCCGACCGACTCGCGCTGGAGCGGCGACCTCACCGGCACGTGGCAGCTGTCGAAGAACGCGAACGTGTACGCACGCGTCGCCAACGGCTTCCGCGCGCCCAGCGTCCAGGGCCGCATCACCTTCGCCAACAGCATTTCCACGGCACGGCCGGAGACAGTCACCTCTTACGAAATCGGCTTCAAGTCGACCACGGAAGACAACAAGGTCCGTTTCAACGCCGACATCTACAAGTACGACATGCATAACCAGCAGCTGACCGCGGTCGGTGGTGCAAGCAACGTCACGCAGCTGATCAATGCGAAGAAGACCCAGGGCTACGGCACCGAGTTCGACCTCGAGGCTTACCTGACGCCGCAGTTCTACATGACCGCCGGTGGCAGCTATAACCACACCGAGCTGAAGGACAAGAACCTGGCGATCGCCCCGTGCGGCGGCGGCTGCACGGTCCTCGATCCGCTCAATGCGGACGGCAATGCGCTGATCAACGGCAATTCGCTGCCCAACGCGCCGAAGTGGATCGGTACCTGGACCGCCCGCTACGGCATCCCGTACGGCGAGAGCGGTGAGTTCTTCGTCTACACCGACTGGAACTACCGCAGCGAAGTGAACTTCTTCCTGTACGACTCCGAAGAGTTCAAGAGCAAGCCCTTCCTCGAAGGCGGCATCCGCGTCGGTTACAACTGGGACTTCGGCAAGCGCGAGATCGCCCTTTACGGTCGCAACATCACCGACAAGAAGGTGATCACCGGCGGTATCGACTTCAACAACCGCACGGCGTTCGTCAACGACCCGCGCATCATCGGCGTCGAGTTCCGCGCGGAGCTGTAAGCCTCTCGCGACCTCGCTCGGCTGACGGCCGGCTCCTTCGGGGGCCGGCCGTTTTCGTTTTGGGCAAAAAAGACCTGTGGGAGCCGATTCATCGGCGATCCCGCGGCAGCGGGCGAGGTTGCGGCTAGCACCCCATCGCCGCTGAAGCGGCTCCCGCAGAGATGCGGCGATGGGCTGCCCGCCTAAACCTTTTCCTCACAGACCGCATCAGAGCTAGTGCCACCGACGCACCCCACCAGCACAGCGCGGCAGGGCATAGGCCATAAGTCATATGGAATTTCACGAAATTCTGGTTGACGACTAAAAATCTGGTGTTATAGTTCACTACAACACCGGTCACCCACACCACCACTGGAGTACTGACATGAAAAACAACCTCAACGTCGCCGCCCTCGCCGCCGCCTTCGTCATCGCCACCGCCACCCTGGCCGGCTTCCACAGCACCAGCACCTCCGCCGCTCCCATCACCGAGATCAACGGCACCCACGTGACCGACCTGGCTCCGATCGTCGTCTACGCCGACGCCGACGCCAACGTCGCCTCCCTCTAAACCCACTGCCCGACCTGCAGCACAGTCATCGGAGTCGAACCATGAAAGCGCCGAACCTCATCGCACTTACCGCCTCTGTCCTGATTGCCGGAACCAGCGTGTTCGCCCTGCGCTCCTTCGATGACCGCGCCGCTGCACTGGTCGCCGCACCTCATTTTGTCAACGGCGTCCGCGTCGTCGACCTCCCCGCTATCCAGGTGAGGCCCACCGACGCCGATGTGCGCGAGGCTGTCCTGGCTAGCGAGGCCACCCTGGACTCGGCGGCTGCCGCCATCAAGCGCAGCGCGGAAGATCGCGCCGCTGCGCTGATCGGCGCGCAGCTGGCCATGCCCTACTATTCGTTTGGTAATGCACTGCGCCGCACGGCCAAGGATTAACTACATGTCCATCACCTGGAACGACAGCGTCCCGATTTACCGCCAGCTCCGCGAACGCGTGGTGGCGATGATCCTGGACGGCGCCTTGAACGAAGGCGACCCGCTGCCGTCGGTACGCCAGGTCGCGGGGGATTTTCAGATCAACCCGCTGACTGTTTCCAAGGCGTATCAGGAGCTGGTCGACGAACAACTGGTTGAGAAACGGAGGGGTCTTGGCATGTTCGTGATCGATGGAGCGCGCGACGCGCTACTGAAGAGTGAAAGGGAGCGCTTCCTGCGCGAAGAATGGCCGGCACTGTTTGCCCGTCTCCAGCGCATGGGCCTCGATCTCAAGACCTTGATGCGTGAAGCCCAAGGCTCCACGGAGGATCCGTCATGACCGCGGTCGTTACCGCCACCGGCCTGAGCAAGCGTTACAAGTCGTCACTGGCGCTGGATGGCGCCAGCTTCCAGATCGGATCGGGGCGCATCGTCGGCCTGATCGGCCCCAACGGGGCAGGCAAGACCACGGCGCTCAAGGCCATCCTCGGCCTGACCACCTTCGAGGGCCAGCTCAATGTCCTCGGCCTGGATCCCCGCAAGGATCGGGACAAGCTCATGGAACAGGTCTGCTTCATCGCCGACGTGGCCGTGCTGCCCCGCTGGATCCGGGTCAAGGATGCGGTCGACTTCGTCGCCAACACCCACCCCCGCTTCGACCGCGCCAAGTGCGACGCCTTCCTGGCCCGCACCAAGCTGCAGCCGCAGCAGAAGGTGAAACAGCTGTCCAAGGGCATGATCGTGCAGCTGCACCTGGCCCTGGTGATGTCGATCGATGCCCGGCTGCTGGTGCTGGACGAACCTACGCTGGGCCTGGACATCCTCTACCGCAAGCAGTTCTACCAGAGCCTTCTGGAAGACTACTTCGATGAGGAAAAGACCATCCTGGTCACCACGCATCAGGTCGAGGAGATCGAACACATCCTCACCGACCTCATGTTCATCCGCGACGGCAAGATCGTGCTCGATACCGACATGGACAGCCTGGGCGAGCGGTTCGCCGAGGTCCTGGTCGGCGCCGAGTTCGCACACGCCGCCCGGGAACTGAAGCCGCTCGATGAGCGCCAGGTCTTCGGCAAGAGCATTTTCCTCTTCGACAACGTCAGCCGGCCCGAGCTGGAACGCCTGGGCGAGGTACGACGCCCGTCGATCGGCGACCTCTTCGTCGCCACCATGAAGGGCACCTACGCATGAAAACCTTCTACTGGCTGGTCAAGCGCGAGTTCTGGGAACACAAGGGCGGCTTCTTCTGGGCCCCGGTGATCACCGGCATCGTCTTCCTCGTCCTCAACGGCATGGGCATCGCCCTGGGTGAAGTGTTCGGACGGAAATGGGGTGGCATGCAGTTCGGCGGTGGCAACGTCCACCTGCAGAGCGACATGAGCCTGGCGGATCTGCAGAACGCCGGCGCCGGCATCGATATCATGCTGTACGCCGTCGCCGCGATCATCCTTGGCGTCACCGCCATCGTGGTCTTCTTCTACTGCCTCGGTGCGCTATACGACGATCGTCGCGATCGCAGCATCCTGTTCTGGAAGTCGCTGCCACTGTCGGACACGTCCACCGTGTTGTCGAAGCTGGCGAGTGCCGCCCTGCTTGCTCCCGCCATCGCCATCGCTGTCGGCGTGATCGTCGGTCTGGTACTGGCCCTGTTCCTCGCCATTGTCGCCACGATCCACGGCATAAGCGTCTGGACCCTGTTGATGCAGGCGCATCCGCTCCGCGTCGTGTTCAACCTGATCCTGCTGCTCCCGCTGTATGCGATCTGGGCACTGCCGACGCTGGGCTGGTTGCTGCTCTGCTCGGCCTGGGCGAAAAGCAAGCCGTTCCTCTGGGCGATCGCCCTGCCCGTCGGCTCCGGCGTGATCGTCTCCTGGTTCGGCCTGATGGGTCTGGTGAATCTGTCGACGGACTGGTACTGGAAGAACGTCGTGAGCCGCCTCCTCGGCAGCCTGGTTCCGGGCAGCTGGGTCGGCAATGCCTCACCGGTGGTGATCCCGGGCCACAGCAATCCGGCGGCACTGCTGGACACCCTCGACCTGGCGTACCACTACAGCGCCCTGGCGAGCCCCTCGCTCTGGATCGGTGCGGCGGCCGGTGCGGCGATGATCGCCGCAGCCATCTGGTTCCGGCGCTGGCGCGACGACGGCTGAAACGATGGATCGACGGCCCCTTCGGGGGCCGTCTTCCGTTCAGGGGTTACGACAAAACGAATCCATCTGCGCGATTCCGGAGGTTGGTCATGGTCCGTCCGCCTTGGTTCCTTCTCGTTCCACTCGCCCTGCTCCTCACCGGTTGCGCCACGCGACCGGTGGCTCCCGACACACCGAAGCCGTTGCGCGGCGAAGCACTCGACCGTCGCGTCGTCGAACTCATGGCGGCGGCCAACGTACCCGGCCTCGCCATCGCCATCATCGAGGACGGCAAGGTGGTCTACCTGCACGCCTACGGCGAGCGGGACACGGCACAACACCTTCCCCTGCAGACCGACACCGTCATGTATGCGGCATCCATCACCAAGATGGCTTTCTCGTACGCGGTGATGGGACTGGTCGACGAGCACCGTCTCGACCTCGACGCCAGCATCGCCAGCGACCTGCCCAAGCCGCTTCCCGCTTACGAGAAATACGCCGACCTTGCAGGTGACGACCGCTGGAAAGCGCTGACGCCAGCGATCCTGCTCAGCCACCGCTCGGGCTTCGCCAACTTTCGTTTCTGGCAGCCCGGCAAGGATTACGATCCCAACGGCAAGCTGGCCTTCTATTTCGATCCGGGCGCGCGTTACGCGTATTCCGGCGAGGGGATCAACCTGCTGCAGTTCGTCATCGAGAACGGCAAGGGCATCGATGTCGACACGCTGATGCGCGAGCGTCTGTTCACGCCCTTCGGCATGACGCGCACCGGTATGACCTGGCGTGACGACTTCGCCGGCAACGTCGCCATCGGCTACGACGAGCATGGCAAGGCACTCGGGCACAAGCATCGCGAATCCGTTCGCGCCGCAGGGTCGATGGACACCACACCGCATGACTATGCGCAGTTGCTGGCGGCGATGGTGCGTGGCGACGGCCTCAGCCCTTCGACGTATCGAACGTGGCTCACGCCCCGGGTATCGATCCATTCGTTGCAGCAATTCCCGACCATCGGCTCTCCCGACACGACGGCGAACGACAGCATCCGGCTTGGTTACGGGCTGGGCATGGGCCGCTACCAATCGGATCGCGGGCCCGTGTTCTTCAAATCGGGGCACGACGACGGCACCAACAACCTCGCTGTCTGCCAGATGGACTCGCGCACCTGCGTCCTGCTGATGAGCAACAGCTCCAACGGCGAAGGCATCTTCGCTTACTTGCTCGAGGCGACGATCGGCGAGACCTGTTTTCCCTGGTATTGGGAGAACGACATCCCGTTCGACCATCCGGAATTCAGCGGCGAAGCCGGCCGAACGACGCCCCCTGGCACCTGCGTCATGCCCAGGCCATCCATGTAAACGCAACGCTCCGGCATAAAGCGCGACGCTCCCACAGGAGCCGCTCCTGTGGGAGACGCTTCAGCGGCGAAGCTCTCCTACAAACGTGCGCCAGCGCACAGGAATACCCTTTCCGCTGTATTGCACAACTTCAACGCAGGGTCTAAAACCAAGGCGACGAAGCGCCCGGTGAGGGGACCGCCGCCTCGATCCGGTTCGCATGAGCCGGACCACGAGCTTGCATCGACTGCAGGGGATCCTCGCCATGACCACCCAAGACGCCGCGCCAGCGGAGCCAACCACGGAGAGCGAGCGCGAAGCGCTGGCACGCCGTCGCGCCGCCGCCGGCATCGATCCCGCTGCGCCGAACATCGGGCTGGCCCTCTCGGGGGGCGGCATTCGCAGCGCCACGTTCTGCCTGGGCCTGTTGAGGGCACTGGCAAAAAACGGCGTGCTCCGTCGCTTCGACTACCTTTCCACTGTTTCCGGCGGTGGCTACATCGGCTCGGCATGGGGTCGACTGTTCAACGGCACGCCTGAAGGAACGCCTGAAGCCGTGACTGAAGGTGTCGCCGCGGACGGTTCGGTATTCCTCTGGTGGCTGCGCAACAACGGCCGGTTTCTCGCGCCCGCCGGCGCAGGCGACCTGCTGCAGGCCGCGGCCAGCCAGTTGCGCGGTTTCATCGCCACCCACGTCGAAGTGGCCGCGCTCGCGACCCTGCTCGCCTGCGTGGTCACCCTCCCTCACCTCGCCTATGCGTGGTTGATCGCCGGTACCGGGGTCATGCCCGTAGCGATGAGCGTGTGGTGGTGGCTGCTTCCCCTGCCTGCGGTGACCGGGTTGGTCATCTGCTACGGCTACTGGTTCCTGGGACGAGCGACCTGGGGCGGATTCGCCACAGCACTTCTGGCGGGCGTCATCGGCGTCGCGCTGGCGATGCATGCGGTTTCGGCTGCCGCATCACTCGAAACCACCCTGCTTGGGCTGGGCGCCATCGCCTTGCTACCGACACCGCTCGCATGGATATGCTCACGGATCACCGGCCTTCGCCACGCCCGTGCGCAGGACCGCGTGCGCTATACGACAGCACTGGCCGGTAGCCTCAGGGCTGGCGCCCTGATCTTCGCCCTCGGGCTCCTCGACATGGCGAGCTGGTACCTGCGCGAATGGCTGAATGCGCGGACTTTCTTCGGCCCCGCGGGAGGCAGCATGGCCACCGGCGTGGGAATCACGACGGTGCTGATCGGCATCGTGCGCCTCGTGCTGCCCGCCTTTCAGGGCGCAAGCAAGGGCAGCATGGCGAAACTGCCGTGGGCCGCCATCGCCAATGTGCTTGGCCTGGTCCTCATCGTCGCGCTGGCCCTGTTCTGGACGACGATCTTCCAGACCCTGGTTTTTCCATTCGAAGGCCTGGCGCCCGGTGAGGGCTCGATCGGTTCCTACCTGCGCTGGAGCGGCGTCGCACTCGTCGGCGTGCTTTACCTTCTCTTCAATGGTCGGTCGTTGGCCCAACTCAATGAATCGTCGCTGCACTATTTCTATCGTTCGCGGATCGCACGCGCCTACGTCTCGGTCGGCAACACAGCAGCAACGCCGGGTGCGGCGCATCCCCGGTTTCCAGTCAGCGTCGTCTCGGTCAACAACCGGACAGTGAGCGGTGCGATCGTTAAGGTCACCCGTCTCCTGGATGGCGACGACCCATGCATGACCGACTATGCGCCTCACCGTCACGGCGGTCCGATCCATCTGGTCAATTGCTGCGTCAACCAGACTGTCGACGATCGCACCGACACCTATAACGCCGACCGCAAGGGCGTCGCCCTCACCGTGAGCGCCTTGGGTGTCGAGACCGGCACGCACGGGCCCGTCGCCGGTTCGCAGGCCAGTCTCGCGGGGACCACACTGGCGGAATGGATCGCCATTTCCGGTGCTGCCCTGGGCTCGGGCATGGGTTCATTGACCCGTCCTGGCGTGGCGGCGTTGTCATTCCTGAGTGGCCTGCGTCTCGGTTACTGGCAGGAGAACCTCGCCGACAGCCGCGCGGAGAAGCCCGCCATCGTCGCCAAGTACACATCGTTACTGCGCGAGATGTTCGCGCGCTTTCCGGGACTTGGTAGCCCGCAGTGGTACCTGTCCGACGGTGGCCATTTCGATAACACCGGTGTCTATGCGCTGCTCAAGCGGGAGCTGCAGACCATCGTGCTGGCCGACTGCGGTGCCGATCCCGACTACCTGTTCGCCGATGTCGAGAACCTGATCCGCAAGGCCCGTATCGACTACGACGCGGCCATCGAATTCATCGACCCAGGCGCACTTGGCCCCGCCGCCGGTGCGCTGGCGTCGCTTTTCGGCACGCCCTCCACGGTCGCTCCGACACCCGGAAACGCGAGCCTCCTGTTGGCCCGCGTGTCCTACGCAAGTGGCAAGCGTGGCTGCCTCCTGATCGTCAAACCCCACCTGCCCCCGGATATGCCGCTCGACGTCGCCGGCTATGCCGATCGCGATGCGACCTTTCCGCAGCAAAGCACCGCGAACCAGTTCTTCAGCGAGGCGCAGTGGGAAAGTTACTGTGAGTTGGGCGTCTTGCTCGGCACGCCGGTGAACGCCGACCTGCTCGCATCCGTGTACGAGTGGGCGTGGCTGACGCCGATCATCGGCACCGATGCCGGCCAGTTGTCCACGCCGGCGACGGTTCCCAGCCGCGCACAACGGATCGCCACCACGGTTGGCACGTCCATCGGCGTTGGCGCGTTGCTGACCGGACTGCTCGCGGGTTGGCAAGCCTGGGATGCCCACAGCGAACAACTGGCGCAAGCGCAGGCCGCGAGCGCGGCGGAGGCGCGCCGGATCAGCCAGGAAACGACGGCGGTCATGACGTCGGTATCGGCCGCCGACCTTCACGGCGCTCCCTACAACAACGAAATCAACGGTCGCCTCGTCACCCTGACCAACGACTTGCAGGGTCGTACGCTGACTTCCAGTCAACGCGACGTGATGCAGAACCTCTGGGCTACCGTGCAGTCGATTTGCGACCGCACGGCCCAGACCACGACGGAGGAAAGCGAGTTGTGGTCCGAATGCCAGCAGCAGGCTGGACTGGTAAACACCCTGGGCACGGTACCGCTCAGCGAATGGACGGCCGCGATGCGTAACTATGACCGCTGGCGAGACGCCGCGGAAAACACGGTGAATGCAGCAGCGTCGATCACCGCGGCATCGCCGGCACCTCCGCCGCCCATGCCCGAAGCGCCGCCACCGCCACCGCCCGAGCCCTCGCCAACAACGGCGACGGCGTCTGCATCGGCACCGTCCAGACCGGTCCCGTTGCCGGCGAGCCCTGCCCTCCCGGCCGCAAAGCCCACGCTTGCCGTCGACACCGTCGACGCCGTCGCGCTACGCAAGCGCGTCATCGATGCCTGCGGCCAGACGAAACAGGCCTTCCTGCTGTACACGCAAATCTACGACGACCGCCAGCGGGACGAGGTGATGGCGAGCCTGGCGCCCGTACGCGACCTCGGCATCGTGGTGCCAGGCATCGAGAACGTCAGCGATACCGCGCGTCGCTCGGGCCAGCGCACGCCGTTCGAGTGGCGCACACCGACCGTGCTCTACGCGCCGCAGGGTGCCGTGTGTGCCACTGCCCTGGTGGCCTGGGCCAATGCAGCGCTTCCCGCCCTGACGAAGCAGCCGGCCCGCGCGGTCGCCTTGCCGCCGGGTAGCGGCCAGCCCAATGTCCTCGAATTGTGGATACCGAGGCCGCGGGCCAGCCGCTGAGGCTTCAGGTCGCCTCCTCAGCCACCACCGCCGCCGCCGTGAATGCCGCCCTTGGTCAGCGCGGCCGGATCAAGCAACTTGGCCAGGTCGGCTTTCGACAGGCCCGTCGTCTCGAGGGCCACGTCCATGATCGGACGCTTTTCCTTGTAGGCCTGCTTGGCCGTGGCGGCGCCCTTCTCGTAACCGATGACCGGGTTCAACGCGGTGACCAGGATCGGATTCTTGTCGAGCGCTTCGCGAATGTGGTCTTCGTTGACCTTGAAGCCGGCAATCGCCTTGTCGGCCAGCAACACGGTGACGTTGGCGAGGATCTCGATCGACTGCAGCAGGTTGTACGCGATCACCGGCAGCATGACGTTGAGCTGGAAGTTGCCCGACGCCCCGCCGATGGCGATCGTCGCGTCGTTGCCGATGACCTGTGCAGCGACCATCGCGGCGGCTTCCGGAATCACCGGATTGACCTTGCCCGGCATGATCGACGAGCCCGGCTGCAACGCCGGCAACTCGATTTCACCGAGGCCGGCCAGCGGACCGGAGTTCATCCAGCGCAGGTCGTTGGCGATCTTCATGACTGCGACGGCCAGAGCGCGGAGCTGACCCGACAGTTCCACCGGCGCGTCCTGCGCGGCCATGCCCGCAAAGTAGTTTTCCGAGGATTCGAATTTCACGCCCGTGAGCTTCGACAGCTCCGCCGCCACCGCCGGTCCGAATTTCGGATCCGCGTTGATCCCGGTGCCCACGGCGCTTCCGCCCTGGGGCAGTCGGCGCGTGCGCTTGAGCGTATCGGTGATGCGCTCGGAAGCATCCGCGATCTGCGCCGACCAGCCCGAAAGTTCCTGGCCGAAGGTGATCGGCATGGCGTCCATCAGATGGGTGCGCCCGGTCTTGACCACCTTCTTCAGCTCTTTCGCCCGCGTGTCGATGGTCTTGCGCAGGTGCTTCAGCGCCGGCAGCAGCTTCTCGGTCGTCGCCAGGGTGGCGCTGACCAGGATGGCCGTGGGGATCACATCGTTCGAGCTCTGTCCCGCGTTGACGTGGTCGTTCGGGTGCACCGTCGTGCCAGCCGCCCCGGCGAGATGGGCAATGACCTCGTTCGCATTCATGTTGGAACTGGTGCCCGAACCGGTCTGGAAGACATCGATCGGGAAGTGCTCGTCCACGCCGCCAGCGGCCACCTGCTCCGCCGCGGCCCGGATGGCCTTGGCCGAGGTCTTGTCGAGGTGCCCGAGCTTGACGTTCGCCTCCGCCGCCGCCGACTTGATCAGGCCCAGCGCACGGATGAACTCGCGCGGCAGGGTCAGCCCCGACACCGGGAAGTTATCCACCGCCCGCTGGGTCTGGGCGCCATAGAGGGCTTTGGCGGGTACCTTCAACTCGCCCATGCTGTCGCGTTCGGTACGGAACTTGCTCATGCGGGGATCTCGGTGGGGGGACTCCTCCTACAGTAAGGCCGATAGCCGCTCTTTTGTAGGAGCCGATTCATCGGCGATGGGTGCTCGCCCCAAACCGGCCCGCTGCCGCGGGATCGCCGATGAATCGGCTCCTACAGGGGGTCGAGCCGGGACCCCAGTGCGCCCAATGACTTATAATCGCCGGCTGCTCCCGCCTCGCCTCCAGGAACGCCCCATGTCCCACGCCACGCTGACCGCCCTCTCGCCGCTGGATGGCCGCTACGCCTCCAAAGTGGAGCCGCTGCGCCCGATCTTCAGCGAATTCGGCCTCATGCATCGCCGCGTGCATGTGGAGATCCACTGGCTGCTGGCCCTGGCCGCGCACCCGGGCATCGTCGAGCTGCCGGCCTTCCCGGCCGACGCCGTGACCCGCCTGCTCGCCATCGCCGACGACTTCTCGATCGAAGACGGCGAGCGCATCAAGGCGATCGAGGCAACGACGAATCACGACGTCAAGGCGGTCGAATACCTGATCAAGGAAAAGATCGGCAACGATCCCGCGCTCGCCCAGGCCAAGGAGTTCGTGCACTTTGCCTGCACCAGCGAAGACATCAACAACCTCGCCTACTCGCTGATGCTGCGTGATGCGCGTGAGTCGGTGCTGCTCCCGGCGCTGGACCAGGTGATCGCAAGATTGCGCGGCCTCGCACACGAACACGCCGGCCTCTCCCTGCTTGCCCGCACGCACGGCCAGACCGCGTCGCCGACCACGATGGGCAAGGAAATCGCCAACGTCGTCGCGCGTCTCGAGCGCCAGCGTCGCCAGCTCGTCGCCATCGAGATTCCCGGCAAGATCAACGGTGCCGTCGGTAACTACAACGCGCACGTCATCGCCTATCCGGCGGTCGACTGGCCGGCACTCGCGTCGAACTTCGTCGACGGCCTCGGCCTCACGTTCAACCCGTACACCACGCAGATCGAACCGCACGACGGCATCGCCGAGTTCGCCGACGTGCTGCGCCGGATCAACATCATCCTGATCGATCTCGCGCGCGACATCTGGGGCTACATCTCGCTCGGCTACTTCCGCCAGGCACTGAAGGCCGGCGAAGTCGGTTCGTCGACGATGCCGCACAAGGTGAACCCGATCGACTTCGAAAACGCCGAAGGTAACTTCGGCCTTGCCAACGCCCTGCTCGGCCACTTCGCCGAGAAGCTGCCGATCAGCCGCTGGCAGCGCGACCTCACCGACTCCACCGTGCTCCGCGCGCTGGGCACGGCCTACGGTCACTCGCTGGTCGCGATCGAATCGCTGTTGAAGGGCCTGGGCAAACTCAATGTCAACGCCGAGCGCGTTGCCGCCGATCTCGACAATAGCTGGGAAGTCCTCGCTGAAGCCGTGCAGACCGTCATGCGTCGCTTCGGCCTGCCGGAGCCGTACGAGCAGCTCAAGGCGCTCACGCGTGGACAGGGCATCACGAAGGATTCGATGCGTGCGTTTATCGCCACGCTCGACCTGCCTGCCGATGCGAAGCAGGCGCTGGCCGAGTTGACGCCGGCCTCGTACATCGGTCTTGCAGACAAGCTCGCCAAAGCCATCTGATCGCGCGAAAACATCGTGCAAAAAAAGCCCGGCATGCAGATGCCGGGCTTTTTCGTATCTGCAGGCTTCAGTGGTGGTCGCGATCGTTGCAGTTGTTATCGTGATGGTCACGATCGTCGCAATGGTGATCGGGGCCGTTGTTGTAGCGGCCGGGTCCGCCATCGCGGTGATCGCGAATGAGACAACCGCTGAGGGAAGCAACGGACGAAAGAAGCACGGCGATCAGGAGAAGGCGTTTCATGGGTGACTCCGGAGATAACGACGGCGCGTTATGTCGTTACAACGTACGCGCGGTTGCATCAAGGAGCGATGAAACGTGCTGGTGGCTGTTACGTCTGGCGAGGGACACACCGGGACGATATGATGCCGACCCTCGGGGAAGGCGCCGTCGTCGAGCGGGCTTCCACGGTTCAGTTACCGCCGCAAAGGCGGGATAGTCACGTACAGGGATGTCAACCATGTTCGTTCGAGCACTCGCTTTTGCCGTTCTCCTGCTGCCCTCGCTTGCATATGCCAGCGCCATCCAGGACCTGGCCTCCAGTCAACTCGACAAGCTACAGACGGTTTGCCACCCGATTCCGAGTCAGCCGCTGAAGTACCTCACCGAGTTGAAGGGTATCGAGGCACCGGAAGACTGGCGTGTATACATGGCGTTCGACGTGCAGGTGCAGTGGACCGAGTTCACTCACGAGCCTGCCTGCAAGACAGCGATGCTGGAGAACGCCGCGCAAGGCGCGGCGTTTTTCCTGAAGAACGAGCCGTCGACATCCAACTGGATCAATATGGCGCGGGGAAGCGAAGCGCAGGCACTCCTCATCCTTGCTGTGACAAGCGACCCGGCGATGAAAAGCGAACGCCTGACCAGGGCCGACGCACTCATTGCCGAATACATCGCTAATGAGGCCCACGCGAAAGACCCCAAGAACGTCGCACGCGGCATGGGCTATTACTTCCCGGCGCATTGGTATCTCACCGCCGCGAAAGCGGCAGTGGAACCGGCCGACGTCGACGCCATGCTCGCCAAGGCACTCCAGACGGCGCGCGCCGGCATCGAGAAAGCGACGGATAAATCCGAGGTCATGGAGCCTTATGGCATTGCACTGGGCGAAATCGCCAAGCGCGCGCCGAAGGGCAGCCCCGAGTGGCGCAAGGCGATCGAGGAAAGCATCGGCGCGTTCGAAGCGAACCGCGCGACCGATCCCCTCGCCCCCTACAACATCGCCATCGACCGGATCCTGCTCGGCGACCTGCCGGCCGCTCACAAAGAGCTGCAGGGTCTCGCCGACGCCGGTCGCATTGACGACCAGATCTGCATGGGCCTGATGACCGACCCCGACCTCACGCCCCTGCGCGATGCGGAAATGCCCTGGTTCCGCCAGCTCGTCGTCGACCGTTGCCAGCCGACGATCCAGCGCCTTCGCTCACGGACAGCGCACCCCTGAGACATGAGCCATAACGCAGCTACAATGCCGCCCATGGCCATCCAGACCCCCACCCGCAAGACCCTCCCGATCGAAGTGCGCGGCAGCGCCAGCCAGCCGCTCGGCATGAGTGCGACGCAGTTCCTGCGCGATTACTGGCAGAAGCGTCCGCTGCTCATCCGTAACGCCTTCCCGGACTTCCAGCCGCCGATCCAGCCGAACGACCTCGCCGGGCTCGCCTGCGAAGAGGGCGTGCTCGCCCGCCTTATCATTCATGACGAGAAGCGCGACCGCTGGACGGTCAAGAGTGGCCCGTTCGACGAGGCCGAATTCGGCAAGACGCCCAAGCGCGACTGGACGCTGCTGGTCCAGGACGTCGACAAGTGGGACGCCGACGTGGCCGGCCTGCTGGAGCATTTTTCCTTCCTGCCGAGCTGGCGGGTGGACGATGTGATGATCTCCTACGCCGAGGACGGCGGTGGCGTCGGCGCGCATGTCGACCAATACGACGTCTTCCTGCTCCAGGGCATCGGCCAGCGCCATTGGGCGATCAGCGACGACCCGGATGCACCGCTCGACTTCCGTTCCGATGTCGAACTGAAGCAGCTCAAGGAATTCCTGCCGACCCACGAATGGCTGCTCGAACCGGGCGACATGCTTTATCTACCGCCGGGCGTGCCCCACGACGGTGTCGCCCTCGGCGACTGCATGACGCTCTCGGTCGGCATGCGCGCGCCGTCGCAGGCGGAACTCACCGGCGACCTCGCGGACTTCCTCGCCGAGCGCATGCCCGATGAGCTGCGCTACACCGATCCGGACCTCGTACCCGCCAAGCGGGTCGGCGAGATCGACACCGCCGCCCTGAATCGCCTGCGCCAGGCCCTGCCCTTCGCGGCCGCGCTCGACCGGGACCTGTTGGCCGACTGGTTCGGCCGCTTCATCACCCGCTATCGGAACGCCCAGGTCCCCGCCGCGCCGCCCAAGCCGAGCACGGCCGCTGCGCTGGACAAGGCGCTCGACGGCGGTGCCGCCCTCGTCCGCCACCCGTTCGCCCGCCTGGCCTGGGTCCGCGGCAAGAAAGACGCGACTCTTTATGTGAGTGGTCACGCCTACCCCTGCTCCCTCGACCTCGCCGAGCGACTGTCGGCGGAGCGCGAGTTCCGGCTCGACGGCAAGGTGAAGGCAGCCGAGCGCGAGGTGCTGCTCGCCCTGGTCAACGAGGGCCAGCTGATCGTTCGCAAGGGTCGCCGCCGGTGACCGGCACGGCGGACACGGTGCTGACCGTCGAGGACCGCGCCGGTCTCGAGGCCGCCCATGTCCGCCTGCTGACCCAGGCTCGGTACCGCGTTGCGATGTATTTGCCCCGCATGGAGCCGGGCATTCTCGACAGTGAGGCGATTCTCACCGAGCTACGCCGGCTCGCCACCAGCGGCCGCCAGGCCCAGGTCCGCGTCCTCACCCACGACGCCGAACAGGCCCATCGGGAGGGGCACCGGCTGATCGGCCTTGCCCAACGGCTGCCGACCGCCGTGTCGATCCGCATGCCGGTGGACGAGACCCACCTCGCCTATGCCTCGGCCTTCCTCGCCGATACCACCCGTGGATATCTGTTCAGGCCCATCGCCAACCGCTATGAGGCGCGTGGCGACCTCGATGCCCCGGGTGAGACCTCTCGCCTGATGGCGTATTTCGACGAAGTCTGGGAGCGGGCCGAGCCAGCGTGGCAGATAAGACCACTCGGGATCTGAAAGGCATACGAAACGTGAATCCGGGTTGGCGCGTCGCAGCACCACGGAGCTATACTTAACGGATTCTTATGCCGCGGCGCGTCCCCACGAGTCCAGCGGCAGCCCGTCCTTTTCGTGTGTGCCGGTGGTGACGTGAGCGCAAACCTGATCCGCGAGTTTTCCGAATCCTCCCAGCTCGCCGGCGGCAACGCCGACTACGTAGAGCAAGTCTACGAAGCATGGCTAGCCGATCCCGCCTCTGTTCCGGGCGAGTGGGATACCTATTTCAAATCCTTCAAGGGTCGCGAGGCCGGCGATGTCGCCCATTCCGGTGCCATTGCCCGTATCGAAGCCGCGCAGAAACAGCGCCGTACGGCCGCCGCGGCTCCCGCCGCCGGCTCCGCCGACAACGCCTACGCGCAGAAACAGGCCGGCGTGCTCCGTCTGGTCACGGCCTACCGCTCGCGCGGCCACATCGCAGCGCAGCTCGATCCGCTCGGCCTGACCGTCCCGGATATCGACACCCCCGACCTCGGCCTGGCCTTCCACGGTCTCTCCGACGCCGATCTCGGTACGGAGTTCGACGCCGGCACCTTCGCCGGTGGCGGCCAGCGCATGCCGCTGCGCGACCTCCTCGCCAAGCTCAAGCAGATCTACACCGGCACCGTCGGCGCCGAGTTCATGTACATCTCCGACTACGAGCAGCGCTCGTGGATCTACTCGCGCCTGGAAAAGGCCGCCGGTTCGCCGGGCCTGCAGAAGGCCGAGAAAGTCCGCGTGCTCGAAGCCCTCACGGCCGCCGAAGGCCTGGAGCGCTTCCTCCACACCAAGTACGTCGGCCAGAAGCGCTTCTCGCTCGAAGGCGGCGAAAGCATGATCCCGATGGTCGATGACATCGTCCGTGCCGCCGGCGACAACGGCGTCAAGGAAGTCATCATCGGCATGGCCCACCGCGGCCGCCTCAACGTCCTGGTCAACATCCTCGGCAAGGCGCCCTCGCAGCTCTTCAACGAGTTCGAAGGCAAGTTCGAGCATGACGACAGCCCGATGCATACGGGCGACGTGAAGTACCACCTGGGCTTCTCCGCCGACGTGAAGACGCCGAACGGTGGCGTGCACGTGGCGCTGGCGTTCAATCCGTCGCACCTGGAAATCGTCAACCCCGTGGTCGCCGGTTCCGTGCACGCGCGCCAGTCGCGCCGCCGCGACACCGCCCGCGAAAAGTCGATGGCCCTGATCATCCACGGCGACGCCGCCTTCGCAGGCCAGGGCGTCAACATGGAACTGATGCAGATGTCGCAGGCCCGTGGCTTCGCCATCGGCGGCACGCTGCACCTGGTGATCAACAACCAGGTCGGTTTCACCACGTCCAAGCGCGAAGACGCCCGTTCCACGCTGTACTGCACCGACCTCTCCAAGATGGTCAACGCGCCGGTATTCCACGTGAACGGTGACGACCCGGAAGCCGTGATCCAGGTCACCCGCCTGGCTTACGAGTTCCGCAAGCAGTTCAAGAAGGACGTGGTCATCGACCTCGTCTGCTACCGCCGTCATGGCCATAACGAGGCCGACGAGCCGGCAGCGACCCAGCCGCTCATGTACCAGGTCATCCGCAAGCGTCCGACCACGCGCGACCTCTTCGCGCAGGCGCTGGTGAAGTCCTCGGATATCGCCGCGGACGACGGGCAGAAGATGCTCGACGAGTATCGCGCCCGCCTCGAAAAGGGCGAGCCGCTGATCGCGATCGATCCGAACCCGACCCGCGACATCCCGGTGGACTGGAGCCGCTTCCAGAAGACCAGCCTGGCGATGGAAGTGAACACCGGCGTGCCGCGCGAACAGCTGGCCAAGGTCGCCGACGTTCTCCTGTCCATCCCGTCCGATGTCACGCTCCACGCGCGCGTCGCCAAGATCTACGACGACCGCCGCAAGATGGCCGCCGGCGAGCTCCCGGGTGACTGGGGCTTCGCCGAGAACCTCGCCTACGGCACGCTCATCGCCGAAGGCAACGATCTGCGCATCGTCGGCCAGGACGCCGGCCGTGGCACGTTCTTCCACCGCCACGCCGTGCTCCACGACCAGTCCAGCGACAACACCTACATGCCGCTGTCCAAGGTGCGCGCCGACGCCCGCGTCGACGTGATCGACTCGCTGCTGTCCGAAGAAGCCGTCATGGCCTTCGAATACGGCGAAGCGACCACCTCGCCGGACCAGCTCACCATCTGGGAAGGCCAGTTCGGCGATTTCGCCAACGGCGCCCAGGTCGTGATCGACCAGTTCATCAGCTCGGGTGAAGCCAAGTGGGACCGCCTCTGCGGCCTCACACTGCTGCTGCCGCACGGCCAGGAAGGCGCGGGCCCGGAGCACTCCTCCGCCCGTCTGGAGCGCTTCCTTCAGCTGTGCGCGCTCGACAACATGCAGGTCTGCGTGCCGACCACCCCGGCCCAGGCGTTCCACATGATCCGCCGCCAGCAGGTGCGCCCGGTGCGCAAGCCGCTGATCGTGATGACGCCGAAGTCCCTGCTCCGTCACAAGCTGGCCGTGTCGTCCCTGGACGAACTGGCCAACGGCAAGTTCCAGCTGGTGATCGGCGAACATCGCGATCTGCCGGCGAAGAAGGTCAAGCGTGTGGTGCTGTGCTCGGGCAAGGTCTACTACGACCTCCTCGAAGACGCCGACAAGCGCGGCCTGACCGACGTCGCCATCGTGCGCGTCGAGCAGCTCTATCCGTTCCCGCGCCCGGAAGTCTCGGCCGAGCTGGAAAAGTTCGCTTCCGCCAAGGAAGTGGTCTGGGCCCAGGAAGAACCGATGAACCAGGGCGCCTGGTTCCAGATCCGTCACCACCTCCAGGCCTGCATCGGTTCGAAGCAGAGCCTGTCCTACGCAGGACGCTCGCGTTCGCCGTCGCCGGCTCCGGGCCATCTCAACACCTATATCGCCGAACAGACGGCGCTCGTCGAGCAAGCACTCGTCGCGCCAGTCGGCACCGATCACGCAGCGGAGTAAGGCAAGCATGTCCATCGAAGTCAAAGTCCCGGTCCTGCCCGAGTCGGTCTCCGACGCGCTCATCGCCACCTGGCACAAGAAGGCCGGTGATGCGGTCAAGCGTGACGAGAACCTGCTGGACCTCGAGACCGACAAGGTCGTGCTCGAAGTGCCCTCGCCGGTCGACGGCGTGCTGAAGGAAATCAAGTTCGAGGAAGGCTCGACGGTCACCAGCAGCCAGGTCATCGCCGTGATCGAGGAAGGCGCCGCCGCTGCCGCGCCCGCCCCGGCACCGGCCGCAGCCGCCGCCGAGGCCCCGAAGGCCGAGAAGTCCGAAGCCGCCGCGCCGAAGGGCGTCGACGAGCTCTCCCCGGCCGGCCGCCGCGTCGCCGTCGAAGACAACATCGACCCGTCCAAGGTCGCCGGCACCGGCCGCGACGGCCGCGTGACCAAGGAAGACCTGGTCAACGCCGGCAAGGGTGGCACCGCCGCTCCCGCCGCCGCACCCGCTCCGGCCGCCAAGCCGACCCCGGGCAGCCGTCCGGAAGAGCGCGTGGCCATGACGCGTATCCGTACGCGCATCGCCGAGCGCCTGATGCAGTCGAAGAACTCGATCGCGATGCTCACCTCGTTCAACGAAGTGAACCTCGCCGAGGTCGTCAAGCTGCGCAAGGCCCTGGGCGAGCAGTTCGAGAAGGCCAACGGCGTCAAGCTCGGCTTCATGAGCTTCTTCGTCAAGGCGGCCACCGAAGCGCTCAAGCGCTACCCGGTGATCAACGCCTCGGTGGACGGTTCGGACATCATCTATCACGGCTACCAGGACATCTCGATCGCCGTGTCGACCGAGAAGGGTCTGGTTACGCCGGTCCTCCGCGACGTGCAGGACATGTCCTTCGCCGATGTCGAGAAGGGCATCATCGGTTACGCCAAGAAGGCCCGTGACGGCAAGCTCGGCCTGGACGACCTCCAGGGCGGCACCTTCACGATCACCAACGGCGGCACCTTCGGTTCGCTGCTCTCCACCCCGATCGTGAACCCGCCGCAGAGCGCCATCCTCGGCATGCACACGATCAAGGAGCGCCCGATCGTCGAGAACGGCCAGGTGATCGCCGCCCCGATGATGTACATCGCCCTGTCGTACGACCATCGCATCATCGATGGCAAGGACGCCGTGCTCTTCCTGGTCGACATCAAGAACCAGCTGGAAAACCCGCAGCGGATGCTGCTCGGCCTTTGATGGTCGGCTAAACGTCAAATGTGAAGGCGGGAGTCGAAAGACTCCCGTTTTTATGTTCCGACCCCATATTGGGCGGTAGCAGATACCGCAGTGACATCCGGAGCAAAGCAATGAGCGACAAGTTCGACGTCATCGTCATCGGTGCGGGCCCCGCGGGCTATGTGGCCGCGATCCGCGCCGCGCAGCTGGGCCTCAAGACCGCCGTGGTCGACGCCTTCGTCGGCAAGGACGGCAAGGCCGCCCTCGGCGGTACCTGCCTCAACGTCGGTTGCATCCCGTCGAAGGCACTGCTGGATTCGTCCAAGCAGTTCCACAACCTGACGCACAACTTCAAGGATCACGGCATCACCGCCGAGAATCCGCAGATCGACATTGCGACTTTCATCGGCCGCAAGGACAAGATCGTCAAGCAGTTCACCGGCGGCGTGACCATGCTGTTCAAGGCGAACAAGGTCACTTCGTTCTTCGGCAAGGGCAAGCTGCTCAAGGGCAACCAGGTCGAAGTCACCGGTAACGACGGTACGGTCCAGACGATCTCCGCCACCAACGTCATCCTCGCCTCGGGCTCGGTGCCCATCGAGCTGCCGTTCGCGAAGTTCGACAACACGCACATCATCGACAACACCGGCGCGCTCGACCTCACCGCCGTGCCCAAGCGCATGGGCGTGATCGGCGCCGGCGTGATCGGCCTCGAACTCGGCAGCGTGTGGAAGCGCCTGGGTTCCGACGTGACCGTGCTGGAAGCGCTGCCGAAGTTCCTCGCCGTCGCCGACCAGGACATCGCCAAGATGGCCGCCCGCGAGTTCGCCAAGCAGGGCCTGGACATCAAGGTCAATGCCAAGGTGACCGCCGCCGAGGTCAAGGGTGACGAAGTCCATGTCAGCTACACCGACAAGGACGGCGCCGCACAGTCGCTGGTCGTCGACAAGCTGCTGGTCGCGGTCGGCCGTCGTGCCTACACCGCCGGCCTGCTGGCCGACGACACCGGCGTGAAGCTCGATGAGCGCGGCCGCATCGTGGTCGACGAGCACAACCACACCGGCGTCGATGGCGTCTGGGCGATCGGCGATGCCGTGCGCGGCCCGATGCTTGCGCACAAGGGTTCCGAAGAAGGCGTCATGGTCGCCGAGCTGATCGCCGGCAAGCCGGGCCACATCAACCTGGACACCGTGCCCTGGGTCATCTACACCGAGCCTGAGATCGCCTGGGTCGGCAAGACCGAGGAGCAGCTCAAGGAAGAAGGCATCCCGTACAAGACCGGCGCCTTCCCGTTCGCTGCCAACGGCCGCGCCGTGGCGATGAACGAAGGCATCGGCCAGGTCAAGATGATCGCCCACGCGGAAACCGATCGCATCCTCGGCGTGCACATGGTCGGCCCGGTCGTCTCCGAGCTGATTCACGAGTGCGTCGTGGCGATGGAGTTCAAGGGCTCGTCGGAAGACCTCGCGCGCATCGTCCACGCCCACCCGGCGCTGTCGGAAGTCGTGCACGAAGCCGCCCTGTCGGTCGACAAGCGCGCCATCCACAAGGGCAACTGATCGCCCCGGTGTGACCCGAAGCCCGTCCATGCCATTAGCATGGGCGGGCTTCGTCGTTTCAGGGTGTGTTTTCCAGAGCCCGCTTTTCTGTAGGAGCCGATTCATCGGCGAATGGGTGCTTGCCTCACCCGGCCCGCTTCCGCGGGATCGCCGATGAATCGGCTCCTACCAAGGCGCGGGCTCTGGCAAACATATCGGAGAATTCACATGCGTGACATCAAATCCCTCTGCGTCTACTGCGGTTCCAGCAGCGGCGGTAACGCGGAATACACCGAGGCGGCGAAAGCCTTCGGCAAGCGCCTCGCACAGGAAGGCATCGCCCTGGTCTACGGCGGCGGCAAGGTCGGCCTGATGGGCACGGTCGCGGACGCCGTGCTGGCGGCTGGCGGTCGGGTCATCGGCGTGATTCCGCGCCAGTTGGTGGAGAAGGAAGTGGCCCACATCGGCCTGTCCGAACTGCAGGTGGTCGAGACGATGCATGAGCGCAAGACGCGCATGTACGAGCTGTCGGACGCCTTCGTCGCCCTGCCCGGCGGCTTCGGCACCATGGACGAAATGTTCGAGATGCTCACCTGGGCCCAGCTCGGACTGCACAGCTACCCCTGCGCCTTCCTCGACGTACGCGGCTTCTACACGGGCCTTGCCGCTAGCATGGACCACATGGTGGCCGAGGGTTTCGTCAAGAAAAGCCAGCGGGACCAGGTCTGGTTCGGCGCGAGCATCGACGCGCTGTTCGACTGGATGAAGCAGTACGAGTCGTCGTATACGCCGAAGTGGATCACCTCCGATGCCGTCTGATCGCCGATAGAACGGGCAATTTTCGGTCGATCGCCGACCCGGAGCGAGGCCCGGAACCCTGCCAAAGCAGGTTTCGACCGTTGCACCATTGATACAAGCGCGCTGGCCGGTAGAATGAGCGCACGCCAGAGGCGCAACGCGCGACGTTTTTACGTCGCCGCAGTATTCGAGACGGCCGCCTGGAAGGCGGACGTCATCAAGGACAACACATCGGGCCTGGTCCCGGGGGAAAGTGAATGGCTCGTATCCTGATCGTCGACGATTCGCCGTCGCAGCTGCTGGGCATCAAGCGCATCGTTGAGAAGCTGGGCCATGAGGCCATCACGGCCGAGGACGGCGCGCAGGGCGTTGAAGTCGCCAAGCGCGAGATTCCCGACCTGATCCTGATGGACGTCGTCATGCCGAACCTCAACGGGTTCCAGGCCACGCGCACGATCAGCAAGGAAGAGACCACCAAGCACATCCCGATCATCCTGGTGACCACCAAGGACCAGGACACGGACAAGGTCTGGGGCCTGCGCCAGGGCGCCAAGGACTACGTGGTAAAGCCCATCAAGGAAGAAGAGCTGGTCAAGGCACTGAAGGAGCACCTGCCGGGCTGATGGTTATGGAGGCGGCTTCGCCGCCGTGCCCTTATTCGCCGATGAATCGGCTCCCACCGGGCACGCCTTGTAGCGGGCGGCATCGGGTAGGAGTCGATTCATCGGCGAATCCGAAACATGGCGGCGCAGCCGCAACTATCTGCAGCTACCCCTGCCGCGGGTCGAAGCCTGCGAAGGCATCCTTGAATTCCGCGTAGGCCGCCTGCTCCTCGTGGGTCTCCGGCACGGGAACGCGGATCTCCAGCACGACAATCTGGTCGCCCGGCTCCGAGCCCGGCAGGCCACGACCCTTCAGACGCAGTTTGCGGCCCGATTGCGAGCCCGCGGGAATACGCAGGTCCACATGGCCACCCAGCGTCGGCACCGGCACCGTGGCACCCAGCGCGGCTTCCCAGGGGGTAATCGGCAATGTATGCGTGACGGTGCGACCTTCCAGGCGGAAGCGCACGTCGTCACGGATGCCGATCTCGAGCAGCAGATCGCCCGACGGGCCACCGCCCATCCCGGGATGCCCCTGCCCGCCAAGACGGATCGTCTGGCCTGGCGTGATGCCGGCCGGGATCTTCACCTCGAGCACGCGCTCGCCACCGGAGGCGTCATTGAGCACGACGCGGGTCTTGCCGCCGTTGAAGGCGGTCTGCAGGTCGGTTTCGATCTTCGCCTGGATATCGCGGCCGCGCCGCGCCTGGGACTGCTGATGGCCCCGGCCACGGCCCGCGCCGCCGAACAGGCTCTCGAAAAAGTCGCTGAAGTCGCCGCCACCGCGGCCACCCATGTCGCCAAAATCGTAGCTACCACCCCCCTGGCCGAAGCCCGGTGGTGGTCGGAACTGCTCGCCCTGGCGGTAACCGCCAGCGCGCAGCTGATCGTAGGCCCGGCGCTTCTCGGGGTCCTTCAGCGCCTCGTTGGCCTCGTTGATCGCCTTGAATTTTTCTTCGGCACCCGACTCCTTGTTCTTGTCCGGATGGTATTTGCGGGCGAGCTTGCGGTACGCCGCCTTGATCTCGGCGTCGGTCGCTTCGGGCTTCACCCCAAGTGCTTCGTAGTAATCCTTGAACTCCACAGGCTCTCCCGGGCTTGTGTCGAAAACAAAAAGCAGAATGCCCGCGGTGGCGCATGTCCACCGCGGGCCAGTTTACAAGCTTAAAGCGAATCAGCCCGCCGCGTTGATCTCAATGCGGCGCGGCGCGCTCTCAGCCTTCTTCGGAATCGCGATTTCGAGCACACCGTGAGCGCCGGAGGCCGTGATGCCTTCCGCATTGGCGCTTTCCGGCAAGGTGAAGCTACGCGTAAAAGCACCGGTGGTGCGCTCGACGCGGCTGAACTTACCCTCGGTCTCGCTGGCAAAAGCCTTGCGCTCGCCCTTGATCGTGAGCACGTTCTTTTCCATCTGGATCTCGATGTCGGCAAGGTTCACACCCGGCACGTCGGCGAGAATCAGGAAACGGCCGTCCTCTTCGCGAACGTCCACTCGCGGTGCCCAGGCGGACTGCGTGGAAGCCACCGGCGCGGCAATCTCGTTGCCGAAGAGCTGTTCGAAAACGTTGCGGACGTCGCTGCCGAACACCGGCGCACGACGGAACGACACATGACGAAGCTGGTTCATCTGTTTGACTCCCAAGAAGTTTTTCGGCCCCGTGGCCGTCTGGGAACAAACATATGACCGACCTGACGGGATTCAAGTGCCGCCCCTGCCGTGCCGATTGGGCGAGACGTGGCGTTCGCGCTAAGCTCGGACATCTCTCCCCACAAAGGACACCCCATGACCATCGCGGTTGGCGACAAGCTCCCGGATCACACCCTCACCCAGTTCAAGGACGGTCTCGAGACAGTCTCCAGCCTCGACGTCCTCGGCCAGGGCAGGGTCGTCGTGTTCGCGGTGCCGGGTGCCTTCACCCCCACCTGCTCGAACAAGCACCTGCCCGGCTATATCCAGCACATGGAAGACTTCCGCGAGCGCGGCATCAAGGTCGCCTGCATCTCGGTCAACGATGCTTTCGTGATGCACGCCTGGGGCATCTCGCAGGGCGTGCCGGACGATCTGCTGATGCTGGGCGACGGCAATGCCACGTTCGCCATCGCCCTCGGCCTCGAGCTCGACGGCACGAAGAACGGCATGGGCATTCGCTCCAAGCGGTTCGCGATTTATGCCGAAGACGGCGTGGTGAAGCTGCTGCACGTGGAAGCACCCGGCGAGTTCCGCGTCACGGCCGCCGAGGCGATGCTCGAAGCCATCGACGCCTAAGCGCTCATGTAGGAGCCAATTCATCGGCGATCCCGCGGCAGCGGGCCAGGATGTCGCGAGCACCCAATCGCCGATGAATCGGCTCCTACAAAAAACCTGCAAAAAAAACCCGCCTTTCGGCGGGTTTTTTTGTTCTTACGCGTCGCTCGGTTCGTCTCCGACGGGACCGCTTTCGATCGGTGGCAGATCGGCAGCGACATCACCATCGATGACCTCACCCTCGCCTTCGATCTCCAGCTCTTCCTCGGCTTCCAGGCGAACCACGCCGATGAGCGTCTCGTCCTTGGGTAGCTTGATCAGCGTCACGCCCTGCGTGTTGCGGCTGAGCTGCGAAACTTCCGAGACGCGCGTGCGGACCAGCGTGCCCTGGTCGGAGATCAGCATGAGCTGCTGGGTCTCGGTGACCTGGGTGGCCGCGACGAGGCTGCCGTTACGGTCCGAGCACTGGATGGCGATGACGCCCTGCGTGCCGCGGCCCTTCTTCGGGAACTCGTCGAGTGTCGTGCGCTTGCCGAAGCCACGTGCCGTCGCGGTGAGGATGTCGCCCTCACCCGCCGCCACGATGAGCGAGACCACTTCGGCCTCGTCGGCCAGGCGCATGCCGCGCACGCCGGTGGCGGTGCGGCCCATCGAGCGGACCGTGCCTTCGTCGAAGCGCACCGACTTACCGTTCGACGCGAACAGCAGGATATCGCTCTCGCCGCCGGTCATCGCGACATCGACCAGGGCATCGCCCTCGTCGAGGTTGATGGCGGCCTTGCCCTTCTGCAGCTGGAACGCGAACTCGGTCAGCGGCGTCTTCTTCACCGTGCCCTTGCGGGTGGCGAAGAACACGAAGCAGGTGGGATCGTATTCGCGCACCGGCAACAGGGCCTGCACCTTCTCGCCCTCGCCCAGCGGCAGCAGGTTGACGATCGGCTTGCCACGCGCACCCGGACCGGCTTCCGGCATCTGGTACACCTTGAGCCAGTACACGCGACCGGTGCTGGTGAAGGTCAGCAGCGTGTCATGGGTGTTGACCACCCACAGCTGCTGGACGACGTCTTCGTCCTTCAGTGCCGAGGCCGAGCGACCCTTGCCGCCACGCTTCTGCGCGCGGTAGAGGCTGGCCGGCTGGCGCTTGATGTAACCGGTGTGCGAAAGCGTCACCACCACGTCTTCCGGCGCGATGAGGTCGAGCACGTTCAGGTCTTCCTGCGAGTGCTGGATCTCGGTGCGACGCGCGTCGCCGTAGTCCGTGCGAATCTGCTCGAGCTCTTCGCGAATGACTTCGAGCAGGCGCGCGGGATTCTCGAGGATCTCGATGAGCGCGCGGATCGTGTTGAGGATTTCGCGGTACTCGTCCGAGAGCTTTTCCTGCTCCAGGCCGGTGAGGCGATGCAGACGCATCTGCAGGATTTCGGTGGCCTGCGCCTCGGACAGCTGGTAGCCGTTCTCATTGAGACCGTCGCGCGGATCCATGTCTTCCGGACGCGACGACTCGGCACCCGTGGCGGCGAGCAGCGCCTTGACCAGGCCCGGCTCCCAGCGACGGGCGACCATGCGCTCGCGCGCCTCGGCCGACGATGCGGAGGTGCGGATCAGCTCGATCATCTCTTCGATGTTGGCGAGCGCGACCGTGAGGCCTTCGAGGATATGTGCGCGCTGGCGTGCCTTGCGCAGTTCGAAGATGGTACGGCGCGTGACGACTTCACGGCGGTGGCGAATGAAGGCCTCGAGGATGTCCTTGAGGTTCATCAGCTTGGGCTGGCCGTCGAGCAGGGCCACCATGTTGATACCGAACGTGACCTGCAGCTGGGTCTGCTGGAACAGGTTGTTCAGCACGACGTCGCCCATGGAATCGCGACGGATCTCGATGACCACGCGCATGCCGTCCTTGTCGGACTCGTCGCGAAGTTCGCTGATGCCTTCGAGCTTCTTTTCCTTGACCAGCTCGGCGATCTTCTCGATCAGGCGAGCCTTGTTCACCTGGTACGGCAGCTCGTGGACGAGGATCGTCTCGCGGCCGTTCGCTTCGGTTTCGATCGAGGTGCGCGCGCGCACGAGGATACGGCCGCGACCGGTGCGGTACGCCTCGACGATGCCGGACGAGCCGTTGATGATGCCGGCGGTCGGGAAATCCGGACCGGGAATGAAGGTCATCAGCTCGTCGACGCCGAGCGAGGGATCCTCGATCAGGCCGAGCACCGCATTGATGACTTCCGTCATGTTGTGCGGCGGGATGTTCGTCGCCATGCCGACGGCGATACCCGCCGAACCGTTGACGAGCAGGTTCGGCACGCGGGTCGGCAGGACCAGCGGCTCGTGTTCGCTTTCGTCGTAGTTCGGTCCGAAATCGACGGTTTCCTTGTCGATATCGGCCATCAGCTCATGCGTGAGGCGCGCCATGCGCACCTCGGTGTATCGCATGGCGGCGGCGTTGTCGCCATCGACCGAACCGAAGTTACCCTGGCCGTCGACGAGCATGTAGCGCAGCGAGAACGGCTGAGCCATGCGGACGATCGTGTCGTAAACCGACGCGTCGCCGTGCGGATGGTATTTACCGATCACGTCACCGACCACGCGGGCCGACTTCTTGTACGGCTTGTTCCAGGCGTTGCTCAGCTCGTTCATGGCGAACAGCACGCGTCGATGTACCGGCTTGAGGCCGTCGCGCACATCGGGCAGTGCACGCCCGACGATGACGCTCATCGCGTAGTCGAGATAGCTCTGACGCATCTCGTCTTCGATGTTGACGCGGATGACTTCTTTGGCGAGTTCTGCCATCAATCGGCTTCCTGGATATCCATCAATAGGCCCCCGCCGGCCGCGCGATTCGCGGTATCGCGACGCGGCCGACCCAACCCGTCGATGGTAGCACAACGGGCGTCTAAAAGACAGCTAAAAGACGTTCTAAATCAATGACTTACGCAGGTGTTTTGGCGGCGCCGAAAAGGAGTGTCCTGGCGAACACGAAATTCGCCACGGAGCCCGCCACCGACCCCGCGGCCACGGCGACCGCAGGCCACTCACGCAGCGCGGGAAACAGCTGGAAAGCGAGTACGTAGACGCCGTTGTTGATCAAGGCGCCGACCGCCATCAAGCCCATCCAGCGGATCCATTCGGCGCCCTGACTTCGACCCGAATCGCGCTGTGCGAAGGTGTGGTTGCGGTTCCACCACCAGGTGACGGTCGCCGCGCTGAGGAACGATACGACGCGCGCGGTGTATACGCTCCACCCGGCCAGGCCGACCAGGCCCTGGGCGATACCGGCGTCCACGATGAAACCCAGCAGCCCCCCCACCGCGAAAAGCGCGACTTCGCGGCGGAGCGGACTCACGGAAACAGGATCCGCATCTGATCTTCGTCCGGTTTGAGGATGACGCCGCGCTCGGTGACGATGGCATCGATCAAGTCGGCCGGGGTCACGTCGAACACCGGGTTCCAGGCATCGGCGCCTTCGATCACCGTGCGCGTGCCACCGATGGAAAGCAGTTCGGTCGCGTCCCGCAATTCGATCTCGATATCCGCGCCAGTGGCCGTCGCCATATCGACGGTCGTCGACGGCGCAACCACCATGAACTTCACGCCGTGATGGCGGGCAGCGATCGCGAGCTGGTAGGTGCCGATCTTGTTGGCGGTGTCGCCGTTGGCGGCAATGCGATCGGCGCCGACGATCACCCACTTCACCTTGCCATCCTTCATCAGGTGCGAGGCAGCGGAATCGGCGATCAGCTTGGCGGGAATCCCGTCGCGCACAAGCTCCCACATGGTGAGGCGCGCACCCTGCTGCCAGGGACGCGTCTCGCCGGCGTAGACCTGCTCGATGTTGCCCATCGCGACACCGGCACGAATCACGCCCAGGGCGGTGCCATAGCCGGCAGTGGCCAGTGAACCGGTATTGCAGTGGGTGAGCACGTGCGAGCCGGCTTCGATCAGCGAAGCGCCGAGTTCGCCCATGTGACGGTTGGCGGCGAGGTCTTCGTCCTGGATGGCCTGCGCTTCGGTCTCCAGCGCAGCGGCATCGGCACCGGCGACGACACCCCGGTTCATGCGGTCCAGCGCCCACATGAGATTCACCGCGGTGGGCCGCGCCGCGCGCAGCGTCGCCATCGCGGTGACGAGGTCTTCACCCTTCTGCGCGGCGAGCACCACGCCCCACGCGGCGGCGATGCCGATGGCTGGAGCACCGCGCACAGCGAGGTCACGAATAGCGCGGGTGACGTCGTTCGAGTTCACGCAATCGAACCAGATTTCTTCCGCCGGCAGGCGGCGCTGGTCCAGCAGGCGAAGTCGATCGCCCTGCCACTGCACGGCGCGAATGGAGTCGTGGGAGTCGTTCGTAGTCATGCGGCCATTATCGCATCCAGCCGCGCTACCGCGCGAATCGCCGCTGAAGCGGCTCCCACACAAGACCCGCGCAGGCCTTGGCTCGCGCGCCCCCTGTGGGAGCCGCTTCAGCGGCGATGCTCTCCGCCCAACTCGCCGTCGGTCTGGTTGACAAAAACCAGCACCCCGATGATCGCCATATAAAACCGGAATGCCCCTTCCTGCCCGTTCCAGACCTTCGACTGCCACATGGCGAACCATTCACCGCCCACCACCATGAAGCCGAAGAACCAGACGACGAAGCCCAGGGCGCAACCCGCGACAGTCCATCGTTTGGCCGCCTGGAAACCCGCTGCCGACTGCCGCCGCGCACGCCACAGGACAGCGCTTCCGATAAGCAGCAACAGACCCGTGGCCGCCTCCCCGGCAATGATCAGCAGGTAACCCGCATGCCAGATCCATGGCCGGGTGATCGCGCGATCCCGCAACGCGTTATCCGGAAAGGTCGTATCCATCGACAGGACATGGCGAACGAAGGCGAAATTCGAGCCGTAGTCGACGAGATTGTCGTACGCCACCACCAGCGCAAAAGCGGCCAGCGTGAGTGAAAGGAGGATCTTGGCCAGGCGTGCTGTCATCGTGAAAGGCCTTCCTTGCGTGACGAGGTCTAGCGCTTCGCCAACCACTCGTGGATCGCCGGAGGCACCTGAGCCTGGGCCCTCCCCGAGACATAAATACCGATATGACCACCCTTGAAGGCGAGCGCGGTGTAGTCCTTGCTGCCGATCACACCGGCCATCGGCGTGGACGCTGCCGGCGGCACGAGATGATCCTGCTCGGCGTAGATGTTGAGCACGGGATGCGTGATCTTCTTCAGATCGATGACCTTGCCACCGATGCGCGCCTCGCCCTTGATCAGCTGATTCTTCTGGAAGAAATCGCGGGCGAATTCGCGGAAGGCTTCGCCTGCCTGGTCCGGCGAATCGAAGATCCATTTCTCCATGCGCAGGAAGTTCTCGACCTCTTTCGGGTTGTCGAGGATATCGACAAGTCCAACGTACTTCTGCTGGTTCAGGCGCACCGGCTTCAGCGTGAGATACGCGAAGTTCATGACATCCGCCGGAACGTTTCCATAGGTGTCGACGAACAGGTCGATGTCGATGTTGCGTGCCCAGTGCGACAGCATGTTGTCCGGCGTATGGAAGTCTACCGGCGTGACCATGGTCACCAGGTTGCGCACCTTTTCCGGATGCAGCGTGGCATAGCAGAGCGAAAAAACGCCGCCCTGGCAAATGCCGAGCAGGTTCAGCGATTCCACGGCGTGGCGCTGGCGAATCACGTCGATACAGCGATCGAGGTAGCCGTCGATGTAATCCTCGAGGGTGAGCCAGCGGTCGGCGCCATCGGGATACCCCCAGTCGATGAGGTATACATCCTCGCCCTGGGCGAGCAGGTTGCGCACCATCGAGCGATCTTCCTGAAGATCGACCATCCACGGCGTATTGACCAGTGCGTAGCAGATCAACAACGGCGTCTTTGCGGTCGGCTTCTTCGAACCCTTGAAGTGCCAGAGCGTGAGCTTGTCTTCGGTGTACACCGCCTCGCGCGGTGTCGTACCGAGCTCGATCGGCCCCATATGCTTGAGCGTTTCCATCCCGGCTTCAAGCTTGCGACGGAACGCTTCGACTTCCGCACGCGCCGCCTCGGGATCGAACGAAAACGGATGACCGTTCATCGCGTACGACCCTTCGTTGCAGGCTTTGCAGTCTTTGCAGAAGTCTTCACCGTGGGCTTCGCAGGCACCTTCCCGGAAGCCCGCTTCACTGTGGGAGCCGCTTCAGCGGCGATAGGCGCCGCAGCACCTCTCAACGCAGCCACTTCCGCACGAAGTGCTTCCACTTCAGCCACCAGACCGTGCATCTGCCGCAACTCGCGCCGCATCGCCTGCAACCGCTCACCCAGGCTGTCCACTTCGGTGCGCGTCGGCATGCCGGCCTGTTTCGTCACGCGCTCGACCTGCTTCTGCTGCAGCACCTTCAAGCGCATCTGCGCATTGACGAGGGACGCGTACACCTCGCGAAATTCGTCGGACAGCGCGGCCTGACCGTAGTTTTCCTCGGCGAGATTAACCCAACGGTCGTAAACCGAACGCATCGACTCCGCGTCCGTCGGCGCAGGCTGCTCGCGAAGCGCCGCGCCGGCGCGATCGTTCACACCCTGCAACAGGGCCTGAAAACGCGCGTAATGCTCGGCGTAATCGATCCAGGCACGGAACAGCGCCTGTTGTTCTTCCTGCTGCTCGCGCGTGAGCCCGAACGCTGGCATCGACAGTGTTTCGCGCGCCACGCGTGCCCACTCGTCGAACTGTTCGGTGCCCGGCTGCGGCATCTCGGCACCGGGCGGCGGACCATAGCCAAAAGGCGCCGCGCCCGGCGGGGACCATAACCGAACGGCGCCGCACCGGGCGGAAAGGCGCCGGGGGGGCCGTAGGGTGAGTTACCCGCGACACCCGAGCCGCCAAAGGGAGGCACACCGCCCATGGCGAACGGAGCCGCGCCAGGCTCGCCGACGGCCATGGAGCGCATCCAGTCGCCATAGCCACTCAGGCCGTTGAACATCCGCCCCATGATGTCGGCGGACGGGGCCGCCGCCGTCTGACTGGCTGGATCGAACTGGCGCGACCAGGTTTCCAGCCCCGCGCGCACGAAGGCCTGGTACTGATCGATGAAATCGTTGGGCTTATCGGACATGGGGTAATCGTACCGCGTGGAGGGTCTCAGGAAACTGTCTGCTGCCAAGCCGCCCTGTTGGCTTTTCGCCGATGAATCGGCTCCCACATGTCTCAATCGCCGATGAATCGGCTGCTACAAAACGAAGAAGCCCGGCGTCGCTAGACGCCGGGCTTCCTGAAGAACAGCTACGACTGGACTCAGCCCGTGACGTTCTCGTCTTCAGTGACGGCCTTCATCGACAGGCGGATACGGCCCTGCTTGTCGACTTCGAGGACCTTGACCTTGACGATGTCGCCTTCCTTGAGCTTGTCGGAGACCTTCTCGACGCGCTCGCTGGAGATCTGCGAGACGTGAACGAGACCGTCCTTGCCCGGCATGATCGTGACGAAAGCGCCGAAGTCCATCAGCTTGGCGACCTTGCCCTCGTAGATGCGGCCCGGCTCGACGTCCGAAACGATCTGCTCGATGCGCTTGCGCGCGGCTTCGGCGGCTTCGCGATTGACCGACGCGATGACCACGTTGCCGTCATCGGTGATGTCGATCGTGGTACCGGTCTCTTCGGTGATCGAACGGATGGTCGCGCCACCCTTGCCGATCACTTCGCGGATCTTGTCCGGGTGGATCTTGATCGTGAGCAGGCGCGGTGCGAACTCGCTCATTTCCGAGCGGGCTTCGGTGATGCACTTGGCCATCTCGCCGAGGATGTGCAGGCGACCACGCTTGGCCTGGGCCAGCGCCGAACGCATGATCTCTTCGGTGATGCCGTCGACCTTGATGTCCATCTGCAGCGCGGACACGCCATCGGCGGTACCGGCTACCTTGAAGTCCATGTCGCCGAGGTGATCTTCGTCACCGAGGATGTCGGAGAGGACGACGAAGTCGTTACCTTCCTTCACCAGGCCCATGGCGATACCGGCAACAGCCGACTTCAGCGGGACGCCCGCGTCCATCATGGCCAGCGACGAACCGCAGACCGACGCCATCGACGACGAACCGTTCGACTCGGTGATTTCCGAGACGACGCGGATCACGTACGGGAACTCTTCGATCGTCGGCTTGACAGCCTGCACGCCACGCTTGGCGAGGCGGCCGTGACCGATTTCGCGACGCTTCGGGCTACCGACGCGACCGGTTTCACCGACCGAGAACGGAGGGAAGTTGTAATGGAAGAGGAACGTATCCTTCCACTCGCCTTCCGGCGCGTCGATGAGCTGCGAGTCACGGGTGGTGCCGAGGGTGGCAACGACCAGGGCCTGCGTTTCACCGCGGGTGAAGAGCGCCGAACCGTGCGTGCGCGGCAGGACGCCGACGCGCACCGAGATCGGGCGAACGTCGTCGAGCTGACGACCGTCGATGCGGACCTTCGTGCTGAGCACGCCGTCGCGCAGGGTGCGGTACTCGACTTCGCCAAACGCGTTGCCGATGTCGGCATCGGTCCAGCCGTTGGCTTCGGCATCGGCGGCGATAGCCGTCTTCACGTCGCTCTTGAGCGCGCTGACGACGTCACGACGGGCCAGCTTGTCGCGGATCTGGAAGGCTTCGGTGAAGCGGTTGCCGACAGCGGACTTGACCGCGTCGTACAGCGCCGTCTTGGCGACCGGAGCTTCCCACTTGAACGTCTTGACGCCGGCTTCGGCGACGAAGGCGTTGATCGTGTCGATCGCGAGCTGCATCTGCTGGTGACCGAAGACCACCGCGCCGAGCATGACGTCTTCGCTGAGGAGCTTGGCTTCCGACTCGACCATCATCACCGCGCTGGAGGTACCGGCCACGACGAGGTCGAGGTCCGAGGTCTTCAGCTGGGCAGCGGTCGGGTTGAGGATGTACTGGCCACCGGCGTAACCGACGCGAGCTGCACCGATCGGGCCCTTGAAGGGCACACCGGCGAGACGCATCGCAGCGGAAGCGCCGATCAGCGCCGGGATGTCACCGTCGACTTCCGGGTTCAGCGACACGACCTGCGCGATGACCTGGATTTCGTTGCGGAACTCTTCCGGGAACAGCGGACGAAGCGGACGATCGATCAGGCGCGAGGTAAGCGTTTCCTTCTCGGTCGGACGGCCTTCGCGCTTGAAGAAGCCACCCGGGATACGACCCGCGGAGTAGAACTTCTCCATGTAGTCGACCGTGAGCGGGAAGAAGTCCTGGCCATCGCGCGCCTTGGGGGCAGCGACGACAGTGACCAGAACGACAGTGCCGCCCATGCTGACCATGACTGCACCGGAGGCCTGGCGGGCAATTTCGCCCGTCTCCAGTGTGACTTCGTGACTACCGTACTGGAATGACTTGGTTACTTTCGCCACCGTGTTCTCCTCGTCCTGGTTCGTTTTAGCGGCGCAGGCCGAGGCGTTCGATCAGGGTCTGATAGCGACCCAGGTCGTTTGCCTTCAGATAGGAAAGCAGCTTCTTGCGCTGGTTGACCATCTTCAGCAGGCCGCGACGCGAGTGGTGGTCCTGCTTGTGAGCCTGGAAATGGTCCTGCAGCTGCAGGATGTTGGCGGACAGCAGGGCGACCTGGACTTCGGTCGAGCCCGTGTCGTTTTCCTTGCGGCCGAAATCCTTGATGATCTGACCGGTCTGTTCGGGAGTAAGCATTGAATCGATTCCTTAAAAGCGGGTGCGAAGCTTGCGCAACCTCAGCGGACCGCTGAAGTTGCGCAAGCTTCGCATTGTGTTGAAAGCTATGAAATGAGCACTCTATTGTAACGTCGTGCGCGTACCGGCAACAAGCCCGGTCAAGCGGTCGGGAGGTTGAGACCCCGAAGCACGCGGAGCAGCCCGTCGTCGGCGATTTCCCCGAGCGCCATGAGACGCCCGTCCACCCCCCACACCGCGCATCGCCCCGGTTCAGCGCCCTGCCCCAGCGGCACCGGCTGGCCGAAGCCGAAAATACGCGTCTGCTCCGGGTCCAGTTCCACCCGGGGGATATGTGTCAGGCCGGCGTCCACCGGCATCACGAACGCTTCGAGCTGGTCCGGACCGATCTCCGCGGCATCGCGCAATTCGTCCAGGGTGACCATGGGCGGCGCCATGAACGGCTCGACCCAGAGCCGGCGCAAGCCGGTCAGGTGGGCACCACAGCCGAGATGGGCGCCGAAATCCACGGCAAGACTGCGCACATACGTACCGGACCCGCATTCCACGAGCAAACGGACGGTATCGCCTTCACGCCCGATGACCTCGAGCCGGTAGACGTCGACCTCGCGCGCCGGGACGTCCACGACCTCTCCCCGCCGGGCACGCACGTAAAGCGGTACGCCGTCCTGCTTGATCGCCGAGTAGGCCGGGGGGATCTGCACTATAAGCCCGCGCAATGGCGCCAGCGCCGCCTCGATCGTCGCGTCGTCCAGCACGGGAACCGGACGCGTCTCCACCACCTCGCCTTCGAGGTCGGCGGTCGTCGTCGTCATGCCCAGGCGCACCTCGGCCTCATAGGCCTTGCGCGAGCCGAGCAACCAGCCGGCCAGCTTGGTCGCCTCGCCGAAGCACAGCGGCAAGAGTCCGGTGGCGAGCGGATCCAGGCTACCGGTATGCCCGCCCTTGGCCGCGCCCACGAGACGTCGCGCCGTCTGCAGGGCCTGGTTGGAACTCAGGCCGAGCGGCTTGTCGAGCAGGAGGATGCCGTGGATATCACGGAAGGTTCGGCGGGTCATGGCAGAGGGGAAGTCACGGAGATGTGGAACGGGGCCATGTGGGAGCCGGCTATGCCGGCGATAGCGCATTCGGCGAAACCGCTCCGTTGGCTTTTCGCCGCTGAAGCGGCTCCCACATGACCTATGTCAGTCTTCTTTCGGCTCGTCGGCCGGATCGGCCGGAGGAACCGGATTTTCACGCAGCAGGCGCTCGATCCGTTCGCCGGTATCGACGGACTCGTCGTACTTGAACTTCAGCTGGGGCACCTTGCGCAGGATCATGGACTTCGACAGGGCATGACGAAACTCGGGAGCGAGCTCCTTCAGCGCCTTCATTACCACCGGCGATTCTTCCGGCTTGAGCGCAGTGACCCATACGGTGGCCCAATCGAGGTCACGGGTTACTTCCACATCCGACACGCTGGCCGAAGGCAGCGCGTAGTCGCGCACGGCGGCATGCAGCAGTTCGCTGATTTCGCGGCGAAGCTGGGCGGACACGCGATCGGTACGCTTGAAATCACGGGACGGCATATCCGCCTCCAGTTTTTGAGAGGTGCATAAACGAATAAAGCCTCCCCGGCGAACCGGGGAGGCGAGCTGACGCGGGTTACAGCGTGCGAGGCACTTCGATACGCTCGAAGCACTCGATCTGGTCGCCGACCTTGACGTCGTTGTACTGCTTGACGGCGATACCGCATTCCATGCCGTTACGGACCTCGTCGACGAGTTCCTTGAAGCGGCGCAGCGACTCGAGTTCGCCCTGGAAGACGACGACGTTGTCGCGCAGGACGCGGATCGGCTTGCTGCGCTTGACGTTGCCTTCGATGACCATGCAGCCCGCGACCGCGCCGAACTTCGACGAACGGAACACGTCACGCACCTGGGCGACACCGATGATCTCTTCGCGGATCTCCATGCCCAGCAGGCCGGTAGCCGCCTGGGTGACCTGGTCGATGACGTCGTAGATGATCGAGAAGTAACGGACATCGAGGCCGTTGGTATCGATCACCTTGCGTGCCGACGCGTCGGCACGGACGTTGAAGCCGATGATCAGCGCCTTGGAGGCCGTGGCCAGCGTGGCTTCGGACTCGGTGATGCCACCGACGCCGGAGGAGATCACGTTCACCTTGACCAGGTCGTTGCCGATCTGGGTGAGCGAATCGCGCAGTGCTTCGACCGAGCCCTGCACATCCGCCTTGACGAGGATGTTGAGGGTCTGCTGGCCTTGGCCCTGGCCCATCTGGGCCATGATGTCTTCCAGACGGTTCGACTTGCTGACCAGGCGGGTTTCGCGACGCTTGAGCAAACGCTCGGCCGCCACTTCGCGGGCCAGGCGCTCGTCCTTCACGGCGACGAAATCGTCACCCGATTCCGGTACGCCGGACAGACCCAGCACCTGCACCGGAATCGACGGACCGGCTTCATTGACCTGCTTGCCGGTTTCGTCGACGAGCGCACGCATGCGGCCGTATTCGACACCGCAGACGACGAAGTCGCCCTTCTTCAGCGTGCCCTGCTGGACCAGCACCGTAGCCACCGGACCGCGACCGCGGTCGAGGCTGGATTCGATCACGACACCCGAAGCGCGGCCATCGGCCACGGCCTTGAGCTCCATGACTTCGGCCTGGGCCGAGATCGCATCGAGAAGCGCGTCGACGCCATCACCCGTCTTCGCCGAGAGCGGCACGAACGGCGTGTCGCCACCCCACTCTTCGGGAATGACTTCGAGAAGGCCGAGGCCCTGCTTGACGTTGTCCGGGTTGGCACCGGCCTTGTCCATCTTGTTCAGCGCGACGATCAGCGGCACCTTGGCGGCGCGCGCATGCTTAACGGCTTCGATCGTCTGCGGCATGACGCCATCGTCGGCGGCCACCACGAGGACCACGATATCCGTGGACTGCGCACCGCGGGCACGCATCGACGTAAACGCCGCATGGCCCGGGGTGTCGAGGAAGGTGATGACGCCGCGGCTGGTTTCGACGTGGTACGCGCCGATGTGCTGCGTGATGCCACCGGCTTCGCCCGAGGCGACCTTGGTGCGACGGATGTAATCCAGCAGCGAGGTCTTGCCATGGTCGACGTGACCCATGATCGTGACCACCGGCGGACGCGTGACCTTTTCGCCTTCGAGCTCGGCGGTCTGCGTCTGCGTCTGCAGCGCGGCTTCCGCATCGTTCTCGGTGGCGCGAACCGGGTTGTGGCCGAGTTCTTCGATAACCAGCGCCGCCGTGTCGTGATCGATCGTCTGGTTGATGGTCGCCATGACGCCCATCTTGAACAGCGCCTTGACGACTTCGGCACCCTTCACGGCCATCTTCTGGGCGAGATCGGTGACGAGGTTGTTGTCGCCGATCACGACGTCACGAACCACCGCAGCGGTCGGACGCGTGAAGCCATGCGGACCACCGGACGACGCACCGCCACGCGGGGCCTCGGCGCGACCGCGGACCTTGCCGCCGCCACGACGATTGGCATTGGAGCGACGCGCGCGGTCGGCATCGGACAGGTGCATTTCGCCACCGCCAAAACGCTTGCCGCCGGAGTCGCGGTCGTTGCCACGGCCGGGGCCGCCGCTGTTACCGCCGCCACCACCACCGCCACCATGCTTCGGACGCGCGTTACCGCGCGAATCGTTGGCAGCGGCAACGGAACCCGGTGCCGGACGCGGCGCCGGTGAAGGCGCGGCCGCACGCGGTGCGGGTGCGGCCGCGGGTGCCGGAGCTGCCGCGACCGGTGCGGGCGCAGGCGCCGGTGCCGGAGCGGGAGCAGGCTTGGGAATCACGCGCTCGCGCTTACGCGGCTCATGAATGGTCGGCATGATCATGCCGAGCTTGCGCGTATCGAGCTTACCGGTCTGGTGGGTCACGCCATTTTCGTCAGTGAACGTGGTCACCGGAGCGGGCGGCGCGACCGGAGCGGCAGCGGGCGTCGGCGCGGGCTTCGCATCGGCGGATGCCGGCGACGACTGGGCCGCTGCCTGTGCTGCTTCGGCACGCGCACGTTCGGCGGCCTGCTCGGCCTCCGCGCGACGACGTGCCTCGGCGGCCGCCTCTTCCTGACGGCGTGCCTCGGCTTCGGCGGCGTGACGGGCCTCTTCGGCCTGGCGACGCTCGGCTTCCTCGCGGCGCTGTGCCTCGTCGCTCTCACGCTGGGCGTGCGACTCGGCGAGCTTGCGCGCGGCGTCCTCACGTTCCGGATCGTGCGAGGCGTCGTCGGCAATCGTGCTGCGCTTGACGTAGGTACGCTTGGTGCGAACTTCGACGTTGACCGTCTTTGCCGCGCCAGCGCCACGCCCCGTGCCGGAGCTGACCTTCAGCTCACCGACCGTGCGGCGCTTGAGGGTGATCTGGCGAGGCGCCGTCTCATCCGTTTCGGGAGCGGCGTCGTTCTTGCCGTGCGTGCGACGCAGGAATCCGAGCAGCTTCACCTTTTCGGTGCTGCTGATGACCTGCTCCGCATCGGAGAATTTCATGCCGGCTTCGCCAAGCTGTCCAAGCAGCTTGTCGACCGGGAGGCCCAATTGATGGGCGAGTTGTTTGATTGTGACGTCCGACATCGTTCTTTATTCTCCGCCGTTCCCGCGCGTAACCTTACGTGCCGACGATGACCCGTACGGCTGCCTCCATCCTTGGCGGGAGACCTCATGGCCTCCCTCGAGGCGTCCGTCCAGGACGCTTCCGGTCTCGCGCTTAGCCACCCTTTTCCAGGCGGGCGATCATCGGAGCACGCGCAGCCATGATCAGCTGCGAAGCGCGTTCCTCTGTCATGCCATCGATATCGATGAGTTCGTCGACGGCAAGGTCACCCAGGTCGTCCAGCGTCTTCACACCACGATCCGCCAGCGCGAAGGCGGTCGCATCGTCCATGCCGTCCAGACCGAGCAGTTCCTCGGAAGGCGGGTTTTCTTCCACACCTTCCTCGGCAGCCAGTGCCTCGGTCAGCAGGGCGTCGCGGGCGCGAGCACGGAGTTCCTCGACGATATCCTCGTCGAAGCCTTCCACGTTGAGCAGCTCGGCGCTCGGCACGTAAGCAATTTCTTCGATCGACGAGAAGCCTTCCTGCACCAGGATGCCGGCGATCTCTTCGTCCACTTCAAGCTTGTCCTGGAACAGCTGCAGGGCGGCGGCCTGTTCGGCCTCGCTCTTGGCCGTGACCTGGTCCTGCGTCATCACGTTGAGCTGCCAGCCGGTGAGCTTGCTGGCGAGACGCACGTTCTGGCCACCGCGACCGATCGCCTGGGACAGCTTGTCCTCGGCAACGGCGATGTCCATGGAGTGCTTCTCTTCGTCCATGATGATGGACTGGACTTCGGCCGGCGCCATCGCATTGATGACGTACTGCGCCTGGTTCTCGTGCCACAGGATGATGTCGACGCGCTCGCCGTTGAGCTCGTTCGACACGGCCTGCACGCGCGAACCGCGCATGCCGATGCACGCGCCGATGGGATCGGTGCGGCTATCGTGTGCGACGACGGCGATCTTGGCGCGGTCACCCGGATCACGGGCACAGCCCTTGATCTCGACCAGGCCCTGGCCGACTTCCGGCACTTCGAGCTTGAACAGTTCGATCATGAATTCCGGCGCGCTGCGCGAAACGAACAGCTGCGGGCCACGGACTTCCGACTTCACTTCGTACAGGTAACCGCGAACGCGGTCGCCGACGCGGGCCGATTCACGGGGAATCGTCTTGTCGCGCGGGATGAAGGCTTCGGCATTGCTGCCGAGGTCCAGGTAAACATTGCCGCGCTCGACGCGCTTGACGATACCGGTGACGAGTTCGCCCACGCGATCGACGAAGGCGTCGACCACCTGCTGACGCTCGGCTTCGCGAACGCGCTGCACGATGACCTGCTTCGCAGCCTGCGCGGCGATACGGCCGAACTCGGCGTTCTCGACCTGGTGCTCGATGGCACCGCCGATCTCGGCCACTTCGCCTTCACCGGCTTCGTCTTCGGCATCCATCAGACGGATCTGGTAGGACGGATCCTCCATCTCGACGTCGTCGGCGACGATCTCCCAGCGACGGAAGGTCTCGTAATCACCCGTGTTGCGATCGATCTCGACACGGATGTCCGGATCCTCATCGGGGTAGCGCTTCTTGGCGGCCGAGGCCAGCGCCGCTTCCATGGCGTCAAAAATGACTTCGCGCGGTACGCCCTTTTCGTTGGCGACCGCGTCGACTACCAGCAAAAGTTCTTTGCTCATTGCCGCTACTCCCGTAAGGATGCCCCGCGGCACCCCGTCGTTTCGTTATTTGGGTTTCTTTCCGCCCGGCGTGGGCTTGGGCTTCGGCGCGTAGCCGAGAGCCACCCAGTCGGGAACCACGCGGGCGCTTTCGACGTCCGCATGCTCGAATTCGAATCGGCCAGCCTCGCCCTCGACCACAATGTGCTCGCCATTGATTTCAATGACGTTGCCTTTGAGGCGCCGACGACCCTCGATCGGGGCCTTCAGCAGCACTTTGACTTCCTGGCCGCTCACGCGAGCGAACTGCTCCGCCGTGAACAGGGGGCGGTCGATGCCGGGAGAGGAGACTTCTAATACATAGTTGCCAGGGATCGGATCTTCAACGTCCAGATAGGCGGAGAACTCGCGGCTCGCGGCCTCGCAATCCTCCACCGTCACTTCGACCGGCAGCTCCGCCGCTTCGCGACGCTCGCGTTCGGCGCCGAGCACGTCCAGGTAGACGCGCAGCGTTTGTTGCCCGTCGGACGGGGCGAAATCCATACCCAGCACTTCGAGGCCGAGTTCAGCCACGATGTCTGAAAAGCGTTGTGTAAGTGCGTTGGTATCCACGTTACCTGCGGTTTTTCCATTCGCCAGAAACAAAAAAAGGGCGCGAGCGGCCCATTCCATTACGTCGCCGATGTATCCGACACTTTCCTCCAGCGCCCGCCGCGATGCCCTGACGGCGCTCACAGTGTGTCGCAGGGCGCCTCCGTGCGCCCAACAAAAAAGCCTCACGAGGAGGCTTTCTTGTAAAAAGAAAGTTCCTGAAGCGCCCACTGGGTCAGGCCTAAACCGGGGCCCAACGGCGCTTAAGATTCACCAAGTCTATCGTATTTTAATGTCTTCGTGCAAGGTCGACGGTCCCGCCCTAGAATGGCCCCAGGGGCGAAACCGGGGGACAGGATGGATGGTACGGCGAATCTCGACGTCCACACGTTAGGCATCATCGGCCTGGCCGTGGGCGCGACCATTGCGTTGAGTTTCACCCTGCTCAGTATGGTGCTGCGCGGGATGCTCGCCCTGCACATCTGGGCTGGCGCGTTCTGGCTACTCACCCTGGCCGGCCTGGCCGAGGGCTACGACGAAAATGGCAGCTTTCTCTCGGCTATCGTCGGGAGCGTACTGATAGCCGCCGCCAATGGCGCCATGCTCGGCGGCATCGCCATCCACATCAAGTACCCCCTGCGCTGGCGCTGGCCGGCCATGCTGATCGCGCTGTTCCTCGCGATCCAGGTCGCGTTCTTCATCGCGCCCCCGCCCCAGGCGGTCGAGGCGACGGTCTTCGGCGTGAAGAGCATCATCTGGGATGTCTGGATGATCTGGCTCCTATTGTTCCGGGCACCGCGCGAATTGAAGACGGGCTGTGCGTTCACTGCGCTGGTCTTCGTCATCGACACCTTCTTCTATCTGGCGCGGGCGGCGATCTCATTGCACCCTGAGATGGCCTCGCACGCCATGCTTGCGTCGATCCTGACCACGTCCAACTACCTGTTCGGCATCCTCTGCACGTTCCTGCTGAGCACCGGCTTCACCCTGATGCTGGCCCAGCGCCTGGTGCACGACCTGCGCTGCGCCGCCGAAATCGACGGGCTCACCGGCCTGCTCAACCGCACCGCCGTCGTACGCGAGTCCAACCGTCGTCTCGCGACCACACGGGGCCGCACCAACTCCGCCCTGCTCTTCGACCTGGACAACTTCAAGGCGGTGAACGACTCCTGGGGCCACGCCGGTGGCGACGCCGTGCTCAAGCACTTCGCCGAGACCGTCCGCGCCAGCGGCATCCCGGAACACGCCCTGTTCTCCCGTTACGGCGGCGAGGAATTCCTGCTACTTCTGCCCGGCGCCTCGCCGAACACCGCCAGCAGCCTGGCGGAGAGCCTGCGCACCCGGATCGAAAGCGCCCCGGCACCCTATTCGGGCGAATGGATCGCCTTCACCACCAGCGTCGGCGTCTGCAGCTCGACCGACCCCGAGGTCCACGTACTCATCCAGGCCGCGGACGAAGCGCTCTATCGGGCGAAGAACGCCGGACGGAATCGGGTCGAAGTGGCTTAAGCGTGAGGCCGCGCGGGGACGGATGGCTTTCAGGGCATCGCCGATCGCGCGCTCCGCGCATTCCAGTTCGTAGTTCTGCTGCAGATGCCCTCCCCTCGCGTAGGGGGCCATGGGAAAGCGATGCTGGTTAACCGAGGAAACGAACATCGCCGATCCAGTTCGCCTCACGACGGGCCAGCCGTTCAGATTCCTCTTCGCCGTCGAAATTCACATCGCCGATCACCAGTCGCGACGCGTCGAAGTCGTCGAACGAGTTGACGTTGACGACGGCATACAGCCTTCCGTCGATACGGCTCGTCGAGCAGGCGACCACACCGCATACCTTGCACACATGGAAGTCGGCGGTCTTCGTTCCGAAGGCATACGCCTCAACCAGCGACGCATCCTTGCGATGAACCGTCAGTCCGGCGGCGGCATTCGCCGTCCACCTCGCACCATGCTTCACGCAGAAGGTGCATGAGCAGGCCCGGGCGGCGATCGTCTCCGATGCGACCGGCCAGACCAACTCGAATGAAAGGTTGCCGCAGTGACAGCTACCGTGGATCAGCATGTATCGCTCCCGGGTGATCGAGTCGAAAACGGAGCCGAGGATACGCTCCTAACGGGAGGCATTGCTCGCGCCCGCCGGGCACGTGCGTCGAAGCCATGTCGAAGCCGTCGTCTCGGCCACCGCATCCTCGGCAGCTTCGTCGGGCTCCAAGACACCGCCGTAGCGATGACCGTCGCGATCCCGGTCGATCGTCGTCATGAGAAGGATCTCGCTGCCGTCCGGCAACGGAAACGCCGAATTACCGCTCGACAATCCGGCCGTTTCCGCGCCGAACGATCGGGTGTTCGGTCGTCCCCGGAAGGCCACCGCGACCGCCTCGCCCGAGCTGGCCGTGTGCGGGCCCGTCAAGACCGCGACCGGCACGGCGGACTGATCCACGGTCGTCGTGCCGATGACCGGAAACGGGATGACGTGTCCATTGGCCTGCTCAAACGAGGCTGCCGGTGACGCCCCGAGCAACGGCCGCAACCCGGCCAACATGGGACGCATGTTGCCGCCACTGTCCCCACGAAGATCCACGACCCATCCACAACGCGGCGAAAGCTCCACGATGGCTTTCGACATCGTCGCGGCGAAGTTTGCCGACAGGGTCGGGTCCGTACCCATGAAACCCGGCATGGCGATGTAGCCAAGATCGTCACCGCGCCGTTCGACCGTGGCAGCGCCCGGGGGCTGGCCGCTGTGCCGATAGGCCGTCGCCCTGTCCGCATCCATCCAGAAGCTGTGGTGGTCGTTCAACGATGCGAGCAACACCTTGATTGCCGCGTGCACATCGGAGAGCCTTCCCGCCGTGCCTGCGCGCGCCCTCACCTGAGGCTCGATGCTGGACCAGTCGATATCCCGTGCGTGGTACGCGTTCTTACGAATAGTGTCGATCGCGGCATCCAGGGTCGGCTCGGCAAGCGACGAGGACGGCTCTTCGCCCAGATCCTGGAAGATGAGCCGATCGGCCGTAACCTCGCCATGCTTCTCCAGGAGCACGCCGAAGGCGATGCGATCCACATCGTCCGGCACATCGATCTCGACCTGCCGATGCGCGGGGCCGGCACGGTCGTTGACCAGATCCTTCTCCGAGTTCATAAAGGCACGGGATTTTCCCGCGGCATCCGCACGTAGCCAGATCGCGGCACCGTCGATGGAACCGTGTGTTGTCAGGTCGGCAGACAGGCGAAGGCGATGGTGATGCAGCGACGTCCCGTCGACATTCGCCGTGGCCGAGCCAAAGGGCTTTTCCTCGCCATCCTTAGTGGTCAGGCGCACCGTCGCGCCTGCCGCATCACGTGCGTTACCCGTGACCTGGACCGCGTAGGCAGCCCAGGGAAAGGCCTTGAAGGTTGGGACATCCGTCGAAGCGGTCTGCGCTTCAACGATCCCTGCCCCGGTAGCCGTCACCGCAACAACCATCAGGCACCCAGCGGCGAACTCGCGAGAACGCGCCAGCCAGCCGCACTCTTCTCCATCACGTGTACGTCCGTGCACAGGCACTCCACCGGTCCATGGATAGGGAGCCGATCATGCAACGATGCCACGACGGTGTCACGGCCCCTGCGCACATTTCGCGCCGCAGATAAATGCGGTCGCCAAGGCGCCATACTTGGCCGATGGAAGACGATGCTCCCTACCCCCGCTTCGCCTCGCGTGGCAAGGCGTATGTCTATGTGCTGCCGTGCCGCGACGAGGACCTTTTGAAGGTCGGCTTCTCGCGTGATCCGTTCACGCGATTCAGCACCCTGCATCGCCGCTTCTACGACTTCTTCGATCTCGAACGCGGGCTGCTTCTCGACGCCGAGCTCGTGGTCCACGCGCGGCGCATCGAGCGACGGCTGATCGAGACGTTTTCCGAGCAGCGGGCCATGGCACCGCTCGTCGTGCCGGTATCGGCGGCTGGCCATACGGAATGGTATCGGGGCGTTCATGCGGAGGTCGCCGCCCTGCTCGATGACGTCGCCAGCGCGGAGGGTCTGACCCTGGACCGAAGCCTCGTTCCCTGGCTGCGCGGTTACCTGAACGAACGCGCCGATCGCCTCCACGACTGGTCCGCACGCATCGTCGACACGCTCGATTGGGCTGCGCACAACGCGCCGGACGATCGCGGTGCCGAACGCCTGCGCCGGGCGCTTATCGATACGCTGGACATGTTCATCGCCGCCGGGGTGAGCGTGGAACCGTTGCTTCCCGATCGCGTGGTCGAGTGGTACGCGAATGGCGCACACCGGCGCCTCTTCGACTGACGATCAGGCGAGCGCGTCGCGCGACCGGCTCGGCGGTTCGGCGTGCAAGCGCCCCCAGGCCCTTCGCAACTGGCGAGCGGAGCCAAAACCCGAGCGCTCGGCGACGGCCTCCATGTCGAGTCGCGAGCCGGCGAGCAGTTCACTGGCAAGGGCGACCCGCATGCGGTTCACGTAGTCGGTGACACTCATGCCGGCGTGTTCATTGAACAGGCGCGACAGGTGGCGCGGACTGGTGGCCGCTTCGCGCGCCAGCGCCGGCACCGTCCAGTCGCGCGCCGGATCGCCGGCGACTGCATCCTGTGCGCGATGGATCGACGGGTGCATGTGGTTGCGCCCTTCCAGCCAGGGCGAAAGCTGCGGATCGCCTCCCGCCCGGCGCAGGTACACAACAAGAAACCGAGCGACCGCCAGGGCACATCCCGGCCCCACTTCACCCGCAACGACATGCAACATGAGATCGATGCCAGCAGTGATACCGGCACTCGTCATCCGCTCGCCGTCCACCACGTAAAGCCGGTTCTCGCGCACTTGGGCAGCGGGCGCGTCGTGGGCGAGTTCAGCGACGCAACCGTGGTGCGTCGTGCATTCGAAGCCGTCGAGCAGACCCGCTCTTCCCGCCAGCAAGGCACCGGAGCAGATCGTCGCGAGCCGGATGCCCGGTCGAACCACACGGCCAAGCCAGGCGACGATCGCGGCCTCGTACTGATCGTTCTGCGCCGCTGTGGTCACCGGCTCGCCCAATGGTACGTCGGCATGCCCTGGGACCACGAGCATGGCGCCGTCCGGCAAACGCGCGGGCAAAGGCGCGATGCCCGTCACCGCCAATCCGATCGAACTGCCGAGCTTGCGCGCCGGCCCGACGAAGCGGACATCGAAACGCACGTCCTCCTGCTCGAGGTTGGCCTTGCGCAGCACCTCGATCGGTCCCGCCACGTCGAGCAGCAGCACGCGCGGCGGCAGCACGACGAAGACGGGAATGACACGAGGTGCGGCGCGTTTCATCAGGCGGCCTTGCGAAGCGCCCCGGCGAGCGCCTCCTCGACCGTGGCGATACGCGCGAAGCGATCTTCCAGCACCAGCTCGGTGCGTGCACGAATCTCGGCAGCGCTCCACTCGCGACCGGTGCGATCCGTCATGGGGAAGGTCAGTGTCGCCTCGCCCACGTAATCGACCTCATAACCGAGGTCCGAGGCATGCCGGGTGGTCGTTTCGCAGCACTGTTCCGTACGGATACCCGACACGATGACGCGACGGATGCCGTGCTCAACCAGCCATACATCGAGTCCGGAGCCGACCAGGGCGCTGTGCCGCTGCTTGCGGAAGGTGACCGCGGGCTCGATGTGCAAAGGCGCCAGGGTCGTCACGAAACCCGACGCCTCGGAGAACGGACCGCTCGCCTCCACATGGAAGATACGAACCACGGAAATGCCGGCCTTTCTCGCGCCATCGATGAGCGCTTGCTGGCGATCGATATACGTGGCCACGTCCTCGTCCCGCCAGTAAGGGCGCTGGCGAAAGGATTCCTGGGCATCGATGACGATCAGGGCGGTGTCGGAAACAGTCATGGCGAGCATCCTCTTGGGGGAATGGATCGCATTTTCCGCTTACCGTTGCAAGAGGGAGAGGTCCAGGCGGGACCATTGCCGGACAATTCACGCCATAGCTCCCTGTAGGAGCAAAAAAACAAAGCGCCCCTTCTTGCGAAGGGGCGCCCTCTTCCTCACTCAAACCACGATCAGTTGGTCCAGCTAGCCTTCAGCGACACGCCCGAGAAGGCGGCGTAGGCATTGAGCATCACGTAGTACGTACCCGTCGACGGCGTCGTGAACGAGCAGGTCTCCGCGTTCCCGGTCACGTACGGACGGCAGTCGTAGGTCGACGTCGTCGGTGCCGAGCCGAACTTCACGTAGAGGTCGGCATCGCCCGAACCACCCGAGATCACGATCTTCAGGTTCTTCGCGCCCGCGGGAACCGCCACGGTGTAGTTGAGCTTGGCGTTCTTCGCAGCCGAGAGGCCCGTCACCGCCACACCGTTCTGCAACGTGTTGCCACCGCCACCACCGCTGGACGTGACCGTCACCGACGAGCTCTTGGCATTGGTGGCACCGGCGTTATCGGTCACCGTCTCGCTTACCGTGTACGTGCCGGCCGCCGTATACGTGTGGCTCGGGCTCGTCGCGGTCGACGTGCTGCCGTCACCGAAGTTCCAGGCATGCGAGGCGATGCTGCCGTCGCTGTCCGTCGAGCTATCGGTAAAGGTCGCGGTGAGGCCGCTGGTCACGACACTGAAGTTCGCCACCGGCGGAACATTCGTGCCACCACCGCCACCGGTGACCCAGTTGGCCTGCGCGTAGGTGTTGAGCTTGCCGATGTCGAAGCTGCCGAAGCCCGTCGTCTCGTCGAAGCCCGTGGCGGCGGTGTACCCGTGATTCTGGTAACCGTTGTTACCCGACGTCACATCGTGCAGCAGCGACGTCTGCGTCGGGAAGGCGCCGTAGAACTTCGACGCCGGGAAGCCGATGGCGTTGTTGGCGGCGGATTCGATACGCGCGAACGCACCGACGAACAACGGCGAGGCCAGGCTGGTACCGCCGACCTGCTCGGTCTGGCCAGCGATGATGATCAACGCACCCGATGCCGAGGCGGCATCGAACGCAAGATCCGGACCCACGCGTTTGGTCGAGCTCGACACGACGGACTGCCACGAGGGCGCGGTCTCATAGAGACTGGTGCCGCCACCGGTCGCCCACAGGCGCTGGTTGTTGTCGCCCTGGCTGGGCGCAATGGCCGAGAGGCCTTCGTTCCACACGGTTTCGCCGGACCACGTCGTTCCGCTGGTCGACAACTGCGTGCCGCCGACCTGGATGACGTACGGCGAGCTCGCCGGCTCACTGACCGAGTAATGGGTGAGATCGATCTTCACCGTACCGGCGGAGTTGGCCACGTAACCCGGCGAGCCGGAGGTCGGATCGGTGGACCACTGGTAAACGCCTGCATCGCCCGAGGCGATGGAGAACGTCTGGCCCTGGGCCACGGCCTGCTGGAAGATCGCATCGTCCGCCGCCTGGGTACCGGACTCTTCGGCCGCCGTTTCGTCTTCGCCGAGCGACACGTTGACCAGCTTGACGATGTTGTCGGTCACCGCCCGGTTGTACGTCGCGGTGATACCCGCATCGGTGATGCCGCTGGAGTTCGAGTCGCCATTGGGCGAGGTGTAGAAGATCAGCTGCTTCACGCCACCGGAGATGCCGATGATGTCCTGGCTATCGAGGGACCACTCACCGTTCGAGTCGTTGTCGTTGGCGAACGTACCGCTGCCGACCTTGGTGATGGTCGAGTTGACCGTGGCCAGGCCCGCGCCCGATGTAAAGCTGTTCAGATCGGTCACCGTCTGGGTGATCGAACCCCAGGTGATGATACCGACGGCGGTGTTGGTCGCTGCCGGCACACCGCTCGCGCCGTAGATGGCGGCGAAGTCCTGCGGATGATGCGCGGCGACGGCAGCGGCTGCCTGCGTGCTCGACGCCGGCCCCGGCACGGTCACGTTCTCCGGGTGATAGACATGATGCAAGGTGTGCTTGACCGACACGTTCTGCAGACCGAGCACCGAACCGACGGCGTCGCCGAGCGCCGCCGGCACCAGTGCCGGGGTGTCGTTGGCGAAGAACTCGCGGCCATTTGAAGTGAAACGCTTGATCGACGTGTGGAAGCCTGTCGTCGCGGCACCGGCGTTACCGTCGGCGGAGATCAACAGGTTGTTGGGCGCCACTTCGATATTGCTGAAGCCCGCCTGCTGCAGGTGCGCGACGACCGCGTCGACCTGCGCCTGCGTCGGACCGAACTGCGCCTTGAACTGCGCGGGCGAGAGGAACTTGCCGTACTGCGCGTTGCCTGGCGTGGTCACGCCGGCGAGGAAGGTCTGCAGTTGGTCGGGATTGCGCAGCTTGAGGCTGACCACGACGTGCAGCGGATGATCGGCTTCGAGTGCGGTAACGGCCGCGCCTTCGATGTGCGGCGAACCGGTCATGTTCAGTGCGTACCCGCTGGTCACCGGCGTCGACGTCGTGGAACTCGCAGCAAGCGCCTGCGGTGCGGCGACGGGGAGCATCGCGGCCTTGGTATGCGTGGAAACCCATGCGTCTTCCGCGTGCGCGGAAAGTGAGGTCATCGCCAGTGCAATCGCCACTGTCAACGCCGTTTTTGCAATCTTCATGTGTGATCCTTCGTTAGCCCGTATTTGCCTCCGCCAAGGCGGAAGCCCTGACACACTGGCGAACTGGCTAAGCGGCATGTTCCCCGCCGGTCCCCCGTATCCCTGCACCGACTTCGATAAAGCGCAGGAAATCACGATCTCCCCACCATTCCGCGTCTTGCTCCCCTGTTTCCCTTTCAGCCATGCGACGTGAATCTTTCACTACGCTTTCCGGGGGGTGTCTTCGCAAGCCGACCGACGGGCTGTCGTGATGGGTACCGCAAAAACGGACACCGACTTTTTCCAGCTGCGCCACTTTCCGGCGGCCCAGGACGATCGGTCGATGCTTACGCATCCGCATCTTCTTGCGTTTTTGCCGTTATGGCGTGTCGGCGATGAAAACTCATGGCGAACGGTCCGGGCTGAGCGTCGCCGACAACCACGCCGCGACGACTGCCCTGCCCTCCGCGACATCCATGTACTGAATGGGTGCCCGACGGCCGTCCGCGCCTGTCGTTACCGGCGTGCGCAGCCACCGACCCAGCCAGGCGAGCGGATCCGCGACGATGGCGCGTTCCACCGATGGATGTCGACACGCCATGATCACTTTTCCGGCGAGTGATGCCATCGCCATCAGACCTTCCGATTCCTGCGTGCTGAGCCGCTCCTCGTCGACGACGCGCCGCCGCAACATCGCGCGGTTGAGGCCGAGGTAGAGCGCCAGATCGCGATCGGGCACGCGCAGGTCATGCGCCAGTTGCGCAAGCCATGCTGGCTGAAAACCGCGGCGAACCCTTTCCATGCGCTCGTCGGGCGTCGCCTGGATCAGGTCGATGTACGACGCATAACGCACGGTGATTTCGGTTGTAACCGCCATGTCGTGTCGCTCCTTGGGAATGTCAAACACCCAAGGTGGCAGGAATATCAAGCATTAACTTGAGAATTCTGACCGAACCAAGCGACGCCGTCGTGAGGCGCCGAAAACGTGTAGGCACGGGCCGACAGACGAGCGTATGAAATCCCCTTAATGTGTGCCTCGTCCCATCCCAATGGCCCTCCCCCGGATCATTGGCTTTCCGCGGCGCTTCGGCGCCGCATTTTTTTGGCGCGTTCTCCGGATCGTGTCAGGATGGGACCGGGAACCGCCGCATTTGGGGATGAGGCATGGCCAGGCAACCACTGACGCACTACGCGATGTACGCCGTGCTGATTGCGGTATTACCGCTCGCCCACCTTCTCGTACCCTCGGCCATTCACGAGCAGACGCCCGAACTCGCCGACTACGCGATGCTCCTTTCCGCCGTACTCGCGTTTGCCTACACCGTGCTCTGCCTGCGTAAGCCGGGCTACGACCGACGCTACATGGTGTGCCTCGCACTCGGCGTCGGCTGCTGGATCGCCGGCATGAGCTACGCCATTGCGCGATCGGGAACGGACGAGAACCTCGTCTCGACGTATGTCCTCTTCGTCAGTTATGGCGCTCCCCTGCTCTATGCCGCTGTCACCACCTCCGATGAGCCCTCCTCGCATCCGCGCCGGGTCGTCGACGGGATCCTGCTGATCCTCCTGGTGGTGCTCTGTTACCTCGGCGTACGCGACCTGACCGACGGCAACGGCTTCCTCAAGCCGGAGGACATGGGCTGGGTCGTCGTGGCTTTCGACGTCGAGAACCTCTTCCTGCTCGGCACGTTCCTGGTGCGCTATCTCACGGCGCCCAACGAAGGCGACCGTCGCTTCTTCGGGATCGGTACCGCCTTCCTCGCGCTTTACGCGATCTGTGTCGGCGTCCACAACCACGACGAGCTCTATCCGGCAACGCTCGCACTGCAGCGCATCGCCGATGTCCTGCCAACGGTGCCCTTCGTCGCCCTCATCTGCCTGCTTCACGCGAATGCCGCGCCCCGGCCGTTTGAACCGATCCGGCATGCCTGGGCGCGTCAGCTTTCGATGAGCCTGGCCCCTGGCTTGCTGTTGGCCGCGATCTTCGCCCTCAGCCTGGGCATCACCGAGCGGCAAGGCATGTTTGGCCGCACCGTGCTCGCTCTGGCCATGCTCGCCTATGTGGTGCGCGTTACCCAGACCCAGTTCTGGTTCGCCCGCACGCGCGATCGCCTGGCCGAGGCCCTATCCACCGTCGAACGCGTGTCCCTGCTGGACGAGCTGACCGGCATCCCGAACCGGCGCGCTTTCGACCAGGCCCTGGACGAACGGACGAAAGCTTCCGTGCGCGAGCAACGCCCGCTCAGCGTGCTGATGATCGATATCGATCACTTCAAGACATTCAACGACACGCTCGGCCACCCCGAAGGCGATGTCGCGCTGCGCTCGGTAGCCCGCCTGCTTGCCGGTGCGCTGAGGCGCCCGACCGATTTCATCGCCCGATATGGTGGCGAGGAGTTCGTGGTTCTCCTGCCAGGAACCGATCAGGAGGGCGCCCAGGTCGTTGCCCGGCGCATGAACCGCGTGGTCTATGACGCCCAGCTCGAGCACATCAACGGCATCGATAGCCGCGTTACCGTCAGCATCGGCGTGGCGACGCGTGCGCCCGAGAAGATGTATGGCGTGGTGACCCACGCGGACCGTGCGCTCTATCGCGCCAAGCACGCAGGCAGGAACCGTTTCGTGGCGGAGACGGCGGACTAAGCGCGCATCCTACTGCGGGTGCTCCGACGGGGTGTCAGCGGCCGGACGGGTCCGCATCCGGTGCCATGCCGATGTTCAAACCGAGGAAGGCCAGTCCGGTGGCGGCACCGGCAACGCTACCCCAGACGACCATCGGGCCACTCCATCCTGACAGCAGGCCCGCGACCGCACCGGTCAGCAAAGCTGCAAGCACATACGCGGCGCCAAAGGGTCTCGCTACACGACGCAGAACGATCGCTGCGGGAACGCCGACCAGAAGCATGGCGCCGTAGCCGTAGGCAGCTCCGAACATCGCTGTGAGCGGCAAATGCATCACCGCCTCGTCTGGCGCCACCGGGCTATCCGGCACGACGAACGGCGTCGCGATCGCGAAGAGCACGGCAACCAACGGGGCCACAGCGAAGGCGGCAGGATTCAGGGCCCGGGAAGACGGGATCACGGGGTCCATGGCGGTCGTGCTCACAATGCCTGACCTTAGAAAAAGCTTACAGAAAGCCCATTGGACGATGTTTTCGTGACAGCCCCAAGGCAACGCCTGGCCTCAGGACAAATCCCGGGGAAATGTGCCGACCTTCTTCCGGACGTAGATCGCCAGGCCGATCGGCAGATAGCTCCACAGGTACACCGCATCGGGGTAGCCGGAGTACGCGAGCAGGAACACCGGTATCAGGGGAACGACGAGTGCGAAAGGCCACAGCATGCCGAGCAAACGGTTCAATGAGACAGCGACGATGAGCAAGCCCACGCCGGTGGTCGTCAGGTTGGCTGCAACGATTGTCACCAGGCTCATGCTCTCGCCTCGTTTGCCATCACATCTCGGGTACGTTACCAATGCTCTCGAGCATGATCGGGTCCGCGTAGTCGCCCGTTTCAGGGTTGGCCGCCTGCGCAAACGCGATCACGCCAAGACAGGTCTCGCCCATTTTCACGGCCCTGCGCCGCGCCTCGGATTCCGTTTTGAACGACAGGGGCGTCATGGCTTCGGTCCTGCCGCGTTTCCCCGTCTTGAAACCTTGCACTACGTAGATCGTTTCCATGGTGTCGCCTTCGGAGTAAGCCGCCATCATGGACCCTTGTGTCGGCAAGAGCTGAGACAGAGCAAAAAAAAACGCGAACCGTGAGGTCCGCGCTTTTTAAAAATAACTGGTAGCGGGGGTAGGATTCGAACCTACGACCTTCGGGTTATGAGCCCGACGAGCTGCCAGACTGCTCCACCCCGCATCAGAGCCGCCAAGTATACCCGGAAACACGGCGCTCGACCATGACCGCGACACTGTCCGTCGACCGGCGTAGGCTCGACTCAGGTCCCGCGCCGCTAAGGAGAGTGCCTTGTACCGCATGCTCATCGTCTGTCTCATGTTCGTCACCACGACCGGTTTCGCTCAGGCGCCCGAGGGGGTGACCCGCCGGTCGCCGCTCAGCAGCTTCAGCACGCACAAGACGTCGGATGACTTCGCCCGGTGCATGTCCGAGGCACTCCGAACCGATTTCCCGGCCAGTCGGGTCGACCCCGGAAAAGCGGGGAAGGAAATCCTGGTCAGCGGCGACCCTTCAGCGGCCCCCGTCGCCGTCATCGATGTGGCTGACGGCGTAGGCGGCGGTGCCATGGTGGTCATACGCACCGCCTCCTCCATGCAGCCAGCGCGAGATCCGACGGTGAAGATCGCCCGAAACTGCCAGTGATCGCCATCAAAGAAAAAGGCGCGAACCGTGAGGTTCGCGCCTTTTCTTATAAAGCTGGTAGCGGGGGTAGGATTCGAACCTACGACCTTCGGGTTATGAGCCCGACGAGCTGCCAGACTGCTCCACCCCGCATCAGAGTCGGCAAGTATACGGAGGTGGCTAGATTCTTGCAAGCATTCTGCAACGATAAATCAACAATTGATGGCGCCATCGCTTGCGTGGAGGTTCGTCGCGCAGAGCCTTCGGGGGGTGGGCTTGAGGCAAAGAGCCTTCGGTGTCCACCCTCGCTGCTCAGACAGGTCCTCCGCGTTCCGTAAAGGAAAGGCCGCTACCGCGGCCCATGGTTCTATTTGGCCTGCGGCCGCTCCACTTGTGCGGAACTCGCCTCGAGGGTGGACACCGAAGACTCTTCCCGTCCCTGAGGTTCGTGCGGGTCGAGCCGACGAAGCAACGCCGCTTTGGCTGCGAGCTCCTCGCCATCGCCAAACAGTCGACCCCGGCGCTGCCTCGCGATCGGCCTCGCGAGGTAGCGCCGCGGCGCGGAATGAGTTCACGGAGCCGGAGTGTACGTACCCGCACACCTGCCGTAACGGCCCGCTTCGGCGACCGCCCCCACTCCAACGGCTCTCCTTCCCGCTGACCGTATCGTCGTGAGAGACCTTGGTGTCCACCCTCGAGGCGAGTTCCGCACAAGTGGAGCGGCCGTAGGCCAGATAAGTACACGGGCCGCGGTAGCGGCCTTTCCGCTACGGAACGCGGAGGACCTGTCTGAGCAGCGAGGGTGGACACCAAGGTCTCCCCCGCGAGACGCCCAAGTGTGAGGAGCGACGGCGAAGCCGAGCCGCCCCGGAAATGCGCGCAGAACCAAAAAAAAGGCGCGAACCGAAGTCCGCGCCCATTTCGTATCGACGTCAGCGAAGCTCAGCCCGCGAAGGCCTTCTGGCACCAGGCCAGCAGCGGCGACCAGGTGAAGCCAAGGACCAGGAGCGCGAGCGCATTGAGCGAGAGCACCCAACGAGCCGGTGCATCGGCGGTGGCGCGTACGTCAGTCCCTTCGACGGGTGCGTCGAAGTACATGACTTTCACCACGCGCAGGTAGTAGTACAGACCGATGATCGCGGCGACCGCGCCCACCAGAGCCAGCCACAGCATGCCCGCTTCGACGGCGGCCTTCAGTACCAGCAGCTTGCCGTAGAAGCCGAACAGCGGCGGCACGCCGGCCAGGGAGAACATCACCAGCAGCATCAGGAAGGCGAACCACGGCGAACGCTGGTTGAGGCCCTTCAGGTCGTCGATCTCTTCGCACTCGAAGCCCGAGCGCGACAGCACGATGATCATGCCGAAGGCCGCGGCGCTGGTCAGCGCGTAGCTCACCGCATAGAACATCGACGCCGAGTAGCCGTCCGGACCGCCGTTGACGAAGCCGACCAGCAGGTAACCCATGTGCGAGATGGTCGAATAGGCCAGCAGGCGCTTGAGGTTGGTCTGCACGAGGGCGACGAGGTTACCGATCGCCAGCGAGAGCACGGCCAGCACAGCCAGCATCAACTGCCACTGCGAGGCCAGACCGGTGAGGCCACCGGCGGCATCGCCCATGCCGGTCGAGAGCAGACGGTAGGCCATGCCGAAGGCCGCCAGCTTCTGCGCCGAACCGATGAACACGGTCACGGCGGTCGGCGAGCCCTGGTAGACGTCCGGGATCCACATGTGGAACGGCGCCGCACCCAGCTTGAAGCCGATGCCGGTGATCATGAAGACCAGACCGAACAGCAGCAGGGTCTTCCACTCGGTGCCGACGATAGCGGCGTGGATCGTGTGCAGGTCGAGGCTGTGCGTGGCACCGTAGACCATCGACATGCCGTACAGCAGCATGCCCGAGGCCAGTGCGCCCAGCACAAAGTACTTGATCGCCGCTTCCGATGAGAGGCTCGAATCGCGGTTGAGCGCGACCAGGGCATACGACGAGAGCGTCAGCAGTTCGAGCCCGAGGTACACGGTCACGAGGCTGCCGGCCGAGACCAGGAACATGATGCCGACGGTTGCGAAGATCGTCAGCGTGTAGAACTCGCCGAACGGGATCGCCCGATCCTTAAGGTACGGACGCGCGTAGACGAAGATCATCGCCGAGATCAGCAGCGAGAACACCTTCAGTACTTCGGCCACGCCATCGCGGATGAACATGCCGCCAAAGGCGCTGACCGACGATGGCGGCTGGCCGCTGACGACCAGGTACGCGCCGACCAGCAGGACGAGGATGGAGAGCCAATGCACCGCGCCCTTCTGGCCCGGCTTGAGGTAAGCATCCAGAAGAAGCAGCACGCAGGCTGCCAACACGAGATAAATCTCGGGGAGCAGGATCAGGATGTCGTTGATACTCGGCATGGATAGTTCCCGCTCAGACTTTGGTAATGGCCAGCTGCTCGACAATCCGAGCAACCGACGCATCCATCAGGTGGACCAGCGGCTCCGGCCAGATGCCGAAGAGCAGCACACCGGCGGCGAACGCGCTCAGCATGAAGATTTCGCGACCGTTGACGTCTTTCAGTTCCGCGACGTGGTGGTTCGTGACCTTGCCCCAGAGCACGCGCTTCACCATCCACAAGGTGTAGGCAGCGCCGATGATCAGGGTGAACGCAGCGAACAGCGCGATCCACGGATTGGCACTGAACGCGGCCAGGATGACCATGAACTCGCCGACGAAACCGCTCGTGCCCGGCAGGCCGCTATTGGCCATGGCGAACAGTACGTAGAACGGGGCGAAGATCGGCATCACGTTGATGACGCCGCCGTAGTCCTTGATCTGACGTGTATGCATGCGGTCGTACAGGACGCCGATGCAGCTGAACATCGCGCCGGAGATGAAGCCGTGCGAAATCATCTGGACCATCGCACCCTGCATGCCCAGGCGGGCGGCATCCGGGTTATTGGTCTCGCGAACCAGGATGAAGGCGATGAAGATGCCCAGGGTGACGAAACCCATGTGCGCGATGGACGAATACGCCACCAGCTTCTTCATGTCCTGCTGGACGAGCGCGATATAGCCGATGTAGCAGACCGCGATCAGGCTGAGGACGACGATCAGCCACTCGTAATGCTGCGAGGCATCCGGCGCGATCGGAAGGCTGAAACGGATGAAACCGTAGCCACCGATCTTCAGCATCACTGCCGCCAGCACTACCGAACCACCGGTAGGCGCTTCGACGTGGGCGTCCGGCAACCAGGTGTGCACCGGCACCATCGGGACCTTGATCGCGAAGCCCAGCAGGAAGGCGAAGAACAGCCAGCTCTGCTCGGTCAGCGTCAGGTGCACGGCCGCCATGTCGGCGATCGCGAAGCTGCCACCGGTCTTGTGCCAGAGGTAAAGCAGGCCGACCAGCATGAAGATCGAGCCGAAGAACGTGTAGATGAAGAACTTCAGCGTGGCGTAGACACGACGCGGACCGCCCCAGATACCGATGATGATGAACATCGGGATCAGCATGGCTTCGAAGAACACGTAGAACAGCATCGCGTCCGTCGCGCAGAAGACACCGATCATGGCGCCTTCGAGCAGCAGCATCGCCGCCATGTACTGATGCGGCTTGTTCTGGATGATTTCCCACGCGCCCACGATCACGAGGATCTGGGTGAAGGTCGTGAGGATGATCAGCGCGACCGAGATACCGTCGACGGCGAGCGAGTAGTTGATGCCCAGGGACGGGATCCAGCTCAACGATTCGTTGAGCTGCATCGTACCCGTGGTGGCGTCATAGGCAGGGATGAGGGCCAGGCTGGCGGCAAAGGTAGCAACCGCGACCAGCAGCGAGATCCAGCGGGCAAGGCCGGGGCGACCGGTCCCGGCGAGCAGCACCGGGATGGCGCCGACGACCGGGAGCCAGATCAGCAGGCTGAGCAAGTGATTCGACATAGAGCTCGTTTCCCTTATTGCCCGATCAGCCAGTATCCGCCCAAGAGCAGGATAAGGCCGAGGATCATGGCGAACACGTAGTGGAAGAGGAATCCGGATTGCAGGCGGCGGACGCCACCGGCGATGCGCTGCACAAGGTTGGCCGAGCCGTTGACGATCGCACCGTCGATGATGGCGGTATCGCCTACCTTCGACAGGCCTTCGCCCAGCTTCACGCCACCCTTCGCAAACACCGCGAAGTAGAGTTCATCGATCCAGTACTTGTGGTCGAGCAGGTTGTAGACCGGCAAAAGCGCACTCTTCACCTTGTCGGCGATGGACGGCTTGAACAGGTAGATGACGGTGGCGACGATGAAGCCCGCCAGCGCCAGAAGGAACGGCAACTGGATGAAGCCGTGCAGACCCATGGCGATGGCGCCGTGGAACTCGTGGCCGACTTCGGCGAGCACGTTGTTCGCCTCGTCTACGTGGATCGCCTTGCCGAACCAGTCACCGAAAAGCATCGGGCCGACCGTGAGACCGCCGATGATGACCGACGGAATAGCGAGCAGGAGCAGCGGAACGGTGACAACCCACGGCGACTCGTGCGGCGCATGCTCGAGCACGCCCGGCGTACCGTGGTGATCGTCATCGTCGTGCAGCACGTCGTGCGCACCGTGCGCATCATCGTGGTGAGCGTCATGGTGAACGGCATGGGCGTCATGACCATGGCCGTGCGCCTTGTGCTCGACCTTGAAGCGTTCCTTGCCGTGGAAGGTCATGTACAGCAGGCGGAAGCTGTACAGCGAGGTGACGAACACACCCGCCATGACGCAGAAGTACGCGTAACCCGCACCCCAGCGATGCGACTCGCCGACGGCTTCGATGATCGCGTCCTTCGAGTAGAAGCCTGCGAAGAACGGCGTACCGGCCAGCGCCAGTGAACCGATCCACATGGTGATCCAGGTGATCGGCATGTACTTGCGCAGGCCGCCCATGTAGCGCATGTCCTGCTCATGGTGCATGCCCATGATGACCGAGCCGGCGCCAAGGAACAGCAGCGCCTTGAAGAAGGCGTGCGTCATCAAGTGGAACACGGCGCCGCTATAAGCGGAGACGCCGAGCGCGACCGTCATGTAGCCGAGCTGCGAGAGCGTCGAGTACGCGATGACGCGCTTGATGTCGTTCTGGACGATACCGATCAGGCCGGTGAACAGCGCCGTGGTCGAACCGATCACCAGGATGAAGGACAGCGCACCCTCGGTCAGCTCGAAGATCGGCGACATGCGCGCGACCATGAAGATACCGGCGGTCACCATCGTCGCCGCATGGATCAGCGCGGAGATGGGGGTCGGGCCTTCCATCGAGTCCGGCAGCCACACGTGCAGCGGCACCTGGGCGGACTTGCCCATCGCACCGATGAACAGCAGGATGCCGATTACGGTCGCGGCGTCCCAGGCATGGTTCTGGGTGATCTGCAGCGTCTTGCCGACCAGCTCGGGAGCGTGGTCGAAGGCCGTCTGGTAATCCAGCGTGCCCAGGAAGTACAGGATCGCCGAGATACCGAGAAGGAAACCGAAGTCGCCCACGCGGTTGACCAGGAAGGCCTTGAGGTTGGCGAAGATCGCCGTCGGGCGCTTGTACCAGAAGCCGATCAGCAGGTACGACACCAGGCCCACCGCTTCCCAGCCGAAGAACAGCTGCATGAAGTTGTTGCTCATCACGAGCATCAACATCGAGAAGGTGAACAGCGAGATGTAGCTGAAGAAGCGCTGGTAGCTCGGGTCTTCCGCCATGTAGCCGATGGTGTACAGATGCACCAGCAACGACACGAAGGTCACCACCACCATCATCATGGCGGTGAGGCGGTCGATCATGAAGCCGACCGAGGCATGGAAGCGGCCGATCTCGAACCAGGTGTAGACGTCCTGGTTGAAGTTCTGCGCGCCACCCCAGACCAGCTGGTAGAGAACGTAGAAGGACAGGCCACAGGCGATCGCCACGCCCAGGATGGTCGCGGTATGCGCCCCTGCCCGGCCGATCAGCTTGCCGAAGAGGCCGGCCAGGATCGCGCCGACCAGGGGGGCCAGTGCGATCGTCAGCAGGATTGAAAGCGAGAGACTCATCGGATCAACCCTTCATGCTGTCGATTTCGGCGACATTGATCGTGCTGCGATTACGGAACAGCAGGACCAGGATCGCCAGGCCGATAGCGGATTCCGCCGCGGCCACGGTAAGGATGAAGAACACGAAGACCTGGCCGCCGACATCGCCGAAGAAGCGCGAGAAGGCCACGAAGTTGGTGTTCACCGCCAGGAGCATCAGCTCGATCGCCATGAGCAGCACGATCACGTTCTTGCGGTTGATGAAGAGTCCGGCGACCGCGATACAGAAGAGGATCGCGCCGAGGACGATGTAATGGGAAAGCGTGATCACTTGGCGTTCTCCTGCGTCGGGTCGACAGCCTGGGCCGGAGCCGGACTGACGGATGCCATCTGTTCGCTGGCGACCTTGATCACGCGAACGCGATCGGTGGCCTGGACCTCGACCTGCTGCGCCGCGGACTGGTGACGGACGCCGGTACGCTGACGCAGGGTCAGGGCCACGGCGGCGACGATACCCACGGTGAGGATCAGGGCGGCGATCTCGAACGGCAGCAGGAAGTCGGTGTAGAGGGCCTGGCCCAGCCACGCGACGTTCGAGTTACCGGCCGGGTTGGGACCGAGCGTGTGGGCGTGCATGGCCTTCACGCCGATCATCGCCAGCATTTCGACCAGCATGACGACGGCGACGACGATGCCGACCGGCAGGTAGCGGATGAAGCCCTCGCGGACGACCTCCTGCTTGATGTCGAGCATCATGACCACGAACAGGAACAGCACCATCACCGCGCCGACGTAGACGACGACAAGGGCGACAGCCAGGAACTCCGCTTCGGCCAGCAGCCAGACGCAGGCCATGCTGAAGAAGGTCAGCACCAGCGAGAGCACGGCGTGGACCGAGTTCTTCACGGTGATCACCATCAGCGCACCGATGACGGCCACCGCGGCGAAGAGGTAGAAACAGATGAGTTGAAGCAGATCGGTATTCATCGCGTGATTCTCCGGGCGCTCAGCGGTAAGCCGCGTCTTGCGCGCGGGCGGCAGCGATGTCCTGCTCGAAGCGGTCACCGATGGCCAGCAGCTGGGCCTTGGTCACTACGTTCTCGCCGCGATGTTCGAAGTGGTACTCGTGCACGTGCGTCTCGACGATGGAATCCACCGGGCAGCTCTCCTCGCAGAAGCCGCAGAAAATGCACTTGAACAGGTCGATGTCGTAGCGCGTGGTGCGGCGCTGGCCATCTTCCGGACGCGGGGCCGAGTCGATCGTGATCGCCAGCGCGGGGCACACCGCCTCGCACAGCTTGCAGGCGATGCAGCGCTCTTCACCGTTGGCGTAACGGCGCAGGGCATGCAGGCCACGGAAGCGGTTCGACTTCGGGATGTGCTCGAACGGGTAACGAATCGTGTACTTCGGGCTGAACATGTAGCGCATGGTCAGGCCCATGCCCTTGAACAGCTCGATGAGCAGCAGGCTCTTGAAATAATGGGTTACGCGGGTCATGGCTTTCAGGCTCCCGTGCCAACGTGGACCAGGCCGAAATACTTCATGCAGCCGGCGACGAGGACCCAGACGATCGTGATGGGGATGAAGACCTTCCAGCCGAGACGCATGATCTGGTCATAGCGGTAGCGCGGGAAGCTCGCGCGGAACCACAGGAACAGGAAGGCGAAGAAGAAGGCCTTGATGAACAGCCAATGGAAACCACCGTGGCCGATCAGGCCCCAGCTTTCCGGAAACGGTGACAGCCAGCCGCCCATGAAGAAGATCGAGGTCAGGAAGCTGACCAGGATCATGTTGGCGTATTCGGCCAGGAAGAACAGCGCGAATGGCGAGCCGGAGTATTCGACGTGGAAGCCCGCGACGATTTCGGATTCGCCTTCCGCCACGTCGAACGGTGCGCGGTTGGTTTCGGCCACGCCCGAGACGAAGTAGATGACGAACACCGGCAGCAGCGGCAGCCAGTACCAGGTGAAGAAGTTGCCCGACTGCGCGTTGACGATGGCCGAGAGGTTCAGGCTACCGGTCAGGACGAGCACGCAGACGATGGACATGCCCATCGACAGTTCGTACGAGATCACCTGCGCCGCGGCGCGCATCGCACCGAGCATCGCGTAGCGCGAGTTCGAGGACCAGCCGGCGAGGATGATGCCGTAGACACCCATCGAGGTCATCGCCAGCAGGTAGAGCACACCGGCATTGACGTTGGCGAGGACGACTTCCGGACCGAACGGCACCACGGCCCACGCGGCGAGCGCGGGGACCAGGGCGAGCAAGGGGGCCAGGTAATACAACGCGCGGTTCGCGTTGGTCGGCAGCACCACTTCCTTCAGGAGCAGCTTGACGACGTCGGCGAAGGCCTGGAGCAGACCGGCGGGACCGACCTTGTTCGGCCCCATGCGGACGTGCATCCAGCCGAGCACCTTGCGTTCCCACCAGACGTACAATGCGACGCCGATGACCAGCGGCAGCACGATCGCCAGGATGTAGATCACCGGCATCAAGACGTGATCGAAGAGTTGAGCGCCCATGGTTACGCCTTGCTCACGGTGATGGCCGCGCCGTACGGAGGCAGCATGGCGGTTTCGGAGTGCGCGGCCTCGATCCACACGGCACCGTCAGGCACCGAGGCGTCGATCGCCACCGGAAGGACGACATCGCCGATACGCGCGTTCGCGCCATCGATGATGCCGAGCTTGCCGGCGTCATCCGCATTGACGCGGATGGCGGCGGCACGGTTCAGCGGGTGCGAGGCCAGCGCGCCGGCACGACGGACTACCGCATCGACGCGGTAGATCGGCGTGGTGGCCAGGCGCGAGAAGGTCACGCCCGAGGCACGCGTGGCGAGCGAAGGACGAACCTCCGACGCACGCTCGGTCAGGCCGGCACGCAGGCCGACCAGATCGTCGAACTCGAAGCCGGCGACGCCCAGCATGCCGCCGAGCGCGCGCAACACCTTCCAGCCCGGACGTGCCTCCCCCGGTGCCTTGGCACCCGGCAGCACGCTCTGTGCGGTGCCTTCGACGTTGACCAGGGTCGCGTCGATTTCCGGCGTCAGGCCGATCGGCAGGATCACATCGGCCGAGTCCTTCAGCGCATCGCTGGCGAAGGCGGCGAACGCGACCACGGTCTGCGCCGAATGCATCGCCTGCAGGGCAAGCGTGCCATCGGCGAAGTCGTGCGGCGGCTCGACGTTATAGAGCACGTAACCCTTGCGGGCCTGGGCCAGCATGCCGCGCGCATCGAGACCGCCGGCGGTCGGCAGTACGCCGACCGACGCGAGGCCGAGTGCATTCGCGCCGACCGGAATCTCGTTGAACGAGGCACCGGCGGCCTGGGCGATGAAGCGCGCGATGGCGCGCAGCCAGGAGGCTTCCGGATGGGTCACGGCGGCGTGGCCGAGGATGACCACCGCATTCTCACCGAGCGCCTTGAACGCGGCCCGGTGGGCGTCGGTCGTCTGCACGCCGTTGAGGGCGGACGCGATCGACTCCGGCACCGTGGCGCCGTTCTCGCTGGCAGCCTTGGCCAGGACCAGCAGTTCGGCAACCAGCGCATGCGGCGCGGCGACGGACTCGCCAGCCAGCGGGTAGTTGAAGTTGAAGTGGGCCGGGTTGACCGCGTAAACCTTGGCGCCCTTCTTCACCGCCTGACGGATGCGGTGGTTGAGCAGCGGCACTTCGTTACGCAGGTCCGAGCCCACCAGCAGCGCGGCCTTGACCTTGTCGAACGACGCGATGGACGAGGCAAAGGCCTTCGCGAAGGCGTTGTCGGCGAAGTCGAGCTGACGCAGGCGGTGGTCGATGTGGGCGCTACCCAGACCGCGAGCGAGACGAACGAGCAACTCGCCCTCCTCGTTCGACGTCGCCGGATTCACCAGCAGGCCGAGGTCTGAACCCGGAACGCTCTTCAGCGCTTCGGAGGCGACCGCGAGCGCGTCGTCCCAGGTCGTCGCCGACCACTGGCCGTTGCGCTTGACCATCGGCGACTTCACGCGATCCGCGGCGTACAGGCCCTGGTGGCTGTAACGGTCACGGTCGGACAACCAGCATTCGTTGATCGTCTCGTTGTCGCGCGGCACGTTGCGCAGCACTTCACCGCGGCGCGTATGCATCCACAGGTTGGAACCCAGCGCGTCGTGATAGCCGACGGACGGACGGGCGACCAGCTCCCAGGCGCGGGCCTGGAACTGGAACGGCTTGTTGGTCAATGCGCCGACCGGGCAGACGTCGATGATGTTGCCCGACAGTTCGCTCTCGATCGTCTTGCCGATGTAGGTACCGATTTCCAGGTTCTCGCCGCGGCTCATGCCGCCGAGTTCGTACGTGCCGGCGATCTCGCTGGTGAAGCGGACGCAGCGCGTGCACTGGATGCAGCGGGTCATCTCGGTCGCGATCAGCGGCCCGAGGTTCTCGTCGGACACGGTGCGCTTGCGCTCGTTATAGCGCGACACCGAACGGCCGTAGCCGAGCGAGACGTCCTGCAGTTCGCACTCGCCGCCCTGGTCGCAGATGGGGCAGTCCAGCGGATGGTTGATCAGCAGGAATTCCATCACGTTGCGCTGCGACTTCAGCGCCTTGTCCGAACGCGTGAACACCTTCATGCCCTCGCCCACCGGCGTGGCGCAGGCCGGTGCCGGCTTCGGCATCTTCTCGATTTCCACCAGGCACATGCGGCAGTTGGCGGCGATCGGAAGCTTGCGGTGGTAGCAGAAGCGCGGGATGGGAATCCCGACGGCGTCGGCCGCCTCGATGATCATCCGCCCCTTGGCGATCTGCACCGGGACGCCGTCGATTTCGATATTGACGAGGTCCGGCGCGGCATTGGCTACGGGCTGCGCACTCATGCAGCGACTCCAGTGGTGACCGTGTCCGCCGGACCGTCAACGATCGAACGGCCGTGCTCCACGTAGTATTCGAATTCGTGCCAGAAGTTGGCCAGGAAGCCCTGTACCGGCCACGCGGCGGCTTCGCCGAACGCGCAGATGGTGTGGCCTTCGATCTGGCCGGCGACGGCCTTCAGGCGATGCAGGTCTTCCTGCGTGCCCTTGCCCTCGACGATGCGCGAGAGCACGCGGTGCATCCAGCCGGTGCCTTCGCGGCACGGGGTGCACTGGCCGCACGACTCCGCCATATAGAAACGCGAGATGCGGTGGCAGGCGCGGACCATGCAGGTGGTCTCGTCCATCACGATCACGGCGCCCGAACCCAGACCCGAACCCGCCTTCTGCAGCGAGTCGTAGTCCATGGTGCATTCCATGATCTTCTCGGCCGTGAGCACCTTCATCGACGAACCGCCGGGGATGCAGGCCTTGAGCTTCTTGCCGCCACGGATACCGCCGGCCATCTGCAAAAGCTCGGAGAACGGCGTACCGAGACGGATCTCGAAGTTGCCCGGGTTGGCCACGTGGCCGGAGACGGAGAAGATCTTCGGGCCGCCGTTGTTCGGCTTGCCGAGGTTGAGGAACCACTCCGCGCCATTGCGCAGGATCGCCGGCACCGAGGCATAGGTCTCGGTGTTGTTGATCGTGGTCGGACGGCCGTACAGGCCGAAGCCGGCCGGGAACGGCGGCTTGAAGCGCGGCTGGCCCTTCTTGCCTTCCAGCGATTCCATCAGCGCGGTTTCTTCGCCGCAGATGTAAGCGCCGGCGCCGAGGGCATTGTAGATGTCCACGTCGATGCCGGTGCCATCGATGTCCTTGCCGAGCAGGCCAGCCGCGTAGGCTTCCTTCAGGGCTTCTTCGATGTGCTCGAACGGCTCGTGGTGGAACTCGCCACGCAGGTAATTGTAGGCGACGGTCGAGCCCGTGCAGTAGCAGGCGATCGCCAGGCCTTCGATGACCGAATGCGGGTTGAAGCGCAGGATGTCACGGTCCTTGCAGGTACCCGGCTCCGATTCGTCCGAGTTGCACAGGATGTACTTCTGGCCCGGTGCCGTGCGGGGCATGAAGCTCCACTTCAGGCCCGTGGGGAAGCCGGCGCCACCGCGACCGCGCAGCGAGCTCTTCTTGATCTCTTCGATCAGGGCGGCCGGATCCGGCTTTTCCGCCAGGATCTTGCGCCATGCCTTGTAACCGTCCACCTTTTCATAGCTCTCGAGCGCCCAGGGCTTCTCGAAATGCAGGGTCGTGTAGACGACCTGGTGTTCCTGCGGTGCGGGTCCGACCGGACCAGTGGTGCTAGCCATTGCCCTTACCTCACTTAAGACCGTCGAGGATCGCGTCGACCGAATCGGTCGTCAGCTTCTCGTGGTAGTGACCGTTGACGACCATCATCGGCGCGCCCGCGCAAGCGGCGAGGCATTCCTCTTCCTGCTTGAGATAGATGCGGCCATCGGCGGTGCTCTCGCCGGTCTTGATGCCGAGTTTCTTCTCGCAATGGCGAACCAGGCCTTCGGCCCCGTTCAACCAGCAGGAAATGTTGGTGCAGATGGCGACGTTGTTGCGACCGACAGGCGTGGTCTCGAACATCGAGTAGAAGCTCGCGACCTCGTAGGCCCAGATCGCCGGCAGTTCGAGGTACTTGGCGACCGCGGTGATCAGTTCATCGGTGAGGTAACCGACGTTCTGTTCCTGTGCCGCCATGAGCGACTGGATCAGCGCGGAGCGCTTGCGATCCGGCGGGAACTTGGAGACCCAGTGATCGATGTGGCTGCGGGTGTGATCGTTGAGCACGACAAGGGGATCGACGTCCTTGACCTGCTCAAAATGTCCGGTGGCTTTCATGATTCAGTTCACTCCGTCGACTTAGCGGTCGACTTCGCCAAAGACGAGATCGTAGGTGCCAATCATCGCGACGACGTCGGCGAGCATGTGGCCTCTCACGATCGCGTCCATGGAAGACAGGTGGGCGAAGCCGGGCGCGCGCAGATGCACGCGGAAAGGCTTGTTCGCACCGTCGGACACGAGATAGCAGCCGAACTCGCCCTTGGGCGCTTCGACGGCGGTATAGGTTTCACCGGCGGGTACGCCGTAGCCTTCCGTGAAGAGTTTGAAGTGGTGGATCAGCGCTTCCATGTCGCTCTTCATTTCTTCGCGGCTGGGCGGCGCGACCTTGTAGTTCTGCACCATCACCGGGCCCGGGTTGCCCTTCAGCCACGCCACGCACTGCTTGATGATGTGGTTCGACTGGCGCATCTCTTCGACGCGGACCAGGTAACGGTCGTAGCAGTCGCCGTTCACACCGACCGGAATATCAAAGTCCATGTTCGCGTAAGCGGCATACGGCTGCTTCTTGCGCAGATCCCAGGCAATGCCCGAGCCGCGCAGCATGGCGCCGGTCATGCCCCAGGCCTGGGCCTTCTCGGGCGGAATGACGCCGATGCCGACCGTACGCTGCTTCCAGATACGGTTGTTGGTCAGCAGCGATTCGTATTCGTCGACGCGCGCCGGGAAATCGTTGGTGAACTCCGTGAGGTAGTCCAGCATCGAACCTTCACGCCACGCGTTGCGGCGCTTGAGGTCGGCACCCTTGTGCCACGGCGACTCGCGGTACTTCGACATCTGGTCCGGCAGGTCGCGGTAGACGCCGCCCGGACGGTAGTACGTCGCGTGCATGCGCGCGCCCGACACGGCCTCGTAGACGTCCATCAGTTCTTCGCGCTCACGGAACGCGTAGAGGAAGACGGCCATGGCGCCAAGATCGAGCGCGTTCGAACCCACCCACATCAGGTGGTTCAGGATGCGGGTGATTTCGTCGAACATCGTGCGGATGTACTGCGCACGGATCGGTGCCTGGATGCCGAGCAGGTTCTCGATGGCCAGCACGTAAGCGTGCTCATTGCACATCATCGAGACGTAGTCGAGGCGATCCATGTAACCGATGGACTGGTTGAACGGCTTGGACTCGGCGAGCTTCTCGGTGCCACGGTGCAGCAGGCCGATGTGCGGATCGGCGCGGACGATCGTCTCGCCGTCCATCTCCAGTACCAGGCGCAGCACGCCATGCGCAGCAGGATGCTGCGGGCCGAAGTTCATCGTGTAATTGCGAATTTCTTCCACGGCTTAATTCTCCCGCCAATGATCGGCGGATTCCGCCCTGGCCTGATCGAGATCGGCGTCGTTACGGATCGTGCGCGGCACGAGCACGCGCGGTTCGATCGAGACGGGTTCGTAAATCACACGCTTCTGTTCGGGGTCGTAGCGCACTTCGACGTTGCCGATCAGCGGGAAATCCTTGCGGAACGGATGGCCCACGAAACCGTAGTCGGTGAGGATGCGACGAAGATCCGGATGACCGTCGAAGATGATCCCGTACAGGTCGAACGTCTCGCGCTCGAACCAGTCCGTGCCCGGCCACACCGGGGTCACCGACGGGACGATCGGGAAGGCGTCGTCTTCGCAGAAGACGCGCACGCGGATGCGCTGGTTGAGCTCGATCGACAGCAGGTGGAACACCGCGGCATAACGACGCGGCTGCTCCACCTGGCGCGGACGGTCGGCCCACGTGAAGCGACCCATGGCTTCACCTTCCACGCCACGCGAGAAACTATCGCCCTGCGCGGTGTCGGTGTCCCACTCGGTCTGCCCGTAGCTGAGGTAGTCGACGCCGCAGACGTCGATGGGAATGGTGAAGCGGAAGCCTGCCTCGTCACGCAGCGCGGTGGCCACGGCGATCAGGTCACGCGGAGCCACCTCGGCGGTGACTTCATTGCGGTCGACCTTCACCGTCAGCATGTCGCCGAAGCGCGCGGCGAGCCGTTCGACCAGCGAGGTCTCGTTAATAACGCTCATGTGCGATGCCCTGTTAACGCGCGATCGTGTGGGTGCGACGGATCTTCTTCTGCAACTGCAGGATGCCGTGGATCAGCGCTTCGGCCGTCGGCGGGCAACCCGGCACATAGATATCGACCGGAACGATGCGATCGCAGCCGCGAACGACCGAGTAGGAATAGTGGTAGTAACCGCCGCCGTTGGCGCAGGAACCCATGGAGATGACCCACTTCGGCTCGGGCATCTGGTCATAGACCTTGCGCAGCGCCGGGGCCATCTTGTTCACCAGGGTCCCGGCCACGATCATCACGTCGGACTGGCGCGGGCTGGGACGGAAGACGACGCCGAAGCGATCGAGATCCAGACGCGCCGCACCGGCGTGCATCATTTCGACGGCGCAGCAGGCCAGGCCGAAGGTCATCGGCCACATCGAACCGGTACGCGCCCAGTTCATCAGGGCGTCGATGCTGGTCACGCCGAAGCCACGGTTCACGACCGGGGCGTCGCCGTTGGGACGAAGGATGTCGTCGACGAGGTTGAGCGGCGTCGGGTTGTGCATCACCCGATCGATGGTGGTCATCACTCCCATTCGAGCGCTCCCTTCTTCCAGACGTAAGCGAAACCGACCACGAGCAGCGCGAGGAACAGCGCCATCTCGATCAGCGCGATCGCGCCGATCTTGTCGAACACCACCGCCCAGGGAAACAGGAAGGCGATTTCGAGATCGAAGATGATGAAGAGGATGGCGATGAGGTAGTAGCGCACGTCGAACTTCATGCGCGCGTCCTCGAAGGCCTCGAAGCCGCACTCATAAGGCGAGAGCTTTTCGGAGTCGGGACGGCTGGGGCCGGCAAGCATGCCGATCGCCATCAGGACCACACCTAGGCCTACGGCCACGGCAATGAACAACAGGACGGGCCAGTATTGGGCAAGCACGATGCTGCGTACCTCCGCGCCTCACTGGGCGCATCAGTGACCGTCGGCGGGGACGAGCGGTCCGGCTAGGGTCGCCAGAGCTTTTATCGAATCGATCCAAATGGATCGATCCGTGTCGGGACGCGTGGCGTACCAACAACTCCGGATATCCACAATCTCACGTTGGGGAACCGATCTATTGTACCAGTGCGTGCAGGTATCACGACAAGTATTAATAAGGAGAAAACTTGTCGGACGCCCACATTCGGCGCCGAAACGCGCCGATATGTCACATGGTCTGGGTCGGACGCTCGGAGGCGAGGGTGCCGACGAGCAAGGCTTCGATGCGCTGACGGGCGCCTTCGCTCTCGGGGGACTCGTTGAACTGGATACCGACACCGGCCGTCCGGTTGCCCTGCGCGCCCACCGGCGTGATCCAGACCACGCGACCGGCCACGGAGAGGCGCTCGTTCTCGTCGATCAGGGTGACCAGCAAGGCCACCTCGTCACCCAGGCTGTAGCGCTGGGCCGTGGGTGCGAACAGGCCGCCGGTCTTCAGGAACGGCATGTACGAGATGTACAGGGAGTTCACGTCCTTGATCTTCAGCGAGAGGATGCCCTGTCGCGGCGAGGAGCTGGTGGCGTTCATGGACACGTGGAATCCCCTGGTTTGACCGTCATCCTAGCTACCCGGCGGCCCGGGCCACAAGCCCGACCGGTTCGGGATCTTCTCCGGCCCAGCCGTAGCGGTCGTAGATCCAGGGCGTGGAGAGGTCGGCGGTGAGCTTGGCGAAGGCCGGACCCGGGGCGCCACGCAGGGGCAGCAGCCATTGCTCCCCTGCCCGCTCGATCGGCGCGTGGCGCCATGGCCAGACCTGCACCCCGAGCCCGTCCGCAAGAACCAGGCGCAACCGGACGCGTGCCAGGTGCCCTGGCTGCCATGGCAGGCGCAGCGCACCCGTGCCCGGCGCAGCGGGCGCCCGATCGAAGCGCTCGGGGCGCGACGCCACGCCAAGCATGCGCTTGCGACTCAAGGCCATCTGCGTCGCATGCTCCAGCACGGCGTCGATCTTCGTCGCCAGGCGCTCCGGATCCGCATCGGGGACGATCAGGTCTTCCGGCGCCGAACGCTCGGTGCCGTGGATCATATAGGTCAGTATCTCGGCCATCGACCCCGCGGCGGACAGGGCCAACCGTGCCAGAACGTGCGCCGAGCCGTGATCGGGATGGCTGTCGCCCAGATCGGGGATGACGACGAGATTGGGCCGTACCCGCTCGACGATGCGACGGATCGCGCCGACCGCCGCCGAGGTCCGCATGCGCAGCTCGTCCGTCACCTGCATATCGTGCCAGCCGAGGGCATGCAGGTGCTCCGGACCGACGCCGAGCCGCCCCAGGGCCGCCGCCACTTCGAGCCGGCGGCGCGCACCCCAGCGAGCCCGACCAGCGGCGTCGATCACGAGGCGCCGCTCGATCCAGCGCTGCGGCCAGGGATTGTCGTCACCATCGGTCAGCAGCAGCACATCGGCGCGGCCGCCGGCGGCCAGCGTGCGCTGGATCAGCATGCCGGCCGCCAGCGACTCGTCGTCGGGATGAGGCGCAACGACAAGAACGCGGGTGCTGCCGTCGATGACGGGGTCGCGGGACAAAGGCAGGTTCCTAGGGAATCAGGGCGATAAGCCGATTAGGTCCGAATGCCCGATAAGACGGCGTCAACGCCAGGCGGCAAGCAGCTCGAGCAACAGCAGGTCGACCCGCAGCGGCCCACGAAGGGCGTCCCTGGCGCGATTGGCCTTGCCGTACCAGGCGTCGAGCGACTCGTCGTCCATCTGGCTTTCCAGCGGCGCGGCCTTGCCAGCGGCCCGGGCGCGGAGCTCGTCCGTCGCGGCCTGCGCAGCGAACCAGAGGTAGCGAGCCGGCTCGGCGGCCTGCCAACGCTTGACCACTTCCATCGCATCGCCGCGGCCAGCGGCCAATGCCTTGAGATCGTGACGCACCTCGCCGCGCTGTTTCAGCGCGCCGTCCGCCGCCCAGGTCCGCGCCATGCCGGGATTGCCACCCGCGGCATCGAGGGCCGCCTCGGCATCCTTCACGCCCTCGGCGGCAAGCCATGCCAGCGAAACGTCGCGCGTGGGCACGAGGAAATCGATGCGCTGGCAGCGACTACGAATGGTCGCCGGCAAGCGCGCCGGCTCGTCGGCGACGAGGACCAGCAGGGTCGCCTGGGTCGGTTCTTCGAGCGTTTTGAGCAGGGCATTGGCCGCCGCCGCGTTCATGGCATCCGCCGGATCCACGGTAGCGACCTGCCAGCCACCGAACTGACTGGACATGGCCAGCCGTGCGGAAAGGTCGCGAATCTGGTCGACCACGATTTCGCTACGCGTGACGCCGTCCTTGCGCAGGCCGAACGAGAGCGCGGCGACATCGGGGTGGGTGCCCGCGGCGATCAGGTGGCAGCTACGGCAAACCCCGCAAGGCGTCCCGTCGTGGGTCTGCTGGCAGAGCAGGCCCTTGACGAAGGTCGCCAGGAAATCGCGTTTGCCCAGGCCGGCAGGCCCCGCCAGCAACAAGGCATGGGGCAGCGCATCGCGCTCGCGACGGGCCTGTAGACGTGCCCAGGCCTCGGCATGCCAGGGCCGCAGGCTCATGAACCCACTCCGGCGAGCAGACCGGAGACACCCTGGATGGCCTGTCCGAGAACCACGTCCGGCGTCGACGTCGCATCCAGGAGACGGAAGCGCGCGGGCTCCGCGGCGGCCCGGTCGCGATAGGCACCACGAACACGCTCGAAGAAGGAATCACCCTCCACTTCGATGCGATCGGCTTCGCCACGACCGGCGGCACGCGCGCGTCCGGTGCTCACCGGCAGATCGAGCAACAAGGTGATGTCCGGCTTGAGAGCCAACGCCGCCCAGGCCTCGAGAGCCTCGATGCGTTCGACGGGCTGGCCGCGCCCGCCACCCTGATAGGCAAAGCTGGCGTCGGTAAAACGGTCACAGAGCACCCAGCGGCCGGCGGCCAGCGCTGGCTCGATCACCTGGCGCACCAGTTGGGCTCGCGAGGCGAACATGAGCAGCAGTTCGGCTTCCGCGCAAAGCTCGTTGTTGGCTGCATCCAGCACCACGCCGCGCACCGCCTCGCCGACGGTCGTACCGCCGGGTTCGCGGGTGACGACGAGATCCACGCCCTGCGCACGCAGGTGCGCCTCGAGCCCACGCAGCAGCGTGCTCTTGCCGGCGCCTTCGCCGCCTTCGAGGGTGATCAGTCGGCCGCGCTGGGGTGTCGTCACTGGCATCGCTTCAATTGGTAGCAGGCCACGGCCCGGTTGTGATCGTCGAGATTCGCCGAGAAGACATGGCTGCCGTCGCCCTTGGCGACGAAGTACAGGTCCTTGCCTCCGACCGGATGCAGCGCCGCCTGGATGGCTGCGCGTCCCGGCAGGGCGATGGGCGTCGGCGGCAAGCCGACCCTCGTGTACGTATTGTAGGGGGTGTCGGTCGTGAGGTCGCTCTTGTGGATGTTGCCCGTGTAGCTCTCACCCATGCCGTAAATCACCGAGGGGTCGGTCTGCAGCAGCATGTGCAGTTGCAGCCGACGGATGAAGACGCCAGCGATGCGCGGGCGCTCGTCCGCCCTGCCCGTCTCTTTTTCGACGATCGAGGCGAGGATCAGCGCCTCGTACGACGTAGCCAGCGGCAGGTCCGGCGCACGCGACGCCCAGGCCGCGTCGAGCGTCTTGATCATCGCCGCGTGCGCACGCTTGAGGATGCTGGAGTCGGTATCGCCCTTGACGTAGGCGTAGGTCTCCGGAAGGAACCGTCCCTCGGGATGCTCGCCTTCGTTGCCGAGGCGCTTCATCAAGGCCTCGTTGTCGATATCCGCCATGTCGTGCGACAGCGTGTCCGTCGCTGCCAGCGCGCGGCGCAGGTCGCCGACGTTCCAGCCATCGACGATGGTGAAATTGCGCTGCATCACCTTGCCGTTGGCCATGTCGCCGATCAGGTCGCGAGGCGTCATGCCCGCGCGCAGCAGGTATTCGCCGGCGTGCAGTCGACCCGACGCGCGCATCTCGATGGCCAGCACGCGCCAGTAGAGCGGCGAGGCACGGCTCGCACCGCGAGCGCGCAGGTCGCGCACGATGTCCTTGAACGAGGCACCCCGTGCCACGTCGATACTCTGCCCGGCCACGGGCACGCTCAGCGGCGTGCGCGCAAAGCGCGACCAGTCGAAAACAAGCCAGCTACCCACGGCGATCGCCGCGACCAGCACCACCAGCAAGATGACCCGCCAGAGGGCGATGCCGCGCACTTTCATCAATCGGAATCCTTCGAACGGAACGGTAGCGGCAGGCCGATCCCACACCAGTGCGCCTGCCAATGGCGGGTGACCGGGCCGGGCTGCCAGGTTCGGCCAGCGAAAGCCCGAACGGCAAGGATGCCCCGAACCGCCGACGTGAGGAAGACCTCGTCGGCCTCGAGCAGCATTTGCATCGACACAGGCTCGATCGCGACCTCGCCCGTGGCGAGGATTTCCGCGCGTGCCACACCCGCGACGCCACAGCGATCCACCGGCGGCGTGACCAGACGCCCTTCCCGCACGGCAAACAGGTTGGCGGCCGTTGCACAGACGATGTGGCCCTGCAGGTCGGCCATCAGTCCCTCCTGCCAACGCGCGTCGTCCCACTCGGAACGGGCGAGTACCTGCTCGAGGCGGTTGAGGTGCTTCATCCCCGCCAGCAGAGGCTGGTCGCCCAGACGGGTGTCGCACAGGCGCAGCGCGATCCCCTCGCGATACGCGTCGGCCGCAAGGGACAAGGGACCCACCCCGATCACCGTCGTCGGACTAGCCACGCCGGGGCGGGCATACCCGCGCGGACCGATGCCCGCGGTAAAGGTGATGCGGGCCACGGCATCGTCCAGGTCCCCGCCCAGGCGTCGCACTTCGGCCAGCATCGCATCGGTATCTGGTTCGGGAAGGCCAAGACGTGCCGCCGACATGCGCAGGCGTTCCGCGTGACGCGGCCAGAGCGGCACGACGTCGCCAACCACACGCAGCGTTTCAAACAGACCATCGCCGTAGCCAAGGCCGCGGTCTGCCGTGTCCAGCCGGTCGGTTTCGATGAAGTCGACCGACGTGCGCATGCTCATGCCACGCCGAAGATACGCAACAGGCCGCGCGCCTTCGCACGCGTCTCGTCAAGCTCCCTGTCCGGCACCGAGTCGGTAACGATCCCCGCCCCCGCACGCAAGCTGACACGCGGACCTTCGACCATCAGCGTGCGAATGAGAATATTGAGATCCATGTCGCCATTGTCGTCGAGATAGCCGATCGCGCCGGTGTAAGCGCCGCGCGGCTCCTGCTCGATGTCGCCGATAATTTGCATGCAGCGGACCTTCGGGCAGCCGGTGATGGTGCCGCCCGGAAACGTCGCTGCGATCGCCTGGCCCGGGGTCACGCCTTCGCGTGCCCGGCCGCGCACATTGGAGACGATGTGGTGCACATGGGCGTAACTCTCCACGACCATCAACTCGTCGACTTTCACGCTGCCCGGCACGCACACCCGGCCGAGGTCGTTGCGCTCCAGGTCGATCAGCATGACGTGTTCCGCACGTTCTTTCGGATGCGTCGTGAGCTCACGAATGCGCGCCGCGTCGTCGTCACCGGGCACGCGCGGACGCGTACCGGCAATCGGTCGCGTCTGCAGCACGCCATCGCGCGACTCGACAAGACGCTCCGGCGAAGAGCTGACGATGGCCCAGCCCGGTTGCTGCAACATGCCGGCGAACGGTGCCGGGTTGGCCTCACGCAACGCGGCCATCAGCGTCGATGGCGACGGCGGCTCGGCGAACCGCGCCGACCAGCGCCGCGACAGATTGACCTGGAACACGTCCCCGGCACGCAGGTGCTCGTGGATACGCAGCACGCCGTCGAGGAATCGCGAGGGCTCGTCTTCTTCGACGACATCGGGCAGTGGCAACGCAAATTCGGGCAGCGCCACATCGAGATCGGCGGCCATGACATCCAGCCAGTGATCCGCGCCCTCCTCCGCGATGAGGATCGTGCGCTGCTCGACATGATCGACGATGACCGCCGCGGGCGCACGCAGGGCGAAGGCGACGGGCGCCGCACCGTTCGATGACGGCAGCTCCAGGCTCGGCTCGATCTGTCCGACCAGCTCATACGCGAGGTAGACGATCCAGCCGCCGTGGAACGGCAAGCCGTCCTCGACACGCGGATGATGGCGCGTCGCCCAGGCGGCATCGAGTGCATCGAGAAACGTCCCAGGAACGATGTCGCCCGCCGAATCGCGAACGAGCATGTCCGCGCCGAGCGTGAGCGACGCGTCACCTGCGACGAAGAGGATGTCGAAACGTGACTGTGGCGTACCCGTGACCGCACTGGCCAGCAGGGCGGGATAGCGCGCCGGATACGACGCGGCCGGCGCGAGGAGATCGCGCCGGCCGGCCAGGGTTCGCGTGACGAAAGCCACGCCGATCAGACGCGACGGAAGACGAGCGTACCGTTGGTGCCGCCGAAGCCGAACGAGTTCGACACGACGATGTTGAGGTCCGCCTTCTCCGCCTTGTTCGGCACGAGGTCCATGCCGAGCGCCGCGACTTCCGGATCCACGTCGACGAGGTTCATCGTCGGCGGCATGATGCCGTCGCGGATAGCCATGACCGAGAAGATCGCCTCGACACCGCCGGCAGCGCCGAGCAGGTGACCGGTGACCGACTTGGTCGAGCTGACCGCGAACTTGCCCTTCGCCGTGGCATGGTCGCCGAACACGTTGCGGATGGCCTTGGCTTCGCCAAGATCGCCCACCGGCGTCGAGGTGCCGTGCGCGTTCACGTACTGCACGTCTTCCGGCGTGATGTGCGCATCGTGCAAGGCATTGCGCATGGCAAGCTCCGCACCGTCGCCGCTGGGCGAGGTGATGTGATACGCGTCGCCGCTCATGCCGAAGCCGACAAGCTCGGCCAGGATGTTGGCGCCACGCGCCTTGGCGAACTCGTACTCTTCGAGCATGAGCATGCCGGCGCCGTTCGACAGCAGGAAGCCATCGCGGCCGATATCCCACGGACGGCTGGCGTGCGTCGGATCGTCGTTGCGCGTGGACATCGCCTTGGCCGAGCAGAAGCCTGCCATGGCCGTCGTCGTGGTCGCATGCTCGGAACCGCCGGCCAGCATCGCATCCGCATCGCCGTACTGGATCAGGCGCATGGCCATGCCGATGTTGTGCGCTGCCGTCGTGCATGCCGAGACCAGGGCGATATTCGGGCCCTTCAGGCCGAAGTAGATCGACAGGTTGCCGGCCACCATGTTGATGATGGAGCTGGGCACATAGAACGGCGAGACCTTGCGCGGCCCCTTCTCGTTCAACTCGATCGCGGTGGCTTCGATCGTGTGCAGGCCACCGATGCCGGCACCCGCAGCGACGCCGATACGACCGGCGTTTTCTTCGGTCACCACCAGACCCGACTGGCGGAACGCATGGGCGCCAGCAACGATGCCGTAATGGATGAACGGGTCCATCCGCTTGAAGTCTTTCGCAATGGAGCGACGTTCGTCTTCCAGCGCCTTGATGCCCGCCTCGTCGGTCGGCGTCGGAACGCCGTCGAAGAAGGCGTCGGCCGCAACGAAATTGCGGACTTCGCCCGCGATGCGGGTGTTGTAGGCGCTGGTATCGAAATCGGTGACAGCGCCGATGCCGCTGTTACCTTCGACGACATTCTTCCAGGCGGTGGCGACATCGTTACCGACCGGCGAGAGAATCCCCATGCCGGTAATTACCACACGTCGTTTACTCATGCGTTTGTTTCCTTAGCACTTTATGCACGCAACCATACGCGAGCGCAGGTTACGAAAAGCGGAAACGAAAACTGCGCCTATAGGCGCAGCTTCCGTGTCGCTCGGAGATCGACGGGAGGCAAGCCTCCGATCGACAACCAGTCGCTCGATCAGGCCTTGACGTGGGCCTTGATGTAGTCGACCGCCTGCTGAACCGTCGTGATCTTCTCAGCTTCTTCGTCCGGGATTTCGCACTCGAACTCTTCTTCGAGAGCCATCACGAGCTCAACGGTATCCAGCGAATCGGCGCCCAGATCGTCCACGAACGACGCGTTGGTGGTGACTTCATCTTCCTTGACGCCCAGCTGCTCGACGACGATCTTCTTAACGCGTTCTTCGATGGTGCTCATGTTGCCTTTACCTCCCGAGGGAAAATTCCGGCGGCATTGTAGTGGCTAAGGACTTGGCCCGCCAACACACTGCCGTCACGTGGATGACGCCCGGTTTTTCTTAAGCCGGGCGCGAAACGATGATTGTCTCTCAAAAACGGGCCGCTGGCGACTGCCATTGACCCTGGCCGATGAAGGCCGTGCCCGTCAGGGCATGTACATGCCACCGTTGACGTGGAGCGTCTCGCCGGTGATGTACTTCGCCGCGGGCGAAGCCAGGAAGGCCACCGCCTCGGCGATATCGTTGGCATCGCCCAGGTGACCCAGGGCGATGCCGGACAGAAGCGCCGTGCGCTGCTCTTCCGGCAGCGAACGGGTCATGTCGGTATCGATGAAGCCCGGCGCGACCACGTTCACCGTGATGCCGCGCGAGCCAATCTCACGGGCCAGCGATTTGGAGAACGCGATGATCCCGGCCTTCGCCGCCGCGTAGTTGGCCTGACCGGGATTGCCGGTGACACCGACCACGGAAGCGATGCTGATGATGCGGCCCTTGCGCGCCTTCATCATGCCCCGCATCACGGCCTTGGACGTACGGAACACGGAGGTCAGGTTCGTCTCCATGATGGCGCTCCAGTCCTCCTCCTTCATGCGCATGAGCAGCTGGTCGCGGGTGATACCGGCATTGTTGACCAGAACGGAGACCGCACCGGCCTCCTTGGTGATGCCGTCGATCAGCGCCTCGATGGCTGCCGGGTCGGTCACATTGAGCACGCGTCCGTGGCCGCCATGGGCGGCAAGGCGCTCACCGATGGCCTGGGCGCCGGCCTCGGTGGTCGCCGTGCCGAACACCGTCGCGCCAAGCGCGGCGAGGCGATCGGCAATGGCCGCGCCGATGCCGCGGCTGGCGCCGGTGACAAGCGCGATCTCGCCCTTGAGGGTCTGGGTCATGGGAATTCCTGTCATAACGGGGAAAGTCAGGCGCTGGCGAGCGCGAGTGCGGCATCGAGCTCGGCGGGCGTACCGATCGGCCTGGCCTCGACGGACTTGTCGATGCGCTTGATCAGGCCGGAAAGAACCTTGCCCGGACCGCACTCCAGCGCCTGCGTGATGCCGTTCGCCGCCAGCGCCTGGACGCACTCGGTCCAGCGCACCGGCAGGTAGAGCTGGCGCATCAGGGCGCCGCGAATGTCTTCGACGGAGGTATGGACCTGGGCGTCGGCGTTCTGGATGACGGGGATCGACGGCATCGACCAGGCGATGGCCGCCATCCGCTCACCCAGCCTGTCCGCGGCGTCGCGCATCAGCATGCAATGCGACGGCACCGAAACGGCCAGCTTCACGGCCTTCTTCACACCGAGCTCGGCCAGACGGGCCAGGGCGCGGTCGACGGCCTCGGCATGGCCGGCAATGACCAACTGGCCGGGGGAATTGAAATTGGCGGGCGCGACGACCTGACCCTGGGCGACTTCCGCGCAGACCTGGGCAATCTGGGCATCGTCACCACCGAGGATGGCGGCCATGGCGCCCACGCCGGCCGGGACAGCGGCCTGCATCAGGCGACCGCGTTCGGCGACGAGGCCGGCGGCGTCCTTCAGGGAAATCGCGCCAGCGGCGACCAGGGCGCTGTACTCGCCCAGGCTGTGCCCGGACAGGTAGGCCGGACGCGCACCACCCTGCTTCACCCACACGCGCCATACGGCGACGCTGGCAGCCAGCAGCGCCGGCTGGGTGTTCTCGGTGCTGTTGAGGCGCTCCTCGGGACCGTTCTGGCTCAGCTCCCACAGGTCGATGCCAGCACCTTCGGAGGCTTCGTCGAAGGCCGCACGGACCTCGGGATGGGTCGCAGCGAGTTCGGCGAGCATGCAGACGGACTGTGAGCCCTGACCCGGGAAGACAACGGCGAGTGAGGCGCTGGATGCGGTCATGCGAGAGGTTTCCGGAACGTCAAACCGCGAATGGTGCCAGTAACTTGGGGGCGAATGCACCATTCGCAGGCGTGTGGTGCCCCTCCCGGGACCCCATAGGGGTCCCGGGAGGGGCACCCCTGTGGGAGCCGCTTCAGCGGCGAAAAGCCAACGGAGCGGTGTAGCCGGTGAGGCCATCGCCGGCATAGCCGGCTCCCACACAGAGCCTGGCTCCTACACAAAGCCCGGCTCCTACCCAAGGCAGGGCCACGCGGGGCTCAGTATCGAAGCAACGCCGAGGCCCAGGTAAACCCGCCACCAAACGCCTCGAGCAGCAGGTTCTGCCCGCGTTTGACCTTGCCCGAACGCACGGCGTAATCGAGTGCCAGCGGCACCGAACCCGACGAGGTGTTGGCGTGCTTGTCCACCGTGACGATGACCCGGTCCATCGACATGTTCAGCCGCTTGGCCGTCGCTTCGATGATGCGCAGGTTCGCCTGGTGCGGAATCAGCCAGTCGATCTCGTCTTCCTTCATGCCGGCATCCGCGAGAGTCTCGCCGACCAGCGAGTCGAGCGTCTTGACCGCGACCTTGAACACTTCGCGGCCCAGCATGTTGATCTTCACACCGTGGTTCGGTGCATTGGTAAACCCGACGGACACGCCTACCGGATTGAACAGCAGATGCTTGAAACCACCGTCGGCGCGCATGCGCGTGGTGAAGATGCCCGGCTCGTCCGAGGCCTCCAGCACGACCGCACCCGCGCCGTCGCCGAACAGCACGCAGGTTTCGCGCTCCGTCCAGTCGACCATGCGGGTGAGGGTTTCGGCGCCGATCACCAGGGCCTTCTTCGACTGGCCGCTGCGCACGAACGCGTTGGCGATGCCCAGGGCGTAGACGAAGCCCGAACAGGCAGCGTTGACGTCGAAGGCGGCACAGCCATTCGCACCCAGGCGGTGCTGCACGAGGCAGGCCGTGGACGGAAAGATGAGATCCGGCGTGGTCGTGCCGATGATGATCAGGTCGATCTCGGATGCCTTGACGCCGGCGGCCTCGAGGGCGCGCTGGGCAGCAAGGAAGGCAAGGTCGCCGGTGGTCTCGCCGTCGGCCGCGTAATGGCGCTCGGAGATGCCGGTGCGCGTGCGGATCCATTCGTCGGTGGTCTCGACGATTTTTTCGAGGTCGGCATTGGTCACGACCTTATCGGGAAGTGCGCTGCCGGTACCGATGATGCGGGCGTATTTCAGAACCGTTCCCCTCGTCAGGGCGGACTCGCCCGGGCGGCGATGGCCCGGGGCCGGAGGTGCGCGTGGCCATAGGCCACAAACGCAAAACGGCGCGTTACCGCGCCGCCTGCGTCGTGATCATCCCTTACGAAGGGAGATCAGTCTTCGATTTCAACCGCACCGCGGGTTTCGATGACCTTCTTACCACGGTAGAAGCCATCCTTGGTCACGTGGTGACGCAGGTGCACTTCGCCGCTGGTCGGATCGGTCGACAGCTGAACGGTCGTCAGCGCATCGTGCGAACGACGCATGCCACGGGTGGACGGGGTCTTGCGGCTCTTGGCAACTGCCATGACAAATCTCCAGCGGTTTACTTTATGAGTCCGCGGAGTGCCGCGAACGGGTTTTCAGACGGATCCGGCGAGGCTTCTTCTTCCTCGTCGGCACCAACGATGTCGTCAGGCAACTCGTAGTCCGGATTGACCGGGACCAGGGGCAGCGCCAACAGCAATTCATCTTCGATCGTCGCGACCAGGCTGAGCTTTCCATCCTGTTCGATCAGCAATGCCTCGTAGCCCGGGGGCAACGCGGCTTCCTCACTTTCTTCGACGATCAGTCCGAGACGTGTATCGATCTCGACCGAGAGCACGAACGGTTCGAGCGAACGCTGACAGATAACGGTCAACGGCGCCTTCGCACGGACGGCCACATAGGCGATATTGAACTCGTCGCGACCGAAGTCCAGCTCGTAGGTTACGTCGCCTTCGGGCGACGCAACGACTTCACCGAGGCGGGCAAAAGCCGACACAGGAAGCGAGCCCTGGAACGAACGCCGCGCACGAACTTCGCGCCAAGCGTCCACGGACGATGGCAAGGTCACGGACATAATCGGGAAATGGTAGGCATCAACCTACCTGAAGTCAACCGGTTAGCGAGTGCAAAGCGCAACGGCGCGTGGTTTTGCGCAGGCCGGGCCCTTTCGTGCAGACTCGCAGGCCAGGATGTAGTTTGCCGCAGCACACCCAACAGGGGGAAGAGCTAGCGTGTTTTCTTTTGCTTATTATGTACTTGCGGCCATCATCGTGGCCGCTATCGGCCTTTGCGCCTGGGCCGTGTCCCAGCAACGGACGCGGCGACGCCATGGCGCGATGCAGGACCTGCTCGATAACGCCGACCGCCTCGAAGCCGATCTCAAAGACTGCCGAGACCGACTCCAGCGCGCTCACTCGGTCATGTCGGTCAGTCCCGACGTGCCCGCCGCCGGTGAAGTCGAGGCCCAGCAGGCCGTGGACTCGGGGCTGCGCGCCCTGCTTCAGCAACGCCTGTGGATCCGCGACCGCGCGCCCGAGGCCAGCCAGCGCGAGCTGGATGAGGCCGTCGAAGGCCTGGTCCGGGCCCGTCATCAACTGGAACCGCGCCTGCGCGCCCTGGACGATGCGCAGACCGCCCTCGACACGGCGGTGCGCGAGCACATCCACAGGGAGTTCTGAGTGTCCAGCCAGCCTGTGGTCATCCTTGCATCCACGTCGGCCTACCGCGCCAGCCTGCTCCGGCGCCTGCTGGACCGGTTCGAGCAAGCCTCGCCGGGAACCGACGAAGATCCCCTGCCCGGAGAAGCTCCCGCTTCGCGCGCCGCGCGACTGGCCGAGGCCAAGGCCCGCGCCGTCGCCGTGCTACGTCCTGGCTGCGTCGTCATCGGCTCGGACCAGGTCGCGGATCTCGACGGAACCGTCCTCGACAAGCCGGGCACCGTCCACGCGGCACACAAGCAGCTGTCGGCGAGCTCGGGGCGCGAGGTCGTCTTCCATACCGCCGTCTGCGTGATCGACACCGCGGGTGTGGCAGCCCTCCATGTCGACGAAACGCGGGTGCACTTCCGTCCACTGTCGCCGCTGGACATCGAGCGTTACATCGAACGCGAACGCCCGCTGGACTGCGCAGGAAGCTTCAAGTGCGAAGGGCTCGGCATCGCCTTGTTCGAGCGCATCGTCAACGAAGACCCGACCGCCCTGATCGGCCTGCCTCTCATCGCCACCTGCCGCTTACTTCGCGACGCCGGCATCGCCCTGCCCTGACGACCCGCCCACGGGCACGATCGAGGCCCGGTAGGCCTCACGCCAGACGATGCATTCATCCGGAGCGATGCGCGGACCCGGGACGGCTCGCGCGGTGGCGTCGTACAGCGCGAAGCGACGACGACCATCGAACAGGTCGAGACGTATCGGCGGCTCGCCGATCTCGACCCGCGAGCACACCGAGGCCAGCCAGTCGCGCTTCTCGCGTTCGCGCAACGAGGTTTCGTCGACCACCAGCAGCACGCGCTGGCCTGCGCGCCTGGCCAGGCCCGATTCATCGATGCCCCAAACAGCCAGCTGCGGCGCGCGACCATGCTTGGTGTTCAACGGGCTGTCGAGCGCATACACCACGTGGGACCCGCCGAGGGCAAAACGCAACTCCGCCGCCAGCATGAAATTGTCGGCAACGATGAGCGCCGAGGGGTCCTTGGCCAGCGATGTCCGCACGGCCTCGCTGCTTTCACGCCAGCCGGTGAAGTTCGACGGAAAGGCCTTCACATCGGCCAGCACGCGGGCACCATTCGGTGACGCGGCCAGCGCCAGGTAGCCCAACCCAGTGAGCAGGCCAACGCCGGCGAGCACGAAGCCGACGAACGCAAACCGGCGCCAGCCTCGCCCGGCATGCGCCAGCAAGGAAGGCAGGATCGCGCAGAGAAGCACGAAGCCCGGCAACGGCCAGTGCGCACGAAAACGGACGTCGTCGGCAAACAGACCGAGCACGAAGTAAAGAACGATGAAACTGCCCGCGACCATCGCGATCACGTCGAACGGCGCGTCGCCACGACGGCGCCAGGCCTGCCACAGGGCCCACATGAGCACGACCCAGGCCAGGGGCGTGCAGGCGATGGCCTGCTCCAGCGGCTGGACCAGCGCATCGGCGTGGAAGCGCCAGGGATTGCGCTCCACCAACTGGAACGCCAGGCCCGCGCCATGTGCGGCAAGGTTGTAGATCGCCAGGGGAAACAGGCCGAGCGACGCCACCGCCATGGCCAGCCACAGGCCGGGGCGCTTCCATTGCAGGCGGCCTCGCGAAGTCGCGATGAGGAACAGCAAACCCGCCAGCATCGGCATCGCGGCGCGATAGTGCGTCATCCAGGCGATGGCCAGACCCGTACCAAGCAGGACCCAGTCGCGGCGGCGATCGGTCTCCAGCGCCGCCAGCAAACCATGCGTGGCAAGGACGATGGCAAAGGTCAGCGGCACATCGGGCAAGGCCAACACGCCCATGCTGCCGACCAGCGGCAGGAGCGCGGCGAACGTCGCCGCCTGCCATCGCGCCATCTCGCCACCGAAGCGTCGCGCGATGGCGCCGACCTGCCAGGGCAACGCGGCGCCGATGAGCAGGAACGGCAGGCGCATGGACAGAAGCGCGTGGCCGAAGACACCCTCTGACAAGCCGATCAACCAGGCCGTCAGCGGCGGCAGGTCGCTGTAACCCCAGGCTGGCGAGAGGCTCTCCTGCCAGTAGAAGGCCTCGTCACCGAAGGGCGACAACGTGGCCGCTATGACGACTTTCAGCAGCAAGGCCACGACGAAGATGATGAGGAACATCCCTCGCCACGATCGCGTCGCCGCCGCTACACTGGAACGCTCAAACATCGACATTGCCAGGCCTGGGGGCACACGCATCGATCATGTCAGCGACTACTCCGCTCAACGATGAAATGCTCCGGCACCGCCTGGACGGCGCACTGGCCCAGGTGAACGGCGTGCTGCTCGGCAAGCCGCGCCAGGTCAAGCTGGCCTTCACCTGCCTCATCGCCGGCGGCCATCTCCTCCTCGAAGACGTGCCCGGCGTGGGCAAGACCACCCTGGCGCACGCGCTGGCCGCCACGTTCGATCTCGAATTCCAGCGCATCCAGTTCACCAGCGACCTCCTGCCATCCGACATTATCGGGGTCAGCGTCTACGAGCGCGAGACGGGTCAGTTCCGTTTCCATCCGGGCCCCATTTTCACCAGCCTGCTGCTCGCCGACGAAATCAACCGCGCGACGCCGAAATCGCAGAGCGCCCTGCTCGAGGCCATGGCCGAGGGGCAGACCACGGTGGATGGGGTGACCCACGAGCTACCCCGGCCCTTCTTCGTTGTCGCTACGCAGAACCCGCTCGACCTGGCCGGCACCTTTCCGTTGCCGGATTCGCAGCTGGATCGCTTTATGTTGCGCTTGAGCCTGGACTATCCCGATCCCGCTGCCGAGCGCGCGCTGCTGATCGGCGAAGACCGCCGCGAGCTGATGGCCTCCCTGAAGCCGCGCCTCGACGTCGCGGCGATCGGCCAGCTGCATGCCGCCGCGCAGGCAGTGAAGGTCAGCAGCAGCTTGCTCGACTATCTCCAGGCCCTGCTCACGGCAAGCCGCAAGCACAACGAAGTTCGCGTCGGTCTCTCACCGCGCGCCGGACTCGCCCTGCTGGCCGCGTCGCGTGCCTGGGCGATGATCAGCGGACGCGACTACGTCATTCCCGAAGATGTCCAGACGGTGTTCGTACCGACGGCCGCTCATCGCCTGGTACCGGGCCGGGGCAGCCACCGGGAGGCGATCGCCAGGGCGATTCTTGCCGAGACCGCGGTGCCCTGATGCCGCCAGCGGGGGAACGGATCGTGGCGTGGGCGGAGCGGCGGCTGCCGTCGCTTACCCGGATGCGCCAACGCGAGCCCTTGCCGATCCTGCTGCATCGGCGGCGCATCTACATCGTGCCGACGGCGTTCGGCCTCGGCTTCGCCGTACTGCTGGCCGTGATGCTCATCGGCGCCCTGAACTACGCGAACAACGCCGCCCTCATGCTCACCTGCCTGCTCGGGGCCGCCACGGCGGGAAGCATGCTGGTCGCCTTTCGTACCCTCAACGGGGTCTCCGTCGGCGGCTTGCGCGCCGGCACCGCTCGCGCCGGCGAAGCGATCCGCATCTCCCTCGACATCGCCGCAAGCCAGCGCGAACGCATGGCGATCCGGCTCGACGTCGCCGACGGCGAACAGGTCGTCGTGGTGACTCCCGGCGCACCGACCGCTATCGAGTTTGCATTGCCCACCGATTTTCGCGGCTGGCTGTCGCTTCCGCGCATGCGGATACATACAAGCTGGCCCCTCGGCATGTTCCGCGCGTGGAGCTGGCTCAACCCGGACAACCCGGTGCTCGTTTATCCGCGTCCCGAACCGCTCGGCCCGACGCCTTTCGAACCGGAGGGCGATGCCGACCGTGGCCGCCCCCGCGCCGGTGACGAACTGGCCGCCCTGCGCGACTATCGCGCCGGTGACCCGCGCCGGCAAATCGCCTGGAAGCTCAGCGCGCGCCACCACGGCCTGCTGGTAAAAGACCTGGAACAACCTGCACCGAAGGAAGACTGGCGCCTGGACTGGGACAGCATGCACGGCCTGGACGACGAGTCGCGCATCTCCCGCCTCGCTCGCTGGGTCGACGAAGCCAAGGACTCCGGAAGACGCTGGAGCCTGCGCCTGCCGGACGGCTATTTCGATATCGCCCAGGGCGACGAGCATTACCACCGCTGCATGACCGCCCTGGCCCTGCGCCCATGACGCGCTTCCGCCTGTCGCTCACCCGCGCGCCGATCGACGAACCCCTGCTCGGCCGGCGTCCGTTCGACCTGCTCTGCCTGACCATGGCCAGCGTGCTCGTCGTGCACGCGCTGCATCTGCCGTGGTGGCTCACCCTCGCCCTCGGTGTGGTGCTCGCAGCGCGCTGGCGTCAACGCAGCACGGGCGGACGCCAGGCGCCGTTCTGGATCAAGCTGCCCCTGATCGGCCTCCTGCTCGCCGTCGTTATCGCGTACTACGGCACGCTGTTCGGCCGTGAACCCGGTAGCGCGTTCGCCGTCGGCCTGCTCGTGCTGAAGATGCTCGAGAGCGAGCACCGTCGCGACGCGCGGGTGGCGATGGCTTTTGCCTGTTTCGGCCTGATGAGCGCCCTGCTCTTCAACCAGGGTCTCGCTGCCACCTTCGTCGTGGCCCTGGGCCTGGTGCCTGCCGTCGCGACGTTGCGCTCGCTCGAGAAAGTCGATCCGGCGGCACTGCCCCTACGACGCGAACTGCTACCGGTGTTGATCACCTTACTCGCCGCCGTCCCGCTGGCGGCTTTCGCCTTCGTCTTCGTGCCGCGCCTGAATTCGCCCTTGTGGGGCGCGCCTACCGCCGACAAGTCGGTCACCGGACTGTCCGATCGCATGGCGCCGGGCGAGATGGCCGAGGTATTGACCGACGACACGCCCGCCATGCGCGTGACGTTCGACGGCACGCCGCCGATGAACGCGAGCCGCTACTTCCGCGCGTACACCATGACGAACTTCGACGGGGAGAGCTGGAGTCCCGACTACGACGTCGCTCCGCGCCAGCCAGGCCTGCTCGAAGGCAGGCCGCGCTTTCGCTACGAGATCATGCTGGAACCGACGCGCCAACGCGTACTGCCCCTCATGGACATGCCCATGGAGGCACCGGCCGATGCAAGGCTGCGTCCTGACCGCACCGCGGTGGCCGATCGCCGGATCGACGAGGTCTATCGCTACCAGGCCTCGGCGACCGTCGACTACCGACTCGATACGACACTGGACCCGCGGCAGCGTCGGCAGGCGCTCCAGCTTCCGGACGGCATCGGCCCGCAAGCCCACGAACTCGCCGCGAGCTGGGCCAGCCACTACGGCAACGACCACCTCGCCATCGCGCGCGCCGCGCTCGCCATGTTCCACGACGGCGGCTTCCGTTACACCCTCGCGCCGGCACCGCTCGGTCGCGATCGCATCGATGACTTCCTGTTCCAGACACGCGAAGGTTACTGCGAGCACTTTTCCTCCACCTTCACCTTCCTGATGCGCGCCGCCGGCATTCCGGCGCGTGTGGTCACCGGCTACCAGGGCGGCTACTGGAACAAGCTCGGCTCGTACCTTCTGGTCCGTCATGCCGACGCGCATGCCTGGTCGGAAGTGTGGCTGGAAGGCCGCGGATGGGTGCGCTTCGATCCCACCGGCGCGGTGCGCCCGGAACGCGTGAGCCTGGGTGCCGCGGCCGCCGCAGCCGCCGGCAACAGCAGCGACGGCGGCCTCTTCGACATCGCCTGGTTGCACAACGCACGCGACCGCTGGGACGTGGTCAACCAATGGTGGAACCAGGCCGTTAACGGCTTCGATGCACTTCGTCAGGAAGGCATGCTGCAACCCTTCGGCATTCGCCGGACGGAGGTCGGCGATCTTGCGATCATCCTGGCGGTGGGCTGCGCGCTGCTCGTCGCTGTTGCGCTTGGCTGGGCGATGTTCCAGCGACGTGAAGGCGACGCGTTGGATGCGTGGATGAGACGTCTGGAACGAAAGCTCGCACGCGCTGGGGTGACTCGACGGACAGGTGAAGGTCCGCGACACTTCTTCGCACGCGCTGCCCGCTCGTTGCCTGCCGAACGAAATGGCTTGGAAAGGTTGAGCCAGCTTTACTTGTGGTCGCGTTATGCCTTTGACGAACCGCCGCCTGAATCACTCAGTGAATTCCGGCAGCGGGTGAAGGAATTAAAGGTGCGCCGCGTGGTCAAATAAGGACATGGCATCGGCCGTGTCCGGTGCCTCTGGGAGATGTGACATGTCCATGTACAAACCGCTGGTCATCGCCGCCGCGACGCTGGCCCTTGGCGCGTGCGCCACGGTGCCGCAGCCGCTGCAGGGCCAGTTCAACGACGTCTCGACGTCCGGCGCGCAGCAGGGCGGTGCCCCGGGCGCAAAGGTTCGCTGGGGCGGGGAGATCATCAAGACGGAGCCGGGTCCTCAGCAGACCTGCTTCTTCGTCCTGTCCGAGCCGCTCGACAGTGAAGCCCGCCCGACCGCCAGCAAGTCCGACAGCCAGGGCCGCTTCGTGGCCTGCCGCGACGGCTTTTACGATCCGGAAGTCTTCACTCGCGGTCGCGAGATCACGGTGACCGGTACGCTGCACGGTGCCGTCTCGCAGAAGGTCGGCGACTTCGACTACGCCTACCCGCGCGTCGAGGCCGATGTGGTCTACCTCTGGCCGAAGCGCGTGCCGATCCAGCCGTACGGCCCTGGCTTCTACGACCCGTTCTGGGGTCCGGGCTTCGGTCCGGGTTGGGGTGGCTACGGTTACGGTGGCTACGGTCCCTGGGGCGATCCCTACTGGTACCGCCCGCGCACGATCATCGTACGTCCGCCTCCGGCGCCGCGCGGTCATTGATGGACAAAGAAAAAAGCCGGCTCACGCCGGCTTTTTTTCGCTCAGCCCGGCGGCCAATGCATCTGGCGGCCGGCTAGCAGGTGCACGTGGATATGGAACACGGTCTGCCCCCCGTGCCCGTTGGTGTTGATCACCGTGCGGTAGCCATCCTTCGCCAGCCCCTGGGCCCGCGCGAACGCCGCGGCGGCTAGGAGCAGCTTGCCCAGCACCTCGGCATCGCCGGGGACGGCGTCGTCGAGCGTGGCAATGGCGCGCTTGGGAATGAACAGCACGTGCACTGGCGCCTGCGGATTGAGGTCACGGAAGGCGAGCACGTCATCGTCTTCGTAGACGATGTCGGCAGGGATCTCGCGGCGAACGATCTTCGCGAAGATGGTGTCGGTCATGAAAACTCCCTGGAAGGTCAGCCGACCGACTGTCGGCTGCCGAAGGCATGGGCGAGCGTGCCGCGGTCGACGAACTCGAGTTCGCCGCCCAGGGGTACGCCATGGGCGAGCCGGGTGGCGCGAATGCCGGCAGCCTTCGCCAGCTGGCCGATGTAATGCGCCGTCGCTTCACCTTCCACCGTCGGATTGGTCGCGATGATCATCTCGGCAACATCGCCCTCACCCAGTCGCTCGACCAGCAGGGGCAAGCCGAGCTCGTCCGGCCCCAGGCCATCCAGCGGTGAAAGGCGTCCGAGCAGCACGAAGTACTGGCCGCGATACCCGGTCGCACCTTCGATGGCAGCGAGATCGGACGGCGACTCCACGATGCAAAGCACCTGGGCATCGCGACTCGGACTCGCACAGAGCGAACACACCGGTGTTTCGCTGAAATTGCGGCAGCGCGTGCAGTTACCCACGTCGCGCATCGCCGACTCGAGCGCCGCTGCCAGGCGAAGACCACCCTGCCGCTCGCGTTCGAGCAGCTGGAAGGCCATGCGCTGGGCACTTTTCGCACCGACGCCCGGCAGGCAACGCAAGGCATCGATCAGTTCGCCGAGAAGGCGGGAGCCGTTAGTCATCGTGTGACGTGACGTCCGGTCAGAACGGCATCTTGAAGCCGGCGGGCAGGTTCAGCCCGGCGGTGACGCCACCCAGCCGCGAACGGCTGATTTCGGCGATCTTGTTCACCGCGTCGTTCACCGCGGCGGCGACCAGATCCTCGGCCATCTCCGGATCATCGGCGAACGCCTGGCGATCGATGTGCACCGCGCGCACTTCGTGGCCGCCCGACATCGTCACGGAGACCAGACCGCCGCCGGCGGAACCGGTGACTTCCGTCTTGGCGAGTTCATCCTGCGCACGCTTCATATCTTCCTGCATGCGCTGGGCTTGCTGCATCAGCTGACCAATTTGACCTTTCACGTTCCTGGCTCCACGGGTTTGATCGATTGCGGAATGACGCGCGCGTCGAATTCGCGCTTGAGCGTCCGTACAAAGGGGTCGGACTCCATCGAGGCGACCGCGTTGGCCTGCGCGTCGACCTGCGCCTGGGCCCGGCGCTCCGCCGGCGTGCCCAGATTGCCGTGATCGGCAATGAAGCGGATGCGAATGCGACGACCGAGCGCCTGGGAGACCTTTTCTTCCATCTGGCTGGTCAGTGGTTCGACAGCCAGGTGCATGTGCGAGGGCTGCAAGGCCAGCACCATGCCTTCGCCGTCGAGTTCGCGCAGCGAGGAATTCTGCGCCAGCTGACCGATCGGACCGCGCAGGTTGGCGCGCTCGATCACTTCGTGCCAGTCAGGCAAGCCATTGGCACCGAGGACCAGCGGGCCCTGCGGTGCCACCGGTGCCGGCGGCGCAGCGACAGGCGCGGCGACCGGAGGTGCGGCAGGCGCCGGGCGTGACGGGGCCGGTGCAGGCGCCGGGGCGCTCGCGACAGGCGCTGCCGCCGGGGCAGGCGCGCGCGACGGGGCAACAGGCGCAGGCGACGGCGCGGGCATCGCGGCACGGGCCGACGCAGGCGCGACAGCCCGAGGCGCGGACGGCGCGGCGCCCTGCCCGGCTTCCGCCGGACGGAAGGCGAACATGCGCAGCAGCGCCATCTCGAAGCCGATCCGCGCATCCGGCGCGAGCGGGAGTTCCCGGCGACTGGTGGTGGCGATCTGGTAGTAGAGCTGCACGTCTTCGGGTGCGAGGCGGTTGGCGATCTCGGCCAGGCCGGCGTCACCCTCTTCCTCGCGATAGCCGGGAATCAGCTGGATCAACTGGATGCGATGGAGCACGGTGGCGAGATCGTCGAGCACGCCGGCAAAGTCCGGCGAGTACGAGGCGATGCGGTCAGCCTCACCCATGAGTGCCGCGCCGTCGCCAGCGGCGAGTGCCTCGATCACGCCCAGTACCTGTCCGCGCTCGACACTGCCGAGCATGGCGCGTACATCGGCCGCGCGCAGGGCACCGCCGCCGTAGGCAATGGCCTGGTCGAGCAGCGACAGGCCGTCGCGCAGCGAACCGTCCGCGCCATGCGCGAGCTCGCCGATGGCCTCATCGTCGTACTCGATGCCTTCGGCGGCGAGGATATGGCGCATCTGGCCGGAAATCTGCTCCGGCAGCAGGCGCTTGAGGTTGAACTTCAGGCAGCGCGACAGCACCGTCACCGGCAGTTTCTGCGGGTCGGTCGTGGCGAGCAGGAACTTCACATGCGGCGGCGGCTCTTCCAGCGTCTTCAGCAGCGCATTGAACGCCGGCTTGGAGAGCATGTGCACCTCATCGACCAGGTAGACCTTGAAGCGCCCGCGCGACGGCGCGTACTGGGCGTTCTCGATCACCTCGCGGACATCGTCGACACCGGTGTTGCTGGCCGCATCGATCTCGAGGAGGTCGACGAAGCGGCCGGCGTCCACCGCCGTGCAGACGGAGCACTCGCCACAGGGATCGGCCGATTCACCGCGCTCGCAGTTCAGCGACTTGGCGAAGATGCGCGCGATCGTCGTCTTGCCGACGCCGCGGGTGCCGGTGAATAGATAGGCGTGATGCATGCGCCCGGAGTCGAGCGCATTCGTGAGCGCGCGGACCACGTGCTCCTGGCCCACCAGTTCGGCGAACTTGCGCGGGCGCCACTTGCGTGCGAGGACCTGATAGGACATGCGTATTACCTTGGGACGACGGTGGATTGTGCCAAGGACCCGGGACGGGTGAAAGCGCGGCCCGAAAAGCGCGGCCCTCAAAAGGCGATGACCCTGCCAGCCACACCCCGGCACCCGAGTCGTCCGCTACCGTTGCTTCCTTCCGGACCTGGCGGAGTTTACGGACTATCGTCGCGGGGGGACCGACAGGGTCACCATAAAGACGTTTGAAACTGGCGGAGAGAGAGGGATTCGAACCCTCGATACGTTATTAGCGTATACACACTTTCCAGGCGTGCTCCTTCAACCACTCGGACACCTCTCCACTTACATCCTCTTCCCCGGCTTCCTGTCCGGCAAAGAAGCGGAAGGATAACTTCAGCGGTGCGGCGAGACAAGGGCGGAACGACGAAACCGCCTCAACCGGCCGTCGGACGCGGTGGTTCGGGCGCCGGAAGCGGCAGTCGCTCGCCCGGACGGGCGATCCGGTAGCCACGTGAGACCAGCGTTTCGCCGTCGTCGACGCTCCCGTAGTGGTACAGCGCCATACGGGCGCGGACCTCCTCCGGGTATTCGCGCTCGAGATCGTCCACCCCGGTGTGGGACGGGTTGCCGACGACGCCACAATCGTGGGCGATGAGTTCGCCGTGGGCGCCATGCAGCGCCAGCGCCTCGGGCACCGGCCGCGTATCGCCGGTGTAGACGAAGCTGCCACGCAGGGCGAGGCCGTACGAGGTGCCTTGCACGTGGTGGCGGGTCGGGAAGACGTCGAACCACTCACCCTCGTGCCAGAAACCACGCGTGCAGGGGATGAGGTGGAAGGCCTCCCAGTAGTTCACTCCGCCCTCGGCCAGGGCACCCGGGTAGTCGGCCACCCTGCCCTGCAGCCACGGCAGGAGCCCCGCGTGCAGGTAGACCCGCGTGCGACCGCGCAAGGCTTCGTCGAACCACAGACGGAAGAACAACCGCTCCATGCCGGCGACATGGTCCATGTGGACGTGGGTCACGTAGAGCGCCGGCGGCGGGGCGCCGTAAGCCGCCACGTAGCGGTCCAGCGTGTCCGGGCCACAGTCCACCAGGAGCAGGGGCCGGCCGTCGCGCTCGACGACGACGGCGGAGGATCCGAGCTCCACGGCGTGCGCCGCGCCCGTGCCAAGGAAGTGCAGGTTCCAGCTCACCCTTTAAGACTCCGCTCGTAGTGCTCGATCAGGGCCGGCCAGAGCTCGGCGTCGAAGGTGTCGCCGCCGGCATCGCGGGCGCCGATCTTGATCAGCGATCGCTTCAGGCGAGCCAGGTTCGCCAGCCGCCAATGCAGCGACGGTCGGCGAAGGCGGCCGCGATCGAAGTCGATGAGGTAGAGGCCTTGTGGATTGACCAGGATGTTGTGCGCATTGAGATCCGCATGCCAGGCACCCTCACGATGAAAACGGGCGATCAACTCACCCACCTTCCCCGCCAGGGCGACATTGAAGGCGCCATCGTTCAGGCGTTCGGCCAGGGTGGCCGCCTCGGGAATCCGCAAGGTGATCAGGTCCGCCGAGTAACGCAGCCAGTAGCGCACGTAACGTGTGGCCAACGGCGGCGATACCGGCAGACCCCGGCGCTCCAGCTCAGCCAGCAGGCGGAATTCGCGTACGCTGCGGGTGCGACCCCGGCCCGTGAACAGGTAGCGGTCGCCGAAGATTCGGGCCACCATGCCACCGCGCCGATAATGGCGAAGCACGGCCTCACCGGCCGGCGTTTCGATCACCGATACGCCGCCGCGACCGCCGGCCTGCGAGCGCAGGGCATCGCGCTCACTCCAATGGGCGGGCGAGAACCAGAGGCTGTCGACTTGAGATGTACGGGTGGCGTCGAACAGAATCGTGCCGCCCGCCGCCTCCGCTACGCGTTCTTCTGTCATTTTCGGGCCGCCGTGGAGCGGCCTCCTATCCGGTGATCGATCTTGCCCAGTCTAACAAGCCGCCCCCTCCCGCCGGGAGACTCCAGCCTCTGCATCATGCGGACGTCCGCCATCGGTGACGTGACGCACGTAACGCCGCTGATACGCACCCTGCAGGAAAAGGCGCCGCAGACAAGGCTCACCTGGATCATCGGCAAGCTCGAGCGCCGCCTGGTAGGCGACCTGCCGGGGGTGGAGTTCATCACCTTCGACAAGGGCCAGGGTCGCGCTGGCGTGAGCGCCGTGCGCGAGGCCCTCGCCGGCCGTCGCTTCGATGCCCTGCTGCACATGCAGGTGGCCCTGCGCTCGAACCTCTTGAGTCTTTCCGTAAAAGCGGATCGCCGCATCGGCTACGACCACGCCCGGTCCAAGGACTTGCACGGCCTGTTCGTCAACGAACGCATCCCCGCTCGCACCGGCGAGCACGTCCTGGATGCCATGGCCAGCTTCATCGAGCCGCTCGGCCTGAAGCAGACCGCGGTGCGCTGGGATATCCCGGTGCCTGACGAAGCCCATGCCTGGGCGGCCGAACAGCTGCCCGGCGATGCACCGACGCTGCTGGTCAGCCCGATGTCGAGCCATACGGTGCGCAACTGGCGGGTGGAACGCTATGCGGCGCTGATCGACCATGCGATGGCTCGTGGCCTGCGCGTAGCGCTCGTCGGTGGTCCGTCGGCACCGGAGCGTGCACTGGCGGACAGCATTCTCGCGGCGGTGAAGCAGGCCCCCATGGACCTGACGGGCAAGGACACGTTGAAGCGTTTCATGGCCCTGCTCTCGCGCAGTTCCATGATTCTCACGCCGGATTCGGGCCCGATGCACATGGCCAACGCGGCCGGCGTGAAAGTGCTCGGCCTGCATGCGGCGAGCAATCCCGAGCGCTCCGGACCGTACTCGGACCGCCGCTGGTGCGTCGACAAATACGATGCCGCTTCCCGCAAGTTCTTCGGCAAGCCGGCTTCAGAAATTCCGTGGGGCACGAAGATCGAAAAGCCCGGCGTCATGGACCTGGTCGAAGTCGACGACATGATCGCGCGCTTCGAAGCCTGCGCCGACCACCTGGGAATCGCCCTCGCAAAATAACCGCAGCCTTGTAGGAGCCGATTCATCGGCTCCCACAAAAGGCATCGCCGATAAATCGGCTCCTACCCGAGTGGCGAGAGTGCGTTATCAGGCCTGCGGGGCGCGGTAGTCCTGGTAGGACTTTTCTTCGACGAGGGTCGAACCCAGCTTCATGTTGATCTCGCGCTTGATCGCCGCGCGCTCGTCGTTCTCGATGTACACCGAGCGGGCGAGCTGGATGAACGCCTGATCGAAGGCCTGGGCACGCTCCTTCATGCGGATGTCGTCCTCGATCTTCCACAGGCGCTGGTTGACCGCGAGCAGACGCGCGGTTTCGTGCGCGATATCGGTCTCCGAGGCCTTGTCGTTCTTCCACGTCGCATCGAGCAGTTCGAGCTCGTTGCGCACGTTGGCCAGCTTGGCGTCGTCCTTGATTTCCTGCAGCTTGATCTGAAGGATCGTCATCTTGTCGATCAGCTCGCCGTAAGAAACGGGGGTCTGGATCAGGCTCATGGCAAATCTCCGGTCGGTCAGGCGCCGGAGGTTAGCAGTTTTGCGCCGGCCCGACTGCCGCCATAGGCCGCCAGGCCCTCCACCAGATGGTCGAATACCGCGCGAATGCGAAGGCTGCTGCGCTGGTCCTCGTGCATGACCACCCAGATCGGCAACGGAATATCCACCGCCTTGGGAAACAGTCGCACCAGCCCGGCGCGCCGTCCCAGGGGCACCTGGCAGGCGCCGATCCCGAAACCCGCCCGGATAGCGGCCAGTCCGGCGAGATCGTTGTCCGTACGCAAGCTGAAGAATTCGCGTCGGTACGGCATGTCCGCCGGACGGGTGGCGCGGATATAGGGCGTCTCTTCGTCGTAACCGATCAAGGCGTGGCGGGTCAGGTCCTCAAGCGTCTTCGGCCGGCCGGCGGCGGCAAGATAATCCGCGTGCGCGAAAAGGCCGATGGGAATGACGCAGACCTTGCGGGCGACCAGCGCGTCCTGATCCGGCGGCGAACTACGGACGGCGATGTCGGCATCGCGACGCAGCAGGTTCTCGGTGCGATTGGTTGTCGACAACTCGAAGATCAGACCTGGGGAACGATGTCGCATGGCGGCCAGGATCGGCGGCAAGACTTCCACGCCGTTGACCTCGCTCGCCGTGATACGCACGACGCCACGCAACTCGTCCTTCGCGCCCGAGGCGGCGCGCAGGGCCGAAGCGGCGGCCGATGCCATCGCCTCCGCGTGCGGCCGGAGTTTCAGGGCGGCATCCGTCGGAATCAGCCCGTGCGAGGCGCGCGAGAACAGCGGCACGCCGAGCGATGCCTCGAGTTCGCGGATATGCCGGCCCAGGCTCGGCTGGGTCATGCCAAGCCTGCGTGCCGCTCCGGAAAGGCTGCCCTCGCGGAGTACGGCGAGGAAAGAGCGGAAGAGATCCCACGTCGGGTCAGTCGTAGCCATGCAAAAACGTATATCACATCAACGTCTTTAGGCAATTCCCGTATGGCCTCGAGGCGACCAGACTTCGTTCATCCCAACGGAGTCGACGCCATGCAGACAACCACGCACCGAACCGCACTTGTCCTGGGCGCCACCGGCGGCGTCGGCGGCGCGACCGCCAGGGCCCTCCTCGACAAGGGCTGGAAGGTCAAAGCGCTCACGCGCCGCAGCATGCCTGCCGACGGCCCGATCCAGTGGATCAAGGGAGACGCGATGAACGCCGCCGACGTCCTCGCAGCCGCGGCGGGTGCGCAGGTCATCGTGCACGCCGTCAATCCTCCCGGTTACCGGAACTGGGAAACGCAGGTACTACCGATGATCGACAACACCATCGCCGCCGCACGTGCCGTCGACGCACGCATCGTCATCTTCGGCAGTGTTTACAACTACGGCCTGGATACGTTTCCCCTGCTTCGCGAGGACAGCCCGCAGCACCCGCCGACGCGAAAGGGCGAGATCCGCGTCGAGCTCGAACGACGCCTGGAAGCGGCGGCTCGCGATGGCGTGCGCTCACTGAACCTTCGTTGCGGTGACTTCTACGGACCGAACGCGGGAAGCAGCTGGTTCGCGCAGGGCCTGGTCAAGCCGGGCAAGCCCCTGCGCGTTATGCACTATCCGGGGCCGCGCGACCTGGGCCACGCATGGGCGTATCTGCCCGACGTTGGTGCGACGACCGCCGCGCTTCTCGATCGGGAGGATCGCCTCGACACGTTCTCGCGCTTTCATTTCGACGGCCACTACATCACCGGCAACGCTCTCCATGCCGCCGTGCGTCGGGCGTCGGGCAAGCCCGCCCTGCCACTGCGTACCTTCCCGTGGATCGTGGTCACCCTGGCGTCGCCTTTCTCCACGACGATGCGCGAGGTGCGCAAGATGCGCTATCTCTGGCGCGCGCCGCTGCAACTGGACGGTAAGCGACTGCACGCGTTTCTCGGTGTCGTTCCCTCCACGCCGATCGACGCCGCGTTGCACACGACCCTGTCATCGCTAGGGGTGCTCGACACCAGCGCCTGACGCACTGACGCCGGCTCGACGTCGCACCGCTATGATCGGCGCAACGCCATCGCGGAGTGCACGCATGAGCCAGCCGCCTGTCCTGATTGTCGGTGCCGGCCCCACCGGACTGGCCGCCGCCCTGTTTCTCGACGTTCACGGCGTCAAAGCGCGGATCGTGGATGCCGCGCTGCAGCCAGCAGCCCATTCGCGTGCCCTGGTGGTCAATCCGCGGACGCTGGATCTTCTCGCCGGGACAGGCGTGACCGAACGCATGCTCGCCGAGGGGCGCCGCATTCGCGGCGTGCGTTTTCATGAGAACGGCAAGGTGCTGGCGACGGTCGAAGCCGAATCGATGCATCCGCGTTACGGCCTCACCGTCCTGTCGCAGGAACGCAGCGAAGCGCTTCTCACCGAGGCGTTGCTCGCGCGAAACATCCCCATCGAACGCGGCCTGCGCGCCGGATGCGTGGGTCAGGACGACAACGAAGTACGGGTGGCATTGAACGGCGCCAGCGACGGGGAGCGCGGGTACGCTGCGGTATTCGCCGCAGACGGCGCGCGCAGCGATTTCCGTGGGACGCTCGAGATCGGTTTCTCTGGCTCGTCCTATCCGGAACCCTGGCCGCTTTACGACGTTCCGCTGGAGACGCCGCTCGACCGCGATCATGCTCACATCCTGTTTTATCCCGAAGGAATGATCTTCCTGCTCGCACTGAACGACGAGATATGGCGTGTCATTTCCAACCTGCCGAACCCCCTCGCCCGACTACCGACGGGAACGGTCTCCAGTGAACCGATCTGGGAATCGTCATTCCACGTGGCACACCGCGTCGCCGATCGCTGCGCCATCGATCGCATCGCACTCGGCGGCGATGCCGCCCACGTGCATTCACCCGTCGGCGCGCGCGGCATGAACCTGGGCATCGAAGATGCCGCCGCGTTCGCCATGTACTTCACCGCGCCGGGAGCGAATCCGATGGATGCACTCGAGCGTTACCACCGGGAACGTCATGCGGTGCACAAGGGCGTGGTGCGCCGCGTGCACGCCGTAACGGCAATGGCACGCAGCAGTAACCACCTCGTCGCGAGCTTTCGCCACACGGCCCTGCCGTGGATGTCGCGTATGCCGGCCCTCAGCGAGCGCGTGCTGCGCACCGTTGCCGGACTCGATCACCCGGCGCCGGCGCCCTGAGCTCAGAGCGAAATCGCACCCGCCGCATCAAGCAGCAGCACCACGTTCAGGCTCAACACCACCAAGGCACCCAGACTCGCCAGCACGACGACCGGCCAGCGGTTGTGGAACACGCCCATGGTGTCGCGGCGACTGGTGAACCACACCAGCGCAATCATCGGGAACGGCAAGGCGATACTCAGCGCTACCTGACTCAACACCAGCGCACGCGTCGCGTCCACGCCAGCGATGACGACGATGAAGCTGGGCACCATCGTAATGGACCGCCGCAACCACAGCGGAATACGGAAGGCGACAAAGCCCTGCATGATCATCTGCCCGGCCATCGTACCCACGACGGAGCTCGAAAAACCGGAGGCGACCAGGGAGATCAGGAAGATCGTCGCCGCCGCGCCACCGAGCAACGGCACCAGAGTCTGGTAGGCCGTCTCGATCTTCGCCACGTCCGGATGACTGCCGTGGAACGCACCCGCGGCCATGACAACCATCGCCAGATTGATCAGGCCAGCCACGGTCAGCGCCAGCACGACTTCGAGATTGGAAAGCCGGATGATCCGTCGCCGCTCCGGGTCGGTCTTCGGTCGCGCCCGCCGCTCGGTCAGCCCCGAGTGCAGGAACAAGGCATGCGGCATCACCGTCGCTCCGATGATGCCCACCGCGATCGCCACAGCGGCGCTGTCCGGCAGATTCGGTACGAAGATCTGCTGCCCCAGCGACGCCCAGCCCACCGGCGCCACGAACAGCTCGACGAGATACGAAAGTCCAACGACGCCGACCAGGGCGCCAATCGCCAGTTCGAGTCGCCGATAGCCCATGCCTTCGAGCAGCAACAAGGCGTACGTCACGATGCCGGTGATCACCATGCCGACCAGCAGCGGAAGGTGAAACAGCAGGCTCAGACCGATCGCGCCACCGAGGAACTCGGCGAGGTCGGTCGCCATCGCCGCCAGTTCGCTGACCACCCACATCACGTAGACGAGCGGCTTGGGCAGACGCTCGCGACACAGCTGGGCCAGGTCACGACCGGTCACGATGCCCAGGCGTGCCGACAGACTCTGGAACAGCATGGCGACGAGGTTAGCCAGGACCACCACCCAGAGCAGCCCGTAGCCGTACCGCGCACCCGCCTGGATATTGGTCGCGAAGTTGCCGGGGTCGATGTAAGCCACCGACACGACGATCGCCGGCCCAGCGAACGGCGCCAGCCCGGCCAGCCCCGTCCGCCGGCCTTGCAGGACGTCCTGCATGACCTGGGTATCGCGTGCGCGCCTGACTTCGTCTCTCACCGCAGCGTCCGATGGGCGAAAGGCGCCCGTAGCCGGATTAAGAACAGCATCGCGTACACAGGACGTTAATGTGTGAAACCGGTGCGCGGGCACTTCGCGGCTCCTCCACAAGACGCGGCCTATATCTCGTGGGGATTCCCGGAGGCGCCATGACCACGATCATCCAACCCGGTCCCCGTGTCAGCGGGTTTTCCGCCGCGAGGCAAGACGACATCGGCTACTGCGTGCTCGCCGACCTGAGCAGTCCGCCGACCGATCCCTGGCTGCGCCTGTTCGCCACCCGCTGCGAGGCCGTGTTTTCCCGGCACACCTCGCCAGACATTCGATGGGTGGAAAACAAGATCTGGTTTCGTGTGCCCTCCCCCGAACTCGTCGGCGAGTACGCTCGCCTGATCGTTGAAGCCGCCACGGGTGCCAGCACCGACTATGACGAGCAACAACGCCTCGACGCCGAACGCGCGGATGCCCTGGCACGTAAGTCGCACGATCTCGACGACCTGCTCAACCAGGTGAACGCCGCATTGCCCGAGTGGGCCGAACAGGGAGCGCCCGCAAGCCAGGGGAAAGCGACGGGCTGATACGGTCGGGTCCGCACTGACTTCAAGGCTTATCCATGCATCGTGTCCGGATCGCGCTGTTGGCCGCGTCCTTTTTCGTGGCCTGCACCGGCCACGCTGCCACGCGAGGGGCGGCCGAACCGACCAGCCCCGTGAGCATCGATCTGTGGCCATCGACGCCGCCCGGGGAGGGTCCTGGCCCGCGCGGTCCCGAACGCGTTTCTACCAGCGGCGCCGTCTCCAACGTGAGCGTGCCGCGCATCGAGATCTACAGCCCGGCCCATCCCAACGGCACGGCGATCATCGTCATCGGCGGTGGCGGTTACGCACGCATCGGCATGGGGCACGAAGTGATGCCGACGGCGGCATGGCTCGAAACCCAGGGCGTCACCGCCGTGGTCCTTTACTACCGGCTGCCAGCCGACCACTGGCCGGCGGTCGCTCCCTTCCAGGATGCGCAACGTGCCATCCGCGTCCTGCGCGCGCACGCCCAGCAACTGGGGATCAACCCGGCGCGTGTCGGTGTCCTCGGTTTTTCCGCCGGGGGCAACCTCGCCGGCATCGCCGAGACGCGCTCCGCCGCCAGCTTCTACCGCCCCGTCGACGCGGCCGACCAACTATCGGCGCGACCCGATTTCGCGGCGCTGCTCTATCCGGTCATCTCGCTCGAGCAGCCCTACGACACCACCCGCTCCGGCCGCGAGTTATCGACCCAGGCCGATGCGGCGCAGGCGTACTCCGTGCAGTTGCACGTGACCCGCAACGCGCCGCCGACCTTCCTCGCCCAGGCCAAGGACGACCCCATCGCGAACATCGGCAACAGCCAGATCATGTACGAGGCCCTGAAGAAGAACGGTGTCCCCGCCGAGCTGCATGTGTTCGACACGGGCGGCCACGGCTGGGGCATGGGCACGCCCGGCTCGGAGGTGGCGGCGTGGCCTGGGTTGTTCGCTACCTGGGCACGACGCAACGGTTTCCTGTGACGTTCTTCACACACCCGCGCTAAAGGCCGGGCGACCCTCGCCGATCTTTCTTAGGGAAGACCCTGGAGTCGAGACGCCATGCCTGTCCAGCACGCCCGCCACGTCAACCTGCAATTGGTCCTGTCCCAGCTCGAAGCCGAGGGCATCGTCGGCTACGCCGATCAGGCCGAGCACCTGGGCAACGTCACGGAAGGTCGCCTCGCTGCCATGGCCCAGGGCGGCCCCATCGACGTGTTGTTCTCCCAGCATGTGGAGTGGGCGCTGCACCGACGAAAGGGCTGGATGGACGAACTGCACGAGGACGATCCGCTGGAGGTGTGAGGCCAGGAGGCCTGTCGCACATCCTTTCGAAAACTGAAAGGCGAACGAAAGATTTTACGAAGAGACTCCGCGCTCGTCCCCGCGAAGCTCCCCCACATGATCGCCCTGCAACGGATTGTTCAGAGCTTCCGCCAGCGTAACGACTGGCAGTCGCGTCGCTCCCCGCGTGTCTACGCTGCCGCCTACGCGGCGCGATGCCTCGTTGCACCGCTCCGCCACCTGCGCTGGCTCGGCCTGCTCCAGAGCCACCCCGCCCTGCGCGAGGCCGCGCACCGCGACGGCCGCCTGGTCGAGCGCTGGCAGCACCGTTTCATCAGCCGTCGCTTCAGCGCGCGTAAGCGACTCGACGCCCTCATGGACCACTACGGCTTCGTCGTCTCGTTGCTACCCCGGGGCCTGCTAGAGCAGATGTACGCCGACGGCCAGGTGGTGCTTGCCGAGGCCGCGATGAAAAACGGCGAACCGCTGCGCGTGCTGCTCATGCCGCCGACACGCAAGGGCTGCGAAGGCGAACTCAACCTCGCGCTGACGACGGTCGACGACACCCTGCTCTTCTCCGTCACCCTCACCGTCCTACCATCCACGGGCGAGCTGCTGGTCGGTTGCCTGCAAGGCCCCAACACCGAGGATGGCCAGGAGCGTGTGCGCCTGGTCACCCGCCAGTGCCACGGCCTGCGCCCGAAGAACCTGCTGCTTTCCCTGCTGTACGGTTTCGCGGCGCAGCACGGGTTGCCACGCCTGCGCGGAATCAGCAACGACGGCCATGCGCGCTCGGGGCGGATCAAGGCCAGCTACGACACGTTCTGGATCGAGTCCGCTGGCGTCCTCGCCGGTGACGGCTTCTTCGACCTGCCGCCGACCGAGCCGGAACGCAGTGAGCTCGAGGTCGCCAGCAAGCATCGCTCGGCCTTCCGCCAGCGCGAGGCGCTGCGCCGCGAACTCGTTGCCAGCACGCTGTTCGCCCTGAGCCTGCCGACGATCGACGCGATGGACGCCATGCACGAAGAGAGCCTTCGCGCCGCCTGATCCTTTGCGATGGCGCGGGGTCGCTCAGCCCACGCGATTCCCGAGGCGACCGATGCCGGCAATCTCGATCTCGATCAGGTCGCCACGGCGTAACGCTGTCGGCGGCTTGCGTCCGATGCCCACGCCTTCCGGCGTGCCCGTCGCGATGATATCGCCGGGCATCAGGGTGATACCGGCCGAGATCGTTTCGATCAATGTCGGGATGTCGAAGATGAGGTCGCGCGTGTTCGCGTGCTGGCGACGCTCGCCATTCACCCAACACGACAGGTCGAGCGACGCGCCGTCGATCGCGTCCGCAGTCACCGCGAACGGTCCCATCGGCGCAAACGTATCGAACGACTTCCCCATGAACCACTGCTTGTGTCGCTTCTGCCAGTCGCGGGCGGTCACGTCGTTGATGATCGTGTAGCCCCAGACGTGACGCATGGCCTCGGCGCGCGTGATGCCTCGCCCGCCGACGCCGATGATGACGGCCAGCTCGGCCTCGTAGTCGAGGAAGTCGGTCACGCCCTCCGCCGCCCAGATGGCTGCACCGTGGCCGATGACGCACTCGGGCGCCTTGGTAAACACGATGGGATCGGTCGGCAGGTCTTCCGGCGCCCCGGTGTGCCCTGCATCGAAACCGCTGCCGGCGAACTCTTTCGCGTGGGCCGCATAGTTCTTGCCGACACAGAAGAGGTTGCGTCGCGGACGGGGGATCGGGGCGAGGAGTTCGACGCTCGCGAGGGCCACAGGAGCGCCGCTCGCTCCGGCGGCTCCCGCGAAGACGTCGTGCAGGTCGGACACCGGTCGGCCTGCGACCCTCACTGGCGTGACCGAAAGGCCATCGGGCGAGACCTGCCCCACACGGATTTCGCCCTCATGGCGATACGTGGCGTACTTCATGGGTTTTCGAGCCTCCCGAGGGCATTGACTTCGTCGATGATGTATTTACACTATGTATATGCATCAGTCCATACCCGCCACCGACCTGCCCTGCGCCTGCACCACGATGCGCAAAGCCACCCGCGCCCTCAGCCGCCTCTACGACGACACGCTGGCGCCCTTGGACGTGACCGTCGCCCAGTTCGGCATCCTCAAGGCGATCTGGCGTGAGCCGGGGCTGGCGTTAAGTCGCCTGGCCGATGAGATGGTCATGGACCGCACCTCGCTCTACCGAATGCTCACCCCGATGACGTCGGCCGGCTGGATCGCCATCGCTTCGCCGACGAAGGGCCGGGCCAAGACGGCCACCCTCACCACGGAGGGAGAATCCCTGCTTGTGCAAGCGCGCCAGCTCTGGGACGACGCGCAGAACCGCGTGGTCGGCACCTACGGCGCCGATCGCTGGCAGGTGCTCGAAAGCGCGATTGCCGAACTGACCCGACTCAGTGTCGGGCTCAACGCCTGATCCATCTCCTACGCCATTCCATCCGGAGACTCCCATGCCCTTCGTCCGCATCGATCTGCTTCGTGGCAAAGACACGTCCTACCGCAGCAAGCTCGGCCAGGCCGTTTACGACGCGCTGAGCAGTATCGGCGCACCCGAGAACGACCGCTTCCAGGTCATCGCCGAACACGATCCCAACGACCTCATCTTCGATCGCACCTACTTGGGTATCGATCGCGGCGACAACTTCGTCGCGATACAGATCACCTTCAACGAAGGGCGCACGCTCGAGCAAAAGAAGGCCCTCTACAAGGCCATCGTGAAAAACATGGGCGATTCGGTCGGCATGCGTCCGCAGGACGTCTTCATCAACCTGGTCGAAATCAAGAAAGAAAACTGGTCCTTCGGCAACGGCGAAGCGCAATACGCTCCGTAACCCGAACACAGGCGCTCAGTAGTCGCTCCATGCGGGAGCCGACTTGTCGGCGAAGGGTGCTAGCCAAACGATCCCTGTTGCAGGAACCCAACCATGCCAACCTACATCGTCCGCAGCACCCTACCCTCACTCACCGCCCCCACCAAACAACGCATCGCCCAGGCGATCACAGCCGCCCACGCCGACATCACCGGCGCCAACACCTTCTTCGCCCAGGTCGTCTTCGACCACGCCCCGGGCGACGACTGGTTCATCGGCGGCGTGCCCGTTGAAGACGCCACCCTCTTCGTTCACGGCCATGTTCGCAGCGGCCGCACCGACCACCAGAAGCGGATGCTCGTCGAACGCCTAGTTCGCGATGTCGCCGAAGCGTCAGGCCTGCCAACGCGAGCGATCTGGATCTACCTCAGCGAAATCCGCCCCAGCCTCATGGCCGAGTTTGGTCACGTACTTCCGGAGCCCGGTGAAGAAGCGGCGTGGTTCGATGCCCTGCCCGAAGACGATCGCCGCAGGCTCGCGGCGATTGCGGAACGTGCACGCTCTTAACCCCCTCGCGAAATCCGCACCGCCTGATTGACGGCATCGATGACCACCTGCGGCTTGTCGTACTGAATGTAGTGTCCCGCATCCGGAACGATTTCGTTCACGCCGCGCGTCGACATCGCAGCCACACGGAGATGCAGCCCTTCCCACGACAGAGTCTTCCGGTTGCGTTCGTTCTGCGACTCGCCGGTGCGCGTCGGGAAGGGCGAATGCGTAAGCACGATAATCGGCATATCCCCGAAATCACTACGCGTTTTCCGGGTTTCATCAGCACTGGCGTAGAAGACGTTCTCGCGCTCGGACGCAACGGCGGCCTGCCATTTTTCCGTTGTGCCGTACGCTTCCTGCGCCTGGTTGATCGCGGGACTGTACCGCGGGTCGTTCGTATCGCCAAGGCACTTCTCAAACATGGCCGTCCCCTTCACCAGCCCCTTCCGCGCGACATCGACGCATGCGTGCTGGTCTTTCAGGTACTGGTCGTATTTTTCCTTTTCCCCCGGCGCACCTAGCGCCCAGCCCTCTTTCGATTGGTCTTCGTGCGACCCATCGACGATAACCATCCCAGCAACGTCATCACGATATCTATCGGCAAATACACGCACGTTCATGCCTGCCAGCGAATGGCCGACCATCACGTAAGGCGGCTTGACGCCCGCCGCACGCAGTAACGCGTGAAGATCCTCGGACTGATTGACCGGCGTGCCCGGCCGGTGCGCGGCATCGCTGAAGCCGAGACCTGCGCGGTCGAATGAACAGACGCGCGTGGTCTTTGCAATCACCGGCTGGACCATCGCCCAGGAAATCGTCGAATCACCCATGCCTGCATCCAGGATCACCGCCGGTGAACCGGATCCCACGCAGTACAGATTGAGCCGCTGGCCGCCGCCGATGTCGACCAGAAGAACGGGCCGAGTGTAGATGACGTCATCGATCACGGCAGGCTTGGGCAACGTTGCCTGCGCGAAACATGGTACCCACGGCGCGAGCAGGCAGAGCGCCGCGATCGTCTTCTTCATCCCCATCCCCTATGGCAGTGCCCTCGGTGGGCCCGTTGATTCTTCCTTCGCCTCGGATCACCGTCAACGGTCATGCGGCAGACCGGTCGGTGCGAGCCTATCCGCCATCTCAGCCTGCAGAAAATCGATGAATCGTCTGACCCGTGGCGGCTGGTAGGTATTCGCGTGATACATCGCGTGAATCGGCGACGGGGCCGACCACGCGGGAGCGTTGACCAGTGCGAGGCGCCCCTCCCGCACGTCGTCTGCCACCGCCCATTGTTGGCGATAGGCGAACCCGTGACCGCGTATCGCCCACTTGCGGATGACCTCGCTGTCGGTGCACTCGTGATAGCGCCGCACGCGAATCGTCGTGTCGCCGAGGCGCCATTCATCGCGCGGGCCTGCGTTTGTGGTGAGTACCAAGGTGGGTAGCTCGACAAGATCTTCGGGTCGCGAAGGCGTGCCGTGCTTGGCGATACACGCCGGTGAGGCGCAAACCACGCGGCAACTGTCGATCAGATGCCGAGCCACCAGCGCACTGTCCTCCAGCGGCCCGACGCGAATCGCGACGTCCACGTCATCGGGAACGAATCGAGAAATAGAGTCAGCAAGCGAAAGGACAATCCGCACATCGGGATGGATCGCCATGAATCCATCGAGGACGTCGAGCAGCAGGTTGCGCCCGAGATCGGACGGCGCAGAAACGCGCAACGTGCCGCTCACCGTGTCGGTGCCACTACGCACGGCGCGCTCGCCTTCCTTCATCGCATCGATGGCGATGCGGCAATAACCGAGGTAGGTGCGACCTTCGTCAGTGAGGCGAAGCTGTCGTGTGGTCCGTTCGAACAACCGTGCTCCCACCGCGGCTTCGATGCGTTGCACGCAGGCGCTGGCTGCCGCCGGCGAAAGCCCAGCACGACGGCCTGCCGCGGACAGGCTACCCAGGTCGGCGGCGTCGACGAGCAGCTGCATGTCGCTCAGACGATTCATGGCGTCGCATCCGGTCAGGCGGGTTGCCTGGTCGGATCATCTTCAAATGGCATTTGAAGGTCAATGAAGAACCAGGCCAATTATCAAAACCCAGGCCGACGGCGAGGATGGCCCTACCCACCCTCACCCAAGGTCCTCCCGTCATGAAGCACGCCCCACTCTTCGCCCTCGCGACCGTCCTCGCCGTGTCCGCCTCGCCGCTCGCCGCCTCGGCCGCGGACGCTCCCTCGACCGGACCGGGCGTGCTGGCCGGCGCCTGGACCCTGGTCCGTTGCGACAACGTCTACCCGGATGGCCACCGCGTCGAACTCTACGGGCCGAACCCCGAAGGCCTGTGGCTGATCGATGCGCAGGGCAATTACATGATGGATATCGTGCGGGCCAAGCGCATGCCTTTCGCCGTCAACGACAAGTCCAAGGGCACACCGGAGGAATACCGCGCCGCCTCGCTCGACTTCAACGCGCACTACGGCACGGTAAGCGTCGAGGGCATGGTCATGCACAGCCATATCAAGCAGGCGTCGTTTCCTAACTGGGACGGCAAAGGCGGCGACAGTACGTTTGTCATCAAGGGCGACGAGTTGACGTACACCGTGGCGAAGCCATCGAGTGGCGCAGCGGAAGGTGCCCACGGTGAGGTCGTCTGGCGCCGCATGCGTCCGTGACGTGCCTCAGAGCAGGCGAATCCCGAACGGCTTGACGCACACCGCAAACACGGCGAAACACGCGATGGTGATGACGGCACTGAGGCCCAATGCAGGCCAAAAACCGAACCGCGCGAGCAAGGCGGGAAACGCCAGGAACATCGGCAAGGTCGGCACGACGTACCAGAACGTGTACCACGCGTGGTTGGCGATTTTCTCGGCAGGCTGTTTCTCGATGTAGAGCCATGTCAGCGCAAGTAGCGTGACCAACGGCAAGGAAGCGATCAGCGCGCCGAGGCGATCGCTTCGCTTTGCCACTTCGGACACGGCGACAACCACGGCGGCCGTGATCAGGTATTTGGTGATGATCCAGTACATGGCTTCCCCCAACAGGTGGTATCGGCAACACCGCTTCTTCGATCAGGCATTACCGGTCAATGCCGCCCACACCAGCGAAACACCCGAGCAAAGAATCAGGGCGTCGACCACGTGAGCATAGCGGTTGGCCGGAATGCGGCCCACGATGGACTTGCCAAAGAACGTTCCCGCCATGAGCGACGCACCGACGATCAGCCCCTGAAGGACGACATCTGCCGACAGCGCGCCGAACTCTCGGAAGGTCGTGACCTTGCTCAGGTAAAGCGCCAATGCCGAGGCAGCCTCGGTGCCGAGGAAAGGCCCGCCGACAAGGCCATATGACGTGAAGACAGGAACGCTCAGCGGACCGGTCGACAGGACGAGCCCGGTCAGGAAGCCGATGGCCGCTCCACACAGGGAGAGCCCCCACAAGGGCATCGGCCGGGACGAGGGACGTAGCCGACGGAGCGCCAGCATCGACAGGAAGAAAAGCCCGAGCCCTGCATCGATCCATCGCGGCGGCAAGGCAAGAAGCGTTCGCGCGCCAAGGACGGCGGCAGGAACGCCGGGAGCGGCGTAGGCCAGCAAAGCCTTCCAGTCGATCTCCCGCCACCAGGCGACAACGCGCGAGACGTTCGCGATCACGGCGGCGACAGCCATAACCGGCACGGCGTGCTTCGGCCCGAACTGATACGTCAGCACGGGCAGCAGCATCAAGGACGAGCCGGTTCCGATGACGCCGCTAAGACAACCCGCGACGAGACCGACGACAAGAACGAGGAAGAAGGAGAACAAGCGAAACCAGTGAATTCAGCGGACCGGTGATTCTAGCTTCTCAGCCAGAATCACCGGCCGACGACTTACCTCACCACTGGTTGTCGTCGTCGCCACCGCCGGACGAACTGTCGTCCCACGAGCTGTCGTTGTTACCCATGTCGATCGGGTCTTCGCGGAGGTCGTTGTACGCCTGCGAAGATGAATCCGTCTGCGTGGACGAGTCGGGGCCGAGGTTGGCGAAGCCATTCCCGGCCGCATCGCGCGTTTGCTCACCGCCACCGTGGGAACGGAATGCTTCATCGAGAAGCGCGCCAGCCGCCAGGCCGCCAAGACCGGCCGCAACCGCCGTGCCCACGCCCGAAGACGGGGGCGGCGCATACCCCGGATTGCCACCCGGGTACCCACCGTAGGGCTGGTTACCGTAAGGCTGACCACCGTTCATCGGCGGTGCCGGCGGATAGCCGTTACCGAACTGGTTGGTCGGGCTCTGTCGGCGACGCATCAGGAAGAAGATGATCAGGACAAGGATCACGCCGCCGATCAACCAACCCGTCATGTGCGACTGGCCACCAGCTTCGGTCCGGGCGGCCGGCTGGGGCTCACTAAAACGCGCGGGGGTCGCCGCTGACGGGCGCACGGAAGGCGGCGCGAGGGCGGCGTCCAGCTCGCGCTGGAAATGCTGGAACTTGACCGGATCGGTGAACTTGGTCGACGGATCCAGGGTTGCCGCCTTGGTCGCCTCCGTCTTGGCCTCGCCGATATTGCCTTCGTGGGCGAGGACTTCCGCCAGGACGTAGTGCGCCTTGGCGCTCTCCGGATGCTCGGAAATGGCCTGGCGCAGGGCCGTTTCGGCGCCAGGGTAGTCACCACGGGCGATCAGGGCCTGCACGTCCTTCGGGGAATCGGCAGCGCTGGCCGCGACCGAGGTGAGGGCCAGCAAGACTAACGTGAGAATCGGCTTATGCATGACGTTCTCGGAGCTCAGGAAGACGCTTAGTGTCATGCGTCGGTCGAGAGTTTGCGAGCCGCAAGAAAATGCTGTTCAGCGTGGATTTCTTCGTGGGCCGCGGAGACGCCCTGCCTTGACGATGGGGCGGATCTCGGCGCCGCTGAAGGCTTACTCGTCTCTCATCGAACCTGCGTGGGAGTTTCAGCCGGAGCAGCTGATAAAGCAGGCATCGCGTTAGCCGGAGCAGAAGTCCAGGAGACATGACTCCCGATGAAAGCCCAAACACCAGCGCATCCAGCCGCAAGCCACCCCATGAGAATGACCATCCCCCACAACTTGTGCTTCCAGTAAACGAGATCCCTTACGTCGGCAGCCACGCCCGCCACGACTCCTTCGAGTCGGTCGATTCGTTGATCCAGCCTTTCGACGCCTTGGTCCAAGCTTTCGACTCGTTGCTCGACGCGAGCTACCGTGCCCGTTAATTGAACAAGCATGTCGAAGATACCCTGACCTTGAGCCCGAGTCAGGATGTCGTCCACAGCCCCTTCAGACAGATCAATGGTCAACGTTTTTGAGGTGTCACCCATAGCCATGTGTATCTCCCTTTCTTCTTAGGACACAGAGGCTACGCCGATACGTCTTCTCTGGTCTATCAGCGAAAGCTTACCTAGGGCGAAGCGCAAGCGAGGCATTCATCAGACTGAGGTCTTTCGCAATCTCGCGAAGATGGAAGGCGTGTGTCGCTACGCGGCTTTCGGAGCAGGATACCGACCGCATCAGCCATGCACTCGCGACTACAGACAACCCAATGTTGTTTTGCTACGGTCATCCCGTTGCCTGCGTCGTCGCTTAGCCAGCTGCGCAGACAACCATCGCTCGATGCGGTGAGAAGCGCGGCCCGAGAGTGCTAGGAACACTCCCGGACCGCTGACCACAACTAACTAACAAGGAGTCAATCGTGGCTTCCAACGATCATACTGGACTCGCCCGCCCGCCGAATCCCCTTGGCGACACCCTCAACGGTTACCGGGCTGTCTGCATTCGTCGCAGACACGGTTGACCGACCAGGGCGTCAGCTGACTCTGAGATGTTTCTTGGCCGTGTAACCCGGCGCGTGCTCTCGCGCGCTGGTGCACAGAGCTGACGCTCATCCACGTCGTTAACCAACGAAGCCCGGCGTCCGGCCACGGACAGCCGTGAAAACGCGAGTCCGCTTGATCCGCGGCGCGCTGCCTCGTGCGCGCGCCACTCAGTCGAACGATGGCTTCATCGAGGAGCAGTCATGTCTACAAACAACGAAAACGGCACGGTCAGCCGCGCCCGCTACTACGCCGATCCCGACGCTTCTGCGCACGAGCTGCTCAACAACGCGGCCGAACTTCTGCAATACGCACGAGGGCTCACGGAGTTGCTGGCTGAATTCGTGCATGAGTCGGATACGGTCGACTGCCGGCGCATGGCGCTGTCGCTTGATGCGGTTGCGGCATTGACGCAGATGGGCGCGCATTGTGCGGCTGAGGCGCATGCTCGGTTGTCTTGGGAGGGAAGCGCCGCAAAGACTGACACAATAGATACCCACTGATGCTGGCATCAAGGCAGCAAAGAATATTCACGAACTCACTTAGAATCCCAAAGCGAAGCTCTAGATCGAATCGCCTCGCACGACCGTTTACCTGATCCCCGCCTATCAATAGCATCGACCCTGGAGACGCCCTCGGGACTCTCCTACAGGTACCTCGAGCCGGTGAAAGAGGCCCTGCCGCCTTCGATGAAGGTCCTCACCCAGAGTGGGATATGAAAGAGCTTCCGGTGATCAAAGGGCCCTTCGGGGCCCTTTCCGATTCTCCGGCCTATGAGTGCCGTGTCCCAAGCGCCTGCTTTTTGCTTCGTCTCCCAGCATTGCGACCGGTGCGGTTAGACTCGGTGCGAAATCAAGGATAGGACCATGTAACACATGGTGAACTCGCGTACATACCTCCTGGGTACCTTTGCTGCCCTCGCCGCGTTTTCGGTAGTGTCCAAGTCGGCGCCTCCTCCGCAAAGCGCTCCTGCAGAGGTCCTTGCTGCCGCGCCTCAAGGCACTCACCTGCTCGCCTTCAATACCAGTGGCAATCAATTGGACGCGGACGCCGCAGCCGTCTTTGAGACACCGTCCGACAAGGACGGCGTGTCCCACAGGAGCCTGGTCATTTTCGGCAAGAAGGCCGGCAAGTTCGTCCCGGAAGTGACTAGCGACAAGATCATCGCTTGTTCGAAATGCAGCCAGTTCCACGACGATCCATTTATGACCGAAGGTCTCGACGTTAAGCACGGTCACGTAAATATCGACCAAGAGGACGGTGGGGAGAAGCCGACAACCACGATCATCGACCTGACCAGACAGTCAGGCGAATGGCGCGTGACAACGGCTAGCCGACGTGTCGTAAGGTTGGGGAGATATGAGGAGAGAACGGTTGCCATCCCATTACCGACATCCGGACTAGCAAAAGATCTCGATGCTAAATGGATCATTCCGGTGTATCTCAACTCTCTCATCGTCAACGAGAAGACGGGCAAGGCATGGCTTCTGGGCGGCGATGAATCACAAGAAGCGGTCTGGAAGCATCTGGAAGATAGCTGCGGCAAGGACGAGTGCAAGATCCTCGTCCAGCAGCAAGACGGCTGCATTTCGCTCGTGCGGGACGAATCGTCTCGCCCCTTCGGCGGAGCCAGCCCGGACAGCAAAGACAAGAAGCAAGCCGTGGCTCAAGCCATGAGCGCCTGCTCTGCAGCGGGTGGCAAGGCCTGCAAAGAAATCGACACGCAGTGCCGGCGCGGCATTTGACGGCCTGATGGCCACAGCAAGGAAGATATATGGACGTTCTGTCAGACAAGAAAGTTACCCGCCTGGTCGCAAGCCAGGGCATGACCCGCGTATATGAAATGGAGGACAGCACATGGGTGACCGCCAAAGACGGAACCGTATCGTGGCGAAACAACAACCCCGGCAACCTTAAATTCGAGTTCGAAGGGAGTGCAGATCGCACCGTGCATTCCAAACGAAGCAAGGAAAATGCGCTGGCGAGTGCGCAGAAACGGTATGACGGCATTGTGGGTCTCGATCATTGGGGCAACGCGGTCTTCGAGAGCTACGAGGCTGGTCGCGAGGCTCAGAAGCAACTCATCGTCGACGGTTTCCCGGATAGCACGGTAGAACAGATCGTAAAAGGCTATTCCAAGGCGGACTACAGCGGGGCGACGCACCACGCCAGCCAGGCAAATACGATTTATGCAACTGCAACAGCAGAAGGGTTCGACCTGCACGGCAAGAAGGTCATCGACATGAGCCCAGACGAACGAAATGCCTTGATCGACGGCATTGCCCGCGCGGAGGCATGGAAGCCCGGCAGCACTAATCAGACCCCTCCGTTGACCGACGAGCAACTCGCGGCGGCGATACGGCCAAATGCTCACGGAAGTACGGAAGCTCAACAGCACGCAAGATCGAGTGTCCACCGCGAGGGCGACCGAGGTGAGGCCGTCGGCACGATGCAAGCCGACCTGGCGGCGCTTGGATTCACTGCGCGCGACGGTAGCCCCGTCCATGCAGACCAGAGATTCGGTCCACATACCAAAGAGGTCGTGGAGGCCTTTCAGCAATCCCATGGCCTTCGCGCAGACGGAGTGGCGGGCCCCGCGACCCTTTTGGCGCTCGCTGAAGCAAGAGCTAACACCCAGACGGCAGCCCAAGCACCGGTTCCCGACATGCTCGATGCTCGCCACCCTGCTCACGGTATCTACGAGCAGGCCTATTCGTGCGTTGCGAAGATCGACGAGGAACGCGGTCGCGTTCCAGGTCCACATACACAGGCCTTCGCTGGCGGACTAACCTCAGCGGCGACCATGGCTGGATTCAGCCGCATCGATCATGTCGCACTCTCGGACGACGCGGTTCGGGGCTACGCCATACAGGGCGATCTGAACTCGCCATTTAAGCGATATGTGGAAGTCGATGTAATGCAGGCGATTCAAACGCCGTTGGCTCGAAGTAGCCAAGAGGCCGCCACGCATGTGCAGGACCATGCGCAGCAACAGGAGCAGATCTCGCAGGCACCGCAGGCTCCAGAACCGGCGCAGCAGGCTGGACCGTCGATGACCCGATAGGTCGAGAGCAACATGAGCTCCGACGAAATCAGGCTGTACTTGGAAACGGCGCGCGCGGACGCCAAGGCATCCGCGTCAGAAGTCGCAGGAACGTAATCGCACTAATAGGTAGCGGCCGGCAATTGCTCGATCCATGTGCCGCATGTCATAAATTCAGAAGAGACCTTCCAGATGAAGAGTCGAGCAATATATTCTCAGAAATCTGCTGAAAGAGAAGATTCTCCGCATCCCTTTGCATCCCCTCATCGAAGTGAACCTCTGTAAAAAATTGCCGCCTGCCATCGTCAAACAGACGCCAAATCTTTACGCGCCTTTCAGGTAAATCGACTTCAACGACGTGTGTAAATTCGCTCATGCAAACAACCCTCAAGGGACCGGAATTGCGTTTCTAGCCGGAATGATTCTCGTGCCTTCGGAGACAATCAAATATGCTACGAGTGCAGCGCCTGTCAATCCCGTTGTTTGCTCCCACCATCCCCAATCTCTTGGCGAGAGGGCCTCACGGTTGTTCCAGGTGTTGAGATTCGGAATGGGGCGACCACGAAGACATGCTGCATAACGTTCACTAGCGGAGGCATGACATGCTTCGCCAGCCCGCGCGCCACGCCTCTTGGTGATCGCATTGCAGGTATCTGTGTCGACGCGAAGAAGTTCCTCACATTCATCATGATCGTCCCCATCATCGTTGCAAAGCCCCAGAAGGTCTGTCGCCGTAAGGGGCTGCGACGAGATATACGCGTAGGTCGAGGGGCCAGCGGGCAGGCCCATTGGATCACTCTGAAGATATCGGCCTGTCGCAGCGTCGTAATCCCTGTTGACGTTGTAGCTCAGCCCCGACTCACCATCAAAGTATTGACCTGCAAACCGTAGGTTTAACATGTAGCCCGTAGATACGGTCGGCGGGACTTCACCAAACGGGTTGCCGGCGTATGCCCACTGCCAAAGCACGGCACCCGCTGAGCTCGTCACGGCACGCGGTGAGCCAAGACCATCGGAATGAATGAAGTTGACCGTGGTGGCGGTCCCCGTCTGGTCGACGACGCCTACGGGCATGCCCTCCATCCAGATGTAGTCCCGGCTGGCAGTGCCGGCGCTCTCCGAGACCAGACGACTGTCTTCGTCGTAGTCAAACCGGGTGGTCAGGCCCCCCGCCGTCTTTTGCACCCGCTCACCCAGAGCATTGAGAACATAGCTACCCACCGTCACGCCGCCATTCTGGACAACCGTCAGGCGGTTCCGTCCGTTGTACCCATACCCATAGGCGCCCGACGCAAGCACGTCAGCGGTGGTGTTGCCCCGCTCATCAACCACTCGGGTGGTGGTACCCACGCCAGTCAAGTGATGCGTGCCAGCCGCATAGTTGTAGGTGCCGGTGAGCAGACCCGGCCCTACCTTGCTCAACCGATCGCCGGTCTTGTTGTACGTGTACGCCTCGATGGCGGTGCCGTCGGCCGCATTGACTCCGGTGAGTCGGTATAGCGGGTCATAGCTATAGGTTTCCGTCGGCGTGGGAACACCTGCGGCATCGCCGACAGCAACGATGTTACGCGCCACATCGCGTTTGACATGCAGGGAAAATGCCGTGCTAGCAACGTCGGTCCATGCACCGTTGGCATCATAGGTCAGCGTGACAGCTTGCCCGTCGCCGAGCGTGTACGAAGCCACAGGGCCAAACGGCATGTGGACGACATTGCTCACCACGGTCGTCACCCCGGCTACCGCGGGCGTCGTCAGGATGGACGTAATCTGGCCGAGGGAATTCCTCGTGTAGGCAATCAGCGTTCCATTGGCCGTGGTCACCGAGGCGAGGCGGTTGGCAGCAGTCCAGGCATAGCTCGTTGTTCTGCTAACGGTGCCAACGGTCTGCTGTTTCGTGACCACGTTGCCGCGATTGTCATAGCACCAGATGATGCCGCCGCTGCCTTCGATGACGCGCGTCAGACGTCCTTTGCCAAAGCTCCCGGCGCAACCAGTTACCGTGTCCGCCTCGTCGTACTTGTACTGCACATTGAGGGAGGTGTCGGCGAAGGTTTCCGTCAGTAGCCGGTTGTCAGCGTCATAGGTTCTGGCGCGACTGTTGTTCGTCGCATCGATCGATGTGACGGCATTGCCCGCGACGTCGAACGAATGCGTCGTCGTGCCCGTGTCCGGACTGTGCAAGCCAACCGAGTTGCCGAGGGCGTCGATGTCATAGGTCGTGTTCAGTCCATCCGGGTCACTGAAAACATTGACCCGGTCGAGGGCATCGAGGTTGCTGGCTGTTTGGCTGTTGGCCGTTGCCGTGTCGGTGCCCTGGTAGTTCTGCAACGTGGACACGAGGCGGTTTAGCCCATCGAACGCCTGCTTCGTCTGGTGCCCGAGGCCGTCCTGGCTGTGGACGAGATTTCCGTTGGCGTCATAGCTATCGGAGAAGGCGGCACTGAACACGGTTCGGTTGAGGCCATCCGCGAGCACGGTCAGCTGCCCCAGGGCATTGAACGTACGCCCCTGCGAGCGGACTACGGTGCCGGCCAGCGTTAGGACCTGAGAGGATGTTCGATTGCCTGCGAGGTCCAGCGTGTAGTGGATGTGGTTACCCGAAGCATCGGTGATGTCAGTCAGCCGATGGGCGGCGTCATAGGTGTATGTGGTCACCACACCGTCAGGGTCCGTGACCGAATGGACCGTGCCGGTCGGGTCATAGGCCACCGTGGTGACCGCGTCTGACGGCGAAGCGACGGCCGAGGCGTTGGCACGGATGGTCTTGCTGGCAAGCCAGCCGCGTGGCGTGTAGACGAAGTCGGTAAGGACACCGTTCGGGTCCTTGACCCGGGTCACCCGACCGGCCTTGTCGTAGCTCACGTACGTCGTGACAAGACCGGCGCCATCGGTGCTGGACTTGAGGTCACCAAGGTGGTGGCAGGCGCCGCCCGAAGTGTCGCAACCCGATTCATCGGTAGTCGGATACCAGGCGTACGAGACCGTGTCGTGAAAGAGCGAGGAAGGCGACTGCAATCGCCAGGACTGCACGATCCTGGTCCAGCAACAGGACGGATGCATCTCCCTCGTACGTGACGCATCCGACCGTCCATTCGGGGCCGGAACACCCGACCCAAAGGATGAGAAAGCAGCGGTAACGAAAGCCATGGCTGCATGCAACGCAGCCGGCGGACAAACGTGCAGGGAAGTTCGCACGGATTGTTCCGAGGGAATTCTTTGAAGCGACTCGTTTAAGGCATACTTGCCATAGCAGGCGCCGCTGGCTCAGAGCAGCCGTGATTCGGCGGTCGACGTGCAGAACAACGCTCGTCAGCAGATGCAAGATCAACAGCAGGTCCAGCACCAGGTGGCGTCGACCGCATCACCGACTCCGTCCAGCAATCAGCGGCTCCGACGATGACACGGTGATAAGAGCCATGGGATCGGGAAGTTAGTCGACACGGATGCCACCGCACTCACGGAAACGTCAGCGAGCGCACGAACGCATCGAATATTTCGCGCGCTCGCTTCTCATCCTGGGTAGCGACGATCAGGCTGATACGACCGTCAACGAAGCCTTTCCCGTGCTTTCTCGTGAAATATACGACCCTATTTAGATACGGTTTGCCCTGGATCTCACCACGAGTCTCACCGACGTTCGCCGTAGCGCCCACCATCGAAATAGGCTTCAATCCGGTCGACAACGATGGCGGCTCGTCTCTGTCCACCCGCCATTCCAGATAAAAGTCGATACAACTGTGACGCGTTTTATCGAGACTGAAGCCGAAACCGTGGAAGGGCGCCGCTTTGGCGACACCGGACCAGGCCGTGATGTTCCTCGGGACACGGACTGAGAATCCATAGTCTTCGTTCGAGAACTTTCCACGAGCAGGCCATCCGATGCCGGTCGATACCGCTCCGAGATCTTTGCAAGTCACCAAGCCTTCGCCGAAGCATGAGGACGAAGTTGAGGCAAGCACGATGGATGCTGCGAGCCACGATCGAAACCGCTTCATGTCCACGTCCCCTGTTAACGCGTGCTTGGCCAACCGTCTTCTTGCGCCTCTCGGATAAAGTCAGCCTCAAGGCAGTTGGGAGGCCAGGTTCAGGGCCGCGTGGAGCATGTTCTGGTCCGGGTGATCTCGACAGAATGCGTCGACACTACCCACGATGGTAGCGTCCGATACGACACGAACACTGCTGCGCTTCGAGTTCGCTGTGAAATCACGCCCGGAGACGAAACCCCGGAACCAATTGAGCTCGCTGTTGCGCTCAATGGTGTCGTTGGCGAAGGCGGCCCACCCTCCACAGCCAGAAACCTCGAAAGCGACAGCGCGGGGCTGGGCGGAGGCAGCCTCGAGAGGGAGACCTAACAAGGCGAACATCGCGATAGTCAACACGACTTTCATCAATCGTAGCTCCTTAAGAACGTAGGCATTCCGGACAAGCCACCGACTGGTTAGTTGCCACCGTTTGCGACATTACCTTCGTGACTTTTTAACGACTCGTGAACTTGATCGCCTCACCCTCGACCACCACATGTCTGTCGTTATTGCTGCGATCGCTGCGCACGATCACGGCATCGGCGCCGATCTCGGCACCCGCTGCCTGTAGCTGCGGAATGGCATCGCTTACCGAGGGATCAGTCCAACCCGGCTTATAGCGCGTGGCAGAAACGATGCCAATCGAGGTGTACGCACGCTGCGGCGGCGAGTAAAGAATCTGCACCTGGCTTGCGTTTGTCCGCGCGTAAGGCGTCGGTACATTGCTATGCGCTTGATACGTGCTGCACCCGACGAGCGCACCAACTAGCGCGATGCCAATAAGAAGCTTCATATTGTCCCCTGCCGCTGTCCCTGCCACCGAAGGCTTCGTCAGAGTATTCACCTATCGAGCCATCGACGCCACCGAGCGAGACTGGGCCCGTTCGTCGGCAATAAAAAAGGGGTCACGCTTTTGGCGTGACCCCTTAGTACAGCTGGCGGAGAGGGTGGGATTCGAACCCACGGTTGGCTTTCACCAACGCCTGATTTCGAGTCAGGTACATTCGACCACTCTGCCACCTCTCCGTGAACGGTCGACGGCAGGGCTTTCGCTCTGCCGGGCCCGCAATGATAGTGGGTCTCTCTTGCCGTGACAACAGACTTTTGATGGGGCATTCTGCCGGTGCATTCCGGCGCCGTGGCGCCCTTCCCCGCTTCCAAGGCCACCATGATCGAGTTCGGACACGGCACGCATACGGGTCTTCGCCGCACGCGTAACGAGGACACCTATTACGCCGACGCCGGGCTGGGGTTGTTCCTGGTCGTGGACGGCATGGGCGGCCATAAGCATGGCGAGGTGGCGTCGGCCACGGCGCGCGACGGCGTGGTGGCCCAGGTCACCGCCGGCCAGTCGCTGGTGGACGCGATCCAGCGGGTGAACGAGGCGCTGATCGCCCGCTCCAGCGGGCTCTCCGAGTCCCGGCCGATGGGCACGACGATCGCCGCCGTACGGCTGGTCGGGCGCTCCTACGAGGCCGCCTGGGTCGGCGACAGTCGCATCTACATCTGGGACGGCGAACTCAAGCGCCTCTCGCACGATCATTCCATCGTGGAAGCCCTGGTCGAGGCCGGTGACCTGACCGAGGCGCAGGCGCGGACGCATCCCCAGCGCAGCGTGCTCACCCAGGCCCTGGGCATCACCTCGCCAGACCAGCTCCATATCGGCCTGGCCAGGGGCGAACTGCCCTATGGCGCACGGCTGCTGCTGTGCACGGATGGCCTTACCGACGAAGTGGACGACGCGCGCATCGGCGCCATCGTCTCGCGAACGGATATCGCGGCGCAGGAAAGCGTGGACCATCTCCTGCTGGAAGCCCTCTCGGGCAGCGCGCGCGACAACATCACGGCGATCCTGCTGCGTTCGGCGGCCTGAGCGGCCGCCACGCGTCAGTGGACCGTTTCGGACGTTTCCATCTTCCGCCAGATGCTCTGCCCACCGGCTGACTTGTCCAGCGCTTCGAGGCGCTTGGCATGCCGTGCGAGTTCTTCCGGATCGGCGTGGCGCACCAGCGGACGACGCTTGATCACGATGTCCTGCAGCACACTGGTCCGGCCGCGCTCGTCGTTGGCATCGAAGGCGAACTCGAGACCGCCCTGACCCGTGGTCATCGCGACGTAGACGTCCGCGAGCAGCTGCGCATCGAGCAGGCCACCGTGGAGGTCGCGCTTGGTGTTGTCCACGCCCAGACGCTTGCACAACGCGTCGAGGCTGTTGCGCTGTCCGGGATACATCTGGCGCGCCATCAGCAACGTATCGAGCACCGTCGCGTAATCGGAAATCTGCCCGTAATGCTCCCCTGCCCGCTTCAGCTCGGCATTGAGGAAGCCGACGTCGAACGCCGCGTTATGGATGATCAACTCGGCGCCGCGGATGAAATCGAGAAACTCGTCCACCTTCTCGATAAACAGCGGCTTGTCGACCAGGTGTTCGTCCTTGATACCCGTGACCTTGCTCGCCTCTTCGTCGATGGCGCGCTGCGGGTTGAGGTACGTATGGAAGTGGCTGCCCGTGGGACGGCGACCGATCATCTCGACCGCACCGATTTCCACGAGGCGATGACCGAGGTGCGCTTCGAGGCCGGTGGTTTCGGTATCGAGAACGATCTGCCTCATGCCACGGTCCCCTTCGACTTGAAGATGATGGCCTGGTCGCGCGCGGCGACGTCCACGCGCTCGTTCTCGACATGGCCGGCATGTCCCTTCACCCATTCCCAGGTGACGGTATGCGCGGCCGCGGCTTCGTCCAGGCGGATCCACAGGTCCTGGTTCTTCACCGGCTTCTTGTCGGCGGTCTTCCAGCCGTTACGGCGCCACTTCGGCACCCACTCCTGCACACCTTGCATGACGTACTTGGAGTCGGTCATCAGGTGCACATGGCAGCGACGGGTCAGCGCTTCGAGCGCCGAGATCGCGCCCATCATTTCCATGCGGTTGTTGGTGGTGTCGGCTTCGCCGCCGGCGAGCATCTTCTCGATGCCCTTGGCTCTCAGCAGGGCGGCCCAGCCGCCAGGGCCGGGATTACCCAGACAGGCGCCATCGGTGAAGACTTCAACGGTGTCGGTGGTGATTTCGGTCAAGAGATGGACTCACGTGCGTTGCGACGGGCGCCAGACGCGAGCGTGCCGGGCATGGGTGCCTCGACCGCCGCGGTGCGGGCGCGCAAGGGTACCGCTGCCGGCCGTTTTTTGCGCGCTATGAGCATGTATCCGCCGCCGACCATGGACTCGCCGACGGGCGAGCCGCCCGCCCGCGGCCAGGCACTGCCCAACCGGCGCGGCATGGACAGCTCGAAATCGTCGCGAACCAGCCGCTGACTCCACCACCACGGCCAGGTCAGGCGCGGCCGGGTGCCACGGGCCTGCCGGGCCACCCAGGGCGACCACAGGCCGACGGGGTGGATACCGGTGATGGCGAGCATGCCGCCGGGCGCCAGGACGCGGATCGCTTCGTCGAGGAGATTGTCCTGGCGCGCCGTGGTTTCGAGGGCGTGCCGAAGCAGCACCACGCCGAAGGCGTCATCGGCGAACGGCAGGGCTTCCAGGCCGCTCGCGCAGACATCGCCGCCCAGGTGCGGCCCCGCGACCCGTACGGTCGCCCAGTGGCCCAGCAGGGGCAAGGCCGGTGGGTCGGCCTGGAGGGAGGCGGTGAGGTGCAGGCCGTGCTCCCCGGTACACCGGGTCAGCAGGGGCGAGAGGACACGGGCCTCGTCGGCCAGCAGCTTGCCGATCTGCGGCGACGCATAGATGTCGGGGGCCAGGGTGGGCATAGGTGACCAGTGTAGTGATCTTGAATGCCCCCCGCATGCGTTAACGAGCTTCTAACGAGTGGGATATACCCGGCTGATATAGTCCGGCCGCCCCGTCCTACTGGTATTGACCAAAGGGCGGCCATTCACTGGGTGTTCGCGCCCTACCGACGTCACGGAGTTCGGCCCGATGCATTGGGTTCCCGTCGCGGCTTTGAGCGACAACTACATCTGGCTGGTCGCCGATGACGAAGGCAATGCCTTCGTCGTGGATCCTGGTGAAGCCGCCCCCGTCCAGGCCGCGCTCGATGAGCGAGGCTGGCGGCTGAAGGCGATCCTGCTGACGCACCACCACAACGACCACATCGGTGGCGTCTCGGATCTGGTCCGCGACCACGACGTGGAGGTGTACGCCACGGCGGATCCACGCATCCAGCCGAAGAACCACTTCGTCGAGGACGGCGACGTCATCACGCTCGAGTCGCCCCAGGCGACGTTCCGGGTCATCGCGGTGCCGGGCCATACCAGCTCGCACATCGCTTATTTCGGCGAAGGTTTCCTGTTCTGCGGCGACACCCTGTTCAGCGTCGGCTGCGGCCGCCTGTTCGAGGGCACGCCCGAACAGATGCTGGCCTCGCTGGAGCGTTTCGCCGACCTGCCCGCCGAGACCCTGGTCTGCTGCGCGCACGAATACACCGCGGCCAACATCCGTTTCGCGCTCAGCGTGGATCCGGACAACGCCCCCCTGCGCCTCCGTCGTGACGAGGTGGCGCGCTTGCGCGAGCAAGGTCGGCCGTCCGTGCCGAGCCGACTCGCGGATGAGTTCGCCACCAACCCCTTCCTGCGCGTGGACAGCGACGCTATTCGTCGCTGGGTCGAGGCTCAGGGCAAGGAATCCGCCACGCGGACGGCACGCTTCGCAGCGTTACGTCAGGCCAAGGACACATTCACCGCATGATGGCTCTGACCCGACGCATCCTTCCCGCACTCGTCCCCCTTGTGCTTACGGCTTGCGCCGCGGCGCCCCAGCGGCCCGTACCCGTTTCCGTCGCGCCAGCGCCCACCGTGATTCCGGTGGAGAACGTGTCGATGTCGCCGAAGTTGATGCGCCCTGCCGCCTCTGCCGACTTCTGGTCGGGCATGCGCGACAGCTTCGCGATGCCGGGCTGCGAAGCCGGTCCCGAAGTGGTCGCCTGGGCGCGCACCTATACGAAGATGCCGAACCGCTTCGAGCAGCAGGTCAACGAAGTGCTGCCGCTGATCGTCTACGCGCACAAGTCGGCGATGCAGCACAGCGTGGCGGGTGAGTTCGCCCTGCTGCCCTGGGTCGAGAGCCAGTACCGGCACGTGCCCGGCGTGAAGAACCGTCCTGCCGGCATGTGGCAGATCATGCCGCAGACCGCGCAGACGCTCGGCCTGCGTGTACAGAAGAATTACGACGAGCGCCTCGACATCACCAAGTCCACCGAATCCGTGATGTCGATGATGCGCCGTTATTACGATGACCTCGGCGACTGGCGCCTGGTCGATGTGGCTTATAACGCCGGCGAGTTCGGCCTGAAGAAGACCATCGACAAGCACGGCGGTCCGACGGCGGAAGAGGGCCTGCCGGATGTGCCGATGAAAGCGGCCACCCGGGAGCACCTGGTCAAGCTGATGGCGATCGCCTGCATCGTGCGCGATCCGGGTCGCTTCAACGTGCAGTTGCCGCGCCAGGATGGCGACGACGCGTTGCAAGTGGTGCAGGTGTCGAACCCGCAGTCGCTGGCCCAGGCCGCGAAGCAGTCGGGTCTGTCGATGAACGACCTGCGCGATTTCAATCCGGCCTACCGCACGACGAAGGGCACGGTGTCGTCGTCGCTGTTGCTGCCGAAGACGGCCGCCGATCAGTACAACCTTGGACCAGTCGCTGCTGTCATCGAAGAGCCGTCTTCGTCGATCGATGATGATGCCGTTGCCGATGTTCCTGCGGCCAAGGGCAGCAAGGGCAAGAAGAACGCCAAGGGTGCGAAGCTTTCGAGGGCGGAGATCGCCAAGGCCGATCGGGCTGAAAAGGCGGCAAAGGCTGGCAAGGCTTCCGCCGTCGCCAAGGCCACGACGTCCGGCAAGGGTGGCAAGCCGTCGAAGGCCGACGAAAAGGCCGTCGCCATCGTCTACAAGGTCAACAACGGCGAGTCCCTCTGGACGATCGCGCGTCGCCATCAGGTCAGCGTCGAGCAGTTGATGAAATGGAATGACCTGCAGACGCAGGCCGTGAAGCCCGGCCAGGTCCTGCGCCTCACCGCGTCGCGTTAAGCCCATGGGCTTCCTGCATCGCAAGCGGGCTCTCATCGTCGGCATCGCCAGCCGTCGTAGCATCGCCTGGGGCATCGCCGAGGCGATGCATCGTGAAGGGGCGGAACTGGCGTTTACGTATCAGAACGAACGCCTGAAAGATCGCGTCGACGAGGCAGCCGCGGAATTCGGTTCCAACCTCGTACTGGAATGCGACGTCGGCATCGACGCGCACATCGAGCGCGTGTTCGCCGAACTCGGCACGCACTGGGATGGACTGGATGTACTCGTCCATTCGGTCGGCTTCGCACCGCGCGAGGCCTTACAGGGCGACTTCCTCGACAACCTCACGCGCGAGAACTTTGCGGTAGCACACGACATCTCCAGCTACAGCCTCGCGGCGCTGGCGAAAGCCGCGCGCCCGCTGATGGCCGGCCGTGGCGGCGCGATCCTCACGCTGAGTTATCTCGGCGCGGAACGCGCCCTGCCGAACTACAACGTCATGGGTCTGGCCAAGGCCAGCCTGGAAGCGAACGTGCGTTACCTCGCCTATAACCTCGGGCCAGAGGGGACGCGCGTGAATGCCATTTCCGCCGGACCGATCAAGACGCTCGCCGCGTCGGGCGTCGGCAACTTCCGCCGTATCCTCGACCAGGTCGACAACGTCGCACCCTTGCGGCGCGGCGTGACACAGGAGGAAGTCGGCAATGTGGCCGCCTTCCTGTGTTCGGATCTCGCGTCGGGCGTGACCGGTGAAGTCACGTACGTCGATGCGGGTTTCAACATCGTCGGGTTGATGACCTGATTCTGTCCTTGCGGTGCCCGCGCTTTTGTAGGAGCCGATTCATCGGCGATGCCTACGGTGTCGCGGGCACCCATCGCCGATAAATCGGCTCCTATCAGAGCAACAGCATCGCCGCTGAAGCGGCTCCCACACAGAGCCACCGAACCGATTACATTTCTACGACGTTCCAGCGGACGTCCGGGTTGACGTCAGCGGCGTAGTCGACGTCCTTGCGGTCGAAACCGAACAGCTTGATGAAGTCGTGCTTGTAGCCGGCGTAGTCGGTGTCGGTCCACAGGTTTTCCGTGGTCACCGTCGGCCACAGTGCCTTGCATTCGCTCTGCACGTCGTCACGCAGCTCCCAGTCGTCCAGGCGCAGGCGACCTTCGGCATCCACCTCCGGCGCCTTGCCATCCGCGCGGTAGAGGCGCTCGTGGAACAGGCGGTTGATCTGCTCGATCGTGCCTTCGTGGATGCCCTTGGCCTTCATGATCTTGAAGACCATGGACACGTAAAGCGGAATCACCGGAATGGCCGAGCTGGCCTGGGTGACGACGGACTTCATCACGCCGACGTAAGAACGCAGACCCTTGTGACGCTCACCGAGCTGCTTCGCCGTGCGGTCGAGATGCTGCTTGGCCTGACCGAGCGTGCCGTGCCAGTAGATCGGCCAGGTGATCTCGGTGCCGACGTAGC